>NZ_JALJZN010000001.1:4800000-7062500 GCF_024171315.1 Bradyrhizobium sp. USDA 4532
ACGGTTGAGGCCATCGAGCAGATAGTGCGGATGGCCGGGCGACAGCCGCATCCATGCGAGCAGCTCGGCCCGGTAGTCGTCACCGCGGACAAAGGAGAATTCGGCCCGATCGGCCCAGCCGGCGATATCGGCAATCGCCCGGCGATCGCCAATGCAGATCACATCGTCGCGCGCGGCAACCAGCTGCGCCAGCGCCGCCGCATCATCAAGCGACGCCGCGAACTTGCCGCGCCACGACATGCGGCGCGCCACGAGGTCCGCCAGCAGATCGGGCTCGGCTCCTTGCTTGATCGCAAAGGAGCAGAGCACGGTAAGTTGCGGCGACAGCGGCTGCTCGAGCGTGGTGATGCCCGTGATTGCGAAGCCACGGCGGTTAAGCGCGAGACTCATACCCTCCAGCGCCGCGCCGTGCGACACCAGAACATCATGCCCCGCGGGATCGGCGACCGGGGCGCGGACGCGGGTCGCATCGACCAGCGCCAGCCGCCCGTCGCCGAGCAGGCGCCAGCGGGTCGGCTGGATGTTGTGGACGCTCGGCGCCAGCCGCGCCTCCGCGACCAGCTCGCGCAGCAGATCCGGCGTCAGCGCGCTCATGCTGCGGCCAGCCGCTTGGTGAACAGATGCAGCCGGTGCAGCGGCCTTGCGCCGACCTTCTCGACCTGGCGCAGCGACGGACCGTTGATATCGGCGATCCAGGTGCCGCCCAGCGTGCGGTAGCCCGCCTCCTGCAACGCCAGCGCGGTGCGGTAGAGCATCGCGCCGTTGAGGCCGCGATTGTGCAGGTCGCGGCAGACCGACTGATAGATCAGCACCGCGCGCCTGTTCATCACGCGGTGCTGCACGAATTTGAACGGCGCTGACAGCCCGACCCGGCCATCGATCGCCTTGATCAGCGGATTGAGGTCAGGGATCGCGATGATCGCGCCGGCGGGCCTGCCGCGGTGATAAACCACGGTCGAAATCCGGTTGTCGATGATCCACATCATGTCGCCGGCCTGGAACAGATATTCGGCGGCGGTCGGCGGCACGAACATCGGATTGTCGGCAAAGCCGTCATTGAGGATCAGCCGCGCATCCTCCAGCCGCACCTTGAAGGCGGAACGCTTGATCGGCTGCCAGACGAAATCCGGGTCAGCGAGCACGGCGCGCTGCTTGTCGCCGAGCAGTTGCTCCGGCTTGCCGCCGTCGAGCGCGATCTCGAACGTCGTCATCGGGAAGGTCGCGGCGTAGCCGGCGCGTTCGAGATGCTGTGCAATGTGCGGCGGCGACCACATCATGTCGGTGAAAGGCGCATGGTCGAACCCGTCGGTCATCACGCCGATCTGCTGCATCGCCGTGAGGTTGAAGTTGCCGGTGACGCGGCTCATGCCGCGCGCCGACAGCCATTGCTCGGCGGCGCGCAGCAGCGCATCGGCCACTTCGTCATCGTCGATGCAATCGAAGAAGCCGAATGCACCGTGGCGGGTGCCGTGCTTGCGGTTGGACGCGTCGTGGATCGAGGCGGCGATGCGGCCGACCGGCCGCCCATCGCGATGCGCGGAGAACAGCGCATAGCGGCCGTGGCCTTCGGTGACGAACGGGTTCTTCGCCGGATCGAACATCCGGTCGAAATCGCTCCACAGCGGCGGCACGTAAAGGCTGTCGGGCCCATAGGCGTTGAGCGCGGCGTCGAATGCCGCCCTGCGGTCGCCCTCGCGGATCTCTGATGTCATTTGGCCTCCGGGGTCAACGCCAGCAGCCGGCGCACCAGCGCCAGCGCGGTCTCAGTGGCGGGGTCGGCCGCGGTGACGGGCACCGCGAGCACGATCAGGTCGAGCGGATCGTGTCCGAGCACGATGACATGGGAGGCGTTGTTGGCTGCGATCAGCGACACGATGCGCTCGGCCGCGGGATCGGTCGGCGCCAGTCCCCACGGCGCGTCGGACCGCCGCAGCACACGCCGTGTCGACAGGAAGTCGTGCAGCAGCGGCGGATCGTAGAGCGCAAGCTCGTTCTCGCGGAAGCGCCGCGCGCTTTCGAAGATCGGGTGCCGCGCCAGCTCGGCGATCAACTGCTCCCTTGTCTGCGCCGGCGATGCCGCGACTGAGTTGAGCACGCCCGGCTCCTGCGATTCGAACAGCGCCCGCAGCGCGTCCGTCATCAACCCGATGGTCAGGACGCCGGCGATCGCAACCGCGACGAAACGGATCATCTGCGCGGCGTCGACGTCGGGCGCCATGAAGGCAGCGGCGAGGCCTAGCAGGCCCGACGAGATCAGCCGCAGCGCCATCATCGCAAGGCCGTGCCGGCGCGTCTCGGCGCCGCCGCCGGCGATCAGCATCACGGTCACGGTGAGCAGCGCGCCCAGCGCGCCGAGCCGCACGGGGATATCGGGAAACAGCGTGCGGAAATCGGTCAGGATGAACGGGATCACGACCAGCGCGCCAACCGCCATGCGGCCGATGCTGCGGTTCTCCGCAGCCATCAGCGAGGCGCGATCGCGCGTTGCCAACAGCAGCGCGCAGGTGGCGAAACCCAGCAGCTGGAACAGCGCCAGCGCGATCGCGTAAGGCATCGCCAGCCGTTGCAGTCCGAACAGGCCGCCGAGACCGAGCAGGATGGCGCCCGCGAGCGCCGCGATCTTGACCGCGCGCGGCGCGTGGCGCCGCAGGATGCCTTCGGTGACGATCAGGGCGCCGAGCGGGACCAGCGAGGCCGGGATCACCGAGAGGCGGTCGAGCAGGCGGCTTCCGGTCCACCAGGCAAGACCGCGGTCGAGGAACAGAATCGCGATCACGCCGAGCGCGAGCAGCAGGCGGCGCGTCAACGGGCTCCTCGGATCGCGCCGGTAGAACGTCATCATCGCCACGGCGAGCCCGATGGCGCCGCACAGATTGACGATGGAATCGGCGATCACCCCGGAGGTCATTTGCCGCCCGTCAGTTCATCGATGGCCCGCCGCACCAGCGGACGCATCAAGGCGGCGACCAGCGCATTGCGCGGCTTCTCGATCGCGGGCCGGTGCGGGTTGAGAAACCAGCCGCGACAATCGGTGCCGGAGGTGCGGCCGAGGATCAGCGCGACCGCCTCATAGGCCATCAGCATGCCGGTCGAGATCACCATCGGCGCAAACGACATCCGGCTGCGGCGGCCGGCGGCGACTTCGCCGGCGATGGCGAGGTCGACATAGTTGCGCGACGAGGAGTGCAGCATCACGTGCTCGATCTCGGCGCGCATCGCGGCGCGGCGGTCGTCCTCGGTGATTTCGGTCCAGTCCTTGCCAAGCGTCGGAAAGCCGAGGCGCTGCTCGGGCCGCGGATCGTGCGGGCGCACCACGATCACCGACGGCAGCGGCGACATATAGGCGTCGATCACCGTTGCATCGGCGCGCTTCGCGGTCCGGTACAGATGCACGCCGGCGGCGATATCGTCCATGCCGTTGACGATGACCGGGCACTGCGCGGCGATCCCGGCCAGCTCGCTGGTCCAGTTCTCGCCAAGCACCTCGATCTCGATGGTTGGATTGATCCGTTTTGCGGCTTCGGCGGCAACCGCCGCCTTCTCGCGCCCGACCTCGTCGGCGAAGGCGAACACCTGGCGGTTGAGGTTGGAGACCTCGAAGCGGTCGATGTCGGCGATCACGAATTTGCCGACGCCGGCGCGCGCCAGCGCCATGAAGGCCGCGCCGCCCATGCCGCCGACGCCGCAGACGAACACCCGCGCCTGACGCAGCAGCTGCTGCTCGTGCTCGTCGATGAAGCCGATATTGCGGCCGGTGAAGGAATAGTAGTCGAAATTCATCGCGCGGCCCCGTTATCCTGCTTGCGCGGACGCAGCGTGCCGAAGGCGCGGCTGTCGTCCATCCAGTAGACCACCGGCAGCACCAGCCGCTGCAGCGCCAGCATCGCGGACGCCGCGAGCAGCGACGGCAGCGAGCCCGAGGGCACCTCGCTCATGAGATAGCGGCGTGCGCCGGCAAGATCGACACGGCCGAGTTGCAGCACGTCGTCGCCGCGGCCGTAATCCAGCTCGCGTGCGCAGAACTCGTTGTAGATTGTGTTGCGATGTTTCGGGGCGATCTCGAAGGTCTTCTTCAGCGCGTCCGAGCCGCCGGTATAGGCGTTGGTGATGACCGAGCGCGCCTCGTCGAAGCCGGCCTCCTCGCCGACGCCGAACACCGCGCGATGCCTTGCCATGATGCCGCGCGCCAATTGGAGATGCGCAAAGCTCTGTCGCGCGCCCGGCAGCGGCGACGGGTAGACGTCCGAGAATGTATCACTGACCATGCCGACCACCGCCGGCACCTGGGTGACGTTGGAGATCCATTTCGGCCGCAGCCCGTCGCGGGCGAACAGCACCAGCGCGGTCAGGCCGTAGAGCACCCAGGACAGCCCCTGCCCGCGCACATCGGGATCGACCATGACGAGGCCGAGATGGGTGACCTCGGCCGGCTCGCCGTCGAGCGGCACGTCCATCACCGACAGCGCGTTGAAGGCGATCGGCCGCCCGGTGTCTTCCTCCGAGATCAGCGTGACGACGGCGCGCGACAGCCGCTCGGGTTCACCGGAGAAGATGCCGTAGGTCAGGCTCTCCTCGGGCAGCGTCTTGGCGGCGACGATGCGCAGCTGCTCGACCAGCGCGTCGAGCTCGTCCCTCGGCAGCGACAGACCGGGCGACTCGACGATCCGGGTGCGTTGGCCGGCCTGGGTGCGCAAGCTGAGATCGATGGTCGGCTGCGACAGCGCCTTCAGCCAGAAGCCGCCATGGCTGCGCAGACCGTCAAAGGCGGCGCGCGCCTTGCCGAGACTCTTGGCAAGGCTCTTGCTGCCGCGCGAAGCCGGCGTGGGATTGTCCGTGGACGCCATTTCTCTGTCCCTCGGGCGCGATCTCTGCACTCGCCCCTGTTAAGGAGCCATGAGCGCAACCTGACGCTGTTTGCCGCACGGTAAACAAGGCCTTCCGGAAACGGAACAAGTTGGCCGTAAGCGGTCGGCGGCCTATCCACACCGTCATTGCGAGGAGCGATAGCGACGAAGCAATCCATCGCTCGGCATACGCGGAAGAATGGATTGCTTCGCTGCGCTCGCAATGACGGCGGGGTCGGCCAAGTCCCCGGAACGACGAAAGCGGCGGGTGAGAAACCACCCGCCGCTTCGACTTGACTTCGGCTCACCCTGCCTTGGAGACCTCCATCAGCAGGCGCTCCGCCTTGGCGTCCTCGATGCGGTTGACGAACTTGCTGCTCTCGTAATTGTCGCGCACCGTCTTGGTGAGCGTGACGCAGGTCTGGATCAGCATCACGATGCCCATCGTGAGATAGCCCTTCATCCAGAGGTCGATCGGCAGGAAGAACACGCCGACGGCGACGAGGAAGGCGGAGGCTGCAAAGGACGCGTAGGTGAAGGTAACCCAGCTGCCGCTGTGGGGTTGGATGGTCTGGTTCATGGTCGTCTCCTTGATGATAGATGGTTTGAAATTGGCTTGGTTTCAGACTTGAAGTTCAGGCTTGAGGTTTCAGGCTTGGGATTTCAGGCTGCTGGCGGGCGCTTGGCTTTCAGCCGCGCCAGCACGTCGTCGGCGGTCGATTTCATGCGCGGGCCAAAGCCCTGCTCGGCGAGCTTCTCGGCGGTGGCTGATGGTCCCGAGGCGGCGTCGATCTCGACCAACGCCTCGTCGGCGGCCTGGATCTCCATCTGCCGCTCGCGCAGCCGCTTCAGCGTCGCCTCCGCTTCCGGCAGCGTCGACTCGTAGGGGCGCGCCGCCTCGATGCCGCTCCGGCGCAGCGAACGCACCGCTTCCGATGCGCGGGCCAGCCGGCGGCCGCGGTCGAGCTCGGCGATGCGCGCCTCGGCGGTGCCGACATGGCGCTTCAGCCGGGTGATCTCGGAAGCGAACAACGCGCGTGCGGTCATCGCGGCGTCGCGCTCGGCTTCGAGATTGGCGATCGCCTGCGCGGCTTCGCGGGCGAGGTCTTCCCGGCCGCCATTGAGTGCCGCCGACGCGCGCACCTCGAGATCGGCGATCCGGGCGTTGGTGGCGTCGAGCCGCCGGCCCTCCTGCTGGTCGCCGGCGATCGCCAGCGCCAGGGTCCGCTTCGAGCGGTCGACGGCGGCGGCGGCATCGCGCATCTGCTGGTCGAGGATGACCAGCGCGGTGCGGTCTTGAAGTTCCTCTTCGGCCACCGCAACGGTGCCGCGGAAAAGAGTGAAAACAGTTTTGAACATTTCATCGCTCCCTGTTATGAGCATCGCTCATGAATCTCTTGTACCATATAATGAGCATTGCTCAAGAATTATTTGAGCAACGCTCAAGACAATGGTTAACGAAGGATCGAAGATGTCCAAGGCATTGGAACGACGTGCAAAACTGCGGGAAGCGCTGATCGAGGCGGCGGAACGGGCGATTGCGGCAAAGGGTCTCGGTGGCCTGAAAACCCGCGAACTGGCCCAGGAAATCGGGGTCGCCAATGGCGGCGTCTACAATCTGGTCGAGGATGTCGACGAGCTGATCCTGCGCGTCGGCTCGCGCACGCTGGCGCGGCTCGATGCGTCGCTGTCGCTGGCCGAGATCGGCGGGGCTGCCGCGCCGCGCGAGCTGCTGGTGCGGATCGCGGTCGCCTATTGCGATTTCGCCGCCGACAATCTCGAACTGTGGCGCGCGCTGTTCGAGCATCGCATGCAGCCCGGCAAGCCGGTGCCGGAATGGGCAATCACCGAGCAGATGGAATTGTTCCGCCACATCTACAAGCCGCTCGCCGCGCTGTTTCCGCAGCGTTCGCCGGCGCAGCTCAGCGTCACTGCGCGCAGCCTGTTCTCCGCCGTGCATGGCATGGTCGCGCTCGGGCTGGAGCACAAGCTGATCGCGGTGCCGATCGGCGCGCTGCGCAGCGAGATCGCAACGTTGACGCGCGCAATGGTTGACGGGCTGACGGCGAAGAAGGAATAGGCCGCGTGGCCCCAAACCGCACGATGTCCCCGCCATCCGGTCAAGCAAAGTTGCCGCAGAGCACCGTGAATTGCAGCCGTTGCCCCAGGGGGACGCAGCGGTCGAGGTCAGAAAGGGGAGAAAGCCACTTGCGGAATCACCGAACCGTAGCTATCTACCGCTGATCGAATTTCGGCCGAACGACTTGGCCTCGCCGCTGATAGCGTGCCTGACTGACGACCCTCACCCCCTGAACTTCGAATTCGCCCGCTGCACTCGTGAGTGCGGCTCCAAACACGTATCTATAGGACGATTTTCCATGAGCATGGGAACTGTGAAGTGGTTCAACAGCCAGAAGGGTTTCGGCTTCATTCAGCCGGACCAGGGCGGCCAGGACGTTTTCGTTCATATCAGCGCAGTCGAACGCGCCGGCATGAGCACCCTCAACGAGGGACAGAAGGTCTCTTTTGAGATCGTTGCAGACCGCCGGACCGGCAAATCTGCTGCGGACAATCTGCGCGCGGTGTAAGCTGCGACAATTGGCCATGCTGCTTTGACCACGGATGAACTGGCAAAGCCTCTGGTTACGCGACCCCGCGACCGGTCACCCGGCCGCGGGGTTCTCTTTGTCAACACCGCGCGCAATGCCCGCCAGGACCAGGACTTGAACCGTCTGCCGGCGAAACGGCCCGCGCATCGAAGCAGCTGAGGTCGCGAGCGTGTCCACCAATATCGATCCAGCTCGGCAGCACGACGACATCATGTACCCGCAGGTCCTCCCGTTTCTGCTGGTCCACGCAGGGTGTCTGGCGGCGATCTGGACGGGCGTCTCATGGCAAGCGATTGCAATTTGCGTCGCCCTATACTGGCTGCGCATGTTTGCGATCACCGCCGGCTATCATCGGTACTTCTCGCATCGGGCCTACTCAACGAGCAGGGCGTTTCAATTCATCCTCGCATTCCTCGCCCAAAGCAGCGCTCAGAAAAGCGTCCTTTGGTGGGCCGCGAAACATCGACATCACCATCTTCATTCGGATACCGAGCAAGATGTGCATTCGCCGGGGCATAAGGGCTTCGTGCACAGTCATCTCGGGTGGATTTTTTATCGACAGCACGATGCAACTGATCTGACGAAAGTTGCGGATTTTGCCTCGTATCCGGAGTTGATGTGGCTTCACAGATTGGAGGTCTTGCCGGCGATCGTGGTCGCAGGTCTGTGCTTCCTCATCGCCGGATGGCCAGGGCTCGTGGTCGGTTTCTTCTGGAGCACCGTGCTGCTGTATCACGCCACGTTTTGCATCAACTCCCTCGCGCATGTTCACGGGCGCAAGCGGTACGTTACGGGCGATGACTCCCGCAACAATTGGCTGCTGGCTCTGTTTACGATGGGTGAGGGTTGGCACAACAATCATCACGCCTACCAAAGCAGTGCGCGGCAAGGCTTCCGGTGGTGGGAGATTGATGTGACCTATTATGTTTTGGTGACTTTGTCCTTGCTCGGTATTGTCTGGGATCTGAAGGCGCCGCCCACGCTGGTTCTCCGCAACGAGCAGCGCTTGGGATCGCGTGTGATAAGGCGAACGGCTGAACAACTCGCTGGTCGCTTCAATCCCGAGTACATCGCGCAGGCCATCAAATCGTCGGTCCACGACACCGGATTGTCGGTGCGGGAAGCGCTTGTTCTGTTACAACATCGCGCCGACTTGCATCTGCCCAGCATACCAACGCGCGACCGGTTGTTGGCTGAAGCCCAGGCCATGTTCGCGAAGACAAGTTCGTTGGACGACATTGTCGACCGTGCGCATGAACTCCTGGTGGAGTCGGTTTGCCTCCTGCTCGCGGTTCCACCTCGGATGGCCGGCGCAAGCCCGAAACCTCAGGTGAGCCAACCGTAACATTTTGCCTTGGCCTTTTCCCGACCTCACGGCTCCATCGCGTAGGCGCGCCCGGGCTCGAGCGCGTAGATCGTCAGGAAGCGCAGCGGCCGTTCCGGATCGCAATTGCGAAACAGCGTGTGCGGAACGTCAGGGCGATCCTGCAAGGTCTCGCCCGCCCGATACTGGCGCGGCGCCTCGTCGTCATACGCGGACTCGGCAACGCCTTCGACGATGAAGACCACGCCGCCAATGGGATGCCGATGCAGCGGGGCGACCCCGCCGGGCGGAAAGGTCACCTCGGCAACGACAAGCTCGCGATCATCGCCGGGCAAAGCGAGACGCTCAAGGGTCTTGCGGGTGACGCCGGCGAATCCGGCTTGTTGAGCTTTTGCCTGACCGTCGCTGCCCTCAGCCATTGGAACCCTTCCCTGTCACGCGCGCCTTTGCCCCATTCAGATCAAGGCTGCGGTGACTATGGGGGCGCTTCAACGACACAACAAGCGCCCAAGCATTTCAACACATGTCGCGCGGGCGAGGCGAAGCCCTTGCCACCCCTGCTCCCACGTTGCAGGATTCCTGCGAGAACCTTCAGCAGTGGGCCTTGCATGAAAACGAGTATCGTCACGACGCGGGCGTCGGGGATCGCCGCCCTGGCGCTCATCTTTGCATTAAATGTCACGCCGGCATCTTCGGCGCAGCCCGTGCCGGAATGCTCGATGTCGATGACATTGGCGGATTGGGGCGAGAATTCGAGCGGCGATATCGACGTCGCCTCGGGCCAAAGCTGCCAGATCCCGATCGGGATCCGCGGCACGGTGACGGACTCCGCGATCTCGCAGAAGCCGGCCTACGGCAAGCTGAAGAAGATCAACGCATCGACCTTCGAATACAGGGCGAAGGCCAAGTACAAGGGCAGCGACACCTTTGCCATCAAGGCAACGGGCCAGGGGCCGAAAGCATCCGGCACCTCGGTCATCACCGTGCACGCGACGATCAAGTAGTCCCTCGGTCGCGCGCCGCCTAAACGCGACGCGCGAGCATTACATCGGTATCAGGCCGGCCGCGCGCCGGTGCGGATGATCGACCCGACATGCTGGCCGCGCAGCGCCGCCGTGAGCCGCCGGGAACGAGGCCGTTCACGACCTGCACGCGTTCGATATGCCGCGCATTGGCCATCACCTCGAGCAGCGCGGGATCGAACGGCAGCGTGCCCTTCAGCTTGGCGAGGTCGGCGAGGCTGGCCTCGCGCAGCAGCTGCGCCTTCTTCCCCTCGGGACCATTCGGATCGTCGGTGTAGACGCCGTCGACATCCTCGACGATCGTCAGGCCGGCGGCACCGAGCGCATCGGCGATCAGGAACGCACCGGTGTCGGCGCGATGCAACGGGATGCGCGAGACCGGGAATTCATGATGGTGATAGGGCGGAAACGCGCTGCCCACCACGGCGCGGGCCGCGGAGAGATGGATCGCAAGCTGGCTCGCGATGGTCGGATGCTCGAGATAGGACACGCCCTCCGGCGCGAGCAGGCAGGCCAGGATGTGGCCGTTTTGGCCGGCTTCGCTTGCCGCGAGCGGCGCGAGCGAGCCGACCGGCAGGCCGAGATCGAGGCCGACGCTGTAGAGATGACGGGCGCGGATGCCGGCGCCGGTCAGGATCAGCAGGCGGTGCTCGGGCAGCAGCGAACGCAACTCGGCGACGATCGGCAGGATCGCCTCGTGGCCGCGATCCATGATGGAGCGGCCGCCGATCTTCACCACCTGCACCCAGGGCAGCAGCGGGATCGGGCGACCGCCGGCAACGGGACGGGTGAGATCGCTGTCGAGCAGGGTCTGGCGCGCGAGCGGCGAGGCGACGTGCTTGATGGTGTCGTCCATGGTCGTGTCCCTGCTCAGTTCGCGGTGATGATGGTGCCGACATGCTCGCCCGCAAGCGCACGGGTGAGGTTGCCGGGGACGAGGCCATTGACGACCTGCACCTGGCGGACATGGCGCGCGGTGGCGAGCAGATCGAGCACCGGGAATTCGAGGATCGAATCCTGCAACCCCTTGGCCTTCATCTCGGCGACCGAGATTTTCGGGATGAAGGTCGCGCCCTTCGAGGTCTTGGGGTTCGCGGTGTAGAGACCGTTTTCGTCCTTCACATAGATCATCGCCTTGCAGCCGAACTGTTCGGCGACCAGGAAGCATCCGGCGTCGGTGCGATAGGGCGGGATCATGCCCTCGGGTGCCGGCCGCATCCAGAGGCCGTAAGGCGGCATGCCGCTGAAGATCACGGCGTTCACCTCGGCGAGATAAAGCGGCACGGGCCGAAAGCCCGGCGCCGCTGACCGCGGAGATGCCGTGCCTGGCGAGCAGCTGGCCCAGCATCACCGCGTTCTGGTCGGCGACCGAGGCGCCGAGCTGCGACAGCACGCCGGCCGGCAGCCGCAGCCCGGCCGCGATCGAATAGAGGTGCCGGGCGCGGGTGCCCGCGCCGGTCCCGATCAGGATCTTGTGCGCCTTGCGGGCCGCGACGATCTCATCGACCAGTGGGTAGACGGCGGCGCGGCCGCGGTCGATGACGCTTTGCCCGCCGATCTTGATCACGGTGGCATCCGGCAGGATCCGGAAGTCCGATGCCGCCTCCGCCGTCGCCAGAAGCTGCGGATCGGTCAACGATCGCTGCATCAGCAGCGCTTCAAGCTCCGCCGTCGTATTCGCCATGAGAAACGTCCTTTCTCCAATGCGCCTGGCATTGCTTCCGTCGGCCCGCGATGTTCGATGTCTCCACCGGTGTCTCGCAAAGACCGGTGTTCGAATTGCACTGCTAACGGCAAGCCTGGCGCGTCTCAAGCCGCAACGGCGGGGATAGACCATCGCGAATGGCACCGGCGAGTGCGTGTCGCGACACCCGGTGCGAGGCCGCTCGGAACCGGATACCTATGACGTTTTGCCGCACGCGACCTGACTGATGGGTGTGACACCCATCATAGATGCTGCATTGAAATTCTGCGATCCTGAATTTGATATTAACGATTTCTTCGGAATGCGCTGATCTCAGCCGGACGATACTAATCTCAGCCTGGCCCGCCTCACGGGCCAAAATTGATTGCCTTGCACCTTGGAAATTAGCCGGTCTCGACCGGCGCACCCCACGAGGAAGCAAACCATGGCCAATTCCGCACCGGTCGTCACGATTGGTAACCACAGCCTGTTGTACAATCAGTGGCAAAAAATACAGCCATGGCTCACTTATGCCGACTCGGACGGCAATCCCGCGCAGAAATTTCAGTTCTGGGACGGCGGCACAGCTGCGAACAGCGCCTATTTCTGGACTTCCACCAACGACCATTGGGCCGCCAACACGACGATCGAAGTTTCGGCCTCTGACCTCTCCGACGTGTGGGTGCGTGCCGGCGCGGTCGGCGGCACAGAGACACTGTGGGTACGCGCTTTCGACGGGACCGATTGGGGTAACTGGACGTCTTTCACGCTCACGACGATTCCAAACACTGCGCCGGTCGTTACGGTCCCCGACGTGCAGCTGCACACCAATACATGGACGCAAGCCAAGAATTGGCTGACCTACTCCGATGCCAACGGGGATGCAGCCACCAAATATCAATTCTGGGACAGCGGCACCTCCGCAACAAGCGCCTATTTCTGGACTTCCACCAATGACCATTGGGCTGCCAACACGACGATCGAAGTGGCGGCCGCCGACCTGGCCGATGTCTGGATCAAGGGTGGCTCGACAACCGGTGCCGAGACGTTCTGGGTCAGAGCGTTCGACGGAACAGACTGGAGCAACTGGGACAGCTTCACGCTGACGTCGGCCAATACTCCGCCCGTCGTGACAGCCGGTGATCATTCCATACATATCGATCAATGGGTCACCGTCGACAACTGGTTGACCAAGACCGATGCCAATGGCGATGCGATCACGAAGTACCAGTTCTGGGATAGCGGCACCGCCGCCACCAGCGCCTATTTCTGGACACCCGACAATTCCCACTGGGCTGCCAACACGACGATAGACGTTTCGGCTGCGGACCTCGCCAATGTCTGGATCCATGGCGGCTCGACAACCGGTTCCGAGACGATGTGGGTAAGGGGATTCGACGGAACGGAGTGGAGCTCCTGGGACACATTCACCGTGACGTCGACGCCAAACACGGTCCCCGTCGCGACCATCAACGACCAGTCGCTACACGTCAATCAATGGGTCAAACCGCAAGGCTGGCTCACTGCCAGCGATGCCGAAGGTGACACGATCACCAAATACCAGTTCTGGGACGCCGGCGCGGGTGCGACCAGCGCCTATTTCTGGACACCCGACAATTCCCACTGGGCTGCCAATACGACGATCGACGTTTCAGCATCCGATCTGGCCAATGTGTGGATCAAGGGCGGCTCGACGACCGGTTCCGAGACGATGTGGGTAAGGGCATTCGACGGTACCGCCTGGAGCAATTGGGACAGCTTTAATCTGACGTCGACCAATACTGCTCCGACCGCGACGATCAACGATCAAACGCTGAACGCCGCGCAGTGGGCGCAGCTCGTCAACTGGACGACGGCATCCGACACTGACGGCGATGCAATCACCCAATACCAGTTCTGGGACGGTGGCGGGGCTGCGACCAGCGCCTATTTCTGGACGCCCGACAATTCACACTGGGCGTCCAGCACGGTCATCGACGTCTCGGCGTCCGACCTCGCCAATGTATGGGTGCGAGGTGGCACCGCGGCCGGTACCGATTCCATGTTTGTGCGCGCTTTCGACGGAACGAGCTGGAGTGCCTGGGACAGCTTCACCGTGACCAGCCTGGCAAACCACGCACCCGATGCCTCGATCAGCAATCAGACCTTGCATGTCAACGAGTGGAGCCAGGTCGGCAACCTGGTGTCCTATGCTGACGCTGACGCGAATCCCGCGGCCGCCTATCAGTTTTGGGATGGCGGCGGCAACGCCAACAGCGGCTATTTCTGGACCTCTGCGAATTCCCATTGGGCAGCCAGCACCGTGATCGACGTCAATGCCGCCGACCTCGATGATATCTGGATGCGTGGCGGCGCCACCACCGGCAGTGAGACGATGTATGTGCGCGCCTATGATGGTATTGACTGGAGTGCGTGGCACGCGTTCACGCTCTCGACCATCGTCTAGCTGCCCCGGCGTGACGTCGTGCGGACATGCGCCGGCGTGTCGCGCCGGCGAATATCGGGGGGTACGACCTAACTTGGCGTGAAGATCACCTTGCCCTTGAATGCCGCCGCCTGCGCGATCGCCTGTGAAAAATCCTCCAGGCGATAGGTGCCGACCACCGGCGCGCTGATCGCACCCGATGCGACCATCGGCACCAGATGGTCGTACATTCCGGCCAACGCTTCGTCCGTCGCAGTCTTGCCCCAATGACCGAGCCAGAAGCCGCGCACCGACACCTCGTTGAAGATCACGCTCAAGGCCGAGCCGGAGAACGGCTGTCCGCTCATCGCGCTGTAGATGACGAGCACTCCTTTTGGCGCGAGGCAGTTCATCAGGTTCAAGGCGGATGAGCCGCCGACCATGTCGAGCGCCAGCTGGATCGGCGCCCCACCCGTTTCCCTGGCGACGCGCTTGGCGAGATCCGGCCCGTCGAGCAGCACGATATCGCCGCCGACCGACTTGACCTCGTCCACGACGTCCTCGCGGCGGACGATGTTGACGGTCTTGAGCCCGAGCGACTTGGCGATGGCGATCACCGCGCGCGCCGTCGCCGAATTGGCGCCGTTCTGGATCACCCAGCCGCCGGGCGGCACTTTCACGAAATCGGTCAGCAAGAGATAGGCGGTGGCCGGATTGACCCCGATCATGGACAGTTGCTGGACATCGGCATTGTCAGGCAGCGCACGCTGCCATGATGCGGTGAATTTGACCCGCTCAGTCCAGGTCGGGACCGTGAAGGGAATCAGCGTGCGGTCGCCCTCCTTCAGATTCCTCACCTGCGATCCGGCGGCAACAACCCGCCCGACGCCCTCGATCCCGAGCGTGGCCGGCGGTGACGGCAGATAGCCGTAGCGCCCGGCGATGATCATGAAATCCGAATTGTTGATCGGCGCAGCCTCAACCGCGACCACGATCTCGTCGGGGCCGGGGCTGCCGACGTCCAGCACCTCGTTGAGCTTGACCACGTCCGCTGCACGTCCGAACGCAACGACCTGAACCGCTTTCATGGCGTCATCTCCCGATTTCGTTATGTACTTCTAAGTACAGAATATGGATTGCGTCAATAGCCGGACCTGCCTTCACAGCAAGTTGAAGGCTTCACATCCGACGCGGGAGTACATAAAAGATGGGATATGGCAAGGCCGCGCAGCTTCGATCCGGACGATGTCCTGGAAATCGCCCGCCAGATGTTCTGGCAGAAGGGCTTTCAGGCGACTTCGCTCGACGACATCACGGCGGCGAGCGGCGTCGCGAAACCCAGCCTCTATGCGGCGTTCGGCGACAAGAACGCGTTGTTCCTGAAGGTGCTGGACCGCTATCACGACGGCATCCTCGGCTGGGCCGAGCGCGTGCTGGCGCAGCCGGGGCCCACGCGGGACGTCATCAGGCAGTGGCTTACCGGCTTCATTCCCTATTGCTCGGGCGAGAAGGGACAGCGCGGCTGCCTGTCGATCAATTCCGCGACCGACGGCTCGCTCGACCAGGTCGAGCTCCGCAAGAGCATCGAGCGCTACAACCGGCGGCTCGAAGAGCTGCTGCGCGCGCGGCTGCGCACCGATCGCGTCCAGTTCAGGAAGGGCTTTGACCCCGACGTCACCGCCCACACCATCATGGTGGTGCATGCCGGACTGCTGGCGCTCGCGCACCAGAGGCCGGATTCGAAGCAGGTGAAGGCCGTGATCGACCAGGTGATGAGCCTGCTCGCCTGAGTTTGTCGGCACCCGGCCTTCCGGCAGCCCCCGCGCGCTCTCACGATTGTGATTATATGACGATTATCATCTGATTGATGTCCTGATCTCGATGACCATCTCCGGGCTGGCTGTCATGGGCTTTCCGGATTTTGGGGATCAGATGAACAAACGGTTTTGGCGTGCGGCAATCGTTCTAGTCACCGCCCTGCTGGCGAAGCCGGCGATCGGGCCGGTGCAGGCCCATGATCACGGGCATCCCGAATTGAACGCCTGGTATGAGAGCCTGCGCACCGTCAAGGGCCCCTGCTGCGACGGCAGCGACGCGAAGCGTGTCGATGACGCCGATTGGGACACCAAGGACGGCCACTATCGCGTCCGGCTCGAAGGCGAGTGGGTCGACGTTCCCGATGAGGCCGTCGTCGCCGGACCGAACCGTGCCGGCCGCACCATGGTCTGGCCGTATTATCTGGACGGGCACCCGAGGCCACGCTGCTTCATGCCGGGCAGCATGGGCTGAGTGCCCGCGAAAGCGCTATGCGCCCGGTTCGGTCACAGCGCGAGCTGGATCCGGTCCTCGCCATCGCCCTCCGGCTTCGCCGGCACGGCGCAGCAGATCAGCACCTCGTCATCGCCCACCTTTGCGGTGGGCTGCTTCACATAGGTCACGGCGCCTGCCAGCAACCGCGTTCGGCAGGTTCCGCAATTGCCCTCCCGGCAGCTGAAGGCGGGGCTAAGGCCGCGCGCTTCCGCCAGTTCGAGCAGCGTCCCCGCCTCCGGCGTCCAGCGCGCCTCCTTCAACGAAGTGGTAAAGGCGACCGGGACCGGCGTTGTCGCCGGCGGTCGCCGCGGCGGCGCTGCGGTGACGAGGTCGGGCTTCCGAACCAGCGATGAAGGACCGAATGCTTCGGCGTGAATCCTGCCGTCGGCAATGTTGTAGCCGCGCAGGGCGTCATAGAGCGATTGGGTGAACCGCGGCGGTCCGCACAGATAGAAGTCATAGTCGTTGAACGGCAGGACGCGCGACAACAGCGCCATGTCGATCCGTCCGGCCGCGTCGTAGTCTGTGCCCTGCTCGGCGCCGTCGACATCGCCGAGGACGCGGACGATCCGCACCGCGCCGCCGGCGGCATCCACCAGCTGCTGCAATTCATTGCCGAACGCGCGGTCCTGTTTCGCATGCGCGGCCTGGATCAGGGTCGTCGGCCGGATGCCGCGGGTGCGCAACCCTTCATAGACCACGTGGCGCAGCATCGCGAGCAGCGGCGTGATGCCGACACCGCCGGCGAGCAGCACCGCGGGCCGCTTCTCGCGCGCATCGATCGCGAAGGCGCCAGCCGGAGCGCGCGCTTCGATGATGTCGCCGACATGGATGGTGTCGTGGAGATGCTGCGATACGACACCGTCGCGCTTCACGCTGATCCGGTACATGCCGTCCGACGGCGCGACCGACAGCGTGTAGGTGCGGATGACCGGCTTGTCGATACCGGGCAACGAGAGACGAATCGGCAAATGCTGTCCCGCCCGGTGCGGAAGCAACCCCGCGCCGTCGTCCGGCTGCAAATGAAACGAGCGGATCGATCGGCTCTCGTCGACGATCCCAGTGACCTTGAACGGCCGCCACTGCGTCGCGCGCTCGGCGGCGCGGATTCGGTCGGCGGTCTGCACCCAGTCGCCGGTCATCAGCGAATTCGGCGACCAGCCTTCGGCCCGGAACGCCCAGCGCAGCGGCAGCGCGCCGCGCCGGCGCACCACGCGGCGGGCACGGAAGCTCCACAGCCGCTCGGCACCCTGAAACGCCGCGATCTCCGGCGAGTCCAGCATCACCTCAGCGTCACCGCTCAGCTGCAGCAGGTCGCCGGTTTCGAAATCGACAAACACCAGCCCGGCCTTGCCGTTGACGAGGATGTTGCCGAGCGTGTTGAAGAACAGATTGCCGGCGAAATCGGGAATCGTCAGCGTGCCGTCGTCGGCGACGCGGACGAAGCCCGCCCGGCCGCCGCGATGCGAGACGTCGACCTGGCGACGGTCCTCACGCTCGGCATAGGACGCCACGAAGAACGTGTCGGACGCCTTGATCATGTCGCGCGCGGCCTGATCGAGCGTCGTGCTCGCCTCGATCTCTCCCGCGAACGGTTCATCCGGCGCGCGCACGAAGGCGAAATCGCGCAGCTGGATGTACTGCGGGCAATTGCCAAAGCTCTGATCGAGCTCGAAGCTGAGCGCCTTGCCTGATGCCGCGCGCAGCAGCCCGTTCGCACGGTTGCGGCGCCGCGTGTGCAGTTCGATTCCGAGCAGTCCGATCGCATCGCCCGCGCGCATGCCTTCGCTGACGGGATCGCTGGCGTCAGGCCGCGCATCGATCTCGAGGCTGCGCGGCGTCGGCGAGGAGATGAAGCCCGGCCGGCCGGCCAGCAGCGAGGCCCAGGCGTCGCCGCTTCGGTCCACGCTGCCGACGACGATGAAGGGAATCTGCGCGAAGAAATCGCGATGCTGGTCGGGCATGAAGTCGCGCACCGCACGCTGGCCGACGGCCTCCATCTTCTCGGCGACACCAACCTGCTGCTGGATCGCCTTTTCGCCGGCATGCCAGGTCGCGAGCTTGCTCTTGGTTCGTCTGTCGCTCATCGTATCGCCCTCCCCTTCGGGGGTTGGACGGGCGCGCCCGACGGCACGCCCGGTCAGCAGGTCACGCGGCCGCCAGACCGACTGGGGTCTTGGCGAAGGCCACGAAGCCCGGCAGCGCCTCGATCCGGCGCAGCCACGCGTTGACGCGCGCATAGGCGGAGAGATCGACATTGCCTTCGGGCGCGCTGGACAGATAGCTGTAGAGCGCAACGTCTGCGATCGTCGGCGCCGCGCCGACCAGCCAGTCGCGCCCGGCGAGATGGGCTTCGAGCCGCTTCAGCAGAACATGCGCCCGCGCGATCACGTCGTCCGGATTGTGCTTCGCGCCGAACACGGTGATGAGCCGCGCCGCAGCGGGCCCAAACGCAAGATCGCCGGCAGCAACCGACAGCCAGCGCTGGACCGCGGCAGCGCCCCTTGCATCCTGCGGCAGCCAATCGGTGCGGCCGAGCTTGGTCGCGAGATAGACCAGGATCGCGTTGGAGTCCGGGATGATTACGCCGTCATCGTCGAGCACCGGCACCTGGCCGAACGGGTTGATCGAGAGATATTCCGGCCGCTTCTGCGCGGCGGACTTGAGGTCGACGTCGACCAGTTCGTGCGGAATTTCCAGCAGGGACAAAAACAGGCGCGCGCGGTGCGCGTGGCCGGAGAGAGCGAAGTGATACAGCTTCATGTGCCGTTCCTGATGTGGTGGACGGGTTCATTCCCGATCGCCAGCTCAAGGTGGCCCATTGCAGCGGTTATTATAATTGCCGTCGACGGTACTTCATTATTGCATAAATCGCAATAACACCTACTTGCGTCATGGCCGGGACTGTTCCTGCCACGACGAGGCCCTCGGCGGCGCACACGGTCGCGCGAACTGCGCCAACCTAAATCTCGACGATCACGTAGTTGTCCTCGATGTGCACCGGGAACGTCTCGGCAACATACGGCCCCTTCTGCAACTCGGCGCCGCTCTCGACCGCGACCGGATAGGAGCGGATCCTGAACCGCTTGGGATCGAACCAGGACTGCCCGTTGCGCATGTCGAATTCCCAGCCGTGCCACGGACAGCGCAGCATCTCGCCGACCCGGTCGCGCTGATAGATGCCGGGCTCCGGCGAGGTCAGGCGCGCGACGCAGGCCGCCTTCTCCAGCGGCGCGCCTTCATGCGGGCAGCGATTGAGCAGCGCGAAGAACTCGCCATTGACATGGAACACGACGATGTCGCGGCCCTCGATGCCGAACACCTTGTTGCCGCCGGCCGGAATCTCACTGGTGCGCGCGACGATGTGACGGGTCATCTGTGTCCTAGAATTTGTAAACCGCGCGGGCGTTGGCATTGAAGATCTTGCGACGCTCGGCGTCCGTCAGCGGCGTCTTGAAGGCGTAGCGCGCGTCGTCATAGTCCCAATGCGGATAGTCCGACGAGAACAACAGCCGGTCGATGCCGACCCATTCGATCAGCTGCCGCAGGTGCCTGGCTACATCCGGTTCGTCGATCGGCTGGGTCGTGAACCAGAAACGCTCCTTCACATATTCGCTCGGCCGGCGCTTCAGATGCGGCACCTCGCTGCGGAAGCGTTCGAAGTGCTGATCCATCCGCCACATCGTCGCGGGAATCCAGCCGAAGCCACCTTCGATGAACACGATCTTCAGTTTCGGGAAGCGCTCGGGAACACCTTCCAGCACCAGGCTGGTGAGGTTCGAGGCCACCGTGTGCGCGTTCGACTGATGCTCCTCGCAATAATAGGACGGCCAGCCGCCGCCGGTCGAAGCATGCCCGCCATAGCCGCCGACATGGATGCCGAGCGGCAGATCGAGCTCTTGCGCGCGTTCATAGATCGGCCAGTAGCGGCGGCGGCCGAGCGGCTCGTTGGCACGCGGCGAGACGTTGATCTGGATGTATTCGCCTGATTTGGCGCAGCGCTCGATCTCGGCGAGGCCGAGGTCGGAGCCATCCTGCCCGACCAGGATCGAGGCCTTCAGGCGCGGATCGCGATGAGCCCAGAACGCCAGTTGCCAGTCGTTGATGGCGCGCTGGATCGCGGCGCCGAATTCCAGATTCTGCTGCGAGAAGATGAAGAGATCGAGCACCTGCAGGATCCCGAACTCGACGTCGAAGGGATCGAGATGCTGCTTGCGCATGAAATCGAGGTCGGAGCCGGGCACGCCGCCGGTCGGCGGCCAGGCATCGCGCCGCGCGATCAGCGGCGAGGAGCGCGGATACGGCGTGGTGCCGATATAGGGCGTGCGCAGATGACTGCCATATTCCTTCAGATGCTGCTGCCAGCGTTTCGGCAGGAACTCGTTGAGGTCGCTGTGCGCGTGAAGGCTCGGATGGATGTCGCAGTCGATGATCTTCAGCCGCGTCGCCGCGGTCTTCTCCTGGTCGAGCATCGGGCGATCGATGACGTCACTCATGCGATCCTCCTTTTTGTTTGCGCATGTTCTTGTCGGAAAACCGGTTCCCACTTTTCCGGATCATGCGCGCGAATTACGAATTCAGCTTCAAACGCGGGAACGTTTCAATCGGGTTGTCTTCGCACATCCGCTTGATGATGCTGTCGGGCAGATGCGGCGGGATCGGATCGTCGCCGTCGAACTGCCAGTGCGGATAGTCGGATGCGAACAGGAACATCTTGTCGGAGCCGATCTGATCGATGATGTCGGCGACACCTGTTGCGTCCAGCGGCGCGTCGAACGGCTGCATGGTGACGCGGAAATGGTCGCGGATGATCGCGGCCGGCTCGCGCTCCACCCACGGCACCTCGACGCGCACGCCGCGCCAGGTCTTGTTGGCGCGCCACATGAACGCCGGCAGCCAGCTGACGCCCGACTCCATCAGCACGACGGTCAATCCGGGATACTTCCCGAACACGCCCTCATAGATCAGGCTCAACGCCTGCGCCTGGAACGCCTGCGCCTCGGCGAGATAATATTCGTAGCGGTAGGACGGCCAGCCGATCGAGCTCGGCGCGCCCCGGTAGGCACTGCCGGCGTGGATCGCGATCGGAAGCTTGTATTTCTCCGCGGCCTGATAGATCGGCCAGTAATGCCGCCGGCCGAGCAGCGTCTCGCCCTGCGAGGGCACCAGCACCGAGACGAAGCGATTGTCGCCGGCCCTGCGCTCGATCTCCTCGACCGCAAGGTCGGGCGCCTGGATCGGCACCACGATCGAGGCGCGCAGCCGCGTGTCCCTGGCGAGCCACTCGGCCGCGATCCAGTCGTTGATCGCCCTGCAGAAGTCCGCGGCCATGTAGGAATCGAACACCGCCTGCGCGCCATAGACGACGTTGCAGATCGCGTGGCTGGCGCCGAGCTGGTCGAATGCGCCGCGCTGCACCATGGCAAGATCACTGCCGGGCTTGCTGCCGTCCGCCGGCCGCCAGTCGGCGCGGCCGGACAGCGGCATCGACGGCGGATAGGAATTGAGGTCGAGCCCATCGATGGCGCGGCTGACGACCTGTTCCTTCCAGTGATCACTCAGATAGGGCAGCAGCGTGGTGCGCGTTCCCCCCACCGCGGGATGGATGTCGCAGTCGATGCGCGTGGCCGCCATGGCGTTCCCCGGATTGATCTTCTTGTCGTCGTTGTTGGCGGCATCGCTGCCACGGATCGGACTGTGACGCCGATGGCGCGATCGTGCAAGCGGGTCCACGCGGGGCCGCCCTGCCCTGTGCGCGCACCGCACCTCACGCGAAGTTGCGGGATCGCCTATGAATGGCGTCACCTGTTCAGGCCGCGAGATGTGCTAGCGATTCCGCGCCGCGGAAAGCGCGGGCACCGGGAGACGGGAATGAGACTGGGCCGACTGACGATCCTCGCATGTTCATTGTTACTGGCCTCGTCGGCCACATGGGCCGCACCCGCGACCACCTCGGGCTCGGTCGCGCTGGCGCTCGCCGGCGTGGTGGCGCCCTATTCGCCGTTGCCGGCCAAGGAGAAGAAGGCGGTCGCCGCGTTCTTCAACGGCGACAGCAATGTCTCCTATGCCAGCAAGATCATCGTCACCGCCGACAAGGTGGTCTGCCGCGCCAGCAATGTCGACATCACCTCGCGTTCCTGCGCGCTGACCTTCGGCGGCAACACCCACACCGTGAAGGGCAGCGAAGCCAACGCGATCTTCGCCACTGTAGCGCTGGCCGGCGTGCCGCCCGACGGCGCCGCCGGCACGATCTACGAGGCATTGTCGAAGCTGTCGTGCACGTTCGATCCAACAGTGATCAAGGACAAGGCCGGCGGCGGCGCCGACTGCAGCTTCGAGCCGGGGAATTAGTCCCGCTCAATCTCCCTGCACGGCGACGCCCAGCCTCGCCGCGACACGGCGCGCAGTCTCTTCCCGCTGCTCCGTGATCGCGCGCACGGCCTGGCGCGACTGCTGCAGGATTTCGGGTGGCGCGGTCTCCGGCGTGCCGCTGTCGAACGGCGGCTCCGGCGCATACACCATATAGAGCTGGATCGCGCGCGCGGCATCGTCGCCGCGCAGTTCAGCCGCGAGCCGCAATGCGCCATCGATGCCTGCCGTGACTCCGGCGGCAAAGACGAAGCTTCCGTCCACCACTACGCGCTGGTTCACGGGCGTAGCGCCGAACAACGGCAGCAGATGAAACGACGCCCAATGCGTCGTCGCCCTGCGCCCCTTCAGCAGGCCGGCCGCTCCGCAGATCAGCGCGCCCGTGCAGACCGAGAAGATGCGGCATGCCCCCGCCGCCTGCCGGTTGATCCAGCCGAGCACCTCCGTGTCCTCCATCAGGGCTTGCTGACCGAAGCCGCCCGGCACATGCAGCACGTCGAGCGGCGGCGCATCGGCCAGCGTCGCATCCGGTGTCAGCCGCAATCCCTTGATGTCGCGGACCGGCTCGGCGGTCTTGCCGTAGATGCGGTAGGTCGAATTCGGAATCCGCGACAGCACCTCGAACGGCCCGGTCAAATCGATTTGGTCGACGCCTTCGAACAGCAGCGAACCGATCCGCAGATGAACATCGTGAGCGATCATCGAACTTCCCTCGAACTTTCCTTGCGCTATGGACAAAGCGAATCTAGCGCGGCAGGTTTCGGCGATGACGCCAACCAGCCCACGTTTTTCGCCAAACCGCCGCCGCTCGATCGAAGTGCTGGCATATCCGGCTGTGCAATTGCTCGACGTCACCGGGCCATTGCAGGTGTTCGCGTCCGCCAATGCGCTGGCGGCCAAGGCTGGCAACGCCGAGCCATATGAAGTCCGCGTCGTTGCAAAGGATGGCCCGAACGTTGAGTCATCCGCCGGCGTCGGGCTCGCGGTGCATCCGCTGCCCGCGATCGGCAGCCCGGTCGACACGCTGGTGATTCCGGGCGGCGACGGCGTCAACGCCGCGGCGGCCGATGCCGTCCTGGTGGACTGGGTGCGCGAACGCGCCGAGCAGGCGCGCCGCACCGCATCGGTCTGCACCGGCGCGTTCCTGCTCGCCGCATCGGGCGTGCTCGATGGCCGGCGTGCCGCGACCCATTGGGGATTTTGCGCAGAGCTCGCCGAGCGTTTTCCTGATGTCCGCGTCGAGCCCGATCCGATCTTCGTGCGCGACGGTTCGTTCTGGACGTCGGCCGGCGTCACCTCCGGCATCGATCTGGCGCTGGCGCTGCTGGAGGAGGATCTCGGCCGCACGGCGGCGCTTGCCGTCGCCCGCTATCTCGTGGTGTTCTTCAAGCGGCCGGGCGGACAGGCGCAATTCAGCGAAATCCTGTCGCTGCAAGCCACCGACGACAGGTTCAGCGCGCTGCACGACTGGATCAGCAACCATCTGGCCGGCGACCTCTCGCTGTCGACGCTGGCGAAACAGGCCGGCATGAGCGAGCGCAGCTTCAGCCGCCATTACGCCGAAGCGACCGGCTTGACGCCAGCACGCGCAATCGAGCGGCTCCGGGTCGAGGGCGCGCGGCATCTGCTCTCGGAAACGCGCCTGCCGATCAAGCGCATCTCACAGCGCTGCGGCTTCGGGTCGGAGGAAACGATGCGGCGCAGCTTCCTGCGCCTGCTGTCGACCACGCCGCAGGACTATCGCGCCAGGTTTGCGCTCTGACGTGCACGGCCGGCCGCGCGGTCGACGTGCAATGATTGACGCCAGGCGAGACCGTCTCAGCCGTTCCAGGCATATTCCTGCAACGCCGCCTCCAGCGGCGGATTGGTGACGCTGCCGGTGTAGTTGGTGATGGTCGACGCCGCCACGATGGTGATCACCTCAAGCACGAGATCCTTGTAGAACCCGGCAGCCAGGAATCGTTCGATCTCCTCGTCGTCGAGCCGCCCACGCTTTTCGATCAGCGACCGCGCCAGCGTCGAGAGCGCGCCGAGCGTCTTGTCGGCAGGCGAGCGGCCGGCACGCATCGCATCGACATCGGCCGGATCGAGGCCGGCCCGCAAGCCGAGCGCGGAATGCAGCGCGACCGCCCAGGCGCAGCCATTGGTCACCGCGTCGGTGAGCAGCACGGTCTGGATCTGCTGCTCGGTGAAGCTGCCGCCGTGAACCTTGTCGAAGATGCCGAGGAAGCTCTGGATCAGCACGGGCGACGTCGCCATCGCCGCCGCAAGGTTCGGGATCATGCCAAACCGCGCCTCGACCTCGCGCAAAGTAGGCCTCGAGGCTTCGGGGGCAGACTCGAGCGTATGGACAGGAAAACGCGCCATTGGAAATGCCTTTCGCGGTGTTGATTGAACCCGAAGCCTCCGGTCGCAACCAGGCTGTTGCGATCCGTGCGCCGGCAATCGAGTTTGATGGAGCTGTCTAACCGCGCCCGGATATGCGCGTTCGCCAAACTCCCCACATTCCGCGCCACCAGCGGCAGCGGCGACGTTCAGCCTCGTCGCGCAGACTCCACTAGCCGCCGGCACGGTCCTTCACCCGTCGCGTCACGATCCCGAGCAGGCGGCCGAGCGTGCCGGCGGCGGGGCCCTTCTTGCGCGCCAGCGCCAGCGGCGCGACGAGGCCGGTGGCGCGGTCGAGGCGGAGATAGGAGACGCCGGCGGTCTCGAGCCGCGCCATCGATTCCGGCACGATCGAAATGCCGAGCCCCGCCGCGACCAGGCTGAGCGTCGACACCATCCGCGTCGCCTCCTGCGCCACTTTCGGGCTGAAGCCCGCGGCACGACAGGCCGCAATGATGCTGTCATAGAGGCCGGGCCCGGTCGGACGGCGGTAGAGGATCAGCGGCTCGTCGGCGAGCGAGGCCAGCGAAATCCGCCGCCGCGTATCCTTGCGGGCGCGCGGATGATGGTCGGGTAACGCGACCACCATCTCCTCGTCGAGCAGATGCGTGATCGTGAGGTTCTCCAGCCGCTCGCTCGGCGCGCGCACGAATGCGGCATCGAGCCGGTCGGCCTCGACGGCTGCGATCAGTTCGCCGGTCGAGGCCTCCTCGAGCGACAGCGTGATCGCCGGCGCGCGCTCGCGCATTTCGCGCATCACGCCGGTGACGAAAGGATGGAAGGCGGCCGAAGAGGTGAAGCCGATCGCAAGCTGGCCCTCCTGGCCGCGGCTCGCGCGGCGCGCGGCTTCAACCGCGAGGTCGGCGTCGCGCAGGATCGCGCGCGCCTTGCCGACGAAGGCACGGCCGGCCGCGGTCAGCTCGACCCCGCGCGGCTGCCGGCGAAACAGCGGCGCGCCGATCGCGGCTTCCAGGGCGCGGATCTGCTGGCTCAGCGGCGGCTGCTGAATGCCGAGCCGCGCGGCGGCGCGGGTGATATGGCCTTCCTCGGCGACCGCGACGGCATAGCGGAGATGGCGCAGTTCGATCATCGGGCGATCCATATGCAACAGATATGCGAATTCCCGTATCCATATATTGGAAATTTGTCACGCGGCCAACTAGAGTCGGCTCAAGAACAAATCGAACCGGAGCCGCCCCGCCGATGGACGCCATCCCCGCCGCGCAAACCACTAAGCATCACGCACCTGACGTCGGCGAGTTGTTCACGGGCTTCTTCATCCTCGGACTGACCGGCTTCGGCGGCGTGCTGCCGCTGGCGCGCCACATGATGGTGGAGAAGCGCGGCTGGCTCACCGGCGCGGAGTTCACCGACCTGCTCGGGCTGTGCCAGTTCCTGCCCGGCGGCAACATCATCAACATGTCGGTCGCGGTCGGGCTGAAGTTTCGCGGCATTCCCGGCGCGTTCGCGGCGATCCTCGGCCTGATCGCGGTGCCGACCGCGGTCGTGATCGGCCTTGGTGTGATCTATAGCCGCTTCGCCGACGACCCGGTCGTCCGTCATCTATTCGGTGGCCTCGCCGCCGCAGCGGCCGGGCTCCTGATTTCCACGGCGATCAAGATCGCCTGGCCGCTGCGGCGCGATGTGCTCGGCCTCTTCATTGGCGCGCTGTGCGTGCTGGCGATCGCCGTGTTCCGCTTGCCGCTGCTGCCGACCCTGCTGACGCTCGCGCCGCTCAGCATTGTTCTCCGGTCGAGGCAGGCGTCATGAGCGCAACCCTCGTCACGCTCGCGCTGATCTTCGCCGAGCTGTCGTTGCTCGCCTTCGGCGGCGGCAACACCATCCTGCCGGAGATGCAGCGTCAGGTGGTCGACGTCCATCACTGGATGACGGCGCAGGAATTCGGCGCGCTGTTCGCGCTGGCGCAGGCAGCACCCGGGCCGAACATGATGGTGGTGCCGCTGGTCGGCTGGCATGTCGCGGGCTTCTCCGGCGTGCTGGTGACATCGCTCGCCAAGTTCGGGCCGTCGTCGCTGGTGACAGGCTTCGCGCTGCGGCTCTGGGAACGCTTCAAGGACCGGCCCTGGCGCCGCACCGTGCAGGCGGGGCTGGTTCCGGTCACCGCCGGGCTCGTCACGGCCAGCGCCATCGTCATCACCCACGCATCGGCCTCGAGCTGGGGCACCATCCTGATCGCGGCCGGCGTCGCGATCGCCACCACCACGACGCGCATCCATCCGCTTGTCGCGCTCGCCGCCGGCGCGGTGCTCGGCCTGTCCGGCATCGGACAGCCCTGACGCTCTGCTTGCGGCGATGGCGTCTCGTTCCACGCGGCGATGTGCGCGCTTTCGCCGCAATGGATGCGACGTCGCCAGCGGCTATGTTGATAATGCCATGATCGACACGCTCCGCATCGACACCCGTATTGCGCGCCGCGAATTGCGCGCCGGACGTCTGCACGCAGGCAATTAGCCGGCCGGCGATCGCGCGCCGTCCGGATTCCTCTACGTCACCAAATCATTTCAGTCCGTCGCGTCGCGAGATGTCCGCGCGCCGGCGCTCGTGCGCCTCCGATCAACCGCAAAGATCAACCGACATGACCCGAACCATTCAGAACAGCTTTACCGCCCCGGCATTGCCGCCGATCGTGATCACCGCGAGCGAGGCGCATCGCCTCAGCGCGCTGGCCGATTCCAGCATGGCGGTGTTTCCCCGCGTCGCCCAGTTCCTCGCACGCGAGACGGACCGCGCCCAGCTGGTCGCCGACGATGCCGATCTGCATGACGTGGTCCGCATGGGCTCGCTTGTGCGCTACCGCGACGACGAGACCGGCGACGTCAGGGAGGTCGTGCTCGTCTATCCGCACGAAGCCGACATCGCGCTGCGGCGCATCTCGGTGCTGACGCCGGTCGGTGCGGCGCTGATCGGATTGTCGGTCGGCCAGACGATCGATTTTCAGACGCCGAGCCAGCAGACGCGTTCGGTGACGGTTTTGGCCGTGACGCATGAGGGCTAGCGACTTTACGCCGCCTGATGACACTGTCCCATCTCGATCCCGTGCCGGCGCCCGCGCGCGATGCCTTCGGCGATCGCCTTCACGACGATCTCGGCGTCTTCGGGGGAGAGGTGATCGAGCGGCTGCCAGGCGCGCATGATGTCGCGTGCGCGATCGAGGTCGCCGTAGATTGCAAGGAGAGGAAGCGATTTGCTCGGCATGTCCGTTGCTCCCAACCGCAGCTGAGCGAGTCTACCTCATCTGGACAGGTCGAGCCATGCGTCCGGCAACCGCGATTGCGTGCATTGCAGATCGCCGATGCATGGCGAGGGCGTTCCTGCCCCCGCCGTCAACGCATTCGGTTACTCCGCGCCGGAGCCGCCCTGCACGATCTTCTCGTTCAGCTTCTGATCGACGGTCTCGACCGTGCGGTCGATCTCGGCGCTCGGCGTGCCGAGCTGATGCGAGATCAGCTTCACCAGCAGGTCGACGCGTTCTATGAAGGGCGCGCCGGCGGCGACCGCGCGGGCCGCCGATGACGGCTTGAGCAGGCTTTCCGCGGCCTTGGCGTATTTCGCGAACGGCACCTGATCCGCGGGATCGGCGCCGAGCTTGCGCGCGATGGCGTCGACATGATCATAGATCGCCTGCGAGCGCGTCAGGTCGCTGTGCACGGCATCGCGGATCGATTGCGGCTCCGTCGGCGTGATGCAGCGATAGTTGCCGGTCAGCAGCATCGACCACTTCGCCAGCGGCACGAACAGCGAATCGAACACCTTCAGCTTCACCGGAACGTCTTGGCCGTCGAGCGTCACCGCGTCGATGTCGGCTTCGAGCTCGCGCAGCACCTTGTTGTGCTTGTCGTCGGCGAAGGCGGAGGCCTTGAAGTTGGTCGGCAGGCCGACATGCAGCACATTGGCCTTCTCCTCCGGCGGACGGAAGGCCTGCGGATCGGGCGAGCACAGCGTGACGAGGCCCGGCTCGAAGCGCTCCCACACCTGCGCGTTGGTGTAGGCCTCCTCGAGGTCCATGCCGGCGAGTGCGGGGATCCGCTTCAGATACGGCAACGGCGGCATGTTCATGATCGACAGGCAGGGCAGCTTCGCCGCCGCGATCTTGATCATCAGCACGCGAACCGTGTGGTTGGTGTATTGCGGCTCCTGCATCGCAAGGCCGACCATGTCGTAGCGCGAGACGTCGACATCGGCAGGCGTGACGGCGTCGAGCTTGCCCGGCAGATCGCGCGAGAAGATCGAGCGGTGCTCCTTCTCGTCGCGCAGCTTGATCCGCACCTCGGTGCCTTCGCGGTTGATCAGGTCGGCGGTGTTCTTCCGGCACACCAGGGACACGTTGTGACCCGCCATCAGCAGCTTGGTCCCCAGCAGGGAGCCGTAGGAAGCTCCCAAAATCAGAATGTTGCGCGCCATGCTCTCTCCAATGGCCCTCCTCACGAAAGGCTTGCTCTCCAAAATCCTGTCCGAAGCTGCTGCCGAACCGATGCCCGGTCGATATTGGCCGTCCCGCATCCACGGGCCGACGGTCGCCAAATCACCAGACAATCAAGACCGCTGGTGTATGGTATGCCACCGTCTATCGCAGATCGACAAGCGGCTGCCAAGGGGATTATCTCGCGTGCGGACTTTCGTTCCGCGGTTAAGAAGGGCATTCGAGCTTGCAAGTCGCCGCCGACCCGACGGATCGGGCTGAAGAAATCCTCGTCTCAGCTTCCCGGCTGTTTGCCCGCCACTCCTATGCCAACGTGACGATGGAGCAGGTCGCAGCATCGGTGCAGGCCGTGCCGGGCGCGCTGTATCACTATTTCCGCGACAAGGAAGATCTGATCTTCCACTGCTATCTGCGCGGCCTTGCGATCTATCGCCACGAGATCGAGGCGGCCGCCGAGCCCGGCATCGACGGGCTCGAGATCATCAGGCGCTTCGTGCGCGGCAGGCTGAGGCCCGAAGGCCAGCGCATGATCCTGTTCAGCGATATCGATGCGCTGGCCGCGCCCTACAGCAGCGAGGTCCATGCCAAGCGCTGGCAGAACGCCGCGCTGCTGGCGGACATCCTCGATCGGGGCGTGGCGGACGGCTCGATCGCCTGCGACGAGCCGCTGCTCACGGCGGTGGCGCTGATCTCCATCCTCGACTGGGTTCCGTTCTGGCTGTCCGAACGCGACTACTACACGCGGCAACAGGCGATCGATGCCATCGACGACATCATCACGCATGGCGTCTACCGGCGCGAGATCGCGCTCCCCAAAATGCCCGAGCCGCTCAGCCTCGCCCCTTTTCTCGAGGCTCGCGCAGCGTTGAACAAGCGGGCCGCCAAGTTCGACAGGATGCTGTCGATTGCTTCCGACAGTTTCAACCGAAGGGGCGCCTCGGGCACGTCGCTCGAGAGCATCGCCGTGGATGCGGGCATGACGCGCGCCGGCATCTACTATCACTTCAGTGAAAAAGAGAGCCTGCTGCTGGCCTGCCTGCGACGCGGGCTCGCCGGCGAGGTCAGCATTCGCGAGCATCTGCAAGAGCACAGCCTTGGAGCATTCGATCACATCGTTCAGCGAATTCGCCTGCTGTTGATGCTGCACGACACGCCCTGCGGCCCAAAGGCGACCTACCACAACATCAACTATCTCAACGACGCAGACCGAAAAGCCTATGTCGGAGACGTGCTGGCGACGATCCGACAAGACCAGAACAGCTATCAGCGCTGGGTCGACGAGGGCCGTTTCCGCCGCATCGATACCTATTTCGCGGAGCGCATTCTCACCGGAATGGGCCACTGGTATCCGATCTGGTTCAAGACCAGGCGTGACTGGTCTCCAGCCGAGATCGCCGATCATTTCGCGCGGCTGTTCCTCGCGGGCCTCAAGCCGCGCCGACATCCAGGCTAGATCCGCCACGGTAGCGATCCCGGTTTCCCCTTCCCCCTGAAAGGGGGAAGGTCGGGATGGGGGTCAGCCGCAGGCGACGCTCCAAGTGGAGACAGCCGATCCCCACCCGCTTCGCTCTAACGAGCGAAGCGACCTCCCCTTTTCAAGGGGAGGTTTTGGAGACGGACGACGCCGGTTCGGAACCGAGAATAAGCGTGAGCCCCATCCAAAAGTTTACCTGTAATTCAAAACTGCGCCCGATTCCGGCGACATATGGCCTATAACATCATAATACCTTCTGCTAAAACTTGACGCAGTATTCAAAGCGAAAGTTGCGAAGGCTCGGCGATTGGGGTTATGAGACGGCCTCGATCGCTAAAGATCAAGAAACACGAGCAAGGGAGAACGCAGGATGCATAGGCTGATCGTTGCCGCCGCGGCAGCGCTGACGGTGTTGGGAGGCGCGGCGTCCGCGCAGGAATCCATCAAGATCGGCTATATCGATCCGCTCTCCGGCGGCGGCGCCAGCGTTGGCGAAGGCGGCCTGAAGACGTTTCAGTATCTCGCCGACGAGTTGAACGCCAAGGGCGGCATCCTCGGCCACAAGGTCGAGATCGTCCCACTCGACAACAAGACCAATCCGCAGGAAAGCCTGGTGCAGGCGCAGAAGGCGGTCGACGCCGGCGTCCACTACATCACCCAGGGCAACGGCTCGTCGGTCGGCGCGGCGCTGGAAGACTTCGTCACCAAGCACAATTCGCGCAACCCCGGCAAGGAAGTGCTCTACTTCAACTACGCCGCGGTCGATCCGGCGATGACCAACGAGAAGTGCAGCTACTGGCACTTCCGCTGGGATGCGAACTCGGACATCAAGATGGAAGCGCTGACCAACTACATGAAGGGCCAGCCGTCCATCAAGAAGGTCTACCTGATCAACATGGACTATTCGTTCGGCCAGTCGGTGCGCACCACGGCGCGCAAGATGCTGGGCGAAAAGCGGCCGGATATCCAGGTCGTCGGCGACGAACTGCACCCGATGCTCAAAGTCACCGACTTCTCGCCCTACATCGCCAAGATCAAGGCGTCCGGCGCCGACACCGTCGTGACCGGCAACTGGGGCCAGGACTTCGCGCTGCTGCTGAAGGCGGCGGCTGACGCCGGCCTCAAGGTCAACTGGTACACCTATTATGCCGGCGGCGCCGGCGGACCGACCGCAGTCAAGCAGGCCGGCCTCGAGGGCCAGGTGTTCCAGATCAGCGAAGGCGTCCCGAACTCCGGCAACAAGGCGGCGATGGATTTCGAGAAGGACTTCCGCGCCAAGACCGGCATTTCCGTCTGGTATCCGCGCGCGGTCAACGAGATGCGGATGTTCAAGGCGGCCGCCGAGAAGGCCAATTCGATCGATCCGGTGAAGGTCGCGGCCGCACTCGAAGGCATGAAGTTCGAAGTGTTCGACGGCGGCGAGGGCTTCATCCGCAAGGACGACCACCAGTTCTTCCAGCCGATCTACATCTCCTCGTTCGGCGCGCTGGCCGACAAGACCAAGGAGCCGTTCGACGAGGAAAACACCGGCTGGGGCTGGCGCATCGTGTCCAAGATCGACACCGCGCAGACGATGCTTCCGACCACCTGCAACATGAAGCGGCCCTGATCGGCCACATCAGTCATTCCGGGATGGTGCGCAAGCACCAGACCCGGAATCTCGAGATTCCGGGTTCGCCCGCTGACGCGCGCGCCCCGGAATGACGGGTAAGTTCCTTTCACTCGACAGGCTTTACTCACGTGAACCGTTCCAGTCTCAAGCGAGTGCGCCGTGGCTGAGCTGATCGTCATCTCGACGCTCAACGGCGTCCTGTTCGGCATGCTGCTGTTCCTGTTGTCCAGCGGGCTCACCGTCATCTTCAGCATGATGGGCGTGCTGAACTTCGCGCATGCCAGCTTCTACATGCTCGGCGCGTTCTTCGGCTTTCAGCTCACCCGCTGGATCGGATTCTGGCCAGCCCTGGTGCTGGCGCCGCTGCTAGTCGGCGCGGTCGGCATGGCGGTCGAGCGCTACGGTCTGCGCAACACCCACAAGCACGGCCATGTCGCCGAACTGCTGCTGACCTTTGGTTTAGCCTTCGCGATCGAAGAGATCGTCTCGATGATCTGGGGCAAGAGCCCGGTCGACTACCGCGTCCCGGCGGCGCTCGACTTCCCGGCCTTCACCGTGTTCTCCACCAATTACCCCGCCTACAAGATCTTCATGCTGGTGATCTCGGTAGTGATCTTCATCGCGCTGCTGGTCACCTTGAAGAAGACGCGCGTCGGCCTGATCGTGCAGGCCGCGCTGACCCATCCGAGCATGGTCGGCCATCTCGGCCACAATGTCGGACGCGTGTTCATGCTGGTGTTCGGCGTCGGCAGTGCCCTTGCGGGTCTCGCCGGCGTCATCGCCGGTCCCTCGCTGGTGACGCAGTCCGACATGGCCGCGCTGCTCGGCCCGATCCTGTTCGTCGTCATCGTGTTCGGCGGCCTCGGCTCGCTGCCCGGCGCCTTCATCGCTTCGCTCCTGATCGGCTTGATCCAGACCTTTGCAGTTGCTTTGAACGGCTCGCTCGCCAGCGTGTTCGGCCCGCTCGATCCGAGCCTCGGCCCCTCGCCGCTCACGGACATCTGGAACGTCACGATCGCGCAGATCGCGCCGATCCTGCCTTATGTGCTGCTGGTGCTGGTCCTGATCTTCCGCCCCATGGGCCTATTGGGGACGCGCGAGTCATGAGCAACGCTTCCACGCCCTCCATCGCTGCGGGCAAGCAGGAGCCCGGCAGCGCCTTGAGCTTCTATGGTGTCTGGCTGCTCGCCGCGGTCGCGCTGGTCGTGCTGCCGCTGGTGTTCGGCACCGGCGGCTCGCTGACCTCCTTCAGCCTGATCGGCATCGCGATCATCTTTGCGCTGTCCTACAACATCCTGCTCGGCCAGACCGGGCTGCTGTCGTTCGGACACGCGGTGCAGTACGGCCTCGGCGGTTTCCTCGCCGTGCATGTCATGAACGCGGTCGCGAGCCACAACTGGCCGATCCCGCTGCCGGTGATCCCGCTAGTCGGCGGCATCGGCGGCATGGCGTTCGCCCTCCTCGTCGGCTGGGTGATGACCAAGCGCGCCGGCACCGTGTTCGCGATGATCTCGCTTGGCATCGGCGAGCTGGTCGCCTCGTCGTCGCTGATCCTGCGTAGCGTGTTCGGCGGCGAATCCGGCATCACCACCGACCGCACCTCGCTGATGCCGATGTTCGGCTGGACCTTCGGGCCGCAGATCCAGGTCTATTACCTGATCGCGTTCTGGGTGATGGTGTCGGCGATCGCGATGTATGCGCTGACCCGCACGCCGCTCGGGCGGATCTGCAACGCGGTGCGCGACAATCCGGAGCGCGTCGAGTTCATCGGCTACGATCCGCATGTGGTGCGCTATCTCGCCTACATGTTCGCCGGCTTCTTCGCCGGCATCGCCGGCGGGCTGACCGCGATCAATTTCGAGATCGCCAACTCGGCCTATCTCGGCGCGACGCAGTCGGGCCTCGTGCTGTTCTCCGCGTTCATCGGCGGCACCGCCTATTTCTTCGGTCCGATCTTAGGTGCCATCCTGGTGACCTATCTGCAGCTCGGGCTGACCAGCGTCACCTCGGTCTGGCAGCTCTATTTCGGCATCATCTTCATCGGCATCGTGATGTTCGCACCCGGCGGCATCGCCGGCATCCTGATGAAGCACCGCCCGCTGATCCGCGCCGGGACCCTCGGCACCGTGATCCCGTCCTATCTGGTCGCGACGATCCCGACGCTGGCGCTGGCGCTCGGCATCATCCTGACCATCGAAACCGTTGCGCGCTTCTCGGGCGGCGATGTGATCAACCTGCTCGGCGTTCCCTTCGTCGCCACGGCGCCGACGACCTGGGCGGCCGCGGCGGTCCTGCTCGTCGGCGGCTTCCTGGTCGCGCGCATCACCTGGCGGCGCGTTGCGGAAGCCTGGGACCGCGCCGCGACGGTGGCCCGTGACCGGGGGTATCTCGCATGACCGCTGCCATCCAAGTCAACGCCGTCGAGAAGAGCTTCGGCAATGTCGCCATCATCCGCGATCTCAACCTGAGCGTCGCCAAGGGCGAGCGTCACGCCATCATCGGCCCGAACGGCGCCGGCAAGTCGACGACGTTCAACCTGATCAGCGGCCACATCAAGCCGACCTCCGGCGAGATCCGCCTCAACGGCGAGGTGACCTCGGGCTTGCGGCCCTTCGAGATCAACCGGCGCGGGCTGTCGCGCTCGTTCCAGGTCACCAACGTGTTCGCCCGCATGACGGTGTGGGAGAACGTCCGCTGCGCCGTGCTGTGGGCGACCGGCCACCGCTACGCGTTCTGGAAGAACGTCGACAATCTGCCCGAGGTGAAGCAGCGCACCGCGCAGATCCTCGACGACATCCATCTCAGCCACCGCCGCGACGTGCCGGCGGGCCTCTTGACCTATGCCGAGCAGCGCGAGCTCGAGATCGGCATCACGATCGCGGGCGGCGCCAGCGTCATCATGCTGGACGAACCGACCGCGGGCATGAGCCACGCCGAGACCGAGCGCGCCGTCGCGCTGATCCGCCGCCTCACCGAGGGACGCACGCTCGTCATCGTCGAGCACGACATGAGCGTGGTGTTCGGCCTCGCCGACCGCATCTCGGTCTTGGTCTACGGCCACATCATCGCCTCCGGCACACCGGAGGAGATCCGCGGCAACCCGAAGGTCAAGGAAGCCTATCTCGGCGAGGAGGTCGACTGATGCTCGAGGTCAGGAATCTTCACGCCTATTACGGCAAGAGCCACATCCTGCAGGGCGTCGATCTCGACATCGCGGCCGGCGAGGTGGTGAGCCTATTGGGGCGCAACGGCGTCGGCCGCTCGACCACCGTCAAGGCGATCATGGGCGAGGTGCCGCCGCAGGGCACCATCCGCTTCAAGGGCCAGGATATCGCGGGCCTGCCGAGCCACAAGATCGCACGCCTCGGGCTCGGCTATGTGCCGGAGCATCGCGACATCTTCCCGAGCCTGACGGTTCGCCAGAACCTGATCCTCGGCATCAAGGACCCGCGCCGCCCCGGCAAGTGGCGGCTGCAGGAGATGCTCGACATGTTCCCGAACCTCGCCGCGCGCGCCGACACGCCGGCGGGCGTGCTGTCAGGCGGCGAGAAGCAGATGCTGACCACCTGCCGCACGCTGCTCGGCGACCCCGAATTGATGATGATCGACGAGCCGACCGAAGGCCTGGCGCCACTGATCGTGCAGCAGGTCGGCGAGCTGATCGCGCGGATCGCGAAAGCCGGCGTCGCGATTCTCCTCGTCGAGCAGAAGCTGTCGATCGCGATGAAGATCTCCAACCGGGTCTACATCATGGGCCACGGCCGCGTGGTGTTCGAAGGCACCCCCGACCAGCTCAAGAGCAACGCCGCCGTTCGCGAGGAATGGCTCGAGGTGTAAGGCGGGTGACGGCGGATCGACGAAGCAATCGAACGTCGACGTAGCAGAGCCATCAGTCAGTTCGCGAACACGACCCAGACCAGCGCGACCAAGAGACTGTGGAAACAAATTATCGAAGCCAGGAATAGCCAGTCGTCCCCGGTCATGGGGCCGAAAACCACGGCCGAAGCGCGGCGACAGCGACACGCGAGCTGGGACAAGAGGTTCGACTGCATCGGACTGCCCTAGCGGAGTACACTCCGCCAGGTCTTGCTAGTCTGTGCCAGCTAGTTGAGAGCTGGTGTCAGCCCATCACCGATCGCCATTCGAGCTGCGATAGGCCCTCGGCGTGAGGCCGGTCCAGCGGACGAACGCATGCGTGAAGGAAGAGACCTCGCTGTAGCCCAATAGCCATGCGATCTTGGAAATCGGCAGCTCCTCATCTTCGAGGTAATGGCGGGCAAGGGCAATTCGAAACGCCTTGAGAACGTCTGAGAAGTCCACCCCCTCCGACGACAATGCGCGAGCGAGAGTTCTCCGGCTCATGCCAAGACGACGCGCGACCGCCTCGGCATTGGCTTTGCCGTGCGGAAGCAACTGGGCGATGTGTCCTTCGACGCGTGACTGCACGCTGCTTCGTCTCGGTGCCCGGTTACGAAGCGCTTCGTCGGCATATTGAAGCAGCATCCTGTTGAGATGCAAATCGGCCCCCACGACAGGCAATGCGCCGATCCGGGACGGAAACAAGAGCTCGTCGCTGTCCGCTGCAAATTCGATCTCGCATCCAAGAAGAGATCGCACATCCGACGGCGTTTCTCGTCTGGAGTGCTTCAACTTGATTTGCTTTGGGACCAGCCTGCCGTCAGTCAGTGCGCGGCAAATACGGATCAGCGCAACCAGCCAGAATTCCGCATGGTGACGATCCGACGACCGATCGATGTTGACATATTCGAACCCGATGGCGAAGCCGCGATCCAGAGAGCTTCGCAACCGCACACCCTCGTTGTTGATCGCGCAGTAGCGTCCGCCGATTTGCAAGGCGTCAACGAGATGCTCCGATGAAGCCATGACGTAGTACAGAAGCCCGATCTCGCCCAGCTCGAAGCCTTGAGCCAGATGGAGTCCGAAGCAGTCGTCCTGCAATTCCCTTGCGGCGAGTTCGAGCAGCCTGACCTGCGCTCGTGCATCGATGCGGCGCTTGTGGTCCTCGACGTCGTCGATTTCCAGGCCTGCAGCCGACACGATCGGGGCCGGATCAACCTGCGCATCGCGCAGCCGGGCACATGCGAGACGCGCGATTCCCCCGGCAGAGCTCGGTATCGACGGCAAGGCGCTAGCAACGCGTGTGGCGGCTTTCATTCGGCACCGAACTGTGTTCGTGGCTCAACGTCGGGAGCTTCCGGGATTGTATTTTGACCTATGTCAAACGAGCTCATGGGTACGAGGCATCCGGTCTGACACCATCTCGCAATTTAACGACCCAGGATCACAAGACGCAACGGGCGCAAATCGTCTAGCCGATTGCTCCGCGGCCACTCCATTTCTGCCTTGAAACGACGGCAGTCAGCTTCCAATGGGCCCGCGCAGGGGCGAACGCGTCATGGGCTTGGTCAACCATGCAAATTCGCTGGGGCAGGCGATTGGCGCCGAAGCGAACAGCTGTATGAGCTAGGTCGTGGTTGGACAAACACCTGCCCAGCATAGCGGCATTCATCGTTCAATTCATTACACGATCATTGAAGGCGAGACCGCCGGCACCTGGCGTTACTCGTTCTCCATCGGCGATCGCAACTATTCGGGAACGGTTCAGGCGGTCCTGGGATTGCTGGCGGCACGCCGCGTGAGGATGAAGATCGATCGGATGTTAAGGCAAAACGCGTCAATTGATCATCAAGGCCGGCAGCGGGTGGAGAAAGAAGTCGAGACGCCCACTCCGCTCGTCCCACCGGCCGATCCCAAGGACTAAGCGCGGCTGTAGCCGCGCTAGCCCGGCCGGAGCAACGCCACCACGTCGCCCGCGCGCAGCGTCTGGCCGGGCTTCACCGGCACCGAGGCGATGCGGCCCGCCGCGGGTGCGTGCACGGAGATCTCCATCTTCATGGACTCGATGATGGCCAGCACGTCGCCGGCCGCGACCTTGGCGCCTTCCTCGACCAGCACCTTCCAGATGTTGCCGGGCACTTCGGAGAACGCGCCGATCTGACCGTCGGGAATCCCCGTCGCGGCGGCTGCCGCATCGATCGTTTCAGCCGGCGCCTCGTCGAGCTTCATCTCGCGCCAGCGCTGGCGCTCGGCGTCGAACGCAGCCTGCTGCGTTGCCTTGAACGTGGCGATTGACGGCTTGGCGTCGGCCAGTGTCCTGGCGTAGTCGGCGTAGGAGAACTCGCCCTCTTCGATCATGATGTCATACTGCCCGTGCGGGAACGCGGCGCGGGCGTCGAGCAGTTCATCGGCGTCGACCGGGAAGAAGCGGATCTTGTCGAAGAACCGCAGCAGCCAGGGATGGCCCGGCTCGAACACCCGCGTGGTGCGCCAGGTGTTCCAGACCTGGATGGTACGGCCGAACAGCTGGTAGCCGCCCGGCCCTTCCATGCCGTAGATGCACATATAGGCGCCGCCGATGCCGACCGCGTTCTCCGGCGTCCAAGTCCGCGCCGGGTTGTACTTCGTGGTCACCAGCCGATGCCGCGGGTCGAGCGGCGTCGCCACCGGTGCGCCGAGATAGACGTCGCCGAGGCCGAGCACGAAATAATCCGCGTCGAACACGATGCGGCGGACATCGTCCTCGCTCGCAAGTCCATTGATGCGCCGGATGAACTCGACATTCGACGGACACCATGGCGCATCGGCGCGCACCAACTCCTGATATTTGCGCATCGCAAGCTCAGCCTCCGGATCGCGCCACGACAGCGGCAGATGCACGGTGCGGCTCGGCACCCGCATCGCGTCGACCGGCGGCAATTCGCGCTCGATCCGCCTGAGCACGTCGAGCAGCTTCGTTCGCGACAACGCCGTGCCGTCATAATGGATCTGCAGCGAGCGGATGCCGGGCGTCAGATCGATCAGGCCACTGAGCTTCGCCTCTTCCAGCGCCTGCGCCAGCACATGCACGCGCAGCCGCAGCGCGATGTCGAGCTCCATCGGACCATACTCGACCAGCAGATTGTCGTCGCCGGCGCGGCGATAGACCACCGGAATCGGGCCGTCGTCATTCCGACCGACGATCGCCGATCCGAGCTCAGGCGCGCGCAGCACCGTGGGGCCGGCCACCGGATCGTCGCGTTTGACCGGCACGAAGCGGACGGTGTCGCCCGGCCGGAGCTGGCCGACCTTCCATAGCTCGTCGCGGGCGACCACGGCCGGACAGACGAAGCCGCCGAGGCTCGGTCCGTCGGGCCCGAGAATGATCGGCATGTCGCCGGTGAAGTCGATCGAGCCGACCGCATAGGCGTTGTCATGGATGTTCGACGGATGCAGCCCGGCCTCGCCGCCGTCGGCGCGCGCCCAGCGCGGCTTCGGCCCGATCAGCCGCACGCCGGTGCGGGCGCTGTTGAAATGCACCTCGTAGCTCGCCGCGAACAGCGTCTCGATATCCTCGTCGAGGAAGAAATCCGGCGCGCCGTGCGGGCCGTAGACGACGCCGATCTGCCACGCCGATGTGAGTTGCGGCCGCTCGTGTTCCGTGGCGCGCCGCGGCGCCGCAAGGCCCGATGGCTCGGCACCGATATGCAAGACGTCGCCGGCCTTCAGCGATCCCGTCGCATGGCCGCCGAACGCGCCGAGCGCAAACACGGCACGCGACCCGAGAGTTTCGGGCACGTCGATGCCGCCGCGCACGGCGAGATAGGTGCGCTGGCCCGGGCCCTTGATGCTGCCGATCGCGAGCGTCTGGCCGGCGCGTACCGCGAGCGGCTGATCGTAGGCGACATCAGCGCCGTCGAGCGATGCCTTCATCTGCGCGCCCGACAGCGCGACGATCGTATCGGTGTTGAAGCGCAAGGTCGGCCCGTTGACCGTCAGCTCCAGTGCGGTCGTTACTTCCGGATTGCCGACCAGGCGATTGGCGAGGCGGAACGACCGCTCATCCATCGGGCCGCTCGGCGGTACGCCGACATGCCAGAGATGCAGCCGGCCGGGCAATTCCTGCACTCCGCTTTGCGCGCCCGGCGCGACAACGTCGATGGTGCGGGGGCGATAGCCGAATTCGCCAAGCACACTCGTCGCCACTTGCCCGCTGCGGAACACGTCGGACGCCGCGATCGCACGCAGATAGTCCAGATTGGTCTCGATGCCGGCGACGACCGTATCGTCCAGCGCTTTCGAAAGCCGGGCGATCGCGGCCTCGCGCGTCTCGGCTGAAACGATGATCTTGGCCAGCATCGGATCGTAGAACGGCGACACCTCGGTGCCGGTCTCGATCCAGCCGTCGATCCGCGCATCCGGCGAAAAGCTGACCTGCGTCAGGCGGCCCGCGCTCGGGCGAAAGCCCGCGCCCGGATTCTCGGCATAGAGCCGCACCTCGATCGCAGCTCCCTTTGGCGTGAGCGCGCCCGCCTGGCCGAGCACGTCCTCGCCGGCCGCCTGCCGGATCATCCATTCGACGAGGTCGACGCCGGTGACCTGCTCGGTGACGGGATGCTCGACCTGCAGGCGGGTGTTCACCTCGAGGAAATAGAAATCGTCGCGCTCGACGTCGTAGATGAACTCCACCGTGCCGGCAGATTCATAAGACACGGCCTTGCCGAGCGACACCGCGGCCGCATGCAGCCGCCGGCGGATGTCGGCGGACAGCCCCGGCGCGGGCGTCTCCTCAAAGACCTTCTGGTTGCGCCGCTGCAGCGAGCAATCGCGTTCGCCGAGGGCCACCACGCCGCCCTTGCCGTTGCCGAAGATCTGCACCTCGATATGGCGGGCACTGGCGACGAACCGCTCGAGATAGACCCGGGCATCGCCGAAGCTGGCCCGCGCCGTGCGCTGCACTGATTCGAAGCGCTCGCGCAGTGTCGCCATGTCGTGGCACAGCTGCATCCCGATGCCGCCGCCGCCCGCCGTGCTCTTCAGCATCACCGGGAAGCCGATCGTTTCGGCCTGCTGCACCGCCTCGTCGATGGTCTCCAGCAGGCCCGAGCCCGGCAGCAGCGGCACGCCGCTGCGCTCGGCGATCTCCCGCGCCTTGTGCTTGAGACCGAAGGCGTCGAGATGCTCAGGCCGCGGCCCGATGAATTTGATGCCGTGCCCGGCGAGCCGCTCGGCAAAGCGGCGGTTCTCCGACAGGAAGCCGTAGCCGGGATGCACCGCCTGCGCGCCGGTGGCAAGGCACGCCGCCATGATCGCATCGACATTGAGGTAGCTCTCCGCGGCGGGCGCAGGACCGATCCGCACCGCCTCGTCGGCGTCGAGCACCGGCCGGGTGAAACGGTCGGCGTCGGAATAGACCGCGACCGAAGAGATGCCCATGCGACGCAATGTTCTGCCGATCCGCCCGGCGATCTCGCCGCGGTTGGCAATCAGGACCTTGCTGAACATGCCTCACGCCTCCGGCTCGAAGATCGTCACCTGAACCGGCGTCGGAAAGAATCCGTTGCAGGGGTTGTTGATCTGCGGACAGTTCGAGATCAGGCACAGCACGTCCATCTCGGCGACCAGCTCGATGGCGTCGCGCGGCTTGGAGACGCCATCGACCACGGTGAAATTGCCGGCGGGATCGATCGGCACGTTCATGAAGAAGTTGAGATTCGGCACGATGTCGCGCTTCGACATGCCGTATTTCGCGGCCTCGATCACGAAATTCTCGCGGCAGGCGTGCTGGTAGCGGGTCTGGTGCCCGAACCGCACGGTGTTGCTTTCGCACGAGCAGGCGCCCGCCGAGGTGTCGTGCAGGCCGCAGCTGTCGGCCGTCACACGCAGCATCACGCGGCCTTCGTTGGACATGATCCTGGTGCCCAGCCCGACATAGGCCGAGCCCTGCGCGCGCAGGGTATCCTGGCCGCTGTAGCGCTCGCCGAAATCACTGGCGCAATAGAACAGCGTGTCGACCGCCTGCTGGCCATGGCTATCGGTGATCCGCAGCGTCTGCCCCTTGCGGATGATCGCCGACCACGGCTTGCGCGCGGGAATTTCGACATCGAGAACGATGCGGCCGGCGGTGCGAACAGGTTGCATGGTCATCGCACGGCTCCTTCCAGGGCTTCGCCGAGATACAGCGCATTGTTCTCGTAGGCGCGGGCCGCTTCCGCGGTCGCAGTCCGGCACAGATCGTCGGCCGCCGGCGCGGCCGCGCGGTAGCGCACGATCTCCACGCTCGCCTGCGGATAGGCTTTCGCGGGATCGAGCGGATGCGGGCAGTTCGACAGCGCGATCAGAAGCTCCATCTCCGCGCGCAGATCGACGAAATCGCCCTGCTGCCGCCGCTGCTCCGACCAGACAAACTTGCCGTCGGCGTCGATCGCGACCGGTGCGAAGAAGCTGACGCAGGGATGCACGTCGCGGCGATCAAGGCCAAGCTTGGCTGCGGCGAGAATGAAATTGTCGCGCGTGTTGCGGAAATTCCCGTCGCCGTATTTGGCCACGTTGGTCGCCGCGGTCGAGCCGCCGACCACGGCATCATGTGCAGCGCTGCTGTCCTCGGTGATCCCGAGCAGCGCGCGCCCCATGTCGGACAACAGCACCCGCCCCTTCTGCAACCGCGCCGCCCACTGCACCTTGATGGTGTCGGCGTGGTTGAGCCGCTCGGTTGTGTCGGCACTGTTCCAGGCGAGCAGGCTGACGGTCGACGTCCCCGACGTGTTGACGATGCGCAGCGTGTCGCCGCGATTCAGCCGCGTGGTCCAGTACCAGCCGGATGGGATCGTCTCGCGGTGAATGACCGTGTCGGCATCGATCGACGCGGCGTCGCGCGCAGTCGGCGCCGGCAGTGCCCGCGGCGCGTGCTCCTGCCCCGCCGCCTTCAGCTCGTTATACCGCCGGGTATGCGCCGCGATCTCGGCCTTTTGTTCCTCTGACAGGATCATGGTTGCTCCTTCAAGACGAGAGCGCCGGGCCGTCCCGGCTGATGCTCCTTGCCTGACCGGGTCGTCCCGGTCGGAGCTGGTTGAACTGACGACCGCAGCTCCGCACTGCGGCGCGGAAAGATCTCGAGGTCGCGCGACACCGTGGCGCCGTAGCGCTCGCGCTCCTCGGGGCGGTTGCGCTGCCGCTCCAGCGCGATCACGCGCGTCGCGAGTCCGAAGGCCTCGCTGAGGTCATGCGTCACCATCACGACCGTCAGATGGGTCTCGTTCCAGAGCCGCTTCATCAGGAGGTGAATGTCGGCGCGGATTCCGGGATCGAGCGCACCGAACGGCTCGTCGAGCAGCAGGATCTTCGGGCCGCGCATGATCGCCTGTGCCAGCGCGAGCCGCTGCTGCATGCCGCCCGACAGCGCCGACGGATATTTGCTCTCCTGGCCGGCGAGCCCGACCTCGGCGAGCAGCTTCATCGCTTCGTCGGCGGCGGCGCGGCGCGCGGCGCCGAACAGCCGGCCGGTGAATTTGGCGTCGCGCAGTTCGCGCCCGAGCATGACGTTCTGCAAAACCGTCAGATGCGGAAACACCGAGTAGCGCTGGAACACCACGCCGCGGTCAGCGTCCGGCTCGCCAGGCAACGGCTTGCCGTCGACCAGGATCTGGCCGCGGGTCGGCTGCTCCTCGCCGAGCAGCATACGCAGCAGCGTGGTCTTGCCGCAGCCGGACGGGCCGACCAGCGCAATGAAGGCGCGCGGCTCGACCTCCATCGTGATGCGCTCGAGCACGATGTGGTCGCCATATTCCTTCCAGACGTCGTCGAAGCGGATCGCGCTCATTCCGCCCTCACCGAGGCAAACCAGGGAAACAGTTTTCGCTGCGTGACGCGTAGGCCGACATCGATCAGGAACGCCAGCAGCGTGATCCAGGCGACGTAGGGAATGATGACGTCCATCGCGAGATAGCGGCGCACCAGGAAGATCCGGTAGCCGAGCCCGGAATCGGAGGCGATCGCCTCCGCCGCGATCAGGAACAGCCACGCCGGCCCGAGCTGCAGGCGCAGCACGTCGATCAGCCGCGGCAGGGTTTGCGGCATCGCGACGCGCAGCGCGATCTGCCAAGTCGAGGCGCCGAGCGTCTGTGCCTTGACGATCTGCTCGCGCGGCAGCTCCTGCACCTTCATGGCGAGATCGCGGATCATGCAAGGCAGCGTCCCGATCACGATCAGCGCAATCTTGGAATTCTCCCCGAGCCCCATCACGATGAACAGGATCGGCAACAGCGCCAGCGGCGGCACCATCGAGGTGACAGACACGAACGGCCCGAGCAGGGCGTTGGCGCCCGGCAACAGCCCGATCACGATCCCGAGCACCAGCGCAGCCGCCGTCGAGATCGCCAGCGCCGAGCCCAGTCGCCCCAGGCTGGCGACGGTGTCGGAGGCCATCAGATAGCCGCCGGTGCGCGGGTCGACCTCGAACGCCATCTGCTTGACGGCCTGCACCATGCTCGGCAGCGCCGGCAGCAGCTTGTCGTTCGGGTTCTGCGCGAGCCGCGCGCTGGAGCCGGCGAAGTAGGCGATTGCGACCAATACGAACGGCAGCGCGAGCAGATAGAATCGCGTCTGCCGTCCCGGCCGTATGTTCACAAGTCGCATGGGCAGCTCCTGCTTGGGGCGACGCGCTGCGCGTCAGAGCTTGGCGTCAGAGCTTGCCCTTGGCGGCCTCGTCCATGTAGGTCGGGTCGAAGCGCAGCTTGACGTTCGACTTGTCGCCCAGCACCGATTTGTCGGCGAGCTCGATGCCGACGGCGTCGGCCGACTTCGCGCCCTTGCCGAGCAGGTCCTTCTCGAACAGGAACTTGCGCACGCGATCCATGGTCGCGCCGACGGTCTGGCTGCGCGTGAAGGCTTCGGCGTCGGTTGCCTTGTCGAACAGTTTTGTGGTCGAGAGCTGGCTGTCGAAGCCGGCGAGGTCGGTGCCGGAGGCCTTGGCCATCGCCTCCTTGGCGGCCTTCGCCGCGGCATCGTTCGCCGTCATCTTGGACAGCGTCTCGTACCAGATGCCGACCAGCGCCTTGGCGAAATCCGGATTGTCCTTGGCGACTGCGGTGTTCACCACCATCAGGTCCATGATCTCGCCGGGGATCTGCGAGGAATCGAACACCTTCTTCGCATCGGGCGAGCCGAGGATTTCGGTTACGATCGGATTCCAGGTCACCACCGCGCTGACGTCAGGCGTCTTGTAGGCGGCCGCGATATCGGCGTCGGAGGTGTTGATGACCTTGACGTCCTTCTCGCTCAGCTTGCTGGTCTCGAGCGCGCGCGCCAGCAGATAATGCGACACCGAGAACTCGACCAGATTGACGGTCTGACCCTTGATCGCGGCGAGATCAGACTTGTTCTTCAGGATCACCGCGTCGTTGCCGTTGGAGAAATCGCCCATCACGACCGCGGTGGTGTCGACGCCGCCGGCTGCCGGAATCGACAGTGCGTCCATGTTGGTGATGGTGACGGCGTCATAGCCGCCGGCGGTGTACTGGTTGATCGATTCGACGTAGTCGTTGAACTGCTTGACCTCGATCGCGATGCCGTATTTGTCGGCCCATTTCTTGACGATGCCGGTGTCGGCCGCATAGCCCCACGGCATCCATCCGACATAGATCGACCAGGCGACCTTGAAGCTTTTCTTCGGCGCGGCGTCGGCCGCAGGCGCAGCCGCCAGCACGACCGCGCAGCCGATGACAACAGAGCGAAGGAAGAAAACGAATTTGTTCATTGCCGATCCCTCTTGCGAAATTTCACAAAAAGGGACTGGCGAAAAGACCATCGCTCCGCCAATCCCTTGGCTGACGAGGTCTCCCGGGCTTTTATCCCGCCGTGCACCTGCGGGGATGTCTCCCCCGCAAGCGGCTGCTCTCGGACCAGCACCTTGCTTCGCAAGATCGGAACCCTAGCGGCCAACTCGACGCCATTGATGCACGAGGCGTGCCAGCGGGCCGGCAATTGAATCTCATGAGATTTTTCCGCGCGCGCGGCGCGGCCACGACAGTGTCTTGCTTAAAGATTGCGCAGATCTGCTCAGAATTGGCTCTGTCCTTTCGCCACCGGCATCAGCAGGATCGCACGATGGCTGATGTCGAGGGAGTTCGATGCGCAAGCTTCTGAGCGTTCTGTGCGCCGGCCTCTGGCGCGGATTGCACGGCCGGTTCGGCCTGGTGCCGAATTCCGAACTAAAAGACTGATCGCAAGATCGCAAAAAAAGGAGCCCCGCTCTGCAGCGGGGCTCCTGCACAGAGATCCTATTTCCGATCGGAGTTTTGCGCCGGCGTCTGCGGGCTCTGGCCTGAGCCTGACGACGGCGGGTTGTTGTTCTGGTTGGGCTGGCTGGACTGCGTGTCCCGGCCGGCATTTGACTGATTGCCGCTACCCTGACCGACGGTCGACTGGTTCTGCGGTGCAGCCTGGCCCGTCGTATTCTGCTGCGGGGCCTGCTGCTGAGCGGACGGCTGATTTCCGCTCTGGCCGGTTGTCGACTGGTTCTGCGGCGAGTTCGCCTGACCCGTGGTCTGCCCGGTCGTGTTCTGCTGGGCAGGCTGCTGAGTGCCGGTCTGGCCGGTCGACTGGTTCTGCGGCGCGTTGGTCTGACCGGTCGTCTGTCCAGTCGTGTTCTGCTGGGTGCGGCTCTGGCCGACCGTCGACGATGCGCCCGCGCCCTGACCGATCCGATCCGACAGGCCGAGTGCGGTCACCGTGCGCGTGTCGACGCTGCCGCTGGTCGTGATGCCCTCCTGACGCTGGAAGGTGATCAGCGCCTCGCGGGTCCGCGATCCCAATACACCGTCAGCCTCGCCGACCAGCAGGCCGCGGTCGATCAGCACCTGCTGCACCTCGCGGATCTGCTGCGGGTTCAGGTCCATCATCGCAACGCTACCGCCACCACCGCCACCGCCGCGATGGCTGAAGCGCGTCCGCGGTCCGACCGGGACGACGTCGACGACACGGCGCTCGCGATCGAGGAACACGACTTCATCCTCGACGACGAAGAAGCTGTCGTCGCGATAATACGGGAACGCATCGATCAGCGCCGGGAAGGCGGCAACCGACACCGCGTTGAACCTCCGCGGCACCACCACGCCCGGATTGACCGCGAAGTTGATCGTACTGACATTGACACGCGGTGCGTTATGCGCCGACAGCACCGAGCGCTGGATCGTGCTCTGCTGCTGCGCGGTCACGGTGCGCCCGGCCTCGGTCTGGACCGTGGCGTTCGACTGCGCCTGGGTCTGAGCGGTTGTCCCGGCTTGTCCCTGAGCCTGACCGGTGGTCTGTCCGGAGTTCATCCGGTTTTGCGTCGTACCGGACTGCGGAGCGGCCGCGCCCGTGGTCTGGCCGGCTCGCGTATTCGGGGCTGCCGTTGTGCCCTGGCCGGTGGTCGTGTTCGCGCCCTTTGCCTGGCCCGTGGTCGTGCTCTGGCCGGTCGTCATGCCCGGCTTGCCTTGAGTCTTGCCTTGAGCCTTGTCCTGAGCCGTCCCCTGGCCGGTCGTGGTGCCCTGGCCGCGGTTCGCGGTGTTGGCGCGATTCTCCTGCTGCTGCTGGCTTTGCCGCGTCGTGGCGCTGCCGCGTTCGCGGGATTCAGATCGCCCCATCTGCTCGCGCTGGTCTCGGCCCTGGCCGACGGTCTGCTCTTGCTTGCTCTGGCTGCGCTGACCCTGCTCGGCGCGGCCGCTCTCGCGGGCCTGGCCGGTGGTCTGGCTGCGCTCGGCGGCACCGCGGCCCATCTGTCCTTCAGCCCTGCCGGTTTCTCGTGCGCCGCCCTGGCCGCGACCGACCGTCATGCCTTCGCTTCGCGATGCCCCGGGACTGCCATGCATTGCGCCGCCGGAACTGCCGGCCGACGAGCCTGCGGAGCGGCCGTGTTCACCACCGCCGCCACCGCCCGCACCGACGCTTCCGCCGCCGCCCGGGCCGCCACCACCCATGCCGCCCCCGCCACCCTCGCGCATGCCCTGCGCCGATGCGAGGCTGACGCCTGCCAACAGCACGGCCGTCGTCAGCAGAAATTTGCTCTTCATCATCTTGCTCTGCATTACCGATTCCTCCTGCAGTTTGGCGGCTATCCGGATCGCGAAGCTGGCGCCGATGGCTGGCACGCTCCGCGCCGGGGCCGCGTTCCAACAAAGCCGGCGAGCGACGCGACGCAACGGTACGCGCGTCTCGCCGGTGAACTCTGAGAAAACAGCGGCGCCGCCCGCACCGTTCCTAGACACCGCCGCGACGCGACATTTCGCGCCAAGGGAACAGCACACGTTCATCTTGAGTTCATCTTGAGCCAGCGGCCTGATGTCTGGTCACGCTTCAGGAACCGATGGCCACGCTTTCCCGTTTTCAATCGAAGTGTGCGTTCGTCGTCATGACGATGCTCAGCGAGCTCACGCGGATCATCGTCCGCTGCGACTGGCGGTGGATCGAAACAGGCTCCGTTCGGCTTTGAACATTTGCTTCGCCGTCAACGGCAGCACCACTGCGCCCACCTCGCCGCCGGGCCCGGATCCCTTGCAGGCGCGCGGCCATTCGCAACCAATGCCACTCTCCTCCGTTGACCGGCTGGGCATCATCATCGAGGAGGATCACATGCGGAAAACAGGGCTTGTTCTTGCAACCGTCGGTACGCTTGGGGTGAGCGCCATCGCGGCCCCGGCGCCCGCCGAAGCACGGTGGGGACACGGAGGGTGGGGGTGGGGTCCGGCGGTCGCGGGCGGATTGATTGCCGGCGCAGTCGTCGGCGGCCTCGCCTCGTCAGCCTACGGCTATCCCGGCTATTCCTATGGTTACGGCTACCCCGGCTACGGCTACGGCTACGGTTATGGCTATTCGCCCGCCTATTACGGCAGCTATGCCTATGACGACGGCTATTACGCTGCGCCGTATCGTTGGGGCGGCGGCTACACGACGACATATTATAGCGGATACCGGCCGGCCTATTACGGCTACGGCTACCGCTATCGTCACGTGGTGCGGCCGGCATACGCCTATTATCGCGGCGGCTATCCGCGCTGGCGTCATTGGTGAGATCGGCCAGAGCAACCCGGCGCGGCCAGCCGAGCTGACTGGCGCCGGCAAGAGGCCGACAAGGGTCGACCGGGTTGAGCGGCAGCGTTACCCGGCGACCCGCAGCGCGGTCACGGCGACGCAGGCGTTGCCTAACGGAATCAGCACCACCTGCGCGCCGTTCGGCAGCGCCATCGTCGCGAGATCACCGAGCGTGCCGGTCTGTCCGTTGAGCTTGGCGAGTTCGGCGGCCGGTGCTCAAGCCTGCACGCGCGCGGACTTCCTGTACTGCGCGGTTTCGGCGCGCAGCAGATCGCAGAATTGAAGTGCGAGACGGCTTCGCGGCCGCTGCGAAGGAAGCAGCAACATGGTGGCGATCTCCAGCCGTGGCACGAACGGCTTGAGTACAATTTTGGAGCTTGCAAAATCCCGGGCCACGATCGGGTCGACGATGGAGAAACCCAGTCCCTGCGCAACCAGGGCACAACGCTGCATGCTGTACTGGATCTCCGCGACCGTCTTGATCTCGACCTTGGCCTCATCGAGGACGCGCTCAAAGCGGGATCGATGCGGTGCGCTCGGGGAAGCTGCGATCATGGGCTCTCCCCGCAGATCTTGCGCTGCGATGGATCGCTTCGAGCGTAACCGGTGCTGGCGGGGCAGGACGCAGACCGCCTCCGTTGTCATGAGGAGCTCGTCGTCGACCGCGGCAAACCCCGCCTGCGGCCGCGCCAGCCCGACGTCGCATTGTCCCGAGGCCACCAGGCTCCAGACGCGCTCGGGGCTGTGGACGGCCACCGATACGACGATGTCGGGATTCTTCCTCAGGAAGCTGCTGACGATCTGCGGCATCAAGGAATAGGTGAACGCCGGAAGACATGCGATCCTGAGCGTCCCGCTGCCGCGCTCGCGAATGCCGCGCGCGGCGCGCGCCAGATACTCGAGGCCGGCCTGGTTTCTCTCGACCTCGCGCAGGAATATCTCGCCTTCCGGAGTCAGCGTGACGCCGCCTCGCCCGCGTTCGAACAACGCAAAGCCGATCTCGCGCTCGAGACGTGCGATCGCGCGGCTGATGAAAGGCTGTCCCACCCGAAGGCTCAAGGCGGCCTTGGTGATTCCGTTGTGGCGCACGACCTCTCGAAACAGGTCAACATGTCTTGGATTCAAGGGCATGACTAATTTGCATATGAACTGGCTTTCCGGTCATTTGACGGCATGCGCATCGGGTGCGTCAATACGGCATGTACCCGTCGAGCAACCATGCAGGCTTCGCCACCGACCGCATCCTGTTGACCAGGATCACCGGCCCGGAGTCTTCGCGCGCACAGCAGCTTCGCGAGGCAGCGATGCTGCGGCGGCTCGATCGCGGCACATCGGATCGGCCGAATGCCGCACGCCCGGCGGCGGCACGGGACCAGGTCGACACCGCGGCCGCGTTCGCAATCGAGGCCGCGGGATCGGGAGACCTGCTCGGCGTGTCCGGGTTCGGCACGATCGACCGGCACGAGAAGCGGGCTACGTTCGCTCCAATCTGGAGCATCGGACGACTGGACGAGGCCGTGCTCGTCAGTCACGTTGCGCATCTGATGACGCGGTATGCGTTCGAAGTGCTCATGGTCGAGCGGGCCGAGGTGCATCTGGACTGGCGCCTGAGGCACGTGCTTGATCTCTACGCCGACCTCGGTTTCCGCCGCGAAGGCAGGCTTCGCGCATATTTCGCTGCCGATGAAGAGCCGTCCGCCGATGCTGCGGTCCTCAGCGTGGTTCGCTCCGAATGGCCCTCCGTTGTGCGTCGGCAGCGCGGGGTTCTCGCCGGCGAAACGTGGCGCTACCGGCTTCCATCCGACCGCCCTCCATAGCGGCGGCCAAGCTCGGACAAAACGATGTCACGAGAATGCGGGCGTATGACTCAACGGTCGAGCCACCCACTCAGTGTCGTCCCCGCGAAAGCAGGGACCCATAACCACGAATGGTCATTGTTGCCCGATGGCTGAACGACGAATCCCTTCAACAGCATCCGCCGCGGAGTATGGGTCCCTGCTTTCGCGGGGACGACGTGTGGAGGGAGCCGCGGTCCCTCGGTTCAAACACTGCTGTCTCTGGAATACTGGGTCACCCGCATGCGACGGGTGATGACACCAACAAGACAGGAAACCAACCACGTCATTGCGAGCGAAGCGAAGCTATCCATCCCACCCGCATATGCCGAGCGATGGATTGCTCGTCGCTTCGCTTTTCGCAATGACGGGTCGAAAGATTTATGGAGGTATCAAGAAACGGCTTGCCGAGCCGCAGCTCGCGGCCAAGGGCCCGCCTCCGCCCATTGGGCTTCGGCGCGGCATCCTTCTCTCGCTGCGCGAGCGAAGGATGGTGGGTGCGACAGGGATCGAACCTGTGACCCCTACCATGTCAAGGTAGTGCTCTCCCGCTGAGCTACGCACCCAAAGCGTATTTGGATCGGGTCCCTATAACGGACGGCGGCGGGGCAGGCAAGGATACAAAGTGAAGGTTTTTTGGCGAATCAGGCCGCCAGCAACTTGTTCACTTCGCTGACCAATTCCCTGAGGTGCACGGGCTTGGCCAGCACTTTGGCGTTTTTCGGCGCCTCCGAATCGGAATTGAGGGCCACCGCGGCGAAGCCGGTGATGAACATGATCTTGATATCGGGATCGAGTTCCGAGGCACGGCGCGCCAGCTCGATACCGTCCATCTCGGGCATCACGATGTCGGTGAGCAGCATTTCGAACGGCTCCTCGCGCAGCCGCTGGTAGGCCGACATGCCGTTGTCGTGCGGCGAGACCTTGAAACCCGCGTTTTCGAGCGCCTTGACCAGGAAGCGGCGCATATCGGTGTCGTCTTCGGCGAGAAGTATTTTCGGCATGGCAGGAATCGTCGAATCCGGCTTGAGGAGCAGTCCGAACAGTAAGCCCGACAGACGGTAAATTTCGGGTGAAATTTGCGTCAAGCCAGCGGCAAATGCGCGCCACCCATTTGTGGACCGGACCGGACATCGAATCAACCGGGTGCCGCATTTGCTGCTTTTAAGACGCATTCCAGCTGAAACCACGCTCTTTTCACTTGGCAGAATGATCGCGATTACCGACAATGCGTGCCCATAAATCTCCGCTTTTCCGGCAGACTCAGTTGCTGCGGGGCGAGGCGGACGCAAGGGACGGCGCCAAGGGAATGACCGAATTTGCTGGCGAGTTGTCGCCCCCGTTCGAGATCGTTGAGCCGCAGGCCTGGCGCGCGCCGATCATCTTCAATTCCCCGCATTCGGGCTCGGTCTATCCGGCCGAATTCCTCGACGCGTCGCGAATCGATGTGGTGTCGCTGCGGCGCTCCGAAGACTCTTTCATGGACGAGCTGATCGCGGGCCTCAGCGATCGCGGCTTTCCGATCGTGCGGGTCAACTTCCCGCGCTCCTATGTCGACGTGAACCGCGAGCCCTACGAGCTCGACCCGCGCATGTTCACCGGGCGGCTGCCGAGCTTTGCCAATACGCGTTCGATGCGGGTGGCCGGCGGGCTCGGCACCATCCCGCGCGTGGTCGGCGACGGCCAGGAGATCTATCGCGAGCGGCTCGACGTCGACGAGGCGCTGCGCCGGATCGAGGTGCTCTACAAGCCCTATCACCGCGCGCTGCGCCGGCTGATCAACAAGGCGCACCAGGCGTTCGGCGCCGTGATCGTGGTCGACTGCCATTCAATGCCGTCGGTCGGCGTGTCGCGCGACGAGCCGCGCCGGCCCGACGTCGTGATCGGCGACCGCTACGGCACGAGCTGTGCGGCGCTATTGCCCGACCTCGTCGAGGAGATCATGAGCTCGCTCGGCTATTCGATCGGCCGCAACAAGCCCTATGCCGGCGGCTTCATCACCGAGCATTACGGCAATCCGGCGAGCGGCCTGCACACCGTGCAGATCGAGCTCAACCGCGCGGTCTATATGGATGAGCGCCGCCGCGAGCGCGGCCCTCGCTTCGCGCAGGTGACCGCCGACTTTGCGACCCTGGCGGATGCGCTCGCGAAAATCCCGTTCGGCGATCTCGGCCCGTTCCAGGCGGCGGCGGAGTAATCAATCCTTCGTCGGGCACTGCGATCCCGACGAAGTCATGAACCAGGAATTCAAGTTGGCGGCGCGATAAGCGCCGAACTGAATTCTCAGTTCACTTGCGGAAACGACGGCCCAAGAAAAAAGGGCCGCTTGAATGAACAAGCGGCCCAAGTCTAGGGAGGAAACGCCCAAGGAGGGCAGCGATAGCGCGAGGCGCTACCGCACCGCAACAATATGCGACCGCGCTGCACAAAACGCAAGAACTTTCGAAACATTTCTTGGGTAATGTTGGAAAGTCTGGCGAAACTGCAACAGGCCGGCAGGAGCGGCTTTCCGTATGTAGGATCAATATCTTACAAGGAAAGCCCCCGGGCGGGCAGCGCTCTGCGCATAGCTTGTATACCAGAATTCGCAACTTCGTGATCGAGACCGGGACCCGGGGCGCTTTCGAATCCGAAGCCAAATCGAAAGTCCGGAACCGCGTCATCGGGTTGGATAACACTCCGTTAATCGTGCGCGCCGCGCCGGATTGAGCTAGGCAAGACCGCATCCGATTTCTACCGCGTCGTTTGCGCAGTTCAGGGACATGCCGTGACGGTCATCGACTTTACCGCCTTCATCGGCCGCCTTGCGACCGCATCCGGCGAAACCATCCTGCCCTTCTTCCGCACCTCGCTCTCGGTCGACAACAAGAGCTCGAACGATTTCGATCCGGTCACCGAGGCCGACCGGGCGGCGGAAGCCGTGATGCGGCGGCTGATCAAGTCGAACTTCCCCCAACACGGCATCGTCGGCGAGGAGTTCGGCAATGAGCGCGAGGACGCCGACTATGTCTGGGTGCTCGATCCGATCGACGGCACGAAATCCTTCATCGCCGGCTTTCCGATCTGGGGCACGCTGATCGCGCTGCTGCACAAAGGTACGCCGGTATTCGGCATGATGCACCAGCCCTATATCGGCGAGCGCTTCTCCGGCGACAACGGCTCGGCGCATTACTCCGGCCCGTCGGGCGAACGGCGGCTCTCGGTACGGCGCTGCGCCTCGCTGAAGGAGGCGACCGTCTTCACCACGAGCCCGCTGCTGATGAATCCGGATGACCGCGCCCGCTTCGGCCGCATCGAGAATGCAGCGCGCCTGTCGCGCTATGGCGGCGACTGCTACTCCTATTGCATGCTCGCCGCCGGTCATCTCGACCTCGTGGTCGAGACCGAGCTGAAGCCTTACGACATTGCCGGCCTGATCCCGATCATCACCGGCGCCGGCGGCGTCGTCACCACCTGGGACGGCAAGCCGGCGCAAAGCGGCGGCCGAATCATCGCGGCCGGCGACCCGCGCGTGCACGAAGCGGCGATGAAGCTTTTGAACGCCTGAGTTCCCTGCCTGATTCTTGAGTTGCCGGGCGTCTGATCTGCGCCCATCCTGACCGCAACCAGAAAAGCCAGGGATGGGCGACATGACGATGCGCGGCAGGCTGCTGGCAGCCCTTCTCCTGCTTCTCGCGCCCGTCACGGCTTTCGCCCAGGATTTCCCGACCAAGCCGCTCCGGCTGATCGTGCCGTTCCCGCCCGGCGGGCCGAACGACATCATCGCGCGGGTGATCGGGCAGAAGATCTCGGAGCTCGCAAGGCAGCCCGTGATCGTCGACAACCGCGCCGGCCAGGGCGGCGTGCTCGGCACCGACGCGGTCGCGAAGGCGGCGCCCGACGGCTACACGGTGGCGATCGCGAGCGCCGGCGCGCTGGCGATCAGCCCCAGCATGGAGAGGGTTGCCTACGACACGCTGACGGATCTCGCGCCGGTGACGCTGGTCGCGACCGTGCCGGAGATGCTGGTGGTCGCCGCCAACGTGCCGGCGAGGAACATGAACGAACTGGTCGCGCTCGCCAGGGCGCAGCCGGGTAAGCTCAACTTCGCCTCCTCCGGCCCCGGCAGCCTGCCGCATCTCGCCTGCGAATTGTTCAAGCTGACGGCCAAGATCGACATCGTGCACGTGCCCTATCGCGGCGCCGCGCCGGCGGTGAACGACATGTTGGGTCAGCAGGTGCAGGACCTTCCTCGACCTGCCGCAGATCAAGGCGGGCGCGCTGCGGCCAATCGCGCTCGGTGGGCGCGAACGCGCGCCGACCGCACCCGACGTGCCGACCACCGCCGAGGCCGGCATGCCCGAACTGGTCATCGAGAACTGGTACGGCGTGGTCGCGCCCGCACGCACGCCGCCCGCGATCGTCGCAAGGCTGAACCAGCTCGCCACCGCGGCGATGGCCGATCCGATGGTCAAGCAGAAGCTCGCCGAGCAAGGCCTGACGCTGGCCGGCGACACGCCGGAGCATTTCCGCGACTTCATCGCCGCCGACATCAGGAAATGGGCGAAGGTGATCCAGGACGCCGGCGTGGTGACGACGAAATGAGCCAGCCGTCAGCGCTGCGCTTCGGCGCGCAGATAGTCCACAAGTTGCTTGGCCGCCCGCGGCAGCGCCTTGAAGCTGCGCGCGCAGATCGTCAGCCGGCGGTTGGCCCAGGCGTCGCGGATCCTTATCGTCGTGATCGGCATCGACGCCGCGCAGCGCCGCGCCGCGGTCTCCGGGATCACGGCGATGCCGACATCGGCGGCGACCATCTGGCAGATCGCGTCGAAGCCGCGCAGGCGGGCGCGGAAGCGCAGCCGCGCCCCGAGCTTTGCGGCATGCCGCGAGATATGAACCTGCAGCGCGGATGTTGCCGTGAGGCCGACGAAATCGCGGCCGACCACTTCCTGGAAGTCTATCTGGCGGCGGCCGCCGAGATCGCCGCGCCGCGACGCCACCAGCATCAAGCGGTCCTCGCTGAACAGGAAGCGCTCGACGCTGTCGGGCAGCGCGTGCTCCGCGGCGAAGCCGAGATCGGCGGCGCCGCTGGCGATCGCGGTCGCGATATCGGTGCTCTCGCGCTCCTCGACATCGACGCTGATATCGGGATGCTCGTGCAGGAAGGCCGCGAGCGCGCGCGGCAGATGCTCCGACAGGCCCGAGGTGTTGGCGAGCAGCAGCACGTTGGCGCGCACGCCGCTGGCATAGGCGGCGAGATCGCTTTGCAGCGCCTCGACATTGTGGATCACGATGCGGGCGTGGCCGAGCAAGCTCTCGCCCGCCGCAGTAAGTTCGACGCCGCGGCGGCCGCGCTTGAGCAGCGCGACGCCGAGCGCTTCCTCGAGGCCCTTGATCCGCTCGCTGGCCGAAGCCAGCGCAAGGTTCGCGCGCGCCGCGCCCTGGGTGATGCTGCGCGCATCGGAAACCGCGATGAACAATTGCAAATCGGTCAGGTCGAACCGCATGACGTTTCCCACCCCATACCTTCGGGTCGTCCGAAGGCTAACTCCGTAACCTCCAGATTGTGCCGTTCGCATCGATCGGTCAATGTGCCGCCATGGTCGACCATCTCCTGATCTTCATCGCTTTCGCCTTCCTGCTCGCCGGCTTCGTCAAGGGGACGCTCGGCCTCGGCCTGCCGACGGTCGCGATGGGGCTGCTCGCAACCACGATGGCGCCGGGCCAGGCGATTGCTATCGTGATCGTGCCGGCGATCGTCACCAATATCTGGCAGACCTTCGTCGGCCCCTATCTGCGCGACATCATCAAGCGGCTGTGGCCGTTGATGCTCGGCACCGTGGCGGGCATCTGGATCAATGCCGGGCTGCTGACCGGGCCTTACGCGGCCTACGGCACCGTCGTGCTGGGCGTGCTGCTGGTGATCTACGCGATCGTCGGCCTGAGCAGGTTCAGCTTCAAGATCGCGCAGCGCGACGAGAAATGGATCGGCGGCATCGTCGGCGTCATCACCGGGCTGATCTCGGCGGCGACCGGCGTTCAGGTCATCCCCTCGATGCCGTTCATGCAGGCGATCGGCATGGAGAAGGACGAACTGGTGCAGGCGCTCGGCGTGTTCTTCACCACTGCGACCGTGGCGCTCGCGTTCAACCTCACGGCATCGGGCCTGCTGACGGCAGCCACCGCACTGCCCGGCGCGGTCGCGATGGCGGCGTCGTTCACCGGCATGTTCATCGGCCAGGCGGTTCGCACACGGATGCACCCCGAGGTGTTCCGCCGCTGGTTCCTGATCGCGATGATCCTGCTCGGCATCTATCTCGCCGGCAGCGCACTGCTCAAGATCCACGGCTAGAGCGGCAAAGCGAGAGCCTCAAGGCGCGAGCTAGCGCGCCTCCAGCGTCGCGACGCGGACGCCGAGATAGATGAAGAGCGCGCCGAGCGAGCGGTTGATCCACGCGATTACGCCGGCCGATTGCCTGATACGGCCGGCAGCCCGCGCCGCGAAGGCCGCAAGACCAAGGCACCACAGCGTGCCGCCGGTGATGAAGATCAGCCCGAGCACCAGGAAGGCGAGCGTCTTGTGCGGCGAATCGGCCGCCACGAATTGCGGCAGGAAAGCCAGGAAGAACAGCGCCACCTTGGGGTTGAGGATATTGGTCAGCGCCCCCTGCCAGAACACACGCGAGATCGAGGTCTCGCCGCCCTGCCCCGTGATGTCAGCGACTGGCCTGGCGCGCGCCAGCAGCATCTGCAGACCGGTCAGCACCAGATAGGCCGCGCCGACCAGCTTGACGGCCAGGAACGCGGTCGACGACGCCATCAGCAGCGCCGACAGCCCGATCGCCGCACCCAGCACATGAACCAGGCAGCCGCAGCTGATTCCCATCGCCGCAGCGGCTCCGCCGCGCCATCCGAGCTGAATCGTGCGCCCGATGATATAGGCGGTATCCGGCCCCGGTGTGACGTTGAGCAGCAGGCCGGACAGGACAAACAGCCAAAGTTCGTGAATTCCCAGCATGGCAGTGAGATTAACCTATGCAAGTAACCGCCCGGAAAGGATGATCAGCCAGCCGGCGCCATCCCAGCGACACACGAATTCAGTAGAGAAACCACTGTACGATCCGTTGGTCGCATGCCAATTCCTGCTACTATGCATTATAGGTGCCTGCAAACCGGGCTTCCGCCGGACCCGGCCTGTCTTGTAAGTATCGGATTCGGTCACCTCGGCTAAGTGGCCATTCCAGGGCACAGGAGACATGGAAAGACGGCTCGCTGCCATTCTTTGCGCTGACATCGCCGGCTATTCCCGCATGATGGGTGCCGACGAGGCGGGGACGCATGCCTCGTTCAAGGCGCACCGCAGCGCGATTTACCCGATCATCCTCAACCATGGCGGCCGAATCGTCAAAAACACCGGCGATGGCTTCCTCTTGGAATTTCCGAGCATCATCGGCGCGATCGAGGCCGCCGTCGCGATGCAGACCCTGATGGCCGAGCGCAACGAACATTTGCCGGCCGACCGCGCCATGCACTTCCGGATGGGCGTCCACATGGGCGACGTGATGGCCGACGAGGACGAGGTGTTCGGCGACGACGTCAACATCGCAGTCCGTCTCGAGACGGTCGCAACGCCCGGCGGCATCGCGGTGTCGGACAAGGCCCGCACCGAAGCGGGACGGCGGCTTGCCGTCACCCTCGTCGACGCCGGCCCGCACCGCTTCAAGAACATCGCCGAGCCGGTCAATGTCTGGACCTGGGCGCCGGCCGGATCCGATGCCCAGGAGCAGGTTCCGGACGACGGCCCGCATCTGCCGGGGCAATACCGGACCGCAATCGTCGGCGTGCTGCCGTTCGACAATCTGAGCGGCGGCGCCGACGAATATTTCTCGGACGGCCTGACCGAGGACCTGATCCACGCGCTGTCGCTGCAATCCTTCTACCGCGTGCTGAGCCGCAACTCGACCTTCGCCTACAAGGGCAAGAACGTCTCGACGCGGCTGATCGCGCGCGAGATCGACGCGACCTATCTGATCCAGGGTTCGGTACGGCGCGCCGGCAACAAGATCCGCGTCTCCGCCGAGCTGATCGCGCCCGAGAAGGGCGAGCAGCTGTGGACCGGCCGCTATGACCGCGACATGGGCGACCTGTTCGCGATGCAGGACGAGATCACCGCGAATCTCTCCGCCGCCGTCGCGCAGGAGATCTATCGCGCCGAAGCATCGGCACCGGCGCGCTCGCCGAACGCCGAACTGACGGCGTGGGATCGCTTCCTGAAGGGGCTGTCGCACTACTACCAGCAGACCAAGGACGATTGCGAAACCGCGATCGCGCTGTTCAAGGAAGCGATCGAGCTCGACCCCGCGCTGTCGATCGCGCGCGCCTATCTGGCGCTGATTCAGATCCAGAGCATCCAGTTCGGCTGGATTCCGAGCACGCGCGAATTGTGGGCCTCGTCGGTCAGCCTGGCCGAGAGCAGCGTGCGGCTCGACCCGCGCTCCTCGTTCGCGTTTTCGCTGCTGGCCTATCTGCACGCGATGCAGGGCCATTACGAAGCCGCGATGGACGCCATCAAGCGGGCGATCGAGCTCAACCCCTACGACATGGGCGCGCGCGGCGTGCTGGGAATCTGCCACATGGTGATCGGCGATCATCGCAAGGCGGTCGATCTGTTCTCGACGGCGGTCCAGCGCGGCAACAGCGACCCGCGCTACCAATGGGCCGCGCTGAACGCATTCAGCCATTATCTGCTCGGGCAATATGACGCGTCGCTGTCGTGGTCGCGCGAGGGGCTGTATCTGAACCCGAACCATCTGCAGTGCCTTGCGGTGCGCACCGCAGCGCTCGCCCAGCTCGGCCGCGCCGACGAGGCCGCGCAGGCGGCCGAGGCCCTGCTCGCCAACCATCCCGAGCTGACGGTCGAGCGTCACTTGCGCAATTTCCACTGGAAGAACCCGGCCGACATCGCGCATTATCGCGACGGCCTCTTGAAAGCCGGGCTGCCGTTCGGCAAACTCGCTCTGGTTGCATCCACCTCGAAATTCGCCATCGACTCCTGAGCGAATTCATCCACCGGTAATGGATGCTTTTTAAGCTGACGCTTTTCAGGATGTGGTTTGATGTCCGATACGGCTGCAAGCGCGGCGCCCGCCCCGCAGATTTCTCCTGACAATCCCTGCCCGTTCCTGCGGGCGCTCGTCGCCGGCAACTATGTCGGCGGCCATATCGTGCCGCTGCCTGAACTGACCGGGACCATCGGGCGCGCAACCGGCAAGACCGGGTTCGAGGGATTCACCGCGCGGGCGAAGATCTTCATGGTGGCGCAGATCGCCAACGGCCTCGGTCCTTTCAGCCAGCTGCGCAGCCTGTTCCAGGGCGCCATTCTCGACGCGTTACGCAACGGCCCGCTCGACAAGCACGGCGCCGGCTCGCGCATCCTCGACCAGCACGCGGTGGTCCATGAGGACGAGATCGCGCGGCTCGCGACCTTCGGCAGCGACCACAAGGCACCCGACGGCAGCGTCGAACGCGGGCTGTCGGCCGCCGAGATCAAGACCTTCATGGCGGCGAACTTCCAGCGCGCCAAGGACGAGCATCCGCCGTCCTACGGCATCCTGCACTGCTACTATCCGCTCCTGATGCTAGGCGAGTGGCCGGTGCTGCTCGACATCATGGGCAAGGGCGAAGGCAAGGACCGCTATCTCAGCGTCGCCGAGGTCAGGACGCTGTTCGTGGACAAGCGCTTTCCTGACCGGATCGTCGCGCTGCTACAACGCTAGATTTTTGTTGGACGCGTTTTCTTCACGCGAACCGGTTTCCCCTTCGCTCGAAACGCCATGTTTCACTTGAACAGCGGCGTGCCCGGCACGAACGCATCGAACGCCGCCCAGAATTGGCCGCGGTAGCGGTCCTGCTCCTGCAGGATTTCGTGCTTGGAGCCGGCGATCACGAGATGCGAGCCGGCGCGCAAGTGATAGGCGAACTCCTCGATCGCGGCCGTCGACACCACCTCGTCATTGCTCGCCGCCAGCATCAGAATCGGCTGGCGGATTTCGGACGGATACGAAGTGCCGCGGAAGGTGCGCATCGCGGTGAACGCGGTGTCGGCCCAAGCGATCGTCGGCGCCGCGATGCCGAGCGTCGGGTCTTCTTCCAGGATCGCGGCGTTGCGGGCATGGCGCACCGGATCGCTGGTGACGGGATTGCCGATGAAGGGCGCGAGGCCGACCAGTTCGTCGCTGCCGCCGGGAACATAGCGGCCGCCCTGCCCGGCCAGCCGCATGATCCGAAGCAGCGCGCTCGGGAAGAACGACACGCGGCGGCGCGGCAGGTCGATCATCGGCGCCGACAGCACCATGCGGTCGAACCAGCGCTTGCCGGCATGCGCGAGGCGCAGCATCACCGCACCGCCCATCGAATGCGCCAGCGCGAAATAGGGCGGCGGGCAATCCGGCAGCACCACCTGCTGCACGAAGGTCTCGACGTCGACCTCGTAGTCGGCGAAGTCGCGCACATAGCCCTTGCGGGGATCGCGCAGCCGGCGCGACGAGTGGCCCTGCCCGCGCCAGTCGATCATCGCCACCGCAAAGCCACGGTCGCGCAGATCGCGCACGGTCTCGAAATATTTTTCGATCATCTCGCCGCGCCCGCCGAACACGCAGACCGTGCCCTTGCGGCCGGGCGGCGGCGCCCAGCGCGCAAAGCGCAGCTCGGCCCCGTCTGGTGTCTTGATGGTACCACTGACAACGTCGTCCGGAACCGGGTTGGCGGGAATCGAGACGAGCGTCATGAAGGGGACCGGAGTGGTGAGACAGGGTGGAGATCAAGGACGCCGGCGCCGAAAAATGCGACGCGGTTTCCGCCTCTTGAACGCGACGTGACCCCTCCCATATCATTTCCGTGCAGGCCGCTACCAGTGCTTCGGAACCGAAACATCAGGCTGCACACATCTAAGCCCGGCCCGATGGCGGGCGGGTAACTGAAACAGTCGCTCAATGGAGGACTATTCCTATGCGTAGCTACGACCTCACTCCGTTCTATCGTTCCACCGTCGGCTTCGACCGCCTCTTCAACCTGCTCGATCAGGTGACCTCGGACGGCAGCCCCGGCTATCCCCCCTACAACATCGAGCGCACCGGCGAGAATGCTTACCGGATCAGCGTTGCGGTCTCCGGCTTCTCGCAGGCCGAGCTTTCGATCGTCGCGAAGGAGAACACGCTGACGATCAAGGGCGAGAAAACCGCCAACGAGAACTCCGGCAACGGCGCCGAAGTGCTCTATCGCGGCATCGCCTCCCGCGCCTTCGAGCGCGTCTTCCAGCTTGCCGACTTCGTGCAGGTGAAGAACGCTTCACTCGAGAACGGTCTGCTCCACGTCGATCTCGTCCGCGAGATTCCCGAGGCCAAGAAGCCCCGCAGCATTCCGATCGGCGGCGGCGAGAAGGCTCCGCAGGTCGTTGACGGCTCGGCCGGCAAGGTCGCCGCCTAAGCAACAAACCCCGCGTCAGCAGATATTGGCTGATCGCGAAAACGCCCCGGGAAACCGGGGCGTTTTTTGTTGCCGGTAACCGCTACTCCAATCCCTGCACCTTGGGCATTGCCTGGGTCGGCAGGATCGCGGGAGCGGGCGCCGGCGGCGGCGCACCCTGACCGACGGTCGGAGCCTCGGCTTGCTGGACGGCTTGCTGCGCAGCCTGGGCCTCGGCCGGCTTCGGGGCTGCGGCCTGCTCGGCCGTCGCGGGTGCAGCTGCCTGGGCAGGCTGCGGCGTGGCCGCCTGCGGGACGGCGACCTGGGCCGCCGGGGCGGGAGCCTGGGCTGCCGCCGGCGCTTGGGCTGCCGCCGGAGCCTGGGTCGCCGGAACCTGAGCCGCCGGAATATGGGCTTTGGCCCCCAGCGGGTTCCGCTTCGGCACCGGCACGCGGCTGGCGACATGCGGGATGGGGAGTGGCGGGCGCGGCACCCGGGCCTGGATCGGCCGCGGCATCGGCCCGACGGGACCGTCGGTCGCGCTCATTTCCTCTTCGTAATTGTCGCCGAGCCGGGAGGCCGGCGTGAAGCGGATGATGTGGCCGTCGCGGGCATCGATCACCAGCCTGCCGTCGTCGCCGCCCTGGTCGATCACCGAGATCGTGTAGACGAACCCGCGCTGTCGGGGCGCGCCAAGCGGCAGATAGCCGTTCTCGCGGAGCACGGTATAGACCTCGACCGGCGGCAACAGGCTCGGGACCCGGCCAAAGCGCGGCGGCGGCGGAACCTCGGGCATGGCGGCATAGGGCCCGTCCATGTCGGATACCCTGACCAGAAGCGGGCTGCCGATCCGGGCGGACGTCGCCAGCTGGGCCTCGGCCGAGGCTGCGCTGAGCGCGAGGGCGGCGGCAGCAACCGAACCTGTGAACAACTTCATCGCCGTAACTCCTGTCTGCCCCGCCCTGGAGCGTTTCCGCTCTCTTGCCGGCTTGCCCGGGGCAAAACTTCAGTTTCAAATTCGGCGGTCCTTGGTCCCTCCTTGGGCCAGATCACGGCGTGTTTGCTTCGAATCGGGGGCGCCCCATGCCCGCCGAGCCGTTCGATCCGAGCATGCGGGCGAGGACTTCCTCGCGCTTGTGTGATAGACAAAAATTTGGCAAGGTCTAAGTTAGGACAGTAAAGCTGTCTCAATTTCGAGGCCATCCCGGCATAGGGATTGCAACGAGACCTCGGCGCCCCGAGCTCCGAGAATGCTGCAGGCAGGGCCGTCCCTCAGGGGACGTTGAAACGCCCGTCGTCTGAATTTAGGAAAATGCGGCTCGCGGCGGACGAGCGGTGGCCCGGTGGGTGCCGCAACGTCCAAGGTGCGCCAAATACGGTGGGGCCCTTACGAAAGGGAGAGGACACATGAGCGGGTCGGAATTCGAGCGCGAAAACATCGTGGCAGGAACGCTGTCGGCGACCGCGGACTCGAAAGCCGCCGAGCCCGCGCGTGAGTTGCATACTTGGCGCCCCGAAGCCGAGGGCCTGTACGATCCCAGCTTGGAAAAGGACTCCTGCGGCGTCGGCTTCATCGCCAACATCAAGGGCCAGAAGTCGCACCAGATCGTCTCCGACGCGCTAAACATCCTGTGCAACCTCGAGCATCGCGGCGCCGTCGGCGCCGACCCGCGCGCCGGTGACGGCGCCGGCATCCTGGTGCAGATCCCGCACGCCTTCTTCGCGCGCAAGACCGCGGAGCTCGGCTTCAAGCTGCCGCAGCCCGGCGAATACGCCATCGGCGCGCTGTTCATGCCGCGCGATGCCGCGTGGCGGAACGTGATCAAGAGCATCATCGCCGACGAGATCAAGAACGAGGGCTTCAAGCTGCTCGGCTGGCGCGATGTGCCCAGTGACAATTCATCGCTCGGCGTCACCGTGAAGCCGACCGAGCCCTACCACATGCAGGTCTTCATCGGCCGCAATGGTGCGGCCAAGACCGAGGACGATTTCGAGCGCCACCTCTACATCCTGCGCAAGTCGATCTCGCAGGCGATCTATCAGCGCCGCGACCGCGGCATGGCGGGCTACTATCCGTGCTCGCTGTCGTGCCGCACCGTGATCTACAAGGGCATGTTCCTCGCCGACCAGCTCGGCAAGTACTATCCCGACCTGCATGAGGCCGACTTCGACAGCGCGCTGGCGCTGGTGCATCAACGCTTCTCGACCAACACCTTCCCGACCTGGTCGCTGGCGCATCCCTACCGGATGATCGCCCATAACGGCGAGATCAACACGCTGCGCGGCAACGTCAACTGGATGGCGGCGCGGCAGGCTTCGGTGCATTCGGAGCTCTACGGCAAGGACATCAGCCGCCTGTGGCCGATCTCCTATGAAGGCCAGAGCGACACCGCCTGCTTCGACAACGCGCTCGAATTCCTGGTGCAGGGCGGCTACTCGCTGCCGCACGCCGTGATGATGATGATTCCGGAAGCGTGGGCCGGCAATCCCCTGATGGATGAGCAACGCCGCGCGTTCTACGAATATCATGCCGCGCTGATGGAGCCGTGGGACGGCCCGGCCGCAATCGCCTTCACCGACGGCCGCAAGATCGGCGCCACGCTCGATCGCAACGGCCTGCGCCCGGCGCGCTACCTCGTCACCAAGGACGACCGCATCGTGATGGCGTCCGAAATGGGCGTGCTGAAGATTCCGGAGGACCAGATCGTCACCAAGTGGCGGCTGCAACCCGGCAAGATGCTGCTCGTCGACCTCGAGCAGGGCCGCCTGATTCCCGACGACGAGATCAAGGCCGACCTCGCCAAGAGCCATCCCTACAGCGACTGGCTGCATCGCACCCAGATCCAGCTCGAGGAGCTGCCGGATGCGCCGGCCAAGGGCGTGCGCTCCAACCTGCCGCTGCTCGATCGGCAGCAGGCGTTCGGCTACAGCCAGGAAGACATCGCGATCCTGATGACGCCGATGGCGGCCACCGGCGAGGAAGCCGCCGGCTCGATGGGCAACGACACGCCGATCTCGGCGCTGTCGGACAGGCCGAAGCAGTTGTTCACCTACTTCAAGCAGAACTTCGCGCAGGTGACGAACCCGCCGATCGACCCGATCCGCGAGGAAATCGTCATGAGCCTCGTCTCGATCATCGGGCCGCGGCCGAACCTGTTCGACCTGCAGGGCGTCGCCTCGACCAAGCGCCTCGAGGTGCGGCAGCCGATCCTGACCGACGCGGATCTCGAAAAGATCCGTTCGATCTCCGACGTCGCCGAGACCCACTTCAAGTCGCGCACGCTCGACACCACCTTCCACGCCGGCTTCGGCGCGGCGGGCATGGAGCAGGTGCTCGACGAGCTCTGCGCACGCGCCGAGGGCGCGGTGCGCGAGGGCATCAACATCATCATCCTGTCGGACCGCATGACCGGCACCGACCGGATTCCGATCCCGTCGCTGCTGGCCTGCGCCGCCGTGCATCATCACCTGATCCGCACCGGCCTGCGCACCTCGGTCGGCCTCGTCGTGGAATCCGGTGAGCCGCGCGAGGTGCATCACTTCGCCTGCCTCGCCGGCTACGGCGCCGAAGCGATCAACCCCTATCTCGCGTTCGAAACCATCCTCGCGATGAAGGACCGGCTGCCCGGCGCGCTCGACGATTACGAGATCGTCAAGCGCTACATCAAGTCGATCGGCAAGGGCCTGCTCAAGGTGATGTCCAAGATGGGCATCTCGACCTACCAGTCCTATTGCGGCGCGCAGATTTTCGACGCGGTCGGCCTGAAGGCGGACTTCGTCGCCAAGTATTTCGCCGGCACCCACACCCGAATCGAGGGCGTCGGCCTCGGCGAAATCGCCGAGGAGACCGTGCGGCGTCATACCGACGCGTTCGGCGACGGCCAGATCTACAAAAGCGCGCTCGATGTCGGCGGCGAATATGCCTACCGCACCCGTGGCGAGGACCACGCCTGGACCGCGGAATCGGTCTCGACGCTGCAGCATGCCGTGCGTGGCAATTCGCAGGAGCGCTACCGGGCGTTCGCCAAGATCCTCAACGAGCAGTCCGAGCGTCTCTTGACGCTGCGCGGCCTGTTCCGGATCAAGAGCGCCGAGGACGACAAGCGCAAGCCGGTCAAGCTCGAGGACGTCGAGCCGGCCAAGGACATCGTCAAGCGGTTCTCGACCGGCGCGATGTCGTTCGGCTCGATCTCGCGCGAGGCGCACACCACGCTCGCGATCGCGATGAACCGGATCGGCGGCAAGTCGAACACCGGCGAAGGCGGCGAGGAGTCCGACCGCTTCAAGCCGATGCCCAACGGCGACAGCATGCGCTCGGCGATCAAGCAGGTCGCCTCGGGCCGGTTCGGCGTGACGACGGAATACCTCGTCAACTCCGACATGATGCAGATCAAGATGGCGCAGGGCGCGAAGCCCGGCGAAGGCGGCCAGTTGCCCGGCCACAAGGTCGACGCGACGATCGCCCGCGTCCGGCATTCGACGCCGGGCGTCGGCCTGATCTCGCCGCCGCCGCATCACGACATCTACTCGATCGAAGACCTCGCCCAGCTGATCTACGACCTCAAGAACGTCAATCCGGACGGCCAGGTCTCGGTGAAGCTGGTGTCCGAGGTCGGCGTCGGCACGGTTGCCGCCGGTGTCGCCAAGGCGCGCGCCGACCATGTCACGATCGCGGGCTTCGAGGGCGGCACCGGTGCCTCGCCGCTGACCTCGATCAAGCATGCCGGCTCGCCGTGGGAGATCGGTCTTGCCGAGACCCATCAGACGCTGGTGCGCCAGCAGCTGCGCAGCCGCATCGCGGTCCAGGTCGATGGCGGCTTCCGCACCGGCCGTGACGTCGTGATCGGCGCGCTGCTCGGGGCCGACGAGTTCGGCTTCGCCACCGCCCCCCTGATCGCGGCGGGCTGCATCATGATGCGCAAGTGCCACCTCAACACCTGCCCGGTCGGCGTCGCGACCCAGGATCCGGTGCTGCGCAAGCGCTTCACCGGCCAGCCCGAGCACGTCATCAACTACTTCTTCTTCGTCGCCGAGGAAGTCCGCGAGATCATGGCGCAGCTCGGCTACAAGACGTTCGACGAGATGGTCGGCCAGGTCCAGATGCTGGACCAGACCGCGCTGGTCTCGCATTGGAAGGCCAAGGGCCTCGATTTCTCCAAGCTGTTCGTGCGGCAGAAGGAGGAGAAGGGCCAGACGATCTATCACTCGGAGAGCCAGAACCATCATCTGGAAGCCGTGCTCGACCGCCGGCTGATCGAGAAGGCGCAGGCCGCGCTCGATCGCGGCGCCCCGGTCAAGATCGAGGAAGAGATCAACAACACCGACCGTTCCGCCGGCGCGATGCTGTCGGGCGCGGTGGCCAAGATCTACGGCCATGCCGGCCTGCCGCTCGACACCATCCATGTCGGCCTGAAGGGCACGGCGGGACAGGCGTTCGGCGCCTGGCTCGCCAAGGGCGTCACCTTCGAGCTCGAGGGTGAAGGCAACGACTATGTCGGCAAGGGCCTCTCGGGCGGCTGCATCATCGTCAAGCCGCCGAAGATCTCCGGCATCGTGCCGGAAGAGTCGATCATCGTCGGCAACACCGTGATGTACGGCGCGATCGCGGGCGAGTGCTACTTCCGCGGCATCGCCGGCGAGCGCTTCGCGGTGCGCAACTCCGGCGCGGTCGCGGTCGTCGAGGGCGCCGGCGATCATTGCTGCGAATACATGACCGGCGGCATCGTCGTGGTGCTCGGCAAGACCGGACGCAACTTCGCGGCCGGCATGTCCGGCGGCATCGCCTATGTGCTGGACGAGGCCGGCGACTTCGACAAGCTGTGCAATCTTTCGATGGTCGAACTCGAGCCGGTGCTGTCGGAGGAGATGATCAACGCCGACACCTACCACCACTCCGGCGATCTCGAGGCGCATGGCCGGGTCGACGTGTTCCAGAACCTGCTCGACTCCGACGTGGAGCGGCTGCACGTCCTGATCACGCGTCACGCCAAGCTGACGGGTTCGAAGAAGGCGGCGGAGATCCTCGCCGACTGGAAGAGCTGGCTGCCGAAATTCCGCAAGGTGATGCCGGTGGAGTACCGCCGCGCGCTGAAGGAAATGAAGGCGAACGCCGACGCCGAGCCGAAGATCGCGATCGGCGCGTAGGGTTCATCACGCGTCATTCCGGGGCGCGCAAGGCGCGAACCCGGAATCTCGCAAGGCAACTTCAAGGTTCCGGGTCTGCGCCTTCGGCGCAGCCCGGAATGACGGAACAACTGAGATGCAGGGGCATCGGGTTTCAATGGGTAAGATCACAGGTTTTCTCGAGATCGAGCGGCATGACCGCAAGTACGAGCCGGTCGCCGATCGACTCAAGAACTTCAGGGAATTCGTCATTCCGCTGAGCGAGAAGGACACGCGCGACCAGGCTGCGCGCTGCATGAATTGCGGCATCCCCTATTGCCACGGCACCGGCTCGACCGCGCCGGGCACGCCGGGCTGCCCGGTCAACAACCAGATCCCCGATTTCAACGATCTCGTCTATCAGGGCAACTGGGAAGAAGCCTCGCGCAACCTGCACTCGACCAACAATTTCCCCGAATTCACCGGCCGCATCTGCCCGGCGCCGTGCGAGGCGTCCTGCACGCTCAACATCGACGACAACCCAGTCACCATCAAGACCATCGAATGCGCGATCGTCGACCGCGCCTGGGACAATGGCTGGCTGAAGCCGGAGATCGCTGCCGTTAAGACTGGCAAGAAGGTCGCCGTGATCGGCTCGGGTCCCGCCGGCATGGCCGCCGCGCAGCAGCTCGCGCGCGCCGGCCACGAGGTGCATGTCTACGAGAAGTTCGCCAAGGCCGGCGGCCTGCTGCGCTACGGCATTCCCGACTTCAAGATGGAGAAGGGCATCATCGATCGCCGCGTGGCGCAGATGGAAGCCGAGGGCGTCACCTTCCACTACGGCAAGGCCGTGGGCGGCTCGACGCCCGGTGCGATCGATCCGCAAGAGCTCGCCAAGCAGTATGACGCCGTGGCGCTGACCGGCGGCGCGGAAGCTCCGCGCGACCTGCCGATTCCCGGCCGCGAGCTTTCCGGCATCCACTTCGCGATGGACTTCCTGCCGCAGCAGAACCGCCGCGTCTCCGGCGAGCCGCTGAACGGTGCCGCCGACATCCTCGCCGGCGGCAAGCATGTCGTCGTGATCGGCGGCGGCGATACCGGCTCGGACTGCATCGGCACCTCCTTCCGGCAAGGCGCAAAGTCGGTGACCCAGCTCGAGATCATGCCGGCGCCGCCCGAGCACGAGAACAAGGGCGTGACCTGGCCGAACTGGCCGCTGAAGATGCGCACGTCGTCGAGCCAGGCCGAAGGCGCGGTGCGCGAATTCGCCGTGCTGACGACCAAGTTCGAAGGCGTCGACGGCAAGGTGACGAAGCTGCATTGCGTCAAGGTCGACGATAAGTTCAAGCCGCTGCCCGGCACCGAGTTCACGCTCGACGCCGAGCTCGTGCTGCTGGCGATGGGCTTCGTCCATCCGGTGCACGAAGGGCTGCTCAAGACGCTGGGCGTCGAGCTCGATCAGCGAGGCAACGTCCGCGCCTCTCTGCACGACTACCAGACCTCGCGCGCGAAGATCTTCTCAGCCGGCGACATGCGCCGCGGCCAGTCGCTGGTGGTCTGGGCGATCCGCGAAGGCCGCCTGTGCGCGCGCTCGATCGACACCTTCCTGATGGGGAAGACCGATCTGCCGGGGTAAGCGCGTCAACCGCCACGCCACTGCACCCACACACTGAACTGTCATCGCCCGCGAAAGCGGGCGATCCAGTATTCCAGAGACGTCAAGGCTTGAACGGACAGGCCGCGGCGTACTGGGTGCCCCGCGTTCGCGGAGCACGACACCTCATTTGAGATGCGACTCGCGCATCCTCACCGCTAATTCTGCACCCGCACGCCGAGCATCACCACCGTCGACGCCGAGCTCTGTCCCGGCTGATTGGAATCCAGCCAGTTCCGGCTCAGCGTGCCCTTGATCCATAGGCTGCGGCTCAGCTTGTAGATCAGGTCGCCCGACAACGCGTAGATCTTGTCGGTGCGGTTATCGCCCTGGTAATCGAGCGTGCCGTAGGTGAACTTGCCGATGCCGGTCAGCCAGCGGCGGAAGTCGTGATCGACCTCGACGGTGTAGGTGCGTGACAGCACGCCCGAGGTGCCGGGCAGCGTGGTCTCGCCGATCTGGGTGTCGGAATAGAACTTTGCCGTGGTCAGCGGCGTCGCGGTCCAGGTCAGCGAGGCCGTTGTGAGCAGGCCTTCGAGTCGGCTAAGCCGCGGGTCGACATAGTCGCGCATGGCATAGCCGATCGAGATCTCACCGAACAACAGCCGGGTGAACTCAAACGACGTACCGACCTTCGCGTAACCGCCCGACGAATTGCGCGCGTAACCGTTGCGGTCGAGATAGAGATCGTGGAAGCGGCTGTCGCCCTCGACTTCGACAAAGGGCTTCACGGCCGGATTGAGCTCATAGCTGACGCGGCCGACGCCACCGTATTGGGTGAAGTTGCGGTCGTCGTTCGACGAAGAGGTGCCGTCGGTGAGCTTCGACCATTGGTAGTCGGTGCGGTCGACGGTGCCGCCGAGCGAAACCTGCATGCGGTTGAAATGCTGGTCGATGCCGAAGGTGCCGCCGACCGTGGTGTAGATCGGATATCTGGCGAGGCCGGCCTGCACGTTCGGGCTGCCGGGATTGTCGGTCGAGACCAGCAGGCGGGCCTGCCCCAGCAGATGCGTGTCCTTGGTGACGTCGAGACGGCCGTCGATATGGCCGGTGAAGTTCGGACGGTCGATGTCGAGCGGCGCCGACAGCGGCGTGCCGTCGGCGTTCGGCGTCAGCCCGGAGCCATAGCCGTTGAAGGAGCCGCGCAAATCGGCGACGACGGCGTGACGCTCCCAGTCGGAGACCGCGAGGAATTCCGGCGCGACCATGTAGAACGCCCTGCCCTGCGGCGAGTAGAGCCGGCCCGGATTGGTGTCGTAGCCGGCCATCGCCTCGACCGCGGTCTTGACCATGAACGAGCCGGCGTAGTCGCCGACCGCGCCGAACGGATCGTCGTCGATCTTGAGCCGCTTGCGCGGCGGCTGGCCGACGATGGTGCCGGCCATCGCCGGCGGCAGCGGCGTCTTGTTGGCGGTCTCCGAGGGCGGGATCGACAGCCGCAGCTGCCCCGTGGCGTTCAATGGCACCGGCGTCGGCGGCGGCGAGCCGGGTCCCGCCGGCGGCTTCGGTTTGGCCTGACCCGGGTAGTATTTCGGCTTCTGGCGTTTGCGGTTGAGCGAGTCATAGCCCGACGTCGAGGCGCCGTTCGCCGCGGGGAGCCCGTAGGTCGGGACCTGCCCGATCCGCGTCGTCGATGTTGATGTCGATGAGGACGAGGAGGAACGGCGTTCGCGATCGGCGTCGGGCAGCCTCAGGCCGTTGAGCGGATCCATGGCGTCGGCCGTGGTCCGGCGCAGCGGCGAATCCTGCGTGATCACCTGGCTCTGGCGATTGGGGCTGAACAGATCGGGCGTCACGGTCTGGGCCGCGGCGAACCCGGTGGTCACGGTCAGCGCCAGGACGGTCACGGCAGGGCATGGCAAAACCGCGCGGACGAGGCGTCCACGCCGGTCTTGGCCGCTTGCTGGCCGCCGCAACACGATGGAAAAACTCCAACGAATTCACATACTTGTCGGACGAACTCCACCGGGCGGCGGAAAACGTCGTTAATGGAGTTAAAACAATTATGGTTAATGAGCCGTTGAGGATCGGCCGCCGCGCGTCGCATCGCGGAATCGAACGTGCTAAGGGAGACGCCCGGGTGCAAAACCCTCCCTTGGAATCCTAAATGGCCAAACCGAAACCGCTGATGACCAAATCATCCGGCCCCGATGACGGCGCCGCTCAATCGGCGCTCCGCACCCTTGATGCCGAAGCAAGCGGCGTCGCAGCCCTCTCCGCGGCACTGAAGTCCGACCTCGGCGCGCCGTTCGCCGCCGCGTCCGAGTTGATCGGCAATGCCAAGGGACGGCTGATCGTCACCGGGCTCGGCAAGTCCGGCCATATCGGGCGCAAGATCGCCGCGACCTTTGCCTCGACCGGCACGCCGGCGTTCTTCGTGCACGCCGCCGAAGCGAGTCATGGCGATCTCGGCATGATCACGATCGATGACGTGATCCTGGCGCTGTCATGGTCCGGCGAGCAGCCGGAGATGCGCAACCTGATCGCCTATGCCGCCCGCTTCGGCATTCCGCTGATCGCGATGACGGCCGACAAGGACTCGACGCTGAGCAAGGCCGCCGACGTGCAGCTGACGCTGCCGAAGGCCCGCGAGGCCTGCCCGCACAATCTGGCGCCGACCACGTCCTCGCTGATGATGCTGGCGCTCGGCGATGCGCTGGCGATCGCGCTGCTCGAGGGCCGCGGCTTCACCTCGACCGATTTCAGCGTGCTGCATCCGGGCGGCAAGCTCGGCGCGCTCCTGAAATATGCCCGCGACCTGATGCATGGCGGCGACGCGCTGCCGCTGAAGCCGCTCGGCACCAAGATGTCGGATGCGCTGGTCGAGATGACCTCCAAGGGTTTTGGCTGCGTCGGCATCGTCGACCGCCACGGCCATCTCGTCGGCATCGTCACCGACGGCGATCTGCGCCGGCAGATGCGCCCCGACCTTTTGACGCTGTCGGTCGACGAGGTCATGACGAGGACGCCGAAGACGATCAGCCGCGACACGCTGGCCGGCGAAGTGCTGGAACTGCTCAACGCCTCGAAGATCACGACGCTGATCGTGACCGATGCGAAGAAGCCGGTCGGCATCATCCATCTGCACGATCTGCTGCGGGCGGGCGTGGCGTAGAGCCGCGCTTTCTTCCGTCATTGCGAGCGAAGCGAAGCAATCCATCTCTCCTCGCGCGGAGACATGGATTGCTTCGTCGCTTTGCTCCTCGCAATGACAACTATGCTGGAAATCTTGCCGCGGTTTCCTCCAGCGGCAGGGCCAGCGCGTTGCCGAGGTAGGAGACCGTGCGGTAGAAGCCGCACAAGAGGATGATCTCCAGGATCTGGTCCTCATCGTAATGCGCCAACAGCGCCGCGAATTCCGCGTCATCCAGCGTCGCGCGGACATGCAGCGCGTCGACTGCCGCGATCATTGCCTGTTCGGCCTGCGACCAGCAGCCGGCATCGGCCGCACCGCGCACGGTGGCGTGGACCTGCTGCTCCGTCAGTTCGGCGGCCGCGCCGAACGCCGTGACGTGGACGCCCCATTCATATTCGCAGGCATTGAGCGCACAGGTGCGGTCGATCACGATCTCCCGCGCCCGCAAGGGAAGCGGCCCGCGGTCCAATAAGCTGCCGCCGCGAAACTTCTCCCAGGCGCGCGGATGGCCGGCCATCACGCGGAACAGTACCAGCGGTGGCTTGCCGCGCATGATGCGATCGAAATGCTGTTGAACGTCCACCGGATAGGGCGGATCGAGCGGCGCGAGGCGTGACATGGGCTGATCCCGTTGCTACATTTAATGTAGCGACATGCTACAATATCTGTAGCGATTCGCAAGAGGAATTCGAAAGGAATTCGCGACATGCCGAAGCAGGGCCCAGTCACAAGACCCGGCGTCCGCGGCTCGCGGACCGGCCGCCCGATCATGGCGCTGCTCGATCTATTGGGACGGCGCTGGACCTTGCGCATCATCTGGGAGCTGCGCGAGGGCGCGCTGACCTCGCGCGCGCTGCGCACGGCCTGCGACGAGGCCTCGCCGACGATCCTGCAGACGCGATTGACGGAGCTGCGCGAGGCCGGCTTCGTCGAGCTGACGGAGGATGGTTACGGCCTCACCGCGCTCGGCCGCGAGCTATTTGCGACATTCACGCCGCTCAACCGCTTCGCCGAGCGCTGGAGCAAGCAGGGCGGCAGCTAGACCTCGGCGGCCGTCAGTGTGTAGCCCGCATGAGCGGAGCGACATGCGGGACCGGTTTCCCCGGGTATCGCGGAGCCTGTCATCGGGCGCGCATGCGCGCGACCCGTTGGCTCACCCGGGCTACGGATTACTCGCCCGAAGCAGCATCCGACGCTCGGGGCCGAGTCGTCGTCGATGGCTCAGGCCAGACTAAGCGATCGCCACCGTCAGGCTGGCGCCGTCGGCGCGGACGACCTTCACCCGGCTGCCGGCCGGCGCATCGGGGCCGGCGACGCGCCACACCGTATCGTCGATCCGCACCGTGCCTGAACCGTCAACGATCGGCTTCTCCAGCGTGAATTCGCGGCCGACCAGGGCTTCGTTGCGGCGGTTGAGGAAGGGATTGGTCTTGCTTGCCGCCGTCGCGCCCTTCGCGAAATGCCGCCATGCCGGCACCGCCAGGGCGGCAAACACTGCGAACATCAAGAGCTGTATCTGCCAGGACGGCGTGAAGGCGAACGACAGCAGGCCGACCAGCAGTGCCGCGAGCCCGAGCCAGAACAGGAACACCCCGGGCGCCACAAGCTCCAGCGCCATCAGGATGAAGCCGAAGATCAGCCAGTTCCAGGTACCCAATGTCGAAAACATCTCGGCCATGACGTGACCTCTACCATTGCGGGCGCGACGCCGTCACGCCCTCACCGCTGCGGCGGCACCGGAGGCGGCGCCGTCGGGCCGGCCGGCGGCACCGAACCGCCGCGCCGTGCTGCGGCCGTAGCGGACGCCGCGCTCTCGCCGAAGGTGGCGCGGGCGATCTCGCCGATGCCAGCCAGAGAGCCGAGCACACTCGAGGTCTCGATCGGCAGCATGAGGACCTTCTGGTTCGGCGATTCCGCGAGCTGGCCGAACGCCTTGATATACTTGTCGGCGATGAAATAGTTCAGCGCGGCGACGTCGCCCTTGGCGATCGATTCCGACACCATCTGGGTCGCCTTGGCCTCGGCCTCGGCAAGCCGTTCGCGCGCCTCGGCGTCGCGGAAGGCGGCCTCGCGGCGGCCCTCGGCCTGCAGGATCTGACCCTGCTTGGCGCCCTCGGCGCGCAGGATTTCGGATTGCCGCTGGCCCTCGGCCTGCAAAATGTCGGCGCGCTTGACGCGCTCGGCCTTCATCTGCCGGCCCATCGCCTCGACGAGGTCGGCCGGCGGCACGATGTCCTTGATCTCGATGCGGTTGACCTTGACGCCCCACGGCGACACCGCGGCGTCGACCACGCGCAGCAGCCGCTCGTTGATCTCGTCGCGATGCGACAGCACCTGATCGAGATCCATCGAGCCCATCACCGAGCGGATATTGGTCATGGTCAGGACGGTGATCGCCTGGTTGAGATTGGCGACCTCGTAGCTCGCCTTGGCGGCATCGAACACCTGGTAGAACGCGACACCGTCCACCGTCACGGTGGCGTTGTCCTTGGTGATCACCTCCTGCTCGGGGATGTCGATCACCTGCTCCATCATGTTGATCTTGCGCCCGATGCGATCGAAATAGGGCACGATCAGATTGAGGCCGGGCGACAGCGTGCGGGTGTATTTGCCGAACCGCTCGATGGTCCAGTCAAAACCCTGCGGAACGGTCTTGATCCCGGCGAACAGCGTAACGATGACGAGAAGAACAAACGCGATCGCGAAAACGTCGAAGCCAGTCATAAAGTCCTCCAGGGCCGGCGAGACCGTCGCCAGTCACGGCGTGCATTGGTCGGCAGGACCGCTCCGCCGGTTCAGCCGGCTGTTGTTCTCCCTAGCACATAGGAAGCTGCTGTCGGATGACCAGATGCCAACGAATGCCCGTGCCCGGTGTCACGGATCGTTAACAATCAGATCCAGCCTTGTTAAATTCAGCCTTGTTAGATCCAACCTTGCAGCTCGCGCAGCACGAGCTGGCGGATCACGTCCATGCCGCCGTCGCTGTCGTTGAGGCAGGGGATTGCCGCAAACTGCTCGCCGCCATTGTGCCGGAAGATCTCGGCATTCTCCTGCGCGATCTCCTCTAGGGTCTCCAGGCAATCGGCGGAGAAGCCGGGCGTGACCACGGCAATGCGCCGCACGCCGTCCCTGGCCAGCTTCTCGACCGTCTTGTCGGTATAGGGCTGCAGCCACTCGGCCTTGCCGAAGCGTGACTGGAAGGTGAGGATCAGCTTGTCGGCATCGAGCCCGAGCCGCTTGCGCAGCGCATTGGTCGTGGCGATGCATTGCGCCTGATACGGATCGCCCTTGTCGACATACTCCTTCGGCATGCCGTGGAACGACGCGACGATGATCTCGGGGTGGAACGGCAATGTCGCGAGGTGCGCATTGATCGAGACCGCAAGCGCCTCGATGTAGTCGGGATCGTCGTAGTAAGGCGGCGTCACCCGCAGGATCGGCTGCGCGCGCATGCCGGCCAGCACGCGAAACGCCTCATCGCAGACCGTCGCCGACGTCGCGGCGGAATATTGCGGATAGAGCGGCACCACCAGCAGCCGGCCGCAGCCCTGCGCCGCCAGCGCCTCGATGCGCTGCTTGATCGAGGGGTTGCCGTAGCGCATCGCCCAGTCGACCACGACGTGGTCGTGATCGGCGATCGCCTCCGCCAGCTTGTCGGCCTGCGAGCGCGTGATGGTCTTCAGCGGCGACTCGTTCTTCTCGGTGTTCCAGATCTTCAGATAGTCGCGCGCCTTGCGGGCCGGACGGACCCGCAGGATGATGCCGTTGAGGATCAGCTTCCAGAGCAGGCCCTGATCCTCGATCACCCGCGGATCGGACAGAAATTCCTTGAGATAGACCCGCACGCCGGCGGCATCCGCCGTATCGGGCGTGCCGAGATTGACCAGCAGCACGCCGACGCGTTCCGGCTTCGGCGCCGCGGCAGACTTCGCGCTCTCGAAGGGGATCACCGTGCTCATGATGGCCTTGCGCTTGATATCCTTCGCCTGGGAGCTTTGGGCTTCGCGCGTTGCTCCAACCTTGTCAAGCCGAGTGCGGGTTGGCTACGTTCCCCTGCGGAATAAGGGGGAACCATGACGATCGCCGAATGGTGCGTCTTCGGGACGCTGATGCTCTCGCTGCTGACGATCGTGTCGGTGAAGTGGACCGGCTTCCGCAGCTTCGACAATGCCAGGCCGCGCGATCCCGACTTCTACGACGACCCGATCCGCTCGCGGGCGCTCGGCGCGCACCAGAACGGCATCGAGGCCTTCCCGTTCTTCGCCTTCGCCGTGCTGCTCGCCGAATTCCGCGTCGGCCCGCTGCGACTGATCGACGAGCTCGCCGTGCTGTTCCTGATCGTGCGGATCGCCTACGTCTTCACCTATATTGGCAATCGCCCGACGCTGCGCTCGATCCTCTGGAGCATCGGTTTCGCGATCAACATCGCGATCTTCCTGCTGCCGGCGATCAGGGGCTATCTGACGAGTTGAGCCTGTTTCTTCTCCCTCTCCCCGTTCTTACGGGGAGAGGGCTGGGGTGAGGGACCGTCTCCGCAAATTCGATGGAAGCGAGCGTGCGGAGACTCCCCCTCACCCGAAATTCGCGCACGCGAATTTCGACCTCTCCCCGCAAGCGGACGCAAGCGGGGCGAGGTGACTTCAAAGGCACGTCGCGCGCTCGGCCGCGATGTAGCCGAACAGCAGCCCGAGCCCGAACAGCAGCACAAGGCCCGCGGCGGCGAACTCCAGGCCGCGCATGATGACCATGCCGCCGCCGTCGCGCGCCGCGCTCAGCCGCTCCGCCACGCCGCGCGCCGACACCGCGACCAGCGCGATCGCCGCCACCGTGATGGCGGTGCCGAGCCCCATCACGAAGGTCGCGGCAATGCCGGCCCAGAACAGGCCCTGCGCCAGCGCGAACACCAGCACCAGGATCGCGCCCGAGCAGGGCCGGATCCCGACCGTGAGGATCGCGCCGAGCCCCCGCCGCCAGCCGCCAGGACCGGCGAGCTCGGCCGGCGTCGGCCCGTGCGAATGGCCGCAATGCTCGTCATGGACGTGCTGCGCGTCATGCCCGTGATCGTGACCGTGATCATGATGATGCCCGTGATCGTCATGCGCGTGACGGTGATGGTGATCATGGCGGTGGTCGTGGTGATCGTGATCATGGTGGTCGTGATGATGCGCGCCGGCCATCGCCAGCGCCGGCCGCGGCGCCTGCAGGGCGCGGAAGAAGCTGCCGCCCTTGACCCAGACCAGCCGGGCGCCAAACGCCGCGATCAGCGCGTAGCTTGCGATCTCGATCGCCTTCTCCGCCCCGCACATGGTCTTCGCGGTCGCGTTGAGCAGCCAGGCACAGATGCCCACGATGAGAACGGCGACCACCGACTGCATCAGCGCTGAGGCGAACGACAGCGCGATGCCGCGCCGCGCGGTCTCGCGATTGGCGACCATGTAGGACGAGATCACCGCCTTGCCGTGGCCGGGGCCGGCGGCATGGAAAATCCCGTAGGCAAAGGAGATCGCAAGCAGGGTCCAGACCGCCGAACCGTCGGATTTCGCGGCGCGGATGGTCTGGGAGATCTCACGGTAAAACTCCGACTGTTTCGCCAATAGCCAACCGACCAACCCGCCCTGCGGCTCCGCCGCGCGCGGCGCGCCGAACGGATTCTGTGCCAGCAGCGCATGAACGGCGCCATCGAGCAGCGCAAACGCCGTCAGTACGGCCGCGGCCACGGCGAGGCCGCGCGTCATGCGCGAGACGATCGGCGTCATGGGCACTCCACCGAGACCTTGTTGGCGAACATCATGCCGAAATTGCCGTTGCCGCCGTCGAGAAAGGTCTGCTCGCCGAGCTTCTGCGCGGCGGCGGTGCCGTCGCTATTCGGCCGCTCGAACTGCATCTTGCAGTTCGCCGCGGCGCCGACCAGCTTGACCGGCTCCTTCTCGGCATACTGGAAGTCGATGAAATAGGTCGGGTCGAACACTTCGAGCGAGAGCTGCCTGGCCTTGAACGGCGTCTTCACCGGCAAGGTGAAGTGCAGCGTCAGCGCCGAATCCTTGTATTCGAGGAAATAGTCGACCGGCTCGGTGAACTTCTGCTTCTTGCCGTCGCCCTTGGCGAAGGTGAAGTAGGCGTATTCCTTCAGCGATTCGACATTGGTCTGCGCCAGCGGCGCCAGCTCCTCGCGGCTGTAGGCGCCCTTCACCTTGGTCTCGATGCCCTGCAGCGCGTAGGTCGAGAACATGTCGTCAAACGTCCAGGCGTGCCGGACCCCCGTGATGGTGCCGTCGGGCGCGTAGATCAGCTCGCTCCTGGCGACGATCCAGACATGCGGATGAGCCTCGGCGGCCGCCGTGCCGAGCACGACGGACACCGCGACCACGAGCCAGCCGATCAGCCGGTTCAACGACGGCCGCACCTCAGGCCGCCTCAGGCGTCTCGAGCAGGCCGCGACGGCGCAGCAGCGCGTCCGGCTCGGGCTCGCGGCCACGGAAGGCGACATAGGCCTCCTCCGGATCGCGCGAGCCGCCCGACGAATAGATGTCGTCATGCAGCCGCTTGGCGGTCGCGGGATCGAAGATGTCGCCGGCCTCCTCGAAGGCGCCGAAGGCGTCAGCATCCATCACCTCCGACCACATGTAGCTGTAGTAGCCGGAGGCATAGTGGTCGCCGGAGAAGATGTGGCCGAACTGCGTCGGCCGGTGCCGCAGCGAGATTTCGGCGGGCATGCCGATCTTCTCCAGCTCCTTCTGTTCGAAGGCGCGGACATCCCAGCTCGCCGCTGCCGGCTGGGTGTGGAATTCGAGGTCGATCAGCGCAGAGGAGACGAACTCCACGGTGGCAAAGCCCTGGTTGAACTTGCGCGCGGCAAGGAAGCGCTTGAGCAGGTCGTCCGGCAGTGCCTCCCCGGTCTCGTAGTGGCGGGCGAAGCGCTGCAGCACCTCGGGCCGCTCCTGCCAGTGCTCATAGAGCTGCGAGGGCAGCTCGACGAAGTCGGTGAACACGCTGGTTCCGGACAGTGACGGATAGGTCACGTTGGACAGCATGCCGTGCAGGCCATGGCCGAACTCGTGGAACAGGGTCCGCGCGTCGTCGGGCGACAGCAGCGACGGCGCGCCATCGGCGCCCTTGGCGAAGTTGCAGACATTGATGACCAGCGGCGCGACGTCGCCGTCGAGCTTCTGCTGGTCGCGCAGCGAGGTCATCCAGGCGCCGGAGCGCTTCGAGGGTCGCGCGAAGTAGTCGCCGTAGAACAGCGCCTTGTGCTGGCCGTCGCGGCCCCTGACCTCCCAGACCCGGACGTCCGGATGCCAGACCGGGATATCCTTGCGCTCCTCGAAGGTGACGCCGAACAGGCGGGTGGCGCAGTCGAACGCGGCCTCGATCATGTGGTCGAGCACCAGATAGGGCTTGATCGCGGAATCGTCGAAATTGGCGCGGCGCTGGCGCAGCTTCTCAGCGTAATAGCGCCAGTCCCAGGACGCCAGGGTGAAATTGCCGCCCTCCTCCGCGATCAGCGCCTGCAGCGCGTCGCGGTCGGCGAGCGCCCGGGCCCGCGCCGGCTTCCAGACCCGCTCCAGGAGGCCACGCACGGCCTCCGGCGTCTTCGCCATGGAATCCTCGAGGCGGTAGGCGGCGTAGGTCGGGAAGCCCAGGATCTTGGCGGTCTCCTCGCGCAGCCTGAGGATCTCCACGATGGTCGCGTTGTTGTCGTTGGCGTTGCCATTGTCGCCGCGCGCCGTGAAGGCCTTGTAGACCTTCTCGCGCAGGTCGCGCCGCGACGAGCTCTGCAGGAACGGCTCGACCGAGGAGCGCGACAGCGTCACGATCGCCTTGCCCGGCATGCCGCGCTCTTCCGCCGCAGCCTTGGCGGCCGCCACAAATGTGTCGGAAAGGCCGGCGCGGTCGGCCTCGCCGAGCTCCATGAACCACTCCTGCTCGTCGCCGAGCAGATGATGGCTGAATGAGGTGCCGAGATGGGCGAGGCGCTCGTTAATCTCGGCCATGCGGGCCTTTGCCGCATCGTCGAGGCCGGCGCCGGAGCGGCGGAAGCGGGTGTAGGTGCGTTCCAGCAGCCGCATCTGCTCGCCGGTCAGGCCGAGGGAGGCGCGCTTCTCGTGCAGCATGGCGATGCGGCCAAACAGCACAGCGTTCATCATGATCGGATTCCAGTGCCGCGCCATCCGGGGCGACACCTCCTTGTCGATCTCCAGGATCGCCGGGCTCGAATGCGCCGAGACCAGGTCGTAGAACACCGCCGAGACCTTCGACAGCAGTTTGCCGGAGCGCTCCAGCGCGGTGATGGTGTTGTCGAAGTCGGGCAGCGCCGGATCGTGGGTGATCGCAGTCACTTCCGCGGAATGATCGGCGAAGGCCTGCTCGAAGGCGGGCAGGAAATGCTCCGGCTTGATCTCGGCGAACGGCGGCGTCTCGAGCGGCGTCCGCCATGCCTTCAGGAGGGGGTTGGCAAGAGCCTGAGCCTTGGCGTCTGCGCTGGTTTCTGACATCGAATGTCCCGTTTTTCGCCTTGAAAATGCTGCCCAATCTATATCACGCGATACGGCATTTTTGGGCCTTTTGCGCTTGATAGATGGGCACTTTTCGGAGAGATTGCGCCCCCTGAACAGGACCTATTTCATGACCATGCAGCCCTCCACCTCAGGCAACCGCACCATCGCCTGGCCAAGCGTCATCACCGTGATCTCGGCGGCGATCCTGATCGGCGCGGAAGTGTTCGGCGCGGCGTTCGCCGGCGGCTGGGCGCTCGCGATTCTGCTCGGGCTCGACGACGTCGCCGCACACATCCTGCAGGCGGTGCTGTTCGGCATCGGCGTGCTGATCATGATCGCCTTCATCCGCGCAGCTCAGCGCGTCGAGCCGTTCACGCGTCGCGCGTGAGTTTGAGCGATTCAAGAAAGCACTGCGGCACAAGGCTAAAACGCACACACGCTTCGTTAGTCATTCTTAACAGCCGTTCATCTTCAGCGCGTCCGACGCGTGCTGCGCGCGACATCGCGAGCACGCGTTAGGGAAATTTGCCGCTATCGCAAAAAAATTCTTGCGCCACGAAGTCAAAAGACTTATTTCCTGCCTTGCCCAATTTCGCACGTGCCTGTGGTCGTGTGTCAGTCGGTAGGTATCCGGACAAGAGGCCGGACAGCCGCCAAGGGGTGGAAGAACCGAGGGTCGCTTACGTCCATCAGGACACGAGGCGGCCAGCATCTCTCTCCAGGGATGCCGTTGAAGGTCTCACCACTCTTTGCAACCGTGACTGGCAGCCGGAGGCGAACCGGCGCACCCCGCTCTCAACGGGGGACGCGACTTAAAGCAACGACGGATCGGGCTTTTTTGGTCTCTACCGGCGGTCCAACGCCGGCCCGGGCTACTGAAAAGGCTTGTCCTTCATTGCCAGGTGATCGGGCGGGAAACTCTCCCAACCAATCCACGGCAGCACAGTCTGGTTTGAGTCTCTTGGCCTCAACGCGCCTCCATCGCGCGATGTGGCCGAAGCGCTCTTACCCGACGTCACGTTGATGCGGATCCCGTCGCTGGGGCCGTTGGAGAGTGCCATGACTGAACGTATCCAGGAATTCCTGCGCCACCGCCGCCAGGATGGTCTCGACACCGAGCCGTGCCTCGTCGTCGACCTCGAAGTCGTGCGCGACAACTACCAGACCTTCGCCAAGGCGCTGCCGGACAGCCGCGTGTTCTACGCGGTGAAAGCCAACCCGGCGCCCGAAGTGCTGTCGCTGCTGGCCTCGCTCGGCTCCTGCTTCGACACCGCGACGGTTGCGGAAATCGAGATGGCGCTGGCCGCCGGTGCGACGCCGGACCGCATCTCCTATGGCAACACGATCAAGAAGGAGCGCGACATCGCGCGTGCCTTCGCGCTCGGCATTCGCCTGTTCGCGGTCGATTGCGCCGCCGAGGTCGAGAAGATCGCCCGCGCCGCCCCCGGCGCCAAGGTGTTCTGCCGCATCCTCTATGACTGCGCCGGCGCCGAGTGGCCGCTGTCGCGCAAGTTCGGCTGCGACCCGGAGATGGCGGTCGACGTGCTCGACCTCGCCAAGCGCCTGGGCCTGGAGCCGTGCGGCATCTCGTTCCATGTCGGCTCGCAGCAGCGCAAGGTGAAGGCGTGGGACCGCGCGCTCGCGATGGCGTCGACCGTGTTCCGTGACTGCGCCGAGCGCGGGATCAACCTCACCATGGTCAACATGGGCGGCGGCTTTCCGACCAAGTACCTCAAGGACGTTCCTCCGGTCCTGCAATATGGCCGGTCGATCTTCCGCGCGCTGCGCAAGCATTTCGGCAACCAGATTCCGGAGACGATCATCGAGCCGGGCCGCGGCATGGTCGGCAATGCTGGAATCATCGAGACCGAAGTCGTTCTGATCTCGAAGAAGAGCGACGAGGACGAGGTGCGCTGGGTCTATCTCGACATCGGCAAGTTCGGCGGTCTCGCCGAGACGATGGACGAGTCGATCCGCTACGCCATCCGCACCCCGCATGACGGGGCGGACATGACGCCGTGCGTGCTCGCGGGCCCGACCTGCGACAGCGCCGACGTGCTGTACGAGAAGCTGCCGTATCCGCTCCCGGTGACGCTCGAGATCGGCGACAAGCTGCTGATCGAAGGCACCGGCGCCTATACGTCGACCTACTCGTCGGTGGCGTTCAACGGCATTCCGCCGCTGAAGACCTACCACATCTGACCCGCCTCCTTTTCGAGGCCCGATAAACCGGGAGCCGGCCCCGCCGGCTCCTCCCCGATCATTTTTGATTTTCCTGAACGACGCTTGCCGCGGCGTACGACATGCCGTTGCAAGCGGGGACTGACGTGCCATGACTGCAAAACGGAACACCCCCGTTGCCCTCATCCGAGATGCCGCCCCGTTCGCGATCCGTGCGGAGCGTGGCTCGGACGTCGTCGCACGCGAAGCGCTGCTGGATGCCTGCTTTGGCTGTAATCGCCATACGCGCACCTGCCAGCGCCTGCGCGACGGACGCGCGCCCGCCGAAGGCCTGAGCCTTGCGGCCGTGCGCCAGGACGGCCGGCTGGTTGGAACCGTGCGGTTGTGGCACGTCAGCGCGGGGGGCCGCAGCGCGCTGATGCTGGGGCCGCTGGCAGTCGATGACGACTGCCGCGGCCTCGGCGTCGGCGCCGCGCTGATGCGGCGTGCGCTGGCGGTGGCCAAGGCGCGCGGCCACGGCGCCGTGATCCTGCTTGGCGATGCGCCCTACTACGCCCGCTTCGGCTTCACGGTGGCCAAGACCGGCGAGCTGTCGCTGCCGGGCACGTTCGAGCGCGAGCGGCTGCTCGGCGTCGAGCTTGTCGCAGGCGCGTTGGATGGCGCCTGGGGCATGATCACGCCGACCGGCGCGCCGCTGCCCGAGGCCAAGGCACCGCGGACGCGATCCCGGACCCGGAAGGCACCGCTCGCCGTGCCGCACGCGGCGTAAGGCGGGCCGCCATGTCGGAGCACCTTCCCATCACCGATGGCGCGCGCCCGCGTTGGCGCGGCCTCGTCACCACGGTCATGCTGATTCTGATCTCGGTGATGATCGTCAGGGATATCCTGGGCCGGCGCTGGACCGGCACGCCGCCATCGCCGCCGGACAGCACGCTGCAGTCCCACTAGTGCCGGCCGCACCAGGCCTGAACCAAGGGGTTGCGCGGGCGCCAAAAATGTCCGTAAACCCCGCCAAAGCCATTTTCAGTCGAGGTCCAACATGTCCCGCCGCCTGATTTCTACCGGCTCGCCCTTTGAGAAGACCGCCGGCTACAGCCGTGCCGTGATCGATGGCGACTTCGCCTTCGTCGCAGGAACCACCGGCTATGACTACGCCACGATGACCATGCCGGCAGATGTCACGAGCCAGTCACGGAACTGCTTCAAGACCATCGAGGCCGCCCTCAAAGAGGGAGGCTTTGCGATGGCCGACATCGTCCGCGCGACCTACTACCTCACCGACGCCCGTGACGTGGATGCCCATTTCGCGGTCTGCGGCGAGGTCCTCGGCGACATCCGCCCGGCCGCAACGATGCTGATCGTCGCGGGGCTCTACAAGCCCGAGATGAAGGTCGAGATCGAAGTCACCGCGAAGCGTCGCAACCCCTGATCCACCCTATCCGCCGCTAGGCACTCTCCTGGAGAAAATGATGAGCCCCGCCTCGCAGATCTACGCGAAGATCACAGGTCCCATTGTTATGATCGGCTTCGGCTCGATCGGCAAAGGCACGCTGCCTTTGATCGAGCGGCATCTCGATTACGACAAGTCGCGCGTCACCGTGATCGACCCCAAGGACGAGGGCCGCAAGGCGCATTGCGAGAAGCACAACGTCAAATTCATCCAGAAGGCCGTGACCAAGGACAATTATCGCGACCTGCTGAGCCCGCTGCTCACTGAAGGCGGCGGCCAGGGCTTTTGCGTCAATCTGTCGGTCGATACCGGCTCGACCGACATCATGGAGCTGTGCAACGAACTCGGCGCTCTCTACATCGACACCGTCAACGAGCCCTGGCTCGGCTTCTATTTCGATTCCTCGAAGGGCCCGGAAGCGCGCTCCAACTACGCCCTTCGCGAAGTGACGCTGGCCGCCAAGAAGGCGCGCCCCGCGGGCTCGACGACGGCCGTCTCCTGCTGTGGCGCCAATCCCGGCATGGTCTCGTTCTTCGTCAAGCAGGCGCTGCTCAACGTCGCCGCCGATCTGAAGCTCAATGCCCCGAAGCCGAAGACCAAGGCCGAATGGGCGGACTTGATGCGGCAGGCCGGCGTGAAGGGCATCCACATCGCCGAACGCGACACCCAGCGCTCCAAGTCGCCGAAAGAGCCTGACGTCTTCGTCAACACCTGGTCGGTGGAAGGTTTCCTGTCGGAAGGCGTGCAGCCGTCCGAACTCGGCTGGGGCACCCATGAGAAATGGATGCCCGAGAATGCGCATACCCACGAAGCCGGCTGCGGCGCCGCCATCTATCTGATGCAGCCCGGCGCCAACACGCGCGTACGCACCTGGTGCCCGACCCGCGGCGCGCAGTATGGCTTCCTCGTCACCCACAACGAGTCGATCTCGATCGCCGATTACTTCACGGTGCGTGACGCATCGGGCACGGCGATCTATCGGCCGACCTGCCACTATGCCTATCACCCGGCCGACGACGCCGTGCTGTCGCTGCATGAAATGTTCGGCCGCGCAGCGAAGATGCAGGAAAAGCATCACATCCTCGACGAGAACGAGATCGTCGACGGCATCGACGAGCTCGGCGTGCTGCTGTTCGGCCATGACAACAATGCCTACTGGTACGGCTCGCAGCTCTCCATCGAGGAGACCCGCAAGCTCGCGCCCTATCAGAACGCCACCGGCCTGCAAGTGACCTCCGCCGTGCTCGGCGGCATGGTGTGGGCGCTGGAAAACCCGAACGAAGGCATCGTCGAGGCCGACGAGATGGACTTCGATCGTCTGCTGGAAATCCAGCTACCCTATCTCGGCCCCGTGAAGGGTTTCTACACCGACTGGACCCCGCTGACGGATCGTCCGGGACTGTTTCCGGAAGATATCGACACCAGCGATCCCTGGCAGTTCAAGAATATTCTGGTGCGCTGACAGGGTCATCCCGGGATGCGCACTTAGGCGCGCAGACCCGGGATCTCGAAATCGTGGCGCGAGATTCGCAGGTGCGCGAGTGCGCACCATGGTCCATCGCCGACGCGATGCCCCGGAATGACTTCGTCATCTCGCCATGTAGTCGAACGCGACCGAGCCGAGGCCGAGCGTCAGGTCTGCCTTGAAATGCAGCGCCGAGACCACCTCGCGCACCGGCAGGCGGGCGACGTCGCACAGCGCGTGCGGAAACAGGCCGAGCGCGGCGGGGCCGGTCCAGGCCTCCTTCAGCGTGATGTCTTCCAGATGAAACCGCACCAGCTCGCAGATCCGCGGGCTGCCGTCGACATGCGGGATGATCTTCAGAATGAAGTTCGGCGCCGTCATCGACTTCAAGACGGTGTCGTGGTCGACCTTGCGATGCTTGTAGCCCATGGTGGCGGAGGCGCAGAGCACCGAGCCGTAATGCAGCGAGCCGACCAGCACGTCGCTCTCGACCTCGATCCTGGGCTTTGCCAGCTTCTTCGGAAATCCCCACAGCTCGCGGCCGCCGGCGATCGGGCCTTCATCGTCGAGATACATCGCGTGGGTGTAGGCGCCCTCCTCGCCCCTGAAGCGAACCGGGATCACCTGCCCGGTCTCGGTGTAGTCGCCGAAACCGGTCGAGTCCGGCATGCGGATGAACTCGTACTTCACCACCGGCTCGGCGACCTCGAGCGGCTCCGGCACCACGGCGGCGAGCGCTTCCGGGTCGGTCTTGTAGGTGATGATGAAATATTCGCGGTCGAAGAACCGGTAGGGCCCCGGCGGAAACGACGGGTTGGTGAGCGGCATCGAATAGGCGGTGCGCCGGACGTCCTCGATCTTCATGGCAGGCCCCATCTGTCGTTGGCGAGACGACAGATTATGGAGTGTGCCGGTGGCGGAGGCGAGACCGTATAATCGGCAGCGTCCGTCAAATCCGCGTCACAATGCGGGCCGCGGCGCGCTTACTTTTTCTCGATCGGCGGCGCGGTCTTCTCCGCGGGCGCGGGCGGCAGCACCGGCTTGGCGCCGGCCTTCCGTGCCTCATCGTCGGGACGCGCGGGCTGCGGCGCCGGCGTGGTCGGCCGCTCGCCGCCCGGCTTCGACTCGGCCGGCGGCGCCGTCTGCTGCGGCTCGGGCGTCGGCGTCGGTTGCAGCGGCTGGGTCGCCTGCGCGATCTCCTGCGGCGGAGCGGCATAGATCGCGTGCAGCGAAAGCACCGCGATCGCAACGCCCGCTGCCACCAGCGTCGAGGCGATCAGCATGTCGATTCGCAACCTGGTCCGATCCACAGCCATCTCGTTCACCTGCGCCTTGTCCACGGGGTCAACGATCCCGCCACGGCATGGTTCCGAAGCGGTGCCTGCGGGAACCTCGGCTCAATCCGTGGTGCTGACCTCCCAGGTCGCGTGCCGCACGCCGGGCTGATGCTGCAGGTCGACCACCACGGCGTTCAACTCGTTGGGCTCGACCGCGGTCGAGACCAGCGTCGCCACGATCTCGAGGAAGTCGTCGCCGGCCTCGACCATGTCGACATCGGCAACCGGGTAGTTCGCTGCCTCCAGCTTCTCGACCAGGCGGTCGCGCATGTCGGGCAATGCCTCGGGAGTGACCGCGAGCTTGAAGTAGTAGGTCGCCTCCGAGGCCTTCTCGTTCAGCGGGATGCGGTTGATGGCGTTGACCAGCGGACGCAACAGCGTGTTGCCGGCGATCACGAACACGGTCAGCGCCGCCGCCTGCGCCACGAGGTCGGCACCGGCGCAGGAGCCGACCGCGGCCGAGGCCCACAGCGTGGCCGCGGTGTTGAGGCCGCGCACATCCATGCCCTGCTTCATGATGACGCCGGCGCCGAGGAAGCCGATCCCCGACACCACATAGGCGATCACCCGCACCGCGCCGTCGGCGCCGGCCAGATGCATCGCGAGGTCGACGAAGGCGGCAGCGCCGACCGCGACCAGCACATTGGTGCGCAGACCCGCGGTGCGCTGCCGGTACTGCCGCTCGGCACCGATCAGGGTGCCGAACACAAAGGCCGTGGTCAGGCTGACCAGCGTGTCGATGAAGTCGGCGAGCTGGAACGTGGTGAGAAATCGCATGACGCTGCGGCCCCGGCGCGAGCTTCGTCTTTTGACCGCGTTTTCTTCACGCGAACCGGTACCCACTTCGCTCGAAAACGCTTCGTCTGCCGCGATCTCTTACATTTCCACGATGCCCGCGTCACCATCTTCCGTGCCGAAGGCGAGCAGCGTGCCCTTGGCATTCCATCCGAGCGCCGACACCGCAGTGCCGGCGTTCCGGCGCACCAGGATCTCGGCGCCGTCCTCGAGCCGGACCATCAGCACAGTGCCGTCGGCATAGCCGACCGCCATGATGTCGTTCTTCGGATGGCAGGCGACCACGGCGACCCGCGCCGGCATCGGCGCCAGCATCGCCGGCTCCTTGCCCATCGGGCCGTCCTTGCTGGTGAACGGCCAGACGATCACGGTATCGGCGCCCGAGGTCGCGAGCCCCTTACCGCCGACGCTCCATGACATCGAGCGCACCCGGCCGGGATAGCCGCTCATCCGCATATGCCGGTTGTCGGCGAGCCGCCAGCCATGCATCGCGGGCTCGTGCATCGCGGTGACGAGGAATTTGTTGTCCGGGCTGAACATGACGGCGAGATGCGAGCCGGCCCATTCCAGAAACTCCGGATTGGCCGCCATGTTGGGAAACCACAAGGTCACGCCGTTGTAATGCGCGATCGCAAGCCGCAGGCCCTTCGGCGCAAAAGCAAGCCCGCCGACGGTCGACGGCACCTCGAAGGTTTTCTCCTCGCCCTTGGGATTGCGCACGAAAGCGGTCTTGCCCGCCGACCATGCCAGCGTGCCGTCGCTGTGCAAGGCGACATTGTCGATCCAGCGCCGCTTGGCGTCGGTCGCAATGACAGCGGTCTCGCCCTTGGCGTCGATCGCGACCAGCTTGCCGTCGTCACCGCCGGTGACGAGCCGCTTGCCGTCGGAGGCGGCGCACAGGATGGCGCCGAAATGCGTCTGCGTCCGTGTGATCTCGCCTTCGGCGGTCGCGATCGCAACACCCTCCTCGGCGCCGACGAAGAACGCGCGGTCGCCGAGGAAATGTACCGAGCTCACCGCCGCGCCGAGCGGCAGCGGCTTGACGCGGTCGGTGATCGAAACGATGGAAGAAGGGGCCTCGCCCGGATCGAACTCTTTCATCACGTGGTGATGCACTGCTCGAAGCCGTCGCGGATCGCCTGCTCGGGCAGTTCACGACCGATGAACACGACGCGGCTCTCGCGCTTCTCGCCGTCCTTCCATTTCCGCTGATGGTCGCCCTCCAGCATCATGTGGACGCCCTGGAACACGTAGCGGTCGTCATCGCCGGTGAAAGCGAGGATGCCCTTCGAGCGCAGGATCTTCTGGCCCTCGGTGGCGACGAGCTGCTGCAGCCAGGGCATGAACTTGGTCGGGTCGAGCGGCTTCTCGGAACGCAGCGACAGCGATTGCATGTCCTCGTCGTGATAATGCTTCAACCCGCCATGGCCATGGTCGTGATCATGATGGTGGTGGTGATCATGGTCATGGTGATGATGATCGTGATCGTGATCATGGTCCTGATCGTCGCCGGCCTCGAGGAAATCGGGCTCGATCTCCAGGATGCGGTCGAGATCGAACGCGCCGCGCTCCAGCACGTCGGTCAGCCCGACCTGGCAACGCTCGGTGCGGTGCAGCTTGGCATAGGGATTGATGCCGCGGATGCGGGCTTCGACCTCGGCGAGTTCGGGCTTTGAGACCAGGTCGGTCTTGTTCAGCACGATGACGTCGGCGAACGCGATCTGGTTCTTGGCTTCCGGCGCGTCCTTGAGGCGGTCGCTCAGCCATTTGGCATCGGCGACGGTCACGACCGCGTCGAGCCGGGCGTTCTTCTGCACGTCCTCGTCGACGAAGAAGGTCTGCGCGACCGGCGCCGGATCGGCAAGGCCGGTGGTCTCGACGATGATGGCGTCGAACTTGCCCTTGCGCTTCATCAGGCCGTCCATGATGCGGACGAGGTCGCCGCGCACCGTGCAGCACACGCAGCCATTGTTCATCTCGAACACTTCCTCATCGGCGCCGATGATGAGGTCGTTGTCGATGCCGATCTCGCCGAATTCGTTGACGATGACGGCGTATTTCTTGCCGTGGTTTTCCGACAGGATGCGGTTCAACAGCGTGGTCTTGCCGGCGCCGAGATAGCCCGTCAGCACGGTCACAGGAATTTTTTGCGAAGCTTCAGCCATAACAACTCCGAAGGAACTCTTTGTTTGAACATGATCTTATCGGAAAACCCGACCCCACTTTTCCGGATCATGCTGGTCCGCGCTCAACCCAGACAGGGAGGCCCCTGCCCTACTCGGCGAGCGCGCTGGTCAGGGCCTTTATATTGTGCCTGACCATATCAATGTAAGTGGGTGCATCGCCCTTTTCGGCCGTCAAACCGTCCGAATACAGGGTGCCGCCGACCCGGGCGCCGGTCTCGGCCGCGATCCGCTCGATCAGGCGGGGATCGCTGATATTTTCGAGAAAAACTGCCGGAATTTTCGCAACCTTGATCTGGGCGATGATGGCGGCGATATCGCGCGCGCTGGGCTCGGAATCCGTGGACACGCTGAGCGGCGAGAAGAACGTGACGCCGTAGGCGTCAGCGAAATAGCCGAAGGCGCCATGGGTCGAGATCACCTTGCGCCGCGCCTCCGGCACTTTCGCCACCGCCTCATGCACCTCGCGGTCGAGCGCCTCGAGCTTGGCCAGATAGGCGTCGGCATTGGCCTTGAAGATGGCTGTCTGGTCGGGGGCCGCGGCGATCAGCCCGTCGCGAATATTGACGACGTAGATCTTCGCATTGGCCACGGATTGCCAGGCATGCGGATCGTCATGGCCGCCCATCTTCCGTGGCATGATCCCCTTGGTCGCCACCGCGACCGGTGCCTTGCTGCCCGAGGCCTGCAGCAGCCGCGGCATCCAGCCCTCGAAGCCGAGACCATTAATCACCACGAGCTTGGCGTCGGCGACCTTCTTGGCATCCGCCGGCGTCGGCGCGTAGACATGCGCGTCGCCGTCGGGCCCGACCAGCGCCGTCACGTCGACATTATTGCCGCCGACATTGCGCACCATGTCGGCGAGGATCGAGAAGCTCGCGACGACATTGATGCGTTCGGCGGTGCGCGCCGGTCCACTCGCCAGCAGCAGCGCCAGACCAATCAAACCAAACAATCGCCGCATCGTACTCACGCCTCGAGATGGCGGCCGGGAAACAGCTGCCGCACCAAGCCGCTGACATTGCCGAACAGCAGCGACACAATATAGAGCCCCGCCGCAACCAGGATGATCGCGGGGCCTGAGGGAATCCGGGTCTGGTACGACAGCACGAGTCCGGCATAGCCCGACAGCATCGCGCTCGCCACCGCGATGCAGATCATGGTGGTGATGTCGCGCGACCAGAACCGCGCAATGCCCGCGGGCAGGATCATCAGTCCGACGCCGAGCAGCGTGCCGAGCGCGTGGAAGCCGTTGACGAGGTTGACCACGACCAGCGCGAGGAAGGCGAGATGCGCCGGCGCGCCGGCCCGGCTCACGGTGCGCAAAAACACCGGATCGACGCATTCGATCACCAGCGGGCGATAGATCACCGCGAGCACCAGGAGCGTGAGGGTGGCGTTGAACGCGATCACCAGCAGCGTCTGGTCGTCCATCGCCAGGATGTTGCCGAACAGCACGTGCAGCAGGTCGATATTGGTGCCCTTGATGGACACGATGGTGACGCCGAGCGCGAGCGAGACCAGATAGAAGGTCGCAAGCGAGGCGTCCTCCTTCAATTCGGTGGTGCGGGCGACGAGGCCGGCGAGCAGCGCCACGGCAAAGCCCGCGATCAGGCCGCCGGTCGTCATCGCGAACAGGTTGAGCCCGGACAGCAGGAAGCCGATCGCCGCCCCCGGCAGGATCGCATGCGCCATGGCGTCGCCGACCAGGCTCATCCGCCGCAGCATCAGGAAAACGCCGATCGGCGCACCGCCGAGCGACAGCGCGATCACCGCCGCCAGCGCGCGGCGCATGAATTCGAATTCGGTGAAGGGCGTGACCAGCGCGTCGGATAGCATCGGCGTCAGGCGGCCCGCGAGCGTGGATCGGCGGCGCAGGCCGCGGCGCTATCGTCGAACGCCTCGCACATCCGCATTGCGACCATCAGATTGTCCGCCGTCAGCGCCTCGGCGGTCGGTCCCCATTCGACCGGGCCGCGCGCCAGCAGCAGCGTCTCCGGGAAATTGTTGCGCACCATGTCGAGGTCATGCAGCGCCGCCAGCACGGTGCGCCCCTCGCCGTTCCACCGCTTCACCAGCGCCAGCAGGTCGGCGGTGGTCTTGGCGTCGATGGCGTTGAACGGCTCGTCGAGCACGATCAGCCGGGCGTCCTGCAACAGCACGCGCGCGAACAGCATGCGCTGGGTCTGGCCGCCGGACAGCGTGCCGATCGGGCGGTTCTCGAATCCGTTGAGGCCGACGGCGGCGAGCGCCGCCAAGATCTTCTCGCGCGCGGCCTTGCCGATGCCGCCGAAGAACCCGGTGGAGCGCCACAGCCCGGTGCCGACGAAATCGAACACCGAGATCGGGAAGCTGCGGTCGATGTCGGCAGACTGCGGCAGATAGGCGATGTCGCGATGATCCAGCCCGTCGAGATCGATCACGCCGGACAGCGGCTTGAGCACGCCGGCGATGCCGCGCAGCAGGGTCGACTTGCCGGCGCCGTTCGGGCCGATCACGGCGAGCAGCGCACCGGCCTCGACGGCGCCATTGAGATGATGCACCGCCGGGTGGCGGTCATAGCCGAGCGTGACGTCACGGAAGGTAACAAGAGCAACCACTGGTCTCACCTCATCGCCAGCCAGACGACAGCCCACAGGCAGGCACTGACCGCGAGCGCCGCGAGCAGTCGGCCCGGCACGGGCATGCGCAGGATCGACCAGTGCGCGGCCTGCGCCGGATGCGCGTGCGGGGCGTGGCTGTGCCCGTGGGGGGCGTGGCCGTGATGGTGGTCCTCGTGGGTGTGCGTATGCGCCATGGAACGACTGTTATATTATAACATAACGCGAGTCTACAAAGGAGGAACTCATGGCGGACCCGCAAAACCGGGGAGATTTGAGCCGCGCCGGCAGAGTGACGTCCCGGTCGACAGCTTTGCCGGAAACCTGCCTGGATGGGAACCGTTGGCTACCTGCGCCGGAGCGAAGGCAGACCCGTGCGCAGTTCTCTCCGCGTCGTCCTGGCGAAGGCCGAGACAACGGCGAATCCGTGGTGCAGATTGCGAGGCCCGCCTGCGCGCCTCAAATTCAGTGTCGTCCCGGCGCAGGCCGGGACCCATACGCCGCGGCGGGTGTTGTTGACGGGACTCGTTATTCCAACGGTGCGTAACAATCGGCATTTGTGGTTATGGGTCCCGGCTTTCGCCGGGACGACACTGAGTGTGTGGAGCCGCGAGTAAGACAAACTTCTGCGCTCTCGCGATATGAATTGCCCGAGCTTTGACTTGTCAATCCGCCCTCTCTTGAACTGAGGCCGGGTGTCGATCGCACCCATGGGCTCCGTGCGGGGACTTGACACGTTTTGCTGAGTTGTCCGTCGGCAAATCACCGATTGGCGTGGGGAAAATACCGGCGGAACGCCTTCGGCGACGGAGAGGCTGCCCTATGCGAAGAGGCAGCCCTATGCGACCAGCACATAGACCAGCATGGCAGCGGTGATCGCCATCCAGACGAGCGAGAGGCGGAAATACAGCAGGTCCCAATTCATGGGCGCGAGCGTACACGCCCGCGCTGACGTCAACCTTTCACCAGGTTAAGGCATCGCGGATTTAGTAACTAAGCACGCCAGCGGAATGGATCAGTGGTTGGCGCGCCGAAAGACACAGCCTTGGCCCTCAATTTATGAACATGGCAATCGCCACGAGGATGACCGGGCTTAGCCCCATCAGTACGACAAACACGCTGTAAAGTAGGTTACCCATAACGCCGCCCTACGTTGGAAGGGGAAGCTATGCCGGGCGGAACTCGGCAAGCCAGTGCAGCTTGTGCCAGCGGTGTTCGAGCTTTGGGAATTACCCAGTTATCTCCGGGGCCTAGCTGGACATCCCCGTAACACTACGGGGGCGACACAGCTCAGGCAGAGAAAAGGGCGACGAGCGCCACCACCGCCAAAGCGGTAGCGACGCACCCTGCGATCATGACCCAGTCCTGACGCTTCGCCATGCCGGACACGCTCACCCGGCCAGCGCAGGTCGCGTTGACCTAGGTCAACCGGCCAAAATCATTCATCGGCCGTCGAGGCATCACGCAACGAGGCAGCCTCACGCCTCGCGCGCGTAACTCTTCAACCTTGCCTCGAGCACCGCGATCACTTGGTCGCGGACCGGATCGCGGGAGCCTTTCAGCCAGGCGGCGGCGAGCGGCAGGCGGCCGGCGCTGCTGCCGCGCGTCAGGCGGAGCGGCACAAAGCGAACGCCTGATATCGCCATTCGTGCGGTCCAGCGCGGCACGATGGCGACGCCGAGCCTTGCTGCGACCATGTTGACGATGGTCTGCTTCTCGTCGGCGATCTCCTGGATATGCGGCGTCAGCCCGGCCTCGTCGAACAGCTTTGTCGTCAGATCGTGGCTGTGCGGCCGCGAGCGGCGCTCCGGCACGATCAGGGGCTGATCCGCGATGTCGGGCAGCACGATCTGCTTGCGCCGCGCCAGCGCGTGCTTGTGCGACAGCGCCACCACGGCGGTCTCCTGCAGCAGCGGGACAAACTCGATGCGGCGGTCGGGCCGCTCCGGCGGGCGCACGAACGCAAGGTCGAGCGCGCCCGACAGCAGCTTCGGCAGCAGCCGGATGGTCTTCTCCTCGAGCAGTTGCACGGCAACATCAGGATGGGCGGCGCGGAGGTCGCGCAGCAGCGGCGGCAGCAGGCCGGCCGCCGCGCTGTCGATCGCGCCGATCCGGAAGCGGCGCGCCTGTGGCTTGCGCAGCCGACGGCGAAAGCCGTTCTCGATCGCCAGCAGCTTGATGTGGCGGCCCAGCGCCGAGGGCATCATCTGCAGGCGCAGCGCCGCGCGCCCGAAACGCAGTTCTCAGCAGCCGCCACGAAGCAGCGAAGCTGGTGCAGATCCAAGACGCGGGCTTCCTTTCGGCTCAGCGTTCGTCATGGCCGGGCTCGTCCCGGCCGTCCAGGTCTTCCCTTTATGCAGCCAAGACGTGAATGCCCGGCGCAAGGCCGGGCATAACGCGTTGTGGGGGAAGCGATCGAGCTCGTGTGCTCTCCGGCAAGAGCCGGGCGCATCGTCACAGTGCGGGGGTCCACCTGTTGCGATGACGGTAGAGCTTTGACAGGCTGAAGTTTCCGACCTCTTGTTCGCCCTTGCGGAAAATGGCTATCGCCTTCTGAACGCTCATTTCCGAAATGATATCGGGCCGGCTCCCACAGAGCATGACGAGCTCGAAGATCAGATTGGTGAGGGCGGGCATATCGGTCCATTGCTGCGTCTGATAGGGCTCCTCCCAATGAGCCCAGGCCCAATCTTCGATCAGATAGAGACCATCGCTCTTGAGATAATGGAAGGACGCCTCGAAGCTTGCTCGCGAGAGCTCGTATTGATGCGAGGCGTCGTCGATAATCATATCTATTCGCTGGCCGGGGAATTCCGTCCTGATGATGGTCTGGACGCGCGCGGTGTCGCCTTGCGACGTATTGTAGTATAATTTGACGCGGTCCGTCAGACCGTGGTCGCGGATCAGGCCAAGCACCGCTGGGCTCGCAGGTCTGATATCGATCCCGACGAACTTGATACGTTCCTCGATCGCGGCAAGAAGCAAAGCCGAACCACCTTCGAAGATGCCGAATTCCAGGATATTGGTAACCCCGTTCTCGCGAATGAGGCTTTTGTAGCGATCAATCATCCCGCGGTTCTTGATGATCGCGATGGAATCCTTCGTCGTCCTGGCATCATTGAAGTTCTGCCTGATCAGGCCAAACTTCATGTTGTTGATCACGAAGGTATTCTCATCACTCCAGACTTCATCCATTGGGAACCCCTGTCGATATTGACTCAATTAACTGATCGCTGTTGTTTGCCCTGTGGCGTGCAGAGCCTCTCCTGCCAGATAAGCGGTATTTTTTCTCCATCCTCCGACGGTGCTTGGCGCAATTCCTCGCCTGCAATCTGCATGCCTGGCGGACATGGCCACGCAGTTGTCATCGAGTCACTGGCCGATTTGCATCCGGCGCCAGCCGTTGTAGTTGAGATCGATGACGAACCGACGGCACACGCCTTCGGATCGATCCGCGTCGGCCACACCAGCTTGAACGGCGGAAGTGTCGGGCGTCGGCCCGCCGCGTTGGCGATCACTTTGAGACGCCGCACGCCTTCAGACAGCGTCGGCTGAATCCAGCCGCCTTCGGAGCTCTCGTTCCAGGCATAGATCACAACGCTCTTGAAGCGATCGTTGCGCGGATTGTTGGCCGCCTGACTGATTGCAGCACGGATTTGCCGTGTCCATTCCTCATCGGTGGCAGGTTGACACCAGTCCGGATTCGGCTTGCGAGTTTTCAGTTCCTGAGGATCGCGCAAAGCCGGTCGATAATCCCAGCCAAGCGTCACGGTTGGCAGGAAGCCTCCAGAACCATTCTGGGCTTCGGCTTGCCAGGCTTTCTGTGCAAGAGCCGCGCAACTGGCGTACGGCAGGGATTTTCCATTCGACCCAAGGGCGGTCGCATATGTACTCGCCGCATCAAATCCTATCCTGTGAGCAACGGGCTCCGTCTCGGACAGGTTGAAGAGCAAGGCAACCAGGTAGAGATCTCGGCCGGTCGCGGCCTTGACCCGATCCCTCATATCCTTCAGGGCCGCCTTTGTACCCTCTTCACCCCCAAGCCCCTTTATCCACGGGGTCATCGTACCAAGCAGGAAGAACACAGGCGCCGAGCCGTCGCTCGCCCGCATGTAATCCGGCCCGGCTACCGCTTTGCTGATTGCATCACTCACCATCGGCACATCACGAGGGGGGAATGACAGGTTGAAATTCAGCGCGTATTTGATGCCGAGCTTGTCTGGAAGCCGAAGAAAATTTCCCAACGCCCGATTGAGCGCCACGGCTCGACTGGGATCGCGTCCCCAGGACGAACTCTCCAGGTAGTAGCCGAAGATGAAATAATCCAAGCCTGCGGACTTCGCGTAATGCACGTCCGCATTCAGTGCTCGTTCGGTGTTTCCGGGAAAACCGAGATTTCCGTTCGGCAGACGCTCTGTGTAATACGGAGCGCGCGCGCGCAATCCAGGGTCGGCCAGGACCTGCCCATAGGGACTGTCGAGACTCCAATTGTCCCACCGAATGGCACCTAATGAGACCTTGCTCGACGAGGCCGGTGCCGCAGTTGGTGCGGCGGGCGCTGCGGGTGCCACGGCGGAAGGACTGCCCTTGCTCGCCTGAGCCATGGCTGGGAGTGAGGAGACTGCCGTCGCAAGCACAACAAGCAGACGGATCGAGCAGTGTCGGGCTGTCCACATCATCACTTTCCCTTGGTCCAAAGCCGCCATGATGCGGCTCGGGATTTCGGTTGTTACTCGACATGCATTCAAGAAGTAACAAAGGGCGCTTATGTGGCGGCGCACTGCAATCGTATCCGTTGAAGCGGAACATCGATGCAACAGCGTGAGATCAAACTGCTTTGGTTCTTGCAAGCATCGCGCCGCGATTCACATTAGGTCGAAGCAGAACGGGATCGGTGGAACTTTCCGCACCATGCGTTTCAGTTGATCGAGGAACTTTCTGCCGCCGAAATGGGCACAGGCGTTACCGCGCTCCATGCCTCGCGACGACACGGTTGAAAAATCGAATGATCCTTCCATTGGTTGAAGACAGAGGCTCCGCGTTTTGCAACACAGGTCCCGAATCCATCGATCCGCAAAACGCGTGGTGGAATGGATTCCGAGCTCGCGCTTCGCACGCCCCGGAATGAAGAGAGAGAGAGAGAGAGACGTGTTCACGCCTCGCGCGCGTAACTCTTCAACCGTGCCTCGAGCACCGCGATCACCTGGTCGCGGACCGGATCGCGGGAGCCTTTCAGCCAGGCGGCGGCGAGCGGCAGGCGGCCGGCGCTGCTGCCGCGCTTCAGGCGGAGCGGCACAAAGCGGACGCCGGGGATCGCCATCCGTGCGGTCCAGCGCGGCACGATGGCAACGCCGAGCCTTGCTGCGACCATGTTGACGATGGTCTGCTTCTCGTCGGCGATCTCCTGGATACGCGGCGTCAGCCCGGCCTCGTCGAACAGCTTTGTCGTCAGATCGTGGCTGTGCGGCCGCGAGCGGCGCTCCGGCACGATCAGGGGCTGATCCGCGATGTCGGGCAGCACGATCTGCTTGCGCCGCGCCAGCGCGTGCTTGTGCGACAGCGCCACCACGGCGGTCTCCTGCAGCAGCGGGACAAACTCGATGCGGCGGTCGGGCCGCTCCGGCGGGCGCACGAACGCAAGGTCGAGCGCGCCCGACAGCAGCTTCGGCAGCAACCGGATGGTCTTCTCCTCGAGCAGTTGCACGGCAACATCAGGATGGGCGGCGCGGAGGTCGCGCAGCAGCGGCGGCAGCAGGCCGGCCGCCGCGCTGTCGATCGCGCCGATCCGGAAGCGGCGCGCCTGCGGCTTGCGCAGCCGACGGCGAAAGCCGTTCTCGATCGCCTCAGCGCGGCCGAGCAGCGCGCGGCCCTCGCGCAGCAGCACAGCGCCGTCCTCGGTCAGCGACACCGCGCGCGTGGTGCGCGCGAACAGCCGCACCCCGAGATCCTCTTCCAGCAGCTTGATGTGGCGGCCCAGCGCCGACGGCATCATCTGCAGGCGCTGCGCCGCGCGGCCGAAATGCAGTTCCTCGGCAGCCGCAACGAAGCAGCGAAGCTGGTGCAGTTCCAAGACGTCGCTTCCTTATGCCCCGCGTTCGTCATGGCCGGGCTTGTCCCGGCCATCCACGTCTTTCTTTGCCGCCAAGACGTGGATGCCCCGCACAAGGCCGGGCACGACGCCAAGTGAGACCGGGTCCGATTATATCATTTTTTTGTATAAACCGGCGTGGGTTGAAGCGGAAGGGCGCGAGCTTCTAGGCTTTCCGATGGCGCGCGACAGGCGCCGTCCCAACAAACAAGACGAACCCGGGGGAAGAAGCCCATGGAAAGCCAGCTTGGCGCGCGCGTATTGCGCAAGATCTCACTGCGCATCGTGCCGTTCATCATGCTGCTGTACTTCGTGGCGTTCATCGACCGCGTCAATATCGGCTTCGCCTCGCTGACCATGAACAAGGACATCGGCCTGTCGCCGACCGTCTATGGCTTCGGCGCCGGTATCTTCTTCTGGGGCTACTTCCTGTTCGAAGTGCCCTCCAACATCATCCTGCACAAGATCGGCGCGCGGATCTGGATCGCGCGGGTGATGATCACCTGGGGCCTGGTCTCGGCGGCGATGGCGCTGGTGCAGGGCGCGACTAGCTTCTACGTGCTGCGCTTCCTGCTCGGCGCCGCCGAAGCCGGCTTCTTCCCCGGCATCATCCTCTATCTCTCCTACTGGTTCCCGGCGCGGCAGCGCGCCGCCGTCACCGCGCTGTTCATGGCGGCGGCGCCGCTGTCGACCGTGCTCGGCTCGCCGCTCTCCGGTGCGCTGCTGGAGATGGACGGACTGCTCGGCTTCAAGGGCTGGCAATGGCTGTTCGTGCTGGAGGCCGTGCCCGCCGTGCTGCTCGGCTTCGTCGTGCTGGGCTTCCTGACCGACCGGCCGGAGCGGGCCAGATGGCTGGCCGACGACGAGCGCGCCTGGCTGGTCAAGACCATGAAGGCCGAGAACGACGGCAAGGCCACGACCGCAAGCCACAGCATCTGGCGCGGCCTCGCCGACCCGCGGGTGCTGGCGCTGGCTCTGGTCTATTTCGGCACCTCGGCCGGGCTCTACACACTTGGGGTGTGGGCGCCGCAGATCATCAAGGCGTTCGGCCTGTCGTCGATCCAGGTCGGCTTCCTCAACGCCGTACCGGCGACGGTTGCCGTCATCGCAATGGTGCTATGGGCGCGGCATTCCGACCGCACCGGCGAGCGCACCTGGCACGTGGTGCTGGCCTGCCTGATGGCCGCGGCGGGACTTGCGCTCGCCGGGCTGTGGACCGGCCTTGCCGCCGTGATCGCGGCGCTGACCCTGGTCAATATCGGCATCTCCTCGTCGAAGCCGCCGCTATGGAGCATGCCGACCATGTTCCTGTCCGGCTCGGCCGCCGCGGCCGGGATCGCCACCATCAACTCGATCGGCAATCTCGGCGGCTTCGTCGGGCCGGCGATGATCGGCTGGATCAAGGAACGCACCGGCAGTTTCGACGGCGGTCTTTATTTCGTCGCCGGCCTCCTGGTGCTCTCGGCCGTGCTCACGCTGCTGCTGTCGCGCGCGCAGAGCGCGCCCGCGCAAACCGAACCGCAACCCAATCCCGTGCGAACCCGCTAACCATCGATCGGAGAGATCCCATGCGTGCCCATTCCATCGCCGCCATTCCCGCCGACGGCATCGGCCCCGAAGTGATCTCCGCGGGTGTCCGCGTGCTGGAGGCTCTCGCAAAACGCAGCGGCGACATCAGCTTCAACGTCAAGACCTTCGACTGGGGCTCGGACTATTACAAGAAGCACGGCGTGATGATGCCGGCCGACGGGCTCGCGGAGCTGAAGAAATTCGACGCGATCTATTTCGGCGCGGTCGGCGCACCCGATGTGCCCGACCACATCACGCTGTGGGGCCTGCGGCTGCCGATCTGCCAGGGCTTTGACCAATACGCCAATGTGCGGCCGACCAAGATCCTGCCCGGCGTCGCCTCGCCGCTGCGCAATGTCGGCGTCGGCGATCTCGACTGGGTGATCGTGCGCGAGAATTCCGAAGGCGAATATGCCGGCATGGGCGGCCGCGCACATAAGGGCCTGCCGGAAGAGGTCGGCACCGAAGTCGCTGTCTTCACCCGGGTCGGCGTGACGCGGATCATGCGCTATGCGTTCCTGCTCGCGCAGTCGCGGCCGCGCAAATTCCTCACCGTGGTGACCAAGTCGAACGCGCAGCGCCACGGCATGGTGATGTGGGACGAGATCGCGGCCGAGGTAGCGAAGGACTTCCCCGACGTCACCTGGGACAAGATGCTGGTCGACGCCATGACGGTGCGGATGACGCTCAATCCGAAGAGCCTCGACACCATCGTCGCGACCAATCTGCACGCCGATATCCTCTCCGACCTCGCCGGCGCGCTGGCCGGCAGCCTCGGCGTGGCGCCGACCGGCAACATCGACCCGCAACGCCGCTTCCCCTCGATGTTCGAACCGATCCACGGCTCGGCCTTCGACATCACCGGCAAGGGCATCGCCAACCCGGTCGCGACGTTCTGGACCGGTGCGCAGATGCTGGAGCATCTCGGCGAGAAGGACGCCGCGGCGCGCCTGATGGCCGCGGTCGAGAAGGTGTGCGCGGCCGGCGTGCTGACGCCCGACGTCGGCGGCAAGGCGACGACGAAGGAAGTCACCGATGCGGTGATTGACGCGATCCATGGGTCGAATGTTTAAGGCGGCGACGGTCCCGTCGCATCACGCAGTGAGGCGAGCGCGCTAGTCGGACTCCCTTCCCCCTTGTGGGGGAGGATTGGGGAGAGGGGTACCGCTTGCTCCGCTCTCCATGAGGATTAGCGACTCCCGCTGCGCACGCTGATCAACGATTGCCCTATCTCTCGCCGTCTCGCCCGGGGCCACCCCTCACCCCACCCTCTCCCACAAGGGGAGAGGGTGCCTGAGAGGGGTGCTCACCTCACGAAAGCGTGCCCGCCTCCGCGCAATTGGTCAGCCGCGCGGGCACGCCGATGGCGGTGCAGCCGGCGGGCACATCCGTCGTCACCAGCGCGCCGGCGCCGATCCTGGCGAAATCGCCGATCGAGAGATGTCCGATCACCGTGGCGCCGGCGCTGAGCAGCACGCCGTGGCCGATCTTCGGCGCGCGGCGCGGATCATCCTGATGCCGCGCAATGGTGACGTTCTGCAAAATCGTGACCTCGTCGCCGACCGAGGCCAGCGCGCCGATGATGATGCCGGTGCCGTGATCGAGGAAAACCGCCGTTCCAATCCGGGCCGACGGGTGAATGCTGATCTGCAATTGGTCCGCCGTCGCGCTTTGCATCATGAGCGCAAGGTCGGGGCGGTCCTGGCGCCACAGCCAGTTCGACACCCGCCAGGCCTGCAGCGCGACGAAGCCCTTGAAGTTGAGCAGCGGCGGCAGGAAGCCCGTGATCGCGGGATCACGGCGCACGATGGCCGTGAGATCGGTGGCCGCGGCATCGACCAGCACGGGCTCGGCCGCATAGGCTTCGCGGGCGGTCCGCGCGAACTGTGCGCGATCCTCTTCCGCGCGGCTGATATGCCGGCCGATCAGAAAAGCGAGCGCCCCGCCGAGGTCGCCCTGATCGAGAATGAAGGCGGCCGACGCCTCGAGGAACGGATCGGCAGCGATCGCCGCCTCCGCCTCGCGCCGGATCGCAAGCCAGAGCTCGCCGGCCGTCACTGTCGCTGATCCCGCCATAGTCTTCACCTCATCGTCCGGATCCCAAACGATAGAGTGGGCGTCACCATCCCAAAATGCAAACCGCCCGCTTGCTCATCGCAAACGGGCGGCTCAGGGCCATCAGGTTCTATGGGGGCACATCGCCTGAAGGCTAGCGCTTGCCTCGCGCGATCAGCTCTGCGGCGGCTGGTCGGTCGGCGGGGTCGGACGGGTCTTGTGCTGCGCCATGAAGGCGTCGAACTCTTCCTTGTCCTTGGCGTGGCGCAGGCGATCGAGGAAGTTCTTGAACTCGACCTGCTCCTCCTCGAGACGGCGCAGCGTATCCTGGCGGTACTCGTCGAAGGCGCGGTTGCCGCTGGAGGGCGGACCGAAGCCGCCGAACGGGAAGCCGCGGCGCTCCATGCGGCTCTTCATCCGCTCCATCTTGTCCTGCATCCGCTCCATCTTGTTCTGCCAGCGATCCATGTCGTTGTGACTCCAACAGGCCATCTTTCTGCTCCCGAGTGTGAAAAAGAGAAGGGCGAGGCCGATCGGCCACCAGATCATGAAGCCGAGGATGATCCCGGCGATCTTCAGGGGATGCCACGGCGTCGCGTAGAAGTAGGGACGGTAGGGCTCTTCGACGGGGCCGCGCCAGCGATTGACATCAGCGGTGTAGGCCATTTCCTTCTCCATCACGGCATCACGCGGTTGTGAATGTAAATAACATTTACATAGGTAGCCGATCCCTTGGGAAAGTCAAGCAGCGCGGGTGACGCACCCCTCGGATTATTTTTGGCTTGGCCGTTGAACCTTATTTCGGCTTGCCCCAGGGACCAGACCTTTCGCCGGCCGGCTTGTCGGCGGCGGCCGCGGTTCCAGGCCGGCGGTCGGTCGGGAAGCCGAGGCCGCGCAGATAGATCAGCACTTCGGCCTCGAGCAGATCCTCCGGCGACATCGGCAGCTTGCGCCGCGCGGCATCGCCGCGGCCGAACAGCGAGGCGACGCCGTGCGACATCGCCCAGATGTGCAGCGCCATCATCATCGCCGGCGGACGCGGCATGCCGGGCGGCGCCAGTGCCGCGAGCCGCTCGGCGGCGGCGCGGATGATCGCGAAGGCGCGCTCGCTTGCCGCCATCAAGGTCGGATTGGAATCGACCGGCAGGCCGGATTCGAACATCGCCGAATAGAACGCGGGCTCCTCGCGGGCGAAGGCGAGATAGGCCTTGCCGACCCGCTCGAACGCCGTGACGGTGTCGGGGCGGCCGTCGTTCCAAGCCTGCGTCAGCAGCGATTCGAACTGCTCGAAGCCGCGCTGCGCGATGCTGGCGATCAACTCGTCGCGGTCGCGGAAGTGGCGGTACGGCGCGGCCGGGCTGACGCCGGCCATCCGCGCGGCATCGGCGAAGGTGAAGCCGGCCGGCCCCTTCTTCGAGATCAGGTCGAGCGCGGCCTGCAGCAACGCCTCTTTGAGATTGCCGTGATGATAGCCGCGCTCGGCGCGGCCTTGGTCCTTGCGCCAGCTCATGTGAACGGCTTTTACATGAGCCCGCGGTAAAGGTCACTAGCGGGGCGGCGCCGCGTCAATCAAGATTAACGGGTGTGACGCGGCCTCGCTGCACGCGCTTGACGGCAGTAGCCCGGCTCAAGCATGGATCGATCTTCTCCTTCCCCCTGAAAGGGGGAAGGTCGGGATGGGGGTCAGCCGCAGTCGACGCTGTATGCGGGGAGAGCAGATCCCCACCCGCTTTGCTCTGGCGAGCAAAGCGCCCCCCTTTTCAAGGGGAGGTGAATTCTCCTGCCTTAGCGCCCCGGGATCGGCAGCACCGGCATGATCTCCACGGCTTCGCCCGGAAAGATCGAAAAATGCGGATGGTTCTCGAACAGCTTTGCCGCCGCTTCATGCGAGGGCGCGCGCACCACCGTGAAGCCGGTCATCAGATTGGCGATGTCGGTGACGCCGCCCTGCCCGACCTTCTTGGTCTTGCCGAGCGGTCCGCCCATCTCGACGATCACGTCATGGTGCTTTTCGACCCAGGCGCCCCAGGCTGCCATGCCCTGCTGCTCCTTGGCGCGCCGTTCGGCGTCGGGCAGCGCGTTCCAGGCGGCCATGCGCGAGCCGGTGCTGCCGCCACCGAGATAGACGGCGAGGAAAGTGTTGGTGCTCATCTTGCGTCTCCGTTGTGGTCGTTGCTGGTGGACGATGGTTCGGTGATGCGATGACGCTTTGAAGCGGCATCGCATCTTGTTGAAGGTTCAGCGCAGCGCCTTGCCCCAGCCGCCCTGCGGATGCTCGAAGGTCGCGGCGGCCTGCTGCACCTCCTCGGAGAAATCGGCCATCTCCTGCACCTGGCGGATCTCGATCATCTCGTTGGCGGTGGCCGGGCACTTGCTGGCCCATTCGATGGCCTCGGCGCGCGAGGCGACCTCGATCATCCAGAAGCCGCCGATCACTTCCTTGGCCTCGGTGAACGGGCCGTCGATCACGACCGGCACGCCGGTGTCGAACTTGACGCGCGCGCCGGCAGCCGGCGGATGCAGGCCTTCCAGCGTGATCAGCACGCCGGCGTCCTTCAGCGCCTGATTGTACCGCATCATCGCGGCGACCCGTTCGGGGTCGAGCTCGAGCTTGGCCGGCGCGGACTCGTAGCCGAGCGGGATCATCAGCATCATGAAACGCATTGGTCGGATTTCCTTGCCTGTTGAGTAACTCGCAATCTTCACCCTCGTCATGCCGGGAAGCCCCACGCGGCGCCGGCCCGGAATCCACGACTTGCGACGATGATCATGTATTCCGGGCGCATCGCCGGTGCGATATCGCGGAATGACGTCGGGTGTCATTTCTTGCCCACCTGCGCGCGCAGGCGCTCTCCCCGCTCGCGCAGCTCGGGCGTCAGCGCCTCGCCGAAATCCTCCGCGGCAAACACCTGGCGGATTTCGATCTCGGAGCCGCCGTCGAACGGCGCGCGCTTCATCCAGTCGATCGCTTCATCGAGCGACTTGGTCTCGATCAGCCAGAAGCCGGCGACCAGATCGCTGCTCAGGCCGAACGGGCCGCGCGACACCGTGCTCTGCCCGCCGGCATATTTGACGCGGGCACCCCTGCTGGTCGGATGCAGCCCCTCGCCGGCCTGCATCACGCCGGCCTTGACCATCTCCTCGTTGAACTTGCCCATCGCCGCGAGCAGCTCGGTGCTCGGCATCACGCCGGCCTCGGTGTCCCTGTTCGCCTTCACGATCACCATGAACTTCATCGTCCTGCTCCGTTGTCTTGTTCAGCTGCTTTGCCGGTATCTCCGGTGCTCGTCTCAAGGACGACGCGGGGCTTGCCACGCCGACAGGCCAAGCAAAATTATTTGGGAGGTCATTGCATCGCTCGCCACAGCCCTCAGCGGTCTTGCCTGACAAGTTCGCCGTCCTGGTGCGACGGGCCGAAATAGACGTCGATGCGCGACACCTTGTCGCCGTCGAACACGAAGAACTCGGTGTTGCGAAAGCTCTTGCCGTCGCGGGCGACGCAGCGATAGGTGACGAAGGCCTCGACGCCGTCGACCATGATGCGCTCGATCTCGTGGCGGCCGATCCAGCCGGAGTCGCGCCAGCACTCGGCGAAATAGGTCGGCTTGTCGATGTTCTCGCCATAGGGCGTCGAGAAGCGGAAATCCTCCGCGAACGCCGCCTCGACGCTCGCGCGGTCATTGGCGAGGTAGGCGGCGAAGAGGGAGCGGATGATCTCCGCCCTGTTGCCAGCTGCAGCCATGTCGTCTCCCACACGTATTCGCCCGGGGCCCCGGAGCGACCAGCGCTCCGGAAACCCGGGCCTCAGCGAGATGACGAACGGGGCGGCGCGAAAGCGACATCCCGCCACGATTTATTTTTGGAACCGGGTCGGAGGCCGGCTTGCGTCAGGTTTCCCGCGGGAACATGCCGAAATAGGGCTCGGCCTCCCTCAGCACGCGCGCGAAGGACGGCCGCGCCATCAGCCGCTCGAGATAGGCGGCCAGATGCCGATGGCCATCTCCGAACGGCTCGACCTTGTTGCCGTAGAACATCGTCGGCGCGGCCGCGCAATCGGCCAACGAGAAATGCTCGCCCATCATCCAGCCGCCACGCGCGCGTTGCGGATCGAGCTGCTGATCCAGGATCGCATAGGAGGTGCGGAGTTGCGCCCGCGCCTCGGCGACGCCATGCGGATCCTTGCTGTCCGCAGGCCGCAGCCGGTCGCTGACGACCTTCTGCATCGGCAGGTGGACATAGAGATCGAGGAAGCGATCGCGCAGCCGGATTTGCAGCGCGAGGTCCGGGTCCTCGGGGATCAGCCTGACGGCACCGGGATAATGCCGGTCGAGATATTCGATGACGATGCTCGATTCCGGCACCGTCTCATCCCGCGTCTCGTCGCGGAGCACCGGAAATCGGCCGATCGGCGACAGCGCGAGCAGCGCCGCGCGCTCGGCGGGATCGCCGAGATTGACCATGTGCGGCGTGAACGGCGTGCCGTTCTCATAGAGCGCAATCAGCGCCTTCCAGCAGAACGAGGACAGCGGGTGGTAATGCAGGGTAAGCGACATCGGAACTCCATCATGGAATGAGTGACCGGAGGACGAGCCCGGGACCGCCCTTCCGACATCTCGTGCCGTGATATTTTTATGGCGATTCTTATTGCGGTCGGCGGGCGTGGACCAAGCATCGAACGCGACGCACATTCATCGAGGACGCGAATCACGTCGCGGCATCGATCGGTGAAAAGTGGCCGGCGATATCAGGCTTCGTAATAGGTCCATCAGCATCGCTGAACTAGCCGCGTTTCAATCACCCCGCATCAGACGAAAGTCATCATCGATTTTCGTCCGTATGATTACGGTGAACATCGCGTGCTGCCCGTGGATGATAACGTGCACTCTGAAAAAAACCTTTGCGAATTGAGGCGGATGCATGCGCGGAACTTGGCGTTATGCAGTTCGTGCCAAGCGCGCGCGAGCAACAGGCTTTACCGATGCTAAACGGCTCGCTGCAACCTTTCCGTGAGTTGCCGCGATCCGCTTTTCCCCATCCCTTTTATTTGGACCTTCACGGAGCCCTGATGTTCAGTTTCAGCAACAAGGCCAAGATCGAGAATGCGCTGGCGCAGACTGCCGCGATCGGCAAGTCGCAGGCGGTGATCGAGTTCAAGCTCGACGGCACGATCGTCGACGCCAACGAGAACTTCCTCAATGCGATGGACTACACGCTCGATGAGATCAAGGGCAAGCACCACAGCATGTTCGTCGATCCGGCCACGCGCGACAGCCAGGACTATCGCGCGTTCTGGGCCGACCTGAACCGCGGCGAATTCCAGGCCGCGCAATACAAGCGCATCGCCAAGGGCGGCCGCGAGATCTGGATCCAGGCCTCCTACAACCCGATCCTTGACAAGGGTGGCAAGCCGGTCGGCGTGATCAAGTTCGCCACCGACATCACCGCGCAGAAGATCCACAGCATGGAGGATGCCGGCAAGATCGCCGCGATCGGCCGGGCGCAGGCGGTGATCGAGTTCGACATGGACGGCACCATCGTCAATGCCAACGAGAACTTCCTCGGCGCTATGGGCTATTCGCTCGCCGAGATCCGGGGCAAGCACCACAGCATGTTCGTGCCGCCCGCCGATCGCGACAGCGTGGCCTATCGCGATTTCTGGGCGCGGCTGAACCGGGGCGCGTTCGAGGCCGGCGAATTCAAGCGGCTCGGCAAGGGCGGCAAGGAAATCTGGATCCTCGCCACCTACAACCCGATCCTCGACGACCGCGGCAAGCCGTTCAAGGTCGTCAAGTTCGCCACCGACGTCACGCAGCAGAAGGTGAAAACTGCCGACAATGACGGCCAGATCGATGCGATCGGCAAGTCGCAGGCCGTGATCGAGTTCAACATGGACGGCACGATCCGCACCGCGAATCCGAACTTCCTCGCCGCGATGGGCTATTCGCTTGCCGAGATCCAGGGCAAGCATCACAGCATGTTTGTCGAGCCCACTGAGGCGAGCGCGGCCGGCTACCGCGAGTTCTGGGGGGCGCTGAACCGCGGCGAATTTCAGGCCGCCGAATACAAGCGTATCGCCAAGGGCGGCCGCGAGATCTGGATCCAAGCCTCCTACAACCCGATCCTCGATCTCAACGGCAAGCCCTACAAGGTGGTGAAGTACGCCACCGACATCACCGCGCAGGCGATCGGCCGCAAGAAGGCCGACAGCGCGCGCGGCCTGATCGAGGCGGTCGCCGCCGGCAGCGAGGAGATGAGCGCCTCGATCCGCGAGATCTCGGAAACCATGACCAAGTCGAAGCAGAACGCCGCGGTCGCCACCGGCCGGGTCGAGGCTGCCGACGGACAGGCGCAGAAGCTCAACGCCGCAGCGCAGGCGATGAGCGGCATCGTCGAGATGATCTCGAGCATCACCGGGCAGATCAACCTGCTGGCGCTCAACGCCACGATCGAGTCGGCGCGCGCCGGCGAAGCCGGCCGCGGCTTCGCGGTGGTTGCCTCCGAGGTGAAGAGCCTCGCCAATCAGGCCAAGCAGGCGACCGACACGATCTCCTCGGAAATCGACGCGCTGAACTCGATCGCCGCCGAAGTCGTGAGCTCGCTGTCCGAGATCAAGGCGGCGATCGCCGGCGTCAACGAATACATCACCTCCACCGCCGCCGCGGTCGAGGAGCAGAGCATCGTGACGCAGGACATGTCCACCAACATGCAGCGCGCCTCTGCCGAACTCGCAGCGTAAGCCACGGTGCGATCCTCGAAGGATGGGCGGCCCGGGCTGGGGGCCGTGCATCCTTCGAGACGCGCCGCTTTGCGGGCTCTTCAGGATTGCGGCGAGAGGGTCGGCGTGCCGTAGGAAGCCGATACTCCACACTCCCCGGCTGGTGGGCCGTGCACCCTTCGAGGCTCGCTACGCTCGCGCCTCAGGGTGACGGAGAGACAGAGAGCAGGCCGCGTGTCGCCGTCGGGTTGACACGTCTGAGTAAAGGTCGCAGACGGTCGGGACTTCCTGCCCGGACCGATGGACCATCCGATGAATTCCGCTTCCCCCAAAGTCGCACTCGTGACCGGCGCCGCGCGTGGCATCGGGCTTGCCGCGGCGAAACGCTTTCTCGCCGACGGCTGGCGCGTCGCGCTGCTCGACATCGAGGGTGAATTGCTGCGCGCGGCGGTCGCGGCGCTGAAGCAGCCCGACGACACGCTGGCGCTGACCTGCGACGTATCGGACGCCGCTGGCGTGGCAGCCGCGATCTCTGCGATCACGGACCGGTTCGGCCGGCTCGACGCGCTGGTCAACAATGCCGGCATTGCCGTGTTCACGCCGGTGCTGGAGACCTCGGACGCCGACTGGAGCCGGATCATGGCGGTCAACCTCACCGGCCCGTTCCTGTGCACCAAGGCGGCCGCGCCGTTAATGCGGGAGCATGGCGGCGGTGCAATCGTCAACATCACCTCGATCTCGGCGGTGCGCGCCTCGACGCTGCGCTCGGCTTACGGCACCAGCAAGGCCGGCCTCGCGCATCTCACCAAGCAGCTCGCGGTCGAACTCGCCTCGCTCGGCATCCGCGTCAACGGCGTCGCGCCCGGGCCGGTCGAGACCGCGATGGCCAAGGCCGTCCACACGCCGGAGATCCGCGCCGACTATCATGACGCCATCCCGCTCAACCGCTATGGGCTGGAGGAGGAGCTGGCGGAAGCGATCTTCTTCCTGTGCTCGGATCGCGCCAGCTACATCACCGGACAGATCCTCGCCGTCGACGGCGGCTTCGACGCCGCCGGCATCGGCCTGCCGACCCTGCGCGGCGCGCGACGGAATGGGTAACGGTTGATCGAACGAACTAATGTCACACCGCGACGGGACTGCACTCCCTCGCCCCGTTCTTACGGGGAGAGGGTTGGGGTGAGGGGCCCTCTCCGCGCGCGCAGTACCAGTTAGTCTCGCGGAGACTCCCCCTCGCCCGGAACGCATCTGTCGATGCGTTCCGACCCCGCACGCGGGGCGAGGTAAAGCAGAGTCACTGCGCTATCAGCGCTCGTTCACCGCGACCACGCGCCATGCATTCGGCAGCCGGTCGATCCGCGTCAATGACAGCGGATCGATGACGAAGCGCAGCGCGAGCTCCGGGGCAAGCTCGAGCGCGATCGCAAGGATCGCGCGAATGGTGCCGGAATGCACGACCAGTACGACGTCGCCGGACGGCAGACGCGCGAGCCCTGCCCGCGCCCGCGCGATCTGATCGGCAAAGCTTTCGCCGCGCGGCGGCCGGTTGCTGCCCGGCGATTGCCAGAACGCGCGATAGGCCGCGCCGAGCTCGGCTTCGATCTCGCTGTGACGCCGGCCGGTCCAATCGCCAAAATCCTGCTCGCGAAAGGCGTCGTCCTCCGTTGCCGTGAGACCGAGCTTTGCTGCGGTCTCACGGGTGCGCCGCGCCGGACTGCAGACCGCGCGAGCGTGGGCCGGCAGCCTCGCCTGCAACGACGCGAATGCCGCGGCATCGCCGAGGTCGGCGGGCGCATCCGGCGCGTGGATCACGCCGCGCGGACCGTCCACCGGCGCATGACGGATCAGCCAGAAACGCGTTTCGCGATCCATGTTCCGCTCACGCTTTCATTTTGACGCGTTTTCTTCACGCGAACCGGTCTCCACTTCGCTCGAAAACGCTCTAACCTAACCGCGCCGCGAGCAGTACCAGGATCGTGGTTTCCGCGACCTGCTCCGCACCGCCAAGCACATCGCCGGTCTGGCCGCCGATCTGCCGCTTTGCCACGAGCGCCATGACCAGCGCGCTCACAGCGGCCGCGATCGCCGCCAGCAGCGCGCTGCTGAACGGCAAGGCGAGGATTGCGATCAGCAGCGCGATGCCGGCCGCGACCACGGCAATGGTCCCATCAGGCCTTCCGGCATTGGCGGCGAGCCCGTCCTTGCGCGCGTAAGGCTGGCTGATCGCAATCCATGGCAGCACGCCGCGGCCCAGCGCGTGCGCCGCGATCAGGCTCTGCACCACGAGACCATTCGGAATTGCCGCGAGAGCCGCGAGCTTGGCGGCAAAGCTCACCACCAGCGCCAGCGCGCCGTAAGTGCCAAGCCGGCTGTCACGCATGATCTCGAGCTTGGTCGCGACATCGCGGCCGCCGCCGAACCCGTCGGCGACATCGGCGAGCCCGTCCTCATGCAGCGCGCCGGTGAGCAGCGCACCGCCGCCGAGCGCGAGCGCCGCCGCGGCGAGATCCGGCACACCGATCGCCCGCAGCAGCAGGCAAAACAGGCCGATCGCCGCCCCGATGGCGGCCCCGACCAGGGGAAACAGCCGCTGCGCCCGCGCAAAGCTCTCCGTCCGCGCGCCGTCCGGATGCGGCATCGGCAGGCGGGTCAGGAAGGCGGTCGCGGTCCGGAGATCGTCGAGCCATTGATTCATGGTGAAGGCCTGGAAATTGGGCTAAAGCGCGACGAGATCGGGCTCGATCTGATCGCGCTTTAGCTTCTTGTTAGGGCATGATCTCCGCGCAAATGCTACGCATTTGTCGCGAGGGAAAACCGCTTCACACGTTTCCGGATCATGCATTAGCTTGCGGCCCGCTCGACGAGGGAATCGCATGCAGTTCAGTACTCTAGACGACATCCGCGGCTTTTGTCGCGACCTGCCGCAGGGCGACGAGGCCAGTGCCGCGGCCGCCACGCAGCGCCAGCAGAACCTGACCAAGCCGCCGGGAAGCCTCGGCCGCCTGGAGGAGGTTGCGATCTGGCTGGCGCGCTGGCAGCGGCGTGAGATGCCCCGGCTCGACCACGTCACGATCGCCGTGTTCGCCGGCAATCACGGCATCGCCGAGCGCGGCGTTTCAGCCTATCCCTCCGAGGTCACCGCGCAGATGGTGGCGAACTTCGCCGCCGGCGGCGCTGCGATCAACCAGATCGCCAGGCTTGCCGGCGCCGAGCTGCGCGTCGAGCCGCTCGAGCTGGCGCGCCCGACCCGCGATTTCACGACCGGACCGGCGATGGACGCCGCCGATTTCCTCGTCGCGCTCGATACCGGCTGGCGCACGGTGCCCGAGCAATGCGATCTGCTCGTGGTCGGCGAGATGGGCATCGCCAACACCACGGTCGCCGCGACGCTGTGCGCCGCCTTGATGGGCGGGCGCGGAGTGCGCTGGGCCGGCCGCGGCACCGGCGTCGACGATGCCGGGCTGATACGCAAGCGCACCACGATCGATGCGGCGCTCAAGCTGCATCGCGGCGCGATCGACGATCCGCTCGCCACCGCAATGTCGCTCGGCGGACGCGAGCTGGCGGCGATCGCGGGCGCCGTGCTGGCGGCGCGCGCACGCTGCATTCCGGTGCTGCTCGACGGCTTCGTGGCGACAGCGGCGGTGCTGCCGCTGGCGCGGCTTCAACCCGACAGCCTCGCGCATTGCCGCGCCGGACATGTGTCGGCCGAGCTCGGCCACCGCGAATTGCTGCGCGAGCTCGAGCTCGCCCCCTTGCTCGACCTTAACATGCGGCTCGGCGAAGGCTCCGGCGCGGGGGTTGCGATCCTGCTGTTGCGCGCGGCGCTCGCCTGTCATGGCGGCATGGCGACCTTTGCCGAGGCCGGCGTCTCCGGCGCGGACTGAGGCTCCCGGGAGAGCCGGAGGGTTCCCTCAAAAAAGCCGGTGCATAGCGTCGGCGCGGGTTGACAATCTTCGCGTGTGTAGCATGACCTCTGCGCGTTGGAGGCCTAACCTTCGTGGCGGTGGGACGCCGGCTGGCGTCTCAGCCGTGCTGAACCAGATACCGGGGAGAAATCACCTCATGTCGGGCGTTCTCATCAATCTGATTATTCAGGTCATCAGCGGAGCCGTCGGCGGCAATGTCGCGGCGGGAGCGGCCAAGAACATCGATCTCGGCACGCTCGGTAACACCATCGCAGGCGCCATCGGCGGCGGTGCGGGCGGACAGCTTCTGGGCATGCTGATCCCGCTGCTCGCCAATTCCGGCGCGACGCCTGACATCGGCAGCATCATCGGCCAGGTCGCCGGCGGCGGCGTTGCCGGCGCCGTGCTCACTGCGATCGTGGGGGTCGCTCAAGAACCGCGCGGCCTGAGCCACGTGCTGTCGCGACCGGGACATCGGTCTTGACGATGCCCCATTCCGGCGCGAGCCTTCCAGCTTCAGATGCGGCGGCACCTCGATCGCATCGTGGCAGGGATTGCGCGCATGAAAATACTTGTCGCGGCGGCAGCTCTCTGCGCAACGGTTAGCTGCGCGCAAGCCGATGTTCGTATCCTCGCCAGCCCCGGCGGGCAGGTCGGCCCGTTCATCGAGCTGTTCGACAAGGTGCGCGAGTCGGGCGAGCGCGTCGTGATCGACGGGCCCTGCCTGTCCGCCTGCACCCTGGTACTCTCGATGGTGCCGGGCGACCGCATCTGCGTGACGCGGCGCGCCGTGCTCGGCTTCCACGCCGCGCGCTCGATCGACCAGCGCGGCCGCACCTATGCAGAGCCGGAAGCGTCCGTGGCGGTGCTGCAAGCCTATCCGGCGCCGGTGCGCGGCTGGATCGCCCGCCGCGGCGGCCTGACTTCGCGCCTGCTATTGCTGCGCGGCCGCGAGCTCGCGGCGATCTATCCGCGGTGCAGGTGAGATTTGCAGCCTGTAAAGTGTCGTAGCCCGGATGAAGCGAAGCGCAATCCGGGGGACTGCCGGCGCGGATTGGGTGCCCCGGATTTCGCTGCGCTCCATCCGGGCTACGGCTCCCATCCCGTCATCCTGAGGTGCGAGCCTTGCGGTGCACTTGCACCGCTGGGCGAGCCTCGAAGGATGCACGGCCACAGCCGGGCCGTCGTGCTTCGAGACGGCCGCTACGCGGCCTCCTCAGCATGACGGGTAGGGAATGAGCTCGGCGGAATAAGCCGCCAGCCTACATCCCCTGCGGGCAGTTCACCATCCAGGGGATGCCGAACTGATCGACGCACATGCCGAAGCCGTTGGAGAAGAAGGTCTTGCCGAACGGCATCGTCACCGTGCCGCCCTCGGACAGCGCCTTGAAGCGGCGTTCGGCTTCCGCGGGATCCTCGACCTGCAACGCGACGTGGAAGCCCTGCGGCTTCTGGAAGTGGCCGGGCGGGGCGTCGGAGGCCATGATGATCTCGCCGTCGATCGTGAGGCGGGCGTGCATGATCTTGTCTTTCCAGCCGGGCGGCGTCTGCATCTCCGCACTGCCCTCGCCGTAGGGGAAGGTGTCCTCGATCCGGGCGCCGAGAACCTTCTCGTAGAATTTCAGCGCGGCGCCGCAATTGCCGTCGTAGGAGAGATAGGGGTTGACCTGCATCGCATGCTCCCTTGGGTCATTCGAGCCTCGCCCCGGTGGTACCGGAACGAGGGCTCCGGATTGTCATCTTGACGCGTTTTCCCGACACGAACCGGTAACCACCTCGTTCGAAAACGCGCTACTTCTCAGTCAGTTTCTTCAGATTGGCGAGACCGGCCTCGAAATCCCTGCCGATCATGCGATCCAGGTTCATGAACACCTGCATCACCTTCGACATGAAGACGGCCGGACCATACATGGTCCATGTGACGCTGGTCGCATTTCCCTGCGGCAGCATTGTGAACTCGGCGGTGTTGTGGCCTTCGAACGGCTTGATGAAGTCGAGCTTGATGACGATCTTCGACGGCGCGGAGGATTGCAGGATCTCCATGCGGCCGGCGCCGACATTCTTGTTGCCGTCCCAGGCATAGGCCGCACCCTGCCCGCGCCCGGCGCCGCCATAGATCCGCTTCATGGCCGGATCCCGGTTCTCGTAGGGCGACCACAGCGTCCACTGATGGAAATCGTCGATCAATGGAAATATCCGCTCGGCCGGCGCGTTGATGCTGATCGCACGCGTGACGCGGAGCGTGCCCGGCTTGGTCGCCGCGAGGATGAGGATGACGGCGATCGCGACGCCGAGGACAATCGCGATGATGGCAATGGTCTCCAACATGACAGTCTCCACAAGGATGGATTGAACAATACCTCACCGGCGAAATGGAAGCATTGCGCGCAGATTGCCGTCGCGCAGATAGAGCCCGCCCCACAGCATCAGGCCGAGATAGAGCCCGAACAGCGTGTGGGTGAAAAGCGGGCTGCCGATCCGCACATGCGATGCGATCGCGCCGCCGAGATAGCCGGTGAGCAGGATGGCGCCGAGGATCGAGGTCGGCGGCACCGAGTAGAGCAGCGTGCAGACGATGGTGATGATGCCGAGGCTGCGCGCCAGCGCATCGCTCGCGCCGAAGCCCATCCTGTCCATGGTCTCGGTGACGACCGACAACGGCACCAGCTTGATCGCGCCGTCGAACAGCAGGAACAAGACGACCATGCCGCTCATGACACGGCCGGTGATGCGGGCGGGCTTTGAGACTTCGGTGTCGACGGTCGTCGGCATGACAGGCTCCGTAACGCTTGGTGATGCTCTCTGCCTTCATGACGAACGGCGGAGTACGGGGCCGACAAGGCGGGCGAAGATTTTTTCGGAAGTCAGGCAGAGTCGATTGAGAGCTGCGACAAGCTCCCTCTCCCGAACCAAGACGTGGATACCCGGCACAAGGCCGGGCATGACGAGTTTGTGGAGCTATCGAGCCCATATGCGATTGCCCTGCACTCGCGGGGGAGGCGCGTTGCCAAAATATCGAAAACAACCCCATGCAAAGTAGCCGGCGGTGGCCGGCGGCCGACCGGGCTGCTTGACACGTCGGGCAACTCAGGGATATTTTTCCAATATTCCGAAATCACGCAGACTCGCGCTCGCCCCCGGGGGCATATGGCCTTCGCGCGCTTCTGTACGCGACGTTTCCACGTCGTCATGACCGCCAGCCATATGCGATAGCCCTGCGCTTGCGGGGGAGGTGCAGCGAGTATGCCGGTGCGCTGTTGCTGACCGCTACTTCGCCTTCGCGTTGTGCGGCTGGCTGTCGCGCATCAGGCGGTCGATATGCATGCGGATGTGGGCGGCTTCGGCTGTGGTGTTGGCGAGCGCGATGGCGCGGTCGAAGGCGATGCGGGCGTCCTCGTTGCGGCCGAGCTGCATCAGGAAGGCGCCGCGGACGCCGAAATAGTGGAAGTAGTTGGCAAGCCGCGGCGCCAAGGGCTCGATCATCTCGAGCGCGGCTTCCGGCCCCTTTACCTTGGAGACCGCAACGGCGCGGTTGAGCGTGATCACCGGCGACGGCTGCATGACCTCGAGCGCGCCGTACAGCAGATCGATCTGGGTCCAGTCGGTATCCTCGGGCTTTTCCGCACGGGCGTGCAGCGCTGCGATCGCCGCCTGCACCTGATACGGCCCGCTGCGGCGGTGGCGCATCGCCTTGTCGATCAGCGCGAGGCCCTCGGCAATCTGCTTCTGATTCCACAGGCTGCGGTCCTGGTCGTCGAGCAGGATCACCTGGCCATCGGCATCGAAGCGCGCCTCGGCGCGGGCATGCTGCAGCAACAACAACGCCGTCAGCCCCATGATCTCCGGCTCGCTCTGGAACAGCCGCAGCAGCAGGCGGGCGAGACGAATCGCCTCCTCGCACAGTGGCGCGCGGATTTCGGCGGTGTCGCCGCTCGCCGAATAGCCCTCGTTGAAGATCAGATAGATCATCGCCGCGACCGAGGCGAGCCGCTCGCTGCGCTCGACCGCGCCAGGCGTCTCGAACGGCACGTCGGCATCGGCGACGCGCGCCTTGGCCCGCGTAATGCGCTGCTCCATCGCGGCTTCCGAGACCAGGAAGGCGCGCGCGATCTGCTTCACCGTAAGACCTGAGACGATGCGCAGCGCGAGCGCGATCTGCTGCGTCGCCGGCAGATCCTTGTGACAGCAGATGAACAGCAGCCGCAAGATGTCGTCGCGGTAATGCGAGCCGTCGAGCCGCTCGGCGATCTCGTCCTCTGCGTCGTCGAGGTCGGAGATCGCCTGGTCGTCGTCGGGCAGCGGCTGCTGCTTCTTGTTGCGGCGGACCTCGTCGATCGCGACGTTGCGGCCGACCATGATCAGCCACGCCGCGGGATCGCGCGGCGGGCCGTTCTGCGGCCAGCTCTTGAGCGCCCGCAGGCAGGCGTTCTGGAACGCCTCCTCGGCGGTGTCGAGATTGCGGAAGTAGCGCAGCAGTGCGCCGACCGCCTGGGGACGCGCGGACGTCAACGCAGCATCGATCCAGGCGGTGTCGGTCACGCTCACGCCTTGGTACCTCCCTGATTGAAGTAGCCGACCGGGCGGATCTCATAGGTGCCGCCGGGATTGGCCTCGCCGAGGTCGCGCGCGATGTCGAGCACCTCGTCGAGGTTCTTGCCCTCGACCAGATAGAAGCCGAGCAGCTGTTCCTTGGTTTCGGCGAACGGGCCGTCCAGCACCAGCGGCGGGTTTTCCTTGCGCAGCGTGGTGGCCGCGGTGGTCGGCAACAGCCGCGCCACCGGGCCGAGCTTGCCCTGCTTAGCGAGCTTGTCCTGCACGACGGACAGTTTCTGCATGACGGAGGCGTCGTGTTCCTTGCTCCAGGAGCCGACCATGTCTTCGTCATGATAGCAGAGGATGGCGTACAGCATCGAAAAGGCATCTCCGTTCATTGCAAGAACGAACGATTATGCCCGCTGCCGACAGGGGGCGCGAAAGAAATTTAGGTTCCGGATGCCAACGGTGGATCTTGATCGCGGCTCCATGGCGCGCTTCGACGGACGGGACGTTTGTCGCGGCGGCGATGAACGTGCGGTTGCCGATAGACGCCGTAGCGGGCGGCGATCCAGCGCGCCTTGGCTTCATCGCTCTCGCGATGGCGGACGTGGCTCCTCGTCATCGGACGGGACGCCTGCTGCCGCGGAGACGCCACGGGTTGCGCCTGAGCCTGCGATCGGGCCGACCGGGCCTCGCCCTGCGTTGGAGCAACGGTCGGTTGAGCCTCAGCCGGCGTGTCAGCGTTTACGAGCACGGGCGTGGGCCGTGGCGCCCGGCGGCGCGGATGAAAGCCGACGCCCGGATCAGTTTGCGCATGGAAGTTCTCCCCTGTTGATGGCAGGACATATGAGCGGGCCGGACCCGCTCTGTGACATGCATCACATAGACGTTGGAGGTATCGGGATGGGTAAGGGCGCGCTCGCGCTGCTGATCAATGGCGGCTCGGAAAACTGGTCGTCGGGGCGCTGGAAGGCGCGGTTCGACGCGGTCTGCCCGGACCGCCGCGTGGTGCTGCTGCCGGACGGCGCGCTCGATCCCGCCGAGGTGCATTACGCCGCGGTGTGGAAGCCGAAGCCGGGCGAGCTGGCGGCATTCAAGAACCTGCGCGTCATCTTCAATCTCGGCGCCGGGGTCGACGCGCTGATGGCTGATCGCTCGCTGCCCGACGTGCCGCTGGTGCGGGTCGCGGTCTCCGATCTCACCGACCGCATGACCGAATATGTCGTGCTGCACGTTCTGATGCATCACCGCCAGGAGCTCTATTTGCGCGAGTCGCAGCGGGTGAAGCGCTGGGCGCCGGACTATCAGTGGGCGGCGAGCGCGATCACCGTCGGCATCATGGGGCTCGGCACGCTCGGCGCCGCCGCGGCGCAGGCACTGCGCGCGCTCGGCTTCCGCGTCGTCGGCTGGAGCCGCAGCGAGAAGCGGATCGACGGCATCGCCTGCTATCACGGCGCGGACGGGCTCGACGCATTCCTGCGCGAGACCAACATCCTGGTCTGCCTGCTGCCGCTGACGCCGGACACAAGGCACGTGCTCAACCGCGACGCGTTCGCGAAGCTGAACCGCAACAGCCCGCTCGGCGCGGCCGTCATCATCAATGCCGGCCGCGGCGGCCTGCAGAACGAGGCCGACATCCTGCGCGCGCTCGATGAAGGCACGCTGGGCGCCGCCTCGCTCGACGTCTTCGAGACCGAGCCGCTGCCCGAGGCGAGCCCGTTCTGGAGCCATCCGAAGGTGGTGCTGACGCCGCACAACGCCGCCGACACCGACGCCGACGAGATCTCGAAATATGTCGCGCAGCAGATCGCGCGCTTCGAGGCCGGCGGCGCGCTGGAGAACCTCGTCGATCGCAAGCGGGGGTATTAGCACCGGCGCGTAGCCCGGATGCAGCGAAGCGAAATCCGGGGTTCTTTGCGCCGGACAAACCGCTCCCGGATTGCGCTACGCTCCATCCGGGCTTCTGTAACGGGCCTTGGTTAGTCAATCCCTTTTCGCGTCATCCACTCGCCGGGCACTTGCTTCTGTACGGGATCGGCGCGAAGGCCGTCGCCTGATGGGGTGCATTGAGGAGCCGGCCGGCCAATCTACGGATTGCGTGGTCGTGAGCCACTTCCCGGATGGCGGCCTGACCGGATCCATCGTCCCAGCGGAGGGACTTCGCTCGGGGAGAGCCTGGTGTCGTGGCCCGCCCGGAACCGATTGCTGCTCCTGGCTAGATGGCCTTGGTCATCGGGTTGAACGGTTTGGTGTCGGCGAGCATGCGATGCAGGATCACGGCGAGCTTGCGAGCCAGCGCTACCTTGGCCTTGCGCATGCCTGCGCGCCGGGCGATCCGCATCGCCCAGCTCTTCAATGCCGAGCAATTCTTGACCGGCTTGGTCAGCATGACGTGAGCTGCCTGGTAGAGTGCCTCGCGCACGGAGGCATCCCCGATCTTGCTGATGCGGCCGGTGTAGTCGGTCTCACCGGACTGGTACTTCTTCGGGGTGAGCCCAAAGTGGGCTCCCGTGGCCTTCGAGGAGCGGAAACGCTTCGGGTCGTCGATCGCCGCGGCATAGGTGAGCGCCACGATCGGACCAACGGACGGCGTTGTCATCAGGAGCTTGGCGGATGGATGCGTCCTGGCGAGCTTCTGGGTGTGCTTGTCCAGGCTCTTGAACTCCCGCAGCAGCACCGCATGGGCTTGGAGCAGCGCCGCCGCGACCAACTCCAGTCCGGGATGGCCGGTCACGAGCTCGCGGATGCGTCCGGCGAACGTGCGCTCGGTGGTCGCACCGACCTTCAGGCCAAAACCGCGAAGTATGCCGCGCAGGCTGTTCTCGACATCGCGAAGCTTGGATTGCAGCAGCTTGCGCGCCGTCAGGATGGCGCGGGTCTCCTGCGCCGCGACCGACTTGCAGTGCACCGGCCGGAACCAGCCGAGCCGCATCAACTGCGCGATCCGGCGGGCATCGTTGCGGTCCGTCTTCACCGGCATCGACTTGAAGGCTTCGCGAACGTGCCGCGTTTCCAGCAGCTCGACCGCAAGCCCTGCGTCTCGCAGACCCGCATACAGCCATTGCGACAAGGGGCCTGCCTCCAGCCCGATCCGTTCCAGTACCAGACCCAGCGACCGGAACCAGGCGATCAGCGCCGCCGGCTCGCTCGCAACCTTCGTCTCGCGCAAAATCTTGCCTGTCCCATCGACAAGGCAAACGCTCGAGCATTCCAAAGACACGTCAATTCCTGCATAGTGGTACATGGTCGTCCCTTAATGATGCTTGGAGCGGGCTTGCCCGACTCCGTTGAACACCATCAGTTTGAGGGACGACCGCCTTCCAACCAACAGGCCGCTCGCGAGCGCGCTTCCAAATTGCGCCGTAGCGAGCGGGCGGCCGGCCCGTTACCCCATCTACGAAACCGGCGATGCGGAATCACGCCTGAGCGTCATTGCGAGGAGCGAAGCGACGAAGCAATCCATCCTTCCGCATACGCGGGGACATGGATTGCTTCGCTTCGTTCGCAATGACGGACAAGATGCACGGATGACTAAGACGCCTTGCGCGCGAAGGTGACGTGGGTCGCGTGCGGGCTCGCGACATGCGAGACGACGGCGTAGCCGAGGGCAGGCAGATCGAGGCCCGCGAACAAACTCTCACCGGCGCCGAGCACGACCGGCGGCAGCACCAATTGCAGCTCGTCGAGCAGACGCGCCTGCAGGAATTGATGCACCACCGAGACGCCGCCGCCGACGCGGATGTCCTTGTCACCGGCAACCGCGCGCGCCCGCTCCAGCGCCGCGAGCATGCCGTCGGTCACGAAGTGAAACGTCGTGCCGCCTTCCATCTCGATGTCGGGCCGCGCGTGATGGGTCAGCACGAACACCGGCGTGTGGTACGGCGGATTGTCGCCCCACCAGCCTTTCCAGGCATGATCCGGCCACGGCCCGCGGATCGGGCCGAACATGTTGCGGCCCAGGATCCAGGCGCCGATCCCCTCCATCGACTTGCGCGCGATCTCGTCGTCGAGGCCGGTGGTGCCGCCGTCCTGGCCGAATGTCTGGCGGAACGTCCGTGTCTGGAGGAACCAGCCGGGCAACACCATGCCGCCTTCGCCGAATGGATTTTCGAGACTCTGACGCGGCGCCGCGCCGAATCCGTCGATCGATACCGAGAATGCTGAAGTCCTGACTTTTCCCATGATGTTCCGCTTCCGTGAGTGGGGGGACCTTACGGAAGACGGGCGGGAAAGCCAGCGCCCGACATTTGCCCGGCGAGAAAATTTGGACGGCTATTTCGCGCCGCACAGCACGTCGATGGCGCCCTTCACGATCGCCTCGAGCTCCTTGCGCGGCACGCGGGCGCGGGCGCGGATCGCGATGGTGTGGATGGTGGCGGACGCCAGATGCGCCAGCGACGCCGGATCGGTCTCCTCAGGCAGTTCCCCGCGTTCCCTGGCATGGCGGAAGCAGATGCCGAACGCCTTGTCGAGCTCGGTCAGGCCCTCGACCACCATGGTGCGGATGTCCGGATCCGACACCGCCTCGGACGCCGCCGTCATCACGGTGAAGCAACCGCGCGGGCCGGACTCGCCGGACAGATAGATGTCGAGCGCGATGCGATAGATGCGCTCGAGCCGCTCGCGCAGCGGCGCGTCGGCGCGGAAGATATCGACCATCGCGGCGCGCGCGTCGTCGCGATAGCGCTGGTAGCTCTTGATGTAGAGCTCGCGCTTGTCACCGAACGCGCCATAGAGGCTCGGCCGGTTCATGCCGGTCGCAGCGCTCAGATCATCGAGCGAGGTCGCGGCGAAGCCGTCGCGCCGGAACAGATCGAGCGCCTTGCCGAGCGCGACATCGGGCTCATACGCGCGCGGCCGCCCGCGGCGCTTCGGCGTGACCGGCCCCGCGATTTTGGCAGCAGTTGGCGGCCTCTTACTTTTTTGTACCATTTCGCATTTAATTCCTTGACGCCGCCAATATTATCCAAGACAGTACAAAAATCAACAACGGCCGGACCCCCGCGCCGGACACTGGAGGCACCCATGGACCTTTATTTCTCGCCCCTCGCCTGCTCGATGGCGACCCGCGTCGCGCTCTATGAAGCGGGCCAGCCGGCCAACTATCTCGAGGTCGATCCGAAGACCAAGGCGGTGCGCAACGACGGCTCCGACTTCAACAAGGTTAACCCGCTCGGCCTGGTGCCGACGCTGCGCACCGACGACGGCGTCGTGCTGACCGAGAACGCCGCGATCCTGCAATATGTCGCCGACCAGTTTCCGCGCGCCGGCATCGGCACCGCGTCGAACGCCGAGCGTTCAAAGCTGCATCAATGGCTGTGCTTCATCGGCACCGAGCTGCACAAGGGCCTGTTCCTGCCGCTGCTCGACAAGAAGGCGCCGCCGGAGGCCAAGACCTATGCCGTGGAGAAATACGTCTCGCGGCTCGACTATGTCGAGGAGCACCTGAAGGGCCGCGACTATCTGCTCGATCATTTCAGCGTCGCCGACGCCTATCTCGTCACAGTCATCAACTGGACCATGGCAACGCCGCCGATCGAGCTCGCGAAATGGCCGGCGCTGAAGGCCTATTACGAACGCCTGCGCGCCCGTCCCTCGGTCGCGAAGGCGATCGCGGAGGAGTTCGAACTCTACAAGGCCGAGATCGCGCGGCATAAGGCGGCGGCGTAAGGATTGACGCACAAGGTGTGGCGGCTCCCGGACGGGGGCCGTTCATCCTTCGAGGCTCGCTACGCTCGCACCTCAGGATGACGGGGGCTGCGCTCGCAGCAAGTCGAGCAGCTTGCGTATATCTATCACCGTCATGCTGAGGTGCGAGCGGAGCGAGCCTCGAAGCACGACGGCCCGAGTGTCTCATCATCCACCTAGAACGGGCTGTTCCCCAGGCCTGGCACGTCGGCCGGACGCGGGCCCGGGGCGGGCCAGTGGAAGCGGCGGTCCTTCTCCGAGATCGCGATGTCGTTGATCGAGGCCTCGCGGCGGCGCATCAGGCCGTGCTCGTCGAACTCCCACTGCTCGTTGCCGTAGGAGCGAAACCAGTTGCCGCCGGCATCGTGCCATTCGTACTGGAAGCGCACCGCGATGCGGTTGCCGTCGAATGCCCAGAGATCCTTGATCAGGCGATACTCCTGCTCCTTTTCCCATTTGCGGGTCAGGAAGGCCACGATCGCCTCGCGGCCCTGAAACACCTCGGAGCGGTTACGCCAGCGGCTGTCCTCGGTATAGGCGCCGGCAACCCGAACGGGGTCGCGCGAATTCCAGGCGTCCTCCGCCATGCGCGCCTTCTGCACGGCGGTCTCGCGGATGAAGGGTGGCAGCGGCGGGCGTGACATTGGCGATCCCTCGTTGTTGAAGCATGATCCGGAAAAGTGTGAAGCGGTTTTCCGAAAAGATCATGCTCGAAATGTAAGACAAACGCGATCAATCTGATCGCGCTTTGTCAGCCGCAAATCTATCGCCGCGCCGCGCAGAGTCGATGGGTCGGTTCTTATCGCCCGATAGCTGGAGCCTATTCCGTTCCGATCGCATCGGAACGGGGCTCCAGCTTCTTGTTTTGACGCGTTTTCTTCACGCGAACCGGTGCCCACTTCGCTCGAAAACGCTCTAAGCCAGATCGGCCTTCATCAGCGCGCGAATAGCCTTCGGAATCGGCTGCGCGCGGCCGCCGCTGATGAAGGCGACGCGGACCTCGGCCTTCACAAGCACGTCATCGCCGCGCCGGACTTCCTGAGCGAGCATGATGGAGGCGCCCTTCACAGCGATCGGCCAGGTCACGACGTCGAGCACGTCATCCATCCGCGCCGGCTTGAGGAAGTCGAGCGTCATCGAGCGCACGACAAAGGCGAAGCCGCCGGTCTCCTCCTGCGCTTCATCGAACAGCGCCTGCTGCTCGGCGCCCATCAGGCGGAGATGATTGGTGCGGCCGCGCTCCATGAAGCGCAGGTAATTGGCGTGATAGACGATGCCGGAAAAATCGGTGTCTTCGTAATAGACGCGGACCTGCATATGGTGGCGGCCGTCGCGGATCTGGCCGTCGAGAATGGGTGAGGTCATTTGCAGCCCCCGATTGCGCAAGACTTTGGTTCGTATTGCGCAAAATCGCCGGCCGACGCAAGCACGGTCGGGAAATCTTGGGATCGGCTGGCGATCTGGATCAGGCGACCTTCTGGAATACCTTGTTTCTGACGACCTCTTGGTACCGATGATCTGTTCTGACCAGGTCGTCAACGATCATCTTGACTTGAAAAGCGTCGATCTGCTCATCGGTATATTGATCGCCGATTGCCGGAATTTTCGTCGGATCGAGTGACGATCCCCTCAGACGCCATTCATAGTCGTCGAAATCCATGTAACCGCCAATCTTGAGCAGTTTGTCGCACAAGAAGTAGTTCAAAGCGTCGACTGCGACCGTGTGCGCGCCGTCGAGAAAGCAATAATCATAGATCGGAGCGCCCTCATACTGCCTGATCAGCTTCATGAGAGACCAGTTGTAGGAATCGTTGAACTTCTGGGTGTTGCCGAAATATGAGATCTTGTTGGGGTAGGCGCTGAGCTTTGTCTCCGCGCGCTGGACCGCATCGTTGAAATCGAAAAGATGCAGCTCACACTCGGGAAACAGCTGGCAGACGTTTCTTGCGGTATCCGCCATGTAGATTCCAAATTCGGCGTAACGGAACGGCTGCTCCCGGCCGAAAACGGTTTTCATGAACTCGTAGGTGCCTGTCGTCCCCTGAACGCCGACGACGAGATTCTTGGGATACCAATCCTGCATTTTGCGCAATCCCTCCCGCTACCTTAGGGTGAAGGGTACCGCCCACAGAAATATGCGGCAACTTACCATCCTTCATCGCGGCCATGTCGAAAGGCGCCACTCCGGAACCGGAACGGATACAGCAGTTACTTTCGACGGAACCGCCGTCGGCCCGCATCCGATGCGCAGCTCTCGCCCACGCAAGCGCGCTCAGGACACCACTGGCCCCTTTGCGCCGAGCGTGACCTGCACGATCTCGGGCGGCACGCCGAGGCGGAACGGCATGATGCTGCAGCCGAGGCCGCCGGAGACGACGACGTCGCATTTCAGCTTGATATGGCCATAGGCGAGCCGCATGCCGTGCTTCACCGGCACCGCCGGCGACCAGCCGAGCAACCTGACCTGCCCACCATGGGTGTGGCCGGACAGCTGCAACGCGACGCGCGAGGGCACCCGGAGCGCGACGTCGGGCTCATGCGCGAGCAGGATCACCGGCGCGTCGTCCGTGACCTTGGCAAGCGTCGCGTTGAGATCGTCGACGCCGATGCGCGAGACCTGGCGATAGGGCCGCGCCGCCATGAAGGCGAGCTGGTCGCCGAGACCGGCGAGCCAGAACGGACGACCGTCCTTGGCGAGCCGCACCGCGTCGTTCTCGTAGACCGGAATCCCCGCCCCTTCCAGCGCGCGGCGCGCGAGCGGGATGCCGCGCCCCAGGCGCTGTACCGCCTTGTCTTCCCAGTAGTCGTGGTTGCCGAGCACGGCGTGTACGCCGAGCGGCGCCTTCAGGCCCTTCAGCACCGCGGCCCAGTCGGAGGCCGGAATGAAGCGGGTGACGCGGCGCAGCCCGGCGACATAGTCGCCGAGCAGCACGATGATGTCGGGGTTCAGACCGTTCGTCCGCTCGACGATCTCAGCGATGCGATCGAGCGACATCCAGGGATCGCAGGCGTGGATGTCGGCGAGCGCGGCGATCTTGAGCGGAAAATCCGCCGGCCATTGCCGCGGTGACAGATCGTAGCGCGTGAGCGCGAGGCGGACGACCGGCTCGCTCAAGCCATAGGCCGCGGTCGAAGCGGTGGCGGCGGTCAATCCGCCGAACCCGCGCAGAAAATGACGACGTGAAATCATGGACGTGTGATCGGTGATGCCTGGCGCTTGTCGAAAACACTCTGGGCTATCATAGGCCCTTTGATTGGAGCGAAATTGGGCCGTGCTTGTGCAGACAGCCTGCAGAGATGCCGCAATGGTTAGCAGGCAAGGTTACCGGCGGCGCGACGCGCCGCATCAACACGTCTCTTCACGTCTTCGAGAGCGGAGGGCTTTTGTTCAAGCATGAAAACCGCTTCGCCCTCTTCCGGATCATGCGTCAGTCCTCGTCGCCATTGCTGCCGAACAGGCCGAACTGCGAGGGATCGCGGTTCGGCTCGGCGAGGCCGAGATGGCGGAAGGCGTGCGAGGTCAGAAGCCGGCCACGCGGAGTACGCTGCAGATAGCCGCACTGGATCAGATAGGGCTCGATGATGTCCTCGATCGCATCGCGCGGCTCCGACAACGCCGCCGCCATGGTCTCGACGCCGACCGGCCCGCCGCCATAGTTCAAGGCAATGGTGGTGAGATAGCGCCGGTCCATCGCGTCTAACCCGGCGCTGTCCACCTCGAGCGCGCTCAACGCCCGGTCGGCGATGCCGCGGTCGACGGAATCGGCGTCCGCCGCGGAGGCAAAGTCGCGCACCCGGCGCAGCAGGCGGCCGGCGATGCGCGGCGTGCCGCGGGCGCGGCGCGCGATCTCGTTGGCGCCGTCGGCCGTCATGCCGATGTTGAGCACGCGGGCACCGCGGGTGACGATCTTCTCGAGCTCTTCCTCGGTGTAGAAGTTGAGCCGGATCGGAATGCCGAAGCGGTCGCGCAACGGATTGGTGAGCAGGCCTGCGCGCGTCGTCGCGCCGACCAGCGTGAACTTCGACAATTCGATCTTGACCGAGCGCGCCGCCGGACCCTCGCCGATGATCAGGTCGAGCTGAAAGTCCTCCATCGCGGGATAGAGCACTTCCTCGACCGCTGGGCTGAGGCGATGGATCTCGTCGATGAACAGCACGTCGCGTTCTTCGAGATTGGTCAGCAGCGCCGCGAGATCGCCGGCCTTCGCAATGACAGGGCCGGACGTGGCACGAAAGCCGACGCCGAGCTCACGCGCGACGATCTGCGCCAGCGTGGTCTTGCCGAGGCCGGGGGGACCGACGAACAGCACGTGATCGAGCGCCTCGCCGCGTTTCTTCGCAGCCTCGATGAAGATCGAGAGATTCTTGCGCGCCTGGGCCTGACCGACGAACTCCGTCAGCGACTGCGGCCGCAGCGCGGTGTCACCGACATCGTCGGAGCGGCGTTCAGGCGAGACCATGCGCGAGGGCGTATTCATGATGCGAGACTAACACGAGATTGTTCTCCCTCTCCCCGCTCTTGCGGGGAGAGGGTTGGGGTGAGGGCTGCTTCCGCGAGCGCAATGTGTGTCGAGACCTGTACCCACTCACCCGGATCGCATCTGCGATGCGATCCGACCTCTCCCCGCAAGCGGGGCGAGGTGAAGAACAGAGGCGCTCCAATCCACTGATCACTTCGACAGTTCCTTCAACCCCAGCCGGATCAGCTGCGCGGTCTCGGCCTTCTCACCGGCGCTGCGCGAGGCGGCGGCGATGGCGGCGGCGGCCTGCGGCTGGCCGTAGCCGAGATTGACCAGCGCCGAGATCGCGTCGGTGACCGGACGTGGCGCGCGGTTGTTGTCGATCGCGCCTGACAGTTGCACCACCGCGGGATCGACATCGGCAAAGCCTGGCGCCTTGTCCTTCAATTCGCTGACGATGCGCTCGGCGACCTTCGGCCCGACTCCCGGCGTCCGCGCCACCGCCGCCTTGTCGCGCAGCGCGATGGCGTTGGCGAGATCGGTCGGCGGCAGCGTGCCGAGCACCGCGAGCGCGACCTTGGCGCCGACCCCCTGCACGGTCTGCAGCAGGCGAAACCATTCGCGCTCATGATCGGTGCGAAATCCGAACAGTTTGATCTGATCCTCGCGGACATAGGTCTCGATCGAGAGCACGGCGGCGCCGCCTGGCGACGGCAACGCCTGCAACGTGCGGCCCGCGCAGTGCACCTGATAGCCGACGCCGCCGACGTCGAGGATCACATAGTCCTCGCCATAGGAATCGATCAGGCCCTTCAGCTTGCCGATCATAGGTTCGCCACCCTGAGCCGCAGCGCGGTGCTCTGGCGGTGATGCGCGTGGGTGATCGCGACCGCGAGCGCGTCCGCGGCGTCGGCGGACGGCGGCTCGGCTTTCGGCAGCAGGATCTTCAGCATCACCTGGATCTGGTTCTTCTCGGCATGTCCGGCGCCGACCACCGTCTTCTTGACCTGGTTCGGCGCGTATTCGGCGACCGAGATACCGAACATTGCGGGCGCCAGCATGGCGACGCCGCGCGCCTGGCCGAGCTTCAAGGTGGCAACGCCGTCTTTGTTGACGAAGGTCTGCTCGACGGCCGCCTCCACCGGTCGGTGGTCGGCGAGCACGGCGGCCAGCCCCTCATGGATCGCGAGCAGCCGGTTCGCCAGCGGCAGATCGTCCGGCGGTTCGACCGAACCGCAGGCGATATAGACGAGACGATTGCCTTCGGTCTCGATCACCCCCCAGCCGGTGCGGCGGAGACCCGGATCGATACCGATGATGCGGACGGGAGAGCGAATCGGCTGGGATGTCATGGGCTAGTGATACCGCCTGCGCCGGGAGAACGAAACACAAACGGAGCCTCATACCCGGGAAAGCACAATAGCCGCAATCGTCATGCGCGGGCTTGACCCGCGCATCCATCGATCAGAGAAGCCTTTGCTTTTTGATGGATTGCCGGGTCAAGCCCGGCAATGACAAAGCAAACTACCCGCCCATCTTCGCGATCAGTGCGTCGGACACCTCGAAATTGGCGAACACGTTCTGCACGTCGTCATGCTCGTTGAGCAGGTCCATCAGCTTCAGCAGTTTTTCGCCGGTCTCGTCGTCGACCGCGACGGTGTTCTGCGGCTTCCAGGTCAGCGCCGCCTTGCGCGGCTCGCCGAACTTCGCTTCCAGCGCTTTTGCGACTTCGCGGAAAGTGTCCTGCGAGGCGTAGACCTCGTGGCCGCCTTCGCTGGAGACCACGTCGTCGGCGCCGGCCTCGATCGCGGCGTCCAGCATGGCGTCGTCGGAGGCGACCTTGGCGTCGTATTCGATGATGCCGGTGCGGTCGAACATGAAGGCGACCGAGCCGGTTTCGCCGAGATTGCCGCCCGACTTGGTGAAGAAGGAGCGGATATCGGAAGCGGCGCGGTTGCGGTTGTCGGTCAGCGCCTCGACGATGACGGCGACGCCGCCGGGGCCATAACCCTCGTAGCGGATCTCGTCATAGTTCTCGCCCTCATTGCCCGCGGCCTTCTTGATGGCGCGGTCGATATTGTCCTTGGGCATGTTCTCGGCGCGGGCCGCGACCACGGCGGCGCGCAGCCGCGGATTCATCGCCGGGTCCGGGGTGCCGAGCTTGGCCGCCACGGTGATTTCGCGGGCCAGCTTGCCGAAAAGCTTCGACTTCTGGGCATCCTGCCGGCCCTTGCGGTGCATGATGTTCTTGAATTGGGAATGGCCGGCCATGCGACGTCTCTTCGGAGCTTAGGGTCTGAACAGGGATGGAAAACGCGGCCTTATAGGCCCCTCACGGTCAAAATCAAAGGATCGGCGGGGCCCTCCGGCGGAGGAATACTACCGCAAGCCGGAATATGAGGCACTTGTTAACCATGACTTCATGCCCGGGTGCGAGGATCGCCCCGTCCCGCCGCAACTTTCCACAGCCCCAAAGAGCCCACATGGCGTTCGGTTTGTTTCGAAAGCAAGTGCCGGAGCCGGCTGCGCCGGCCGTCGCGCCGCAGGTTCCAACCGCGGCCGCAGCCCCTGAGGTCTCGACCGAGACTGATTCGGCCAAGGATTCCTCCAAGGAGATCCTGGAATTGCTGGAACTCGAGCTCGGCGCGATGATCCGCCAGCTCGAACGCGCCGCGAGCTCGGTCGCCGACGGCGCCGAGGCAACGGCTGCCAAGCTCGCTACGATCCGCGCCCGCACCGACGCGCTGACCGGCCGCAGCAGCGATGCGCAGAGCACCGCGACGACGTTCTCGCAAGCCGCCGACCGCTTCACCCACTCCGCCGAGGGCATCGGGGCACAGGTGCGCAGCGCGAGCCAGCTCGCCGACGACGCCGCGGCCGCGGCGCGCGAGGCCACCGCCAATGTCGATCGCCTGCGCGAATCCTCGGCCGCGATCGGCAACGTCGTCAATCTGATCGCACAGATCGCGCGGCAGACCACGCTGCTCGCGCTGAACTCGACGATCGAGGCGGCGCGCGCCGGTGCCGCCGGCAAGGGCTTTGCGGTGGTCGCAACCGAGGTCAAGGCGCTGGCGGTGCAGACCCAGAGCGCGACCGAGGAGATCACCCGCAAGATCGAGGCGCTGCAGAAGGACGCCACCGGATCGGCGGACGCGGTGCACCGCATCTCCCAGGCGATCGAAAAGATCCGCCCGGTGTTCGAGAACGTCAACGGCGCGGTCGCCGAGCAGAATGAAATCACCGGCGAGATGGGCCAGAACGCCGCCTCCGCCTCGCACTTCATCGTCTCGGTCGGCACCAGCGCCGGCGAGATCGACAGTGCAACGCGCGAAGCCGCCGCGCATGGCGACAATGTCGCCAGGGCCGGCAAGGCGGTGACCGCCTTCGCCCAGAAGCTGAAAGCGCGCTGCGCGGTGCTGCTGCGCCAGGACGAGCGCGGCGATCCGCGCAAGAACGAGCGCCTGCCCTGCAGCCTCAAGATCGAGATCACGACCGCGCGCGGCATCGTCACCGCACCGGTCTACGAAATCGCGATGGACGGCATCCTGATCGGCGGACCCGATGCCGGGAAGCTGCCGGCGCAGGAGACCCTGAACGCGACATTGCAGGAGATCGGCGCGTGCCGGATCCGGATCGGTGAGCGCTCCAAGGCAGGCAGCCAGGCCCGCTTCGAGGCGGCAACCGCCGAGCTGCGCGAAAAAATCGAAGACCGGATGTGGGCGATCCACGAGGAGAACGCCGAGCTCGTCACCCGCGCGATCGAAGCCGGCAGCACGCTGAGCAAGATGTTCGAGAACGGGCTAGCGAGCGGCGCGATTACGATCGCCGACATGTTCGACACCGACTATGTCGAGATCGCAGGCACCAACCCGGTGCAGTACCGCACCAAAATGCTGGACTGGGCGGAGCGCACGCTGCCGGCGTTCCAGGAGGCGTTCCTCGCCAGGGACAAGCGGATGGCATTCTGCGTGATGATCGACCAGAACGGCTATCTGCCGGTCCACAACAAGCTCTACTCGCAGCCGCAGCGGCCGGGCGACGTGGCTTACAACACCGCCAACAGCCGCAACCGCCGCATCTTCAACGACGCCGCGGGCCTCGCCGCCGGCCGCAACCAGCGCGCCTATCTGATCCAGACCTATGCGCGCGACATGGGAGGCGGCAACACGGTGATGATGCGCGAGATCGACGTACCGATCCGCGTGCGCGGCCGGCACTGGGGCGGGTTCCGCACCGCCTACAAGCTTTGAACGCTTCGTAGCGACAAAAGGCCCGAGTGCGCGCTCAGGCAAGACCGGCAGCGCGAATCACGCTTTAGGGTTGGAATGGGGAATGCTGCGGCGGCCGACGGGCCGCTGTAACGGAGGAAGCGTCGACATGTCGGCCGCGCAGCTTGCAGTTCTGGATACGTCATCGGACCGAACGCTGGCCGAGCGGCTGGTGGACCAGCTCGCCGACCGCATCGGCGGCCTGGGGGTGGAACTCGCCGACATCGCCGGCAACGTCCAGGAGGTCGCGAACCGCGTCAGCAGCCAATCCGAGCGCTTCCATCATTTGCAGACGACGGCCGAGACGATGGTCGCCGCCAATCACGACATCGCCAACGCATCGCAGGCGGTGCAGACGACCGCATCCGCCGCGGTCGGCCAGATCGCGGAGTCGCGTCATGTGGTCGAGACCGCGGTCAGCCATATCGCAGAGCTCGTCGCGGCGGTCGGACGGATCGAGGCGCGGCTCGCCGCGGTCGGCTCCGCGCTGAGCCAGGTCGCCAAGGTTTCCGGTTCGATCGAAGCGATCGCCAAGCAGACCAATCTGCTGGCGCTCAACGCCACCATCGAGGCGGCGCGCGCCGGCAATGCCGGCCGCGGCTTTGCCGTGGTCGCGAGCGAGGTCAAGAACCTTGCGGAAGCAACCCGCCAGGCGACGCATCAGATTTCCGACACCGTGCGCGATCTCGACGGCCAGATCGGCAGCCTGATCGGCGAGAGCAGCGATGCCTCGTTGCGCGCCAAGAGCGCCGGCGAAGGCGCCCAGCAGATTTCGGGCATCATCATGCGCGTGCAGGAAGGCTTCTCATCCGTCGGCGCCGAGATCGGCAGCGTGGCGCGCGCCGCGACCTCCAATCTCGGCCATTGCGACAGCGTGATCGCGGAGCTGAACGAGCTGGCCAAGGGCGTCGATCTCTCCTCGCGCGACCTCAAGCACGCCGACAGCCGCGTCGCGAAACTGCTCGAGCTCTGCGAGAGCCTGATCGTGACCATCGCCGACAGCGGCGTGGAGACCAGCGACACGCCGCTGATCCGCGTCGTGATCGACACCGCAAGGCAGATCTCGGAGCTATTCGAGAATGCCGTGGCGCGCGGCGAGGTCACGCTCGCGCAATTGATGGACGAGAATTATCGCGAGATCGCCGGCACCAATCCGAAGCAGTACCTGACCGACTACGTCGCGTTTACCGACCGCGTGCTGCCCGCGATCCAGGATCCGATCCAGAAGAGCGATCCGCGCATCGTGTTCTGCGTCGCCTGGGCGCGCAGCGGCTATCTGCCGACCCACAATCCGAACTACCGGCAGCCACAGGGGCCGGACCCGGTCTGGAACAACGCCAATTGCCGCAACCGCCGCCTGTTCAACGACCGCGCGGTGAGCAAGGTCGCAGCCAACACAAAACCGTTCCTGCTGCAGACCTATCGCCGCGACATGGGCGGCGGCAATTTCGTGCTGATGAAGGACCTGTCATCGCCGATCGTCGTGAACGGCCGCCACTGGGGCGCATTCCGGATGGGTTTTCGGCAGTCGTAGTTCGTAGCCCGGATGCAGCGAAGCGCAATCCGGATCAATGCGACCGCGGAGAGATTCCCGGATTTCGTTTCGCTGCATCCGGGCTACGGCAACCTCACTTCACCCAAAACCCCGGCACCGCAGGCTCGAGCCGCCCGCCGGCGCGCACCGGCGCGACCTTCACCGCGAGGCCGGTCGCATCGTCGGTCTCGACCGCGATGCCGCTCAGTGTTGCCACGCCGCCCGCCGGCTCGAAACGGCCGGAGGGAATGCCGGTGAGGAAGCGCTGCAGCGGCTCCTCCTTCTGCATGCCGATCACCGAGTCATAGTCGCCGGTCATGCCGGCATCGCTCATATAGGCGGTGCCGCCCGGCAGCACCTGATGATCGGCGGTCGGCACGTGGGTATGGGTACCGACCACGAGGCTGACGCGGCCGTCGCAGAAGAAGCCGACGCCCTGCTTCTCGCTGGTCGCCTCGGCATGGAAATCGAGCACGATGGCATCACAGCCCTCGCGCAGCGGGCAGGCCTCGAGCTCGCGCTCGATGGCGCTGAACGGATCGTTCGAGGACGGCTCCATGAAGACGCGGCCGATCGCGTTGAGGACCAGCGCGCGCTTGCCGCTCTTGGTATCGACCAGCGTGGCGCCGCGGCCGGGCGAATGGCGCGGAAAATTCAGCGGGCGGATCAGGCGCGGCGCGCGCTCGATGAAGACCAGCGCCTCCTTCTGATTCCAGGCGTGGTTGCCGAGCGTGATCGCATCGGCGCCGGCGTCGAGCAGCTCCTGATAGATCGCCTCGGTGATGCCGAAGCCGCCGGCGGAATTCTCGCCATTGACGACCACGAGATCGAGCGACCAGTCCCTGATCATGCCGGGAAGGTGGTCGGCGATGGCGGTGCGGCCGGTCCTGCCGACGACGTCACCAACGAAGAGAATTCGCAAGGCTAGCTACTCCGGAAATCGAACGTCTTGCGCTCCGTTAGCACAAAATCGAGCGGGACGTCGTGCGACAGCGCCGGAATCGCCTTGGTTTCCTGTGCAGCAAAGGCAAGTCCGACCCCGATCACATGCTTGGCCTTGCGCAGATGCGCGAAGGTATAGTCGTAATAACCGGCGCCGTAGCCGATGCGGTGACCGAGCTTGTCGAATGCCGCGAGCGGCACCAGCATCACGTCCGGATGCACCTCGGCGGCGGCCGGCGACGGCTCGGGAATGCCGAGCGGCCCGAGCATCAGCCGGTCCTGCGGCGACCAGCTGCGGAAGGTCAGCGACTGGCCGCGCGCATTGATGCAGGGCAGCGCGAGCCGCGCGCCCCTGTCGGCAAGCTTCTTCATCAACGGCGCCGGATCGAGCTCGCTGCGGATCGGCGCATAGCCCGAGACGATCATGCCCGGCGCGATCTCGAACGGCGCGCCGCGCTTGGCGAGTGCTTCGGCAGCCGTCGCGCGCTGCTCGTCGCTCAGCGCATCGCGCTTGGCGAGAGCAAGTGCCCGGAGCTCGGCCTTCGATGGAGATGCGTGCATGATCCATCTTCCGCTGTCGTCGTCCGCGACAACGGACGATCCATCATCCCAGAGACGCTAGCTTTCGTTAAGGCCAGGCCGCGGCGCGCTGGACGCCCCGTATCGCGGGGCACAACACTGCTAGACAATTCAACCGCCGCAGCGCGACGACAAGGCAACAGCAAAAATCAGTGCGAAGCCGCAGAGGCCGTTGGAGCGCTCGATCCCGGAGTTCCCTACGAAAGTAGGTGGGCACCATATGTCCGGGTCCACGGACCCGGCCAGGGACAGTTCCCTAAAGGATCGATAAGGCCCCGGGGATATATGGCTCCTGACGCACGACGCAGCTTCGCGGGGGCTAATCTAGCCATCGTTGCCCCAATCCGCCAGCGGTAAGGAAGACGCAGCCGAGACTCATGCACTTCTCTCCACCCTCCCCTGGAGGGGGAGGGTCGGTACGCATGAAGCGTAGCGGAATGCGAACCGGGGTGGGGTGATCTCTCAACGCGGGCGCTACACGTGTGGAAAGACCGTCACCCCACCTCGCCGCTCATTTCATGAGCGTCGATCCTCCCCCTCCAGGGGAGGATAAGATCACCCGATGCCGGAAAATATAGATCACCCGATCGCGATGCCGCCGCCGATGGTGCGGTTGAGCACCTGCGTGGTGCGCTCGATCCGCTCCGCGGCGGCGTTGAGCGCGTTGGAGACCGCGGTCTGGGTCGCGCGGGCGCGGTCGATGGCGGCAACGCGCGCGTTGCGCAGCTGCTCGACCTCTTCCTCGAGGCTGCGGATGCGTGCGCTGGCGTCAACCAGTTCGTCGCAGGCGGTGAGCGCCGCCATCACCGTCAGCCGCGCATCGCCGATTTCGCCGAACTTGCCGCGCAGCGATTCCACGCGCTGCTGGAGATTTTCCGCGAGCTTCAGGAGCCGCACCTCCTGGCCCTCCTCGCAGGCCATCCGGTATTGCCGGCCATTGATGGTGACGTTGATGTGGCTCATCTGCTGTCTCCGCCGTCGAGCACGGCGCGAATGCTGCCGATTGCCGCGTCGAGTTTTTCCGCGATCTCGCGATTGGCGCGCTCGAGCTTGCGCGTCTTCACCAGCGATCCGTCGAGTTCGTCGGCAAGCCTGGAGCGATCGGCGCCGAGCGCCTGGATGCGGCTCGCCAATTCGTTCTCGTCGCGGTCGGCCTCGCGGCGCCGCTCCACCGAGCTCTCCAGCGCATCAAGCGCAGCCATCAGCCGCTTTGTCGCAGCATCGATATCGGCAAGCGGTGCCTCGGTATTGCCAGACCCGTTGGCGAGACGATCACTCATGACACGCGGCGTGGACCTTTCAAGTCGGTTGGCTTGGTAGCCTGCGGAAGACAGGCCTGCCGCACGGCAAAACAGGCGGTTCGGCAAGCGTTTACGGGACGAAATTTACGTGGCAAGCGAGCCCAGCGCAACGGCGGCGGAGAACTATGCACCGTTGAATGAAATAGGCGATTTCGGGCAACTTTTCCCCGTTTTGAGGCGTTCCATCGCCTTGGACTTGCGGAATTGAGGTGCTAATCCACCCCCCAACCCGTAAGGCCATCCACGCGCGTATCGCGGCTGCCCGCCCGATGCGTCCAGCATCAGCTCCTCATTTTAGGCGGACTTTTCATCATGACGCAGGTCGATCACACCCGTATGGCCAATGCGATCCGTGGCCTTGCCATGGACGCCGTCGAAAAGGCGAATTCCGGCCATCCCGGCCTGCCGATGGGCGCCGCCGACATCGCGACCGTCCTGTTCAGAAAATTCCTGAAATTCGATGCGGCCGACACGGCGTGGCCCGATCGCGACCGCTTCGTGCTCTCGGCCGGCCATGGCTCGATGCTGCTCTATTCGTTGCTGTACCTCACCGGCAACAAGGACATGACGCTCGACCAGCTCAAGCATTTCCGCCAGCTCGGATCGCTGACGCCGGGACACCCCGAGAACTTCCACACCAAGGGTATCGAGACCACCACCGGTCCGCTCGGCCAGGGCATCGCGACCGCGGTCGGCATGGCGCTCGCCGAGAAGATGCTGGCCGCCGAGTTCGGCAAGAAGATCGTCAACCACCACACCTATGTGCTCGCCTCCGACGGCGACCTGATGGAGGGCATCTCGCAGGAAGCGATCGCGCTCGCCGGTGTCTGGCGGCTCAACAAGATGATCGTGCTGTACGACGACAACGGCATCTCGATCGACGGCCCGACCTCGATCTCCGATTCCGTCGATCAGGTGAAGCGCTTCAAGTCCGCAGGTTGGGCCGCCGAATTGATCGACGGCCAGGATCCGCAGGCGATCGCCGCTGCAATCACCCGCGCGCAGAAATCCAACAAGCCCTCGATGATCGCCTGCAAGACCACGATCGGGTACGGCGCGCCGCACAAGGCCGGCACCGCCAAGGCGCATGGCGAAGCGCTCGGCGCCGACGAGCTCAAGGCGGCAAAGGAGAAGCTCGGCATCTCGCTCGAGCCGTTCTCGGTGCCCGACGACGTGCTGAACGCCTGGCGCGAGGCAGGCGCCCGCGGCGCCGCCGAGCACAAGGCGTGGGACGAGCAGTTCGCGCAGCTCGGCAGCCGCAAGCGCGCCGAGTTCGAACGCCGCATTCGCCACGAGCGGCCGCAGTCGCTCGCCAAGGGGCTGCGCGCCTTCAAGAAGGGGCTCCTGGAAAATCCGCTCAACGTCGCGACCCGCAAATCGTCGGAAGCCGCGATCGAGGTGATTGCGGCCGCGATGCCGATGGAATTCGTCGCCGGCTCCGCCGACCTCACCGGCTCCAACAACAACAAGGCGAAGTCGGCGACGGCGTTCGGCGCCAAGACGCCGAAGGGCCGCTTCATCCATTACGGCGTCCGCGAGCACGGCATGGCGGCGTGCCTCAACGGCATCTTCCTGCATGGCGGCTTCGCGCCGAACGGCGCCACCTTCCTGGTATTCACCGACTACGCGCGCGGCGCGATGCGGCTGTCGGCGCTGATGGGCACCGGCGTCGTCTATGTCATGACCCATGACTCGATCGGCCTCGGCGAGGACGGCCCGACGCACCAGCCGGTCGAGCATCTCTCCGCGCTCCGCGCGATGCCCAACATGCGCGTGTTCCGTCCCTGTGACGCGGTCGAGACCGCCGAGTGCTGGGAACTGGCGCTCAACCGCGTCGACGGACCGACGGTGCTGGCGCTGACTCGCCAGAACCTGCCGCAGCTCCGCACCACGGCGCCGAACGACAACCCGTGCAGCCACGGCGCCTATGAGCTGGTCGCGGCGCAGGGTGACGCAAAAGTGTCATTGTTCGCGTCGGGTTCCGAGGTCCAGATCGCGGTCGAGGCGCAGAAGCAGCTCGCCGGACGCGGCATCGCGACGCGGGTGGTCTCGGTCCCGTCGCTGGAATTGCTGCTGGCACAGCCCGCCGAACGGCAAAATGCCATTATCGGCAACGCCCCGGTCAAGATCGCGATCGAGGCCGCGGTGCGCTGGGGCTGGGACAGCGTGATCGGCCATGACGGCGAATTCATCGGCATGCACGGATTCGGCGCCAGCGCCCCGGCGAAGGACCTTTTCCGGCATTTCGGCATTACTGCTGAAGCCGTCGTTAACGCTGCCACGAAGCGCGTCTGACGCTGGCCTGACACCTGTCGGCCAAGGTTGAGCTTGTCGCAAAAAAGGATTACCTAAGCTCCATCTTTTCCGTACGCGCCCGGCCGAACCGGGCGTTCCGCCGTAAAAACCTCGTGGGAGCGCTCCCGCGGGGCTGACAACAGCATTAGAGGAGACGAGCATGGCAATCCGCGTCGCGATCAACGGGTTTGGGCGTATCGGCCGCAACATTCTGCGCGCCATCGCCGAGTCCGGCCGCAAGGACATCGAGGTGGTCGGCATCAACGACCTCGGCCCGGTCGAGACCAACGCACACCTGCTGCGCTTCGATTCCGTGCACGGCCGCTTCCCCGGCACTGTCACGGTCGACGGCGACACGATCAGCCTCGGCGACAACAAGATCAAGGTTTCGGCCGAGCGCGATCCCTCCAAGCTGCCGTGGAAGGCGCTCGGCGTCGACGTCGCGCTGGAATGCACCGGCATCTTCACCGCGAAGGACAAGGCCTCCGCGCACCTCACAGCCGGCGCCAAGCGCGTGCTGGTCTCGGCGCCCGCCGACGGTGCTGACGCCACCATCGTCTACGGCGTCAACCACGACACGCTGACCAAGGATCACCTGGTGATCTCGAACGGCTCCTGCACCACCAACTGCCTCGCGCCGGTCGCCAAGGTCCTGAACGACACCGTCGGCATCGAGACCGGCTTCATGACCACGATCCATGCCTATACCGGCGACCAGCCGACGCTCGACACCCTGCACAAGGATCTCTATCGCGGCCGCGCTGCGGCGATGTCGATGATCCCGACCTCGACCGGTGCCGCGAAGGCGATCGGCCTCGTGCTGCCCGAGCTGAAGGGCAAGCTCGACGGCGTCTCGGTCCGCGTTCCGACCCCGAACGTTTCCGTGATCGACCTCAAGATCGTCGCCAAGCGCGCGACCGACGTCAAGGAGATCAACGAGGCGATGAAGCGTGCGTCCGAGCAGCAGCTCAAGGGCATCCTCGGCTACACCAACGCGCCGAACGTCTCGATCGACTTCAACCACGATCCGCACTCGTCGACCTTCCACATGGACCAGACCAAGGTGCAGAACGGCAACTTCGTGCGCGTGATGTCCTGGTACGACAATGAGTGGGGCTTCTCGAACCGTATGGCGGACACCGCCGTCGCGATCGGCAAGCTGGTTTAAGTTCGACTGTTCGCGATGCCCGGCTCACCGCCGGGCATCTGCGTGTTTGCCGCTCCGTCATTCCGGGATGGTCCGCAGGACCAGACCCGGAATCTCGAGATTCCCCGATGCGCAATTGCGCATCTGAGGTTCGATGCTCCGCATCGCCCCGGAATGACCCCAGGAGTTCGACACCCCCCATGACAAAATCGTTCCGCACCCTCGACGACGTCAACGTGAAGGGCAAGCGCGTGCTGCTGCGCGTCGACCTCAACGTCCCCATGGAAAATGGCCGCGTCACCGACGCCACCCGGCTCGAGCGCGTGGCCCCCACCATCACCGAAATATCCGACAAGGGCGGCAAGGTGATCCTGCTCGCCCATTTCGGCCGCCCCAAGGGACGCGATCCCAAGGAATCGCTGAAGCCGGTCGCCGAAGCGCTGTCGAAAGTGATCAAGCGCCCGGTCGGCTTCGCCGAGGACTGCATCGGCGAGCCTGCGGCCGCCGCTGTCGCGGCCCTCAAGGACGGCGACATCCTCTGCCTGGAAAACACCCGTTTCCATAAGGAAGAGGAGAAGAACGACGCCGGCTTCGTCGCTGAGCTCGCCAAGCTCGGCGACATCTGGGTCAACGACGCCTTCTCCGCCGCGCATCGCGCCCACGCCTCGACCGAAGGCCTCGGCCACAAGCTGCCCGCCTATGCCGGCCGCACCATGCAGGCCGAGCTCGATGCGCTCGGCAAGGCGCTGGAAGCGCCGACCAAGCCGGTGATCGCGATCATCGGCGGCGCCAAGGTCTCGACCAAGATCGACCTCCTGGAAAATCTCGTGAGCAAGGTCGACGCGCTGGTGATCGGCGGCGGCATGGCCAACACCTTCCTGCACGCGCAGGGCGTCGCCGTCGGCAAGTCGCTCGCCGAAAAGGATCTTGCCCCGACCGCGCTGCGGATCATGGAAAAGGCCAACGCCGCCAACTGCGCCATCATCCTCCCCGTCGACGCTGTCGTCGCCAACCAGTTTGCCGCCAACGCGCCGTCGCATGCCTATGGCCTCGATGCGATCCCGGCCGACGGCATGATCCTCGACGTCGGTCCGCAATCTATCGCGCGCATCCATGCCGCGATCGACGACGCGGCGACGCTGGTCTGGAACGGCCCGCTCGGCGCCTTCGAGCTGACGCCGTTCGACCGCGGCACCGTGGTGTCGGCCAAGCATGCCGCCGAACGCACCAAGGCCAGGAAGCTGATCTCGGTCGCCGGCGGCGGCGACACCGTCGCGGCGCTGAACCAGGCGGGCGTGGGCGGCGATTTTTCCTACGTCTCGACCGCGGGCGGCGCGTTTCTTGAATGGATGGAAGGCAAGCCGCTGCCGGGCGTCGAAGTTCTGAAAAACCGTTGATCCAGAGCATGATCCGGAAAAGTGTGAAGCGGTTTTCCGAAGAGATCATGCTTAAACAAAGAGCAAAAGCGCGATGAAAATGAGCTCATCGCGCTTCACATCCACGAACTTGCACTACAGGGAGAAATGGAATGGCTCGCATAACGTTGCGGCAACTGCTCGACCACGCGGCCGAGCATGATTACGGCGTACCTGCCTTCAACATTAACAACATGGAACAGGCGCTGTCGATCATGGCGGCAGCCTCCGAGGTCGACGCGCCCGTCATCATCCAGGCTTCGCGCGGCGCGCGGTCCTACGCCAACGACGTCATGCTCAAGCACATGATGGACGCCGTCACCGAGATCTACCCGCAGATCCCGGTCTGCGTGCATCTCGACCACGGCAACGAGCCCGCCACCTGCATGACCGCGATCCAGGCCGGCTTCACCTCGGTCATGATGGACGGCTCGCTGAAGGCCGACGGCAAGACCCCCGGCGACTGGGACTACAATGTCGGCGTCACCAAGACCGTGACCGGCATGGCCCATCTCGGCGGCATCTCGGTGGAAGGCGAGCTCGGCGTGCTCGGCTCGCTCGAGACCGGCATGGGCGACAAGGAAGACGGCCATGGCGCCGAGGGCAAGCTGTCGCACGACCAGCTGCTGACCAACCCGGACGAGGCCGTGAAGTTCGTCAAGGAGACCAAGGTCGACGCGTTGGCGATCGCGATGGGCACCTCGCACGGCGCCTACAAGTTCACCCGCAAGCCCGACGGCAACATCCTCGCCATGAACGTGATCGAGGAAATCCATCGCAAGCTGCCGAACACGCATCTGGTGATGCACGGCTCCTCGTCGGTGCCGCAGGAGCTGCAGGAGATCATCAACGCCAATGGCGGCAAGATGAAGCCGACCTGGGGCGTGCCGGTCGCCGAGATCCAGCGCGGCATCAAGAACGGCGTGCGCAAGATCAACATCGACACCGACAACCGGATGGCGATGACCGGCCAGATCCGCAAGGTGCTGAAGGACAATCCGGAAGAGTTCGATCCGCGTAAATACCTCAAGCCCGCAATGGAGGCGATGACCAAGCTGTGCAAGCAGCGCCTGCAGGAGTTCAACACCGCGGGCCAGGCCAGCAAGATCAAGAAGGTGCTGACCACGGCGGAAATGGCCAAGCGCTACGCCGCGGGCCAGCTCGACCCCAAGGTTGCCTGACGTATCTCTCCCTCTCCCCGCCCTTCGCGGGGAGAGGGTTGGGGTGAGGGGCTGCTTCCACGAGCGGCGAATGCGGTTAGACCTGTACCCCCTCACCCGGATTGCATCTAGCGATGCAACATAGCCGAAGCTCGACTTCGGCGTTCTTTGCCGACGGCCGCCGAAGGCGGCCTATGCCTCTCCCCGCAAGCGGGGCGAGGTGAACAGAACAAGCCAAATCTACGCGCGATCTCAGCCGCGACGAACGTTTTCTAGGCATTTGCCCGAGAACCGCCTATTTTGGTTTGCAAAGGCAATGGCTCTGGAGGACGCCCCGATGAACCTCTCCGACCTCAACAAAATCGCACTTGCCATGGTCACCCCGGGCAAGGGCATTCTCGCCGCAGACGAATCCTCCGGCACGATCAAGAAGCGGTTCGACGCCATCAAGGTCGATTCGACCGAGGACAATCGCCGTGACTATCGCGAGATGCTGTTCCGCTCGCAGGAGGCGATGAGCAAGTACATCTCCGGCGTCATCCTTTACGACGAGACGATCTGGCAGAATGCCAAGGACGGCACGCCGCTGGTCAAGCTGATCGAGCAGGCCGGCGCGATCCCCGGCATCAAGGTCGACGAGGGCACGCAGGCGCTGCCGAACTGCCCAGGCGAACTCGTCACCGTCGGCCTCGACAAGCTCGCCGAGCGGCTGAAGAAATATTACGAGCGCGGTGCGCGCTTTGCGAAGTGGCGCGCCGTGATCGATATCGGACCGCGAATCCCGACCCAGACCGCGATCCGTGCCAACGCCCATGCGCTGGCGCGCTACGCCGCGCTGTGCCAGGCCGCGCAGATCGTCCCGATCGTCGAGCCGGAGGTGCTGATGGACGGCGATCATGACATCGACCGCTGCTACGAGGTGACGCAGCGCGTGCTGAACCGCACCTTCCAGGAATTGCGGGTGCAGCGCGTCGCGCTCGAAGGCATGATCCTGAAGCCGAACATGGCGATCTCGGGCAAGAAGTGCCCGAAGCAAGCGCCGGTGCAGGAAGTCGCCGAGAAGACCATCCGCCTGCTCAAGAGCTGCGTGCCGGCCGCGGTGCCCGGCATCGCCTTCCTCTCCGGCGGCCAGAGCGACGAGGAAGCGACCGCGCATCTCGACGCCATGAACAAGATCGGCAATTTGCCCTGGCGGCTGACCTTCTCCTACGGCCGCGCGCTGCAGGCGGCGCCGCAGAAGGCGTGGTCCGGCAAGCCCGACAACGTCCCCGCGGGCCAGCGCGCCTTCTCGCATCGCGCCCGGATGAACGGGCTCGCGAGCACCGGCAATTGGGAAGCCGGCCTCGAGAAACAGGCGGCATAGTTGGCGACCAAGCCCGTTCCGCCGCGGCCGACGCCGCGCCTCTATCTGGCAACGCCGGCGGTCGATGAGCCTGCGCGGCTTGCGGCCGAGCTCACCGAGCTGCTTGCCGCGGCCGATGTCGCGGCCGTGCTGGTGCGGCTGCGCGAGAGCGATATGCGCAGCATGATCTCCACCATCAAGGCGCTGGCGCCCGCGATCCAGAACGCCGGCGCGGCGCTGCTGATCGACGGCTATCCCGATATCGTGGCTCGCGCCGGCGCCGACGGCGCGCATCTGACCGGCGTCGTCGCGATGGAAGAGGCGATGCCGTCGCTGAAACCCGACCGCATTGTCGGCGTCGGCGGGCTCGCGACCCGTCACGATTCCATGGCCGCGGGCGAAGCCGGCGCCGACTATGTACTGTTCGGCGAGCCCGACGCCAACGGACAGCGGCCCTCGCGCGAGGCCATCGCCGAGCGGCTGGAATGGTGGGACGAATTGTTCGAGCCGCCGTGCGTCGGCTTTGCAACCTCGCGCGAGGAAGCCGAGGCGTTTGCGGCGGCCGGTGCGGATTTCGTGCTGGTCGGAGACTCCATCTGGTCCGATCCGCGCAGCGCCAAGGCGGCGCTTGTCGAGATCGGAGAGGCGATTGCGCGGGCGCATGCCGGCACATTCGGCAAGGCCAAGGCCGAGGCCGAGGGATGACGCCGGAATGAAATGCCTGCGTCCGATAGCTGTTGCGCTCGGCTGCACGATGCTGGCGAGCGGCGCGATGGCGCAGCTCTCGATCACGCCGCCGGCACAGACGCCGCCTGCGAAGAAGGAGGCTCCGAAGCCGAAGGTGCATTCGCCGGTCGCGAAGAAGCCGACGCCGAAGCCCGCCGCCTCCGCGACGCCGAAGCCTGCCGCATCTCCGACGCCCTCGCCGACCCCGACCCAGGCCGTCGACGATCCCAATGTCGACCTCGTCTACGGCGCCTATCAGCGCGGCATGTACAAGACCGCGTTCGATCTCGCGACCGCGCGCGCGCAGAACAACAACGATGCCAAGGCCATGACGATGCTGGGCGAGCTCTATGCCAATGGGCTCGGCGTCAAGCGCGACTACGTCAAGGCCGACGAGTGGTACAAGCGCGCCTCCGATGCCGGCGACCGCGAGGCGATGTTCGCGCTCGCCATGATGAAGATCGCCGGCCGCGGCGGCGCCGTGGACAAGGATGCCGCGGTCAAGCTGCTGGCGTCGTCGGCCAAGCTCGGCGAGCCGAAGGCGGCCTATAATCTCGCGCTGCTCTATCTCGACGGCCAGACCCTGCCGCAGGACCTCCGCCGCTCCGCCGAGCTGTTGCGCATGGCCGCCGACGCCGGCAGCCCCGAGGCGCAATACGCGCTCGCGACCTTCTACAAGGAAGGCACCGGCGTGCCGAAGGACCTCGAGAAGGCGGCGCGGCTGCTGCAGGCCGCCTCGCTGGCCGACAATGTCGATGCCGAGGTCGAATATGCCATCGCGCTCTACAACGGCTCCGGCACCCCGCGGAACGTGCCGGCGGCGGTGGCGCTGCTGCGCAAGGCGGCCCGGCAGAACAGCGCGATCGCGCAAAACCGCCTCGCCCATGTGCTGGCGACCGGCGCCGGCGCCCCGGTGGACAAGGTCGAGGCGCTGAAATGGCACACGGTCGCCAAGACCGCCGGCAAGGGCGACCCCGATCTCGACGACATCCTCGCCGATATGAGCCCGGAAGACCGCGCCAAGGCCGAGGCAGCCGCGCGAAAATGGATCGGAAACAACGTCAAATGACGCCTTGACGGCGCCACTTCCAGAGGGCACCCAGTCCGAAACCCAGGGCGCCACAGGCCGTTTCCCGTCATCCTGAGGTGCGAGCGGAGCGAGCCTCGAAGGATGCACGGCCCCGGACCGGGCCGTCGATGCTTCGAGACGCGCGTTCCGCGCTCCTCAGGATGACGGGCAGGGTCTTGCTACGCTGCCCGATCGATTTCCAACGCTCGAAAGCCACCAGCTTCCATCATGCTCTATTCCGCTCTCATCAATGTCATGGTCAAGGCCGCGCGCCGCGCCGGCCGCAGCCTCAAGCGCGACCTCGGCGAGATCGAACATCTCCAGGTGTCGCTGAAGGGGCCGGCAAACTTCGTCTCGCTCGCCGACAAGCGCGCCGAGGAGATGCTCTACACCGACCTCGAGAAGGCCCGGCCCGGCTACGGGTTCGTCGGCGAGGAAGGCGGCAAGCGCGAAGGCTCTGACAAGAGCCACACCTGGATCGTCGATCCCCTGGACGGCACCACCAACTTCCTGCACGGCATCCCGCAATTCGCGATCTCGATCGGGCTGAAGCGCGAGGACACCGTGATCGCCGGCGTGATCTACAATCCCGCCAATGACGAGCTCTACATCGCCGAGCGCGGCAAAGGCGCGTTCCTCAACGACCAGCGCCTGCGCGTCGCCGGCCGCCGCCAGCTCAACGAATGCGTCGTGGCCTGCGGCCTGCCGCATATCGGCCGCGGTAGTCACCAGCTGGCGCTGCAGGAGATGGCGGCGCTGCAGACCAAGGTCGCGGGCTTCCGCCGCTTCGGCGCCGCCTCGCTCGACCTCGCCTTTGTCGCCGCCGGCCGGCTCGACGGCTATTGGGAGCGCAATCTGCAGGCCTGGGACGTCGCGGCCGGCCTGCTGATGGTCCGCGAAGCCGGCGGCACCGTCTCCGGCATCCAGGGCAATGACGACCCGCTGCAGACCGGCCACATCGTCTGCGGCAACGAGTTCGTGCACGGCGAGCTGATCAAGATCCTGAAGCCGCTCGGGCAGTAACGCGACGGCGCGATTTAATCGTCGTCATCCTCATCATCGTCGTCCTGCCCGTCACGAAATTCACCGCCCGCGGTCAGGCCCTCGATGGTGGTGGCGCCCTTCGTCTTGATCACCCGGCGCAGCGGCACCGCGCTCTCGCTGCGCAGCGCTTCCATCAGAGGCTCCGAATGGGTGACGATCCAGATGTCGGCACGGCGCGATGCCTTGGCGATCAGCCGCGCCAATGGCGCCAGCAGCGATGGATGCAGGCTGGTCTCGGGCTCGTTCAGCGCGATGAACGGCGGCAGCCGATAGCCCATGAACACGGCGAGCAGGCAGATATATTTCAGCGTGCCGTCGGATAGTTCGTGCGCCTTGAATGGCCGCGGCATGTCCTCCAGTTGCAACTGGAATTCACATAGCCCATTTTTTTCCCAAGCCCGCAGTTCGGCGCCCGGAAATGCGTCCTCGATCGCATCCTGCAGATCGCCGGCATCCTGCCTGATCGTGAACAGGGTTGCCAACACGGCAGCCAGATCGTGGCCATCGGCGCTCAGCGAAGGTGTCGTGATCGCGAGACACGGCTTTCGTATCGGCGACGCCGGATCGGTCCGGAAGTCGTGATAGAATCGCCAACTCAGCATTGCATTTCGGATCAGGTCGATCTCGGGACTTCCCTTACCATCCGAAAATCCGGCCAGTGCGGTTTCCGACGGCAGCACCGCATCATTGTGCTGGCTCCAGGTGCCGTTCTCATCGCGGACACTGACGAGTGAGTTGGTGCGCTCCAACATCAGTATTGTCTTCTTGCCGTGGGTCGCCTCGATCGTTTCGGACTTGATCATCGGCTCACCGGGAAATGCCGCCACGACCGGGCTCGGGAATCCGAGCTCGATGGAATATCTGACGTGGTCGAGCCTCACGGCCAACCGCAGCCTTGCATCCTCGCCGCGCTTGCGCAGGCCCGACCAATAGACCGAGTTCAGCCCGCCCTCGTCCGCGATCGTGCGGGTGATCCGGCCGGTGGCCGCGTCGCGCAGCAGCGACAGCGACTTGTAGAGGTTGGATTTGCCGACGCCGTTCTCGCCGACGAAGACGGACAGCGGCTGGATGGGCATGAAGAGCCGCCGGATCGAGCGATAATTCGAGATCGCAATATCGCTCGGCCGCATCGCATGCCCTCAATCCCCGGGTTGCCCAAACGCTTCCCGTTCAATCCAGAGCTGCAATCTGGATTGGTCAGCTTGCGAAAGCAAGCTGCTGATCTGAGCAGCACCGGTCCCTGATGTCAGTGACCGATCCTTGCCGGCGCGGGCGGGCCATATACCTCACCCTGCCCCGGCGCCGTTTCGCGATCGCCGGCCAGCACGCGCTGCACGCTGACGAAGAACACCGGCACCAGGAGCAGCGCGAGGATCACGACCGCGATCATGCCGCCCATCACCGATGTGCCGAGCGCCTGTTGGCTGGCGCCGCCGGCGCCGGTCGCGATCGCCATCGGCAGCACGCCGCAGACGAAGGCCAGACCGGTCATCAGGATCGGGCGGAATCTGAGGCTGCAGGCCTCGATTGTCGCCTCGACCAGCGGCTTGCCTTGCGCGCGCAGATCCTTGGCAAACTCGATGATCAGGATCGCGTCCTTGGCGGCAAGACCGATGATGGTGATCAAACCGACGGTGAAATAGACGTCGTTGGAGAGCCCGCGCATCGTCGCCGCCACCACCGCACCGAGAATGCCGAGCGGAATGGTGAGCAGCACCGCGAGCGGAATGGTCCAGCTCTCATAGAGCGCGGCCAGCAAGAGGAACACCACCAGCACCGACAGCGCGAGCAGGAACGGCGCCTGCGAGCCCGACAGCTTCTCCTGCAGCGACTGGCCGGTCCATTCATAGCCGAAGCCGCGCGGCAGCTTGTCGGCGAGCCGCTCCATTTCGGCGATCGCATCGCCCGAGGTGAAGCCCGGCCGCGCCTCGCCGGAGATGCGCACCGCCGGATAGTAGTTGAAGCCCGCGATCTGCGTCGGCCCCTTCGTCCACTCGATGGTGGCGAAGGCCGAGAACGGCACCAGCTGGCCGCGGCTGTTCTTGACGTTGTAGTTGAGGATGTCGTCCGCGTTCATGCGGCTGGTCTTGTCGGCCTGCACGATGACGCGCTGCATGCGCCCGCGGTTCGGGAAGTCGTTGATGTAGTTCGAGCCGAGATTGGTCGAGATCGTGTTGTTGATGTCCTCGAAGGTGAGGCCGAACGCGCCCGCCTTCTCGCGGTCGATCATCAGATTGACCTGCGGCGCGGGCGGCAGGCCTTCGACATAGACCTTCTGCAGGATCGGGCTGGCATTGGCCTCCGCGATCAGGCGATCGGACGCGGCGATCAGCGCCGAATAACCCTTCTGGCCGCGGTCCTGCAGGCGGAACGAGAAGCCCGAGGAATTGCCGAGGTTGTCGATCGGCGGCGGCTGCAACGCCGAGATCCTGGCGTCGCGGATCGACGACAAATCGCGGTTGATGTCGGCAACGATGGCGGCGGCGGAATCCTTCGGGCCGCGCTCCGACCAGTCCTTCAGGGTGATGAAGGCCTGCGCGGTGTTCATGCCCTGGCCGAGGAAGCTGAAGCCGGTGAGGAACGTGACGTTCTCGATGCCGGCGCGGTCCTTGAGGTACTTCTCGACCTGCTCGACCGCGGCTTCGGTCCGGGCATAGGACGACTCCGACGGCGTCTGCACGTCGGTCGTGATGAAGCCCTGGTCGTCGACCGGCAGGAAGCCGCCGGGCAACCGCACGAAGCCGTAGGCGACGCCTGCGAACAGCACCAGATAGATCAGCATCAGGCGGCCGGTGCGCTTCAGCCCGGCCTGCACCGTGCTGACATAGCCGGCGCGGCTGGTGTCGAGCACGCGGTTGAACCAGCCGAACACGCCCTTGCTGGCATGGCTGTGGCCCTTCTTGACCGGCTTGAGCAAGGTCGCGCACAGCGCCGGCGTCAGCGACAGCGCGAGCAGCGCCGAGAACGCGATCGCCGCCACCATGGTGACCGAGAACTGCCGATAGATGATGCCGACCGAGCCGGGGAAGAACGCCATCGGCACGAACACCGCCATCAGCACCAGCGTGATGCCGATGATGGCGCCGGTGATCTGCGACATCGCCTTCTTGGTGGCTTCCTTCGGCGGCAGGCCCTCCTCCGCCATGATGCGCTCGACGTTCTCGACCACGACGATGGCGTCGTCGACGAGGATGCCGACCGCCAGCACCATGCCGAACATCGTCAGCATGTTGATCGAAAAGCCCGCGATCATCAGCGTGGCGCAGGCGCCGAGCAGCGCCACCGGAACCACGATCGTCGGGATGATGGTGTAGCGGATGTTCTGCAGAAACAGGAACATCACGACGAACACCAGCACGACGGCCTCGACCAGCGTCGTCAACACCTTCTTGATCGAAGCCTCGACCACCGGCGTGATGTTGTAGGGGATTTCGTAGGAGATGTTGGCCGGGAAGAAGCGCGACAGCTCCTTCATCTTGGCTTCGACCGCGCTCGCGGTCGCCAGCGCATTGCCCTTCGGCGACAGCAGCACCGAGAGGCCGGCGGTCGGCTTGCCGTCGAGGCGGGTGTTGAACTGGTAGCTGAGGCCGCCGATCTCGATCCGCGCGACGTCGCGCAGGCGGACCGTCGAGCCGTCGGCGTTGGCGCGCAGGATGATGGCGCCGAACTCGTCGGGAGAGGACAGCTGGCCCTTCACCAGCACCTGCGCGGAAATCTTCTGGGTATCTGTGCTCGGCTCGGCGCCGATGCTGCCGGAGGCGACCTGGGCGTTCTGCGCCGTGATCGCCTTGTTGACGTCGTCGGCGGACAGGCCGTAGCCGACCAGCTTGGCCGGATCGATCCAGATCCGCAAGGACCGCTCGGTCGAATACAGCGTGGCGCGGCCGACGCCGGGGATGCGGCGCACCTCGCCCAGCACGTTGCGGATCATGAAGTCGCCGAGGCCCACTTCATCCAGCGAGCCGTCGGTCGAGTTCAGCGTGATGATCTGCAGCACGGCGGACGAGGCTTCCTCGACCAGGATGCCCTGCTGGATCACGGCGCGCGGCAGCCGCGCCTCGACGCGCTTGAGGCGGTTCTGCACCTCGACCGAAGCCTGGCTGGTGTCGGTGCCCGGCTTGAAGTTGGCGATGATCTCGACCTGGCCAAGCGAGTCGGAGGTCGATTCGAAGTTCAGGATGTTGGCGGCGCCGTTGAGCTCCTCCTCGATCAGCCGCGTCACGCTGTTGTAGAGGTTCTCCGGCGACGCGCCGGGATAGCTGGTCGAGATCGAGATCGAGGGCGGCGCGATGATCGGATATTGCGCGACCGCGAGCAGCGGAATCGAGATCGCGCCGATCAGACAGATGAACAGCGCGACGACCCAGGCGAAGATCGGCCTGTCGATGAAGAAGCTAGGCATATCGGATCACCGCACTGCGTGCGCGGTCTGGTGCGAATCCGTCGGTGCTGCAGCTGCGTCGACCTCGCGCCAGGCTTGCGGCCGGACCTTGTCGCCGGCGGCGAATTTCTGGAACCCCTCGACGACGACCTTGTCGCCGGCCTTCAGGCCATCGGTCACGAACCAGGAACCACCCTGCAGCGAGCCGGTGCGCACCGGCTGCACCGCGACGTGATTGTCGGCCTTGACGACGAACACCTCGCTGCCGCCGCCGCCATTGCGCTGGATCGCCTGCTGCGGCACGGCAATCGCATCGCTGTCGATGCCCTGCTCGATCAGCACGCGCACATACATGCCCGGCAGCAGGATGCGATGCGGGTTCGGGAACTCGCCGCGCAACGTCACCTGCCCGGTATAGGCGTCGACCTTGGCGTCGGAGAACAGCAGCTTGCCCGGCAGCGGGTAGATCGAGCCGTCGTCGAGCACGAGGCGCACCTTCATCGCGTCGGGCGCGATGCGGTCGAGATCGCCGCTCTCGAAGGCACGGCGGAGCTGGTTCATCTCGGTCACCGACTGCTGGAAGTCGGCGTAGATCGGATCGAGCTGCTGGATGGTCGCAAGGCTCGCGGCGTCGTTCTGCACGACGAGCGCGCCCTCGCTGACCAGCGCCGCGCCGATGGTGCCGTCGATCGGCGCGCGGATCGTCGCATAATCCAGATTGAGCTTGGCGCGCGCAACTTCGGCCTCGCGTCCCTGCACATCGGCTTCGGCCTGCTTCAGCGTCGCGATCGCCTTTTCGTTCTCGGCTTCCGGCGCCGCGCGCTGGCTGGTCAAGGTGGCGATACGGCGGGCCTGCAGCGCGGCCTGTTCGAGCACGGCCTTGGCGCGCGCCAGCGCCGCCTCGGTCGACTGCAATTCGACTTCGAACGGGCGCGGATCGATCTGGTACAGGGGATCGCCGACCTTCACCTCGCTGCCCTGATGGAACATGCGGTTGACCACGATGCCCGAGACGCGCGGGCGTACCTCGGAAACACGGGTCGGCGCGATGCGGCCCGGCAGCTCGCGCAGCATCGCGCGCGCCTGCGGCTTCACGGTGACGACACTGACGTCCGGCTCGGGTGCTTGCACGGCGGCGGTTGCGGTGTTCGGCTCGTCGCAGCCTGCAAGCAGTGGCGCCGTCACGGCCAGCATCAGAGCAATGCATGCCGATTGCGCGCGAAGTCCAGACATTGAGATAATCGCCCCTGAAAGGTTTGAACAAACGAACGGCGGTGTCACGGCGACACCGCTCGCGTTGCTGCGATGAAAATAAAATCTGCTTGCTGCGACGCAATGCGTTTTTGGGCGGCTCAATGTCACAGAATGCTATCACTCTGATTTCGCGGCATCTTTTGTCTTGTCACCGCATTGTGAGCGGGTTCCATCGCAGGCTGTGGGAATGCATTAAGGTCTGCGTGAGCGGGAACCCCGCCATTTTGCCTGCGCGGAATGCCGCACCTCGCAACACCGAGACCATCGGACCGAATCACCATCGTCGCGTTCGCCTCACCGAACGACGCGTGCAAGCCGACCTCATTTCGCGGTCTGCGGGTGGGGTGTGCAGTTCAGCGGATGGTGATGCGCCGAGCGGTCGGAAAGCCGTGCAAAGCGGCAACGGCCCACGAGATTCCAACTCAAGGTCCTGTTTGCTGCCCCTGGAATCGGCTTTCCTCACTCCGCCGCTGTGCCATATTGCTCGCAGATGCGGCCTCGCGAACGGATGACCCGGCAATGCCTCCTTCCCGCTCCGACATGGAGATCGAATTGAGCAAGCTGTCCTCGCCTCGTATCTTCCTGGTGCGGATGCTGGTGTTCCTGGTGCTCTGCGGCCTGGTCGGGGTCGTGCTGTACAAGCAGATCGTCACCGCCTTCTTTGCCAATCCGGGGCTGAACGCCCTGATCGGGGCGGTGCTGCTGATCGGCATCATCCTGGCGTTCCGCCAGGTGATCCGGCTCTATCCCGAGGTCGCCTGGGTCAACAATTTCCGCATCGCCGATCCCGGCCTTGCGATCGAGCGCCGCCCGACGCTGCTTGCCCCGATGGCCGCGATCCTCGGCGGCGAACGCTCGGGGCGGATGTCGATCTCGCAGCAGACCATGCGACATCTGCTCGATTCGATCGCAACCCGCCTCGATGAAGCCCGCGACATCTCGCGCTACATGACCGGCCTGTTGGTGTTCCTCGGCCTGCTCGGCACCTTCTGGGGCCTGATCGAGACGGTGGGCTCGGTCGGCAAGGTGATCGACGGGCTCAAGGTCGGCGGCGACTCCGGCGCGCTGTTCGATACGCTGAAGGAGGGCCTCGCCGCGCCGCTCGGCGGCATGGGCATCTCGTTCTCGTCCTCGCTGTTCGGCCTCGCCGGCTCGCTGATCCTCGGCTTCCTCGACCTGCAGTCGAGCCAGGCCCAGAACCGCTTCTACACCGACCTCGAGGACTGGCTCGCCGGCACCGTGCGCGGCATTTCCGGCGATGAAGCCGGCGACTCCGGCGACATGCAGGGCGCGATCGATCGGCTCCGCACCGCGCTCGAGGAAGGCGGCGGCGGCCGCAGCACCACGGCCGCGATGGCCAATCTTGCCGAGGCGATCCAGGGACTGGTTGCGCATATGCGCACCGAGCAGCAGATGATCCGGGAATGGGCCGACGGCCAGGGCGAGCAGAACCGCGAGATCAAGCGGCTGCTCGAACGCCTCGCCCGCCAGCCCGAGAAAAGCTAGCCGGGGAGCAAGCCCAAGGAGACACCCATGGCCCTCGCCCGCTCGCGCCGCAGCGAATCCGGCTTCAACTACTGGCCCGGCTTTGTCGACGCATTGTCGACGCTGGTGCTGTCGATCGTGTTCCTGCTGTCGGTGTTCCTCGTCGTGCAGTTCTTCCTGTCGCAGGAGGTCACCGGCAAGGACAAGGCGCTGGAACAGCTCACCGCCAAGATCGCTCAGCTCAACGACCTGCTATCGCTGGAGAAGCTCTCCAAGCTGACGCTCGACGACCAGGTAGCGCAGCTGCGCGCCGGGCTCGCTTCCGCCGAAGGCGAGCGTGACCGCATGAAGGGACTCTATGAGGGGCTCGCGAGTTCCGGCAGCGACGCGCAGGGCCGCGCCAACGAACTCAACAAGGCGCTGGAGTCCGAGAAGGCCGTATCGTCGCGCGCACTTGCGCAGATCGAGCTGCTGAACCAGCAGATCAGCGCGCTGCGCCGCCAGCTCGCCGCGCTCGAGGAGGCGCTCGACGCCTCCGAGAAACGCGACAAGGAATCGCAGAACCGCATCGCCGATCTCGGCCAGCGCCTCAATGTCGCGCTGGCGCAGCGGGTGCAGGAACTGTCGAAATACCGCTCGGAATTCTTCGGCCGGCTGCGTGCGATCCTCGGCAACCGTCCCGATATCCGCGTCGTCGGCGACCGCTTCGTGTTCCAGTCGGAAGTGTTCTTCGACACCGGCCAGGCGACGCTGCTGCCCGAGGGCAAGACCGAACTCGAAACGGTCGCGAGCGCGCTGATCGATCTCGACAAGCAGATTCCGCCCGAGATCGCCTGGGTGCTGCGCGTCGACGGCCACACCGACGTGCGGCCGATCAACAGCCCGCTGTTCAAGTCCAACTGGGAGCTGTCCTCGGCGCGCGCGATCTCGGTGGTGCAGTACCTGGTCTCGCTCGGCGTGCCGGCGCAGCGCCTGGTCGCCGCCGGCTTTGCCGAATTCCAGCCGCTCGACACCGCGCAGACCGAAGAGGCCTACAAGCGCAACCGCCGCATCGAGCTGAAGCTGACGGAACGCTAGGGCGACGGCGCCTGGCCAACCAGTCGTCATTGCCGGGCTCGACTGTGTTTGCGTCAACCCGTGGGACGGGCACACGGCACTATCCGTTCGTCGTCCTGGCGAAAGCCAGGACCTATAACCACCGCACTTGATCCTGGACGGGATCGTGGCCCCAGCATCGCGCAACAATTGAGATTTGGGGTAATGGGTCCGGCTTTCGCCAGGACGACATTGAGTGTGTGGCGAGGTCTGTGAGTCACACATCCGCATTCTCGCGACATGAATGTCCAAACTTCATGTCGAAAGATCCGCAACACCGGCGAGGCGTCGCCGCGATCGGTGGAGACCGTTCATTACACGGATATTTGCTTCGCCCTGGCGAGGCGTCCGGGAACGCATCAAATGCGGCTGACGTTATGTTGGTATCGCAATCTCGCGGGCTTGGCGGATCTCTCGTCTCCGTCGCGGCTGTGCCTGTCGCTCAAGCCTCACCGCGCCATCTCGGACCAGCACATGTTCAAGACCAAATTTGCCATCGTCGTCGCCGCCGGCCTCATCCTCGCACCGGCCCCGCTTCTCGCGCAGAACACCGGCGGCACCCCGCTGCCGCCGAGGCCTGGCGACCGCGCCGCACCGTCGAACGGCGTCGGCGGCACTGCGCTCCCGACCCAGTCCGGCCAGCGCGTCGCACCGTCTTCGGGCACCGGCGGCGGCAGCGCCGCACCGGCGCTTCCGGGAGGCCCGACGGGCACCACCACCGGCAATGCCGACAATCCGCAGCGGCGATGACGCGAGCGACGCTTGCGCGGGAAGTCCTGCGTGAACAATTGAACGCGCGGCCGATGTGATCGGCGATGGCCTGCGCCGAACGTCCATTCGATCATTGATTGATGAACGCCGCGCTAGGTCGCGCCGGCCGGCTCCGCGGCCGGTTCAACCGGCTCGGCTTCGGCCGTCACGAATTTGAGCCCGTAGGTCTTGCCGCGACGCCAGACCACCTCGCACGGATAGCGCTTGGCATGATCAGCGAGTAGCGTCAGCGCGAGGCGGTCATTCACCTCGAACTCGACCTCGGTGGTGATCTTGGCGCCGCCCGGCGAAATGTCGACCACGGCGCATTCGCTCTCGGTCGCGCCGTTGTCGACCGTGATCCAGGCCGCACGATTGTTGAGCTGGCGCCGCGGCTCGCGACTGACCTTGGTCCGTGCTCCATTGCTCGCCATCGTCGCCGTCCTTGAAGCCATTGGTCATTGAAAGACATTGCACGCCGTGCACGTCGCTCGACGCGCCCGGCACAGAACCGCAACGGCCACAATGACGGCCCCCCGTAAAGCCTGGCTTAGCGCGATCGCTTGAACTTTACCGGAATCTTGACGGGGCTTTTAGCGAACAGGGATTCTGCAATTCCATCAGCGGGATACCGGCCGCGTCGGCAGCCATCGGCTTGACACGGAGACCGCACTGTTGGTGAAGTGGCGGCCGTGGTCTTGACCACATCCCTTCAACAAGAGCGCTTCAAGCCGCCTTTTCCGACGGAAACGACCATGCTGATCCCCCTCGCCGACGTGCCGCGCTGGTATGCCGAACGCAAGCCCACGGATGCGATCGCCATCAGTCATGGCGCGGATGCGCTGACCTGGCTCGAGCTCGAGCGCCGCGCCAATGCACGGGCGCGCGCCTTCGCCGCCAAGGGCGTCAAGCCCGGCGACTTCGTCGCGATCGGGCTGCCCAACAGCAACGCGTTCTTCGAGACGACCTTCGCGGTGTGGAAGTGCGGCGCGACGCCGACCTCGCTGTCATGGCGGCTGCCGCGCGGCGAGGCCGCTGCCGTGCTCGAGATTCTGAAACCGTCGCTGGTGGTCGGCGGCGAGGCCGACTGGAATGCGCCGAATTCGCTGCCGGTGAATTTCGTGCCGGACGGATTCTCCGAGGAGCCGCTCGATGCGCCGGTCGCGCGCTACTGGAAGGCGATGACGAGCGGCGGCTCGACCGGGCGGCCGAAGGTGATCCTCGATCACAACCCCGCGGTGATCGAGACCACGGCCGAGGCGACGCTTGGCATTGCGCGCGACACCTCGCTGCTCAATCCGGGGCCGCTCTATCACAATGCGCCATTCATCCTCTCGCACTTTGCGCTGTTCGGGGGCGGAAGGGTCACCGGCATGGTGAAGTTCGACGCCGAGGAGACGCTGCGGCTGATCGAGCGCGAGCGCGTGCAATGGGTGAACTTCGTGCCGACCATGATGCACCGGATCTGGGCGCTGCCCGAGGAGGTGCGCAGCCGCTACGACGTCTCCAGCCTGAAAATCGTGTTTCACATGGCAGCGCCGATGCCGCCCTGGCTGAAGGAGAAATGGATCGAATGGCTCGGCCCCGAGCGGATCTGGGAGCTCTATGGCGGCACCGAGCGGCAGGGCGCCTGCGTAATCTCAGGCACCGAATGGATGGCGCACAAGGGCTCGGTCGGCAAGATCGGCGAGACCGCGAAACTGCGCATCATCGGCGAGGACGGCAACGACGTCGCGCCCGGCGAGACCGGCGAAATCTATTTCCTGCCCAATGACGGCGCCGGCTCGACCTATCACTATCTCGGCGCAACGCCGAAGCGGCGGCCGGATGGCTGGGAGTCGCTCGGCGACATCGGCCGACTCGATGAAGAAGGCTATCTCTATCTCGGCGACCGGCTCGCCGACATGGTTCTGCGCGGCGGCGCCAACATCTATCCGGCCGAGGTCGAGGCCGCGGTCAGCGAGCATCCCGAGGTGCGCTCCTGCGTCGTGGTCGGACTGCCCGATCCGGAATTCGGCCAGCGCGTGCATGCAATCCTCGAGCTCGCCGACAGCGCCGATGCGCAAGCGATCGCCGACGGCATGGGCGATTTCCTGAAGGACCGGCTCAGCCGCTACAAGCATCCGGAAAGTTTCGAGCGCGTCGGCACCGCGCCGCGCGACGATTCCGGAAAGGTTCGCCGCACCATGCTGCGCGACGAGCGCGCCGCGTGGATCAAGGACAACCGTGCCTTCCGCATCATGCCGGCGCGTGCGGCAAAAACCGAATAGGTTCAATTATCTTGCGAGGGGCAGGTCTGCACGCCACATGAGCTGTGCAGGCTGCCCTGCAAGGTATATCATTCCATCTTCCCTGCCGGCAGAACCTCGGTCTACCTTGAGGTTCCAGCGCCCTGCACGCCAGGAGATCCCTTGATGCCCTCCACGACCGAATGGAAAGTGCCCGCGGCCTTTCAGCCTCGCCCCGAAGATTACCGCTACGATCTCGATCGCGCGCTGATGAGTGTGGTCGGGCTGCACTCGATCATTCCGCCGGATGCTTTCAGCGCCGAGACGCTCGGCACCGAGCGCGCCGGCAATGGCGTCCTGATCGACGACGGGCTGGTGCTGACGATCGGCTATCTGATCACTGAAGCCGCCACGGTGTGGCTGCATCTCGGCGACGGCCGCGCGGTCGAGGGCCACGCGCTCGGCTTCGATTTCGAATCCGGCTTCGGCCTGGTGCAGGCGCTCGGCCGGGTCGATCTCGAGCCGCTGCGGATCGGCTCGTCCGCGGCGACGCAGGTCGGCGACAATGTGGTGCTCGGCGGCGCCGGCGGCCGCACGCGCTCGGTCGCAAGCCAGATCGCGGCGAAGCAGGAATTCGCCGGCTACTGGGAGTATCTGCTGGACGAGGCGATCTTCACTTCTCCGTCGCATCCGAACTGGGGCGGCACCGGGCTGATCAACAATGCCGGCGAGCTGATCGGCATCGGCTCGCTGCAGCTCGAACGCGAGCGCTCGGGCCACGCCGAGCATGTCAACATGATCGTGCCGATCGATCTGCTCAATCCGGTGCTGGACGATTTGCGCAAGTTCGGCCGGGTCGACAAGCCGGCGCGGCCGTGGCTCGGCATGTTCACGACCGAGATCGACAACCGCCTCGTGGTGGTCGGCGTCGCCAGCAAGGGACCGGCGGCGCGCGCCGAACTGAAGACCGGCGACGTGATCCTCGCGGTCGACGGCGACAAGGTGACGAGCCAGGCCGGCTTCTACCGCAAGCTCTGGTCGCTCGGCGCGGCCGGCGTCGACGTGCCGCTGACCATCTATCACGAGGGCGTCACCTTCGACGTCACGCTGACCTCGATCGACCGCATAAAGCTGTTGAAGGCGCCGCGGCTTCATTGAGGCAAAGGGAAGAGGCAGCGGCGATGAGCGAGGCGGTGGTTGACGACATCGTGGCCGTGCTGCCGCCGCTGTTGCAGACGCTGGAATCGCTGTCCTTCGTCGCGCGCAACCTCAATCCGCCGGACTTCGATCGCGTGATGCAGATTGCGGGCGAGCCGGAGGAGGCCTTGCAGGCGGTGCGGCCGCGGCTCGCCGACTGGCCGGAGAAATTCGCGCACATCAAGACCGCGCTGGAAGCCGCGATCGAACCAGCGCTCGCCGGCTACGCAGGGCTGCGCGCCGTGCAGAACGGCGAAGGCGATCTGGTCAACGTATTCCGCGCGCTGCGCTATCTGCCGCGGGCGCAGGAGGCGCTCTATCCCTTGACCGAGTTGCCGCCGGTCAGCGGCTTCTTCATCGCGCCCGATCTGCGCGAGGATACCGAGCTGCAGGCGAAGCTCGCGGCCAAGCCCAACGCCGACACCGGCATCTTCCACGAGCGCAACGAGCCGGGCAGCCGCGGCGGCTTCTCGATGTACGTGCCGGAGTATTACACGCCCGACCGCGCCTGGCCGCTGGTGATGGCGCTGCATGGCGGCAGCGGCAATGGCCGCGGCTTCCTGTGGAGCTGGCTGCGCGATGCGCGCAGCCGCGGCGCCATCCTGGTGGCGCCGACCGCGACCGGCCAGACCTGGGCGCTGATGGGCGAGGACACCGACACGCCGAACCTGAACCGCATCATCGACCAGGTGCGCGCGCACTGGACGATCGACGAGACGCGCACGCTGCTCACCGGCATGAGCGACGGCGGCACCTTCAGCTATGTGAGCGGGCTCGACGGCGCCTCGCGCTTCACGCATCTGGCGCCCGTTGCCGCGACCTTCCATCCGCTGATGGCGGAAATCGCCGACGCGGAGCGGCTGCGCGGCTTGCCGATCTTCATCACCCACGGCCGGCTCGACTGGATGTTCCCGGTGCAGACCGCGCGGCAGACCCAAGGCCTGCTGTCGGCCGCCGGCGCGAGGGTGACCTATCGCGAGATCGACGATCTCAGCCACACCTATCCGCGCGAGATCAATGCGGAGATCATGCAGTGGATGAATGGTGAGCGAGCCGACAGCACCTGAGGGATCGTATCCCGTCATTGCGAGCCAAGCGAAGCCATCCATTGTCACCGAGCACGCGGGCAGATGGATTGCTTCGTCGCTGTCGCTCCTCGCAATGACGTTGCGGGGAGAAGATTACCCGTTCACTCGCGGCTTGAGCAGGTCGGAGAAGCCGACCCGGTGCAGCATCTCGTTGCGGACGCGGTCGATCACGCCGAATGCGACTTCGGCGCCATCTTGCGTCGGATCGATGTGGACGCGGAACGGCCGCTTGCCGAACGGCGTATCGACGACCTTGACGATCGCGTCGGCGACCGACGAGGCGTCGGCATCCTCGGGCACGATCGCCGCGAACGCCTTCATGATCTCCTCGCCGAAGCCGGCATAGGGACCAGCCTCATATTCGGCGACGCGGGCCTCGTCGGCGGGACGGCCGGAATGCGCAAAGTGGTTGGTGCCGCCGGTGAAGGCGCCGGGCACGATGATCGAGGTCTCGATGCCCCAGCGCGTAAGCTCCCGGGCATAGATCACGGCCATCGCATCCATGCCGGCCTTGGCCGCGAAATACGGCGCGAGATAGGGCGGCGTGCCGCCGGCCGAAGAGCTGCTCGACACCCAGACCACGAGTCCCCTGCCCTGCTTGCGCAGTTGCGGCAGCGCCGCGCGATTGACGCGCTGTGTCGACAGCACGTTGACGTCGTAGAGCTCGGCAAGCTGCTCGGGCGTGAACGCCTCCGCCGGGCCGAACACCATGTGGCCGGCATTGTGCATCACGACGTCGAGGCGGCCTTCCTCGGCGACGATCTGCGCAATCGCCGCATCGACCGACGCCTGCGAGCCGACATCGAGCTCGAGCGCGCGCAGGTCGACCTTGTTGTCGCGCGCGAACTCCTCGATATCGGCGACCGCGGAGGCGTTGCGGCCGGTGGTGTGGCGCATCGAGGCGTAGACGGTGTGGCCGGCCTTGGCGAGCGCGTTGGCGGTGAGGCGGCCGAAGCCGCTCGAAGCGCCGGTGATGACGATGACCTGTTTCATGACACGTATCCTTGTGAAGTCGGTTGAATGCGAGTTGGGTTGGAGATGTGCGGGTGTCAGACCAGGCCGCCATTGGCGCGGAGCGCCTGGCCGTTGATCCAGGAGCCGTCGGGGCCGGCGAGGAACGACACGACATTGGCGATGTCATCGGGCGTGCCGAGCCGCTCCAGCGGCACCATCTTGGCGAAGCGGTCGATCAATTCGTCCGACTTGCCGTGCAGGAACAGGTCGGTCGCGGTCGGCCCGGGCGCGACCGCATTCACCGTGATGCCGCGGCCGCGCAACTCCTTGGACAGGATCGCGGTCAACGACTCGATCGCGGCCTTGGTCGCGACATAGATGCCGTAGGTCTCGAGCTTGGTGCCGACGACGCTGGTTGAGAAGTTGACGATGCGTCCGCCGTTGCGCAGGCGGCGCGCCGCCTCGCGCATGGTGTTGAAGCTGCCCTTCAAATTGACCGCGACCTGCTGGTCGAACGCGGCATCGTCGCTGTCGGCGATCTTGCCGAGCTTCATGATGCCGGCATTGTTGACCAGCACGTCGACGCCGCCGAAGGCGGCTTCCGCCGCGTCGAACATGCCGCGCACCGCGTGGGCATCGCTGACATCGGCCTTCGCGGTCGGTGCCCGGCCGCCGGCGGCCTCGATCCTGTCGGCCACCGCCTGGGCGGACTTGGCGTCGCCGGAGTAGTTGATGACGACGGTGAAGCCGTCCTTGGCGAGGCGTTCGGCCACCGCCGCGCCGATCCCGCGCGAGGCACCCGTCACCAGAGCTACCTTGTTGGTTTGGTTGGTCATTTTCAGTCTCCCATCAGGTTGTGCGGCCGCGCCGCGTTCGATGGGAGGACACTATGTCTTGGCGTCTTCCGGATAATCATGCATCATCCGACATCACTATTCGTTATTTCCGGACAATAGATGGACCGTTTCGACGCGATGCGCGTGTTCACCCGGGTGGTCGAGCGGCGCAGCTTTTCGCTCGCCGCCGAGGATCTGGGGCTGCCGCGCTCGACGGTGACGGACGCGGTGAAGGGGCTGGAGGCGCGGCTCGGCGTGCGGCTGCTCGAGCGCACCACGCGCACGGTGCGCCCGACGCTCGATGGCGAGGCGCACTACCGCCGCTGCCTGTCGCTGATCGCGGATCTCGAAGACGCCGAGGGCGCGTTCGGCGGCGCGCGGCCGAAGGGGCTGCTGCGGCTCGACGTGCAGGGCACGCTGGCGCGGCACTTCCTGCTGCCGAACCTGCCGGGCTTCCTCGCCGAATATCCTGATATCGAGATCAACATGAGCGAGAGCGACCGCTGGGTCGATCTGATCCGCGAAGGCGTCGACTGCGTGCTGCGCTTCGGCAAGCTGCCCGACAGCGACATGATCGCGCGGCAGGTCACGATGCTGGAGCGGTTGACCTGCGCGACGCCGGATTACCTTGCGCGTTTCGGCACACCGGTCGACCCGTTCGCACTCGATGGCCATCGCATGATCGGCATCCGCTCGCTGACCACCGGACGCCTGCGGCCGATGGAGTTCGTGATCGACGGCGCGCTGAAGCAATTTCCGCTGCCGGCGCCGATGTCGGTGACCGGCCCCGAGAGTTACCTGGCGAGCGCCAAGCTCGGCCTCGGCCTCGTGCAGGTGCCGCGCTTCCATGCCGAAACCGATCTGGCAAACGGAACGCTGGTCGCGGTGCTGCAGCAATGCCCGCCGCCATCGGTGCCGGTAAACCTGCTCTATCCGCGCAACCGCCAGCTCTCGCCGCGCGTGCGCGTGTTCATCGATTACGTGATGCGGGCGTTCGCGCGCAGTTGATCGATCGCCGGAACCACAGCGAGCCCCGCAACGTTATGCTTCCGACACCGGAGGGATTGAGCGATGCGGACCTTTTTCGGCATGATTTTGGGCGCGCTGCTGCTGACATGCGGCGTCTACGTCTACGATTCCATGCGGACATCGAGCGTCGCCAATGGCGAGGTGGCGCAGGACACGCGCACCATCGTCAATTGGGACGTCGCAGCGCGTGACTGGAACCTGCTGAAGACGCGCACCCGCGAGCAGTGGGACAAGATCGCGGCGAAGTAACGAATGTTTTCAAGCCGACATAAAAGCAGATGGCCTCTCCAGCGCCGGAGAGGCCATTTTCGTCACAGGAAGCGCGATCAATTCTGCTCGGTCTTGCGGCCCATATTGGCCTTGCGGGCGTCGGCGATCACCTGCTCGAACTGATCCATGCTGAGCACGCCCGGTACGCGGTACTTGCCGACGATGAATGACGGCGTGCCGTTGAAGCCGAACGCCAGCGCCTGCTCGTTGTTGCGGGAAAGGATCGCATCGATCGCCTTGGCGTTGGCGTCGTGATCCTTCTTCAGGCGGTCCATGTCGAGGCCGGCGCCCGAGAGCAACTCGGCGATGCGCGGCTCGGTGATGCGCGAATTGACCGAGATCATCGCCTCATGCGCGACGTCGAACTTGTTCTGGTACTTCGCCGCCAGCGCCATCCGCGCCGCGACCTTGGAGACCGGCCCGAGGATCGGCCAATCCTTCAGCACGAGGCGGACCTTGCCGTCGTCCTGCACCACCTGGCGCAGCTCCGGCGCGAGCTTGCGGCAATAGGGGCAGTTGTAATCGAACCATTCGACGATGGTGATGTCGCCCTTGGGGTTGCCTATCACCGGAATATCCGGATCGCGCAGCACCTGCTCCTCGGTCAGGACATTGTCGTCCTCGGCGCGCGCGGCGCCCGCGGCCATGAGCGCGATGCCGGCACCGATCAGGCCGAGCGCGCCGCGGCGGGTGGCACCGGCGTTGATCAGGGGCGATTTCGTCATTTGGTTCATGGCTGGCTTTCGCAAGAGCTCTTCGCCCTTCTACGTTCAGGACACATTGATGGTACGCAGCAGCATATAGATCGCCACCACGATAATCACAGTCGCAAACACGATATTAAGCGCGCCGCGCCGTTCCGACAGGTGGCGGGCGCTGCTTGTGCCGAGCAGGCCGCCCGCGATGCCGCCGGCGACGAATAGCCCCGCCAGGCCCCACGACACCAGCCCGGACCACGCATAGCTCAGGGCCGTGGTCATGCCGAAGGCGGTGACGGCAACCAGCGAGGAACTGACCGCGTTCATGATCGGCATCCCGGTCGCCAGCATCAGGGCCGGCACGATCAAAAAGCCGCCGCCGATGCCGAAGAAGCCGGACATGGTTCCGGTGGCAAGTCCGAGGCCGATGATCGCGGGCATGTTGGACATCGAGATCTTGACGTCGGTCAGCCCGACCCGCGCGCGGTTCTTCAGCATCAGGCCCGCGATGACCAGCATCACCAGCGAGAACAGCGCGAGCAGCTTCTGCCCCTCCAGCATCTTGCCGAGGATGGAGCCGCCGAATGCGCCCAGCATGCCCGACAGCGCGAACACCAGCGCGCAGGACCAGATCACGGTGCCGCCGCGGGCGTGGTTGGAGAGATTGACCGCGGCGTTGGCGGCGACCGCGATCGCCGAGGTGCCGATCGCGACATGCGGCTCCGGCACGCCGACCACGTAGACCATCAACGGCACGGCAAGGATCGAGCCGCCGCCGCCGACCAGGCCCAGCGAAAAACCGACCAGCATGCCCGATGCCAGCCCAAGCACGCTTTGAGTTGCGGAGAAGACCAAGGGGAACAGACTCGCGTTTGAGCCGGCGACCCTAGAAGGATTTGCTGCTCAACGCCATACCAATAGCACAAAACTGCCCTGCAGCCGAACTCTCTATATCAGCATGATCTCCACGCAAACGCGTTGCGTTTGTCGCGAGGGAAAACCGGTTCCCACTTTTCCGGATCACGCTCAGCGCAGCAGATATGTCACAGCCAGCGGCACCAGCAGCGAGGTGACCAGCGCATTCAGGCTCATCGCGATCCCGGCGAAGACGCCGGCGACCTCGTCGACCTGGAAGGCGCGCGCGGTGCCGATGCCATGGGCGGCGATGCCCGCCGCAAAGCCACGGGCACGGAAGTCCGTGATGCCGGTGAAGTTCATCAGGGGCGTGACGATGATCGCCCCCATGATGCCGGTGAGGATCACCGACACCGCGGTCAGCGAGGGATCGGCATGCAGGGATTCGCTGATGCCCATCGCGATGCCGGCGGTGACCGATTTCGGCGCCAGCGACAGGATGACGTCGCGCGGCAGCCCGAACGCCTGCGCCAGCAGCACCACCGAGACGATCGCCGTCAGCGAGCCGATCGCGAGCGCAACCAGCATCGGCAGGATCGCCGCCGCGACCCGCCGGCGATTCTCGTAGAGCGGCACCGCGAGCGCCACCGTCGCCGGCCCGAGCAGGAAGTGCACGAACTGCGCACCGGCAAAATAGGTGGTGTAGGAGGTCCCGGTCAGCAGCAGGAATACGCCGATGATCCACACCGAATGCAGCACGGGATTGGCGAGCGGGTGCCGCCTCGTCTTCAGCGACACCGCGTCGGCCGCCGCATAGGTCAACAGCGTCACCGTCAGCCAGAGCAGCGGCGACTGCGAGAGATAGACCCAGAGCGAGAACGAATTGTCGTTCACGGCCTCCCCTCCTCGCTCGAAAGCAGGCTGCTCGCCGCAACGAAGGTCGCAACCGTCGCCAGCAGGGTGACGATGACGGACACCGCGAGAATCACCAGGACCGCGATACCGTGCTCGGCGAGCAGATCGAGCTTCTGCACCACGCCGACGCCGGCCGGAATGAACAGCAGCGAGAGATTGGCAAGCATGCCGCGGCTCGCGCTCTCGACGCCGTCATCGCCGAGCGGCCCGCGCGCCAGCGCCGGAAAGCGGTCGCGCGCCAACAGCAGCAACAGCAGCAGCACGAGGCCAACCACCGGGCCCGGCACCGGTACCGCCAGCGCGCGCACGGCGACCTCGCCGACCAGCTGGCAGAGCAGGATCAGGCTGAGGCTGGCGATCATGGCAGGAAGCTCACGCGAGACATCCGCCTATCAGGTCGGTGTGGCAGGAGCTTGTCAATGCGCGGGTCTTGGATGCGTGCGCAGATCTTGGGCGCCGCCGCTCTCAAATCCGTCACACTTTCTCAGACCGTCAGCCCCGCTTGTCGTCCATGCGAAAGCAGGGACCCATAACCACCGCATTCGGTGACGACCGGGATCGTGGCCCCAGCCAGCGCAACAATTGAGATTCGGGGTAATGGGTCCTGGCTTTCGCCAGGACGACAGGGGGTGTGTGGCGCGGCCTGCATCCACAATCGTCGTCCCTGCGAAAGCAACACGCGCTTCGACCAGCTCTGTCCTCCCGAGGTGTGTGCCTTGCGCCGCAAGGCTCGCACCTCAGGGTGACGGGGAGAGAGTTAGCCTTCTACGACTCCCGCCGTGCCAGCGCCATCAGCGTGCCGCTCATAGTCGCGACCAACGTCTCGGCGCCGTCCTGGATCGCATAGGCGCGGCCGTCGCAGACGGTCAGCGTGCGGCCGGGCTTGACCACGACGCCGCGGAACACGAACCGCTCGCCGCGCGCCGGCGCCAGCAGGTTGGTCTTGAACTCCACGGTGAGGATGTCGGAGCCTTCGGGCATCAGCGTGAAGGCGGCGATGCCGCAGGCATTGTCGAGGCCCGCGGTGATGATTCCGGCATGCACGAAGCCGTTCTGCTGGCAGAATTCCGGCGCGTAGGGCATCGCGAGATCGACCTCGCCGGGCTCCATCCGCGCGATCGAGATACCAAGCGTCTGCATCGCGCGCTGGCGTGCGAATGTATCGGTCGCGACCGCACGGTAATCGGGATTCTTTGGCTCGAAGCGGGGCATGGCGGTTACGCGATTGCGGGCTCGGACGGCACAAGATGCGGCATCGCCGCGTAGCGGATCGCCGGCGCAAACGGCGTCGATCTGCGCGCGGCACGGTCGATATGCACGGCCGCGATCTCGCAGGTCGCTGCGATCTCGCCGGTCTCCGCATTGCGCATCTCGTGCAGGATACGGATCGACTTGTCGCGGAACTCGACCAGCCGGCTCTTGACCTCGACGAGGTCGCCGGCGAGCAGCTCGCGCTTGTAGGAGATGTTCTGCTGCACGGCGGCCATGCCGCGGCCGGACTCGCGCAGATAGCTCGGCGTCAGGCCGAGCCGCGCGAACATGTTCCAGCTCGCCTCGTCGAACTTGCCGACATACCACATGACGTTCATGTGGCCGATATGGTCGCAGTGCCAGGGATAGACCGTGCCGCGATAGGTCGCCTCGCCCTCCATCGGATCCCTCCTTCGATTTTTGATACGGTAGCGTATCAGGGACGAAGCAGGCTAGCAATACGGTACCGTATCAAAGCATGATCCGGAAAAGTGCGAAGCTGTTTTCCCTCGCGACAAACGCAACGCGTTTGCGCGGAGATCATGCACAAACAAGCGATTAATGCGCGATGACGATCCCATCGCGCATTAGGATGCGCGGAGATCGCATGACTGAAAGCAAAGGCGACGTCTGGGTCGCGGCCGGCTTCGCCGAACTCGCGCATAGCGGCGTCGACGGCGTGCGGGTCGAGGTGCTGGCGAAGAATCTCGGCGTCACCAAGGGCGGCTTCTACCGCCGCTTCAGGGATCGCGCCGCGCTCCTCGAGGCCATGCTGACGCGCTGGCGCGACGGCCGCATCGCATCGATCGAGAAGCACACCGCGCTCGACGGCGCCAGCGCGCGCGAGCGGCTGAAGGCGATCATCACGCTGTATTCGGAGCGCATGAACACCGAGGCGATGGCGGTCGAGCTCGCGATCCGGCAATGGGCGCGCACCGATGAGGCCGCTGCCGCCGCCGCCGCGAGCGTCGATGCCGCGCGGCTGAAGAATGTCGCCCAGCTCTATCGCGCCACCGGGCTGCCGACTGAAGAGGCCGATGCGCAGGCCTTCCTGTTCTACTGCTTCATCTTCGGCCAGAGCCTGCTGTTTCTCGAGCGCGGCCCGCGCAAGCGCGCGCAATTGCTGGCGCAGTCGGCGGACAAGCTGCTCACGGAAAACCCGTAGAGAGAGCTGCAGCCAATAGAGCCGGTGCAAACAGAAAGCGGCCGGCTTACGCCGGCCGCTCGCCAAACTCGGTCGGCTCGCTCAGGCGCCCTTCAGGCGCTTGTTGCATTCGCTGTAATAGCCGCCGCCCTTCTGGATCCACTTCAGGCCGCCATTGCCGCCGGTGGCCTTATTGGCGTTGTACTGGTCGACGCAGGTGTGCATGCGTCCCTTGCCTTCGGACTCCTTGGCGTATTTGGGATCGATGGCGTTCGGAAATACGGCGGGTCCTGCCGGCGCCGCCGGTGCCGCGGCGGGCGCCTGCTTGGCTTCTTTCGGCGCGGCCGGAGCGGGCGCGGCGGCTGCCGGCGGCGGAGCGGCGGGCGCCGCAGCCGGGGTCGCGTCGGCGCCGCACTGCGCCTTGCGGAAATCATTCCACTTCTGGCCGCCGAGGGTGCCGGCCGACTTGGCCGCCTGGTACTTGGCGCTGCATTCCTGCGCGGTCAGGGCCTGCGCCGGCGCGCTCGCCGCAAAGGCTGCAAAGCCCGACACCGCAAGCACGCACAACAATCTGGTCTGAATGGTCATCCCTGGTCTCCCGTCATCCCTGGTTTCCCGTTGGTTTCCCGTGGGGAGCATTGGCGTAAGACCATTATCCTAGCTCAACCCCGACTTGCGACAACGCGCCAGCGCGCCTGTGCGTTAAAATATTGTGGCGGCGGGACCGCTGCATGTTCATCCACGGTTCAGCATCGTCGCGCGACGTTTCGGCCCTCTTTCCCTCACGAGGTGCCCCATGAAGACGATTTCCACGCTCGCGTCCGCAACCGCCCTGGCCTCCCTGCTGCTGATGGGCGGAGCTTTCGCGCAAACGGCCGCGCCCGCCGCCAAGGACGCCGCTCCGAAGGCCGAGACCAAGGCGCCGGCCGAGAAGAAGCCGCGCACCGCCCAGTCGCTGGAATGCTCGAAGGAAGCCGACGCCAAGGGGCTGCACGGCAAGGAGCGCAAGAAATTCCGCTCCGAGTGCAAAAAGGAGAAGTCGGACGGCGCCGCCGCTGCGCCCGCGGCGACGAAGTAACGTCCGGACAGGCTTGATGCGATTCGCTCTCCCCATCGGGGAGGGCAGTCGCAACTGCGCTCGATCCCTCGACGAACCCGTGGTGCCCGGCCTTGTGCCGGGCACCTACGTGTTGGATTGCGCGCGGGAAAGGCGTGGATGGCCGGGACACCTGCGCGAAGACGCGCTTCGCGCTTCTGCCCCGTCATGACGAATTTGTGGCGATACTGATCGCAATCCCCGGCCCATTTCGAAGGGTGAAAATCTGTGCGCCGGGCAAGCCGCGGCGCAATGCTGCAATCGCGAGATGCATTTGTCGCGTTCACGCGAATTTGCCATAAGGCGGCGTGACCCTGATCCGCGCTTCGATGGCAACGGCCATTCCCGACCGCAGCAAAGTCCTGAACGGGCTCGAGACCCTCGTCATCGGCACCGTCGGCGGCTTGCTGTTTCTGTGGGCAGAATTGCCGGGCGGCCTGATCTCGGGGGCGATGGTCGCGGTCGCGATCGCCGCATTGGCCGGACGGCCGCTCGCGGTGCCGGCGGTGCTGACGCAATCGGTGCTGCTGTTGCTCGGCATCTCCCTCGGCTCGCTGATGTCGCAGCAATTGCTGCAGCACATGAGCTCCTATCCGCTCACCATCGGCCTGCTGGCGCTGGCGACGTTCTGCTCGACCTTCGGCTCGAGCCTCTATCTGCAACGCATCCATGGCTGGGACCAGACCTCGGCTTTCCTTGCCGGCAGCCCGGGCGCGCTGTCGCAGATCACGATCCTCGCCGCGGAAAAGGGCGCCGACGTCGCGGCGATCGCGGTGGTGCAGACCATGCGCGTGATCATCTTGACCGCGGCGCTGCCGCTGGTGCTGGCGCTGACCGGGGTGACGCATGCAGCGCCGCCGCCATTGCCGACCTCAGTCGCCTCGCCGTTCGGCCTCGTCGCGCTGGTCGCCTTGTCGATCGGCGTCTCGCTGCTGCTGCGCTGGATCAAATTCCCCGCCAGCTGGATGTTCGGCGCGATGCTCGCCTCCAGCCTGCTGCACGGCTCCGGGCTGGTCGATGGCGGGCTGCCGCCCTGGCTCCGCAACGTCGCGCTGGTCGGCATCGGCGCCATCATCGGCACCCGCTTCGCGCGGATGAAGACCTCGACGCTGCTCAGTCACGTCAATGCCGGGCTCGGCTCGTTTGCGATCGCCATCCTGATCTCGGCCGTGTTCGTCGCGGTGATCGGCTTCACCACCCATGTGCGGCTCGCCGACGTCGTGGTCGCCTTCGCGCCGGGCGCGATGGACGCGATGCTGGCGCTGGCGTTGACGCTGCACATCGACCCGATCTTCGTCGGCGCGCATCATCTGTCGCGCTTCCTGTTCGTCACCATCTCGACGCCAGGCATCATCCATCTGTTCGGCCGGCCGCAGGACGACGTCGACGATTAGCTCTACCAACCGTCATCCTGAGGAGCGCCACCGGGTCCGCGCGAAGCGCGGCCCGATGACAGGCTCCGCGCGTCTCGAAGGATGAACGGCCCGGCTGGTGCCCGTCCATGCTTCGAGAGGGCCGCTTCGCGGCCTCCTCCAGCGGCAAAGGCGAAGCCTTTGCGCGGGCATGACGGATAACGCGAAAACCTTATACGGCTCGACTCAGGCCTTCGCGGCTCGCATCACGCCCCAACCGGCGATCGCGGCCATCAGCAGCGAAATCAGCACGTTGTAGCCGGCGAGCGAAATGCCGAGGAAGCGCCACTGCACCTCGTCGCAGCGCACCACCTTGACCTTGTCGAGCTGGTCCAGCAGCGAGCCGGCCTTGCCGAAATCCACCATCGGGCCGGTGCAATCGGTCGGCCCCGGCCAGAACCCCCATTCGACACCGGCGTGATAGGTGCCGAGCCCGGCATTGGCGAGCGCGGCGAGGCCGAGGATCACAAGGCCCGCGAGCAGCACCGGACGCGGCGCGTCGCGGGCGGCCGTGAGCGCCACCACGGCGCCGAGCGGCACCGCGAGGTAATAGGCATAGCGCTGCTCGAGGCAGAGCGGACAGGGCATGATCTCCAGCACGAGCTGGAAGAACCAGGCGCCGGCCAGGGTCGCCGCCGCGATCACGGCAATCGCCAGCGCCGAGGTCAGCGCCGGATTGCCGGCGGCGGAAGCATGCGACGGATGGGCGGTGGCAATCGTCACGTCGGTCCTCCGGGGAGCATCGTTCGGGAGGGTCATGGGCCCTGCTCCAAGGTCGTCGATTGCGGTCGTATCGCGTGAAAATACCGCTGTCGAGGCGCGGGACAATCACATCCGCGCGGGTTGACCGTGACGGCCGCCGTCCGCCGCGGTCAGATCGCGTTCAGTCGGTGATGCGTGGGAACGCGCAGGCCCCACTGGGTCATCGCCGCCTGCAGCTCATCGGAAAAGAAAAGGCTCGGATTGAGCAGCCTGCGTTCATGTACGTCATCGAGATCGACGAACCGGACAATACCGTTACGCTCGCGCCTCCGTCTCGAAGTAGGTTGCCGCAGCCGCGGCCAGGCTTGGGGACGGTGGCAGCGGCTGCCGCCGCCGGGCAAACTCGTCCGTGACCGCCATACGGACGGCAACGGCCTTGCGTCGTCCTCGGGGTCACACCCACCGGAAATTCCGCTGCCGGGGCGCGGGACATCCCGCCCGTGCGGGTTGACCATGACGGGCCGCCCGCTATAGTCCGCCGCGCTTCGCGACCCGGCCTTCCCGGCCGGGACCGTTGCGAATGCCCCTGTGGCGGAACTGGTAGACGCGCTCGACTCAAAATCGAGTTCCGCAAGGAGTGCTGGTTCGATTCCGGCCAGGGGCACCAACTAGGCTGTTCGCTCCCATTCGCAAGCGTTCGCAGCCGTCCGCGCGGCGCTTCAAACCCTTGAAAAATAGGCACTTCTGCATAACTCGGTGATCGTCACCGTTTGTTCTCATCCGATCCCGGCCGTTCGATTTGTTGGTATTTCTGTTGGTATCGGGAGAACAGATGTTCACGGCAACTTCCGTTATTCCTGACTAAAGGAATTGAGCAGATGGCCCGCAAGAGCGACGGCGCGCACGCAAATCCAAAGCAGATCAGGACTGACGTTGACTGCCGAGTTGCCCGCCCGAAATTCGGCGGGGACGCGTGGTAGCGCGCTCCGCGCCGCTTCATCTCGGCCTCAGCATTATAGGGCATGTATTTCGCAACTCCGGCCAGCACTTCTTCGCGCCACGAAAAACCGGTGATGCGCTTGCCGGCGACCAGCAGCTTGCCATCCGAGAGTTTTGTGTTGAGCAGGCCGCAATAGCCGTGGCAGACGGCGGAGACGATGCCGCCACGCTCCCAGATGACGCGAGTGATCTCTTGCAGCCCTTCGCTGTCCGGAAAATCCCACATGACTGCGTGACCGCCGGTGAAATAGATCACATCGTAATCCGCTGGGTCGATCTCATCAGGCCGCGCCGTCGCCGACAGAAGCGCCATGCGGCTCTTGTTCGCCAGCCACGCCTTTCCCGAGGCGTCCAGGAGCGGCCATTTGAGCGCGCGAGGTTCGAGCGGAGACGATCCGCCCTTCGGGCTCACGATCCTCTGTTCGTAACCTTTTTCCGCGAAGACATCGAAGGCGTGCGTCAGTTCGGACAGCCACAACCCGGTCGGGTGCGACCGATCGTCATAGTAGGCGACGTTGCTGACGACATGGAGAACACGCCTACTCATTGTTGCAATACCTTCGAAAAGCCCGAAGAAAGGAGCGCGCCGGAGATAGTCCGGCGCGCGTCATTCATCCACGGATGAACGCGAGAAGATCGGCGTTGATCACATCTGCGTTGACCGTGAGCATCCCGTGCGAGAAACCGGGATAAATGATCAATTTGCTGTTTTGCAGCAGCTTGTCCTGCATGAGCGCTGCCGCCTTGTAGGGGACCATAGGGGACCACCTGGTCGTCGTCGCCCTGCATCACGAGAGTCGGGACGGTGATCGCCTTCAAATCCGCGGTCTGGTCGGTTTCCGAGAACGCCTTGATGCCTTCGTAGTGAGCCTTCGCGCTTCCCATCATGCCTTGCCGCCACCAGTTCTCGATGACCCCCTGCGAGGGCTTGGCGCCCGGCCGGTTATATCCGTAGAAGGGACCGGCGGGCACATCGAGGAAGAACTGAGCGCGGTTGGCGGCAAGCGCCGCGCGGAAACCATCGAACACGGCGATTGGCGTCCCCTCGGGATTCGCGTCGGTTTTGACCATCAGGGGTGGCACTGAGCTGACCAGCACCGCCTTGGCGACGCGCCCTTGTGGTTGGCCATGCTGCGCAACATAGCGCGCAACCTGCCCGCCACCTGTCGAGTGGCCGATATGGATGGCGTTTCGAAGATCAAGATGCTCGGCGACCGCCGACGCATCGGCGGCATAGTGGTCCATGTCGTGGCCTTCGCTGACCTGGCTTGACCGTCCATGGCCGCGCCGGTCGTGCGCGACGACGCGAAAACCCTGCTTGAGAAAGAACAGCATCTGGTTGTCCCAGTCGTCGGCGCTGAGCGGCCAGCCGTGGTGGAAATGGATAGGCTGCGCGTCCTTTGGCCCCCAATCCTTGTAAAAGATGTCGGTCCCGTCCTTTGTTTTAACGAATGCCATGACGACTTCTCCTTTGTTGACAGGCCCAATCCGGTGATGTCGCTTTCAAATCGCGGGCAGAGCGTTCAATGAACGCGGCAGGTACAAGACCATCTGCGCGTCTTTGACGACATCGAACCGCAAGATGGTGCCCACGCCTAACCCGTTCAGCAACTGGCTGATCGGACCGCCGGCGCGCGACAGTTTAACATCGCGCGGAAACAGCGTCTGTGCGAGTTCGATAGGGTTGGTAACAAACTGTGTCTGCCGCCACTCGCCATCCACCAGCCCGATCGAAGTGTTAGTTGAGAGGCGCGACTGCGATGTTATCCGGCGAAGCGTCGGCAGTGGTGCGGTCAACGTCACGTCCGATTTTCCGTCGGTCGCTGCGATGCTGGCCGTGATGCCGTTCGACGAGACATCAAGCCTTATATCGGTCAGCCATTTCGGTAGTTGATAGCCATAGACTCCGCGCACGCGGGCGATCTCGGTATCTACCGGCAACGCCAGCACATGCGCGAAGAAGCTCTGCCGCCGTATCGAATCGAGCAGTTCCAGCACGTGTGGTCCACGCGCGCCTGGCCGGCGGATGACGATGGCGACCGATACCTCGTTATAAGGATCGTTGTCACAGACCGCGTAGGAGAAGAAAGTGAGCGCTACGAGTCCGTATCCGGGCAGCGCATGCAGCGGCTCAAGCGGCGACGGCAACATCGAACGCAGCTTCTTGAGCGGCGCGAGCATCAAAGCCTGCACGTTGCTGGTGCGGTAGTAGAAGTTGGGCGCCCACGTCGGGCCGATCCGCGACGGAACCATCACTTTCGGGATGCGCCGGAAGAAATCGATATTGCCGGCGGTTGGATGCCACCTCGTCGAGCTCGGGATTGGAGCGAAAGCGGTCATAGTAGCCGCCTTTCGGCACCATGACCTTGTGACCGGCGAACTCGACTTCCGTTAGGTCTTTAGCCATGAACGATGACTTTCGTCGATAAGCGAGGCCGGCGGACGGCCCATGGTATGCCGCTCGTCCCGCCAGCGGACGGGATGGTAACGTTGTAGTCCAGTTTAAGCTCAAGCATTAATTGCGGTTCCCTCCGCTGGTTGCGATCCCGGCGATCTGCCATCAAGCCGCCGCCTTTCGTTCCGTCACCCAGCGGCGATATTGGCGCGCGCTGCGCTTTGCCTGCATCTGCGAGGTAAGCAACGCCCAGACCGGCGATACGTTAGGCGCGCTGCGCCGGTTTCGGCTAAGGCGGACTAACTGGTAGCGGACGGCGGCCATATACGCCGAAGACGCGACCGGCTTGTTCTTCCAGGTGATCGGCTTGAGCTTTGGAGCGTCCGATTTGCCGAGCCGCCAGTTGTGCGGCAGGTTCGGCTCGATCGCGAGTGCGGTCGCGATTCCTGCCATGGCCACCCCACTCTTGATCACGTTTTCCGCCACTTCACGGCGCCGGATGCCGCCCGTGACCATCAACGGCATCGTTGCGACCGCGGCGATCTCGCGCGCGAATTCGAGAAAATAGGCTTCGCGCGCCAGTGTGCGTTCGTCGCGCGCCGAGCCTATCATGGCAGGCGCCTCGTAGCTGCCGCCCGATAGCTCCACGAGATCGACGCCGAGCGGCGCAAGCATCGCAACCACGGCCTGAGCATCCTCCGGCGAGAAGCCACCGCGTTGGAAGTCGGCCGAGTTCAACTTGACCGACACCGCAAAGCCAGACGACACCGTCGCCCGCACGCCGCGCACGATATCGAGCAGCAAGCGTGCGCGATTCTCCAGATTGCCGCCCCATTGATCCGTGCGGTGGTTCGCGAGCGGCGACAGGAACTGGCTCAGCAAATAGCCATGCGCCGCGTGGATCTCGACACCGGTGAAGCCCGCGCGTTCCGCGAGGGCTGCGGTGGCCACGAAGCGGCGTTCCACCTCGGCAATGTCGGCCGCTGTCATCGCACGCGGCATCGGGAAGACCTTGGACTGCGCGCCAAGGTCGAGCGGAATCGCGGATGGCGCCAACGTCTCCTGTCCGAGTCCCGCCGGCATCTGGCGGCCGGGATGATTGATCTGCATCCAGACCTGGCCGCCGCCCGAGCGTGCGGTGTTCGCCCACGTCTTGAAGCGATCGAGGAAGCGATCGTCCTCCAGCACGACCCCGGCCGGACCGGTCATCGCGCGCGCATCGACCATCACATTGCCGGTGATGATCAGGCCCGACCCGCCCGCGGCCCAGGCCTGGTACAGGCGGATCAGTTCGGCCGATGGCGCATGATCGGCATCGGCCATGTTCTCTTCCATCGCCGCCTTGGCGACGCGGTTCGGGATCACGGCGCCACTAGGCAGCGCCAGTGGGGAAAACAGCGACATTATGGATCTCCAAGCAGAAAGTTGGACAGACCATAACCTTTAAGTTAAGTTGAAGGTCAACCCTTTTTCGAGGATTGTTCGCGGTGAATATCGGGGAACTGGCGAAGCGAACCGGGCTGACCAACTCGCGGATCCGCTTCTATGAGCGCGCCGGGCTTTTGAAGACGGTCGAACGGCTGCCGAACGGCTATCGGACCTATCCTCCGGAGGCGGTGCTGATGCTCGAATTGATCACAACTGCGCAGAACGCTGGATTCAGCCTCGACGAAATTCGTTCGCTGCTGCCGTCCGATCTCGAGCAGTGGGATCATCCTGTGCTAATCGACACACTCCGTCGCAAGGTGGCGGATATCGGGAGATTGGAGGCGCGGCTCGCGCAGAGCAAGGAGCAACTGGTTGCGCTTATCAAGGACATCGAAGCGAGGCCTGACGACATCGACTGCGCTGCCAACGCACGGCGGGTGCTGTCGCAATTGCTAGGCAAGGAGATGGAGAGACCAACAGTGACGGTCGGTGACGTGAAGCTTTTCGGCAAAACAAGGCGTCGTCGACGTCCCAGAGCCGGCTAAATGCACTGGAATCATCATCGACCGCGCGGGCGGCGATGTGCGCCTTTTTGAACTGAGCTAACATCGTTGGCTGTTGGCCCATCGCGATATTTTCTGCGGTTGCGCAAAGGAGGTCCGTATTGAAGCCACGCGGACTTCGCCGCCGGTTTATGAGTACACGGCCTAGCACTACTTTGGCAGATTGTGTTTTCGCCGCTGTTTTTCACGGATTTGCTTTCGGCAATATGGGCACTGCTGAGACGGCGGCCGAAGGATGAGATCGACGATGGCGTGACGTACGGCTGGCATGGTTGGCTGAGGCGGAGGCCCGTTGATTCTTTTTTTTCCGCCCCGCGTATGCGAGGCGACGATGTTGCAGGAAGGCGTAGGCAATCATTGTCATCAAGGCGTGGCGATGAAGACCTTGCCATGATCGCCCTTCGAAGTGATCAAGTCCAAGTTCCTCCTTCAACTGCTGATGCGCCTGCTCACAAATCCACCGTGCCTTGATGGTGGCGGCCAGCGTGCGCAGATCCGTCGCCGCCGGAAGGTTGGCCAGATAGTATTTCTTCTCCCCGGACGCACGTTGCTCGCCAATGAGCCAGGCTTCGTCGCCTGGGAGATGCTGCTGACCTTTATCCCATATCCGCTGCGGAGAGCCGTCGGCGGTCCGGACACGGAGAGCAGCAAATTGGGCTTTAAGCCGACCTTTCGTCCCGCTACGCCAACTCACGGTTTTCCATTTGGCGCTGGCGAGCATTTGTTCTGCGGCAATCGATAAGATATCGGGCACGTGGTGCTTTCGTGGTTTTCCGCGGACTTTGGTAATCGGCCAAATGAGCTTCACATCGACCGGATACACTTTCTGGTGCCGAGGGATGCCGACAGCCCAGGTCAGCCCGCGCTCTGTTAGCCCTTGTCGAAACGGTGCGCTGAGGCCGTATCCTGCATCCGCCAGCACACATCCAAAGCGCACGTTGGCTGCCATCGCGCGGTCAATCTCGGCTAGAGCAATCTCGGGCTTGGACCGTGCCGTTCGATGTTCGACTGGCACGCGAGCGCGCTTCAAACGAGATATGTCGCTTGTCCAACTGTCAGGCAGAAAGAGACGTAACGCGACCATCACGGGCACTTCGCCGCGAGCAAGCGTCAAAGACACCAGCGTTTGGCAATTTGCCGTTTTACCGAGAGCCGACGCGTATTGAGCCGCAACACCGACCGAGCGCTCACCCTTCTTAGGAAGTGAGGTGTCATCAATAACCAGCACCGCATCCCTGCCGCCGACAAGTCGGTCCGCCTGGTTGAGCAGTTCTGTCTCCAGCGGCGTCGCGTCCCAGACACCGTCCGCAATGAAATGGTGCAACTGGTCGTAGTTGCCCGAGGCAAGGCGTTCCGCCATCGGCTGAACGCTCTTGCGATCGCCCGGACCGATCAATCCCGCAACATACAGAGGACACATCCGCTGCCGGGTCTTATGACCCAGCCGGTCCAAGAACGGCATCAGCCAGCGTTCGAGTTCGTCTTCCCATCCGGGCATGGTCAGCCCTCCCAGAGCCGACCACCCATGAATCATTGAAAAATTGATTCGGGAATCCTATAAAACGCGGCAAAATCAACAATCTGCCAAAGTAGTGCTAGCACTACTTTGGCAGATTGTGTTTTCGCCGCTGTTTTTCACGGATTTGCTTTCGGCAATATGGGCACTGCTGAGACGGCGGCCGAAGGATGAGATCGACGATGGCGTGACGTACGGCTGGCATGGTTGGCTGAGGCGGAGGCCCGTTGATTCTTTTTTTTCCGCCCCGCGTATGCGAGGCGACGATGTTGCAGGAAGGCGTAGGCAATCATTGTCATCAAGGCGTGGCGATGAAGACCTTGCCATGATCGCCCTTCGAAGTGATCAAGTCCAAGTTCCTCCTTCAACTGCTGATGCGCCTGCTCACAAATCCACCGTGCCTTGATGGTGGCGGCCAGCGTGCGCAGATCCGTCGCCGCCGGAAGGTTGGCCAGATAGTATTTCTTCTCCCCGGACGCACGTTGCTCGCCAATGAGCCAGGCTTCGTCGCCTGGGAGATGCTGCTGACCTTTATCCCATATCCGCTGCGGAGAGCCGTCGGCGGTCCGGACACGGAGAGCAGCAAATTGGGCTTTAAGCCGACCTTTCGTCCCGCTACGCCAACTCACGGTTTTCCATTTGGCGCTGGCGAGCATTTGTTCTGCGGCAATCGATAAGATATCGGGCACGTGGTGCTTTCGTGGTTTTCCGCGGACTTTGGTAATCGGCCAAATGAGCTTCACATCGACCGGATACACTTTCTGGTGCCGAGGGATGCCGACAGCCCAGGTCAGCCCGCGCTCTGTTAGCCCTTGTCGAAACGGTGCGCTGAGGCCGTATCCTGCATCCGCCAGCACACATCCAAAGCGCACGTTGGCTGCCATCGCGCGGTCAATCTCGGCTAGAGCAATCTCGGGCTTGGACCGTGCCGTTCGATGTTCGACTGGCACGCGAGCGCGCTTCAAACGAGATATGTCGCTTGTCCAACTGTCAGGCAGAAAGAGACGTAACGCGACCATCACGGGCACTTCGCCGCGAGCAAGCGTCAAAGACACCAGCGTTTGGCAATTTGCCGTTTTACCGAGAGCCGACGCGTATTGAGCCGCAACACCGACCGAGCGCTCACCCTTCTTAGGAAGTGAGGTGTCATCAATAACCAGCACCGCATCCCTGCCGCCGACAAGTCGGTCCGCCTGGTTGAGCAGTTCTGTCTCCAGCGGCGTCGCGTCCCAGACACCGTCCGCAATGAAATGGTGCAACTGGTCGTAGTTGCCCGAGGCAAGGCGTTCCGCCATCGGCTGAACGCTCTTGCGATCGCCCGGACCGATCAATCCCGCAACATACAGAGGACACATCCGCTGCCGGGTCTTATGACCCAGCCGGTCCAAGAACGGCATCAGCCAGCGTTCGAGTTCGTCTTCCCATCCGGGCATGGTCAGCCCTCCCAGAGCCGACCACCCATGAATCATTGAAAAATTGATTCGGGAATCCTATAAAACGCGGCAAAATCAACAATCTGCCAAAGTAGTGCTAGTAGGAGGGGCGCGTCCGATCACGAAGTGCCCAGCCACCCCGGTGACGTGCATCTCCCAGATACCCCACTCACCGATGGAAAGGCTGGATTCCGGAGGGCTGGATGCAACTCTGATACTGTCTCTGTTGTCATCGGGTCACGCCATAAGCGGCGCTGGTCGCGGTTTCGCTCATGGAGATACCATGCCGGCCACTCGCCAAGTTGGTATGCCCAGGATTCGGCACGAGCGTAACACCTACTCGCGATGGCCAAGCATTCTGAAGCGGGTGGAACTGCTATTGAGATACGGAAGTTGGGGCCTGGCTGATCTTCGGGTGGTATGAGATATGCGTAGTTCTTTGTCTGCTTGACCAGCGTCCATCCCCGCCTGGGAAGAACCACGCTTAGCGTGAGGGAAGCTCCGAACCGATAGGCGTTCGGTCCAAATTTCTTTGGCGCCTTTCCACTCGCACTGAACTCGATCACTTCGATCGGCCAGCCTACAGGGGTGTGAGAGCGTGCCCTGGCGCGCGCGAGGGGCAGCGCCCCTGAGATCTCAACTATGAGGATGGCGGGCAGCTTGAGAGAGAAGAATCACAAGGCAACAGTGAGAAAGATCAAGAAGGCAGCCGCCGGGCCAGGTTGTCCATTGATTGCTAACTCCTTGTCTACCTGACATGGCCAGCAGGACTCGTTATTTCAACATTTGCTTCTCGGCTGCGGCGAGTACCACCGAAGCTTCAGTGGTCAGCACCCGGAAGGTAAAAGCCTCCTGGAAATAGAGATCGACCGTTGTGTCGGTGTGGTTGAGGTAGCCGATCGAGAGGTCCTGGCCGATATCCAGTTCGAAATCACCTCCTCGCGTCGTCAGGACAAAGGCGCCGCTGATGGCAGGCGCCCAGACAACGCCGCCGTCGACGATCCGTTCGAGGTGGTGAAAAACGGGGTATCCTTCGTCACTTCCGCCGCTGGCGCCCGTGTACGCCTCTGCCCCAAGGACGAGGGCATATGGCCCATTGCAGCCGGCAAGTCTGAGTTCACTGACCGCTTGCGCGACGGCACTGGGATAGGCTTTCGCATTTGTCGGAAGAATGCATCCTGCATTGCTGCTGGCCTGGCGAATGCCCTCGATCCCTGCAGCCGCATATCCATCGAAAATCGCGCGGTCTTCGGCAAATGCGATTCTGCGGGCAGCATCCTTGACCGGCGTCCAGTCGGCGTCCAGGGCGCCACGCTCAACGTCATCGATCTGCCGACGCGAGAGCTGGAATGGAACGCGCAGTTCGACGAGCGCCCTCGCCTCGCGCTGTTGCGCCATCATTCCCTCGCCTGGAGCCGGAAGTTGTTTGACATGGCCAGTGCCCACCGCCGAGAAGCCACTCCCCTTGGCTTCGGGGACGTCGACCACGCGCCGCCCGGCAAGGTGCCGCTTCAGGGTACGGGAAGCCTCCTCCTCGATTTGAGCCCAGGCCGCGTCGGATATGGGAGCGAGTTGGCGGTGAAGATTATTCATGGTTCGCCTTCTTGTTTTAAAGACCCAATTCCAAGCGACCCGTCGTTGACGGGCGGATATGTGCGAGCTGTATCTGACGAGCCTGCTCCACGCTGCTCAGCGCAAACCGGCGCTTCCCCGCTGGCTGCCGCGGCGTCATTGTCTTCAGGCGAAACGTCGTCAAGAAATGTCGCTGACGGTACGAAGAACAGCGCCCCCGTAACGGCGCGGCTGACATCCAGCAGCCGGTCGTAGTTGCCGGGCGGCCGACCGACAAACATGTTCTCTAGCATCTGCTCGATCCGGTGGGGCGAGCGCGCATAGCCTATGAAGTACGTGCCAAATTCACCCTTGCCGATCTCACCGAAAGGCATGTTGTCGCGCACGATCTCAAGCTGCTCGCCGTCTTCGACGACCGTCGTCAGAACATTATGTGCATAGGGCGCCTTGGCCGCATCGTCCTGCTCGATGTCCGACAGTTTGTGACGACCGATGATATTTTCCTGCTCCGAGGTTGATATCGCATTCCAGCGCTGCAGATCGTGCAGATACTTCTGGGTGATGACGTAGCTTCCGCCGGCGAATGCAGGGTCCTCCTGTCCGATGGTCGTCGCGTCAACCGCGTCCTGATCGGACGGGTTCTCGGTTCCATCGACAAATCCAAGCAAATCGCGATCGTCAAAATATTTGAACCCATGAACCTCGTCGATCGCCGTCACAGCCTTGCCCAGCCGGGACATGATCTGTGAGGCGAGCTCGAAGCATAGATCCATGCGGACAGACCGGATATGAAAAAGGATGTCGCCCGGCGTGGAGACTGCGTGATGCACCCCATGGATTTCCCTGAAAGGATGAAGATACTTGGGCCGCGGATCACCGAACAGTCGGTCCCAGGCATCGGAGCCGAGAGCCATCACACATGATAGCCGCGCTTCCGGATCGCGAAATCCGACGGCTCGCAGGAGTGCCGACAGAAGGGCACATAGACCGCGCACCGCATTCTCGCTGTCCTTTCCGGGATTGATCCGGACGACGAGAAATATCGCGGCACGCGTCAGTCTTGCGACGACGGGTTGTGGGACGACAGCTGACACAATCACTCCTTGGCGGCCTGCTCGGCGCACTTGATGCTCCGGGCTGGCCCGTCCGGCTGAACACGGCCCGCGCGTTCGGCGCGGCCAGCGGTCGTTGGCATCGACGAGCTTCTCGAACGAGGCGTCGTGCGGAAATCACCGGCAGGGCGATCGGGATAACGAACACACAAGGCCGCTGGCATCCCTTGAGATGTTCACTCCGACCAATCAGGCCGAGGGCCGGTCAATCCATGTCCCGAAAGGCATGGCCATCGGCCTTGACACCTTCGATCACGCTCGGCGGCAAAAGATCCTGAGCGGAGGTCCCGTCAAAAACCCAGTCGCCCTTGTCCGCGAGGTCCGGGAGCTGCGCGCCCTTGCGGACGTAGATCCCGATCGCCGGCTTCTTCACATTGATGTAGAGATCGTATTCTTCCATCGCGTCGATGCTTTCCCTCTTGCTCTATCGAGCCATTCATCGGCTACGGAGCAACCGCCATGCCAATTTGGGTGCATCGAGATATCAAGAGCTTACGCCGACCTGACCGACCGGATCTGACAAACTGTCCGATCGAGCATGGACAAATTGTCCACGCTGCGGGCGCAACGGGCTCGCGCAGCGTCGAGCCCGTTGTCGCCTCTGTGAAATCGAAACGTCTTGCCCCAGACAACAGCGGCCGCAGCGGTCCCGCTGCACTATCCCGGCTATCCAAGATCGACAGGACGTCCTGACGGCTCTTCTTCCAGTGTCACCGCAATGTCTGCGTTGGCGGACAAGCGCACCTTGTTACCCTCGACGCCGGCGACGAATCCCAGCTCGATATAGTGCTGATGTCCTTTGTGGTGCCCGAAACTGTCGCTCTTCCTGAGCCTGATACGATCACCTTCGACCTGATCGACCGTGCCGACATGCACTCCGTCAGCGCCGATTACTTCCATACCGCCGTTGATCTTGTTCATGGCCATACCTTTCTCCCTGAAATCCATTGCAGCGGTCACGCGAGCCATAATCCATATCGACTGCGTAACCGCGGACCACGCGCAACCAAATCACTTGACCGGGCGGCCCGACTTTTCTTCCTCAAAGAGTTCGACGATATCGGCGTCAGAGCAGAGCCGCACCTTGTGATCCGTGACGCTGTCGACGAAATCCATGCCGATATAGTGGTGATGTCGTCTGTGCCGGCCGCCGCCAGTTTCGCTTTTCTTCAGCCTGATACGGTCGCCCTCGGTGCTATCGACGACACCGATCTGCACACCGTCAAACCCGACGACCTCCATGCCTTCCTTGATCCGATGCTTCTTCAAGAATTGCACCTGCTCGTTCCATGTCTTTCTCAAGCCTGACGCTCAGATCGCTTCGTCCTCATCCGGAGGCTTCACTGTCTTCCCGTTGAATGTCAGACCGTCTTTCCCCGACGAGATCTGCATGGTCGAGCCGTCGCGGACGTCGCCCGCGAGCAGCATTTCGGCCAGCGGATCCTGTACATATCGCTGGATGACCCGCTTTAATGGCCTGGCGCCATAGGCGGGGTCCCAGCCCTTCTCGGCGAGCCAGGCTTGGGCCTTGGCGTCGAGCGACAGTGTAATTTTGCGATCGTCGAGGAGCTTGCGGAGACGCGCGAACTGAATGTCGACGATTCGGCCCATGTCGTTCTTCTGCAGCCGCTGAAACAAGATGATCGCATCGATGCGGTTGAGAAATTCCGGCCGGAAATGCGCGCGGACCATCTCCATCACCTTGTCGCGAACGGCACTCGTCTTTTCGCCTTCCACCTGATTGACGAGGTATTCCGCTCCGAGGTTTGAGGTCATGATGATGAGCGTGTTGCGGAAATCCACTGTCCGCCCTTGGCCGTCGGTCAGGCGTCCGTCGTCCAGCACCTGCAGCAGCACGTTGAACACATCCGGATGCGCCTTCTCGATCTCGTCGAACAAGACGACCTGATAGGGTCGTCGCCGCACGGCTTCCGTGAGCACGCCGCCCTCGTCATAACCGACATAGCCCGGAGGCGCACCGATGAGCCGTGCGACCGAGTGCTTCTCCATGAACTCCGACATGTCGATGCGAAGGATGGCGTGCTCATCGTCGAACAGGAATTCCGCAAGGGCCTTGGCCAGTTCCGTCTTGCCGACGCCGGTCGGGCCAAGGAACATGAATGAGCCCATCGGCCGGTTCGGGTCCTGCAATCCCGCGCGGGCCCGTCGCACGGCCGTTGACACGGCACGAACCGCTTGTGTCTGTCCGACAACGCGTTTGGCGATCATCTCCTCCATCTGGAGGAGTTTCTCCCGCTCGCCCTCGAGCATCTTGTCGACGGGAACGCCGGTCCAGCGCGAAACTACCTGGGCGATATTGTCGGCCGTGACCGTCTCGCTGATCGAACTGCTCTCGCTGGCCTCGACGGCAGCCAGTTTTTTCTCCAGTTCGGGAATCGTGCTGTAAGACAGCTCGCCTGCCCGCTGGTATTCACCTTTTCGCTGCGCGTTCGCCAGTTCCGTACGAAGCTGCTCGAGTTGCGCTTTCATCTTCTGGGCGTCCGAGAGCTTGCTCTTTTCGGCCTGCCATTTCGTCGTCATGTCGGCGGAGCGCTTCTCGAGATCGACCAGATCCCCGTCGAGCGTCTTCAGACGGCTCTTCGACCCGGCATCGCTTTCCTTCTTGAGTGCCTCCTGCTCGATCCTGAGACGCACGATTTCGCGGTCGAGCGAATCCAGTTCCTCCGGCTTGGAGTCGACCTGCATCTTGAGCCGTGCGGCAGCTTCGTCGACGAGATCGATGGCCTTGTCGGGAAGGAAGCGGTCGGTGATGTAGCGGTTGGATAACGTTGCGGCGGCGACCAGCGCGGCGTCCGAAATCCGTACGCCATGATGCTGCTCGTACTTGTCCTTGAGGCCGCGCAGGATCGAGATCGTGTCCTCCACCGTGGGCTGCGACACGAAGACCGGCTGGAAACGGCGGGCAAGCGCGGCGTCCTTCTCGACATGCTTGCGGTACTCGTCGAGCGTGGTCGCACCCACACAGTGCAACTCGCCGCGAGCCAGCGCGGGTTTGAGGAGATTGGAAGCATCCATCGCACCGTCTGTCTTGCCAGCACCGATGAGCGTGTGCATCTCGTCGATAAAGAGGATGATACCACCATCCGCGGATGTCACCTCGGAGAGCACGGCCTTCAATCGTTCCTCGAACTCGCCGCGATACTTGGCACCGGCAATCAGCGCGCCCATGTCGAGCGCGAGCAGCTTTTTGTCTTGCAGGCTCTCGGGAACATCGCCGTTCACGATCCGCAAGGCGAGCCCCTCGACGATGGCGGTCTTTCCGACACCCGGTTCACCGATCAGGACCGGATTGTTCTTGGTGCGGCGCGACAGCACCTGGATTGTGCGACGTATCTCCTCGTCGCGACCGATCACCGGGTCGAGTTTGCCGTCACGCGCGGCCTGCGTCAGATCGCGGGCGTACTTCTTCAGTGCGTCATATGCATTCTCGGCTGACGCGCTGTCTGCGGTGCGGCCCTTCCGGAGCAAATCGATCGCGGTGCCAAGAGCCTGGGCATTGACGCCGCCTTGCGCCAGGATCTTCGCCGCGTCGCTGCTCTTGTCCGTGGACAAGGCCTGCAGCAGGCGTTCGACGGTGACGAAACTGTCGCCCGCCTTTTCCGCTAGCTCCTCCGCAGCGGTGAACAGGCGCGCGGTGTCGGGCGCCATATAAACTTGTCCCGCACCCGAACCGGACACCTTCGGCAGTTTTGCCAAAGCCGCTTCCGTCGCGTGCAGGATCGCCCGCGAGTTTCCACCCGCCCGATCAATCAGACCGGCGGCCAAGCCTTCGTTGTCGTCGAGCAACACCTTGAGCACATGGAGAGGCGTGAACTGTTGGTTACCCTCCCGTGTTGCCAGAGACTGCGCCGACTGGATAAAGCCCCTCGCGCGGTCGGTATATTTTTCGGAATTCATGGAGCCCCTTTCAAACGCGCGGTCTGTCGTCAATGGTCAGGAACGGAATTACGATCCGGCCGGCGTCGGCGCAGCGTGTTGCGCGCCTGGAAGCTTCTGCCTGATCCCTTCGGCTTTGCCCTCGGTGGGATGGACGATGAGGTCGAACATGGCTATTGCCCATGGTTGATGATCAATTCCGGCTCTGGACGACTGCAGTATGAAGCGCCCCGGTCTCAGCGCGGCGTGGCGCGGGTGGCCGCGGATCGCGCGACCTTTTCGTCAAGGCGTTTTCGCAGTTTGGCGAGCTCAACGACCATCCGCTCGTGAGTCCCCTTGCCAATTTCCTCGATTTCATCGGAGGCGCGGACGGAAAATGCGATCCGGCGGCCGTCGACCGCTGTGACTTCGGCCATGGCGGTAACCGTCTGTCCAACCACAGTCGCAGCAAGATGCTGCACGTTGACCATGGTGCCGACCACGCTCTCGCCCGGCTCGAGATAATCACGAACGGCATTGAGGGCAGCATTCTCCATCGCCATGATCATGACCGGTGTCGCCAACACCGGCGGCAGGATGCTGTCCTTGAACCGGTTGGCCAGATGTTCGGGCTTCACGACGAGCGTGAAGCGTCCGGTTGTGCCAGTCGATATGCGCTTCATCGGTCACGCTGCCCTCTTGAAGAGATCCTCGACATACTCCCAGTTCACGAGGTGCTCGAGAAACGCCCGAATGTAGTCGGCCCTTCGATTGCGGTAATCGATATAGTAGGAGTGTTCCCAAACGTCACAGCCCAGTATGGGCTTTGCACCATAAACGAGCGGATTCTCGCCGTTGGGCGTTCTCATAACAATTATCTTGCCGTTCTGCACTGCAAGCCAACACCAGCCAGAGCCAAACTGCCCGACGCCGGCGGCGATGAACTCCTCTTTCATCTTCTCGATCGAACCGAAGTCCGCCTTGATTTGCCGCTCCAGGATTCCCGGCAGCGCGCTTCCGGCATGCGGCTTCATCCATTTCCAGAAGTAGGTATGGTTCAGGTCCTGGCTCGCATTGTTGAATACAGGAACGTTGCTTCCAAAGGAGCCGATGACGACATCCTCCAGGCTCATTCCCTCCCATTCGGTGCCTTTGATAAGGGCATTGAGCGCATTGACATACGCGGCGTGGTGCTTGTCGTGGTGATATTCCAGCGTTTCCCCGGACATGTAGGGAGCGAGCGCGTCATGCGCGTAGGGCAGATCAGGAAGCGTGAAGGACATGGACATCTCCTCTGGAGAGAACATTCGCGACGGTGCACCGCCTGGTGCTTGCGACAAACGCGCGTCGCCGTGGATCTCGTGGTTCAGATGTCACCGGCTGTTTTCTCTTCGACCTCGGTTCTTCCGAGCAGAATGCAGTCATGCAACGGATGAAACGCCATGGGGTCCTCTCTCGGGGGTGAACGGCGGTGCCAAAATGCGATCCTTGCCGATATCGGGCCGGAGGCCGGCAGTACGTGACGGATAGTCGTTGCCGCTGCGGCCCCCAATCCTGATCCTGAGCAACTCATGTGCCACATCGGAAGCTCTACGATATCAATCAGTTGCGTCGTAGGAGGGAAGCGCTATCGGACAACTTGTCGAAAGCAAAACGGACAAAATGTCCTGCGTGTCGCTTTGGGGCACTACTCACCAAACTGAGGGTGAAAGATTGCCTGTCAAAACTACCGTCCGATATGGTCGAAATCGATGAGGGCGATCGGCGATAACCCTCGAGAACGTCTAGCCTTCCAAGAACCGGCACGCCCAGATCAGGCTGCGTCGATCATTCACCTACGTCAGCCATGGCCGGCTATTTCGCTAGATTGGGCTAAGGGACGCAAAGTTCCGGTATGAGCTCTCTAAGCGAGCTCTGGAAGCGTTTCGGAACAACACATCGAGACGACGGCGCGGCTAGTCGGCCTCATCGAGTGACGGCCGGGCTGCACGAAATCCGTGCGCGTCCGCAAAACGTAGCGCCTCGACGATCATCGTCTTCACGACCTTGGGCTCATCATCGTGATTGAGCTCGTACTCCAACAGCATTGAGGCAAACGCCTCCTCGTCAACCTTTTCCAGCGCATCAGCCAGTTCATTCAGCGTCATCACGCATCCCCTCGTTCGCGATCTCGCCCTGCCGCTGGTACAGCGGGGCGCCCAGCTCGCCTAGTTCCCCTGACCATACATGATCGCGAGGGCGGCAAGGGCAAGCAGGATGTACTCGCCATTGTAGTCGGCGTCATCGTCGGTAGAGAGATCGAATTGCTTCCACACGCCGTCCAGCTTTCCAGCGTCATGCTCAGCAACGACTTTGACGGCGACCTCGCGGATGGCATCGAATTGCGAAAAGTCGAAGTGCAGCCCCTGATCGTCCATGAACAGCCCGTGGTTTTGCAAAAAGGCCGCCATCGGCATCGTCGTCTCACTGATATAAAAGAGCAGGTCGTCCGCTTCCAACGGCCGATCCTGTGCCTGCGGCATGAGACCGACCTGATTGATGAGCAGATGCGCCTTGGCCTGCATATCTTTCGATAGCTGCTGGTTGGACACAACGGTCATTTCTGGAGCTCCTCGCTCTTCACACCAGGCTGGGAGGTGTCACCAACGGCCGGAAAACATCGGCCTGCCTGGCATCATTTGATGCGGCGTCCCTGGAAGTAGCCCTCGTTGGTGGTGTTCTCGCGGATGTTTGCTGTATCACCCTGTTCCGCGTAGTTGTCTTCGCGCTTCTTCGACGACGTATCTTTCTTGACTTCGGGGTCACCGCCGGTGCCCTTCGGGCTACGGTTGGCCGGCGGAACAGGGGGCATCTTCCCATGATGACGTGGCATCGCTGCGTCTCCTTGACCTCAGACTCATTGTTGCACGCGGTTGAAGCTCCTGCCGCCCTTGGCGATTCCAGCAACAGCCATGCCAAGCGAGGCTTCACGCGATATCAATCGCTTGATGACCGCGGCCAGGGGCCGATGGACAATTTGTCTTTGCAGCGGGACGAAATGTCACCGGCTCTTCGGTCGCCATCAGTCCTCCGCAGGCAGCCAGACCGTAAATGTCGTACCCTTGCCGGGTTCGCTCTCAACGGAAATCTTACCACCCTGGCGGGTTACAAGCATCTGGCTGATGGACAGCCCCAAGCCGGTTCCCTCCCGCCTCTTGGTGGTGAAGAATGGATCGAAGATCCGCTGAATTACGTCCGGCGTCATACCGCCGCCGGTGTCCGTCACATCGATCATGACGCCACGGCGCCTGCCCTCATCCCGATCAAAGGTTCGAATCGTCAAACGCCCGCCTCCGGACGTCGCGTGAATTGCGTTGACAAGGAGATTGACCAGCACCTGCTGCAATTCAGTGCGATTCATTGAGACCAGGCGTGAGGCGTGATATTCCGTTTCGATGCTGATCGTTGTCTTGTTCAGCAGATGTTGAACGAGTGGCAACGTGTCGGTGACGACGACGGCTGGATCATATTGATCGGTAAAGCCGGCATACTCCTGCGGCTTGGCGAATTGCAGAAGCCTCGTCACAATTTCACTGACGCGATGCATCTGCTCGTCGATGAGCCGAAACTCCGTTTTTGCTTCGTCGGCCTTGGCGCCCATCATATCCCTGATGATCTCCAGGTTGCCCTGCATCACCGCGATGGGATTGTTGATCTCATGGGCTACACCAGCGGTGATTTCGCCAATTGCAGCGAGCTTTTCGGACATGATCAACTGCCTGGTTGTTGCTTCGAGCTGCTGGTTCGCATGCAGGAGCTTGTTTGTGCGCTCCTCGACGCGCTGGTTGAGCTCCTGGTTCCATTGCCGCAGCTGGGCGTCGCGCTCGTGGATCTGATCGAGCAGTCGATCCAGATGAACCGCAACCTGCTCGATCTCGTCGCGCCCATCGACGGGTCCCGTTCGTGCGCCTAGTTCGCCGCTTTCCACTTTCGAAATCGTCGTCGTCATCCGCTCAAGAGGCCGGAAGATACTTGCCGCCCACGTCAAGAACAGTGGAACAGTCAGTGCAACCGCGACGGCAAATGCCAGCGCGATTTCCAGAACCGTACCGCGCTTCGCTGCGGTGAACGGTTGCCGAAGATAGCCGGCGTAGAGCATTCCGACGCGACGATCATAGCTGTCACGGATCGGCTCATAGGCAGAGATGTACCAGTCGTTGACGACGAATGCGCCATCGAGCCAGGTCTGGCCACGATCGAGAACCGCATCTCGAACTTCCGCAGAGACGCGCGTGCCAATTGCACGCTGCCCCTCGAACATCCTCACATTGGTACTGACACGCACATCATCGAGGAAGAGCGTCACGGTCCCGCGACTGCCTTCCGGCAAACCCGCCCCGAAGTAGATCAGATCATTGATCGTGTCGACAAAGGCGAGGTTCTGATTGAGCAGCATTCCACCGACCAACGCGGCCTTTCGTCCGTTCGGCAGCGAAACCGGCGTCGCCGATTGCAGTACCAGCCCCCGGCTCTCCTGCGTCCGCGTGGTCGGCGCGCTTCCGGGTGTCGCGACGATGTCGATCTGAGCGCGCTTCGCAAGATCGGCGGAGATCGCCGCGAGCTCCATGGATTGAAACACATCAATCGCGGTTCGTGCCCGTCCCTCAAGCGCCGAGCTGATGACGGGCCAATTCCATCGTGGCGCGGCCGCCATCTGATATTCACTCGCGATCACCGCGCCATCGTCAGCGATAATGTAGAGAAAATCGAAGCCGCGCGCCTGTGCGATGTCCTTGAGATAATCGCTCAGGGCACCACGCTCATAGCCCGGGGTTTGCACAATCGACTGAAAGAGCGCGGAATTCACCGACGATACCAGATAGTCCTCCGTGTTCTCGAAAATTCGTCCGAGATATTGCCTGGCGATCGTCAGGTCGTCATGGACCTTGGACGTCAATACTGCGTCGAACCTCACGTTCCAGCGATAAATGCTGATCGCAAGAAGCAACGGAAGAATGACGAGCATCGGCAAGAGTGCCATCGCCAGCAGGCGATACCGCACGGAGGCCCTTGGAGAAAAACTCGTTATCAGAGTTGCCAACTTGCGCATTTGCGATCGATCGTTTTGCGCGAGATGCCGAGACGGCGTGCCGCTTCCTCACGGTCGCCTCTCGACTCGCGAAGCACAAAAAGGATGTGTCGCCGCTCCACATCGGCGAGTGTGACATCACTGGTCGATCTTTCGGCTCGTGACTTGAGATAGTCCTCCCGGAATTCACCGAGGATCACCGTCCGCTCAATCAGATTGCGCAGCTCCCGTATGTTGCCTGGCCAATCGTACTGCAAAAGGAAGGTACGCATTCCGACGTCGATTGGAACGCGCGGCATACCAAGCTGATCGGAAATCTCACGCATGAAGATATCGGCGAGCTCGAGCACATCCTGATCGCGCTCCCGAAGGGACGGAAGATCGATCTGCATGACGTTGATGCGAAAATAGAGATCCGCGCGAAAGGTGCCGGCTGCAACCCGCTTCTGCAGATCGGCGTTGGTCGCGAAGACATACCGGGCGTCGATCGGCACCTCTCGCTCCGAGCCGACGGGACGCACCCGACGATCCTCAAGCACACGCAACAGCTTGCTTTGCAGATGGTAGGGGAGCTCGCCAATCTCGTCCAGGAAAAGAGTGCCGCCTTGCGCGAACATAAAAAGACCCTCTCGGGTCTTCCCTGCGCCGGTGAATGCCCCCCTCACATGGCCGAAGAGTTCGCTTTCGATCATTTCTGAAGGGATTGCGCCGCAGTTGACCGGCACGAACAGCTTGTCCGCTCGGTTGGACAGCGAATGGAGCGATCGAGCGGCAACCTCCTTGCCTGTTCCGGACTCGCCAGTAAACAGAACCGGCGTCGGCAACGGCGCCACCCGGGCGATAGTCTCCCGTGCCTTTTGAATTGCTGCGGATGCTCCGAGGAGCTTGTTTCGCAGATACAGCTGCTGCGAGGACGACTTCAGCTCATGGCGCAGTACGAAATTCTCCCGCTGCAGTCTCGCCCGGTCAAGGCAACGCGCAACCGCATTCAGCAATTGATTGGATCGAAATGGCTTGATCACAAAATCGATGACGCCGATGCGCAGTGCGCCAATTGCTGTATCCAGATCAGCATAGGCTGTCATAAGGATGACATCGGTGAAGAACCCGATCGCTCGCTGCTCCGCAAGCCAGTCCAGGCCACTCTTTCCAGGCATGACATTGTCAAGGATGACGACGTCGAAATGCTGCCCATCGAGTTTCCGCGACGCATCCCTGGCGTCCGCGGACTCCTCGATCAGCCTGCAGCGAGGTCGCAGGAGCTTGACGAGGAAATTGCGTATGCCGGGTTCGTCGTCAACGACAAGAATCGAGGCTTGCGCAAGCCAAGGTCCAAATTCCGGGTCGACCACCGGTTCGGCAACGTCACGCGGGGTTTCCTCAGACATTCATATCTCTCCCGACACCGCTCTTGACGACCACCATCTCAACGCAGGGCGATGGCCTTCTCCAGCGCCATGAAAAAAGCGAAGGCAAAACAATATGCCTACCACAGGCCACGCCAGGCCATAAGCCATTCCGCTCCTCGGCTGGATCGCGAACATCGCAGGATGCCCAAGCCAGCGCTTGAAGCCGTTGTCGGCGACCGTCAATTCGGCGATAGAGAAAACGCCCTGACGTTGGCATAGTGTTCCCCACCCATCGCTGGGGTTGTTCTCCAAGGCGACGGCGCGCTCGCGTTAACGCTCGCGCGCGGGTTACTTTTCTTCGGTCGGTGTCGAGATGAACGAGGACTTCCCGAAGTGCGGATCGATCGACGCTTTCTTGTCGTCACCAAGGAAGACGGGTGCCAGATCCTCATCGACCATGATCTTCGCTGCCTGCGGCGTTTGCGGGTCCCCGTCAACGTCAAGGCACGTCGCCGCCTCAAAGAGCAAGGCCCACACGTCATCGGACGACAAGACGTTCTTCACGAGGAGCGTGCGGACCAGGGCCCCAAGCACCAAGCCAACAATCGGTCCGTTGCCGAGCGTGCGTTCCATCGAATAGCTGCTCCCTAATGCCTGTCCCCCGATCGACCGTGGTCACCCGTTCTGTCAAACCGTTCGTGAATCGTCGTCAAGTGCGGTACGCATCAGCGCGAAAGCCTGTCGAACACCATGCAGCTGATCGATGAGATGGAGGATGACGTGGATCCCCTCATCGTTGACACCTAGATCGCTCTTGAGATCGCGGATCAGGTGCGCGCGGGCGACGTCCGCGTCAGAGAATTGCGCGCCTGAAGCCGCCTCGGTTGGAATCAGCCAACGTTGCTCCAGCCAGAACTCGAGTGTCTGCACCCGCAGTCCCGACGAGATCAGAAATTCCTGTTTGTTGAGGGTCATCACAAGGTGCCTTCGCGCGGATCGAACTCTCTCCCCTTGGCCCAGTTCTCGACGAACGCTTCCAATTCCGGATCCGGCGATTTCGGCAGGACGATCGTCAGCTTCACCAATTCGTCTCCGGCACTTCCCCCTCGGCGCGGGGCGCCCTTTCCTCTGAGGCGCAGTGTCGTGCCTGTGTTCGATCCCTTCGGCACCGCCATCGTAACATCACCGGTCGGTGTCGGCACCCGGATTTGACCGCCCAGAACCGCCTCGGTCAACGAGATCGGCACTTCGAGCAGAATGTTGTCGCCGTCCCGCATGAAGCGCCGATCCGGCATGACCTCGACTTCGATGAGGGCATCGCCTGGTCCGCCTTTGCCGGCACCGGGAGCTCCCTTGCCCTTCAAGCGCAAAACCTGCCCATCTACCAGGCCCGGGGGAATTTTCACTTCCAGCGTCCCGCCATCCGGCAGTGTGATTCGCTTGGTTGCACCGCTGATCGATTCGACGAACTCGATAGGCAGGCGATAGTGCAGATCTTCGCCGCGTCGGTTTGCGCGTGCGCGCTGCCCGCGTCTTAGCAGATCGGCGAACGCATCGTCCGAATCCATGAAGTCGGCAAAGCCGGCCCCGCTCGTGTAAGCATGCGGGTCTCCAGCATCGGCGTAGTCGCGATAGAAGTGATGCTGCGGCCGCCCAGCTCCCGTCGGATCGATCTCACCATTATCGAAGCGCTTGCGCTTGTCGGCATCGCTAAGCAGGTCATAGGCGCCGGCCGCCTCTTTGAACTTTTCCTCCGCAGCCTTGTCGCCGGGGTTGAGGTCAGGATGCAGCTTCATCGCAAGCTTGCGATAGGCCTTTTGTATCTCGGCAGCCGAAGCTGAGGAGGACACTCCCAACACATCGTACGGGTTCTTAGCCAATTGCCGCTCCCGACTTGAAGATGGCAGAGATCGGCCTTTCCCGTAGCGGGGAACGGCCGCGAGCCGGGTCCCGATTATTCAACATGACCGGGATCCACGTATTTGGGGTAATTCTTCAGTTGCTGAGGCGTCATTCGTGCGGGATCCGGTGCTCCAGGAACACCGCGCGGACCTAGCTGCGCCCGCACGATGTCGTCTTCCGTCAGACGCGGCTTGCCGTCGTCGAGTTGTCCATTGCCTCCGAGACTCGTTGTCATCGCCTTCCAACCTCTGCACGCCTTTCTTAACGATGTTCCAGGCACCGCGCTTGCCTGACAAGAATCGTCCGCGTCACGCCTAGCGTTGCTCGGGCCGCCGCTCCTCGGGTCTTTCACCGGAACGCTGCTGTTCCGGGGGCCCGCGGCGCGGAGGCGCTCCCATTTCCTCCCTCTGCGGTTCTGTTCTCGCAGCGGGTGCGGCAGGTCTGGCTTCGATTTCCGGCCGCGCCGCCGGACGAGCCATGGGTTCGGGGCGAGGCTCCGGCCTCGGTGTGGACTCTGGCCGTGCTTCCGGCACGCGGATGTCCTCACGCTTTCGTTCTTCCGGAGGAAGATGTCCTGGGGCCGCCTCGGGCCGCGGCGTTCGTTCACGCTCAAGTTCGCGAGGTGCGGCTTTTCCGGCTTCATCCGCTGGCGACTTGCGCGCCGGCGCGGACCCCTCCGCTGGACGTCGAGCGTCTTCGAGCCGCTGCCGCGAGGGGTCCTGGGGACGCGCGCCCTTCAGCTCTTCGGGTCGATGTTTTTCCGTATTCGACGGCATCACCTCGGCGGGCGCGTGTGGTCGAACAATGTCCCGCCCGTTCAGGATCGATGGGCGTGGCGTAGCCATCACGGGCGGTGCGCCAGCGTTTGCTCTGTTAAACAGACGGGTGTCGTGGCTCGCGACCTCGACGTGTTTGCGTTGCAACGGCGTGGGTGCGAAATGTTGTTCCTTGGCGACGGCTCTGTCCGCAGCGGTCGGACGAGCCTCGACGCCGCCTCGTCCGCCATTGTAGCTGACGTTGTTCACCGTCTCATTGACGACGACGGTTTTCTGATAGACGTTTCTAATCGCCACACTCCGCACGTTGTTGACCGTGCTGTTGTAGAAGAATTGGCCACGATCCCAGCGGCCACCTTCGTAGCCAATGCCCGAATAGCCGAAGCCATAGTTGACGCCGCCATAAAAGCCGACGCGCTCACCCCAATAGCCCGGGTGGAAAATGTAGGCTCCCGCAAGCCGCCCCCAGTAGCCCGGGGTCCATAACAGGCCCGGTCGCGGTGGTTGCACCCAGGTTCCCGGCACCCAATAGTAGTCACCGGCATCCTCATCCCACGACCAATATCCCGGAGACCAGAGATAGCCCGGCGCAGGCACAGGGGGCTGTTCGTATCGAGGCAACGGCGGCGGCGGCGTTTCCACCGCCGTGACTTGAGAGCAAGCTGCTTCCTGGGACAACGCGGCCGCCGGCATTACGCATGCGCTTCCAAGCAGCAATACGGCGAGAACTACGGGAGATGTCGTCGTCAACAGTCGCTTCAACATATGAGAACCTTCGCGAGAAAGCGTTGCTATTCGCGTGATGACGACACCGTTCGCAGCGGCGAACGGTGTCAATTTCGGTACCCCTAGCGACCCGGCTGCAGCGTCATGCTCTCCAATCCTGCTGCAACGATCAGGCCGGTTTCCGCCTGCACGCTCAGGGGTTGCAGCGCGATGCTGTTGTTCGAACCGCCCAGCAGCACATTGCCGCCCACACCGACGATTGCCGCAGCCATCGCGTCGACGCCGACATAAGTCCCGGCGATATCGCCGCGGCCAGGCTGGGCAACGGGCGCGAACACCGACCAGGCAAGCGCGGTGCTCTCGGTAATGCCGATATCGAGACCAACCTTCTGAATCGTGGCGATATAGTAGTCCTCGGGCAGTCCGTTGATCCGCAAGACGCACGCCAGATTGGTTACCGCGCCGACGATAAAGCCGATGCTCGGTCCACCCTTGCATTCAAGTACGCCGACTTGCACCTTTTGGGCCGGCTGCTGGCCTTGCGCGCTTGATACCAGGGCGGCCAGCATTGCTCCGGCAAAGCCAGTGAGGACCGTCGAACGTCGTCGCATAAGAAAGCTCCTACAAAATGAAGGCGGGATGCCTTCAAGACTTCTGCTGATGGAGTAAAAGGAAGCCACCGGGATTGCATCCCAGCACTTGAGAGCCGGAGTTTCGTCCCGACGGCGGCGCAAAGCACGACTGGTAGCCGCGAGCTCGCGCCCGCGCTTGCAGGGGGCGTGCTATTTCGAATTCTTCTTGTCGTCGTCGATTTCCGTGAATTCGGCGTCGACGACATTGTCGCCGCCTGAACTCGGTGCAGAACCAGGAGCCGCGTGCGAGGAACTCTGCATGGCTTCCGCAAGCTTCATCGAGTGCTGCTGCAAGGCATTCACTTTCGTGTTGATCGTCGTGGCATCGTCGCCCTTCAACGCTTCGCGCAAATCGGACATGGCACTCTCGACTGCGCTACGATCTGATGCCGCGAGTTTTGAGCCATGCTCGGCAACCGTTTTCTCCGTTGCATGCAGCAGCGCCTCGGCGGCGTTCTTCGCCTCGACTGCTTCCTTTCTCTTCTTGTCCTCCGCAGTATGCGCCTCGGCATCCTTGACCATCTTTTCGATGTCGCTCTCGGACAGGCCGCCGGATGCCTGAATCTGAATGTTCTGTTCCTTGCCGGTGCCCTTGTCCTTGGCCGAAACGTTGACGATGCCGTTGGCATCGATATCGAACGTCACCTCGATCTGCGGCACGCCGCGCGGTGCCGGAGCAATGCCGACGAGATCGAACTGGCCGAGAAACTTGTTGTCGGAGGCCATCTCGCGCTCGCCCTGGAAGACGCGGATCGTCACCGCGCTCTGGTTGTCCTCGGCGGTGGAGAAGACCTGGCTCTTCTTCGCCGGAACCGTCGTATTCCGCTCGATTAGCCGGGTGAACACGCCGCCCAGCGTCTCGAGGCCGAGTGAAAGCGGCGTCACGTCGAGCAGCAGCACGTCCTTGACGTCGCCCTGCAGGACGCCGGCCTGGATTGCCGCGCCGATGGCGACGACCTCGTCGGGATTGACGCCCTTGTGCGGCTCCTTGCCGAAGATCTTCTGCACGACTTCCTGGATCTTCGGCATGCGGGTCTGACCACCGACGAGCACGACTTCGTCAATGTCCTTGGCCGTGAGCCCGGCGTCCTTCAGGGCGTTGAGGCACGGCTCGATCGTCCGCTGAACGAGGTCCTCGACCAGGGACTCGAATTTGGCGCGCGTGATCTTGACCTGAAGATGCTTTGGGCCGGAGGCATCCGCCGTGATGAACGGCAGGTTGACCTCCGTCTGGGTGACGGTGGAAAGCTCGATCTTCGCCTTTTCGGCCGCTTCCTTGAGGCGCTGAAGGGCGAGCTTGTCGTTGCGCAGATCAATGCCTTGTTGCTTCTGGAACTCGTCGGCGAGGTAGTTGACCAGCCGCATGTCGAAGTCTTCGCCACCCAGGAAAGTGTCGCCGTTGGTCGCCTTCACCTCAAACACTCCATCGCCGATATCGAGAACGGAGATATCGAAGGTGCCGCCGCCGAGATCGTAGACGGCGATCTTGGCCTGCTTCTTCTTGTCGAGACCGTAGGCAAGTGCCGCCGCGGTGGGTTCGTTGATAATGCGCAGAACCTCGAGACCAGCGATCTTGCCGGCGTCCTTGGTAGCCTGGCGCTGCGCATCGTTGAAATAGGCGGGAACAGTGATGACGGCCTGCGTGATCTTCTCACCGAGATTGGCCTCGGCTGTTTCCTTCATCTTCTGCAGGATAAAAGCCGATATCTGGGAGGGCGAATACGGCTTGCCCTCAGCCTCGACCCAGGCGTCGCCATTGGACGCCCTGATGATCTTGTAGGGTACGAGCGTCTTGTCTTTCTCGACCGTCGGATCATCGTAGCGGCGGCCGATCAGGCGCTTCACGGCAAAAATGGTGTTGGTCGGGTTGGTCACCGCCTGCCGCCGGGCCGGCTGCCCGACCAGACGTTCGCCATCGGACGTGAACGCCACGACGGAAGGTGTGGTGCGCGCCCCCTCCGCGTTCTCGATGATGCGCGTGTTCTTGCCGTCCATGACCGCGACGCAAGAATTGGTCGTTCCGAGGTCGATTCCGATCACCTTTGCCACGTCGCGCTCCTCTACTTTTTAATTGATCGACAATGTGCGGTTTGCGTCCCTGCGCCAATACCGTTGAGCAACAGATGTGCCACATCACAGCTCGCGTGATTTCAACGACTTACGCCGCGAGATCACGACACGTCGGACATTTTGTCCGGAGCGCCTCGGACAAAGTGTCTATTGGCTTAGGCACGCGTGACGGGCCTCGGTCTGCCCTGCTGCAACCGACGCTATGGAAAGATTGTCGATTATCGCTGGACAAATTGTTCGTCGATCCACCGAAGCCACGTCGTAAGCTACTGACGTCGTTCAGTCGGCCGGGTGGCACGCATGTTGCGACGGGACTTCCGATAACGTTCACCCGAACGGTCCAGATCGTCGGCTAGCGCGAGCAATGACATGACCAACCAAACCCTGAGCATTTCGGCACGACGCCTTGCGTTCAACGATCGCAATGACGGCGATCTCGTTCGTGCTGTTCCCGTTGAAACGCCCGTCGCAATCGAGGTCTGTGGGATAGGCTATGCCGTGATGATGGCAACGCCGTCCGACCTTCGCGACTACGCGGCGGGATTCGCGTTGGCCGAGGGCCTTGTCAAGCATGTCCAGGACCTCAGCGACATCATCGTCCACGAGACGGAAGGCGGCTGGATCATCCGGCTCACCTTGCCTGCAGAAGGCACGGCAATCGCACTGGAGCGCGCTCGCAGGCGCGTTTCGGAGAGCAGCTGCGGGCTGTGCGGATTGGAAAATATCCAGCAGGTGCTCCGCCCGTTGCCGCCGATACGTGGGCGCATCACCACGAGCCGGGAAGCCATCGCTGACGCGCTAAACGCCCTGCAACACCATCAGACGCTCGGCCGATCCACCGGCGGAACACATGCGGCGGCATTCTGCCGCCCCGACGGATCAATCCTGTGTGTTCGGGAGGACGTCGGTCGACATAATGCGCTCGACAAACTGATCGGCGCGCTGGCGCTGTCCGACATCCCGGCGTCCGGTGGTTTTCTGCTGCTCTCTGCCAGATGCAGCTATGAACTTGTTGAGAAGGCCGTTCGCGCGGGCTGTCCGATGCTCGTCACCATTTCAGCGCCTACGAGCCTTGCGGTCGAACGCGCAGGGCAAGCGGGACTCACGCTCGTCGCACTGGCTCGCCCGGACTCCGCCCTGATCGTTTGCGACGTGCACCGAAACATCTCGTAAGGAAGCCTGTGCACATCCATGGACAATGCATCCGCCTTCGGGCATGCAGCCATCGGAGATCTACTCCGGACGACCGCTGCCCAGCAGGGCGGAATCCCAGCCCGCCGCGGTCGCACCGGCGTTGTAGGTCGATTCCAGGAAGGCAAGCAGATCGCCGTCAGGATCGCCGGACAGGCGCAGGTCGTCGTAATCGAGGAGAAACTCGCCCAGGCCGGCATCCCATCGCGCAGCGCTTGGCCCGATCTTCGCACTCTCGATACTTTGCGGCTGCGGATAGGTGAAGGAGTAGAATGCGGGTCTGGGACACGAGGGATCACCCGGCCACCACCCCATCTCCATCAACTCCGCATTCATTGCATTGCGCCGGACAAAACCGGCGTTCGGCGCCGGTGAAGCAGGTTTGCCGTTATAGAATGGCAGACGAATGTCGAACGTCCCCCACATCAGACCGATGGGTTGCGTCTTGCCCGTGAACCTTCCCTGAAAGACCTGCATGACGCGTTGCGTATTGAGAAGAATGCGCCACCAGGCGTTGACCATGTCGCGTTCGTATGGGCGTTGTTGCCTATCCTCGTCGAACGGGATCGCGTTGGACACTTCCTGCGGCATGAGCGTGATGGCAGCATCTATGCCCGCATGACGTAGCCGGTCGAGGAATGTGTCGACCAGCACTGCGACCGACGTCGGGCCCAGCGGCAGTTGTCCCGATCCGCCCGAACTCGTGAACCACTGCAACTCGTGCGAGACGAAGTCGGCGCGCACCTCGTAGACGCCGCCAGCGCAAGGGATCGGACCTGTGGTCGGGCCTCTCGCGCCGAGCCACAGTGGAACCCCAGCCCATTGCGCCTGGAAAGGTCCGGCCAGCTTGAGCTTGCCAACCGCCTGCAACACCATGTGGAGAAGATGTCGCGTCTGCTCGAAGGCCTGGCAGGACAGAGCCGGCCAAAGATCGCCAGAAGGAGCATTGGAAGATGACTTGCCGGTATTCATGGCATGTCCTCGCACAGTTGTTGGCGGGGGAGAATTTGCGCCTTGGCTTCAAGACAAGATCTGATCATGGCGGGCTCGATCAACCGTTCAACGCATGGAAAGCCGAAAGCCATCATTCGCCTATTGCAAGCCACGCCAAGGCTTGACGACCCCCGCTTCGAGAGCTCTTCGACGAACTGAAACCGCTGTGTATAGCTGCGGAATCCTGATCACGTTCGATCGATCAAATACCATTTCTTGGTCTAGATCCTGAATTGCACGCTCGAAGCGCTTCCGTCGCCACGCCTCAACGCGACGCAATCGCTCCACAAGAAGTCGGACGTCAGCGATCTCAGACGCGGCCTGATCGATGTTGCTCGACACTCGACACCTCCCCAGCCTGCATGATCAATGCTAGCGCCATTTTTGGAGACGTCCAGAGCGTACAAGTGGCGATCGCGCCAGACTTGCATCAGACAACTTGTCCGATCGACTTTGACAAAGTGTCTGCGGGCTCACTGATCAACACCTTAAGCCGTTGATATGACTTGCCGCGCGGATGGCACGCGTATTGCTGCCGGTTGATCCGGTCGATGGGCTACGCCGTCGCATGTACGACCAGGATGGTTCACGATGCTGAATGTTGACGTGAACGAGACAGATCACGAACTACAAATCGTTGCAGAGCTGCATGGTCTAACGGCAAACGACATAGACGTGTCCGTTGAGCGTGGTGTACTCACCATCATCGCTGAGCGGCAGGTGAGCGACGGCCGTGGTGCCGAACGGACAATCAGAGTCTTGAGCTCGATGCTATTACCCAGTTCGGTCGATGCTCATAAGATAAACGCGTATTTCGACGACGGCGTGATGACCGTGACGTTTCCCAAGCACAGGTAGTCGATCCGAGCCGACACTGCTAAAGCCATCGAGGCCATCGCGCGGCACGCCCGGAGGCGAGCGGGCATTTCAGCTCGCGACGCCGACGTTCGCGGACCTCAACGAACGCGATCCGATCGCGTAACCGGGCTGCACGACCGTCGTGACGGTGCCGCTTGGCACTGACGGATCTTTGACCTGGAACATGGCCTCGTGAAAGTGAGGATCAAACCGGCTTCCGGCCGGATCGAGCCTCTTGACGCCGTGCGCTTCCAGCGATCGCAACAGCTCCTTTTCGGTAAGCTCCACACCCTCGACAAACGTCTTGAAGGGGCCGGCACTGTCGCGCAGCTCCGCAGGAAGACTGGACATCGCACGTTCCAGATTGTCCGCGACATTGACCATATCGCCCGCGAACTTGGTTACGGCGTATTGCCGCATGTCGTTCAACTCACGCTCGGAGCGCCGGCGTACATTTTCGGCATCCGCGAGCGCCCGAAGCAGCCGGTCTTTGAGATCGACATTCTCCGCCACGAGCCGCGCAATGGCCTCATGCACGTCTTCTGCGGCGCTTGGCGGCGTGTCCGCAGCATCTGGCGATCCGGAGGTTGTTTCCCTTGCAGAGTCCTCAGGCATCACCTTCTCTAGACCTTGCTCCGCCTGATGAGTCCCTCCTTGAGGGCGGTGTGAGTGAATCTGTCTGCTGTGATGAGGATCGTTGGGCGGGCCGTTATTAGTCATGGCAGCTCTCTTATCTCGCCGTTGATATGACGTTTGAAGGTCGGCCGGACAAGCGGCGTTCTTCGCTCGCCCGAGCCGGCCGTCTACCGCGTACCGCGGAGCTGCAGGCCCAGACCAAGCAGCGTGCAGCCCTGGAAAACCAGGTCGATCGACAACAACAGGCCAAGCAGCCAGAGACTGTTGAGTGGCCAACCTAACAGAAACGCCAATCCTGCGATCGCGGTGAGCAGTCCAGAGGCAAATAGCCAGCCCCAGCCGCGATCTCCCTTTGCTCTAAAGCTGAGCAACAGGCGCATGACGCCGGACGCGATCGTGCAAACGGCCAATATGAGAGTCAAAACAAGTGAAGCGATTGCTGGATCCAGAACGATTGTCGTACCGGCCGCAGCATAGAAAAAGGCTCCCAGGCCCCAAAGAAAGAACCCGCGCCAGTTTTTGACCCTAAACGCATGGACGATCTGAAAGGCGCCCGCGATGATCATCAAGACGCCGATGTAGAAGATCGTTGCGATGGTCGCCAACAGCAGATTGCTGAGAGCTCCGAAGCCCAGCACAATAAAGAGAATGCCCAGGGCGACGAACCAACCCCACTTCCCTCGCGCTTCGGTCATCAATCCCGTGAACGCCCGCCTCGGTTCCGGCATTCCAATTGTTTGCGCCATGATGAATTGCCCAGAGATTGAGTTGTTGGTGACTCGCTGCACATGGGCCGTGCCCCGCGATGCAGACGACGACATTCTTGCAACTGACGACAACGCAATCGACGTGCCAGACCGCAATCGACGTGATTTCAATCAGTTATGGCAATCGATGTCGATGAAAGGTCATTTTGTCCGGAATCGTTGGGACAAAATGACCGAAGCGCCGAAAGGCTAACTCGCCGGCACGAGCGTCCACGAAGCAAGAATGTTGCTGGGATTCATGCCACGCCGCCTTTCGGAACGGCCTTGCCCACCACCCCCGTCCCGTTCGTCGGATCACTGCTCGGCGCCGTATTGTGAGGAAAAAGCTCGATCCCTGTCGGGACGGCCTCCACGTAGAGCGACTGACTTGGAAAGGCGAAATCAGATCCCGCCTTTTTCACGATCGCCTTGATGGCATACGCCAGCTCCTCCTTGATCTTCAGCCAGTCACCCCAGACCGTGGTGCGGGTGAAGCAATAGACCATGACATCGATCGACGATTCATTGAACTTGTCGACACGTACGAACGCGACGGCTTCAGGAGGATGAACGAAATCTTGACTGCCGAGGATGTACGCCTCGATTGCATCACGGACATCGCGGAGCTGGCCGATCGTCGTGCTGTAATCGAGGCCGATGATCCAGGAAATGCGGCGAAACCTCATCTGCGAGAAGTTGGTGACGGCATTGTCCGCCAAATACGAATTCGGAACGAATACGGGTGCTTGATCGAATCGGCGGACTTTCGTTGTCCGCAGACCAATGGTTTCCACCGTTCCCTCGACGATGCCCTCGGCGAGGATCCAATCGCCGTTTCGAAAGCGCTGCTCGCCAATGATGAAGATCCCGGAGATCAGATTCTTGAACAGATTCTGGGCGCCCAGCGCCACCGCGACGCCGACGAGGCCGAAGCTCGCCAGTACAGGCCCGACGTGAATGCCCCAGACCTCCAGGACGGCGGTCGCACCGAGCGCAACGATGATGGCGCGCCCGACCCTGACCGTCCGGCCGATCATGGCCTGACTGAAGATCGGCGTCCGGCCATCCAGAACCGCGCATAGGGGCCCGATCACCTCGAACAGTGCCCAGAAGATTGTGAATGCGGTCAACGAACGATCAATCTGGAGGAGCCCCTCCTTGAGCCTCTGATTGGTCAGCACGCATTCGCCGATAATAAATACGGCCAGGACGATCGGAATAAACTGAATCGGCGGAGCAAGTGCCTCGACGATCGTGCGGTTGAGGCCGACCTTGCTCGACGACCAGGAGTGGATACGGGAGACGATAAAGCGGCTGAAAAGCCGCCGGATCAGCACTGCGATCGCGAGAATGACGATCGAAACGATGAAGTGTCCAACGGTTAGGTCCAAGACGCTTCGCTGCCAGAACGAAAGCACGATTGTCCAGAGCGCGGTCAGTTCGCTATTCGGAGCATGTGTCATGCAGGAACGTGCCAGAGACTGCGGTGCTTTCCGCCGGAACCTGCGGCTCCGCGACAAACGAGGCGGTCAAATGACCGGGCTGACCGGAACTGAATTAACGTAACCACATTCTGATCACGCCCGAGACCAAGCCGACCGCCACAACGCTTGCGATCCAGATCGCGGCCATCCACACGAGCCGTTGCCATAGCGGAATCCGCGCCTGCATCAGTGATACCCTGCGGTGCCGGCCTTGCCGCGAAACACCCAGTACGCCCAGCCTGTGTATGCGAGGATGAGCGGAATAATCACGCAGGCGCCCACCAGCATGAACAACTGGCTTTCGACCGGTGCCGCGGCATCCCAGATCGTAATCGCGCGTGGAACAGCGTAAGGATAGATGCTGATTCCGAGCCCGATGAAGCTCAGCAGGAAGAGTGCCAGCGCCATGAGGAACGGCAACCGCTCGAACTCTCGCTTCAGACTCCAGAAGAAGGTTACCGCGCAGATCAGCACCAACAGCGGCACCTGGGCCGTCAACAAGACGCCGGGCATTGCGAACCACCGCCGCCAGTAGTCATAATCGAGAAACGGCGTCACCGCGCTGACGGCCCCCAGCGCCAGAAGCGTACCGGCGCCGAGCCAGAAGGCGGCACGGCGCGCGTGACGTTGGCTCGTCCCCTCCGTCTTCCAGATCAGCCACGTTGCGCCGAGCAGCGCATAGCCGATCACAACCGCGACGCCGGTCAGGATGCTGAATTGGCTTAGCCAGTCGAGCCAGCCGCCGGCATAGGCATCATTGACAACGTGGATACCCTGCAGAACTGCCCCAAGCGTCACGCCTTGCGCGAACGCCGCAATCAAGGACCCCAACCAGAAGGCGATGTCCCACAATGGCCGATGCCCTGGATCGCGCCAGCGGAACTCAAAGGCGACGCCGCGGAAGACGAGCCCAAGCAGCATGGCGATCATCAACGGATAGGTGGCCGGAAGGATGATCGCATAGGCGAGCGGAAACGCCGCCAGCAGACCGCCGCCGCCCATCACCAGCCACGTCTCGTTGCCATCCCAGACCGGCGCGATCGAATTCATGGCCTGGTCGCGCTCGTCGCCGACCGCAAAGCTCGGGAACAGAATTCCGATGCCAAGGTCGAACCCGTCCATGACGACGTAGGCCATCACCGCAAGTCCGATAATCGCAGCCCAGAAGGTCGTAAGGTCGATGCTGGACATGGCCTCACTCCGCCGCAGTCAGAGGCACGCCGACACTGCCCGCCGGCGTAATGCCTGCGGCGCGCTGCGGCACCTTGGGCGGCTCCTTCTCACCCGGCGCGGGCGGCTTCGCCATCAGGCGCAGGAGATAATAGGTGCCAGCGCCGAACGCTGCGAAATACACCAGCACGAAAGCGACAAGGGAGGCCGCCACAGCCGGCGCAGCCAGCGGCGAATGTGATTCCGCCGTTCGTAACAGTCCATAGACCGTGAAAGGTTGCCGACCGACCTCCGTCGTCACCCATCCAGCGATCACAGCGACAAAGCCGGCCGGTCCGAGAACGACGCACGCGCGATGCAACCAGGCCCAGTCGTAGAGCATTCCCCGGAAACGCGCGAGCAGGCTCCAGATACCGACAGCGAGCATCGCAAATCCAAGGCCGACCATGATCCGGAACGACCAGAACACAATCGGTACCGGCGGCCATTGATCCCGCGGAAAGTCGCTGAGTCCCGGTAAAGGTGCATCCGGATCGTGTTTGAGGATCAGTGACCCCAGGCGAGGCACTTCGAGCTTATGATGGACCTGCGCTGTCTCGTTGCTGGGGAAGCCGAAGAGGATAAGCGACGCGCCATCGGGGCTGGGTTCGTAGTGCCCTTCCATGGCGAGAACCTTGGCGGGCTGGTGTTCCAGCGTGTTGAGGCCATGGGCATCACCCGCGAGAATTTGGATCGGAGTCACGATCGCGGCCATCCACATCGCCATCGAAAACATCTTGCGTGCGCCGGCATTGCTGCGGTCTCGCAGCAGATGCCAGGCGCCCACACCGCCAACCACGAACGCCGTCGTCAGATAGGCCGCGATCACGGTATGAACGAGGCGATACGGAAAACTGGCGGTGAAGATGATCGGGATCCAGGATCCGGCGGGCACAAACTGGTCCTTCGCATTGATCGCGAAACCCGCCGGCGTCTGCATCCAGCTGTTCACGGCAATGATCCAGGTTGCCGAGATCAGTGTGCCAAGCGCGACCATGCACGTTGCGAAGAAATGAAGGCCTTTTCCGACCTTGCTCATGCCGAACAGCATGACGCCGAGGAAGCCGGCCTCCAGAAAGAAGGCCGTCATCACCTCATACGCCATCAGCGGCCCGATGATCGGCCCGGCTCGCGTGGAGAATACCGACCAATTCGTACCGAATTGATATGAGAGCACCACCCCCGAGACGACGCCCATGCCGAACACAACGGCGAAGATCTTCAGCCAGTAGCGGAACAGGTTGGCATAAACGCCTTGCCCCGTCTTGAGCCACAACGCCTCGAGCACCATCAGATAACTCGCAAGCCCGATCGAGAAAGATGGAAATATGAAATGGAACGAGACGGTGAACGCAAACTGGGCACGTGCCAGAATCACCGCATCGAGATTGTCCAGCAATGTCCCCTCCTTGCCTCAGGATATGCGTCCCGGCACTTCGTCTCCGGCATCCGGCCGACAAGCGGCAACAACTCGCACCGGAATGGACTTGGCTGCCGGCGTCCCGCTGATCTTGTCGTAGTAGTCGAGAGGCAGCAGCGGATTGAGCTCGGGGTAATATCCCGCAACCGATCCGCGCGGCATCGGATAGTCCAACACCCTCAGTCCGCTCACGCGCCGCTGTATGCCATCATCGCTGATCGTCTCGAGCGCAATGCCCGAGCCGTCCTCGAGCCCTCGCGCCGCGCGGTCCTCGGCGTTCATGAACAGAACCATTCGGTCATTGTAGACACCGCGATAGCGGTCGTTGTTGCTGTAGATCGTCGTGTTGAATTGATCGTGCGAGCGAATGGTTGCCAGTCGCAGCATGTCGGGATCTGAAACGGATGCGTTCACTTCCAGACCCGGCAGAAGCAGAAAGTTCGCCTTGCCGTTCGGCGTCGGCCAGACCAGTTCGCGCGGCGGCACGTCGAGGTGAAAGCCTCTCGGGCTTTCGATCCGCTCGGAGAAGTCGCTGTAGATCTCCGGATAGACCTCCGCGATCTTGTCGCGGATCAAGCAGTAATCCTCGCTGTAGCTCCTCCAGTCGACCTTGCTGTTCGGCAACGTCGCTTGCGCGATCCGGCAGACGATTTCCACCTCGGGCAGGAGATGCGGGCTCGCCGGTTGCAACACGCCGCGAGACGCGGTGACGTTCGACATCGAGTCCTCGATCGTCACGAACTGCTCACCGGCTGCCGTCCGGATGATCTCCGAACGCGCGATGACGGGCAGCATCAAGGCGTCACGACCATGAACCAAATGTCCGCGATTCAGCTTGGTGGTAATGGCGACCGTCAGCGCGAGCTTTCGCATCGCCGCGTACGACCGTTCGGTATCGGGCACGGCACGAACGAAATTGCCGCCGAGGCCGATGAAGACCTTCGCCGTCCCCGTCTGCATCGCGGCGACGGACTCAATGGTATGATGACCATGTTCGCGCGGGGGCTCGAACCCAAAGACGTCGCGAACGCGATCGAGATAGTCCTGGCTCGGCTGTTCGTCGATCCCGACGGTACGGTCTCCCTGCACATTGGAATGACCGCGAATGGGCGATATTCCGGCGCCCGGCTTGCCGAAATTGCCCTTGAGCAGGAGCAGATTGACCAGCTGCTGCACCAGCCGCGACCCCTCCTGGTGCTGCGTGATCCCCATCCCGTAGCAAATGATCGTCGCGCGCGAGCGAATGTAGATTTCGGCGCATCGCCGGATCTGCGATTCCTCAAGCCCGGAGGCCCTCTCCAATTCCGGCCATGTCTGCGCCATCGCGTCGTCCCGGACCGCATCGAGGCCGACGGTATGCTCGCGGATAAACTTCCAGTCGACGATCTTCTCGCCGAATTCCTCGCGTTCGAAAATGACCTTCATGACCCCCTTGAGGAAGGCGAGGTCACCGCCGATGCGGACATGAACGAACTCGCTGGCAATCTTGGTCGAACCGAACGTTGCCATCTGAATGACATCCTGCGGATCGGCGAAGCGCACCAACGCACGTTCGGGCATCGGATTGACGGCCACGATCGGAACCCCGCGCTTGCTCGCTTCGACCAGATTGCTCATCATCCGCGGCGAATTCGTTCCGGTGTTCTGCCCGATGACGAAAATCGCTTCGGCGTGCTCGAAATCATCGAGGATAACGGTGCCCTTCCCGACACCGATCGAGGGCGGCAAGCCCCGGCTGGTCGGCTCGTGGCACATGTTCGAGCAGTCGGGGAAATTGTTGGTTCCGAACTCCCGGACAAATATCGAGTAGAGAAACGCCGCTTCGTTGGGTGTGCGGCCGGATGTATAGAATTCGGCCTGGTGCGGACTTTCAAGAGCCCGCAAATGCTTGCCGATCAGGGCGAACGCGTCGTCCCAGCTGCAAGGCACGTAGCGATCCGACGATGAATCATAGCGCATCGGCTCCGTCAAACGTCCTTGCATCTCGAGCCAGTGATCCGGCCGCTCCATGAGTTCGGACACGGTGTGCCGTTCAAAGAACTCTCGTGTGACCCGAAACTTCGTTGCCTCAAACGCCAACGCCTTGGCGCCGTTCTCGCAGAAATCGAGCGTTTTCTTGCATTCCGCGTCGGGAAACGCGCAACTCGAGCACTTGAATCCGCCGGGCTGGTTCATCGACAGAAGCGCGCGCGATCCCTTCGTCACCACACTCTGCTCGAGAAGAATCTTTGCAGTCGCTGCGGCGGCACCCCAACCGCCGGCGGGATGATGATACGTCTTGAAGCGCGGCTTACCGTCCAACATAAATCAACTCCGCAATTGCCAGATCTTCAGTAGGGTCTTCAGCTGAGTGACCTGAATAAGATCACCCGCAGCACGCTGGGCCGCGTTTCCGGCTCGCTTTATCGATCCTGATTGAGGTTGGCGACGATCACCTTGTCGATCAGACCTTCGTTGTGCCGGATGAAGTCGTCGCGCGTCATGCCGGAAGCACGCCACGCATCCTGAAGGCCCGCGTCTCTGTGAAGCCACTCGTTTCGCGTTTGATGATCGATCTTGTGACGTCGCGCGTCCTGCGATCCGTGCGACGCCTTGTCGTGGTCCTTCGACATTGTATCTCCTCATGTATCCTGTCGTAGCTTGGCACACTCGTCGAGGCGCAGATCTCCGCAGTCCAAGAGAGTCTTGAAGCCGCACTCCGCCGATCAGCGCTGCGCAGCGACCTGTTGTGATGGCGTTCGGCGTCCAATTTCGCGCGAGCTCTACGAACAATCGGGCATCGATACTGCTTCGCAGCAGCCATGGATCCGCCGGGGTCAATCAATCGGGATCAATCCCAATTTGCTTCCTTGGCCCACTTGTCGACCTCTTTGCGGACCTGGTTTTTGTCAATGCCGTAGAGATCTTGCAGCTTGCCCTCCAACCGCTCTCTGTCACCGTTGATGACATCAATGTCGTTGTCGGTCAGCTTCCCCCATGTTGCCTTGAGCGCACCCTTTGCAGCCTTCCAGTCTCCTTCGATGCGATCCCAGTTCATTTTCATCTCCTTCTTTTCCCAACCGTGAAACGTGCATCGAGGAAAGGTTAGCAACAGGCGTGCCAGTCTGAGCGCATCGTCATATCAATGAGTTAGGCGGTCTTGGCTACCGGCAATGGACAATTTGTCACGACAGACTTGGCCAAGTTGTCCGCCGACAACGGCCGCGCCGGCGCCGCGCCGACGCCAACCAGCCTGAACGCGTTACTATTGGGCGTGGGATGGGTTCAGCGCCGACAGACATTTGCCTGACGCAATGAACGACGTGAGCCACGTGATGACAAATGACTTCAACGCCGCTTTCGTTTAACCTCACGTGAGTGGAAACTCGTTGATTGTTCGCGCCAATGAGGAAATCGAGATGAAGCGCGCCTTGAGAGATCGGCGACCAATCCATCATTCTCCCATTTTCTGGATCGGTATCGCCTTATGTCTGGCAGCCATAGCCATCTACGTCTGGTCCAATGATCTTTCCTGGCGACCCGCCGCCACCCCACACTGAATCGTTGGAGTGATTAGAGCGCACTTCGCCCTTTCCGGCGGGAGCGTTACTTTCGGCACCTTCCGTGCCGTTGAGCATTGAATGACATTCGGTACGCCAGCGCGGAGTAAGCGCGGCCCCGGCCACCCTTAGACTACCCCAGGCCGGGGTCGCGCCCTCCACGCGAGGCATGTCGCGTCCGTCTGCGCGACAAGCCCTGACGCCACCGCGCCGTCAGCATGCGCTATGCCACTTGTTTTGCATTACATCAGCACATTCTGAACAGGCTCCATGGGAGCGGGCAGATCGCGCTCACCGAGCAGAGCGAGCAGCTCGCGCTCAAGGGCTCGTCTCATTGCGTCAAGCGGGAGCGCATTCGGCTCCAACCCGAAGGGTGCCTCAAGCTGATGGCCAAGCGCGTCGAGACCGAAGAAGGTGTAGGCGACGAGCAGGACGGGCAGCAGCGTCCACCAATCGAGCGATCCGGCAAGCGCGAACGGCAACGTCACGCAGAAGATCAGCGCGGTCCGATGCAGTAGCAGCGAATAGGCGAATGGCACCGGGGTGGACGCGATGCGCTCGCAACCGCCCTGGACGTCGGAAAGCGCGGTGAGTTGCCCTTCCAGAACGGCGTAGTGGATCGGCTCGATCCGATCCCGCTTCATCAGCATCAAACAATGCAGCCCGATCTGGTTGAGCACGGCATTGGTGGGGTTGGGACCGCCTGAAGCAGCGTCGATCTCACTCCACGGTTTGATTGCCGCCACTTCGTCTTCACCCCGAAGGCGTGCCGTTAGCCCGCAGCAAAAGCCGCACAGGCCGCGGAGCAGGACGCGCCGGTCGTCGTCTTCGAGGGTGGAGATCTGACGCGCGAACGAGCGGCTGGCGATGATCAGCTTGCCCCAGAGTTCGCGTCCCTCCCACCAGCGGGCGTAACATGTGCTGTTTCGGAAGCTCATGAAGACCGACAGCGCTATGCCGATCAGCGTGAACGGAACCGCACTGATGCGCGCGAAGATGCCCGGATGCTCCATGGCAGCAAAAATCGCCAACACACTGATCAGAGCAATCGCGACCAGATGCGGCGCGATCCGCGGCAAGATCGATCCATTGACGGCAAACGCAACGTCCCAGAAGCCGGGCTTGGAGCGCACGATCATTGCAGCCTCCCCGACATCCGGGGCTGCTTCTCATGCCCGGACTGCAAAGCTGCGCTAGTCCGAGTTTCGCTGCCTCGGGCAGGCCGGAGCAGATACTTTGACCATCGAACAATTGGATTGGCTCGGGAAATGCCCGAGAGCACGCCGAGTGTCCAACAACCGGACCTGATCGCTGTGGACATCGATGCTTTGTATCCGGGAGGACTTCCCTGTGACGGAGCAGGGAACGCGGCCGCTTTGTCGAGTTGTAGCATCATTTATAAAGCTGAGTTTGGCTCAGAAATCCACGTCGAACCGATCGAGCGAAACCACGCGGGTGGCGCTGGACTGACGGTTTTCAAACTTGTCGCTGGCGGCGCGTTCGATTCGCGCTCGACGCATAAGGAAGAATTCCTCCGCGCTTGGAATGGGATGAAACCGAACGCGCATCACGTTGAGAGCTCGGCGCGCGATCATGCACGTGACCTCGGAATTATCCTTGCACATCACGAAAAAGATTCCATGACGGTGAACCTCATACTGACCATCGGGATCTCGCGCGAGCGCCATTTGACAGTCCTCAAACGATGGTCGCGCCCGGATCAACCCGGACCGAGCGGCCATACGATCATTGACCCGATCACTCCCAGAGCAAAGAGCACGCCAAATCCCAAGACGACGCAAATTCAATGAATTAGAGCGCTATGGCCGCCTTTAAGGCAGACATTTTGTCCCTTGCGGCGGACAAGTTGGGACCAGGGGCCTCTCCGAGGCACCTACCGTCGGCGGATTGTCGATGCCTCGAGGAGGGTGGCGCGACTGCCGAACCCAAAGCCCGTGAGGTCGCTTCATATATCTCGAACCATGAGAGTTGCATCGACGCCCCTCCAATTGGTGCGATCGGCGGTCGACCATCCGAGCCGCGCATAGAAGCCGGTTGCCTCTGACGTATAGAGGTTTAGCCGCGAAAATCCGCGCTGCCGCGCTTGATCCTCAATCGCCCGCACCAAGATGGTGCCCACTCCTTCATTGCGATGTTCGGGGACAACGAACAGACCTGTGAGCCATGGTGCGACATCGTGATTCGGCTCGAACTCGGACTCAACCAAAAGGCAGGCGCCTATCGGCGCACCATCTGCTTTCACGACGAGCAGCACGCCAAGGCTCCGATCGGCAGCAAATTGTTGCAATGATCTTAGCTCTTCCTCGAAGGAAGTACGAAGCATTGAAAATGAATTGACGCGCCAACGCGCGCAGATAGCCACTTCGATCGCTCCTGGCTCTGCGGTGAGTATTCGAATATCTGTCATCGCAAAACAATCAACTTCGTGACGCGATCGAAAGCGTTCCGAGCAATAGATGGACCATTTCCGGTGTGCAACAATGCCGGCGATCCAGAAGGAGCATCGAACGACAACGGACAATCTGTCTGTGTTGTTATGGACAACTTTTCTATCACCTTTGCGTGGAGCACCCTGCTCGCCGCACTCAGTGAGTCAAGGCACGATTGCGCGACATGAGATGTTCCGCCAGATTGGAGCAAGCGGCTGATCTGCGGACGAAGTCCGGACAGATACTGCGCCAAGCGACACATTGCTTATGCAACGGACTTGAAGAGACGATCCTGGTTCGACGAGGGAGGGGCCGCCGCCGGTCACGTCGGAAATCTTGGCAGGACTTCAGGCGACACGTTCGAATCTTCGAGTTTTCGCTGTTCCGAAGGCTGGAAGCGTCTGGGAAAAAATCCAGACGATCCTGTCTCGACGCCATGCCAAACCGCCAAGGCTCAACGGTCCGCCACGGCAGGATCGCCTTGAAGTTCGCCGAAACCTGCGGGCGCGAGCGAGCCGGCCAATCCCGGATCGCGAATACGATTTCCGACGCTGATCCGTTGTCGCGCGCCCACATTCACGCACTTGCATAAATGGCCATGCCATTGAATATTCGTTGCGCGACTTGCAACGATCAGGACCATGCCGATGAATGCGAAGCTGGAGCCGCGCCGACTGCACTATTTCATGGAAGTGCTCAATAGCGGCTCCGTGCGCGGCGCCGCCGGCGCGCTCGGCATGGACGCCTCTGCGGTCAGCCGGGCGCTAGGCCTGCTCGAGAAGGAATGTGGCGCGCGCCTGCTCGAACGACGGGGCCGCGGCGTCGCGCCGACCGACGCCGGCCAACTGCTGGCCGCCTACCTGCAGCGCCAGCAGGGCGAACGACGGGCGCTGCTGGCGCAGATAGACAGCATTCGCAAAGTTGAGTCGGGTCATATCGATCTCGTGACGGGCGAAGGTTATGTCGACTGGCTGGCCAAGAGCAGCCTGTGCCGCTTCATGCAAAGCCACCCGAAGATCACGATCAGCCTCGACATCGGCAGTACCGACGAGATCGTCCAGCAAGTCGTGGGAGAACGCGCGCATATCGGCGTCCTGTTCAATCCGCCTCGCGACGATCGGCTGCGCTCGCATCATTCGCAGCCGCACCCGATCAAGGCTATCGTACCGCGCGGGCACCCGCTGACCCAGCTGGGCCGGCCGCTCAGGCTCGCCGACCTCGCGCCTTACCCAGGCGCCGCGATGCATCCGAATTTCGGCCTGCGCCAGCATGTCCAGGCCGCCGAGATCAGCGAAGGCGTTCGCCTCAATTTCGCGTTCACGACCGCCTCGTTCGATGCGCTCGCCCATTACGTGACCGCCGGACTTGGTTATGCGCTGGCGTCGCGCCTTGCGATGACGGAGGCTGATGCCGCCAAGGTGGTGGCGCTCCCGATGAAGAACGCGCTGCTGCATCGTGGCCGCACCCACGTGGTCTCCCGTCAGGGACGCACGCTGCCGCCCGCCGCAATGCAGCTGCTGCGGATGATGGTCGCCGAGATGCGGTCACCGGGAAGCGCTGCGCGGTAGCCTCAGGCAGCTGCGCCCTTTCGATCTCAATCGCGGCGCGTCGCTGTCGGAAACCAGATTCCGACCTGCGGAGGCGCACGAAACGGCTTCCAGGTTCCCGCCGGCTGGGCGAGGCGATCGGCAATCACCCACAGCGCCGGCGCGTGAAAGCCAAGCCCCAAATGCGTCGTGTTCACTTCGACGTTCTCGCGCTCTCCGCCCTCCTGCTCCAGGCAGGCGCGCCACGCCACCACGCCATCGGTGCGGGTATAGATCGATGTTGACGGCACGGGAATCGGTTGCGCGAGGCGGCTGATCCGTTCGGCCGTCGGCGGCTGGTATTTCTGGCCGGTCAGAAGCCGCCAGATCGCGCGAACATTGCTCGCCCCCGGCGCCGCGAATGGACTGCCGAGCGTGATGACCATCCGCACCGCCGCCGGGATTTGCCGGGCAACCTCGCGCGCAATGATGCCGCCACGGCTCCAGCCGACCAGGCTGACCTTCGAGCCGCCCTGCTTTTCGAGTTCGAGGACTCGCGCCACCACGGCGGCAAGGTCGGCGTCTGGCGCGCGCACATTGCGGCCGCGGCCCCATCCATGAACCTGATAGCCGAGGAACTCGAGGAATGAGCGGATGGCCAAGGTCGACCGGTCATCGGCGCCCAACCCGGGCAGAACCATCACCGGATGGCGTTGCCCCCGCGGCGCGGTCGCCAGAAGCGGCGCCGCCACGGCAATCAGCGCCGGGATGTCGAGAAAGCCGCGCCCTTCCGCGGCAAGCAGCGCGAGCGAGGGTGGTTCGACGGTCTGCTCGTCACTTCCCATGGGTAGCGTCCGTTGTTGATGGTCAAGAATGGCCCGTGCAGCCGTGCATTGCCGGCGAGCACGAGACGTCAGTTCGGCGGCGCGGCCTTTCCGAACACACCGCCGATGGCCCGCAACAGCCAACTCGGCTGATACTTGATCCATTGGACCGCCAGTTCGTTGGCAAGCCCTGCGACATGCACCGGCTTGCCTGCCATGCAGGCGCGGTAGCCCTCCTGTGCGACGGTCTTCGCATCCATGATCATCATGCTCGGCATGTTGCCGAGATTGGTGCCCTGGACCATTCCGGTGTTCGTCACGCCGGGACACAACGTCGTCAGCGTGATCTTGCTGCCACTTAATTCCTGCGACAACGCCTCGCCGAACGACAGCACATAGGCCTTTGACGCGGCATAGACCGCAAGATTCGGCACCGGCATGAAGGCCGCGACCGACCCAACGTTCAGGATCCGTCCACTGTTGCGCTCGAGCATCGGCGCGAGGAACAGACGGGTCAATGCCGTCATGGCGACGACATTGACCTGCAGCAGCCGCAACTGATCGTCGAGGCCGATTGCGCCGACGCGTCCTTCGAGCAAGAGACCGGCATTGTTCACCAGCAGGTCGACCCGCACGCCGGCGTCGTCAAGCGAATCGAACACCGCCTGCGGCGCCGCCGGCTCGCTCAGATCGGCGGCCACGATGGTCACCTTGGCGCCATGACTTGCCTTGAGCTCGCGCGCGAGCTCCTGGAGCTTGTCGCGGCTACGCGCCAGCAGCACGAGGCTGAGGCGATTGGCCGCGAGCACGCGCGCGAGCTCGAGCCCAATGCCGCCCGATGCTCCGGTCACCAGCGCGCATTGACCTTCATCTCCGCTCACCGACATGAGGCGCCTCCCTTCGTTGCCAGAACGGTTCTGCGCAATCCACGAACGGCGCGTGCGACAAGCCGCCGCCGCGCCAGCTCGGCGGGTGCACCGCCGCAGTTCCGGTCGGCAGCATATCTGCGCGAGAACCGTTCGATCGCCCGCAACAACAGCTGGGCCTGCTCGAACTGGTCGGCCGTCTCCTTCACCTCGCCAAGCGACTTGCGCAATGGCTCCAGCACCTCGATCCGGTCGGGATAGCCGGACAGCCGAGGGTCGCGACTTTGCGTCGCCGGCATCACATCACCGACCGATCCTGGCCGATCGCCTTGACGACGGCGAAGGCGACCGCATCGACCGGCTGCAGTCCGTCGACGGTTCGAAGGATGTTTCGCGATCGGTAGTAGTCGACCAGCGGCGCGGTCTGCTCGTTATAGGCATCGATACGCAGTTTGAGCGTCTCGTGATTGTCGTCGGCGCGCACCGCGCCACCTTGCGCTCTCGCCTCGCGGGCCCGCGTCTCGATCCGGTCCAGCAACACCGTCTCGTCGGCCTTGAGCTCGACGACATGGTCGATCGCAAGACCCTCGGTATCGAGCAGATCGTCGAGGCCGACCGCCTGGGCCATCGTTCGCGGGAAGCCGTCGAGCACAAAGCCATGCTTGGCATCGGCTTGCGAGATGCGTTCGATCACCGCGGCGATCACGAGCTGATCGGGAACGAGCCCACCCCTCACCATGGTATCCTTGACTTTCCGTCCGATACTGGTGTCCGCGTCAACCGCAGCACGCAGCATGTCGCCGGTCGAAAGGTGCGGTATGTCGTACTCCTCGACCAGGCGCTTCGCCTGTGTTCCCTTGCCCGCGCCAGGCGGCCCCAGCAGAACGATCCTCATCGCATGTGTCCCAATATTCGCTCGATCACCGGCAGCATTCCCGCGGAGCGTCGAGCGACCCGGCTCCGTGCGGGCCGGGCCGCTCGTTTCGTCCTCACGCCATCGCCAGGCGCGCACTGGGCGCAGGCCGCATCGACAGCAGCAACAGCAATCCCGACAGCACGTAGAGCGCCATCACGAAGTACATGCTGTAGATGTTGTCGCCGGTACTCCGCACGATCAGGCCGTTGATCGAGGGGCTGATGGCCGGGCCTAGGTTTCCAAGGCTGCTGATCAGTGCAAGCCCGCCGGCGGCGGCACCGGTGGAGAGGTATTCGCTGGTCAGCGCGAAGAACAGCGGCGTCGCCGACGCAATGCCGATCACCGCAAAGGACAGCGCAAGGATCGATCCGACGAGGTTGCCCTGCAGCATCGTCGTGACGAACAGGCCGAACGCGGCGATCGCGACGCAGGCGGCATAGTGCCAGCGGCGCTCGTGCCACCTGTCGGAGTGACGGCCGATCAGGATCATGCCGATGACGCCGGCGGCATTCGGGATCGCGGCATAAACACCGACAAGGAACAAATCCTTGACGCCCCAGCTCTGGATCAGGGTCGGCATCCAGAACACCATCGTGTAGGTCGCGCCGAGCAGCAGCAGATAGACGAACGACAACACATAGACCTTGGGGTCCTTGAGCATCTGCCCGAACGTTCCCGAGGGTTCGCTCTCGATGTCCTTCTCATCGTGCTGGAAGGTGTCCTCGAGCAGGGCTTTCTCGTCCTTCGAGAGCCACGCGGCCTGCGCGGGCTTGTCCTCGAGCAGGACGTAGACCAGGATGCCGAGTGTCAGCGCCGGCAGACCCTGGACGAGGAACAGCCACTGCCAGCCATGAAGGCCGCCGGCACCGTCGAAATACTTCAGGATCGAGCCGCACAAGGGACCGGCGATCACGGACACGATCGTTGTCGCCGACATGAAGGTGGCGATCACCTGCCCGCGCCGCGCCGACGGATACCAATAGGTGAAGTACAGGATTACGCCGGGAAAGAAGCCGGCCTCGAACACGCCGAGCAGGAACCGGACGACATAGAACTGGAACGGCGTCGACACGAACATCATGGCGGATGCCGCGAGTCCCCACAGCACCATGATGCGCAGCAGGGTCTTGCGCGCGCCGATCCTCTCCAGCAGCAGGTTGCTCGGCACCTCGAACAGAAAATATCCGACGAAGAAGATGCCCGCGCCGAGACCGTAGACCGCATCGTCGAACGGTAATGTCTGCTTCATCTGCAGCTGCGCGTAGCCGATATTGATGCGATCGAGATAGGCGATCATGTAGGCGATCAGCAGAAGCGGGATCAGGCGCCTATCGATCTTCGAGAACAGGGATTTATGCGCCGGACTTTCCAGTACCGACAGCGATCCCTTTGCGGCGGGTGGGTGCATCCTAGTTTCCTCCAAATGTTCTTTTGATTCCGGCGCCGGGCGGGAGACCGCGGTGGCGTCCCGACTCCGGCGATGTGAAGCGTTGAAGGCCTCCGCGCCTAGCTGGCCCGGCTCGCCTTGTCGTTTGCGGCGGCCGGTGGCACCTCGTCGGTCTGGATGACCGTCACCGACGCCGCGGTCGCGGATGGCGCCTTCGCTTGAGCCGCAGGTTGCAGCTCGACGATCTCGGCCTCGACCGACGGCAGAGCCTCGATCTCGCGCAGGGCGGCGCGCAGGTGCTCGATCATCTCGTAGGACTCGTCCTGCGAGAGCACGCGCCGGCATGCGGTCAAACCGAACTCAAGCAGTCCCGCATAGCTGTGCACCGTGATGTTCAGCGCGCTGCCGTGATAGGGGATCGAAACCGGGAAATAATGCACCATCCGTGCGCCGGCCATGTAGAGGTGCTGCCCCGGTCCCGGCACGTTGGAGATCAGCACGTTGCCCGCTGCCGGCATGCGGCTGGCGAGGTTGGAGCGGCCAAGCAGCGAGGCGAGCCCCGTCATCAGCCACGGCGACCCCGTGATCGGCACATCGACGCCGAGCACCGGCTTGAGCTCGCGCACGACTGCCTTGGCCGCCTCGGATGACGCGTGGATTGCCTTGAACCGGGTCGGCAGGTCATCGATATCGGTCGCCAGGTCGACGCGTACCGCGGAGACCTGGTTGTTCATCGCCTTGTCGCCTTCGGCACGCAGGCTGACTGGCACCATCGCGATCAGGGCTTCCTTGGGCAGCAGGCCGCGCTCGGCGAGAAAGCGTTGCAGCGCGATGCTGCACATCGCCATGACGATGGTGTTGACGGTGCCGCCGACACGTTTGCCCAGCACCTTGATGTCGGCAAGCGGCAGCGACATCGTGCTGTAGGAGCGCTGGTTGGTGATGGAATCGTTGAACACCGTCTTCGGAGCCAGTCCAAGGCTGAGCGAGCGCTCCCCCTTCTGTGAGCGCTGGCTGGCCATCACGGTGGCGGCGGTGCCGAGCGCCTTGGCCGCCGTCGGCAGCAGCTCCGCGAGCTTGCGGTATTGCTGGGCCGCATTGTTGGCCGCCGCCTGCAGTAGCTCGGTCACGCCGAGCTGGTATTGCCCGGAGGCGCGCTTGCGCCGTGGCGGCGGCACCTCGCGCATCTTGGGCGAGACATCATAGAGCACCTTGGCGAGCTCCACACCGGCCTTGCCGTCGACGCCGCTGTGATGCGCCTTGGTGTAGAACGCGACCTGGCCGTTCTCGAGGCCATCGATGACATACATCTCCCACAGCGGACGGCTGCGATCGAGCAGCGAGGCATGCAGCCGCGCGACCAGTTGCTCGAGCTGCGCCATGGTGCCTGGACGCCGCAAGGTGACGGTCCGCACGTGATAATCGAGCTCGATATCATCGTCCTCGGTCCAGACCGGCTCGGCGAGCTGGAACGGCATCTGCGCCAGTTTGCGGTTCAGCAATGCCGAGAGATGGAGACGCTTGCCGAGCATCTCCTTGACATCCTCGTAGTAGTCGCCCTGATAACCCTCGGGGAGATCGAAGATCATCAGGCTGCCGACATGCATCGGCGTCTCCGGCGTTTCGAGATGCAGGAACGATGCATCCATGCTGCTGAGTTGATCCATTCTTCCCTCCCTTGACGTTGTGACGGCGATCGCCGTCTTGATGACGGCGTGCCGATATCTGGCGCGTCGCGGTCATTGCCCAGGCGCGACACCTGTCCGCCGCTGCCGATCCGGTTCGCGCAGGCGATCTCAGGCCTGCGCCCGGGCGGCGCGCTCCTCCTCGTCGTACAGCTCCTTCTTCGATAGCTTTCCGACCGCGGTCTTCGGCAGTTCGGCGCGGATTTCGAGCGCCTGCACCATCTCGTGCTTGCCGAGCTTGTCCTTCAGGAACGCCTGCAGCTCTTCCAGCTTGAACGGCTTGGCATCCGCCTTCAACTTGATGAAGGCCTTCGGCGACTGGCCGCGATACTCGTCGCGGATGCCGATCACGGCGACCTCCTCGACCGCCGGATATTTGTAGATCGCCTCTTCGAGCACGCGCGGATACACGTTGTAGCCGCTGCACAGCAGCATGTCCTTGGTGCGGTCCACGATGAAGATGAAGCCATCCTCATCCATGTAGCCGACGTCGCCCGTGCGCATGTAGCCGTCTGCAGTAGTCACCTCGGCCGTCGCGTCCGGCTTGTTCCAGTAGCCCTTCATCACATTCGGGCCCTTGATGCAGATCTCGCCGCGTTCGCCGAGCGGCACATAGCTGCTGCTGTCGTCGACATTGAGGAACTTGATGACGATTCCGGGCATCGGCATGCCGCAGGAGCCGGCCTTGCGCATGGCGCCATGCTGCGCCGGCGTGTAGGTGCCGCTCGGCGAGGTCTCGGTCATGCCCCAGCCTTCGCTCAAATTGCAGCCGGTGATCGAGGCGAATTGCTGCGCCACCTCGAGCGGCAACGGCGCGCCGCCGGATCCGCAATATTTCAGCGCGCGCAAGCTATGCTTCGGCGTCTCCGGATGGTTGATCAGCGCGGTGAACATGGTTGGCACCCCGCAGAAGACACTGACCGACTTGGTCGAGATTTCCTCCAGCGCGGCCTTCGGATCGAAGCGGACATGCTGGATGATTTCCGCGCCCATCAGGACGCCGAACAGCACATTCACAGAAAGCGCATAGATGTGGAACGGCGGCAACACTGCCAGGAAGCGCTCCTGCCCGTCGACCAGAACCGGCGGCGAGCCGGCCGTCGTCGCCCGGTACTGCTGGCACGCGCTGGTCAGATTGGCGTGGGTGAGCATCGCCCCCTTCGGCAGCCCGGTCGTCCCGCCGGTGTATTGCAGCACGGCGATGGTCTCGCGCGGATTATCGATCGGATAGGCCTGGTAGACACCATCATTGTGCGTCAGCTGGCCGAAGCTGATGTGATGATCGTCCCAGGTGACGTCGCTCAGCTGCTTGGCCGCCTTCATCTGGTTGACGACGGTGTCGGGGTCAGCCGTGATCTCGCCGAGCGACCCGACCACCAGCTTCTTCAATCTTGTCTTGCCCAGCATCGCCGCCATCTGCGGATAGAGCGAAACCATGTCGAGCGTGATCAGGATATCGGTCTTGCTGTCCTCGATCTTGTGTTCGAGCACCTTGGCAGCGTCCAGCGGCGAATAGTTCACCGCCGTGCCGCCTGCCTTGAGGATGCCGAAAAACGAGATGATGTAGTGCGGCGTGTTGGGCAGATAGAGGCCGACATGGACGCCCGGCTTGACGCCGAGGAGCTGCAGGCCCTTGGCCACACGATCGGTGAGCCGCCCGAGCTCGGCATAGGTGATCCGCTTGCCCATGAAATCGATCGCGGGACGATCCGGCCATTTGGCAACGGCGTCGCCCAATATCTTCTGCACTGGTCCGGGAGCTATCTCGACGTCCCAACGCACGCCGTCGGGATAGGATCGGATCCAGGGCATATCGTTCATGAGATCTCTCCCTTCTATGGTCTTGCGGATCAGACGGCGGTCACGCCGCCATCGACCGCAATGGTCTGGCCGGTGATGAATGCACAGGCATCGGAGGCGAGCAGCGCGGCGACGCCCTTGAGGTCCTCCGGGCCACCCTCGCGATTCATCGGCGCCATATGCGCGGTCGCGCTCTGGTCGAGCTGTGCGGTCATCTTGGTCGGGAAATAACCTGGCGCGATCGCGTTGACGTTGATGCCGAGCGGCGCCCATTCATTGGCAAGCGTGCGGGTCAGGTTGACGACCGCGCCCTTGCTCGCGTTGTAGGCCAGCGTCGGGGTGCCTTCCGGATAGCAGCCGGTGAGGCCCTGGATCGAGGCGATGTTGATCACTTTTCCGCTCCGCCGCGGTACCATGCAGCGCCGGCCGACCTCCTGGGTGGCGACGAAGATCGCGGTCACATTCAGGTTGATCACCTTGTTCCAGCCGTCGAGCGTATGCTCGATCGTGGCGGCGCCCCAGGACGTACCGGCATTGTTGACGAGGATGTCGATCGGGCCCAGCGCGGCCACGACCTGCTCGATCATCGGCGGGATTGTCTCCAGCCTGCCCATATCGCACACCACCGGAAGCGCCTCGACGCCAAGCCTCTTGAGGTGAGCAGCCGCGGCATCAAGCTCATCCCGCTTTCGCGCGGTGATCGCGACCTTGGCGCCGAGTTCGCCCAGCACCTCGGCGATCTGAAGACCGAGACCCCGCGATCCGCCCGTGACGAGCGCAACGCGCCCCGTCAAGTCCTGCAACTTGGCCAGACTCATGGCTTTCCCCCGATGGTTTACGCCTCACACGCGCAGCGCTATTTCGGCTGCAACAGCTTCTGAAGGTTCGCGAAGTTCTCCTGCATGCGGTCCTGCATGACCTTCCAGGCGTTGTTGCGCGCCTGCGCTTCCAGCTGCGACAGCTCGCGGAAATCCGCGACCGCCTTCTCGACCTGCTGCTTGGCAGTCTCCGTCTGCTTCGTCATAGCTTCACCGCTTGCGAAGCCCTGCATCGCCGCCTGCCACTGCGCGAGCGTCTCTTGCAGGATCTCGTTGCGCCGGCTGACCAGCGCCTGGACGCCTTCGTAGGCCTGTCTGTTGGCCTCGACCAAAGCCTCCATGTCCTTGCGCTGCCACTCGACCAGGGCAGCAATATCGAACCCGGGCAGCGTGAACTTTTCGGCCATTTTCTTCAGGTCCCCGAGCCACGGCATCGCTCCCGTGCCGGCTGTGTCGGATTGCCTGTCATCGGTCCCCATCGACGTCCTCCTTGCGGTACTTGGCTGGCGGCGGCGAAACGCCGTCCCGTGGACTGCGCGTCAGGCGGCCGCCCAGCGCGGCCGGAACAGGGCGGCGCTGTCATCGGCTCGATCCGGATCCGGGTACACCATGCCGCGAAGACCGCTGCGGTCGAATGGCGACCATTCATCCTCCCCGAGCGCGAGGCGGTCCGCGATCGCATAGAGCACGGCCGGATTGTGCCCGAGCCCGCAATGACTGCCTTCGACCTCGATGTTCTGTGTCCGCTCGGCATGCTGCTCGCGGCACCCCCACCACGAGACGATGCCGTCGGTGCGTGAGTAGATCGCCGTGCTCGGTACCGGCGGCGGCAACTTCATGATGTCCCTGTCGGGCCAGTCGTCGACCTGGCGCTCGCTCAGGATCTCGTAGAGACGCCAGGCATTGCTTGCCTTCGGCTCATTGGCGAACGGGCTGCCGAGCGTGATCACCTGGCGGACCAGATCGGGCGCGCGCCGTGCAATCTCGCGCGCAAACACACCGCCGAGGCTCCAGCCGATCAGGCTGACCTTGCGACCGTATCGCTCGGCGAGCTCGGCCAGCCTTGCGTCCATGGCAGCCTCGACGCCGGGACGCGGTCCGCGATTGGGTCCGAGCTTCCAGCCGTGGACCGCATAGCCTTGCGCCTTCAGGTAGGCGCGCAACGGCCGCGTCGAGATATCGCTGGCGGAGAGCCCCGGCAAGACGAGGACCGGATGTCCGTCCCCGCGCGGCGCGCGGCGAAGCAGCGGATAGCTTGCGAAGAACGCCTGCAGCTCCCAGATCCCGCGCACCTCGAGCGCGAGCAGCAATTGCGACGGCGGCGCAGAGCGGTCGACGACCATATTCATGTCAGAATGTCCCCTCCCGGATCACGCGGTGTGTCCCGCACGACCCGACATTTTATGATTACTGCCCGGCGCCGCGAGCGGCGCCATGCAGACCCCGATCGCGCAACCGCGCATCTTCTTGGTCTCAAAACGCTATCGAGCAGGTCAGACCCGTAAAAGGTGCAATTGGCCCGCTTGACCGGTTAGTTTGGGACATCCGCCAATGAATCTTGCGCGCCTGCTGCGATGCCTGGCGCCCGGCCGTCGCGGAAGTCCGACGGGCTTTTGCCGGTCCAGCGGACAAAGGCGTGGCGAAAGTTCGCCGCGTCGCTGTAGTCAAGCCGCGCGGCGATCTCGTCATTGGTCATTTGCGTGTTGCGCAGATAACCGACCGCGAGCTGCATGCGGACCTCGGAGACGATCTGCCGGTAGGTTTTCCGCTGCAGCTGCAGCCTGCGGCGGAACGTCCGTGGATGGATTGCAAGCTCCGCCGCCATCGCCTCGATACTCGGGAAGCGGCCGGGATGCTCGACGAGCCGTCGCCGGATGTCGGCAGCAAGACCGTCGTCCCGCGCGACAGGATCGAGAAGCTGATCATAGATTCGGCCGGCCATCGCCCTGGTCATCTCGTCGGGGCAGACCGCCGGACGGTCGATCCAGGCAGTGTCGAATTCCAGCGCGTTCCTGCGCTGGCCGAACTCGACCGGACACTGGAAGATGCGGTCGTAGGTCCCGGCGTGCGGCGGCGACGCATAGGCGGCGCTCAGCTTCGAGAAGCGGAACGAGTTGCCATAGACGTCGCGGCTCAGCGTCTGATAGGTCGCAAAGGCGAACTCGAGCGCGAACCGATAGACGTCATCGGCCGGATCGCGCGAAAGCAACGGCTCGAGCAGACAGCTCACCGTATCGCCCTTGCGGGTGAAGTCGATGTCGGCGACCGTTCCGAGGATCCGACCATACTTGGCCGCAAAGTCAATGACTCCGGCCCGCGTCGGGCTGCTCAGCATGGCATAGCCGTACATGCCGTAAGCCATGACATGCATTCGTTCTCCGGCGCGAAACGCGATCGCCGGATTCCGTGACAGCCGCATCGCATTGCGAAATACCGTCTCGACCTGCCGGTAGGAGACACGTACCGACGAATCCCTGAGGTCAGCACGCCTCAAATTGGTCGCGCCGAGCGCGCGCGACGCTGAGATCCCCTCCTCGGCCAGGACGTGCACCACCGCCGCGATCCGTTGCGGCGAATAGAGACACTGCAGGAGATTTGGTGACGGGTGATACACGAGCGTCCTCGTCCGCCTTCCGCGCCTGCTTCGGGTCCCGCAATCCGGTGCCCGCAAGCTGAAGTGAGGCTAGTCAGCCGGACCGGGCAGCAGAAGGTTCGATTGGTCGCGTTTGCAGGTGAGTTCCGGACAAGACCGGCCAAAAGAAAGACCGCCGAGGGAGGGCGGTCCAGGTTGGGAGAACGCGATCGCGAGCGCAACCACGGTGCCGAGCTTACGCGCGCTTCGGTCGCACAAAAGGTTCGATTGAACCAATTTGGCGGTGAACTCCGGACACAGCTGGCGAAGCCCCCCAGATATCTCGGGGTCAAAGACCCTCCTCGCCGCGGAATTCGGATGGATTCCTGCCGGTCCAGCGCGAGAAGGCGTGGCGGAAGTTAGCCGCGTCGCTGTAGCCGAGGCGGCTTGCGATCTCCTCATTGGTCATGCGCGTCTTGCGCAGATACTCGATCGCGAGCCGCATGCGCACCTCGGAAAGCAGGCTGCGATATGAGGTTCCCTCCGCCTCGAGCCTGCGCCGCAGCGCGCGGGGATAGATATCGAGCTGTTCGGCGATCGCCTCGATGCTTGGGTAACGACCCGGCTGCTCGATCAGTATCCGGCGGATATCGGCAGCAACGCCACCGGCGCGATTCACCTCGCCGAGGATCTCCTCGCACATCTCCCGCGCCATGGCGTGGGTTCGCGGATTCGCCAGCGCCCGTGGGCCGTCATTGCGTATGTATTCGTATCCACAATGATGCTGATTGAACAAAACCGGGCACCCGAAGAGATCACGATACGCCGCGGCGGACGGCGGCGGCGCATAGTCGAGCAGCACGCGCGAGAAGCCGAAGCCCTGGCCCGAGCGGTCGCGAATCGTCGTCAGATGCGCGGCCAGTGCGAACTCGACCGCGAAGCGATGCACACTCTCGGTCGGATTCGGCCAGTGCATGGGCTGGAACGTCGCCACCACCGTCTCTCGATCGTATGAGAGGTCGAAATCGCAGAACGGCCCCACCACACGGATGTATCGCGCAGCGAAGTCGCGCGCCTCCGCGTGCGTTGCACTGCTCAGCAGCGCGTACCCGTACATGCCATAGGCGGTGACATGCATTCGCGCTCCCGAGCGCAGCGCGATAGCCGGGTCGCCTGCCAGCCGCAGCGCGTTGCGGATCACCGTGTCGAGCTGCCGATACGATATGCGCGTCGTATGGGATTCGAGCTGGCCGATCGCGAGCCCGGTGCCCTCCAGAACCTCAGATGGATCAATGCCCTGCTCACGAAGCTCGGCCGCGATGGCTGCGATCGAATGCGGCGGGAATATTCGCTGCGCGAAGCCGGGGAGCATTCGACCCGGCGATTGGCGTAGGTGCGGCTCTTGCCTAGTCATTGCAACCGCATGTCCCTGGCATTCCGCGCATTCCTGCTCCACGATTGACGATCGATCGAACGTAAGCCCGATCCCGTACGCGACGCAATAATCGCGTATCCACGCGCGCGCGCCGCAACCCGCGTCCGGAAGTCACCCGGTCGGCGGTCCAATCGCACCTTTCTCCGTTTGCCGAGATCGCTAGGCTCGCGACGCCTTGCTCGACAACCGGCACGCAGCCGGAGGCGGTACGGACCACGGCAAGCGCCAACAAGGGAGGAGCGGATGCGACGGGAAGACGTTCTCAAGCAGCTGACGACACCGATCGGTGCCCCGGCATTTCCCCGCGGACCGTTCCGCTTCAACAACCGCGAATACCTCAACATCCTGTATCGCACCGACATCGAGGCGTTGCGCGCAGTCGTTCCCGAGCCGCTGGAGATTGACGATCCACTGGTTCGCTGGGAGATCATGCGGATGCCCGACACCTCCGGTCTCGGCGACTACACCGAATGCGGCCAGGCCGTCCAGGTGCGCTATGGCGACGAGAAGGGCGAGTACCTTCACGCGATGTACCTCGACAACCTGCCGGCGCTGGCATCGGGGCGCGAGATCAGCGGTTATCCCAAGGTGATCGGCAAGCCGAAGCTCTATGTCGATTCCGACACCCTGGTCGGCACCATGGACTACGGCAGCTTGCGCGTGGCCACCGCGACGATGGGTTACAAGCACCGCGCGCTGGACCTCGAAAAGGCAAAGGCCGAGATCTGCGTACCGACCTTCATGCTGAAGATCCTGTGGACCTATGACAGTCCGAAGCCGGCGGGCGAGCCGCGCATCTGCGAACTGCTGCGCTCCGAGATCACCGACATCACCGTCAAGGGCGCCTGGACCGGCCCGGCCCGGCTGGAGCTGTTCGCCCACGCATTGGCCCCGATGGCCGATTTTCCGGTGCGCGAGATCGTCGCGTGCAGCCACATCATGACCAACTTGACGCTGTCCCGCGCCAAGCGCTGCCACAACTATCTCGATCAGCCGCGATAAGCGGGCACGTCGGAGGAAGCCATGCCATCATCCGCAGATCGCGCCGCGGCGCTCAACCGCTATCGCAATGTGTGCGTCATCGGGGCCGGTGTCATCGGCTCCTCCTGGGCGGCGCTGTTTCTCGCACACGGGCTCAATGTCGTGATCAACGATCCGCAGCCCGGCATCGAGGCCACGGTCAAGGACGCCCTGATCAAGATCGGGCCGACATTGCTGAAGCTCGGCCTGCCGCATGAGGGATTGGAGCGCAACCTGCGCTTCGAGCCGGACCTCGCGCGCGCCGTCGCCGGCGCCGACCTGGTGCAGGAGAACGGGCCGGAGAAGCCCGAGTGGAAGCAGCAGCTCTGGGCACGAATCGAGGCAACGGTGCCGAAACATGCATTGCTGCTGTCGTCGAGCTCGGCGCGGCCAGCCACCGAACAGGCGAAAGAGATGAAGGATGCAAGCCGGCTGCTGGTCGGCCATCCTTTCAACCCGCCGCATCTGATCCCGCTCGTCGAAATCGTTCCCGGCGAGCGCACCGATCCAGAGGCCACCGCCGACGCCGTGGCGTTCTACGAGGCGCTCGGCAAGGTGCCGCGCGTGCTCAAGAAGGAAATCCAGGGCTTCGTCGCCAACCGGCTGCAGCGCGCGATCATGCGCGAGGCCTGCTATCTCGTGCAGGAAGGCGTCGTCACGGTCGACGAGCTGGACGACGTCGTCACCAGCTCGATCGGGTTGCGCTGGGCGGTGAACGGGCCGTTCAGCTCGTTCCACATGGGTGGTGGACCGAACGGGCTGGAATCGTTCTTCCAGCACCTCGGCAAGAACATGGCCGCGTCGTTCAAGGTGATTCCGCAGGTCGATCTCGACGAGGCGCTGCAGCGCAAGATCATCGACCAGGCCGCGGCATCTTTCGGCAAGACGCCGATCCCGCGGATGGAGCGCGAACGCGACGACACGCAGGTGGCGCTGCTGCACGTGCTGGCGGCACGCAACGGCAGGAACGGGACATGACCGGCTCACCCGCAGGCCTGCGCGCATTCGCAGACAGAGGCGGCCGCCACGTTTCGGAATAGGCCAACCTGGCCGACGGACAACAGCTGATCCCGGGCATCAAGCGGAGACGAACTCACATGAGCATCTTCGAAGGTTTGAAGGTCATCGACTGCGGCAGCTTCATCGCCGCGCCAACCGCCGCGACGCTACTCGGCGACTTCGGCGCCGACGTGATCAAGATCGAACCGCCCGGTGCAGGCGACGCGTTCCGTCAGGTGCCGAAGCTGCCGGGCATGCCGAGATCCGACCAGCCCTATGGCTGGCTGCTCGACAATCGCAACAAGCGCGGCCTTGCGCTCGACCTGTCGAAGCCCGAGGGCCAGGCGGTGCTGCATCGCCTCGCCTCCACCGCCGACGCCTTCATCACGAACTATCCGCTCGCGGTCCGCAGGAAGCTCGCGATCAGCTACGAGCGGCTTGCCGCGGCGAACGACCGGCTGATCTACGCCTCCTTCACCGGCTATGGCGAGACCGGTGACGAGGCGGGCAAGCCCGGCTTCGATGTCACGGCCTACTGGGCGCGCTCAGGCCTGATGGACATGGTGAGGAGCGACGCCAGCACGCCGCCGGCGCGGGCGCTGGCCGGCATGGGCGATCACCCGTCGGGCGTTTCGCTGTTCGCGGCCGTCGCGGTGGCGCTGTATCAGCGCGAGCGCACGGGACGCGGCACCCAGGTCGGCTCCTCGCTGCTCGCCAACGGCGTCTGGTCGAACGGCATCATGGCGCAGGCGGCGTTGTGCGGGGCGACGTTCACGCCGCGGCCGCCGCGCGAGAATCTGTTCAATGCGCTCGGCTGCTACTACCGCTGCCGCGACGGCCGCTGGCTGCTGCTCGCGATCGTCAACGAGCAGCGCGACTTTCCGACCGTGGCGAAATGCCTCGGCCTCAACGACCTGCTCACTGATCCGCGCTTTGCCAAGCAGGCCGATCGCTTCGCCCGTTCCTCCGAATTGATCGCCCTGTTCGACGCGGCATTCGCGACGCGTGACCGGGACGAATGGCGGGCCCGCCTCGATGAAGCAGGCATCGTCTTCGAATGCGTTGCCGAGATGGGCGACCTGTCCGCCGACCGGCAAATGCTGTCGGCCGGCGTGCTGGTGCCGTTCGAGAACGACGAGATGCTGACCATCGACAGCCCGTTCTTTGTCGACGGTGCAACCAAGGTGAAGCCGCGCAAGGCGCCCGCGGTCGGTGAGCACAGCACGCAGATCCTGCGCGAGGCCGGCTACGATGACGCGGCCATCGCCGAGATGCGCGAAAGCAAGGTCCTGGCGTGATGCGCTGACCGCAAGGCGGCGCCTGCCGCCCTCACCGCACGCACGAGAAAAGGCCGCGCCTCGAATGAGAGGCGCGGCCAGTCTCGAGGCGCCCGAACCGGGGGGCACCACAGCGGCGGTGTGGCGCAGCTGAGGTTCGGAGGACGCCCCCGAGCAGAAGCGATCAGCGCCCGACACGCTTCCAACTCCCTGACGAGCCATCGCATTTGCCGTCGATGGCCAATCTATGCATCGAGTTCGACCACGAGGAGGTTCGACGAGGCCGGTTCGGAGGTGACTTATGGACAGCGTGGAGTAACGAGCGGTCACATACAGCGCTGCGCCGCCCGCACGGCCTTCACACCGGCGAAGAGACCCGGAAATCGGACGGGCTCTTGCCGGTCCAGCGGATGAAGGCATGCCGGAAGTTGGCGGCGTCGCTATAGCCCAGCCGGCTCGCGATCTCCTCGTTGGTCATCGCGGTCTTGCGCAGATATTCCATCGCTAGCCGCGTCCGCACCTCGGCGAGCAGCTCACGATACGATGTATCTTCCGCTTCGAGCCTCCGCCGCAGGGCACGCGGATGCATCGACAGCCGCTCGGCGATCGCTTCGATGTTCGGATACCTGCCGGGCTGCTCGATCAGGACCCGCCGGACATCGGCGGCGATGCCGCCTGCATGATTGACCTCGGACAGCACCTGCTCGCACATCTCGCGCGCCATTCCGTGGGTGCGGGAATCCGCCAGCGCCACCGGACCGTCGGCCTGAGACAGCTGATATCTGTACTCGTTGCCGCGCTGGCGAAACTGGACCGGGCAGTCGAAGAACATCTGGTAGGCGTCCGCATGCGCCGGTTCACCATAGGCAAGGGAAATCCGCGAGAAGCAGAACGACTCGCCCGCCAGGTCCTTCATCGTCGTCAAATGCGACGACAGGGCGAACTCGGCCGCGAAGCGATGCACGTCTTGCGTCGGATTCGGCCAGTGCAACGGCTCGAACGCACAGACGACCGCCGCGCCGTCATACGAGTATTTCGCATCGCACAGCGGGCCGACGACCCGAAGGTATCGATTGGCGAAGGCGCGCGCATCGTCATAGGTCGCGCTGCTCAGCAAAGCATATCCGTACATTCCGTGCGCGGTCACGCGCATGCGCTGTCCGGCGCGGAGCGCAACCGTCGGTTCGTTCGACAGCCGCAGTGCATTGCGAACCACGATGTCGATCTGCCGGTACGAGATACGCGTCGTATGAGCTTCGAGCTGATCCTCGGTCAAGCCGGTGCCCGCCAGCGCCACGGACGATCGAACCTGTTGCCTGCCGAGCTCGGCGATGATGGCAGCAATCAACTGCGCCGAATATACATGCTGGTCGAAATCCGGCGGCAATTGGCATTCCGGCACAGCGTCTCGCAGGCGCCTTCCAGCGCTCATGGTCGTCTACCTCCTTGGACCTAAAGTCTTGCTCAAATCGAAATCATTCGCAATGCCGGCAGCAACTGGCCGGCTTCCCCTATCCCCAACCTTGGGACGGCGCGCGGATCGTATCCAATCATGCCGAGTTCGCTATCGAGGTAATTCGCCGGCACCGCCGTGCTTCAGCATTCCACGACGTTCACCGCGAGCCCGCCCAGCGATGTCTCCTTGTATTTGGACTTCATATCCTCGCCGGTCTGCAGCATCGTCTTGATGACGGCATCAAGCGATACATAGTGCTTGCCGTCACCACGCAGCGCCATTCGGGCGGCGTTGATGGCCTTGACGGCGCCCATCGCGTTGCGCTCGATGCAAGGAATCTGCACCAGGCCCCCGACGGGATCGCAAGTGAGTCCGAGATTGTGCTCCATCCCGATCTCGGCGGCGTTCTCGACCTGGGCCGGCGCACCGCCGAGCACGGCCGTCAGGCCGCCTGCGGCCATCGAACAGGCGACGCCGACCTCGCCCTGACAGCCAACTTCCGCGCCGGAAATCGAGGCATTCGCCTTGTACAGCATGCCGATCGCGGCCGCGGTGAGCAGGAACGTCACGACGCCGTCGTCGGTCGCGCCCGGACAGAACTTGACGTAGTAGTGCAGCACGGCCGGGATCACGCCGGCGGCGCCGTTGGTCGGCGCAGTCACGATCCGTCCGCGTGCTGCATTCTCCTCATTCACCGCCATCGCGAAGGCGTTGACCCAGTCCATCGCCGCCAGCGGATCGACGCTCTCGGTGTCGCTATTGCGGGCCGACAGTTCGCGGTAGAGCGCCGGTGCGCGACGGCGAATGCCCAGCGGCCCGGGCAACGGTTCGGCCGCGCCGGCATTGTCGATTCCGAAGCCGCGGTCGACGCATTGCTTCATCGTCTCCCAGATCCTCAGGAGGCCGGCGCGGACGTCCGCGTCGGTGCGATGGACGCACTCGTTGGCGAGCACCACGTCGGCGATCGAGCGGCCGCTCGACTGCGCACGTGCAACCAGCTCGGCGCCGGTGCCGAACGGATACGGCCAGACCGGGAGCTCGGCGCCTGCGCCGCCAGCCGCGTCGCCAAGGCCACGCTCGATCACGAATCCGCCGCCGATCGAGAAGTAGTAGCGTTCCGCCAGCAGACTGCCGTCGGCCGCGAACGCCACGAGGCGGATTCCGTTGGGATGTTCCGGGAGTGCGCTGTCGGGCTTGAACACGATATCGTGCCCGCGCCGAAACGGGACCGGATGAACGTTGAGCAGCCGCAGCTCGCCGGAGCGCCGGATGTCCGCAAGCTGCGGAGCCACCTCGGCCGGATCAACCGTATCGGGCTTTTCGCCGAGCAGGCCGAGGATCACGCCGAGATCGGTCGCATGCCCTCGCCCGGTCGCGCCCAGCGAGCCATAGAAATCGGCGCGGACCCGTACCGTTCTGGAAAGCAGGCCATCGCGCTCGAGCGCGCGGACGAATTGGCCGGCCGCGCGCATCGGCCCCACCGTGTGCGAACTCGAGGGGCCGATGCCGATCTTGAATATGTCGAAGACCGAAAGCATCAGGCAGCAGGCAGTTGTTGCTTGACGAGCTCGACCCAATACGCGGCGCCCATCGGCAGGATGGCGTCATTGAAATCATAGTACGGGTTGTGCAACGGCGGATCATTGGCGGTCTCGCCCGCGCCGATACAGATGTAAGCGCCTGGGCACTCCTGCAGCATGAACGCAAAGTCCTCCGATCCCATCGCCGGCTTGATGTCGGTTTGCACCTGTTCGACGCCGACGAGGTTTGCGGCGGCCGACGCCGCGGCATTCGCTTCGGCGGGCGTGTTGATCACTCCCGGATAACCTCGCATGTAGCTCAGATCGATCTTTCCGCCATGGGTTTGCGCCACGCCGGCGCAGACCTGCTTCATGGCAGCCTCGACCTGATCCTGTATCTCGGCGTCCAGCGTTCTGACCGTACCGCGCAATGTGACGGTTTCGGGCACCACGTTCCAGGTGTCGCCGCCATGGATCTGTGTGACGCTCACGACGGCGGCGTCCATGGCACCGATGCGGCGGCTCACGATGCCTTGTAGCGCGGAGACGAGATCGGCCGACACCAGGATCGGGTCGATGCCCTTCTCCGGCGTCGCGGCATGACAACCGCTCCCGGTCACGACGATCTCGAACGTATCGAGGAAGGCCGTCGCAATGCCGGTCCGGATCGCGAATTTTCCTCGCGGGATATTCGGAATGTTGTGCATCCCGTAGACCGCGTCGGCGGGAAACATCTTGAACAACCCCTCCTCAACCATCCTCTTGCCGCCGCCTTCATTCTCCTCGGCGGGCTGGAACACGAAGTGAACAGTGCCGCGGAACGGCCGGCGGCGGGCGAGCTGTACGGCGGCGCCAAGCAGCATTGTGGTGTGGCCGTCGTGGCCACAGCCGTGCATTTTGCCGGCCCGGGTTGATTTGTGGGCGCGGTCCCCCAGTTCCTGTAGATCAAGCGCGTCCATGTCGGCGCGCAGCGCGATCGTCGGGCCTTCGCCATTCTTCAGCGTTCCGACCACGCCGGTGCCGCCGAGGCCGCGATGGACCGGAATCTGCATCTCCATCAGCGCATCGGCCACGAGCTGGGCGGTGCGGTGCTCTTGGAACGCGGTTTCCGGGTTGGCATGGATGTCATGGCGCCAATCCAGCATGCGGGCACAGACATCGTCGGCGATTCCAAACTTCTCTGACATGCGTTGGTCCATCTGTTCGCGGGTTAGCGATGGAAGAATTCGGCGATCAATGTCGCACCGAAAAACGTGCCCGCCGCAGCCGTCAGCGAGACCACCACGATACGCCAGCTCAGCTTCCTGAAGATCGGAAGATCCTTGGCGACCGAGAAGCCGGCGAGCGTCAGCACAGGGGTCGTGAAAGCCAGGAAGTTCAGCTTGTCGACCGAGCCGATCATCGCGTTGGAAAACGGCAGCAGGCCGGGAATGCCGAGCACAGTCGTGACCACGACCAGGACAAGGATGTGCGGCACTTTCGGCAACAGACGGGCAACGACGTCGACCAGCAGGACGACCGCGAGCACCACCAGGAGACCTGCGCACGATTCCAGCAGGGGAACCTTGTAGGTGAGCGAGTTGCCGATCAGGACGCCGCCCGCAACAGTAATCCACGCGAGCAGCGAGTCGGAGAAGCCGAACGTGCCGTGCTTTGTCTCGCTGGCGCTGGCGATCGAGGGCCCGAGGTCTTCCGACGTGAAGTTCGAACGGGCTCCAGCCTGTCATACAGCCAGGAGCACACCGGTAGCGAGAAGAACAGGGCGAAATAGAAGCCGAGCACGGCGGTCATCAGGTTCGCCGCCGAGGCGATCGCGATCAGTTCCTTCGCCATCTCGGGCGGATTGTGGCCGTTGATGGTGCCGATCGCGGCCGCCATCATGCTGCCCGAGCCGACGCCAGCGCCCATCGCGAGCGACCGCGGATCGAAGATGTGCAGGCTGGCGACAAAGCCGGCCAACAGCGCGATGAACAACGCACCGAGCACGGTGCCCGTGATGTACTCGGCCAGCACGCCGCGCCCCTCGGCGGAGTTCATGCCGTATTTCTCGCCGATGATCACCATGTTGCCTTCACGGCCGATCGAAAACGTCGCGCCGACCGCTTCGCGCTTGACGCCGAGCAGGAGCGCAATCGGCAGGCCGAGGACGAGCGTGCCGAAGGTGTGCCCGAGCTCCTGGAAGATCAACGCCCAGCCTGCCTTCTGCACCTCCGGCAGCGCGCCGCCGACCGTGAATGCCATCTTGATCACGAACAGCAACAGGCCCGCGTTGAGCAGTTGTCCCGCATAGGTCTGCAGGCTCGGCCCGATCCGCGCGGCGGTAGGTAGATAACGCGCTGAGAGGCTCCATGCGGCCGCAATCAGCAGCGCCCACACCATCGGTTGGAGCAGCACCTTGCCCGGTCCGATCTGGAACTGGACGATCCCGACCGTCTCAGCGACGGCAACGATGATCAGAACCGCAACGAACAGCGTGAGCTTGCCGGTGCTTGCGGGATTGACCGCCGGGGCGGCCAGGTCTGCGGAAGGCGAAGAGGTCGATGTCATGATGCTGGACACCTCCGGAAAATGATTGCGAGGCAATGCGGTGAACGGTGAACAACCTGCCCGCGCAGCATCAGGGAGAAAGCAGCTTGCATCAATGATCGTGTCATCCTATTTCCGTTGCATTTTTTGCAACGTTGGCAGAACTCAGATCCGACCGGCGAAAGCCGGCATGACCGCGACCGTTGCCGTCATGGATGCAAACGGTACGAGGACGGCGAAGCGATTCCTCGGCCAGTCCTCGTGCTACTCGATCGCACCGGGCGCATCGCCCGGTTCGAGCTTCTGCACGTCCGCCACATTGACGCCAAGCACGACGATGTCGTGCGTCTTGCCCTGAAGGTCTTTCACCTGATCGCGCAACAGCGCCTCGGCTCGGAAGCCGAGTGCCTCGAAGATCGTGATCGCGCGGGTCTGGTCCGACGTCATCTGCACGGTCAGGCGTTCCAGGCCCATCGACAACGCGAGGTCAAAGGCCTCATTGGAAAGTGCCCGTCCGATGCCGGTGCCGCGTACATGCGAGGAGATCACGGTCCTGATCTCGCCGACATGAGCCGACCACGACACGGGGTCCCGCACGATTGTGCCGCACCCCACCACGATGTCGTCCTTCACCACCAGCAGGCTGACGATCGAGCCGCGCTCGATCTCCTTGATCCAAGCCGATAGCACCTTCGGCTCACGGATATTCCGCGGCAGGAAAAGCATGTCGTGCACGGCAAGCGCGTTGGCAAATTTCCCGACGGCAGCTTCGTCGGCAGGCCCCATCAACCGAAACTCGACGTCCCCACTCTCGAAGTTGACGCGACGCGGATAGGATCGCATCTTGATGGTCCTCATGCAGATCACTCGCTCAATCGAAATCCAGACTTCGCCGCAACCAATTTGCGGGCTCTGCGGCGTTTCTTCCTGCAGTCCTGCACGCGAGAGCCAGATCAAGCAAGCCGAGCGCACCGATGTCCGAATATAACCCCTGAGACGGCCTGTTTGCACCTTTCCGAACGACGATGAGCACAAGAGCTTGTTGCCAATGACCAATACAAACCCTTCCAGGGACGTCGACGAACGTCCGCTTCACGAGATGCTCCGCAGCCATGCCCGCGAGCGGCCGGAAAAGCCGGCCTGCATCTGGTATGGCCGTGCCATCACGTTCCTCGAGCTCGATCGCGCGAGTGATGCATTCGCGGCGCGCCTGCAGCAGCTCGGCGTCGCCAAGGGCGAGCCGGTCGCGCTGTTCATGAACAACTGTCCGCAATACCTGATGGCGCAATACGGCATCCAGAAGATCGGCGCCATTGCCTCGCCCTGCGGGGCGCTGAACAAGGAGCACGAGCTCGCCTACCAGCTCGACGATCTCGGCGCGCGCGTGATCGTCGCGGCCGAACCGCTCTTGCCGATCGTGGCTCAGGTCCGTGACAAGACCAGGCTCGAGCATGTCTTCGTGGTCCGCTACCCGGACCTGCTGCCCGAGCGGCCGCCGATCGGCGTTCCCGACGAGCTGTTCGCATCCGGCTCCGGGCCGGCCGGTACGGCCGGCGAGATCGAGGACTTCCTCGCCGTCACCGCAAGCGGCGCGTCGCCCCGCGATGTCGCGATCGACATGAACGATACGGCGCTGATGATCTACACGTCGGGCAGCACGGGTCGGCCCAAGGGGGCGATGCTGTCCTATCGCAACGTCATCTTCAAGACGGCCGCGACCGTGACGTGCAACGGGATCGGCGCCGAGGACGTGCTGCTCTCGATCGCGCCGCTTTATCACATCGCCGGCATGGTGATGGGCGTCAATGCACCGGTCTATGCCGGCGCGACGTCCGTGCTGCTGTACCGGTTCGATCCGCTCGTAACAGCCCAGGCGATCGACCGCTATCAGGTGAGCTGGTGGTACAGCGTCGCGCCGATGAACGTCGCGGTCACGCAGCTCCCGAACATTTCCGACTTCAGGCTGAAAAGCCTCCGCGTCAATCCCGTGACCAGTTTCGGCATCGACTGGACCGAAGCGCTTGCGGGGCAATGGCAGGCCGTCGCGTCGAACTGCGAGAGCTTCGAGGCGGCGTACGGGCTGACCGAGACCCACACGGTCGACACTTTCATGCCGCGCAACGCAATCCGCTGGGGCACGCATGGCAGGCCGGTGCCCGGCAACGAGATCCGGATCGTCGATCCCGACTCCGGCACGGACATGCCGGCCGGCGTCCCCGGCGAAATCGTGATCCACGGCCCGGGCGTATTCAAGGGTTACCGCAATCGTCCCGACGCGACCGCGGAAGCGCTGCGCAATGGCTGGCTACACACCGGCGACATGGGCCGCCTCGATGCCGACGGCTATCTGACCTTCATGGGGCGCTTCAAGGAGATGATTAAGGTCTCCGGCTACAGCGTCTTCCCGGAAGAGGTCGAGTCGATCCTGAACAAGCACCCCGACGTGGCGGCGTCGGCCGTGATCGGCGTGCCCGACGCAACCAAGGGCGAAGTGGTCAAGGCCTTCATCGTCCTGGCGCCGCGCGCCGAGCTGGACACCGCCCAGCTCGCGGCATGGGCGCGCCAGAACATGGCGCCTTACAAGGTGCCGCGCGATGTCAGCTTCGTGACCGAGTTGCCGCGCTCACCGGCCGGCAAGCTGTTGCGGCGGCTGCTCAAGGACTGACGCAAAGCTGCCCGACCGGCCGATGGCGCGCGCTGGAAATCCCGATCAGCTCATGTCCTAAAATCACTCCCAACCTGGTCCGACGGCACCTTTTCGGGGCTCGATACCCATGTTTGGCATGCCTCTTTGACCCGACGATTCATCGGCAAAGACCAAATTGCAGCCTGCGACATGTTCAGTCACGACGACGAAAGCTCGAGCATCAAGTACCGGCGACGTATGAAACGGATGATCGAAGCGCTCGGCAGAACTGACGCTGCAAGGCATTATCGGTCAGGGGACGACCACGGATCTGCGGGTGGACATTATCAGCCTGGCCGAAACCGCACTCATGGTGTGTGACTTCGATAAGGTCGCGGACTGACGCGTCTCCTGGACAGAATGAAAGACTTTCGTGCGCCGAGCGACCTTGGCGGCCGCCAAAGAACCGGCACACAGACCCTCGGCAGATAGGCACTTCGAAGACTGAAAGCTGTCATCTTGTTGGTATTGCTGTTGGTATCCGCAGCAATCGGCGGTTAAAGCTATTGCAAATTCAATTCGTTATGCCATTAGGCGATTGCCGGCCAGGGGCACCATTCAGCGCAGCCGTAGCCGACAAGCCATCCGCACGAAGTCTCGTCCCGGCGTAGCCCGAAGGGCGAAGCCGGATGGTTCGATCCCGCCCTGGGCACTATTCGCGTGCGATCCAGGCCGTAAACAAAGACCTCCCCTTTAGCTAGAGGGGGCCGGTTTCCTGCCGCGCCCGAGCGCGAATTGACCGACCGGGCCCTCCACGTGGAATTCAAGCCCCGTCATTTTTGCAAACAGATCGATGTTGCAGGTGCCGATTGCGCAGCCACCAAGGCCCATGTCGGTCGCCGTCAGATAGAACGTCTGGATCAGGTTGCCGACGTCCTTCAGGATCAGCGAATATGCGATTGAGCTGTATTTCCAGGAGATCCGCCCAAAGCGCGCGGCGATCGTGATCAAGACCTGCGGTGGACCGGATGCGTCCATGGCAAACTCGGCCGCCGTAGAAAGCGCTTGGAGTTGTTGGGCGGAGGTGTCGATCGCGACAAGCGCGTGGCTGCCCGCGTCATAGTGGTAAAGTCCACGTGCAAGCTCCCCGCAGTTCAAGACCGCCAAGTATAGTTCCAGCTCATACGCGCCGCCTGCCGACGGATAGGGTCTTGCGCTGTAGGTGACCTCGGGACCGCCGTCAAAATCTGCGCCGATCTTCCATTCCGACAGCACGCGGGCTGTCGTGTCGAGAAACTGCGCGAGCTCGGCGAGCGTGACCGGATGCTGGTCGTCGAAATCTCGTATTGAATGGCGTTCGCGCAACAGCTTCGCGAAGTGCGAGACCGACCCCGACGTGGAGAATTTGCCGAGGTCGATCTTCTTGCCGGGCCAAGGCGGGCGCACCGCGGGTAGCGGTGGAACGACGCCCGCATGGGTGAACGCGCCGCCAACTGGATTGGTGTGCCGGCCCTCCGTGCTCCTCGTATGAAACACGAGATCGTGGAAGTCCCAGAGAACGAGATTGCCGTCGCCTTCATTCACCCGAAGGCCGTCGCCGTCTTTCGCATTGAGCCTAATCAGCATCTTGCTGTCGAGCAGCAATCCGAGCAGATCGAGGTTCGCGGAGGCCGCATGGCGGCGAAGCTCGCTGATCTTCTGAGGCCGCGACAGGGCAGCGAGGGTGGCAGCGATGGCGGGATCGAAAATCCGAAACAGCGCGCCGGCGCGCGGTGATTCCAGCACCATCTCGCTGTCGCGCCGGCGCAGATAGGCGAAGCGCGACAACACAATGGTATCACCGCTCCCCAGCTTTGCGCGTTGTGGCCAGTATTCGGCGACCTGCGGCTCGATGACCACGAGGTCTTGCTCGTCACGCGGAGAGCATAAGCGGTATTCGAGAAGTCCATGCCCTGCCAGTCGCCGCACGAGGGCATGAACCTGCCTCGCGAGGACGCCTTTGCCCGCAAAGGAGGCGAGCGGCAGGCCGCTGGTGAGATGTCCCGCACGGTCGACCGCTGCCGCGCTGAATTGTCCCAGATTGATCGAGTAGCCGCCCAAACCTGCAGCGATGCTTCCGTCCGCCTGCATGTGAAGGGAGCAACGACCGTTCAATCGGGCGACGATGACGGGTGCGATCTTCCTGAGCTTCGTTTTCCGGAAGTTGCGCAACGAGCCAGCCTTCAGGTGTGTGGAAGGAATGGCGTGAGCTCGCTTTCCAGTCGCGGACGATTCAGCAATCCGAGCTTCATCGGAACATCGTAAAGTCGGCCGGGTGCGAAGCGGCGATAGAAATGTCGCAACCCCGGAACGAGCACTCTGACGACGGGCACCTGGACATCGGGCCGCGTCTGGTCGAGCACGAGGAAATCAAATCCCGCGCCGGTGGCAATCTCGATGCAGGCATTGACCTGGTCGCGCGCGTTGTCGTGAACCTTGAGGCTCGGCGCCGACGGCACGATCGGATTGTCGCTGGGGATCAGGAACGGATAATCGTCCAGTCGCAGCGGCGTGACACCGTCCAGCGTCGGCTTCTCGCCACTTCCGCCGCCCATCATGCCAATCGACATGAACTGGGTCAGTTCGGTGAGGGAACGCAGCAGGGCTATGCGGCGATCGAAATGCGAGCCGGAACCGAATTCGATATTTTCGTGTCCGTTCTGCATCCAATGAATGATCGCCACGTAAGAGGGAATGCCGAGATCGCTGGTGATGTCGAGCACCCAAAGCCTGCGCCCCGCATCGGCAAGCTGGGCTTGCAGATCCCGCACATAGGGATCTTCGAATTGCGCGAGGTCGACTTCTGCACGTTGTAGCCGGTTGTACCACCAGATCGCGTAGGCGTCGCGCTCGACCAGTTCGAGGAAGCCTTGAACGATGGCTTCCTCCCGGGTGTTGCCGGCCGCGCATCCGTTGGAATCGGTGTGGAAGCCGCCATAGAAGAAGTACAAGAGGCCCGTTGGAAGATGTTTGAAACGCTTGTCGCGTAACGACCAGACCGGCGACCACTCCGTCTTGGTCGAGGGATCGAGCGGCTCAGGCACCAGATGTGAATCGTCCGGCTGCGAGGTATGTCTGTTTTGAAACTGCGCGTCGCTGAAAAGCTGTACTTCGTTGGGAAGAAGAGCGTCGCCGGGAGCGAAATCGACAAAGCGGCGCTTCGTCCTGATCTCGTCCCCCTGGAAAATACCCGAATAGCGCTCGATCGCCTCCATCAACGCGCTTGCCTCGCCCTGCTCGGCTGTGGAGCCCTTGCCGAAGCTGCCGCCGCTCAATCCGGATCTGAGCTGGTCGACGTTCCAGGCCGGCGCCGAGAAATTGTGGTAGGCGAAAAAGTTCGTGTTCATCGGCAGATCGGCCTCGATCCGCTCGAGCCGCGAGACGACGCCGGTCAGCGGACTGACGTGCTTGCGGAACCGTGCTACGGTGGCTCGCGACGTCACGGCGCGGTAACCGCCGCTGGTCATGACGAGCTTTCCGCCCTCCGCGATCTCGATCGGCGCTGCCGCCCGGCGCGGACTCTGCAGCTTCCTGCTACCGCAGGTACGACACTGCGGGCGTCGCGCGACGTAATGCTTGGCAATGACGGCACCGGTCAGGTCGAAGCTTGCGATGTGATCGCGCAGATCGGTACGAAATCCCGAGGCAATCGCTTTTGCGATTTCAACAGCAGCGAAGTGGATGCCGATTTGTCCGACGGCGTCGCCGACCAGGGGCGATACGGCGACCACCTGCGCCGCTCTGCGATCGAGAAATCCCTTGATCTCCCGATTGCGTATCATGCGATCGAACAGGCAAGTCCAGCAGGCGCTCTCGCCCGCCTTGAACACGGGTCCCACCAGCGGAAACACGCCGGACGGCTGCGCCAGCAGCCAGGGCGTCCCATCGCCAAAGCGCTTTCCGTTCAATTCGACGAGCCGCCGGTCAAGATAGTCGTTCACCAGTGTGATCGTGAGCTTGGGCGACCGCTTGGTGATCCGAACACCGAGATTGCTCAAGGCCGCGGCAAGTTCGTTGGCGCCTTTGACATCGATCGCTTCGACCCGCACTGGGCAATCGCGGAGATTCTGTTCTGCGACCTCGGGGGGGAGGCCGAGACTCGCCCAATATCCATCGACGGCGCCTGCGAACGCGTGCGGCGCTCCGCTTACGACATATCGGCGCTCCAGCAGCCGCCTGATCGCTTCCTCGATCTTGTCGGCGGGAAAATTCTTTGAGAGCTGCCGAACGATCTCTGGTGCAGCCTTACCATTTTTGCCGATCGCCGCGGCCACCGCACAATAGAGATCACCATGCAGGAAGAATTTGCGGTTCTCGGAGTAGAGGCAGACCACATCGGGAGGAATCACATAAGCGGTAAAGTTCGGCGCGAATCGCAAAATGCCCTTGCGGCTCTGCCTCGCGGTGCGGCTCTTGCCATTGACTGTCATCGGGGCGGCACGCTGATCCTGTTGCTGTCACTTCCGATCGCCGGCGCGCGGCGAACCATTGGCATTGCGCGACTTGTGCGCCGCGTTCGGCCACCGGCATTCTGCGAGCAATTTGGATCACACTCGCCCACCGTCGGCAAGCTGATCAGCCAGGCGCGGCGAATGTATAACGAAAGCAAAAAATTGGCCGGGTCGTTCGGGCGCCCGGCCAATGAAATCGCGACGTGTCGACGCCCAGTCAGTGAGCGCTAGCACCAGCGGCAGCGGCCCCAGGATGCACAGCAGCCTGCGCATGTGACCAATGGCACGCCTACGCCGATCCAACCAACGCCGCAGCCGCCACATCCACCGCAACCGACACCGCAGCGGCAGCCTCTGCAGGCCCTGCATCCTCCGCAACCCCTGCAGCCTCCGCAACCTCTGGCGCCTCCGCAGCCACGGCAACCACCGCATCCCCGCGCGAGCAGCACGCGGCCTCCGACGCTTTCATCGTCGATGAGATTGAGGTGGAAGGTGGCGAGACTGACGTCGGCGAGTTCTTCCTCACTGAGCGTCGTCATATGGCCCGGCGCGAAGTTCGGCTTGTGTTGAACGTCGTCGGAGGGCACGGCGGAGGCATATGCGCTGCCCGCGAGCGAAAAAGTCAGACCGGCTAATCCCAGCGCCGGTACCGCGGCGTTGGTCGTTCGCTTCTTTCTCGAAGCTTGCTTCGCCCGCTGCATGGCCGCATCCTCCCAGTTTGGAAGAAAGGACTTCCGAAGCACGATCTTACGCCGAGCGAACGAGGCAGACAAGAATTACGGTATACACAAAATGTAATAGAGCTCGTTCTGATTGCATTCATCTTCATGAACGATATCGCGCAATTTGGTCGATTAAATCGACAATCCGCGCCCGTGGAGCGGATTGCAACGGGTGCAATTTGATGCAGTGCGCAATCGTCGGCCCGCTTGAACGGGGAAATTAGCTTGGTCGATCAACTCGGACGCTTCGCCTGGTATGAGTTGCTGACGACGGACATGCCGGCAGCAGCTGATTTTTATGGCAAGGTCATCGGCTGGGCGGTGGAAGATGCGTCGACTCCGGAATTCGCCTATACGCTGCTTACTGCAGGCGACGCCCCGGCAGTTGGACTCATGCATCTCCCGGAAGAGGGGCTGCGATTGGGAGCGAGGCCGAGATGGATCGGCTACATCGCCGTCGATGACGTGGATGCGAAAGCCGTGCAGATCCGCCGTCGTGGGGGCGCCATTCTGGTAACGCCGACCGCCAGCAATATTGGCCGAATTTCGGTGGTCGCCGATCCGCAAGGAGCGACGTTTGCACTGGTTTCCGGGCTGACATATGGCCAACGGCAACCCAGCGGATTGGACGAGCCTGGACGCGTGGGCTGGCACGAGTTGCTGGCTGAAGACCGGAACAAGATCTTCCCGTTTTACGGCGAGCTTCTTGGCTGGCAGAAGGCTCACGCTGAAACCGGGCCGGCCGACCTGTACGAATTGTTTTCGGCGGCCGGCCAGACGATCGGCGGAATGCTCACCAAACTTCCGAGCGTATCGCAACCCTGCTGGCTCTATTACTTCAATGTCGATGACATCGGTGCGGCTGCCAAGCGCGTTGATGCTGGCGGGGGCCGGGTCCTCCAAGGTCCAATCGAGTTGCCCGACGGTTGCTGGATCTTGCGATGTGCCGATCCCCAAGGGGCTCTATTTGCGCTACAGGGAGCTTGGGATCAGAAAGGCACTGAGCGACCCTCCGCCTCGGAACTCAATTGGTCCGCCAGGTGGGGTGATGTCGCTTCGCAGGGCAAATTGGTCCTTCACAAGACCAAGCGATAGGTCGGAAACGTGTCGACCTTGTCCGCAGCAGAATTATACAGGTATTTAAATTAGGTAGATTGCGCATTTGTATTCTGAATGGTGCACCACGCTTCGCCTTTGCAGGCTTCGCGTGGCGCGGCCGCGAAGCCTGCAAAGGCGAAGCGTGTCCGGCGAAGCTCGAGCAACGCGAAAGCGAAGACGGACTGTTTACAATCACCACACCGCACTGACTCAAGATCGGCAGCCGATCCTAGGCTGGCCGGCTCGACAACGCGTCGCTGTCCGAGAGCACAACCGCGGTGATCAAATTAGCAGCCATTGCGCGGACCAAGCCTGACGTCTTCGGCAGTGTCGCGGCCGCCTGACGGGACGTACCGGCCATATTTTGGCCATAGCCCGTTTCTTAAACGCCTGCGCGGGCCATGCCCCGCCTTCGTTATGCGTCGCCTGACCGATGCGGTCGCTTCGCAAGCCAATCGCAGATCATCGCTGCGCTTCCCCCCACAACATGGATGGTCTGCCAACAGCAAGAAGGACTTTGTAATGCGTAAACTTCTCGCCGCTGTGGCGGTTCTTTTGGCGTTCGCTTCAACTGCCGAAGCCCGCGGCCGTCACCATCACCATCGGCACTCTGCACATTCCGGTCGCCCAGCTGCGTGGTGCGGCTGGTTCATGCGCACCCAGGTCGGCAGCGATCCCGGTCCGCAATTCAATCTGGCCCGATCCTGGGCAAGCTACGGCACCAATGCCGGCGGCCCCTCGGTCGGCACCATCGTGGTTTGGCGTCACCACGTCGGCAAGATCGTGGGTCAGGAGAACGGCCAGTGGATCGTGCAGAGCGGCAACGACGGGCATGCCGTGCGCACGCGGCCGCGCTCGCTGGCTGGCGCCATCGCATTTCGAAATGCCTACGCTTCGTTCTAAAGCGCGATGAGATTGGGTCGAATCGTCATCGCGCTTTGGCCTCTTGTTTGAGCATGATCTTTTTCGGAAGACCGCTGCGCACTTTTCCGGATGATGCTTTAGGGAACCTCGACGCTTCAGCTGACATGCGAGCTTGCGACAGCCGGGCGGTATACGAACCGTTCATGATCGCACCTTACGCTGCAGCAGGGTTTCGCCCTGAAGCCCTCAGACGGGCGCCGTCATCTGTGTTGACCAGATGGCGGCGCCTTTTTCAGGAGCCAATTGGCTTGCCCCAGAAGTCGAAAAAAGTTGCGACGGCCGCTCAGACTGTTTCTTACTGGTCGGCCGCTTACGTCAGTCTCTGCAATGGCGTGACGGTTTTCGCTGTGACCGGCGGCGTGCTCGGGTTTCTGCTGGTCGCCAAGCACTATCTGTGAACTTCAGCGCTTTCCGAGACTCCTCAGATCGCGCAGAACATGTCGACCATGGCGTCGGCATAGGTCGCGATCTCGGCGGGCGTTCGCGGGCTCTCGGAAAAATCCTTGCCCACCGTACTTAGCGTCGTCGTGATCAGATCGCCCGCCGTCGCGCACCGCGCCGGACGCTTTCGGCAACGCCTCGCGCATGAACGCTTCGACGATGCGCTCGCCGGATGCCCGCGCCTCGCGCGCCTCGGGGGCATCGCGATAGAGCGGCGCGGCATCGCTCAGCGCGACGCGTACCGCGGCTTCCTCGCATTCGGAGCGGATGAAGGCGTGCACCGTAAGCGTGGCGTTGAGGCCCTTGAGAATTTTTGTACTCAGTCCTGAGAGGACCGCTAGAAGAGTCATCTTCTGCAAGGGTGCTCACAATGGACGACCATTCGGACGACATAAGACGACCGTTGTCACCGCGTATCGAAGTGTACGCAGGCGCAGGTCGAAAGCGCTGGCCGGACGATTTGAAGGCACAGATTGCCGCGGAAAGCCTTGAGCCGGGGGCGATTGTCACAGATGTCGCGCGTCGCCATGGGTGCCGGCCCCAACAGGTGCACGACTGGCGGCGCCGGGCGCGTTTGGGCCAGTTGGTGCTGCCGGCTTCGGCGGACACGCTGTCGTTCGTGCCGGTGGTATCGGAATCGGCGCTACCGGCGGCCGCAGAGCCCACCGGGTCGCCGGAAGCAGCCGTTGTGACGGTTGAACTCCAGGGGGCACGCGTGGAGGTGCGAGGGACGCCTGGCCTTGCTGTGTTGAGTGATGTGTTCTTGGCGCTTCGACGGACACGTTCATGCTGACGCCGCCCGCGAGCCTCATGATTTACGTGGCGACGCAACCTGTGGACTTCAGAAAAGGTGCGGAGGGCTTGGCGCTGTTGGCGAAGGAGACGCTGGGCCATGACCCGATGAAGGGCGTGGCGGTGGTGTTCCGTGCGAAGCGCGCCGATCGGGTGAAGATTGTCGTCTGGGATGGCAGCGGCCTTGTGATGTATTGGAAGCGGCTCGATGGCAGCGGCTTCAAATGGCCTCCTATCGTGGCCGGCGTGATGCGGATGAATGCCGCCCAGCTGTCCGCGCTTCTGGCCGGCATGGATTGGACGCGGATGCACGCGCCTCGGATCCTGCAGCCGAAAGCGCTTGCGTAGGACATAAAATCTTCGCTGCATCGAGGCGCGAAGCATGGCAGACTCGGGCCCGTGAGTGATTTGCCTGATGAGCTGCCGAGCGATCCCGCCGAGTTGCGTGCCTTTGCCGCGGCTCTGCTGGATCGCTGCGCCAGGCTCGAGCGGTTGCTCAAGCTTGCGAAGGATGCGCAGTTCGGTCGGTCCTCGGAAAAGCTGGACGCTGATCAGCTACAGCTTGTTCTGGAGGACATCGAAGAGGCCGTCGCGGCTCTCGAAGCAGCTGAGGATCGCGCCAATCCCAGAGCCCGCGAGAAGAGAACTGCCAAGCGCAGAGCCAACCGTGGTCAGCTTCCGGAGCATTTGCCACGCATTGTCGAAACGCTGATGCCGGCTGCAACCTGCTGCCCGTGCTGCAAAGGCGATCTCGTTGAGATTGGTCACGATGAGAGCCAGAGGCTCGACGTCGTTCCGGTGCAATACAGGGTGATCGTCACCCGCCGGCCCAAGCTTGCCTGCCGCGCCTGTCATGGCGTCGTCCTCCAGCACGCTGCGCCCGAGCGATTGATCAAGGGGGGACTGCCCACCGAGCGTCTCGTCGCGCATGTAATTGACGCCAAGTATCATTGGCATTTGCCGCTCTATCGTCAGGCGCAGATGCTGGCGACCCACGGTATCGCCATCGACCGTTCCACGCTCGCCTTTTGGGTCGGCTACGCCGCCCAGGAATTGAAGCCCTTGTGGCATCGTCTGCGCCAGCTTCTGCTCGCCTCTTCGAAGCTCTGTGTCGATGAGACCCCGGCGCCGGTGCTGGATCCAGGGCGCGGCAGGACCAAAACCGGCTACTTCTGGGCGCTGTCACGCGATGACAGGCCCTGGGCCGGACCTGATCCACCTGGCGTGGTTTACGCCTATGCACCGGGCCGTGGGGCCGTTCATGGCTTGAGGCTGCTCGAGGGCTATCGCGGCATCATCCACTGCGACGGCTATCAGGCTTACAAGACCATGACCCGAGAGACGCGTGCGGACGCCCTGTCCGGGACGCTCGCCTTCTGCTGGTCGCATCTGCGGCGCCAGTTTGTGAAGATCGAGCGGGAGGCTGCGCCGGCGCCAGCTCCGGTTGCCCGCGAGGCCCTTGAGCGCATCGCCCTGCTTTACGCGGTCGAGAAGGCACTCCGCGGCCGATCTGCGGACGAGCGCCGCGCGGGGCGACAAGCGCATGCCCGGCCTCTGGCTACAGCCTTGAAGCAGTGGTTTGAGGCCAAGCTTGCTCACCTTGCGCAGAAGAGCGACACGGCGAAGGCCCTGCGTTACGCGCTGCGTCATTGGGACGGCCTAACGTTCTACCTTGATGACGGGCGCATCGAGATGGACACCAATGCGGTCGAGCGAGCGATGCGGCCAATCAAGCTCAATGCCAAGAACTCCCTTTTTGCCGGTTGCGACGAAGGTGCCGAGAATTGGGCATTGCTGGCTTCGCTCATTGAGACCTGTAAGCTCAATGGCGTCAGTGCCGAGCACTGGCTCGCTGACGTTCTCGCCAAGCTCGTCAATGGTTGGCCTGCGGCGCGACTGGACGAACTGCTTCCCTGGGCGTCGACCTATACGATGCATACACACGATCCGAGGCTGGCGGCATGAGCCTGAACACGACCGCGGTCCGGATCAAGGTGACCCTCAAGGATGTGAAGCCGGAGGTGATGCGTCGCCTTGTCGTACCCGTCACCCTGCGCCTTGATCGGCTGCATCTGACGCTTCAGGCGGCGTTTGGCTGGACGAACAGCCATCTCTTCGAGTTCCTGGCCGGCGAAGGACGTTGGGGTATACCTGATCCCGATGGAGATTTTGGCCCTCAGCCCATCGATGCCCGCAAGACGCGGCTCTCTAATATCGTTCAGGAGACCGGCGCGAAGACGATCCATTATCTCTACGACTTCGGCGACAGCTGGGATCACGTGATCAAGCTTGAAAAGTGGTTCGACAACACGACAACGGAGGGACTTCCGTTCTTGCTCGAGGCCGCCGGCCGTTGTCCTCCGGAAGATGTCGGCGGTGCGCCAGGCTATGCTGAATACCTCGACGCCGTCAGCGACCCCACCCATCCGGAGCACGAACATATGCGCCTCTGGGGCCCGGAGCAGTTCGATCCCAACGTCGTCGACCGGAAGGCGCTTGAGGCCGCTGTCAATGCGTTGTCCGACATATGGAAGCCGCGCCGGCGCACCACGCGCTCAAAATAGACGTCAAGCGCCAATCAAATGGGCCTCAGAGCTACGCTTACCGTGCACCAGCGAACGCAGCCGATCCAATGGCGGCCAAGTCGGCGATCAACATTTCCGACGATGCGCTGCTGAAGGAGATGTTCAAGGATTGGGGGACGTTTCAGACCCGGCTGGCGCAAGCCATCGAGAAGAAGTCGCCAAGCGACGTCAGGCAGACGCTCGAGCCCTGGCTGAAGCGCAACAAGGACTTCATGAAACAGCTGCTCGTCGAAACCCAGGGTAAGGTGGAGAAGCTGCGGCCGCTGGAGGCCCGCTAGAGCACAAGGAGCGCAGATCCGCTTCGGCCGGACCCTGCCGCTCAGATCATCGCAGCGACACGTTCGAGGCCAATCAGGCGCGCCAGCGAACGGACCTCGTTCTTCTGATCCTCGCGGAGCTGGAACAGCAGCGGCATCGCCGCCGACTTCAGCTGCTGGACCTCCTCGGAGTCCGGATCGATCGGCATGCTGCCGGATGCGGGATCGCCCTGGCGCTTGGCGTGGATCTTGCGGGCGACGGCGCGCAATGCGGTCTCGACCGCCGGCCAGTAATATTCCTGCGACGACGACAGCTTCAGCCGGTCCTTGATGCCGGCGATCTGGGCGTCGCTCAGCAGCGCGTAGCTCTTCTGCGGCGCCGGCTTGGCCGCAGCCTTGGGCTTCGGCGGCGCCGGGGCGACCGGCGCGGGTTCGGCGATCTTCGGCTGAGCCGCATCGACGGGGTCGGTGATCTTCGGCAGGCCGACATCGGTCGGCTCGACGGAGGCATAGGCCTGGCGCACCGTGTCAGTCGCGCCCGGAATCGCGGCTTGGGCCCGTAACAAGAGCGGAGACGGATTGGCGGGAGGCTCAATCGGCTGGGGCGCCTCAAACGCGGCCGCGGCAAGCGTCGAGACGGCGAGCTTGTCCTGCTTGCTGGCACGATTGGCGACCGGTCCAATGTCGGCCTGCGCCGCCGGCAGGCTGTCACGGCCCAAAATGGCTGTTACCGCGGCGCCTGCGAGGAGGAAGCATGTCAGCGCGGCGAGGGTGATGGCTCTGGTCAAAAACTACTCCATTGCCGGCCGGTGTCACCGCAAACTGCGCGCGAAATGCGGCGGTAGCGTGCCGTGACGGCGCCAAATAGGTGAAATTGTCCCGAAACGGCCGGAAAATCAGGCCGCGACGTCAAGCTCATAGGCTTCCTGGATGTCGGCGACGATCTCATGCGCCGTCCAGAGCGCGCCGGGCTGGACCGTGTGCATGCTGACCGTCCAGTTGGTGCGGCGGGTGCGCGGCGTGCTGACAATGTCGAATTCGACCTGACGGCACAGCGGATGCCGCTGCAGGGCGTAAAACACCCGGGTCCGGAGCTCGTCGAGCGATGCCGGGGTCTTGGAGAGCGCCTCAAAGGCCATGTCGCATTCCCACAAACTGCCGGGCGACCAGCCGTGGCGGCCCGTGACGCTATTGTTGGGACTGGCATGGTTAATGCCGCGTTAAGCGGATGGGCGGGATTTGAGTGCTGCTATTTCGCGAACCAGCGGGCCTTCGGGCACCAGTTGGCGCGAAGGGAACGCGTCAAAGCAGCGACTCTAGAGCCGCACCCGCGCGCTCGCCGCGTCATACTCCGCGATCGTCTGCGCCACGAGTTCGTCGACGCCGAGCACCCCGGTCACCCCTGAGGTGGAATGACCGCCGCTCCAGATATCGCGCCAGCGTTTGGGGCGGCTTTCGCGGGCGCCGATGTCGATGTCCTTGCCGATGTCGATCGCGCCGCGCGCCGGCAGATCGTCGGGATCGAGACCGGCGGCCTCGATCGAGGGCCGCAGCATGTTGGTCTGCAGGCCTGTGAACGCCGTCGTGAGCAGGATGTCGTCGGCGGTGGAAGAGACCAGCATCTGCTTGTACCTGCCGTCCGCCATGCTCTCGCGCGTCGCGATGAACTTGGTGCCCATATAGGCGAGGTCGCAGCCGAGCGCCTCTGCGGCGCGGAGCGCGTGGCCGTCGCTGATGCCGCCGGCAAGCACGATCGGTCCATCGAAGAAGCCGCGCACAGCGCGGACGAACACGAACGGATTGAGCCAGCCGGTCTGGCCGCCTGCACCCGCAGTGAGCAGCACGAGCCCGTCGGCGCCGGCTGCTGCCGCGCGCTCGGCATGGCGGATCGAGGCGACATCGGCGAACACCAGCGCGCCCGCATCGTGCAGAGGGCCAAGCACCGGCGCGGGCGAGCCGACCGAGGTGATCACAAGCTCGGGCTTGTGCCGCAGCAGCACGGCGAGATCCTGGGCCAGCCGCGTATTGGAGCGATGCACGATCAGGTTCGGGCAAATCGGCGCGGCTGCTTGGCCGCTTGCATCGGCATGTGCCTGCAGGCGGCGCGCGATGTCGTCGAGCCAGGCATCGAGCTGTTCCGTCTCACGGCAATTCACCGTCGGAAACGAACCGATCACGCCGGTGCGGCAGGCGGCTACCACCAGCTCGACACCGGAGACCAGGAACATCGGTGCTGCAATCAGCGGCAGCCGGAGGCGATCGCGAAAACGCGCGAGAAGATCGGCGGACAAGTTGTTCCTTCCCATCATCATTGTGTTAGCGTTGCCGCCAACATTGGCACGACAAAAGCCAAAGACAAAGGCGGGAGGGACAACCAGATGAGCAATCCGCTCTATGCATTTCCGGCGGTGTGCGAACAGACCCTGCGGGCGCTGGCGCGCTATCCATCGCGCACCGCCTTCGCATGGCCGGGCGGCTCGCTCACCTATCAGGGCGCGACCGATCTGATCGGACGAATGCAAAGCGTGTTCATGCGGCTCGGCTTTGCGCCCGGCACCCGCGTCGCGCTGCTTACCGCCAACCGCGCCGACAGCTGGTGCGCCGGCGTCGCCGCGCAATTGTCGCGGCTCGCGATTACCTGGCTGCATCCGCTGGGCTCGCTCGACGACCAGCTGTTCCAGATCGAGGATTCCGAAGCGCAGATGCTGATCGTCGACGGCATCACGTTTCGCGATCGCGGCGGCGAGCTCACGGCGAAGGCGCAGGGCCTGAAGACCGTGTTCACGCTCGGCCCGGCGGATTACGGCGCCGACCTGTTGCAGGTGGCCGGGGACGCCGGCAGCGCAAGCGCGAAGAATTTCGCCCGCGCCGACGACATCTCGACCTTGAACTACACCGGCGGCACGACCGGCAAATCCAAGGGCGCGCTGCGCTATCACCGCGAATATGGCGGCTTCGCCGCGGCGATCCTCGCCGATTTCGAGATTCCGGAGACGCCGCGCTACCTCACCGTGGCCCCCATCAGCCATGTCGCGGGCACCAAAGTGCTGCCGACGCTGATGCGCGGCGGCACCGTGCACATGCTGAAAGGGTTCGATCCGGAGGCCGTGTTCACGACCATCGCGCGCGAGAAGATCAACTTCACGCTGTTCGTGCCGACCATGATCTATGTGATGCTGGATCATCCCGCGCTCGACAGGTCCGATCTCTCCTCGCTCGAGCTCCTGCTCTACGGCGCGTCCGCGATGTCGCCGAGCCGGCTGGTCGAGGGTATCGAGCGGATCGGACCGGTGTTCTCCCAGCTTTACGGCCAGACCGAATGCTATCCGGTCTCGGTGCTGCGCAAGGCGGATCATGACCCGAAAACGCCGGACCTGTTCCTGTCCTGCGGCTTCCCGATCGCCGCCTGCCAGGTCAAGATCCTCGATCAGGACGACGAGGAGGTCGCGACCGGCGAGGCCGGCGAGATCTGCGTGCGCGCCACGCATGTGATGGCCGAATACTGGAAACGGCCCGACATCACGGCGGAGACGCTGAAGAGCGGCTGGCTGCACACCGGCGACATCGCGCGCATGGACGAGCGCGGCTACATGTTCATCCTCGACCGCAAGAAGGACATGATCGTCTCCGGCGGCTTCAATATCTTCCCGCGCGAAGTCGAGGATGTCTTGTCGCAACACGCCGACGTCGCGATGGTCGCCGTGGTCGGCGTGCCCGACGACAAATGGGGCGAGGCCGTCACCGCCGTCGTGGTCGCGCGCGAGGGCGCTGTGCCCGACGCCGACGAGCTGATCGGACTGGTGAAGGCGAAGAAGGGCTCGGCGCACGCGCCGAAGCAGATCCAGTTCGTCAAGGAACTGCCGATGACCGGCGTCGGCAAGGTCGACAAGAAGGTGCTGAAGGCACGCTTCTGGACCGGCCGCGACCGCATGGTGGGGTAGGATGCTCGCGCGACGATTGCTGGTCCCGTCATCCTGAGAGGTTGTGACGCTTTTGCTCCGCCGTCATTGCGAGGAGCGAAGCGACGAAGCAATCCATCTATCCGACCTGCCGGGCTATGGATTGCTTCGCTTCGCTCGCAATGACGCGGATGGAGCTGTGCGCACCGTCACCCTGAGGCGCGAGCGGAGCGAGCCTCGAAGGATGCACGGCCCCGATGTTTCAGCTTGCGCTATCTCCGCTTGCGGCAGCAGCCGGGCCGGCGCCCTTCGAGACGCCGCTTCGCGGCTCCTCAGGGTGACGGGGACAGAGTGGAAGGCGTGGCGAGACTGTCGGCGCTGGCGGCAGCAGCTTGCTGACCGGTGCCCTGCCCGAGCAACTGGTCGAGTCGGTCGCGCAGCTGATCCTGGTGGTAGGGCTTGGCCAGCCGCGGCAGGTCGACCTGGGTGCCGTCGGGCAGTTCGGCATAGCCGGTGGCGAGCAGCACCAGAAGCTGCGGCCGCACCTTGCGCGCAACCGCGGCGAGTTCGATGCCGGTCATGCCGGGCATCACGTGATCGGTCATCATCAGGTCGATCTCCTGGTCGCTCCTGAGGATTTCGAGCGCCTGCGGTCCGGAATTGACGCCGATCACGCGGTGACCGAGGTCTTCCAGCATTTCCATGGTGGACATCGCGATCAACGGATCATCGTCAACCAGCAGGATCACCGCCGAGCGCTTGACCGTCTGCGCCGCAGGCGCGGGGCTGTCGACCTCCGGCACCGCCGTTGCGACCGGCAGCACCAGCGCAGCCGTGGTGCCCTTGCCGACCGCGCTCGACAACTCCAGCTCGCCGCCGAGCTGCACGGCGAGTCCATGCACCATCGACAGGCCGAGCCCGGTGCCCTTGCCCACCGGCTTCGACGAGAAGAACGGCTCGATCGCGCGCTTCAGCACGTCCGGCGACATGCCGGTGCCGCTGTCGATCACCGAGAGCTTCAAATAGTCGCCAGGCTGCAGCGCCGGATCATTCTTCGCCTGCCAGGTCGCGAGGCGGATCTCGATCACGCCGCCATCCGGCATCGCGTCGCGCGCATTGATCGCAAGGTTGAGGACCGCAAGCTCAAGCTGGTTGCTGTCGACGCAGGCGAGCGGCAGCCCCTCGGGAATGTCGAGCCGCAACATGATGCGCGGTCCGAGCGAGCGCTCGAGCAGATTGCTCATATCGCGCACCAGCGCGCCGAGATCGACCGGCACCGCGCGCAGATCCTGCTGCCGCGCGAATGCCAGCAGCCGCTGCGTCAACGACGCGCCGCGCTCGGCGCCCTGCAATGCGCCGTCGACCAGCCGACGCAGGCGTGGGTCCTCCGGCAAGCGCTTGCGCAGCAGATCGAGATTGCCCATCACCGCCATCAGCAGATTGTTGAAGTCGTGCGCGACGCCGCCGGTGAGCTGGCCGATCGCCTCCATCTTCTGGGCATGGCGGAGCTGTTCCTGCGCCCGCTCGCGCGCCGCGACCTCCTTCATCAGGTCGGCGGTGCGCTGCTCGACCCGCTGCTCGAGCGTCGCGGTGAGTTCGGCGAGTGCGGTGCGCTCGGCGGCAAGCTGCGCCAGCAATGCCTCGCGCTCGATCTCCGCGGTCTTGCGTGCGCTGATGTCGGAGCAAACGCCGACCAGCGAGCGGATGCCGCCGTCGGGCCGACGCACCGCACGCGCGCGCACGTCAACCCAGTGCTCGGTGCCGTCGGGCCAGATGTTGCGGTATTCGATCTGATAATCCGAGCCGGTGCGCAACGTTTGTTCGACGATCTCGCTCCGGCGCGCGCGGTCGTCGGGATGCACCGCGTCCAGGAGATCCTGATAGGTGAAGGGATCGCCCGGCCTGCGCCCGAAATAGGTCTTGCAGGTCGGCGACGCCTCGAGCTCGAAATCCGGCAGATGAAGCTCGAGCGCGCCGAGATGACCGGCATTGAGCGCGGTCTGCAGCAGACCTTCGCTCTCGGTCAGATCCTCGAGGATCTGACGGGTCTGGTATTGGCGGCGGCGGCCGCGCACCGTCGCGGCGACCAGGCTTACCAGCGTGGTCGGATGAAACGGCCGCTCGATGAAGGTGACATTGCCGAGCGCCCGGCCGAGCCGCGCTGCTTCGGGATTGCGCTCGGGTCCCCCCTTCTCGCTGATCAGCACGATAGGAAAGTCCGACCATGACGGCTGCTCGTTCAGCCAGTGCGTCAGGCCGGCGAGATCGGCGGCCCTGATCACCTCGTCGGCAATGATGGCAAGGCCCGCCCCGCTTGCGATCTGGCGTTCGAGCTCGGCGAGATCACCGCAGATGTTGGCGTAATAGCCGGCTTCCTTGATCAGGTGAGCAGTCTTGACGGCGTCCCGCTCGCTCGCGGCGAGGATGACCGCGCGTTCCGAGGACGGACCAGGCTTCATCGCGTCTGTCCCCGCGGCGGCCGGGCGTCGACACCGTCCGGCACATCACACAACCGCCGGACGGCCATGGCCACGATGCCGGCGGCGGGATCAATACGCATCATGGGACCCCCTAACGGGAGCGAAACTCGCACGTGCGCCCAACCGTTCCCGGGAAGCCGAGTTATTTTTGCCGCAGGGGCAGCCGGTTGGCGCGGCTCCCGCACCGCGAATCGGTGAAACAACCCCATGCACAGTACGTGATCGGTCTTCGCCAGCCCCTGAAACGGGGGAAGGTCGGGATTGGGGTCAGCTGATCCCCACCCGCTTTGCTCTGGCGAGCAAAGCCACCTCCCCTTTTTCGAGGGGAGATGGAAGAAGCGCAGCGCGTCCTAGCGCCGCTCGATGACCAGGCTCTGGACCGCCTGGCCGAAATAGCCGCGCTGATCGGCGAGCCGCGACATTGCAAGCCCGGCGCCGTCGGGCCCGATCCAGGACTGGCCGTCGAGCAGGATCCAGTCGCCGACCGGCTCGCGCGCCAGGCTCACCGAGAGATCAGCGTTGATGAAGGTCCATTGGCTGAAATCGAGCGCCGGCGAGGTGCCGTTGGAGAAGTCCGAGGCAACCACTGCCCGCATCGCCTGCGAGACGGCGGCGCCCGCAATCAGCGGGCGGTCGACGCGGAACCATATCGCGCCAGGTCCCGTCACGCCGAAGCGGCCGCGCGCGGCCCGCATCGAGATGCATTTCACGAACGGACTGTTCGCAAGATTGCCCGGCTCGATCATACTTTCGTCGGGGCCCGGCAGATCGACGGCAAGCGCTGTGATGTCAGGCGGCAATTCGGCCGTCTGTTGCTTGATCTTGAGCACGGTGGCCGAAACCACGAGAACGCCGTCGGCAAGCAGCCTGACGCCACAGAGCTGGATCTTGCGGCCGTCGCGCAGGATCTCGCTCGAAACGGTCAGCGGCGCCACCGGCACCGGGCGCATCAGGTCGATGGTGACGCGCGCGATCCGCATCGGCACCGGCGTCGGAAGGGCTTCGGCCGCCCACACCACCAGCGCTGCCGGTGCGGAGCCATGCTGCATCCGCGGATCCCACGGACCCGCGGCGTCGGGACTGGTGACGACGCGGTCGCCGTCGACGCGAAAGATCGGTTCCATCACAGCATGATCCGGAAAAGTGGGACGCAGTTTTCCCCGCGACAAACGCGAAGCGTTTGCGCGTGGATCATGCTGAAATGAAGAGCTGAAGCGCGATGACGATTCATCATGATCTCATCGCGCTTCAGGCAAGCGCCGGATCGACGGCTTCGTCGTACTCCTTCTTGAACCGGCCAATCAGCTCGGCCGCGGGCACCACCTTGGAGATGCTGCCGACGCCCTGGCCGGAGCCCCAGATCTCTTTCCACGCCTTCGGCTTGGCGCGCTCGCCGGATGCATCGGTGCCGAAGCTCATCTTGGAGGGATCGGAGATCGGCAGGTTTTCCGGATCCATGCCGGCCGCGACGATCGACGGCTTCAAATAATTGCCGTGCACGCCGGTGAACAGGTTGGAGTAGACGATGTCCTCGGCGGACGAATTGGTGATCATGTCCTTGTAGCCCTCGACCGCGTTTGCCTCCTTGGTCGCGATGAAGGCGGAGCCGATATAGGCGAAGTCGGCGCCGATGATGCGCGCGGCGCGGATGGCGCGGCCGTTGGAAATGGTGCCCGACAGCGCGATCGGCCCGTCGAACCATTGCCGCGTCTCCGCTACGAACGGGAACGGCGACAGCGTGCCGGCATGACCGCCGGCGCCGGCCGCGACCAGGATCAGGCCGTCGGCGCCCTTCTCGATCGCCTTGTGCGCGAACTTCTGGTTGATCACGTCGTGGAAGACGATGCCGCCCCAGCCGTGGACGGCCTGGTTGAGCTCCTCGCGCGCGCCGAGCGAGGAGATGATCATCGGCACCTTGTGCTTCTCGCAAAGCGCCATGTCGTGATCGAGCCGGTTGTTCGACTTGTGCACGATCTGGTTCACCGCGAACGGCGCCGACGGCCGTTCCGGATGCGCCTTGTCATAGGCGGCGAGCTCTTCCTTGATCCGGTACAGCCATTCGTCGAGCAACTCCGGCGGCCGCGCGTTCAACGCCGGAAACGAGCCGACCACGCCGGCCTTGCACTGCGCGATAACGAGGTCGGGCACGGAGATGATGAACAGCGGCGCCCCGATCACGGGAAGAGACAGGCGGCCCTTGAACAGAGCAGGCATGGACATTTGAAGCGGATCCTCAAGCGTTGGTCGTTGATTGGTCTCGAATGCTGACCGTCATACCAACAAGGCAATCTTTCCAGTGTCAAGTATTGCGTTTTGGCGCTGCAAAAAAGATGACAAATCCTCATCCTGAAACCGTGTTTTCGCGGGCGCCTGGCATCCCAGACGCAAAGCCTGGCCGCCGCTATTGGCAGACCGCCCGTGTCACGAAATTTTCCGTCCTGCAGTCGTTCGGGCCGCGCTTGTGGCCCGGCAGATAGACCAGCGGCGAGCATTTCTCGGAGGCGTCGGTATCGATGCCCTTACCTTCCCGAAACCCCTTGCTCTGGCACAGCCGGTCGGCGCCGATCTTGCAGTCCGGCGCACCGTTCGAGGCCACCACGCAGGCCGCGCGTCCGGTCACCACCGTCGAGGGGCGCGCGATGTTCGACAAATCGTTGATGGTCTCGCCGGGGCTCTTCAGCGGCGGCAGCGCCGATTTCGACTTCTCGAACAGCTTTCCGATTTCGTTGATCAGCCCGGGATTCTCGCGCTCGACCGGCGCCGGCGGCAGCTCGATCTGTTGCTGCTGGGATTCAACGGGCTGCGGCGACGGCGACTGCACGCCGAGCGCGGGCGGCGCGGATTGCGCCCATCCTCCGTCGACCGCAGGCAGCGCCATCGACAGTGCAAGGCCCGCCATCGCAACGCGCGCCCTGGCGGGATTGAGTCTCGCAGGATTCACCGGTCGTCGATTCCATCGGCCATCGCAGCGAGCGTAGTCCGAAGCCGTCCGTGGACAAAGACGCGAACGACTAGAACTTTGGTCAGATCAGCTTGAATGCGACGACAAAGCCCAGCACCAGCACGATCGCGCCGATCGCGACCCACAGGCCGAGCCGCTTCTCGAGTTCGGCGCGGATGAAATCGCCATAGCGGTTGAGCAGCACCGCGACGAAGAAGAAGCGGCCGCCGCGCGCGACGATCGAGCACAGGATGAACAGCCAGATGTTGTAGCCGGCAAAGCCCGAGGTGATCGTCACGAGCTTGTAGGGGATCGGCGTCAGTCCCTTCAGCAGGATGATCACGGCGCCCCATTCGGCGTAGGAGGCGCGGAACGCGTCGACCTTGTCGGAGAGACCGTAGAGATGGATGAGCCACTGCCCGAGCGAGTCGTAGAGCAGTGCGCCGATCGCGTAACCGAGCACGCCGCCGGCAACCGACGCCACCGTGCAGACCGCGGCGAACCACCACGCGCGCTTCGGCCGCGCCAGCGACATCGGCAGCAGCATGATGTCGGGAGGGATCGGGAAGAAGGAGCTCTCGGCGAAGGCGACGGCCGCGAGAATCCACAGCGCATAGGGCTTGTCGGCCGCCTCGACGCACCAGTCGTAAGTCCGTTTCAACATGGGCGCGATGAACCATCATGGAGCGGATTTGTCCATGCCGGGATTGAGCTGAAATTTGGTTGATTTACGGCTACCGTTTGCGCAGCCGGTTCTCCAGCGCGACAATTCGGCGCCGAACCACCGGGACCGGCCCCGGTTTGGGCAGCTTGACCGGCGACTTCGGCAGCTTCTCGGCGATCCCGAGCAGCCGTTCGCGCCGCTCCATCTCGCGCCAGACATCCTCCGGCTTCACGCCGGCCGACGCCCAGAGAACGGCGAGGTTGTAGAACAGGTCGGCGCTTTCGCGAATGACGGCATCCGACTTGCCGCTGACGGCGTCGATCACCACTTCGATCGCTTCCTCGGCGAGCTTCTTGGCCATCTTGGCCGGCCCGCGCTGGAACAGCCGTGCCGTGCGCGACGTAGCCGGATCAAGCTCCTTGGCCGCGATCACCGCTTGGTAAAGCCGCTCGATCGAATCACTCATGCTTCGAGCCTAATCGAAACGCGTCGCCAGCGTGTTAACGGCGACGACGAAAAAATCCACCGGGCCGCGGCCGGTGGATTGGATGCTTTGTGACAGTTCTGAGAACCGCCGACGGCCGTCAGTACGGCTGATACGGCAGTTGCGACCGCCGCCCGTAATAGCCGCGGTAACCATAGTACGGTCCGCCGCCGTAGTAGACCGGGCCGCCACCATAGTAGACGGGACCACCGTAGTAGCCCGGGCCACCATAGTAGCCGTAGGAGTCGTAATAGTCGCGACGGCTCTGGGCTGCGGCGATCGCGAGGCCCGTGCCGACGATCCCGGCGAACGCAGCCGCAGCCGCTGCGCCACCGCCGCCATAGTAGCGATGGCGGGCACTGATGTCGGTCGCGCCGCTCGTGCCTTGTGACGTCGTCACAGCGGTCGCCTTGCCTGCCGAAGCGGAGCCTGCGAACGCCATCGTCGGCTCGACGGCCGTCAACGTCACTGCAGCAACCGTTGCCAATGTGGCTGCGCGGCCAATGGACGAAAAAACACCTTTTCGCGCAAACATTGCAGTCATCCTTTGTGGAAGCTGGCCCGACGGGCCTTGGTTAGCTAACCCACTGCCTCCAGATTAGGTTCCCCAAACCGAATGCAAGCTGAACGACCTGAGGTGAAAACATGGCAAGCCGAAGCCTGGCAGTCATCGACCGTTCACCTTGCCTGGGGCAAAATGCCTGCAAATAACGCTTGAAATTGACGCTTGCTCTGGCGCATTCGATGTCATGAAGCAGGCGCGCCGGCGCGGCACTTTGTCTCGCCTCCCGGATGTCATGATGCAGGTAAGTCGGACCACCGTTCTCCGCTGGATGCTGGCCGGCATGATCGGCCTCGCAGGAGGCGTGTGGCCGGCGCTGACGCCGCTGCGCGCCAGCGATCCGCCGCCGCCGCTCACCATCCAGTTCACGCTCGACCGTCCGCTTGATGCCGCCGCAGCGCCATTTGTGATGGCGTTATCCGGCGGCCTGTTCAGCGCCGAGGGCCTCAGCGTCGGCACCAACGTCGCGACCAGCTCGGCGGATGCCATCGCGCGCGTCGCCGACGGCTCGAGCGATTTCGCCCTCGTCGACATCAACTCGCTGATCCGCTTTCGCGACGAGCCCGGTGCTGCGCCCGTCAAGGCGGTGTTCGTGCTGTTCAACCAGGCGCCTTATGCGATCATCGCGCGCAAGAGCCGCGGCATCAGGACGCTGACCGACATGCAGGGCAAGAGCCTCGGCGTCGCCGAGGGCGACCTCTCGATCCGGCTATGGCCCGCGGTCGCGAAGCAGAACGGCATCAAGCTGTCGAGCGTGAAGCAGAGCACGATCAGCGCCGCGGTGCGCGAGCCGATGCTCTCCGCCGGCCAGGTCGATGCCGTCACCGGCTTCTCCTATCTCTCGGCGATCAATTTGCGCGATCGCGGCGTGCCCGCCGACGATCTCGCGGTGCTGCGCTTCGCCGACTATGGCTGCGAGGCCTACGGCTTTGCCGTGATCGTCAGCCCGCGCCTTGCCGCCGCGAAGCCGGATGCGGTGAAAGGATTCGTGCGCGCGGCAATCCGCGGCACCAACCTCGCGATCAAGGATCCGGCCCGCGCCGCCGGCGAGGTCGCGAGCCGCATGGATGGCGGCTCGCGCGATCTGGAGCTGGAGCGGCTGAACGCCATCATCCGCGACAACATCCTGACCAGCGAGGTGAAGCGCGACGGCATCGGCGGCATCGAAGCGGAGCGCTTCGAGCGCTCGGTCGACCAGCTCGCGGAGGACTTCAAATTCCAGAAGCGGCCGCACGCCGCCGACATCTTCGACGAGGCTTTCCTGCCGCCGATCGACGGCCGGCTGGTGAATTGACGGCTCCGCTCTGCTCGTCATGCCCGGGCTTGACCCGGGCATCCACGTCTTCGATGACCGCCTGCAAGAAAGGCATGGATGGCCGGGTCAAGCCCGGCCATGACGGAGTGCGATGCACCGCCGGCCGCTGGCCCTGCATCGCGAACACTGATTAAATTGCATTCTCGCCTGATCGGGCGCCCACCGCTGACGAGTGCCGCCGGCATGTCCATGCTTCGCCTCTATACCCGCGTCCTCGAACTGCTCGGCAAGGAGGCGCGGCTCGGCTGGATCCTGGCCATCGCCAACGTGCTACTCGCCGGCGCGCAATTCGCCGAGCCGGTGCTGTTCGGCAAGATCGTCGACGTGCTGTCGGGCCGGCCGGTCACCGGGCTGTTCGCGACCTCCTCGGCATGGCCGCTGCTCGTCGCCTGGGCGGTGTTCGGCCTGTTCACGATCGGCTGCAGCGCGATCGTGGCGCTGCAGGCCGACCGGCTGGCGCACCGCCAGCGCCAGGCGGTGCTGACCGATTATTTCGAGCACATCCTGCAGCTGCCGCTGACCTTCCATTCCGGCACCCATTCCGGGCGGCTGATGAAGGTGATGCTGAACGGCACCGACGCGCTGTGGCGGCTCTGGCTCGGCTTCTTCCGCGAGCATTTCGCCGCGATCATGTCGCTGATCGTGCTGCTACCGCTTTCGCTCTACATCAACTGGCGGCTGGCGATCCTGCTGTTCGGGCTCTGCGTCGTGTTCACCGTGCTGACCACGCTGGTGGTGCGCAAGACCTACGGCATGCAGAGCGAGGTCGAGGCCTATTACAGCGACCTCTCGGCACGCGCCTCGGACGCGCTCGGCAATGTCGCGCTGGTGCAGAGCTTCGTGCGGATCGATTCCGAGGTGCAGGGCCTGCGCTACGTCGCCGACAAGCTGCTCGCGGTGCAGATGCCGGTGCTGTCATGGTGGGCGCTGGTCACCGTGATCACACGCGCCTCGACCACGATCACGGTGCTCGCGATCTTCACCGTCGGCATCGCGCTGCATAACCAGGACCTCACCACGGTCGGCGAGATCGTGATGTTCGTCTCGTTCGCCACCATGCTGATCCAGAAGCTCGAGCAGGTGGTCAGCTTCATCAACAACGTGTTCATGGAAGCGCCGCGCCTGCAGGAGTTCTTCGACGTGCTCGACGCAGTGCCGGCGGTGCGCGACCGGCCCGGCGCGGTCGATCCCGGACGGCTGTCCGGCCTCGTCGAGTTCGACGACGTCTCGTTCTCCTATGACGGCAAGCGGCCGGCGATCGAGGATCTCAGCTTCACCGCTCTGCCGGGCCAGACCATCGCGCTGGTCGGCTCGACCGGCGCCGGCAAGTCCACCGCGATCGCGCTGCTGCATCGCGCGTTCGATCCGCAATCGGGCATCATCAGGATCGACGGTATGGACATACGCGCACTGAAGCTGACGGCGCTGCGGCGAAACATCGGCGTGGTGTTCCAGGAGGCGCTGCTGTTCAACCGCTCGCTCGCCGACAATCTGCGCGTCGGCAAGCCCGACGCCACCGACGAGGAGCTGCGCATCGCCGCGGCGCGCGCGCAGGCGCTGGATTTCATCGAGCGCAGCGAAAAGAAGTTCGATACCCATGCCGGCGAACGCGGCCGCATGCTGTCCGGCGGCGAACGCCAGCGGCTGTCGATCGCGCGTGCGCTGCTGAAGGATCCGCCGATCCTGATCCTCGACGAGGCCACCAGCGCCCTCGACGCCGTCACCGAGGCCAAGGTGAATGCCGCTCTCGACGAAGTGATGAAGGGCCGTACCACCTTCGTGATCGCGCACCGCCTGTCCACCATCCGCCACGCCACCCGCATCCTGCTGTTCGACCAGGGGCGGGTGATCGAAAGCGGAACTTTCGATGAACTGGTGGCGAAAGGCGGGCGTTTTGCCGAGCTGGCGCGGGCCCAGTTCATGGTCCAGGAACAGGCGCGCGCCGGCATCGAGACACCATAATTCCCGCCTTTCCAATTGAGGCGGCTGCCGAAATTCAGCCGATTTCGTCCACGATATAATTCCCCAGCCTCTGTTCTCTGCTGGCAAGCCGGTATAGGGTTTGCATCGCCGCAATGCGGCGCCGGACACGCTTGAAACCCGTACGTCACAATCGCAAGACCTCCTTTTTTCAAGGCGGGTCTCAAAGGACCGGAACCGGATTCGTGCACCTTCCTCGCCCGTCATTGAAATGGATTCTGGCCGTCGCGATGCTCGCCATCGCCGCGCCGCAAATGGCGCAAGCCGAGGCACTGCTGGTTGTCGAGGCCGATTCCGGAAAGGTGCTGCAGGCCGACAATGCGACGATGCCGTGGTACCCGGCTTCGCTCAGCAAGATGATGACGGCCTATGTGACGCTGAAGGCGGTCAAGGACGGCCGCGTCTCGCTCGACACGCTGCTCACGGTGTCGCCGACCGCGTCGTCGCAGTCGCCATCGAAGATGGGCTTCCGGCCCGGCACCCAGGTCACCGTCGACAACGCGCTGAAGATGATGCTGGTGAAGTCGGCCAACGACATGGCCGTGGTGCTGGCCGAGGGCATCGGCGGTTCGATCGACGGCTTTGCCGGGATGATGAACCAGACCGCGCAAAGGCTCGGCATGACGCAAACGAGCTACGTCAATCCGAATGGCCTGCCCGCCGACGGCCAGATCACCTCGGCGCGCGACATGGCGATCCTCGCCCGCGCCATCATCCGCGACCTGCCGGAATACGAGTATTTCGTCCACATCCCGTCGATCCGCTTCGGCCGCCGCATCACCCAGAACTTCAACAAGCTGATCGGCCGCTATCCCGGCGCCGACGGCTTCAAGACCGGCTTCATCTGCGCCTCCGGCTATAATCTCGTGGCGTCGGCGACGCGCGACGGCAAGCGGCTGATCGCCGTGGTGCTCGGCGCCTCCTCGGGCCGCATGCGCGCGATCCGCGCCGCGCAGCTCCTGGACCGCGGCTTTGCCAACAATGGGATGGCGTGGCTGCGGCCCTCGCTCGGCACCGTCGACAATCTGGTGCCGATTGATTCCACGCCGCCGAACCTGCGCGAGGAGATGTGCGGTCCCAAGCACAAGCGGCCCGCCAGCGACGAGGACGCAGAAGACACCGTCGCCAGCGCCGGAAGCTCCAGCACCAATGGCGACGGCGGCGTCAGCTTCTTCGCCTCGGGCCTGCAGGCTGCGATGCCGACCAAGCCGGCCGACATGCTGGCGCAGCCGGCCGCGGCCTCCGAGCCGGTCGTGGTTTATACGGGGCCGACCAAGACCGGTGCTGCGTTGATCGCCGCGGTCGAGGCCGACACCGAGAAGATGCAGCCGGTCAAGCGCGCCAAGGGCAAGCACAGCCGCGTCGCGCGCAAGAAGCCCGATGCGGCCGATGACGCGAAGGCCGACACCAAGGGTGCCTCCAAGTCGGACAGCAAGCCGGCGGCGGCCAAGCCCGCGCGTCACGCCAACGCCAAGCCGGATGCCGCAGCTGCGAAGACGGCCGCGGCGGACAAGCCCGCCGCCGCAAAGCCGGCCGGCAAGCCGGCGGCGGCAAAGCCGGCCGCCAAGCCCAAGACTGCGGCCGACAAACCCAAGGCTGCCGACAAGCCGAAAGCCGACGCCAAGCCGGCCGGCTAGCACAGCGCCCGCCCGTCATTTCCGACCGTCATTTTCTCCAATGCGTCGATAACGCGCAGCGGCTTGCCATTGGCCGCGGCATCGCTCAATACTGACTGAAATAACGCGGCCAAAAGTCGGAAAACCCGGAAGCAATCCGGGACATCAGCCAAATTTGAGAGAGGGGATTGACCATCATGGAGCGCATCTGGCTCAAGCATTATCCGGCCGGCGTGCCCGCGGATATCGACGTCACGCAATATTCGTCGCTGGTCGAATTGCTGGAAGAAAGCTTCAAGAAATTCGCCGATCGCAAGGCGTTCATCTGCATGGACAAGGCGATCACCTATCGCGAGCTCGACGGGATGTCGACGGCGCTCGGCGCCTACCTGCAGAGCAAGGGCCTGCAGAAGGGCGCGCGGGTCGCGCTGATGATGCCGAACGTGCTGCAATATCCGATCGCGACCGCCGCCGTGCTCCGCGCCGGCTTTGCCGTGGTCAACGTCAATCCGCTCTACACCCCGCGCGAACTCGAGCACCAGCTCAAGGATTCCGGCGCCGAGGCGATCATCGTGCTGGAGAACTTTGCCACCACCGTGCAGAAGGTGCTTCCCAATACCGCGGTCAAGCACGTGATCGTCGGCAGCATGGGCGACCTGCTCGGCCTCAAGGGCGTGATCGTCAATCTGGTGGTGCGCCGGGTGAAGAAGATGGTGCCGGCCTGGTCGATCCCCGGCGCCGTCGGCTTCAACGAGGCGCTGTCGGCCGGCCGCGCCGCCAAGCTCAACAAACCGACGCTGACGCTCGATGACGTCGCCTTCCTGCAATATACCGGCGGCACCACCGGCGTCTCCAAGGGCGCGACCCTGCTCCACCGCAACATCCTGGCCAACGTGTTGCAGAACGACGCCTGGCTGCAGCCGGCGCTGGCGAAGCCGCCGATCGTCGAACAGATGGTCATCGTCTGCGCGCTGCCGCTCTATCACGTCTTCGCGCTCACCGCCTGCTATCTGCTGGGCATGCGGGCCGGCGGCACCAATCTGCTGATTCCGAATCCGCGCGACATGGCGGGCTTCGTCAAGGAGCTGTCGAAGTACCAGGTCAGCTTCTTCCCGGCGGTCAACACCCTCTACAATGGCCTGCTGAACACGCCCGGATTCGACAAGCTCGACTTCTCCAAGCTGAAGATCGCCAACGGCGGCGGCATGGCGACGCAAAGGCCGGTCGCCGAGAAATGGTTGAAGGTTACGGGCATCTCGTTGTCGGAAGGCTATGGCCTGTCGGAGACGTCGCCGACCCTGACATGCAATCCTGCCACGATCGAGGAGTTCTCCGGGACGATCGGCCTTCCCGTCCCCTCGACCTGGCTCTCGATCCGCGACGATGACGGCAATGAGTTGCCGATCGGCGAGGCCGGCGAAATCTGCGCCAAGGGCCCGCAGGTGATGGCGGGCTACTGGAACAGGCCCGACGAGACCGCGCGCGTGATGACCGCGGACGGCTATTTCCGCACCGGCGACATCGGCGTGATGGACGAGAAGGGCTACACCAAGATCGTCGATCGCAAGAAGGACATGATCCTGGTCTCCGGCTTCAACGTCTATCCGAACGAGATCGAGGAAGTGATCGCAAGCCATCCTGGCGTGCTCGAATGCGCCGTGATCGGGGTGCCCGACGCGAAGTCCGGCGAAGCGGTGAAGGCCTTCGTGGTCAAGAAGGACCCGAACATCACCGCCGAGGACATCATCAAGTTCAGCGCCACCCAGCTCACCGCCTACAAGGTGCCGAAGCAGATCGAGTTCAGGACCGACCTGCCGAAGACCAATGTCGGCAAGATCCTGCGCCGCGAGCTGCGCGACGAGAAGAAGGCCGCGGCCTAAGGCGTGAGTGGACTGACGTTCGATGTCTGACGCAAGCCTCGCGACGCCGGCTGACGTGCTTGGCTTCTGGCGGAATGCCGGCCGCGACCGCTGGTACAAGCACGACGACGCCTTCGATGCCGAGATCCGCAGCCGCTTCCTTGCCACCTGGCAGAAGGCGGCTGCCGGCGAATTGTCGTCATGGGAGGCGAGCGATGAGGGCGCGCTGGCGCTGACCATCGTGCTCGACCAGTTTCCGCGAAACCTGTTTCGAGGCGACGCCAGGACCTTTTCAAGCGATGCGCTGGCGCGTGAAGTGGCAAGGCGCGCCATCGACCGCGGCGTCGATGCGCGGACCGCCCCCGTGCTGCGCGAATTCCTCTATCTGCCGTTCGAGCATTCGGAGGACCTCGACGACCAGCAGCGCTGCGTGACGCTGTTCGGGCAATATGACTGCCATCCCGACAACCTGAAATACGCCGAGGACCACGCCGACATCATCCGCCGGTTCGGCCGCTTCCCGCACCGGAATCGCGTGCTGGGCCGGCAGACCACGGCCGAGGAGCAGGCCTTTCTCGACGCCGGCGGGTTTTCCGGCTGATGACGGAACGGTGACCAGAGGTTCCGATTGAATCGGAACGGGGCTCTAGATTCTTGTTTTGACGCGTTTTCTTCACGCGAACCGGTATCCACTTCGCTCGAAAACGCTTTGGCCTCCGGCATTGCCGTTCTTCGGCGAGCCCGTATTGTGCCGTGCTGTAGCCGGGTTTAAGACAGTTCCGCTTCACCGAGGGAGAACAACGATGACGATCAATGTTGGCGACAAGCTGCCGGAGGCCAAGTTTCGCGTGATGACCGCCGAGGGTCCGCAGGTCAAAACCACCGACGACATTTTCAAGGGCAAGAAGGTCGCCCTGTTCGCCGTGCCCGGCGCCTACACCGGCACCTGCCACAAGATGCATCTGCCGAGCATCTTCCTCAACGCCTATGCCATGAAGAACAAGGGCGTCGACACCATCGCGATCGTCTCGGTCAACGACGCCTTCGTGATGAACGCCTGGAAGCGCGACACCGACCAGCGCGACGAAGCCGTCTTCCTCGCCGACGGCAACGCCGACTTCGCCAAGGCGATCGGCATGGAGCTCGACGCCTCCGGCAACGGCCTCGGCATCCGCTCCAAGCGCTACTCGATGCTGGTCGAGGACGGCGTGGTGAAGAAGCTCAACCTCGAGCCCGCCCCGGGCAAGGTCGAGGTCTCCGGCGGCGACACGCTGCTCGGTCAGTTGTAGTTTTCTGTCGTTCCGGGGCGGTGCGAAGCGCCGAACCCGGAACCTCGAGATTCCGGGGGTCGATGCTGACGCATCGCTCCGGAATGACGAGGTGACGATCGTAGCGTCGTAGGGTTGGCAAAGCGCAAGCGTGCCCAACCTACGATCGAGCACCTCTGGAATACTGGATCGACCGCCTTCGCGGGCGATGACGGTTTTGAGGACTGGCGGTGGCCGCGATCGCGGACGCGACGGCGCGCCCTACCCCTTCAGCCGCGCCATCGCCACGCCTTCGCGCGCCAGCTCGTCGGCGCGTTCGTTCTCAGTGTGGCCGGCGTGGCCCTTGATCCAGTGCCAGCGCACCTCATGCGGCTTCAGCGCGGCGTCCAGACGCTGCCACAGCTCGACATTCTTGACCGGCTTCTTGTCGGCGGTGCGCCAGCCGTTGCGCTTCCAGCCATGGATCCAGCCGGTGATGCCCTGGCGGACATACTGGCTGTCGGTGGTGAGATCGACCACACAGGGCTTCTTCAAGGCTTCGAGCGCCGAGATCGCCGCCATCAGCTCCATGCGATTATTGGTCGTGTGCGCCTCGCCGCCCTTCAATTCCTTCTCGACCTCGCCGAATCTGAGGATCGCGCCCCAGCCGCCCGGCCCCGGATTTCCGGAGCAGGCACCATCGGTGAAAACAGTCACATGCGGCTTTTCGCTCACGCCGCGCACCCGGCCGGCGTGACGCCGTAGTCGTTGATAGCAGCGACGCTCTGCTGGAAGCGCAGCTTGCGGACATATTCCAGCGGGTCCTTCGGCTGCACCAGCGCGCCTTCGGGCACGTTGAGGAAATCGACCAGGCGCGTCAGCAGGAAGCGCATCGCGGCACCGCGCGCGAGCAGCGGCAGCGCGGCCTCTTCCGCCGCCGACAGCGGACGCTCGCGGCCATAGGCGTTGAGCAATGCGCGCGCCTTGGTGACGTTGAAGGAATGATCCGGCTCGAAGCACCAAGCGTTGAGGCAGATCGCGACGTCGTAGGCCAGGATGTCGTTGCAGGCGAACGGGAAGTCGATCAGGCCCGAGAGCCTGTCGCCCAGAAAAAACACGTTGTCGGGAAACAGGTCGGCATGGATCACGCCGACCGGCAGATCGGTCGGCCAGGCGGCTTCGAGATGATCGAGCTCGCGCGCGATGAAGTCGTGCAAGCCCGGCTGCACGCTGTCGGCCCGCGCGGCGGCGAGATCGAACAGCGGCCGCCAGCCGGAGACCGACAGCGGATTGTTGCGGACCAGCGGAAAATCCCGGCCGGCAACGTGCATTTTGGCCAGCGCCTCGCCGACGCCGGAGCAATGCGCCACGTTCGGCCGCCGCGGCCACACGCCCTCGAGGAAGTTGATGATCGCGGCGGGCCGGCCGGCGAGCCGGCTAGTGACCTCGCCCTTGCGGTTGCGCGCCGGCTGCGGGCACGACACGCCGCGCTCGGCGAGATGGGCCATCAGCGACAGGAAATACGGCAGGTCGTCCTCCGCCACGCGCTTTTCATAGAGCGTGAGGATGTAGGCGCCCTGGCTGGTGTGCAGCAGGAAGTTCGAATTCTCGACGCCCTCGGCGATGCCCTTGTAGGAGAGCAGTTCGCCGATGTCGTAGCTTTTGAGGAATTCCGCGAGGTCTTCGGCGGCAACGTCGGTGTAGACCGCCATATGGTCTATTCCGCCGCGGCAGCGTCAGGCCGCAGCGAACGCGGCAGCGGGAAGAACTCGTTCTCCTCCGCGGCCGAGACCGTCTCCACGTGCAGTTCATAGCGCTCGGCGAAGGCGCCCATGATCTCCTCGACGATCACTTCCGGCGCAGAGGCGCCCGCGGTGATGCCGAGGCTCGTGATGCCTTCGAACCTGCTCCAGTCGATGTCGCTGGCGCGCTGGGCGAGCACGGCGATCGGACAGCCCTCGCGCTCGGCGACCTCGCGCAGGCGCTGCGAGTTCGACGAGTTCGGCGCGCCGACCACGATCAGGGCGTCGACCACCGGCGCCACCTTCTTGACCGCGAGCTGACGGTTGGTGGTCGCGTAGCAGATGTCCTCCTTGTGCGGACCATTGACGTTCGGGAAGCGCTGCTTGAGCAGCGTCACGATCTCCGCGGTGTCGTCGATCGACAGCGTGGTCTGGGTCACGAAGGCGAGGTTGTTGGGGTCCTTCGGAACAAAGGTCTTGGCGTCCTCGGCGGTCTCGATCAGGGTCACGGCGCCCGCCGGCAGCTGCCCCAGCGTGCCGACCACCTCGGGGTGGTGGGAATGGCCGATCAGCAAGATCTCGCGGCCGCGCTTGAAATGGATCGCCGCCTCGCGGTGGACCTTGGTCACCAGCGGGCAGGTCGCGTCCAACGAGAAGAAATTGCGGGATTTGGCCTCGGCGGGAACCGATTTCGGAACGCCGTGGGCCGAAAACACCACCGGCGCGTTGGTATCGTCGGGAATTTCGGCCAATTCCTCGACGAAAATGGCGCCTTTGGTCTTCAGGCTGTCGACCACATACTTGTTATGGACGATTTCGTGCCGGACATAGACCGGCGCACCATAAATGGTGAGGGCACGTTCGACCGTGTCGATGGCACGGACCACCCCGGCACAAAAGCCGCGGGGGGAACAAAGCACGATTCTAAGGTCGGGTTTTTTAGCTGACATCGGGCTGTCTCGGGGCAATCTCGGGACCGAATCACCCCTCGCCGGCGGGCGGGGAACGGCCAATTTGAGTAAGGACTTGGGACTGCTTTCGGGCGCTGTCAAGGCGATTTTGCTGGCCCATTGCGCCATTCCCCCCGGAGGGCTTATATAGGCCCTATAATTCCCGTCATCGCCGATGACTACCAGCTTCGCCTCGACAGAGGTGGGCGAAGCACAAAGGAGATTTGCCATGAGCAACGCACCGCTGATGCCGAAGGCGACTGCCGTGTGGTTGGTCGACAATACCGCCCTGACCTTCGATCAGGTGGCCGATTTTACCAAAATGCACCCCCTCGAGGTCCGCGCCATCGCCGACGGCGACGCCGCCCAGGGCATCAAGGGCATGGACCCGATTTCCAACGGCCAGCTGACCCGCGAGGAGATCGAGCGCGGCGAGCGCGACCAGAACTACCGCCTCAGGCTCCAGGAGAGCAAGGTGGTGCTGCCCTCCGCCGCCAAGAAGAAGGGCCCGCGCTACACCCCGGTGTCGCGCCGCCATGAGCGTCCGAGCGCGATCCTCTGGCTGGTCCGCAACCATCCCGAGCTGAAGGACGCCCAGATCATGCGTCTGGTCGGCACCACCAAGACCACGATCGCCAGCGTACGCGACCGCACCCACTGGAACGCCTCGACCCTGACCCCGATGGACCCGGTGACGCTCGGCCTGTGCTCGCAGATCGAGCTCGATTTCGAGGTGCAGCGCGCCGCCAAGGAGAAGCCGACCACCACGGTCTACGGCGGCGCCACGCTGCTGCCGGCCTCCGAGACCACGCGCAAGGACGAGCTGGACGATCAGCCGATCGAGCGCCACGACGATCTCAACGTCGATGCCGTGTTCGCCAAGCTGAAGACGATCGGCGGCAAGAAGCCCGCCGACGACGAAGAGTAAGCGCGGATCGCGCAACTCGAAGCGCAGAATACGAAACGCGGCAGGGCAACCTGCCGCGTTTTTGCTTGGAAGCGCATGCGATGGGCGTGACGGCGACCGTCGGCGCGGCTCAATGCCGGTCGGGATTGTTCATCATGTATTCGCCGAGATCGCGCTGCCGCCGATCGGTGCGGGCTTCGGCGTTCTGGCGCTGCACGTCGCGGTTCTTGCGGCAGGCGACGTAATCAGGCGAGCCGACCGCCACCTTGCCGCCGGCCTGGCAGTACTGATCGTCGTCGCCCATGCTCTCCGCGATCGGCGATCGGCCGCGTTCGAGGCAGCCTGCAAGCAGCGGCAGCGCGAGCAGCAAGGCGAGAGGCGCGCGTGCGGAAATGGATCGCATCCGTGGGTCCGTATCTCGTGGCATATGACAGGGAGGCCGGGATGACCCGGCAATCCATCAAAATCAAGGCCGTTTTGCTTCCGAATGCGGAAGTCTTGTTCCACAGGTGCCGACCTCAGGCGCGGGAGGTGCCAGCACTCCCTCGCCCGCTCTTGCGGGGTCGAGACGAGCGCTGCTCGCTCTTAGAGGGTTGGGGTGAGGGGCCGCCTCCGCAGAATGAAGCAGCGAGCGCGCGGAGCCCCCCTCACCCGGATCGCATTGCCATGCGACCCGGCCTCTCCCCGCAAGCGGGGCGAGGCAACAAGAGCTACGCCTTCCCCTTCAGCGCCTCGCCGATTTCGTCGAGCACCTTCGGGTCCTCGATCGTCGCCGGCATGGTCCAGGGCTCGCCGTCGGCGATCTTCTTGATGGTGCCGCGCAGGATCTTGCCGGAGCGGGTCTTCGGCAGCCGCGCCACCGTGATCGCGAGCTTGAACGCGGCGACCGGCCCGAGCTTGTCGCGCACCAGCGCCACGACGTCCTTCTCGACCTCGGCGGGCTGCTTGGTCACGCCGGCCTTCAGCACCAGGAAGCCGCAGGGCACCTCGCCCTTGATCGCGTCCTTGACGCCGAGCACGGCGCATTCGGCAACGTCGGGATGCGAGGCGAGGATCTCCTCCATGCCGCCGGTGGAGAGCCGGTGGCCGGCGACATTGATGATGTCATCGGTGCGGCCCATCACCCAGACATAGCCGCCCTCATCCTTGTAGCCGGCATCCGAGGTCTTGTAGTAGCCGGGGAATTCCGAGAGATAGGCGTCCCTGAAGCGATCGTCCTGCTGCCACAGCGTCGGCAGGCAGCCCGGCGGCATCGGCAGCTTGATGACGATCGAGCCCATCGTGCCAGCCGCCACCGGCTTCGCCGCCTCGTCGACGATGTCGACCTGATAGCCCGGCATCGGCACCGTGGGCGAGCCGTGCTTGACCGGCAGCTGGCCGAGCCCGACCGGATTGCCGGCGATGCACCAGCCGGTCTCGGTCTGCCACCAGTGGTCGATGACCGGCACCTTCAGCTGCTGCTCGGCCCACTCCACGGTCGGCGGATCGGCGCGCTCGCCGGCGAGGAACAGGGTGCGGAAGCTCGAGAGATCGTAATTCCGGATGAACTTGCCTTCGGGGTCTTCCTTCTTGATCGCGCGGAACGCGGTCGGCGCGGTGAAGAAGGCGACCGCCTTGTGCTCGCTGATCACGCGCCAGAACGCGCCGGCATCCGGCGTGCCGATCGGCTTGCCCTCGTACATGATGGTGGTCGCGCCGTGGATCAGCGGGCCATAGACGATGTAGGAATGGCCGACCACCCAGCCGATGTCGGAGCCGCACCACCAGATCTCGCCGGGCTTCACGCCGTAGAGATTGTGCATCGACCATTTCAGCGCGACGAGATGACCACCATTGTCGCGCACCACGCCCTTCGGGATTCCGGTCGTGCCCGACGTGTAGAGGATGTAGAGCGGATCGGTGGCGGCTACCGGCACGCACGGCGCGGCCTTGCCGGCGTCGAATGCGGCGCGGCGCAGCGTCGCCCAGTCATGATCGCGGCCCGCGGTGAGCTCGCAAGCCTGCTGCGGCCGCTGCAGGATGATGCAGGTCTCGGGCTTGCTGCCGGCCAGGCGGATCGCCTCGTCGAGCAGCGGCTTGTATTGCACGATGCGCCCGGGCTCGATGCCGCAGCTCGCCGAGAAGATCAGCTTCGGCTTGGCGTCATCGATGCGGGTCGCAAGCTCCTTGGCCGCGAAGCCGCCGAACACCACGCTGTGCACCGCGCCGATCCGCGCGCAGGCGAGCATCGCGACGACGGCCTCCGGCACCATCGGCATATAGAGGATGACGCGATCGCCCTTCGCCACGCCGAAATCCTGCATCACCGCAGCCAGCGTCTGCACCTCCTCCAACAATTCGGAATAGGTGAACTTGGTGATCGTGTTGGTGAGCGGCGAATCGTGGATCAGCGCGACCTGGCTGGCGCGGCCGCCGGCGACATGGCGATCCAGCGCGTTGTAGCAGGTGTTGACCACGGCGCCGGCGAACCAGCGCCCGTAGGCGCCCATGGAGGGATCGAAGATCTTCTTGGCCGGCTCGATCCAGTCGATCTCGCGCGCCGCTTCCGCCCAAAAGCCCTCGGGGTCCCGGAGCGAGCGGGCATACACCTCATGATACCGGCTCTGCTGGATATTCATCGCGTTTCTCCCTCGCGCGGTCGCGCGTCATTTGCCGACCATTGTCACGGGAAGGGGCGCCGTTTCAAGCCGAAATGACCGCGACCTTCGGCCGGGTCGGAGCAAAGCGTTTTCGAGCGAGGTGGGTCCCGGTTCGCGTGAAGAAAACGCGTCAAAACAAGAATCTAGAGCTCATTCCGCTTCGATCGGAACGGAGCACTAGTAGCCGTCGACGCCGTTGATCCGCTGCAGCCGCTCGCGCATCGCCCTTTCCAGGTCGTAGCCCGGCTTGCCGAAATCGGCATTGCGGTGGGCGATGAACTGATCCTGCGCGCGCTGCAGCTCACGCGCCTGGCGCGGATTCTGCGTCTCGCGCACCGTGCGGAAGGTGGATGCGACGATCTCGCGATCGAGATCGGCAAGCGTGGGATTGGCGCAGATTGCCTTCTCCACCGGCCGGCGCGCCTTGCGGCAATCGAAGCTCGGCTTGCCGGCGACCGCCATCATGGCGCCGATCCGCTCCAGCTCCAGCGACAGCGATTTGTAGTTGGCCCTGGCGGCGGCGTGATTGGGGTCGAGCTTGACGGCAGCACCAAAATCCAGGATCGCCTTCGGCCGGTCGCCCTTGCGGCGCCACAGTTCGCCGCGCGCATTTTGCGCATCGGCGAGCGATGGATCGAGCTTGAGCACGGTGTCATAGTCCGCGATCGCACGATCGATCATCTGCTTGCGGTCATAGGCGCCCGCCCGCGCCATCAGCGCCTTGACGCGATCGGGCCTCGTCGCCTTCTCATTGTCGATCAGCGCGCCGCAGACATCGATGGTCTTGTCGTCATCGGCGGCCGCTGCCGCCGCGATGCAGGGGCCGGCGTTGGCTTGCACATCCTCGCCCGGTTCGCTGCCGGTGGCGCGCGCAACGCCCGTCATCAGCGCGCCCGACAGGCCGACACAGACCAGCATCGCGGCCAGATTTGCAGGTTTGCGTCGCATCCCGATCGCCGACAAGACATCCCTCTCTTGCGCCCGAACCGCCGGCCCCTGATGGCCGGCAGCGCGCCATTTGCCGCAAAACCACACGCTGGATTATACGTCAATTGCGACGATCGGCTGCATCGGGGGTTCGGCTTGCTCACATTCGAATGGATCATCGGGCTGTTGCTCGCGGCGGTGGCGCTATCGGCGTTGGCGCGGCGGATCAAGGTGCCCTACCCGACCTTCCTGGCGCTCGGCGGCGTGCTGCTGACGCTGCTGCCGTGGGCCCCGACCTGGGCGCTGGAACCGAAACTGGCGCTGGCGCTGTTCGTCGCACCGGTGCTGCTCGATGCCGCGTTCGACACTTCGCTGCGCGATCTCCGCAACAACTGGCTGCCGGTCTCGACGCTGGTGGTGGTCGCGGTCGGCGTCACCACGGCGGCGGTCGCGGTGGTCGCACATTGGCTGCGCCCGGACATGCCATGGGCGGTTGCAATCGCGCTCGGCGCCATCGTGGCGCCGCCGGATGCGGCCGCAGCCACCGCGATCCTGCGCCAGGTCAACCTGCCCTATCGGATCCAGAAGATCCTCGAAGGAGAAAGCCTGCTCAACGATGCCAGCGCGCTGCTCATCTATCGCGTCGCGGTCGGCCTCGTCGCCGCCGAGCACATGAAGATCCGCGAGTTCGTGCCGTCCATCACGATTGCGCTGGTCGGCAGCCTCGCCGCCGGCTTCCTGTTCGCGCAACTCTGGATGATGATCACGCGTCGCATCACCGAGGCACCGAGCGCGATCATCACGCAGTTCGGCGGCACTTTCATGGTGTGGATCATTGCCGAGCATCTCGGGCTGTCCGGCATCCTCACCATCATCGCCTATGCGATCACCATCTCGCGCACCGCGCCGGCCCGCACATCGGCGCGGCTGCGCGTGTCGTCCTACGCGGTGTGGGAAACCGTCGTGTTCGTGCTCAACGTGCTCGCCTTCATGCTGATCGGCCTGCAGTTGCGCCCGATCTGGTCCGGACTCGACGACGAGGTGCGGTGGAAATATTGCAGCTTTGCCGCCGCGATCCTCGCCGTCGTGATCCTCGCTCGCATCCTCTGGGTGATGCCCTACGGCGCGCTGCTGCGCACACTGAAGGCGCGCAACCTGCTGCCGGCCCACGTGGTGGACGCCGTGCCGACCTTGAAGCGCGGCTTCATCGTGTCCTGGTGCGGAATGCGCGGCATCGTCACGCTGGCGGCGGCGTTTGCGCTCCCTGAATGGTTTCCGTATCGCGATCTGATCCTGCTGACGGCGTTTGCCGTAGTGCTCGGTTCGCTCGTGATCCAGGGACTGACGCTGCGGCCGTTGATCCTGGCGTTGAATTTCGCGGACGACGATCCGGTCGGACGCGAGGCGGCCCATGCCCGCGGCGTGGTGTTTCGCGCCGCGCTCGACGAGATCGACGCCGACCCGTCGGAAGAGGCCGAGATCCTGCGGCTCGAATATCGCGCCGTGCTGCTGCGCGCGGAGAATGATCCCGACGGCGGCCTGACCTCACGCGAGCTGCCGTCGGATCCGCTGCGCCGCCGCGCCATCGCCGCGGCGCGTCAGGCATTGCTCAATCTGCGCCGCACCGAAGCGATCGGCGACGACGCATTCCATCTGGTCGAGGAAGAGCTCGACCGCGCCGAGCTCAGCGTGGAGGCCTAAAGCGCCATGAGGTTCGGATGAATAGCCGCCGCGACAGCACTGCGCTCCCTCTCCCCGTTCTTTACGGGGAGAGGGTTGGGGTGAGGGGCTGTCTCCGCGTAACCGGCGATAGTTGCGCTTGTGGAGACTCCCCCTCACCCGGAACGCATCTGACGATGCGTTCCGACCTCTCCCCGCACGCGCAGGGGTGTCCGGGGAATGATTCACTGTGTCGCGGTGCATGCTCGGCAGGACCGAGGCAAATCGGTCTTTTCTGGTTGTCGAGACACAGAGGGCCGAGCATGCGATATCGCGGTAGCATTTTTGGAAGGCTGCTTGAACCGATCAATCGACGGCAGTTTCAGACGGTTGTGGATCGTCTGGACGGGGATGCCTACGACAAGTCGTTCAGGAGCTGGGATCATCTGGTGGCGCTGATCTATGCCCAGCTTAGCGGCAACAGCAGTCTGCGCGGGGTGGTGACTGGCTTCAACGCCAATTCGCAGCATCACTATCACTTGGGAACCGGCAAGCTGTCGCGCTCGACGTTGTCCGATGCCAATGCCCGCCGTCCGATCGGCATTTTCGCGCAAACCTTTGCGGCGCTGTCGGCGATGGCGCGTCGCCAGCTGCGGAGTGAAGGCATGGAGATGGTGCGTCTGATCGACGCCAGTCCGATCCCGCTCGGCAAGGTCTGCAGTTGGGCGACGTGGAACGGCCGCATCCGCGGCATGAAGCTGCATGTCGTCTACGACCCAAGGAGCGATGTCCCGACCTGCGTCGAGATGACGGCCGCGAACGTCAATGACATCGAGATCGGCCGACAGACCCCAATCCAGCCCGCCACCACCTATGTGTTTGACAAGGGCTATTGCCGTTTCGACTGGTGGCAGAAGATCAATGATAGCAAGGCTTTCTTCGTTACCCGGGCGAAGACGAGCATCCGTCTTCGCTCGCTCAGGCATCGCGCCATCCGCAAGCGTAACGGGGATGGCTTCGAAATCCTTGCCGATGACGAGGTGAAGCTCACCAGCAAGGGCGATTCGCGCCTTCCAATCCCGCTCCGCCGCATCAAGATCAGACGCGAGAAAGGCGGCAAGATCACACTCCTGACCAACGACCTTGCCCGTAGCGCCGTCGAGATCGCCGCCCTCTACAAGAGCCGATGGCAAATCGAGCTGCTGTTCCGCTGGATCAAGCAGCATCTCGATATTCGCAAGTTCCTCGGCGCCAACGACAACGCGATCCGCCTTCAGGTGCTCGCTGCGATGATTGCCTACCTGCTGCTGCGCATCGCCGCTCACACCAACTGCATCAAAATGCTCCCGCTCAGGTTCGCCGAACTCGTCGGCCAGCTCCTGCTCACGCGTCGATCCCTCGCTGCCATCGACAAACCTCCGCCCATCAACCCCGGCCGTCGGAAATCAACCATCTCACCTGACCAGATGGAGCTCCACTATGCCTGAATTTCCCCGGACACCCCTGCCGCACGCGGGGCGAGGTAAAGCGAAGTTCGCTGCTCAGGCGCCCGACTTCAAGCACCCGACTTGGAGGTAATGCCGCCGTCGACCACGAGCTCGATGCCGGTGACATACTTCGATTCGTCCGACGCCAGGAACAGCGCGGCATTGGCGACGTCCCAGGCGTCGCCCATGTGCCCCATCGGCACCTGTGCGTCGCGGGCCCGCCACATCGCCTCGACATCACCCTTGGCGTAGCTCTGCGCCAGCCCGGCCGAATGCGCGACCATCGGCGTCTTCATCAGTCCCGGCAGGATCGCGTTGACGCGCACATGCTTCGAGGCGAACTCGACGGCTGTCGACCGCGTCATCTGGTTCATCGCGGCCTTGCTCGCGTTGTAGCTGACATAGGAAATGCCGACATGGCGGATCGAGGCGATCGAGGAGATGTTGATGATCGAGCCGCCGCCCTGCTTGATCATGACGGGAATGACGTGCTTCATCGACAGATAGGCGCTCTTGAGGTTGACCGCGAAGACGCGGTCCCACTCCGCTTCCCCAACTTCCACCACGCTGCCGACCTCGGCGATGCCGACATTGTTGTCGAGCACGTCGATGCGGCCATAGGCCTTGAGGCAGGCCGCGACCATCGCCTCCACCTCGCCGGCACGCGAGACATCGGCGGTGAATGCGACAGCCTTGCCGCCCTCGCCGGTGATGATGCCGACGGTCTCCTCCGCCGCGGCGCCGTTGCGATCGACGCAGAAAACGCTGGCGCCCTCGCGCGCAAAGGTGACGGCGGTCGCCTTGCCATTGCCCCAGCCGGGCCCGATCGAGCCCGCACCGACCACCATCGCAACCTTGCCCTTGAGCCGATCCATCGGTCTTTCTCCCTTGTTGTTCTTGTCGTGACTGTAGCCCGGATGAGCGAAGCGATATCCGGGAGCGCTATCCCCCGCATATCGCTCCGCTCATGCGGGCTACGGATACTTACTACGGATTCTCGCAAACACTCATCGTCGTGACATTAGCACCGATCGGATGCCCGATAATCTCCGATAAGGTCTGGCAGCGTCCCTCCTGGCACAGGTGCCATTCACCCGCGGCGCCGGAATTGCCGAGCACGACCTCCGCCCTTGGCATCGGCGGGGGCGACCATTGAAACCAGCCATCGACAAGGCGCGCCTCCGGCGGCGGCTCCATGCCGGCGCCCGTGCCCTTGACGCGCGCCTGTTGCAGCGTGAGCCCGGCCGGCGTGACCAGCCAGTCCTCCTGCCAGACGCTCTTCTCGATCGAATGCGTCCAGGCGAGCGTGAAGGCCGCGATCGACAGCGCCTTCACGACTCCCGCGGAAGCGAGGCAGAGGCTCAAGCCGCCGCCACCGCATTGCGCGGACGCTGCCGCCATTGCCATAGCACGACAGCAGCAGCGAGCGTGAAGCCCGCTGTATCCGAGAACGGGAAATCGCCGAGCAGGCAGAGCGCGGCGCCGAACGCGACCAGGATCTCGATGAAAGTCAGCCGCGTGAACAGGAAGCCGATCGCGACGATGCCGAACAATCCGATCGCCACCAGCGCCTTGAAGGTCGCCAGCGCCACCGCGCCGTAGAAGCCGAGTTGCGCCTGCATCGGATCCCCGGTCTGCAGCATCAGCGCCGGCGAATAGACGAAGATGAACGGAATGACGTAGCCGGCAAGCGCGATCCGCATCGCCTCCCAGCCGATCTTGTCCGGGTTCTCCTTGGCGATCGGCGCCGCCGCCAGGGCCGCGAGCGCAACCGGCGGCGAGAGGTCGGCCATGATGCCGTAGTAGAACGCAAACATGTGGCTTGCGATCAGCGGCACGCCGAGCTTGGCGAGCGCCGGTGCAGCCAGCGCCGCGGTGATGATGTAGGTCGGGATCGTCGGGATGCCGGTGCCGAGCAGGATCGACAGCAGCATGGTCATGATCAGCGCCAGGAACAGGCTCTTGGCGCCGAGCCCGATGATCCAGCTGCCGAAGATGGTGCCGACGCCGGTCTGCGTCATCATGCCGATGATGGTGCCGACAATGGCGCAGGCCATGCCGACCGTCAGCGCCGATTTGGCGCTGTCGGCGAGCGAGTCGCGGCAGGCTTTCAGGGTGGCGCGGCCGCCGCGGGTGATCGCCGCGATCACGATGAGACCGGCGACGACGCTGGCGACCGGAACGATCTCGATGCCGTGGCGCGACACCGCGGCAACCACCAGCGCGAGGCCGATCCAGAAGATGTAGCGCACGATGGTGTTGGAGAAGCCGAGCGTGATGCTGGCGCCGAGGATCAGCGCGACCGTGAGCGCAAGGCCCATGCTGCCGGCATAGAGCGGCGTGAAGCCCTCGAACAGCATGTAGACCAGCGCCGCGAGCGGCAGCACCAGATACCAGCGCGCCACCAGCGCCTTCCAGGCGCTCGGGATCTCCGAGCGCTTCATGCCGACGAGGCCGTGCTTGCCGGCCTCCAGATGCACCATCCAGAACGCCGAGGCGAAATAGAGGATCGCCGGGATCACCGCGGCCTTGACGATCTCCGAATAGGGCACGCCGAGCGTCTCGGCCATGATGAAGGCGACCGCTCCCATGACGGGCGGCATAATCTGGCCGCCCATCGAAGCGGTGGCCTCGACGCCGGCGGCGAAGGCGCGGCGATAGCCGAACTTGATCATCAGGGGGATCGTGAACTGGCCGACGGTGACGACGTTGGCGACGCCCGAACCCGAGATCGTGCCCATCATGCCCGAAGCGAACACCGCGACCTTGGCGGGGCCGCCGCGGGTGCGGCCGAACAGGCCGAGCGAGACGTCGGTGAACAGCTGGATCATGCCGGCGCGTTCCAGGAATGAGCCGAACAGGATGAACAGGAAGATGTAGGTCGCCGAGACATAGATCGGCACGCCGTAGAAGCCTTCGGTCCCGAACGAGAGATGGGTGACGATCTGGTCGAAGTCATAGCCGCGGTGATTGAACGGCGACGGCAGATATTGGCCGAAGAACCAGTAGAGCAGACAGGCGCCGCACATCAGCGGCAGCGCCGCCCCCATCAGCCGCCGCGTGCCCTCGAAGATCAGGACCGCGAGCAGCGTGCCGACCGCGAGGTCCATGTTGGTCGGATCGCCATCGCGGGCGATCAGGTCGGCATAGAAGATCCACTGGTAGAGCCCGCAGAGGAACCCGGCGGCGCCGACGATCCAACTCACCGTGCGGCCGAAATCGGTCCTGGCGGTGAAATTGCCGATCAGGCCGAAGGTCAGGAGGATCAGGAAGCCGACATGGACGCCGCGCACCACCTGGCTCGGCAGGTAGTTGAAAGCCGCGACATAGAGCTGGAACACCGCAAAGGCGAGACCGATGGCATAGGCCAGATGCCCCCAGGCACCCGGGCCGAAGCCTTCCGGAAAGCCATGCTCGAAATTGTCGAATTCAACCTTGACGGGCTGCTCGCCCTCAACCTGCTGCTGCATATGATCAGTCCCCCGCCGTGCCAACGGCGCTTATATCCACTGAGTCCGCCCACCGAAAGCCGGGACAGGAAAAACGCGCCACGTCATTGCGAGCGAAGCGAAGCAATCCATCGCGCCACAAGGGAAGAGATGGATTGCTTCGTCGCTTCGCTCCTCGCAATGACGGCAAGGAGCAGACGTTCCGGCCTTACTTGATCAGGCCCTTCTCCTTGTAATAGCGGATCGCGCCGGGATGCAGCGGAACCGGGCTGCCGGTCGCGGCGGCCTCGAGCTTGATCTCCTTACCCGCGGCGTGGGCATTGGCGAGTTCCGGCAGCGATTCGTAGACCAGCTTGGTCATCTGATAGGCGAGATCGTCCGACACCGCGCTCGAGGTCACGAGGTAGTTCACGACCGCGGCGGTCGGCACGTCCTTGTCCTGGCCGGTATAGGTATTAGCCGGGATGATCACGGAGACAAACGGCGGGCCGATCTTGTCGACGGTCTCCTTCGGCACGGCGACCACGGTGATCTCGCTCGAGGTCGAGAGGTCCTTCAGCGAGGCGACGCCGAGGCCGGCGGACTGCAGCGTGGCGTTGAGCTGGCGGTTCTTCATCAGATCCACCGATTCGGCGAACGGCAGGTACTCGACCTTGCCGAGATCCTTGTAGCTCATGCCGGCGGCCGCGAGGATCGCGCGCGAGTTGAGCTCGGTGCCCGACTTCGGCGCGCCGACCGACAGGCTCTTGCCCTTGAGATCGGCGAGCGTCTTGATGCCGCTCTCGGCGGTCGCGACGATCTGGATGTAGTTCGGATAGATCGCGCCGATGGTGCGCAGCTTGTCGAGCTTGTTCTTGAAGCCGGCCTCGGCGTCGCCTTCCCAGGCGGCTTTGAGCGAATCGCCGAGCGTGAAGGCGATCTCGCCGCGGCCCTGCTGCAGCAGCACCAGGTTCTCGACCGAGGCCTTGGTCGCCTGCACCTGGGTTTTCACGCCGGGGATCTTGTCGCCGTAGATCTTCCCCATCGCGACACCGAGCGGATAGTAGACGCCGGAGGTGCCGCCGGTGAGCACGTTAATGAACTGCTCGGCCTGTGCGACAGGCGCGGACAAAACGCTGGCTGCCACGATCGCGGCAGCCATCAACTTGGAATTCATGAGTATTATTCTCCCCTTAAGCCGGCCGGAAATTGGCCGGACACCCCCGCCGGGTCAACCCATCCAAATGACGCATGCGCGGCGGAAATCCCCGATAGCAACACCACCTTACCTGCGCGGGAACTCTCCGCGCGACCGGGCGACCGCTTCGAGTTGGTCGCCGCGACCCAGCCGCTGGCGGCCGCTAGCGGCCCGGTGTTCGCGCCGGCGATCGCCGCGGGACACTTGGCATTGTCGGACCCAGGGCGTTCGCGGCGCGGACCGGCCGCAACGAAGCAGCGAAGATCGGCTTGCGGCCCCGGATGTCGGCTTGAGCACCGCTATCGCCGGATTCATTGTCGTCCATGCCGGTTGCAGCGCTGCATTCCTGTTGCTTGCAGCCGTCGCTTGTGCCGCGCTGATCGGCTACTGCGCGTTGATGCGGGAGACGTTGCGAACAGCAGCGACGACGTCACGCACATCTGCATTGGCATCACAAAACGGGTGATCTGATTCGCCGTCGGCGCTCCGCGCAGCACTCTGCATGATGCGATCTGATGTCCGACAATGACGCAGTTCCGCGTCGGCGTCGACGCGACAACACAGTCATTAACGCCGTCTCTCGATGACACACGCGCACAGTGTTTCTGCCGATGTGCAAAGTCGGGACGCGATCGCGCTCATGAATGTCAGATGACGCATTTGTTGCAGGTGTAACAGCGGTGAGACGCCGCGATTCCAGCGCCATTTGAATCGAATTGAATCCTTTAAGGTTAGCGGGGCAATCAATGTATGATCCAGAAATTTCCATGATTGCCGCCGCTCTAGGATGTACGAGTCAAGCCGGGGTAACTACGGACAAGGCGGGGCATGAATCACATCAGTCACATCGAACGCACGCGAGCCGGCTGGTTCGGACATCGCAAGCTGACCCCACGCGCATGCATTGCGGACAGCAAAAAACACCTTCGGACCTTCCTCGCCGAGGCGCTGGAAGACCTCGGCTTCATCACCAGTGAATGCAGCCAGGCTTTGGAACTCGACACCGTTCTGGACGCGGAACGGCCCGATCTCCTGGTGCTCGGCGTGTCCGTGGACGGCATCGAAGTCAGTAAAATTCTTGAGACTTTGGTGAGAAAGGACTATGGCGGCAAGGTCCTCGTCATCGGGCAGCCGGACTCGATCATCGTCAAGGCGGTCCGGCAAATCGGCGACGAGTACGGCATCGCCATGCTGCCGGCGCTGTCGACGCCGTTCAGCGCCGGGACCCTTCGCGACAGTCTTGCGTCGTTGATGCCGCTTGAACCCGCGCCGAGCCCGGCGGTGGACGTGCCCGAAGCGCTGAAGGCCGGCTGGCTCGAGCTGTGGTATCAGCAGAAAATTCATCTCCGGACGCTGGTCCCGAGCGGCGCCGAGGCGCTGATCCGGATGCGCCACCCTGCCTGGGGCGTCGTGCCGCCGGCCTACTTCATCCCGGACGAAAGCGATCCGCATTTTCATGCGCTGTCCGAGTTCGTGATCGAGCGCGCAATCGAGGACTGGCGCTATCTCATCGAGCAGATCGGGCCGGTCAATCTCTCGATCAATCTGCCGATCTCCTTCCTCGCCGACGATCATGCCGTGCGCGAGCTCTGTTACCGGATGCCGGATCATGCGGCCTTCGCGGGCCTCTTGATCGAGATCGACAGCACCGAGGTGGTCGACAATCTGGATCTGGCGATCGATGTCGCCCGGCGCGTTCGACTGCACAATATCGGCATCTCGATCGACAATGTCGGCGCGAACTGGCCGTCTTTGCTGGGACTGCCGAACTTTCCGTTCGTCCAGCTCAAGGTCGACCATCAATTCGTCACCGGCTGCGCGGATCAGCGCCTGAAGCAGACGGTGTGCCGGCGTGTCGTGGAGCTGGCCCACGACAACGACGCGCAGGTCGTGGCCCAGGGAGTCGAGACGCGTGCGGACTTTCTCGCCGCGCACGAAATGGATTTCGATCAGGTCCAGGGCTACCTGTTCGGCAAGCCGATGGGCGTCAAGAAGTTCGCCCGCTCACGCATGCATTTCTCTGAGAAAGAGCCAGCCTCCTGAGGCATCGCCTCTGGTCAGGCTCATGTGTCGCGATCGATCGCGCGCAGCGCTTCGCCGCGCGCGATCAGGCGTTTTGCATTGGAATAGGTCGGCACCTCGAGCAGCGAGTCGTCGAGTTCGACGCGCCCAAAGCCCTTTGTCCGCGCCGCTTCGAACGCCGCGACGATCCTGCCCGCCCGGCGCATCTCCTCCTCGCCCGGCGTCAGGACCCCGTTGACGATCGAGGCATGCGCGGGATCGACCAGGCTCTTTGCGGCGTAACCCAGCCGCCGCGCCCAGATCGTGTCGCGTTCGACGCCTTCAGCGTCGCTCCAGGTGTAGGGACAATCGACCGCGACGACATCAGCGGCACGACATTCGACGATGAAGCGCTGCCGCGCGTAAGCGAGCTCCAGGCCATCGCTGCCGCGCTCGGCACCAAGATCGGCGGCGAGGTCTTCGGAGGCCATCAGGCAACCGATGACGCGCCGGCTCGCCATGGCGATCGCACCGGTCTGCACCAGACCGCGCGCGAACTCGATATTCGGCAGCAGCGATGTCGATCCCTCGGCGATACCGCAGTCGCGCTCGAACCGCGTCACCGCCTCGTCAAGCCTGACGACATGGTGCGGCTCGGCGACCTTCGGCAGCGCGACGATATCCGGACGTCCGCGCATCACGGCGGCGAGATCGTCCATGCCGTCCTGGTCCAGCGGATTGACGCGGACCGCGACCATCACGCCCTGGTCGCGCCAGGCGGCGTAGAGCTCGGCCGCCAAGGCCCGCGCCTTCGGGCGCAGCGGCGGCGGGGTAAAATCCTCGAGCTCGTGGATCAGCACGTCGGCGCCGCTGGCGGCCGCGTGCTGCAGCACGTCCTCGTTGGCGCCTTCGAGAAACAGCCAGGAGCGGCACAGCGGGGCCGGGCGCAGCTTGCGCATCACGCGGCCCGCGCCGACGTCACTGGAACGTCATGTCGAGGCATTTCGAGATGTCGGAGCCGAGGCCGGACGAGATGGTGATGCAGCCGCGGATCTTCTGGGTGTTGACGTCGTTCGCCCAGATCGCATAGCCGCCGGGACCGAAGAACGAGTTGGTGTTCGGCGGCTCGGTCTCGGTGGCGTCGAACGTGTAATTGCCGTCGGTCTCGAAAATGCGCGGCTTCTTGGTGCAGCCGCCGTCGGCCTGCACGTTGATGACCTCCTTGTTGTCCCGCGTCAGCGCCAGCGAGACCTGGCAGCGGAAATATTCCGAGGTCTTGGCATTGAACAGATAGGCGTAGGACTTGCAGGTCGCGGTATTGAGCTTGCCGGCGGACAGGCCGCGGCTGCAGGAGATCCGCTGGTTGTTGGAGAGCCTGAACTCGTCCGCCTGCGCGACTGACGCCAGCGTCATGAACGACAGAGCGACACCGATTCCGATCTTCATGACGTGGTTCATCCTGATCATCCCAAGGTCGTGTTTCCGGCAATCAAAGCGTTTGTAAACGGTAACGCGAAAATAGTCGCCAAGCTTGATGCGGGAATTCACAAAGTCGCCGATCCGGCGAGCGGTCGCGCCGATTGTCGTATTGACGCGCGAACATCGTTCGTGATTTGTTCAAAAACGTGGGGACGACGCCGTTTTCTCGGCCGGAGGTGGATCATGACGCATTTTTTGACCAAGACTTTTATTGCGACTGCGGCGTTTGCCGCGCTGACGACCTGCGCATTCGCGCAGGAGGCTGCGCCCTGGGAACTGAAGCCCGACATGGGCTACGCCTATGACAAGGACGGCAAGACCTGGTCCTACAAGATGGGCACCAACAACGCCGGCACGCTGCTGAAGGGCGCCAAGAAGGTGCCGAAGGGGACGCTGTTCTTCATCGGCCAGAACGGCCAGCTCTACATGCGCTCCGGGCCCTATCTCGAGGGCGACGGCAAGTTCAAGTTCGGCTCGAATTAGAGCGTTTTCGAGCGAAGTGGACGCCGGTTCGCGTAAAGAAAACGCGTCAAGAAGAGTCCAGGGCTTCGGTTCTGATTCAATCAGAACCGAAAATGCCCTAGGTGGTGTGGACTCTAAGGATTCCCTTTTAGGCGCAAATCAGATTCAAGGCTGCTTTTGGGGAGGCCGCCTTGGGTGTGATGGACCGCTTGGTATTGAGCGACGCGACATGGGAGCGGATGGCGCCGCTGATCATCGGCCGGCCTGACCAGAAGGGTTCGACCGGACGGGACAACCGGATGTTTGTGGAGGGCGTACTTTGGATCGTGCGCACTGGCTCTCCCTGGCGTGATCTTCCGGAGGTGTTTGGAGACTGGAACAGCGTGTTTCGGCGCTTCAGTCGATGGAGCATCAAGGGGGTCTGGTGGCGCATATTCGAAGCGATGTCCGGTGATCCGGACTTCGAGTATCTGATCGTCGACTCCACCATCGTCCGGGCGCACCAGCACGCCGCTGGGGCGAAAAAAGGGGGTCTGAAGATCAGGCGATCGGTCGCTCGCGCGGTGGCCTGAGCACCAAGATACATATGGCCGTTCGCGGCCTGGGATGTCCCGTACGGTTCAAGCTCACCGCAGGTCAGAAGAGCGACGTACCGCAAGCCGCCGAATTGATCGAGGGATTACCTGCCCAGGTCGTCATGGCGGATACGGCTTATGACGCCGATCACTTGCGCCAGGCGATCGCTGCCAAAGGCGCGCTCGCCGTCATCCCCAACAACCCGTCACGTGCGCTCAAATATCCGCTGGACAAGCATCTCTATGCCCAGCGTCATCTCGTCGAATGCTGCTTCTCAAAACTCAAGCAGTTCCGCCGCGTCGCAACCCGCTTCGAAAAGACCGCCCGAAATTACCTGGCCGTCGTTACTCTCGCAGCCATCGTCTTATGGATGCGATAAATGTCCACACCACCTAGCGGTTTTCGGCAGGCGTCAGAACGTCGCGGCCAATTCCTTCGCGCCCGGCTTGTTGCTGTTGAAATCCATCCGCTCATTGGTGACGGCAAGCAGCCTGGCCACCGTGTTGTGGCGGATGGCGACCGGGTTGCGCTCGTAGCCGGAGCGCTGGAAGAAGTTCGCGGTCGGCACCTGCTCGCGCATCGCCTGCGGCATGGTCACCATGTCGAGCCCGGTGCCGTCGCCGGTCAGGTTCATCATCTCGAGCTCGGCCGCGGTCAGCGGCCGGCTGTAGCCCTTGTTGCGGGCGAAGATCACCGAGGTCAGCAGCTTGTGGGTCTGCAGCATCGGGCCGACATCGATGTCGAGCACCATGGCATGGCACGCCCAGCCCTGCGGCGTATCGGCGAGGCGCGCATGCGCCGACCAGTCGTCGGGCACGGTGCGGGTGAACGCGACCATCTTCTTCAGCACTGCGAGCTTGTGCTCCATCGCCTTGCGCGCGGGCCCCTGCGTCCTCGCAACCCGCTCGGTCAGATCCCGCACGAATTCATGGCCCTGCTCGGCCAATAGCTCGACGGTGTTGGTGGTGAGCAGCTGGTTGTAGCCCATCGCGGTGGAGATGGCGCGCTTGCCGCCGTGCTCGATGCCCGCCTGTACGTCGTAAGTGCCGGTGCCGCCGGTCTCGAACGAATAGACCCGCACCGCCTGTTCCGGCGTCAGCCCCGCGGCGCGCGCGTAGCGCGCATAGGCGCGCTTGAACTCGACCTCGCTGGCCGGCCGCTGCGGCGTGAACTGGAATTGCTCGGCCGCCGCCCTGACCAGATCGGAGGCCACCGGAAGCGTCTTGGGCGGACGCGGCGGCTTGCCTTCCTCCTCTTCCGGAGCCGGATTGACCGGCCGCTTCGGACCCTCATAGACCGGCGGCTGCTGCAGCACGTAATCGTCCAGCGAGATCTGCACGCGGTCGCGCCGCTTGGCATTGCGGCCGCGCCTCTTCTCGGCGATCGCGTTCCAATAGGCGCTCGCGTCCTGCTCGAAGGCGGCGCGCGCCTCCTGATATTCCTGCAGCTTGCGGCGATACTCCATGATCGCCTGCGGCGATGCCTGCGCCATCGCATTGGCGACGGAAGGCGGCAGCGCGTCGGCCTCGCCGGCAAAAACGGACGGCGCGCCGGCGGCGAGCGCGAGCGCGACAAATCCAGGGCACAGGCGAATCAATTGCGGGCGCATGGCCTCGTTGTAGCAAGCACGGCCGCGAAGTCAGCCCGGAATTGTCCGGATCGCAGCGGCCGGATGCCGCGATCGATGCAGAATATTCGCCACAATGCGGTGTTCTCCGAACGAAAGCCTTGGAGAAAGCCCTGGAGATTGCGATGAGAATGGCACTCTGGCTCGTAGCCGCCTGCGCGTTGACGCTCGCCGCATCGGCGCGCGCCGAGCGTCCGGACTGCGGAACGTTTCCGGATACGCGTTCACGCCTCACCTGTTACGAGAATGTGTCGCGGGCGCCTCAGGAACCCGAGGCCGCGGCGCATTCGTCTGGTGCGCAGGGGAAATCATAAAGATGAACGCCCGCAAGCGGCGTCACAAATAGCATCATCGTCGCTACTTCCACGCGAACACAGGCTGCTCCAGTTCGGCGACGCGGGTGTTGCGGCCGGCCAGCACCTCGCGAAATTGATAGATCAGCGCGGCGGTCGGCGCATGGATCTGCTGGCCACCGAGGCGGAAGCGGATCACACGGCGCGAGCTTTCAGGGATCGTGGCGAAGCTGAACGCGTCCTCCAGCTCGATCGCATCGAGGCCGATGCGATGGACGGAGGCGACCTCGTCCGGGTTCGGCGTGATCGCCGCATGCGCGCCGGCCCAGACCACGACCGGCGTGATCAGATAGCCGGACCGCGTCGGATAGTCGTCGAGCATGCCGAGCACGTCGCTCGGGCCAAGCGCGAGCCCGAGCTCCTCATGCAGTTCGCGCAGCGCGGCCTCGGCCTGCGTCTCGCCGGCATCGCAGCGCCCGCCCGGCAGCGCCCATTGCGCGCTGTGGGCGCGCAGGCGCGCGCTGCGGCGGGTCAACAGGAACGCCGTGCCGCTGCCAGCGTCGCCTTCGGTCAGCGCGATCGCGACTGCCGCGCGCTTCAGCGTCGGCGCGGCGTCCGCCGGCGCCAGGCGTGCAAATGCGGCACAGAGCTCTGCGATATTCCGCCGGGTGGCATCGTCAAATGTGCGGGCCATTGACCTTGACTACAACACAACAGCGTTTGATGAAATGACTGCGAGCACATGCCTCCTGCGATCAATCATCAGCAAGCAACGGACCCCACCTCATGACGGCCAAGGCCGCGGACAAACTCAAATCCGACGGCTGGAAGATCGCCGAAACCACGGGATTCCTGACGCTGATCGGCCCATTGTGGGAACGGTTGAAGGACGGCGCGCTTGAACTCGCGCTGATCACCGAAGACAAGCACCACAATCGCCGCGGCCTCGTGCAGGGCGGCGTGATCATGACCTTCGCCGATCGCGCCTGCGGCATGGCCGCCCGCTTCGTCTCGGGCAAGCCGACGCTTGCGACCGTGCAGCTCGACACCCATTTCGTCGAGGCCGGCAAGATCGGCGAGATCCTGACGACGCGGCCGCGTGTGGTACGCTCGACCCGCAGCCTGATCTTCATCACGGCCGAGGTAACCGTCGACAAGCGCTGTATCGCGATGGCCAACGGCGTGTTCAAGATTTTGAAGAACGAGAGTTGATCCTTTGTCATTCCGGGATGGTCCGAAGGACCAGACCCGGAATCTCGAGATTCCGGGCTCGATGCTTGCGCATCGCCCCGGAATGACCGCAGGAAAGGAAAGTCCGATGCAATATCGCCAGCTCGGCCGCAGCGGCCTGAAGGTCTCGCCGATTTGCCTCGGCACCATGATGTTCGGCGGACCGACCGACGAGGCGACCTCGGCGCGGATCGTGGCGAAGGCGCGCGAGGCCGGCATCAACTTCATCGACAGCGCCGACGCCTATAATGGCGGCAAGTCCGAGGAGGTCGTCGGACGCGCGATCTCGAACAGCCGGTCGAACTGGGTGCTCTCGACAAAACTCGCCAATCCAATCGGCGACGATCCTAACCACGGCGGGCTGTCGCGTCGCTGGGTGTTCCAGGCCGCCGACGAGAGCCTGAAGCGGCTCGGCACCGACTACATCGACGTCTACTATCTGCACAAGGAAGACCACGCGACGCCGCTCGACGAGACGGTGCGCGCGATGGGCGACCTGATCCGCGCCGGCAAGGTGCGCTATTTCGGCGTCTCCAACTACCGCGCCTGGCGCGTCGCCGAGATCTGCAACATCTGCGACCGGCTCGGCATCGACCGTCCGGTCGCGAGCCAGCCCTATTACAATGCGATGAACCGGATGCCGGAGGTCGAGCATTTCCCGGCCTGCGCCTATTACGGGCTCGGCATCGTGCCCTATAGCCCGCTGGCGCGCGGCGTGCTTACCGGCAAATACGCGCCCGACGCGGCGCCACCCGCGGACACGCGTGCGGGGCGCAACGACAAGCGCATGATGCAGACCGAGTGGCGGCCGGAATCGCTCGAGCTCGCGCAGGAAATCAAGCGCCACGCCGAGAGCAAAGGCATCACCGCCGGGCAGTTCGCGGTGTCCTGGGTACTGAACTCGTCGTTCGTCAGCGCCGTGATCGCGGGGCCGCGCACCGAAGCGCAATGGGACGACTACATCCGCGCGCTCGACTATCGCTTCACCGCCGAGGACGAAGCCCTGATCGACCGCCTCGTCGTCACCGGCCATCCCTCGACGCCGGGCTTCAACGACCCCGCCTATCCGATCGAGGGGCGCCGCGCGCGGAGCGGATAGCAGCTGTAACGGCAACCGTGCGGGCTGGCCCTCAATCCCATCCGCCGTCATTGCGAGGAGCAATAGCGACGAAGCAATCCACGTCTCCGCAAGCGGCACGATGGACTGCTTCGCTTCGCTCGCAATGACGGCGTCTTGCATTCGCGTGGTACGGATAACCCGCTCGGCAACGCCGAAGTTACGTTTCGTAGCTTCCGAATTGCGCGAAGCTCGAGTCGGCTGCAGCATCAGGGCATGGAAATGCTGATGCTGGTGCTGCAATGACGGCATCCAATGTACTGGACTGGATCGTGGCCCTCCTCGTCTGCTGGGCGAGCCTGACCGCAATCTTTGAACCTTCGCGCGGTGCCTCGCAGTGCGACGTATCCACCGCGACGAGCAGCGCGCCGCAGGCCTCACTGGCGACCCCGACGCAGGCGGAGTTCGAGGAGATGATCCGCGACATGAAGCTGCATGATTGAACGGGATCGGCAAACCGCGAAAATCCTTCCGCATCGTCCCCCAAATGAAACAGGGCGGCGCCGAAGCGCCGCCCTGCCCTGATTGCCGTTTGCTTGCCGCTTACTTCACGAGGTCGAAGCGGTCGGCGTTCATCACCTTGGTCCAGGCCGCGACGAAGTCCTTCACGAACTGCTCCTTGGAGTCGGACTGGCCGTAGACCTCGGCGAACGCCCGCAGCTGCGAGTGCGAGCCGAAGATCAGATCGACGCGGGTGCCGGTCCACTTCACCGCCTTGGTCTTGCGGTCGCGGCCCTCATAGACGCCCTGGCCGGCATCGCTCCACACCGTGCCCATGTCGAGCAAGTTGAGGAAGAAGTCGTTGGTGAGCGTCCCCGGCTTGCCGGTGAAGACGCCGTGCTTCGACTTCTTGGCATTGGCGCCGAGCACGCGCAGGCCGCCGACGAGGACCGTCAGCTCCGGTCCGGTCAGCCGCAGGAGTTGCGCACGGTCGACCAACGCCTCCTCGGGCTGCAGGAACTGATGCTTGCCGCCGACATAGTTGCGGAAGCCGTCAGCCCGCGGCTCGAGCGGAGCGAAGGACTCGACGTCGGTCTGGTCCTGCGTCGCATCGGTGCGGCCCGGCGTGAAGGGCACCTTCACATTGGTGCCGCCGTCCTTGGCCGCCTTCTCGATCGCAGCGGCGCCGCCGAGCACGATCAAATCGGCCAGCGAGACCTTCTTGCCGAACTCCTTCTGGATGGCTTCGAGCTTGCTCAGAACACCCTTGAGCTGCGCCGGCTCGTTGACATCCCAGTCCTTCTGCGGCGCAAGGCGGATGCGTGCACCATTGGCACCGCCGCGCTTGTCGGAGCCGCGGAACGTCGAGGCCGAGGCCCAGGCGGTCGACACCAGTTCGGACACCGACAGACCCGAGGCGAGGATCTTCGCCTTGAGCACCTCGATGTCCTTGTCGTCGATCACGGCGTGATCGAGCGCCGGCACCGGGTCCTGCCAGATCAGCGTTTCCTTCGGCACCAGCGGGCCGAGGTAGCGCTGGATCGGACCCATGTCGCGGTGCGTGAGCTTGAACCAGGCGCGGGCGAAGGCGTCCGCGAACTGATCCGGATGCTCATAGAACCGGCGCGAGATCTTCTCATAGGCCGGATCGAAGCGCAGCGACAGGTCGGTGGTCAGCATCGTCGGGACATGCTTCTTCGACGGATCGAACGCGTCCGGAATGACGGCGTCCGCGCCCTTTGCCTTCCACTGCTTCGCACCCGCCGGGCTCTTCGTCAGCTCCCATTCGTACTTGAACAGGTTCTCGAAGAAGTGGTTGCTCCACTTGGTCGGGGTCTGGGTCCAGGTGACCTCGGGACCGCCGGTGATCGCGTCAGCGCCGACGCCGGTGCCGAACTTGCTCTTCCAGCCGAGACCCTGATCCTCGATCGCGCCACCTTCCGGCTCCGGACCGATCAACGATGGATCGCCCGCACCGTGGGTCTTGCCGAAGGTGTGGCCACCGGCAATCAGCGCGACGGTCTCCTCGTCGTTCATCGCCATGCGGAAGAACGTCTCGCGGATGTCCTTCGCGGCGGCGACCGGGTCCGGATTGCCGTTCGGACCTTCCGGGTTGACGTAGATCAGGCCCATCTGCACCGCGCCGAGCGGCTCGGAGAGCTGGCGCTCGCCGCTGTAGCGCTCGTCGCCGAGCCAGGTGCCTTCCGGACCCCAGTACAGCTCTTCCGGCTCCCACACGTCGGCGCGGCCACCCGCAAAACCAAACGTCTTGAAGCCCATCGATTCCAGCGCGACGTTGCCGGCGAGGACCATCAGGTCGGCCCACGAGATCTTGCGGCCGTACTTCTGCTTGATCGGCCACAGCAGCCGGCGCGCCTTGTCGAGGTTGGCGTTGTCAGGCCAGCTGTTGAGCGGGGCGAAACGCTGCTGACCGGCACCGGCGCCGCCGCGGCCGTCGGTGATGCGATAGGTGCCCGCCGAGTGCCAGGCCATGCGGATCATCAGGCCGCCGTAATGGCCGAAGTCGGCCGGCCACCATTCTTGCGACGTCGTCATCAGGGCCGTGAGGTCCTTGATCACGGCGTTGAGATCGAGGCTCTTGAATTCCTTGGCGTAGTCGAAGCCCTTGCCCATCGGATCGGACAGGCTGGAGTTGCGATGCAGCACCTGAACGTCGAGCGTCTCCGGCCACCAGTCACGATTCGAGTGCCCGCGAGGCCCGCCTGTGAATGGGCATTTGCCCGCGCCTTCGTCGGTTTTTGCGTCCATGTTTCTTCTCCGAGGTGATGGATTCTGGAATGCGCTGGAGCTCTTCCAAGAACGATTCTACGCAACCCAATCCATCAGAGGAAATTGACTTTAGTGATCGCGTCGATAAGATTATCTGATGATAAATGTCACACTCCGGCAACTCAGGTATTTTGATGCTCTGGCCCACCACCGCCATTTCGGGCGCGCCGCGGATGCCTGCGCGGTGTCGCAGCCGGCGCTGTCGATGCAGATCCGCGAAATGGAACAGGCGGTCGGCGGCGTGCTGATCGAACGCAATGCGCGGCAGGTGACGCTGACGACCTTCGGCGAGGACCTGCTGCGCCGCGTGCGCGACATCCTGCGCTCGGTCGATGAGCTCGGCGACTTCGCGCGCGCCTCGCGCGACAAGCTTGCCGGGCGGCTGCGGGTCGGCATGATCCCGACCGTCGCGCCGTATCTGCTGCCGAAGGTGATCGAGAACCTGGCGCGGCTGCATCCCGAGCTCGACATCCATGTCCGCGAGACGCTGACGCCGAAGCTGATCAAGGAAGTCGCCGAGGGCCGGCTCGACACCGCGATCGTGGCGCTGCCGGTATCGGAACCGTCGCTGACCGAGGTCGCGCTGTTCTCGGAAAACTTCCTGCTGGTGCGGCCGGGCGAGGACGCCAAGACGCCGGTGCCGAGCGCCGAGATGCTGCGCGAGATGCGGCTGTTGCTGCTCGAGGAGGGCCACTGCTTCCGCGACCAGGCATTGTCGTTCTGCAACATGCAGTCCTCGCCGCCGCGCGAGGTGCTGGACGCGAGTTCGCTGTCGACGCTGGTGCAGATGGTCGGCGCCGGTATCGGCGTCACCTTGATCCCCGAGATGGCGGTGACGGTGGAGACGCGCTCGGCGCCGGTCACGGTCTCGCGCTTCAAGCACCCGCAGCCCTCGCGCACCATCGGCATGGTCTGGCGCAAGACCTCTCCGCTTGCCGCGCAGCTCCAGCAGATCTCCGAGGTCGTCAGCCTCGCTGCCCGCGCCCTGCGTGCGCCGAAACAGGACGGCGCCAAGGAGCCGGCGAAGCGCGCGGGGCGCAGGAAGGTGGCGTGACTGCCGAGACGCTGCGGCGAAGATGTAGTTCTCGTTTGACGCACACGTCTCGCCACCCCCACAACCGTCGTCCTGGCGAAAGCCAGGACCCATAACCACCGCGTTTGATTGTGAACGGGATCGTGGCTCCAGCTTCGCTCAACAACTGATGGTCGGGGTAATGGGTCCTGGCTTTCGCCAGGACGACATCGAATATGTTGCGCGGTCCGGGAATCATACGTCCGCATTCTCGCGGCGAATGACGAGATGAGGCGGCGCCCCTACTTCTCCAGATACTTCTTCATCTCGGCGATCAGGCCGTCGCGCAGTTCGGGGCGCTTGAGGCCGAAGGCGATGTTGGCGCGGAGGAAGCCGGGCTTGGAGCCGCAATCGTGGCGCTCACCCTCGAACTCCACGCCGTAGAACTTCTGCGTCTTCGCAAGACCGATCATCGCATCGGTGAGCTGGATCTCGCCGCCGGCGCCGCGCTCCTGCGTGGCCAGGATGTTGAAGATCTCGGGCTGCAGGATGTAGCGGCCGGTGATCGACAGGTTGGACGGCGCGGTGCCCTGCGGCGGCTTCTCGACCATGCGGTCGACCTCGAAGATGTTGCCGGTGCGTTTGCCGACGCTGCAGATGCCGTATTGATGGGTGAGTTCGTCGGGCACCGCCTCGACCGCGATCAGGTTCGACTTGTCACCAAGCCTGCTCGCGGCATCGATCATCTGCTTGAGGCAGCCCGGCGTGTTCAGCACCAGTTCGTCCGGCAGCACCACCGCGAACGGCTCGTTGCCGATGATATCGCGCGCGCACCACACCGCGTGGCCGAGCCCGAGCGGCGCCTGCTGCCGGGTGAAGCTCATCGCGCCGGCCTCCGGCTGGTTCTGCGCCAGGATATCCTGCTCGGTCTTCTTGCCGCGCTGCGCCAGCGTGGTGTCGAGCTCGAACATGCGGTCGAAGTGATCCTCGATGACACCCTTGTTGCGGCCGGTGACGAACACGAAATGCTCGATGCCGGCTTCCCGGGCCTCGTCGACCACGTACTGGATCAGGGGCTTGTCGACGATCGTCAGCATCTCCTTCGGCATCGCCTTGGTGGCGGGCAGCACGCGGGTACCGAGACCGGCGACGGGGAATACGGCTTTGCGGATCTTCATGGGATTATCGGAAGCCTTGAAATGGGTGGGACGGCGGCACGAAATGAATCATGCCTTTGGTACCCCGTTTTGCAGCCGCCAACAAAGGCGGATGTGTGGTGCGGCTTAATTCCGCCGTTCCCGTCAGCCAAATGCGGGCCGCAACAAAATCTCGCCCTTGTTAAGTTATTGGAAACCGTGCCGGGGCCTTCTGGAACAGCACGATTTTGACAGGCACACGACAAATGCGCGCGTTGGGAACATCAAGGACCAAGCTTTTCGGCGCGAGCCTGATCGCGCTGGCCCTGCTGCTGCCCGGCAGCACGCAAGCCCAGTCGGCGGGCAACGGCCTGACCAACCTGATCGACAGCATCTTTTCCGGACCGAACGCGACGCCGCCGCAGGCCGCAACCGGACAGGACGGCGCGGCACCGCCGTGGAGCGGTGAAGACGGCGCCTCCGGCCATCCGCTGATGACCGCAGCGGCGATCCGCCAGGCCGCGTCGGACTTCCCGAACTGCGTCGCAGCGATGTGGCCAGATGCCGCACGGCGCAACATCACCCAAGAGAATTTCGAGCGCTTCACCGCCGGCCTGACGCCCGATCTGCGCATCATGGATCTCATGGATTCGCAGCCGGAGTTCACCAAGGCGATCTGGGATTATCTCGACATCCTGGTCAGCGACACCAGGCTCGCCAAGGGCCGCGAGATCCTTGCGAAATACAAGCCGCAGTTCGATGCCACCGAGAAGGCCTATGGCGTCGACCGCTACATCATTGCGGCGATCTGGGGCATCGAGTCGAACTACTCGACCCAGATGGGCGATCGCAACGTGGTGCAGTCGACCGCGACGCTCGCCTGCATCGGCCGCCGTCAGGCCTATTTCAAGGACGAGTTCCTGTCGGCGCTGGAAATCCTCAACCGCGGCGACCTCAGGCCCGAGCAGATGCGCGGCTCCTGGGCCGGCGCCTTCGGCCCGACCCAGTTCATGCCGACCGCGTTCAAGCGCTATGCCGTCGATGGCGACGGCGACGGCCGCCGCGACGTCGTCGACAATCCGAGCGACCTGATCGCCTCGACCGCCAACAATCTGAAGAAGGACGGCTGGCAGACCGGCGCGAGCTGGGGCTACGAGGTCGTGCTGCCGCAAGGCCTCAATTACATGCTGGCCGACCGCGCCAAGGCCATGCCGCTGTCGCAATGGGAGCATCTCGGCCTCAAGCGGCCGAACGGCCAGCCGTTCCCGCGGTCGTCCGACAAGGCCTATCTGCTGGCGCCGGCCGGCGCCGAGGGGCCGGGCTTCCTGATGCTGCAGAATTTCCGGGTGATCATGAAGTACAACCCGGCCGAGGCCTATGCGCTCGCCATCGGCCATTTCGCCGACCGCCTGCGCGGCGGCCAGCCCTTCGCGCAGCCCTGGCCGCGCCAGGAGCGGGTGCTGTCGCGCGCCGAGCGGCTGGAACTGCAGCAGCTGCTGGCCCAGCGCGGCTTCTACAAGGGTACGCCCGACGGCCAGTTCGGCGGCCAGACCCGCGAGGCGCTGCGCGGCTTCCAGGTGTCGATCGGGGCACCGGCCGACGGTTTTGCCACCGCCGAGGTGCTGGAGCGGCTCAGGGGGCGGTAGGGCTGAAACCGGAGGCTGCCCCGTAGCCCGGATGCAGCGCAGCGAAATCCGGGGTTCTCGCCGTGCGACTGGTCTGGTCCCGGATTACGCTTCGCTCCATCCGGGCTACGGCTGTGCGAAGCTTCTTCACCTCCCCTTGAAAAGGGGAGGTCGCTTTGCTCGAGAGAGCAAAGCGGGTGGGGATCGGGTCTCTCCACGAGCGACGGCGCGTGTGGCTGACCCCCATCCCGACCTTCCCCCTTTCAGGGGGAAGGAGAAGGCTTCTGGTCCCGGATTACGCTTCGCTCCATCCGGGCTACGGCTCTTGCCCCTCCCGCAAGCGGGAGAGGAGGCACGGTTCCGTCGCCGCGACGGCTGGGCCCTCCACCCCAAAAGTAACCGTGAAATCCGATATTTGCCGCCTGCCTTGACGGCGGCCGGAGGCACCCGATTTATGGTGGAAAAGCTGCCCGCTTGCGGCCCGATTCCGCTAGTATGCTCACGTACTTCCAGATCATTTGCGACCGAACGCGATGCGAGAGCCAAAGTCCTTTTTGCGCATATTCACCGAAGCCGGTCCGCTGGTCGCGCTTACGGTAGCGCTTGCGCTGTTGATCGGCATCGCCCAGCCCGCCTCGGCGCAATTCTTCGGCTTCCCCGGCTTTGGTGGCGGACCGCCGCAACCACAGCGCCGCGCTCCGCCGCAGCACGGCGGCGGCGGCTGGTTCGGCGGCGATTTCTTCGCGCCGTTCCAGCAGCAGCAACCGCAATCATCGCAGCCGCAGCGGCCGCGCGAGGATTTCTCGCGCGCTCCGGCACCGGCCAAGCGCGAGGCGGCCGCCGAGCGCAACGTGCTCGTCATCGGCGACGCCATGGCCGACTGGCTCGGCTATGGCCTGGAAGATGCCTATTCCGACCAGCCCGACATGGGCGTGATCCGCAAGCACAAGACGGTCTCCGGCCTGATCCGCTATCAGCCCAAGGGCGATCCGGCGGATTGGGCCGCGGCCGCGAAGGGCATTCTCGCCACCGAGAACCCCGACGCCATCGTCGTGATGCTCGGCCTCAACGACCGCACCGCGATCCGAGAATCTGTCGTGGAGAAGAAGGTCGACAAGAAGGACGAGAAAAAGGACGCGCGCGGCAAGCCCGAAGCCAAGCCGGGCGACAAGCCCGATGCCGCCGCCAAAACTGATGGCAAGCCGGTCGAGGCCGAGCCGCCGGCCGACGACGCCGACAATGACTCGCAGGCCGCGCCGGAAAAGACCGCGCGTTCGCCGAACGGCCTCTATGAATTCCGCGACGACCGCTGGGTCGAGCTCTACGGCAAGAAGATCGAGGAGTTGATCAACGTGCTGAAGAGCAAGGGCGTGCCGGTGCTGTGGGTCGGCCTGCCCGCGATCCGCGGCCAGAAGGGCACGTCGGACATGCTGTTCCTCGACGCGCTCTACCGCGACGGCGCCGGCAAGGCCGGCATCACCTATGTTGACGTCTGGGACGGCTTTGTCGACGAGGCCGGCCGCTTCATGCAGAAGGGCCCGGACTTCGAAGGCCAGCCCCGCAAGCTGCGTACCGATGACGGCGTGTTCTTCACCAAGGCCGGCGCGCGCAAGCTCGCGCATTATGTCGAGCGCGAGGTGACGCGCCTGCTCGCGGTGCGCTCCGGGCCGATCGCGCTGCCGAGCGAACCCGCGACGCCGGATACCAGCGCGGAGCCCGGCAAGCCCGCGCCGCGGCCGCTGGCGGGCCCGGTGCTGCCGCTGGTCGCCTCCACCGTCGGCACCGATCAATTGCTCGGCGGACCGGGCTCGCGGCCCGCCGCCGTCGATGCGCTCGCCGCGCGCACGCTGGTGAAGGGGGAGGCGCTGGCGCCACCCGCCGGCCGCGCCGATGATTTCGTCTGGCCGCGCCGCGAGATGGGCCGCGAGCAAGCCAAGGGCGATGTGCCGGTTGCCGCGACCACGCCCGCCGCGCCGGCGGGCGGACCGGCCAATCCGCCGCCCTCGACCACGGCGATCGCGCCCGACGGCTCGATCATCACCGCACCGAAGCCGCCAAGGCGCGTGTTCCGTCCGGCCCAGACCCAGGCCCAGCCGCAACAGCAGCCGCAGACACAGCCTTGGCTGCGCGATCTGTTCGGGTTCGGCGCGCCGCAGCAGCGCCCGTTGGTCGCTCCGCCGCCGCGCCCGCCGCGCGGTGTCGGACAGCGGGCCGCAGTGCCGGGGAGTCCGTGGCAGTAGGCCGCGCGTCTTCCGATAGAATTGACGCTACATCCACGTCATTGCGAGCCAACGGGTCGCGCGAACGCGCGCCCGATGACAGGCTCCGCAAAGCAATCCATCGATCCGCACGCGCGGACGGCTGGATTGCTTCGTGGCTTCAGCGCAAAATTGCTTTGCAATTTTGTCGCGAGCTCCTCGCAATGACGGTGGGCGAGAAGGTATCAACCGTAGTAGCGCCAGCGCGACGGCGGCGGGCGGCGCGGCTGGCGCGTCATCAGGAGCGCGAGCGCAAAGCCGATGCCGCCGGCGATCAGCAGCGATCCCAGCGGGTTCTCCTGCACCGCATGCGCCATCGCCTTTTGTCCGCTGCGAACGGTCTCGCCGCGATGCTCATAGGCGTCCTTGGCGTAGTTGACCGCGGTGTCGGCGGCGTCGCGCGCGGCGTCCTTGGCCTGGCCGTAGAGATCCTGCACCGAGCCCGCGGCTTCGCGCGCGCGGCCCGAGGCCTGGGTCTGCGCATCGCCGGTCGCGTCGCCCACCGCGCCTTCGGCCTTGCCCGCGAACTCCTTCGCCGTTCCGAAAATCCGATCCTTGTCCATCGTCACGCTCCCTGATCTGTCCGGGAGCTAACCGGGAAACGGCGCGCAGGTTCCTGCGGTTACAGGATCAACCCGCCGTCGACGACGATGGTCTGGCCGACGATGTAGGAGGCAAGCGGCGAGGCCAGGAACAGCGCGGCGCCGGCCATGTCGGCGGGCGTGCCGAGACGCTTCAGCGGAATGCGCTCGAGCGCGCCTTCGAGACGCTTCGGATTGGCCGTCGTCGCCTTGGTCATCTTGGTGTCGACGAGGCCGGGCGCGATGCCGTTGACCCGGATGCCGTTCTCCGCCCAGGCCTCGCCGAGCGTGCGCGTCAGCCCGACGGCACCGGTCTTCGAGGCGTTGTAGGCCGGATTGCCCATGGTCGAATGATAGGCCGCGGTCGAGCTCACGATGATCAGCGAGCCCTTGGCTGCGCTCAGCATCGCCTGGAATTTGGTCGCGCAGGCCATCAGGCTCATCAGGTTGACCTCGAGCACCTTGCGAAAACCCTCCATCTCGAATTCCCCGCGGCGGTAAATCACCGCGCCCTGCGCCAGCACCAGCACGTCGAGCCGGTCGAACGACGGCCTGAAGGCCTCGATCGCCTGCGGGTTGCTGACATCGAGCTGCGCGTAGGCGAGGCCCTCGAGATGCGAGCCTTCCTCGGCGGAATAGTCGCTCGCCTGCGCGCGGGTGCCGCAGATCGCGACGCGCGCGCCCTTGGCGCGGAACGCCTGCGCGATGCCGTTGCCGATGCCGCTGGAGCCGCCGACCACCAATACTTGCTTGCCGCCGAAATCGAGCTCGTTCATCGCGCGTTCCTCTCTCGTGCTGTTGTCTTGATTGAGCATGATCCTTCTCGGAAAGCCAACCGGGAAACTTGCGTTAACGCGCTGCGCGCATGCCGATATGGGATCAGTGGTTTGACGTATCTTGCGATCGGTGCCAGCGTTGCCGTCTCTCACAACGCAGAAAATCAACGGGGGTCCGTCATGTCCGAATACAAGCAGCTCAGCCGTTCGGTGAAGGGCCTCACCGTTCTCGTCACCGGCGCCGCCAGCGGCATGGGCCGCGCCACCGCGCGGGTGTTTGCCGATGAAGGCGCCAATGTCGCGGTCACCGACCTGACCGAAGAAGGCACGCAGGCGGTGACGAAGGAGATTTCGGCAAGCGGCGGCTCGGCGAAGGCCTGGACGCTCGACGTCGGCGATCGCGACGCCATCACCAAAGTCGTCAACGACGTCGCCGCGCATTTCGGCGGGCTCGACATCATCGTCAACAATGCCGGCATCTCGGTGCGGGTGCCGATCGACGATCCCGCGTACGAGGACGCCTGGGCCAAGGGCATCGCGGTGATGCTGACGGCGCATCCGCGCATCATCCGCGCGGCACTGCCATACCTGCGCAAGTCGCGCTCGCCGCGCATCGTCAACATCGCCTCGACCGAGGCGCTCGGCGCGACCGCGCTGCACAGCCCCTACTCCGCGGCCAAGGGCGGCGTCACCAGCCTGACCCGCTCGCTCGCGGTGGAACTGGGACGCGAGGGCATCACCGTGAACTGCATCTGCCCGGGCCCGATCCGCACCGCCATCACCGACCGCATCTCCGAGGAGCACAAGACGCTCTACGCCAAGCGCCGCACCGCGCTCGCCCGTTACGGCGATCCGGAAGAGGTCGCGCACATGACGCTGAGCCTGTGCCTGCCCGCCGCATCGTTCCTGACCGGCGCCGTGATTCCGGTCGACGGCGGGTTGATGGCGCGGAATGCCTGACCCGCGCACGGCCCGCGAGCGTTGACAGCGCGCGCGCGTCGAGTAGCCTTCCCGTCAAATGAAGCGGGAAAACCGCCCGCGATAGACGGGGAGATACGCCAATGACGGTCCTGATCCGGCAGCTTCACAAGCATTTCGTCGGCGAGGTTTCCGGCGTCGATCTGCGTAAGCCGCTGACGAAGCAGGAAGCGATCGACATCGAGGCCGGCATGGACAAATACGCCGTGCTCGTGTTCCACGGCCAGGACATCTCCGACGAGCAGCAGATGGCGTTCGCGCTGAATTTCGGCGAGCGCGAAGATGCGCGCGGCGGCACGGTGACGAAGAAGCAGGACTACCGCCTCGCCTCCGGGCTGAACGACGTCAGCAATCTCGGCAAGGACGGCAAGCCGCTGCCGAAGGACCACCGCACCCATCTGTTCAACCTCGGCAACTGCCTGTGGCATTCCGACAGCTCGTTCCGGCCGATCCCGGCGAAATTCTCGCTGCTGTCGGCGCGCGTGGTGAACCCGAAGGGCGGCAACACCGAATTCGCCGACATGCGCGCCGCCTATGACGCGCTCGACGACGAGACCAAGGCCGAGATCGAGGACATGATCTGCGAGCACTCGCTGATGTATTCGCGCGGCTCGCTCGGTTTCCTCGACTACACCGACGAGGAGAAGCAGATGTTCAAGCCGGTGCTGCAGCGCCTGGTGCGCACGCATTCGGTGCACGGCCGCAAGTCGCTGTATCTGTCGTCGCACGCCGGCGCCATCAGGGGCATGAGCATGCCGGAGGCACGGCTGTTGCTGCGCGACCTGACCGAGCACGCGACGCAGCCCGAATTCGTCTATGTGCACAAATGGACGGTGCATGACCTCGTGATGTGGGACAACCGCCAGACCGTGCACCGCGTCCGCCGCTACGACCAGTCGCAGCCCCGCGACATGCGCCGCGCCACGGTCGCGGGCACCCAGCCGACGGTCGCGCAGGAGGCGGCGGAGTAGGCAGAACTACTGGTGTCGTCCCGGCGAAAGCCGGGACCCATAACCACAGAGCGCTGTTATTGCACGACGCTGTGGCCCCAGCGCGGCATCACAACTGCATGCGGTGGTTATGGGTCCCGGCTTTCGCCGGGACGACACTGAGAATGCGTTGGGATCGTCGACGACCTCAGCGACAGCCTACGCGTGGCCCGCGTCGTTCGACAGCATGCCGGCCTCGATGCCGATCTTGCGCAAGGCGCGCGCGTATTTCTCGTCGACGTCGGTACCGAAGATCAATTCCGGATCGGCGTCGCAATGCAGCCAGCCATTGTGCTGGATCTCGTTCTCGAGCTGGCCCGGCGCCCAGCCGGCATAGCCGAGCGCGAGGATCGCGTGCTTCGGCCCGGCGCCCTTGGCGATCGCCTTCAGGATATCGACGGTCGCGGTGAGCGAGATGCCGTCGTCGATGTTCAGCGTCGCATCCTGAATGTAGAAGTCGCTGGAATGCAGCACGAAGCCGCGGCCGGTATCGACCGGGCCGCCCTTCATCACCTTCATCATCTCGGCATTCTCGGGCAGCTGAATCTGGTCCGACTTCTCGATGATGTCGAGCTGCACCAGTAGCCCGGGGAAATCGATGCTGCCGGCGGGACGGTTGACGATGATGCCCATCGCGCCCTCGGAGGAATGCGCGCACATGTAGATCACGGAGCGTTCGAAGCGGGGGTCGTTCATGACAGGCATCGCGATCAGCATCTGGCCGTCGAGATAGCCACCTTCGGCGGCATGGGCACCGACGGCCGGGCTTCTGCCGGCGGCGGTTTTGCGAGTCTTGCCTGTTTTGCCTTCAGGGCGCATCCGCAAAGGCCTTTCCTGCTGATTTGGCATCCTGATATCGGGTGGCGGTTCTGTCAATCAACCATCGACCGCCGTGCGGCGATGCATCACAAGCAATTCAATGGTTTGCACCGAAAGTTGCGGGTAAAGACGTCTCATGATCGTCATAGTTCCCTTGCGTGCCGCATTTGGCGTTGCCGCCCTGTTTTCCATCGCATGTATGGCAACGGAGGTCCGCGCCGACGACGCCTCGCCGTGGCAACAGGACACGCATTCGGCGGTGCGGCTGCTCGCCGGATCGCGCAGCGGCGCGGTGCTGCTTGGCGGCATTGCGTTCCAATTGCAGGACGGCTGGAAGACCTATTGGCGGACGCCCGGCGATTCCGGCGTGCCGCCGCGGTTCGATTTCTCCAGGTCGGATAACGTCGAGGCGGTCACCGTGATGTGGCCGGCGCCGCGGCAATTCGACGACGGCGCCGGCGGCACCTCGCTCGGCTACAAGCACCAGGTGGTGCTGCCGCTGCGCATCGTGGCGAAGAATCCCGACAAGCCGCTGGTGCTGCGCGCCGACATCAACTACGCGGTGTGCGAGAAGCTGTGCGTACCGGTGGAGGCGAAGGCCGAGCTGGCGTTCGCGAGCGTCGCCTCGACCGAGGACGCCGCGCTTTCGGAAGCGCTCAACGCGGTGCCGAAGCCCGCCAATATCGGCGACCCGATCCCGTTCTCGATCCGCGACGTCAAGCGCGACGGCAAGAACAACGTGCTGGTCGATGTCAGCGCGCCCGAGAGCCGCGACCTCAGCCTGTTCGTCGAGGGGCCGACGCCCGACTGGGCGCTGCCGGTGCCCAAGCTCGTTGCGCAGGCGCCGCCGGGCGTGAAGCGTTTCTCTTTCGAGCTCGACGGCCTGCCGCCCGGCGCCAAGGCCGACGGCGCCGCGCTGAAGCTGACGCTGGTCGGCGGCGACAAAAGCTACGAATTCAATATCAATTTGAATTGAGCCGTAGGGTCATTCCGGGGTGAAGCAGCGCATCGAACCCGGAATCTCGAGCTCCCGGTTTCAGTGCTTCGCACTGCCCCGGGACGCCCCCGAAGAGGTGCGCCACCGAACCCAATCTTAACGTTTCGTTGATAGATCGGAGGCCATTGCCGCCACGCGGCGCTTTAGGAATTTTCCGCCTTGGCTGTGATGGAGACACAATCGGCAACCTCCGCGCCATTGGGCCGGGCCGCACGCCTGCGCGGCCTCGCAGCGCGCGCGCTCGGCGGCACCAACGAGGCGTCGGTCACCAAGCGCCTCGCCGGCATGATCTTCGCCATCCGCGTCATCAGCGCCGGCATCGCCTATCTCGCGCAGATCCTGCTGGCGCGCTGGATGAGCGGCTCGGATTACGGCATCTACGTCTATGTCTGGACCTGGGTGCTGCTGCTCGGCAGCACCATGGATTTCGGCATCGCGCCCTCCGCGCAGAAGATCATTCCGGAATACCGCGCGCGCGGCGACCTTGCGGCGCTGCGCGGCTTCCTCTCCGGCGGCCGCTGGGTGGTGCTGGCGACGTCCAGCACGGTCGCGCTGCTGCTCGCCGGCGTGATCCACCTCGCCTCGCCCTGGATCGATCCCAACGCCGTGGTGCCGCTCTATATCGGCTGCCTGACGTTGCCGCCCTTCGTCGTCGCCAACACCCAGGACGGCATCTCCCGCGCGCATGACTGGATGCAGCTCGGCCTGATGCCGCAGTTCATCGTTCGGCAGGGGCTGATCATCGCGCTGACCGCCGGCGCGCTGGCGCTCGGCCTCAATCTCGGCGCCACCGCGGCGATGATCGCGAGCGCCGCCGCGGTATACATCGCGGCGATCGGCCAGATGGTCGTGCTCAACCGCCGCCTCACCGCCCATCTCGGGGTGGGCGAGAAGAGCTACGACGTCAAGGGCTGGTTCGCGATCTCGCTGCCGATCATGCTGGTCGAGAGCTTCTATCTGCTGCTCGGCTACACCGACGTGCTGATGCTGCAGCAGTTCCGCTCGTCCGAGGAGGTCGGCATCTATTTCGCCGTGGTGAAGACGCTGGCGCTGGTGTCGTTCGTGCACTACGCGATGGCGGCGACCACGGCGCACCGCTTCGCCGAATACAACGCGCTCGGCGACAAGGAGCGGCTGTCGGCCTATGTCGCGCACGCCATCAGCTGGACGTTCTGGCCCTCGCTGCTCGCGACCGTCGCCCTGCTGGTGTTCGGCAAGCCGCTGCTGTGGCTGTTCGGCCCGAAATTCGTCGACGGCTACAGCATCATGTTCGTCGCCGCGATCGGCCTCGTGGTCCGCTCGGCGATCGGGCCGGTGGAGCGGCTGTTGAACATGCTCGGCCACCAGAGCATCTGCGCCACCGCCTATGCGGTGTCGTTCCTGATGAATGTCGGGCTCTGCATCGCCCTCGTCCCCCGCTACGGCGGGATGGGCGCCGCCGCCTCGACCTCGCTGTCGCTGACCTTCGAGACGATCCTCTTGTTCTATGTCGTGCGCTCGCGCCTCGGGCTGCACGTGCTGGCGTTCGGCAAGCGGCGGACGGCGCCGTAGCATTCGGCCGGCGCGGCATCATGCGATGCATGAGCGCCGCCGGACTGGAAAACCTGCCTAACGGCGTTCAGCCTTGCGCCGGTCAGGCGCGCCTGATGTCCGCCTGCTTCCAAGAGTGGCCGGCAACCATGCGTCGGAAGAACCACAGAACGGCCGGGCAAGCCAGCAGCACGGCGGCGCCGAAGTCGAGCGCCGCGCTCGCGGAGCCGACCGCGGTGGAGAGCTTTCCTCCGATCGCAGGTCCAGCCAGCATGCCGGCGTAAAAGACGGTGTAGAATATTCCCATTCCGATCGGCCGCGTCCTCTGCTCGAGCACGCGCGCAGGCAGGCTCATGATTGGACCGGCAGGCAGGCCGCAGAGGATTCCAAGAGCAATGACGACGGGAAGCACCGTGCCGCTGCGCGACAAGAGCAGTGTCAGAAGCGCGAAGGCGATGCAGCCCGTGATCAGGATGACCTCGCCGCGCCTGGTCCGATCGGCGAGGAAGCCGCCCAACGGCACCGAAAGGGCGGCGAGCCAGAGCACGATACTGATGGTTGATCCGGCTGCGGCGCCGGACCAGCCTTGCTCGACCAGCATCGATGGACCGAAACTGAAGATCATCGCAAAACCGATGTTGTAGAGACACCAGATCAGCCCAGCGGCAATCACGGCGCAGATCGTGTCGGCGGTCAGGCTGCTAGGCTCGCCTTCAACCGCGACGGCCGCATCCGGCGCGCGATAAACCAGAGCTATGAGGCCGAGACCGATCAGGATCACCCCGGCGACGGCAAGATTGACGGCATGGAGTCCGAGCGTGGCTCCGATTGCCGGCAACAGCATGAGAGCGACTGCGATGCCGGCCGGCCATGAGTTGATGAAAATGGCCATCGCGGTGGCGATTTCCCGGCCGGCAAACCAGTCCGCGACCATCTTGGTCATCAGGACGTTCAGGAGGACGCCGCCGATGCCGGCAGTCAGCCGGCCTGCGATCTGCACGCTCCACGACGTCGACGTGGTCATCAGCAGTTCGCCTGCCAGCATCATCAGGAGACCGGCAAGGACCACCACCTTGTCGCCATAGCGGCGGCCGATCGCGCCGCCAGGCAAGGCAAGCAAGGCGCCCGGCGCAAAGTAGAGCCCGATCAGAACGCCGATATCGGCCAGGCTCGCGCCCAGACCCTGGCTGAGCTGTGGCGCGATGGCCGCGACGCTCTGAAACTGAAAGGCGATGGTGGCACGAGCGACGAACAGAGCAGCAAGAATGGTCCAGCGGCTTCGCATTTGGATTTTCTCCGATGCCCAGAACTATGTCGTCGGCTTGATGTTCTGGTTCAGGCGGAAGAAATTCGTCGGATCGTATTTGTTCTTGAGCGCGACAAGACGTGCGTAATTTTCACCATAGGCATCGCGCACGCGGTCTTCGCCCTCATCCCCCAGGTTGTTGGCATAGACGCCGCCGGTCGAATAGGGCCTGACGGCACTCCACAGCTCGCGCGCCCAACGCATGTTCGCTTCGTCACCGGCCGGATCGTCCCAGATCGCGACCGGAAAGCAGTCGAACGCCGCATCGCGGTTTGCGTAAGGCGAGCTCGATACCGGAACCCGTGCAATTGCGCCGCCGACATGCTGGAGAACCAGCAAGGACGAGGTGTTGGGGGCTCTCGCATAGGCGTCGAGCAGCGCGTCGATCGCGCCGGCACCGATCTCGCGCAGGAATTGCGCCTTCCAGTAATAGCGACGTCCCCGCGGAAACAGGGCATCGCCGCCTGACTGAATCTCGAGATAGGGAACGGTTGCGAGGCGCGTCTCGACGGGCGAGCTGAACTTGACGATCGGCGAAAGGGCGCGCTCACCGTCATGATGCGAGCCGACATAACAACCGGAGATGTTGAAGAACCGGTCGCCCGACGGCAGCGTCACAAGGGCCGCATCGACGTTGACCTCATCGGCAGCGTTGCGGGCGAATTCATCGTAGAACTGCATTGCCTCGCGCGCCTGATCGTAAGGATAAAGCGTTGACGCGACGGGCAACGACGTGCCGATCGCATGCAACTGGTATTCGAACGCAGTCACGATGCCGAAATTGCCGCCGCCTCCTCTCAAGCCCCAGAGCAGGTCGGGGTGTTCGGTCGCGCTGGCCCTTAAAACCCGTCCCTCGGCTGTCACCACTTCGGCGGCAATCAGGTTGTCGCAGGTCAACCCGTATTTTCGCCCGAGCTTGCCGAAGCCGCCGCCAAGCGTGAGCCCGGCGATGCCGGTGTCGCTATTGACCCCCATGGTGGTCGCCAGGCCGTGCGCCTGCGTGGCACGATCGAATTCGCCGAGATCGAGGCCGGCTTCCGCGCGCGCGGTGCGCCGGACCGGATCGACATCGATGCGCTTCATCCGGGACAGGTCGATGACCATGCCGCCGTCACAGACCGAGAGGCCAGCGACATTGTGGCCTCCGCTGCGAACGGCCACCGGGAACGTGCGGGACCTCGCGAATGTCACAGCCTCGACCACATCCCGGGTATCCGCGCAGTAGGCGATCATGGCCGGCCGCCTGTCGACGGCGCCGTTCCAGACCTTGCGCGCCTCGTCGTAACCGGCGCTCCCGTCGAGGACCACTTGGCCCTTGAGCCGTAGCTGGGAGCTGGGCCGAAGCTCGGAATGCGGCTCGCCCATCACCTCGTTATTTGCCTGCCGCTGCTCCATCCGATTTGCTCCTCGTCAGGAATGCCCATGCCATCATCCCACGGCGTGCCAAATCGTCCTGAATCCGATCGGAAAAAGTTGCAAAATTTCGCCAAAAGCGATGGCTCCAGGCGATGGCGACGCTTGCAGCCCCAAAACAAAAGCCGGCCCTGATCCAATCAGAGCCGGCTTGTTCTGAGGCCGCCAAATCCCGCCGGAAAATTACTCCGCGGTCCAGCCGCCGTCGATCGAGTAGTTGGAGCCGGTGATCTGCGCGGCATCGTCGCTGCACAGGAACAGCGCAAGCGCCGCAACCTGATCGGAGGTCACGAACTCCTTGGTCGGCTGCGCGGCGAGCAGCACGTCCTTGATGACCTGCTCCTTGGTCATGTTGCGCGCCTTCATGGTCTCCGGGATCTGGTGCTCGACCAGCGGGGTCCAGACATAGCCCGGGCTGATGCAGTTGCAGGTGATCTTGTGCTGCGCGAGCTCCAGCGCCACCGTCTTGGTGAGGCCGGCGATGCCGTGCTTGGCCGAGACATAGGCCGACTTGAACGGCGAAGCGACCAGCGAGTGCGCCGAGGCGGTGTTGATGATGCGGCCCCAGCCGCGCTTCTTCATGCCGGGCACCGCGGCGCGGATGCCGTAGAACGCGGACGACAGATTGATCGCGATGATCGCTTCCCACTTCTCCGGCGGGAATTCCTCGATCGGCGCAACGAACTGAATGCCGGCATTGTTGACCAGGATATCGACCGAACCGAAGATCTTCTCGCCGAGCGCAACCATCTCGGCGATCTCGGCCGGCTTGGTCATGTCGGCCGGCGAATGCACGGCCTTGACCTTGAAGTCGGTCTCGATGCCGGAACGCTCCTTCTCGATATCGGCCGGAACGCCCATGCCGTTGAGAACGATATTGGCGCCGGCGCCGGCGAAGGCGCGCGCGATCGCCAATCCGATGCCGCTGGTCGAGCCGGTCACAACGGCGGTCTTGCCTGTCAACGTACCCATTGTCGGTCGCTCCTATTTGCTTGCGGGGGGTGTGGGTTCATCCCCCGTGAGGTCGTAAGTCACCATGGTCTCCCCGGACTGCGGCCGTTCTAGCCATTCTTTGTGACGCATCGACAAATGCACGTCGCGGACGCCCGCGCCCCAGTGCTCGACCATCGCAACATGGGAGAAGTCGTAGTCCTTCGAGGAGCTCTCGTAGTTCTTGCTCTTGTAGATCAGGTGAACCACCGTGACGGTGTTCTCCTTGGACGCCTTGCGCAGCAGCTCGACCGACGGATCGTTCTTCAGGTAATCGGGCAGCTTGCCGATCAGGTCGCGTACCGCCATGCGGGCGTTGTGGATCTGCCTGTTCTTGTCGGTGTTCATCCGCGTCCGGCTGGAATAGCGGATATCCTTTTCGCGTTCGGCGGCCTCCAGCAGCGTCTCCGGCAACGGCCCGCGCGCGCTGAACAGATCGACCTGGAAGATCAGAAGATCGCGGCTGGTCTCCTCGTCGAGCACGAAGTCGAGCGGGGTGTTGGAGGCGATGCCGCCGTCCCAATAATGCTCGCCCTCGATGACGACGGACGGAAAGCCCGGCGGCAGCGCGCCCGAGGCCATGATGTGCTCGGGGCCTATCTTCTTGCCGAGCTTCCTGAACTCGTAATTGTCAAAATAGCGGAAATTGCCCGAGGTGACGCTGACCGCGCCGACCGACAGGCGCGTCTTCAGATCGTTGATCCGGTCGAAATCAACGAGGCGCTCCAGCGTCTTCTTCAGCGGCGCGGTGTCGTAATAGCTCAGCGATTGCGAGCTGCCGGGCGGCCACAGCGGCGCCGGCGGAATCCGCGGCGTGAAGAAGCCGGGCACGCCGAAGGTCGCGATGATGGCGGCGCTGGTCTCGTTGAACAGCGAGCGGGCGCGTTCATGCTTCGAGACCGGATTCCACGGCACCGGCGCCGATACCATCTCCCAGAATTCCTTCAGCCGCGGCACGCGCTCGGCCGGCTCGTTGCCGGCGATGATCGCGGCGTTGATGGCGCCGATCGAGATGCCGGCGATCCATTCCGGCTCGAAGCCTGCGTGACAGAGGGCCTGAAAGGCGCCGGCCTGATAGGAGCCGAGCGCGCCGCCGCCTTGAAGAACCAGCACGCGCTGCGCTTGCGCCGGCGTCGAGGCAGGCGCGGTGTCGGAAGTATCCATTCGTAACCGTTCGCTCAAAAACGACTTGGGCCGCAACCGTGGCGACAGTTCGCCGCGGCGTCAATCAGCGAGATTATGGGGTTAGATCACGCGGAATTTATCGAGATCAGGTTGCCGCCAAAATGAGCGTCCAGAACACCTTGTACTTGGTGTTGGGAGCATAGACCGCCGCGATGCCCATTTTTGTGACACCGCTCTTCAGCATATTGGCCTTGTGCGGCGGTGAATCACGCCAGCCCGAAAAGGCTTCCGCCAGCGTGTGATAGCCGGCCGAGATGTTCTCGACCGCGACGGTGGCGGGATAGCCTCCGGCCTGCAGCCGCTTGCCGAGCGGGGCCTTTACGTCATGGTCCATCTTGTTGCGGGCGGCCATCGCCTGCGACTGCTGCTCAGCGAGCTTGGTCAGGTCCGGATCGACCACCACGGTGCCAAGACCATTGTTCTGGCGATACTGCGAAAACATGATCGCGGCCGCCTGGCTATCCAGGACAGCGCCGGGTTGGGCCATGTTGAGATACATGGTCGGTTCTTCCGGGATTTTGGTGTCCGTGCCGCAGCCGGCAAGCAGCAGAAGCCCGAACAGGGCGACCGTCGTCCGTTTCACTGTAAGAAAACCCCCAAAGATTGGCCCGCCGTTGTTGCATACCAACCGTGGCTGAATGGTGAACAGGGGCTAACTTTTGGCTGCGAAATGCCGTCATTCCGGGGCGCGAAGCGAGCCCGGAATCTCGAGATTCCGGGCTCGGTCCTACGGACCGCCCCGGAATGACGGTGGATGTGGTCAGGAACCGTCGCCCGGATGCCTACTCCTGGGCGGCAAAGATCCGGTAGCGGCGGGGCTGCAGCGAGACGATTTCGCCGGCCTGGAGCTCGCGGTCGCGGGGGGCGTCGATCTCGATCACGGTCTTGCCCTCGCTCCCCGACAGGGCCACCTCGGCGCGCTGGATCGGACCGAACGAGCGGACGTGCCGGATGGCGCCTTCCAGGGCGCCGGTTCCGGCCGGGCCGACCGCCATGTCGTGGCGGCGGACGAACAGTTTTGCCGCGCCCGACGCCGCGCCCAAAGCCGGAATGTTCAGGGGACGGCCGTCCAGCCGCACCGCATCGCCGGCGACGTCGACCGGCAGCACGATGGATTCGCCGATGAAGCCATGCACGAAGGCGGTCGCCGGATTGTCATAGACCTCGCCGGGCGAGCCGATCTGCTCGATCTTGCCCTTGTCCATCACCACGACGCGGTTGGCGACTTCGAGCGCTTCTTCCTGGTCATGGGTGACGAAGATCGAGGTGACGTGGATCTCGTTGTGCAGCGAGCGCAGCCATTGCCTGAGCTCCTTGCGCACCTTGGCATCGAGCGCGCCGAACGGCTCGTCGAGCAACAGGATCCGCGGCTCGATCGCGAGCGCGCGCGCCAGCGCGATGCGCTGGCGCTGGCCGCCGGACAATTGGCTGGGATAGCGATTGGCCAGCCAATCGAGCTGCACCAGGTCGAGCAACTCCTTGACGCGGGCACGGATCGTCGCCTCGTCCTTGCGGATCGCGCGCGGCTGCACGCGCAGGCCGAAGGCGACGTTCTCGAACACCGTCATGTGGCGGAACAGCGCGTAGTGCTGGAACACGAAGCCGACCTGGCGCTCGCTGGCGCCGCGCGAGAGCGCATTCTCGCCGTCGATCGCGACCTCGCCCGAGTCGGGCCAGTCCAGGCCCGCGATGATGCGCAGCAGCGTCGTCTTGCCGGAACCGGACGGACCGAGCAGCGCCAGCAACTCGCCGTCGGCGACCTTGAGGTCGACATTATCGAGCGCGGCAAAGCTGCCGAACGTCTTTACGATATTCTTGACTTCAATCGCCATCGGGCACCTCTGCCTCGTCGAGCCGCCGTTCGAGAACGGTTTTCGCCACCAGGGTGATCAGCGCCAGCATCGCGAGCAGCGATGCGATCGCGAACGAGGCGACGAACTGGTACTCGTTGTAAAGAATTTCGACCAGCAGCGGCATCGTGTTGGTCTCGCCGCGGATGTGGCCGGAGACGACCGACACCGCGCCGAACTCGCCCATCGCGCGCGCGTTGCAGAGCAGTACGCCGTACAGCAGGCCCCATTTGATGTTGGGCAGCGTGACGCGGAAGAAGGTCTGCAGGCCGGAGGCGCCGAGCGAGATCGCCGCCTCCTCTTCCTGGGTGCCCTGCTCCTGCATCAGCGGGATCAGCGCGCGCGCCACGAAGGGGAAAGTGACGAAGATCGTCGCCAGCGCGATGCCCGGCACCGCGAACAGGATGTGGACGTTATGCGCCTGCAGCCACGGCCCGAAATAGCCCTGCGCGCCAAACAGCAGCACGTAGACCAGGCCCGAAATCACTGGCGAGACCGAGAACGGCAGGTCGATCAGCGTGATAAGGAAGGTCTTGCCGGTGAACTCGAACTTCGAGATCGCCCAGGCCGCGATCACCCCGAACACGAGGTTGAGCGTGACCGAGATCGCGGCGATCAAGAGCGTCAGCTTGATGGCGGCGAGTGCCTCAGGCTCCGCCAGCGCCGCGAGATACGCGCCGACACCTTTCGAGAACGCCGACGCAAACACCACGACCAGCGGCAGCACGACGAAGACGCTGAGGAAGGTGATCGCGAGTGCGATGATGATGAAGCGGATCGGCCCGGGCTCGGTGCGCAGATTGTGCTGCGCCGTCCCCGGCTCCGCGCGCGCGATCTCGAGCCGCGGCGCCGGCGCCGCGACGCTGACATCGGTCGCGGGTGCGTAGGTCCGCAGTTGCGTGGTCGAGGTCACCAATCCCGTCTGCATCGACATCGCAAGACCTCAATGCACGGGGATGCGGGCTTGCGCCCAGCGCTGCAGCCGGTTGATCAGGAAGATGATCAGGAACGAGGCCACCAGCATCACGACCGCGATCGCGGTGGCATCGGCGTAGCGGAATTCGGACAGCCGGATCACGATCAACAGCGGCGCGATCTCGGAGACATTGGGCAGATTGCCGGCGATGAAGATCACCGAGCCGTATTCACCGATGGCGCGGGCAAAGGCCAGCGCAAAGCCGGTGAGCAGCGCCGGGATCAAACTCGGCAGGATGACGCGAAACACCGTGTGCCAGCGATTGGCGCCCAGGCTCGCCGCCGCCTCCTCGATCTCGGGATCGAGATCGATCAGCACCGGCTGCACCGTGCGCACCACGAACGGAATGCCGATGAAGATCATCGCGATGAAGATGCCGATCGGCGTGAACGCGACCTTGATGCCGAGCTCGGCGAGCGGCGCGCCGAGCCAGCCCTTCTGGGCGAACAGCTGCGTCAGCGCGACGCCGGCGACCGCCGTCGGCAAGGCAAACGGAACATCGACGATGGCGTCGAACAGCCGCCGGCCCGGAAAGCGATAACGCACCAGCGCCCAGACGATGACGGTGCCCATCACCAGGTTGACGCATGCGGCCGCAAACGAAAGCCCAAACGAAATCTTCAGGGCGTTCAGGGTGCGGCGGCTGGTGAGGATGCCCCAGAACTGGTCGAGGCTTAGCTCGAACGTCTTGAGGAACAGCGCGGCCAGCGGAATCAGGATGATAACGGACAGCCATGTCAGGGTCAGTCCCATGGTGAGACCGAACCCCGGCAGGGTACTGCGCCGTGCAACCGCTGTGCTCACATATCCCCCTGATAATCCGATCAGTTCTTGTAGATCTGATCGAAGATGCCGCCCTCGGCGAAGTGCTCCTTCTGGGCCTTGGTCCAACCACCAAAAACGTCGTCGATGGTGAAAAGTTCAACCTTGGCGAAGGATTTTTCGTACTCCTTGGCGATCTCGGGATCGCGCGGTCGGTACGAGTTGCGCGCGGCGATCTCCTGGCCTTCCTTGGTGTACCAGTACTTCAGATAGGCCTCGGCGACGGCGCGGGTGCCCTTCTTGTCGGCGACCTTGTCGACCACGGCGACCGGCGGCTCGGCCAGGATCGACTGCGCCGGGGCCACGATCTCGAACTTGTCCGCGCCGAATTCGCGAAGCGCCAGAAAGGCTTCGTTCTCCCACGCCAGCAGCACGTCGCCGACGCCGCGCTCGACGAAAGTCACGGTCGAGCCGCGCGCGCCGGTGTCGAGCACCGGCACGTTCTGATAGAGATCGGCGACGAACTTCTTCGCCTTGTCCGCGGAGCCGAACTTCTTCTGCGCATAGCCCCAGGCGGCGAGATAGTTCCAGCGCGCGCCGCCCGAGGTCTTCGGGTTCGGCGTGATGACGCTGACGCCGGGTTTAATCAAATCGTCCCAATCCTTGATGCCTTTGGGATTGCCCTTGCGCACCAGGAACACGATGGTCGAGGTGTAGGGCGAGGCGTTGAGCGGCAGCCGCTTCTGCCAGTCGGCCGCGATCAGGCCCTTGCCCGCGATCGCATCGATGTCATAGGCGAGCGCCAGCGTGACGACATCGGCCTGCAATCCGTCGATCACCGAGCGCGCCTGCGAGCCGGAGCCGCCATGCGACTGCTTGATCTCGACGCTCTTGCTGGTTTCCTTCTGATAGGCCGCGGCGAACGCCTTGTTGAAATCGACATAGAGCTCGCGGGTCGGATCATACGACACGTTCAGCAGCGAATAGTCGGCCGCAAAGGCCGAGCTCGCCCACAACAGTCCCGCGACCAGCGGCAGGATACGACGGATCATTTCGCTCTCCATTCAACCTGAGAAATGTCAGGGAACACGCAAGACATAACTCACGGCGAAGTGGTCTTAAGTCAACGAAACCGGTTTTCTTTGTTTTCGGCGGCGCAGCGCGCTTGTGCTACGAAGTTGCCGCACTGCGAAGGCTTTGTCGCGTCGCCAAATCGCGACGAAGGCTCATCGCGATCGAGCGCCCTGCTCCATACCCTATGACATCTTCATCGTATGGATGCCGCATTCCGTCTTGGCCCGGCCGCGCCAGCGGCCGTCGCGCGCATCCTCGCCGGCAGCGGACCGGCTGCTGCAAGGCATACACCCGACCGACTGATATCCCGATGCGACAAGTGGATGCGGCGGCAGCTTGCCGAGCGTGTAGATCGCCTCGATCTCCTCGCGCGAGACGTTGGCGAACGGATTGAATTTCAGCCTGACGCCGTCATCCTCGACAACCGGGATGTCGGCGCGGGCACCGCCCTGGAAACGCTTGCGGCCGTTGATCCAGCCGGCGAACGGCTTCAGCGCACGCGCCAGCGGCTCGACCTTGCGGATGCGGCAGCATGCGTCGGGATCGGTGAACCACAATTCGCGGTCCGGATCCTGGCGCGACAGCGCCTCCTCATCGGGCTTGATCGAACGCACGTCGGTGAGGCCGAGCGTTTCGACCAGCGTGTCACGATAAGCCAGCGTCTCCTCGAACAGCCAGCCGGTATCGAGAAACACCACCGGGATCGCCGGATCGACGTCCGCCATCACCTTGAGCAGCGCGGCGGACTCGGTGCCGAACGACGACACCAGCGCCACCTTCTCGCGGCCGAGCGTCTTGACCGCGGCTGCGATCACCTCGGCGGGTGATGCCGTGCGCAGCGCGCGATCGAGCGCATCGGCCGCTGGCAATGCGGCCGGCGCCACTGCGAGCTCTGGTGCGAGCGTGCTCACTGGCCGGCGCTCTCCGAGTGACGCAGCTGCATGCGGCGGTTGAGTGCGGTGACGCGGCCGTCGCCGGTCGGCTGGTAGAACACCGAATAGCGCTTCATGGTCGCGGCGAACGCGTCGGCGTCGGCGTCCTTCTTCACCTCGAAGGCGTCGAAGCCGGCGCGCGTCATGAACACGAACTGGTCGCGCAGGATCTGGCCGGTGGCGCGCAGTTCGCCGTCATAGCCGTAACGCTCGCGCAGCAGGCGCGCCTGGCTGTAGGCGCGGCCGTCGCGGAAGGTCGGAAACACCAGCGCGACCGAGGCCAGCCGATCGAGATGCGGCACGAGATCGTCGAGGTTGCGGTTGTTCGGCCAGATCACCCCTAGCTTGCCGGGACGGCGCAGCAGCGCCTCCGGATCGGCGAGAAAACGCTCGGCGCTCACCAGCACCGCGCCGTCGCCCGGCAGCTCGGCGCCGTCGGCGACATGCACGAACAGATCGGTGGTGATTCTTCCCTGCTTAACGAGTGGCATAGACCCGCTCCCTGATAGGCTCGACGCCCAGACGCTTCACCGTATCGACGAACAATTCCTCGGGACGGTCGCGCAGCGCGAGATAGGCTTCGACAATGTCTTCGATCACGTCGGCGACTTCCGCATAGGGAACGGCCGGGCCGATCAGCGTGCCCAACTGCGCGTTCTCGTCCGCGCGGCCGCCGATCGTGATCTGGTAGAATTCCTCGCCGTTCTTCTCGACGCCGAGAATGCCGATGTGGCCGACATGGTGATGGCCGCAGGCATTGATGCAGCCGGAGATGTTGATGTGCAGCCGGCCGATCAGGTCGGCGGTGTCGTGGTTGGCGAAACGGCGCGTCAGCTCCTGCGCGATCGGGATCGAGCGCGCGTTGGCCAGCGAGCAGTAATCCAGCCCGGGGCAAGCGATGATGTCGGTGACGAGGTTGACGTTCGGCGTCGCGAGGCCGAGGCGGTCGAGCGCCTTGAACAGCTGCGGCAGGTCGCGCTTGGCGACGTGCGGCAGCGCCAGATTCTGCTCGTGGCCGACACGGATCTCGCCGAACGAATATTTGTCGGCGAGGTCGGCGACTGCGTCCATCTGCTCCGCGGTGGCGTCGCCCGGAGGGCCACCGACCGGCTTCAGCGACAGCGTCACGATCGAATAGCCCTGCACCTTGTGCGGCGCCACCGAGTTCTTGCGCCAGCGCTCGAACAGCGGATCATGCGCGGCCTGCTTCAGCTCGTCCGGCATGTGCGGCAGCTTCTCGTAAGGCGGATAGGAGAAGCGCGAGCGGACCTCCTCGATGGCGGCGTGATCGAGCGTCAGCCCGACATCGCCCATCGCCTTCCACTCCTCCTCGACTTCCTTGGCGAACTTCTCGATGCCGAGCTCGTGCACCAGGATCTTGATGCGCGCCTTGTAGATGTTGTCGCGGCGGCCGTACTGGTTGTAGACGCGCAGGATCGCCTCGACATAGCTCAGGATGTCGCGGCCGTGCACGAACGGCTTGATGGTCTTGGCGATGAACGGCGTGCGGCCGAGGCCGCCGCCGACCAGCACCTCGAAACCGGTCTCGCCGTCGGCGTTCTTGTGCAGCCGCAAGCCGATGTCGTGGATCTTGATCGCGGCGCGGTCGTTCTCGGAGGCGGTGATCGCGATCTTGAACTTGCGCGGCAGGAACGAGAATTCCGGATGCAGCGTGGTGTGCTGGCGCAGGATCTCCGACCAGATCCGCGGATCCTCGATCTCGCCGGGCGCCACCCCTGCCCACTGGTCCGAGGTGACGTTGCGCATGTTGTTGCCGGAGGTCTGCATCGCGTGGATGCCGACTTCGGCGAGATCGGCGAGCGCATCGGGCAGCTCGGCGAGCTTGATCCAGTTGAACTGGATGTTCTGCCGCGTGGTGAAGTGGCCGTAGCCGCGATCGTAGCGGCGCGCGACATGGGCGAGCCGGCGCAACTGCTTCGACGACAGCGTGCCGTAGGGGATCGCGACGCGGAACATGTAGGCGTGCAGCTGCAGGTACACGCCGTTCTGCAAGCGCAGGATCTTGAATTCGTCCTCGGTGAGTTCGCCGGAAAGGCGGCGCTTCACCTGGTCGCGGAATTCCGAAACACGCTCGTTGATCAGCGTGCGGTCGAGTTCGTCATATGCATACATGATGGATGAGCCTTACGCCGGCACCTGAAGATCGATCGTGACGCCCTTGGCGCGGATGTGTTCGCGAAGATTGCCCGGCTTGAGCTTGCCGCCGTCCTTGAGCTCGACCGGCGCGATGTAGGGGCCGACCGCGCCGACATCGTCAGCGGTGGCTTCGGCCAAGAGAGCGCGCGCGTCGTCGGAGGTGCTGACGACGGCGGAATCGGACAGTTCGGTGGACCAGCCTTGCTTGGCGGTCCGGTACACCACGGCACCATCCCAGGTGCGGTTGGCGGTCACCACCGAGGGGCCCGTGATCCTGATTTTCTTCTGTTCAAGCGGAGAGGTCATTCGGCAGCTTTCAGCAGTTCGGAGAACATCTGGTTGGAGAAGAGTTGGGTGACGTTGGACCGGCTCCACGGCGCGGAATGCGCGACCACGTCGCCGATGATGAGAATGGCCGGACCGCCGTCGACCTGTTTGACCAGTTCGGGCAGCCGCGCCAGCGTGCCGACCGCGGCCTTGGCATCCGGCCGCGTCACGCGCGCGAACACGCCGACCGGCGTCTCCGGCGAGCGGCCCGCGGCAAGCATGCCTTCGCGGATCGAAGGCGCCGCGGTCATGCCCATATAGACGACGACGGTCATCTTCTTGTCTGTCAGCACCGACCAGTCGACAACCTCGGCATCGCGCGCCTTGTGCGCAGTGAGGAAAGTGATGCGCAGCGCCTCGTGCCTGAAGGTCAGCGGCACTTCGAATTGCGCGGCCGCGCCCAGACCGGCGGAGACGCCCGGAATGATGGAGTAAGCGACGCCGGCGTCGCGCAGCGCCTCGATTTCCTCGCCGCCGCGGCCAAAGATAAAGGGATCGCCGCCCTTCAGCCGCACCGCGCGCTGGCCCGACTGCGCGGCCTCGATCATCAGCGCATTGATGGCGTCCTGGCCGATGCCGGGCTTGCCGACACGGCGGCCGACCGGGATCCGCGTGGCATCGCGCCGGATGCGGTCGAGAACTTCGGATGACACCAATTCGTCATAGAACACGACGTCGGCATCCTGCAGCGCGCGCAACGCCTTCACCGTGAGCAGATCCGGATCGCCGGGACCGGCGCCGACCAGCGTCACGTGACCGATGGCCTTGCCTTCCGCGCTCGCGCCGGCGAATGCGGCGGGATCGGCGATCGCGTTCAGCGCCTGCTCGGCCTCGTCCTTGCGGCCGGCCAGCACCAGCGCGCCAATCGGGCCGTCGACAATGCGCTCCCAGAAGCGGCGACGCAGCGGAAACTCCTCGATGCGGGCGTGGATCGATTTGCGGACGCCGCCGATGAAGCCGGCGAGATCGCCGATCCGCGCCGGCAGCACCGCCTCGATCTTCTCGCGGATGCGGCGCGCGACCACCGGCGACGTGCCGCCGGTGCCGACCGCGACCACGACATCGCCGCGATCGACGATCGCCGGCATGATGAAGGTGGAATGCACGAGGTCGTCCATCACGTTGACCGGCACGCCGATCGCCTTGGCGCGCACCGACATCGCAACACCGATCTCGCCTGCGCCGGCACAGAGGACGGCGATGACATCGGAGAGGTCGGCGGCGAGCGGATCGCCTTCGGCGCGCTCGATCCGCGCGGCGTCCTCCGCCGCGAGACCGGCAATGTCATGATCGCTGTCGGTCGCGTACCAGCGCACCGCGGCGCCGGCGGCTGCGAGCAGCCGCAACTTGGCGCGCGCGAGGTCGCCCGCTCCAACGAGCAGCACCTTGCCGCTTTGCAGATCCAGAAACACCGGCAGATATCGCATCAGACACTCGCTTCCCCAACTTGGGGGTTGACTGAAATTATTTTCTATTTATCTCTCGATCAAGGCCAGCAAAGAGAAAATTATTTCTTCTCTATTGCAGCGCAACTTTAGAATTTTCAACTCCACAGGCCAAGGCCAAGAGATGCATCTTCTCGACAACGAATCCGTCGCCGCCAGGACGCGGTCCGCAGCGCTTAGCAATGCATCTTCCGTGCCGGGGATTCCCGCCAATCAGGCGCCTCCGTCGATGGATCATCTCGACGAGCTGGAGGCGCAGAGCATCTACATTCTGCGCGAAGCGTTCGCCCGGCTGAAAAAGCTCGCGTTGCTGTGGTCGCTCGGCAAGGATTCCAACGTGATGATCTGGCTGGCGCGCAAGGCGTTCTTCGGCCGCGTCCCGTTCCCGGCATTGCACGTCGACACCGGCAAGAAATTTCCGGAGATGTACGCGTTCCGCGACCGCTTCGGAAAGGAGTGGGATCTCGACCTGCGCGTCGAGCCCTGCCCGCCGATCGACAGCGTCGACCCGACCCTGCCGCCGGCCGCGCGTTCTGCCGCGCGCAAGACCGAGGGGCTGAAGCTCGCGCTCAACAAGTTCGGCTTTGACGGATTGATCGCCGGCATCCGCCGCGACGAGGAGGCGACCCGCGCCAAGGAGCGCGTGTTCTCGCCGCGCGGCCTCGAGGGCGAATGGGACGTCCGCGACCAGCCGCCGGAGTTCTGGGACCAGTTCAACGCCTCGCCGCCGCAAGGCGCGCACTTGCGCATCCATCCGATCCTGCATTGGACCGAGGCCGACATCTGGGCCTACACCAAGCGCGAAGGCATTCCGATCATCCCGCTCTATCTCGCCAAGGACGGCAAGCGCTACCGCTCGCTGGGCGATTCCGACATCACCTTCCCGGTCGCCTCCACCGCCTCCAACATAGACGAGATCCTCACCGAGCTCGACGGCACCAAGGTCCCGGAGCGCGCCGGCCGCGCGCTCGACCACGAGACCGAGGATGCGTTCGAGCGGCTGCGCGTCGCCGGCTATCTCTGATCAACACTTCAAGCAACACCAAGCTTCGTGCGAGCGTTCCGATGAACATGATCCTTCCCACTGCCTCGATCTCGGCAACGCCCAACGGCACGACGCGGCCGCAGGTGCGCATCGTCATCGTCGGCCATGTCGATCACGGCAAGTCGACGCTGGTCGGGCGCCTGCTGCACGAGACCGGCAGCCTGCCCGACGGCAAGCTGGAAATGCTGAAGGCGGTGAGCGCGCGGCGCGGCATGCCGTTCGAGTGGTCGTTCCTGCTCGATGCGCTGCAGACCGAGCGCGACCAGGGCATCACCATCGACACCACCCAGATCCGCTTCCGCACCCGCTCGCGCGACGTCGTGCTGATCGACGCGCCCGGCCACGCAGAGTTCTTGCGCAACATGATCACCGGCGCCTCGCAGGCCGACGGCGCGGTGCTGATCATCGATGCGCTGGAAGGAGTGCGCGACCAGACCAGGCGGCACGGCTATCTCCTGCATCTGCTCGGCGTGAAGCAGGTCGCGGTCGTGGTCAACAAGATGGACCGCGTCGAGTTCAGCGCCGACCGCTTCAAGGAGATCAGCGACGAGATTTCCGCGCATCTGATCGGCCTCGGCGTGACCCCCACAGCCGTGATCCCGATCTCGGCGCGCGACGGCGACGGCGTTGCCGAACGCACGCCGCGGATCGACTGGTACAAGGGCGCGACCGTGGTCGAGGCGCTCGATGCGCTCGAGCCGGCACGCCCGCTGGCCGAACTGCCGCTGCGGCTGCCGGTGCAGGCGATCTACAAGTTCGACGACCGCCGCATCGTGGCGGGCCGCATCGAGTCCGGCAGCCTGAAGGCCGGCGACGAGATCGTGATCATGCCGACCGGCAAGATCGCGCGGATCAAGACCGTCGAGAGCTGGCCGGTGACGCCGGTGAACGCCCCACAGGGCGCTGGGCGCTCGGTCGGCATCACGCTCGACCGCGAGCTGTTCCTTGAGCGCGGCGACATCATCGGACATTCCGGGCAGAGCCCGCGCGACACCCGCCGCATCCGCGCCCGGATCTTCTGGCTGCATGACAAGCCGCTGACCAAGGGCGAGCAGATCCTGATCCGGCTCGGCACCAAGGAAAGCCGCGCCACCGTGGTCGCGATCGAGAAGGCGGTCGATCCCGGCGCGCTGTCCAACGAAGAGAACACCGCGATCGCGCGCAACCATGTCGGCGAGATCGACATCTCGCTGGCGCAGCCGGTTGCAACCGATCCCTACACCGACAATCCGCGCACCGGCCGCCTCGTGATCGAGGTCAACGGCCGTATCGCCGGCGGCGGTCTCGTGCTGTCGGTCGACGCCGGCCGGCCGGCGGTGCCGGTCGATATCGTGCCGGTGGAGTCCGCGCTGCGGCCGGACGAGCGCTCGGCGCGCTACCACCACAACGGCGCAGTGGTCTGGCTGACCGGCCTGCCCGGCTCGGGCAAGTCGACCCTGGCGCGGGCGCTGGAACGGCGCCTGTTCGGCAATGGCGGCTCGCCGATCCTGCTCGATGGCGACACGCTGCGTGCCGGGCTGAACGGCGATCTCGGCTTCTCGCCGCAGGACCGCGCTGAAAACATCCGCCGCCTCGCCGAAGTCGCGACCCATCTGGCGCGCAACGGCCATATCGCCATCGTCGCCGCGGTGTCGCCATCGAGCGCCGACCGTGCGGCAGCTCGCCGCATCGCCGACAGCGCATTCCGCGAGATCTATGTCGCAACGCCTGCCGAGGTCTGCGAGACCCGCGATCCGAAGGGCCATTACGCCAAGGCGCGCTCCGGCGGATTGCCGTCTTTCACCGGCATCACCAATGACTACCAGCCGCCGACCGGCAACGAACTGACCATCGACACCTCGAACCGCTCGGTCAGCGATGCCACCGACGAGATCGAGCGGATGCTGGCCACGACTGGCATCCTGTTCGACGAACTGACCGACCTCGCGGCGAATATTTAGCTTCTCTTGCTGTCATCGCGCGGCTTGTTGTCCAGGCGATCCAGTATTCCAGAGACAGCAATTATCGAGCCGATAGGCCGCGGCGTACCGGATGCCCCACTTGCAGCGGGGCATCCGGCGGTGTTGAGGCCTATTCGGCCGCGCGGCTTGCGGCCCCGTGCCGTACCATCCCAGGCGATTGCCCGGTAACACGCTTGAACGCGCGGCTGAACGCCGCCTGTGACGCATAGCCAAGCCGCTGCGCGATCACATCGATCGGCTGGCGTTCATGCTTGATCCACTGTGTCGCGAGACGCATGCGCAGCTCGGCAAGATAGCGCAGCGGCGATTGCCCGGTCATGGCCTGGAAGCGCTCGGCGAACAGCGAACGCGAGCAACCCGCCTCCGCCGCCAATTCAGCAACAGTCCAGTTGCGGCCGGGCGCGCGATGCAGCGCGCCGATCGCGCGGCCGAGACGCGGATCACGCAAGGCCTCGAACCAGCCCATGGCGTTGTCGCCGCCGCATTCGACCCAGCCACGCACGATCGACGCGGCGAGCACATCGGCGAGCCGCGCCATCACGCCGACGGAGCCGGCCCGCGGCGTGCAGGTCTCCCGCTCCATGGCCTTCAGCATCGGTTCGATTTCCGGCTGGCGCGCAAGCAACGTGTCGGCCCGCATCACCTCCGGCATCAGCGCGATCAGCGGGCGCATGCCGCCAAGATCGAAATTCATGCAGGCGCTGAAGACCAGGACCGACTCGTCCTGCGGGCATCCTTCAGGGCAGGCCGATGTCACATCGACATTGCCGCACAGCGTCTCGGTCTCGAAACGCTCGACGTCGCAACTCGGCTCATCCGGGGCCGAGACAAGATCATGCGCGCCGCCGCGCGGCAGGAAAATCGCGTCACCGCATCCAAGGGGAAGCAGCGTCGCATCAGCGTAGCGCAGAAGTGCCGTGCCATGTGCAACGAAGTGGAATTGCGCGCGTCCGTACGGCGTTTCGAACCGAAACCCGAAGGGCGCCCGCGTCTCGATCCGACGGTAGTGAACGCCCTCAAGCCGCATGCCGAGCAGCAACTCGCTCACCAGATCGACGGCGGCGTCGGTCGTATCGGCGGTGGACGATCTGGACGAATGATCAAACATTGAAGCGTTTATGGCATAGATCGTCCAAAACCTCCAGCCTATGTCTGCGGCGGTGCAACATAGATGGAAGGTTCGGCCAATGGATCAAGAAGTGGACCCCGCTCTGGCGCACGCCGATGCCCTTGCGCTGATGCCGGGCGACGCCGCGCTCAAGGTTGGTGACAAGCCGGCCTCACCGGAAAGGCCCGCCTGGGGCGCCGTCGCGGCCATGATGCTGGGCGTCACCGCACTTCTGACGGCCGAGTTCCTGCCGTCCGGTCTGTTGACGCCGATGGCGCGCGATCTCGGTGTGAGTCCGGGCCTCGCCGGTCAGGCCGTGACCGCGACCTCGCTGGCCGGGCTGGTCGGAGCATTGTTCACGCCGACACTGACGCGCAGGTTCAATCGAAAGCCGGTGCTGCTCAGCTTTTCGATTCTCCTGGTGATCTCCAATCTGCTGGTGGCGCTGGCGCCGAGCATCACGTTCCTGCTGGCGGCGCGGATCGTGCTCGGCCTTGCCATCGGCGGGTTTTGGGCGATGGCGGCAGCGACGACGATCAGGCTGGTGCCGCCGTCGCTGGTTGCCCGGGCCTTGTCGATCGTGATGAGCGGCATTCCCGCCGCGATGATCATTGCCGTTCCGCTCGGCAGCTATCTCGGCGAGGTGGCGAGCTGGCGCTCCGTGTTCCTGCTCGCGACGGCATTGGGCGCAGCGGTATTCGTCATCCAGGCACTCGCTCTGCCGCGTTTGGCCCCAAGGGGAGAAGCCGGGCTCGACACCCTGATCGACATCCTGACACGGCCGGGGATCGGCGCCGGCATCTTGGCGGCAACGTTGGTCTTCACCGGACACTTCGGCTATTTCGGCTATATCCGTCCATTCCTCGAGAGCGTGACCGGGCTGGGCGCTGCCGGCGTCGCGGCGACCTTGCTTGCCTTCGGCGTCGCGAACTACCTCGGCTCGTTCGCGAGCGGGCTGATGGCTGAGCGCAAACTCAAGCTCACGCTGATCGCGATGCCGCTGGCGATCGGCGTGATCGGTCTGTTGCTCTCGGTCTTTGGCAAGGACGTCATTCCGGCTCTGGTGCTGGTCGCACTCTGGGGCTTCGCCTTCAGCGGCGTACCGGTCGCGACCACGACATGGATCACCCGCATGGTGCCCGACGAGACCGAGAGCGGGACCGGACTGACCGTGGCCTCGATCTTCCTCGGCATCACCATGGGCGCGGCCGGCGGCGGGCTGGTGCTTGATCTGATGGGCGCATCCGCTGTGTTCGTAGCGGGCGCAATTCCCCTGGTGCTCGCTGCATTGCTCATCGCCAGCAAGGTACGCACCGGGGCGCCCTGACGGGTCTTTCCGGGAGCGGACCCCGGCGTTTGGAAGATTCAGGGTGGCCGCCCGCGTGACGATGCAGCGTGGGGCCGGAAAGGGGGCCTTCTCAGAACCGGGACTTTAGGGCTAAAAGGGCCGTGAACGCGGCCCTTTGGCGCGTTTTTTGCTGATTTCTCTCGAAAACAGCTCCTAAACGCCCCATTCCTTTGAGAAAGCCCATCATGACTCGTGTCGATGCCCATGGATTGAAGATTGCCCCTGTCCTGTTCGATTTCATCGCCAAGGAGGCGACGCCGAAAACCGGGATCGCCCCGGATGCGTTCTGGGCCGGACTTGCCGCCATCATCCAGAAGCTCGGACCGAAGAACCGCGAGTTGCTCGCGGTCCGCGACACGCTGCAGGCCAAGATCGACGACTGGCATCGCGCCAACAGGGGCAAGGCGTTCGACATCAACGCCTACACCGCGTTCCTCAAGGACATCGGCTACCTGCTGCCCGAGCCCGCGACCCACAAGGTCGAGACATCAAATGTCGATGAGGAAATCGGCAAGATCTGCGGCCCGCAGCTGGTGGTGCCGCTCACCAACGCCCGCTACGCGCTGAACGCCGCCAACGCGCGCTGGGGTTCGCTGTACGACGCGTTCTACGGCACCGACGCGATCCCGCACGATCCGAGCGAGGCTGGCCGTGGCTACAACAAGGCCCGCGGCGACAAGGTGATCGCGAAGGCGAAGGCGTTCCTCGACGCCGCCGTGCCGCTTGCGACCGGAAGCCACACCGACGTCACCTCCTACGCCGTGATCGCGGGCAAGCTCTCGGTCAAGCTGAAGAGCGGCAACTCGACCGCGCTGAAGAACGCCGCCCAGTTCGCCGGCTATCAGGGCGACGCCGCTCAGCCTTCCGCGATCCTGCTCGTCAACAACGGCATGCATGTCGAGGTCAAGATCGACCGCAACAACGTGATCGGCAAGGATGACCCGGCCGGCGTCGCCGACATGATCCTGGAATCGGCGGTCTCCACCATTCTCGACATGGAGGACTCGGTCGCTGCCGTCGACGCCGAGGACAAGGTGCTGGTCTATCGCAACACGCTCGGCCTGATGAACGGCACGCTGTCGGCCGATTTCGAGAAGGGCGGCAAGACGCTGACCCGCTCGCTCAATGCCGACCGCGTCTACAAGAAGCCCGACGGCAGCGAGCTGAAGCTGCACGGCCGCAGCCTGCTCCTGATGCGCAATGTCGGCCACCACATGTTCACCGACGCCGTGCTCGACGCCAAGGGCGAGGAAATCCCGGAAGGCATCCTGGATGCCGCGGTCGCCGGCCTGCTCGCGATCCACGACCTCAAGGGCAATTCCAAGGTCAGGAACAGCCGCACCGGCTCGGCCTATATCGTCAAGCCGAAGATGCACGGGCCCGACGAGGTGACGCTGACCTGCGACCTGTTCGCCGAGGTGGAAAAGATGCTCGGCCTGCCGGAGAACACGCTGAAGGTCGGCATCATGGACGAGGAGCGCCGCACCACGGTCAACCTCAAGGCCTGCATCCAGCGCGCCTCCAAGCGCATCATGTTCATCAACACCGGCTTCCTCGACCGTACCGGCGACGAGATCCACACCTCGATGGAAGCGGGTCCGATGATCCGCAAGAACGACATGAAGGCGCAGCCGTGGATCAAGGCCTATGAGGACTGGAACGTCGACAACGGCCTGATCGACGGCCTGCCCGGCCATGCCCAGATCGGCAAGGGCATGTGGGCCGCCCCCGACAAGATGGCCGACATGCTGGTGCAGAAGATCGGCCATCCGCAGGCCGGTGCCACCACCGCCTGGGTGCCGTCGCCGACCGCGGCCACGCTGCACGCGCTGCACTATCACCAGGTCAATGTGATCGCCCGCCAGCAGGAGCTCGCCAAGGGTGGGCCGCGTGCCAAGCTCTCCGACATCCTCACCATTCCGGTGTCGCAGTCGAACTGGGCGCCCGACGATGTGAAGCAGGAGATCGACAACAACTGCCAGGGCATCCTGGGCTACGTCGTGCGCTGGATCGACCAGGGCGTCGGCTGCTCCAAGGTGCCCGACATCCACGATGTCGGCCTGATGGAAGACCGCGCCACGCTGCGCATCTCGAGCCAGCACCTCGCGAACTGGCTGCATCAGGGCGTCATCACCAGGGACCAGGTGATGGAGTCGCTGAAGCGCATGGCCGTCGTCGTCGACAAGCAGAACGCCGGCGATTCGCTCTACAAGCCGATGGCGCCCGCGTTCGATGGCACCGCCTTCAAGGCCGCCTGCGACCTGATCTTTGAGGGCCGCACGCAGCCGAACGGCTATACCGAATACATCCTCACCGCGCGCCGCCGCGAGGCCAAGGCCGCGGGCTGATCTGCAAGCGATCGCAACGACAAGCAAAAGCCCCGGCGATAAGCCGGGGCTTTTTTGTTGGCGCCGCAAGTAACGCCGGGAAGAGCCGGACGCGATCACCTGCCGTCGCAGGGCGCACTGCCAAATTATCGAAAACAACCCCATGCAAAGGTGCCGGCGGATACGGCGACTTGACTCGTCGGGCAAATCAGCTCTACATTTCCATTATCCCGAAATCGTGCAGACGCCCTCGCCGTGTCACCCCCCGCTCATGCATGCGCGGGTGACGACACCGAGAAGCTTGTTTGACAACTTGAATCACGACCGCCGCCATTGTCGTCCTTGCCTGGTGCGCAATTGCGCACCAGGCAGGGACGACGATGAGGATGGTCGCGCTTCGCTCCTCGCAATGACGGATCTAGAACACCGCCAGATACTTCAGCAGCGAGATGATGCCGATGATGATGACGACGGCGCGCGCGATCTGCTTGGCGCGGCCGTCGAGCGGCAGCATGTTGATGAGATAAAGAACGAGAATAACGACAAGGAAGGTGACGAGTACGCCGACGAGCATGCGGAGCCCCCTGATGGCATCGGTGAATGTGCTGTTCGCCCTTTGCTAACGTGCAGGAGGCAGGCCGGTTCCGCGCCAGGAACCGAAGGCGGCCGCCCGCATGTGATCGACGCTACTCGCGCGCCACCACCGCCGGCCGGCCATATTTGGCGCGGATGCGATCCGGCGCCGGCGTGAAGTTGAGCTGCGCGCCGCGCCGGTCCGGACGGCTCACCGACATCAGCCCGTCCTTGCCGGCGACGATGTCGCCCTTGCGCAAGGTCGGATCGTCCTCGATTTTCACCGCGGCGAGGCCGACAGAGTCCTTGCCGTTGCAGGTGCAGCCCGAGACCAGCTCGTCGCGATAGCGGAACGCGTTCGGCAGCTCGGAATACGGCTTGCCGTCTTCCGTCGCGGCGTTGTCGATATTGCCGCCATAGACCACTTCGGTCGCGCTCGCCGGACAGAAGCTGTTGCAGCTTTCCGCCTTGCTCTGGTTGCCGGTCGACGCAAGCGGGAAATAGCGGCCGTCGCAGGTCCGCACGCAATAGGCCTGGCCGACGTCATAGCGTGGACGGCGCTCGACCCGCGGCATCATAGGCGGCCCATCGTCGAACGGCATCCGAATCATCGGCGGGCGGCCATGCATGAAGCCGCCGAACAGTTGCGAGAAGAAATCCTGGGCTTGCGCCGCAGGCGCAAGGGACAGGCCAAGCACTGCCGCGGTCCCGAACGCCCACCGCCTGGAGTATCGCGTCACCATCACCGGCCCTCAGTACAACATCGATCGTCAGTACAACGAGGAAGCCGTCGGGATGTTCATCGCCTGACGCCCGGACGGCAGCGTCGCCGCCGCGGGGCGCGGCCGCGACGCGGCCGGCCGGACCGAGATCTGCGTCGTGGTCGGGCCGATCTCGCGCGCGGCGAGGTGCGGCGCGTTCTTCGGCAGCACCACGACCCTGGTGCCGACATCGACCCGGCTGAACAGGTCGGAAACGTCTTCATTGGTCAGGCGGATGCAGCCGGACGAGACGAACTTGCCGATCGTCGAGGGATCGTTGGTGCCGTGGATGCGGTATTCGCTGGAGCCGAGATACATCGCGCGCGCACCGAGCGGGTTGCCCGGGCCGCCGGCCATGAAGCGCGGCAGATAGGGCTGGCGCCTGATCATCTCGGCCGGCGGATGCCAGTCCGGCCATTCGGCCTTGCGGCTGATGGTCTGCGTGCCGGCCCAGGTGAAGCCCTCGCGGCCGACGCCGACGCCGTAGCGGATCGCCCGGCCGCCGCCGAGCACGTAATAGAGTGCGGTGTTGCCGGTATCGATGATGATGGTGCCGGGCGCCTCAGTCGTATTGAGCGCGACGGTGGTCCGGCGCAGCCGCTCCGGCAGCGCGCCGTCCTCGCCGGCCCCACTCGAGGGGTCGTTCATCACCTCGTCGGCGGGAAATGCGCCCGGCTGCGTCGGCGCATAGCCGAGCGCGGAAGAACGGACCTGGGCGCTGGCCGATGTGGCGACAACAAACGGCGTCGCAAACAGGACGCTGGCGAAGGCAAGGGTGCGCGCGGCGCGCGACGCAAGCCGGCGGCTGGAAACAGACTGCTGTGTCATGTGCTGCCCCTGGACGGGATGCGCATCGTGGTGATGCGATGCCGGGCCAACGCGCATAGCCGCGAGTCGGTTCCGCCGCGAATCGTCCCGAAGCCGCGACTGTCAACCCGTCACGTCTCACGAACGCGCGACGGAACTTTCCGAGGAGCGGCCCGTTGTCATCGCGCCATTCGACGCGCGGGGCGACCACGCGGCGGGTTTGTTCGTCCTCACGCGGGAGGAGTTCGGTGCGCGCCTTTCCAAGTGAAGACCTGCTTGGCAAAGCGCCCGAAGGCACGCCAGTCCCCGACAGCAAGATCGAACTGCCGCCGGTTGTCAGCCGCGCCGAGGCCGTCGCTTTCGCATTGATGGCCCTGCTGGTTATTGTCATTGTCGCGGTGCTCTATTTCGCACGCGCCTTCTTCCTCCCGATCACCATGGCCTTCATCGTCGGCACCATGCTGTCGCCGGCGGCGAGCATGCTCGAGCGCTATCGGATTCCGCGCGCGCTCGGCGCGGTCGTCATCGTGATCGCGGTCGGCGCCGCCGTCAGCTTCATGGTCGGGCTGATTGCCTCGCCGGTGATGGAGTGGAGCTCGCGGCTGCCCGAGCTCGGCGCGATCCTGAAGGAGAAGCTGCACGTGTTCGACCGGCCGCTCGCGCTGTGGCAGGAATTGCAGACCATGGTCGGCGGCTCCGATACGCTGGCCACGCTCCAGCTGCCGAAATTCGAATGGGTGCAGCCGACGCTGGAATTCCTGTCGCCGACCTTCGCCGAATTCCTGCTGTTCATCGCGACCCTGATCCTGTTCATCGCAAGCTGGAAGGATCTGCGCCGCGCACTGGTGATGGCATTCAGCGAACGCACGGCGCGGCTGCGTACGCTGCGCATCCTCAACGAGGTCGAGACCCATCTCGGCAATTATCTTCTGATGGTGACCATGATCAATGTCGGCGTCGGCATCGTCACCGGCGCGATCTGCGCAGCAACGGGCATGCCAAATCCGGCTGGGCTCGGTGCGCTCGCCGCCACGCTGAACTTCGTTCCGATCATCGGGCCGATCGCGATGTTTGTCGTGCTGGTCGCGGTCGGCATCATCGCCTCGCCGACCATCGGCGCCGGGCTGATCGCGCCGGCCTGCTTTACCGTCGTGACCTTCATGGAAGGACATTTCGTCACGCCGACGATCGTCGGCCGCAGACTGTCGCTGAACGCGCTCGCAGTCTTCCTGGCGCTGGCGTTCTGGACCTGGCTATGGGGCCCGATGGGCGCCTTCCTGTCGTCGCCGCTCCTGATCGTGGCACTGATCGTCAAGGAGCATTTGATGCCGGTCAATTCGCCGCAGCTGCCGGAGGACTAGTGTCCCGAATCCGAAGTTCGCATCATTTGCCGTACCTTCGGAGCGAACTTCGGATTCGATAAGGACACTAGCAAACTTATGATTCTAGTGTGCTTTATGAATGCGAAGTTCGTGAAAGTGGCTGCCGCGAAATCGCACGAACTTCGCATTCAGCACACTAGCAAGGCGTTCTCGAGCGAAGCCGGCACCGTTTGAAAGCCCGGTTTCACGGCTGGAACCATGCACCGCGCGGCGCGTTTTTGCTCCAGCACGCAAGTTCTCCGGGAGCTTTTCGATGTCGAGCACGGACAGCGCATTTGGGATCAAGAACATGACGGACAAAGCGACCTACGAACGCCTTGAAAAGGATGTCACCGCCGTGAAGAACGATATCGCCGCCCTCACCGAACAGATCACCGACGCGCTGAACTCGTTTGCCAACAACGCGGGCAAGCAGGCCCGCCGCCGCTACAAGGATGCGCGCGCCAGTGCGGAAGATACACTCGACGACATGTCGGAGCGCGGCAGCGCGATGATGGGCGCGGCGCAGGATGCCGCATCCTCGATCGAGGAATCGCTGGAAGATATGATCACGCAGCGGCCGCTGGCGACGGTCGGCCTTGCGCTCGGTCTCGGCTTCCTGATCGGCGTCACCTGGCGTCGCTAGGCAATCTGCGGTCAGCCCCATGGTGGCGATCACGCGGAAACCACCCCTCTGGATGCGATGGCGGCGCTGGCGCGCCGCCGCCGCGTTTGTCGACGCGCTCTTCAGGGCAAGGTTCGAGGCAAGATTCAGGACAAGATTCAGGGCAGGGCTGGTCGATGCTTCAGCGGCTGATCAATGACGTCAAGGATACCACCGGCAACGCGCTGCGGCTGACGTCGCTGGCCGCGGCCGCCGCGATCGCGCTGTTCATCACCATCGGCTTTCTGTGCGCGGCCGCCTTCGTCTACGTGCTGCAGCACTACGGGCCGGTGGAAGCGTGCCTCGCCGGCGCCGCGCTGTTCCTTGTCGTCACGCTGATCACCGCCAGCGTCTACATCGTGCGCAAGCGCGAGATGCGGCGCCGTGCCGAGAAGGCGGCAAAGGCCGCCGCGGCCAATGTGTTTGCCGATCCGGTGGTGGTCGCCACCGGCCTGCAGATCGTGCGGGCCATCGGGGCGAAGCGGCTCATCCCGATCCTGGCGATCGGCGGCCTCGCACTTGGCCTGATGGCAGGCCGCAGCGCTGCCAGCAACGGCGAGGCGGACGAGGAGGAATAGCCTGCGTTGCCCGGTAAGGTGCAAACCGCAACCGACGACGTCATCGCCCCGGGCTGAACATCAAAAGCCAGGCGATGACGCCGTCGATATTAGACGACTGTGCGCCCTTTTCAGGTCACGCAGCGGCCGGGCTGCAGCAGCTTGGCCACTTCGGTCAGCACGCTGACCACGGGCTCGCAGGCCACCTTGCGGGTGTCGCCGGGCCGTGCCCGAGCCGGCACCGCGGGGCGATGGCGCGCCTCTTCCTTGGCCACGGGGACGCGGACCAGCACCGACGTATCGGGAAGCCGCTCGACCTTCAGCGCAACGGTCCGGCTCGGCAGGCCGGTGACCGGAACCGTGGAACGGTCGGTCTTGGCGGCCCGATTGACGGCGCTCTCCGGCGCCAGTGCGGTGGTGACCTGCTGGCGGCCGATGAGATCGTGGCCAGATGCCAGCTGGACGGCGCCAAGCGTCAGCCCAGCCGCCAGCGCAGCGAAAATTCCCATCTGAATCTTTGACATGGTGATGTCCCTCGCCCCATGGAAATTCGCTCGACGATCCCTTGGCGATCCCGGACACAACGCGAACGAAACCCGCGGGGTTCTCGCGTCCGGCCATCACTTAACCGTGTACGAAAATATTTTCGCTTGTACGGAACGACTCAGGGGGTCTGCGAGTCTTTGGAAGAGCCGGTTATTCCCCCTGCCCCATTGACCGGCGACGTAGGGCGCGACCGTGGTGATGCCGGTCGCGCCCTGCTCTTTTCTGGTGTGCCGCAAACGATGCGTCAGCCGGCCTGTCGCTCACCGGTCGCAATCGAAAAATCTGAAACCAATGGCCCGGTCCTGCCACTCGCGAGAGGACCGTCCGCGTCAGGCATTGTCGTTCGATGGCATGTCCTGGGATCGAACAACCGTCACTTCACGGCAGGACGGGCAACGACCGACGTGAAACTTGATTCCGGTTGTCTGGTCGTCGACGAGCATCAATTCGCTCAAGGGCTCACCGCATTTGCAGGTGACCGTTTTCTGATCGGCAAAGTACATCTGACGTCCTCCATAAGCCTGGAGATTTCTCGTCTTCGGGGCGAGCTTGTTTGCGCCGTGCTCGCCCCCTCGCTTCCGCTCCTTCTCGGTCGATCAGATCCGGGCCATCCGGATTGGTGGGTGTGACTCCAAGCGCTTATTTCGAAGCGGATTTCGTCTTCCGTAACTCCGCAGCTTCGCGCGCCTGCCGTTCGGCCTTGAGGCGCTGGAAGTTGTCGTAGAACGCCTTCTCGTTGGCGCGATGCTCCTTCATCGCCTGCGATGCATCTTGCTGACGCTGCGCATCACGGTCCTTGCGCTGCTGGGGAGTAAGATTCATGCGACCTCCGACTAAGCTCTTGAATCAACGCTGGATTCAACGCACGAGGCCGGAAAAGGTTGCACCTTGGCAAGCAACTGGATCTATTTGCGCAGGCTCGCCCAGACGCCGCCGAGGATCAAAAGGCCGCCAACCAGATGGATCAGCTTCGGCGGCTCGCCAAGGATGATCCAGGACAGCAGCGCGCTCGCGATCGGTGCGACGTAGAGCACCAGCGAGCTCCGCACCGAGCCGAATCGCGCGCCGAGCCAGGCGAAGCCGGCATAGGCGATCAGGCCGGGCACGAGGCCGGCGAAGACATAGGCCTCGAACGCCCGGGTGTTGAACACCTCCGCCGGCATGGCCCACATCTCCCGGAGCGCCTGCGGCAGCGAGCACAGCGCGCCGGCCGCCGAGAACAGGCTGACCCGAGCCAGCAGCGAGGCGCGCGGCGCGACGCGCGACTGCAGCAGCGTGTAGCCGGACCAGCCGAGCATCGCGCACACCACCAGGAGATCGCCCCAGGCCGCGCTCGATTGCGTCAGCGTTTCCAGATGACCGCCCGAGACGATCAGGAGCGCGCCGCCGAGCGCCAGCGCCGTGCCGAGCCATTGCAGCGGACCAATATGCTCGATGCCGAGCGCCGCCGAGATCAGCAGCACCATGATCGGCGACAGCGCGAAGATCAGCGCGATGTGGATCGCCGTGGTCGTGATGCCGGCGATGTAGACCGGGCCGCCGCACAGGAACATGCCGAGGAAGCCGGCGGCGAAGATCGGCCAGAGGTTCTGCGCCAGCGGGATCTTGCCGTCGCGGATCGCTGCGATCGCAAACGGCGCGAGGCCGATGGCGATGATGCTCCAGCGGAAGAAGGCCAGCGAAAACGGCGGCACCGAGCCGGCAAGCCCGCGCGCCAGAACCTGGTTGGAGGCCTGCCCGACCGCGACCAGGATGAAGCCGGTCAGCGCGACCGCGTCCTCCCAGCCTTTGGCGGGGCGGCTGACCTGCGCTTTCGGCAGCTCCGCATCCATGACACCGCCCCCTCAACCGGCGCGCGATCGGCTCACACGTCCGCTACTGCTCGGCCGCCTCGCGCTCCATGTCGCGGCCGGCGAGATCCTCGCCCTGCATGTCGGCGTATTCGCGCGCCATCTCGCGCATCAGGAATTTGGCGGGGACGTCGTGATAGCTGCCGTGGTCGTTGACATACTGCATGTAGGCGCGCCCTTCGCCGTCGAAGGGATGCAGCAGCGCGTCGGCGTGGCCGTCGAAATCGAGCGGCTTGACGCCGAGCTTGGCGCACAGCGTGTCGTTGAAGGTCGGCGTCGCCTTGCGCCAGGCGCCATCGACGAACACTTCGGTGAAGCCGTGCCAGGTGAACAGGTCCGAGCCCATGCTCTGGCGCAGCTTCTCGGTGGTGAGATGGTTGCGCACATCGGCGAAGCCGACACGCGCCGGGATGCCGTGGACCCGGCAGGCCGCGGCATAGAGCGCAGCCTTGCCGACGCAGTAGCCGTCGCCGGCGGCGAGCACGCTCGAGGCCCGGTAGCTCTCGGGCGAGCGCATGCTGACATAGGGGTTGTAGCGGATGCCGTCGCGCACCGCGGTGTAGAGCCGGCGCGCCTTGTCGCGCGCGTTGGCGTCGGACGGAACGGCGGCGCGGGCGAACGCCTCGACGGCGGGATGGTCGCTGTCGACATATTCGCCAGGGTCGGTGTAGAGGCGACTGATCGTTTCCGGGAGATGCTCGGTCATGGCGCAAGCTTAGCAAGCCATGTGGGCCGTTCAATGCAGCACGTGCAGCCCTGCCCCGCTCCGATTGAATCGAAACGGGGGCCTGGATTTCAGTTTTGACACGCGTTTTCTTCACGCGAACCGGTGCCCACGTCGCTCGAAAACACGCTAAAGCGCGATGAGATTAGGTTGAATCATCATCGCGTTTTAGCTCCTTGTTTGAGCATGATCTTCTCGGAAAACCGCTTCGCACTTTTCCGGATCATGCTTTAGTTCTTGAAGTGTTCGTCCAACTGCGGCGGCGGGTAGCTGCGCCGCCTCGCCTTGAAATATTCACGTGCGAAATGGATGCCGATCCCGATCAGGAACGGCGGCGCAAGCGCGGCGGCGATCATCAGCGCGGTGAGCGACTTCGGCGTCAGGATGTCCAGCACCATCGACGCCAGCAGCCACAGCGTGGCAGCAATCACCGCGACGTCGATATGCTTCATTCCCCGGTCTTTCCCTTGGTTCCTGGCTGCCATCCGGGTTCCATCCTACCGGCTGGTCCCGGACGCGCCAAGGATTCCGGGCGGCGGACGGTACCTCCCGCCCTTCACTTTCATGTTTGGAACGGCGCTTGCGCCGGCCACGTTGGTGCAGAAGTCCTGGATCCAGGATCAAATCTTGATCCGGATCCGCCGAGCACGGAGGCCGCGATGGGCAACTCCAGTGACATCCACAGCGGCGTCGACCATCCCGCCAGCCGGAACGGCGTCAACGATCCCGTCGACGGCGTCGATGTGAAGCGAACCTTCAACGACAACCAGACGCCGCACGAACGTGCGCAATGGGCCGCCGATGTGCGCGCCGACGCCACGCCGAAGCGCGGCGAGCCGTTCCTGCCCGAAGCGCTGCGACGGCCGCCGACCGCACCGCTCAATCCACGCACCGGCCGCCGCGCGACTGACTAGGCTGTGAACGCCCGCACCAGCAGCAGGCCGCCGAACAGCGCGAGAATCGAAAGCGCAACTGAGGCTGCCATGTAGGCGCCGGCCAACCATAGCTCGCCGCGCTGCATCAGCACGATCACATCGAGCGAGAAGGTCGAGAAGGTGGTGAAGCCGCCGCAAATGCCGACGGTGAGAAACACCCGCATCGCCTGGCTGGCATTCCAGCTCAGCGCGAACGCTTCCGCGAAGACGCCGATCAGGAATGAACCCACGATGTTGATCACCAGCGTGCCCCAGGGAAATTCCGCGCCGACCAGGCGCCCCGCGCCGATCGCCACCAGATAGCGCGCGACCGATCCCAGCGAACCGCCGATCGCGACCGCCGCCAACAACTGAACGTTCAATGCTCCACCTTTCCGGCTCGCCATTCGACGAAGCCCGCCACCAACCCAAGCACGAAGGTCGCCGCGACCAGCTCGCCCGGCGCGCCGACCAGCAGGGCGACGACACCGACGAGCCAGATCGACCCGACCAGCGACAATGCGATTGAGAGTGAACCAGGAAGACCCGCCATGCGCTGTCCCTTCTCATTCGCGGGACACGGCGGGTCGGCGGTGGCGCATGCTCCTACCGACGCTGTCGCGCCCGGTAGGAGTCATCAGCCTTGCGGCGGTTATCGGGGAACTCCATCCCCATCAACATGGGAATGGTAGGCGGGCGGAGCGGCGGGAGCAAGTGGGCCGTTCCGCCGTTTCGCTTCTCGGCTCAGCCGGCCGTCGACAGCATCGCGTTCAATTCGACGGCTGTCCGCAGTTGCTCGATGCGCGCGACGATCTGCTCGCGTTCGGCACCGCGCGGCAATTGCGCGAGCCGGCTTTCAAGTCGCACGCGGTGTTCCTCGAGGCGCTGCTCGAATGTGTGGGGTTCAGATCGCTTCCGCTTTTGAATCGTCCTCTGCATTATCGACCTTTGGCGGTTGAAGACCGGGGCTGTTGGCCCAGCGGTCCAGTTGCTCGATGACTTTCGCGTGGCTCGGACGCCGCGGTTTCGGGGCTTCCGGCTCCTCGGATAGCTTGCGGGGAAGCTTGACGTGGTTGGTCATGGCATCTCTCCAGCAGCATAACGAGATGGGTGGTCGGACCGTTCCTTTATTTTTATCTAAACTATTGATTTCATTTGGAAAATTTACTCAATCAACGTTTTTAACTCAACCGATGGAACCCCACGCGAGTTTGGCGGTTTAGCAAATCACTCAACAAGCTAAGTTTGGGTGTTTTGCGATGAATGAGCTTCGCGCCGAACGGCTTCAGGTCATGCTGTCGCCAGAGGAGTTGGCAGCCCTCGACGATTTCCGCTTCAAGCACCGCATGCCGACCCGCGCCGCGGCGGTCCGCGAGTTGCTCAAGCTCGGTCTGGCCGGCGGTGGCACCGATGGGGCGGCAGGAGTGAAATCGAGCGATTACGGGGTATTCAACCGGGGGCCGGATGGACATATCCAGAGCGATGCCCCGCTAGAGGCGGAAGAGGATTGACGGCGCGTTGGCGCAGACGTGGCGGTTCAGCCTGCGGCGAACAGGTCGACAATCGCCTGCAGGATGCACACCACGAGGGCCGACGTGAACATCGCCGTGCCGAGATCTGCGAGATAAAGCAGTTGCGCCCTCTGCTCCGCATCAAGCCGCGCGATCGCCTTGCGCATGGCCAAGCTCCCTTTTCGGGAGAACGCGATGCACCGATGTCCGTTCCCTCGCCTGCATCAGGCTCGCTGCAGCGCCAGCGTCACGCCGCCGAGCGTCAGTGCCATGGCGCCGATCTCGCGCAGGCCCAGCGGCTCACCGAGAATGATCGCGGCCGACACCACGCCGATGACCGGCACCAGCAGCATGCCCGTTGACGCCGATGTCGGCGGCAGGCGGCGCAGCGTCTCAGCCGAACGCCGTCACACCACTAGGTAGAGAAAGCCCACCGTTCGATCGCGCTGCGTCGTATCCATGGGCGGCGCTTAGCAGGCGAACGCACGGGATTCCACATCGCTTCGCGTATGAGGGGCGTGTAGCGTATGCGGGGACGCGCGGCACGCTCCGTCAGGCGAAGGTGCCGATCGTGATCCGCGGCCAGCCGTCGTTTTTCCGAGCGGCGGCAAGCCTGGCCGTCCAGGCATCGATCAGGCTTGCGATGAGCAGGCGGCCGGTGCCGCGCATGTCGGGCAGTTTCATGGTCGGGGTGCCGAGCGTGAGCGCGACCACGCCGTGGGTCGCCGCCAGCAGCGCGGTCGCGAGCCGCTGCGGCAGGCCAGGCGCCGGCTCGGCGCCGTGTGCCGCCAGAAATTCCCGCACCGAGATCACGAACAATTCGTAGCTGCGGCGCGCGATCTCGGTCTCGCCGAAATAGACGCCGTCGGGAAAACGGCGGTCCTCGGTCGTACCGGACATCGAGAACAGTGAGCGGAAGTGATCGGGATTGTCGGCCCAGTAATCGAGATAGGTTTCCATCACGCGCCGCAGCCGCAGATCGCTGTCGGCCGTCTCCGCGCGGACCCGCTCGAGGCGTTCGGCGACCGCCTCGAGATTCTGCTGCTTCACCGCGAGCAGCAGCAGCAGCTTGGTCGGGTAATATTTGAGAACGGTGCCCTTCGAGTAGCCGATCGCGTCGGCGATCTTCTGGATCGATACGGTCTCGAGCGTGCCGGCGGCGAACTCCTTGCGCGCGGTCTTAAGGATCAGCGCCTTCAGCGCCTCCTTGTCGGCCTCCTGGCGCGCCCTGCGCTGAAAGCGCCGTGCGTCTTTGGCTCGCTCCACGATCGACATCCCCATCTGCCTCGCGCCTCCATGCCGCGCACCCGCCCCGATGGCAACCCCGCCCTTGCAATATGCAAGTTAATTGACTATGGTCAATTAACTAATGACAAGACGGGAGGATCCGATGAGCACCCATGCGAGCCCCTTTGCCGGCGAAATGGCCCGCAGCGATTTCGATCCGTTCAGCGCGGCGACGCGGGCCGATCCCTACGGCACCTATGCGGAGCTGCGTGCCGCGGCGCCGGTCATCCGCCTGACCAGATATGACATCTGGGCGGTGCCGCGCTTTGCCGAGGTCAAGACGATCTTCGGAGACCATGTCAATTTCAGCAACGCCGGCGGCGCGGGACTTGCGAACCACTTCACGGAAAAGCCGTGGCGGCCGCCAAGCATCGTGCTGGAAGCCGATCCGCCGCTGCACACCCGAACCCGTGCGGTGCTGGCGCGGATCCTCTCACCCGGCGCGATGCGGCGGCTTGCAGATGATTTCAAGTCAACGGCGACGCGGCTGATCGACGGGCTGGTCGAGCGCGGATCGTTTGACGCCATCAAGGACATCGCGGAGGTGTTTCCGGTCAGCGTGTTTCCCGACGCGCTCGGCATCGACCAGGAGGGCCGCGAGAACTTCCTGACCTATGGCGCGATGGTGTTCGCCGGCTTCGGGCCCGAGAACGACTATTTTCGCGATCTGATGCAGCAGGCGCCCCGCGTGCTGCCCTGGGTCGCGGCGCGCTGCCAGCGCGAGGCGCTGCGCCCGGGCAGCTTTGGCGCGCAGGTCTATGAAGCGGCCGACGCCGGCGAGATCAGCGCGGAGGAAGCACCATTGCTGGTGCGCTCGCTGCTCTCGGCCGGGCTCGACACCACGATCAGCGCGATCGGCATGGCGCTGTACACGCTTGCGCGCCATCCCGAGCAATGGTCGCTGGTTGCAGCCGATCCGTCGTTGTCGCGCGCGGCATTCGACGAGACGCTGCGCTTCGATTCACCGGCGCCGTTCGTGTTCCGCACCACGCCGCATGACACCGAGATCGCAGGCGTCAAGATCGGCAAGCACGAGAAGGTGCTGCTGCTGCTCGCCTCCGCCAACCGCGACGAAACGCGCTGGGAGCATGCCGACCAATTCGACGTCAGACGGCGGCTCTCCGGACACATGGGCTTCGGCGTCGGCATCCACGGCTGTGTCGGGCAGATGGTGGCGCGGCTGGAAGCCGAGGCCGTGATCGCAGCGCTCGCCAGCCGCGTCAAGCAGCTCGAGATTGCAGGCCTCACAGCCTTCCGCGACAGCTCGGGCCTGCGGGCGCTCAGCACAATGCCGGTCCGCGTGACGCCGAAGTAACGTCGCTATCGAAGGCTCAAAAAAAGCCGGCGTACCTTTCGGCACGCCGGTCTGGATTTTGCTCCCTTGCGTAAATTCAGATCATGCCGATGCCGCGCGCGGCGTGCGGTTGCGCGAGTTGCGCTGGAAGAACAGCGCCTGGCTCGCCACCGCCGACACCATCGCCGGCTGGAACGGCTTTGAGATCAGGAATGCCGGCTCCGGCCGCTCGCCGGTCAGGAAGCGCTCGGGATAGGCGGTGATGAACACCACCGGCACCTCGAAGGTCCGCAGCAACTCGTTCACGGCATCGAGGCCCGACGAGCCATCGGCGAGCTGGATATCGGCGAGGATCAGGCCGGGCTTCTTGTTCTTGGCGAGCGCCACGGCGTCGGAATGCGTGCGGGCAACGCCGATGACGTTGTGACCGAGATTCTTCACCAGGCTCTCGAGGTCCATGGCGATGAAGGTCTCGTCCTCAATGATCAGGACGTCGGTGGCGATCTCGGCGGCCATCTCGCGGCCGGCGGCATCGGTGAGCTTGCGCGTCTCGGCGATATCGGTGCCGAGAATGTAGCCGACCTCCTCCTCCGAGAAGCCCTCGAGCGACAGCAGCAGGAAGGCCTGGCGAGGCAGCGGCGTGATGTTGGACAGCCGACGCTCCGGCGGCAGCGACAGCGTCGCCACGTCGGCATTTTCGTTGTTGTTCACCGACACCGAATTCCAGATCTGGGTGAACAGCCGAAACAGGCCGGCGCGCGGCCCGTGGGTCTGATCCAGCAACGATCCATCCTGCAACAGGGCCTCGAGCATGGCCCCGACATAGGCGTCCCCCGACGCCTGATTTCCGGTCAGTGCGCGAGCGTAACGGCGCAACAGCGGAAGGTGTTCGGCAACGATCTGCGATCGGGACATTCCCACTCCATCCTTGTTCGTGAGGCCTGGCGGCCTGAAACCCGTTGTCTGGGGGCGGCAGAATCCAGTTCTGGGACGACCCCGGTTCCCCTGCATGGCCGACTACGCGCGAAAGCCGAAAAAGTTCCACGAAATAGTTCCAGCATTCCGGAACTTTCTGCGCAACTTTGCATTAGCTCCTAACCGACGAGGCAACGCGGCCAGCCTCTTTTTTCGAGAAAACGACTTGGAAATCAGAGACTTAACTCCCGGGGAAGCGTGGATCACATCATGAAGGAAGTAAAGAAGCAGGGCGGTCTCAACGCCGAGATTCAATCGAGAATCGGCCACCAGCTTCGCGCCATGTACGATGACGTGGTGCGACAGGGCGTACCCGACCGCTTTGCGGAGCTGATCCGCAAACTCGACGGGCCGGAGGCTGCGGCGGCGGCCGTCGCCGGGGGCGATACCGACAAGAACAATGGAGGGGACTGATGCCTCTCACGAATGAACTTCGCGACGATATCCTTGCGTCGGTCCCGAGCCTGCGCGCGTTCGCGATCTCGCTGTCCGGTAATGGTGACCGCGCCGACGATCTGGTGCAGGAGACCCTGCTGCGCGCGATCGCCAACATCGACTCGTTCCAGCCCGGCTCGAACCTCCCCGCGTGGCTGTTCACCATCCTGCGCAACCTGTTTCGCTCCGACTACCGGAAGCGGCGGCGCGAGGTCGAGGATGCCGAGGGCAATTATGCCAAGACGCTGAAGAGCCAGCCTTCGCAGGCGGCGCATCTGGAATTCGAGGAATTCCGCGCCGCGCTTGAAAAGCTGCCGCAGGACCAGCGCGAGGCGCTGATTTTGGTCGGCGCGTCCGGCTTCTCCTACGAGGATGCCGCGGCAATCTGCGGCTGCGCGGTCGGCACCATCAAGAGCCGCGTCAACCGCGCGCGATCGAAGCTCTCCGCGCTGCTCTATGTCGACAGCGCCGAGGATTTCGGCCCCGACAACACCGTGCGTGCCGTGATCGGCGGCAATGGCGGCTAAGCGCGGCCACGGCGATAAATGAGAAAAGGCGGCCCGCGGGCCGCCTTTTTTCATGTTGGCCTGCAAGGCCACGCTCTGCGCGCCGTCAGCTGGCCATCGCCTTGACGGACGCCGGCTTGAAGCCGTTTCTCAATTCGAGGATCTTGGCTGCGATTTCGGTCACCGGGACCGGGTGACTGAATAGGAAGCCCTGCGCCTCGTTGCAGCCTTCGGCCCGCATATGATCCAGCTGCTCGACGGTCTCGATGCCCTCCGCGATCGTGGTCATGCCGAGGCTTCTGCCGAGGCTGATGACGGCGCGGACGATCGACTTCGATCCATGCGTCGCGGTCGCATCGCGCACGAAGGATTTGTCGATCTTGAGCTTGTCGAACGGGAAGCTGCGCAGATAGCTCAGCGACGAATAGCCGGTGCCGAAATCATCCAGCGCGATGCGCACTCCCTGCGCCTTCAGCTTGTGCAGCGTTGCGAGCGTCTCGTTGCTGTTCGCTAGGAACACGGACTCGGTGATTTCGAGCTCCAGCCGGCGCGGCGACAATTTTGACGTCGCGAGCGCGCCGACGACGACGTCGGTGAAGTCGGCATCGCGAAACTGGACCGCGGATACGTTGACCGCGAGCTTCATCTCGCTGGGCCAGGTCGTCGCCTGTTCGCAGGCGCGATTGAGCACCCATTCTCCCAGCGGGCCGATCAGGCCGATCTCTTCCGCGATCGGGATGAACTGGTCCGGCGGCACCAGCCCGCGCTTGGGGTGATGCCAGCGCAGCAGCGCCTCGAAGCCGCAGATGCGGTCGAGATGGAGATCGTAGAGCGGCTGGTAGAACAACGAGAACTCGTCCTTGACCATCGCCTCGCGAAGGTCGAGCTCGATCGCCCGACGCCGCTGCAGGCTGGCGTCCATCGCAGGCTCGAAGAAGCGCCAGGTGCCGCGGCCTTCCATCTTGGCGCGGTACAAGGCGACGTCGGCGTTCTTCAGCAGCTTCTCGCCGGTGGTGCCGTCGCCCGGCGACATCGAGATGCCGACGCTGCATCCGACGACGACGCGATGCCCGTTCAGCTCGTACGGCGCACCCACGCATTCCACGATGCGGCGCGCGAGGCGTTCGGCCTCGTCGCCGCCCTGGACGCCACACTGGATGACCGCGAACTCGTCGCCGCCCAAACGCGCGACGGTGTCGACCTCGCGGACGCAGGCGTTGAGCCGGTCCGCGACCGCGCACAGCAGTTCGTCGCCGACCGGATGCCCGAGCGTGTCGTTGACCTGCTTGAAATTATCGAGATCGAGGCAGAACACCGCGAAGCCGAGCCCGCGGCCGACCTGCGCAACCGCCAGCTCGATCCGCTCGGCCAACAACGTCCGGTTCGGCAGCTTGGTCAGGGCATCGTGCCGGGCCATGAACGCGATCTGCGATTCCGCCCGTTGCTGTTCGGTGACGTCCTCGCAGGTGACGAGCCAGCCGCCATCGGATGTCGGCCGTTGCGCGATCGCAATGATCCGTCCATCGCTGAGATGCTGCAGATAATTGCCGTCGTGCAGGGCCATCGAGCGCTCGCGCTCCGCCAGCAGGTCGGTGACGGTCCGCTCGCCGTGATTGCCCGCGGCGATGCTCAGGTCGAGCACCTCCTCCATGGTCATTCCGGGAACGACAAGCTCCGGCGATATATCGAAGATCTCGCAGAACCGGCGGTTGGCGACTTGCAGCCGCGCCTCGCTGTTATAGAGGCACAATCCTTGCGACATGTGCGTGAGCGCCGCGTCGAGCCGCAGATTGGTTTCATGCAGCTCGGCCTTCTGCTGCTTCAGCGCGGAGATGTCGCTGTAGACGAGGACGACGCCGCCCTCCTGCGTCTCGCTGCGGCTGACGCGCAGCCAGCGTCCATCCGCAAGCTGCGCCTCGCTCGCAAAGCCATCGATGTCACCGTCGGCAGGCGCCAGCCTGGCGGCATCGAGCGGATTCGACTGCAGGAGCTGCGGCGAGAGACGGATGAATTCACTCGCGCGCGAGTTGGCCAGCGCGACCTGGCCATCCGCGTCGAGCAGCACGACGCCCTCACGCGACGTTTCGAGCGCATCGGAAAGCCGTGCCTGCGCCGAGCGGCGTTGCGATACTTCTTGATTGACCATCCGCCGGATGTTGTCGCGCATCGTTTCCATTGCGGTCAGAAGCGTGCCAAGCTCGTCGGTCCCGCCCTTGGGGATGGTCGCGTCGAGGTCGCCGCCGGCGATGCTTCGCGCGGCCCGCGATGCGATCGCGACCGGCCCGATAATGCGGCGCGCCAGCAGCCACGAAAACAGCGCCGACAGAAACAGCGCGACGGTCAGCCCGGCCACGTTGAGCTGCAGGTCCCGCTTGATCGTCGAGAGCGCCTTTTGCCTGAACAGGAAGCCATCGCCGGCCGTATAATTGACCAGCAGCTCGACCTGCTGACTGACAATCTTGGAGTAGCGATCGACATCGCCGACCGTCGCACCCGGTGCGCGCGGATCGGCCGCCGCGCTGCCCTCCGTGGACGATCCGATCGCGCGCCGGTGCAGCGCCATCCAGGCGTCGGCGGCTTCCTGAACCTTAGCGGCGGCTTGCGCAGCGCGCGAGGATTGCGACCGATCGGCAGCAATCGCCAGGTCTTCCGAGAGCGTCTTCGCGAGCTTTTCAATCTGGCCATCGAGATTGGCGCGAATCTCCGGATCCGTGGTCAGCAGGCGTTGCGACGAGGCGACCCGCATCGCGGCGAAATCCGCACCGGCCGCGCGCGCATAGTTGATCGACATAAGGGATTCGTCGAACGTCTTGGCCACCAGATCGCCGGCATGGCGGATGCCGAGGATGGAGTACCCGCCGAGGGCGACCGCAACGGCGCTCATCGCAAGGCAAAAAATCAGAATCTGGCTGCGGATCGAACCCTTGGTCAGGGCAAGACGCGAAAGGCGGACGGTTGCGAACCGAAAGGCCGCACCGCTCTTTACCTTGAGGTTGCCAAATAGGCTGTCCATGCCCGCGTTTCGCCGTAGTGCTCGATACTCAAGCTACGCAGAAACGCGCAGCACTGCGGAAAATAACTGTCTGCTCAAAATTGCTTTAGTAGTGACTGGAACTCATGCTGAAATCGTTAAGATCAGCTGGCGATAATCACCCTTACAGGTGATCCGGGAGCCACATTTGCAGCCCGGGATAGCCGATATTTGGTGTTCGAGGTTCAGCGGGGGTCTCATGCAGTCAGGCTTGTTGCGCGCCTTGCGCCTGGGCCAGTTCGGCCGCCTGCCGTTTGCGGCGGCGATCGTCACTGGAGCGCTTATTGGAGCAGCTTTGGGCGCAGCCCCTTATGTCATTTCGCAGAAGGATCGTGAATTCAAACCCGCGCAGATCTCGATCAAGCGGGGTGAGGTTTTACGGTTCGTTAACGATGACGGCGAACTGCTGCATCACGCTTATTTGAGCACTGATACGTTCAGTTTCGACTCGGGTGACCAGCAGCCGGGCAGCAAGTTCGACGTCACCTTCTCGGTGCCCGGCGACTACACCGTGCTGTGCGGCATTCACCCGAAGATGAAGCTTGCCGTCCACGTCGCCAAATAGCCGCCCCAGGCGGCGGCGATCTACAGGACCGACGTCTTGAAGATCGCAGCGTGGCCGAAATAATAGACAAACAAGGTCACCGACAGCGCGGCACAGAGCGCGACCGGGGCGAGCCACGGCGCACGACGGTCGCGCGACAACACCTTGTTGTCGGCGACAATCGCTAGCAGGACAGCGATGATTGCCGAGTGTCCGATCGTGTCGATCTTGCCGAATTCGAAGCACGCGCTGATGAACATCCCCGTCAGCACGGTTGCGGCGCAGCGCCGGATCAGCGGCGTCCAGATCAAGGCAAAGGCAAGCGTGAATTCCACCATGCCGGCGGCGCGCATGTAGAACTCGTTGTCGAAGCCCAGCGTCATCGCGGAATGCTCGATCAGCAGCGGGAAGCTCCACTCCGGATAGGCCCATTTTTCGACCGAGGCCCACATCAACGTCACCGCGGCGGCGTAGCGCATCACGTCGATCGGCCGGATTCCGAACAAATCCTTGTTCAGCCCAACCAGCGCAAAATAGGCGGCAACACCGAGAAAGATCGGGTAATCGGCGAGGTGAAAGACACCGTAGTCGCGTACACCGATCCCGAACAGGACCACCATCCCCGCCGCCGACAGCGGCAGCGTGCGTCGTGACAGCATCCCGGCAGCGATCGCAAGCTGCAACGCGCCGACATACGGCGACGTCGTCTTCAACTCGGGCGTCAGCAGGATGCCGCCCACGGCCCAGATCGAGATGAAGAAGAACCCGCACACGGCGCGCATCATCAATTCGGTGCGCAGCCGCAGCCCCTCGGTGACGCGGTCCATCACCCGGATCGTGGCGTCACCCAGCGAGGTGGGCTCGATCAGGCAACCCGCAAACAGCCAGAAGATGGCGACACCGAGCAGCAGCTCGAAATCCAGGCAAAGGACATTCTCGAGTCCGCGGGGCTGGCCGGCGACATCGTAGGCACAAAACCATTTGACATGTGCCTCGGCACTGCGCGCGGCGACGACACAAAACAGAACCGCTGCAAGGCACGTGGCGAAAAAGGAGCGCACCGCCGAGACGGTATCTCGCGCCCATCCACTAAACATTGAACCAACCGCCCACACACTTAAGGACTTGTTTAACTTATATCAAATTTTAAGCTTTGCGCCTGCCGGGACATCCCGTGGTTGCATTGTGGTTAATCGTGGCGGGCGAGCCCCCGGCCTGTCCCTTAGTGCAATCTTTACAGCCGGTTGCCTCAAATTTTAGCTAATTCCGGCACGGGAGCTCAATTCAACTGTCGTAGTGAAATCCGGACAAATCGGATCGGGAGGCCGGTACAGTGTTCGGAGCGTTGAGCGTCGTAAGTATCGGGGTGGGGTCGGCCCTCGCCTATGTGACAAGGTCGTCCGCTGCGCGCACAGCGACCCTCGAGACCTGCGCGGGCGCATTCGTGATCGTGGGGCTCGGCCTCCTGGGCGCGGCGCTGCCGCACCTGTCCTGAAACGAACCTCGTTCTGAACCGCGTTGAGCCGAGGTCAGCGCGGCAGTTTGGGGACGCCTGCCACCGGCGGGGCCGTCGCGGTCAGGGTTTGCAGGAAGGCGATGAGGTCGTTCTTCTCGTCTGCCGTCAGGGACAGCGGCTTGATGTCGGGCGATCGGCTCGGCCGATCGATCCCACCCTTGTTGTAAAGCTCGATGACATCTTCCAGCGTTGCCACCGATCCGTCGTGCATATAGGGCGCGCGGCGCGCGACGTCGCGCAATGTCGGCGTCTTGAACGCATATTTCAGCTTCGCCGAGGTCGGAAAGAAACGGCCGCGCCCGATGTCATGGCCCTTGGCGGTGCCGATATCCTGGAAGGATCCGTCGGAAAACGACGGGCCGCTGTGGCAAGCCGAGCAACGTGCTTTGCCGTTGAAAAGCTCAAAGCCGTGCTGGGCTGATTTGCTGATGGCGGTGTCGTCGCCCTTGATCCAACGGTCGAACGGAGCCTCGCCTGCGACGATGGAGCGCTCGAAGGTCGCCAATGACGCCTCGATCCTCGGCCGCGTGATCGCGCCGTCTCCGAATGCGTGGGCGAAGGCATCGACATAGCCGGGGATCGCCGAAAGTCGCGCGATCAATTCCGGCTCGGTCATGTTCAGGTTCGCCGGACTGAGGATCGGCCCGAACGCAACGGATTCCAGATCCCTGAACTTGCCGTCCCATCCCAGCGGCTCGAAGAAGGCCACATCGATCAATGTAGGCGAGCGGATCGGCAGGCCCTTGGGATCCTCACCGATGGCGCGCGGAAGGCCGTCGGCCCATGAAAGGGATGGCCTGTGGCAGCTCGCGCAGGAGTGTGTCTTTGACCTCGACAGCAGCGGATCGAAGAACAGCAGCTGCCCAAGCGCGGATTTCGCCTCCGAATAGGGATTGCTGCTCGGGAACGGAACGACGTCCGGCCTCCGATAGCTGGCACGGATTGTCGCAGGGTCGCCGGGCGGCGCTGCCGGAGTCAAGGCAAGCGACAGCCCTACCGGCAAAACTGCCGCGAGCAAGGTCAGGCTGACCCAAAGCCTCATCGGGGTCCTCAGACGGTATCCTGCTCGGTATATGCCCAAGCATGTTCAACGAAGTTTTAACAATCGGTTGCGGTCTATTACTGATAGTGGGCATTGGTCACGATGACGCCGGCGCATGCTTGCGCGCGTGATTTCGATCAATCCGTGCGTCGATCCGATCACACAACCTGAGGCAGTCGCTACTTCTTCACCGGGCGCAGCGGCGCGGAGAACTGCTCGGTGCGGTCGCGCTCGGTCATGTCGACGACGGTGTCCATCGGCGCGGTCAATTCATAGACATAGGAGACGTCGGTGAAATAGCGCTTCGCGGTGCCGCCGAGCGCCTCGGGCGCGACGCGGTCGAGCAGGATCAGGCCGAAATCACTGTCGGCTCGCCGCGTCGCCTGGCTGGTGTTGAACTCTTCCCAGCGGAAATGAAAGACCGAGTCCGCATCCTCGCCGACGACCTCCCAATTGGCGACGATGTGCGGGTGCTTGCCGACCAGCGACAGCCCTTCGTCGGAATGCGAGGCGAGCTCGAAGAACAGCAGCGACAGCGATTGGGCGGCGCGGGCGCTGACCGTGATGTCGGGACCGTTCACCGCGATCCGGTCGGCATGCGGGATCGCGCGCGATTCGAACAGGCCCTTCAGCTTGACGCCCTGCCACTGGCTCTCGCTGAGCAGCGTGACGACGTTCGACATCGCGTGGATGCGCCCGATCAAGAGCTCGCGCGCGACATCGATATCGGCGCCGTGCCGCAGCGTGCGGGTCACGATCGACTGGATCACCGCGAGGATGTTCTTGACGCGATGGTTGAGCTCGTCGATCACGGCGGTCAACCGGCGCTCGAATCCGATGCGGACCTCGATCTCGCGGCTGAGGCGCAAATTGTTATAGGCGACATAGCCGAACAGGCCGCAGACGATGCCGGTCAGCGCGAGGCCGATCGCCGCGACGATGGTCGCGGTCTGCTGCGCACGCACCGTGGCGTTGCTCTTGGCGTAATAGTCGAGCGACCAGTCACGGCCGCCGAACGTCACCGTGCGCACCATCGACGGCAGCGGGCCGTCCTGGCGCACCGCGCGCGAGGTGACGATGCCCTGCTCGTTGGCGGTGAACTCGTCGTTGGAGTCGCGCGGATCCTTCAACGCCACCGCGAATAGCGAGCTATCGTCGTTGGTCAGCATCAGCGACGACAGCTCATAGGAGAAGGTGATGAAGCCGGCCGGCTCGGATGCGCCCTCCTGGAACACCGGCGCGGCGAGCACGACGCCGACCGGGCCGTTCTGCCGCAACAGCGGCACCGGGTCGGAGGCCACAGGCTTGGCGTTGGCCATCGCCCGCGCCAGCATCGGGCCCACCACCGAGTGGCGGTCGAAGGCGCGGCCCGGAATGCTCAAGGTCTCCGGATTGCGCGGCTCGACGTCCATCAGCACGTTGATCGGCTTGTCGAGCGCCTTGAGGTCGAGCGCCTGGTCGTCGAAATCCCGGATCGTCGGATTGGTGAAGCCGTTGGCCTTCAGCTCGGCCTCCGCCGCGGCGAGCTCGTCCGGCTTGAGCCGCGCGATCCAGGCGGCGACGACGAAATCGGTCTTGAAGGCGTAGATCGCCGAGCGCAGCGGCTGCAGCATGTTGGCCTTCACCATCGACGGCGCCCGGAACAGCCCCGAGGCGACCCGCGCCAGCAGCTCGCGCTCGGTCAGGCGGTCCTGCACCAGGCTGGCGTGGACGTCGATCGCCCGCGCCAGCGCGATGCCGTCGATCGCGAGCTCCTGATCGTGCACCCGATAGGCGGCAAGACCGGAGAGCAGAACTCCGATCAGTGCAATCAAGGCAACGATGAAGCCCAGTCGAACCACACGCTTACTCGGCAATCAGGGGGTGGCGAAAGGGGACGGAAGTCATCTGGCTTCTGCAAGGGCGGCGACAAATCAGGATGCGATGAAGGCCCGCCGCAAAGGAATATGGAATAGCGATCATCGGTCCGCAACAGGAGCCGGTCGGCAGCATTAACGACGACGCCACCCGGCGGTCTTTGGCGGCGCCAAAGGTTGCTAATCGGCAAAGTTGGAAATTGTTCCGGCGATTGCGCAGCTTTTTTGCGGCGGTTGCGCGCACTCGCTCGTTCACCGTCACCCTGAGGAGCGCGGCACGCGCGTCTCGAAGGGTGAACGGCCCCACCCGTGGCCGTACATCCTTCGAGGCTCGCTCCGCTCGCACCTCCAGCGACAAAGGCGAAGCCTTTGCGCGGGGATGACGGGACTGGCCGACCCTGCCACAATGATTAACGTCTAGCTGGTCCTAACCTGCCTTGACCTTGCGCTGCGACCGAAGGCCGCCCTTGGTCTCGATGAAGCTGATGATGCGATCGAGGCCGTCGCTCTTCTTCAGGTTGGTCATCACGAAGGGCCGCTCGCCGCGCATCCGCCTGGCGTCGGTGTCCATCTTCTCGAGTGACGCACCGACATGGGGTGCGAGATCGGTCTTGTTGATCACCAGGAGGTCGGATCGCGTGATGCCGGGGCCGCCCTTGGAGGGGATCTTGTCGCCGGCGGCAACGTCGATGACGTAGATCGTCAGATCGGCCAATTCCGGCGAGAAGGTCGCCGCCAGATTGTCGCCGCCGGATTCGATCAGCACCAGATCGAGGTCGGGGAATTTTGCCCGCATGTCGGCGACCGCGGCGAGATTCATCGAAGCGTCCTCGCGGATCGCAGTATGCGGACAGCCGCCGGTCTCGACACCGGCGATGCGGTCCGGCGTCAGCGAACCGGAGCGCACCAGAAACTCGGCATCCCATTTGGTGTAGATGTCGTTGGTGATCGCGGCGATGTCGTAGCGCTCGCGCATCGACTTGCAGAGCAGGTCCATCAGCGCGGTCTTGCCGGAGCCGACCGGGCCGCCGACGCCTACACGAAGTGGGCCGTGGGAAGTGGGCATATCAACAAGTCCCTCTATTGTCGTCCCGGCGAAAGCCGGGACCCATACCGCGTGATCCCTCAACCGGGTCCAGTGGCCGACACCATCCGCAACAACCACCCCCTGTGGTTATGGGTCCCTGCTTTCGCAGGGACGACAGCGGAAGATGCATCATGACCGGAACAGCCTCGTGTATTGCGTCTCGTGACGCAGGCTTGCGAGATCGGCGCGAAAAGTCGCGCCGCCGAGATCGTCGAGCGAGGCCGCATTGGCCCGCGCCGCGGTCGCAGCAACGACCAGCTCGAGACCGGCCAACACGCGCTGACTGTCGGTCTGCCCGAGCGGGATCAGCCGGCTGCCCGCGGAAATCCAGTTCGAGGTCACTGCATGCAGGAAGGCGTGCAGCGCCGGCGCAAGCCGAATGCCGTGTGCAGCGCTGACGATGCCGACCGCGACGGGGTAGACGACAGGGCCGTTGCAAGCCGCAATCATCGCGTCGAGGCCGGGCGAATTCCACGCGGCACGGGCGATCTCGATGAAGGCGCGCCCCTGCGTCGTGGTCTCGAGCTGCCGCTCGCGCGACGGCACGAAGGCCGCGGCAAGCTCGGCGACCTGCTCCAGCCCGGCATGATTGGGCTGCAACGCCGCACGAAAACTCTGCGCGAGAAACACAGCGTCGCAAAATCCGCTGCCGTCGGAAAGCATCGCGGCGAGCCAGCCGCGCAGCGACGCGGCATCCGTGATGTCGCCGGCCTCGACCGCCCATTCGATGCCGCTGGAATAGGCGAACGCCCCCACCGGAAAGGACGGCGACAGCCATGTCATCAGCCGGTACAGCGCGGCCGCCTCGTCCTCCGCCATCCCGCCGCGCAGCGCGGCGGGATCAGGCTCATTTGTGGTCATGAGCATGGGAGTGATCGTGGTGATGATGAGCATGCTCGCAATGCTCATCATGATGATGGTCGTGGTCATGGGCATGGCTGTGGGCATGATCGTGCCCGGTGTGACCATGCGCGTGCTCGTCGGCATGCGCATGCTCGGCATAGGCGCCGCCCTCGGGATCGAACGGCGCCTCAATCTCGATCACACGGGCCCCTAACCCCTTCACCATCGCCTCGATCACGTGATCCCTGCGGATGCGCAATCCCTTCGGCATGATCTGCGTCGGCAGATGACGGTTGCCGAGATGCCAGGCGACCCGGATCAGATGATGCGGATCGCTGCCCCGGATTTCCGCCAGCGGCTCGGGAGCTGCGACCACCTCGACGAGGCGGCCGTCCTCCAGCACCAGCGCATCGCCGCCGCGCAGCGCGACGGCGTTTTCGAGATCAAGCAGGAATTCGAGCCCGCGCGTCCCTGACATCACCATCCGCCGCCGGTGCCGGTCGTCGAAATCTAGCACGACGGTATCGGCTGGCGCTTCCTTCCAGCGGTGCTGTCCCAGGAGTTTGGTGGCGCGGATCATCGATGCCTCAGAGCTTCTCGACCTTGGCGTCGCTGATGATCTCGATCACCGTCGGCCCGGTCTTCATGTTAGCGGAATATTCGCGCCATACCTTCATGTGCGGCGCCCTGGCATGGCCGTTGAGATCCTCGCGGCTCTCCCAGCGCTCGACCACCACATAGAGGTTGGGATCGTTGACGCTGACATTGCCGTCATAGGAGATGCAACCCTTCTCCTTGCGGGTCTCGACCGTGCAGGCCTTGTGCCCCTTGATGAAGTCGTCCTTGTTCTCCGGCTTCATCGGCGTGGTGGCGATGACATAGATCATGGATTATCTCCCTTCTTTTTCTCGTTAGCGGACGTCGACCTTCTCGGGCGTGATCACCTCGATCTTCGGCGGCGCGGCCATGCATTTCACCGCGACCCGGCCGAACGTCTTCATGTGCTCGGCGGTGCGATGCGGCACCAGCGCCTCCGCGTTCTCCCACTGCTCGACGAACACCATCTTGCTGTGGTCGGTGACGCTCTCATGCAAATCGTAAGCGATGTTGCCGGGCTCCTTGCGGGTTTCCTTGATGCAGGCCGTCGCCGCAGCAATGAATTCGGCGCGGGTCTCGGGCTTGATGGTCAGCGTAGCAACGACGTAAATCACGGAAGTTCCTCCCGGTTTTCTGTTTTGGCTTGAGTCTTGTTTTGACGCGTTTTCTTTCCGCGAACCGGAAATCCACTTCGCTCGAAAACGCTCTGGTTACCGGGATGGGTTTTAGAACATAAAATAGCGCTGTGCCATGGGCAGCACCTCGGCCGGCGCGCAGGTCAGCAGCTCGCCGTCTGCGCGTACCTCATAGGTCTCGGGATCGACCTCGATCTCGGGCGTCGCGTCGTTGTGGATCATGCTCTTCTTGGAGATCTTGCCGCGGGTGTTCTGCACCGCATAGAGCTTCTTGGCTGTGCCGAGCTTGCGGGCGAGACCGCCGCTCGCCGCGGCCTTCGAGGTGAACACCACCGAGGATGCGGTGAGCGATTTGCCGAAGGCGGCGAACATCGGCTGGTAATGCACCGGCTGCGGCGTCGGGATCGAGGCGTTGGGATCGCCCATCGGCGCCGCCACGATCGAGCCGCCCTTGATGATGCAATCCGGCTTGACGCCGAAGAACGCCGGCGACCACAGCACGAGGTCGGCCATCTTGCCCTTCTCGACGGAGCCGATCAGCTTCGACACGCCGTGCGCAATCGCGGGGTTGATAGTGTATTTGGCGATGTAGCGCTTGACGCGGAAATTGTCGTTGTCGTTGCCCTTGTCCTGCGGCAGCGAACCGCGCTGCTTCTTCATCTTGTCGGCGGTCTGCCAGGTGCGGATGATGACCTCGCCGAGCCGGCCCATCGCCTGCGAGTCCGACGACATCATCGAGAGCGCGCCGAGGTCGTGCAGGATGTCCTCGGCGGCGATGGTCTCCTTGCGGATCCGGCTCTCGGCGAAGGCGAGGTCTTCGGCGATCGACGGATCGAGGTGATGGCACACCATCAGCATGTCGAGATGCTCGTCGATGGTGTTGCGGGTGAACGGCCGGGTCGGATTGGTCGAGGACGGCAGCACGTTCTTCAGCCCGGCAATCTTGATGATGTCCGGCGCATGGCCGCCGCCGGCGCCCTCGGTGTGGAAGGCATGGATGGTGCGGCCCTTGAACGCCTTCACCGTATCCTCGACGAAGCCGGATTCGTTCAGCGTGTCCGAATGCAGCATCACCTGGACGTCGTAGTCGTCGGCAACCGAGAGACAGGTGTCGATCGCCGACGGCGTGGTACCCCAATCCTCATGCAGCTTCAGCGCGCAGGCGCCGCCCTTGATCATCTCGACCAGCGCCGCCGGACGCGAGGCGTTGCCCTTGCCGGAGATGCCGAGGTTGACCGGGAAGGCGTCGAACGACTGGATCATCCGCCCCATGTGCCAAGGGCCAGGCGTGCAGGTGGTGGCGAAGGTGCCGTGCGACGGACCGGTGCCGCCCCCTAGCATCGAGGTGACGCCAGACATCAGCGCGTGCTCGATCTGCTGCGGGCAGATGAAATGGATGTGGCTGTCGAAACCGCCGGCGGTGAGGATCTTGCCTTCGCCGGCGATCACGTCGGTGCCGGGGCCGATGATGATGGTCACATTGGGCTGGATGTCCGGATTGCCGGCCTTGCCGATCGCCGCGATCATGCCCTCCTTGATCGCGACGTCGGCCTTCACGATGCCCCAGTGATCGACGATCAGCGCATTGGTGATCACGGTATCCGCCGCGCCTTGCGCGTTGGTCACCTGCGACTGCCCCATGCCGTCGCGGATCACCTTGCCGCCGCCGAACTTCACCTCCTCGCCATAGGTGGTGAGATCCTTCTCGACCTCGATGATCAGATCGGTGTCGGCAAGCCGAACCCTGTCGCCGGTGGTCGGGCCGAACATGTCGGCATAGACGGAACGCTTGATATTCACGGACATGTCAGCCCCCAGTTTCAGCCAGCGCGGCCTTGGCGCGCGCAATCGTGTCATCGAAAATGCGGTCGAGCCGCGGATTGATGCCCCGGCAACCGGCAACGACCTTGTCGGCCCAGGCCGCATAGTCGGCGAGATCGTCGCGCTCGTCCTTGCTTGGATGCGGCACGATCCGCGCGCCGATATTGCTGATCTTGTCGGCGATCTTGATCAGCTTTGCACCGGGAGATTTGTGCGGAGCATCCTCGATCTGCTTTTGCCGGCGGGCAGGCTTTGGCAGGCTCATGTCATCGGTGCACTCGACAACGAGATCGGCAACGCGCGCGCTGAACTTCTGCGCGAGCTCCTCGCGCGTGGTCTCGGTGTCCTCGATGGTGTCGTGCAGCCAGCCGGCAGCCACCAGTTCGGCATCGGTGCCGTTAGTGACCTGCGCGAGCAGATTCGCGACCTCGGCGAGATGGTTGATGTAAGGCTCACTCCCCCGCCCCTTGCGCGCCATCCCGTTATGACGGTGCGCGGCAAGCTCGGCAGCTTCGGAGACCATGCGGACAGCAGGAAGCATGGCGCTACAGCTTCCCCTTCACCTCGGCGCGAAAGCCGTAGATCACGCGCTTGCCGGCGAGTGCGACGAGCTGGACGTCGCGGGTCTGGCCGGGTTCGAAGCGGACGGCGGTGCCGGCGGCGATGTCGAGGCGCATGCCGCGGGCTTTCTTGCGGTCGAATTTCAGCGCCGGGTTGGTCTCGAAGAAGTGGTAATGCGAGCCGACCTGGATCGGACGATCGCCGGTGTTGGCGACCGAGAGCGTCACGGTCTTGCGGCCGGCATTGAGCTCGATCTCGCCGTCCTTGATGAAGAGTTCGCCGGGGATCATTCGTCTCTCCTGTCATTCCGGGGCACGCGAAGCGTGAATCCGGAATCTCGATCAACAATCTCTGGATTCCGGGTTCTGCCTTCGGCCGCCCCGGAATGACAATGACGCTATCGGATCGGCTCGTGCACGGTGACGAGCTTGGTGCCGTCGGGGAATGTCGCCTCGACCTGGATGTCGTGGATCATCTCCGGGATGCCATCCATCACCTGCGCGCGGGTCAGGACCTTGGCGCCGGCCTGCATCAGCTCGGCGACGGTGCGGCCGTCGCGCGCGCCCTCGACGATGAAGTCGGTGATCAACGCGACGGCTTCGGGATGGTTCAGCTTGACGCCGCGCTCGAGCCGGCGCCGCGCCACCATGGCCGCCATCGAAACCAGGAGCTTGTCCTTTTCGCGGGGAGACAAATTCATGCGAGCACTCTGAAAGCGTTGAAAGGATTAGTTGAGCCAAAGCCGCGGCAGCGGGACAGTGGAGGCGCGGCCGAGCACCGTCATCATGTCAGCGCGCAGCCGGGCCGCATCTTGGGCACAGAAGCGGGCCATTGCAAAGCCATTCCAGGCGGAGATGCCGACCTCGCCGCCGAAGCTTTCCGACGCCTCGCGGATGCGCTCGACCAAGGCTTCGTCACCCGGCACGATCAGCGCCGTGCCGATCGCGCAGCCGCCGCCCGCGATCGCGGGTCGCGCGAGCTTCTCGCCGATCTCGCCGTCGAGCCTGACGGTCTCGGCGAACACCAGCTTGCCGCCACGGCGCATCCGCCAGCGGTCGACGAACTCGCCGTGGCGCATGGTCTCGCCCATCGCGGCGCGGCCGAACACCACGATCTCGCAGAGCAGGAGCGAGGCACCCTCGGCAAGGTCGATGTCGAAGCCGCGGTGAATGCGGGCACGGTCGAACAGGATGGTTTCCTGCGGCAGCCAGGCGAGATGCGCGCCTGCGGCAACGGTCAGCGCGATGTCGAGCCGTGCCGCCGCTGCCGGTGCACGGTAGACTTTCTCAGCCGCCGCCGTGGTCAGCGTCAAACGCGCGCCCTCGCCGGCCGCGATCGCGATCTCGAAGCCATCCCCGCCGGCAATGCCGCCGGCGGTGTTGACGAACATGGCCGAGAGACCGTCGTCCTCCGGCGATGGGAAGCGGACGCGCAGCGAGCCGGACTCATGCAGGTCGCCGCGGCGCGTGGCGCCGTCTTTCAGATGCACGCCGAGCCGGACCGCACCCTGGGCGCGGTTTGCCGCAAACGTCGCCGCTGCCGCGCCTGCGATCCCGGTCCGCATTCCCCCAACGCTCCCTTCGCGCGCCACGACAGGCGGCGTCACATCCTGTTCACAGCGCCATCTGGCGGCTGATCTCGGCGGGATCGAGGCTTGCGCGGTCGCAGGCATATTTCACCGCACCCCGGTCCATCACGGCAAAACTGTCGCCGAGTTCGCAGGCAAAGTCGAGATATTGTTCGACCAGCACGATGGCGATGTTGCCGAGATTGCGCAGATAGGAGATGGCGCGGCCGATATCCTTGATGATCGAGGGCTGGATGCCCTCGGTCGGCTCGTCGAGCAGCAGGAGCTTTGGCCGCATCACCAGCGCGCGGCCGATCGCAAGCTGCTGCTGCTGGCCGCCGGAAAGGTCGCCGCCACGGCGGCCCAGCATGGTCTCCAACACCGGAAACAGCGAGAACACGTCGTTGGGAATGTTGCGGTCTTCGCGCTTGAGCGGACCGAAGCCAGTCTTGAGGTTCTCTTCCACCGTCAGCAGCGGAAAGATCTCGCGGCCCTGCGGCACGAAGCCGATGCCGCGCCGCGCCCGCTCATAGGGCTTTAGCGCGGTGATGTCCTTGCCGTCGAAATTGATCGTGCCGGAAGCGATCGGATACTGGCCGACCATGGCGCGGAGCAGCGAAGTCTTGCCGACGCCGTTGCGGCCGAGCACACAGGTGACCTTGCCCGGTTCGGCGGTCAGCGACACGCCGCGCAGCGCCTGCGCCGCACCGTAATAGAGATTGATGTTGTCGATCTTCAGCATCGCCCTAGCGCCCCAGATACACTTCGACCACCCGCTCGTTCGACGACACCTGGTCAATCGAACCTTCGGCGAGCACCGAGCCCTCATGCAGGCAGGTCACCTTGACGCCAAGCTCGCGCACGAAGGTCATGTCGTGCTCGACCACCATGATGGTGTGGTTCCTGTTGATCTCCTTGAGGAGCTCGGCCGTGAGATGGGTCTCGACATCGGTCATGCCGGCGACCGGCTCGTCGACCAGCAGCACCTTCGGGTCCTGCGCCAGCAGCATGCCGATCTCGAGCCACTGCTTCTGGCCGTGCGACAGGCTGCCGGCGAGGCGGTTGCGCGCATCGGTCAGGCGGATGGTCTCGAGCACCTTGTCGATGCGCTCGGACTCAGCCTTGCTGCCGCGCCAGAACAGCGTGCCGCGCACGGAATGATCGACATTGAGCGCGAGCAGGAGATTGTCCTGCACGGTCTGGCTCTCGAACACCGTCGGCTTCTGGAATTTGCGGCCGATGCCGAGCTCGGCGATACGGGTCTCGTCGAGGCGGGTCAGGTCGACGGTGCCGTCGAACAGCACGGTGCCCTCGTCCGGCTTGGTCTTGCCGGTGATGATGTCCATCATCGTGGTCTTGCCGGCGCCGTTCGGGCCGATGATGGCCCGCATCTCGCCGGGTTCGAGCGCCAGCGACAGATTGTTGATGGCGTGGAAGCCGTCGAACGAGACATGCACGCCGTCGAGGTAGAGCATGGCCGAGGTGGCGCGGGTGTCCATGACGTTCATCTGCCTACTCCGCCGGGTTCGGTGCGCCGATGCCGTCTTCGCGCGCGGCACTCTCGGCGTCGGGTGAGTTGCGCCGCGCTTTCAGCGGCTCCCACCAGGCGTTGAAGGTACCGACGATGCCCTTGGGCAACAGCAGCGTGACCAGGATGAACAGCGCGCCCAGCATGAACAGCCAGTACGGTGCAAGCGGCCCCGAGGTGAAGAACGTCTTGGCATAGTTGACGACGACGGCGCCGAGCGCCGCGCCGATCAGCGTGCCGCGGCCGCCGACCGCGACCCAGATCACCGCCTCGATCGAGTTGGCGGGCGCGAACTCGCTGGGATTGATGATGCCGACCTGCGGCACGTACAGCGCACCGGCGACGCCGGCCATGCAGGCCGACAGCGTGAACACGAACAGCTTGTAGGATTCGACACGATAGCCAAGGAAACGGGTCCGGCTTTCGGCGTCACGTACTGCGATCAGGACCTTGCCGAGCTTCGAGGTCACGATCGCGCGGCAGATCAGGAACGCGATGATCAGCGCAAGGCAGCTCAGCAGGAACAGCGCCGCGCGGGTGCCTTCGGCCTGCACGTTGAAGCCGATGATGTCCTTGAAGTCGGTCAGCCCGTTATTGCCGCCGAAGCCGAAATCGTTGCGGAAGAACGCCAGCAGCAGCGCATAGGTCATCGCCTGCGTGATGATCGACAAATACACGCCGGTGACGCGCGAGCGGAAGGCGAGCCAGCCGAAGCAGAAGGCGAGCAGACCCGGCACCAGCAGCACCATCAGCGCGGCGAACCAGAACTTGTCGAAGCCGTACCAATACCAGGGCAGCTTGCTCCAGTTCAGGAACACCATGAAGTCGGGCAGGATCGGGTTGCCGTAGACGCCGCGGCTGCCGATCTGGCGCATCAGGTACATCCCCATCGCGTAGCCGCCCAGCGCGAAGAACGCACCGTGGCCGAGCGAGAGGATGCCGCAATAGCCCCAGATCAGATCGATCGAGAGCGCGAGGATGGCGTAGCAGACATATTTGCCCCACAGCGCGACCAGATAGGTCGGCACCTGGAACATCGAGCCCTGCGGCAGCAGCAGGTTCGACAGCGGGATCAGCACGCCGATCGCGGCGACGATCAGGACGAACGCGGTCGCCGCGCGGTCGAGCGAACGGGTGAGGATGTGCGGCGTCATGCTTCCACCGCCCGACCCTTGAGCGCGAACAGGCCGCGCGGCCGCTTCTGGATGAACAGGATGATCAGCACCAGGATCGCGATCTTGCCGAGCACCGCGCCCGCGACAGGCTCGAGGAACTTGTTGGCGATGCCGAGCGTGAAGGCGCCGACCAGCGTGCCCCAGAGATTGCCGACGCCGCCGAACACCACGACCATGAAGCTGTCGATGATGTAGCTCTGGCCGAGATTCGGGCTGACATTGTCGATCTGCGACAGCGCCACGCCGGCAATGCCGGCGATCCCCGAGCCGAGACCGAAGGTCAGCGCGTCGACGCGCGAGGTGGCGATCCCCATCGAGGCCGCCATGCGGCGGTTCTGGGTCACCGCGCGCATCTCGAGTCCGAGCGCGGTGTAGCGCAGCATCGCCAGCAGGATGGCAAACACCGCGAGCGTGAAGCAGAGGATCCAGAGCCGGTTATAGGTGATCGTGATCTGGCCGAGCTCGAAGGCACCGCTCATCCAGGAGGGGTTGCCGACCTCGCGGTTGGTCGGACCGAACGCGGTGCGCACCGCCTGCTGCAACACCAGCGACAGGCCCCAAGTCGCGAGCAGCGTCTCCAGCGGGCGGCCGTAGAGGAAGCGGATGATGGTGCGTTCGATCACGACACCGATCAAGCCGGCGACCAGGAAGGCGAGCGGCACCGCGATCAGCAGCGAATAGTCGAACAGCGCAGGATAGCGGCTTCGGATCACCTCCTGCACCACGAAGGTGGTGTAGGCCCCGAGCATCACCATCTCGCCATGCGCCATGTTGATGACGCCCATCACGCCGAAGGTGATGGCAAGCCCGATCGCGGCGAGCAGCAGCACCGAGCCGAGCGACAGGCCGTACCAGGCATTCTGCACCATCGACCACATCGCCAGATTGCTCTGGATCGAGGACACCGCACTCGCGGCCGCGTTGGCGACCAGCGGTGGCTGGTCGGCGCCGAGGCCGGTGAGCAGCGCCAGCGCCTCCTGATCGCCGCGCGCCTTGACCACGGCGACGGCGTCGAGCTTGTCGCTGTCGGATGCGTCCGACTTGAACAGGATGATGGCGGCGCGCGCCTCGGCGAAGGCCTGCTTGACCGACTTGACGTTCTCCTTGGCGAGCGCAGCCTCCACCGTCGGCAGCAAATTCTCCTCGTGGCTCTTGAACACCGACTGCGCGGCGGCGAGGCGTTTGGCCGGATCCGGCGACAGCAGCGTCAGGCCGCCGAGCGCAGCCTCCACGGTGCGGCGCAGGCGGTTGTTGAGGCGGACGGCGGCGGCGTTGTCGGGCAGCTTGTCGACCGCAGCACCGGTGGTGGCGTCGACAATCTTGCCGTCGGTCCGCGTGATGAAGACCTTCTTGCTGTCGGGATCGGCCGAGAGCCGGCCGTCCTGCAGCGCGCTGATGATGGGCGAGGCCAGCACATTGCCCGACGCGGCGACCTCGCCGATCGCCGCCTCGGTGTCGGAGAACTCGTCATTGGCGAATTTGGCGACTGAATCCTCGAACGGACCAGCCAGCGCCGGCACTGTGAGGCAGCTCAGCAGCAGGATCGAGAGAAACAGCGCACGAAAACGATCAATACAATTGGCGAACACGTCAGTACCCCGGCAGGAGTGTGAGGAGAAGGCGGCGAGCTGTGCCGCCTTCTCCAGGTTCTTGGATGGTTGCGTTGTGTCGTTGTTCAGGTCAGGAGCTCAGGAGCCCTGTTGTCAGGAACCCTGGCCGCCGCACTTGTTGGTCTTGGTGTTGAAGTTGCCGCACTTCTTGCCGACCCAATCGCCGATCAGGTCCTTGGAGCCCTCGAGCTCCTTCGACCAGGCGTCGCCGGCCACCAGGCCCGGGGTCTTCCAGACCACGTCGAACTGGCCGTTGCCCTTGATCTCGCCGATGAACACCGGCTTGGTGATGTGGTGGTTCGGCAGCATCTGCGACACGCCGCCGGTCAGGTTCGGCGCCTCGATGCCGGGAAGCGCATCGATCACCTTGTCCGGATCGGTCGACTTCACCTTCTCGACCGCCTTCACCCACATGTTGAAGCCGATGTAGTGCGCTTCCATCGGATCGTTGGTCACGCGCTTCGGGTTCTTGGTGTAGGCCTGCCACTCCTTGATGAACTTCTCGTTCGCCGGGGTCTTGATCGACTCGAAGTAGTTCCAGGCGGCGAGATGGCCGAGCAGCGGCTTGGTGTCGATGCCGGCGAGCTCTTCCTCGCCGACCGAGAACGCGACCACCGGGATCTCGGTCGCCTTGATACCCTGGTTGCCGAGTTCCTTGTAGAACGGAACGTTGGCGTCGCCGTTGATGGTGGAGACCACCGCGGTCTTCTTGCCGGCCGAGCCGAACTTCTTGATGTCGGCCACGATCGTCTGCCAGTCGGAGTGACCGAACGGCGTGTAGTTGATCATGATGTCGTCCTGGGCGACGCCCTTCGACTTCAGATAGGCTTCCAGGATCTTGTTGGTGGTGCGCGGATAGACGTAGTCGGTGCCGGCCAGCACCCAGCGCTTCACCTTCTCTTCCTTCATCAGATAGTCGACCGCCGGGATCGCCTGCTGGTTCGGCGCCGCGCCGGTGTAGAACACGTTGCGCTCGGACTCCTCGCCCTCATACTGTACCGGGTAGAACAGGATGTTGTTCAGCTCCTTGAACACCGGGAGCACGGATTTGCGCGACACCGAGGTCCAGCAGCCGAACACGACCGCGACCTTGTCCTTGGTGATCAGCTCGCGGGCCTTTTCGGCGAACAGCGGCCAGTTCGAAGCGGGGTCGACCACGACGGGCTCGAGCTTCTTGCCGAGCACGCCGCCCTTCTTGTTCTGCTCGTCGATCAGGAAAAGGATCGTGTCCTTCAGCGTGGTTTCGCTGATGGCCATGGTGCCCGACAGCGAGTGAAGGATGCCAACCTTGATGGTGTCGTCGGCCGCTTGCGCGGGCGCGAGGGACGAGGACGCAGCCAGACCCAAAACCAGGCCGGCCGTCGCCGCGAGCGCGCGGCGGCGGGTCATCGTCGTTATTTTGTGAGAAAGCTGAGTAAGCATGAAATGTCGTCTCCCTGACGCAGGCGTGGAACGCTGCGAACGGCCGCTTGGCCGCCTGCGGTTAAGGGAATCGCAAGAACTGTGCCACGGTGCGCAGCCCCTGTAAGCCGATGAACCGGTTAGATAATTTCATCGGTTCCGGGCAAATACGGAAGCCGACTGCTCAATCATTGAGCCGCCAACTTGACTGCCGAAAGAGCAGTCAGATTATTCTGTAGGCAAAATCGCCGCGTTGGCTAAATTTCCGGCATCGATTTGTGACAGTTTGCGCGATGGTTCAGCGAACTCCGGGCACCAAAGACGGCAATCTCATCTTGAAACCGCCCAGTTCCTGGTCCATATCCTCGCCATGCCCGCGAGAGTCGCGGTGCCTTCGCGAGCTGCGTGTTCAAGCTGCCCCAAGCGGCTTCTGGCTCGCCTTTCAGCTAACCCAGCTTGACGCCCCAGACACGCGGGTGTCCCCGAATGCCTTCACACGCTTCCGGCCGATATGGGCCGGGACGACGACGGCTTTTATGGAAAGAACCACCTTTTGACCTCCTTTCAGGATTTCGGCCTCGCCGATCTCATCGCCCGCGCGCTCCGAGAAGAAAATTATCTCACGCCGACCCCCATCCAGGCCCAGACCATCCCGCTAGCCCTTGCCGGCCGCGACGTCGTCGGCATCGCCCAGACCGGTACCGGCAAGACCGCCTCCTTCGCGCTGCCGATCCTGCACCGGCTGCTCGAGAACCGCGTCCGCCCGCAGCCCAAGAGCTGCCGCGTGCTGGTGCTCTCGCCGACCCGCGAACTGTCCGGGCAGATCCTCGACAGTTTCAACACCTATGGCCGCCACATCCGGCTGTCCTCGGCGCTCGCCATCGGCGGCGTGCCGATGGGCCGCCAGGTCCGCTCCCTGATGCAGGGCGTCGAGGTGCTGGTCGCCACCCCCGGCCGCCTGCTCGATCTCGTGCAGAGCAACGGGCTGAAGCTCAACCAGGTCGAGTTCCTGGTGCTCGATGAAGCCGACCGCATGCTCGACATGGGGTTCATCAACGACATCCGGAAAATCATCGCCAAGCTGCCGATCCGGCGCCAGACGCTGTTCTTCTCGGCCACCATGCCCAAGGACATCGCCGAGCTCGCCGAGGCGATGCTGCGCGACCCGGCCCGCGTGGCGGTGACGCCGGTGGCCTCGACGGTGGATCGCATCGCCCAGCGCGCGATCCAGGTCGATTTCGCGGCCAAGCCGACGGTTCTCGCCCAGTTGCTGAAGCAGGAGCCGGTCAACCGCGCCCTGGTCTTCACCCGCACCAAGCACGGCGCCGACAAGGTGGTGAAAAGCCTTGCCAAGGCCGGCATCGAGGCCAATGCGATCCACGGCAACAAGTCGCAGAACCACCGCGAGCGCACGCTGGCGGCGTTCCGTTCCGGCGAGATCCGCACGCTGGTGGCGACCGATATCGCCGCCCGCGGCATCGACGTCGACGGCGTCAGCCACGTGGTGAATTTCGACCTGCCCAATATCCCGGAGACCTACGTCCACCGCATCGGCCGCACGGCGCGCGCCGGCGCCGACGGCGTCGCGATCTCGCTGATCGCCGGTGCCGAGGAGATGGGCTATCTGCGCGATATCGAGCGGCTGATCCGGATTACCGTGCCGCGGGAAGACCGCCGCACGCAAGGCAGCTCCTCTGGCGGCCGCGAGGCCGCCGGGCCGGCGCAGGCCACCCACCCGCACCGGGGCGGCCGCTCTGCGCCCCGTGCGCACAATGTCCGTGGGAATGAGGCCGCTCCGGGCGCAAAAGGCCCTCGCCGCCGCCGCCGTCGAGGTGGTAATAATGGCGCGCCGCAGACGAGCCGGGGCGAGTCGCCGCGTCCGTCGCAGGCCGGCAACAGCGAAGGCATTCAGGGCGTCGCCTTCTTGCATCGCGAGAGCCGGCCGAATCCGCAATCCAACCACAAGAACCGACCGAAGCACTAGCCGTCGCTCGATCTGGAGAAACATATGGCTAAGGAAGAGCTGATCCAGTTCGAAGGACTGGTGACCGAAATCCTCCCCGACGCTCGTTACCGGGTGCAACTCGATGCCGGGCACGAGATCGTCGCCTACACCGCCGGCAAGATGAAGAAAAACCGCATCAAGACGCTGGCCGGCGACCGCGTTACGATCGAAATGTCGCCCTACGATCTCGAAAAGGGGCGCCTGATCTTCCGGCACAAGGACGAACGTCCGAGCGGCGCGCCCGGCGGCCCGCCGCGGGGCGGAGCCCAGCGCGGCGGCCAGTTCCGCCGCCGATAAGCGGGGTATTGCAACCGCTGCGGGCATGACGTCCTGATGTCCTGCGCACAATTGGCCGGCGGCTGCGCCGGCCAAAAAATCGCGCACGTCAGGATTGTTTTCAGGATTGTTTTGAAGCCTTCTATCGAATAATATCCTACCCATCGATTTTCGGCCGGACGACATTAGCCAATACCGGTACAGCCGGTTCAGACGCTGACGACCCTTCCAAAAATTCGATCTCACCACCCCGCCGATCAGCGGGTCTTGAACTTGTATATCTGAGAAGGGACTACCCACGTGAGCATGGGAACCGTGAAGTGGTTTAACGCGACCAAGGGCTACGGCTTCATCCAGCCGGATGAAGGCGGGAACGACGTGTTCGTGCACATCAGTGCAGTCGAGCGCGCCGGCCTTGGCACTCTGCGTGAAGGCCAGAAGATCTCCTACGAGATCGTGGCTGACCGCCGTTCCGGCAAATCCTCGGCCGACAATCTGCGCGCCGCCGGATAAGCCGATCTCCCGGGAGCGCGAAGCTCCAGGAAATTGTCGCTAAAGCATCAAGGGCCGCACCTTCGGGTGCGGCCCTTTTTGTCTGGATTGCCAACCGGCGTCCGCGTCGTTCGAAAGCTCTAATAGGTCGAGCAGGTCGTCGGCATGGTGGCGGACGTCGGGGCGTAGAACACGCAAACCGACTGCCGCGGCCTTGTGAAGGCGACATCGGTGAGATTGATGCCGCTCTTGGCCATCACATAGCCGACCGTCGGAACGTATTTGTAGCTGACTTCGCTGAAGATCAGATAGGTGCCCGCAACCAGCAGCGCCGCCGGAACGACGCTGGTCACGACATCACCCTGGCTGCGGCTCGAGGCCGTCAATGTGGCCTGCGTGGCGCCCGTGGCCATCACCCCCGCCTTGCTCCACTGGATCCGCGCGACCTTCGAGGCATCGACGTAGATCTCCGACAAGGTGACCTTGGTCGGCGTCGGATCGTACGGCGTCATGATGCCCACGCTGGCACTGAAGAAGTTCTGCAGGTCGGCATCCACCACCTGCGTCGACTGCGAGGTCAGGTCCGACGCGGCGCGCGCCATAAGCGTGACCTTGCGGTCGACCGCGACACCGGATGAAAACTCGACGGTGCCGAAGAACAGCACCAGCATCAGCGGCAGGACGAAAGCGAACTCGACGGCGGCAAGGCCCCGGCGGTCATTGCACAGGGCCGCGACGGAGCGCAGCAAGGCCGCTGCCTGGGTTTTCATGACGTTGCTCATGAGCATGTCGCCCCGGCAGTCCCGGATGGCTCATTCTTGAATGTCGCGGTCGCGGTCAGCAGCCGCTTGCCATTGGCGAGGTTGGCGACATTGAAGCCAAGCTTGGTGACGAACAGCGGCCACTGATAGAACAGCCGGACCACCACGACGTCGCCGTCCTTGCCGGGACACCATTTCATGGCCGGAATGAATGCGTTGTTGGAATCGATTGGAGGCGCGATGTTGACGCTGCTGAAGCCCGTCGCCGCGGGGTAGCTGCGCACGTCGACCGATATGCCATTGGCGCAATCGAACAGCGGGTTGACCTGGCCGCAGACGTAGTTCTTGAACTGCTGCTGGGTATAGCTTGCGCCCTGCGCCTGACCGGTCATGATCATGCGCGCAGAATCCTGCGTCACCGTCTCCAGCACCTGGCTCGCGAAGAAGATCATCGCCACTTCGATGATCGCAAACAGCAGTCCGAAAAACAGCGGCGCGACCATCGCGAATTCGACCGCGGTCGCGCCACGGCGGTTTCTGCGAAAGCGATGGAGGAGGCGCGTGAAAAAATGAGCGGGTAGCGGCATCAACGACCCCGGATCAACATGGCGGCAACAACTACCCAAGACTCATTGTCGAAGTATTTCGCCGGATCGAGACAGGGCCACCCGATCCGTCAGGCCTTTCTTAACCATGTCGGATGAACCGCCTGCGGCAGGCGGCTGCCCCGGCGTGCGAAGCGCCGGCGCGGACACGCGCTAGTTCTGCGGCTTCGCGGCCGCGCCCGAGCCGGAGGCCTGGCTGTTGAGCGAGCCGGCCTGATCCATGGTCGACTTGAAGTAGGTCTCGCCGTCGCCGAGGGTGATGCGACGCTGGCAGACCGGCATGCAGCTGTAGGTCTCGCGATCGACGCCGCGATAGACGGTGACAAGCTGGTCGGTCGGACCTTCGACCTGGATCTGGCGATCCACCAGCACCTGGCCGGTGCGGTCGAGTGCGATGAAGTTGGTCGCGCCGTAGCCCTTGCCGGTCACGACGACAACGCCGCCATTCTGCAGGGTGACGTCGGCGATCAGCGGGTTGCCGACCACGATGGTGGAAATGCCGCCGGGCAGCTTGACGAGCTTGGCCTGATCGACATTGACCGCAATCCGGTCCGGATCCGGCGCGGCCGTTGCGAATGCGGGCCACAGCAGAACGGCTGCGGCCAGCGAGATGAATCCAATGCGCGCGACGGCGCCAATACGCTGGAATTGAAACGACATACCTTACCCCGGGACGTTAACAAGCCGGCAAAAGCGATACGCAGCGGACCGGCGCCCGACGCAGGCAAATCTGACGGCAATTCATTTAAGAAGAGCAAAAATCGACCGCTGAATTGCGCGGATGTCACGACTTCTGGAACGGATCGACCAACGGCCCGGTGATCCCGCGGAAAAATGCCCCCGCGGGGACCGCCGCCTAGCCGGCACCACGCACATGCACCACCACGCGATCGTCGGCGTAGAGGCGCTGCCATCCATCGATGTGATCGAGAAACTTGGAGGCGGGCGTTGCCGGATCGAGCATCACCGCATCGATTCTGTAGGTCTTGAGCAGGTCGAGGAAGCCGTTGACGTCCTTGAGCTGGAGCGCACGGTAATACGCCATCTCGAATTTCTCGCCGTAAAGCTCGGCACGGCCGTCGACGAACACCGGCACCTGGCGCCAGATCAGATAGCCGCCGAACTGCAGATCATTGAGCACGCGCTGCACGTTGTGCGCCTTCAGCGCGTCGACGGCGGCAGCGGGCGAATGGATCGACGGCGGCGACATGTCCCGACGCGCCGCGATGAACCAGGTCGCGGCGCAGAGCACGGCGATCAGCATCACGGCCGGCGTGGCCTTCAGCCGGACCACGCTTGCGGCACGCAGGCCGAACTGGGTTGCCACCGGCGTCAGCACAGCCAGCGGCAACAGCAGGGCGAAGAGCTCGAGATTCCTGACATGGGATAGCGCCATGTGCAGCAGGCCCAGCGCCAGGGCGATCCGCGGCAGCGGCAGCTTCACCCCGCAATAGAGCGCCCCGCCGATCAGGCCGAGAATGGCCAGCTCGAACGCATCGACGTGGCTGAAACTCGCCGGCATCCACTCCGTGATGAGATGCAGCAGTTCACCGAGGCTGAGAATCCTGAGCGAGGCGAGGATCGTCCCCCAGCCATAGGGCGTCACGCTGCACGCGGCCACCGCGCCGAGGCCGAATGCGGCCCAGCGCAGCGCCAGCGGCAATCTTTGCGCCGGCGCGGCGTTCCACAGCGCATCGAGCGCGAAGGCGCCGGCCAGCACCAGGCCAAACAGAAAGCCGCCATGCAGATTGGCCCAGAGCGCGATCAGCGGCAGCAGCCAGAACGAGGGGGCCTCGCGGCGTTCGCTGGCGAACATCAGGCCGTTCGCCCAGACTATCATGATCGGCAGCGCAAGCACATGCGGACGGGCCAGCAGATGCCCGCATGTCAGCACCAGCGCCGCCAGCGCGATCAGGCTGGCGTAGATCGCCGGCAGCGCGCGGCCGAGGATGGCGGTGAGCAGCACGAAGGTGGCGGCACCGCAGGCCGCGGCCAGCACCGCAGGCCCGGTCCACCCGGCAAGGTCGTAGGCCTTCGCGAACAGGACCTGCGCCAGCCACGACGACGACACCCAAGGCTCACCCGCTTTGGTGAAGGAATAGATATCGACCGACGGCAATGCGCGGTGGTCGAGGATCCACCGACCGACGGTAATCTGCCAGTAGGTGTCGGAATCGGCGAGCAGCCTGTCGCCGACGACCAGCAGCAACGCATAGACGCCGCACGCCATCCAGAACCAGGCCGGGACTTCGGCGAACACCGAGGCCCGCGCCTGTGGGATGGTTGCGGTCTCAGCACTCATGCGCGCGCAGTCCGGTCAATGACGGAACGGATAGGCCAGCTGTCCGCCGATTTCGGCCGGCACGCCCTGCTCGGCGTCGACGCCGTAATCATCCGGAAGCTTGCCTTCGGGCATGCGGAATGTCCCGAAGAGAATGTCCCAGAGCGGAAACGTGCCGGCGAAATTGGTGTCGCCACCCTCCTCGAGCGCGGTGTGATGCCAGCGATGGAACACCGGCGTGGCGATCACATATTTGAACGGGCCGAGCGTCCAGTTCAGGTTGGCGTGCACGAAGGCGGAATGGAATGTGGTGAAGGGACCGACCCACAGCATGATGTTCGGCGAGATGCCGGCCATCAGCAGGATCACGTCGACCGAGATCGTGCCGATCAGCAGATTGACGGGATGGAAGCGCGCCGCCGAGATCCATTCGAGATCCTCGGAGGAATGATGAATGGCGTGGTACTTCCAGAAGCCGCCGCCGTGAAACATCCGGTGCAGCCAGTACAGCATGAAGTCGGAAGCGACCAGGAAGATGATCGATTGCAGCCAGAGCGGCAGCTGCGCCAGCGGGCCGTGTCCGTTCTCGTAGAACGAGATCAGCTCGTCGGCACCGTGCACATCGAACACCGCGGCCGCGCCCACCACCAGCAGCCCGATCCGCAGCACGCGGGCGAATACCGGCACGAAGAACCAGTAGCAGATGTCCGTGACCAGCTCGCGCTTCTGCCACCACGGCTTGCCGGGATTGCAGGCCCAGAAGTGGGTCAGCACCGTGAAGAACAGCGCGAGGCCGATCGTGATCGGCACCACCCTCATCATCGTCTGGCCGAGCATCTCGATGACTTCGATCGGGAGGGTGGACATGGCAGCCTCATACTACGGAAGCACCATGGGTATAGATGTGCGCTTAAGGAGCCGTGAATAGGCGCCGGATGTCTGGTCGCAGCAACAATCCGCAATTTTAGCGGACCGTTTAATGCCAAATTTACTGTGCGCAACATCAGCGGGTTCCCGCAGAGTTTATGCGATCAAATTAACTGCGCCGAAATCGTCCAACACTAGGGTGCCGCAATGGTCACGGTGCTGAGAACGCCGGCGAGACCAAATCTAGTTCGACCAGCCACGTGTACACAGGAGTGATTTTATGAAGAACCTCGTTTCGCGCTTCGTGAAGGACGAATCGGGCGCGACCGCCATCGAGTACGGCCTGATCGCCACCGGTATCGCCATCGCGATCATCGCTGCAGTCAACGGCGTCGGCACGAAGCTCTCGGGTACCTTCAACTCGATCTCGGGCTCGCTGAAGTAAGCCGGCTTCGACGAATTCGCATCAAAGGTCCCGGCAATCCCGGGACCTTTGCTATTTGTCGGGGGCCGATCGGCAGCCTCTGTTGAAGGTGCCGGTAATCCTTTTCCGATTGTTCACCATTGGCCGCTAGCGTCGGGTCTCGACCGCAGCTCCAGCTTGACGGCATGAATTCATGATCCTCGACATCGCACGCTTGATGCTGTTTCCGGCCCTGATGGCCTTTGCGGCGGCGAGCGATCTCCTGACCATGACGATCCCGAACCGGATTTCGCTGGCGCTGGTGGCGGGCTTCTTTGTCCTGGCGCCGCTGACCGGGATGGGCGTCCACGAGATCCTCACCCATGCCGGCGCAGGCGCGCTGGTTCTGGTGGTGGCGTTCGGCATGTTCGCGATGGGCTGGGTCGGCGGCGGAGACGCCAAGGTCGCGGCCGCGGCCAGCCTGTGGTTCGGGTTCGAGCACCTGCTGCCCTATCTGGTCTTTGCCTCGCTGTTCGGCGGTGCGCTGACCGTGCTCTTGCTGCAGCTGCGGCAATGGCCATTGCCCTACCCGCTCGCGTCCCAGGCCTGGCTCAGCCGCCTGCACGACAAGCAGACCGGAATTCCCTACGGCATCGCACTCGCTCTCGGCGCCCTCCTGATTTATCCCGAGACGGACTGGATCAAGACGATCGATCTCGCGCACTTCGCCATGCGCTGAGAAAGCAGCGGTAACCGCCCGTTAAGGCGATTTAGATACGCCTCATTAACCATGCTTTGACGAATAGCTGGTCAACTCCCATCACGGCGGCGGCAGCGTCGCGGCGTCATGTGGAAAGTGAAGCGTAATGGATAAGGCCCGCATTCTGGTCCTGGCAATTGCAGGCTGCGCCGGCCTTGCGGCGCTTTATTTGGCGAGCGGAAGCGACGACAAGCCGGCGGCTCCTCCGCCAGTTGCGCAGCTGCCGACCGTCGACATCCTGGTCGCGCGCTCCGACATCGGCCTCGGCCAGGCAGTGAAGGCCGAAGACCTGCAGTGGCAGACCTGGCCGGCGGCGACCGCCAGCGCCAGCTTCATGCGCAAGGACAGCCACGCCGACGCCATCAAGGACGTCACCGGCTCGATCGCGCGCGCCCCGTTCATCCAGGGCGAGCCGATCCGCGAGCAGAAGCTCGTCAAGGCCGACGGAAGCGGCTTCATGGCCGCGATCCTGCCGACGGGCATGCGGGCGGTATCGACCGAAATCTCTCCCGAGACCGGTGCCGGCGGCTTCATCCTGCCGAACGACCGGGTCGACGTCCTGCTGTCGAAGCGGGACAAGAATCCCGACCGCAACGGCGCCGACATCGTCAATTCCGAGGTCATCCTGACCAATATCCGCGTCCTTGCGATCGACCAGGCGCCGAAGGAGAAGGACGGCACCAACGCACTGATCGGCAAGACAGTGACGCTGGAGCTGAAGCCTGACCAGACCGAGACGCTGGCGCGGGCGCGCCAGAGCGGCGTCCTGTCGCTGGCGCTGCGCAGCATCGCCGATAACAACGGGACCGACGTCAGGATCGAGGACAACCACCAGAGACGCGGTGAGACGATCAACGTCATCCGCTTTGGCGTTGCCAACCAGGCAACGATGCAGAAGTGACCATGAGGACACAGGTGATGAAGGGTGGGGCAACTCAACGGACGATGCGGGCCTTCATGGTCCGCGCATTGTCGTTCTCGGCCGTCGCGGCGCTCACGCTCAACCCGGCACTGACGCCGGTGGTGGCGGGCGACTACCGCGCCGCTCCCGCCGCGGCCGACGGCCAGATGAATGCCCGCTTCCTCTCACTCGGCGTCGGCAAATCGGTGGTGATCGATCTGCCGAGGGACATCAAGGACGTGCTGGTCGCCGATCCCAAGATCGCCAATGCCGTGGTCCGCTCGGCGCAACGCGCCTACATCATCGGCGCGACGGTCGGCCAGACCAACATCGTGTTCTTCGACGCCGCCGGCCAGCAGATCGCGGCCTATGACATCGCGGTCAAGCGCGACCTCAACGGCGTGCGCGCGGCCCTGCGTGCAGCGCTGCCGAACGCCGATATCCAGATCGAGGGTGTCGGCGAGGGCGTCATGCTGACCGGAAGCGCGGCGAGCCCGATCGAAGCGCAGCAGGCCGGCGAGATCGCCACGCGGCTGGTCGGCAGCGCCGACAAGGTTGTGAACTCCATCACGGTTCGCGGCCGCGACCAGGTGATGCTGAAGGTGACGGTCGCCGAAGTCTCGCGCAGCCTGATCAAGCAACTCGGCATCGACCTCACCGCGAACCTCAACTACGGCACCACCGTGGTGAAGTTCACCAACAACAACCCGTTCACGGCGAACAACGCACCGCTGGTGCCCGGCAACGCCCTCACCACTTCGTTCGGCGCGGCCCCATCGGTGTCGGCGACGCTCCGCGCCATGGAAAGCGCAGGCGTGGTGCGGACACTCGCCGAGCCGAACCTGACCGCGATCTCCGGCGAATCGGCGACCTTCATCTCGGGCGGCGAGTTTCCAATTCCGACCGGCGTGACCTGTCAGACGACGACGGGAGGCGCGATCGGGAATTGCGTTCAGACCGTCAGCTTCAAGAAGTTCGGCATTTCGCTCAACTTCACGCCCGTGGTGCTGACCGAGGGACGGATCAGCCTGCGCGTGATGACGGAAGTGTCGGAAGTCTCGACCGAGAATTCGCTGACCGGCGGCGCCGGCGGAACGACGATCCCCTCGATCAAGACCCGGCGCGCCGAGACCACGCTGGAAATTCCTTCGGGCGGCTCGATGGCGATGGCCGGCCTGATCCAGGACCAGACCAAGCAGGCGATCAACGGCCTTCCCGGGCTGGCGTCGCTGCCGGTGCTCGGAACGCTGTTCCGCAGCCGGGACTTCGTCAACAACCAGACCGAAATGATGGTGCTGGTGACGCCCTATGTCGTTCGCGCGGTGGCGCAGAAGGACCTGTCGCGTCCGGATGACGGCTTCGCCAACGCGTCCGACCCGCAGGCCGACCTGCTCGGCAGCATCAATCGCGTCTACGGCGTGCCCGGCCGCACCGAGCCGGCGCGGAATTACCGCGGCACTTACGGCTTCATTACGGACTGAGGCGGACGATGACACAGACCACATCCAGGACATCCGCCGGTTACCAGCGCGGCATCGCTCTCGCCGGAGCGCTCGTCAGCCTCGCGATGACGCTCGGCGCCTGCCAGCACGCCGCCGACAACAGTTTCGCGATGGTGAACGCACCGGCCGACTATCGCCAGCGCCATCCGATCGCGGTCACCGAGGCTGATCGCTCGATCGTGGTCTTCGTCGGCCGCAGCCGCGGCGGCCTGACTGCGGAGCAGCGCGCCGAGGTGATGGGGATGGCGCAGGACTGGATGCGCGAGGGGACCGGCGCCGTCACCATCGACGTTCCCGCCGACACGCCGAACGCACGGACCGCCCAGGAATCGCTGCGCGAGATCCAGGCCACGTTCGCCGCCGCCGGCGTGCCGCCGCGCGGGATCCTCGTTCGCAAATACCATCCCGAGGATCCGCGCCAGATGCCCGCGATCCGCGTGAACTATCCAAAGATGAAAGCGGTCGCCGGGCCGTGCGGTCTCTGGCCGGAAGATCTCGGCCCGTCGATCCACAACGGGTCCTACATCGAGAACAAGCAGTACTACAATTTCGGCTGCGCCAATCAGCGCAACCTCGCAGCCATGGTCGAAGACCCGACCGACCTCGTGCAGCCGCGCGCGGAGACCCCTGCCTATACGTCGCGTCGTAACATCGCCTTCGACAAGTATCGCAAGGGCACCACCACCGCCACGAGTTATCCCGAGTCCGACAGGGCCAAGCTAAGCGACACAGGAAAATGATCACCTACGCGCAGCAAAACTCCGAAGAGCAGACGGACGCCCCGCCGCAGGCCGTGGACGACCATATTGCTCCGGCGCCACGGGTTTCGGTCCAGGCGTTCTGCGAAACGGTCGAGACCGCTGCCGCCGTGCAGTCGGCGGGCGAGGATCGCCGGCTGGCCAAGGCTCACCTCAAGATCCAGATGGGCGGCATGGCGGCCGCCATCGAGGCCTATCGCTCGGCGCCGACGCCCAACGTCATCATCCTCGAGACCGAGGGCCGCGGCGACATCCTGGCCGGCCTCGATCAGCTCGCAACGGTGTGCGACGCCGGCACCCGCGTGGTCGTGATCGGCCGCGTCAACGACGTGACCCTGTATCGCGAGCTGGTGCGCCGTGGCGTCAGCGATTACGTGATCGCGCCGGCCCATGCGATCGACGTGGTGCGCGCGGTCTGTAACCTGTTCTCGGCACCGGAAGCCAAGGCGGTCGGCCGCATCGTCGCCGTTGTCGGTGCCAAGGGCGGTGTCGGCGCCTCGACCATCGCCCACAATGTCGCCTGGGCGATTGCCCGCGACCTGGCGCTTGATTCCGTGGTCGCCGACCTCGACCTCGCTTTCGGCACCGCCGGCCTCAACTACAACCAGGATCCCGCGCAGGGCATCGCCGATGCCGTGTTCTCGCCGGACCGCGTCGATACCGCCTTCGTCGACCGCCTGCTGTCGAAATGCACCGACCATCTGAGCCTGCTGGCGGCGCCGGCGACACTGGACAAGGTCTACGATTTCGGCGCCGAGGCATTCGATGCGATCTTCGATACGCTGCGGACCACGATGCCCTGCATCGTGCTCGACGTGCCGCATCAATGGTCCGGCTGGACCAAGCGCGCATTGATCGCGGCCGACGACATCCTGATCGTGGCGGCGCCCGACCTCGCCAATCTGCGCAATGCCAAGAACATGTTCGACCTGCTGAAGGCCTCGCGGCCCAACGACCGCGCGCCGCTGTACTGCCTGAACCAGGTCGGCGTGCCGAAGCGTCCCGAGATCGCGGCCGGCGAGTTCGCCAAGGCGATCGAAAGCCAGCCGATCGCCGCCATCCCGTTCGATCCGCAGATCTTCGGTTCGGCGGCCAACAACGGCCAGATGATCGCCGAGATTTCCGCCAACCACCGCGCGGTCGAGATGTTTCTACAGATGGCGCAGCGGCTGACAGGCCGCGGCGAGACCAAGAAGCCGAGGGGGTCCTTCCTGTCGCCCCTGCTCGAAAAGCTGCGGTCCAAATAGTGGTCCGCGTGGAGTCAAGACGTCGTGTTTGGTAAGCGTAGCGGAAACGATGGGGACGTGCGGGCACCCAAGCCCGCGTTTCAGGCGCCGGAGCCAGCCGGCGCGCCGGCGATGTCGCGCGAGTCCGTCGCACCGGCGATCTCGTCGCCGCCGCTGGCACCCAGCAAGCCACCGCCTGCCCCCGCCGTCGAAGCCCGCCGCTCCGACAACTACTACCAGGTCAAGGCGACGATCTTCGGCGCCCTGATCGAGGCGATCGACCTTGCCCAGCTCGCCAAGCTGGACAGCGAATCGGCGCGCGAGGAAATCCGCGACATCGTCAACGAGATCATCGCGATCAAGAACATCGTGATGTCGATCGCCGAGCAGGAGGAGTTGCTCGACGACATCTGCAACGACGTGCTCGGCTACGGCCCGCTGGAGCCGCTGCTGTCGCGCGACGACATCGCCGACATCATGGTCAACGGCGCAGGCACCGTGTTCATCGAAGTCGCCGGCAAGATCCAGCGCACCGGCATCCGCTTTCGCGACAACCAGCAGCTGCTCAACATCTGCCAGCGCATCGTCAGCCAGGTCGGCCGGCGCGTCGACGAATCCTCGCCGATCTGCGACGCCCGCCTCGCCGACGGTTCGCGCGTCAACGCCATCGTGCCGCCGCTGGCGATCGACGGGCCCGCGCTCACCATCCGCAAATTCAAGAAGGACAAGCTGACGCTGGAGCAGCTCGTCAAGTTCGGCGCGATCACCCCCGAAGGGGCGACCATCCTGCAGATCATCGGCCGCGTCCGCTGCAACGTGATCATTTCCGGCGGCACCGGCTCGGGCAAGACCACGCTGCTGAACTGCCTGACCAACTATATCGAGCACGACGAACGCATCATCACCTGCGAAGACGCCGCCGAGCTTCAGCTGCAGCAGCCGCATGTGGTGCGGCTGGAAACCCGGCCGCCGAACATCGAGGGCGAGGGCCAGGTGACGATGCGCGAACTGGTCCGCAACTGCCTGCGTATGCGCCCGGAGCGCATCATCGTCGGCGAAGTCCGCGGACCCGAAGCGTTCGATCTGTTGCAGGCCATGAACACCGGCCACGACGGCTCGATGGGCACGCTGCACGCCAACAATCCGCGCGAAGCACTGTCGCGCTGCGAATCCATGATCACCATGGGCGGCTTCTCGCTTCCGTCACGCACCATTCGCGAGATGATCTGCGCCTCGGTCGACATCATCGTGCAAGCGGCGCGCCTGCGCGACGGTTCGCGCCGCATCACGCACATCACCGAGGTGATGGGCATGGAAGGCGACACCATCATCACCCAGGATATCTTCCTCTACGACGTGGTCGGGGAAGACGCCAACGGCAAGATCATCGGCAAGCACCGCTCGACCGGCATCGGCCGGCCGCGCTTCTGGGAGCGTGCGCGCTACTACAATGAAGAGAAGCGGCTTGCGGCGGCGCTGGACGCTTCCGACGCCCCGGCGCCGGTCTAGGGGAACGCAGGATGCAGGCGCAAACTCTGGCTCTCGCCTTCCTCGCCGCCACGACGGTCGGCGGCATCGCTTGGGTCTTCCTGTACCCCTACCTTTCGGGGGAGAAGAAGGCCGAGTCGCGGCGCGCGTCGGTGGCGCGCAGCGAACCCACGACGACACGAAACGCCGACCGCACGCAACGCTCCCGCCGCGAGCAGGTAGAGGGATCGCTGAAGGAGCTCGAGGCGCGTCGGCAGAAGGACAAGAAAGTCCCGCTCGGCGTGCGCATCTCGCAGGCCGGACTGGAGTGGTCGGAGCAGAAATTCTGGATGATCTCCGGCGCCCTTGGCCTGTTCGGGTTCGGCGTGGCCTTCATGGTTGGCGGAGGCCTGCTCGGCGCGGCCGGCATCGGCTTTGCCATGGGTCTCGGCCTGCCGCGCTGGGTGCTCGGCTTCCTGAAGAAGCGGCGGGAAAAGGCGTTCCTGAAGTCGCTGCCTGACGCCGTCGACGTCATCGTGCGCGGCATCAAGGCCGGCCTGCCGCTGTTCGAATCGCTCAAGGCGGTCGTCAACGACGCGCCGGAGCCGCTGCGCAGCGAATTTCTCGCCATCATCGAGACCCAGGCGATCGGCATGCCGCTCGGCGAAGCCTGTGCCCGGCTCTACGAGCGGATGCCGCTGCCGGAGGCCAACTTCTTCGGCATCGTGATCGCGATCCAGCAGAAGTCCGGCGGCAATTTGTCGGAAGCGCTCGGCAACCTGTCGCGGGTGCTGCGCGACCGCAAGAAGATGGCCGAGAAGATTCAGGCGATGTCGATGGAAGCGAAGGCCTCCGCCGCCATCATCGGCTCGCTGCCGCCGATCGTGATGATCCTCGTGTTCCTGACGACGCCGGACTACATCGCCCTGCTGTGGACCAATTCGATGGGCCAGCTCATGCTGGTGGCCTGCGCGATCTGGATGTCGATGGGCGTGCTGGTGATGAAGAAGATGATCAACTTCGATTTCTGACGGTGCAGCATGATTGATATTCTGGTCGCCAAGCTCCACGACGTCAGGTTCATGACCATGCTGCTTGCCTTCTTCGCGGCAAGCGCGACGGTCTACACGCTGGTGATGCCGCTGCTCGCCGGCGGCGATCTCAACAAGCGCATGAAGGCGGTCGCCAGCGAGCGCGAGCGCCTGCGGCAGCGCGAGCGCGACCGTCTCTCCAAGTCGGAAAAGGTGACGCTGCGCCAGACGCCGAAGCAGGCCGTCTCCAAGATGGTGGATGACCTGAACCTCACCAAATGGCTGGCCCAGGAAGCGGCGATCGAGAAGCTGGTGATGGCGGGCTATCGCGGCCACGCTCCGTATGTCTATTTCCTGGCAGCGCGGGCGGTCACGCCGATCCTGATGCTGATCGGCGCGATCATCTATACGTTCTTCATTGCCGGCGCGAACTGGTCGCTCACGCTCAAGATCGGCATTTGCGTCGGCGCGGCCTATGCCGGCCTGCAGGCGCCGATGCTGTTCCTGAAGAACGCGATCTCCAAGCGCCAGCTCCAGATCAAGCGCGCGTTCCCGGATTCGCTCGACCTGCTGCTGATCTGCATCGAGTCGGGCATGTCGGTCGAGGTCGCGTTCCGGAAAGTGGCCAACGAGATCGCCGGGCAATCGGTCGCGCTGTCGGAGGAGTTTGCGCTGACGACCGCGGAACTGTCCTATTTGCAGGATCGCAAGACCGCCTACGAGAACCTGGCGCGCCGCACCGGCCTCGAAGGCGTGAAGTCGGTGTGCATGGCCTTGCAGCAGTCCGAACGCTACGGCACGCCGCTCGGCCAGAGCCTCCGCGTGATGGCGCAGGAAAACCGCGACATGCGGATGAACGAGGCCGAGAAGAAGGCCGCGGCACTGCCGCCCAAGCTGACGGTACCGATGATCCTGTTCTTCCTGCCCTGCCTGTTCATCGTGATCCTCGGCCCGTCCTACATCAAGATCGCCACGATGCATTGAGTTGCCTCGCCTGCGCCGGCTGCCTCTCTCCTTCCCTCTGAAAGGGGGAAGGCCGGGATGGGAGTCAGCCGCAGACACCGCTCCTCGTGGAGAGATGATCCCCACCCGCTTTGCTCTCACGAGCAAAGCGACCTCCCCTTTTCAAGGGGCGGTGGAGCTGCCGCGTTTGGTTTAGTCGTCCTTGGCGACGACCGGCGCCGCACGCGACGCGGTCCGCGGGCCGTCCTTGCGGTTCAGCATGTCGCGGAGATAAGCGACGTTGGCCGCGGCCTCATCCGACGGCAGGTCGGCCTTGACGATCGTTTCCGCCTCCGCGAAGCGGCCCTGCAGGCCGACGACCAGCGCAAGGTTCTGCCGGATCCGGGTGTCGGCGCGAGCGCTGGCGTAGGCCTGGCGCAGCGTCTCTTCCGCTTTCGGCAAATCCTTGGTCAGCATGTAGGACAAGCCTAGATTGGACAGCACCGACGGCTCGTCCGGAGCCAGCCTGAGCGCACTGGCGTAATAGCGCCGCGCCTCCTCGTGCCGGTTCATCTTGTCGAGCGTGGTGCCCTGCACGGACAGGATCCGCCAGTCCGGATTGTCCGGGCTGTGCGCGCGGCTCAGCACGTCGAATGCAGCCTGCGAATTGCCGTTGTCGGCCAGCGCGCGGCCATAGGCGGCGAGCAGCGCCTTGTTGCCGGGGTTGGCGATCGTGGCCTGCTCGAGCACGGCGCAGGCCTGCGAGCGCTGGCCGGTCATGCGCAGGGCCTGGCCGTAGGCGACCGCGGCAGCGACATCCTTGGGATTCTTGCGATAGCGCTCGCCATAGGCATCGACGGCCCGGCGCGGATCATCGGGCGTGGGATCGGACCGCGACGTGATCGATCCCGCCACGTCGGACATGGTCTGGCAACCGCCAAGCCCTGCGGCCAGGACCGCCAGAAGGGCTGCGGAAGCAAGATGCCGGGTCAGATTGGACTGTCGACACATGGCACTGTGACTCACGAAATCGGGCGAACGGTTCCAGCCGAGCGTGCCAGCAATAGACTGTTAACCCTAACGTCTGGTTAACTGGCGGCGCCGGCAGCCGACGCTCCGGTTCCGGCCTGCACGGCGCGTGAACCGTTGGCGCGCTACCATCCGTGGCGAAAGGCGTGTAGTAGCCCACCAACGACGCCAGAACCGAGAGCCGCATGCCATCCGTGTTCGAGACCGCCACGACCGCCGCCACGCCGATCACCTTCGTCACCAAGGCGACATGGGATGCGATTCAGGGCGAGCTGCCGGCGCCGGCGCGCCAGTTCGCGGCGGCCAATGGCTTCGTGGCCAAGGCGGGAAAATTGCTCGTCCTGCCGGCGGCAGACGGCGGCATCGCGCAGGTGCTGTTCGGTCTCGAGGACGACGACCACAAGGCGCGCGATCCGTTCCGGCCCGGCGCCCTGCCCGGCCTGCTGCCGCCCGGCGTCTACCGCTTCGCCAATGCGCCGCACGACACCAGACTTGCCGCGCTCGCCTTCGCGCTCGGCTGCTACCGCTTCGGCCGGTATCGCACCAACAAGGCTCCCGAAGTCCGGCTGGTGCCGCCCGACGGCGTCGACACGGCGGAGATCACCCGGATGGCGGATGCCGCGGCGCTGGCGCGCGATCTCATCAACACGCCGTCCAACGACATGGGACCGGCCGAGCTCGCTGAGGTGGCGCGCGACCTCGCGACGCGGTTCGGCGCTGCCTTCAATTGCATCGACGGCGACGAGCTCGCCCAGAACTTCCCGCTGATCCACGCCGTCGGCATGGCGTCGACGCGGTCGCCGCGATTGATCGAGCTGAGCTGGGGCGACCCCGCCCATCCGAAGGTGACGCTGGTCGGCAAGGGTGTCTGCTTCGACACCGGCGGGCTCGATCTCAAGCCTTCGAGCGGCATGCTCATCATGAAGAAGGACATGGGCGGCGCCGCCAACGTGCTGGCGCTGGCCCAGATGGTGATGGACGCGAAGCTCAAGCTGCGGCTGCGCGTGCTGATCCCGGCGGTCGAGAACGCAGTTGCCGGCAACTCGTTCCGCCCGCTCGACATCTTCAAGTCGCGCAAGGGCATCACCGTCGAGATCGGCAACACCGACGCCGAAGGGCGGCTGGTGCTCGCCGACGCGCTGGCGCTCGCCGACGAGGAGACGCCCGATCTTTTGGTCGATCTGGGCACGCTGACCGGCGCCGCGCGGGTGGCGCTGGGCCCGGATCTGCCGCCGTTCTACACCAATGACGAGGCGCTCGCCGGCGACGTCGCATCTTGTGCGAAGAGCGAGAACGACCCGCTCTGGCGGATGCCGCTGTGGCCGGCCTACGACGCCTGGCTCGACTCCAAGACCGCCGACATCACCAACGCACCGTCAGGCGGTTTCGCGGGCTCGATCACCTGCGCGCTGTTCCTGCAGCGCTTCGTCGAGCACGCGAGGAGCTGGCTGCACGTCGACATCTACGGCTGGACGCCGTCGGCAAAGCCCGGCCGTCCCGAAGGCGGCGAGTGCCAGGCGGCGCGCGCGATCTACAAATTGCTGAGCCAGCGCTATGCATGACCCCCGTCTGACACCGGCCCGCGACGACCTCGCGGCGAAGTATCTGGAGGGCAAGGTCCAGGCGTTGCGCTTCGTCGAAGGCGAAGTGCTCGAGGTCGGCGACGCCATCGCGCCGCTACGCCAGGCGCCGGCGAGCGATGCCGAACAGATGACGCAGGCGCTCCGGGGCGAGCGCGTCACGGTGTACGATCGCAACGGCGAAGGCTGGGCCTGGGGCCAGCTCGCCGATGACGGCTATGTCGGCTGGATTCCCGAGGCCGCGCTGGCCAAGCCCGGCGCCGCGCCGACGCACAAGGTGACGGCGCTGCGCACGCTCGCGTTTCCGGGCCCGTCGATCAAGCTGCCGCCGGTCGAGGCACTGGCGATGGGGACAAAGCTCGCCATCGTCCGCGAGGACGGTGCGTTCGCGGTGACCCGCGAGGGCTGGCATCTGCCACGCCGGCATCTCGCGCCGCTCGACACGATGGCAGGTGATTTCGTTGCGATCGCCGAGCAATTCGTCGGCTCACCCTATCTGTGGGGCGGCAAATCGAGCCTCGGGATCGATTGCTCTGGCCTGGTGCAGATCGCGCTGACCGCCGCCGGCACCGGCTGCCCGCGCGACAGCGACATGCAGCAGGAAGGCCTCGGCCGCGAATTGACGGTCGCGGAATCCAAGCAGCTGCAGCGCGGCGACCTGATGTTCTGGAAGGGCCATGTCGCCATCGTGCGCGACGCGACAACGATCGTGCACGCCAACGCGCATCACATGGCAACGGTGGTGGAGAACACGCAGGCTGCGATCGCGCGGATCAAGACCGCCGGCAGCGAAGTCCTGGCGATCAAGCGGCTTTGAGCAATATACATTCCCGTCATCCTGAGGAGCGCGAAGCGCGTCTCGAAGGATGGACGGCCCCAGTCCGGCCACGCCACCCTTCGAGGCTCGCCCAGCGGCGCAATTGCGCCGCAAGGCTCGCACCTCCAGCGACAACGGCAAAGCCGTTGCGCGGGGATGACGTGGAACGACGAGGATAGCTACGTCGCTACCGCCCCGTCGCCGGCCGCTTCGATGCGGAACGCGGCGGCGAACAGCGCGCGGGTGTAGTCGCTCTTCGGATTCTTGAACAGCTCAGAGGCCGGTCCCTCCTCCTCCACCTTGCCCGATTTCATCACGATCAGATGGCTCGCCAGCGAGGCGACCACGCGCAGATCGTGCGAGATGAACATGTAGGTGAGATCGCGCTTGCGCTGCAGGTCGCGCAACAGGTCGACCATCTGAGCCTGCAGCAGCATGTCGAGCGCGCTGGTCGGCTCGTCCAGCACGATGAAGTTCGGCTCCAGCACGACCGCGCGCGCGATCGAGATGCGCTGGCGCTGGCCGCCGGAGAATTCGTGCGGATAGCGGAAGCGCCAGTCCGGATCGAGCCCGACATCCTTCATTGCCTTGATCACCCGCGCCTCGCGCTCCTCGCGCGACAGCTGCTTCTGGTGCACCTCAAGGCCCTCGGCAATGATGTCGGCCACCGACATGCGCGGGCTGAGCGAGCCGAACGGGTCCTGGAACACGATCTGCATGTCGCGGCGGAACGGCCGCATCTGCTTGAAGCGCAGACCCTGGATGTCGTTGCCGAGGAAAACGATCGGACCATCGGACGAAATCAGCCGGAGCAGCGCGAGCCCGAGTGTGGTCTTGCCGGAGCCGGATTCGCCGACCACGCCGAGCGTCTCGCCCTTGCGCACCGCGAGGCTGACGCCATCGACCGCCTTGATGTGGCCGACGGTCGAGCGCAACAGCCCGCGCTTGATCGGAAACCAGACCTTGAGATTGTCCGCCGACATCACGACCGCTGCGCCCGGCTGCGGCGGCGCCGGATCGGGCTTCGGCTCGGCCGCGAGCAGCGCTTGGGTATAGGCGTGCTTCGGCGCGGTGAAGACCTGCTCGACCGGCCCCTGCTCGACGATCTTGCCGTTGTTCATCACGCAGACCGTGTCGGCGATGCGGCGGACGATGCCGAGATCGTGGGTGATGAACAACAGGCTCATGCCGAGCCGCGCGCGGATCTCGGCCAGCAGCGCCAGGATCTGCGCCTGCACGGTGACGTCGAGCGCGGTGGTCGGCTCGTCCGCGATCAACAGATCGGGCTCGTTGGCGAGCGCCATCGCGATCATCACGCGTTGGCGCTGGCCGCCGGACAATTGGTGCGGATAGCTCTTGAGCCGGGTCTCCGGCTCGGGGATGCCGACCTGGCCCAATAGCTCCAGCGTCCGCGCCCGTGCCGCCGCGCCACTGACGCCCCTGTGCAGGGACAGGATCTCGCCGATCTGGGTCTCGATGGTCTGGAGCGGATTGAGCGAGGTCATCGGCTCCTGGAAGATGATCGAGATGTCGTTGCCGCGAACCTCGCGCATCTGCTGATCGGACGCGGTCAGGAGGTCGCGGCCGCGGAAGCGGATCGCGCCTGAGGGATGCGAGGCCGTCGGATAGGGCAGCAGCTTCAGCACCGACAGCGCGCTGACGGATTTTCCCGAGCCGGATTCGCCGACCAGCGCGACGCACTCGCCGCGCTTGATCGAGAACGAGATGCCGTCGACCGCAAGCGCGCGGCCGAAGGCGACCGAGAGGTCGCGGACATCGAGCAAAGGCTGGTTGATCGCGTCCATGCCTCAGCCCTTCGAGAACGTCTTGCGTGGATCGAAGGCGTCGCGCGCGGCTTCGCCGATGAAGATCAGCAGCGACAGCATGATCGCGACCGAGAAGAAGCCGGTGAGGCCGAGCCACGGCGCCTGCACGTTGGCCTTGCCCTGCGACAGCAACTCGCCGAGCGAGGGCGAGCCGGGCGGCAGGCCGAAGCCGAGGAAATCCAGCGCCGTCAGCGTCATCACCGAGGACGAGACGATGAAGGGCAGGAAGGTCATGGTCGCGACCATCGCGTTCGGCAGCAGATGGCGGAACATGATCACGCCGTTGGAGACGCCGAGCGCGCGCGCCGCCTGGATGTATTCGAAATTGCGGCCGCGCAGGAACTCGGCGCGCACCAGCCCGACCAGCGAGACCCAGGAGAATAGCAGGAGGATGCCGAGCAGGATGAAGAAGCCCGGCGGCAGCACCGCCGAGATGATCAGCAGCAGATAGAGCGAGGGGATCGCGGTCCAGATCTCGATCAGCCGCTGGAAGATGAGATCGGTCCAGCCGCCGAAATAGCCCTGCACGCCGCCCGCGGCGATGCCGATGATCGAGGACAGGATGGTCAGCGTCAGGCCGAACAGCACCGAGATGCGGAAGCCGTAGATCAGCCGCGCGACCACGTCGCGGCCCTGATCGTCGGTGCCGAGCCAGTTGTATTCGAGGTCGCGGCAGCCGGTCAGGCCCTTGCGCTTGACCACGTCCTTGCACTGCTCTTCGGTCAAGAGCCAGGTCGGCTTCGACGGCACCGCCGTCGGCGGGTCTAGGTTGCGGCTGTCGTAGGAGTAGCGGATCGGCGGCCAGATCATGCTGCCGCCCTTGGCGGCGATCTGCTTCTGCAGGTAGGGATCGCGATAATCGGCCGCGGTCTCGAAGTCGCCGCCGAATGTGGTCTCGGCATAGGTGAACACCACCGGCCAGTAGAGACGGCCGTCATATTTGACGACCAGCGGCTTGTCGTTGGCGATGAAATTGGCAAACAGCGACGCCACGAACAGCACGAGGAAGATCCAGAACGACCAGTAGCCGCGGCGATTGGCCTTGAAGTTCTGCCAGCGTCGCCTGTTCAGCGGCGACGGCGAAAAGGCGTGGTGCGTGGCGGGCACCGTTTCGCCGAGCGGCGATTGCGTCGTGGTCTCGACCGGCTGGGGCGCGAGCATCGTCATCAGACCTCCCGCGCTTCGAAGTCGATCCTGGGATCGATCCACATATAGGCGAGATCGGAGAGCAGATTGACCACCAGTCCGACCAGCGAGAAGATGAACAACGTCCCGAACACCACCGGATAGTCGCGATTCAACACGCTCTCGAAGCCAAGCAGGCCGAGCCCGTCGAGCGAGAAGATGGTTTCGATCAAGAGCGAGCCGGAGAAGAACGCGTGAATGAACGCGCCCGGGAAGCCTGCGATCACGATCAGCATGGCGTTGCGGAAGATGTGGCCGTACAGCACCTGGCGCTCGCTGCAACCCTTGGCGCGCGCGGTCATCACATATTGCTTGCGTATCTCGTCGAGAAACGAATTCTTGGTCAGCAGGGTCATGGTGGCGAAGGCGCCGAGCGCCATCGACACCAGCGGCAGCGTCAGGTGCCAGAAATAGTCAATAATCTTCCAGTACCAGGGGAATTGCGACCAGCCGTCCGAGGTCAGGCCGCGCAGCGGGAAGATGTTGAGGAACGAGCCGCCGGCAAACAGCACGATCAGGAGGATCGCGAACAGGAAGCCCGGGATCGCAAAGCCGATGATGATCACCGCCGAGGTCCAGGTATCGAACCGCGAGCCGTCCTGTACCGCCTTGCGGATGCCGAGCGGGATCGAGATAAGATAGGTCAGCAGCGTCATCCAGATGCCGAGCGACATCGAGACCGGCAGCTTCTCCTTGATCAACTGCAGCACGCTGACACTGCGGAAATAGCTGTTGCCGAAATCGAACCGCGCGAAATTCCAGACCATCAACGCGAACCGCTCGGGCGCCGGCTTGTCGAAGCCGAACTGCACCTCGAGCTTCTTGATGAAATCCGGGTCGAGCCCCTGCGCGCCGCGGTATTTCGAATTGATGGCCGCGCTTGCGCCCGCGCCCTGGCCGCGCTGCGCGCCGAAATCGCCGCCGCCTCCCGACACGCGCGATGTGCCGCCGGTGTCGGCGCCGTTGATCTGCGCGATGACGCGCTCGACCGGACCGCCGGGAGCAAACTGCACGACCACGAAGGAGACGAACAGGATGCCAAGCAGCGTCGGCAGCATCAGGAAGATACGTCGGGCGATATAGGCGCTCATCGGCTACTTCGCCTGCTCGAGCTTCGTGGCCTTGGCCGCATCATACCACCAGTTCTCCGGGGCGCCGACGCCCGCATATTTCGCCGGCTTCTCCGGATGCCCGAACTGGTCCCAATAGGCGACACGGTGCTTGTTAGAATACCATTGTGGCACCCAATAGCGGCCGGCACGGAAGACGCGATCGAGCGCGCGGCAGGCAAAGGTTAAGTCCGCCCGCGTCTCGGCAGCGATAGCTTTTTCGATCAATGCGTCGATCGCCGGGTTGGCAACGCCCGCCAGATTGTAGGAGCCCTTGGTGGTCGCAGCCTGGGACGAGAAGTAAGGCCTCAGGCTGTCACCCGGCGTCGCCGACATGGATATACGCTGGGTCGTCACCTCAAAATCGAAAGCCTCAACACGCGCACGATACTGCACTGCGTCGATCTGCCTGATGTTGGCATCGATGCCAAGCGGCTTGAGATTCTTGATGAAGCTGGCGTGATGCGGCTGGAAAGTCGGCTCATCTAGCAGGAACTCGATCGTAAGCGGGTCGCCGTTAGGCAATCGCCGCTTGCCATCCTTGACGACGCATCCTGCATCGTTGAGCAACTGCGTCGCCTTTCGCAGCAGTGCGCGGTCCTGTCCCGATCCATCCGACACCGGCGGCACAAAGGGCTCGCCGAACACCTCATCCGGCACTTGGCCGCGGAATGGTTCGAGCAGTTTCAATTCCTCGGGCGAAGGTAGTCCACTAGCCACCATGTCCGAATTCTGGAAAGGCGAGACGCTGCGCGCGTAAGCGTCGTACATGATGGTCTTGTTGGTCCATTCGAAATCGAAGGCATAGATTAGCGCTTCGCGAACGCGCGGGTCTTTGAACTTGTCGAGACGGGTGTTAATGAACCAACCCTGCCCACCGGACGGTGTTTCGTCCGGCAATGTCTCGCGCTTGACCCGCCCGTCCTTGATAGCCGGGAAATCGTACCGCGTCGCCCAGACACGGGACGTGAATTCCTCGCGAAACAGATAATTTTTGCCTGTGAAGCCTTCGAACGCGACATCGCGATCACGGTAGAACTCGTAGCGCACGGTGTCGAAATTGTAACTGCCGCGATTGACCGGCAAGTCGGCTGCCCACCAATCCTTGAGGCGGTTATACTCGACGTAACGATTGACCTCGAACTTGCCGACCATGTACGGCCCGGAGCCCAGCGGAACTTCGAGCGTGGACTCATCAAACTGCCGCTTCGCGTAATAGGCCTTCGAGAAGATCGGCAGACCCGCAACATAAAGCGGCACGTCGCGCGCGCGATTAGGCGCGAAGGTCACGATCACGGTGCCGTCGTCGGCCGCCTCGGCCTTCACGAAATCGCGCAGTTGCACCACGATCAACGGATGCCCCTTCTCCTTCAGCGTATTGAGCGAGAACGCGACATCCTGCGCAGTCAGCTTCGAGCCGTCGTGAAAGCGAGCCTCGGGCCGCATCGTGAAGCGGTAGGTGAGCTTGTCGGGAGAAATCGAGACCGATCTTGCGGCCAGGCCGTACATCGCGTCAGGCTCATCACCCGCGCGTGCCATCAACGAATCGAAGGTCATCTCCATGCCCTTCGCGCCTTCACCCTTGAGGATGAACGCGTTGAACGAACTGAACGTAAAGAAGGACTGGTTGTAGGCACGGGTCGAAGGGATCATTGAGAACGCCCCGCCCTTCGGCGCCTTCGGATTGACGTAGTCGAAGATCTTGAAATCCGCCGGATATTTCAGGTCGCCGAACACCGACATGCCGTGCATCTCGGTTCCGTTGTCGGCCACTGCCGGCGCAGCACGCAAGCCTGCAGCACTCAACGCACCGATGCCGAGGCCGAGTGCGTGCCGACGGGAGAATAGCGCCATGCGCGAATCCTTGAGTTTTATGAACGCTTGAGCTTGGCCGCCTTGTCGGCGTCGTACCACCAAAGATTTGGGAATCCCGAAACAGCGTATTTCGGCAGCGGGTCGGGATGGCTGAAGCGATCCCAATAGACATAGCGCTGCTTGTCGTAATTGAAGTGTGGAACGCAATAGAAGTTCCAGAGCAAGACCCGATCCAGCGCCTTGGCGGCGGCGATCTGATCGGCGCGGCTGTTGGCGAAGATGATGCGCTCGATGATGGCGTCGACGGCCGGATTCTTGATGCCGGGGAGATTGTTCGAGCCCGGACGATCGGCAGCCTGTGAGCCGAAATTGTCGCGTTGCTCGTTGCCGGGAGAGATCGATTGTCCCCACACCTGGGTGACCATCTCGAAATCGAAATCGCGCACCCGGTTCTGGTACTGCACGGTGTCGACGGCGCGCAGGTTGACGGTGATGCCGAGGCGCTCCAGGCTCGGCTTGTAGAACAGTGCGATCCGCTCCATGCCGGAATCGCCACTATTGCCGAGGATCTCGACTGTGAACGGCTGGCCTGAGGAATCCACCAGTTTGCGGTCGCGGATCTCGAAGCCGGCTTCCTTCAACAGCCGCGTCGCCTCGCGCAGATTGGCGCGCACGTTTTCCGGCGTGCCTCCGACCGGATCCTTGTAGGGCGCCGTGAAGACTTCCGGCGGCACCTTGTCGCGTAGCGTCTCCAGGATCTCGAGCTCCTTGCCCTCCGGCAGGCCGGTCGCCATCAAATCGGGGATGCCGTCGAAATAGCTTGAATCGCGATGATAGTCGCCGGTCGAAAGCACGCGGTTCATCTCTTCGAAATCGAACGCATAGTTGAAGGCGCGGCGCAGCCTGGGGTCGGCGAATTTCGGGCGCCTCAGGTTGAACACCCAGCCCTGCATCCGGCCTTGATTGCGGACGGTGAAGAGCTCCTTGAGCAGCCGTTTCTCACGCACCGGCGGAACGTCGTAGGCCGACGCCCACTCCTTCGCGCTGCGCTCGCCGTACCAATCGAACTGGTCGGCCTTCAGCGCCTCGCGCGCGACGGTGTCGTCGCGGAAATATTCGTAGCGCAGCTCGTCGAAATTGTTCTGTCCGATCGCGATCGGAATATCCTTGCCCCAGTAGTCCTTGACGCGCTCGAGCACCACCGATCGTCCGGCAACGAACTCCTTGATCCGGTAGGGACCCGAGCCAAGCGGCGGCTCCAGCGTGCTCGCGGTGATGTCACGCTTCTTGCCCTGCGCGTCGGTGCCTTCCCACCAATGCTTGGGCAGGATGACGAGCTGACCGGTGATCATCGGCAGCTCGCGGTTGCCCGGGCTGTCGAAGGTGAACTTGATGTCGCGATCGCCGACCTTCTCGGCCTTTTCGATGTGCCGGTAGTAGGCGCTGAACATCGGGCTGTTCGCCTTCCACGCCTCGAACGAGAAGATCACGTCCTCCGGCGTGACCGGCTTGCCGTCGTGCCAGCGTGAGCCGGGCCGCAGGCGGTAGATCACGTAGGAGAAATCGTCGGGGAAGGCTGCCGCCTCGGCGAGTTCGCCGTAATACGTATCGGGCTCGTCGAGCGAGGCCTCCATCAGCGAATCGTAGATGCGGGTGACGGAAGAGGCGACCGTGCCCTTCAACCCCGCAACGACCAGGTTGAAGCTGTCATAGGTGCCGGGCTGGAACAGCCGCACCACGCCGCCCTTCGGCGCGTCCGGCTTGACGTAGTCGTAGCGCTTGAAGTCGGCGGGATATTTGATTTCGCCGTAGGTCGAGAGGCCGTGCCGCCATTTCAGCCCGTTGGGGGCTTCGTCGGCGAAGGCCGGCGTGATCGCCGACAGGCCGGGGGTGAGTCCGAGCGCCGGAGCCATTGCCGCCAGTGCGCTGCCTTGAAGGAGGTGTCGTCGGGTGATCGCCAAATTCGGTCTTCCTGCTTGCGGCCCCGCTTACATGGGACCCAATATAAGGCAACGGTTCGACAAATTACGTTGCTTTTTCCTCATGATATTGGCCCGGGAACAATATCGGTGCGGCGAAACGTCCCGATAACAACCCCGCGACAGCGGATTCCCCATGCGAAAACGGCCAGGCATTGCCTGGCCGTTTCATCCGCATGCTTGCGCGAAGCAAATCGTTACTTCGAGGCGGTCGGGAGCGGAGCCGGGTGCTCCGAGTTCGAATTCAGATAGGCGATGATGTCGGCGCGCTCGCTGTCCTTCGGCACGCCGGCAAAGCCCATCGCGGTGCCCGGGATGAAGCCTTTAGGGTTGGTCAGGAACTTGTTGAGGTCGTCGAACGACCATTCGCCGCCCTTGCCCTTCATCGCGGCCGAGAAATTGAAGCCACGGCCCTCGCCCTTCTTCTCGCCGACGACGCCGAACAGGTTCGGACCGACGCGGTTGGGACCGCCCTTCTCGAAGGTGTGGCAGGCCTGGCACTTCTTGGCGGCCGCCGCGCCCTTCTCGACGGAAGCGGTCTGCAGCAGCTTCTCGATCGGCTCGGATGCGGCCGCAGCGGCCTCGCCGCCACCGCCATGGGACTCTTCCTTCACAGCGATCTCAAAACCCGGCTTCTCCGGCAGCTTCGGCGCGAATTTCGCGCTGGCGGCAAAGCTCATCACCAGGACGACGATGCAGGTGCCGAGAACCGCACCGAGGATTTTGTTGAGTTCGAAGGAGTCCATTTTGGGTCAGGCTCCGGGCCTTGAATGTCGACTTCAGGCCGGGAATACGGCCGCGGGGAAAGACCTGGGAATCGGCCTTATCGCACCGCCCCAAGCAGGGTTGAGATATCGGTTTGCCCGCGCTCTGGCAACCCGTATAAACGCGCCGAATTCAACCTCCTCCCCGGCAATTTCCGCAGGCCGGACGGGCTCCGACACGAATGACCCAACCCCGTACCCTGGTGCTGATTCCGGCCCGCATGGCCGCCACTCGCCTTCCGGGAAAGCCGCTGCTCGAGATCGCCGGCGTGCCGATGATCGTCCATGTGCTGCGGCGGGCCGAGGCGGCGGGCATCGGCCGGGTTGCGGTTGCGACCGACACGGCCGAGATCGCTGCAGCGGTGAAGGCTGCGGGCGGCGAGGTCGTAATGACCCGTCCCGACCATCCGTCCGGCTCGGACCGGATTTATGAAGCGATGACGACCCTCGACCCCGACGGCCATGCCGAGATCGTGGTCAATCTGCAGGGCGATTTCCCGACCATCAGCCCCGAGACCATCCGCAGCGTGATGCCGGCGCTCGACGATCCCGCAGTCGACATCTCGACCCTGGCCTCGCGCATCCATACCGAGGAGGAGGATCAGGCCCCCAGCGTCGTCAAGGCAGTCGGCTCGCCGATCGGGCCGAACCGGTTGCGCGCGCTGTATTTCACCCGCGCCACCGCGCCTTATGGCGACGGGCCGCGCTACCATCATATCGGCCTCTACGCCTACCGCCGCGCCGCGCTGGAGCGGTTCGTGGCGCTGCCGCCCTCGCCGCTGGAGCAGCAGGAAAAGCTCGAGCAACTCCGCGCGCTGGAGGCCGGGATGCGGATCGACGTCACCATCGTCGATACCGTCCCGCGCGGCGTCGACACCCCGGCCGATCTCGAAACCGCCCGCAGAATACTTTCCAAAGCCTGACCGGCTGGTAAAAGGCCACCCATGACCAAGAAGCTGAAAATCGCGTTCCAGGGCGAGCCTGGCGCCAATTCCCATATCGCGATCGTCGAGGCCTATCCCGATGCCGAGCCGATGCCCTGCCCGACCTTCGAGGACGCGCTGGCCGCGATTTCCTCGGGCGAGGCCGATCTCGGCATGATCCCGATCGAGAATTCGGTCGCCGGCCGCGTCGCCGACATCCATCATCTGTTGCCCGCCTCGGGCCTGTTCATCGTCGGCGAATGGTTCTTGCCGATCCGCCACCAGCTGATGGCGATCAAGGGCACCAAGCTCGCCGACATCAAGAGTGTGGAGAGCCATGTCCACGCGCTCGGCCAGTGCCGCCGCGTCATCCGCAAGCTCGGCATCAAGCCGATCGTCGCCGCCGACACCGCCGGCAGCGCCCGCGACATCTCCGAGCGCGGCGACAAGAGCGTGGCGGCGATCGCCTCCCGCCTCGCCGCCGACATCTACGGTCTCGACATTCTCGCCGAGGACATCGAGGACGAGGCCCACAACACCACCCGCTTCGTGGTGCTGGCGCGCGAGGCCAAGTGGGCCACGCAGGGTTCGGGGCCGCTGGTCACGACTTTCGTGTTCCGGGTGCGCAATTTGCCCGCCGCGCTGTACAAGGCGCTGGGCGGCTTTGCCACCAACGGCGTCAACATGACCAAGCTCGAAAGCTACATGGTCGACGGCAATTTCTTCGCCACGCAATTCTATGCCGATGTCGACGGTCACCCCGATGAGCGCGGCCTCGCGTTCGCGATCGAGGAATTGAAATTCTTCTCGCGCGAATTCCGCATCGTCGGCGTCTATCCCGGCCATCCGTTCCGCGCGACTTTCAGCGAGACGCAGGATTGACGCAGTCATTCCGGGGCACGCGAAGCGTGAACCCGGAATCTCGAGATTCCGGGTTCGATGCTGCGCATCGCCCCGGAATGACGGGGTCAAGCCGCCGCCGTCTTGGCAAGCCCGAACGCCTCGGCGAGCAGGCTGTACGACTTCTTCCGCGCGGCATGGTCGTAGACCGCTGATATCACCATCAGCTCGTCGGCCAGGGTCGCCGCGATCAGCGGCTCCAGCTTCGTCATCACGGTTGCGGGGCTGCCGACGAAGAGGCGGGCGCGGTTGCGCGCGATCGAGGCGCGCTCGGCGTCGGTATAGGGATAGGCCTCTGCCTCCTCGACGCTCGGCAGCGGCAGATACTGGCCGCGGTCGCGGCGCAGCCGGTTGAGATCCATCGACAGCGCAAGCCGCTCGGCTCCAGCGTCGGTCTCCGCCGCAACAACCGCAACCGCCAGAATCGCCTGCGGCGTCGCACGCCAGCCCGACGGCTTGAAATGCGCGCGGTAGTTCGTCATCGCCGCAATTGCATCGTGAGTGGCAAAATGATGCGCGAATGCAAAGCCCATCCCGACCTGGGCCGCGAGTTCGGCGGAATAGTCGCTCGAGCCGAGCAACCAGATCGGCGGCAGCGGCGAATCATCCGGCATCGCCACCACATTGTTGTAGGGATGGCCGGGCGGGAAATCGCGCGTCTCCCACAAGGTCAGCTCGTGCAGCCGCTCGAGGAAATCATCGCCTTCGCGGCGATCGAGCCGGCTGCGCAGTGCGTAGGCGGTGGCGCCGTCGGTGCCGGGCGCGCGGCCGAGGCCGAGATCGATGCGGCCGGGAAACAGCGCCTCCAGCATCTTGAAGCGCTCGGCGACGACCAGCGGCGCGTGGTTGGGCAGCATCACGCCGCCGGAACCGACACGGATATGCTCCGTCACCGCCGCGATCTGCCCGATCATCAGATCAGGCGCCGGGCTCGCGACTGAAGCGAGGTTGTGGTGCTCGGCGAGCCAGTAGCGGACGTAGCCAAGGCCATCGACATGGCGCGCCAGATCGATGCTGTTGCGGAGCGCAGCGGCCGGCCTGGTGCCGGTGGTGACGACGGACAGGTCGAGGACGGAGAGCGGAATCATGGCCGTCAACCTAGTGTGGCGCCACGAGGCGACAAAGGCCCCGGCCGCGCAGACCAGTCCCGCGGCGGAACGCCGGCGCCGGCAGCCGTCGGCTTTGGGACGATACGCAATGATTCATCATTGTACCACGCTACCCACAATCGATTTCGCTCTCCAATCAATTGCAAGCCATTTTCTTTATTTATATTTTTCAATATTTTAATGTCATTTTCGGCGAAGTCGACGACTGCCCACCGAACGTTCCAGATAGTCAATTTTTGCCGAATCCGCGCCTTGAATGGGCAATTTCCCATATCCGATGGGCTGTTTGATCCGACGCGTTTGGCTTATCTTGGGGCCTTCATATCCAGGCCGGATGTCTGCCCTCCAGTTGCGGAGCCTTTGCGTATCATGACCGAGACCATTTCCTCCGTGCCGAACGCACCACGTGCGCCCAAAGCGCCGAAAATCTCCTTCGAGTTCTTCCCGCCGAAGACCGAGGAGATGGAGCGCAATCTCTGGGAGACCATCAATCGCCTGGCGCCGCTGACGCCGAACTTCGTCTCGGTCACCTACGGCGCCGGCGGCTCGACCCGCGAGCGCACCCATTCGACCATCACCCGCATCCTGCGCGAGACCGATCTGCTGCCGGCCGCGCATCTGACCTGCGTCAGCGCCTCGCGCGGCGAGATCGACGACATCGTCGACCGCTATCATGAGGTCGGCGTCCGTCACATCGTCGCGCTGCGCGGCGATCCGCCCGGCGGCATCGGCACGCCCTACTTCACCCATCCGGACGGCTACCAGAGTTCGGCCGAACTCGTCACCGGGATCAAGAGGCGCCACGCCGACATCGAGATCTCGGTGTCCGCCTATCCCGAGAAGCATCCGGAAGCGAAGGATTTCGACGCCGACATCGACACGCTGAAGGCCAAGGTCGACGCCGGCGCGACGCGCGCGATCACCCAGGTGTTCTTCGACAACGACCTCTACCACCGCTATGTCGACCGGGTGCGCGCGCGCGGCATCGAGATTCCGATCGTGCCGGGCATCATGCCGATGCACAATTTCAAGCAGGCGCGCAATTTCGTGACGCGCGCCGGCACCAGCGTGCCGGACTGGCTCGCCGAGAAGTTCGAGGGCCTCGACAACGACGCCGAGACTCGCAAGCTGGTTGCCGCCACCGTCGCCGCCGGCCAAGTGCAGAAGCTGTTCAAGCACGGCGTCGACACCTTCCACTTCTACACCATGAACCGCGCGGACCTCGTGTTCGCGATCAGCCACCTGCTCGGCATCCGGCCGAACGGTGCCCAGAAAGCTGCCTGACACATGTCCGTTCCCGTTTCCCCCAAGCGTAACGCTTTGCTCGCGGCTGCCCGCGAGCGCATCCTGGTGCTCGACGGCGCCATGGGCACGATGATCCAGGGCCTGCAGTTCGACGAAGCCGCCTTCCGCGGCGCGCGGTTTGCGGACTTCCACCGCGACATCAAGGGCAACAACGATCTACTGATCCTGACCCAGCCCGATGCGATCACGGACATCCACGCCGCATATCTGCGCGCCGGTGCCGACATCGTCGCGACCAACACCTTCTCCTCGACCTCGATCGCGCAGGCCGACTACGACATGTCGGACCTCGCCTATGAGCTGAACCTGCAGGGCGCCCGGCTGGCGCGCACCGCCGCCGAGCGGGTGAGCGCCGAGGACGGCAAGCCGCGCTTTGTCGCCGGCGCACTCGGCCCGACCAACCGCACCGCCTCGATCTCGCCCGACGTTTCCAATCCCGGCTATCGCGCGGTGACCTTCGACGATCTGCGCAAGGCCTATGGCGAACAGGCCAAGGGCCTGCTCGACGGCGGCGCCGATCTGCTGCTGGTCGAGACCATCTTCGACACGCTGAACGCCAAGGCGGCGCTGTACGCGATTTCCGAGATCATCGAGGAGCGCGGCATCGACGTGCCCGTGATGATTTCCGGCACCATCACTGACAAGTCCGGCCGCCTGCTCTCCGGCCAGTTGCCGGAGGCGTTCTGGCATTCGGTGCGGCACGCAAGGCCGATCACGATCGGCTTCAACTGCGCGCTCGGCGCCGAGGATCTGCGCGCGCATATCGCCGATATCGGCCGCGTCGCCGACACGCTCGTGTGTGCATACCCGAACGCCGGCCTGCCCAACGAATTCGGCCAGTATGACGAGACGCCGGACTACATGGCGCGGCTGATCGGCGAATTCGCGGCCGCCGGCCTCGTCAACATCGTCGGCGGCTGCTGCGGCACCACGCCCGACCATATCGCGGCGATCGCCAAGGCGGTCGCCCCGCACAAGCCGCGCGTGGTGCCCGAGATCGCGCCGCGGCTCAGGCTCTCCGGCCTCGAGCCGTTCACGCTGACCGACGCGATCCCGTTCGTGAATGTCGGCGAGCGCACTAACGTCACCGGCTCGGCGCGCTTCCGCAAGCTGATCACCGCCGGCGACTACACCGCCGCGCTGCAGGTCGCGCGCGACCAGGTCGAGAACGGCGCCCAGGTCATCGACGTCAACATGGACGAGGGCCTGCTCGATTCCGAAGCGGCGATGGTGACGTTCCTCAACCTCGTCGCCGCCGAGCCCGACATCGCGCGCGTGCCCGTGATGGTCGATTCCTCGAAATTCCACGTCATCGAGGCCGGCCTGAAATGCATCCAGGGCAAGCCGATCGTGAACTCGGTCTCGCTTAAGGAAGGCGAGGAGAAGTTCATCCATGAGGCGACCGTCGCCAAGCGCCACGGCGCCGCCGTGGTGGTGATGGCGTTCGACGAGACCGGCCAGGCCGACACGTTCAAGCGCAAGACCGAGATCAGCAAGCGCGCCTACGACATCCTGGTCGGCCGGCTCGACTTCCCGCCCGAGGACATCATCTTCGATCCGAATATTTTTGCGATCGCGACCGGCCTCGAGGAGCACAACAATTACGGCGTCGACTTCATCGAAGCGACGCGCTGGATCCGGGCGAACCTGCCGGGCGCCCACATCTCCGGCGGCGTCTCCAACCTGTCGTTCTCGTTCCGCGGCAACGAGCCGGTGCGAGAGGCGATGCACTCGGTGTTCCTGTATCACGCGATCCATGCCGGCATGGACATGGGCATCGTCAATGCCGGGCAGATGATCGTCTATGACGACATCGACCCCGAGCTGCGCCAGACCTGCGAGGACGTGATCCTCAACCGCGATCCCGGCGCCTCCGAGCGGCTCCTGGCGCTGGCCGAGAAATTCCGCGGCAAGGAGAAGCAGACCAAGGAGCAAGATCTCGCCTGGCGCGAATGGCCGGTCGAGAAGCGGCTGTCCCACGCGTTGGTGCACGGCATCACCGAGTTCATCGAGCAGGATACCGAGGCCGCCCGCCAGAACGCGTCCCGTCCGCTCGACGTCATCGAGGGGCCGCTGATGGCCGGCATGAACGTGGTCGGCGACCTGTTCGGCGACGGCAAGATGTTCCTGCCGCAAGTCGTGAAGTCGGCCCGCGTGATGAAGCAGGCGGTCGCCTATCTGATGCCGTTCATGGAGGAGGAGAAGGCCCGCAATCTCGCCAACGGCATCACCGGCGGCCGCAACGCCGCGGGCAAGATCGTGCTCGCGACGGTGAAGGGCGACGTCCACGACATCGGCAAGAACATCGTCGGCATCGTGCTCCAATGCAACAATTTCGAGGTCATCGACCTCGGCGTCATGGTGCCTGCCAACAAGATCATCGAGACCGCGAAGGCCGAAGGCGCCGACATCATCGGCCTGTCCGGCCTGATCACGCCCTCGCTCGACGAGATGAGCTTCCTCGCCGGCGAGTTGCAACGGCAGGGCATGAACCTGCCGCTTTTGATCGGCGGCGCCACCACGAGCCGCGTGCACACCGCCGTGAAGATCGACCCGAACTATCCGGGCGGCCCGGTCGTGCACGTCAATGACGCGAGCCGTGCCGTCGGCGTTGCCTCCTCGCTGCTGTCGGCCGAGAAGAGGCAGGCCTACGCCGCCGAGGTACGCGCCGAATACGCAAAAATCTCGACGGCGCATTTCCGCGCCCAGGCCGACAAGAAGCGGCTGAAGCTTGGCGAGGCCCGCGCCAACAAGGTCGCGATCGATTTTGCGGCGGCGCCGCCGAAAAAGCCGGCCTTCTTCGGGCTGAAGAGCTTCGACGCCTACGATCTTGCCGAGCTCGCCGACTACATCGACTGGACGCCGTTCTTCCAGACCTGGGAGCTGACCGGCCGCTTCCCGGCGATCCTCGACGACCCCAAGGTCGGCGAGGTCGCGCGCTCGCTCTATGCCGACGCGCGCAAGATGCTGAACACCATCATCAAGGAGAAGTGGTTCACCGCCCGCGCCACCGTCGGCTTCTGGCCGGCGAACGCCGTCGGCGACGACATCGAGGCCTATGCCGACGAGACGCGGAAGCAGAAGATCGCGACCTTCCATACGCTGCGCCAGCAGCTCGAGAAGCGCGAGGGCCGCTTCAACGCCGCGCTGTCCGACTTCATCGCGCCGAAAGAAACCGGCATCGCCGACTATATCGGCGGCTTCGTCGTCACCGCGGGGATCGGCGAGGATGCGGTCGCCGACCGCTTCAAGAACGCCAATGACGACTACTCCTCGATCCTGTGCAAGGCGCTGGCCGATCGCCTGGCCGAAGCCTTCGCCGAACGCATGCACCAGCGCGTGCGCAAGGAGTTCTGGGCCTATGCGCCCGATGAGACCTGGTCGGCGGACGAACTGATCCTCGAGAAATATGACGGCATCCGCCCGGCGCCGGGCTATCCGGCGCAGCCCGACCACACCGAGAAGCTGACGCTGTTCGCGCTGCTCGATGCCGAGAACACCGCCGGCGTGAAGCTGACCGAGAGCTTTGCGATGTGGCCGGGCTCGTCGGTCTCGGGCCTGTACTTCTCGCATCCCGAAAGCTTCTACTTCGGCGTCGGCAAGATCGAGCGCGACCAGGTCGAGGACTACGCCACGCGCAAGGCCATGACGGTCGCCGAGATCGAGCGCTGGCTGGCGCCGGTCTTGAACTACATCCCCTCGCAGGACGGCGCCAAGGGATCGGCAATCGCGCCCGCCGCAACGCCCGCCAACGACGCGGAGCTGGCCTCGCATCCGCAGGGCTGCACCTGCGCCGTGCATCTCGCCTGGCGCAAGAAGAAGGTGGGGGCTGGGTAGGCCTCCTCGACACGTGTCATCGCCGGAGTTGACCCGGCGATCCATCTTCAAAAACACTTCTGAAGATTGATGGATGCCCGGGTCAAGCCCGGGCATGACGTATTGGAGTGCCGTAGCCCGGATGCAGCGAAGCGTAATCCGGGATAGACTGCGACGGAACGACGGACCGGCCCCGGATTTCGCTTGCGCTTCATCCGGGCTTCTGTAACGGGCCTTGGTTAGTCAATCCCTTTTCGCGTCATCCACTCGCCGGGCACTTGCTTCTGTACGGGATCGGCGCGAAGGCCGTCGCCTGATGGGGTGCATTGAGGAGCCGGCCGGCCAATCTACGGATTGCGTGGTCGTGAGCCACTTCCCGGATGGCGGCCTGACCGGATCCATCGTCCCAGCGGAGGGACTTCGCTCGGGGAGAGCCTGGTGTCGTGGCCCGCCCGGAACCGATTGCTGCTCCTGGCTAGATGGCCTTGGTCATCGGGTTGAACGGTTTGGTGTCGGCGAGCATGCGATGCAGGATCACGGCGAGCTTGCGAGCCAGCGCTACCTTGGCCTTGCGCATGCCTGCGCGCCGGGCGATCCGCATCGCCCAGCTCTTCAATGCCGAGCAATTCTTGACCGGCTTGGTCAGCATGACGTGAGCTGCCTGGTAGAGTGCCTCGCGCACGGAGGCATCCCCGATCTTGCTGATGCGGCCGGTGTAGTCGGTCTCACCGGACTGGTACTTCTTCGGGGTGAGCCCAAAGTGGCTCCCGTGGCCTTCGAGGAGCGGAAGCGCTTCGGGTCGTCGATCGCCGCAGCATAGGTGAGCGCCACGATCGGACCAACGGACGGCGTTGTCATCAGGAGCTTGGCGGATGGATGCGTCCTGGCGAGCTTCTGGGTGTGCTTGTCCAGGCTCTTGAACTCCCGCAGCAGCACCGCATGGGCTTGGAGCAGCGCCGCCGCGACCAACTCCAGTCCGGGATGGCCGGTCACGAGCTCGCGGATGCGTCCGGCGAACGTGCGCTCGGTGGTCGCACCGACCTTCAGGCCAAAACCGCGAAGTATGCCGCGCAGGCTGTTCTCGACATCGCGAAGCTTGGATTGCAGCAGCTTGCGCGCCGTCAGGATGGCGCGGGTCTCCGCCGCGACCGACTTGCAGTGCACCGGCCGGAACCAGCCGAGCCGCATCAACTGCGCGATCCGGCGGGCATCGTTGCGGTCCGTCTTCACCGGCATCGACTTGAAGGCTTCGCGAACGTGCCGCGTTTCCAGCAGCTCGACCGCAAGCCCTGCGTCTCGCAGACCCGCATACAGCCATTGCGACAAGGGGCCTGCCTCCAGCCCGATCCGTTCCAGTACCAGACCCAGCGACCGGAACCAGGCGATCAGCGCCGCCGGCTCGCTCGCAACCTTCGTCTCGCGCAAAATCTTGCCTGTCCCATCGACAAGGCAAACGCTCGAGCATTCCAAAGACACGTCAATTCCTGCATAGTGGTACATGGTCGTCCCTTAATGATGCTTGGAGCGGGCTTGCCCGACTCCGTTGAACACCATCAGTTTGAGGGACGACCGCCTTCCAACCAACAGGCCGCTCGCGAGCGCGCTTCCAAATTGCGCCGTAGCGAGCGGGCGGCCGGCCCGTTACCCCATCTACGGGTCTGGATAGACCTTTCTTCCCTTCTCCCCTTGTGGGAGAAGGTGTCGCGGACAAAGTCCGCGACGGATGAGGGGTCTCTATCCCCGGAGACAGACCCCTCACCCGTCCGCGATGCCTTGCATCGCGTCCACCCTCTCCCACAAGGGGAGAGGGAGAAGAAATGCGGGGTGCACTCCATGCAGTTCTTCTCGTTCTGGCGCTCGCTGGCGAGCTTTCGGGTGCGGGTCGCGCTCAACCTCAAGGGCGTCGCCGCCGACGTCGTCTTCGTCGATCTCGATGCGGACGCGCATCGCACTGATGCCTACCGCAAGATCAATCCGCAGATGGCGCTGCCGGCGCTGGTGACCGACGACGGCACGGTGCTGTTCCAGTCGCTCGCGATCATCGACTGGCTCGACGAGACTTTTCCGACGCCGCCGCTGCTGCCGGCGGATGCGCTCGGCCGCGCCCGGGTGCGCGGGCTGGCGCTGATCGTCGCCTGCGAGGGCCATCCGCTGCTGACGCCGCGGGTGCGGCGCTATCTCGACCGCGAGCTCGATCTGCGCGACAGCCAGCAGAACGCGTGGCGGCGGCACTGGACGGTCGAGACGCTGGCGGCGCTCGAGGGCCACCTCGCCGGCCACAAGGCGACCGGCCGGTTCTGTCACGGCGATGCGCCCACCCTTGCCGACATCTGCCTGGTCGGCCATGTCACGGCGGCGATCAACCAGCAGATCAGCCTGTCGCCCTGGCCGACCGTGAAGCGCATCCACGAGACCGCCATGGCGCTGCCGGCGTTCGCCAAGGCGCATCCGTCCGCGCAACCGGATACACCGGAAGCGATGCGGGCGAAGTAGTTTGCGGACGCGCTGCAAAGGACAGGCAGAGGCGCAAACGTGTGCGCGGTTCTCTCGATCGTCGTCCCGGCGAAGGCCGGGACCCATACTCCGCGGCGGATGTTGTGGATGGGACTCGTCGTTGCAGCACTGCTCAACAATGACCATCGGTGGTTCTGGGTCCCTGCTTTCGCAGTGACGACACCGAATGTGTGGCGTCGTCTGTGACACACTTCCGCGTTCTCGCGACATGATTTGTCCGAGCTTTGTCTTTTGCTCCGCCCTCTCTTGAACGGAGGGCGCAGGGAAAGCCGGGTGCCGATCGCACCCATGGGCCCCGAGCAATGAGTAGAAAGAGGAAGCCTGCAGGGCGTGCTCACCTCACGCTCGCCATGTTCCGACCGATGCGATCCCTGACCGTCTGCGCGATCGCCGCCGGCGCTTCGTCGGGGATCGCGAAGCACGAGCTCGCGTTGATCTCGCAGAGCACGTAGGTGTCGGCGCCATCAGCATCGCGTGGACCGTAGAGGAAATCGGCATCCCAGATCACCGGCAGCGACGTCTCATCGATCGTCAGCGCGGCCATCATTTGCGGGATCCATTCGTCCTCCATCAACCTTCGCAGTGCCTGGAATTGCGGCGCATCGGGGCCGTGCATGATGCGCGGTCCGGGTTGGGCTTCCGGAGAATCCGGGCCTTGCGGGGGCGGCGGGATCAGGGCCTTGATCAATTGGTGCCCGAAGCCTGCGACCTTCGCTGCGCTGACATAGCAACGGATCATGCCCTCGGGCAGGCGCGGCTGGAAAGCCTGATCGATGATGCAGCCGCCCCAGCCGAAATATTGCTCGCAGCGCGCCATGAAGTCTGCCAGCGGCATCTCCTCCGGCTGGCTGCCGCGCAGCGCATGCAGCACGCGAATCGTCGCGTCGGTCTTTGGCACGGTTTCCACCTTCCAGACGCCCTGCCCGCCATTACCGCGGTTCTGTTTGAGCACGCGCGGACCACCCGCGCGCAAGCGCGAGGGAAATTCGGCGCGGAACGCATCGACCGTCGCGTATCGATGGGTGTCGGCGCCCCAGCCGAGGTGTCGCGTCCGGTACAGCACGTCCTTGACGCCCATCTTGAGGATGACGTCGGGATGCGCGCTGACCCATGGTCCCGCCGCCGCGACCTCGCGCAGCAGCGGATCGAGGGCGGCGCGCGTCTTGCCCTGATGGATCGGATCGACCCAGACCAGAACGCCGTCCATCGTCAGCAATTGGTCGCGAACGGCATCGGCGAATGTCTCGTCATAGACGACGGGAACGGCCGCGATGCCCGAAGCGGCGAGCGCTTCGAAGACGCGGACGAAACGGCTGTTTTGTGGGGCCGCCTCCCGGCGGGACGCGGCGTCGCCACGCGACAGGATAGCGATTTTGCAACGACGATTTTCGGAACGAAGACGTGTGTGTGGTTGGGTGTCCATGTGAAAGCTCCACGACGGTGAGTGTCGCGCAGAGCTTGGACCGAGGTCTCACGGGGAGTCTGCCTTGTCCCCTTGGGGCAAATCTAGACCACCGCGCGCAGGTTTCAAGATGGAAGTGGGGCGAAGCGGATCAGGCCACGATCCCGGATCACGCCGTGATCCCGGATCAGGCCGTGATCCCGTGCAACCCGAGCCAGCCCGTGTAGAGGCCGACGAGCACGATCAGCGCGGCCGACACGTAGGGGGCGCGATGGGCAAAGCGGCTGAAACCGGCCCAATGACGTTCGACATGACGCAGGCTGAGCGCGGCCGCAACACCGGCAGAGACCATGGTGAGCGCAAGCCCGATGCCGAAGCAAAGCACCAGCACGAAGCCGAGGCTGAACTGCTTGAGCTGGAGACAGAGCAGCAGCACGGTGATCGCCGCCGGACACGGAATCAGCCCGCCGGTCAGGCCGAACAGGATAATCTGCCATGTCGTGACGGTGCGTCCGGCAAAGCGCTTGCGGATGTCGGCGGCGTGCGCGCGCGCATGCGCGTCGTCCTCGTCGCCGAGATTCATGTGCGCATGGTCATGCTCCTCGAACAGGACTTCCACCATGTCCGCGCGCACCGAGACGCGCGCCTTGAAGGCATGCGGCTCCGGAATTTCGTCTATGCTTTCCAGATAGCCGTCCCTGTCGGCGAAGCGAAAGCGTTGCTCGCTGCCGTCGGGGCGGATCGTCACGACGTCAACGTCGCCGGCCGCCGGCAGCGCTCCGGCCTCGCTTCGCAACCGCCAGCGCGGCGGCACGCCGTCCTCGAAGACCTCGAGCGACAGCGATTGTCCGGCCAGGACCAGCTGGCGCGTTTCGTCGTGATGATGGTGATGATCGTGTTCGGCAGCCTGCTCGCGCCAGGTGCGCCAGGCCATCCAGGCCGCGATCGCGATGATGATCACCGCCGAGGCCAGTTGCAGCCAGGCTTCGCTGCGTTCTCCGGACCATTGCTGGCCGAAGTGAAGCCCGGCGAGCGCGACCAGCCAGACGATGGCGGTGTGCGAGATCGTCGCCGCCACGCCGAGCAGCGCCGCCTGCACCACCGTGCCGCGGATCGCGATGATGAAGGCCGCCATCATCGTCTTGGAGTGGCCGGGCTCGAGCCCGTGCAACGCGCCGAGCAGGATCGCACTGGGCACGAACAGCCATGCATGGGCACTGCTCTGCTGGAGCAGCTGAGACAGGTCGGTCATGGCGTTCACTTCAAATAGGTACGAACGACGTCGATCAGGTCCGCGGCGCCCTGCGCCTTCTCCGGATCCTTTTCCCGGGCAGGATCCACGACGTGGTGGCGGATGTGATCCTCGAGCAATTCCGCGGTTAGCCCGTTGATGGCGCCGCGGACCGAGGCCACCAGCATCAGCACGTCGGCACAACCAATCTCGGACTCCAGTGCGCGCTCGACGGCCTCCAGCTGGCCCTTGATGCGGCGAACCCGGCCGACGAGCTTGGACTTGTGCTTGATGGTATGCGACATGACAGTAATATAGGGGGGTATCCTATATTGGTCAACCATGCTGTCGGCCAACCGGGGCGCGCATCGAGACATGGCGGCGGGATGTCAGCGGCGGGCGTCAGCCCATGCTGCCAGGCATGAAGCAGCGCGCCTTCGGATGACCGTCTATGTAATAGGGCCACACGATGGGTCGGCCGGACAGGTTCGGCCCTGGCACGACGGCTTCGTTGGGTACGTCAACCCACTCGCCATCGATGCGCACCCGATAATGGCCGTTCCTGGTTTCCCAGTCGACGTCGTCGATGTGCTGCGCATCCGTGCCATCGCAGCAGGGACCCTTGCTGCTATGCAAGCCCTCATACCAACCGTTCAATTCGGGGTGCTGGTGATCGTGGGCGAGAGCGCCGCCGGTTGTTGTGATGAGCAGCATAACGAGGGCAACAGGCGTCGCATGCCAACAATGACTGTCCATCAATCGGCATTGCTCCAATGAATGCAGGCGGGAGCGCGACACGTTCGCGGTGTCGGCATCTACCTGAGTTGGTCCCTGCCACCGCGCAACTCGGCAGCGAATTGTATGTTCCTATTCGCAACTCGCCGGAGATGGAGAGGTGAGCCATCGGCGCGAGCCCACGGATGTTCGTTCCATGCTGCGCGATGAAGTTTTCGTGACTGTCGATCGGCGATTGCTGCGGGATTTGGCAAAGTCAGGTTGACAGCCCGGAGATCAGGGTTTTTGATGCCGCTACGGGGATGTGCGATCTCCCCGCGAGGCGACATGCCCAAGAATCGCGTCCTGTCACCAAGGGCGCACCATGTCGTCATACACATCGATCTCATCAGAAAAATTGTCCCGTCTCATCGGTACGGCGAAGGCGCCGACGCTTGTCGACGTTCGTCTCGATGAAGACTTCGCCGCCGATCCGCGCTTGATTCCGGGCGCGGTCCGCTACTCCCATCTCGACGTCCAGGACTGGGCTTCCCGTTTCACCGGGCAGTCCGTGGTCGTGATCTGCCAGAAGGGACAAAAGCTTTCGGAAGGCACCGCCGCCTGGCTCCGCTGCAGCAACATCGCGGCCGAGATTCTCGAGGGCGGCCACCTCGGCTGGCGGGAAGCGGAGCTACCGACCGTTCCCGCCGACAAGATTCCGAAACGCGACGGGCGGGGCCGCACCGCCTGGGTGACGCGATCGCGGCCGAAGATCGACCGCATCGCCTGTCCATGGCTGATCCGCCGCTTCGTCGATCCCGCGGCCGTGTTCCTGTTCGTCACATCGGCGGAGGTCGAGGCGGTCGCCGAACGGTTCGACGCCACGCCGTTCGACATCGAGAACGTGTTCTGGAGCCATCGCGACGAGCTCTGCACCTTCGACGTGATGGTCAAGGAATTCGGCCTCGCGACGCCGGCGCTGGAGCGGCTCGCGACGATGGTGCGGGCGGCCGATACCGCGCGGCTCGAGCTTTCGCCGGAGGCGCCCGGGCTGCTCGCCGCCTCGCTCGGCCTGTCGCGCATGTTCGACGACGACCTCGAACAGTTGAGCGCCGGGCTGCTGCTCTACGACGCCTTCTACCGATGGTGCCGCGATGCGACCAGGGAGACGCACAACTGGCCGACCAGCAAGGTCAAGCCATGACCGACGTCGCAACGACAGCGAAGGCGCGCGGGCATGAGCCCGCGCACGGCATCTCCTTCAACGAGGCGCTGCTGGTCTGGATACGCGTCGCCATCCTGAGCTTTGGCGGACCGGCCGGCCAGATCGCGGTGATGCATCGCATCCTGGTCGAAGAGAAGAACTGGATATCCGAGGGGCGTTTCCTGCACGCCCTCAATTACTGCATGCTGCTGCCGGGGCCGGAGGCGCAGCAGCTGGCGACCTATATCGGCTGGCTGCTGCATCGGACGCTCGGCGGCATCGTGGCGGGCGGGCTGTTCATCCTGCCCGGCATCTTCGCCATCATGGGCCTCAGCTATATCTACGCGGCGTATGGCAATGTCGGGTTTGTCGAAGCGCTGTTCTTCGGCCTGAAGGCCGCGGTGCTCGCCATCGTCATCCAGGCCGTGGTGCGGGTCGGCAAGCGCGCGCTGCGCAACCGGGTGATGATCGCGCTCGCGGCGATCGCCTTTGTCGCGATCTTCTTCTTCGCCGTGCCGTTTCCGCTGATCATCGGCGCCGCCGCGGTCACAGGGTTGGTGGGCGCACGTCTCGGCCGGAGCGAATTTGCGGCGATCGAGCATGGCGGCAAGAATTCCGCCGTGATCGACAGCATGCTCGGTGAAGCGGTGCCGGACCATGTCCGTCCCAACGCATCGCGCACTTTGCGGGTCGGCGCCATCTGGCTCGCGCTCTGGCTGATGCCGGTGTTCGCCCTGCTGATTGCGCTCGGGCCCGGCGACGTGTTCACCCAGATCGCGATCTTCTTCAGCAAGATGGCGATGGTGACGTTCGGCGGCGCCTACGCCGTGCTCGCCTATGTCGCGCAACAGGCCGCCGACTATTATCACTGGGTCAGCCCGCGCGAGATGCTGGACGGACTCGGCATGGCCGAGACCACGCCCGGACCGCTGATCATGGTGGTGCAGTTCGTGGGCTTCATGGCCGCGTTCCGCGAAGCAAGCGGGCTGTCGCCGATGTTGGCCGCCACGCTCGGCGGCTTGCTCGCGACCTGGGTGACGTTCACGCCGTGCTTCCTGTGGATCTTCGTCGGGGCGCCCTACATCGAGGCGCTGCGCGGCAACAAGGCGCTGGCGGGCGCGCTTTCGGCGATCACCGCCGCCGTGGTCGGCGTGATCCTCAATCTGTCGATCTGGTTCGCGCTGCACACGCTGTTTCGGCAAACATTCCCGGTGCACGGGCTAGGCCTGTCGTTCGACGCGCCGGTGCCTGCCAGCCTCGACTGGCCGGCGCTGGCGCTGTCGATCGCCGCCGCGATCGCGATCTTCCGCTTCAATGCGGGGATGCTCAGCGTCCTCGCCGCCTCCTGCATCACGGGCGTACTGCTGCGCCTTGTCGGCATCATCTGAGCGGAACGGCGCGCAGCTTGAGAACCTGGGGCAGCACAACACAACCAGGAGAACAACCATGCAGACACGACGACTCTCCCGTTTGATTCTCGTCCTGACAATCGCGGGCGCGGTCATGCCGGCCCATGCCCTGACGCAGGACGAACTCGTCGCAAAACTTCGCGCCGCCGGCTACGCCGAGATCAGCGAGGTCAAGTCGACGGCCGAAGGCACGACGGCGAAGGCGATGAAGAACGGCAAGCCGGTGCGGCTCGTGATCGACAGCAGCGGCCAGGTCAAGGAGCGGGACTGAGTGCCCGCGCGCGCGAAAGCCGTCAACTAATCGATGGAGTGATAATCATGATGAGAGCAATTGTGACCCTGTGCATGGCGGTGCTGGGGCCGGGCGCAACCCTGGCAGCGCCGGCCGCCCTCGATGAGCGGCAGGACGCGGCCGTTACAATGCAAGCGGCGATGGTCCACCCGCAAGCGAGCGAGACGCTGCGCGGCGTCGTCGATCGCGTCGATGAACGCAACGACACGCTGCTCATCCGGTTATCTCCGGACCGGACCGAACCGTTCAAGGTCCAGGACGGCCTGATCTTCAATGCCGTCCGCTTCGGCGATCCCGTCGAAATCGCGGTGCAGAACATCGCCGGGTTCCGCACCATTGTCGGGCTCTCGAAGCAATAGAGCCACGATCCGAAGCATCGAAAGAGGTTCAAGGGAGCAATCCAATGCGACATACGATTTCGGCGCTGATCGGCGTCGGTGCCTGCCTCTTCGCCACCGGCGGGAGCGCGCAAAAGATCGACTGGCAGGTGTTCACCGAGCCGTTCGTCTCGTCGGCACATGCGCAGGCGATCGATTGGCAGAAGGTCGACGACATGCTGGGCAGAAAGCCCGCGGTCACCGGTGACGTGCATCGCTACGGCTTTCCGCGGAGCGATCTGACGGTGACGCTCGACGGCATCACCATCAAGCCGGCGCTGGCGCTCGGCGGTTGGGTCGCCTTCAAACCCATGCACGACGACGTCATGGCGATGGGCGACCTGGTGCTGCTCGAATCCGAAATCAACCCCGTCATGCTGAAGATGATCGGCAACGGCCTGCAGATCACGGCCGTGCACAACCATTTGCTCGGCGCTAGCCCGGCCACCTTCTACATGCACGTCGCCGGTCACGGCGACCCGGTCAAGATCGCCGCCGCGATCCGGGATGGCCTCGCCGAAAGCAAGACGCCGCTCAAGGCCGCGGCGCCGGCCGCGCCGCCGCCGGCCATCGATCTCGATACTACACAGCTCGATCAGATCATCGGCGTCAAGGGCCAGGCCAATGGCGGCGTCTATCAGTTCAACGTGCCCCGTCGCGATCCGATCACCGAACAGGGCATGGCGTTAAGCCCGGTTGGCCCGATGGGCGTCGCCATCGGCATCAACTTCCAACCGACCGGCGGCGGCAAGGCGGCGATCACCGGCGATTTCGTGCTGACAAATGACGAGGTCAACCCCGTCATCATGGCGTTGCGGACGCACGGCATCGACATCACCGCGCTGCACAGCCACATGCTGGACGAACAGCCGCGCCTGTTCTTCATGCATTTCTGGGCCAATGACGACGCCGTCAAGCTCGCCAAGGGCCTGCGTGCCGCGCTCGATAAGACGGCCACGACAAAAAGTTGACCCTGGTCTCGGAGGGATCAACGATGCGAAGCCTCACGGTCATGTCCATGTGGCGCACGCTGCTCAGAGTGCCCACGTGATGCTGCGCATTGCCGCCACGGTGCTTGCGATCGCGCTGACATCGGCTCGGCCGGCGCCGGCGGACGATGGCAAGATCGTTGTCTTTGTCTGCCTGCACGGCGTGGTGAACAGCCAGATGGCGGCGGCCTATTTCAACAAGGCTGCCCAGGAGCGCGGATCGCGGATAAGGGCGGTCTCACGCGGCATCGACCTTTATCGGTCGGTGCCGGTCAAGGTGCAGGACGGCCTTGCACTCGATGGTCTGGAGGCGGCCAACACGCCGCAACAGCTGACCATCGACGACATGGCCGCGGCAGACCAGGTGGTGGCGTTCGATCAGATCCCCGCCGAGCGGCACGGACGGGCCGACGTGACCTACTGGTCCGGCATTCCCTTGGGTATCGATGATTATGAGTCGGCCCGGGATCAGATCGTCCGGCGCATCGACGCCCTTATTCCGACGCTGGCAGCGGCAACTGAACCGGCAGGAGACAAGACGCCCCTTCAGCTCGAAACGAAGATCCTGCTCGGCGATGTCCGCGGTCGGATTGATCACCTGGCGGTCGACCTGAAGCGGCAGCGACTGTTCGTGGCCGAGTTCGGCAATGACAGCGTCGGCGTCGTCGATCTGGCTGCGCGCAGTTTGCTTCGAACCATTACCGGATTGAGCGAACCCCAAGGCGTCGGCTATGAGCCGTCGACCGACACCCTCTACGTCGCCAACGCCCGCGACGGATCGGTGCAGCTGTACGAAGCCAACGAGTACAAGGCGGCCGGGCGAATCGAACTCGGCAGCGATGCCGACAATATCCGGGTCGACGCGGCGGCCAAGCGCGTCATCGTCGGCTATGGCGATGGTGGCCTGGCAGTCGTCGACCCATCCACCCGGACCAAGGTTCGGGGCCTACCTCTTTGGGCACATCCGGAAAGCTTCCAGCTTCAGCCCGATAGTGGGCGCATCTTTGTCAATCTGCCTGACGCGCGAGCCGTCGCGGTGGTGGACGTTGCTTCCGGGAAACAACTCACCAGCTGGCCGTTGGATAAGGGCGGTAATTTCGCGATGGCCATCGATCACGAACGAAGTCGCGTTCTCCTGGCGTATCGCAACCCAGCCGAGCTTGCAGCCTTTTCGACCGACGGCAAGGCGATTGCGGCCACCGGCACTTGCGGCGATGCCGACGACCTCTTTGTAGATGCAAAGCGCGGACGCATCTATGTGAGCTGCGGCGGTGGATATGTCGACGTTTTTGAGATTGATGGAGCGGCCTATCGACTGATCGCACGCTTGCCGACAGCGACGGGCGCGCGAACGTCGCTCTTTGTGCCGGAGATGGATCGTTTGTTTGTTGCGGTCCGCGCGGGACCCGCGGGACCGGCGGCAATCTGGGTGTTCAAGCCAATGCCTTGAGATCGACTTTGTGGGGAGACGGCGCATGTGCAAACGTAGCCGGGGCTTTCGCAGCTGCTCGATGGGCCTTGCGCCGAGCTTCATGGTCGCCTTGGGACTGACTGCGTGGTCTGCCCCCGCCTCGGCCTATCGCCCCTTCGATGGCACCGATGCCGCCGTTGCCAAGAAGGGGGAGATGGAGGTCGAGCTGCAGCCGGCGGGACGTTTGCGCGACGAGAGCGGAACAAGCCTGATCGCGCCGGCCTGGGTTCTCAACTACGGTCTGAGCGAGGATTGGGAAGCCGTCTTCGAAGGCCAGGGACAAACGTCGCTTTCTCCGTCCGGCCCAACCAGCCTGACCGCAGCCGGGGCGTTCCTCAAACACGTGGTCGTACCCGGTAGCCTGCAGGACAAGACCGGTCCGAGCATTGCGACCGAATTTGGCGTTCTTCTTCCTGACAGTACCGGCAATTCGGGCGTTGGCGTAAGCTTGGCCGGCATTGTCTCGCAGCGCTGGGATTGGGGCACCATTCACTTGAATGCCGAGACCGCCATCACCCGCGACCATCATGGCGACGTGTTCGTGGGTGCCATCGTCGAGGGGCCGATGACGTGGACGGTGCGCCCCGTCGCCGAGATATTCTACGAGAACGAGTTCGGCAAAGAGGAGACGTTCTCGGGGCTGGTCGGGCTGATCTATCGTGTGCGCGACGACCTCAGCTTCGACATCGCGGTTCGGCATGCGCTCACAGGTGGCCATCCGGTGAACGAGATACGTGCGGGTTTGACCTTCGGCTTTCCGCTTTCCTTCTTCGAAGGTCACGCCATGCGCCAGGCGCAGCCAATTCCGCCTCGATAGCTACTGGCGATCCCGGCTCTCTGGATGGGCGCGCCAGTCGCGGCCGACCGTTTGATGTTCGTCGGGGGTGGATGCCTGGCCGGTGTGGTCCTTCTCGCCGCCTTGAGCCTTCCAGTCGCGCCCGATCTTGACGTCCTCGGCGCGACTGCGATCCTGCTCGCGGGTTTGCTCCGACTGCTGAGGCGGCTGGGCCTGTTGGACAGGCGTGGACTGCGCTCTTGCATCGCTTCCGGCGAATGCGAAGGTCATTGCCACTACGGAGATGAACGCAACCGATGTAGAATTTTTCATGGTGTTGTCCCTTCCTCTTGCTCTGCACTAACGCTCCGTCATCGCCTTTGTTCGGAAACAACCGGGCTTTTGGCTGCACGTGGCGGTCGGAACCGGATGCTCTGCACGCGAACCGTGACGGTCAATATTTCGGCCGGTGCGAAGTGGCCCATTTGCGCGCGTGTTCGATCGGAACGCGCTCAACGGCCGCGCGAACTTTCTGCGTTGCGGGCAGATTGTCCATGCGTTCCCGCCAGCGGCAGAATGCCGGGAATTTCGGATACATCGACTGCCCTTCGGCGGTGAGGCTGAAGGCGAACGTGCTCGGCAGCAGATAGAAATCCGCAATCGAGAGCTCGCCCCCAAGCAAAAAATCCTTGCCGTGCGCAAGCTGGCGCTCGGCCACCGCAAGCCCGGTCTCGACCTTGGGTAGCGCGTGTGCCACGACCTTCTCGTCGGGGGCAATGCCGAGCTCCGGGAAAACCAGACGCTCATGCGTCACGTGATAGATCATGTAGGGGTAGTAATAGTTGTTAACAGCGCTGATCCACTGGTTCATGTGCGCCCGCGCCTTGATGTCTTTCGGCGTCAGCGACACGCCGCCAAAGGCTTCGTCGACATAAGCGACAATCGCACTCGTCTCGTAGACGGTGAGATCGCCGTGTTTCAGAATTGGGACACGGTTGAACGGGTGCAGCGCCAGGTGATCGGGCTTGCCCATGACCGGTTCAAGGTCGTGGAATTGGTAAGCTACGTCCTTGTGCGTCAGGATCAAGCGGACGATGTTGACAAAACTGCTGCGTGGGAAACCGTAGACGATCGGATCGGACATCCGTTTTCTCCTTTCTGATTTGGTCTCAGCGCCAGAACGGCTTGGAGGCCTCGCGCAGCGCCTGCTCGCGCGTCAAGCCGAGATCGCAAAGCAGATGCGGGTCATCGGCAATCGCGCGAAGCGCGATGCGCTGAAACGGCCGGTCAAGCAAGCTCCACCATACGGGGCGCGGAGCGCCAGGCGACCTTCCTGAGCTGAATTGATGAAGTGGTGTGGCCGGGTCGGCGGCGGGCACCGGCGGGATCGACCGAGATGTATCGGTTAAAAGGACGGACACGACAGGCTCCAAATCGCTTGAAATGCTTCGCTGGAGCTGTTCAATAATAGTGCGGGGCGGTTTCCCGCAAAGCATCGTTTCTCGTGCCTGCCCTAATTTTTCTCATGAAGTTGTGCGATGCGCCCACGCCTGCCGCCGCTCAATGCCCTGAAGGCCTTCGAGGCGGCCGCGCGCCATGAGAGTTTTACGCGCGCGGCCGAAGAGCTTTGCGTCACGCAGGGCGCGGTCAGCCATCAAGTGAAAGCGCTGGAAGCGGAGCTCGCGATAAAGCTGTTTAACCGCGAGCGCCAGCGCCTGATCATCACCGAGGCCGGGCGCGACTATCTCGCTGTCGTGCGCGACGCGCTCGACCGCATCGCCATCGGCACCGAGCGGCTGTTGCAGCGGCAGAATACCGGTGTGCTGACCGTATCAACGTCACCGGACTTTGCCGCGAAATGGCTCGTGCACCGGCTCGGCCACTTTGTTGAGGCGCATAGCGGCATCGACCTGCGCGTCTCCGCCACGCTGCACCACGTCGACTTCGCGCGCGAGGAAGTGGATCTCGCGGTGCGCCATGGCGACGGCAACTGGCCGGGGCTTGACGCGGTGCGGCTGAGCCCGGAGCGGCTATTTGCGGTGTGCAGCCCAAAGCTGTTGTCCGGCAAGCGACGCCTCAACAACCCCGCTGACATCCTGAAATTTCCGCTGATCCATATGGACAGTCGCGCCGACTGGAAGAACTGGCTTCAGGATGCGGGACTTGACGATGCTGCCGCCACGCATGGCCCGGTCCTCAATCGCGCCAGCATGGTGATTGATGCCGCCATCAATGGGCAAGGCATTGCGCTCGCGCGCACCACGCTGGCGGCGTGGGACCTCATCAACGGCCATCTGGCGCGGCCGTTTCCGCAGTCGCTGCCATTGTCGAAGACCTACTGGATCCTCTGCCCGAAGGCGACCGCAAGCCTGCCGAAGATCGTGACGTTTCGCGATTGGTTGCTCTCGGAGGCCGCAAGCGACCTGCGCCGGCTTAGAAAGCTCGGCGGAACCTCTCATCGATTGAAGTGAGGGCCGGCAGGCTTCCAAATACAGGGAACGGTCCTGCGGCCCTCGCGATTGTCGTGGGACGCACCACCCACCATGCATGGAGCCCGATCATTGCTGCAGCTGTACAGGTCGGCGACCTCCGATTGGCGGAGCATCGGCGCCGAAGTGCCACCCGAGGTCATCTGGATCGATCTGCTCGATCCCACGGAGGACGAAAAGCAGTTCGTCGAGCACGCGCTCGACATCCGCGTCCCGTCCGAGCGATCGTTGGGCGAGATCGAGGCGTCGAGCCGACTGATCACCGATCATGACCGGCTCTATCTGAGCTCGCCGGCGGTGCGGCTCGACGACAACAATGAAGCCGAGATCACCAATATCGGCTTCGTGATCGGCCCAAAGGTGCTGGTCACGGTGCGGTTCGCGCAGCTGACCACCTTCGACGACGTCATGAAGCGGATCGGCACCGACAAGAGCCTGCAAAACGGCATGTGCGTGTTCACCGCGCTGCTCGAGGCCATGATCGATCGCGGCGCCGACGTGCTGGAGCATCTCGGCGCCAAGACCGACAGGCTGTCGCGGGGCGTCTTCAAGGGCGGCCTGGTGCGGAGCAAGCGTCCGGTGCGCTCCAGCCGCAGGTTGCGCGAGGCGCTGGAGAACATCGGCGAGCTCGCCGATCGCCTGGCGAAGGCGCGCGACGTGCTGCTCGGCGTCGGCCGGGTCGCGGGCTTCGCCGATGACGTCGGCAATGAATGGATCACGTCGGCATCGAAGCGCCGGCTCGAGGCCGTCACCAAGGACGTCGCCTCGCTCGGCGACTACGAGACCCGGCTGTCGGATAAGATCCAGCTGCTGCTGGACGCCGTGCTCGGCTTCATCAACATCCAGCAGAACGACCTGTTCAAGATCCTGACCATCGTGTCGGTGGTCGGCGTTCCCCCGACCATCCTGGTCGGGGTCTGGGGTATGAATTTCAAGGAAATGCCGGAGCTGAGCTGGACCTTCGGCTATCCCTTGGCCTGGGCCGCGATCATCGCCAGCGGCATCCTGCCGGTGCTCTGGTTCAAGCGGCACGGCTGGTTCGATTAAAACAAGCGAAGTTGAAACGCCGCCGCGTTATCCGCGTTGAGAACCTGCCTGCGCGTCTATAAATCTGAAGCTGCCCCACCCGCCCCTGTGGCGCGGTCATCCCCCACCGAAGAGTTCAGCCTATGCGCCCCCACATCATCTGCCACATGGGCACGTCGATCGACGGCCGGCTTCATCCCAGCCGCTTCACCAAGGCCGCCGCCGGCATCCCGGCCGACGTGCTGCGCGGCCACTACGAACGGATCCATGACGGCTTCGATGCCGATGGATGGATCATCGGCCGCGTCACCATGAACGAGATGGCCAAGGGAGCCGAGCGGCATATCGCCAACCCACTGAGGCTGCCGCGCGAGGCGCATCTCGGCAACCGCAACGGCCGCAAGCTTGCTGTCGGCATCGATCCGTCGGGCCGCGTGCATTTCGGCAAGGACAATGTCGGCGGCGATCACGCCGTCGCGGTGCTCGGCGAACAGGTATCCGATGCGCATCTCGCCGAACTGCGCGAGGACGGTGCGTCCTACATCTTTGCAGGCACCAAGGGCGACGATCTGCCGGGCGCGATGGCGCAGCTGGCGTCGCTGTTCGGCGCCAGGACGCTGCTGCTCGAAGGCGGCGGCGGGATCAACGGCGCCTTCCTCAAGCATGGGCTGATCGACGAATTCAGCACATTGATCTTTCCGGCGGTCGACGGCGTCGCCGGCTCGCAAAGCATCGTCGACTATCACGGCCCCGACGGCGACCGCCCCGGCGCCGGACAATCGCTCCGGCTCACTCATTGCGAGACACTGGAAGGCGGCATGGTCTGGCTGCGTCACGCGGTGGAGCGCGCGCCGGATTAAGCGCGCCTATGGCTTGGGATTCTCCACCCAGCCGGTCCGGCATGCAGCAACGAAAAACGCGACGCCGCGCGCGACATGGGCGTCGATCTCGGGATCGAGCGCCTTCAGGTCGACCTCAAACAGCGCCCGGAGCAGCATCGGCACCGCGATGATGTCGAGGAACATCCGCGCCGTGGTCGGCAGGTGTTCGGGCGCGAAGGCCGGCAGCTTGCCGAGCTGGTCGGATTGCGTCAGGTCGCGCAGCAGGTGAATGCCGAGCTCGGTGCTGAGCGCGCGCGCCCTGCGGTTGACGTTGGCGGCGAGATCCGGGAAGCGGTGCGCTTCCGCGATGGCGAGCCGCATCAGGCCGATCCGGTCGGCATCGAAGCCCCAATGCAACAGGGTCGAGGCAACGCTGGTGAGGCGCTCCTCGATGGTCGCGCCGACCGGCGGATCGGCCTTGAACTCGGCGATGCGTGCTAGGATGTCCCGCGTCACCACTTCCGTGAACAGCGCCCGCTTGTCGCGGAAGCGCGCATAAATCGTCCGCTTGCCGGAGCGCGCGACTTCCGCGATCTCGTCGATGCTCGCGCCCTCGAACCCGCGCTGCAGGAAGACCTGGCGCGCGGCATCGAGAATCCGCGCATCAACCTCGCCGGCGAGTTCCTTCGGCGGCCGGCCGGCGCGCACCTCGACCGGCCTGGTTTTCGGTACGCGCGGCTTCTTCAGGGTGCTGGTGGTCATCGCATCGACCCGGGTTCGATGGGCCGGTCAGGCCGGCAATATTAGGCAATATAGCCTTATCACATCTGGTTGTAAATAGAACGATACAGTTTCGTTTCTATTGACGGCGCACCGCGGCGGGACTATTTGCCGCATAGAACGGAACGGTTCCGTTCCTTTTGCGAAGGCCTTGCAGACCTCGCCTGACAGCAGGAGCCGCCATCATGTTTGAAGACACTGTTTTGGAGCGCGACCAACCGGGGCATGAGGGTATCGAGGGGGCGTCCTCGGCTCCGGCCTCCCATGAGCCTGACCTGCCCGCGGTCACCGCGCGGGCTCCGGCGCAGGAGCATCCCGCGGGCAAGCAGCCCGCCCCGCCGGCAACAATCCCGCCCGAGGTCATCGGCAAGACAACACGGCGCAGCTTTCTCCGCCGCCGTCCGGTCGTCTCCGCGATCGGCGCCGTGCTGCTCGCCGCAGCGATCGGCGGCGGCTATCTCTACATGGACTACAGCGCGCATTTCGAATCCACCGACGACGCCTTCATCGCCGCGCGGCAGTCGGCGCTCGCGCCGAAGATCTCCGGCTACATCACCGCCGTCCCGGTCACCGACAACCAGCATGTCGCGGCCAGCGACGTGATCGCCCGGCTCGACGACCGCGACTATCGCGTCGCGCTGGCGCAGGCCGAGGCGCAGGTCGCGGCCGCGCGCGCCAGCATCGAGAATGTCGATGCGCAGCTCGACGTGCAGCAGGCGCAGATTGCTGCCAACCAGGCGCAGGTCGACCAGGCGCAGGCGGCGCTGGTGTTCGCCCAGCAGCAGGCGACGCGCTACCAGCATCTGGAGCAATCCGGCTACGGCACCGTGCAGAATTCCGAGCAGTTCACCTCGCAGCTGCATCAGCAGCAGGCTGCGCTGTTGAGCGCGCAGGCGACGCTCAACCTCGCGCAGCGCCAGGTCGAGTCGCTGAAGGCGCAGCGCAAGAGCGCGGTCGCCAACCTCGCCCAGGCCGAGGCGCAACGCGACCAGGCCAAGCTCAATCTGTCCTATACGACGGTCACCGCCGCCCAGCCGGGCCGCGTCGTCAGCCTGTCGGCCGCGGTCGGCCAGTTCGCGCAGGCCGGCACCAACCTCACGATGTTCGTGCCCGACCAGACCTGGGTCACCGCGAACTTCAAGGAGATCCAGCTCGACAAGATGCGGCCGGGCGAGAAGGTGACGATGAAGATCGACGCCTATCCCGGACGCACCATCCAGGGCCATGTCGAGAGCGTGCAGCCGGGCTCCGGCACCGCGTTCTCGCTGCTGCCGGCGCAGAACGCCACCGGCAACTACGTCAAGATCGTGCAGCGCGTGCCGGTGAAGATCGTGATGGACAACCCACCGGCCGACGTCGCGCTCGGCCCGGGCATGTCCGTGGTGCCGACGGTGCGGATCAATCCCGCGCCGTCCCTGTTCGAGCGCCTTGAGAAGTCGAGCCTCGGGAGGCTGTGATGAGTGCCGCCGCCATCGACGCCAAAGGCTTTTCGACTCCGAGCGTCACCGTCAATCCCTGGCTGATCGCCATCGTGGTCGCGCTCGCGAGCTTCATGGAGGTGCTCGACACCACCATCGCCAACGTCGCGCTGCCCTATATCGCCGGCGGCATGGGCGTGAGCGAGGACGAGGCCTCCTGGGTGGTCACCACCTATCTGGTGTCCAACGCCATCATCCTGACCGCCTCCGGCTTTCTCGCCCGCACGCTCGGGCGCAAGACCTTCTTCCTGATCTGCCTCGGCATCTTCACGGTCAGCTCGATCCTGTGCGGTTTTGCACCCAATCTGAACGCGCTGCTGCTGTTCCGTGTCCTGCAGGGTCTCGGCGGCGGCGGCATGGTGCCGGTTGCGCAATCGATTCTCGCCGACGCCTTCCCGCCGGCCAAGCGCGGGCAGGCGTTCGCGGTGTTCGGCATTGCCGTCGTGGTGGCGCCGGTGGTCGGGCCGACGCTCGGCGGCTGGCTGTCCGACAACCTCTCCTGGCACTGGTGCTTCCTGATCAACGCGCCGGTCGGCGTGTTCGCGATCGCGCTGATCGCGACCGTGCTGCAGGAGCCCGCGACCGCGAAAGCCAAGGGAGCGCAGCCCCAGGACAACAGGTTCGACTTCATCGGCTTCGGGCTGGTCGCGACCTTCCTCGGCGCGCTCGAGGTAGTGCTCGACCGCGGCCTCGAGGACGACTGGTTCGCCTCGCCCTTCATCATCGCCTTTGCAGCGATTTGCGCCGCGGCGTTCGTGCTGATGATCCCGTGGGAGATGACCCGGCGCAATCCGATGATCGACCTGCGCATGGTCGCAACCCGGCAGTTCGGCGCCTGCTTCCTGGTGATGCTGGCAACCGGCGCCATCCTGCTCGCCACCACGCAATTCTTGCCGCAACTGGTGCAGCAGGATTTCGGCTACACCGCGACCTGGGCCGGCCTCGTGCTCTCGCCCGGCGGCGTCGTCACCATGATGATGATGTTCGCGGTCGGCCGGCTCGCCGCCAGGGTGCAGCCGAAATACCTGATCGTTGCCGGCGCGCTGGTGATCGCCGCCTCGATGTACAGCATGACCAACGTCTACGGCGATCTCGGCTTCTGGTTCATGGCGCGCTCGCGCATGCTGATCGGCGTCGGCCTGCCGCTGATCTTCGTGCCGATCATGGCGGCGTCCTATGACGGCATTCCCGCTGGGAAGACCGACCAGGCCTCCGCGCTGATCAACGCGGCGCGCAACACCGGTGGCTCGATCGGCGTCTCGATCGTGTCCAACGTGCTGACGCATCGCCAGCAATTCCACCAGAGCCGGCTGGTCGAGCAGGTGACGCCGTCGAGCCCGCAATACCAGGACACGCTGCACCAGGTCACCGACTTCTTCGTCGCCCAGGGCAGTTCGCTGGCGCAGGCGCACAGTCAGGCGATCCAGTGGATCGGACAGCAGGTGCAGACCCAGGCCTCGTTCCTGTCCTACATGGATGCGTTCTGGGTCCTGATGCTGATCTCGCTGTCGGCGATCCCGCTGGCGCTGACCTTGCGCAAGGTCAAGCTCGGCGGCCCCGCCCCCATGGGTCATTGATCCCGGCGCGGGCATGGATGCGTTACGGCAGAATGCAAGCGTGGCGCGGCCGCGCTATCGACCGGACAGGTTCGCGCGCCACGCGCGGGCCTTCGCGGTCGTCTCCTCGACGAAACGCGTTTTGCCGTTGCGATAGGCCGCGATGTCCTCTCTCGCGGAGGCAGCAAGGGCCTGCTTGATCTCGGCGTAGGCACGGGACACCTCGGGGTGCGCGCGAAGATAGTCGCGAAACACCAGCAGCGTTTCCCAGCGCGGATTGGATGGCTCCATCACATGCAGATGATGGGTCCACGGCCCCGGAGGACCCTTGCGGAAGAACAACTCGCCAGGCAGCCACGCCGCGTATTCCGGTATGTAGGTGCAACCGAGCGCCTCGATCGGCTCGATGCAGCGCTCCCGTGCCTCCGCGAGGCTGGGGACACCGACCATCAGGTCGATGATCGGCTTCGACGGCAAGCCCGGAACCGCGGTGCTGCCGACATGCTCGACGGCCAGGGCCTGCGAGCCGAGCGCGTGCGCGATCCTCGCGCGCTCCGTCTCGAACATGGCTGGCCAGTTGGGGTCATAGTCCAGGACAACGATTGGCCCGGCGCCGTATTTCTCCATGGCACACCCTGATTACTTGCCGCGAAGTCCCCTTCGCGAGTCAATCAAACCATGATGGGGCTAGGTTCGACCAGAGGCACGCTGCCGGTGGCCGCGCCACCACAGGCCGAAGGCGATCGTGACCGCAGCGGCCAGCGAGAACCAGGTGATGGCGTACTGCATGTGGTCGTCCTTGAGCCGCACCTTGAGCGGTCCGGGCTTCGGCGTGCCGCTGTCGGGCACCGGCGCCTCGAGGTCGATATAGAACGGTGCGACCTGGCCCCAGCCGAGCGCCTGCGCCATCGCGCGATGGTCGCGCACGAACCACAGCCGCTTCGAGATATCTTCCTTCGGCGTCAGCCGGCCCGGTGGCTCGGGAAAGCGGATATAGCCCGTGAGCTCAACCGGCGCGCCGGTGACGAGGCGGCCGACGACGCGGTCCTCGAAGGCACGATCCTGCATCGTGTTCTGGACAAAGCCGGTGTTGATCACGACGGTCTCGCCGCTGGCGAGCTTCGCCGGCAGCAACGCCCAGGTGCCGGGACCCGAAATGTCGTCGCGCACGGCGGAGCCGGAGCTGAACACCATCGCGTCAGGCTGCTTCGCATAGGTCGCGGTCAGGGTCACGCGGCGGAATTCATCCTTGGCGGAGGTCAGCGTCGGCCATGCCGACGGCGGCGGCAGCGCCTCGGTCGGCGCGGCCAGCCGCGCCTCGAGCGCTGCGATCAGCGCGTGCTTCTCGACCCGGCGCTGCAATTGCCAGAAACCGAGGGCGATAAACACCGCGATCAGGATCAACGTGAAAATGCCGAAGCCGGCCGCGCTCGGCCGGCGCGTCGTCACATCATTCATTTCGGGTCGCGCTCGATCAATTGGCCTTCGGCGGCCTTGTGGTGGAATTGCAGCGCGATCAGAAGTGCCTTCATCGATCGTAGCGGCAGGATCGTGGTAACCAGGATCAATGGCAGCCACAGCGCGGCATGCACCCAGAACGGCGGCTGGTACTTCGCCTCGACGATCAGCGCCGCCGCGACCACGATGGCGCCGGCCAGCATGATCACGAAGATCGCCGGCCCGTCGCCGGAATCGATGAAGGCGAAGTCGAGGCCGCAGGCCTGGCAGCGCGGCGCCAGCGTCAGGAAGCCGGAATAGAGCTTGCCCTTGCCGCAGCGCGGGCAGCGGCAGGCGATGCCGCGCAATGCGCTCTCAGTGACGGTCGGCGGGGTATCGGTCATTTGGCTCCTTCCCCTCTCCCCTTGTGGGAGAGGGTGGCGAAATCGAGCGGAGCGAGATGTAGCCGGGTGAGGGGTCTGTCTCCGCGGATGGAGACCCCTCATCCGGCGCGGATTACATCCGCGCCACCTTCTCCCACAAGGGCAGAAGGGAAACAAAAAGGGGCGGCCATTCGGCCGCCCCTTTTTAGCACGTCGGCCGGCAATTAGTGTGCGCCGTGGGCCATCGTCTCGGCGCCATGGCCCCAGACGTAGATGCAGATGAACAGGAACAGCCAGACCACGTCGACGAAGTGCCAGTACCAGGCGGCAAACTCGAAGCCGAGGTGCTGCTTCGGCGTGAAGTGGCCGGCGTAGGCGCGGATCAGGCAGACCAGCAGGAAGATGGTGCCGACCAGCACGTGGAAGCCGTGGAACCCGGTCGCCATGAAGAAGGTCGCGCCATAGACGTTGCCGCCGAACGAGAACGTCGCATGTGCGTACTCATAGGCCTGCACGCAGGTGAAGAGAGCGCCGAGGATAACGGTAAGGATCAGGCCCTGCTTGAGGCCCTGGCGGTCGTTCTCGAGCAGCGCATGGTGCGCCCAGGTGACGGTGGTGCCGGAGGTCAGGAGCAGCAGCGTGTTGAGCAGCGGCAGATGCCAGGGATCGAAGGTCTCGATGCCGTGCGGCGGCCAGGTACCGGGAACGGAGCAGGCGCCCATCGCCGTGCCGGCGCCGCAGCCGAACACCGCATCGCGGGTGGCATGCACCGCGTCAGCCGGGAACAGCGCCGCATTGAAGAAGGCCCAGAACCAGGCGACGAAGAACATCACCTCGGAGGCGATGAACAGGATCATGCCGTAGCGGTGGCTGATCTGCACCACGCGGGTGTGGTCGCCCTTGTACTGGGCTTCCTTGATCACGTCGCCCCACCAGCTCGCCATCGTGTAGAGCACGCCGATGGTGCCGACGCCGAACACGATCGGGGCGGCGGAGAACATGTGGTGCATCCAGCCGATCGCGCCGAACGCCATGATGAAGGCCGAGATCGAGCCGACCACCGGCCATGGGCTCGGGTCGACGAGATGATAGTCGTGATGCTTGACTTGCGCCTCAGCCATTGCCGTCTCTCCATTCGCGTGCCGCAAGGCACGTCTTAAATCTTAAATTCCAAAACTAGCCGCCCTTGCGCTGTTCCGCCTCGCCCGCCGCCACGGGCTTCGGCGCGGCGTCGCGCACGGGGAAGAAGGTGTAGGACAGGGTGATCGTCTTCAGCGTGTCGTTCTCGCTGTCCTTGGCCAGCGCCGGATCGACATAGAACACCACGGCCATCTCGCGCTTTTCGCCCGGCGCCATGGTCTGTTCGGTGAAGCAGAAGCAGTTGATCTTCTGGAAATAGGCGCCGACCGTCAACGGCGCGACATTGTAGGACGCCTGGCCGGTGGTGGTGCGCGCCGACTGGTTGGTGACAGTGTAGTAGACCGTGACCACCTGGCCGATCTTGACGTCGATCGTGTTCTGCTCCGGCTCGAACTTCCAGGGCAGGCCCGGCGCGACGTTGGAATCGAAGCTGACCGAAATAGTGCGCTCGAGCGGCGCATCCGAAGGCACCGAGGTCGCGACCTGGGTGGTGCCGTTGAAGCCGGTGGTGCGGCAGAACCAGTTGTAGAACGGCACGGCTGCGTAGGACGCGCCGACCATCAGCACCACGACGAAGCCGCAGATCGAGGCAACCACGGCGTCGCGCGTCAGCGTGCGGCGCGTGACCTTGGCGCCCTCACCCTGCTGCGGTCCCTGGTTGGCCATCTCACTCACAGCGGCCGCACCAGCACGGCCGGCCCCTTGACGAGGGTGACGGCGAAGAACAGCACGACCAGGATGCCGAGCGCGAGCGCGATGGCGATCGAGCGCTGGCGGCGGCTCTTGAGCTGCGCCTCGGTGAGGACGATGCCTTCTGGTTCGCGTTTCTCGTCCATTGATATCCCATGCGCCCCCATCTCGCCCCCCGGCTCCCTATCCGATGAAGACAGGCGCAATCGCGCGGACCACGACCTCGGCGAGGAGGACGGCAAACAGCGCGAACAGATAGAGGATCGAGAAGGCAAACAGCCGGCGCGTGGCGCGGTTGGCAGCCGTACCCTCGCGGCGGCGATAGACTTCGATGGCCAGCCACAGCATGCCGGCGCCGAGCACCAGCGAGGTGACGCCGTAGATCGCGTCGAAATAGCCGAGCGGCCACGGCGCCAGCGCGATCGCGACCAGCACGATGGTGTAGAGCAGAATCTGCAGCCGGGTCGCGTCGGGACCGGCGACGACCGGCAGCATCGGGATGCCGGCGCGGGCATAGTCGTCGCTGCGGAACAGCGCCAGCGCCCAGAAGTGCGGCGGAGTCCAGAAGAAGATGATCAGGAACAGGAGGATCGGCTCGACCGAGAGCGATCCGGTCGCGGCGGCCCAAGCCACCACCGGCGGCAAGGCACCGGCGGCGCCGCCGATCACGATGTTCTGCGCGGTCCAGCGCTTCAGCCACATCGTGTAGACCACGGCATAGAAGAAGATGGTGAAGGCAAGCAGCGCACCCGCCACCCAGTTGACCAGAATGCCGAGTGTCATCACCGAGAAGAAGGCGAGCGTGATGCCGAACGCGGCCGCCTCGGTCTGCGTGATGCGGCCGCGCGGAATCGGCCGGTTGGCGGTGCGCGTCATCAGCGCGTCGACGTCGCCCTCATAGGCCATGTTGAGCGCGCCGGAGGCGCCGGCGCCAACCGCGATGCACAGGATCGAGGTGAATGCCAGCACCGGATGCACGTGCACCGGCGCGATCATCAGCCCGACCAGCGCGGTGAAGATCACCAGCGACATCACGCGCGGCTTCAACAGCGCGATGTAGTCGCCCACTTCGGCCTCGGAGATCCGGGGCAGCTCGATGGCGTTGTGATCGACAACCGACAAGATCAGGTCTCGCTTCTCTCAAAAGGCGCGGCGCACCCTTAAAGTGCGCCGCGTTGTCGTGGACTTACTGCACGCGGGGCAGCACTTCGAACTGGTGGAATGGCGGCGGCGAGGTCAGCGTCCACTCCAGCGTGGTCGCACCGGCGCCCCACGGATTGTTCGCGGCCTGCTCCTTGCGGACGAAGGCATCGATCACGCCGTAGATGAAGATCAGGACGCCGATGCCGGAGATGTACGAGCCCCAGGAGGAGATCAGGTTCCAGCCGGCGAACGCATCCGGATAGTCGACATAACGGCGCGGCATGCCCGACAGGCCGAGGAAGTGCTGCGGGAAGAACACCAGGTTGACGCCGACGAAGGTAAACCAGAAGTGCGCCTTGGCGATCCGCTCCGAGTACATGTAGCCGAACATCTTCGGGAACCAGTAGTACCAGCCGGCGAAGATGCCGAACACGGCGCCGAGCGACAGCACGTAGTGGAAGTGCGCCACCACGTAGTAGGTGTCCTGCAGCACGCGGTCGACGCCGGCATTGGCCAGCACGACGCCGGTGACGCCGCCGACGGTGAACAGGAAGATGAAGCCGATCGCCCAGATCATCGGCGCCTTGAACTCGATCGAGCCGCCCCACATCGTGGCGATCCACGAGAAGATCTTCACGCCGGTCGGCACCGCGATCACCATCGTGGCGGCGACGAAATAGGCCTGCGTCGCCGAGGACATGCCGACGGTGTACATGTGGTGCGCCCACACCACGAAGCCGATGCCGCCGATCGCCACCATGGCGTAGGCCATGCCGAGATAGCCGAACACGGGCTTGCGCGAGAAGGTGGAGACGATCTGGCTGATCATGCCGAAGGCGGGCAGGATCAGGATGTACACTTCGGGGTGACCGAAGAACCAGAACAGATGCTGGAACAGCACCGGGTCGCCGCCGCCGTCAGCCGCAAAGAAGGTGGTGCCGAAATTGCGGTCGGTCAGCAGCATGGTGATCGCACCGGCGAGCACCGGCAGCGACAGCAGCAGCAGGAACACGGTGACCAGGATCGACCACACGAACAGCGGCATCTTGTGCAGGGTCATGCCCGGCGCGCGCATGTTGAAGATCGTGGTGATGAAGTTGATGGCGCCGAGGATCGACGAGGCACCCGCGAGATGGAGCGAGAGAATCGCGAAATCGACCGCCGGTCCCGGATGGCCCGAGGTCGACAGTGGCGCATACATGGTCCAGCCCGCGCCGACGCCGTTGGCGCCCGGCTCACCCTCGACGAAGGTGGACATCACCAGCAGCGCGAACGAGGCCGGCAGCAGCCAGAACGAGATGTTGTTCATGCGCGGGAACGCCATGTCCGGCGCGCCGATCATCAGTGGCACCATCCAGTTGCCGAAGCCGCCGATCATCGCCGGCATGACCATGAAGAAGATCATGATCAGGCCGTGCGAGGTCACGAACACGTTATAGGTGTGCGTCTCGTGGAATATCTGGACGCCCGGATACATCAACTCGGCACGGATCGCGATCGACATCGCCGCGCCGATGATGCCCGCGATCACCGCAAAGATCAGGTACATCGTACCGATGTCCTTGTGGTTCGTGGAGTAGAGATAACGCCGCCATCCGGTCGGATGGTGGGCGTGATCGTCATGGGCGTGATCGTCGTGTGTCGCTGCGCCTGTCGCCATGTTCAAAATCCTGCCTTGCAGTCCCTCTTGGACCTTGCGGTCCCGTCGCCCTTATTCCATCCGCGCCGTAAGCCGTGAGGCTTACTGCGCCGCCTGACCAGCCGAGGCGTAGGAATTCGCCGGGTTGGTCGCAAACTTCTTCTTCGCGCCTTCGACCCAGGTCGCGAATTCCTGGTCGCTCACGACCCTGACCGCGATCGGCATGAAGGCATGGTCCTTGCCGCACAGTTCCGAGCACTGGCCGTAGAACACGCCGGTCTTGGTGGCCTTGAACCAGCTCTCGTTGAGGCGGCCGGGGATCGAGTCGATCTTCACGCCGAAGGCCGGCACCGCGAAGGAGTGGATCACGTCGGCGCCGGTGGTCTGGATCCGCACCACCTTGTTGACCGGGACCACCATCTCGTTGTCGACGCCGAGCAGGCGCGGCTGCTTGTCCTTGTCGAGCAGCGAGTCGAACTCGAACTTGCCGTTATCCGGATAGGCGTAGGACCAGTACCACTGCTTGCCGGTGACCTTCACCGTGAGATCCGGCTTCGGCACGTCGAGCTCCAGGAACAGCAGGCGGAACGACGGCACCGCGATGCCGACCAGGATCAGCACCGGGATCAGCGTCCAGGCCACCTCGATCAGCGTGTTGTGGGTGGTCCTGGAGGGGACCGGGTTGGCCCTGGCGTTGAACTTCACCACCACGATGATGAGCAACGCGAGCACGAACAGCGTGATCAGGGTGATCAGTACCAGCAGGAAATTGTGAAACCAGATGATGTTTTCCATCACCGGGGTCACGCCTTCCTGCAGCGTGTGCTCCCACGGCGCCGGCTGCCCCATTTCGGCGAAGGCCGATCCCGCGGCGACAGACGCCACACCCGCCACCGCCAACCCCAGCAATTGCCTGCCCAACCGGCCAATCGACATCTTCATGCCGCTCGCGCTCCCTTGCATTATTCCCCAAAGCACCCCCGGCATGTAGCCGAAAATGCAGCACGATCCGCCCTGACAAATGGCCTTCCGGACATACCCGTCTCTGAGTCAAGGTGGGTACGGGAGCCAGATCGCTAGAACGCGTCGAAATCCAGCCTCTCAAACCATAATTCTCCGGCGCTCGCAATGCAGTAGTGGGGCCGAAAGCCATGCGCCTGCGATGAAGCTGCCGCTTGCGATTTTTCCCGCAAAATCAAGCGAAAGCACTTGGACCAATTGTCCATGCCGCTTGACAGGGGGATTACCGGATGTACCCACAGACAGGGCAGCGCACAGGAACCTGATTCGCTGCGGGCTGCCCCAATCCGGCGCGAGAATGGCTTCACGATCGCCTTCAAGGCGCCGTCATTGCGGTATCAGTCGACGCCTGAGCATGATCCGGAAGAGTGGAAACCGGTTTTCCGAAAGATCATGCTCAAACAAGAAGATGAGATCATGATTCGCTTCCGGGAAGCGCATCGTGGCGCGCGTGCTACCGGCGGACGGCCGGACCGACCGAACATCTATAAGGATCGACCCGGATGGGCGCTTCGAACATTCGTTTGACGATGGCCAGCCGACTCGGCGGCCTCGCGATTCTGGCCCTCTGCCTCGGCCTTTCTCTTGGCCTGACCCAGCCGGCGAACGCGCAAGGCGCGGTGCGCTCGGTCCACGGCGACTGGCAGATCCGCTGCGACACTCCGCCCGGCGCCCAGGCCGAGCAATGCGCGCTGATCCAGAGCGTGGTAGCGGAAGACCGCTCCAATGCCGGCCTGACCGTGATCGTGCTGAAGACCGCCGACCAGAAGAGCCGCCTGATGCGCGTGGTCGCGCCGCTCGGCGTGCTGCTGCCCTCCGGCCTCGGCCTCAAGCTCGACAATCAGGACGTCGGCCGCGCCGGTTTCGTCAGATGCCTGCCCAATGGCTGCGTCGCCGAGGTCGTGATGGACGACAAGCTGCTCGGCCAGCTCAAGAACGCCAAGACCGCGACCTTCATCATCTTCGAGACGCCCGAGGAAGGGATTGGCTTTCCGCTCAGCCTGAATGGCCTGGCGGAGGGGTATGACAAATTGCCCTAGCGGCGCCGAGCGGCACAGGAAAGCGTAGCCCGGATGGAGCGCAGCGCAATCCGGGGCCGCCATCATCGCGGATTGACCAGTCCCGGATTGCGCTGCGCTTCATCCGGGCTACGCCATCTCAACGGACGCCGGCGTAATAGTCGAACAACGCGATCGCCTCCGTGGACAGCCAGTCCGCCTCACCCGTCATGTAGCCTTCGACCTGCCCGGTGATGCCGATCAAAAATGAGATCGGCATGCCGTAGAGCGCGAACGGCGTATCGACCTCGGCGGCGTCGACGCGCGAGACGAGACCACCGGGATCGAAGCCGATCGCGAGGTGGCGCAGCTTGAGCTGCTTGACGTAGGGCGCGACCGGCGCGCGGTTGCGATCGGTGCTGATAGCGACGACCACGAGATCGCGACGGCCGCTGGCGGCAAGGCGGTCCAGCATCGGCAGCTCGGTCCGGCACGCCGCGCACCAGGTGGCCCAGAAGTTCACCAGCACCATCTTGCCTTTGAACGCCGTGAGATCGAGCGCGCCGCCGGCGAGCGCCGGGATCGCGACCGGCGGCACCGGGCGGGCGCCTTCGACCTGCGTGAACTGATGCCGGATGGTGCCGAATTGCGGCGGTCCCGACGCTGCGCGCGCAGCTCCGGTGGGCATTGCGAGCGAGGCGCCGGCGCCAATCATGCCGGCAACGACCGCGCGGCGCGTCGGTGCGAGAGCTGACGTCATGACAAGTTCTCCGCTTGGCTTGATGGCCACATCGCTCAGGACCGGATGTAGGACCAGCCGGCTTCCTGCAATTCGATGATGCGCCCGGGCCCGTTCGGCACCAGGTCGACATGATCGAGCAGCACCAGCGGATGTCCCTCGGCGCGCTCCATGCCGAGCTTGGTGGCTTCGCAGACAACCAAGCGGATGTCGGGCGTGAGCCCCCGCACCACCCGCAGCAGATCCTTCACCGGCGAGGTATCGGCGCGCAGCATGTGGACGCCAGCATTGTAGGCGACGACCTCGATCTCGAACGGCTCGTTGCGCTCCCGATAATATTTCGGGAGGTTGAGCGCGGTCGAGATCAGCGCCCGCATCGTGGTCGGGTCGTCGCTGTTGATCGGCAGCACAACGTGGTGCACGCGCGGCTCGGGCTTCTTCGGCTCGGGCTTCGAGACCGCCGCGACCGAACCGGTGAGCAGCATTGTCGCGGCGAACGGCACCGCGAAGGCCAGCACCAGCCCGGTCACGACCGTCAGCGTGCGGCGAGAGATGCGCATCGCGCTCGCCTCACGGCGCGCTCGCGAGCAGGGCGAACTGGCTACGCTTGGCGTAGGCGACGATCACACTCAATGTCAGCAGCACGAGGGCGGGCACCGGCGAGCCGCCGATCACGAACAGATGCGTGATGGTGGCGCCGACCATGATGCAGCTCAGCAGCACGCCGCCGAACGCCGCGACCGGGGGCAGCAGGATCAGGACCGCGCCGAGCAGCTCCAGCGATCCGGTGAAATAGCGGAACCACTGACCGAGCCCAATATGCTCGAATTCCTCGACCAGCATAGGCACACCGTAGAGCTTGGCGGCGCCAGCGGCGGCAAAGGCCAAAGCGAGCAGTCCCCTGACGACCCAGAGGCTGACGGATTTCCAGCGCGACGGCGCCGCGGCAACTGCAACTGACATTGATGACTCCCGAGTTGTTCGTAAGGCCGGACCGCGGCCACCCGACCGATCGGCGGCTGGCCCGCGGCTTTCGGTGGTCTAAATTCGGGAGTAAGATGAAAAGAACAAGTAGGATGCTTTTTGTGAGGTAGTATGAAAAAACTGACTATTGAGCCCGCCGAGCCTCCGATGGCGTCCGAGCCGTGCAACGGCGACCTGTCCGCGCAATTTCATCGCGCGCTGTCGGTGCTGGCCGGGAAATGGAAGGGCGACATCCTCTGGCAATTGGTCGAGCGCAAGCGGCGATTCGGCGAGCTGCGCCAGTCGATCCCCGGCGTAACCCAGCACATGCTGACCACGCAGCTGCGCGATCTCGAGGCCAACGGTCTCGTCAAGCGCACGGTCTATCCCGAGGTGCCGCCTCGGGTTGAGTACGAGATGACGCCGTCCGCCAAGGCGCTCAAGCCGGTGTTCGACGAGCTGTACCGGTGGGCGCAGGAGCATGGCTTTCCGACCTCGGCACAAGGCACCGCGCAGCCGAAGCCGCAATCGGCCGATGCAGCCGAGCGCGAAAGCCAGCCGCGGAAGGCGGATCGGCGCTCAAGGTGATGACGACAAGGTGACGAGCCCGACGGGGCACTGTGATCGACCGCATAGCCGCAGGCACTCCCGGTTTGCCACCCCAACCACTATCTTTGATGATCGCCGTCCGGGCCTGAACCGGGACCGGTACAGGTTTCCGGGTTGTAAGATGAGTTTTCCGCTCGTCTCTGCTTCAATCCCCCGAAATCCTTGGCTTCCGGGTTCCCCACTGGCAATCAGTTGCGCTTCAGGCAAGGATGACGAGGAATCGCCAAGCAATCGCATTGCGTCGGAGTGACCATGACCAATCCCGCCACGACCTCCCTGCTCGACCGCGCCAATCTGGACCGCGATGCTGTCCGCCGCGAGGTGTCCCGCGGCCTTGAAGGCGCCGACGACGGCGAGCTGTTCCTGGAGTTCGGGCAGACCGAGGCGCTGGTGTTCGACAACGGAAGGCTGAAGCAGGCGACCTATGACACCTCGCAGGGCTTCGGCCTGCGCGCGGTCAAGGACGACGCGGTCGGCTATGCGCATTCCTCCGACGTCTCGATCCCGGCGCTGATCCGCGCCGCGGATGCGGTCGCGGCCGTGCGCGGCGGCTATGCCGGCACTTTCGCCGCGGCGCCCGCCCACACCAACATCAAGCTCTATGGCGACGAGAACCCGCTGGACGGGCCGGCATTCGAGGCCAAGGTCAAGCTGCTCGGCGAGATCGACGCCTATGTCAGGGACAAGGACCCGCGGGTGCGTCAGGTCTCGGCCAGCCTCACCGCGACTTGGCAGGTGGTCGAGATCCTGCGGCCCGACGGCGAGAGCTATCGCGACATCCGCCCGCTGGTGCGCGTTAACATCTCCGTCGTCGCCGGCCAGGGCGACCGCCAGGAGAGCGGCAGCAAGGGCTATGGCGGCCGCGAGGGCTATGCCCGCTTCATCGAGACCAAGGCCTGGCGCGACGCCGCCGACGGCGCGCTGCGCGAGGCGCTGGTCAATCTCGAATCGGTGCCGGCGCCCGCCGGCGAGATGGACGTGGTGCTCGGCGCCGGCTGGCCCGGCGTGATGCTGCATGAGGCCGTCGGCCACGGGCTCGAGGGCGACTTCAACCGCAAGCAGACCTCCGCCTTTGCCGGCCTGATGGGCCAGCAGGTCGCCGCCAAGGGCGTCACCGTGGTCGACGATGGCACCATGGCCTCGCGCCGCGGCTCGCTCTCGATCGACGACGAGGGCACGCCGACCAACCGCACCGTGCTGATCGAGGATGGCATTCTGGTCGGCTACATGCAGGACCGCCAGAACGCCCGGCTGATGGGCATGAAGCCGACCGGCAACGGTCGTCGGCAGAGCTATGCCCATGTGCCGATGCCGCGCATGACCAACACCTACATGCTGTCGGGCGACCGCGACCCGGCCGAGATCATCGCCTCGGTGAGGAACGGCATGTACGCCGCCAATTTCGGCGGCGGCCAGGTCGACATCACCTCGGGCAAGTACGTGTTCCAGTGCACCGAGGCCTACAAGATCGAGAACGGCAAGCTCGGCGCGCCGCTGAAGGGCGCCATGCTGATCGGCAACGGACCGACCGATCTCCACAGGATCACCATGATCGGCAACGATCTTGCGCTGGATACGGGAATCGGCACCTGCGGCAAGAACGGCCAGGGCGTGCCGGTCGGCGTTGGCCAACCGACGCTCAGGATGGAACGGATTACGGTCGGAGGAACGGGCTAGTGAGCAGCGGAAACGAAGTCGTGACGGCCAAGCCGACCAGCTGGCGCGGGCAGGCCGTGCAACTGGCCGCGATCGTGGCCGTCGTGTTCCTCGCCAAGGGCGCGATCGCCGAGCCGTTCTACGTGCCGTCGGGATCGATGGAGCCGACGCTGCTGATCGGCGACGCGCTGGTCGCCTCGAAATATCCCTATGGCTACGGCGCGGCCTCACTGCCGATCCAGATCACGCTGCCTGAAACCGGCCGCGTGTTCGGCGAGACGCCGAAGCGCGGCGACGTCGTCGTGTTCCGCTGGCCGGGCGACCGCTCGCAGGCCTGGGTCAAGCGCGTGGTCGGGCTGCCCGGCGACCGCATCCAGATGCGGCAGGGTCAGCTCTTCATCAACGATCATGCGGCGACGCTGAAGCCCGACGGCACCGGCTTCGCCGAAGACGATCGCGGCGGCGGCGAGGAGGCGTATCGCTATATCGAGACGCTGCCGAACGGCGTCAACCACGCGATCTTCAAGATTCGCGACAACGGCCGGCTCGACAACACCCAAGAGGTGACGGTGCCGCCGGGCAAACTGTTCGTGCTCGGCGACAATCGGGACAATTCCGCCGATAGCCGCGTGCCGGTGCGCGACGGCGGCGTCGGCCTCTTGCCGATCGACAATCTGATCGGCCGCGCCGACGCCGTGGTCGGCTCCTGGGACCTCGGCATCCGCAGCCAGCCGGTCTGGACCTGGCTCTCAGGCTTCCGCCTCGCGCGCTTCTTCACCTCGGTGCAGTAGACGCGTAGCCTGGATGGAGCGCAGCGCAATCCGGGATCTCCCACTCTGCAAGATGTCCCGGATTTCGCTTCGCTCCATCCGGGCTACATTCCTTGCGGGATGATAGTCGTGACCTTCGACGACATCAGGCACATCGCGCTGGCATGGCCGGAGGTCGAGGACGGCTCTTCCTACGGCACGCCGGCGCTGAAGGTGCGCAACAGGATGCTGGTGCGGCTCAAGGAGGACGGCGACAGCCTGGTGATGCCGGGCGTTCCGGCGGAGGAGCGCGACATGCTGGTCGAGCATCAGCCCAAGGTGTTCTACTTCACTGATCACTACCGCGACTACCCGATGGTCCTGATCCGCCTGTCGAAGGTCAAACGCGCCACCGTCGAGCCCTTGCTGCGCCGGCACTGGCGCACGCTGGCATCGAAGAAGGCGGTCCGCGACTACGACGCGACCGCCTCGTCGTGACGCAGGACGAATTCCTCGCAGCCGCGCTGCGCAACCCGGCCAATCAAGCCATCACCGACGAGCTGCACCGCCTCGGCCTGCCCGATGCGTGGCTGGTCGCCGGCTGCCTGGTGCAGACCGTCTGGAACGTGTTGACCAGCCGGCCGCTCGATCATGGCATCAGCGACCACGACATCTTCTATTTCGATCCGGATACCTCATGGGAGGCCGAGGACGCGGTGATCCGCGAGCTGAAGGCACGGCTTGCGCATCTCGGTGTCGCGATCGAGGTGCGCAACCAGGCCCGCGTCCATCTCTGGTATCCCGACAAGCACGGCCTGCCCTACCCGGCGCTGTCGCGTTCGATCGACGGCATCGATCGCTTCCTCACCGAAAACACGCAGATCGGCATCCGCCGCACCACGCGCGGCTACGACGTCTATGCGCCGAACGGTTTCGATGATGTCGCCGGCATGATCGTGCGGCCGAACCGAACCGCGAACTTTTCGCCGGCGAACTATGCGACGAAGTCGGCGCGCTGGAAGGCGCTCTGGCCCGAGATCACGGTGCTGGCGGCGGAGTAGCCTGTCGTCGCTTCGTAGCCCGGATGAAGCGCAGCGAAATCCGGGGCAGACCCGTCCGCGGTGAGCGCGGTCCCGGATTGCGCTTCGCTCCATCCGGGCTACAGAATCAACGCACCACGCCCGACGTGAACCCCGCCTTGCGGCGCGGCGGCTTGATATCTTTCTTCAGGAAGCAATGCGCGTCGCGGCCGGCATAGCCGGGCCGGGCGTAGGTCCAGGCGCGGCACTTGTTGTCGGCGGTGCAGGCGGCCTGGCAGGCCTCGTCGCCGTCGCTGCTCTTCAGCTCGAAATTCTTGTAGTCGCCGCCGAGCCGGTCGATCGAGGTTTCGATGGCGCCGTTGCGCGGCTCGACCACACCCGCGCCGCGCACCCCGGAGACGCAGCAGACGTTCTGCACCCGTGGCGGCACGGTGCTCTTCAGCCAGCACACCGCCCCATTATTGGCGTCGGTCGGATAGTTGAAGCTCCAGGCGCGGCAACGGCGGTCACGCTCGCAGGTCAGCGCGCAATCGGCCGGATCGCCCGTCGTCACCGGCGCGTTGAGATAGTCGCCGCCGGGGCGGTCGAAATTGGTCTGCGCCAATGCCGGGCGCGCGACGACCGCGGCCGCAAGGACCGCAAACATCACCACACACGCCCTAAAGTGGCGGCCTATCCCCATGAGATTGCTTTCAAATTCGCGCAGCCCCGCGCGTTTAGCGGGGCGTCATTTGAACGCCATGAACCTGTACGGCGGATGAACGGCGGGTGCGACGCCACCGCCGTTCGCGCGCGCCTCACGCCCGGATCGGATCCAAGAGGGGACTAAAAGGCGTATTCCTGATAGGCCGGTTCCACCGAGCCCTTCCAGGGACCGTTGAACTTCTCCAGCATCTCCTCGGCCGGCGAGCGGCCGGCCTCGATGATGCGCTCGAGCGGTTCGAGGAAGCGGCTCTCGTCGCGTCCGAGATGATCGATCCGGCCGCGCCGCCGCAATCCGGCATGCGACAGGATCAGGCACTCCTTGGCGATCTCGAACAGATAGCGATCCTTGATCCGCGACTTGAAGCCGAAACGCGGCACGTCGTCACGCAGCGCCTGCCGCTCCGGCGCGGTCCAGTGGCGGACGATGTCCCAGGCGGCGTCGAGGCTGTCATTGTCGTAGAGCAGCCCGACCCAGAACGCCGGCAGCGCCGGCAGCCGGCCCCACGGCACGCCGTCGGCGCCGCGCATTTCGAGGTAACGCTTCAACCGCACCTCGGGGAAGATCGTCGAGAGGTGATTGGCCCAGTCCGACAAGGTCGGGCGCTCGCCCGGGAAGGCGGCATTCTTGCCGGCGAAGAAATCCCGGAACGAGGAGCCGGAGACGTCGATATATTCCTCGCCGCGCTTGACGAAATACATCGGAACGTCGAGCGCGTAATCGACATAGCGCTCGAAGCCCATGCCGTCCTCGAATGCGAACGGCACCATGCCGCTGCGCGCGTTGTCGGTGTCACGCCAGATCTCGGAACGGAACGACAGGAAGCCGTTGGGCTTGCCTTCGGTGAACGGCGAATTGGCGAACAAGGCGGTCGCGATCGGCTGCAGCGCCAGCGACACCCGCAGCTTCTTCACCATGTCGGCTTCGGAGGAGAAGTCGAGATTGGTCTGCACCGTGCAGGTCCGGAACATCATGTCGAGGCCGTATTTGCCGACCTTCGGCATGTAGTTTCGCATGATCTTGTAACGCCCCTTGGGCATCATGGGGATCTGCGCGCGCGACCAGGACGGCGTCATGCCGAGGCCGAGGAAGCCGATGCCGAGCGGGGTTGCGATCTCCCGCACCTGCGCCAGATGCGCCATCAATTCCGACTGCGTCTGATGCACGGTTTCGACCGGCGCGCCCGACAGTTCGAACTGCCCGCCGGGCTCGAGCGAAATCGCGCCGCCGCCGGTGACGTCATAGAGGCCGATGATGTTGCCGCGCTCCATGATCGGCTCCCAGCCGAGCAAGAGCTTCATGCCCTCGAGCAGCGCGCCGATGCCCTTGGCGCCTTCATAGGGCACGGGCTGATGGCCCTCCAGCGTGAACGGAGTCTTCTCGTGCTCGGTGCCGATCCGGAATTCGGACTCAGGCTTCACGCCGGCTTCAAGCCACGCCACGAGTTCGTCGCGCGACTGCAGCGGCGTCATGTCGATCTGGTCACGCGCCATAGATAATCCAACTCAAGGGCGCTTCGATCGAAGGCGCGCGGTGGCAGGGACAGCCGCGAGCCACAACGGCTGCGGATGATGGAATCAGCAATATCATCGGGCAGGCACGCCGTCTCGCGCAGGCGCAGCCTTGCTGTCAGCCTTGGTCTCGTTCTTGACGTCGCCTTTGGCGTCGCCGCAGGCGCAGCCGAGCCGGTCGAGCAGGCCGCACAGCCTGGTTGCGTCGGCGTCGGATAATTTCGAGCCGACATGCTTGTCGATCGCGGCGGAATAGGCGTTCCACATCCGCTTCTGCAGCTCGCGTCCAGCCTCGGTGATCTCGACGAACTGGCCGCGCTTGTCGATCTTGCATTCGCGGCGGGCGGCGAGCCCCTCGTCGACCAGCTTGTCTATGAGCCGCGAGGTCGAATATTGCGGGATCAGCATCTGGCGCTCGAGCTCGACCGGGCGCAGCTCGCCCGACGGCGCGCGGGACAGCTCGAGCAAAGCGTCATACCAGGCGAGCGGCGGAAAACCGGCCTTCTTCAAATCCTGCTCGACGCAGTCCAGCACCCGGCTCGGCACCCGCATCAGGCGGATCCAGGCGGCCGTCGCCTCGCTCGATAGCTTGCGTTTCATGGTCTAGCTCATAGGGTCCCGGCACCGACTGTACCGCACTGAATGCATCTGCATCAATCTTGACTATTTCATGCAGGCGCATGTAGGCAATCCCTCTCCGGACGCCAAGAACAAGGGAAGGAATACCCCTATGAAGCTTTATTACACCCCCGGTGCCTGCTCCCTCTCCCCCCATATCGCCCTGCTCGAGGCCGGGCTGCCCTACGACCTGGTCAAGGTCGATCTCCGCGCCAAGAAGCTCGAAAACGGCGACGATTTCCTCCAGGTGAACCCCAAGGGCCAGGTGCCGGCGCTGGCGCTGGATACCGGCGAGATGGTCACCGAGGGGCCGATCATCATCCAGATGATCGCCGACAAGGCCGCCGACAAGAAGCTGGCGCCGGCGCGGGACTCCAACGAGCGCTACAAGCTGCTCGAATGGCTGAACTACACCACGACCGAGCTGCACAAGAATCTCGGCCCGATGTTTTCGCCCGTGCTCGCCGACGACGCCAAGGCCTTCTTCAAGGACCGCGCCATGGGCAAGTTCAAATATGTCGAGAGCCAGCTCGCCGGACGCGACTATTTGATGGGCAACCAGTTCACGGTCGCCGACGGCTACCTCTTCACCATGATCATGTGGGCGCAGGATCGGCTCGGCTTCGACTTCTCCGGCCTGCCGAACGTGACCGCCTACAAGGCCCGCGTCGCGGCGCGCCCGAAGGTGCAGGAGGCGCTGAAGAAGGAAGGCCTGCTCAAGGCGGCCTGAGCTCGCTCACAGCGACCGCGATAGAGCCGGGTCGGCCGATCCGGCTCTTTTTTGTTGTGGGTTCGCCGATCCTCTCTCTCGACACCGGAGGCGGAACGTCTCAATTTAACCTGCATTAAAGCGATTAATACTAAGTCGGTGTAGTTCCGGCTGAGGGCGTGGCCGTCCTTGTTCGCGCGATCCAACTGACCGACTATGACCTGCGGCGCGCCCTCCGCTCCAACTGGTCTAAAAATGTGACGATCGCCTTTACCCTTTTATTGACCAGCACCCTGGTTGGGCTGGCAACCAGTTTGTACTTTCGGGTTTGGACATTGATGCTGGAGTCGCCGCTGGTCGCGGTGCTCGCGGCGATCGTGCTCCAATCCGACGGCTTCTCCTTTGCCACCGGCGCTCCGATCGTCGTCGCCTGTCTCGCGTTCAACCAGTTCGCCTATCTCGCTGGCGCCTTGCTCTCTCCGGAGACTGACGGCTCAATGGCGGAAGAAATTGACGGCCTGCCAGACCGTCGCGGCGAGCACAATATCCGCGGCCAGAACGAGTAGCGCGAGGCCGGCCCATGACGGGCCTTTGCCCCGCAGACGCAGCGGCTTCCGCCACCGCGATGACCGCAAGGAAAACAAGGAATCCTTCGCCGCGATCTCCGCGGCACCTTCCTTGAACGCAGAACTCATCGCACGACACCCTCACGCTGATCGTCGCCCCGGCGATCGACGAGCAAGAGTGATGCCAGCAGCGTGGTGCCAGTGGGGAACGAGCGTGGCGGGACTTTGACGCGCATGACCGTCGCGCAACAGGATCAAGTCGGATCGATGACCGGCTTGATCCTGCGCGAGTTCGCCCCAGAAGTTTACGCCGCCTGCTTCTTCGGCGGGAAGCGGCCGTAGAAGGTTTCGCCCTTGGCGGCCATCTCCTCGAGCAGCTTCGGCGGCGTGAAGCGCGAGCCGTACTTCTTCTCGAAGCTGTGGCAGAGTGCGACGAAGTTCTTGGTGCCCATGAAGTCGATGTAGGACAGCGCGCCGCCGGTGAACGGCGCGAAGCCGAAGCCGAGGATCGAGCCGACATCGGCCTCGCGCACGTCGGTGATGACGTGATCCTCGACGGTGCGCGCGGCCTCCACCGCCTGCACCACCAGGAAGCGCTGCTTCAACTCGTCGACGCTGAGCGTGTCGGGATCGAGCTGCTTGGGCTGCAGATTGGCGAGCCCCGGCCACAGGCTCTTCTGGCCCTTGCCCTTCTCGGGATAGTCGTAGAAGCCCTTGCCGTTCTTGCGGCCGAAGCGGCCCTGCTTCTCGACCATCTCGACCATCAGCTTCTTCTGCGCCTGGTCGATCGCGTTGGGGCCGAGATCGGCCTCGGTCGCCTTGGTGATCTTCAGGCCGAGATCGAGCGCGACCTCGTCCTGCAGCGACAGCGGCCCGACCGGCATGCCGGCCATCTTGGCGGTGTTCTCGATCATCGCCGGCGGCACGCCCTCGAGCAGCATCTCGTTGCCCTCGGAGATGTAACGCATCACGCAGCGGTTGGCGAAGAAGCCACGGGAGTCGTTCACCACGATGGGCGTCTTGCCGATCGCGCGGACATAGTCGAGTGCGGTCGCCAGCGCGACGTCGCCGGTGTTCTTGCCGAGGATGATCTCGACCAGCATCATCTTCTCGACCGGCGAGAAGAAGTGGATGCCGATGAACTTGCCCTGATCCTTGAACTCCTCGGCCAGCGAATTGATCGGCAGGGTCGAGGTGTTGGAGGCGAAGATCGCGCCCGGCTTCAGCAGCGGCTGGGCCTTGGCATAGGTATCCGCCTTGACCTTGCGATCCTCGAACACCGCCTCGATGACGAGGTCGCAGTCCGAGATCACGTTGTAGTCTGATGTGGCCGAGATCCGCGCCAAGATGGCATCGGCCGCGTCCTGCTTCATCCGTCCCTTGGCGATCAGGCCGTCGACCACGGTCTTGGCGTGGCCCTTGCCCTTGTCGGCGCTTTCCTGGTCGCGATCGACCAGCACGACGTCGATGCCGGCCTGCGCCGAGACATAGCCGACACTGGCGCCCATGAAGCCGGCGCCGATCACGGCGAGCTTCTTGACCTTGGTCGGCGGCACGCCCGCCGGGCGGCGGGCGCCCTTGTTCAGTTCCTGCATCGACAGGAACAGCGACCGGATCATCGCCGCCGCTTCCTTCGAGCGCAGCACCTTGGTGAAGTAGCGCGACTCGACCCGCAGCGCGGCGTCGATCGGAAGCTGCAGGCCCTCATAGACGCAGCTCATGATGGCGCGCGCGGCCGGATAATTGTCGTAGGTCTCGCGGCGATAGATCGCGTTGCCGGCCGGGAACATCTGCATGCCCATCTTGGAGAAGACGGGGCCGCCGGGCAGCTTGAAGCCCTTCTCGTCCCACGGCGCGACCGCCTTGCCGCCGCCCTTGATCCAGTCCTTCGCGGCCTTGATCAGGTCGGCTGCCGGCACCACCGCGTGAATCAGGTTGAGTGCCTTGGCGCGGGTGAGATTGACCGCCTCACCCTTGAGCAGCAATTGCATCGCGTCCGCCGGCTGCACAAGACGCGGCACGCGCTGGGTGCCGCCGGCGCCGGGGAACAGGCCGACCTTGATCTCGGGCAGGCCGAGCCGGGTCTTCGGGTTCTCGGCCGCGACGCGGTAGTGGCAGGCCAGCGTGATCTCGAAGCCGCCGCCGAGCGCAAGGCCGTTGATCGCGGCGACCCACGGCTTGCCCGAGGTCTCGATCGCGCGGAACGACTGCGACATCTGGCGGCTCTGCTCGAACAGCATCTGGTTCGCGGCTTCCTCGCCCTTCTCCTTGAAGAGCTGCGCGTAAGAGTGGTTCATGCCCTCGAGCATCGAGAGGTCGGCGCCGGCGCAGAACGCCTCCTTCGCCGAGGTGATCACGACACCCTTGATCGCAGGATCGCTGGTCGTCTGCTTGATGATCTCGCCGATCTCCTGGGTCGAGATCTCGTCGAACACGTTCATCGAACGATCAGGGATGTCCCAGGTGACGAGCGCAATGCCGTCGGCGTCGACGTCGAACTTGAAATTCTTGTAAGCCATGTTGCTCGCTCCCCTCGCCTCAGACGCGCTCGATAATGGTGGCGGTGCCCATGCCGCCGCCGATGCACAGCGTCACGAGCGCGGTTTCCTTGTTGGTGCGCTCGAGCTCGTCGAGCACGGTGCCGAGGATCATCGCGCCGGTCGCCCCTAACGGATGGCCGAGCGCGATCGCGCCGCCATTGACGTTGATCTTGGCGTTGTCGATGTCGAACGCCTGGATGTAGCGCAGCACCACCGAGGCGAAGGCCTCGTTGAGCTCGAACAGGTCGATGTCCGACTTCTTCATGCCGGAGCGCTCGAACAGCTTTTCGGTGACGTCGACCGGGCCGGTCAGCATCATCGCGGGCTCCGAGCCGATATTGGCGAATGCGCGGATCTTCGCCCGCGGCTTCAACCCGTGCTTGGCGCCCGCCTCCTTGCTGCCGAGCAGCACGGCGCCGGCGCCGTCGACGATGCCGGAGGAATTACCGGCGTGATGCACGTAATTGACCTTCTCGACCTCGGGATGCGACTGGATCGCCACCGCGTCGAAGCCGGCCATCGCCGCCATCGCCGCGAAGGACGGCTGCAGCTGCGCCAGCGACTGCATCGTCGTGGTCGGGCGCATGTGCTCGTCCTTGGCGAGGATGGTCAGGCCGTTGACGTCCTTGACCGGCACCACCGACTTGCCGAAGCGGCCCTCGTCCCAGGCCTTGGCCGCGCGCTGCTGGCTCTGCACCGCGTAAGCGTCGACGTCGTCACGCGAGAAACCGTATTTGGTCGCGATCAGATCGGCCGAGATGCCCTGCGGCATGAAATAGGCCGGCACCGCCATCGAGGGATCCATCGGCCAGGCGCCGCCGGAGGCGCCGATGCCGACGCGGCTCATCGATTCCGCGCCGCCACCGATCACGAGCTCATGCTGGCCGCTCATGATCTGGGCTGCGGCGAAGTTCACGGCATCGAGGCCGGAGGCGCAGAAGCGGCTGATCTGCACGCCCGGCACCTTCTCGCCGAGGCCGGCGTTCAGCGCCGCGAAACGGGCGATGTCCGAGCCGGCCTCGCCGACCGGGTCGACCACGCCGAGCACGACGTCGTCGACGGAGTCCTCGGGAAGACTGTTGCGCTCCTTGAGCGACTTCAGCGGCACCGTGGCGAGCGCCAGCGCGGTGACCTCGTGCAGTGCGCCGTCGGCCTTGCCGCGGCCGCGCGGGGTACGAACGTGATCGTAGATGTATGCCTCAGGCATGACGCCCTCCTTGATATGAGGATCATAATATATACGGAAGGACACGCCGCCGCAGCAGTGCGGCGGCAATTTTTCAAGGCTTTCTTGTTTGACGCGTTTTCTTCACGCGAACCGGTCTCCACTTCGCTGGAAAACGCTTCAGAACGCTTCCGCGGCCAATTCCATCGTGGTGGCGCTGCCGCTCTGGATCCGGGCCAGATGCACGGCGGTCTCCGGCAGCAACTTCTCCATGAAGAAGCGGCCGGTCACGAGCTTGGTGTTGAGGTACGGCGTGGTGCCGGCGGCGGCCTTGTCCTGCGCCACCTTGGCCATCTTCGCCCACATGTAGCCGAGCGCGACGAGGCCGAACAATTTCATGTAGTCGGTCGCCGCGGCGCCGGCATTGTCGGGCTTGGCCAGCGCGTTCTGCATCAGCCAGCCGGTGGCCTGCTGCAGATGGCCGAGCGCGGTGGAGAGCGGGGTGATGAACGGCTTCATAGCCTCGTCGGCACCATGCTCCTTGGCGAAAGCGCCGACCTCGCCGAAGAACGCCATCGCGGCACGGCCGCCGTCGCGCGGCAGCTTGCGGCCGACCAGGTCGAGCGCCTGGATGCCGTTGGCGCCTTCATAGATCATCGCGATGCGCGCATCGCGCACGAACTGCTCCATGCCGTGCTCGGCGATGTAGCCGTGGCCGCCGAACATCTGCTGCGCCGAGACCGTGTTGGCGAACCCGGTGTCGGTCAGGACGCCCTTCAGCACCGGCGTCATCAGGCCCATGTGATCGTCGGCAGCCTGGCGATCCCCAGCGTCGTTGGAGCGGTGCGCGACGTCGCTCTTCAGCGCGGTCCACACCACCATGGCGCGCGCTGCCTCGTTGAAGGCGCGGATGGTGAGCAGCGTGCGGCGCACGTCGGGATGCACGATGATCGGATCGGCCGGCTTCTCGGGTTCCTTCACGCCGGTCAGCGAGCGGCCCTGCAGGCGCTCGCGGGCATAGGCGACCGCGTTCTGATAGGCGACCTCGGACTGCGCGAGGCCCTGCACGGCGACGCCGAGGCGAGCCTCGTTCATCATCACGAACATGCCCTGCATGCCCTTGTTCTCTTCGCCGATCAGCCAGCCGGTGGCGTTGTCGTAGTTCATCACACAGGTGGAATTGCCGTGGATGCCCATCTTGTGCTCGATCGAACCGCAGCTGACGCCGTTGCGAGCCCCGAGCGAGCCGTCGGCATTGACCAGCACCTTCGGCACCACGAACAGCGAGACGCCCTTGATGCCGGCCGGCGCGCCTTCGATGCGCGCCAGCACCAGATGGATGATGTTCTCAGTGAGGTCGTGCTCGCCGGCGGAGATGAATATCTTGGTGCCCGTGATCTTGAAGCTGCCGTCGGCCTGGCGCACCGCCTTGGTGCGGAGCAGGCCGAGATCGGTGCCGCACTGCGGCTCGGTCAGGTTCATGGTGCCGGTCCACTGGCCGGCGACCATCTTCGGCACATAGGTCTGCTTCTGCTCGGGGGTGCCATGCACCAGGAGCGCCGCGGTCGCGCCCATGGTCAGCCCGCCATACATCGAGAACGCCATGTTGGCGGAGATCTGGAATTCGTTGACCGCCTGCGAGAGCGTCACCGGCAGGCCCTGGCCGCCGAATTCCGTCGGCGCCGAGAGGCCGAGCCAGCCGCCTTCGGCGACCTGCTTGAAGGCGTCCTTGAAGCCCTTCGGCGTGGCGACGCTGCCGTCGTCATTGCGCTTGCAGCCTTCGAGATCGCCTGTGCGATTGAGCGGCTGCAGCACCTCTTCGCTGAGCTTGGCGGCCTCGCCGAGGATCGCCTCGCGTACATCGGCCGAGGCATCGGTGAAGCCGGGAAGATTGCCGTAGCGGTCGATCTGGAAAACGTCGTTGAGCAGGAAGCTGACGTCTTCGACGGGGGCTTTGTAGGTTGGCATGCTGGTCTCCCGGCTGGCACGTGGCCGCATATGCGACGGACGCTGCGCAGCGTGTCCTTGGGTTGTTGGAGCGGACCTTATCCGGTTCCGGAGGTCCGCGGCAGATGCTATCGCGACTGTGATTGCGAAGTTGCGCCGCTTTGCTTCATCAACTCCTCGCCCATCATCCGATGCAGCAGGTTGATCGCCTTGAGCGGACGCACCATCACCTTGAAATGCGTGATCCGGCCGTCACCATCGAATGTGATGATGTCGACGCCGTTGAGCTTGATGCCGTCGATCTCGTTCTCGAATTCGAGCACCGCGCCGGCGTCATTGCGCCACTCGCCGAGATACTTGAAGGTCGGGCCGCCGAGCACCTTGGCGGCGCTGGTGAGATATTTGAAGGTGATGTCGCGGCCGCGCTGCGGCGTGTGCACGACCGGGCTTTCGAACACCGCGTCGGGATGCAGCAGGTCCCACAGGGCGGCGGTGTCGTGGGACTTCATGTAGGCGTACCACTTGTCGAGGCCCGGCTTGCTCATTCGGACGTCTCCTGCGGCGGGGTTAAGAAGCCTGGACATCGGCGCACGCGACAGCGGCACGCCGATCACCATATGCATATTGACGCATATGCACACTAACGCATAAAGTCAAGCGAACTTCAGAATGACCTTTTGGGGAACTGAGATGGAGGTGGGCGTTGGCACTCGGTGACGCAATCCTTGCCTGCCTCACGGAACGTCCGATGACGGGCTATGAGCTCGCCAAGACGTTCGATGCGTCGATCGGCTTCTTCTGGAAGGCCGACCATCAGCAGATCTACCGGGAGCTCTCGCGGCTGCGCGACAAGGGGCACGTCCAGGGCCGCGAGGTGGTGCAGTCCGGCAAGCCCAACAAGCTGGTCTATACCCTGACCGCCGAAGGCCGCGCGGCGCTGAAGCACTGGGCAGCGCGCCCGAGCGTGCCGCCCTCGATCAAGGACGACCTTCTGGTCCGGCTCTATGCGCTCGACTGCGTCGATATCGAGCCGCTGCGCAACGACCTGATGGCGCGGCTGGAGCATCACCGCGACCGCTATGAGCGCTATGAGCGCCTGCTCAACAAGCGCTTCCCCGACGGCACCGCGCCGCCGGCCGATGTCGGCAAGATGCTCAGTCTGCGCCTCGGCATGCGCCATGAGCGCATGGTGGTGGAATGGTGCGAGGAGGCGCTCGACGCGCTCTCGGCCATGTCCGGCCGCAGCAATGTGCTGCCGCTCGACGACGGCAAGCGCGAAAGCAACGGCTAGAAACAAATCTCCAACCTCCCCTTGAAAAGGGGAGGTTGCTTTGCTCGAAGAGCAAAGCGGGTGGGGATCATCGCTCTCCACACGCAGCAGTGTGTGCGGCAAACCCCCATCCCGACCTTCCCCCTTTCAGGGGGAAGGAGAAGAGGAGCAGCACCGCAGGGCATTGTCCTGATCCGGCGCAACAGGTTCCCGGATTCCCTAACTTTAGCGCCCGTCGGCCGCATTCCTTAACCCGTTATTTACCGTGACGGGAAAAAGTCAGCAGCTGAGGCAGACGCCCGGCGCAGAATTCGATTGTCTCTTAACGAGAATGCGCGGGGAGGCTGCGGGCGCAGGGTGTAGCGCCGGAGTCGGGACCGGACGGAATCATGAATTCGCGCGTATCGTGGAGTGTTGACGGCATCGATCCCTCCGTCCGCGACAGGGCCGAGGCGGCTGCGCGCCGCGCCGGGATGTCGCTGAACGACTGGCTCAACTCCACCGTCGGTGAACCGAGCCCGCCGGATTGGCGCATGGAGCAACGGCAGCCGATGCCGAGCCGGGAAAGCCGCGAGGTCGCCGATATCCACCAGCGGCTCGACGCCATCACCCGCCAGATCGAACAGATTGCAAAGCCTCTGACGCGCGCCGAAGCGGTGCGCGCCGAAGTGCCGCGCGGCCAGCCCGCCGTCGCGCGGCAGCTGAACGACGCGATTTCGCGCCTCGATGCCCGGCTGTCGCAAATTTCGCGGCCGCAACCGGCGCGCGAGCCGCAGCCACAGCCGATGCGTGAGTCGCAGATGCATGACCGGCAACTGGAGGAGAGGCTGCGCCAGGCGGAGGCGGTCGAGCGCGCCGCAGCCCAGGTCTATCGCCCCTCGCCGCCACTGAGCCCGGCCTCGTTCGATTTCGCGATCGCGGAGATCGCCGCGCGCCAGAACGAACTCGACGTATCAGCGCAACGCCAGATGCCGCCGCGCGGCGCGCCGCCGATGCCGCAATCGGCGCCGCCGATGGCCGCCTATGCGCCACCGCCGCCTGCCGGGCCCGACTTCTCCTCGCTCGAGCGTCAGCTGCTCAAGATCACGAGCCAGATCGAGGCGCTGCAGCGGCCCGACCATATTGAACAGTCGATCGCGGCCTTCCGCGGCGAGCTTGCGGAAATCCGCCAGGCGATCACCGAGGCGATGCCGCGCCGGGCGATCGAGTCGATCGAGAACGAGATCCGCTCGCTGCATCACCGGATCGACGAGCTCCGCCAGGAGGGCCGCAACGGCCAGGGCCAGGCGATCGCCGGCATCGAACGCGCGCTGTCGGAGATCCGCGAGTCGCTGCGCACGCTCACGCCCGCCGAGCAGCTCACCGGCTACGACGAGGCAATCCGCAATCTCGGCGCCAAGCTCGACATGATCCTGCGCGCCAACGACGATCCGTCGACGGTGCATCAGCTCGAGAGCGCGATCGCCGCGCTGCGCGCCATCGTCTCCAACGTCGCCTCCAACGACGCGCTGCTGCACCTCTCCGGGGACGTGCATGCGCTGGCCGCGAAGGTCGACCAGCTGTCGCAGATGTCGCGCGCCGAGACCCATGGCGATGCCTTCGCCGGGATCGAGCAGCGCATTGCCGCATTGGCCTCGACGCTGGAGACCCGCGAGCGGCCAGCCGGCTACGACAACACCGATGCCATCGAAGGCGCCCTGCGCTCGCTGTCGGAGCGGATCGACCGTCTGCAGGTCGGCAACGACAGTTCGTCGGCATTCACCCATCTCGAGCAGCGCGTCTCGTATCTGCTCGAGCGCCTGGAGTCCGCCGACCAGCGCTCCGGCAATCTCGGCCGGGTCGAGGAAGCGCTGCATGACATCATGCGGCACCTCGAGGCGCAGCACGCCCACATCGCCTCGCTCGCCGACGCCGCCCGCAACGTCAACACCTCCTCGCCGCAGCCGATGATGGACAGCGGCATCGTCGACATGGTGAAGCGCGAGCTGTCCGACATCCGCTTCAGCCAGTCGGAGACCGACCGCCGCACCCAGGATTCGCTGGAGACCGTTCACAACACGCTCGGCCATGTCGTCGATCGTCTCGCGATGATCGAGAACGATCTGCGTACGGTGCGCACCGCTCCGCCTGCTCCCGCGCCGGCCGAACCGCGGATGGAAGCTCCGCGGATGGAGATGCCGCGCGCGGCGATGTCGCAGCCGATCGCGCAGCCCAAAGCTGAAGCGTACAAGCCTGAATCGTACAGGCCCGAATTGCCCAATCCTGCGCTGGCGCAGGAGCACTTCATGTCCGCGCCGCGCGAATTCCATGCCGCGCAGCCGGTCGAGAGCGCGCCGTCGCCGCTGCCGCCGCGCGCGATCAGCGAGATCCTCGAGCCGCATGCGGCGTCCGCACGCGCCGCGATCGCGCCGGACCTGCCACCGGATCATCCGCTCGAACCGGGCACACGCCCCTCCGGCCGCGTCGCTTCGCCGTCGGAGCGGATCGCGGATTCCGAGCGCGCGATCTCTGATCTTCCCGCCGGCAAGAAGGAGCCGGTCTCGACATCGAGCTTCATCGCCGCCGCACGCCGCGCCGCGCAGGCCGCTGCCGCGCAACCCGTCAACGAGAAGGCGGCGCGCGCCGCGAGCAAGGCTGCAGCCAAGGCCAAGGAGAAGGCCGACAAGGCCGCGAAGGCGGCTGCCGCCAAGGCCGGCACGGCCGCGGCCGGCGCGACGGCGACTGGCGCGCCGGAGGCGCAGCCTTCGACCATCACCTCCAAGATCCGTTCGCTGCTGGTCGGCGCGAGCGTGGTCGTGATCCTGCTCTCGACCGCCAAGATGGCGATGAACCTGCTCGACACCAGCTCCGCGCCGCAGGGGCCGACGATCGAGCACAGCGAGCCGGCCACGCCGCCCATGCAGCCGCCTGCCGAGAATTCCTTCGCGCCCGCCCCGGCTGCGCCGTCCGGCGGACCCGGAGCGTCAGTGCCCGGGCCGTCGATGACCTCGCCGACCCCGCTCGGCCGCCAGTCCAACAATACTCCGGCGCCGAACACGCTCGACAGCGCGCAGGTGACGATCCCACCGGCAATCGCGCCCGCACCCGCCGCCGCGCCTGAGCCGACCGCGGCGCCAACAGCCGCCGCCAACGACGTCACCGGCACGATTCCGACCGCGCCGCCGCTCGGCGGCAAGCTCGCCATGGTCCAGATCCCGGCGGGCGAGAAGCTGCCCGATGCGATCGGTGGTCCGGCGCTGCGCAGCGCCGCGATCAAGGGCGATGCGGCCGCGGCCTATGAAGTCGGCGTCCGCTTTGCCGAGGGCAAGGGCGTGACCACCAATGTCGACGAAGCCGCCAAATGGTATGCCCGCGCAGCGCAGGCCGGCGTGGTGCCCGCGATGTTCCGGCTCGGCACCTTCTACGAGAAGGGCCTCAGCGTGAAGCGCGACTTCGATGTGGCACGACGCTACTACGTGCAGGCCGCCGAGCGCGGCAACGCCAAGGCGATGCACAATCTCGCCGTGCTCGACGCCGATGGCGGCGGCAAGGGCGCCGACTACAAGAGCGCCGCGCAATGGTTCCGCAAGGCGGCCGATCGCGGCGTTGCCGACAGCCAGGTCAATCTCGGCATCCTCTATGCCCGCGGCATCGGTGTCGAACAGAACCTCGCCGAGTCCTTCAAGTGGTTCAGCCTCGCGGCCGCGCAGGGCGACGCCGACGCCGGCCACAAGCGCGACGATATTGCCAAGCGGCTCGACCCGCAGTCGCTGGCCGCAGCGAAGCTGGCGATCCAGACCTTCACCGCCGAGCCGCAGCCGAGCGATGCGGTCAACGTGCCGGCGCCTGCCGGCGGCTGGGACGGCGCGGCCGCGCAGCCCGCCGCGGTGAAGCCGGTCAAGCAACCCTCGAAGCGGACCGCGGCGCTCGCCGCTCCAGCTCACTAGGTTCGAGACGGCTGCGGCGCCCTGACGGCGCCGCTGTCCTATACCTCAGGCCTTCGGCCGTGTAGACAGGCGCGCAGTTCCGCGCCGTCGGGGCGCGCGTTCCGGAGGGTCAGGCTTGTCTGTCGACGATCGCCAGGATGATGGAACGGGCCACCGTTCGTCGCCGACCGGTCCCCGCGTTGCGCCGCCGCGGCAGGCGCCGTCTCCATTCGCCCCGCGCCCTTCGGCCTCGCCTCCGCCGACGCCGCAAGGGAACGTGGCATCGCCGCCCCGCGCGTTCCGGTTCTCGCTCTGGTCCATCATCATCTTCGTGCTGCTGCTGTCGAGCGTCGCCATCCAGGCTTACCGGGACCTGTCGACGCCGGGCGCCTGGGACTTCTGGCGCGAGACCTACATCGCGGCCAGCATGACGTCCGCGGTGATTCCCGACGTCGACATCGACGGATCAGGCCGCGGCCGGCGGGCGCTTGCGATCAGCGGCAAGATCGGCTCGGCCAGCGCGAGCTGGTTCCGCGACCGGCTCAGCGAGGCGCGTCTCGCACCGGGCGACGTCGTGCTGCTGTCGTCGCCGGGCGGCGCGCTGAACCAGGCCGCGATCATGGGCGAGGTCATCCGCACGCGCGGGCTGGTCACCGCGGTCGCCACATCAGATGCCTCGGGCAAGCTCCGCCCCGCGTCCTGCGCCAGCGCTTGCGTCCTGGTCTATGCCGGCGGCCAGACCCGCTATGGCATCGCGGGCTCGCGGCTTGGCGTGCATCGCTTCACGACGAGCACGCCCGTCAGCGATCCCCTCGCCGAGGCCCAACGCATCCAGGGCATGGTGCTGGGCTACGTGACCAAGATGGGCGTCTCTTCCGGGATCGTCGAGGCGATGTCGCAAACCTCCGATATCCGCTGGCTGAACCCGAAAGAAGCGCTCGCGCTGAACCTGATCACCAAGCCGGTCGATCGGCCGTGAGGCGACACAGGCGTCATTAATCTGAATTATCAACCACGTCCGCAGACGGCGGCCAGGTGCGGCGAAAAATGCCCCCGGGAGCGGATTCTTTAGTCCCTCCCCCCGCCGATTTCAGTTATGCAAGAACGCGGCAATCGACCCGCGTTCGCCTGCGTCTTGCGCGCCGACCGGATTCGTTCAGCCGGAGAATGCCCGACCAGAACGACATCACGCCGTGATGCGGCCTTGTGCCGAACTCGCGGCGAACCGACAAGAAGCGACGCGCGTGCAGCTCTACCTCCCGATCGCCGACATTCCGGTCAATGTCTTCCTCATCCTGGCGATGGGCGCGGCGGTTGGATTCGTCTCCGGCATGTTCGGCATCGGCGGCGGCTTCCTGATGACGCCGCTGCTGATCTTCGTCGGCATCGCGCCCGCGGTCGCGGTCGCCTCCGTCGCCAGCCATATCGCGGCCTCCTCGTTCTCCGGTGCCATTTCCTATTGGCGCAGACGCGCGATCGATCCGCTGCTGGCGGCGGTGCTGCTGGTCGGAGGCACGCTCGGCACCACGTTCGGGGTGTGGACCTTCACCTTCCTGCGCTCGCTCGGCCAGCTCGACCTGATGATTGCGCTGTCCTACGTCATCCTGCTGACGACGGTCGGCGGGCTGATGTTCTGGGAAGGTTTGCGCGCGATGCTGCGCGTCCGCCGCGGCGGTCCGATCGCGCTGCGCAAGCCTGGCAGCCATGGCTGGATCCACGGCCTGCCCCTGAAGCTGCGCTTCAAGCGCTCCAAGATCTATCTCTCCGTCATCCCGGTGGTCGTGGTCGGACTCGCGATCGGCTTCATCGGCGCCGTGATGGGAATCGGCGGCGGCTTCATCCTGGTGCCGCTGATGATCTATGTGCTGCGGGTGCCGACCTCGACCGTGATCGGCACCTCGATGGTGCTCACCCTCGTCACCATGGTGTTCGCAACCATGCTGCACGCGGTGACCAACCATCTGGTCGACGCCGTGCTGGCGCTGATCCTGATGGTCGGCGGCGTCACCGGCGCGCAGTTCGGCGCCCGCGCCGGCCAGAAGATCCGCGGCGAGCATCTGCGCCTGCTGCTCGGCCTGCTCGTGCTCGCGGTCGGCATCCGCTTTGCGGTGGAGCTGGTGATCCGGCCGCAGGACCTCTACAGCATCCGCGAAACCGGCGGAGCCCCGCCATGAGGCTGCGCGCGGCGCTCGCGATCATCAGTCTCGCCGCCGCCAGCCTGGCGGCCGCGCCCGCTCATGCCGAGCGGCTGATCGTGTCGGTCTCCAACCACCGCGTCACAGTGACGCCGAACTATTCCGGCGGCGAGCTCGTGCTGTTCGGCTCGGTCGAGAAGGACGACAAGACGCCGGCCAATCGCAACAATTACGATCTCGTCGTCACGGTGTCCGGCCCGCGCGCCGACATGGTGACGCGGCGCAAGGAGCGCAAATTCGGCATCTGGATCAACACCGACTCGCGCCAATTCCTGCAGGTGCCGGGCTATCTCGCGCTGTTCTCGAATCGCCCGTTCGACCAGATCGCCTCGCCCGAGGTGCAGCGGCGGCAGCAGCTCGGGCTCAACAACGTGCTGCTGATGCAGCGGGTCGGGCCCGACTATGCCGACGTGGTGCCGAACGACCCGTTCCGCAGCGCCTTCGTGCGGCTGCGCTCCGAGCACGGGCTGTACCGTGAGGCGACCTCGGCGGTGACCTTCCTGACCCCGACCCTGTTCCGCACCGGCATTCCGCTGCCGGCGGAGGTGCCGATCGGCACCTATAATGTCGAGATCAAGCTGTTTTCCGACGGCGCGCTGGTGACCAAGGCCGAGACCGCGTTCGAGATCGTCAAGGTCGGCTTCGAGCAATTCGTCGCCACCACCGCGCGGCATAACGGCCTCGTCTACGGCCTGATCACCGCGTTCATGGCGCTGATGACCGGCTGGATGGCCTCGATCGTGTTCCGCAAGGATTGACTTAGCCAGCCCTGCTTTGCAATGCGCTTTCGAACGCGTCGCTGAGGATCGAGAGGCCAAGATCGATCTCGTCGTCGCTGATCGTCAGCGGCGGTGCAATGCGGAATACGCTGCCCATGCCGGGCAACCGAACGATGTTGGTGCTCAGTCCAAGCTGCATGCAGCGCTGAGAGACACGCGTTCCGAGCGCTTCGTCAGACTCCTTGCTGTAACGGTCGCGCACGATCTCGATGCCCTGCATCAGCCCCCTGCCGCGCACGTCACCGATGCATTCGAGCCGGTTCTGAAGTGCGAGGAGCCCGTCCCTCAGCCGCGCGCCCGCTATCCTGGCGCGCTCGACCAATCTGTCGCGAAGGATGATCTCGATGACCTTCAGCCCGACCGCGGCCGGCATCGGGTCCGACACATGCGTCGTGTAGAACAGGAAACCGCGTTCGTGACACCGCTCTTCGATCTCGGCGGAGGTGATGACCGCAGCCAGAGGCAGCCCGGCACCGAGCGTCTTCGACAAGGTCAGGATATCAGGCACGATGCCGTCGCGCTCGAAAGCGAACATGGCGCCGGTTCTGCCGAGGCCGGTCTGCGCCTCGTCGATGATCAACAGCATGCCGCGTGCCCGGCACAGCTCCTTCAACTCAGCAAGGTAGCCTTCAGGCAGATCGATCAGGCCGCCGGAGCTGAGGATCGGCTCGGCGATCATGCAGGCAAGCGAGCCGGTCGATTGGCGATCGATCAGATCGAAGGCGTAGGCCAGCTCGGCCCGCCAGTCGGCTGCGTTGCCGAAGCGCGGGCGATAGGGGTTCGGCGTCGGGATCGCGAGCGAGCCGACCGGCGCCGGACCGTAGCCCTTGCGGCCGGCCGCATAGGTCGTTCCGGCCGCGCCAGACGTCATTCCGTGCAGGACTGTGCGAACGCGACGGTCTCGAAGCCGCCGGTGGCGAGCTTGGCCATCTTGATCGCAGCTTCATTCGACTCGCCGCCGGTGCTCAGCAGCATGACGCGATCAAGCCCCGGCGGCAGCAGGCCCGCGAGCTGTTCGGCCAGCGCGACGACCGGGCGCGTCAGCATGCCGCTGAAGAGATGGTCGAGCCGTTCGGCATGCTCGCTGATGGTCTGGACGATCTCCGGGTGACCGTGACCGAGCACGGCGCTCATCTGCCCGGACGTGAAATCCAGGATGGCCCGGCCGTCGGCGTCATAGACGAAGGACCCGGAGGCACGCTCGATGATCAAGGGAGCGAACGTCCCGCCATAGCGAATGAGGTGCCGCCGCGCGCGATCCCAAAAGGATTTGTCGTCATTTCCGGCCATGCCCGCTCCTTGCTGCTCGGTTGCAGCGATCAAAGAACCCTCGCACCACATCTTATGCGCGCGCGAGGGCAATGACGTTGCGATTTGAGATGCATTTCAGCCCTTCTTCTGCAAACAATTGCGCAAAAGATGGAGAATGCGAAAGAAATGGGAACCGCGATCGTGATTGACGAGATCGACCGAAAAATCCTCGACGTGCTGCAGGTCGAGGGGCGGATCACGAATATCGAGCTGGCCGAGCGGATCGGCCTCTCGTCCGCCCCCTGCATGCGACGCGTTCGCACGCTCGAAGAGGCCGGCGTCATCAATTCCTATGTGGCGCTGGTGGACCCGACGCGGGTTGGACTCGGATTCGACGTGATCGTCGAGGTCCGTCTCAAGCAACAGAACAGGGAATCCTTCACGCGCTTCGAGCGGAAGGTGATCGACCTTCCGGAGGTCGTCGAATGTTGCATGATTGCCGGCGATTGGGATTACTCGCTACGAATCGTGTCCTCGGACCTTGCGCGCTACCAATCGTTCATCCTCGACCGCCTTATGCATCCGGATAGCGACGTCGCGAGCTACCGCACGACGATCATCCTGCGAAAGGTCAAATCGACGACCAAGATCGATAGCTCGCTGTTCGGCGAGGGTTGAGGAGTTCGAACAAGCTACAGCAGGAAGCCGATCCCCATCGCGATCACGCTGAGCGCCATCGCGCCGGTCGAGAGCCAGCCGAGCCGGTACAGCCATCCGCGGACCACAAAGCGGTCCATGACGTCCCGGCGGCGGGCCATGAACATCAGCAGCACCATCACGGGCACCGCGAGCACGCCGTTGACGACCGCACTCCAGTACAACGCCGCGATCGGATCGATCGGCGTGAAGTTGAGCGCGATGCCGATGCCGCCCGACAGCGCCAGCACCGAATAGAACGCGATCGCCTCCTTCGGCCTGCGCGTCAGCCCGACCCGCCATCGCCGGCCCTCGCCGACCGCATAAGCCGTCGCACCCGCGAGCACCGGAATCGCCAGAAGGCCGGTGCCGACGATGCCGAGCGCGAAGATCACCTCGGCAAACGGCCCGGCGATCGGGCGCAGCGCCTCGGCGGCCTGCGCCGAGGTCTGGATGTCGGTCTTGCCGGTGGCGTGCAGCGATGCGGCGGCGGTGACGATGATCGACAATGCGATCAGGTTCGAAAACGCCATGCCGGTGATGGTATCGGCGCGGATGCGCGAGAATTCGTGCTGGGCGCCGTAATGCCGTTCGATCAGCGGATGCTTGGTGGCGTCGACCCGCTGCTCCTCCGCCTCCTGCGAGGCCTGCCAGAAGAACAGATAGGGCGAGATCGTGGTGCCGAGGATCGCAACGATGGTCGTGAAATAGTCGGCGCTCCAGCTGATGCGCGGCAGCAGCACGCCGGCCAGGGCCTCCATCCACGACACCTTGGCAAAGGCGAGCGCCGCGACATAGGCGAACAGGCTGAGCGTCAGCCATTTCAGGATCGTGACGTAGCGCCGGTAGTTCATGAAGATCTGCGCGGCCACCGAGGTCACGCCGAACAGCACCACATAGAGAATGGCCGGACCGCCGATCAGAAGCTTTGTGGCATCGGCCATGGCCGAGAGGTCGGCCGCGATGTTGATGGTGTTGGCAATCGACAGCAGCGCCACCACGACGGCGAGCAGCCAGCCAGGATAATGCCGGCATACATTGCCCGCGATGCCATGCCCGGTGACACGGCCGACCCGCGCCGAGATCTCCTGGATCGCGCTCATCAGCGGAAACGTCAGCAGCATGGTCCAGCCAATGCCGTAGCCGAGTTGCGCGCCGGCCTGGCTGTAGGTGCCGATCCCCGAAGGGTCGTCGTCGGAAGCGCCGGTGATCAGCCCGGGTCCGAGCGTCTTCAGGACACGGCTGAAACTGAACGGCTGGCGCCGGGGCTTCGCCGCCGGCGCATCGTCATGTTTGTCGTGTGGTGGGATCGTCCCTTGCCGCGTCATGTCCGGTTCCAGCCGTCTGACAACGAGCCGGATACCGGCAAGGTTCCTGAGGCGAACCTACGGCTCGATGACCGTGGCGACGCCGGGCTCGAGGATGCGCAGACGGCGGCCGAAGCCGAGCGTATCGAAGCTCGCGCGCAGGTCGCTCGCGCTCTGCCGGAAATGCGCCCAGCCGTCGGTATGAACCGGCACGATCACCGCGTCCGCAAAGGCGTGCGCGGTTTCGATCGCGTCATTGGTGTCCATGGTGAGATGGAAGGGGCCGCGGGTTTGCGCCGCGCCTGCGAACGGCAGCACCACGCCGCAGTCGAAGCGCCGCGCGACCTCGGCGACGCCGTCGAACCAGGTGGTGTCGCCGCTGACATAGACCGGACGGCCGGGCTTCGCCGGCTCGACCACGAAACCGATGACGTCGCCGGACAATGGCTCGATCCCCGCCGGCCCGTGCCGCGCCGGCGTCGCAGTGATGGTGAGCGTCCTGCCGCCTTTCGTCAGTGTGGTCCTGGCCCAGGGCGCAAAGCCCTCGGCGTTGCCGCCAAGCCGCCTGGCGCCGGCCTCCGTCGTCAGCACGCGCTTCACGCCTTTAAGGAAATCCCGGCCGGAATGGTCGAGATTATCGGAATGCTGGTCGTGGCTCAGCAGCACCGCATCGATCGCGCCGACATCGCGCGCGCCGAGCGCGGGGCCCGTCAGCTTCTCCAGTTTCACATGCGGCAATTGATACTCGCCGGGCGCATCGAAGGTCGGATCGGTGAGCAGGCGGAACCCGTCGATCTCGATCAGGGCGGTGGGACCTCCGATCAGCGTGATGGTGATGCTCACGTCCTACTCCTGTTGGCCGCCGCTGCCGCCGGGCGGGTCACCAGGTAAATGCCGAGCGCCACCGGAACGATCCCGAGCAGGTCGCGAAATTCGACATGCTCGCCGAGCACGAGATAGGCGAACAGCATGCCGAGCGGCGGCATCAGGAAGTGATAGGCGCTTGCGGCGGTCGCACCACACACTTTCAGGAGATGAAACCAGAGCAGATAGGCAAGGATCGAGCCGCCGAGTACGAGGAAGGCGAAGGCGCCGGCAAGCCGCATGCTGGGCACGATGTCGCTGACGCTGGAGAGCGTGAAGGCAAACGGCATCACCGCAAGGCCGCCGGCCATGTTCTGGATGCCGTTGCCGATCCACAGGCTGCCCTTCGGCGCCAGCAGCTTGAACAGCACGGTGCCGGCGACGATCGAGGCGAGCGAGGCCAGCGTGAACAGGATGCCATGCGGGCTGTCCGATCCGACCGACATGCGATGCCAGACGATGAAGGCGACGCCGACGATGCCGAGCACGAGACCAATCACCTTGCGCAAGGTCATGCTCTCGCCGAGGAACAGCGCCGCCAGCATGGCGGTGAACACCGGATTGGCCGAGACGATCAGCGCGCCAAGTCCGGCGGAGACCGTCTTCAGGCCGGTATAGCCGAGGCCGAGATAGAGCGCGTTGTTGGCGACGCCGAGCACGGCGAACACCGCCGCATCGCGCCAGGTGAGATCCCATTGGTCGCGGCGCAGCCAGGAGATGGCGAGGATCAGAACCCCGGCGAGCGAAAACCGCGCGGCCAGCAGGATCAGCGGCGGGCAATCGGTGACGCCGATCTTGCCGGCGACGAAGGCGTAGCTCCAGAGCAGGCAGAACAGGGCAATCAGCAGCGGCAGGGTGTTGAAGCGGGCGCGGGGGGCGGCCATCGAGGTTGCGGCGGACATGGGCGAATTCTCCTTCGGCCATGATCTAGGCCCGCGCCTTGATATTTGGAAATTAAATGATAAACTGGCATGCAGTGGATTTATAAATGGAGGCTGCGATGCTCGACCTGGAGCTGTTGCGCAGTTTCGTCTCGGTGGTCGATGCCGGCGGCTTCACCCGCGCCGGAGAGCGCGTCCACCGCACGCAGTCGACGGTGAGCCAGCAGATCAAGCGCCTGGAGGAGGATGTCGGCCAGCCGCTGTTGATCCGCAGCGGCAAGGACGTCACCCCGACGGAAGCCGGCGAGCGGCTGTTGACCTATGCGCGGCGGCTATTGTCGCTCGCCGAAGAGGCCCGTGACGTGCTCTCGCGCCCCGGCAGCGAAGGCGCGATCCGGATCGGCATCACCGAGGATTTTGCCGCCTACCGGCTGACAAAGCTGCTCGCCACCTTCGCGCGCAGCCATCCGAATCTGCGGCTCGATGTGCGCTCCGGGCAGAGCCTGTTCCTGTACCGCGATCTCGAACGCGGCGATCTCGATCTGGCGCTGATCAAGCGCGCCGCCAATGAGAAGGGCGGCATCGCGGTCTGGCCTGAACGGGTGCACTGGGTCACCAGCAAGGGCCACCCGCGCGATACGACGGCCGGCTCGGTTCCGCTGATCGGTTTCGCCTCGGGCTGTCTCTACCGCGCCCGCGCCATCCATGCGCTGGAGAGCGCCGGCCGCAACTGGCACATGGCCTACACCTCCTCCAGCCTCGCCGGCATCCAGGCCGCGGTCGCCGCGGGCCTCGGGCTCAGCATTTTGTCTGAGATGTCGATCCAGCCCGAGCATCGCGTGCTGACCGCAAAGGACGGCTTTGCGCCGATCGACCGCACCGAGGTCGCCCTCGTCGCCGCCCCCGAGGCCAGCCCGGCGACATTGCGGCTGGCGGATCGGCTCGCGGAGTATTGCGAGAGCGTGCAGGCGAAGGCGGCTTAGGCGAGGTCGCGCAACAATCTCTGCTGTCGTCCCTGCGAAATCAGGGACCCATAACCACAGGGCTGTGTTGCTGAAGCAAGCTGTGGCCCAATCGTCGCACAACAACGACGATCGGTGGTTATGGGTCCCGGGTCGCGCTTCGCTTGCCCGGGACGACACCGAGAATGATGGCAGCTTGGAATAAGCTGGTCGGCGATCGCTAATAACACCGCGACGCCACGAACGCGTGGACGCGGTTGTCGCCGAGCACATGGGCCATGAAGCCGGGCGATCCGAAAATCCGTGTGAACGCGGCGTCGCGGATGCTCAAGCCGCCGGTGTAGGCGCCGAACGCCGGCATCACCGCGCGCTCGCCGTCACAGGCGAAGCAGCGGCGCTCGATCGAGCGGCCGCGGGTCGGCACCCGCGCCTTGGGGTGCAGGTGTCCGGCGATCTCGCCGGCGGCGCCGGTCGGCTCATGGCGGAACACGATCGGACCGATCGCGACTTCGGTCGCGACCACGCCGCCGAGATCGGACGGCAGCGCCGGATCGTGATTGCCCGAGATCCAGATCCAGTTGCGCCGCAGCTGCAACGCCGCGAGCGCCTCGCGGTCCGGATTCGACAGGCGTTCATGCGCATCGCGATCGTGAAAGCTGTCGCCGAGCGCGATCACCTGCCGCGGATCGTGCCGCGCGATGACAGCAGCGAGCCGGCTCAGTGTCGCGACCGTGTCGTAGGGCGGCAGCAGCACGCCGCGGCTGGCGAAGCTCGAGCCTTTTTCCAGATGCAGGTCGGAGACCACGAGCAGGCGCTGCGCTTCCCAGAACAGCGCGCCGGAGAAATCCGCCACGAAGCGGACATCCGCCACCGTGACCCTCGAAACGCGCATGTCGTCACCGTCTCGCAAAGCTAGCGCGCTTGCCGTCACGTCCCGTTCCCCAGAGTAGCAGCGTTACGTCGTCGCCTCCCGCACGAGTTCCTCGGCTGCCTCGGCCAGGAGCTCGTCGGATGCTTCGCCATAAACTGACTCGCGGCCGATTTCCAGCAGCGCGGGGACGGCAAGCGGAGAAACGTGGTCGAGGTCCTTGTGGGTGATTCGGCCGTGGATGCGCGAAAGCATGTCGCTGAGACGGCGAAGATCGAGCAATCCCGTGGCGGCATCGCCGCGCGCGGCGCGCAGCAGCACATGATCGGCCTGGTGCTTGCGCAGCACGTCGTAGATCAGGTCGGTCGAGAACAGCACCTGGCGGCGCGACTTCTCCTCGTCGGTGAAGCGGCGCGCGATCAGGCCGGAGATGATGGCGCAGTTGCGGAAGGTGCGCTTCATCAGCGCCGATTCCGCAAGCCACGCCTCGAGGTCATCGCCGAGCATGTCGGGATCGAACAGCGCGTTGAGATCGAGCTTGCCGTGCCGGATCATGAAGGAGAGATCGCCGACACCCCAGACCGCAAGCGCATACTCGTTGGCGACGAAGCCGAGCGGACGGGCGCGGGCGCGCTCCAGCCGGCGGGTCAGCAGCATGCCGAGCGTCTGATGCGCGAGCCGGCCCTCGAAGGGATAGCAGACCAGATAATGGCTGCCGCCGCGCGGAAAGGTCTCGACCAAGAGCTCGCGCACCGCCGGCACACGCGAGAATTTTCGCTGCAGCGACAGCCAGTCGTGCACCTGATCCGGCAATCCGTTCCAGGCGCGGCTGTTGTCCAGCAGCTTGCGGACGCGTTCGGCAAGATAGGTCGAGAGCGGGAACTTGCCGCCCATATAGGACGGCACTTTTGCATCTTTATCATTGGTGCGGGAGACATAGACCTGGTCTTCAACCAAGGCCTCGTAGCGCACCACCTCACCGCCAAAGACAAAAGTGTCGCCGGGCACGAGGCCCTCGATGAAGACCTCCTCGATCTCGCCGAGCATCCGGCCGCCGCGCGCGATCGCGCCGGTCGATCCGCTACCGCCGGCGCGCGAGCGCACCAGCCGCACCTTCAGCATGGTCTCCTCGACAATGGTGCCGACGTTGAGACGATAGCTCTGCCGCACCTTGGGATTGGTGACGCGCCAGCGGCCCTGCTTGTCCTGCTTGATGCGCGCGAAACGCTCATAGGTCTTCAGTGCGTAGCCGCCGGTGGCGACGAAATCGACGACATCGTCGAAATCGGTGCGTGCGAGCGATGCATAGGGCGCTGCGGTCCGGACCTCGTCATAGAGTTCATCGGACAGAAACGGCTTGCCGCAGGCGCAGCCGAGCACGTGCTGGGCCAGCACGTCGAGCGCGCCCGAGCGCAGCGGCGGCGTGTCCTGCGCATTCTCGGCGATGGCGTCGATCGCGACACGGCATTCCAGCACCTCGAAGCGGTTGGCCGGCACCAGCACTGCGCGGGAGGCCTCGTCGAAGCGGTGGTTGGCGCGGCCGATCCGCTGCATCAGCCGCGAGGAGCCTTTCGGCGCGCCGATATTGATGACGAGGTCGACATCGCCCCAATCGACGCCGAGATCGAGCGAGGAGGTGCAGACCACGCCGCGCAGCTTTCCGGCGGCCATCGCGTCCTCGACCTTGCGGCGCTGCGCGACGTCGAGCGAGCCGTGATGCAGCGCGATCGCCAGCCCATCGTCATTCATGCGCCAGAGATCCTGGAACAGCATCTCGGCCTGGCTGCGGGTGTTGACGAACACCAGCGTGGTTTTGTTGCGCTTGATCAGCTCGTAGACCTCGGGCAGCGCGTGGCGCGCGCTGTGGCCGGACCACGGCAACCGTTCTCTGGTGTCGAGCATCTCGACCACCGGCGGTGCGGCGCCGCTGGCGGTGACGACGTCGGCGGATGCATTCTGGCCACCGGGCTGCGGCACCAGGAAGCGCGCGAGCTGCTCCGGCTCGGCGACCGTCGCCGAGAGGCCAATAGCGCGTGTCTGCGGCGCGATGGTCCAGAGCCGCGCAAGTCCGAGCGACAGCAGATCGCCGCGCTTGGAGGTGACGAGCGCATGCAGTTCGTCGAGCACGATGCGCTTCAGCGAAGAGAACAGGAACGGCGCGTCGTCGGACGCCAGCAGCAGCGCCAGCTGCTCCGGCGTGGTGAGCAGGATGTCCGGCGGATAGCGCCGCTGCCGCTGCCGCCGCGACACCGGCGTGTCGCCGGTGCGGGTCTCGATCCTGATCGGCAGCCCCATCTCGGCGACCGGCGTCTCCAGATTGCGCGCGATATCGACCGCAAGCGCTTTCAGCGGCGAGATGTAGAGCGTGTGCAGCCCGCCGCTGCGGCGAACACCGCGGCCGGTGGAGATAAGGGCTGGGCGAACCGTCCTCGATTCAATTTCGTCGCTTGCGAGATCGTCGGGCTCCCTCCCCCTGAAAGGGGGAGGGTTGGGGTGGGGGTCAGCCGCTCGCTCCGTGCCCGCGGCTGACCCCCACCCGTCGCGCTCGGTTGCGCTAGTGCGCCCCCGAGGGTGCCGACCTCCCCCTTTCAGGGGGAGGTAAGAGTTCTTGCCCTGCCCCTCTCCACTCAACTCCACCAGTGTCGGCAAGAACCCCGCCAGAGTCTTGCCCGCTCCCGTGGGCGCGATCAGCAGCGCGGAGCGCTGCTCGCGCGCTTTCGCCAGCAGCGCGAGCTGATGCTCGCGCGGCGACCAGCCGCGTGAGGCAAACCAGTCGCGAAACCGGCGCGACAGGCCGGCCGTTTCCGACGGCGGAACGGAAAAGAGATCGAGCGTCGACACGCCCAAGAGGTAGGTGGTTCAGGCGGCTTCGTCGAGGGCGGAGCGGAAATGGCGGCAGGTGGCAGGACTACCAGCGCGCTCCGTGCGCTGCGAAGCGCCTGGATGTCACCTCGCCCCGCATAGGCCGCTCTTGGCGGCCGTTCAAAGAAACGCCGAAGCGAAGCTTCGGCTATGTCGCATCGCCAGATGCGATCCGGGTGAGGGGGTAAAGGTCTTTCGACACACACCGCCTCGCGGAGGGAAGCCCCTCACCCCGCCCTCTCCCCGCAAGAGCGGGGCGAGGGGGACGAGAGAGCGAGGCTTACCCAACTACTCCGTCATCGGCTGGTCGGAAAGGTCCCAATCCTTGCCGTTGAAGATCGAGACATAGAGCGTCTTCATCGGCGTGTAGTCGTCGGGCGTGTAGCTGTAATTGATGCCGTCAAGGAAATAGGGCGAGTGGAAGCCGGCGAGCGTCGTGGCGTGCTTCAGCACGTTGGCGCGGGTCAGGTCCTCGCCGCAGCGGCGCAGGATTTCGCCCATCGTCGCCGCCTGGCCGTAGCCGGCGAAGGCGATGGTGTTATCGGGGTCGATGTTCGGCAGGTACTTCTTGCGCAGCTCCTCGAACGCGATCACGTCCAGATCCTTCTCGTAGCGCGGCACGCCGACTTCCTTGTTATAGCGGATCGCGACGATCTCCTTGGCGTTCTCGAGGCCCGCGGCGCTCAGGATCGAGCGACCGGTCGAGCCCGCCGACAGCAATTGCAGCGGCTTCCAGCCGAGCTCGGTCACCTTGCGGATCGACTGCGACGTCGCCTTGCCGGTGGTGATGTTGTAGAAGACGTCGGCGCCCGACTTCGAGAGATTGATGAGCTGCGAATCGACCGTCGGATCGGTGAGATCATAGGTCTGCTCCATGATCACCTTTGCCTTGCCGCCGGCATCGGCCAGCACCTTCTTGAACGGCCCGAGGAAGTCGCGGCCGAAATCATCGTTCTGGTAGAGGATGCCGACCTTGGCGTTCGGCTTCACGCTGACGACGTGCTTGGCGAGAACGCGTGCCTCGGTCGGATAGAGCGGCAGGCCCGCCATGGTCCATTTGAAATTCTTCGGATCGTTCCACTTCGAGGCGCCGGTGTTCAACAGCAGTTGGGGAACGCCCTTGGAATTGAGATATTTGTGCACGGAGGTCTGCGGCGCGGTGCCGAGCGAGCCATACAGCGCCAGCACCTCCTCCTGCTCGACCAGACGGCGCGTCGCCTCGACGCATTTCGGCGCGCTGTAGGCATCGTCCATGGTGAGGAATTTCACCTTGCGGCCGTTGATGCCGCCCTTGTCGTTCAGCATCTGGAAATAGGCTTCGCCGACGCGGCCCAGCACACCATAGAGCGAGCCGGGGCCGGAATGCGGAACGGTCTGGCCGAGCTTGATCTCGGTATCGCTCGCACCCGGATCGTACTTCTTGTCGGCGGCCCGCACAAAAGGCGCGGGCAGCACGGACACGGCGATCACAGACAATGCGGTGGCGCCGAACTCGCGCCGTGTATGCTTTTTCATTATTTCTCTCCCTGAGGCGAAAAGCTCTCGCATTCCGCCCTGCGCCGGGCAAGCGCGAAGTCACAGCTTTGCGGCGCAATGCCGCGTCACGGCAAATGCGTAGCGTGTAGACTCAAGTTTGAGTGCGAGGCGGTGCTCTCTTCCCTTCTCCCCTTGTGGGAGAAGGTGGCTCGCATCGAAGATGCGAGCCGGATGAGGGATCTCTATCCGCGGAGAGAGACCCCTCACCCCGCTTCGCTGCGCGAAGCGACCCTCTCCCACAGGGGGAGAGGGTGAAAAGCGTCACGGCTTCACAGCCACGGCGACGAGTCCGGGTGCCGGGATATTGTCTTCATTGCGCGCCGAGAGATCGTCGAGCTGGGCCAGCGTCAGCCCCGCGGCAGCGACGGAGTCGCGCACGTAAGCTGCACTGTGGGCGTAGCGCAGTCCCTCGCCGATGATGACGCCTTCGCCGTCATGGGTCTCGGCCGTGAAGGCGAGCACGCCGCCTGCCACCAGCACACGGCTGGCCTCGGCGAGCACCGGCGCGAGATCGGCGACATAGACCATTGCATCCGCGGCCAGGATCAATTCGGCGCTGGCCTCGCGCCTGGCCGAAATGGCCTTCAACATGTCGTCGACCTCGAGCTCGGCATAGAGGCCGGTGGCGCGCGCCTTGTCGATCATGCGCGGCGACAGGTCGATGCCGATGAAGCGATCGACATGCCGGGCGAATGCGCCGGCCGCCAGCCCGGTGCCGCAGCCGAGATCGATCGCACGCTTGAAGAAGGCCGGCTTCTTTGCGCCCGCACGCACCGACAGCACCGCCTTGAACAGCAGTGCCGGGCCGCGATAGCCGAGATCGCCGACCAGCGCGGCCTCGAAGCGCGGCGCATATTGATCGAACAGCGTCTGCACATAGCCCGGCGGCATCGCGCTGACGGCCTCGACGCCGAGCTGCATCAGGCGAAGGCCGGCGCCATGCCGGTCTTCGGGATCGGCGTCGCGCGCGCCGCGGAACGCTGCGATCGCGGCCTCGCGCTGACCGAGCTCCAGGCGGATCTTGCCCAGCGTGTACCAGGCCGACGGGAATTTCGGCACAAGCTCGATTGCCTGTTCGAGCAGCTCGGCGGCAGCCGGCAGATCGCCCTTCAATTGCAGGTCGCGCGCGAACTCGTAGCGGCGGTCGGCGACGAGATCGCCGGAGGACAGAAACAGGCGGGGGGCCATTCGCTTTAAGGAACCAATCTCGGCCGGGTCCGGCCATCCATCAAAGCACGGACTTTTTCCGGAGATGGATGCACGGGTCAAGCCCGCGGATCCGGCTAAACATCGCGGATCGAGCGCCTATATAGTGGCGATGCGCCCGCAAGACATCCTGATGCCCGTCCCGGCCGGGCTTTGCTGCAAGCCCGGCGGCTTCCACATCGATCCTGTCAGGCCGGTCGAGCGGGCACTGATCACCCATGGCCATTCCGACCATGCGCGGGCGGGCCACGGCGCTGTGCTCGCGACCCAGGAAACGCTCGACATGATGCGGCTGCGCTACGGCGAGAACTTCGCCGGCTCTGTGCAGGCGATCGCCTATGGCGAGGAGATCAGGCTCGGCGACGTCACGGTGACGTTTCATCCCGCTGGCCACGTGCTGGGCTCCGCCCAGATATCGGTGACCTGCAAGGACACCCGAATCGTCGCCTCCGGCGACTACAAGGATGCGCGCGATCCGACCTGCGCGCCGTTCGAGCTGGTGCCCTGCGACGTCTTCATATCGGAGGCGACGTTTGGATTGCCGGTGTTCCGCCATGGCGATGCCGCCGGCGAAGTAAACAAGCTGCTGGCCTCGGTCAAACTGTTCCCGGAGCGCGCGCATCTGGTCGGCGCCTATTCGCTCGGCAAGGCGCAGCGCGTGATCGCGCTGCTGCGCGAGGCCGGCTACGACGCGCCGATCTACCTGCATGGCGCGATGGAGAAGATCACCTACTACTATCAGGAGCGCGGCATTGCGCTCGGCGAGCTCCGGCCCGCGCGCGGCATGAAGAAGGCTGAGCTTGCTGGCACCATCACGCTGGCACCGCCAAGCGCGACATCCGATGTCTGGACGCGCCGCTTTCCCGATCCAGTCACCGCATTCGCCTCGGGCTGGATGCGCGTGCGCGCCCGGGCCAGGCAAGGCGGCGTCGAGCTGCCGCTGGTGATCTCGGATCATGCCGATTGGGACGGGCTGACGGCGACGATCGCCGCCACTGGTGCAGGCGAGATCTGGGTCACCCACGGCCAGGAAGATGCGCTGGTGCATTGGTGCAAGACCAGGGGCCTTGCCGCGCGGCCGCTCGATCTGGTCGGCTATGGCGACGAGGATGAAGGCGAGACGGCCGCACTGACCGGCGAGGCCCAGCCCGCCGGCGAGGCGGAAACATGAACCGTTTTGCCGAGCTGCTCGACCGCCTCGCCTACGAGCCCGGCCGCAACAACAAGATCAAGCTGCTGGTCGCCTATTTCCGCGAGACCGAGGACCCCGACCGCGGCTACGCGCTGGCGGCGCTGACCGGCGCGCTGTCGTTCAAGCACGCCAAGCCGGGCCTGATCCGCGACCTGATCACCGAACGCGCCGATCCGGTGCTGTTCGGCTACTCCTATGATTACGTCGGCGACCTCTCGGAGACGGTCGCGCTAATGTGGCCGAAGGCGGAGCTGCCGGGCCACAACAACCCGCCTCCCCCGACGCTGACTGATGTCGTCATCACGCTGCGCACGCTCGGCAAGGCCGAGCTGCCGGCGCAGCTGGCGCGCTGGCTGGACGAGCTCGACGAGACCGGGCGCTGGGCGCTCTTGAAGCTCGTCACCGGCGCGATGCGGATCGGGATCTCGGCGCGGCTGGCGAAGACCGCGGCGGCGGCGCTCGGCGACAAAGACCCGCACGAGATCGAGCTGCTGTGGCCGGGCTTGTCGCCGCCCTATCTCGAGCTGTTCGCCTGGCTCGAGGGCCGCGGAGACAAACCGGTCAACCGCGACCCTGCGCCGTTCCGCCCGGTGATGCTGGCGCATGCGATCGAGGATGGCGATTTCGCCAACCTCGACGCCGCCGATTTCAGCGCGGAATGGAAATGGGACGGCATCCGGGTGCAGGCGGTGTCCGGCCGCGATGCGCGCGGCCACGTCCAGGCGCGGCTCTATTCGCGCACCGGCGAGGATATCACCGGCAGCTTTCCGGATCTGGTGCCGTCGCTGTATCTGCCCGGCGCGATCGACGGCGAGTTGCTGGTGCTGCGCGACGGCCGCGTGCAGACCTTCAACGTGTTGCAACAGCGGCTGAACCGCAAGGTCGTTTCGCCGAAGCTGATCAAGGAATTTCCGATCCACCTGCGCGCCTACGACCTGCTCGGCGACGACGAGAACGATCTGCGCGAGCTGCCCTTCACCGAACGCCGCGCGCATCTCGAAGGCTTCATCGCCAAGCTGAATGATCCGCGCATCGATCTGTCGCCAACCGTCCCGTTCGCGAGCTGGGAAGAGCTGGCCGCGGCGCGCGCCGATCCCAAGAGCGCCGGCGCCGGCGACGATGCCGACGCGGTCGAAGGCGTGATGCTGAAGCGGCGCGACGCGCCCTATCTGCCCGGACGGCCGAAGGGCCCGTGGTGGAAGTGGAAGCGCGATCCGCACATCATCGACGCCGTGCTGATGTATGCCCAGCGCGGCCACGGCAAGCGCTCGTCCTATTACTCCGACTATACGTTCGGGGTCTGGACTCATGGCGATGATGGCGACGAGCTGGTGCCGGTCGGCAAGGCCTATTTCGGCTTCACCGACGAGGAGTTGTTGCAGATCGACCGTTTCGTCCGCCGCAACACCACCGAGAAGTTCGGCCCGGTGCGGCATGTCGTGCACGAGCCGGATCAGGGGCTGGTGCTGGAGGTCGCCTTCGAGGGCTTGCAGCGCTCGCCGCGTCACAAATCCGGCGTCGCAATGCGCTTCCCCCGGATCAGCCGCCTGCGCTGGGACAAGCCGCCGCGCGAAGCCGACCGGCTGGAGACGCTTGAACGGATGTTAATCTCCATGACAGGAAGTTAAATCCCAAGCGCGCATGACAGCCATTGATCGCGGTGCGCGGGTTTCCCATGTGCACCGCCGTGACCTATAATGCGGGCGATTCCGTTAGACCTCGGTTCTGATGGGATCAGAATCGAGGTTTAGGTTTTGTTTTGACGCGCTTTCTTCACGCGAACCGGTGCCCACTTCGCGCGAAAACGCTATTGGAGACAGCAATGCCAAACGACATCCGGGACTTGCCGGCCGGCCGGAGTGACGGCCTGTACCGCTTTCTCGGCGGATCGCCGCTCTCTGTGGCGTTCCGGTTGATTTTGCTGTCGATTCTGGTCGGTGTCGTGCTCGCCGCGATCGGCCTCGATCCATGGAACATCCTCAACAGCATCCGCAGGCTGTTCCAGAGCATCTGGGATTTCGGCTTCGATGCGATCAACTGGGCCTGGCGCTACTTCCTGCTCGGCGCCGTCATCGTGATTCCGATCTGGCTGTTGTCGCGGCTGTTCGGCGCGCCGCGCGGCCGCTGATCTCAGGGAGTTCGCAGCCGATGCAATTGCGATTTGTCGGCTGCGGCGATGCATTCGGCTCCGGCGGCCGCTTCAACACCTGTTTCCACGTCAGCGGTGCGCGCAGCAATTTCCTGATCGATTGCGGTGCCTCATCGCTGCCGGCGATGAAGCGGCTCGAGATCGACCGCGACGCGATCGACCTGATCCTGATCACGCATTTCCATGGCGACCATTTTGCCGGCCTGCCGTTCTTCCTGCTCGACGCGCAGTTCTCCCGCCGCACCCGGCCGCTGGTGATCGCAGGGCCCGAAGGCATCGAAATGAAACTGCCTGCGGTGATGGAGGTGATGTTCGAGCATTCCTCCAAAACCAAACAACGCTTCGATCTATCCGTCGTTACGCTGGCGCCGCGCGAAACGCGCAGCTTCGGCGAGGTGACCGTGACGCCCTACCCTGTCGTGCATGGCGAGTCCGGCGGGCCGTTCCTCGCGTACCGCGTCGAGGCGGAAGGCCGCATCATCAGCTACAGCGCCGACACCGAATGGACCGACGCGCTGATCCCGGCGGCGCAGGACGCCGACCTCTTCATCGCCGAAGCCTATACCTACGACAAGATGGTCAAGAACCATCTCAGCCTGAAGACGCTGGAAGCGCATTTGCCCGCCATCAACGCCAGGCGCGTGGTGCTGACCCATATGAGCGACGACATGCTCGGCCGCATCGACGATTTGCCCTACACGGCGGCGAGCGACGGCATGGTCGTGGCGCTCTGACCAAGCAATGCCTTGCCCGCCGATCTTCCGCCATCGCCTTGCTCTGAGAACAATTCCGGCATGGCCGCACGACGGTCGACGCGATAGAAACGGATATTCCTTGCAACTGTAGCCATGCACGCACCCATCCACCCGAAGATCACGACGCGCCAGGTGTTCGCCATCGCCGGCCCCGCGATGGTCGCCAACCTGACCACGCCGCTGATCGGCATCGTCTCGACCACCGCGATCGGCCGCCTCGACGACGCCGCGCTGCTCGGCGGCGTGGCGATGGCCTCGGTGATCTTCGACTGCCTGTTCTGGCTGTTCGCCTTCCTGCGCATGAGCACGCTGGCCTTCACCGCACAGGCGCAGGGCGCCGGCGAGATCAAGGAATATGCCGCCATCCTGGTGCGCGGCTTCATCGTCGCCGGCCTGATCGGCGCGGCGCTGATCGCGCTGCAGGTGCCGCTCGCCGCGGTCACGTTCCAGCTGATGGGCGGCAGCGAAGGCGTCACGCGCGCGGCCAAGAGCTATTTCATGATCCGGATCTGGTCGGCGCCGCTGGCGCTCGCCAACTACGTCATCCTGGGGTGGCTGGTCGGCCAGGCCCGCGCCAATCTGGCGCTGGCGCTGCAGATCGTGATCAATTTGATCAACATGGCCGCGACCGTGCTGCTGGTGCAGGTCTACGGCGCCGGCATTGCCGGTGCCGCGATCGCCGCCGTGCTCGCCGAGACCGCCGGTTTCGCCGCCGGCATCGTGGTGGCGTGGCGGATCTCGCAAGGCGGCTTCGCCGTTCCCGCGGCGACGCTGTTCGACCGCGCCAAGCTGATGCGCATGCTGGCGGTCAATCGCGACATCATGGTCCGCACCGCGGCGCTGATCGTCGTGTTCCTGTTTTTCACCGCCAAGGGCGCGCGCGAAGGCGACGTGACGCTGGCGGCGAATTCGGTGCTGAACAATTTCCTGCTGGTCAGCGCCTTCTTCCTCGACGGTCTCGCCAATGCCGCCCAACAGCTGTGCGGCCGCGCCTTCGGCGCGCGCGATCCACGCGGCTTTTCCGATTCGACCCGGCTGGTGCTGCTGTGGGGCATCGGCTTTGCGCTGGCGGTGTCGGTGCTGTTCGCGCTGTTCGGACCGGCGCTGATCAATCTGATGACGACCAGCGACGACGTGCGCCGCTATGCGCGCGAGTTCCTGCCGTTCGTGATCCTGGCACCCCTGCCCGGCGTGTTCGCGTTCGGCTTCGACGGCATCTATGTCGGCGCCACCTGGGCGCGCGAGATGCGCAATCTGATGCTGGCCTCGCTTGCGATCTTCCTCGCCACCTGGTGGGCGCTCAGCTCGTTCGGCAACACCGGCCTGTGGATCGCGCTGCTCGGCTTCTACGTCGCGCGCGGCGGCCTGCAGGGCCTGCGCTATCCGGCGCTGCTCAGGAAGACGTTCAAGACGGCGTAAGTCCGTAACCCGGATGCAGCGAAGCGAAATCCGGGGTCTGCATCCGCGGGAAGTCCGTCCCGGATTTCGCTTCGCTTCATCCGGGCTACGAAGTTCTCTTCCCCTTCCCCCTGAAAGGGGGAAGGTCGGGATGGGGGTCAGCCGCAGGCGACGCAGCTCATGGAGAGAGCTGATCCCCACCCGCTTTGCTCTGGCGAGCAAAGCGACCTCCCCTTTTCAAGGGGAGGTTAAAGCGCAGCCGGATTTCGCTTCATCCGGGCGACGGACAACTACCTCACCGGCCAGTCCTCGGCCGTAATCGTCGCAGCATCGGCGCCGACGATTTCCGACAGCGAGTCGCGGCCGGTGCGCAGCAGGGTCGAGGACAGATCGCGCTTGATGTCGTCGACGAGGCCGAGGCCCTTGTAGACCAGCGAGGAATAGAGCTGGATCAGGCTGGCCCCGGCGCGGATCTTGGTCAGTGCCGCGCCGCCGCTATCGATGCCGCCGACGCCGATCAGCGGAAACGCGCCTTCGACACGGACATAGGTCTCGGCCACCATCCGCGTCGACAGCCGGAACAGCGGACGGCCCGACAGGCCACCCTGCTCCTTGGCGCGATTCTCCTCGCGCAAGGTCGAGGGACGCGCCAGCGTGGTGTTGGCGACGATCATGCCGTCGACGCGCCGCGAGCGGGCGATGTGCACGACGTCGTCGAGCTCGGCGAGGCTGAGATCCGGCGCGATCTTGAGCAGGACCGGCGAGTCGCCGGCGTTCTTGCGCACGCGCTCGCGGGTGTCGATGACCCGCGCCAGCAGATCGTCGAGCGCCGCCGATTGCTGCAGATTGCGCAGGCCCGGCGTGTTCGGCGAGGAGACATTGACGGTGAAATAGCTGGCGACCGGCGCAAACGTCTCGATCAGCTTCACATAATCGGCGGCGCGGTCGGGCGAATCCTTGTTGGCCCCGACATTGACCCCGACGATGCCGCCGACGCTGGCGCGCGCGGCGAGCCGCCGCAGCACGACCTCCGCGCCGTCATTGTTGAAGCCCATGCGGTTGATGACGGCCTCGTCGCGCTCCAGGCGAAACAGCCGCGGCCGCGGGTTGCCGCCTTGCGGCTTCGGCGTCACCGAGCCGATCTCGACAAAGCCGAAGCCGAGCCGCAGCAGCGCGTCGGGCACCTCCGCGCTCTTGTCGAAGCCCGCCGCCATGCCGATCGGATTTGGAAAGTTGAGTCCGAAGGCGCGCACCGCGAGCTTGGGATCATCCGGCCGCTGCCGGATCGGCGGCAGCAGCTTCAGGCCCTGGATCGCCATGCGATGGGCATCCTCGGGATCGAACCAACGCAGCAGCGGCAGCGAGAAGGCGTCGAAGGCACGGATCACGGCTTGAGCTCCGGAACGTCGTGGCCACCGTCGGAGCGCGCGCGCAGGTCGAGGATCTCGATGACCGCGCCGAGGTCGAGCTCGCCATAGAGATGCGGGAACAGCTCGTCGTTGCGCGACCGCTCCCAGCGCAGGGCATCACCCAGCGCATCGGCATCGACCGCGACCAGGAACAGGCCAGTTTGCCCCTGGTAGTGCTTGCGCGCGGTCTCGGCCACTTGGGAGGCGGTGGAAAAATGGATGAAGCCGTCGCGTTTGTCGTCGGCACTGCCCCGGTACACGCCCTGCCGCTCAGCCTCGCGCCAGGCCGAAGCGGGGGTGATTTTGTAGATCATCGGCACGGGCCGGCCTTCCCTTTGTCCTTGAGTCTCTTGGGGTTTTATCCGGATTTGAGGGGAAATGCCCCAGACGCCATCTGGCGAGCGAGGGACCGTATCGGCGGCGGCGGCGCAACTCAAGCGGTGCCGGGGCACATCGGCCGACAGATTTGCGAAAACGCCAAGTTTCAGGCAATAATTCCTACCATCCGGGATACCCTCGATGGCCAAACAGCCCAAAGCCACCCGACCGCTGACCCACGCGCAGGTCTGGGCCGCGCTCGACCGGCTCGCCGAACGCGCCGGGCTGTCGCCGTCGGGCCTTGCCAAGCAGTCCGGCCTCGACCCCACCACCTTCAACAAATCCAAGCGCGTGACCGGCGACGGGCGCGAGCGCTGGCCTTCGACCGAATCGCTCTCCAAGGCGCTGGCCGCGAGCAATGCCAGCATGGAGACCTTCGTGCAGTTGCTCGGCGATGGCGCGCGCGGCGGACAGTCGGTGCCGCTGATCGGCTTCGCGCAGGCCGGAGCCGGCGGCTATTTCGACGACAGCGGCTTTCCCGCCGGCAAGGGCTGGGACGAAGTGGCGCTACCGGCGACATCAGACGAACACGCCTATGCGCTGGAGATCGAGGGCGACTCGATGAAGCCGGCCTATCGCGAAGGTGACATCATCGTGGTGTCACCCGCGACCGCGATCCGCCGCGGCGACCGCGTGGTGGTGCGCACGACCGGCGGCGAGGTGATGGTAAAAGAATTGAGACGCCGCACCGCCAAGATGCTCGAACTCGCATCGCTCAATCCGGAGCACCCCGACCGCATGCTCGATGCCGAGGAAGTCGCGTGGATCGCACGCGTGGTGTGGGCGAGCCAGTAATCGGCTGAATTAGTAGCCACAAAACCGGCGTCGTCCCGGGCAAGCGAAGCGCGACCCGACACCCATAACCACCACTGGGCCACGGCTGGCTTCGACAACATGCCCCTGTGGTAATGGGTCCCGGCGTTCGCCGGGACGACGGTGAAATTTGCGGCGCTGCCATCGCCTACGTCGCGTAGTCCGGCTCCTTGCGATCCAGCATCCGCTTCAGCGCATCGAAATGCCGCTGCGCCGGAGACGGGCCGTTGTAGAGATGGTCGTCGCGGAAATCGCGTTTGGTCTTCTCCACCACATGCTGCGGCAATTGCTTGAGCGGCTGCTGGGTCCACATCGCGTAGATCTGCACCTGTGCGGCGCGCTCGATGTAATAGAGCCGGTCAAAGGCATCGGCGACCGTCTCGCCGACGGTCGAGATGCCGTGATTGGCCATGAACAGGATGGTCTTGTTGCCGATCACCCTGGCGAGCCGCGCGCCTTCCTCGGGATCGAGCGCAGGGCCGGTATAGAGATCGTCATAGGCGATCGCCTCCGACAGCCCGACCTCGGTCTGGCCGATCTCCTTGATGCGCGGATCCTCGAGCCGCGTCAGCGCGCTCGCATACGGCATGTGGGTGTGGAACACCGCCTTGGCCTGCGGCAGCGCCTTGTGGATCGGCGCATGGATGCAATAGCAGGAGCGCTCGACCTCACCCTCGCCGCGCTTCACCTCGGCATCGTCGATGCCGACCTCCATGAAGGAGGATGCTGTCACCTCCGACCAGTGCATGCCGAACGGGATCTGGTAGTAGCGGTCGGTGCGGCCGGGCACCACCAAGGTGAGGTGGTTGAAGATACCTTCCGAAAAGCCGTGGATGTAGGCGAGCCGATGCGCCGCCGCGAGATCGACCCGCGCCTGCCATTCCTCGGCGCTCGAACTGTCCTGCAGCGATGTCGGCGAAACCCTGAACTGCATGCGCATGCTCCCATCTGTGCCGGCCTCTCGGCGGAGACCGTGCTGATTTTATGGATGCGAGTGTAGCGCAATCCGGCGCCAGGCTCCGGTGAAATTGCCGATGGCCTGCTATCCGAATTTTGCGGGCTCGGCGTCATTATGTGATGATGCGCTGCGAAGACCGCGGATCGGCGGCTTTGTTGGCTGCGGCGGAAAGCCACATGAGCGGCCTGACTTTCCAACCCAACGCAACACACTCCGCAAAGCCCAGAGTTACGCAATGACAGGACCATCCGACCGCAAGACCATCGCCATCGTCGGCCTCGGCAGCATCGGCGGCATCATCACCGGCCTGCTGCGGGCGGTCGACAAGCATGACGTGATCGCCTGTGCCCGGCGGCCGCTCGATCGGCTCACGGTCGAGCGGGCGGAAGGCACGGTGGAGGTGCCGCTGCGCGCCCTCACCGATCCGGCAGCGGCTACGCCAGTCGACTGGGTGTTGTTGTCAACCAAGGCGCAGGACACGGAATCGAGCGCGCCCTGGCTGCAGAGGCTGTGCGGGCCGCGGACGCGTGTCGCGGTGCTGCAGAATGGCATCGGCCACGCGGAGCGGCTGGCGCCATTGGTCGGCGCCGCCACCGTCGTGCCGACCATCGTCTATTACAACGGCGAGCGGCTGGCGCCGGATCGCGTCCGTTTCCGCCGCGCCGGCGAGCATGAATTCGCGGTTGCCGATGACACAGACGGACGCGCGTTCGAAGCGCTGCTGGATGGCACGGCGATGCGCGTGCGGCGCTCCGCCGATTTCACCACGCTGGCGTGGCGCAAGCTTCTGCTCAATGCGGTCGCCAATCCGATCACCGCGCTCACCTTGCAGCGGCAGGCGGTGTTCCGCCGAGCGGACGTCAAGGCGTTGTGCCGCGCCATCCTCGAGGAGGCCGCGAATGTCGGCCGCGCCGACGGCGCCCAGCTCGCGCCCGACGAGGCCGAGCTGATGCTGGCGACGTTGTTGACCTATCCGCCGGACGCCGGCACCTCGATGTATTTCGATCGTGTCGCGGGACGCCCGTTCGAAGCCGACGCTCTCACCGGCGCGATCGTCGCGGCCGGCGAACGGCACGGCGTGCCGACGCCGCTCAACGGCCTGCTGCTGACGCTGTTGCGCGCCACCAGCGACGGCCTGCGCGACGCGGCGCAGGCCGAGCGGCGATGAGCGGCGCGATCCCTACGACGACCGCGCCAGCGCGCCGTCGATCATGTTGACCGCGTTCTGCACGCCGTAGACCGCGACGAAGGAGCCGAAGCGCGGGCCCTTCTCCTGGCCGAGCAGCACCTGGTAGAGCATGTTGAACCAGTCGAGCGAGACGCCCGGACGGCCGTCCTTGCCCTTCTTGACCATGTCGAGGAACGGCTCGCGGCGGCCGATCTCATAGACCACGTTCTGGATGTCTTCCGCGCTCGCGTCCGCCGGCATGTTGGCGAGAGCATCGCGCAGATCCTGCAGCGCGGCGCGCTCTCCCTCGGTCGGCTCGAGGAACTGCTTGGTCGGCGCCACGAAGTCGCGATAGTAGTTGATGGCGTAGCCGACCATCGCATCTAACTTCGGATGGGTCTGCGGCGTCACGCCCGGACGATAACGGCCGATGAAACCCCACAGCGTCTCGGCATTCTCCGCGTTCGACGACGACACCAGCGTCAGCAGCAGCTGGAAGGTGACCGGCATGTCGGCCTGCGGCGGCTTGCCGGAATGGATGTGCCAGACCGGATTCTGCAGCTGCTGCCGCGCTTCCTGCCGCGTGAAGCCGTCGAGGAATTGCTGGTAATCGTCGACATTGCGCGGGATGACGTCGAAATAGAGCCGCTTCGCCGCCTTGGGCTCGCGATACATGAACAGCGACAGCGATTCCGGCGAGGCATAGCGCAGCCACTCGTCGATCGTCAGGCCGTTGCCCTTCGACTTCGAGATCTTCTGGCCCTTCTCGTCGAGGAACAGTTCGTAGTTGAAACCTTCCGGCGGCGTGCCGCCGAGCGCCGAGCAGATCTTGCCCGACAGCTTCACCGAGTCGATCAGGTCCTTGCCGGCCATTTCATAGTCGACACCGAGCGCGTACCAGCGCATCGCCCAGTCCGGCTTCCATTGCAGCTTGCAGCGGCCGCCGGTGACAGGAACCGTGACGTTCTCCTTGGTATCGGGATCCTCGTAGGAGATCGTGCCGGCTTTGGCGTCGTGCGCCGTCACCGGCACGTAGAGCACGAGGCCGGTGCGCGGGCAGATCGGCAGGAACGGCGAGTAGCTCGCCGCGCGCTCCTCGCGCAGCGACGGCAGCATGATCGCCATCACCTTCTCGATCCGCTCCAGCATGCGTAGCAGCGCGGCGTCGAAGCGGCCGGAGGTGTAGTACTCGGTCGAACTCGCGAACTCGTAGTCGAAGCCGAACTGGTCGAGAAAGGCGCGCAGCCGCGCATTGTTGTGCTGGCCAAAGCTCGGATGGGTGCCGAACGGATCGGGCACCTTGGTCAGCGGCTTGCCTAGATGCTGCTCCAGCAGCTCCTTGTTCGGCACGTTGTCCGGCACCTTGCGCAGGCCGTCCATGTCGTCGGAGAAGGCGAGCAGGCGCGTCTTGATCTTGTCCTCGGTGAGCACGCGGAAGGCGTGACGCACCATCGTGGTGCGCGCGACCTCGCCGAACGTGCCGATATGCGGCAGGCCCGACGGGCCGTAACCGGTCTCGAACAGCACCTCGTCCTTGGGATTTTTCTTCAGCCGCGCCACAATCGCTTTCGCCTGCTCGAACGGCCAGGCGTTGGATTGTTCGGCGAGCGCCCGCAGGTCGCTCGGGCTGGCAGAAGGATCAATCACGGACATTCCTCAGGTTCTCTCCAAAAAGGCCGCGAAAACTAACGCTTTCGCGGCAAAATGCAAAACGACGGGACGTTTGTCGTCATTCCGGGGCGATGCGCAGCATCGGACCCGGAATCTCGAGATTCCCCGGGGTGCAATTGCACCCCTGAGGTCTGGTCCTACGGACCATCCCGGAATGACGAACTCAGAACGGGCTGACCGAGAAATAGCGCAGCCACAGATCGGTGAAGCGGCCTTTTTCCCAGATCCGGAACAGCGCCCAGTTCAGCGACTGCCGGAGCAGGTCGTTGCCCTTGCGGACGGCGATGCCGACGCCCTCGCCGAAATAGCGGCTCTCGACAAAGGGGCCGCCGGCAAAGGCGCAGCATTCGGCGGAATCGGTGCCGTTGATCCAGAACGCGAGCGAGATCGCATCGCCGAAGATGAAGTCAACCTCGCCGCGACGCAGCGCCGCGCGCAGCGCGTCGTTATCCGGATAGGAATGGATCTCGGCGTCGGTGAACATCGCCTTGAGGTAGGCCTCGTGCGAGGTCCCGGCGATGACGCCGACCTTCTTGCCCTCGAGATATTCCGGGCGGATTTCCGGCATCGCGTTGTCACGGCGCGACACGAAGCGGGCCGGCGCGCGGTAATAGGGATCGGTGAAATCGACCTTGGCGCGCAGCTGCGGCGTCACGGCCATCGACGCGATGATGGCGTCGCCCCGGTTGGTCGCCAGGGCATCGATCAGGGTCTCGAAGCGGCGCATCTGGATGGTGCAGGTGACCTTGATCTCGTCGCAGAGCGCGCGCGCCAGGTCGACGTTGAAACCGGCCGGATTGCCGTCGGGACCGGTGAAATTGAACGGCGGATAGTCGGTCTCGGTCAGAAAGCGGATCACGGTGAGGCGCGACAGGTCCGGGCGGTCCGGCCGGCGCCGCGGGTCCCAGAAACCCGGCACCGCCTGCGGCGCGGCCTCGGCGGCGGCCTTGGGCGGCAGGGTCGGGGCCGCCTGGGTTGCCGCGGGGGCCGCAGGCGCTGCCTGCGGTGCAGCCGGCGCCGAAGGTGTCGCTTGTGCGGGGGCCGCCTTGGTGGGCGGAGCCGGAGCAGGAGCCGTCTTGGCTGCCGGCGCCTGTGCGGGGGGTGTCTGTGCAATTGCAGGGTACGCCAAGGCCAGCAAGGCAGCCGCGATCATGCCCGCGGCCAGGCGAAGCTGGCGCGAACGGACGGCAAAGGGCTGGACAGGCGGATTTGGCATAACCGGCAATTTCAGGAAATTGAACGGCTTATAGCCGAATCGGCGCCTGAAGCGAGCGCCGATTGGGTTAATTCTGAACCGGAAATGGCGATCAGAGGTACCGTTTGAGATCGGCCGCCGCTTCTTCCGGCGTCCGTTTCAGATTGAACGGCGCGACGAAATGACCGTCGCGGTCCATCAGATAGATCAGCGCGGTGTGGTCCATCGTGTAGTCGCCATCCTTCAGCGGCACTTTCTTGGCGTAGACACGATAGCTCGACAGGACCTTGGCGATCGCGGCGGGATCGCCGGTCAGGCCCTTGAGGTGCGGATCGAAGCTCGACAGGTAATCCTTCATTGCGGTGGCGGTGTCGCGTTCCGGATCGACCGAGACGAAATAGGCATTCACGCGATCGGCGTCCTTGCCCATCGCCTTCAGGACCTCCGAGATCTCGAACAGCGAGGTCGGGCAGATATCCGGGCAATGGGTGAATCCGAAGAAAATCAGGGTCGGCTTGCCCTGGAGGTTCTTGTCGGTAACGGTCTGGCCGGACTGGTCGGTGAGCTGGAACGCCCCGCCGATCGCGGCCGGCGCGGCAACGGTGCGCAAGCCGCCGATCGCCCACAGCATGAGGAACAGGCCGACCGCCAGACTGCCCGCGAAGGCAGCGAAGATCACCAATGGGCGCGTGGTCCGGGGCATGATGCGAGGGCGTCCTTGTCAGAAGCAGGCGGAGATGCCGGCCGTGATCATTTCGAAAAACACCGCGGTCCCGTAGTGGAACCAGAGCGCGGCAGCGGCAAGCAGGGCCAATCCGCCGATACCGGCCGCACCCCACAGGATCGCAGACGCCACCCGGGTCTGTGGAGCCGTTACGAGCTCGGATCGGGTGGAGATCGGCTGAACCATGAGGCTGAGATAAGCCGGGTTCCGGCAGGCAGCAAGCGCAATGGCGGTCGCAGGCCGTCAAATGATGGCGAGCTAATCCGGTGCCGGCGCGTTCATGCCCCGGCGTCTGCCGAGGCCAATGGCCGACGAGGGTCAAACAGAGAAGCAGCCGGAGCTTAGTGCGCGGGCTTCGGCGCCGAGGCCTGGGCGTTGAGATAGCACGGCTTGTACAGCGCCTGCAGTTGCTTGCCGCGCAGGAAGATCATGCGCCGGGTCAGGCCACCACGCCCCGAAATCCATCTGCGTACCGCCGGCGGATACATCAGGTACAGCATATGGGTGGCTTCGGGATTAGGGACCGGACGGCCGTTATCGCCGTAATCCCAGGCTGCGTGGAAGCCGAGGCTGGCGTGAGAGGTCACACAGATCCGGTCGTGAGGAACCTTGCCGAGCACGATGGTGCAGGCCGAGGCACACAGCCCGTCGATGATGACCGTCTCGCCCGAAGTCCGCAGGTCCTGATACCTGTCGACATAGACGCCGATCTTGCCGCCGCGATCGTCGGCGATCCTGACTACAGCTTGAGACACCCCCATTCCCGCCAGCAGGAGAACCGCAGCGAGCAACCCCGTCATCAACTTCATTTTGGCCAGCCCCAGTCGAAACCGAATCTGTTTGGTCTGTGATGCAAGACAATCGTGAGCGTGTTGCGCGCGCGGATTTTTGTCCAGACGAGTGAAGCCGGTCAAAACAAATTCAAATTGGGTGTTGCGCGCACGCTGCAGTGAAAGTGGGGAAAGGTCCCAAACTGGAACAGCGCGGCGCACGTGCTTGGTGCTCCGCCGCCACAGGCAAGGTCCATTTGGCGTTGACCGCACGCAATGAGGCGGTCTTGAATCTCGGCGGGACGGGGGACCTGAACATGGCTGACGATGCAGATGTGATCGTGATTGGCGCGGGGCTTGCCGGCCTCGTGGCAGCAACCGAGATCGCCGACGCAGGCAAGCGCGTCATCGTGCTCGACCAGGAAGGGGAACAAAGCATCGGCGGCCAGGCCTTCTGGTCGTTTGGCGGCCTGTTCCTGGTCGATTCGCCGGAGCAGCGCCGGCTCGGCATCAAGGATTCGGTCGAGCTCGCGCTGCAGGACTGGATGGGCACCGCGGGTTTCGATCGCGAGGAGGATTACTGGCCGCGCAAATGGGCCGAGGCCTATGTCGCATTCGCAGCCGGCGAGAAACGCGACTGGCTGCGCGCGATGGGCCATCGCATCTTCCCTGTGGTCGGCTGGGCCGAGCGCGGCGGTTACGACGCGATGGGCCATGGCAATTCGGTGCCGCGCTTCCACGTCACCTGGGGCACCGGCCCCGGCATCGTCGAGCCGTTCGAGCGCCGCGCGCGCGAGGCCGCGAAAAGCGGACGGCTGGTGTTCAAGTTCCGCCACCGCGTCGATGCGCTCAGTGTCACCAACGGTGTGGTCGACGGCGTCAGCGGCGCGATCCTGGAACCGACCTCAGTCCAGCGCGGCAAGAGTTCCTCGCGCAACGCCGTCGGCGATTTTTCCTTCCGTGCGCCTGCGGTAATCGTCGCGTCCGGCGGCATCGGCGGCAATCATGACCTGGTGCGGCAGAACTGGCCGAAGCGGCTCGGCGAGCCGCCCAGATTCATGATCTCCGGCGTGCCCGAACATGTCGACGGCCGCATGATCGGCATCACCGAGGCGGCGGGCGGCCGGCTGATCAACCGCGACCGCATGTGGCACTATGTCGAGGGCATCCGGAACTGGAACCCGATCTGGCCGCGTCACGGCATCCGGATCCTACCGGGTCCGTCGTCGCTGTGGTTCGACGCGACGGGCAAGCGGCTGCCGGCACCGCTGTTCCCGGGCTCCGACACGCTCGGGCAACTGCACTACATTATGGGCACCGGCTACGATTATTCGTGGTTCATCCTGACCCAGAGCATCATCAAGAAGGAGTTCGCGCTGTCGGGCTCGGAGCAGAACCCGGACCTTACCGGCAAGAGCTGGCGCATGACGATCAAGCGCGCCACCAACAAGGGCGCGCCGGGGCCGGTGGAGGCGTTCAAGCAGCACGGCGCCGACTTCATCGTGCGCGACAATCTCGCCGATCTGGTCGGCGCCATGAACAAGCTCGCCGGCAACGACCTGTTGCAGCTCGACGCCATCAAAAACCAGATCGAGGCGCGCGATCGCGAGATCACCAACCCCTACGTCAAAGATGCGCAGGTGATGAACCTGCACAATGCGCGGCGCTATATCGGCGACAAATTGATCCGCACCGCCAAGCCGCACCGCATCCTCGATCCCGAGCACGGCCCGCTGATCGCGGTGAAGCTCAACATCCTCACCCGCAAGACGCTCGGCGGGTTCGAGACCGATCTCGATTCGCGCGTGTTCAGCAACGATCACCAGATCATCCGCGGCCTCTACGCGGCTGGCGAAGCCGCCGGCTTCGGCGGCGGCGGCGTGCACGGCTATCGCTCGCTGGAAGGCACGTTCCTCGGCGGCTGCCTGTTCTCGGGCCGCAACGCGGGACGTGCGGCGGCGAAGGCGGCGAACTGAGGCGTGCTACTCCGAGATCCAGTCGTTGGCCCGCCGGCGTGAACCGGCGGGCTTTTCAGCGGAAGTTCCCCGAGCCGTGTTGCGATCAGGCCGTCTTGGTGAAAAGCGTCAGGATGCCGTTGGTGAGATTGACCGCGACAACTTGTGCCGAGCTGAGGCCCTTCGCCTTCAGCGCGGATACCGCTTCTTCAGACGCGTCGATGGAACCGCGAAGGTTCCGCAGGTCGTCTTCGCTTGCCTTTGCCACGACAGCCTCGACCTTCGACCGGGCGTCGGGCTTGAGTTCCTTGATGTCCACGACCTGTATGCTCCGGATGGCATTGGGCTGGTCAGATTGAGCCTGCGGCATCGCCTTCGGTTGCGTTCCCTGCACCTGCGCCCAGGCAGGTGTTCCAAGCGAGAGCGCCGCAACGATGACGGATGCCGTAGAGATACGGATGCGCATGAGCATTCCTTGTGTTGATTGCCCCCAACATCCCGCGAGAACGCGCTCTCCTCGCTTAAGGTTCCGGCCGGAAATCCGTTCGTCCCAGGGGCGCTGCCAAAATATCGAAAACAACCCCATGCAAAGTAGCCGGCGGTAGCCAGCGTTCGACCAGACAACTTGACACGTCCGGCAACTCAGGGGTATTATTCTAATATTCCGAAATTGCGCATTCCTGCTCTAGTCCGCCTCCGCGCTGAGGAAGCGGACGCCGAACGTATCGGCGTTGGCTTCGCCCCAATCGTAGAGTGCCTGCAGCATCGGCTTCAGCATCTCGCCGCGCTTGGTCAGGCAATAGCGCGAGGAGCCGCCGCCGCGCTCCTGCCTGACGAAGCCTGAATTGCAGAGATCGCGCAGGCGCTCGGTCAACACCTTGTCGCTGAGCTGCGGGATGTCGTGGCGCAATTCGCCATAGCGCATCGGCCGGACCTTGAGCCGGCTCAGGATCACCGTCTTCCATTTGCCGCTGAGCTGATCGATCGAGAACTCGACCGGGCAACCATATTTGCGCTTGGTCTTGCGGATCATTGCAACTCTCCCGCGGCACTTTCCATCTGGTTCGTTGAGAGCCGCCATCGATCCATCTAAGCACGCATTGCACGGGTTGGGCGAGTTCAGGGATCATTGCAAGGCATGACAGACGACAATTCCGCCCAAGGTCCAAGCGACAAGCAACAGCCGCGCAAACGCATCGTCGTCAGACGCAACGGGCCCTACGAACCGGAGCCCGGCATTCCGATCGTCGATCATCTCGGCGTGCCGATCGCAGCCGAGGCCCCAATGCGGCTGTGCCGCTGCGGACAATCGCAGACCAGGCCGTTCTGCGACGACAGCCACGTCGCGCGCGGCTTCACCGACGCCAGGGATCCGCGGCGCGCGCCGGACAGGCTCGAGGTCTATGCCGGGCAGCAGGCGTTCGTGTTCGACAATCGCGGCACCTGCGCGCATTCCGGCTTCTGCACCGACCGTCTCACCTCCGTGTTTCGTCTCGGCGAGCAGCCTTTCATCGCACCCAGCGGGGCGCGGTTTGACGACCTCCTCAACGCGGTGCGCAGATGCCCCTCGGGCGCGCTTGGCATCGGTATCGGCCCCAAGCGTGACGCCAGCCTGTCCGACGTCAGCAGGCCGCCGCAGATCGAAGTGTCGAAGGACGGGCCCTATCGCGTCACCGGCGATGTCGAACTGGTCGATGAGGATGGCGCGCCGATCACACAGAACGCGGGCGCGTCGCAAGAGCATGCCAGCCTGTGCCGCTGCGGCGCGTCGCTGAACAAGCCGTTTTGCAGCGGCATGCATTGGAACGTCGCGTTTCGCGATCCCGTTCCCGATCCCGATCCGATGCGCGAGCCGACTCTGTTCGAATGGGCCGGCGGCTATCCGGCGCTGCTCGACATGACGCGCATCTTCTACAGTCGTTACGTGCCGGAAGATCCGCTGCTCGGGCCGCTGTTCGCCGAGATGTCGCCGGACCATCCGGAGCGGGTGGCGGCGTGGCTCAGCGAGGTGTTCGGCGGTCCGTGCTTCTACACCGAGCGCTATGGCGGCTATCGCCGGATGGTGTCGCAGCACATAGGCAAGGAGATCCGGCCGGAGCAGCGCGCATTGTGGGCGACCTACATGGTGCAGAGCGCCGACGATGCCGGCTTGCCGAGCGATCCGGAATTCCGCGCCGCCTTCGTCGCCTATATCGAATGGGGCTCGCGCATCGCGGTGGAGAATTCCGGCGCCGGCGCGACACCGCCGCCGAACATGCCGGTGCCGCGATGGTGGTGGGTCTGCAACGCAACGCCCGCTGCGCGGCCGTCCGCAACGGCGAGCGATGCGCAGGCCGCGAACGAGATCAGCGTGGCACTCCCCGGTCCCGACGAGGCCGTGCAGTTCGAGCAGCACATCCGGCCGTTGTTCCGGCCGATGGACCGCAGTTCGATGCTGTTCGCCTTCGATCTCTGGAACGAGGCGGATGTCGCCAGGCACTGCCAACAAATCCTGGCACGGCTCAAGGCCGGGACCATGCCCTGCGATGGCGCCTGGCCGGCCGAGCGAGTGGCACTGTTCGCGCGCTGGGCGAATGGGCAGAATCCGCCGACCTGATTGCGCCGAGCCGATCTCGGAGCAATTTCGAGCGATTTCGGTGAACGGCGCTGCAAATTGTGCAGTGGCGGCGCTCGCTCTGGCAGGTTAGACAGTGCCCGCCATTCAGTGGAGACCCAAATGAGCATTCAGCGTTTCGAAACCGGCCCGCGCATGAGCCAGGCCGTCGTGCACGGCAACACCGTCTATCTCGCCGGCGTCGTCGCCGGCAAGGCCGCGGGCGGCAGCGTCACCGACCAGACCAAGGACATCCTGGCGATCATCGACGGCCACCTCGCCAAGGCCGGCACCGACAAGTCGAAGCTGCTCAGCGCGACGATCTACATCACCGACATGAAGACGTTCCCGGAAATGAACGCGGTGTGGGACGGCTGGGTCTCGCAGGGCAACACCCCGGCCCGCGCCACCGTCGAGGCCAAGCTGGCGGCGCCGCAGTACAATGTCGAGATCATGGTCGTCGCGGCGAAATAGACGCGACGCACGTCATCCAAAGGATACCGGATGCCCCGGATCGCAAAGCGCAATTCGGGGCATTTTCATCTAGCACTCACGCGCTGATCCGCGCTCGCTCGCCCGCAGCCTCACCGAGATCGGACTGAAGCCAGCGGGCAATCCGGCGCCATGAACCGGCGAGAGCCTTGCAGCCCATGAACAGTCCGAGGTGACCACACGGCTCAGTATGGCATTGCAGCCACGCGGGCGGCGTGGCCAAGAGCCGCGCTGTCGCAAATGCCTGGTCGGGCGGAACAACGATGTCGTTCTCTGCGGCGAGCAGGAAGACGGGCTGCTTCACGGCAGCGAGATCGACCTTGCAGCCAAGCGCAACGAAGTCTCCAGCCGCGATCCGGTTCTGGCGAAAGATCCAGTCGGTCACTTCGAGGTAGTAGGTGCCCGGCAGATCGAGCGTCTCGTCATTCCAGCGCGTGAAGCGATCGAGCAACGCCCGCGCATCCTCCGAATTGCGGTCGAGCCGCCTCTGCAGCGCCGCTTCCGCGTCACGCATGGTGAACGGGATGCTCCAGGCCTGCAGCATGTGCTTGCCGCTGATGATCCCATCCCCCTGACGGACCAGCGCCTCGAAGCCTTGCGATGGAAGCGAGGCGACCATCCGGGAAAGCTCCGACGGTACCGAGACGTCGACCGGGCTGCCGGCAAGCACAAGCCGCCGTACCTTGCCGGGAAAGCGCGCCGCATAGAGCAACGACAGCCAGCCGCCCTGACAGAGACCTGCAAGGTCGACCGGCGGCCCGATCGTGTCGACGGCCACGTTGAGATCGGACAGAAAGGTGTCGATCGAGAAATATCGCATCTCCGGTGCCGCCGAGCGCCAATCCGTGAGATAGAGACGCGCAACGCCGGCCTTCTGCAACGCCTCCATCAGGCTGTGGCCGGGGGCAAGATCCGCAATCTGCGCGCGATGCAGCGCATAGGGCGCGCAGACCAGCAGCGGCCGGCCTTCGGCCGCTCTCGAGAAATCCAGCAGGCACATCGACGGCAGCTGAAGCGCGACCGAATGGGCTGTCGTCCAGGGCAGCGCCGCCGCTTCGCCCGGCGAATCCGTGGGCTCGGGCGGACGGTTAGGGTACCACTGCGAGTAGATGTCCAGCGCCAATCGCGCGGCTTCAAACGGCCATAGCCAGGCGTCCTGCGCCCAGCTGGTGCTCGCACTTCGATCCGATCGATCCGTCTTTTCGGGCAAGCTCATTCACCGATTGATCGCTACCGGGATGGTCTGGCCAACGCGGGTCACCTTCACGCCCACAAATTCAGGTCGGATCAGTTTACGCCAAACCGGCTGGCGCGGCAGCCACGCCGGGATGTCACGATCTCGCGACCCCGGCGCCGCTTGCTGCCAAGCAGCAAAAGTCCGTCGTTTCAGCGGACCAAAGCGCGATGAGATTGGGTTGAATCATCATCGCGCTTTAGCTCCTTGTTTGAGCATGATCTTTTCGGAAAACCGCTCCACCCTTTTCCGGATCATGCTCTAGGCGGCGCGTGCCGTGCCCTTCTCCGCCTCGAGCTTGCGCGCGAACAGCCAGCGGAAATAGGTCAGCGGGGCATCGGCGCCGATCGCGAGCAGCTGATAGTCCGGATCGGCGTCGAACACGCGCTGCTGCGCCTCGATGATATCCTTGTCCTCGTTGAACCCTTCCTCGAGGCTGTGCCGCAGCGACAGCGCGATGTTCGGATTGTCGATGTCGAAATCGTGCAGATAATTCCAGAAGAAGTGTGTGGTCGAGCGCGTCTCCGGCGTCATGAACTGCGCGTTGCGATACGACCGCGTGCCCGGAACCTGGACGCCCTTCTCGACGCCCTGCCCCGCCGGCGCAAACGTGGTGTCGAGCGTGAAGATGCCGGGCACGATCATGCGGCCGATATTGCGGCGGTCGATCTTGTCGGTTTTGTTCGGGATCACCTTCTTGTGGTAGGGCGGCGGCTCGGCGCCCATGTGCCAGCGCTCGACACGGAAACCGTCGTCCAGCTTCTCGATCGCGACCGGCTTGGTCTTGTAGGCGTATTCCTCGGAGCCGCCGAGCGTGTTGGTGTGCACGAAGGCGAGATGCGCGAAGTCGCTGAGGTTGTCGACAATCAGGAGCCAGTTGGCCTTGTAGTGCATGTAACCCGGCAGGCCGCGCCATCTGGGATCCTCGAGCGGCGGATAGTCGAGGATCAGTTTCGGATCGGCCTTCTCGGGATCGCCGGTCCAGATGAAGATCAAATTGTAGCGCTCGACCACGGGATAGCTGCGCACGCCGAGCTTCGCGGGGATCGTGTCCTGGCCGGGAATCTGGATGCATTTGCCGTCGGCAGCGAACTTCATGCCGTGGTACATGCACCTGATGTCGTCGCCCTCGATGCGTCCCATCGAAAGCGGCGCGGCGCGATGACAGCAGCGGTCGTCCAGCGCGACGACTTTGCCGCTCGACCCGCGATAGAGCACGATCGGCCGTTCCAGGATGGTGCGCGCGACCATCTTGCCGTCGATCAGTTCGTGATTCCACGCCGCCACGTACCAGGTGTTGCGCAGGAAAATTCCGTCGTCAGCCATCTCTCCCTCCCGATGCAAGATTTGGTTGCGACGAGGTTAGGTGATTGCGGTCACCGGGATAATCCGATTTGGCTGGACACACTGTACCGGTGGATGGACAATCGGCCATGGAGTGGCGCGACTGGGAGCTGTTTTGCGAGGTTGTTGAGCATGGCGGCTTCACCGCGGCTGCGCGCGTGCTCGGCCATCCCAAATCGAGCCTCAGTGCTGCGGTGCAGCGTCTCGAAGCCAATCTCGGGCTGCGGCTGATCGAGCGCACCACCCGGCACCTGCGGCTGACCGATTCCGGCGAGACCATCTATCGCAAGGTGCGCCCGCTGTTCGCGGCGCTGCACGACACCCACAGCGAGGCGCTGGCGATGTCCAGCGCGGTTGCGGGCACGCTGCGCATCAAGGCGCCTTATGAATTCGGCGCGCATCATGCGGGACCGGTTGCCTGCGCGGTGATGGGTCGCTATCCGGAGCTTTCGATCCGGATCGACGTCGAGCACGACATCGTTAGTCCGATCGCCGAGAACTACGACATCGTGTTTGCGATGCTGGAGACGCCGCTGCCGTCGGCCGGGATCGTGATCCGCCGCGTCTTCACGCTCGAGCGCGGCCTGTTCGCGGCTCCGGCACTGCTGGAGAAATTCGGCGAGCCGCGCACGCTGGATGATCTGAGAAAGCTGCCGCTGCTGACCGGCCCCAGCGATCCGCCATGGGCGATCACCGCTCCCGGCGGCGCGGTCGAGCATCTCGCGGTCGATCGCGCACGCCTGACCAGTTCGAATGCCCATGTCCGGCTCCAGGCCGCGCTCGCCGGCCATGGCGTGCTGCGGGTCACCGCCAGCTATACCCGCGCCGCCGTCGCGGCCGGCCAGTTGCGGCGGCTGCTGCCCGATCATGTTTGCGAGCCGCTCAACGTGCATGCGCTGTTGCCGGCGCGGCAATTTGTCCCGGCGAAGGTGCGCTGCTTCCTCGATGCGATGGAGGCGCATGCGCGCGGGGATCCGGAGGCCTATATCAGGCCGTAGCAGTCTTTTTTGGCCGATTACCATTTTCCCGGGAACCTGCACGGCCGGTCGGCATCCAATGATATTATTCCGCCAACAGTGAGGGCGATCCCGCCATGCGCCAGGCCCATGTAACGTCCCTGCCGCCGACCAGCTCGGGCGATGCCGAGCTCGTGCAACGCGCGCTCGCCCGCGACGAGGCCGCAATCCGCGCCATCATGCAGGCGAATAATCGCCGGCTGTTCCGGCTGGCGCGCGGCATCCTGCGCAACGACCACGAGGCCGAGGACGTGGTTCAGGACGCTTATGTGCGCGCCTTTACCCATCTCGACCAGTTCCGCGGCGACTCCAGCCTGTCGACCTGGCTGTCGCGGATCGCGATGAACGAGGCGCTCGGCCGCCTGCGCCGCAGGCACAGCAGCGTCGAATGGTCCGATCTGCCGAAAGGTGCTCCTGAAGCCCAGATCATCCAGTTCCCCCTGTCGTCAACGGACGATCCGGAAAAATCCATGGCCCAGCGTGAGATCCAGCGCGTCGTCGAGCACGCGATCGACGAGCTGCCCGAGGCGTTCCGCCTCGTCTTCATCACCCGCGTGATCGAGGGCATGAATGTCGAGGAGACCGCTGAGATCCTCGGCCTCAAGCCGGAAACCGTGAAGACCCGCCTGCACCGCGCCCGCACCATGCTGCGCGACAATGTCGAGCGGAAGATCGGCCCCGTCGTCATGGAGGCCTTTCCCTTCGCGGGCAAGCGCTGCGAGCGATTGACCGAGGCGGTTCTGAAACGGCTGCGCGCCACGGCCTGAATTTTTCGGGAACCTCTGCTCGTCCGCACCATCCAACTCCTGTGCAAGCAACGACGCGCCGCGCGCTACGCCCGGCTCAACAGGAGTGTCAAACCATGTTCGTTCGATTGGGTATCGCGGTCGCCGCGCTCAGCCTCCTCAACTGCGCTGCGCTGGCGCAGGGCGCAAAGCCGACCGATCCGCAGATCGCGCACATCGCCTATACGGCCGGCGTGATCGACATCAATGCCGCCAAGCAGGCGGAAGAGAAGGCCTCCAACAAGGAGGTCAAGGCGTTCGCCAAGGACATGGCGCGCGACCACGAGGCGGTGAACAAGCAGGCGCTCGACCTCGTCAAGAAATTGAAGGTGACGCCGGAGGACAACGACACCAGCAAGGCGCTGTCGAAGCAGGCGGCCGACAAACTCGCCGAACTCGGCAAGCTGAAGGGCGCCGCCTATGACAAGGCCTATATCGACAACGAGGTCGCCTACCACAAGGCCGTCAACACCGCGCTGGAGACGCAGCTGATCCCCTCGGCCAGCAATCCCGAGCTGAAGGGCCTGCTGCAGACCGGCCTGAAGATCTTCCAGGGCCACCAGCAGCATGCCGAACACGTCGCGGCCGGCCTGAAGTAAGGAGGCGCGCGATGTTGCCAGGACGCTGTCTCGCAACGCTGGCTTTGCTCGCGCTCGGCGCGATGGCTGTCCCGGCGCATGCGGCGACCATCCAGATCGTGATGGAGAATCTGGTGATCTCCCCGGCCGAGGTGTCGGCCAAGGTCGGCGACACCATCGAATGGGTCAACAAGGACGTGCTGGCGCACACCGCCACCGCGAAGAACGGCGACTTCGACGTGACGATCGCGCCGAAGAAGACGGTCAAGTCGGTCCTGACCAAGGCCGGCACGGTCGACTATTACTGCCGCTACCATCCCAACATGAAGGCGGTGCTGACGATCGCACCATAGCCCGCGCGATGACCTCAGAGGTAATCGATCGGCGCACGCGAACCTTCGATAGTCCGGACCGCCGTACAGTCCGGCACTATCGAAGGAGAGCACCATGACCGACCATGCCACCATCGCCCGCCGCTATATCGATCTCTGGAACGAGCGGACGCCGAGCCGGCGCCGCGAGATGCTGAGCGAGAACTGGACCGCCGATGCGCGCTATATCGATCCGCTGATGAGCGGCGACGGCCATGAGGGCGTCGACGCACTGATCGCGGGCGTGCAGCAGAAGTTTCCGGACTTCCGCTTCAAGCTGATCGGGGAGCCGAACGGCTTCGGCGACCATGTCCGGTTCTCCTGGGGCCTTGGCCCTGACGGCGTCGACAGCCCGATCAAGGGCACCGACTTCGCCATGCTGAAGGACGGCCGGATCAGGAGCATCACCGGCTTCCTCGACCAGGTGCCGGGCGCCTGAGGCGCCGCTTCCACGCCGGCGATGTCGCTGCCAGAGCGTTTTCGAGCGAAGTGGATCCCGGTTCGCGCCAGGAAAACGCGTCAAAACAAAGAATCCAGAGCCCCGTTCCGATTCCTTCGGAACGGAAAAGGCTCTAGTCTTCCCGAAACACAGGGAGGACGCCATGAAGGCAGATTACGCCTTCGAGACTTCTGTCGTCAGCGACATCACGCCGGCGCTGCTGGCGATCGGCCGCGACAGCTTTCCGCAAGCCCTGATCGGCGCGCTGCGCCGCGTCGCCGGTGTCGGTCATTGCATGGTATTCTCGTTCACCGGCCCGCGGACCGCCGCGTGCCTGCTCGATGTCGGCAACATCCCGACCGGGCGCGACCTCGGGATCGCCTATTCCGAACATTTCCATCAGGCCGACCCGAACCGCGATGCGGTGTTCGAGGGGCGGACGCAGGCTGCGCCGATCGTGCTGCCGAACTTTGCCCGCCGGATGTACAGCGACGGCTACCGCAAGATCTTCTTCGACGACTCCGACATTGTCGACAAGTTCGCCTCCGCGATCTGGACCGGCGACACCTGCTTCTATGTCAACTTCTACCAGATCACCGCGCAAGGCCGCTTCAGCCGCGAGCAGATCGCGCGCCTGGCCGCGGTCGCTCCGGCGTTGACGGCGGCCGTGGCGCGGCATTTCCAGCGCGACCCGGCACCGGATGTTGATCCGATCGAGCGGTTGAAGATCCTGTTTGCGACCGCCGAGCCGCTGGCAAGGCTGACCGGGCGTGAGCAGGAGGTCTGCCTGCGCATCCTCTCCGGCCTCAGCTCGGAAGCGATCGCCGCCGAGCTCGGCATCGGGCTGCACTCCGCCCTCACCTATCGCAAGCGCGCTTATGACAAGCTCGGCATCTCCTCGCAGAACGAGCTGTTCGCGATCGCGCTGCGCCTGATGGCGTCGGCGCGTCAGTTGAACTGAGCGCGCTCCAGGCGATGGTCTCCCGCTGTCCCCAGCGGTGGGGACAGACGGGCCGCGCCGCCCGGCCTATGCTCGGTCCGAAAACCCGAGGCCAAACCGAGATCACGTCGTGAGCACCGCGCCCCATTTCAATATCGACGTCCCCGCCTTCTGGCAGGATCCCTACCCGGCGCTGGCGCGCATGCGCAAGGAGGCGCCGATCGCCTTCGTGCCGCAACTCGGCAGCACGCTGCTGTGCAGCCGCGACGACATCTTCATCTCGGAGAAGCAGATCGACGTGTTCTCATCGCACCAGCCCGAGGGGCTGATGAACAAGCTGATGGGCCACAACATGATGCGCAAGGACGGCGATGCGCACATGAACGAGCGCAAGGCGATCTTTCCGGCGATCTCGCCCAAAACGGTCAGATCGCACTGGACGGCGCAGTTCGAAGCCCACGCGACGCGCATTCTCGACGAACTGAAGCCGGACGGCGTGGTCGATTTCGTGCAGGCATTCGCGCTGCCGTTCTCGGCCGAATGCCTGAAGTCGATCACCGGCCTCACCAATATGCGCTTCCAGGACATGAACGCGTGGTCGCAGGGTATGATCGACGGCATCGCCAATTATGTCGGCGATCCCGCGATCGAGACGCGGTGCCATGCGGCGACCTCCGGGATCGATGCCGCGATCGACGACATGGCCCCCAGGCTGCGCAAGACGCCCGACCTCAGCCTGCTCGGCGTGATGCTGCAGACCGACATGCCGATGGAGAGCGTGCGCGCCAATATCAAGCTTGCGATCTCGGGCGGCCAGAACGAGCCGCGCGATGCGATCGCCGGCACGGTATGGGCGCTGCTGACTCATCCCGACCAGCTTGCGCTGGCGACGAGCGGCACGATCCCGTGGCTGCAGGTGTTCGAGGAATATGCGCGCTGGATCTCGCCGATCGGGATGTCGCCGCGGCGGATCGCAAAGCCCTGGACGATCAGGGACGTCGCATTCGAGACCAATGAGCGCGTGTTCCTGATGTTCGGCTCGGCGAACCGCGACGAGAAGCACTTCGACAAGCCCGACGCGTTCGATGTGCGCCGCGACGCCAGCAAGAGCATCGCGTTCGGTGCCGGTCCACATTTCTGCGCCGGCGCCTGGGCCTCGCGCGCCATGGTCGCCGACGTCGCGCTGCCCGCGATCTTCAAGCGGCTGAAGAATCTGCGCCTGATCGAGCACCAGCCGGCGCGGATCGGCGGCTGGGCGTTCCGCGGCCTGCTGGATTTGCCGGTGACGTGGGACGCATAGCCCCCGTTACCGTCCCCAGCGCAGCACGACCGGATCGAGTGTCCGCGCGATCTCGATCAGCCCCGCGCGCGTCGCCGGATGCAGCGGTTGCAGCGGGTGGCGCACTGCATCGGACTTGATGACGCCGCCCTCGCGCATCAGCACCTTGCAGGCCTGCAGCCCGCATTGCCGGTTCTCGTAATTGATCAGCGGCAGCCAGCGCGCATAGGCCTGCACCGCCTCGTCGCGCCGGCCGGCGAAGAACGGATCCATGATCTGGCGGATGCCGTCGGGATAGCCGCCGCCGGTCATCGCGCCGGTGGCGCCGGCATCGAGATCGGCCATCAGCGTGATCGCCTCCTCGCCGTCCCACGGCCCCTCGATCTCGGCGCCGCCCTTCTCGATCAGGCCGCGCAGCTTGTTCGCCGCCATCGGCACCTCGATCTTGAAGTACCTGATATTGGCGAGCTCCTTCGCCATCCGCGCCAGGAAATCGACCGAGAGCGGCGTGCCCGCGACCGGCGCGTCCTGGATCATGATCGGGATGTTGATGGCATCCGACACGATCCGATAAAACTCATAGATGGCTGGCTCGCCGACGCGGAAGGTCGCGCCGTGATAGGGCGGCATGATCATCACCATCGCAGCACCGGCGGCTTCCGCCTCGCGGCTGCGCGCGGCGCAGACCGCCGAGGAGAAATGCGTGGTGGTGACGATGACGGGAATGCGGCCGGCGACATGCTCGAGCACCGTATGCATCACGGTCTCGCGCTCGGCGTCGGTCAGCACGAACTGCTCGGAGAAATTGGCGAGGATGCAGTTGCCGTGGGAGCCGGCGTCGATCATGAAGTCGACGCAGCGCCGCTGGCCATCGAGGTCGAGATTGCCGTTGGCGTCGAAGATGGTCGGCGCCACGGGGAAGACGCCGCGATAGGGGCGCTTTGCGACTGATGTCATCATAACGACCTCCCAGGTTGTTGTCGGATTTTCTTGTCAGCTCTGGCGGAACGGCAGCGGCGGGCCATCGAGCCGGCGCAGGCCCGGCTCGCGGCGCTCCAGCCACCAACCATACTGCTTCGGCCAGGACGCGAACACCTCGCCGCCTGCACCTCCGAGCGCGAGCTCGGCGTGCAGCGGCCAGTTCGGATCGAACAGCGCCTCGCGGCCGATCGCGACCAGATCGGCCTGGCCTTTGGCCAGGACGTCTTCGGCCTGCTGCGGATGCAGGATGAGGCCGACCGCGATGGTCGCAACGTCGGCGGCGCGGCGGATCTCATCGGCATAGGGCACCTGAAAGCCGTAGCCGCGCGGAATCCGCGCCGCGGTCGCCGAGCCGAGCAGGCCGCCCGACGAGCAATCGATCAAATCGACACCGCGCGCCCTGGCTTCGCGGGCGAACGCGACCTGGTCCTCGAGCGTCAGGCCGCCGTCGATACCGTCGACCGAGGAAATCCGCACCGACAGCGGCCGCTCCGCCGGCCAGGCCGCGCGCACGGTCTCGATGATCTCGAGCGGATAGCGCATCCGCCCGGCGCGATCGCCGCCATAGGCATCGGTGCGGCGGTTCGACAATGGCGAGAGGAATTCATGCAGCAGATAGCCATGCGCGCAATGCACCTCGACGAATTCGAAGCCGGCCTCCACCGCGCGCAAGGTGGCGCGCCGCCATTGCTCACGCAGCGCGGCGAGTTCGGCCGCGTCGAGCGCGTGCGGCATCAGCCAGCCGTCTTCCATCGGGATCGCGCTCGGCGCCACCGTCAGCCACGGCAGATCGCCGCGGCCGCGGTCGGCCTCATCGAGGGCGGCATTGCCGTACCAGGGACGCTGCATGCTGGCCTTGCGGCCGGCATGCGCGAGCTGGATCGAGGGCACTGCGCCATTGTCCTTGAGGAAGGCGGCGATCCGTTCGAGCGGCGCGATCTGCTCGTCATTCCAGATGCCGACGTCGCCATGGGTGATGCGACCCTCCGCTGTCACCGCCGCAGCCTCGACCATCACGAGCCCGGCGCCGCCCTGGGCAAATTTACCAAGATGGACAAGGTGCCAGTCATTGGCCAAGCCGTCGGTTGCCGAATACTGGCACATCGGCGAGATCAGGATGCGGTTTCGGGAGCTCACGCCGCGAAGCGTGATCGGCTGAAACAGAAGCGGCTGCGACATCGGGACCTGCGGGACGGTGTTGGCGGGAGAAATCGTGGCGGAAAGCTAGGCGGCGCGCCCCGGGATCGCAAGTCATGCCGCGGCGCAGGCGGCAAGACCTGCACGCATGCAGCACTTGCGGAGCGGCGCGATCTGCAAAACCAGCAACATCTGCCGCAGAAAATTTCCCGGCTGGTAGACACTTTCGGTCATCCCCGGGTCACGTCACGGATCGCAATTCGTCGCGGACATCCCTACATTGCCGGCATGAAGAAAATCGGATTCCTTTCGTTCGGGCACTGGACGCCCTCGCCGCAGTCGCAGGCCCGCTCGGCCGCGGATGTGCTGCTGCAATCCATCGACCTTGCGGTCGCGGCCGAAGAGCTCGGCGCGGACGGCGCGTATTTTCGCGTCCATCACTTCGCGCGCCAACTGGCCTCGCCGTTCCCGCTGCTGGCGGCCGTTGGCGCCAGGACCAGCCGGATCGAAATCGGCACCGCCGTGATCGACATGCGCTACGAAAATCCGCTCTACATGATCGAGGACGCCGGCGCGGCCGACCTGATCGCGAGGGGACGCCTGCAACTCGGCATCAGCCGCGGCTCACCCGAGCAGGTGATCGATGGCTGGCGCTATTTCGGCTATCAGCCGGGCGAGGGCGAAACCGATGCCGACATGGGCCGGCGTCATGCCGAGATCTTCCTCGACATGCTGCGCGGCCAGGGATTTGCGCAGCCCAATCCACGGCCGATGTTTCCCAATCCTCCCGGCCTGCTGCGGCTCGAACCACTCTCGGAAGGCCTGCGCGAGCGCATCTGGTGGGGCGCCGGCTCGAACGCCACCGCGGTGTGGGCGGCGAAGCTCGGGATGAACCTGCAAAGCTCGACGCTGAAGAACGACGAGACCGGAGAGGCTTTCCACGTCCAGCAGGCCGCCCAGATCCGGGCCTATCGTGCCGCCTGGAAGGAAGCCGGGCACACGCGCGAGCCGCGGGTCTCGGTGAGCCGCAGCATCTTCGCGCTGGTCGACGATCGCGACCGCGCCTATTTCGGCAACGGCCAGGAGGAAGACCAGATCGGCTTCATCGACGAGAGGACGCGCGCAATCTTCGGCCGCGGCTACGCCGCCGAGCCGGACAGGCTGATCGAGCAGCTCAAGACGGATGAGGCGATCGCAGAGGCCGATACCTTGCTTCTGACCGTCCCCAATCAGCTCGGCGTCGATTACAACGCGCATGTGATCGAGACGATCTTGACCCAGATCGCGCCCGCTTTGGGCTGGCGCTGAATCCATCGCGAACGTCAGCGATACTCGCCCGGCGCGCAGCCTCGTCACATCGAGCAGGACCGGGATAAGGACCCGCGCCGGCCGTCTTCTAGGGGGCTGTTGAGAGGGAACGGCCAGGCGCGGGCTTGAACCGACCGTTCTCGCCGGAGGTCGGTCGGCTCTATTCGACCAATGCCGGAACCCGCGACATCGTTCCGGCGGAACTTCGTTCTCAAACGCGGAGAACTACGGAAACATAACTGCGCGTTGTGAGAAGAACAGGTCGAGTACGGTGCGTTAGGCGCGCACGTTGCGTGAACAGATCGCCGTAATATCCCGGGATAATAACGAAAGGCCGTCTGCGGATCCACTGGGTCAGGAATCCCTGTCGCGATTGCGCCGGGTGAGGTCGAGCCGATCGACGCGCTCATCGATCCGCCGGTTCAGCTCCTCGTCTTCTCGCGTATTGCTGCCGCGACGGGCGCGAACCACCAATGCACAACATCCGAGCAAAACGATCGCGAAGAGCGCGTAGTACCACCATGCCATGCACTGATCTCAAATGAACGCTCGCGATACCGCCGGAAAGTCATCGTTCAGGCCGATGAGGACGCGCCGACCTTGGCGCATAATAAGGGTTCACCAGACAGGTCGCCGGCATGCCCACAGCGCTGGCCTGGCACTGATCTATCGACGTGAAGATGCAGTCCATGCGCTCGCCGACCAACTCACCGTAAACATGCATGCAGACGGGATAGCGCGGATCATACATTTGCGCGGATGCCGGCCTCGTCATCCAAAGCGCGCCCAGCGCAAGCAGCAGCGCTCCAAGCAACCTCACGTCACGTCTCCTGCTGTCGCCAAATACATTGCCGTGCCGACAAACTGTCCCGCGACATTTGCCTGAAGGCTGGAGCGGGCGAAGGGAATCGAACCCTCGTATGCAGCTTGGGAAGCTGCCGTTCTACCATTGAACTACGCCCGCGATCTCAATGCTTGAGGTCGCACCTCACGGGTGCGACCCGGCCGGACCATAGCCCGGGCGGAGGCAGCGGATCAAGCGCGCATTGGAGCCGATCGCCGCACCGCCCCCGCTAGTGGCCCATCCTCACGAGCACGTCATTGATGACAAAAGCCGCGGCGGCGGATGCGTCGCAGGTGCCGCTTCGTGCATAGATGCAGGCATCGGCGATGCCGACGCGGGCACAGCTTTGCCTTGAATAATCCGCCGGCAGATCACCGGCGGCCGCGGGCCGCGCGAGGATGCGGTTGAAGGTCGGCTTGGTCGCCTGCAACAGCGGCGGCAGGATCAGCTCGGCGAGCGGATCGGCGGGCTCCAGCGCATAGAGCGGTACTGGGCCGACCAATCGTTCCCGCCCTGGCAACAGCTGGAAACGAACATTGTAAAGTGCGAGGCCGCACAGCTGCGGATCGCTGCGCAGTTCGGCGGCGAGCCGCGCTGCGCCGACACCGCGCGTCCAGTAGTCCCGCATCCCCTCGCTAGCGCCGGCGAGCGTCACCGAGAGCAAGGCCCAGCCGCCGGTGACGATCGGCAATGCCCAGCGGCGCCACCCGGGCTTTGCGCGCAGCCATTGCACCCAATCGGCCGATCCCAGCGCCGCGACGATGATGAACAGTGCCACCGACAGGAAGACGAAGCGGTATTCCTTGTGGGCGATCAAGCTGTGGAAGACGAGGTTGACCAGCGCCACGGCCAGCAGCAGCGGCGCATGCCGCGCGCCGCGCCAGATCGCGGCGAGCGGCAACACGATCGCCGCCGACCACACGATCAGGAAGTTGGCGAGATAGGCCGAAGGGGGCGTCACGCCGAACTCGGTCGCGCGATCGTGCAGCAGGTTTTCCTTGATGTTGCCGATCAGCCAGGCGAACGGCACGGCGCCATGCGCAAGGTCGATCGCGGCGGTGAGCACCAGCGCGGCGAGACCGCCCGCGATCAGGGGAATCAGGTTTCGCCAACGCATCCAGCAGGCGCCGAGCGCAAGCGCGGCGATGGCCGGCGCGTACTGAAAGCGGCAGACAAAGGCAAAAGCGAGCAACGCGCCGCCGATCGCCAGATGCCGCTGCGACGGACGGCCGGTCACCAGCAGCGCCGCCGGCACGACTAGCGCCGTCGCCAACGGCTCGCCCAATGTGTGCGGCGAGAGCAGGATCAACTCGAACCAGACTGCCGCCGCGAACGCCGCGACGATGGCATGGGTTCGCGAAATCCGTGCACCAAAGAACCAGGCGCTGACCACGATCGACAGTGACGCAGATGCGGCGACCAGGCGCGGCACCAGGAAAGCGCCCTCGCCCCCGGCGCAATCAAGCCGCCCACCGCGACCGGCCCGGCCAGCAATGTCGGCAGGAACCAGCCGCGAATGCCTTCGCGCCACTCCCACGTCAAAATGCCGTCATGGCCGAGCATCCGCCACGCCGGCTCGAGATACTGAAAGATCTCGTCCGGATACATCACGTTGGGCCAGAGCGCGGCCGCAAGGCGCAGGACCAATGCCGGCAACAGCAATGCGAACAGCGGATGAAGACGCCCGGTCGATGTCCCGGCCACGGCTGTGCTGCCGCGCGCCCCATCCGCGCCGGTGCTGGTCATCGTTCCGCCGATCGTACCGTGGAGCAGCATGCTGACGACCAGATAGCGGGCAAAGCCTTTAAGATGCGTGACTGATAAATTGGCGAGGTCACACAGAAGGGGCCGCGACATGGTTAGCTAAACGTCAAGATTCCGGATGCGCGCGCCGGCGACAATGTTAGGATCGCGCGCGTGGGGGCTGGTGGCGTCATGGCGGGGCGTGGGTATACCATTTTCGACACGGCGATCGGCCGATGCGGCATCGCGTGGGGCGAGCTCGGCGTGGCTGGCGTGCAGCTTCCCGAGCTGCGCGAGATCGAGACCCGCAAGCGGCTATTCAAGCTTTATCCTGACGCGCGCGAGATGCGGCCTCCCGAGGAGGTCGCTGTCGCGATCGAGGGCATCGCCGCGACCTTGCGCGGCGGCATTGGGGACCTTGCCGGCGTTGCGCTCGACATGAGCGGCATCCCGGCCTTCAACGCGCGCGTCTACCAGTTTGTCCGGACCATTCCCCGCGGCGAAACCCGGACCTATGACGAGGTGGCGAGCGCCTTGCGCGCGTCCGGCGCGGTCTATTCGGTGGCACAGGCGCTCGGCCGCAATCCCTTCATGGTCATGGTGCCCTGCCACCGCGTGCTCGAGGCAGGCAATTATGCCGACCGGATCTCGCCGAACGGCGGCAGCATCTCGAAACGGCGGCTGCTCTCGATCGAGGGCGCCCAGCCGACCACCAGCAAGACCCTTTTTGATGTGCTGCTGCCCGTTGCACGACTCCGGCCGCAAGCTTAAATCCGGGGTATGGTCCGAACCACGCTGCTGCAGCGCGATCGCATCACGGTGAACGAGTTCCGCTGCACGGCGGAACCCGGCGACAAGCCGTTCGCCGAGCAGTTCGCCTCCCACTCGGTGTCCTATGTGCGCAGCGGCAGCTTCGGCTGCCATTGCCGCGGCCGCTTCCATGAGCTGGTGGCAGGCTCGATCCTGGTCGGCCATCCCGGCGACGAATACACCTGCACGCACGACCACGTGGTCGGCGACGAATGCCTGTCGTTCTTCCTCGACCCGGTGCTGGTCGAGACCATCGGCGACCGCGCGGCGGTCTGGCAGGTCGGGTCGGTGCCGCCGCTGCCGGAACTGATGGTGATCGGCGAGCTCGCGCAAACGGCGGCAGCTGGCAACAGCGACGTCGGTCTCGACGAGATCGGCCACCTCCTCACCAGCCGCCTTGTCGAGCTGGTGTCCGACCGCAAGACAAAGCCGCTCACCGCAGGCTTGCGCGATCGCCGCCGCGCCGTCGAGGCCGCGCTGTGGATCGACGCCAATTCACACCATCAGATCGACCTCGACGAGGCCGCCGAACAGGCCGGCTTGAGCACCTTCCATTTCCTGCGGCTGTTTTCCGCCGTGCTCGGCGTCACCCCGCATCAATATCTCGTGCGCTCGCGGCTGCGCCATGCGGCGCGGCGGCTCGCGGATGACGACAGCCCGGTCACCGACATCGCCTATGACGTCGGTTTCGGCGATCTGTCCAATTTCGTGCGCAGCTTCCACCGCGCCGCCGGTGCCTCGCCGCTCAAGTTCCGCCAGGCCTCGCGCGGCGACCGCAAGATTTTCCAAGAACGTCTCGCGCTGCAATAGCTAGGCTGCTCCCGTCCGCGCGTCTTTCGATGCGCTTAGCGACTGGAGATTCCTCATGTACGACCATATCGGATTGCGCGTTGCCGACCTCGACGCCAGCGTGCGCTTCTACACCGCAGTGCTGGCGCCACTCGGCTTCGTGCTCTGCTCGCGCGACGACAGCGGCGCCGGTTTCGGCCCGAAGGGCGAGCCCGCGCTCTGGCTGCATTTGCACAAGGGCAAGGCCCAAGGCGGCGCGCACGTTGCGTTCCGTGCCCCGAGCCATGACGCGATCAAGACATTCCATACCGAAGGCCTGAAGGCCGGCGGCAAGGACAACGGCGCGGCGGGCCATCGCAAGGATTACAGCCCGACCTATTACGCGGCGTTCCTGCTCGACCCCGACGGCAACAATGTCGAGGCGGTGTCGACCTAGCACACCACAGCTCCGCCGTCATTGCGAGTGGAGCGAAGCAATCCATCTTTCCGCCTGCTGCGGTGTGGATTGCTTCGTCGCTTCGCTCCTCGCAATGACGACACATCTGAAACCAACGAGGATTGAACAATGGCTTCCATTCACAAGGATATCCCGATCGACGCGCCGGCAGATCATGTCTGGGACGCGTTGCGCGATTTCGGCGCACTGCATACGCGGCTAGTGCCGGGCTTCGTGACTGACACGCAACTGGACGGCGACGTCCGCACCGTCAGCTTCTCCAACGGCACCGTGGCGCGCGAGACGCTGGTCGATTGCGACGACCAGCGAAAGCGGCTGGTCTATGCGATCAGCAGCGAGCGGTTGAAGCAGCATTCCGCCTCGGTGCAGGTGTTCGCCGAGGGCGACACGCGCTGCCGCGTGGTGTGGATCGCCGACGTGCTGCCGCACGAGGTCGCGCCATACATGGACGCGCAGATGGATCTCGGCGCGGCGGCGATGCAAGCCGCGATGGCCAAATCGGCCAGGGAGAAGAGCGCGGCGTGATCCGCTAGGTCATGCGACTGGCCGCGCATTTCGAACTATGACCGTCACCCTGAGGAGGTCGCGAAGCGACCGTCTCGAAGGGCGACAGTCCCGCTGTTTCTACGAGCGCACGCCGAAACACCTGGGCCGTCGATCCTTCGAGACGCCGCTTCGCGGCTCCTCAGGATGACGGATTTAATATCTACGACAGCGCCGGCTGCACTTCTGCGACCGGTGCCGACTTGCCCCAGCGCGTCAGGATCACGCTGAGGCAGGACAGCACGCCGAGCACGCCCATCGAGGCGGCGGCGAGTGCGAAGAAGTTCTGCGCGCTCGCCTCATGCGTCGACAGCCACCAGCCGCCGGTGCCGATGAAGATCAGCCGCGCTGTCTGCGCCAGCACCGGACCCAGCACCTTCGCGGCACCCTGCGAGGAGAAATACATCGACATCGCAAGGCCGATGAACGCGTACATCGGCGCGGCGGTCGAGAGATATTGATGGCTGGTCGCCCGCACGTGCGGATCATTGGTGAACAGATTGACCCAGAGGTCGGGGAAGACGGCGATGAAGCTGCCGACCACGCCGACCGCAAGGAACGACACCGTGCCCGCGGTCCAGGCGATGCGCCGGGCGCGCGCGACGCGCTCGGCGCCGACCGCCATGCCGATCATCGGCACCGAGGCGATGCCGACCGCGAAGGCGACGGAGGTCAGCATGAATTCGAGCCGCGCGCCGATGCCGTAGCCGGCGAGCACCGCGGTGCCGAACTGCGCCAGCATGTGGGTGAAGATCGAGATCGTCAGAACCGACTGCAACGGCGAGAAGCAGGACACCGCGCCGACCTTGAGGATGTCGATGAACATCGCCCATTGCACGCGCAGCCCCTTGAGTTTCGGCTTCACGCGGGCACGGCCCGAGAACAGATACCAGCCCATCACGCTGATGCTGATCGAATAGGCGATCAGCGACCCCGCGGCGACGCCGCGCATGCCGAATTGCGGCACCGGACCGAGACCGAGCCCGAGCGTGCCGCCGAGAATGATCTGCCACACCGCCGAGGACAGGATCATGGTCGACGGCAGCTTCATGTTGCCGGTGCCGCGCAGGATGCCGGCCATGGTGTTCATCAGCCAGGGCAGGATCGCGCCGCCGAAGAACACCTGCGAATAGGCGATCGCCTGCGCCAGCACATTGCCCCGGCCGCCGAGCAGTTCGAGCAGGCGCGGGCCGAAGATCAGCATGCCCAGCATGAACGTCAAACCAAAGGTCAGGCCGATCAGCAGCGCATGCATCGCCAGCGTCGAGGCACGCTCGATCTCGCCGGCACCGAGCGCACGCGCGATCGCGGATGCGACGCCGCCGCCCATCGCGCCGCCGGACATCGTCATGGTCAGGATCACGCAGGGAAACACCAGCGCCATCGCCGCGAGCGACTCGACGCCGAGCCGGCCGATATACGAAGTCTCCGCGATCACGACGCAGGTGCCGGCGGAGAGCGCGATCACGTTCGGCCACGCCAGCCATAGCAGCGTGCGCAGGATCGGCCCGTCGAGCAGCGCATTGCGCGCCGGCTTGGTCACCGGCGGCGGCAGCGGCCGCTCTTGTTCGTCGACAGGAATTTCGGCGAGGCCGAGATCGGACATTTCTACTCCCACGCGCGATCTGGGGAGCCGCGCCATGGTGTTTCCCTACCATGGCGGCGGCGGAATCCACGTGCGCGGGGCGCAAGGGGGGCCTGCGCGATTGCAGGTGAACCCGGATGAACCTTGGGGCTAGCCGATCGACCAGACGAACGGCGCGCCGGCGGCGCGGTTCGGCTTCAGATGCACCGGAATATGCCGCCCGCAGCCGGCGGCCAGCCCTTCGAACAGGCCTGTCAATACGCTGGCGCAGGCCGGATGATAGTCGGCCACGTCGGCCATCAGCTTCCAGCCCTGCTGGCGGATTTCGAACTGGCCCTCGGATTCGGTGATGTCAGCAATATCGTCCTGCGACTCGAAGAGAGTGCGCAGGAATGCGGCAAATTCCGTGGCACGGCCACGGCGGCCGCCGAGCGCCTGCGCGACCTCGTCGTAATACTGCATGCCGATCAGTCTGCCGGTGAGATGCAGCAGATAGCTCGCATCCTCCGGGCCGAACACCTGCACGATGACCGGCGCGGCCGTCTTCACATATTCCATCGCGTAGTTGCGATAGGCCTTTTCCAGCCGCGGCTTCGGCCAGCTGTCGACCGGCAGCGCCGGCGCGGTGTTGGGATCGAATAGCGGCGCCTCGATATGGCGCGCGAACACCAGGCGCTGGTCGAGCTCGAGCGGATGATCGTACTCGCAGTAATAGCCTTCGAGGCCGTCTTGGCCGTCGACACTCTGCTTGGTGCAGACGAAGCCGAGCCGCAAGTCCCCGAGCGCGACGCCGTTGTTGGCGTGCCAGCCGCGCAGCATCGCGCGCGAAACCTCGCCGGGCACGCCGCAGATCGCCGTGCCCTTCCAGATCCAGCGCGGCGGCGGATAGCGGATCCAGGCCTTGCGGTCGGTCTCATACATGTATTCGACATGCACGCCGCCGATCCAGTTGGAGAGGTAATGATATTGCGCGGCCGCGACCGCCGGCGGCAGGCTGTCGAGGCCGAGCTTCTTCAAGCCGGGCAGGAAGCGCTCCTGCTGCTGGCGACGAAACACGCGGAAGACGAACTCGGCGGCATCAGCCGTGCCGCGCCGCGTGACGACGGTGAGGATCAGCCCGGTGAAGAAGGCGTGATAGAGATCGGCGACGCTGCGCCACTTCCGCCATTGCGTTTCGCGCGCGTCCTGCTCTCCGGTCATGTCTGCTCCCGCTGTTCTTGTTGGCGAGATAAAGCCTCGCGCGCGCAATCGTAGCCCGGATGCAGCGAAGCGCAATCCGGGGCGGCTCAATGCGCGTATGCAGCGCCCCGGATTTCGCTAGCGCTTCATCCGGGCTACGGAATTACACGCGCGCGAAACGGAATTACACGCGAAAATGCTTGGAGAGCTTCAGGCCCTGCGCCTGATAGTTCGAGCCGATGCGCTGGCCGTACAGCGCGTCGGGGCGCTCGAGCATCCGCTCATAGACGAGGCGGCCGACGATCTGGCCATGCTCGAGGATGAACGGCACCTCGCGCGAGCGCACCTCCAGCACGGCGCGCGCCCCCTTTCCGCCGGCGCCGGCATAGCCGAAGCCGGGATCGAAGAAGCCGGCATAATGGACGCGGAATTCGCCGACCAGCGGATCGAACGGCACCATCTCCGCGGCGTAGTCCGGCGGCACCTGCACCGCCTCTTTCGACGCCAGGATGTAGAACTCGCCGGGATCGAGGATGAGACTGCCGTCGGGCCGGGCCTTGATCGGCTCCCAGAAGTCGTCGACAGCATAGCCGCCGCGGCGATCGACATCGACCACGCCGGTATGGCGCTTGGCGCGATAGCCGACGAAGCCGCCCGAGCTCTCGCCGGAGAGATCGACCGAGAGCGCGACGCCATGGGTGAGATCGGCATTGGCGGCGTCGACCAGCCGCTCGGCGGCATGCAGCGCATCGAGCTCGTCGGCGGTCAGCGTCGCCTCGCCGATCCGGAAGCGGACCTGGCTGAGCCGCGAACCCTCGCGCAGCAGCACGGGAAACGTCTTCGGGCTGATCTCGGCGTAGAGCGGCCCGTGATAGCCGGCGCCGATCATGTCGAAGCGGCGGGTGCCGTCGGCGATCACGCGGGTGAAGACGTCGAGCCGTCCGGTCGAGCTCTTCGGGTTGGCCGCGGCCACGATCTCCGGCGGCAGCGCCAGGCTCTCCAGCAGCGGCACGATGTAGACGCAGTTGGTCTCCAGCACCGCGCCGTCGGACAGATCGATCTCGTGCAGCTTCAGCTCGTCGATCCGCTCGGCGACGGTGGCATCGGGCCCCGGCAGGAAGCTGGCGCGGACGCGGTAGGCAATGTCGCCGAGGCGGAGATCGAGGCTGGCCGGCTGGATCTGGCTCTCGACGAAGTCATAGGCGGGCAGAATGAGGCCGGCCTCCGCCATCTCCGCGATCATGCGGTCGGGCAGGATTCCGTTGGATTCATCTTCCAGCGTGAACGACACGATGCGGTCCCTCGGCGATCCCTCGAGATGGCCCAAAAATCATACTCCAGGCGGCCATCAAGCCCCAAAATATGGGCTTTTACGGGTTATCCGATGACCGTCTTGACGGAAAGGGCGCGAGGGAATATCAGCTGCACTTATCCCGTGGTGATTTGAGCCGGCCGGCTTGCAGCCACGTTAAATAAGTCGCTAAACAGGCCGGGGACAGTGTGATCCCGGCTTGTGGAGGTTGCTCCAGGCCGGTTTTTTTGTGGCCATTCTCCAGGGGAAATGGCCACCTCGGAGGTCACATGTCTGAATCTGAAACCACGGCCCGCTTTCGTCCCGAAACCCGTCTCGTCCATGGCGGTACGCTGCGCTCGCAATTCGGGGAGACGTCGGAAGGGCTGTTTCTCACCCAGGGCTACGTCTACGACACCGCCGAGCAATGCGAGGCGCGCTTCAAGGGCCAGGACCCCGGCTTCATCTATTCGCGCTATTCCAACCCGACCATTGCGATGTTCGAGCGCCGCATGATCGAGCTCGAGGGCGCGGAAGCCGCGCGCTCGACCGCGACCGGCATGGCCGCGGTGACCACCGCGATCCTCGCCCCGCTGAAGGCCGGCGATCATGTGGTGGCCTCGAAGGCCCTGTTCGGCTCCTGCCTCTACGTGGTGCAGGACCTGTTGCCGCGCTACGGCATCGAGACGACGCTGGTCGACGGCCTCGATCTCGACCAGTGGCAGCGCGCATTGCGGCCGAACACCAAGACCTTCTTCCTGGAGAGCCCGACCAATCCGACGCTCGACGTGCTCGACATCGGCGCGATCGCAGAGATCGCGCATAGCGGCGGCGCCCGGCTGATCGTCGACAACGTGTTCGCGACGCCGATCTGGCAGAGCCCGCTGTCGCTCGGCGCCGACGTCGTGGTCTATTCCGCGACCAAGCATATCGACGGCCAGGGCCGCTGCCTCGGCGGCGTCATCCTGTCGTCGGAGGCCTTCATCGCCGAGCACATCCATAATTTCATGCGCCAGACCGGGCCGTCGCTGTCGCCGTTCAACGCCTGGGTGCTGCTGAAGGGGCTGGAGACGCTCGGCGTCCGCGTCCGCGCCCAGACCGAGAACGCGGCGAAGATCGCCGAGGCGCTGGCCAAGCATCCGAAGATCACGCGGCTGGTCTATCCCGGCCGTCCCGATCATCCGCAGGCCGCGACGGTGAAGAAGCAGATGGGCGCCGGCTCGACGCTGGTCGGCTTCGAGGTGAAGGACGGCAAGGCCGGCGCCTTCCGCTGTCTCAACGCCCTGAAGATCTCGCGCATCTCCAACAATCTCGGCGACGCCAAGAGCCTCGTCACGCATCCCGCGACCACGACGCATCAGCGCCTGGCACCCGAGGCCCGCGCCGAGCTCGGCATCAGCGAAGGTTTCATTCGCTTCTCGGCCGGGCTCGAGCATCCCGACGACCTGATCGAGGATTTTGAGCGCGCGCTGGAGCAGGTTTGAAGCAACGCGTCATGGCCGGGCTTGCCCGGCCATGACGGCTTCTCTTGAAGATTAAGTCGCAGCCGTCGTGACGCCGCCGTCGACCACGATGGTCTGGCCGGTCATGAAGGTCGAGGCATCGGAGGCGAGATAGGCCACGGCGCCGGCGATCTCGTCGGGCTCGCCGATGCGGCGGAGCGGCGTCGACGCCGTGCGGCGCTTCAGATTGTCCGGGTCCTCCCACAGCGCGCGGGCGAAATCGGTCTTCACCAGGCCCGGCGCCACGCAATTGACGCGCACGCCCTTCGGGCCCCACTCGCCGGCAAGGCTGCGGCACAGCGCGAAGTCGGCGGCCTTGGAGATGCCGTAGGCGCCGATCACCGTAGAACCCCGAAGTCCGCCGATCGAGGAGATGATCACGACCGAGCCCTTGCCGCGCTCTGCCATCTGCGGGATCGCCAGTGCGGACAGCCAGATGTTGCTCTTGACGTTGGAGCCCATGATCTTGTCGAAGGCCTCGTCGGTGATGTCGAGCAGCGGGCCGTAATAGGGATTGACCGCGGCGTTGCAGACCAGGATGTCGATCTTGCCGTAATGCTTGATCGTCCCCGAGACCAGCGCCTCGACCTCGTTGCGGCGCGCGATGTTGCAGGGGATGACGAGCGCATCGCCGCCCGCGTTCTTGATGCCGTCGGCGACTTCCTGGCAGGCATCCGCCTTGCGCGAGGAGATCACGACCTTGGCGCCGAGTCTTGCCAGAAGCTCCGCCGAGGAGCGGCCGATGCCGCGGCTCGAGCCGGTGATGACCGCGACCTGGCCGGTGAGATCGAACGGGGTGTTTTTCATTGTTGTTTCCCTGTTATTTGCACGTCATTCCGGGGCGCGACGCAGTCGCGAACCCGGAATCCAGAGGTTACGGCGCCAGATTCCGGGTTCTCGCTTCGCGAGCCCCGGAATGACGGAGATGGCTCAGGCCAACAACCCACCGCCCTCGCTGACGCGGCGGAGGTGGTAGTCGGTGTCGCCGAGGGTGTTCTCGATCATGGTCAGCCGCTTGAAGTAGTGGCCGATCTTGGCTTCCATGGTCATGCCGATGCCGCCATGAAGCTGGATCGACTGCTGGCCGACGAACTTCAGGGACTTGCCGACCTGCACCTTGGCGGCGGCGACCGCCGACGCACGCTCCTTGGCATCGTCGAAGTCCGACGCCATGGTGGCGAACATCGACATGCTGCGGGCCTGCTCCAGCGCCACGAACATGTCGGCGGCACGGTGCTGCAGGCTCTGGAACGAGCCGATCGCAACGCCGAACTGCTTGCGGGTCTTGATGTACTCGACCGTCTCCTTCAGCGACTCGTCCATCGCGCCGACCGCTTCCGCGCACAGCGCAATGCGGGCTTCGTCGGCGACGCGCTCGATCAGGGGCAGGCCGTTCTCGGGATCGCCGATCGCAGCGTCAGCACCGACCTCGACATTGGTGAAGGTGATGTCGGCCGCGTGCAGGCCGTCTTGGGTCGGATAGCCCTTCCTGGTGACGCCCTTGGCATCCGCTGGGACCAGGAACACGCCGATGCCGGTCTTGTCGCGCTGGCCGCCCTTGGTGCGCGCGGTCACGATCAGCGTGTCGGCGTTCTCGCCGTTGAGCACCACGAACTTCTCGCCGTCGATCACCCAGCCGTCGCCCTTCTTCTTCGCGCTGGTGACGACGTCGAAGAGGTCATAGCGCGAGTTCTTCTCGAGCTGGGCGAAGCCAAAGGTCCTGCTGCCGTCGATGATGCCGGGAATGTACTTGGCCTTCTGCTCGGCCGAGCCACCATGGCGCAGGAAACTGCCGGCGACCACGACGGTGGCGAGATAAGGCTCGACCACCAGCGCCTTGCCGAGCGCTTCCATCACGATCATGGTCTCGACCGCGCCGGCGCCAAAGCCGCCGTCGGTCTCCGCGAAGGGCAGACCAAGCAGGCCCTGCTCGGCGAGCTTGCTCCAGAGCGCTTTGCTCCAGCCGCCCTTCTCCTTCATGTACTTCTTGCGCGCATCGAAGTCGTAGGCATCCGCCAGCAACCCGTCGACGCTTTCCTTGAGAAGCCGCTGCTCCTCGGACAGATCAAAATCCATGTTCGTTCCCTTAACTAACTGATCGTTGTTCAAGCCGGGGCCTCTTCACCTCGCCCCGCTTGCGGGGAGAGGTCGGATCGCGAAGCGATCCGGGTGAGGGGGTACAGGTCTCTCGGCAGTCGTTGCTCGGAGAGATGCCCCTCACCCCAACCCTCTCCCCGCGAAGAGCGGGGAGAGGGAGAGGATCAAAGCCCCAGCACCGCCTTGCTGATGATGTTGCGCTGGATCTCGTTGGAGCCGCCGTAGATCGAAACCTTGCGGTTGTTGAAGTAGCTCGGCGCGATCTGCGCGGTCCAATCCATGCTCTCGTTGGAACCGGCATCGCCGTGCTCGTCATAGGGCGCGGCGAACGGACCGATGATCTCCATCAACAGCTCGGTCGTGGTCTGCTGGATCTCCGAGCCCTTGATCTTGAGCACCGAGGACGCCGGATTGGGCTTGCCCTTGCCGTGCTTGCCCTCGTCGGCGACGACGCGGAGCTGGGTCAGCTCGAGCGCCTTCAGCTCGATCTCGCAGGCCGTGAGCTTCTCGCGGAACGCCGGATCCTCGATCACCGGACGGCCGCCGGCCTCGACCTTGGAGGCCAGCGCGCGGATGCGGCGCAGCCGCTCCTTCGACACGCCGACCCGGGCGATGCCGGTGCGCTCATTGCCGAGCAGGAATTTTGCGTAATCCCAGCCCTTGTTCTCTTCGCCGATCAGGTTCTCGTAGGGCACCTCGACGTCGTCGAAGAACACCTCGTTGACCTCGTGGCCGCCGTCGATGGTCTGGATCGGACGCACGGTGACGCCCTTCGACTTCATGCTGAACACGATGAACGAGATACCCATCTGCTTCTTCGCGGCCGGATCGGTGCGGCAGAGGCAGAAGATCATGTCGGCGTGCTGGGCGAGCGTGGTCCAGGTCTTCTGGCCGTTGATGATCCACTTGTCGCCACGGCGCTCGGCCTTGGTCTTCAGCGACGCGAGGTCCGAACCCGAGCCCGGCTCCGAGAAGCCCTGGCACCACCAGTCGTCGACATTGGCGATGCGCGGCAGATATTCCTTCTTTTGCTTCTCGTTGCCGAAGGTGTAGATCACCGGGCCGACCATGCTGACGCCGAAGGCGAGCGGCTGCGGCGCCGGATAGGACTGCAGCTCCTCGTTGAAGATGTAGTGCTGCACGGTGCTCCAGCCGGTGCCGCCATATTCCTTCGGCCAGTGGGTGACGCCCCAGCCCTTCTTGTTGAGGATGCGCCACCAGGTGACCATCTCGTCCTTCGACAGATGGCGGCCTTCCTGCAGCTTGCGCCGGGTCTCCGGCGGCACGTTGTTCTTGAAGAACTCCCGCACCTCCTCGCGAAACGCTATCTCTTCCTTGGTGAAAGCGAGATCCATCGGATCCTCCTTTTGAAATTCAACTGCTTCTTTCCTGGTCGTCCCGGCGAAGGCCGGGACCCATAACCACCGGCTTTCGTGTTTGACAACGCCGGCTGCCGCATGTGCCCAAAGAGAAGCCGCGGCGTATGGGTCCCGGCCTTCGCCGGGACGACAATCCTACTGCAGCACCTCGAACAGGCCGGCCGCGCCCATGCCGCCACCGACGCACATGGTGACGACGGCGTATTTGGCCTTGCGGCGGCGGCCCTCGATCAGCGCGTGGCCGGTGAGCCGCGCACCCGACATGCCGTAGGGGTGGCCGACCGAAATCGCGCCGCCATTGACGTTGATCTTCTCCGGATCGATGCCGAGCTTGTCGCGGCAATAGAGCACCTGCACCGCGAAGGCCTCGTTGAGCTCCCAGAGATCGATGTCGTCGAACTTGAGGCCATGGCGCTTCAGCAGCCGCGGCACCGCGAACACCGGACCGATGCCCATCTCGTCCGGCTCGCAGCCGGCGGAGACGAAGCCGCGGAAGATGCCGAGCGGCTTCAGCCCGCGCCTGGCGGCCTCCTTGTCGCTCATGATCACGGAGGCGCTGGCGCCGTCCGAGAGCTGGCTGGCATTGCCGGCGGTGATGGTGAAGCCCTCTCCGCGCACCGGCTTGAGGCTGGCAAGCCCTTCGGCCGTGGTCTCCGGCCGCGGACCTTCGTCCTGCGACAGCGTCACCTCTTTCATCGTGACGGCACCGGTCGCCTTGTCGGTGACCGCCATCATGGTGGTGATCGGCGCGAGCTCTTCCTTGAACTTGCCGCCCTGCTGCGCGGCCGCGGTGCGGCGCTGGCTTTCCAGCCCATACTCGTCCTGCCTCTCGCGCGAGATGTTGTAGCGCTTGGCGACGATCTCGGCAGTGTCGATCATGGGCATGTAGACCTCGCCCTTGATCTTGAGCAGCGCCGGATCCTGGGCGTGGAAGGAATTCATCTTGTCGTTCTGCACCAGCGAGATCGATTCACCGCCGCCGCCGACCGCGATCTCGACGCCGTCGAAGATCACCGAGCGTGCGGCGAGCGCAATCGCCTGCAGGCCGGAGGCGCATTGGCGGTCGATCGTGGTGCCGGCAACGGTCACCGGCAACCCGGCGCGGAGCAGTGCCTTGCGCGCGATGTTGCCGCCGGTCGCGCCCTGCTGCATCGCCGCGCCCATCACCACGTCCTCGATCTCCTTCGGATCGACCTTGGCGCGCGCCACCGCTTCGCCGATCGCGTGCCCGAGCAAGGTCGCGCCCTCGGTGACGTTGAGCGCGCCGCGATAGGCCTTGCCGATCGGCGTGCGGGCGGTGGAGACGATAACGGCGTCGGTCATGAGCGAGATCCTGATGCAGTCTGTTGTTGCGTGGATTGAGATGTCTCGGTTTGAGCAGTCTTGGGCTGCTGCTGGCGCAATTCGTGACGCGACAGCTTGCCGACCGGGGTGCGCGGCAATTCGTCGACGAACTCGACGGCCGCCGGCAGTTCGTGCTTACCGACCTTGCCGGTGAGGAATGCACGCAGCTCGTCGATCGAGAAGGTCTTCTCGCCGTCGCGCAGCTTGATGAAGGCCTTTGCCGCCTCACCGCGGTAATCGTCGGGAATGCCGATCACGATCACCTCCTGCACGGCAGGATGGGTGTAGATCGCCTGCTCGATCATCTGCGGATAGACGTTGAAGCCGCCGGAGATGATCATGTCCTTCTTGCGGTCGACCAGATAGAAATAGCCGTCGGCGTCCATGTAGCCGATGTCGCCGGTGAGGAAGCGGTCGCCGACGAAAGCCTCCGCGGTCTCCGCCGGCCTGTTCCAGTAGCCCTTGGTGACGTTCGGGCCGCGGATGCGGATCTCGCCGACCTCGCCGACCGGCATCACCCTGGTGGAATCCTCCAGCGACACGACGTCCATCTCGATGCCGGGCAGCATCAGCCCGATCGAGCCTGGTTTCTCCGGTCCCTCCTTGGGATGGCCGGTGCCGGGCGAGCAGGTCTCGGTCATGCCCCAGCCGCTCTTCAGCTTCATGCCGACGCGGCGCTCGAAGATCTTCGCGACCTCCACCGGCAGCGGCGCGCCGCCGGAGCCGGCGACCACCAGCGAAGAGAGATCGCGCTTGTCGAGATCGGGCAGCGAGGCGATCGCGATCCACATCGTCGGCACGCCGGGAAACACCGTTGCGCGCTTGACCTCGATGTCGCGCATCACGGCCTCGACGTCGAAGCGCTGGTGCAGCGAGATCAGATGGCCGCGCCGGATCGCCGACAGCAGGACGACGGTCAGCGCGTAGATGTGAAACAGCGGCAGCACGCAGATCACGCGCTCGATCGCATTGCGTTCGAGCCGCCCGGGCTTGCCCCAGACGTCGTAGATCGACACCGCCGCGGTGAGATTGCCATGGCTGAGCATGGCGCCCTTGGGCAGGCCCGTAGTGCCGCCGGTATATTGCAGCAGCGCGACGTCCTCGACGTCGACCGCCGGCCATTGCGACGGCCTGGTCGCGCCGTCGATGAACTGGCGATGGGTGATGATCGCGGGATTGTCGGGCAGCGCCGTTTGCGGCGTGCCGACCTTGCCCCAATTGTCGTCCTCGCAGACGATCAGACGATCGAGCAGACCCTTGGCGAGGAATTTCAGCGCGGTCGGCAACAGCGCCGACAAATTGCTGGTGACCAGCACCCGCGCGCCTGAATCGGACAGCTTGTGCGACAGCGCGATCTCGCCGTCGAGCGGCGACAGATGCACGACGCGGGCGCCGGCCTTCAGCGCACCGAAGAAATTGATCGGATGGTCAGGCGAATTGCCGAGGAACAGCGCGACCGACGTTCCCTTGCCGTAGCCGGTCCGCATGAAGGAAGCGGCGGCGGTCTCGACCAGGGCCTCCAGCTCGGCGTAGCTGATCGGCCGGTCGCGGAATTCGAGCACCGGGCGCGCGCCGAACTCGGCGGCGGCGCTCGACAGCAGGTCCGGCAGCGTGCCGCGCGTGATCTCGTCGCTCCACTGCACGCCCTTGGGATAATATTGTTCGCCGGGATAGGTCATGAAAACCAGACTCTGGAAACTGTCATTCCGTGGCACGCGCAGCGTGAACCTAAGATGCGCAATTTGCGCATCGGGGAATCTCGAGATTCCGGGTCTGCGCCTTACGGCGCATCCCGGAATGACACGTGGTTACAGTCGGCCAATCACGCCGCCTTCGACGGCGCGGCGAGCGAGGCGAAGGTCTTGCCCTCGTCGGCGAGCTTCTTGAGCAGCGGCGCCGGCTCGAGCGAGGGATCGTTGGTCTCCTTGGCGTAGAAGGCCAGGCGATCGGCGATGTGCTTGAGGCCGACGGTGTCGGCCCAGAACATCGGACCGCCGCGATAGATCGGCCAGCCATAGCCATAGAGCCAGACCACGTCGATATCCGACGGGCGCGCCGCGATGCCCTCGGCGAGGATCTTCGCGCCTTCGTTGATCATCGGGTACATCATGCGCTCGAGGATCTCGTCGTCGCTGACGACGCGCTTCTTGCGGCCGAGGCGCGCCAGCGTCTCGTCGATCAGCTTCTCGACCTCCGGATCGGGCAGCGCCGCGCGCGAGCCCGGCTCGTACTTGTAGTAGCCCTTGCCTGTCTTCTGGCCGAAGCGGCCGGCTTCGCACAGCGCGTCGGCGATCTCCGACTTGATGCCGCGGTCCTTGCGCGAGCGCCAGCCGATGTCGAGACCGGCGAGATCGCCCATCGCGAACGGGCCCATCGGCATGCCGAACTTGGTCACCACGGCGTCGACCTGTTGCGGCAGGGCGCCTTCGAACAGCAGCTTCTCGGACTGCTTGCCGCGCTGCGCCAGCATGCGGTTGCCGACGAAGCCGTCGCAGACGCCGACCACTGCCGGCACCTTGGCGATCTTGCGGGCGATCGAGACGGCCGTGACCAGCGCGTCGGGCGCGGTCTTGTCGGCGCGCACGATCTCGCACAGCTTCATGACGTTAGCCGGCGAGAAGAAGTGCATGCCGAGCACGTCCTGCGGACGCTTGGTCGACTTCGCGATCTCGTCGATGTTGAGATAGGAGGTGTTGGAGGCCAGCACCGCGCCCGGCTTGGCGTACTGGTCGAGCTTGCCGAACACTTCCTTCTTCACCGCCATGGTCTCGAACACCGCCTCGATCACGAGATCGGCGTCGCCGACGTTCTCGATGCCGACGACACCGTTGATCAGCGCCATCCGCTTGGCGGGCGCGTCCGCCGGGATGCCGCCGCGCGCGGCGGTCGCCTCGTAGTTCTTCTGCATGATGCCCATGCCGCGCTTGAGCTGCTCCTCGCCGGTCTCGATCAGGGTGACCGGGATGCCGGCGTTGGCGAACGACATCGCGATGCCGCCGCCCATGGTGCCGGCGCCGAGGATGGCGACGCGCGCCACGTTGCGGCCCTTGGTGCCCTCGGGGACGCCGGAGATCTTGGCGGCTTCGCGCTCGGCGAAGAACGCGTAGCGCTGTGCCTTGGACTGGTCGCCGTTCATCAGCTTGAGGAAGCCCTCGCGCTCCTTCTTCATGCCCTCATCGAACGGCAGGTCGATCGCGGCGCCGACGGCGTCGGCAGCGGCGAACGGCGCCTCGAGGCCGCGCGACTTCTTGGTCAGCGCAGCGACCGCATTGGTGAAGATCGAACGATCGGCCTTGGCCGCGGCGAGCTTGCTGTCGTCGTCGCGCAGCTTGCGCAGCGGACGCTTCTCGGCGACCACCTTGCGCGCGAATGCCTCACCGCCCGAAGCCGGTCCCTCGACGATCTCCTCGATCAGGCCGGCCTTCAGCGCCGCGTCCGCGCCGATCGGATCGCCGCCGACGATCATCTTGACCGCGAGCTCGGGACCGACCGCGCGCGGCAGGCGCTGGGTGCCGCCGGCGCCGGGCAGCAGGCCGAGCTTCACCTCGGGCAGACCGAGCTTGGCGTCCTTGGTGGCGACACGGTAGTGGCAGGCCAGCGCGACCTCGAGGCCGCCGCCGAGCGCGGTGCCGTGGATCGCGGCAACGATCGGCTTCGGCGAGCTCTCCATCAGGCTCAGCACTTCGGCGAGCCCGGGCGGCTTCGGCGGCTTGCCGAATTCGGTGATGTCGGCGCCGGCGATGAAGGTACGGCCGGCGCAGGTCAGCACGATGCCCTGGACCTGCGCATCATCGATCGCGCTCTTGATGCACTCGAAGATGCCGCCGCGCACCGCGGCGCTCAGCGCATTCACAGGCGGACTGTTGACCGTGACGACGGCAATATTGTCATGACGTTCGAGCTTGACGACTTCACTCACCGGGACTCTCCCTGGATGCTTGTTCTTGGACTTGTGTTGAGTAGCTGCACGACTTGCGTTGAGCCGCTACGATTAGACCAATTTCGCACTGCGAAATTTAATTCCACATCTTGACATGGAGGGTTATTTTGAAGCACGTGCCTTGTCAACGAGCATGACAAGGGCAGGGCAAGGATAGGGATGAAGCGCGCTAGCAAGAAAGCCGCGACCGATCGCAATTTCGTCGTCGCCCTTTCCCGCGGACTGGACGTCCTGCGCGCATTCCAACCCAATGACGGGTTGCTCGGCAATCAGGAGATTGCGGCCCGCACCAAGTTACCGAAGCCAACCATTTCCCGGCTGACCTACACGCTGACCAAGCTGGGATACCTTACACCTGTACCGAAGTTCGAGAAGTACCAACTCGCGCCGTCGGCGATGGCACTCGGCTACGCCGCGCTCGCCAATCTCGGTGTTCGGCATTTGTCCGAGCCCTATCGAGAAGAAGTGATGCGCGCGACCGGCGGAGCGGTCGCCGTCGGCGGCCGCGACCGCCACAGCATGATTTATTTCGGCCAGAGCCGGAACGGCCTGGCGCTCGGCGTACAACTCGACGTCGGCTCGCGGGTGCCGATCGCAACCACCGCGATGGGGCGTGCTTATATTTGGGCATTGCCGCCCGACGAGCGCGCGGCTTTACTGCGTGAGCTGCGGGATCACTACGGCAGCCGCTGGGCCAAGATGCGCGACGGCATCGAGCGCTCCGGCGAGACGGTCGCGAAGCACGGCTTCACGATGTCCGCAGGCGACTGGCAGAACGACGTCGCCGCAGTCGGCGTTGCATTGAGATTGAACGACGGAACCGGTCCTTACGCCTTCAATTGCGGCGCGCCGGCATTCCGCTTCACGGAAGACAGATTGCTCAACGACATTGGACCTCGTCTTGTCGCGATGGTAAGGAACATCGAGCAGGCGCTCGGTGGAATGGCGCCGCAATCCAAAAAAGAAGAACGCAAAAAGACCAGAGTAGGAGGGAAAGTTGCACGTTTGGCCGAGGGGATCAGATAGCCTCCATCACGTCCAGCGAAACGCATCGCAGGGCCGCTCGCACCGCTCGAAGACGGCGGGCGAGACGAGATGACGCAGGCACAGCTCGCGCAGGGGAATGATCCCCTGCTCGCGGTTCGCGACGTCAGCGTCGTGTTCGGCGGCATCATCGCACTGAACGGCGTGTCGTTCGACATGCGCCATGGACAGATCCTCGGGCTGATCGGGCCGAACGGCGCCGGCAAGACGACGCTGTTCAATTGCCTGTCGCGGCTCTATCAGCCGTCGTCGGGCGACATCCTGATGGAAGGCAAGAGCATCCTGTCGCGCCCGCCGCACCGGATCGCCGAGATCGGCATCGGCCGCACCTTCCAGAACGTCGCGCTGTTCCCCAACCTGTCCGTGATCGACAATGTGCGCGTCGGCGCGCATGCGCGCACCTCGAGCGACATCGTCAGCGACTCGCTGCGCCTCGCCTGGGTCCGCCGCGGCGAGACCGACATGAACAAGAAGGTGCACGACATCCTCGGCTATCTCGATCTCGAGGACGTCGCCCACACCGTGGTCTCGGGACTTCCGTTCGGCACCCAGAAGCGCGTCGAACTGGCGCGCGCCCTGGCCGCGGATCCGAAGATCCTGCTGCTCGACGAGCCGGCCGGCGGCCTCAATCACGAAGAAGTCTATGTGCTCGGCGACCTGATCCGCAAAATCCGCGACGACCGCAAGATCACCGTGCTGCTGGTCGAGCATCACATGGGTCTCGTGATGTCGATCGCCGACCACGTCGTCGCGCTCAATTTCGGCCGCAAGCTTGCCGAAGGCACGCCGGCCCAGGTCCAGGCCGACCCTGATGTCATCAAGGCCTATCTGGGGAGCAAGGACCAATGACCACGATGCTCAACGTCAAGGACCTGCGCGCCTATTACGGCCAGGTCCAGGCCCTGCACGGCCTCTCCTTTTCGCTCAACGAGGGCTCGCTGACCACGCTGCTCGGCGCCAACGGCGCCGGCAAGACCACCACACTGCGGGCGATCTGCAACATGGTGCGCTCCACCGGCGCGATCGAGTTCGAGGGCAAGCCGATCGGCACGCGCTCGACCGAAAACGTGGTCCGCCTCGGCATCGCCCACGTGCCGCAGGGCCGCGGCACCTTCACCAACATGACGGTGGAGGAAAACCTGCAGCTCGGCGCCATCAGCCGCCCGGACAAGAGGGCGATCGGCGCCGACATCGAACGGATGTACGAGCATTTCCCGGTGCTGAAGCAGCGCTACACCCAGCAGGCCGGCACGCTGTCCGGCGGCGAGCAGCAGATGCTCGCGGTGGCGCGCGCGCTGATGCTGCGGCCGCGCCTGATGCTGCTCGACGAGCCGTCGTTCGGCCTCGCGCCGCTGATCGTGCGCGACCTGTTCCGCATCCTCGGAAAGATCAATCGCGAGGAAAAGGTGACCATCCTGGTGGTCGAGCAGAATGCGCAGCTCGCGCTCGAGCTCGCCGACCAGGCCTACGTGATCGAAACCGGACGGATCGTGATGTCGGGCAATGCCAAGGACATCGCGAACAACGAAGACGTCCGCAAATCCTATCTCGGCTACTGAGGGAGCTGGCACAATGGAGCTTTTTGCCAACCAGGTCCTGGCCGGCATCGCCACCGGCGCGATCTATGCCTGCATGGCGCTCGCGGTGGTCATGATCTACCAGGCCATCGACCATCTGAATTTCGCCCAGGGCGAAATGGCGATGTTCTCGACCTTCGTGTCCTGGCAGCTGATGCAATGGGGCGTGCCATATTGGGGCGCCTTCGTGCTCACCGTCGCCTTTTCGTTCGCCGCCGGCATCGTCATCGAGCGGTTGCTGTTCAAGCCGCTGGCGAAGGCGCCGATCCTGACCAACGTCGCCGGCTTCATCGCGCTCTACGCGATCATCAACTCGGTCGCCGGCCTGATCTGGGACTTCACCATCAAGCAGTATCCGACGCCGTTCGGTTCCTCACCGTTCCTCGGCAGCCAGCTGATCTCGACCCACCAGGCCGGCATGATCGGCATCACGCTGTTGATGCTGCTCCTGCTGTTCTTCTTCTTCCGCTTCACCCGGGTCGGTCTTGCGATGCGCGCCGCCGCATCGCTGCCGGAATCGGCCCGGCTGGTCGGCATCAACACCTCGTGGATGATCGCGCTGGGCTGGGGCATGGCCGCCTCGATCGGCTCGATCGCCGGCATGATGATCGCACCTGTGGTGTTCCTCGAGCCTAACATGATGCTCGGCGTGCTGATCTATGGATTTGCCGCAGCCGTGCTCGGCGGCCTGTCGAGCCCGTTCGGCGCCGTCATGGGTGGCTTCCTGGTCGGCGTCTTCGAGAACCTCGTCGGCACCTACATCCCCGGCGTCGGCAATGAACTGAAACTTCCGATCGCGCTTGCGCTGATCATCGTCGTCCTGGTCGTGAAACCGGCAGGCCTGTTCGGCCGCGCCATCGTGAAGCGAGTTTGATCATGAGCGCCGCTGAAGAAATCGTCACAGAAGGCTCCGCAGTCGAGGCCGTTCCCAAGCGCGCCATGACGCTCGGCTATGGCACCTCGCTCGTGGTGCTCGCCGCGCTCGTCCTGATCCCGCTGTTCGTGAAGAACTTCATCATCTTCCAGATGACGATGCTTCTGATCTACGGCCTTGCGGTGCTGGCGCTCAACATCCTGACCGGCGGAAGCGGCCAGTTCTCGCTCGGCCAGAGCGCGTTCTATGCCGTCGGCGCCTATACCTCGGCGATCCTGATGGAGCATGTGGGCATGAACTATGCCCTCACGCTGCCGATCGCCGGCATCGTCTGCTTCGCCTTCGGCTTCCTGTTCGGCCAGCCGGCGCTGCGGCTATCCGGCGTCTATCTGGCGCTCGCGACCTTTGCGCTAGCCACCGCGATGCCTCAGCTTCTGAAGCTGGGCTATTTCGAGCACTGGACCGGCGGCGTGCAGGGTCTCGTGGTCACCAAGCCGGATGCGCCGTTCGGCCTGCCGATGGGGCAGGACATGTGGCTGTATTACTTCACGCTGGTGGTCACGATCGCGATCTATATCGCTTCGGTGAACCTGCTGCGCTCGCGCTCCGGCCGCGCCTTCATGGCGATCCGCGACAACGAGATCGCGGCTTCCGCGATGGGCGTCGACGTCGCGCTGTACAAGACGCTGGCGTTCGGCGTCTCGGCCGGCATCACCGGCGTTGCCGGCGGTCTCGGCGCCATCGCAGTGCAGTTCGTGGCGCCCGACGGCTACACCATCCAGCTCGCGATCTCGCTGTTCCTCGGCATGGTGGTCGGCGGCGTCGGCTGGCTGCCCGGCTCGATCGTAGGCTCCGCCTTCATCATCTTCGTGCCCAACATCGCCGAGGGTATTTCGAAGGGCCTTTCGGGCGCGGTGTTCGGCGTGCTGCTGTTCCTCGTCATCTTCCTCGTGCCGCACGGCGCCAGGCAGGTTGCGATCGTTGCCCAGCAACTGGCCGCAAAGTTCAAGAAAAACTGACAGCCTATAGAAGCAAACCAGGAGATATTATGCTTTCTACCGTTCGGATCGCCGCGATTTCCGCGGCGATCGTCGCTGTTGCCGCGACGTCCACTGCCGCATTCGCCCAAAAGAAATACGACACCGGCGCAAGCGATACCGAGATCAAGGTCGGCAACATCATCCCCTATTCGGGACCAGCCTCCGCCTATGGCGTGATCGGCAAGACCGAAGAAGCCTACTTCAAGATGATCAACGATCGCGGCGGCATCAACGGCCGCAAGGTCAATTTCGTCAGCTATGACGACGCCTATTCGCCGCCGAAGGCGGTCGAGCAGGTGCGCAAGCTGGTCGAGAGCGACGAGGTATTGCTCGTCTTCAACCCGCTCGGCACCCCGTCCAACACCGCGATCCAGAAATACCTGAATTCCAAGAAGATCCCGCAGCTGTTCGTCGCGACCGGCGCCACCAAGTGGAACGACCCGAAGAACTTCCCGTGGACCATGGGCTGGCAGCCGAGCTACCAGAGCGAAGCGCAGATCTACGCCAAGTGGCTGATGAAGGAGAAGCCCGACGCCAAGATCGCGATCCTCTATCAGAACGACGATTTCGGCAAAGACTACCTCAAGGGCACCAAGGACGGCTTTGGCGCCAAGGCGGCCTCTAGCATCATCATGGAGGAGAGCTACGAGATTTCGGAGCCGTCGATCGACGGCCACATCGTCAAGATCAAGGCCGCCAATCCCGACGTGCTGCTGATCTACACCACGCCGAAGTTCGGCGCGCAGACCATCAAGAAGACCGCCGAGCTCGGCTGGAAGCCGCTGCAGATCATCACCAACGTGTCGGCCTCGGTCGGCAGCGTGATGCAGCCGGCCGGCTTCGACAACGCGCAGGGCGTGCTGTCGGCGGCCTACGCCAAGGACGGTGCCGACACGCAGTGGAACAACGACCCCGGCATGAAGAAGTGGGCCGAGTTTCTCGACAAGTACATGCCGGGCGCCGACAAGACCGACGGCGGCTATGTGTACGGCTATGGCGCCGCACAGACGCTCGCCAAGGTGCTCGAAATGTGCGGCGACGATCTCACCCGCGCCAACGTCATGAAGCAGGCAGCGAGCCTGAAGGACTTTACGCCTGACACCCTGCTGCCCGGCGTCAAGATCAACACGTCGGCCACCGACTTCGCCCCGATCGCCCAGCTGCAGATGCAGCGCTTCAAGGGGCAGAAGTGGGAACTGTTCGGCGACATCATTTCCGGCGACGTCCCCTCCGAGTGACGTTGCACTGCGGGAATAAAACAACAGCCTCCGCGATATCCGTCGCGGGGGCTTTTTGTTGACGCCCCGCGCCGATGGTATTGAATACTCCAAACAAAGAACCCGAGGTGGGGAAACCATGACTGCCGCACGTCCGTCCCTGACGGCGCTGTTGTCCGCATTCGCTCTGATCCTGACGAGCTGCAATGTCGCGCTGGCGCAGAAGAAATACGACACCGGGGCCAGCGACACCGAGATCAAGATCGGCAACACCATGCCCTACAGCGGCCCCGCCTCGGCCTATGGCACGATCGGCAAGACCGAGGCCGCCTACTTCAGGATGATCAACGATGCCGGCGGCGTCCACGGCCGCAAGATCAAGTTCATCTCCTACGATGACGGCTACTCGCCGCCCAAGACGGTGGAGCAGGCGCGCAAGCTGGTCGAGAACGACGAAGTGCTGCTGCTGTTCGGCTCGGTCGGGACCGCGACCAATGCGGCGATCCGGAAATACATGAACGAGAAGCAGGTGCCGCAGCTGTTCATCGCCTCCGGCGCCTCGAAGTGGAACGACCCGAAAGATTATCCGTGGACCATGGGCTGGCAGCCGTCCTACCAGGACGAGGCGCGGGTCTACGCAAAATACATCATGAAGCACAAGACCGACGCCAAGGTCGCCGTGCTCTACCAGAACGACGATTTCGGCAAGGACTACCTCAAGGGCCTGAAGGACGCCTTCGGCGACAAGGCATCGATGATCGTCGCCGAGGAGGCCTACGAGACATCCGAGCCCACGATCGACAGCCACATCGTCAAGCTGAAGGCCACCGGTGCCGACACCTTCGTCAGCATCACGACGCCGAAATTCGCGGCACAGGCGATCAAGAAGGCCGCCGAGATCGCGTGGACGCCGTTGCAGATCGTCGCCAATGTCTCGGCGTCGGTCGGCGGCGTGATGCAGCCGGCGGGCTTCGAGAATTCGCAGGGTATCCTATCGGCATCCTATCTCAAGGACGGCGCCGATCCGCAGTGGGACAAGGATCCCGGCATGGAAAAATTCCTCGCCTTCCTCAAGAAGAATTATCCCGACGCCAACAAGCTCGACGGCGCCACCTCGTTCGGCTACGCCGCCGCACAGACCATGGTGAAGGTGCTGGAGATGTGCGGTGACGACCTCACCCGCGCCAATGTCATGAAGCAGGCCGCAAGCCTGAAGGATTTCGTCCCCGGCACGCTGCTGCCGGGCATCAGCATCAACACCTCGGCCACCGATTTCGCACCGATCAAGCAACTGCGCCTGATGCGGTTCAAGGGCGAAAGGTGGGAGCTGTTCGGGGACATCATTTCGAGCAATCTGAGCAACTGATCGTCACGTCGGTCTGTTCGATCCGCTCGCTCAACTCAACAGCGTCGCTTTACTCGACCGCAATCTCCGCGGTTGGCTCCACGCACACGCGAACGCGTTGGCGGATTTTTGAGCAGCGGCCCGCCTTGAGGGTGGTCGACCAAAGACGAAGCCCCTGCGGCAATGCCGCAGGGGCTTTTCATTGAGACACCCCAGGTAAGGTGATAGTTTTTACGACCAATAATGAGCCCTCGAAACAGGGGGCCGCGACACATCATCGGCAATCAGGGAGAGAAACGGCATGTCTGCAATACGACAATTGACGGCATTTGCTGCTGCGCTTGCGCTCGTCGCCGCATCCGGCAGCGCGGCGCTTGCCCAGAAGAAATACGACACCGGCGCCTCCGACACCGAGATCAAGATCGGCAACATCATGCCCTATAGCGGAGCGGCCTCAGCCTATGGCGTGATCGGCAAGACCGAGGAGGCCTATTTCCGCAAGATCAACGCCGAGGGCGGCATCAACGGCCGCAAGATCACCTTCATCAGCTACGACGACGCTTACACTCCGCCGAAGACGGTCGAGCAGGCGCGCAAGCTGGTCGAGAGCGACGAGGTACTGCTGATCTTCAATTCGCTCGGCACGCCACCGAACTCGGCGATCCAAAAATACATGAACCAGAAGAAGGTGCCGCAACTGTTCGTCGCCACCGGCGCCACCAAGTGGAACGACCCGCAGAATTTCCCCTGGACGATGGGCTGGCAGCCCAACTACCAGAGCGAGTCCATCATCTATGCGAAGTACATCCTGAAGAACAAGCCGGATGCCAAAATCGCGGTGCTCTACCAGAACGACGACTACGGCAAGGACTATCTGAAGGGATTCAAGGACGGGCTCGGCGCCAAGGCCGCGTCGATGATCGTCGCCGAGGACAGCTATGAGGTGACGGAGCCGACCATCGACTCCCACATCGTCAGGCTCAAGGCCTCCGGCGCCGACGTATTCTTCAACATCACGACGCCGAAGTTCGCCGCACAGGCGATCAAGAAGAATGCCGAGCTCGGCTGGAAGCCGCTGCACTTCCTCAACAACGTCTCCGGATCGATCGGCAGCGTGATCAAGCCCGCGGGCTTCGAGAACGCCCAGGACATCGTCTCGTCGCAATATTTCAAGGATCCGACCGACGCGCAGTGGAAGACCGACAAGGCGATGATCGCCTGGAACGAATTCCTCGATAAGTACTATCCGGAAGCGAACCGGGCCGATGCCTCCGTGATGTACGCCTATATCGTCTCGCAGGGCCTGGTCCACGTGCTCAAGGCCTGCGGTGACAATCTGACCCGCGAGAACATCATGAAGCAGGCGGCCAGCATTCGCGATTACGAGCCCGGCGGCCTGCTGCCCGGCGTCAAGGTCAACACCTCGGCGACCGATTTCGCGCCGCTTTCGCAACTGCAATTGATCCGCTTCAAGGGCGAGACCTGGGAGCGCTTCGGCGAAGTCTTGAGCGCCGACGTCGGCGGTTAGGCCGGGAAGGTCGACCAAAGATACCGCCCCTGCGGCGTTTGCCGCAGGGGCTTCTCATTGAGGCGAACCGCCTAAAATGATAATCACTGCAGCCAAATAAAGAGCTCTCCAAGCAAGAGGGCCGAGACACATGACAAACAGGGAGAGAGACATAGATGTCCGCTACCAAGAAACTTGCGGTCCTCGGGGCCGCGCTCGCGCTCGTCGCGACATCCGGCAGCGCTGCGCTTGCCCAGAAGAAATACGACACCGGCGCCAGCGATACCGAGATCAAGATCGGCAACATCATGCCCTACAGCGGCCCGGCGTCCGCCTATGGCGTCATCGGCCGCACCGAGGCCGCCTATTTCAAGAAGGTCAACGACGCCGGCGGCATCAACGGCCGCAAGATCAACTTCATCTCCTATGACGACGCCTACTCGCCGCCGAAGGCCGTGGAACAGGCCCGCAAGCTGGTCGAGAGCGACGAGGTGCTGCTGATCTTCAACTCGCTCGGCACGCCGTCGAACTCGGCGATCCAGAAATACATGAACTCCAAGAAGGTGCCGCAGCTGTTCGTCGCCACCGGCGCCACCAAGTGGAACGACCCGAAGGACTTTCCCTGGACCATGGGCTGGCAGCCCAACTACCAGAGCGAGACCCAGATCTACGCCAAGTACATCCTGAAGAACATGCCGAACGCCAAGATCGCGGTGCTCTACCAGAATGACGATTACGGCAAGGATTATCTGAAGGGCCTGAAGGACGGGCTCGGCCAGAAGGCCGCCAGCATGATCGTCGCGGAAGAAAGCTTCGAGACCTCCCAGCCGACCATCGACAGCAACATCGTCAAGCTGAAGGCGAGCAACGCCGACGTCTTCATCGACATCGCGACGCCGAAATTCGCGGCCCAGGCGATCAAGAAGGTCGCCGAGATCGGCTGGAAGCCGACCCACTTCCTCAACAACGTGTCGGCCTCGGTCGGCAGCGTGATCAAGCCGGCCGGCTTCGAGAACGCGCAGGACATCATCTCCGCCGCCTACCTGAAGGACGCCTCCGACAAGCAATGGGACAATGACCCCGGCATGAAGGAGTTCTACGCCTTCATGGCCAAGGACTTCCCCGAAGGCGACAAGCTCGACGGCGGCACCGTGGTCGGCTTCGGCGTGGCGCAGACGCTGGTCCAGGTGCTGAAACAGTGCGGCGACAACCTCACCCGCGAGAACATCATGAAGCAGGCCGCGAGCCTGAAGGACTTCCGCACCGAGGTGCTGCTGCCTGGCGTCAAGATCAACACCGCGGCGAACGATTTCGCGCCGATCAGCCAGCTGCAGCTGATGAAGTTCAAGGGCGAGAAATGGGAACTGTTCGGCGAGGTCATCAGCGCCGACGTCGGCGGCTGATCTCCCGCCGCCCCTCGACCGGGAAAGGCCCCCTGCGATACCCTCGCAGGGGGCTTTTTGTCGGCGCATTTCCGGGCGAAGCGGGTACCGATTCGCGCGAAGAAAACGCGTCGGAAACCGGAATTTAAAGCCATGGCCTGCTCGCACGCCGGCCCGGGCAATGCCCGCTTACACTTTGCCCGGCAATACGCTAGGTAAACCGGCAAGACCCCCGACAAGAAACCGGCGCCCTTGCGCGGCGGCAACAACAAGGAGATTTCGGGAAATGCCGATGCCGATCCGACACCGTGTCGCAACCGCCCTGCTCGGCCTCGCCGTCGCCGCCGCGACCGGCAATGCCGCATGGGCGCAGAAGAAATACGACACCGGTGCGAGCGACACCGAGATCAAGATCGGCAACATCGTGCCCTATAGCGGCCCGGCGTCGGCCTATGGCGTGGTCGGCAAGGCGATGGCCGCGGTGTTCAAGAAGGTCAACGACGACGGCGGCATCAACGGGCGCAAGATCACTTTCGTCTCCTATGACGACGCCTACTCGCCGCCGAAGGCCGTCGAGCAGGCCCGCAAGCTGGTCGAGAGCGACGAGGTGCTGTTCCTGTTCGGCACGCTCGGCACCGCCTCCAACACCGCGATCCAGAAATATCTCAACGCCAAGAAGGTACCGCAGCTGTTCGTCGCCACCGGCGCGACCAAGTGGAACGATCCGAAGGCCTTCCCTTGGACCATGGGCTGGCTGCCCAGCTACCAGAGCGAGTCGCGGATCTACGCGAAATATCTGCTCAAGGAAAAGCCCGCCACCAAGGTCGCGGTGCTCTACCAGAACGACGACATGGGCAAGGACTACCTCAAGGGCCTGGAAGACGGCTTCGCCAGCGATCCCGCGCGCGTCGTCGCCAAGGAGAGCTATGAAGTCGCCGAGCCGACGATCGATTCCCATGTGGTGCGGCTGAAATCCTCCAATCCCGACGTCATCGTCTTCTTCACCACGCCGAAATTCGGCGCCCAGGCGATCAAGAAGCTCGGCGAGATGAACTGGAAGCCGGTGACCATCGTCTCCAACGTCTCGGCCTCCACCGCGACCGTGATGCGTCCGGCCGGCCTCGACAATGCGCAGGGCGTGATCTCGGCCGCCTACGCCAAGGACGCCAGCGATCCGCAGTGGAAGGATGACGCCGGCATGAAGGCGTTCGACGAACTGCTCGCCAAATACATGCCTGACACCAACCGCGTCGATGCCTCGGCGATGACCGGCTACAACATGGCGACCACGATGGTCGAGGTGCTGCGCCGCTGCGGTGACGACCTCACCCGCGCCAATGTGATGAAGCAGGCGGCGAGCCTGAAGCAATTCGCGCAGGGCGGCCTGCTGCCCGGCGTGACGCTGTCGACCGGGCCTGCCGACTTCCAGCCGATCGAACAGCTCCAGCTGATGCAGTTCAAGGGCGAGCGTTGGCAATTGTTCGGCGACGTCATCAGCGGCGAAGTCGGCGGCAATTAGAGCCGGAATGGATATTGCTTCGATCGAAACGGCCGCAATCTTCCCTTACCTCTCCCGCTTGCGGGGAAGGTCGGATCGCATCAAAGATGCGATCCGGGTGGGGGCTTTCGCCGCAATACGACTCGTGGCAGCACCCCCACCCTGACCTCCCCCGCAAGCGGGAGAGGGAACAGTACCTACGTCCCGACCCGCGCAAAGGCACAACCATGACCGACCGTCGTCCTTTCCTGCGTTCGATCTTCGATGCCGCTGTGGCGGCTGCGCATCCCGATGTCGTGCTGGCGTCGCGGCTGCGGCCGGTGCCGAAGGGACGGGTGATCTGTCTCTGCGCAGGCAAGGGCGCCGCGGCGATGGCCGCGGCGGCCGAGCGGCATTATCTCGACGCGCTCGAGCTCGATCCGTCGCGGCTGGTCGGCATCGCCACCACCCGCCACGGCCATGGCGTGCCGACCCGCCGCATCAAGGTGGTCGAGGCCGGCCACCCGGTGCCCGACGAGGCCGGGCTCAAGGCGGCGGACGACACGCTGCAGCTCGCCGCGACAGCGACCCCGGACGATCTCCTGCTGGTGCTTTTGACCGGCGGCGGTTCAGCGAACTGGATCGCGCCGGTCGACGGCGTGAGCTTTATCCAGAAGCAGCAGGTCAACCGCGCACTGCTGCGCTCCGGCGCGCCGATCGGTGAGATGAACACCGTGCGCAAGCATCTCTCGCGGATCAAGGGCGGACGGCTGGCGCGCGCCGGCCAGCACGCGGCCGAGATCGTCACGCTGGCGATATCGGACGTGCCGCATGACGATCCCTCCGCGATCGCCTCCGGGCCAACGGTGCCGGATCCGACCACGCTGGCGGACGCCCGCGCGCTGGTCGCCAAATACAATCTCTCGATCGACGACGCGGTCCGCCGCGCGCTCGACGATCCCGCGAACGAAAGCTGCAAGCCCGGCGATGCCGTCTTCGCGCGGGCGACATTCGAACTGCTGGCAAAGCCGAAGGCCTCGATCGGCGCCGCGGTGAAGGTCGCGCGGGACGCCGGCTACGAGACCATCGCGCTCGGCGCCGATCTCGAAGGCGAGGCCCGCGAGATCGCGGCCGCGCATGCGCGGCTTGCGCTGAAGGCGCGCAGCGAAGGCAAGCGGGTCGCGATCATCTCCGGCGGCGAGCTGACGGTGACGGTGCGCGGCAACGGCCGCGGCGGCCCCAACCAGGAATACGCGCTGGCGTTGGCCGGCCTGCTGAAGGATACGCCCGACGTCTCAGCGCTGGCCGCCGATACCGACGGCGCCGACGGCGGCGCCGGCAGCGCGACCGACCCGGCCGGCGCCGTGATCGACCAGGCGACATTCGCGAAGATGAAATCGATCGGCCTCGATCCGAAGGCCTATCTCGAGAACAACGATGCGACGGGGTTCTTCGCCCAGACCGGGGATTTGTTGCTGACCGGACCGACGCTGACCAACGTCAATGACGTGCGGGTGATTTTGGTGGATTAGGCCGTATCCTTGACGGACCCAAGGCCAGTCTCGGGCTGCGCCCAAAGCTCCTGATAGTTACGAAACTTCGCAAGCGTCTCGTCATATCGCGTCGGCTCGAGCACCGGCAAAATGCGCTTCAACACTGAGTTGATTGGCGCGGAGGTGTGCCGAACGTATAAGTCGATCGGATCAAGCAAGTGCCTCAGGTGCAGCTTTGGATCATAGTTCAGCCCGCTGCTGCGAAACCATTTGTACCCGTTGGCGATTGCCCAGCTCACCATGTCGCGAAACACATAATGATAGAGGTGCAGGTCTAAGGCGACATCGTAGTCGAGACCTATGTACTCCGCATAGATCGCGTCACCATGTACCATGCATGCGGCAAACGCGACGATCCGCTCGTTCTGACGCCAGAGGAAGAAGCGGACCTTGTCCCCCATCCGCCGCCCCAAGTCGCAGAAGTATCGTTCCGTCAGCTTCTCGAAGTGCAGTTTCGAACGCTGATAGACTTGGAAATACAATGGATAGATCTGCGCGATCACCGGCGTCGCGTCGTTGACGACGTTCATCTCGACGGATGGAGAGGCCCGCGCTGTCGCCTCAAACTTCTTGCGAAGTTTCTTGCGGGTTGCGCTGTTGAGCGCATGATTCATATAGTCATCGAAATTGGCGTAATCGATGCAAAGCCTGATCATGGGCAGGCTGGGGATGCGGGTGAAGCCGTGAGCGATCAAGCAGTCGAGGATTGGTCGGTATCGCGCCGGAAACTCTTTGAGCACGATCAGCCGCGCCCCGAGCCTGCGAGCATGTATTGCAATCGTGGAGGCCAGCAGTTCCGCGCAGCCTCGATGGCAGGCCTCGTCCCCGTCAAGATGACCTTCCCCTGCGACGCACCCGACCATGAGCGCACGGGCGCGCATCAAACCTGGCCACATCCGGCGAATGGCGTCGATGAGTACGCCAAACCGCGGCCTCGCACCGGCCAGCAAATCCAGGTCCATTAGGAAGAATGGCTGTACAGCACAAACCTGATCAACCGCATCTTTGATGAGGAAATACCGGTAATCGAACTCGGGATGAAGGGTATCCTCGACCAACTCATAGTATCGATGATCCTTGCGCTCGCTCGCGAAGGCGAACTGCCAGCGCGGACAACGCTCCAAATCGTTCCGCACGATGACTTGGAGACGCGGCGGACATTGCATCGGCACGCGTCTCGTGAGGTCGCCGATTTGGCTCGTCAAGTGCGCTGTTGCAGCTTCCGGCACGATCTCACGCTCGCCACGGATCCCGGCCCTAGGCAGCATTTATCACGGCGCCAAAACAAAGCAGCTAACATATCCGTCAGAAACTAACTCGTTAGTCATTTGCGATTTGGCGTTGGAGCAGAACACTCCTGATACGACCCGCATGCGCGGACACTCGCCGTCCAGCGCGGCATCCGGGGAGCGGACTCATGGCAGCGGTGATTGGAGTCACGGGACTTGCATTTGAGGCGCGGATCGCTGCAGACCTGCATACGCAGGCGATCTGCAGTGGCGATGGCAGCACGCTCGCGGAGTCTCTCGCGTCGGCAATTGCTGAGGATTGCTACGGTCTTATCAGCTTTGGCGTCGCGGGCGGCCTTTCGCCCGACCTCCCGGCAGGCGCATGCGTCGTAGCATCGACGATCGTTTCGGAAACGATTCAGCTCTTCACTGATCGAGACTGGTCGCAAGCCTTGCTTCGACTCATCCCCGGTTCGATTTATGGCCCTATTGCTGGTGTGACCACGGTCGCCATGCATCCAGAAGCGAAGCGCTCGCTGCATATGAGTACAGGCGCGCTGGCGGTCGATAACGAATCCCATGTGGCGGCGAGTGTCGCTGCAGCGCGCGGCCTCCCTATGACTGCCGTCCGCGTGATCATGGATCCGGCCGGTCGGCAGCTTCCTGCCGCCGCCCTGTCCGCAGTGCGTGCAAACGGGACGATCGATCTCGCTGCGCTGGTCCGTGCGACAATGAAACAGCCGAGCGAGTTACCGATGCTGCTTCGGACCAGTCTCGACGCACTGTCCGGATTTGCGGCACTGCTTCGCTGCCGTCGATTGCTTGGCCCTGGATTAGGGTTGCCTTCCTTGCAAGCAGAAGAGTCGGAGCCAAGTTCAAGTATCGTAGCGGACGATCGTATGATCGCCCTCTAGTCGCTTTTTTAGCCGAACGGGCTGCTATACCTGCCGACTGCGTGCGTGACCTCAACGCGCATTGAAAGTGAGGCCGGCGCGCTCCTTTAGACGCTTGCGCAAGGCCGGCCCCATCAGCGCGCCCGGCGTCCAGATGCCGCCCTCACCCTGCACGTCACGCACGACGCAGAGAGCGCTTTCGGTGATCATCTTGCTTGTCGAGCCATAGCCTGGATCGCGGTCGCCGGTGACAACGGCTTCGACCCGTCCGCCATCCGGCACCTCGCCCAGAAAGAAGATGTCGTAGAAGCCCCTCTCGCGCGCTTCCCGGGTCGGGCCTGCGCCGCGTTTGAGACCGCCGGTCCCGAACAAGGACACCACCGTGGCGAACGTCTCCGTCGTCACGCTCGCGATGTCCCCAAGTCCCGGCGCCACCATCATCTCGTCATAAACGAAGTCCCTGCCGTAGGGATGGCCCAACAGGAAGTTCGTGCGGTGCACGTTCTTGGTGTTGATCGGCGCCATCGGGAACGGCACGAGCCACGCGTGCATGCTCGTGTCATATTCGGGGACGAGGCCCGACGGCTGAGACGGCCCAGTGAAGCCCGGCGTCAACGCGAAGGGATCGGTCAGCAGCCGGATCAGGGCCGGGTCGCGCGCCGCGGCGGCCAGCGTCGCCTGAGCGCTCGCCGCGGTGCCGCCAGACATGCCACCCCTCACCTTGCGCAGACGGGCCTTCACCCGCCGCGCCGGGCGTCCGAATTTCTCGCGCGCCTTCTCCTGCAACGTGAGCACACCGAGATCGAACGGGATGGAATCGAAGCCACAGGAGAAGACGATGCGCGCGCCGGTCCGTTTTGCCTCTTCGTGATGGGCGTCGATCATACCCCGCATCCAGCCCGGTTCGCCGCAAAGATCAACATAGGCCGTGCCGGTGGCCGCGCATGCCGCCACTAGCTCGGGACCGTGAAGCTGATAGGGCCCGACCGTGGTGACGACCACGGTCGCGCGCTCGCACATCGAACGCAGGCTGGCCGGCTCGGCGGCATCCGCCTTCACTAACGGCAAATCGTCCGGTGCGCCGATGTCGGCACGCACTTTCTGGAGTTTGTCGGTCGAGCGTCCCGCAATTGCCCAGGACGGAGCATCGTCGCCGCGATAGGATGTCGCCAGATATTCGGCGATGAGACCCCCGGTGTAACCCGTCGCGCCATAGACGATGAGGTCGAAGTCCCGCTTCACGGCGTTGATCCTCCTCGAGCCCCCGGAAGCGCTCCCTTCAGATCCGTTAGCAACGCTCGGTACGCTTCGCGGCCATTTGCGAGGGGCCGGGCAACATACGGGCCATCGCGCTTGACGGACGATACCACAATTGCCGCCCTTCGGCGCGCAACCTCCCGGCGATTTCCGGTCCCCCCTTGAGAGCCATCGTGAGTACGGACGCTGGTCGGCGTGAGCCGAAGCAACAGCCGGCACATTTGAGCGCCTGTGGCCGCTTGCAAACGCCCTCCGACGGCCTACCATGGATTGGGGAATTCGCGTGCAGGAGCGAAGCCATGGAACTCACCGTGGTGCCCATCGTCAAGCCGGATGAGACCAACTTCATCTTCGGCCAGTCGCATTTCATCAAGACCGTGGAAGACCTTCACGAAGCGCTGGTGGGCACGGTTCCGCGCATCCGCTTCGGGTTGGCTTTCTGCGAGGCCTCCGGCAAGCGGTTGGTGCGCTGCTCCGGTAACGACGACGCCTCGCTCGCCCTGGCACGCGACAACGCATTGGCGATCGGCGCCGGTCACACCTTCCTGATTTTCCTCGGCGACGGGTTCTTTCCCGTCAACGTGCTCCCGGCGGTGCGCGCAGTGCCGGAGGTCTGCCGCATCTATTGCTCGACGGCCAATCCAACACAGGTGATCGTCGCGCAGACGCAGCTCGGGCGCGGCGTGCTCGGCGTGGTGGATGGCGCCTCGCCGCTGGGTGTCGAAACCGACGCCGACATTGCGTGGCGGAAGGATCTGCTGCGGAACATCGGCTACAAGCTTTAGACCGCGATGGTTCGCCGCCTGGCGGAGCCCGCATGCCGGATATGTATCAACCCAACGCGTCATTGCGAGCGGACGGGCCGTCGCGCTCTCTCAAAACTCCTGCGCGAGCTTCGCCAGCATCTCCAGCAGCGCGGCGTGGTTGGCCGGACCGAGCACCTCGATCAGCCGCGCCTCGTGCTTGTTGGCGACCAGCTTCTTGGCGCGCGCCAGCACGGCGCGGCCCTTGTCGGTCAGGACGAGGATGTGGGAACGGCGGTCGTTGGTGGAGCGCATCCGCGCGCAAAGGTCGCGGCTCTCCAGCGCGTCGAGCATCGCGACGAAATTCGGCCTGAGGATCCCGAGCGTGTTGGCGATCTCGGTCTGGTTGCGGCCCGGATTCTTGTCGAGCAGAAGCAGCACCGAGAACTGCGCCGGCGTCAGCTGCAGCGGCGCGACGCAGCGCAGGAAGTCCTCGAATACCCTGAGCTGCGCGCGCTTCAACGAATAGCCGAGCAATCCGGACAGTTCGCCCAATTGCAGCATGCTGTCGTCCCCGGCAGAATCGGCCGGTTCCCTGCGCAGGGCCCGCGACGAACGGAGGGCATCGGTGGCGGTCTTGGAAACAGTCATCGCTCCAGGCTCGCAATCCCGCTACAAGAATCCCGCACGACACTCGGGGACCTTGAGATTATATCTAATAATTGTTATAGACTATATCAAATGTCGGCAGCTTTCAACAGCCGATATCGGCCGACCTGACCGGCACGACCGGTTGAGGCGGTCCGACGCTTGAGGGGGAGCGCTCGGCCTTGAACACAACGATCATGCTGTTCCTGCTGCAGGACGGCATCACCAATGGCGCGATCTACGCACTGCTGGGGCTGGCCCTGGTGCTGGTGTTCGCGGTCACGCGGGTGATCCTGATCCCGCAGGGCGAATTCGTCACCTACGGCGCGCTGAGCTACGCCATGCTGGCGACCGGCCAGGTGCCCGGCACAGCGCGGCTTGCGGTCGCGATGGGCCTCGTCGCCTTCGCCCTCGACCTGTTCTTCGCCCGTAACGCGCTGCATGCGCGGCTGGTGATCCGCTCGGTCGCGCTCAACATCGCCTTTCCCGTCGCGCTGCTCGGTCTGATTTACGCGCTGGTCGGTCCCGGCACGCCGATCGCCGTCAACATCGCGCTCGCGCTCCTGATCGTGGCGGCGATCGGTTTGTTCCTCTACCGCATCGCGTTCCAGCCGATCGCGCACACTTCCGTGCTGGTGCTGCTGATCGCCTCGGTCGGCTGCCATCTGGCGCTGCAGGGCCTCGGCCTGGTGTTCTTCGGCGCCGAAGGCCTGCGCGCGCCTGCGCTGTCGAATGCCGCAGTAACCGCCGGCCCGCTGCGCTTCACCGGGCAGAGCCTTGCGGTCTACGGCCTAACGATCGGCTTCATCGTCGCCCTGTGGCTGTTCTTCGGCTACACCAAGACCGGCAAGGCGCTGCGCGCCACCGCGGTCAACCGCCTCGGCGCCCGCCTGGTCGGCATTCGCACCACGCTGTCCGGCCAGATCGCGTTCCTGCTCGCCTCCGTCATCGGCGCGATCTCCGGCATCCTGATCGTGCCGATCACCACGCTCTATTACGACACCGGTTTCCTGATCGGCCTGAAGGGCTTCATCGCCGCCATCATCGGCGGCCTGGTCAGCTATCCCCTGACCGCGGTCGCCGCCATCGTGGTCGGCATCGTCGAGGCCTTCTCATCGTTCTACGCCAGCAATTTCAAGGAAGTCATCGTGTTCACGCTGATCCTCCCCGTGCTCGTGTTGCGCTCCCTCGCGGCGCCCGAGGTCGAAGAAGAGAAGGATTGAGCGCGATGACGCAGCGCCTTCCCCTCATCATCTTCGCGCTCGTGATGGCGGTGATTCCGCTTGTCCCGGGCATCCCGCCGTTCTGGATCGTGCTGCTCGACAATATCGGCCTCGCCGCGCTGGTCGCGATGGGCCTCGTGCTGCTCACCGGCGTCGGCGGCCTGACCTCGTTCGGCCAGGCCGCGTTCTGCGGGTTCGGCGCCTACACCACGGCGGTGCTGACCACCGCCTACGGCGTCTCGCCCTGGCTGACGCTGCCGGCTTCGCTGTTGGTCAGCGGCATCGCCGCCGTGCTGCTCGGCATCGTCACGGTACGGCTATCCGGCCATTATCTGCCGCTCGGCACCATCGCCTGGGGCATCGGGCTGTTCTATCTGTTCAGCAAGCTCGAATTCCTCGGCCGCAACGACGGCATCTCCGGCATTCCCCCGCTGTCGATCGGCTCGTTCAAGATGCTGAGCCCGGATGCGATCTACTACGCGATCTGGGTCGCGGTGCTGCTGTCCGCGCTGCTGACCATGAACCTCTTGGACTCCCGCACCGGGCGCGCGATCCGCGCCTTGCGGCGCGGCCATGTTGCGGCGGAAGCGTTCGGCGTGCAGACGCCCCGCGCCAAGCTGTTGGTGTTCATCTATGCCGCGGTGCTGGCCGGCCTGTCCGGCTGGCTGTATGCGCATTTCCAGCGCGCCGCCAACCCAACGCCGTTCGGCGCGCAGGCCGGCATCGAGTATCTGTTCATCGCCGTGGTCGGCGGCGCGGGCTACGTCTGGGGCGGCGTGCTCGGCGCCGGCATCGTCGTGATCCTCAAGGAGGTGCTGCAGAGCTACCTGCCCTACATCTTCGGCGGCCAGAGCCAGCTCGAGACCATCGTGTTCGGCATCATGCTGGTGCTGCTGCTGCAGCTCGCGCCCCAGGGCGTCTGGCCCTGGCTGATGTCGCGGCTGCCGTTCAAGCCCGCCCGCAAGACCCCGGACACGTCCGTGAAGCTGGAGCACCGCGAACGGGCGCCAGGAACGTCTCCGATCCTTCTGCACATCGACAAGGCGCGCAAGCAGTTCGGCGGCGTGCTCGCGGTCAACGACGTCTCGTTCGACGTCAACGCCCGCGAGATCGTCGCGCTGATCGGCCCGAACGGCGCCGGCAAGAGCACGACCTTCAATTTGATCACCGGCGTCCTGACCGCGACCAGCGGCAAGATTTCAGTGCTCGGCAACGAGGTCGCGAACGCTCGGCCGCAGGAGGTGGTCAAGCTTGGCGTCTCCAGGACTTTTCAGCACGTCAAGCTGGTGCCCGACATGACCGTGCTGGAGAATGTCGCGATCGGCGCGCATCTGCGCGGCAATTCCGGCGCGATCTCCAGCATGCTGCGGCTCGACCGCGCTGATGAGGCGAGGCTGCTGGCGGAAGCCGCGCGGCAGATCGCGCGCGTCGGCCTGTCGGACCAGATCGACCAGCTCGCGGGCTCGCTGTCGCTCGGACAGCAGCGCATCGTCGAGATCGCCCGCGCGCTGTGCGTCGATCCGATGCTGCTGCTGCTCGATGAGCCGGCCGCCGGCCTGCGCCACATGGAGAAGCAGCGGCTGGCCGCGCTGCTCCGGCAATTGCGCGACGGCGGCATGTCGGTGCTGCTGGTCGAGCACGACATGGGGTTCGTGATGGATCTCGCCGACCGCATCGTGGTGCTGGATTTCGGTACCAAGATCGCCGAGGGCACGCCGGCCGCGATCAAGCGCAACCCCGACGTGATCAAGGCCTATCTCGGAGCCGCCGCATGAGTGCGCTGCTATCGGTGACCGACGTCCACATCTCCTACGGCAAGGTCGAGGCGGTGCGCGGCGTTTCGCTCGACGTCGCCCAGAACGAGATCATCACCATCATCGGTGCCAACGGCGCCGGCAAGACCACCTTGCTCAACGCCATCATGGGCGTGCTGCTGCTGAAGGGGCGCACCAACTTCGCCGGCGTCGACATGGCGCCGCTCGATATCGAGGACCGCGTCGCCACCGGCCTCAGCCTGGTGCCCGAGCATCGCGAATTGTTCGGCACAATGAATGTCGAGGACAATCTCGAGCTCGGCGCGTTCCGGATCGCGAAGGCCGTCGCGGCCGCCTCGCTGGAGCGGGTCTACACGCTGTTTCCGCGGCTCAAGGAGCGGCGCAAGCAGCTTGCCGGAACGCTGTCCGGCGGCGAGCAGCAGATGCTGGCGATGGGCCGCGCGCTGATGGGCGCGCCGAAGCTCTTGATGCTGGACGAGCCGAGCCTCGGCCTCGCTCCGATCATCGTCGCCGACATCTTCCGCATCGTCGGCGAGCTCCGCGCCGCCGGCGTCTCGGTGCTCCTCGTCGAGCAGAACGCCCAGGCCGCATTGCAGATCGCCGACCGCGCCTATGTCATGGAGCTCGGCGAGTTCGTGCTGTCAGGCCCCGCGACGGAGATCGCCGCCAACAAGGGCGTCGCCGCGAGCTATCTCGGCTTCCAGCACGAAGGCGAGAGCGCGATTTAGGACGCGCAACTCCACCGCGGAGAGACCGTCACCCCACCTCGCCGCGCATTACATGCGCGGCGATCCTCCCCCTCCAGGGAAGGATGAAGGCAGGTGCGCCTTCCGGGAAATGATTTCTGACCGCGCTTGCATTCGCGCAAGGATTGCGCTCCACTTCACCCTCCCCTGGAGGGGGAGGGTCGATTGCGCGCGCGATGCACAGCATCGCGGGTGCGATCGGGGTGGGGTGAAGCCACACAAATGGTCTCAACATCAATCCGCAGAGCCGCCGCGAAGAAGCTGCGCCAACACGACGCCGCATGAACGAATCCTGTGGCGCGCGCTGAGAGAGCTGCCAACGGACGGAACGCATTTTCGAAGGCAGGCACCGATTGGCCCTTACGTCGTCGATTTCTTCTGCCCGGCCAAGCGACTCATCGTCGAACTGGACGGCGGACACCACAACGACGATGAAGTGGCGAAGCGCGATCGTGCGCGACAAGAGTGGCTGGAGCGGGAAGGATATCGCGTCGTCAGGTTCTGGAATTCGGAGGTCAGTGAGGATTTGAATGCCGTGCTCGAACGGATCTATGTCGAGCTCTATGGCGCTCGCGAAGCGGAAGCTGCGCCGCTGAAGCACTACCGGCGGCGATAGACCACCACCCCACCCCGCTTCACATCGCTACTTGCGATGCGAAGCGACCCTCCCCCTCCAGGGGAAGGTAAGAAAAAGCCGGCCCTTTATCGGGACCGGCTTCTTCGTTTCAGAGATCGCGACCGGCTTACATCGCCGGGACGTATTTGCCGTCCTTGACCGTCAGGAGGATGCGCGAACGATCGTCGAGGCCGTAGCGATCCTTTTCGGTCCAGTTGTAGACGCCCTGGGTCGCGACGATCTCCTTCTCGGAGATGAAGGCCTTGCGGATCGCCTCGCGGAATTCCGGCGTGCCGGGCTTGGCGGTCTTCAGCGCCACCGGGATGATGCGCTTCATCACCTCGAAGGCATCGTACGAGTGGCCGGCGAACTGGCTGCGGCTGTTGGCGCCGTACTTGGCTTCATAGGCCGTATTCAGCGCGAGGCCGGGCTTCTTGGTCAGCGCGCTGTCGGGCTGGGTTTCCGGCGACATGATCGGGCCGGCCGACATGATGACGCCTTCCGCGGCCGCACCGGCGATGCGGATGAAGTCCATGCTGGCGGCGCCGTGGGTCTGGTAGATCAGACCCTTGTAGCCGCGCTCGCGCAGCGCGGTCTGCGGCAGCGCCGCGGCGGTGCCGGAAGCACCGACCAGGATGGCGTCGGGATTGGCGGCGACGAGCTTCAGCACCTGGCCGGCGACCGAGGTATCCGGACGCGCAAAGCGCTCCTCGTCGGTCATGGTCAGGCCCATCGGCACGGCCTGCGCCTTGAAGTCGTTGACCCAGAGATCGCCGTAGGAATCCGAATAGCCGATATAGCCGACGGTCTTGATGTTGTGCGCCTTCATGTGCTCGTAGAGCACCTTGCCCATGATCGGAATCGACTGCGGCAGGTCGACCGACCACTTCATGCGCGCCTCGTTGATCGGGAACGGCGCGAGGCCGAAATGCGGGATGCCGGCCTCGTTGGCGACCGTCGACACCGCGATCGACGGCGGCGTGGTGCAGGAGCCCATGATGATGTCGGCCTTGGACTCGGTGACGAAGCGCCGCGCGTTGGTCGTCGCGGCCGTCGGATCGCCACCGTCGTCGAGCACGATCAGCTTCAGCGGTACGCCGCCGATCTCCTTCGGCACGAAATCGAGCGCGTTGCGCTCGGGAATGCCGAGCGCCGCGGCGGGCCCCGTGGTCGAGATCGAGATGCCGATGGTGATTTCATTGGTCTGCGCCAGTGCGGGCGCGCCCGGCAGCGCGATGGCTGCTGCGAGCGCCGCGGCGAGAGTGGCCTTCCTCATTCATTCCTCCCTGCAGTTAAGTTTTTTGGGTTTAAACCGGTTTTGCGGGCCAATTCAGCCCCTTCTTTAGAGCATGATCCGGAAAAGTGGAAACCGGTTTTCCGAGAGAATCATGCTCCGAAAGTCGAGCCATGAAGGGTGCGAGTCAGCCCTTCATGAAGCGGTCAATGATCTCCTGCGGAAACGGCGCCGATTTCAGCTTGGCGGGATCGTCCGGGTGGCGGCCGACCAGCACCCTGGTCTCGAACGCCTCGATCGCCAACGCCTCGCCCTTGAACACGCGGTGCACCACCTCGAAGCTCGAGCGCTTGATGCTCTCGACCCGGCTCTCGATGGTAATCCAGTCGCCATGGGTCGACGGGATGTGAAATTTCGCCCGCGTGTCGACCATGGGAATGCCGACCAGGCCGTATTTGTGGACGAGGTCCTGCTTCGAATAGCCGGCGGCTTCGAACATGATCGAGGTCGAGTCGTCGAACATCGCAAAATAGCGCGGGTAATAGACGATGTTGGCGGGGTCGCAATCGCCCCACTGGATCTGCACGTCGCGCCGATTGACGAACATGGTTTATCCTCGATCGAGCATGAGCGATCCGGAAGGGCGTTCATGCTCTTCCGGATCATGCTTCAGCGCGGCGCCATCCGGAGCGCGGCATCGAGCCGCACCACTTCGCCGTTCAGATAGGGGTTGTCGATCATGTGCAGCGCCAGCGAGGCGAACTCGTCGGCCTGGCCGAGCCGGCGCGGGAACGGGATCGCGGCGGCGAGCGAATCCTGCGCTTCCTGCGGCAGGCCGGCCAGCAGGGGCGTCATGAACAGGCCGGGCGCGATGGTCAGAACGCGGATGCCGAATTGCGCGAGCTCGCGCGCGATCGGCAGCGTCATCGCGACGATGCCGCCCTTCGATGCCGAATAGGCCGCCTGCCCGATCTGGCCGTCATAGGCCGCGACCGAGGCCGTTGAGATCACGACGCCGCGCTCGCCGGTTGCGAGCGGCTCGAGCTTGGCCATGTCAGCGGTCGCAAGCCGCAGCATGTTGAACGAGCCGATCAGGTTGACCTTGATCACCTTGTCGAAGTCGCCCAGCGCCATCGGCCCCTCGCGACCGATCACGCGTTTTGCCACCCCAATGCCGGCACAGTTCACCAGCACGCGCGCGGGGCCGTGCGCCTTGGCGGCGGCGGCCACCGCGGCCTCGGCCGCCGCAGCATCGGCGACGTCGCAGACGACGGGAATGCCGCCGATCTCCGCCGCGACGCTCTCGGCGAGCTTGGCGTTGAGATCGCAGACCGCGACCTTGGCGCCCTGCGCGGCGAGACGGCGCGCGGTCGCAGCGCCCAATCCCGATGCACCGCCGGTGACGATGGCGGCCTGGTCCTTCAACTGCATGGCTTTCTCCTGTTCGAGAACTAGACTGACGTGATCACCGATGCCGGCGGCACCGGCGCATAAAGCGCTTCGATGATGTCCGTGCGATGCTCCAGCACCGCGCGCTGGTTGATCGAGCCCTTGTCGGTGACCTCGCCGCGATCGATCGACAGCGGCGTGTCGAGCAGGATCGCGCGCGCGATCCGGTTCGACGAGCCGGTGGCGCCGGCCAGGACGCGCGCGAAGCGCTCGCGGAAGGCCGTCCGCACCAGCGGATCATTGGCCGCGACGGCGATGTCGCCAGAGGCGAGCTGCGGATTGATCAGGCGGCAGCCGTCGAGATCGAGGATCACGATCGCGGCGAGCTCGTCGCGGTTGAGCCCCGCGATCACGACGTCGCGCACCAGCGGCGCGCAGGTGCCGACGAAGCGCGCCCGCAACGGTCCGACGCTGACCCAGGTGCCGCTCGCCAGCTTGAAATCCTCGGCGATGCGGCCGTCGAAATCGAAACCGGCATCAAGATCACCAGCGTCGGCAGGCTTCAGCGCGTCGCCGAACTTGTAAAAGCCCTCCTCGTCGAACGCCTTGGCGGTCAGCTCGGGCTGCCGCCAATAGCCCGGGGTCACGTTCGGGCCCTTGGCGCGGACCTCGAGCTTGCCGTTGTTCGGAACGAGCTTCGCGTCATTGCCCGACACCGGAAGCCCGACATGGCCGGAGCGGCTGGTATCCGGGCGCACCGACATGAAGAACGGCGAAGTCTCGGTGGCGCCGAGGCCGGTCAGCATGGGCACGCGATAGCCCTTCTCCTGCACGGCGAGCGCATCGAGGCTGTTCCAGACGAACGGCGACAGCGCGGCGCCCGAGAAGAACATCGCATGCAGCCGGTCGAAGAATTTTGCCCGCAGACCGGCGTCGTCGCGCAGATAGGGCAGCAGCGATTCATAGCCCTTGGGCACGTTGAAATAGACCGTCGGCGAGATCTCGCGCAGGTTACGCACCGTCTCCTCGATGCCGCCGGGCATCGGCTTGCCCTCATCGAGATACATCGAGCCGCCGTTATAGAGCGTCAGCCCGACGTTATGGTTGCCACCAAAGGTGTGATTCCACGGCAGCCAGTCGACGATCACCGGCGGCTCGTCCTTGAGGAACGCCAACGTCTCGCGCAGCATCACCTGGTTGGCGCAGATCATGCGCTGGGTGTTAATAACGGCCTTGGGATTGCCGGTCGACCCCGACGTCAGCAGGAATTTCGCGATCGTGTCCGGACCGATTGCCGCATGGGCCGCATCGAGGCGCGGGTCTTCCGGCGTCGCCAAGAGGCCGGCAAGGCGCGTCACCTCACGGCCGGGCACGGTGCCGCGGCTCGCGGCGATCTCGACATCGGATCCGATATTGGCACGCAGCGCGTCGGCGAATTTATCGGCATCGTCGACAAAGATGAGGCCCGGCGTCAGAAGCTTGATGACGAAGCTGAGCTTGCCATAGTCGCGCGACACCAGCGAATAGGCCGGCGACACCGGGCAGAACGGAACGCCGGCATAGAGCGCGCCGAGCGCCATCAGGGCATGATCGATCGAATTGCCCGACAGGATCACGATCGGCCGCTCGGCCGACAATCCGCGCGCGATCAATGCGGAGGCGATGCGCCTGATAGACTCGAGCAATTGCGCGTAGGTGATTTGCCGCCAGCCGCCACCGGGGGCACGCTCGGCCATGAACACGCGGTTCGGCTCGGCCTTTACCCAGTGGTGCAGGCGATCGGTGAGGCGAACCGGAAAATCGGCGAGGCTGAGCTTCGGTCGGAGATAGATGGTGCCGTCGTCGCGGCGCTCGACGGTAACGTCGGGATTGCCGAACGAGATCGGGCGCAGCGGATGCGCGCTCGCAGTGTTCGCAGACGGCGCGGCGCTCATGTCGGCTTTACCTTGGCGGTCTTGCGATCAAGAAACGCGCGGATGCGCTTCTTGGCTTCCTTGTCGCTCTGCGCCACCGTCGCCATCAGCGATTCCATCAACAGGCCGGTCTGCGGATTGGCCTCGGCGATCATCGGCAGCGCCTGCAACACGGCGAAGTTGGTCAGCGGCGCATTGGCGGCGACGCGCTCGGCAAGCTCCAGCGCTTTCGGCAGCGCGCCGTCGGCCTCGGTGAGGTATTGCGAGAAGCCGTAGGCGGCGCCCTCGGTCGCCGAATAGACCCGCCCGGTCAGCATCATGTCCGCCATCCTGGGCACGCCGATCAGGCGCGGCAGCCGCACCGATCCGCCGCCGCCGACGAAGATGCCGCGCTGGCCCTCGGGCAGCGCGAAATAGGCCGACGGCTCGGCGACGCGGATATGCGCGGCGCAAGCCAACTCCAGTCCGCCGCCGATCACCGCGCCCTTCAGTGCGGCGATGACAGGCACGCGGCAATACTGGATGCGGTCGAACACGCGATGCCACATCTGGGAATGCACCAGGCCCTCGGTGGCGTCGCGCTCGGTCAGTTCGGAGAGGTCGAGGCCGGACGAGAAGTGGTCGCCGATGCCATGGATGACGACGGCGCCGACCGCATCCGGTATCGCGGAGAAGCAATCCCGCAGCGCCAGGATGATGCCGTCGTTCAGCGCATTGCGCTTGGCGGGACGGTTCAGCCCGACCGTCAGCACCGCCCCTCGCGTCTCGATCCTGAGCAGCGAGGCGTCTCCCTCGCCGGCAGCGTTTCCCATGGCGTTATTGTTTCCCGTTCAGAATAGTTATGTTTTATAACGATTAGCGGGAGAGTCAATATGGGCGCGCACGGCTGGTGGCCATCGACCCTTCGAGACGGCCGCTGCGCGGCCTCCTCAGGGTGACGGTGATGGAGTTGATACGCGCGGCTCCCTCCACCCGTCGTCCCTGCGAAAAGCGGGGACCCATAACCACAAACGGTTATTGCTGCGCGACGGCGGAACGACGAGTCCCGTTCACGGCACAGACCGCGGAGTATGGGTCCCTGCTTCGCAGGGACGACACCGAATGTGTGGCGGATCCCGGCGGGTGAGACGGCAAGTGTGCGAAGCTACAGCACCTGATGCACGTCGATCACGACGCGGTCGGCGTGGCGGGCGGCGGAGCCGACGAAGATGTGCTGCATCAGCCAGCGGTAGTTTTCGGCGCCGGTTTCGAATTTCGGCACGGTGCGGAAATAGATCAGCTTCGGGTCGACCGGCTCGCCGCGCTTCAGCTTCTGCAACAGCTCGACCGGCCCGAAGCGGATGCCCTTGTTCTCGACATAGACGACGGCGCCGTCGTCGGTCTCGAACGCATATTTCGCCTCCAGCTCGATCAGCTCATTGGGCCGGATGATCTGGAAGTCCGCACCGAACGCCAGCACCTTGCCGTTGACCTTCTCGCCCTTCACCTCGCCGCCGATGATCGGAATGATGCGGCGGACGCCGGTGCCGATGTCGCCGGCGGACGTCACCTCCGCGATCCGGGCGGTGATGGTGAAGACGTATCTGGTCTCAAGCTCGGGATTCATAGGCCTAACCAATCATGCGCTGCGGCAGCCAGGTCGCGAGCAGCGGGAACAGGATCAGGATCACCAGCCGGATCAGGTCGGTGATGACGAACGGCAGCACCCCGACAAAGATCGTCGACATGTTGACGTCCTTGATGACGCTCTTGATCACGAACACGTTCATACCGACCGGCGGATGGATCAGGCCGAGCTCGACCGTCATGACGATGATGATGCCGAACCAGATCGGATCGAAGCCGAGCGCGGTCACCACCGGAAACACGATCGGCACGGTGAGGATCACCATCGCCATCGCGTCCATCAGGCAGCCGAGCACCAGATACATCAGGAGGATCAGCGCCAGCACGCCATAGGGGCCGATGCCAAGCCCGGTGAGGAATTCAGTGACGTGCTGCGGCGTCTGGGTGATGGTGAGGAAATAGCGGAAGCAGAGCGCGCCGATCAGCACCGTGAACACGGCGGCCGCGGTGCGCGTCGCCTGCAGCAGCGATTGCAGGATGCCGTCCCTGGTCAGCTTGCCGCGGAGGATACCGATGATGAAGGCGCCCACCGCGCCGACCGCGCCGGCTTCGGTCGGGACAAAGAAGCCGCCATAGAGCCCGCCGATCACGAACAGGAACAGCAGCAGCGGCGACCAGACGTCGCGCAGCGCAACGAAGCGCTCGTGCCACGACGCCTTCTTTCCCGCCGGCAGGAAAGCGGGCCGCGTCACGCCGATGATGCCGATCGTGATCATATGCATCAGGATCGCGAGCAGGCCCGGCACCACGCCCGCGATGAACAGCTTGCCGATGTCCTGCTGGGTGATGATGCCGTAGACCGCGAGCACGGTGGACGGCGGCAGCATCGCTCCGAGCGTGCCGCCGACCGCGATCACGCCGGCGGCGAATGATTGCGGATAGCCGAAGCGGCGCATCTCGGGATAGGCGACGGCCGAGAAGGTCGCGGCGGTCGCGACCGACGAGCCGGAGATCGCGGCGAAGCCGCCGCAGGCGGCGATCGTCGCAATGCCGAGCCCACCCTTCCAATGGCCGACGAAGGTGTTGGCGGCGCGGAACAGCTCGCGGCTGATTCCCGAGACCGACACGAAGGCGCCCATCAGCAGGAACATCGGGATCACGCCGAAGGAATAATCCGTCACCGTGCGCATCGTGGTCTGGCCGACCAGCTTGAGCGCCGGCGCGAAGCCGGTGAGATAGCCAAAGCCGGTGATGCCGACGAGGCCCATCGCCATGCCGACGGGGACACGGAGCAGCATCAGCACGAACAGGCTGACAAAGCCGATGACGGCGACGGTCTCGGGACTGAGGTCGAGACTCATGGCCGTCTACTCCGCGGTCTTGATCTTGGCGTCATGGATATCTTCCGGATGGAAGATCAGGCGGTAGGTGCGGATCGCGATCAGCAGCACCGCGGAGACGTCGCCGATCCACGACACCAGGAAGAACGGCCAGACCGGCACGCCGAGATCCATGGTGACGATATGGCTGTTCCTGGTGTCGATCACCTTGTCGACCAGCGTGTAGGTCTGCACGCTCACCACGAACAGCAGCACCAGCGTCGCGAAGATGTCGATCCAGCGCTGGTAGCGCGGCGAGGCATTGGCCCAGACCAGATCCACCGTAATGTGGGTACCGCGATAGCTCGTCGCCGCAATTCCCCAGAAGATCAGGATGCCGAGCAGGAACTGGCCGAAATTGTAGTAGTCGGGGATCGTCACCGCGAAGAATTTGCGCATGAACACCGCGGTGAAGGTGTTGAGCGCGACGACGCCAACGAAGAAGGCCGCGACCCATTCGATCGAATCGATGAAGCGATCCATGAAATTCTTGCGCGCCGGCTCGGGTGGGCCGGTGATCGCGCCGTCTTGGGAAACTTCGGCAGATTGCGTCATGCGTTGCTTCGATGAGCTCCCTCTCCCCCGCTCTTGCGGGGAGAGGGTTGGGGTGAGGGGCTGCTTCCACGAGTCGTGAATGCGGTGAGACCTGTACCCCCTCACCCGGATCGCATCTGACGATGCGATCCGACCTCTCCCCGCAATCGGGGAGAGGTGAAGGGGAGCGGGATCAGATCCCCGCCTCGAACTTCTTCAGCGTGGCCTGCAGATCGGCATCGATCTTTGCCGCATCGCCGCCGGCCTTCTTCACCGCCTCGGCCCAGCTGTCGCGCAGCGGCTTGACCGCCTTCTTCCACTCGGCGAGCTGATCCGAAGTCAGCGGATAGACCTCGTGGCCTTCCAGCGCCTTCATCTTGGTGCGGCCATTGGCTTCGAAATCGGTCCAGGGGTCGGTGACCTTGGAGGCCCATTCCGGCGTGCAGTGATCGTCGATCACCTTCTTCTGGGCAGCCGACATCGAATTATATTTGGCGAGGTTCATGTTGTAGGTGAACACCGTCGAATAGAGCGGCACGTCCATGTGGTACTTCACCACCTTGTCGATGCCGAACAGGAAGATCGAGCCCCAGGGGAAGGTGATCTCGTCGGCCACGCCGCGCTCGATCGCGTCGCGCGATTCCGGCGCGGAGGCCTGCACATTGGTGCCGCCGAACATCTTCACCATCTCGCCGATGGTGCTCTGCGCGGGCCGCACCTTGACGCCGGAGAGGTCGCTCGGCAGCACGATCTTCTTCTTGCCGTGCAGCGCGCCCGGATCGTGGATGAAGGCGAAGCACAGCTTGGTGTCCTTCATCTCGGTCGGCGCATATTTGTGATACCACTCGTTCAGCGCCAGCGTGCCCTTCTTGCCGTCGGAGAAGGTGAACGGAAGCTGGCCGGCGGCCGCGATCGGGAAACGGCCGGGCTGATAGCCAGGATTGACATAGGTGACGTCGGCGATGCCGTCGCGCGCCATGTCGTAATGGTCGAACGCCTTGCCGAGTTGCTCGGACGGAAACACGGTGACCTTGATGGTGCCGCCCGATGCCTTCTCGATGTCGGCGGCCCAGGCCTGGGTCGCGGGCACCAGCGGATGCGCCGGCGGCACCCATAGCGACACCTTGAGATTGACGGTCCTGTCCTGCGCGACGGCAGGTCCCGCGGCCGGCACGATGGCGGCGGCCATCACCACCGCCAACATTGTCTTCCTCATCACGTCTCCTCCTCTCCAGGACGGGCTTCGTGCCCGGCTCATTACTTAACATGTTATCTAATTCGCGCGGATATTCAAGATGAAATCCGGCGGGCGGACGCCTCGTCGCACCCTCCGCCCGGTCCCGCGCCACCGCATCTTGCGCTGCGGCGAACGCGCGGGTCCCGCGCAAATCCGCCTTGCCAAAATCGTTATATGATATAGTTGCCTTGGCAAGTTGCCGGCGCGGGCACCGGCTAAAAGCCTATCCGATCGGGAGGACAAGGTATTGCGGACAAAAGTAGCAATCATTGGTGCAGGTCCGGCCGGACTGTTGCTTGGGCAACTACTTCATACTTTCGGCGTAGACAACATCATTCTTGAGCGGCAGACCCCGGACTATGTGCTGGGGCGGATTCGCGCCGGGCTGCTCGAGGAAGGCACCGTGTCGCTGCTCGAGAGCGTCGGCGCCGCTGCCCGGCTGCACCAGGAGGGCCTGATCCATCACGGTCTCGAACTGGCGTTCGGCGGCGCACGGCACCGCATCGACCTGCATGGATCGACCGGCAAGACCGTGACCATCTACGGCCAGACCGAGGTCACGCTCGACCTGATGAATGCCCGCAAGGCGGCCGGCCTGACCTCGATCTACTCGGCGGCCGACGTCAAGCCGCTTGATTTCGATACCGATCATCCGCGCGTCAGCTACGTCAAGGACGGCGTCACCCACGAGATCGCCTGCGACTTCATCGCCGGCTGCGACGGCTTCCACGGCATCAGCCGCGCCAGCATGCCGGCGTCGGCGATCACCAGCTACGAACGGGTGTATCCGTTCGGCTGGCTCGGCATCCTCTCGGAGACGCCGCCGGTCTCGCCGGAGCTGATCTACAACAACCACGAGCGCGGCTTTGCGCTGTGCACGATGCGCTCGTCCCACCGCAGCCGCTATTACGTGCAGTGCCCGCTCGACGATCATGTCGACCAATGGTCGGACGAGCGGTTCTGGGACGAATTGAAGCGGCGCCTCGACCAGAAGGCCGCCGACGAGATCGTCACCGGCCCCTCGATCGAAAAGAGCATCGCGCCGCTGCGCAGCTTCGTCGCCGAGCCGATGCGGTTCGGCCGCATGTTTCTGGCGGGCGACGCCTCGCACATCGTGCCGCCGACCGGTGCCAAGGGCCTCAACCTTGCCGCCAGCGACGTGCATTATCTGTCGCAGGCGCTGCGCGAATACTACGACGAGAAATCCTCCGCCGGCATCGATGCCTATTCGGGACGCGCGCTGGCGCGGGTCTGGAAGGCGGTGCGCTTCTCCTGGTGGATGACCTCGATGCTGCACAAATTCCCCGACGAGGGCGAATTCGCCGCGCGCATCCAGATCGCCGAGCTCGACTACCTCGTCAGCTCGAAGGCGGCCTCGACCTCGCTGGCGGAGAATTATGTGGGGCTGCCGTTCTAGATAAGTCGCGGATGCTTTTGTCGAGCAGCATCCTCTTCGCAATCTCCGTCGTCATACCCCGCGCATGCGGGGTATCCAGTACGCCGCGGCTTCTCGATTCATGCGGTGCGGTCTCTGGAATACTGGATCACCCGCTTTCGCGGGTGATGACGAGCCGGGCCGCTTCAAACAGCCGTGCAAATCCCGTTTAAAACTTTGTAGGCGGTGAAACCGTCATCGACATCGCGTTCAATGGCGTCAACCCAACGTCATATGCGAGCTTCAGATGACCACCGATACGCAAGTCGTGCCCGACAATCCCCAAGACGTCCCTCAAGGCTTCGAGCCGCTGTTCCGCAAGAGCCCGCTCACCGAGCCCTGGGAGCCGCTTTACCAGAAGAAGACCGAGCGTGCCGTCATCATCGGCCTGCGGCTGGCGAGGCCGCATACCAACGGCCGCGGCCTGATCCATGGCGGCCTGATCGCAGCCCTTGCCGACAACGCGATGGGCTATAGCTGCGGCCAGGCGACCGGCTGGACCACCTCGTTCGTGACGATCTCGCTCGCGGTCGATTTCGTAGGCTCCGCCAAGGTCGGGCAATGGCTCGCGATCGAGAGCGACGTGATCAAGACCGGCAGCACGATCTGCTTCGCGCAGAGCCTGATCAAGGCCGACGGGGTGACCATCGCGCGCGCCAACGGCACCTTCCGCGTGGTGCCGAAGAAGCCGCCGGTGAGCTAGTCGAAATACCAGTCGGTGACCTCGGTCACGAGATCGATGAAGGTCCGCACCTTGGCCGACAACAGCCGCGTCGTCGGATAGACGACGTGGATCGGCACAGCCGGCTGCTCGAACTCGGCGAGCACGATCTGGAGCCGCCGCGCCTTCAGCGATTCGGCCGCCTGGTAGGCCATCACCCGGGTCAGTCCGCCGTCCTGCTCGGCGTACTGGATGGCGGCGTCCGAGCTGTTGCTGGTGAAGCGCGGCGTAGGGGTGATGCGGACTTCGCGGCCATCCTCCATGAAGCGCCAATCCGGCGTCGCGGTCATGGCGCCGAACTGGATCGTGTCGTGGGCGGTGAGGTCCGCCGGCCGCTTCGGCCTGCCGCGAAGCTTGAGATAGCCGGCCGACGCCACCACGATGCGGCGCATCCGGCCGACATGCCGCGCCACCAGCGTCGAATCCGGCAGGTGCCCGAGCCTGACCGCGAGGTCGACGCCGTCCTCGACCAGATTGATCCTGCGGTCCGACAGCCGCAGGTCGACGCCGACGCCGGGATAGCGCTTCAGATAGGCGCTCACCACCGGGCTGACATGGAGCCGCCCGAAGCCGAACGGTGCCGAGATCACCAGCCGCCCCTCGGGGCGGGTGCGCTCGTTCTCCACCGCGTCCTCGGCCTCCTCGACATCGGCGAGGATCCGGCGCGCCCGCTCCAGATAGCGCGAGCCGGCGTCCGTCAGCGTCACCTGCCGCGTGGTCCGCTGCAGCAGCCGCGCGCCGAGCCGCTCCTCCAGCGCCGCGATCAGCCGCGTGATGGCGGACGGCGACAGGCCGAGCTTGCGGGCGGCGGGGGCGAACCCCTCGAGGTCCGCCACCGCGACGAAGGCCTGCATGGCGTCGATCCGGTCCATGGCACTATTGCATAATCGGCAACAGTGAAGTGTCAATGCACAAGATTGCTTACGATCTGGGAATGTCCATCTTGAGCGGCGAGGACAACCACTCAGGCGCCCGTCACGGGAGGCTCCGATGTCAGATGGTCACAGCTATGCGAGCGACGTCGCATTCAGTCCGGCGGTGAAGGCGATCCAGACCCGCAAGGGCTCACGCGCCACCTACGCCGAAGTCGAGGCACATGGCGGCTGGCGCAGCGAGATCGACGAGAACCTCGCCGGCTTCCTCGGCGAGGTGAACAGCTTCTATCTCGCGACCGCCTCGGCCGACGGCCAGCCCTACATCCAGCATCGCGGCGGACCGAAGGGTTTTATCAAGGTGCTCGACAAGCACACCATCGCGTTCGCCGACTACAGCGGCAATCGCCAGTTCATCACCCAGGGCAATCTCTCGGAGAATGCCAAGGCCTATATCTTCGTGATGGATTACGCGCACCGCCGCCGCGTCAAGCTGTGGGGCGAGGCGAAGGTGGTGGAGGACGATCCGGCGCTGACCCGCACGCTGATGCCGCAGGGCTACCGGGCGCGGCCCGAGCAGGTGATCCTGTTCAAGGTCACGGCGTGGGACACCAACTGCCCGCAGCACATTCCGCAAAAGTTCGACGCGGCCGATGTGGCGGCAGCGCTGGCCTCGCGCGACCAGCGCATCGCCGAGCTCGAGGCGGAGCTGGCCGCATTGAAGGGCCAGCCCGCTCCTGCCGCGCCGGCTTAGGCATGATCCGGAAAAGTGCGAAGCGGTTTTCCGAAAGGATCATGCCCCGAACTAAACCTAAAGCGCGATCGCGCTTTAGGCCGCCTGCTGCTGCAGCGGCGCCCAGGCGAATTCCGGATAGTATTGCCGCATCATCCGGCCGACATAGGCGGTGAGATTGTCGAACTTCTCGGTGCGCTCGCGCAGCGGCGAATCGAAGAACGGGGTGAGGATTCCCGCCAGCGCGCCGAACGCGGTGGCATCGGTGCCGCACGGCGCATCGCCCATCAGATACGGCTTGTCGCCGAGTTGCACAGACAGCGCGAACAGCGAGCGGATCGCGAGATCGACGTCTTCGTCCGGTCCGTGACGGCCAAGCCCGCTCAGCAGATAGTTCTCGGCAACGCGGAACTGGGCGTCCTCGCGCATCTTGTCGCGCATATGGTCGGGCGCGCCGTCGAAGAAATGCGCGGGCCCCTTGGCGAAATTGGTGTCGTCGACCCAGCGCGCGCCGACCAGCGCCCAGTAGACGTGATGCTCGATCATGCGCTCGAAGGCCCAGGCCTGGGCGCGCGCCTGCAGGCTGAGCGGCGCGTCGAAATCGAAGCCGTATTTGCCCTCGATATGGGCGCGGATGAAGGTCGAATCGGCGATCGTCTCGCCGTCGTCGACGATGAACGGCAGCTGGCCCTTGGGAGAGGCCGGTGGCATCGCCTTCTCCTTGCGATAGTCGAGCCCGGCCATCTTGAGCTGGACCTCGGTTTTGGTCACGAAGGGGCTGATTTCCGGCAAGCCGAAGCCCGTGCCAAAGCCAAAAAGCGTAATCATGTGAAGCTCCCGATCGCCTGTGGTCGTGAATTGAAGCTAGCCGTCCCCTGCTGCCAGCATGGTGTCAGCAGTAGTGGCATTCACTGTCGAACGGGCCGGCGGGTGCGAGGCGGCGAACCGCCCCGCGAACGCGCTTGACCAGCCGTGCCCGCCCGTAGGACCAGACCGTGCTGATCGACTGTGCGATCAGCGCGACCAGGGCCCAGCGCAGGTCGCCGGAGGTGGAGTAGACCGTGACCAGCTGTTCCAGCGCAAAGCCTTGCGCCTGCCGGAAACCGAGTTCGTCAAGATTCGTCATGGACAAATTCCCTTCACTTGAGGTGTTGTCCTGATATAGCCCCCACCTGCTGCCAACATGCTGTCAGCAGCAGCCGGACGGGACCCAGAAAAGCCTGCGCACCGAGAGACGACGAGACCCGTCAAGACACTCGTCAAGACGGCTGCCAAAACAGCTACCGAGACACTCGACAAGACACGTGCCAAGAGAGCGATCGAGAGAGTTGCCATGAGACGCGCCGACCGGCTGTTTCAGATCATCCAGGTGCTCCGACGCACCCGTAAGCCTTTGACTGCCGATGCAATCGCCGCCGAGCTCGAGACATCGAAGCGGACGATCTATCGCGACATCGCCAGCCTGATCGAGCAGCGGGTGCCGATCCGCGGCGAGGCCGGCATGGGCTACATCCTGGAGAAGGGATTCGACCTGCCGCCCTTGATGCTGACACCCGACGAGATCGAGGCCTGCGTGCTCGGCGCGCAATGGGTGGTCGGCCACGCCGATCCCGCGCTGGCGCGCGCGGCCGAGGACCTGATGGCCAAGATCGCCGAGACCGTGCCCGACCGGCTGCGGCCGTTCGTGCTGGAGCCGGCGAGCCGGGCCCGCTCGGCCTGGAACCGGGAGCCCGACCGCATCGACATGGTCAGGACCCGCAGCCAGATCCATGAGGGCAAGAAGATCACGCTGAACTATCGCGACGAGCATGGCCGCGATAGCGAGCGCACGATCTGGCCGATCGCGGTCGGCTATCACGAGGCGGTGCGGCTGCTCGCCGCCTGGTGCGAGCTGCGCAAGGATTTCCGCAGCTTCCGCACCGACCGCGTGGTCACGGCGGTCTATCACGACGAGAAGTATCCGGAGCGGCGCGACCTGCTCAGGGCGCGCTGGCGGCGCAGCCTGGTCTGGGAAGCGCCGAGGGACACGTGATGGCCGACAACGCGACCGACACAAGCCCCTGCCAGTCCTGCGGCGCCTGCTGCAGCTATTCGGAGAACTGGCCGCGCTTCACCATCGAGGACGACGCGCAGCTCGATCTGATCCCACCGCAATTCGTCAATGCGCGACAATCAGGCATGCGCTGCGAGGGCGATCGCTGCTCGGCGCTAGCGGGCCGGGTCGGAGAAGCAACGCGCTGCGAAGTCTATGCGGTGCGGCCGGAAGTATGCCGGACCTGCCAGCCGGGCGACGCGGAATGCGCGATGGCGCGGCGCCGGCACGGGCTGCCGCTCATCGCGAGCGCGCAGCCGATCTAACCAGACGTTACGCCGTGACCCTGTCGCTGACGTCCTCGTCGTCGAGTTCGTCATCGACGATCGGCGCGAAGGTCGTCAGCGGCTTGGTCGACAGCGTGATCGGCTTGCGGCCACCATGCGAAACGGTGGCGGCGCGGGCCGGCTCGCGCGACAGCGCGTAGAGCGTCGAGCCGACACGGCCGCCTGAATTCGCCAGCTCCCACTCGCTGCAGCTCGACGCGATCGCGACCGCGAGCGCGTGCAGATGGCTGCGGCGATAGCAGAACAGCGCGAGCCTCGCCCTGACATCGGGCGCGACATTGGCAACCAGCAACGAGAGCCCGTTCGGATTGGCGCGATACATCTGGCCGAGCAGATCGTCGGCCACCGGGCAGGCATCGTTCTCGAAGGCGTCGCGGCTTGAAAACATTTGCAAATCCCCCTCGATCGGGAAGATGCCGCGTAATCCTCTAACGAAAGGTTAACCACGGCCTCCGGTCGCTTCCGGAGGGTCTTGCCCGTTGCGCGCGAATCACATCCGCCCGCCGCAACCCGGCTGGATTCGTGGTTCAGGACGGGAGGAAAGGTGCGCGCGAGCCGCTCAGTTCGCGGCCATGTAGATCGACAGCGCGAAGCCGGTGAGGTGGTGCAGCGCCTGGTCGACCCCGATCAGGGTCCAGAACCAGGGGTGGCCGGATTCCAGCGTCACGCCGAAATGCGAGGCGCAGATGCCCTTGGCCCGATCGACGATGATGTGGATCACGAAGTCGATGAAGGCGACATACCAGAACCGCGGCGCCACCACCAGGATCAGCGCCAGCGCGACCGCGAGATGGACCAGGCAGTGCGCCAGCAGCGGCAGCGCCCAGCCGGTCTTCTGGTCCTTTCCGATCGCCATCCAGGCGTTCTGCAGCATGAAGTCGGCGATGATGTGCTTTGCGGTGAGAAGCGACATCCATCCCACCAGGGCACCAACCGACACCGACGATGACATGGAGGGAAACAACAAGCTGACGCCCTTTTACTTCGATGAATGTGATTGCAAGAAATCCGGGTCAGGCCGTCAGCACAATTCCGCAAACCGAAGCGTGTCTCATTTATGACATCTCCGGCGCCGGAATGCACCTGCGCCTCCTCGAAAAACACATCTCGCTCCGACCGTCGATAGTGGCAATGGTCATGTGGCATCGCGGCGCAGGCCGGCCGAGATTAAGGTTACGGCCGGCGGCCGGTTTGCATTCCCCCCGGGGAGGTATATCGTCGGCAACATAGGAAATTTTCTTTCTTTTATAGCCATTTACGGATTCACCGGGCAGCGCCGCGCCGATCGGGTCGCGGCAACGGGCCGTCCCGGACGGGTGATGAGCCAGGTAATCAGCCATGAGTGCCGAAGCCCCCTCGCCTGCGCCGCTGCCGCCGCCGAGCCCTCCGGTCGCCAAACCGGTCGTCAAGACCAACCGCGCGCAGATCATCGTCTTCACCCTGCTGACGCTGCTCCTGAGCGCGGTCACCGTGATCGGCGGCCGGCTCTGGCTGCGCAATTCCGAATTGCTGGTGTTCGCGGTCGGCGATGCCAAGGGCCCGGAGGCGAAATTCGCCGCCAAGCTCGCCACCGTGCTGAAGAACAATTCGTCGCGGCTGCGGCTGAAGATCGCGCCGAACCCCGACAACGCCAGGGCGCTGGCGCAATTCGATCGCCGCGACGCCTCGCTTGCCATCCTGCGTACCGACGCAAGGGTGCCGCCGCGTGCCCGCGCCATCGCGATCCTCGAGCATGACGTGGTGCTGGTGCTCAGCCCCGGCGGCAAGAAGATCAAATCGCTGAGCGAGCTCAAGAAGAAGCGGATCGCGGTCGTCGGCGACGGCGAGAACAGCGTCAATTTCGTCCGCAGCGCGCTCGAGATTGCGGACAGCCCCGACGCGGCGCAGCGGGTACAGCAGGCGCCGCCGAACACACCTTTCGACAAGCTGTTCGCCTCCGGCTTTGCCGCCGTGATCGCGATCGAGCATGCTTCGAAGATCGTGAAGGACAAGACCTACGAGCAATATGCCAAGCGCGCCGGCGGCTTCACGCTGAATGCGATCGACGCGGCCAAGGCGCTGGCGCGCAAATACCCGGCGATTTCGGAGGAGACGGTCTCGACCGGCATGCTGTCGTCCTCGCCGGCGATCCCCGATGACGAGGTCGACACCATCGGGCTGGAATGGCTGCTGGTCGCGCAATCCTCGATGTCCACGACGACAGCCGCCGAGCTCGCGCGCATCATCTATGAGAACAAGTCGGAGCTCGCGCTCGACGACGGCTTTGCCTCCAAGATCGAGCCGGCGGCGACCGACAAGGACGCCTTCATCGTCGCCCATCAGGGCGCCGCCGAATACATCAACGACGATACCAAGTCGTTCATGGATCGCTACAGCGACGTGATGTATCTCGGCGCCGCCGCGCTCAGCATCATCGGCTCGATCTTCGCCGCGATCTACACCAAGATCACCCGCGTCGCACCGGAGAAGGCCAGCGAGCTGGCGGGCAGGATCCTCGACATCGGCGAGCGCGTCGAGCACGCCACTTGCGCCGAGCATCTCGACGAATTGCAGGATGAGCTCGAGGCGATCCTGCGCGGCGCGGTGACCGGCCTGCGCGACGGCACCGTTTCCGGCGACGGAATGGACACGTTCAAGCTCGGCTACGAATTGGTCCGCGACGAGATCGCACTGCGCCGCGATCACCTCAAGCGCCACCCGGCGACGCCGGACGAGAACCTCGTGGTGGTGAAGGCGGCCAATGGGTGAACCAAGCCGTTGGTCACGCCACAGATACAACTGTCGTCCCTGCGATCGCGCCGCATGCACCACTGTCGTCCTGGCGAAAGCCAGGACCCATTACCACCGCTTTCGCTGATGAACGGGATCGCGGCCCCAGCATCGCGCAACAATTGAGACTTGGGGTAATGGGTCCTGGCTTTCCCCAGGACGACACCGCGTATGTTGAACGGCCGGTGAACCATACATCGGCACGCTCTCGACATGCACCGGAGCGCAGCGCTTATCACCCGACCGCCGCGTCCGTCGGCGTCGCAGCGGCGTCGAGCTGCCGTCCCTCGTGATCCATATGCAGGTAGTTCGGGTTGAACAGGCCGGCGTGCATCAGCCGCTCGAGATTGGGGACGACCAGGGTCTTTCCCTTGAGTACGATCAGGCCGCCGGCGCGCAATTCCTGCAGCGTTCGGTTGACGTGAACCTTGGAGAGCCCGGTGGCATCGGCGAGATCGCCCTGGGTCAGCGGGAAATCGCAGCTGTCGCCCTGGGTCAGGCCTGCGGCCCGCAGCCGGAGCCAGATCTCGCACAGCAGATGGGCCATCCGCTCCAGCGCCGTTCGCTGGCCGAGGCTCATGGTCCATTCGCGCTGGATCGCCGCGTTGACCAGGGTTTCCCACCAGAACGCGGTCACGATGCGCGGATGTCCGGCTGCGACCTTGTCGAAGAATTCGCGGGAGAGGTCGGCGATCGACACTGCGGTGACGGTACCGATCGAATGATCCATCTCGCGCAGGATGAAGACGTTCACATCGCAAATGTCGCCGGGCAGGAAGAAGGCCACGATCTGACGCCGGCCGTCCTCGAGCTGCTTGTAGCGATAGGCCCAGCCGGACAGGATCAGATGGACGTCCTTCGGCTTCTCGCCCTCGCGGACGATGTCGACCCGCGGACCAAAATGGCGGACGCGCTCGGTAGACGCGCGATTGAGAAGAACCTGGTCTACCGGCGAAAGCCGTGCAAACTGCTCCAATTTCCGGACTAGCGACGCCAACGATTGGTCTCCCGCATGTTTAATCGGGCAACTGCAGGACCGACTTCAATTACGTATGTTACCTTGCACAGTTATTGAGGTATGTTCACTAGTGTACAGACGTCCCAAGGATGCGACGGTTACATCCCCGAGCATCACGCACACCTCGACGCCCGGTGGTACCACCGGTGAAATACGGATCCCCCGGCTCAGGGGGACGTCTAAGGGACGTTCAGACGAACGGCACGCCGTAGTAGTCGTTCACCGCGCGCGTGGTGCCGATATCGGACCAATTCCACTCGCGCTCGCTGCCGTATTTCGGCGCGCCGCGCAGCTGGCTCTCGGTGACGCCGGTGACATAGCCGCCCAGCCTCGTATCGTATTTGAGCGACTGCCAGGGCAGCGGATAATGGTCGTTGCCGAGACCGAGAATGCCGCCGAAACCGAGCACGGCGTAAGACACCCGCCCGCTCTTCTTGTCGATCATCACCCGTTCGATCGAGCCGATCTTGCGCTCGTCGGAGCCATAGACCGCGGTGCCCTCGACCTTGTCGCTGCCGATCAGGTTTCCGACCTCCTTCTCGTCCATCGCCATGTCGATTCTCCATTGATCCCTCGACGCCAACGGTCAACCCGGGTCATCGTTCCTGCCGCATTGCCGCGATTGCTGCAAAAGCAGAACGCCGTTCAGCCCGTTGGAGGATCGCCCCGGTCGTCCGATGTCATGCCGGATCCCAGTGTCTTGTCGGCATCGTTCAATTTCGGATCACGCGTCGCTTCGCGCGCATTCGACTTTCGCGGGTCGGTCTTGTGCGCGGCCTGCGCGCGCTGCTTGTCGGCCGGCTGCTCCTGCCCCTTGTCGTCTTTGACGATACCCTGATTGGAATGTGCCACTGCTTATGTCCTTCTTGTTGCCTTGGCTGCCTTGCCTGAAGACATGCGGGCCCCGGCGATCAAATTCGCCGAGGCCCGTCACCGGAGTGGTCCACCGCCTTTCGGGGAGCAAAGCAGCGAACGCACGGGTGTTACGCAGAGCGCCGAAGATCGTTCCTGCGATCTTCGCGATCCCGGGTCGCGATCTCAGGTCCCGATTTTGGGTCGCAATTTCCGGCGCGCGTTTTTTCAATTCGACCGATGTCATGGGTTAACGACGGCATCCGGGGAACAAGCCTAGTATTGCTGGTTCCAGCTCGGAGACGGCATGATCAAGAAGAAGCGCAACAGGTCGCGGCCTCCCGGATCGTTCGAAAACCGCTTGCAAAAATTCGCCGAAGATTCGCGCATTGCGGCACGCAAGCTGCCGCCGGGACGGGAACGCGAAATGCTGATGAAGAAGGCCAGACAGACCGAGACGGTGATGGAAGTCAGCGAATGGCTGACGTTCCGCAAGTAGCCGCGAGTCGCAAAGGAGAGCTGCGATGATCGAGGAACGGTTTGACTCACGCACGCTCTTCGCCATGAACGTTGCGCTCGATCGCGTTTGCGCAGACGCACCTCACGGCGAGGAACATGACACCCGCCGCCGCGTTGCCCGATACATCATCAAATGCGCCAAGAGCGGCAGGACGACGCTTTCCGAGCTGACCGAAGCCGGACGGCAGGCGTTGGCCAAGGCCACCGCCGCGGCGTGAAAACCGGCGTAAGTGCCTGTTGCCCTCGGCCCTCAGCAGAGGCAGCTACGCATGCGCATTGCAATCAGTATCGGCCTGCTGGCCTTTTTGGCCGCCGTCGGCGCCTACGCCTATGAAGGCCTGACCGTGGATGCTCCGGTGCCGACCTACGGCATCGTGGTGTTTACGATCGGCATTGCGCTTCTGGCCGCGGTCTGCATCGGCCTGATGGGCCTGTTGTTTTATTCCAGCCGTCGCGGCTACGACGAGCCGCCGCACATCAAGCAGTAGATAGCTTCGGCAGATTCCCGCTGCATTGCGAGCGAAGCGAAGCAATCCACAGCGCCGCAAGCGGGGAACTGGATTGCTTCGTCGCTTCGCTCCTCGCAATGACGGCGAAGGTTCTTACGACACCGCCGGCGCCCGAGCGCGGATCTCCGCGATCTTGCGCTTCAGCGCTGCCTGCCGCGGATCGGGCATGGTGGCAGCGCGCGCTTCCGCAATGGCGCCGGCAAGGTCGGGGAGCACGAGCACGCCGTCGAAGGTCGGCTTGGCGAGCCCGTCGATGATCACGTGCCAGTCCGCGATGCCCTGGCGGTAGGGATCGCCGTAACCCTGGATCATGGTCGCGGTCTGCACGACCGCCGGGGCGGCGCTCGGCTGCTTGGTCAGGCTGCGGTCGATCATGTGCAGCCAGCGCTCGACCCAGACGCGCTCCCTGGCATAGCGTCCCGAGAACAGCCGCCAGCGCTTCAGGCCCGCTTCGATCCTGAGCCGGCGAACGCTGAAGCGGTTGTTCGCGCTGAAGCGGATCGAGACCCGGCGACGCCGCCAGCCGAACTGATCCAGCACGCCGAGCACCGGATCGGCGACCACCGCCGGCAGGGCGTCGATCAACTCGTCAAGGCGAAACTTCTTGACGTCGTCGGCCGAGCGCGCCGCAAGGCCGCCCACCGCACTGACTTCGCCAAGCTTGAGCTGCGCGATGCGGATCGCGTCCTCATAGGCCATGCGCTCCGCCATCAGGCGGGCGATCTCGGCAAGCAGGGCGTCGTCAACGCCGCGGCGGCCGACGAAGCGCTTGAGCCGGTCGATATAGAGCTGGGCGTAGCTCGTGCTCTGATAGGCGATCAACAGATCGATGGCCTTGGTGACGGCCGGCCCGAGATGGTCCGGGCAGGCGTCGGGCAGCACCGGCGGCCCCTCGTCCTCATCGCCGATGATATCGGCAAAGAGGTAACGGAGCGAAGCCAGGAGACCGTCGTCATCCGCCACTGCGGCGCCTCCAGAACTCGTCACGGGGCTCATGCAGGTTTGGGCTCCGCGACCTGTGGGGTGGCGTGCTGCGCGAGCTGCTGCTCGAGCGTCGAGATATTCTGGAACAGGCGGGCGCTGGCGAGGCGCAGGAAGTAGAAGCCGAACGCCGGGTTCTGGACGTAGAGCTGCTCGACCTGGTCATAGGTCACCGACAGCACCATGCCGGTCTCGACGCACTCCAGCGTCTGGGTTCGCGTGTTCGACGGCGACAGCATGCCGAACTCGCCGACGAGGGCGCCGACCGGCAGCTCGATGCCGGATTCGACCAGGCGGAAGCGGCCACTGACAATGTAGAACATGCTGTCGGCCTTCTCGTCCTTGTAGAACAGGACTTCGCCCGCGGTGCATTTGCGTTCCGTCGTGAACGGCTTCAGCCATTCCATCGACAGATCGCTGTTGACCGATTTCTTCACGTTGCGGACCAGTTGCAGCATCTGGTGCAGCCGATAGGTGTTCACCGGCAGCAGCACGGCATGCAGGATCAGCGTCGCGTAATTGTGGGTCGGGACGGCGGTCGCGATCAGGATGATGTTGGTCAGGATGGCGAAGACGCGCAACGGGATCATGGTCCGCATCGACAGCGTGGCAACCACGAAGATCGATGCGAAGAAACTGCCGGCGGCGCCTGCGTGCTCCGCGAGATGTGAGGTATCCATCGGAAACCAACCAATTTCTCAAGAAGTGAATAAGATCGCCTTATTAGTCGCTTCATTCCGGCCAAGGTCGCATCGGCGAACCAGCATCCCTGATATACGGGGAAAAAGCGACGTTTTGTCCGATTTCTCACATTCGCGGGCGCAAAATCGGGCCAACATGGTTAGGCCTTTCGTCCAACTGATCGGTCTTCCGCCGCGAGCATCCCGCCATGGCCTGCGCGTTGACGGCCTCAACCGGGAGGGGCACGTTGTGACATCGGCTCTGCCGTTCGCAGGGCCTCAATTCCAGCAATTCATCGACAGGCAAGCTTCGTTCCGATGTCCAAGCGGCTCGTCCTTCCGGCCCTGACGCGCTTCGTTTCCGCCACCGCCGGCCGCAACATGACCACGGCGGCCTATGTCGCCGTCGCGGCCGGTGTCGCCATGATGACGCTGCTGACGGTCGCGCCGGCCCATGACGCGGCGCCGCGCTGGGTGGATGCGCTGCTGTGGGCCTGCCTTGCCTATTTCGTATTCGAATGGCTGGTGCGGCTGCGCCACATGGGCCGGCAGGGCAAATTCTGGTTCTACGCGCTGTCCAGCGCCGGCGTGGTCGACGCGATCGGCGCGCTGGCCGTGCCGGTGGCCTTGCTGTCCGGAGTCGAGCCGAAAACCGCCTGGCTGCTCGGCGTGCTCTGGGTGCTCAAGGTGGTGCCGGGCATTCCCGGCCTGCGCCAGCTCCGGCGCGTGCTGGTGGTGGAATCCGGGCCGCTGCTCAGCGTGCTCGTGATCTTCCTGATGGTGGTGTTCCTGGCCTCCGTTGCGGAATATTTCCTGGAGCGGGACGTCCAGCCGCAGACCTTCGGCAGCGTGCCGGCGGCGCTGTGGTGGGCGGTGGTGACGCTGACCACGACCGGCTACGGCGACGTGGTGCCGATCACCCCGCTCGGCCGCGTGGTCGCCGCCATGGTGATGATCTCGGGCCTCGGCGTGTTCGGGCTGTGGACCGGTATCCTGGCGACCGGTTTTGCCGCCGAAACCCGCCGCGACAATTTCTTGAGAACCTGGGAGACCGTCAGCAAGGTGCCGTTCTTCGCGCATCTCGGCCCGGCCGCGATCGCCGACGTCACCCAAATGCTGCGGACCATGGACCTGCCGCCGCGCACCATGATCATCCGCAAGGACACCAATGGCGACTGCATGTATTTCGTCGCCGCCGGCGAGGTCGAGGTCGACCTGCCCGGGCGCAAGGTGAAGCTTGGCGAAGGCGAGTTCTTCGGCGAGATGGCGTTGCTAGGCAACACCAAGCGCGGCGCCAGCGTCTCGACCAGCAAGGTGACCAGGCTGTTGGTGCTTGACCTGGTCGATTTCCGCCTGTTGATGGCAAGGCATCCCGATCTCGCCGAGACCATCGACGCCGAGGCCAAGCGGCGCGAACGTGAGAATCAATAATGATGGAGACCAAGATGGCTGACGCGGCCGACACCGCCAGCGGACCCGTGCTCGAAATCGCGGGCGCACGCGCAACGATCCGCCTCAACCGGCCGAAGCATCTCAACCGCCTGCAGGCCGAGGACCTCGGCGAGTTGCTGACATTGTTCGACCGGATCGAGGCCGATCCCGCGATCCGCGTGCTGGTGCTGACCGGAACCGGCCGCGCATTCTCCGCCGGCTACGACCTCAACTCCGTCGCCGAGCGTGCGGTGAGCGCCAGCGAACAACAGAGCGCGGGTTCGGCGTTCGAGGTCGTGGTCAACCGCCTCGAGGATCTCAGCGTGCCGACGATCTGCCGGCTCAATGGCGGGGTCTATGGCGGCTCGACCGACCTCGCGCTCGCCTGCGACTTCCGCATCGGCGTCGATACCGCCGAGATGTTCATGCCGGCGGCGCGGCTCGGGCTGCACTATTACAAGAGCGGCATCCAGCGCTACGTCACGCGGCTTGGCGTCGACAACGCCAGGATGCTGTTCCTGACCGCGCAGAAGATATCGGCGCCGGAGATGCTGCGGATCGGCTACCTCACCGCGATGGTATCGCTCGACCTGCTCGACGAGGAAGTCGACAAGCTCGCGACGATTTTAGCGGGCAACGCGCCCAAGGCGATGGCCGGCATGAAGCGCGCAATCAACGAATTCGCCCGCGGCGCACTGGATGAAGCCGCCGCCGACGCCCGCCACCGCGACAGCATGCGCGGCGACGAGATCAAGGAAGGCATCAAGGCCTTCGCCGAGAAGCGGGCGCCGCGGTTTTAGCGATTGTTCGCACGGCACACCCTTCACCCTCCCCTGGAGGGGGGGGGGGGGTCGGGTCACATGGAGCGCAGCGGAATGTGAGACGGGGTGGGGTGATCTCTCAGCACGAACGGTGCCCGAGTGGAGAGATCACCCCACCTCGGTTCGCATTGCATGCGAACCGATCCTCCCCCTCCAGGGGAGGATGAGAGCAGTGCCTCTTCACGCCCGCTTCGACCGCATCGCGCGGACCTGCGCGATGTCAGGATCCGCGGCGAGTGCCTGGTAGCGCTTGCTGTCGACGGCGTAGAGCGCGATGCGGCCCTCGGCGTCGGCATGGACACCCCAGCCGAAACGCTTGCCGAGCGGCGAGGCGCGCATGCAGGCCTGGCCGCGCGAGAAGAACGTCTCGCGGGCGAGGCTGCGCGCCTTCTTCGCTGCTTTCGCATCGAGCACGCGGCCGGCCGCCGACGTCGCGAACACCACATCGTCGGAGGTGTACTTGTAGGGCGCGCCCGCGATCATCCGGTATTGCAGCACGGCAACCGTCGGCTGGCCGCCGCGCAACTGCGGCTCCTCGCCGCGCTGCGCCGGGCAGTCCTCCGCGACGCGGATCAGGGTGTTGAAGCAGTTGGTGCTGTGCAGGACTTTCGCCATCGGCCCGATCCGTATCACACCCCGGCGGCCGCGGCATGCTGCGCCGCCATCTCGTCGTCAGCCTTCGATATCCGCTGGAAGGCCGGGCGCGCGGCGATGCGCTCGGCATGGCGGACGAACACGTCCCTTTTCGGCACGATGCCGAACATCATGGTCCAAGAGAGCGCGATGCCCCAGAGGATGTCGGCCGCCGTGATCTCTTCGCCGAGCAGATAGGGCCCCTTTGCCAGTTGCGATTCCAGCGCGCCCAGCATGGTGTCGTAATCGGCATAGGGCGACTGCGTGATCGGCGCGCGCTCGCGCTTCATGAAATGGTCGATCACGGCCGGCTCGAACGATGCGCCGTAATAGGCGATCCAGCGCAGATACGGGCCGCGGCGCGGATCGTTCAGCGCCGGCGTCAGGCCGGCCTGCGGAAACAGATCGGCGAGATAGATGAAGATCGCGACCTGCTCGGTGACCAGCGCGTCACCATGGCGGATCGCCGGCACCTTGCCGAGCGGATTGATGGCGAGATAGGCGTCCTTGCGCTGCTCGCCGGCCTTCATGTTCAGGACGTGCAGGTTATACGGCGCGCCGAGTTCCTCCAGCAGCACGCGGGTGCCGGTGGCGCGGCTTTGCGGCGAATAATACAGCGTGACGCGGTCGGTAGTGGTGGTCATGGCGGGTCTCCTTGCGCCGTCGGGGGCATGGCCTCCTTATGTCCGCCTATACCTGACATCTTGTGTCAGGTATGATCCAGCCATGCGCGCGAGCCGGCTGTTTTCCATCCTCACCACCCTGCAGGCGCGGGGGCAGGTCACCGCGCCTGAGCTTGCGGAGGCCTGCGAGGTTTCGGTGCGCACGATCTACCGCGACATCGACGCGCTCGCCGCCGCCGGCGTTCCCGTCTATGCCGACCGCGGTGCCGAGGGCGGCTATCGCCTGCTCGACGGCTATCGCGTCCGGCTCAACGGCCTGTCGCAGGGCGAGGCCGAGGCGCTGTTCATGGCCGGTCTCCCGGGGCCCGCCGCCGCGCTTGGCCTCGATGCCGCGATGGTGGCGGCGCAGACCAAGCTGATGGCGGCGCTGCCGGAGAACCTGCGGCCCAACGTGAGAGGGATGCAGCAGCGCTTCCATCTCGACGCGCCCGGCTGGTTCGGCGAGACCGAGGAGCCGGAGCATCTGCGCGCCATCGCCGGCGCCGTGCTGCGCGAGACCATGCTCGAGATCCGCTACCAGAGCTGGAAAGCCGAGAAGCGGCGGCGCGTGGCGCCGCTCGGCCTCGTGCTGAAGGGCGGCAGCTGGTATCTCGCCGGCCTCGTCGACGGCAATGTGCGCACCTACCGCGTCGCGCGCGTACTGGATTGCACCGCGCTGGAGACGCCGTTCGCGTGGCCGGCGGAGTTCGACCTCGCCGCCTATTGGCGCGCCTCGATCGAGCGGCTGGAGGCCGAGCTGCATCCGAACGAGGCCACGGTGCGGCTGTCGCCGCTCGGGCTGAAACTGTTCGATGCGCTGGCCCACCCTTACGTGAAGGCGCGGATGCGGCTCACTGATGGCACCGACGCCGACGGCTGGCGGCTCGCCACCATGCCGGTCGGCAAGACGGTGTGGCATGCGGCGACCGAGCTGCTGCGGCTCGGCGCCGAGGCCGAAGTGGTCGCGCCGTTAGAGTTGCGCGAGAAGATGGCCGAGCTGACGGGCGCGATGGCCGCGCGCTATGCCGACGCGCCAGCCCGCCGCGCGGTGGCGGGACGCTGAAGCGTAATGAGATTGGGTTGAATGGAGCCGCAGGAGCAGTGCGCTCCCTCGCCCCGTTCTTACGGGGAGAGGGTTGGGGTGAGAGGCTGTCTCCGCGCATACGGTGATAGCTGCGCTTGCTGAGCCCCCTCACCCGGAACGCATCTAACGATGCGTTCCGACCTCTCCCCGCGCGCGGGCGAGGTGGAGCAGAGTCTGCGGTTCGCTGCTTGCTAGTAGCGGCTGTCGGAGCTGATCACGAAGCGGTCGAAAAAATTGACCGGCAGGATCTCGAACCGCTCCAGCGTCAGCGTAATCCCGGTCACGAAGTCGACGCCCTTGATCGTGCCCTCAAGATCGATCCGCCGGCCGCGACGCAGGCCGCGGGTTTCCGGATGTTGCTCGATGTCGATATAGGCATAGATCGGATTGTCGAGCCGCGAATGGCGATGCCAGCCGCGTTGCAGGAAGCTGAATTGCAGCACCGAGCCCGCGCCCCAGTCGATCGCGTCGAAGAAGCGGGTCTTCCAGGCAACGCCCTGTCCCAGGTAATGCGCGGCGATGAACGCGTCGCGCTCGAGTGCAGGCAGACGGTGCAGCTGCCAGCTGATCTCAGCCGGCGTCAGGGAGGCGTTATTCGCCATTTTTGTTCTTGTCGTTTCTTTGTAGCTTTTCTTGTCCTCGGCGGGGAGTGAACCGACCTTCCCGCCTTGAGGAAATTATACATCGACGAATGTGACAGTGTCTTCCACGGTCGCGCGCGACGTGCGGTAGCTGTTCACCTTTTGCGCGTGATCCGCATAGCCGAACGAGATACCGCAGACAACCCGGCGATCGTCGGCCAGGTTGAAATGACGACGGATCAGCCCGGAATGGCGCGCGATCGCCGCCTGCGGGATGGTGCCGAGCCCGAGCGCCTGCGCCGCCAGCATGAAGTTCGAGACATAGCCGCCGCAGTCGATCGCACCATAGATGCCGAGCGGCTCATTGGTGTGGATCACGGCAATGTGCGGCGCGCCGAAGAAATTGTAGTTCTCCAGCGCCTGTTTTGCATAGGCCGCCTTGTCGCCGCGCGCGATGCCGAGCGTGTTGTAGAGCTGGAAACCGCTTTCGCGGCGGCGCTCCAGATAGACCCCGACATATTCGCGCGGCGGCGTGAAGTCGTAATCCTCGCCGAGGCCGCGCGACGCCTCGGCATAGATCGCCTTGCGAAACCGCTCCTTGGCCTCGCCGGAGACGATCAGCACCTGCCAAGGCTGGCTGTTGCACCAGGATGCGGTGCGCTGCGCGGTCGACACAATGTGCTCGATGACCTCGCGCGGCACCTCGCGCGGCTGGAACGCGCGCACCGAGTAGCGCTCGTTGAGCAATTCCTCGAGCGCGCCGATACGGTCCTCGGTCGCGTAGCGCGGGTTCGGTGTCTTCGCGTCCATGATATATCCTCTTTTTTCGTCATTCCGGGGCACGCGAAGCGTGAATCCGGAATCTCGAGATTCCGGGTTCGATGCTTCGCATCGCCCCGGAATGACGACTAACCACCCCGCCCCTTGGTCGGGATCTTGTTGTAGGGCACATCCTTGTCGACGCGAATGTCGCCGGGCAGGCCCAGCACGCGCTCGGCGATGATGTTGCGCAGGATCTCGTCGGTGCCGCCGGCGATGCGCATCGAGGGCGACGACAGCAGCATCTGCTGGAACTGGCCGTTGGCCTGCTCCTCATCGGTGCCGGTGAGGCTGCCCGCCGCGCCTTCAAGGTCCATCGCATAGGTCGCGATATCCTGCAGCATCAGGCCGGAGACGAGCTTGCCGATGGAGTTTTCCGGGCCCGGTCGCTCGCCCTTCGACAGCGCCGAGATGGCGCGGTAGCTGGTGTATTTCAGCCCGCTCGCCTTCACCGCCCAGCTCGCAAGTCGGGAGCGCACCGCCGGATCGTCGATCGCAAGACCGTCCTCCAGCATCAAATTGGAGCAGAACTCGAACATCTCGGGCACGCCGGTGGCGAGCCGCGCGCCGATCGACATGCGCTCGTTCATCAGCGTGGTCAGCGACACGCTCCAGCCCTCGCCGACCGCCCCTAACCGCTGGCTGTCCGGGATTACGACGTCGGTGAAATAGACCTCGTTGAACTCCTGCATGCCGTTGGCCTGCTTGATCGGCCGCACCTCGACGCCGGGGCTCTTCATGTCGAGGAAGAACATCGTGAGGCCCTTGTGCTTCGGGACATTCGGATCGGTGCGCGCGATCAGGAGGCCGTAGTCGGAGTAATGCGCGCCTGACGTCCAGATCTTCTGGCCGTTGACGACCCAATTGTCGCCTTTCTTCTCGGCGCGGGTGCGCAGCCCCGCGACGTCGGAGCCGGCCGACGGCTCGGAGAACAGCTGGCACCAGATCTCCTCGCCGGAGGCGAGCTTCGGCAGATAGCGGCGCTTGGCATCCTCGCTGCCCCAGGCCATCACAGTCGGGCCGCACATGCCCTCGCCGATCTGGAACGGCTGGGTCAATTTGCCGTAGACGCCCTCTTCCTGCTGCCAGATCACGCGCTCGATCGGGGTGGCGCCGCGGCCGCCATATTCCTTCGGCCAGTGCAAGCAGGCCCAGCCGCCCTCGGCCTTCTTCTTCTGCCAAGCCTTGCCGACCTCGACCATGTCGTGCCTGGCGAGCCTGATACGGCCGAGCGACGACTTCGAGAGCTCCTCTTCGAACTCCTTCGGCGCATTGGCCGCGATCCAGTTGCGGGCGATGGCGCGGAACTCGGCTTCCTGCGGCGTGTCATCGAAATTCATGGCGGCTCCTTTTCTTTGTCATTCCGGGGCGCGCGCAGCGCGAACCTCAGATGCGCGGTTGCGCATCGGGGAATCTAGAAGTTATGTCGCTCGAGTTCCGGGTTCGCCGCTTCGCGCCGCCCCGGAACGACGGTTAAGCTCTTCCCTTGGTCGGGATCTTGTTGAAGGGGACGTCCTTGTCGACCCTGATGTCGCCGGGCAGGCCCAGCACGCGTTCGGCGATGATGTTGCGCATGATCTCGTCGGTGCCACCCTCGACGCGGGTGCCCGGCGCGCGCAGCAGCATCGCCTGGAATTTGCCGGCGACCTCGGCATCCTCAATCCCGTTCAGCGCGCCGGCCGCGCCCTGCAGATCGAGCGCATAGGTCGCGACGTCCTGGATCATCGAGCCGGCGACCAGCTTGCCGATCGAATTCTCCGGTCCCGGACGCTCGCCCTTCGACAGCGCCGAGATCGCGCGCATGCTGGTGTATTTCAGCCCGCTCGCCTTCACGGCCCAGTTGGCGAGCTTGGAGCGCACCGCGCGGTTCTCGATCGCGGGGCCGTCCTCCAGCATCAGGCTGTTGCAGAAGTCGAACAGCTCGGGAAAGCCGGTGGCGACACCGGCGCCGATCGACATCCGCTCGTTCATCAGCGTGGTCAGCGACACGTTCCAGCCGTCATTGACATTGCCGAGCCGCTGCGAGTCCGGAATGCGCACGTCGGTGAAATAGACCTCGTTGAAGTCGGAGGCGCCGCTCGCCTGCTTGATCGGCCTGACCTCGACGCCCGGGCTCTTCATGTCCAGGAAGAACATGGTGAGGCCCTTGTGCTTGGGCACGGTCGGGTCGGTGCGGGTGAGCAAGATGCCGTAGTCGGAATAATGCGCGCCCGAGGTCCAGATCTTCTGGCCGTTGATCACCCACTCGTCGCCATGCTTCTCGGCGCGGGTGCGCAGGCCGGCGACGTCGGAGCCGCCGGCCGGCTCGGAGAACAGTTGGCACCAGATCTTCTCGCCGGAGGCAAGCGGCGGCAGATATTTGCGCTTCTGCTCCTCGCCGGCGAACGCCATCATGGTCGGGCCGCACATGCCGTGGCCGATGATGAACATCGAGCTAAGGCGGCCGAACGGGCCCTCCTCCTGCTGCCAGATCACGCGCTCGATCGGCGACGAGCCGCGGCCGCCATACTCCTTCGGCCAGTGCAGGCAGGCCCAGCCGGCATCGGCCTTCTTCTTCTGCCAGGCCTTCGCGACCTCGAGAATGTTGGCGCCCTTGAGCGCAACACGGCCGAGCGAGGCCTTGCGCAGCTCGTCCTCATGTTGCTTCGGTGCATTGGCCGCGATCCAGGCTTTCGCCTCGGCGCGGAATGCGGCCTCCTGCGGGGTGTCATCGAAATTCATGGTGGCTTTCTTTCCGTCATTCCGGGGCGATGCGCAGCATCGAACCCGGAATCTCGATTCCCAACCTCTGGATTCCGGGTTCGCGCTACGCGCGCCCCGGAATGACGAATCGTATCGTTACGCCGCGTTCTTCTTGCGCATGCGGTCGATCAGCGCGTCTTCCCAATAGGACAGGCTGCCGAGACCGAGCGCCACCGCATTGGCGCGGCGGTAGTACATGTGGCAGTCGAACTCCCAGGTGAAGCCCATGCCGCCATGAACCTGGATGTTGTTTTTGGCGCAGTGCTGGAACGCCTGCGTCGCGCTGATGCGCGCGGCGGCGGCGGCTTCCGGCAATTCGCCGGCATTGGTCGAGAGCGCCCAGGCGCCGTAGTAGCAATTTGAGCGCGCCAGCGTCGCCGACACATACATGTCGGCCAGCATGTGCTTGACCGCCTGGAACGAGCCGATCGGACGGCCAAAGGCAATACGATCAAGCGCATAGTCGCGGCCCATCTCCAGCGCGCGGTCGGCGCCGCCGACCTGCTCGAATGCCGTCAACACGGCCGCGCGATCCAGCACCTGGGAGATGACGCTCCAGCCCTCGCCGGTAGCGCCGAGCGGCTCGGCCTTCGCATCCTTGAAGGTGAATTCGGCCTGGCCGCGGGTCAGGTCGATGTTGGTGAGCGACTTGACCTCGACGCCGCCGGCCTTGAGATCGACGATGAACAGGGAAATATCGGACTCGCGTCCGCTCGAGCCGGTGCGCGCGGCGACAACGGCGAAATCGGCGATCGCGCCATCCGGCACCGGCTTCTTGACGCCGTTGAGCACGCCGCCATTGGCCGTGAGCTTGATCGCTTTCGGCGACGGGTTGCCCTTGCCTTCGAACAGCGCCAGCGTGCCGATGGCTTCGCCCGCGGCGATCTTCGGCAGCCACTTCTGCTTCTGCGCGTCGCTGCCTGCGATCAGGATCGCTTCGGCGGCGAGATAGACGGTGGAGGAAAACGGCACCGGCGCCAGCGCGCGGCCCATTTCCTCCGCGATCACGCAGAGCTCGAGATGGCCGGCGCCCGCACCGCCGAACTGTTCCGGGATCGCAACGCCAAGGAAGCCCATCTCGGCGAGGCCCTTCCACAGCGCCTTGTCGTAAGGCGCCTTGCCGTCGAGCACCTCGCGCACGGCTTTCGGCGGGCACTGTTCGCTGAGGAATTTCCGCGCCTCGTCGCGCATCTGCTTCTGTTCGTCGGAGAAATCGAAATTCATGGCGCTTACCTTTTCTTGCTGTCATTCCGGGGCGATGCGCAGCATCGAACCCGGAATCTCGACGTAAGGAACCTCTGGATTCCGGGTTCACGCTTCGCGCGCCCCGAAATGACGCGTTTGCTTTCGTAGGATCAGTTCAAGATGATCACGTCGTCGCCGGGCTTGCCGGCATACAGCTTCTCGACCAGTGCGGCGCGGCGTTCGAGGCCGGCGCGCTGGTTGATGTAGCCCTTGTCGGTGAGCTCGTTGCCGTCGATCGACGGCGGCTCGACCATTAGCATCGCACGCGCGATACGCATGCTGCTGCCGGTGGTGGACGCATTGTGCGCCTGCAAACCCTTCTTCAGGCAGGCAAGCACTTCGGGATGCCGGATCACGTCCTCGTAGCTGGCATCGGCATTGCCGACGAGCTGGCGGCAGGCGTGCAGGTTCGGCCAGCACAGCAGGCCGATGAACTCACGGTCCTGCCCCGCAACCAGCGCGTCATGCACGACCGGCGTCGCGGCTGATATCGCATCGGTGCGCAACGAGCCGACATGCACGAACGTGCCGGTGGTCAGCTTGAAATCCTCGACCACCCGGCCGGCAAAGATGATGCCCTGCAGCGGGTCTTCGGGGTTCACGAACACGCCGGCGTCGCCGATGCAGTAGAAGCCCTCCTCGTCGAACATCTTGGCCGTGAGGTCCGGCTGGCCGAAATAGCCTGGCGTGACGTTGACGCCGCGCAGCCGCAATTCATATTTCGAGCCGCACGGCACCATCTTCAGCTCGACGCCAGGGAACGGCAGGCCGATCAGGCCGACGCGCTCGGTGTCCCAATAGGTGCCGGTCGAGGTCGGCGCGGTCTCGGTCGAGCCCCAACCGGTGTAGAACACGATGCGCTCGCCCGTGGTCTTCACCGCCAGCGCCTGCATGCGGTCATAGAGATCGTCGGGCAGCCGGGCGCCGCCATAGGCCATGATCGAGAGGTTCTTGAAGAAGCTCGCGCACAGCGCCTCGTCCTTCTCCATCGCGGCGGCGAGCGCCGCATAGCCGGCCGGCACGTTGGCGTAATAGGTCGGCGACACCTCGCGCAGGTTCCTGATGGTCTCCTCGAGCTGGCCCGGCATCGGCCGGCCGTCGTCGATATAGAGCGTGCCGCCATCGACCAGCACCGGATTGAACGCGGCGTTGCCGCCCATGGTGTGATTCCACGGCATCCAGTCGAGCACCGTCGCGATCGGTCCCTCCGTTTCACGCGGGCGCACCTGCATCATCATCGCCGCGTTGGCACACATCATCTCCTGGGTGTTGATGACGGCCTTGGGCATGCCGGTCGAGCCCGAGGTGAACAGCAGCTTGCCGACGGTCCTGGGCGTGATCTTCGCGATGGACTCGCCGACCGCAGCCGTCACCGGCGTTGCCGCGAGGTCGGCAAAGGCCGCGCTCCTGATGCCCTCGCAGGGACGCAGGACGTGGACGACCGTGATGCCGGTGAGATCGATCGCCTTCATCGCCTTCTCGAAGGTCGGGCCGTCCTGCACCATCACGACGGCCGGCTTGATCAGGTTGAACAGGTATTTAAGCTTGAGATGATCCTGGCTCATCAGCGAATAGGCCGGCGACACCGGCGCGGCCGGCAGCCGCGCCTGCATCGCGGCCTGCGTCATCAGCGCGTGCTCGATCGAATTGCCTGACAGGATCGCGACGGGCCGGCCGTCGCCGCCGCCGAGATCGAGCAGGCCTTGCGTCAGCGCATCGACGGTGCGCTTGGCTTCGCCATAGGAGACCTTGCGCCATTGGCGGTCGGGACCACCGCGTTGCGCGAGCCAGATCCGCTCCGGCGCCTGCGCCGCCCATTTGGCGAGATAGGCCGGAATATGCGTCTCGTAGGCCTGGAGCGGAATCCGCGACTTCAGGACGACGGTGCCGTCACCGCGCCGCTCGACCGCGATGTCACGTGCGAGCCAATCCACCTTGCGAAAGGCAGGTTTCGTCAGCATCGCCGCGTCTCCATCCATTTTGCGTCTCCCGGAATTCTTGTCCTTTTGAGGATCTGTTCTCAGCGCCTGATATAGACAGGCTTTCGTTTCTCGAGAAAGGCCCTGATGCCTTCCTGGAAATCTTCCGAGCGGCTGCACAGCACCTGATTGCGATCCTCCATCGCAATCACGGCCTCGATCGAGCCGGCATCGACGCTCATGTTGATGCATTCCTTCGAGAGGCGGAGACCGACCGGCGAGGCCGTCATCATCGCCTCGACATAAGGATTGGCCGCAGCATCAAGATCGGCGACCTCGACCACCTCGGACACCAGGCCGACCGCAAGCGCGCGGTCGGCATGGATGAAGCGCCCGGTGAGGATCAATTCGGACGCAACCGACACACCGACGAGGCGCGGCAGGAAATAGCTGGTGCCGATATCGCAGCCGCCGAGACCGAGCTTGATGAAGGCGCAATTCATCCGCGCGTTCTTCGCCGCGATGCGGATGTCGGCGGCAAGCGCCAGCGCGAAGCCGCCGCCGGCGGCCGCGCCCTGCACCAGCGCGATGATCGGCTGCGGAGCGCGCCGCATCAGCATCACGATGTCGGCGATGCGCCGCTGCGAGTCCAGCGACTCCGTGACGCCGGGCGGCTCGGTCTGTCCACCACGGCGCGCCATCGCGTGCTTGAGATCGAGCCCGGCGCAGAAATTCGCACCGGCGCCCTTCAGCACCACGACGCGGGTGTCGCGATTGCGCTGCAGGCCCTGGAAATAGACGTTGAGCGCGTCGATCAGCGAAGGGTCGAGTGCGTTGAGGCTCTCGGGACGATTGAGCGTGACCCAATCGACCCCGTCGTGATGTTCGATCAGCAGCGGCTGAGACACGCGCATGGTCCTCCCGACCGTCGTCCCGGCCAAGCGAAACGCGAGCCGGGACCCATAACCACAGGCTTTTGTTGTTTTGCGCGGTGTCTGCCAGCTTGCCTGTTACAGACGCCGCGGAGTATGGGTCCCGGCTCCAGCGCGCAATTGCGCGCAAGGCCGGGACGACAGCGGAATTCGCCGTTAGCGCGGCGCCATGCGGATGGCGCCGTCGAGGCGGATGGTTTCGCCGTTGAGCATCGGGTTCTCGACGATGTGGACCGCGAGATTGCCGTATTCCGAGGCATCGCCGAGGCGGGCCGGATGCGGCACCTGGGCGCCGAGGCTCTTACGCGCTTCCTCGTTCAGACCCATCAACAGCGGCGTCAGGAACAGGCCCGGCGCGATGGTGTTGACGCGGATCTTCAGGCTGGCGAGGTCGCGCGCAGCCGGCAGCGTGAGGCCGACGACGCCGCCTTTCGAGGCGGAATAGGCGATCTGGCCGATCTGGCCTTCATAGGCCGCGACCGATGCGGTGTTGATCGCGACGCCGCGCTCCTCGCCGATCGGGGCTTCGGTCGCCAGCCGCTCGGCGAACAGGCGCAGCACGTTGAAGGTGCCGATCAAATTGACGTTGATGATGCGGACGAACTTTGCCAGCGGATAGACGCCGTCCTTGCCGACGATGCGCTGCGAACCGCCGATGCCGGCGCAGTTCATCAGCACGCGCGCGATGCCGTGCGCGGCCTCGGCCTTGGCGATCGCAGCCTTGATCGCGTCCTCGTCGGTGACGTCGGCATGCAGCGCGACGCCCTTCACCTCGGCGGCGACTTTCTCAGCGTTTTCCTTGTTCTGGTCGATCACGCCGATCTTGGCGCCCTTGGCGGCCATGGCGCGCGCGGTTGCGGCACCAAGGCCGGAGCCACCGCCGGTGATGAGAACGGCAACGTCTTTCAACTGCATGGATACAACCTTTCCTTGGGCGTTTCTTCTCTAGACTCGAACTTTGTTATCCGGCGGCGACTGCTGCCGTTTCCTTATCGGGATTGAGCACGCCGCCGAAGATCAAGGCTTCCATGTGCTTGATGTAATCGCGGCAGACCTCGTCGGTGACCGGACCGACGCCGACCGCGCGCGACATCGCGTGGCGGCCGAAGAACAGATGATCGCAGGCGCCGATCAGGCTGGTGTAGAACAGCACCGGATCGATCTTGCGGAATTCACCGGCCTTGATGCCTTCTGCGAGCAGCCGGCGGTGAAAATCCAAAAGCGGCGCGACGAAGAATTTCGACACCTCGTTCGCAGCGGCAGGCGAGCTCTCGTGCAGGAGATAATGGATCAGCCGGTTCATATAGGGGAACTGGTGATAGGCGCGGATGATGCCGCCGATATGCAGCCGCAATTTTGCGGACGGCGTGATCGGTTGGCTGATGAGATATTCGAGTTGCGATATCTCGGTGGCGGCGTCGCGCGCCAGCAGCGCCAGCAACAACCCGTCCTTGTTGCCGAAATGATATTTCACCAGCGCGGCGTTGACGCCCGACTTCTGCGCGATGTCGGACAACGAGACCTCGATCGAGGCGCGCTCGATCATCAGCTCACTGGCCGCAACCAAAAGCTTGTCGGCGGTGGCATTTTTGCCGGCCGGAAGTTTCGTCGGTACGCTGGTATTCAACTGCGCTCTGGTCCCGCTCTGTGTCAGGGGTCGACGGTAAATCGAGGCCGCACATAAGCCCATGGCGGGGCCGCACTCAAGAGTTAATTGATTGATTGACTAAATGCTGAGCCACCCCTTAAATCCGGCCCAACTTTCAGACCGCCCAATCCGGAAACATCAGGGAGATCAGACATGGCCGAGGCATATATCGTCGCCGCCGCTCGCACCGCGGGCGGCCGCAAGGGAGGACGCCTCGCCGGCTGGCATCCGGCCGATCTGGCCGCGACCGTGCTCGATGCGCTGGTCGAGCGCACCGGCGCCGACCCCGCGCAGGTCGAGGACGTGATCATGGGCTGCGTGATGCAGACCGGCGAGCAGTCCACCAACATCGCGCGCAACGCTGTCATGGCCTCGAAGCTGCCGGAGAGCGTGCCGGCGACCTCGATCGACCGCCAGTGCGGTTCCTCGCAGCAGGCGCTGCACTTCGCGGCGCAGGCGGTGATGTCTGGCACGATGGACTGCGTGATCGCCGCCGGCGTGGAATCGATGACCCGCGTGCCGATGGGCCTCGCCTCCTCGCTGCCCGCCAAGAACGGCTTCGGCCACTACAAGAGCCCGGGCATCGAGGCGAAATATCCCAACATCGTGTTCAGCCAGTTCACCGGCGCGGAGATGATGGCCGAGAAGTACGGCCTGTCGAAGGACGAGCTCGACGAATACTCCTATGACAGCCATCAGCGCGCGATCGCGGCCACGCAAGCCGGCCACTTCAAGGACGAGATCGTGCCGGTCAAGATCACCCGCGCCGACGGCTCGACCGACACCCATCACATCGACGAAGGCATCCGCTTCGACGCCAGCCTCGACGGCATCAAGGGCGTCAAGCTGATCGCCGAGAACGGCAAGCTCACCGCGGCGAGCGCCAGCCAGATCTGCGACGGCGCCTCCGGCGTCATGGTCGTCAACGAGAAGGGCCTGAAGGCGCTCGGCGTCAAGCCGATGGCGCGCATCCATCACCTCACCATGATGGGCGGCGACCCCGTGATCATGCTGGAAGCGCCGCTGCCGGCAACCCAGCGCGCGCTGCAGAAGGCCGGCATGAAGATTGACGACATTGATCTCTTCGAGGTCAACGAGGCCTTCGCCTCGGTGCCGACCGCTTGGCTGAAGACCACCGGCGCCGATCCGGCCCGGCTCAACGTCAACGGCGGCGCGATCGCGCTCGGCCATCCGCTCGGCGGCAGCGGCACCAAGCTGATGACGACGCTGCTGCATGCCCTCAAGCAGCGCAACAAGCGCTACGGCCTGCAGACCATGTGCGAAGGCGGCGGCATGGCGAATGTGACGATTGTCGAGCGGCTGTAAGAAAAGTCCGCATCAGCGGCCACAACAATGATGTCGTCCCGGCGTAGGCCGGGACCCATAACCACAGCCGTTTGTGGTTAGGCGCGGCTGGGGCCACAACTCAGTCCAACAAGAAAAATTGGTGGTTATGGGTCCCCGCGTTCGCGGGGACGACCACTATTGATGCTCCGAGGAAACACAATGACCCATCCGTCGATCCACGCGCGCACCCATCCGAACAAGATCGCCTATCAGATGGCGGCGTCCGGCAAGGCCATCACCTATCGCGAGCTCGACGAGCTTTCGAACCAGGGCGCGCATCTGTTCCGCTCGCTCGGCCTGAAGGCCGGTGACCACATCGCGCTGCTGATGGAAAACCGGCTCGCATTCATGGAGATCTGCTGGGCAGCGCAGCGCTCGGGTCTCTATTACACGGCGATCAGCCGCTATCTGACGGAAGAAGAGATCGCCTACATCATCAAGGACTGCGGCGCGAAGGTGTTCATCACCACCCCGCAGTGCGCCGACAAGGTGAAGGGCCTGATCAAGGGCGAAGCGGGCGAGCCGCTGTTCTACATGATGGACGAGCCCTCACCGGGCTTCCGCTCCTACGACAAGGAAGCCGGCGCGCAGCCGACCACGCCGGTTGCCGACGAGGTCGCCGGCTACGACATGCTGTATTCCTCCGGCACCACCGGCCGACCCAAGGGCATCAAGAAGCAGTTCGAAGGCAACCGGATCGACGTGCCGAACCCGTTCCTGCGCATTCTCACCGCCGACATGTGCGGCATGAATGCCGACAGCATCTATCTGTCGCCGGCGCCGCTCTATCACGCGGCCCCGCTGCGCTTCAACATGATGGCCACCGTGCTCGGAGGCACCTCCGTCATCATGGAGCATTTCGACGCCGAGGAATTTCTGAAGCAGGTCGAGAAGCACAAGGTGACGCAGTCGCAGCTGGTGCCGACCATGTTCGTGCGCATGCTGAAGCTGCCCGACGAAGTGCGCGCACGCTACAAGGTCTCGTCGCTGAAAGGCGCGATCCATGCCGCGGCGCCCTGCCCGGTCGACGTCAAGGCCAAGATGATCGAATGGTGGGGACCGATCCTGATCGAGTATTACGCCGGCTCCGAAGGCAATGGCGTCACGGTCTCGACCTCGCAGCAATGGCTGACCCACCGCGGCACGGTCGGCCGCGCGGTGGTCGGCAAGGTCAAGATCCTCGACGAGAACGACGAGGAAGCGCCGACCGGCCAGATCGGTCAGGTCTTTTTCGCCGACGCGCCGGCGTTCTCCTATCACAACGATCCGGAGAAGACGAAGAAGGCCTACAACACCAAGGGCTGGTCGACGCTCGGCGATGTCGGCTACCTCGACGAAGAGGGCTTCCTCTATCTGACCGACCGCAAGAGCTACATGATCATCTCCGGCGGCGTGAACATCTATCCGCAGGAGACCGAGGACGTCCTGATCACGCATCCGGCGGTGTCCGACGTCGCGGTGTTCGGCGTGCCGAACGAGGAGATGGGCGAAGAGGTCAAGGCCGTGGTGCAGCCGCACGACATCACCAGGGCCGGCAAGGAGCTCGAGGCCGAGCTGATCGCGTTCTGCCGGCAGCATCTGTCGCCGATCAAATGCCCCAAGAGCATCGACTTCGAGCAAGAGCTGCCGCGCACGCCGACCGGCAAACTGGTGAAGCGCCATCTGCGCGACCGCTATTGGCCGAAGGTGCCTGCCAGGCCGTGACCGCGGTTCGCCGCTCCCCGGAGGGGCCGTCGTCGCGCCGCGGCCAAAATATCGAAAACAACCCCATGCAAAGGAGCTGGCGGCTGCCCGCGTTCGACAAGGCAGCTTGACACGTCGGGCAACTCAGAGATAGATTTCCAATATTCCGAAATAGTGCAAATGGTCCGGTGGAGGATGAAGAGCGCACGCGGGACGCCGCTTGCGCGCACCCCGCCGACCTACAACTCCGCCGCCGGTTCGCAAGCGGCAGACGCCGCGGCGCGCAGATGCAGTTGGCCGTGCTTGCCATTTGCCGTGGTGGTCCACTGCGCATCGATCTGCTGAAAATCCTCCGACAGCTTGCCGCGGTGGCTGCCCTCGGTCTCGAACGATCCACTGTCGTCGGGCGACCGCTCAAACAGCTCGACCTCGAGATCGGACAGCCGGATGAACATCTGCACGCCGATCTTGGTTACGTGACCGCCGACCTCGTATGACCCGCAGCCGCGCGCTTCCGCGTTCTGCTCGTTCAGCGCTTGCACCTTGTCGAAGGTGATGACGAGGTGCTGCACCGTCGTGTCACCGTCCCACAGGAATTCGCCGATATAGGCGTGCGGCAGTCTTTCGGTCAGTTGCTTGATGTCGGCGGCACGCACGGCCGATGCCAGCATCAAGCTTGCGGCCACGACCGTCAGACCGAGGCGCGACATCGAGCCGGTCAGCTCTGCAATCCTGGCGTGGCGCATGCGGTATGCATCCCCTGGGCAAAGTTGCTATCGTGAAACAATGGCCGCCAGCATACAGCGAAATGCGCTGGTTGTGCGGCGATGCCAAACAGGTGATCTCCGATGCCAGCCCTCCCCGACATCCCGCTGCCCTCCACCATCCGCTCGCGTTATGTCGACGGGATCAACGGCCTGCGCATGCATGTGCTGGAAGCGGGCTTCGAAACATCCGGCCGGCCCTGCCTGTTGCTGCTGCACGGCTTTCCGGAGCTGGCGTTCTCCTGGCGCAAGGTGATGCCGAAGCTCGCCGCCGCCGGCTATCATGTGATCGCGCCGGACCAGCGCGGCTATGGCCGCACATCAGGGTGGAGTGCGGAGTATGACGGCGATCTTGCGTCATTCCGCCTGCCCAATCTGGTGCGCGATGCGCTCGGGCTGGTCGCTGCGTTCGGCTACAAGCACGTCGATGCGGTGATCGGGCACGATTTCGGCTCGTCGGTTGCGGCGTGGTGCGCACTGATCCGGCCCGACGTGTTCCGCGCGGTGGTGATGATGAGCGCGCCGTTTTCGGGGCCACCGTCGCTGCCGTTCAACACCGCGAGCGCGCCGACAAAGCCAGCGACCGACGACCCCGTGCATCGCGAGCTCGCCGCGCTGCCGCGGCCGCGCAAGCACTACCAATGGTACTATTCGACGCGCCCGGCCAGTGACGACATGCATCGCGCGCCGCAGGGCGTGCACGACTTCCTGCGTGCCTATTACCACCACAAAAGCGCGGACTGGAAAGACAACAAGCCGTATCCGCTGCAATCCTGGTCGGCAGGCGAACTGGCAAAACTGCCGACCTATTACGTGATGGATATCGCCAAGGACATGGCCGCGACCGTCGCCGAGGAGATGCCGTCACGCGAGGCGATCGCCGCCAACACGTGGCTGCCGGATAGCGAGCTCGCATATTACAGCGCCGAATATCAGCGGACCGGATTCCAGGGCGGGCTGCAATGGTATCGCTGCGGCACCTCGGGGGCGTTCGTCCCGGAGCTACAGACCTGGAGCGGCCGCACGATCGACCAGCCGTCCGCCTTCATTTCGGGCAAACAGGATTGGGGCACCTATCAGCGGCCTGGCGTGTTCGAGGCGATGCAGACGAAAGCCTGCACCAACATGATCGGCTGTCATCTGGTCGACGGTGCCGGCCACTGGGTGCAGCAGGAGCAGCCCGATGAGGTGAGCCGGCTGCTGCTCACATTCCTGCGAGACGCCGGCGCACAGCGCTAGATTCCCGTTCGGCCGTCGCGTCGCATCCCGTTGATCTCAGGCGTTTTCTTCGCTCAACCCGCGCGGCTTGCCGGTGCTGCAACAGCGAATCCGGGCCGATCCGGATTTGACCCGGCGCCGGTGCAACCCTATAGTTTAGAACTATTCTAATTTTAAACTCTGTGAACAAGGCGTTGCCGTGAAGAACTTTGCCGATCTGACCGAGCGCGAGGTGCTGGCGGTCGCGATCGCCTCCGAGGAGGAGGACAGCCGCATCTACATGACGTTCGCGGAGGATCTCGCCGGGCGCTATCCCGATACCGCCAAGATTTTCGAGGAGATGGCCGAGGAGGAGCGCGGCCATCGCCACCGACTGCTGGAAACCTACGAGCAGCGCTTCGGGGCGCATCTGCCGCCGATCCGGCGCGAGGACGTCAAAGGCTTCCTGCGCCGCCGCCCGATCTGGCTCACCAAGAACCTGCCGCTCGACACCATCCGCAAGGAAGTCGAGACCATGGAGTTGGAAGCCGAGCGCTTCTATGCCAAAGCCGCCGAGAAGGCCGAGGATGTCGGCGTGCGGCGGCTGCTCGGCGATCTCGCCGAGGAGGAGAAGGGCCACGAGAAGCTCGCGGTGAAGCTGACCGGCGAGATCCTCAAGCCGGACGTGCGCGCCGAGGAAGACCGCACGCGGCGGCGGATGTTCGTGCTGCAATATGTGCAGCCGGGTCTCGCCGGATTGATGGACGGCTCGGTCTCGACCCTGGCGCCGCTGTTCGCCGCCGCCTTCGCAACGCATCACAACTGGCAAACCTTCCTGGTCGGGCTTGCCGCCTCGATCGGCGCCGGCATCAGCATGGGCTTTGCCGAGGCGCTGTCCGACGACGGCTCGCTGACCGGCCGCGGCTCGCCCTGGCTGCGCGGCCTGACCTGCGGCTTGATGACGACGCTCGGCGGGCTCGGCCACACCATTCCCTATCTGGTGCCCGATGCCTGGCCGAACGCATTCTGGATCGCGACCGCGATCGCCGGGATCGTGGTGTTCTTCGAATTGTGGGCGATCGCCTTCATCCGCGCGCGCTACATGGACACGCCGTTCCTGCAGGCGGTATTCCAGATCGTGCTCGGCGGCGCGATCGTGCTCGCGGTCGGCATCCTGATCGGCGCGGCGTAGCAACGGTTCAATTCTCCCTCTCCCCGTTCTTACGGGGAGGGTTGGGGTGAGGGGCCATATCCACACGTGACGCAAGTCGACGTACCTGTACCCCCTCACCCGCCGCGCAAGCGCGCGGCGACCTCTCCCCGCAAGCGGGGCGAGGTAGAGCAGAGCAATTCCGATCAAACACGGCGACAACGTCACGGCTACAGCGCTTGCGGGCGACAGCCAAACTGCCCATCATCGCGCCAACAACAAACCGGGAGCACGCCGTGGCCAAATCGCAATACAGCTTCAAGACCGCCGTCGAATTGTCGGAGGCGCTGCGTAACAAAAAGGTCTCGGCGGTTGAACTCGCACAGGACGCGATCGGCCGCATCGAGCGCCACGACGGCAAGGTCAACGCGGTCTGCGTGCGCGACTTCGAGCGCGGCCTCGCCGCTGCGCGCGCTGCGGATGCCGCGATCGCGCGCGGCGAGCACAGGCCGCTGCTCGGCATCCCCATGACGGTGAAGGAATCCTTCAACGTCGCCGGCTTGCCGACGACCTGGGGCTTCCTGCCGCAAAAGGATTTTGTCCCGACCGAGGACGCGCTGTCGATTCAGCGCGTGAAGGACGCCGGCGGCGTCATCCTCGGCAAGACCAACGTGCCGGTCGGGCTCGCCGACTGGCAGAGCTACAACGAGATCTACGGCACCACCAACAATCCCTACGACCTCGGCCGCACACCGGGCGGCTCCTCCGGCGGATCGTCGGCGGCGCTCGCCGCGGGCTACGGCGCGCTGTCGCTCGGCTCCGACATCGGCGGCTCGCTGCGCGTGCCGGCGTTTCATTGCGGCGTCTATGCGCACAAGCCGACCTTCGCGCTGCTGCCGTCGCGCGGCCACACCGCGCCGCCGGCGCCGCCCATCATCTATGAGCGCGACCTTGCGGTAACCGGCCCGATGGCGCGCGGCGCGACCGACCTGTCGCTGCTGCTCGACGTGATGGCGGTTCCCGATCCGCTCGATGCCGGCAAGGCCTATCGCCTCGACCTGCCTGCGGCGCGCCACGCCAGCCTGAAGGATTTCCGGATCCTCGTCATCGACACCGATCCGGTGTTGCCGACCGACAAGGCGGTGCGCGGCAGCATCGACAAGCTCGCCAGCCACCTCGACAAGGCCGGCGCAAAGATATCGCGTTCGAGCCCGCTGCTGCCGGATTTCGCGGCGTCCTCGCGGCTCTATATGCGGATGCTGCTGTCGTTCCTCGCCGCGACCTTCCCGCCGGAGGTCTATGCCGGCGCCTGCGCGGCGGCGGCCGCGCTGCCCGTCGGCGACACCAGCCTGCAGGCCGAGCGGCTGCGCGGCATCGCGCTCAGCCACCGCGACTGGGTGCAGGCGACGGTCGCCCGCTCGCGGTTGCGCGCGCAATGGCGCGAGCTGTTCAAGTCGTTCGACGCGGTGATCTGCCCGATCATGCCAACGCCGGCCTATCCGCACGATCATGAGCCCGACCAGGAGCAGCGGCGAATCCTGATCGACGGCGAGCCTTACATCTACACCGACCAGCTCGCCTGGCCCGGCATCGCGACCCTGCCCGGCCTGCCTTCGACTGCGATCCCGACCGGCTTTGCGCCCGACGGATTGCCGGTCGGCGTGCAGATCGTCGGCCCATGGCTCGAGGACCGCACGCCGCTCAAGCTCGCCGAGCTGATCGAGCACGAATTCGGCGGCTTCGTGCCGCCGAAGATGTTCGATGATTAGGTGCTGGAAAAAACCGTCATTGCGAGGAGCGAAGCGACGAAGCAATCCATATCTCAACGAGCGGCGAGATGGATTGCTTCGCTGCGCTCGCAATGACGGACAACAAAACCAGGGAGAAGGCCAATGAGCAACGATCTCGAGGAGCTGACAAAGCTCAACAAGGACTACGTTGACTCCGTTCAGAACTGCGACGTCAAGCGCTTCGACGAAATTCTGGCGCAGGACTTCTACTGCACCAATCCCGACAAGAGCCTGGTCGACCGCGCTGCCTTCCTGAAGCAGACCGCGATCCCGGTGAAGATCAAGGGCCTGAAGGCCGAGGACGTCAAAATCCGCATCCTCGGCGATTTCGCCATCATCCACGCCCAGACCAGCTACACCAACGCGGACGGTGAGCCGGCGCACGGCCGCTATACCGATTGCTGGGCGCGGCAGAACGGAAAATGGCGCGCGGTATCCGCGCATGTCGCGCGGTGAGCGATTCAGGTGTCGTCCCGGCGCAGGCCGGGACCCATAACCACCGCAGCTTGTGGTGAGTAAAGAAAGTCGTCCACCCACGTGCCCAAAGCGAGGCCGCGGCGTATGGGTCCCTGGCCTACGCCGGGACGACACACGCTCAGCTATCAAACATGATCACGCTGCGCAGCGTCTTGCCGGCTTTCATGTTGGCAAAGCCCTCGTTGATCTCGGAGAGCTTCAGCTTGGCCGAGATCCAGTCTTCCAGATGCAGCTTGCCGCGCATGTAGAAGTCGACGAGGCGCGGCATGTCGACGCGGAAGTGGTTGGAGCCCATCGACGAGCCCTGGATGCGGCGCTCGCGCAGGAAGTCGAAGCCGTGCAGCTCGATCTTCTGGCCGAACGGGATCATGCCGACGATGGTCGCGGTGCCGCCCGCCGCCAGCATGGCGAAGGCCTGCTCGGCGGTGTCCTTGCGGCCGAGCACCTCGAAGGAGTGCTGCACGCCGCCGCCGGTGAGCTCGCGCACCTGCTGGACCACGTCGCCGCGGGCCGGATCGACGATATCGGTGGCGCCGAGCTTGGTCGCAAGCTGCAACTTGGCCGGATTGGTATCGATCGCGATGATGCGGCCGGCGCCGGCGATCTGCGCACCGTTGATCGCGGCCATGCCGACGCCGCCGCAACCGATCACAGCCACCGTCTCGCCGGCGGTCACCTTCGCGGTGTTCACCACCGCGCCATAACCGGTGATGACGCCGCAGCCGATCAGCGCGGCGAGATCGAGCGGCATCTCCTTCTTGATCTTCACGATGGCGTTCTCGTGCACCAGCATCTGCTCGGCGAACGACGACAGATTGAGGAACTGGTTGAGCTTCTCCTTCCTGCCCCATGACAGGCGGTTGGAGGCGCCGGGCAGCATCTTCACCGTGGTGTCGGTGCACAGCACGGTGCGGCCGGTGGTGCAGTTGTCGCAGGTGCCGCAGAACACCGACAGGCAGGTGACGACGTGATCGCCGGGCTTCACGTAATTGACGTCGGAGCCGACCTTCTCAACCACGCCGGCCGATTCATGGCCGAGCACCGCCGGCAGCGGATGCGGATAGAGGCCTTCCATGAAGTGCAGATCGGAATGGCAGAGGCCCGCGACCGCGGTGCGGATCAAGACCTCGCGCGGCCCCGGATTGGGCACGCTGACATCCTCGATCACCAGCGGTTGATTGACTTCATGCAGGACGGCGGCCTTCATCGGGGTCTCCCTTGACGTTTTTGATTGTTTGAAAAGTTCGCTCGCGCAGCAGCCTACGCTGCGTCAAGCAATTCGCCAACCTCGGCCATGCCGACCGCGCGATCGCCGAGCAGGTGCTCGGTCATCCTGCGCTGAACGGTATTTTCCGTTAGCCGGAACGGATCGCCCGGCAGCACGCGGTGGTCGATCACCATCCGCGACAGCAACAGCCGACGCGCATCGCCGCGCATCTGGTGGATGCGCCCGCCCTCCCACGCCAGCGCGACCGCGCTTGCGACATGATAGAGCAGGCTGGTGGCGCGGCGCGCATCGCCCTCATTGTCGATGCGGCTCGCCACCTCGCGCGCAAACGCGACCGCACGGTCGCTAAGATCGCGCAGCCGGTTGCGCCAGGCTTGCGGAACATTCGCGCTATCATCGAGCCGCGCATGCAGATCGGCGGCGAAAGCATTGTCGGCGCCATGGCGGCCGACCGCACGCTTCAGCGCATCGATCGCGACGATATTGCCGGTGCCCTCCCAGATCGAGCCGAGATGCGCGTCGCGCAGCAGCCGCGGCGTGACGAATTCCTCGATGTAGCCGATGCCGCCGCGCATCTCCATCGCATCGCCGCAGACCTTTCGGGCGTCGCGAGTGGCGCGGAATTTCAGCGTCGGCGTCAGGATGCGAAGCAGCGCCGCGGCGTCCTGACTGCCGGCCTCGGCGCGGTCGAGCGCGTCAGCGGTCAAAAAGCTCATCGACAGCGCCTGTTCGGTCGGCAGCATGATCTTCATCAGCTGCCGCCGCGCCAGCGGCAGGTCGATGATGCGCTGGCCGAACACCACGCGGCCACGCGCCACTGTCATCGCGTCGTGCCAGGCGCGGCGCATCAGCGCAGTCGATTTCACGCCGTTGGAGAGCCGCGACGAGTTCACCATCTCGGCCATCTGCACGAAGCCGCGGTCGAGCTTGCCGACGGCGTAGGCGATCGCGCCGTCGAACTTGATCTCGCCCGAGGCCATCGAGCGGGTGCCGAGCTTGTCCTTCAACCGCACGATCCGGTAATGGTTCTGCGAACCGTCGTCGAGGAAACGCGGCATCAGGAACAGGCCGACGCCGCGGGTGCCCGGCCCGGCGCCTTCCGGCCGCGCCAGCAGCATCACCACCTTGGCATCGGCGTTGGAGCAGAACCACTTCTCGCCATAGAGCCGCCAGTGGTCGCCCTCCTGCACGGCGCGCGTGGTCAGCGTGCCGACATCGGAGCCGCCCTCCTTCTCGGTCATGAACTGGCCGCCCTGCGTCAGCTTGCTCATGTCGGTCTGGGTCAGGCCGTCGAGATATTTCGCCTTCAATGCCTCGCTGCCGAAATTTGCCAGCAGCTTGGCGCACCCGTCGGTGACGTTGATCGGGCAGCCCATGCCGAATTCGGTCTGGTTGAACAGGAAGGTGAAGGCGTGCTTGGCGACGACAGGATACTTGTCGGGCCAGCCCATGATGCCCTTGCGGAGCGACAGCGCGTGAATGCCGAACTCGCCGAACGCGGCCTTCTCGATCTCGCGATAGGCCGGATGATATTCGATGTGCTGCACGTCGCGGCCGAACTTGTCGCGCTGGTGCAACACCGGCGTATGCCGGTCGGCAAGCCGCGCGCATTCGTCGAGATAGCCTCCGGCCAATCCACCGAGGCGGTCGAGATGCGGCTCGATATGGCGGAACAATGCATCGGGCAAATGCAGCTTCAGAAGATCGGTCAGCGCCGGATCGGCCCGGTAGAAATTCATTCCCGTCGTGTCGGGCGCCAGCAGGCCCGGCTGGCTGGCGGCTGACGTTTTCGGATCCTGCTTGTGCGGCTGCATTGAATTCCCGGCTTCGGTGCTCATTTGTTTGGGCACGACTATCCTCCTCCGGCCGAGCAAAGGAAAGCCCAATGGATATTCCAAAATACAAGATCGCCCTGATCGTCGGCGCCGGCGAGGGCCTCAGCGCCTCGCTGACGCGGCTATTTTCGCGGGAGGGAATTCGTGTGGCACTCGGCGCCCGCAGCATCGAGAAGCTCGGCGCGCTCTGCACCGAAACAGGCGCGCGGGCCTACGCCTGCGACGCCACCAAGGCCGAGGATGTCGAACGTCTTTTTGGTCTGGTCGAGCGCGAGATCGGAACGCCTGATCTCGTGGTCTACAACGCCTCCGGCCGCTCGCGCGGGCCCTTCGTCGAACTGGTCCCTTCAGAGGTCGAACAGGCGATCGCGGTCTTGGCGTTCGGCGGATTCCTGGTGGCGCAGGAGGCGGCGAAGCGCATGCTGCCCAACAAGAAGGGCGCAATCCTGTTCACCGGCGCCTCCGCCAGCGTGAAGGGCTATGCGCAATCGGCGCCGTTCGCGATGGGCAAGTTCGCCTTGCGCGGCCTCGCGCAGAGCATGGCGCGCGAACTGTCGCCGCAGGGTATTCACGTCGCGCATTTCGTGATCGACGGCGGCATCCGCAGCGCTGCCCGCGCCGAGCCCGCCGACCGGCCGGACTCGATGCTCGATCCCGACGCGATTGCACTGAGCTACTGGAGCGTGCTGCAGCAGCCGCGCAGTGCCTGGACCTGGGAGCTGGAATTGCGGCCCTGGGTTGAGAAGTTTTGAGATGACGAAGATCATGTAAGCAGCGTAGGCTGGACGAAACGCCAACGTGATCAAGATCGCGAGCAAGCTGTGAGGCGGTGCGCACGAGGCTTGGCGCCTTTTGCTCACCGCGTGAAGTAACTTTCACCGTCATTCCGGGATGGTGCGCTATCACCAGACCCGGAATCTCGAGATTCCGGTCTGGTGCTAGCGCACCATCCCGGAATGACGAAACAAACAGACATGGGGAGCGACGACATGACCGCTGAAATCAAGATCGAGACCGGCACCGACGAACTGCTCTGCGTGATCCGCGATCGCGTCGCCGTCATCACGCTGAATCGCCCGGACGCCCGCAACTCGCTGTCGGACACACTGACGCCGGCGCTGCGCACGATGATCAAGACCTGCGGCGAGAACCCCGAGGTCGGCGTGCTGCTCGTCACCGGCGCCGGCAAGGCGTTCTGCGCCGGCGGCAACGTCAAGGGCATGGGCGCGCATCGCGACAAAAAGAAGCTCGAAATGTCCTATGAGGACAAGGTCGCGGATTTGCAGGAGCGCCAGCGCCTGCTCACCGGCTCGCTGGCCTCGGTGCGCAAGCCGACCATTGCTGCCCTTCCCGGTCCCGCGGTCGGCGCCGGCCTTGCGATCGCGATGGCCTGCGACATCCGGATCGCGGCGCAATCCGCCTTCATCTCGACCGGTTACTTGCGCGTGGCGCTGAGCGGCGATTACGGCATGGCATGGCTGTTGACGCGGCTGGTCGGCACCTCGCGCGCCCGCGAGCTGATGTTCACCTCGGAGAAGGTCGACGCCACGAGATGCGAGCAGATCGGTCTCGTCAATCGCGTGGTGCCGGACGAAACGCTGCAGGACGACGCCTTTGCGCTGGCGAAGTCCATCGCCGAAGGCCCGACGCTGGCGCTGCGCTACATGAAGGACAATCTCGACGAGGCGCTGCAGTTCGACTTCGCCACCGCACGCGACCACGAGGCCGAGCGGCTAATCCGCCTCACCACGACTGCCGATCACAAGGAGGCGGTGCAGGCCTTCATCGAGAAGCGCAAGCCGGTGTTTCGGGGGAGTTGATCCCAGTTCGGTGTCCCGTCATTGCCGGGCCTGACCCGGCAATGCATCGAAAGAAACGCTTTCGCTCAATGGATGCGCGGGTCAAGCCCGCGCATGACGAGTAGCAGTCGCGGCACCGGTTGGGAAAAGAAAAGGGCCCGGTTCTGGAGGGGCCAGAACCGGGCCTAGTCAGTCAAACCGCAAGCGAGGACATCGCGGCCAAGCGGGAAGTGGCGGCAAGCCGCCAGCTGGCACAGGGAATGTCTTGCGGTTCGACGTGGATCTCTTTCACGAAGCGTACCAGCTTCCAGTCGCCGGGGCTCTGGGTGAAGGCGTAGCCCGACTTGCGGGCGAGGCCGATCATCGTCGCATTGGAACGCAGCGTGTCGCCGAAGATGCGTTCGGCTCCGAAGGACGCCGCACGGCATTCGAGATTCCTGAGCAGCGCCTTGCCAATGCCGTGGCCCTGCCACCGATCATCGATCGACAGGCCGAACTCGACGCTCGACGTATCGGCATGGAAGGCGTAGCGGGCTTCGCCGACGATGGTCTCAAAGCCATCGACCGGCATCGTCGCGACCACCGTGAACCGGTCAGCCTCGCCGACATGGATGAAACGTTCGAGCTCCGTCTTCGGCAGCTCGCTCAACGCGCCCAGGAAGCGGTTGTAACGGGACACCGCGGAGAGCGAGCGGATGTAGCTCTGCAGCTCTTCGCGGTCGCGCGGCTCGACGAAGCGCACCTTGACCTCGCTGCCGTTCTTGGCGCGCAGCACGTCAGAGTATTGCTTGAGATCGTCGAGATGCAGCGCAACCATGACACGCTCCTCGGGTGAAGAAATTAGCCAGCGTCCCTCGATCGAGGCGACGCCAGCGGTGGCGTCCTTCTCAGGCCCGCCAGAACGGCTTCTCGGTCTCGAACACGATGTCGCTGCGGGACATGCCGATGTCGTGCAGGTCGCGCTCGGTCCACTGCGACAGCTCGCGGCGGCGCTCGTAGCGCTCCCACCAGACATGCAGCGTCTCGCCGACCTGGTTCAGCAGGCCCGATGCGTGATGATTTGGCGTATGATGATTTGTCATCGGTTCATGGGTGAAAATGGACATCTGCGGCTCCTGTCGGTAACCTGTTGGCGGTAATATCGGGGCTATTCGGCCCGCTCACAAACGACACTTTGTACCGTTTCGCATGAATTAAAGTCATGTATTTGGAGACGCCCCAGAGATGACCAGCCGCCTGCCTTCGCTGAATGGCCTGAGGGCGTTCGAGGCCGCCGCGCGGCATATGAGCTTCACGCTGGCGGCGTCCGAACTGAACGTGACGCAGACCGCGATCAGCCATCAGATCCGGCGGCTTGAGGAGGAGCTCGGCGTCCGCCTGTTCGTCCGCCAAAACCGCTCGCTGAGCCCGACGCCGGAGGCTGCCGAATACCTTCCCGGCGTCCGGGCCGCCTTCAACGACCTCAGGCTCGCCACGGATCGCCTGTTGCGCCGGGACGACGATCACGTGCTGACGGTCTCGACGCTGGCATCGCTTGCCGCCAAATGGCTACTGCCGCGGCTGTCGGCCTTCCAGGAGGCGCATTCCGGCATCGACGTTCGCATCACCACCTCGACCAGCCTGGTCGACTTCCAGCGCGACAAGGTCGACGCGGCGATCCGCTATGGCCGCGGCCAATGGGCGGGCCTGCGTGCCGACTGGCTGATGGCGGATGAGCTCTTTCCGGTGTGCAGCCCGTCGCTGCTGCAGGGCACCAGGCCGCTGAAATGCCCTGAAGACCTCAGGGATCACACGCTCCTGCACACCAGCAACGCCAACAGCGACGATTGGCGGCTGTGGCTGACCGCGGCGGGGCTGCCGACCGATATTTCCAAGCAGCCCGGCGTCACCTTCGACCTGCTGTTCGTGACGATCCAGGCCGCGATCGACGGCATCGGCATCGCGATGGGCCGCACCTCCTATGTGCAGGACGACATCGCCAAGGGTCGCCTCGTGGTTCCCTTCAAGATCGCGCTACCGGCCGACGCCGGCTTCTACCTGGTTTCGCCGCAGGGACGCGCCGATACGCCAAAGCTCTCCGCGTTCCGGAGCTGGCTCGGCACAACGGCGCACGCCGCGCCTTGATGCGGCGCACGCGCCGGCCGGAGCTTCGGTTCTGATTGGACCTGGGCCAAAGCGCCAGATCGTTGTTTTGACGAGGTTTCTTCGCGCGAACCAATATCCCCTTCGCTCGAAAGGCTCCCTGCGATTTCCACCTACGGCTTTTTTCCCATAGCCCCCCGCGTGATTCCGGGTTGGTCGCGCCGGACAGCCGTGCCAAATTGCCGCACATGGCAGTTAACTGCTTTGGCCGGCGAGACAATTTGCGCCGGCCGTTTTTGTCACGGGGAGGAAGGGCGTTATGTCGCAGTCGAGTTCATCGCAAGTCCCGCAGATCAAATCGCGTCTTGGCGCCATCCTGCGCGCGACCAGCGGCAATTTCCTCGAGCAGTTCGACTTCTTCCTGTTCGGCTTCTACGCCCAGGCGATTGCGAAGGCCTTCTTCCCCTCCGAGAACGAGACCGCGGCGCTGCTCAACGCGTTCGGCGTGTTCTGGCTCGGCGCCCTGATGCGCCCGGTCGGCGCCGTCGTGCTCGGCGCGTATATCGACCGCATCGGCCGCCGCAAGGGCCTGATCGTGACGCTGTCGATCATGGCTATCGGCACCGTGGTGATCGCGCTCTGCCCGAGCTATTCGACCATCGGCATTGCGGCGCCGATCATCGTGCTGATCGCGCGCCTGCTGCAGGGCTTCTCCGCCGGCGTCGAGCTCGGCGGCGTCTCGGTCTATCTCGCGGAGATCGCCACGCCCGGCAATCGCGGCTTCTACACCTCGTTCCAGTCGGCGAGCCAGCAGGTCGCGATCTTCGTCGCCTCGATCCTCGGCTTCGTCCTCAGCGAGAGCATGCCGGCCGCGACCGTGGCCTCCTGGGGCTGGCGCATCCCGTTCTTCGTCGGCTGCCTGATCATCCCGGTGATCTTCTTCCTGCGCCGGACGCTGGAGGAGACCCCGGCGTTCCTCGCGATGAAGAAGCATCCGACCGCAAGCGAGGTGTTCGCCTCGGCGATCGCGAACTGGCGCATCGTCGTGCTCGGCATGATGATCGCGGTGCTGACCACCACCACCTTCTACTTCGTCACCGTCTATACGCCGACCTTCGGCAAGACCGTGCTGAAGCTCTCGACCCAGGATGCGCTGCTGGTGACGCTGCTGGTTGCGGTGACCAATTTCATATGGAATCCGGTCGGCGGCGCGGTGTCCGACCGGATCGGCCGCAAGCCGGTGCTGCTGGCGATCGCCGGCCTGTCCCTCATCACGGCCTATCCGGCGCTGCACTGGCTGGTGACCAATCCCTCGTTCGGCAAGATGCTGGCGGTCGAGATGATGTTCTCGTTCTATTTCGGCGTCTACAGCGGCACCATGCTGGGCTGCCTGGTCGAGATCGTGCCGGCGCATGTCCGCACCACCTGCTTCTCGCTGGCCTTTGCATTGGCGGCCGGGCTGTTCGGCACCTTCACGCCGTTCGCCTCGACCTGGCTGATCCAGCAGACCGGCGACAAGGCTTCGCCCGGCTACTGGCTGATGTGCGCCGCAGCTCTCGGCATCGTCGCCGCGCTGATCGTCTATCGTGGCGGCCAGACCATCGAGCAGCGCGAGACGGTTGCGGCCTGATATTCCACTTCGCGGCCGGGTGGGCTCGCTGGGCATGACTTCTCCGGAAAATCGCGACACGCTTTTCCGGATCATGCTCATGCGTCCGGCCGTGTTGCTTTCCATGCCAACAACGATAACAAGAGCGCATGGTTGATCTGACGCGCAGGTTCGACGTGCTGGTGATCGGCGGCGGCAACGCCGCGCTCTGCGCTGCGATCAGCGCACGGCGCGCCGGCGCTTCCGTCCTGGTGCTGGAAGGCGCCCCGAAATTCTATCGCGGCGGCAACACCCGCCACACCCGCAACATGCGCTGCGCCCATGACGCGGCGACCGAGATCCTCACCGGTCCCTACACCGAGGAGGAGTTCTGGAAGGATTTGCTGCTGGTGACCGGCGGCCAGACCGACGAGGAACTGGCCCGCTTCATGATCCACGAGTCCAAGGACATCCTGAACTGGATCGTCGAGCAGGGCGTGCGCTGGCAGCCGTCGCTCGGCGGCACGCTGAGCCTTGGCCGCACCAACTCGTTCTTCCTCGGCGGCGGGCGCGCGATGCTGAACGCGCTCTATCGCACCGCCGAGGAGCTCGGCGTCGACATCCTCTACGATGCCGAGGTCATCGATCTCACGGTCGAGGACGGCATGTTCCTTTCGGCGCAGCTGAAGCAGCCGGTCGGCGGCAAGACCGAGGTCCGCGCCTCGACCCTGGTTGCGGCCGCCGGCGGCTTCGAGGCCAACATCGAATGGCTGAAGGAATCCTGGGGCGATGCGGCCGACAATTTCCTGATCCGCGGCACACCCTATAATCGCGGCGCGATCCTCAAGATGCTGCTCGCGAAGGGCGTTCAGGAGATCGGCGATCCGACGCAATGCCATGCGGTGGCGATCGACGCCCGCGCACCGAAATTCGACGGCGGCATCATCACCCGTCACGATTCGGTCGTGTTCGGCATCGTCGTCAACAGGCATGCCGAGCGCTTCTACGACGAGGGCGAGGACATCTGGCCCAAGCGCTATGCGATCTGGGGCCGGCTGGTCGCCGCGCAGCCGGACCAGATCGCCTACATCATCTTCGACTCGACCGTGGTGACGAGCTTCATGCCGACGCTGTTTCCGCCGATCGCGGGCGCGACGATTGCCGAGCTCGCCGGCAAGCTCGAGCTCGACGCGGCCGCGCTGGAAAAGACCATCACCGAGTTCAACGCCGCGGTGCAGCCCGGCACCTTCGACCACACCATCCTCGACGACTGCGCTACCCAAGGCATCACGCCGCCGAAGACGCATTGGGCGCGCCGGATCGAGACGCCGTCCTATCTCGCCTATCCGGTGCGGCCCGGCATCACCTTCACCTATCTCGGCACCCGCGTGAACAGGGAGGCGCGGATACTGATGAAGGACGGCAAGCCGTCCGCCAACATGTTCGCCGCCGGCGAGATCATGGCCGGCAACGTGCTCGGCAAGGGCTATGCCGCCGGCATCGGCATGACCATCGGCAGCGTGTTCGGCCGCGTCGCCGGCCGGGAAGCAGCCAAGAATGCGCGGAACTGAAGGTGGGACAGACGCGATGCACGGGACGAGGATCTTGCAGGAAGCCGACCGTCTGATGACGGTGTGCAATTCCTGCCGCTATTGCGAGGGCCTGTGCGCGGTGTTTCCCGCGATGGAGATGCGCCGCGCCTTCTCCGACGGCGATCTCAACTACCTCGCCAACCTCTGCCATAGCTGCGGCGCCTGCTACACCGACTGCCAGTTCTCGCCGCCGCACGAATTCAACGTCAATGTACCGAAGACGCTCGCGGTCGCGCGCGCCGAATCCTATGCCTCCTATGCCTGGCCGCGCGCCTTTGCCGGCGCGTTCGCGCGCAACGGCCTCGTCATCAGCCTGATCGCAGCGCTCAGCGTCGCCGCCTTTATCTTCGGCTTCGCCGCGGTCAATGATCGCGGCGTGCTCACCGGCATCCACACCGGCCCCGGCGCGTTCTACAAACTGATGCCGCACAATGCGATGGCGCTGCTGTTCGGCTTAGCCCTGCTCTACGCGATCCTGGCGCTGGTGATGGGCGTGCGCGCGTTCTGGCGCGACATCGGCGAGCCGGTCGGCATGACGACGGATGCGAAGGCGCTGTTGCAGGCGGTCCGCGACGCCGGCGAGCTGCGCTATCTCGACGGCGGCGGTGTCGGCTGCTTCAACGAGGACGACCAGCCGACCGACCGCCGCAAGCTGTATCACCACTTCACCTTCTATGGCTTCGCGCTGTGCTTCGCCGCGACCTGCGTCGGCACGTTGTATCACTACCTCCTGGCGCGCGAGGCACCTTATGCGTGGTGGGACCTGCCCGTCGTGCTCGGCACGCTCGGCGGCATCGGGCTCGTGGTCGGCCCGCTCGGACTCCTGTCGGAGAAATGGAAGCGCGACCGCGTGCTGGTCGACGAACAGCGCATGGGCATGGACACCGCGTTCATCCTGATGCTGTTCCTGACCAGCATCACCGGCCTCGCCTTGCTGCTGTGGCGCGAGACCGCCGCGATGGGCCCGCTGCTGGCGCTGCATCTCGGCGTGGTGTTCGCGCTGTTCATCACCATGCCCTACGGCAAATTCGTGCACGGTATCTACCGCTTTGTCGCGCTGGTGCGCTATGCGCGCGAACGGCAGATGATGGCGGAATGAATGGTGGTGGGTTAGTGCAGCGTAGCCCGGCTTACACTTGCATCGGGCTTTGTCGCCAGGGCACAGAACCACTCATTTGTCTCGACCAGCTGAGCCTGCGTGAAGCCGGCCGCTGCCAGCTTTTCCGTCACCCCTTCCTTGGGCTGTCCGGAGTAGCGCGTAAAGCCGAGTGCGATCCTGCCGCTCGGCTTCATCACGCGACGGACCTCACGTAGCCCGGCGACGGCGTCCGGCCAGACTTGCATCGAGTTGATCGCCAGCGCCGCATCGAAGCTGTCCGCATCGAATGGCATGCGCTCACGGAGCCAAGCCAAAGCTCGACACGACCATCCTCGATCGCGGCCGCGTTCCGGGCTCGAGCTTGCCCGACCATCTCCTGCGACGGATCGATGCCCGCGACGCGTCCCGCCGGCACCAATGTCGACAGGCGTTGAAGGACGACGCCCGGACCAAACCCGACTTCGAGCACGCTGTCGTCAGGTCCGACCTCGAGGCGATCTGCGACCCACGCGCCGCAATCTGCATTGGTGCGCGACATGATCATGCCGCCGAGCCTCCCCAGGAGGCCCCGAGGACGGCCAAACGCACGCAAGAGGATGCTTTGCATGACGCTCACCGATTGCCATCTCCGGTGAACAGGATTTCGGGACGGTCGCGGCTACAAATCCACCACCACGTAGTCACTCTCCACCGCGACCTTGATGGTCTCGGCGACATACGGTCCCTTCACCACATTGGTGCCCGGCTCGACGCTGACCGGATAGGCGCGCACGCGGAAGCGGCGCGGGTCGCAATAGGACTGGCCGGTGCGGATGTCGAACTCCCAGCCGTGCCAGGGGCAGCGCAGGATCTCGCCGAGCTTGGTGTATTCGATTTCGCCGGGGTCCGACGACGACGCGAGCCCGATCAGCGGCCCCTCACACAGCGCCGCGCCCTGATGCGGGCAGCGGTTCAGCAGGCCGAAGAACTCGCCCTTGACGTTGAAGACCGCGATCGGCCGTCCGTCGATCTCGAGAAATTTTCGCGAACCCGGCGGCAGCTCGTCCACCGGGGCTATCACATGCCGCGCCATCAATCGTTCTCACGCATGATCTGATTCGAAAAACCGGTTCCCACTTTTTCGGATCATGCGATACCGTACAGCTGCTTGGCGTTGTCGAGATAGAACGCCTGGCGATTGGCATCGCTGACGCCGGCCGGCAGCACGCGCGACGGCTCGTCGTAATCCCAATGCGGGTAATCGGTCGCGAACAGCAGCCTGTCCCAGCCGATCCACTCGATGGTCTGGAACAGATGGTCGCGGCTCTCCGGATCCTCCATCGGCTGCGTCGTCCACCAGATGTGGTCGCGGATATATTCCGACGGCTTGCGCTTCAGATGCGGCACCTCGGCATGCAGCCGCGAAAACACCTTGTCGAGCCGCCAGGCCAGCGACGGCGCCCAACCGAAGCCGGCCTCGACCATCACCATCTTCAGTTTCGGGAAGCGCTCGAACACGCCCTCGAGCACGAGGCTCGCCAGCGCGGTCTGCTGGCACTGCGAATGCCCGACCATCTCCTCGATATAGTAGCTCGGCCACCCCGACGCGGTAATCGGGTTGCCGCCGAAGCCGAAGGCGTGCACACCGATCGGAAGGCCGGCTTCCTGTGCCGCCTCATAGATCGGCCAGTAACGGCGCTGGCCGAGCGGCTCGACATTGCGGCTGAGCAGCAGCACCTGGACGAAATTTGTGTCGCCCGCGCGCTTGCGGATTTCGGCGGCGGCCGACATGCCATCCTCATTGGCGACGACGACCGAGCCTTTCAGGCGGGAATCCTTGCTGGTCCATTTCTCGATCTGCCAGTCGTTGATTGCCGAACAGATCGCGCCGGCGAGATCCTGGTTGCGGATGCCCTGTCCGGTGTTGAGCGGGTTGAGCACGCCGAGCGCGACATTGTTGGGATCGAGGTGCTGCTTCTGCATGAAGGACAGCGACGAGCCCTGCGGGCCTCCTTCCGGCGGATAGGCATCGCGGCGCGACGCATTCGGCTGCGCCTTCGGATAGGGCGGGCCTCCCATCATGCCCTGATAGGCATGGACGCCGAAGGTCTCGAGATGCGCATGCCAGCGCTTTTCGAGATAAGGATACAATTCATCCTTGGTGGCGCGGGCCGGATGGATGTCGCAGTCGGCGATCGCGGTCTTGATGCTGGTCGGCGATGCGGTTTCGGGACGCTCGCGGAGCTGGATGTTCATGGCGTCTTCTCCTTCACCTTGAGCCGGCCATAGGTCGCATGCGGATTATCGATCATGATCTTGCGTACCAGATCCTGCGACAACCCGTGCGGCAGCACCTCGTCACCGTCGAACTGCCAATGCGGATAATCTGACGAGAATAGGATCAATTCGTCCGACTGCATATGGTCGAACAGGCGGTTCAGCGTGTCTCCGTCCGGCGGCGCATCGACCGGCTGCAGCGAGAAGCGGATGTTGCTGCGCACAATCTCCAGCGGCGCGCGGTCGACCCACGGGGTCTCCATGCGCACGCCGCGCCAGAACTTGTGCAGCCGCCACAGGAATGGCGGCAGCCAGGTGAAGCCGGACTCCAGCATCACCATTTTCAGGTTCGGATGGCGCGCGAACACGCCCTCGACGATCAGGCTGGTGAGCTGGGTCTGGAACGCCTGCGCCTGCGCAACATAATCCTCGATGTGATAGGAGCCCCAGCCGACCGAGGTCGGCGGATTGTGATAGGCGCTGCCGGCATGGATGCCGACCGGCAGGCCGAGCCGTTCCGCCGCGGCGTAGATCGGCCAGTAGTGCCGCTTGCCAAGCGGCATGTCGCCCATCACCAGCATCAACACCTGCACGAAGCGCTTGTCCTGCGCACAGCGCTCGATCTCGGCGACCGCCTTCTCGATGCTCTGCACCGGGATCACGATCGAGCCGCGCAGGCGATCGTCCTTGTCGAGCCATTCCTTGACCAGCCAGTCGTTCAGCGCGCGGCAGAACGCATCGGCCATGTCCTCGGAGAACACCATCTGCACGCCGTAGAGCGGATTGCAGATGCCGTAGGCCGTGCCGAACTGGTCGAGTGCCTGGCGCTGCATGTCCGCAAGGCTCGAGCCCGGCTTGCCTTGCGCTGGACGCCAGTCCGGCCGCGACGAGATCGGCGAATTGGTCGGGTAGGATTGCGAGATCAGGTCGGTCATGCCGCGCGTCGTCACCTGGTCGCGCCAGTAGTCGTTCATGTACGGCAGCAGGCTGGTGAGGTGAGGCACGGCGGGATGCAGATCGCAATCCACGCCGCCCGCGATCGGCGACGTCATGATGTTTCCTCCGCGCACGCTCTCACGACAAGCTTGTCGGGCGGCGCCTGGTTCTTGTCTTGCATTCAATCAGGCCATGCCGCGGCCTGCAACTCGGCAAAGGGCTGCGTGGTGTGCTAGGAGGGCAGGACGCCCCACGGGATTTTCATGGCAAGCAACGAGAAAGAAGGCCGATGAACGCGCTCACATCCATCGCCGAACAGGTCGCCGCAAAACTGATCGCGAACAAGCAGACGATTGCGGTCGCGGAATCCTCAACCGGCGGACTGATCTCCGCATCGCTGCTCGCGGTTCCCGGCGCGTCGGCCTATTTCCTCGGCGGCGGCGTGATCTACACCCGCGACGCGCGGCGCGCGCTGATGGACATTCCCGACGACGCCATGCGTGGGCTCCGCTCGGCGTCGGAACCTTACGCGCAATTGCTGGCGCGGCAGATCCGCGAGCGCCTCGCGACCGACTGGGGATTGTCGGAGACCGGTGCCGCCGGCCCGACCGGCAACCGCTACGGCGATGCCGCCGGCCACAGCTGCATGGCGGTCGCAGGCCCCCACCAGCAGGTGATCACGCTGGAGACCGCGAGCGGCGACCGGCAGGCGAACATGCTGGCATTTGCGAAGGCGGCGCTGGAGCTGTTGTTGAAGAATCTGGAACGGTAATTTTTCCCTGTCGTCCCGGGCAAGCGACTTGTCTCACCGAAGCTCGAAGAGCGGAGGCGGAAGCGCGACCCGGGACCCATAATCACCGATGGCAATTGACGATGGTCCGCTGGAGCCACAGCCTGCTTCAACAACTCGATCCTGTGGTTATGGGTCCTTGGTTTCGCAGGGACGACTTGGGGAAAGAGCCTGCAATCTAACGAGGACTGCGTAGCCCGGATGAAGCGAAGCGCAATCCGGGACGACTTCATCCGCTGAGCGACTGTTCCCGGATTTCGCTGCGCTTCATCCGGGCTACAAGAGCAGCGCGCGGCTCACTTTTCGCGGAACGAGCGCATGAACTGGTCGCTCATCGGCTTCATCAGATAGGACAGCATGGTGCGGTCGCCGGTCTGGACGAAGGCTTCCACCGGCATGCCCGGGATGATCTTCACCTCGCTGCCGAGGCGCGCCACTTCTTCCGGCGGCATCGAGACGCGGATGGTGTAATAGCTCTGCCCGGTGCGCTGGTCGGTGGTGACGTCGGCGGAGACGCGGGTGACGACGCCGTTCAGCTCCGGCGTGGTGCGCTGGTTGAAGGCGGAGAGCCGCAGCACTGTCTTCTGTCCGACCTGCAGCTTGTCGATGTCCTGCGGATTGACCTTGGCCTCGACCGACAGATCGTCGGCCTTCGGCACGATCATCATGATGGCATCGCCCGCGGTAATGACGCCGCCGACGGTGTGCACGGTCGATTGCAGCACGACGCCGTCCTGCGGCGCGCGGATGTCGATGCGGCGAAGCTGATCCTCGGCGGTGACCTTGCGCTCGACGAACTCGCCGATCTTGTCGTTGGTCTCGCGCAGGTCCTTCGAGACCTCTGCCAGCATGTCCTTGTCGACCTGGATGATCTGCAGCTCGGTCTCGGTGATCTTGCCCTTGGCCTGCGCGCGCGAGGCGATGTACTGCGCGCGCTCGCCGGAGAGCCGCGCCGCGTCGCGCTCGAGCGTGGTCAGGCGGGTCAGCTGCACCAGATGCTGCTCATAGAGCTGGCGGACGCCGACCAGCTCCTGCTGCACCAGCGCGATCTCCTTGTCCTTGGCGCTCTCCTGCGCCTGCAGGCCGGAGATCTCCTCGTTGAGCTGGGTGACGCGCTCGCGCAGCTGCGCCTTCTGGCCGGTGCGGCCGTTGACGCGGACCTCGAACAGCTTGGTTTCGCTCGCCATGATGTCGCGAACGTCCGGCTCCTTGGCCTGCTCGAGCAGCTGCGGCGGGAAGGCGATCTTGTCGCGGCCCTGCTGCTCGGCCTCGAGCCGGGCCGCGCGCGCATAAAGACCGTTCAGCGTCTTGACCACGATCGCAAGGCTGGCCTTCACGACGGTCTCGTCGAGGCGCACGACGATGTCGCCCGCCTTGACCACGTCGCCGTCGCGCACCCGCACCTCGCCGACCACGCCGCCGGTCGGATGCTGCACCTTCTTGACGTTGGATTCGACCACCACCGAGCCCGGCGCGATCAGCGCACCCGAGATCGGCACCGTTGCGGCCCAGCCGCCGACGCCCCCGCCGAGAACCAGAACCACGGCGAGGCCGACGATCAGATGCTTGCGGATCGAGCGATGTGCGTTGCGCGGTTGATCGGTCATGACTTTGCGGCTCCCGCATCCGCGACGATCTTGATCGGCGTCGGCACCGGCGGCGCGGCACGCTGCAGCACCTGCGCGAGCACAGCCTCCTTCGGCCCGAAGGTCTGCATGCGGCCGTCCTTCAGCACCAGCAGATGGTCGACGCCCTCGATGCCGATCGGCCGGTGCGCAACCACGATGACGACCGCGCCGCGCTCGCGGGCGCCGCGCACCGCGCGGGTCAGCGCCTCGTCGCCTTCGCTGTCGAGATTGGAGTTCGGCTCATCCAGCACGATCAGGAACGGGTTGCCGTACAGCGCCCGCGCCAGCGCCACGCGCTGCGCCTGGCCCGCGGAGAGCGCGGTGCCCTGCTCGCCGACCTGGGTGTCGTAGCCCTCGCGCATCTTGATGATCATCTCATGCACGCCGGCCTCCTTGGCCGCCGCGATGATGCCGTCGGACTTGGCGTCGGGATCGAACCGGCAGATGTTCTGGGCGACCGTACCGGCAAACAGTTCGACGTCCTGCGGCAAATAGCCGACGTGGCGCCCCAGTTGGTCGGACGACCATTGGTCGAGCGCGGCGCCGTCGAGCCGTACCTTGCCCCGCGCCGGCATCCAGACGCCGACCAGCGCCCGGATCAGCGACGACTTGCCGGAGCCGCTCGGGCCGATCACGCCGACGCCGCTGCCGGCTTCGACGGCGAAGGTGATGTCCTGCACGATGGCGCGCTGGTCGCCCGGCGCGACCATGGTCACGGCCTCGACCGAAAGCTTCTTCTCCGGCGCCTGCAACAGCGTCTGCTCGGGCCGCGCCGGAATTTGCTGCAGCAGGCGGTTGAGCCGCTGCCAGCTCTGCCGCGCGGCGACGAAGCCCTTCCAATGCGCGATCGCGAGATCGACCGGCGCCAGTGCCCGCGCGCTCAGGATCGAGCCGGCGATGATGATGCCGCCGGTGGCCTCCTGATGGATCACGAGATAGGCGCCGACCGCGAGCACGGCGGACTGCAGCATCATGCGCAGCACCTTGGCGACCGCGCCGAGCCCGCCGGTGACGTCGCTCGCACGCTGGTTGCCGGACAGATATTCCTCGTTGGCCTCGTTCCAGCGCCTGTTCATGCGGCCGGCCATGCCCATCGCCACCAGCACCTCGGCGTTGCGGCGGCTGGAGGCGGCAAGATCGTTGCGCCGCGCCGCGAGCGTCATCGCTTCCTTGGCCGGCGTGCGCGACAAGTATTCGGTGATCAGCGTCAGCGTCACCAGGATGACGGCGCCGATCAGCGCCGTGACGCCAAGCAGCCAATGGAAGGCAAAGCAGATCACCATGTAGAACGGCAGCCAGGGCAGATCGAAGAACGCGCCGGGACCCATGCTGCCGAGGAAGGAGCGCACATTGTCGAGGTCGCGCAGCGGCTGCAGGCCTTCGCTGCGATTGCCGGCCATCAGCGGCAGCCGAACGACGGTGTCGAACACCCGCGCATTGAGCGCTTCGTCGAGCGAGGTGCCGACGCGGCCGAGGATCCGTCCGCGCAGCAGGTCGAGCACGCCCTGAGCCATGTAGAGGACCGCGGCGATGACCACGAGGCCGACCAGGGTCGGAACGCTGCGGCTCGGCAGCACCCGGTCGTAGACTTGCAGCATGAACATCGAACCTGTCAGGTAGAGCAGGTTGATCATGCAACTGATGAGGCCGACGCCGATAAAGGCGCTGCGGCAAGCGCGCAGCGCCTCAGCCAGTTCGGAACGCCGGACAGCGGGCGCGGCTGCCATAAAAACTGATCTCTGCAAAACAAAAGGGTTACGTGATCACCACGTTGTATAGACGTTTGCGACCACCGTCCATTTTAAGTCGCGTGAACCAAAGCATGGTTCGCGGCCTCATTTTGTGATCGCACCGACAGTTGACGGAATAAATCAGGGTTAACCGGCGGCGGAACCCTGGCCTCGCGCGGGCGCGCTTCCCGGAAGCGGCACGAGAATGACCGACATCGAGACCCGGCCGATCTCGCCATCCACATCGAGCAACACCCCGCTGCCGACACCGAGCCCCGCCTCCGGGCGCCAGCGCGCATCGGCGCGAACGCCGATCCAGGCGCCCCGCGGCGACCGGAATAGCTGCACCGCAAGGTTCGGATTGGGGTCTGCCACCACGTTCTGGACCGGCCGCGCGATGCCGTGGGTCCAGTCAGCCGGGCCGAGCACCCGCGCCAATGGGCCGGCGTCCGCAATGACGGCGTGATGCAAGCGAAACCAGGCGGTATCGCCGCCGGCACGGGCTTCCATCGCATCCATGAACCAGCTGCGGCCATGGACGGCGTGTAGGTTGCGCAACGGAAATGCCGTGGGATCCACCGGATCGGCTGCGCTCCCGTAAAACCCCGGGACCTCGACGGCACGCTCGCGCGACAGCGTCACGCGCACCGTCGCGCAGGGTCGCTCCTCACCGGCCGGCCAGAGCGTGTTGTCGACGACGCTGACCCGGCCGCCTTCGGTCACCACGGTAACGTGCGTGCGCAGTTCCGCCATTGGCGTCGGCCGCAGGAACCAGGCCGCCGCCGAGATCGCGGTGCCCCAATTGCGCGCACCGGCCATGGCCTCGACCTCGCCGGTCAGCAGGCTTGCGACCGCCCCGCCCTGAAGGCCGGTGAACGGCCCGGCCGCCAGCGCCGCGGGCTTCCAGTGATGGGGCGTGGCGAGCGGTTCGAAGATGGCCAAGGCGAATGGTCCCTTGAGATGAACAGGATTGAGCGTTCAGCCAATCTCATCCAAGAATAGCGGCCATGACAAAAGGCCATTCATCACTTCAGGTGAGCAAGATTCACCCATTGGATGCCCCCGATCCGCGGGTGATCCCGCCGCTGCCGGCGCTGCTCGCCTTCGAGCGCGCGGCCACCCAACTCAGCTTCCGGCGCGCCGCGCGAGACCTGTCGCTGAGCCCGTCGGCGATCAGCCACCAGATCCGCGGGCTGGAAGAGCAGTTCGGCACTAAACTGTTCGTCCGCGGCGCGCGCCAGGTGCGGTTGACCGACGACGGCGAGCGCTACCTTGCAAAAGTGTCGGCCGCGCTGGCGACGCTGCAGGAGGCGAGCCGTGACATGCTGCGGCGACGCGGTGAGGCCGGCAGCGAGCTCTGGATCAGCTCATTGCCGTTCTTCACCAGTGCCGTGCTGCTGCCGGCGCTGCCGGATTTCAAGCGGCGCCATCCGCAACTGACGCTGCGGATCGAGGCCACCCACCAATATGCCGACTTCAACGGATCACGCGTCGATGTCGCGATCCGTTACGGGCGGGAACATGCCACCGGGCTGAAAGTCGAGCCGCTGGTACAGGTCAAAGGATTGCCGGTCTGTACGCCGGCGCTGGTCAAGGCAGGTCTTCGGACCCCAGCGGACCTGTCGCGCGAGGTGCTGATCCATGTCACGACGCAGCCGCGGGCGTGGCCGGCCTGGCTGAGGGAGGCCGGGCTGCCGAATCTCGCTCCGCGCGGACATCTGTGGCTCGACAGCGTGCCGGCGATGCTGGAGGCCGCCGAACACGGACTCGGCGTCGCGATTGCGATCGCGCCGCTGATCAAGGCGCGGCCGGGCTTCGGCAAGCGGCTCGTGGCGCCGTTTGCGTTCGAGGCGGCGCACAGCGAGACGATCTACCTGGTCTCCCGCACCGAGCAGGCGCGGGACCGTCGCATCGCGGCGGTGCGGCGCTGGATCACGGACGCCGTCGCGCGGGCGAGCTAGGCCGTGGCGGGCGCCGGCTCGGCCAGGATGCACCGTGCCAAACGGCCGGGAGCGACCTGCACGACCGGCGGCAAGCGCTCGCTGCAGCGCGGCTCGGCGAACTTGCAACGCGGTGCAAAGGAGCAACTGGCCGGCGCATGATCGAGCGAGGGCGGGGTGCCCGGAATGGTTTCCAGCCGCTGGCCGCGCATCGCGCCGTGAATGGTCGAGGCCAGCAGGCCCTTGGCATAGGGATGCACCGGTGAGCGCACGATATCGCGCAAGGCGCCCTGCTCCACGATCTGGCCGGCATACATCACCGCGACCCGATCGCAGATCTCGATCGCGACACCAATGTCGTGAGTGACGAAGATGACCGACATGCCGAACTCGCGCTGCAGCTCGCGCAGCAGCAGCAGGATCTGAATCTGGACGGTGGCATCGAGCGCCGTGGTCGGCTCGTCGGCGAGCAGGATCTTCGGCTTGCAAGCCAGCGCCAGCGCGATCATCGCACGCTGGCGCATCCCGCCCGACATTTCGTGCGGATAGGAGTCCAGCCGTCGCTTCGCGGAGGGGATCCGCACCACCTCGAGCATTTCAAGCGCACGCGCGGTAGCCTCGCGCTCGCTCTTGCCCTCGTGGCGCATCACCGTCTCCGCGATCTGGCGGCCGATGGTGTAGACCGGATCGAGCGCCAGCGCCGGCTCCTGGAAGATCATCGAGACGGTCTGGCCGCGGAACGCGGACAGCGCCTCATCGTCCATCGCCAGCACCTCTTGTCCCAGCACCTTGACGCTGCCGGAGATCTGCGTGCGTTTCTTCGGCAACAGCCGCATCAACGCGCGCAGCGTCACGCTCTTGCCCGAGCCGGACTCGCCGAGCAGCCCCAACACCTCGCCCTCGCCGAGCTGCAGGCTGAGATCGTTCACGGCATGGACCGTGCGATCGCCGGTGAAGCGGATATTGAGGTTGTTGATCTCGACGAGGTTGGTCATGCGAGCTTGGGCACCCTGGCGTGGAAATCAGCGGCACGCTGGAACGCGGCGCCGATCCGGAGCAGAACCGCTTCCTCGAAGGAGCGACCAATCAGCTGCATGCCGACCGGCAGACCCGTCTTGGTGAAGCCGGAGGGAATCGAGAGCGATGGCAGACCGAGATAGTTGACCGGGCGGGTGAAGCGCGTCAGGCGCTGCAGCACCGCGTCGGCGCCCGGACCATTGCCGACATCACTCTCGGCAATCGTGGGCGCCGGCACCGGCGACGACGGCGCGATCACCGCATCGACCCCGTTGACCGCCGCGTTATGCGCGGCGAGCGCGGGGCCACGCCAGCGCATCGCCTCGAGATAGGTGACCGCCGGAATGGTCAGGCCGTTCTGCAGCCGCATCAGGACCTGCGCGCCGTAATCCTGCGGCCGCTCGATCATCCAGCGCTTGTGGAAGGCGGCAGCCTCGACCGCGAGCACCAGCTGCGATGCCGAGGAGAGCTGGCGCTGATCGGGCAGCTCGACCTTGACGATCTCGGCGCCCTCTTTCTTCAAGGTGGCGATAGTCTCGTCGAGGATACGCGCCACCTCAGGGTCGAGGTCGTCGACATAGAACGCCGTCGGCACGCCGATCTTCAGGCCCTTCAGCGACTGTTTGGTCGCGGCCATATAGTCCGGGACCGGCTGCGTCGACGCTGTCAGGTCCTCCGGGTCCGCCCCGGCCATCAGGCCGAGCAGCAGCGCGCAGTCCTCCGCGGTCTGCGCCAGTGGGCCGACCGTATCGAGCGACTGCGACAGCGGCATCGCACCGGCGCGGCTGACGCGGCCGACCGTCGTCTTCAGGCCGGTGACGCCACAGAAATGCGCCGGCATGCGCACCGAGCCGCCGGTGTCGGAGCCGAGCGCCGCGAAGGTGAGCCGCGCGGCGACCGCCGAGCCCGAGCCCGACGACGAGCCGCCGGTGATGTGCTCGGTGTTCCAGGGATTGCGCACCGCGCCGTAATGCACGTTGTGGCCGGTCGGCCCATAGGCGAACTCGACCATTTGCAACGAGCCGAGGCGGACCTGTCCGGCATCCTTCAGCCGCTGCAGGGCGGTCGCGGTCGTCTTCGGCGCGAAGTCGCGGCGAATCAGCGAGCCGCAGGTCACGACCTTGCCGGCATCATAATACATGTCCTTGTGCGCCAGCGGCACGCCGTGCAGCGCACCGCGACTATTGCCCCTGGCAAGCGCGGTATCGGCCTCGGTGGCGGCGGCCAGCGCCTGCTCGGATTCGACCGCCATATAGGCGTTGAGGCGCGGCTGCCATTCCGCAACGCGATGCAGCACGGCGCGCGTCACCTCATGCGAGGAAACTTTCTTGTCGGCAATCGCCTTGGCGACCGCGGTCAGCGTCATCAGGGCCGGATCAGAACTCATTTCGACACCTTCTCGATCTTCTGCGCGATCTGCGCCAGCAGGAAGCTCGCGGGTTCGAGATCGAAGGGCAGCGTGCCGGAGATCGGTGCGAAGCCGTCGAATGCCGGCCCGATCGAATTGGCGATCCGGGTGGCGACTTCGTCGTCGGCGGGCACGTCGGCGACGTGCGCGATCACCTTGGCATCCTTGGGAGTAGGTCTGGTCATGCCGCGTTTTCTCCTTTTGCTTTTGCCGGCGCGCGGCTGTGCCCCGAGCCAGGAATGGCCATGTAGCACGCCGCTTGATGGCCCATTGTATCGAGATCGCTGAGTTTTGGCGTGTCGTTTGCGCAGAGCGGCTCCGCAAACGGACAACGGGTGTGAAACCGACAGCCCGATGGCGGATCGATCGGATTGGGCGGATCGCCCGAGATCGGCGGCACCTCGGTGCGCCTGTCGGGATCGGATGACGGCATCGCCGCCAGCAGTGCGCGGGTATAGGGATGCGCCGGCGCGTCCCAGACCGCATCGACCGGGCCGAGTTCGACGACCTCGCCGAGATACATCACCAGCACGCGGTCGGAGATGTAGCGGACGACGTTGAGGTCGTGGCTGATGAACAGGTAGGTCAGGCCGAATTCCCGCTTCAGGTCGGCGAGCAGATTGAGCACCTGCGCCTCGACCGATTTGTCGAGTGCGGACACCGCTTCATCGAGGATCACGAGCCGCGGCGACAGCGCGAGCGCACGCGCGATATTGACGCGCTGACGCTGGCCGCCGGACACCTCGTGCGGATAGCGGTTGGCGAAAATCTCCGGCCGCAAGCCGACCTTGCCGAGCAATTCGCGCGCCAGCGTCCGCGCCGTGTCGTCGGCCATGCCGTGGACCTTTGGCCCGAAGGCGATCGATTCCTCGATGGTGAGGCGCGGATTGAGCGAGGCGTAGCTGTCCTGGAACACCATCTGCACGCCGCGCCGCAAATCGCGCAGCGAGAGCGACGGGCCGACCTGCCTTCCGTCATAGATGATATCGCCGGCATCGCGTGCCATCAGGTGCATCAACAGCCGCGCGGTGGTCGATTTGCCGCAGCCGGATTCGCCGACAATGCCGACGGTCTCGCCCTTCATGACCGCGAAGGTGACGTCGTCGACGGCGCGCACGGTCTTGCGCGGACTGAACAGGCCGCCGCGCACCGGGAAGTGCTTGGTCAGTCCCTTGACCTGCAGCAGCGGCTGCGCGGCGCCGCCGATGTCGGCGACCGGCTCCAGCATATCGACGGAGAGATTGGCGTCGCTCATGCTCTAATTCCTGATGTCCATGGCGCTGCGCATGCCGTCGCTCAGCAGATTGAAGCAGATCGAGACCGCGAAGATCATCGCGCCCGGCAGCGCCGCGACCCACGGATTGACGTAGATCGCGGTGCGCAGCGTATTCAGCATCAAGCCCCACTCCGGCTCCGGCGGCTTGGTGCCGAGCCCGAGGAACGACAGACCGGCGGCGAGGATCATCGACACCGAGATCAGGCCAGTGGCGTAGACGAAGATCGGGCCGAGCACATTGCCGAGCATGTGGACGCGCATGATGGTGAAGGGCCCGGCGCCGGACGCGCGCGCCGCCTCGACGAAATCCATGTTGCGCACGCCGGTGGTGACGCTTTCGGCGACGCGGGTGATCTGCGGCACGAACACGATGGTCAGCGACACGATCGAATTGGTGATGCCGGCGCCGAGCGCTCCCGAGATCGCGATCGCCAGCAGCACCGACGGGAAGGCGTAGAACACGTCGACCGTGCGCATGATCGCGGTGTTGAGCTTGCCGCCGACATAGCCGGCGACGAGGCCGAGCGAGGTGCCGATCACGAAGGCGAAGATCACCGGCAGAATGCCGATGACCAGCGACAGCCGTCCGCCATAGATCAGCCGCGCCAGCATGTCGCGGCCGAGCTCGTCGGTGCCGAGCGGATAGCCCGGCGTGCCGATATGGCGGAGACGGCGGATCATCGAGCCCTGATAGGGATCGGCAAGATGCAGCCATGGTGCCAGCAGCGCCGAGGCAAAGATCAGCACCAGGATGATGGCGCAAGCCATGCTGACCTTGTCGCGCCTGATGCGGCGGCCAACCGTCGCCCAATAGCCACGCGCCTTGGTCGCGGGGACGGCCTGCAATGCGGTATCCAACATCGCACTCATGGCTAGCTCCGCTTGATGCGCGGATCGATCGCGGCCTGCGCGATGTCGACCAGGAGGTTGAGCAGCACGAAGAACAGCGCCAGCACCAGGATCGTGCCCTGCAGCAGCGGCAGATCGCGCTGAAAGATCGCCGAGTTCAACAGCAGGCCCGAACCCGGCCAGGAGAACACGGTCTCGATCAGGATCGAGCCGCCCAGCATGTAGCCGAGCTGCAGGCCCATCACCGCGAGCGCGGTCGGCGCCGCATTCTTGATGACGTGGCGAAACACCTCGGTCTCGCGCAGGCCTTTTGCGCGCAGCGCCTCGACGAAATCCTGGCTCAGGATGTCGCCGGTCAGCGCGCGCACCGTACGGGTGACGATGCCCATCGGGATCACCGAGGTGGTGATCGCCGGCAGCACCAGATAACGCAGATGCTCCCAGTCCCACGCCCAGGCGCCGGAGCCGCCGGGACCTGCGCCGACCGCGGGCAGCCAGTTGAGCTGCACCGAGAAGATGATGACCAGCACCATGCCGAGCCAGTAATGCGGCAGCGACACGCCGGCTATCGCAACCGAGGTCGCGACCTTGTCGACCCAGGTGTCGCGGAAATAGCCGGCGATCAGGCCGAACAGCAGGCCGAGCGTAAAGCCGATCATCGCGGCCGCGATCGCCAGCATCACGGTGTTGCCGACGGCGCGCATCACCTCGGTCAGGACGGGCCGCCCGGTCGCGATCGAATTGCCGAGATCGCCGTGGATCGCGCGCCACAGCCACAGACCGAATTGCACGGGCAACGGGCGATCGAAGCCGTAGGCCGTGCGCAATTGCGCGGCGAGCTCCTGCGAGGCATCGGCCGGCAGCACCGCGACCAGGGGGTCGCCGGGCGTGATGTGCACCAAGAGGAAGCACACCAGCGCCACGCTGAGCACGATCGGAATGACGTAGACAATCCGTCTGGACGTATAGGCGAACACGTTGCGTTCTTTCTTCCTTCTCACCTTGTGGGAGAAGGTGGCGCGCCGAGCGCGCCGGATGAGGGGTTTCTATCCGCGGACAAAGTCATTTCAGATCGGAGAGGAGCGCCCGCGGAGACAACCCTCACCCGGCTTCGCTTTGCGAAGCCACCCTCTCCCACAAGGGGAGAGGGTACACCTATTGCGCGGCTAGCGCCTCACGGCGCGACCGTGACCGGCGAGAAGTCGACGAACCAGCTCTTCGGCTGCACAAATCCCTTGATCTTCGGGCTCATCGCGCGCGGTGCGACGTCGTGGGCGACATAGAGGAAGGCCGCGTCGTCGACCGAGGCCGCATGCAGCTCGGCCAGCGCGGCGTCGCGCGCCGCCGGCTCGAAGGTCTGGCGGGCCTTCTTGACCAGCTCGTCGAACTTCGGGTTGTTGTTGAAGCCCCAATTGTTCGATACCGGCGGCGCCATGCCCGACTGCAGGAAGCGCACCAGCGCGAAGAACGGATCCATCGCCGCATAGGTGACGTTGATGGCGTTCGAGCCGTTGGCGGTCGGATCCTTGGTGCCGCGCCGCCAATTGGTGAACAGCGTGTTCCACTCGATGACGTCGAGCTGCACATCGAAGTAGCATTCGGCCAACGCCTGTTGCAGATACTCGTTCATCGGCAGCGGCAGCATCTGGCCCGAGCCCGATGCCGAGGTCTGGATCTTGACCGTCAGCTTCTTGTTCGGACCGAAGCCCGCCTCCTGCATCAGCTTCTGCGCGGCCGGCTTGTCGTACTTGATCTGGAAGGTCGGGTTGCCGCGCCAGGGATGGCCGGGCTCGAACGTGCCGGTCGCCGGCACCATCAGGCCGGCAAGCAGGCCGTCACGCAGCCCTTCGCGATCGATGCAGAGATTGGCCGCCTTGCGGACGCGGATGTCATTCCACGGCGAGCCCTCGACGCGCGAGAACTGCCACGGCCAGACATGTGGCTCCTCGTTGGAATAGAGGTTGAAACCACGCTGCTTGATCTCGGGCAGCGCGTCCGGCGCCGGCGCCTCGATCCAGTTGACCTGTCCCGACAGCAGCGCCGCCGTCCGGGCATTGGCCTCCGGCATCGGCAACAGCACCATCTTGTCAGCCTTCGGCACCCGTGCCTTGTCCCAGTAATTCTCGTTCTTCACCAACTCGAGCCGCTCGCGCGGGGTGAAGCTCGACATCTTCCAGGGGCCGGTGCCCGACGCGTCCTTGGCGAACGCGGCCCACGCGGCCTGCGACTTCGCCTTGGCGTCGGCGCCTTCGGCCTTGTCGTAGAATTTCTGCCACTTGGCCGGGCTCGCCATGAACAAATTGGTGAGGTTGATCGGCAGGAAGCTGTCCGGCTCCTTGGTGGTCAGCTCCACCGTCATGTCGTCGATCTTGCGCGCCGAGACCAGCGTCGGCATGCGCGAGGCGGTGACGCCGACCTGGCTCGCATCGTATTGCGGCGCGTCCTGCTTCAAGACCTTGTCGACGTTCCAGACCACGGCGTCGGCATTGAACGGCGAGCCGTCATGAAAGGTGACGCCGGGACGCAGCTTGAAAATCCACTTGGTCTTGTCGGCATCGTCGACCTTCCACTCGGTGGCGAGGCCCGGAATCATCGCACTCGCCTTGTCCGACGACGACAGGTCCCACATCGTCAGCGCGTCATACATCGTCAGACCCGTGAAGCGATTGCCCTCAAAGCCCTGGTCGGGCTGGCCGAGCGTGCGCGGAATATCGGCAGCGGTCATGCCAATGCGCAGCACAGTCTCGGCGCCGGCGATCGCCGGCACGCCTATGGCTATCGCAAGCGCCAGCATGATCGCCGTCGCATTGGTTTTCCTGTTACGCATCTGAGCAGCCCCTTCGAGTCTGGTGACGTTTTGGTGATTATTTCTTGGGCAAGCGTATGCAATGCCTGTGCCAAGGGGAATAGTTCATCAGCAAATAACCGCCGGGCGCGTCATTTCTTCCCACCTCGGGGCCTGAACGGAGCGAAGATGCCTATTCTGGCATCATGCTTGCAGGATTTGGCTCCAACGTCTTTCCAACGGAGCCTTCATATGCGTGCGCGCAATTCGATCCTGATGGCGGCAATGGCGCTTGCCTTGACCGCGGGCTGGCCGGCCATGTCGGCGCAAGCCGAGTCCATTGTGCGCTACGGCATTTCGATGGCCGACATTCCGCTGACCACCGGCCAGCCCGATCGCGGCGCCGGCGCCTATCAGTTCACCGCCTACACGATCTACGATCCGCTGGTTGCCTGGGAGATGGATGTTGCCGACCGGCCGGGCAAGCTGGTGCCCGGGCTTGCGACCGAATGGAAGGTCGACGACAGCGACAAGACCAAATGGCGCTTCACGCTGCGCAAGGGCGTCAAATTCCACGACGGCAGCGACTTCAATGCCGACGCGGTGATCTGGAATCTCGACAAGGTGCTGAACGACAAGGCACCGCAATTCGACAAGCGGCAGAGCGCGCAGGTCAAGACTCGCCTGCCTTCGGTTGCGAGCTACGCCAAGGTCGACGATTTCACCATCGAGATCACCACCAAGACGGTCGACTCCTTCTTCCCCTATCAGATGCTCTGGTTCCTGGTCTCGAGCCCCGCACAATATGAAAAGCTCGGCAAGGACTGGGACAAGTTCGCCAGCCAGCCCTCCGGCACCGGTCCGTTCAAGCTGACCAAGCTGGTACCGCGCGAGCTCGCCGAGCTGACGAAGAACCCGGACTATTGGGACAAGAAGCGGCTTGCGAAGGTCGACAAGATGATCCTGATTCCGATGCCGGAGGCGCTGACCCGCACCAACGCGCTGCTGGCCGGCCAGGTCGACCTGATCGAAACGCCGGCGCCCGACGCCGTGCCGCAGCTCAAGGCCGCCGGCATGCGGATCGTCGACAACGTGACGCCGCATGTCTGGAACTATCACTTGAGCGTCCTGCCGGGCTCGCCATGGACCGACATCCGCCTGCGCAAGGCGCTCAACCTCGCGATCGACCGCGACGCGGTGGTTGGCCTGATGAACGGCCTCGCCAAGCCCGCCAAGGGCCAGGTCGATCCGTCGAGCCCGTGGTTCGGCAAGCCGACGTTCGAACTGAAATACGACCTCGCGGCCGCGAAGAAGCTGGTGGAGGAAGCCGGCTATTCGAAGGATAAGCCGCTGAAGACGACGTTCATCATTGCCCAGGGCGGCACCGGGCAGATGCTGTCGCTGCCGATGAACGAGTTCCTGCAGCAGAGCTTCAAGGAGATCGGCATCGACATCGACTTCAAGGTGGTCGAGCTCGAGACATTATATACGCACTGGCGCAAGGGCGCGGCGGACGAGATGAATGCCGGCATCACCGCCAACAACATCGCCTATGTCACGTCGGATCCGCTCTACGCCATCGTGCGGTTCTTCCACTCCGGCCAGGTGGCGCCGGTCGGCGTCAACTGGGGCGGCTACAAGAACCCGAAGGTCGATGCGCTGATCGACGAGGCCAAGCAGACCTTCGATTCCGCCAAACAGGATGCGCTGCTGGCGCAGGCGCACGCGCTGATCGTCGACGATGCCGCGCTGGTGTGGGTGGTACACGACACGAATCCGCACGCGCTGTCGCCGAAGGTGAAGACCTTCGTGCAGGCGCAGCACTGGTTCCAGGATCTGACCCAGATCGGGCTGGAATAGACATTCCATCGTCGTCCCGGCCTAGTGCGCAATTGCGCACGGGAGCCGGGACCCATACGCCGCGGCCGCCGCAATGGGCACGCGGCGAGACGATCTTCCGTCAACGACCATTCGTGGTTATGGGTCCCGGCCTTCGCCGGGACGACAGCGGGCTTGCGTCGGCTATTTCGTCGTCAACGCGAATGCGCCGTTCCAGTCGTCGGGCGGCGGCTCCTTCTCGAAGGCGTGGATGCGCGCCTCGTAGAGGCGGTAGAGATGTTGCAGCGTCTGCGCCTCGTCGGTCTTGCGGCCGCGTTCGATCGCGCCGAGCGCGCCGTCCCAATCGCGGCCGCGGTAGCAGGCGAGCATCTCGATGGTCAGGTTGCGCAGCCGCTGGAAACGGCCGGAGCTCGCGACATCCTCGCGGCCGGCAATCGCATAGATCACCTCGGGCTCCTTCTTGCCCTTGACCATGATGAAATCGAGCTCGAGGATCGCAAACTTCTCCTTCACCGCAAGCGCAGTCTTCGATCCGACGATGATCGGGAAGCCGTATTCCTTGGACTGTCCCTCGAGCCGCGAGGCCAGATTGACGCTGTCGCCGAACACCGAATAGTCGAAACGCACATCGGAGCCCATATTACCGACCACGCAGGAGCCGGTGTTGAGACCGACACCGATGTTGAGCGGCACATAGACGTGGCCGCCGTCCTTCGCTTCCTGCTCGCGCTCACGGTTGAGGTCGTCGACGCGCTCCAGCATGTCGAGCGCCGCATCGCAGGCGTTGAGCTGGTGCTGCTTGTCATCGAGCGGCGCGTTCCAGAACGCCATGATGGCGTCACCCATATATTTGTCGATGGTGCCCTTGCGGGCGAGGATCGCGTTGGAAAGCGGAGTAAGGAAGCGGTTCATCAGCGCCGTGAGGCCCTGCGGATTGCTCTTGTAGGTTTCCGAGATCGAGGTGAAGCCGCGCATGTCCGAGAACATGATGGTCATCTCGCGTTCCTCGCCGCCGAGCACCAGCCGCTCTGGCGACTGCGCCAGTTGCTCGACCAGCGCCGGCGACATGTACTGCACGAATTGCGACCTGATCTGTCGACGCTGCTGCTGCTCGCGCACGAAGGCGGAGAAGATCAGCGTGAGATAGATCGCCGTGGTCGACATCAGCGGATAGGTGAAGTCGATCAGCAGCCGGTGCTGGGAATAGAAATACCAGGAGGTGCCGATCAGCACCGAGGCAAACATTCCGCCGACGGCGACCAACGTGATCGGACCGAACTTCGGCGCGAAGGCGATGACAAGGAGCCCCATGATCAGCGCGGCGAAGAACTCGATGCCGATGCCGTAATTCGGCTGCGAAACGACATCGCCGGTCAGCGCGCTCTCCAGCACCTGGGCGTGAACCTCGACACCAGGCATCGCCGGCGTCACCGGCGTCGTCTTGATGTCGTTCAGCCCGGTTGCTGAGGTGCCGATCACGATCAGCTTGCCGGCAATTCGGTCCGGTGAGACGCGCCCGTCCAGCACATCGACCGCCGAGACATAGATCGAGGGATCGCGGCGGGCGTAGTGGATCCAGAGTTGGCCGTGGAGATCGGTCGGGATCGCAAAGCCCTTGAGACCCAGGCTCTTGATACCGGCCTTGTCGGCCTTGATCAGGATCGTGCCGGAGCCGCTCGCCACCCGCAGCATCTCGAAGCTCAGCGACGGCATGGTGATGCCCTGCGCCACCATGATCATCGGCACGCGCCTGACGATGCCGTCGCGCTCCGGCCTGATCGTGAACAGGCCGCGCCCGGCAGCCGCCTCCTCAAGCACCGGCACGTTGCGCAGCAACCCCGGGAACATGTACATGAAAGGCTGCGGCTCCTCACCGAGCATCGCAAGTCCGGTGACCGGAAGCTTTTCGTTGAGGTCGGCGCGCACGTTGGGCCCGCCGGATTCGCCGAGCACCACGCGCGAGTTCTTGATGGCTTCGGCCATGATGCTGTCGTTGCTCGGCAGCTGCCGCAGCCTCGCGCGCATCTCCTCATCGAGGCTGCTGAACGTATCGGCGGCGATATCGGGGTTGAGACGATCCGGCTCGGAGAACACCGCGTCGAACGCGATCACCACGGCGCCGAGCCGGGTGAGATTGGTGACGATGTCGGCGAGCCGGGTCCGTGGCCACGGCCACTGTCCGAGCCGGGGATCGGCGAGGCTCTTTTCGTCGATGTCGACGATGGTGACGGGCCGCGCGGTCTTCTGGCGTGGTTGCAGCGCCTGGAATGTGTCAAACGTCCTGACGCGAAGCTCCTGAACCGGAGCCGGATCCACGATCCGCAGCGCAGCAATGCCGATCAACAGCGCCACGCAGACCAGCCGCGCGTAGCCGAAGCGCCGTGCGAACCACCTACGTATCGCCTTCAGCCGTTTCATGCCATCTGGATATCACGCGCGCAGAATTGTTCCAATCGAGCAAGCATGCGCAGTGCACAATCAGCCGGACCAGCCCCCCGGCGGCACGGCCGGGCGTCCGTCACGTAAAATGAATAATGAAGTCGTTCTGGGACAGGCTCGCCTTCGCGACATTGTGCAATGTGATCGTATCTGCGCTGTCGATCGTGATCAGCGTGTCCGCTGAATTGGTCGGCGATGTCGCAACATGCTGATCGAACCAGGTGCTGAAGGTGCTTGCCGAGACGACCGTGGACAGATCGATCTGGTCCTCGCCTGGCGTGAAGTTCAGGATCGTGTCGTGGTTGAAGTTCGGCGCAAACACGAACTTGTCCTGGTAACCCGACCCGAAGAACACGTCCTTGTCGCTGGTCCCGGTCAGAATCACGGGCTCGGGCCGATCCTGTTGGACGTTGAAGATCAGGTTGACCGTATCGGTTGCGCCATGGCCATCGGTCACGGAAAGCGCGATCGTGTCGGTCGCCGGAGCCGTCTGGCCGGGGTTGTAAACGAGACCCGACGATCCAAGCGCGGTGTTGATGCCGGAGAGAAGCCCCTCCTGCGACGAAGGCGCAACGCTGCTGCCCGCACCGGGCGTCGTCGCCGCGGCCATGTTGAAGGTCTCGTCGGCCGTCGCATCGGCGTCCGTCACGGTCAGGCCGGAGATCGTCTCGGTCCCGTTGGGATGTTCGGTGATACTGACGTTGTCGGTGTGGATCACGGGCGCGTCGTTGGCGCCGATCACGTCGATCGTCAGCTTCGCGGTCCCGACGGCGCCATGCGCGTCGATCGTCTCCACATCGAACGTGTCGGCATAGGTGCCCTTGCCCAACGCGTTGATCGCGGCAGCATCGGGAACATAGCTGTAGGTGCCGTCCGGGTTGACGGTCAGCGAGCCGTAGAGGCCCGCGATCTGCGTGACCGCAGTGTGGTCCGAATTGAGCGCGGCATAAGTCAGCGTCGCGGTTTCGCCATGGTCGACGTCGTTGCCATGGAGCGTGCCGGTCAGCGTGCCGAACGTGTCGTTATCGGCGGTATCGGTGAGCGTGCCGGCATTGACGTCGGCGAGTGTCGGCGCGTCGTTGGCGCCGTTGATCGTGATCGTCACGGGCTCGTTGACGACGCCGCCATGGTGGTCGTCGATCTGGATCGTGTAGGTCAGCGTCAGCGTCTCGCCGAGGGCGAGATAGTCGAAATTCTGGTCCGCGGCCGAGAACGTCCAGGTCGACGATCCGGTTGAACCGCCGGTCGCGTCCGTCAACGTCCCCAGCGACAGCCAGTTCAGGATCGTGGCCTCGTCGGGCAGGCCCGTGGTCGCCCCGGATTCGGCGACGCCGGTGATGGTCATGGTGTGGGTGTCGCTGAGATCCACATCGGTGAAGGTCACGGTGCCGGATGCGCTGTCCAGCGTCGATGAACCGGTCGTATCGGGTTGTTCGGGGATGATGGCCGCCTGAGGCGCCGACGTGACGATCGGCGCGTCATTGCTGCCGGTAATCGTGATCGTCACCGGTTGGCTGATCACGCCGCCATGATGGTCATTGACCTCGACCGTATAGGTCAGCGTCAGTGTCTCACCGTCGGCAAGATAATCGAAATTGCGGTCGGCGGCCGAGAAGGTCCAGGCCTGGGATCCGGCGACCCCGCCGGTCGAATCGGTCAGCGTCCCCAGCGAGAGCCAGTTCAGAATCGTGGACTCGTCCTCAGGCAGGCCTGTGGTCGTTCCGGATTCCGCGACGCCGGTGATGGACACGATGTGGGTGTCGCCGAGATCGACGTCGGCAAATGTCACCGCGCCCTGGGCCACGTCGAGCTTGATCGATCCGGTCTCGCCGATCATCTCGGGGACCGTGGCGGTCGGCGGCTCCGACGTGAACGTCGGCACGTCGTTGGTGCCCGTGATGGTGATGGTGACGGGCTGGGTGACGACACCGCCGTGGTGGTCGTCGACCTGGATCAGGTAAGTCAGCGTCAACGTCTCGCCGACAGCGAGATAGTCGAAATTCCTGTCGGCGGCCGAGAAAGTCCAGGCGCGCGATCCGGTTACTCCGCCGGTCGAATCCGTCAGCGTGCCGAGCGACATCCAGCCCAGTATCGTCGCCTGATCGGGAAGCCCCGTGGTCACGCCCGTTTCGGTGACGCCGGCAACGGTGACGCTGTGGGTGTCGCTGAGATCGACATCGACGAAGGTCACGGTACCGGATGCGGTATCCGGCACGACCGAGCCGGTCGTCTCCTCGGCTTCAGTGATGGCGGCCGCCTGGGTCGGCGAGGTGATCACCGGCCTGTCGTCGGTGCCGACGATCGTGATGGTGACCGGCAGCGTGACGACGCCGCCCTGATGGTCGTCGATCTCGACCGTGTAGGTCAGCGTCAGCGTCTCGCCGGTGGCGAGATAGTCGAAGCTCCTGTCGGCGGCCGAGAACGTCCAGGAGCGCAATCCCGTCACGCCATCGGTCGAATCCGTCAGCGCGCCCAACGACAGCCAGCTCAGCACGGTGGCATGGCTGGCAAGTCCGGTGGTGACGCCGGCCTCGGTGACGCCGGTGATGGTGACCGTATGCGTGTCGGTCAGATCCGCATCGGTAAATGTCAGCGTGCCGTGCGCCGTATCAGGCTGGGCGGAATTCGTCGTTGCTGGGAGTTCGGTGATCGAACCGGCCTGCGCCGAGGACGTCACCACCGGGGAGTCGTTGGTGCCGGTGATCGTGATCGTGAAGGTCTTGAACGTGGTCTCGTTGTTCGGTGCGAAATTGTTATCGACGCGCGCGACATAGGCCAGCGTCAGCGTTTCTCCGGCAGCCAGGAAGTCGAACGCGCTGTCGGCAAGGTTGTAGGTCCAGGTCGCCGAACCGGCATTCTTGTTGTTCGGATCGGGCTCAAGCAGCAACGGGATCTCGACGGTCTTGATGGCCGCAAGCTGCGCTGCCGTCAGCGATGAGGTCACGTCGCTGCCGTTGGCGTCCCGGTAGCTGAACGCGGAATAGTCGACCTTCGCACTCGGTATGTCACCGACATTGAGGTCCAGCCATTTGATCTGGCCCGTCGCGGTGTCGAACAGCCCGCTTTGGGTCAGCCCCGGCCGCTCGGTAAACGCCGCGTCCTGGGTCACGACCTGCGGCGGCCCCGGAATGTGCTCGATCCTGCTGTTGGGAACGCCGCCGGCCTGAGGGCCGGTCGTGTTGACGAAGGTCAGCAGAATGATGATCGGCGCGCCACTGTCGCTGCTGGTGAGCTTGAAGCTGCTCGAGACCGGGACGACGCTGTCCGTGAAGTTGGTGGTGAGCTTGGTGTTGGGATTGTTGTTGTCCGTGAACTTCAGCGCAAAGACGTCAGAGATCAGCTTCTGCGCATCGGTCGACAGTTGCGCCGACGAGACGAAGCTGACGCTGCCCTGGCCGTTGACAATGGTCTGGGTGCCGGCCTGATCGACGGTCGCGATCGGATTGAGCGTCGTCTTGTCGAACAGGATGTAGGAGCCGGTGCTGCCATCGGGCTCGACCAGCACCTGGAATTTGGCCGGCGGCACGCCGCCGGTGCCCTGCACGTCGAAATCGATCTCGACCAGCACCGCGGTGCCGCGGATGCCCATGGTCGCGACCGGCGTATCGACCTTCATGTCGCCGTGCTTGGCGGTCGCGCCGGCCACGAAGGAGATCGTGCCCGAGACCAGACTCATCAGCGACGTATTGCTCGACCCGTTCGGGTCGTAGATCATTTCGTTCAGCACCATCTTGGCGTTCGGGCCGAGACCGAACACGGTGCCGTCGATGAAGGTGATGCCGAGCGTCGAGTCGCCGCCGGATTGCACCACGTCACCCTTGTTGACGTTATCGCCCTGGTTCAGGACGATCGCGACGCCGTTGCGGATGGCCGTCGCGTTCCCGGTCAGCTTGGTGACATGGCCGATGACCTTGGCCGGCTCCGCCGCGCCGCCGGCCTGGGCATATTGAGTATAGCCGGTGAGTGCGCTGACGAGATCACCGGTGAGATGCGCGCCGTCAGGCGACGCCAGCGGCGCGCGCTTCTCGCCCTTGAAATAGTCGTGCAGGACGAGTTCCCGATCGTCCTTCGCGATGACGAGGTCGAGCCCGGCCCGCTTGAAGTCGCCGGTGAACAGCAATTGCCCGTCGTCGACGATGATCGCGCCGGGCGGAGCATGCGTGGAAACGCTGTCGACGTGCACGTATCCACGGGCATAAGCGTCCGTGTTCGGCAACAGGCCGTCGAATTTCTCGACAAAGTTCACTGCGGATCACCGCACGAGAGTTAATATTGTTAAAATATCCGAATGATTATGCCTGCATATCATCGGATAAAGCTTGGCGAAACCACTCTGTGCTTGCGCAAGGTGGCCCTGTTGTGCGGTTTGACTGGATGTGACTTGGCTCACGCTGTGAAGAGCCGTGTAGTTCGGATTCGTTTGACGGTACCATAAGGTGGGATTCAAGCCAAGATACGTACTGAGCCACGTATTCGTGGTATTGATTGGCATTTCTGTACTTGCCTCTATTTCCCCTTAGCCCAGAGCGGGCATTTGACCCCAATTTCCCGGCCAAAGCTGTGACTTAGCTTACAAATCACAGCAGTCCCGTGCGCGGACCGGCCGGGTTAACCAGAGGGCAAGGATGAGTTGCAAAGCAGTGGAAAAAGGTTCGCCGCTTCCTTTCACAAACCGGTAAAGTTTTCGGGACCCCAAGCAGGCGCCCTTTAGCCTCTTCCCCTGATTCCCCACATCTTAAGTCGATTCGAAGGGATCGTTCGCCATGCTGCCCGGCATGAAACGATCCGGTCGCGTGCGCGGTGCAATGTCCACCCGCCGAAGAGCGGACAGGGGGTGTCAGATGAGATTCTCGCTTCGCCCGCTTGCGCTGCGCGCCGTCATGCTGGGCTTCGGCCTGGCCCTGGCCGCGCCGGTTGCCGAGCTCAATGCCGCTTCGCTGCTTTCGCCCGGTCCGGCGACGCTGATCAGAAAATCGACCGAGCCGTTCGGCCTGACGACCAGCCTGCTTGCCGACGGCGGCCTGCACGACAAATGGCTCGGCGTGCAGCGCCAGCTCGCCGACGAATTGGAGCAACTGGCAGCCTGCGAGAGCGACCGCGCCGGCTGCGCGTCGCCGGCGGCGCTGCGATTCCTGGCGATCGTCGATGCCGGACGGGCGCGTCAGGGTCGCGCCCGGCTCGGCGAGATCAACCGCGCGATCAACCTTGCGATCCGTCCGGGCAGCGATCTTGCGGCCTATGGCGAGCCCGACGTCTGGGCGACGCCGCTCGCCACCTTCGCCCGCGGCAGCGGCGACTGCGAGGACTATGCGATCGCGAAACTCGTGGCGCTGCGCAAGGCCGGCGTGGCGCCGGAAGATCTGCGGATCGTCGTCCTGCATGACCTCGTCGGCGGCGAAGACCATGCGGTGCTCGCCGCGCGGCTCGACGGCCGCTGGCTGACGCTCGACAACCGCCGCATGGCGATGATCGAGGACAGCGACATCAGGAGTTTTCGGCCGACCTTCGTGATCGACCAGCACGGCATCAGCCGCTATGTCGATGCCCCGCTCGTCGCCGAGGCCGCTTGGCGGCCGGCGGCGCGTACGAACTAAGAGCCGGCCAGACATACTTTCCGTGATTGCGAGCGAAGCGAAGCAATCCATCCCTCCGCGGAAAGATGGATTGCTTCGTCGCTCGCTCCTCGCAATGACGAGTGAATCCAGATGAGCGACTACCCGTCAGAACATCAGATTATCCTTCACCAGCACCCAGCGGCCGCCCTTGACCTGCTGCACCTGGGTGATGGTGTTGGCGAGATGATCCGTCTTGGAGAACTTGGTCGGCGGCGAGCTGAAGATGTCGAGGAACTTGTCGCCTGACTCCAGCGAGTCCAGCATCTTCTGGCCGGAGAGATCCTTGCCCGCCTTCTGCGCGTAGAAGGCAAAGGTCATCACCGCGTTGTAGCCGATGATCGCCTGGGTATTGGCGTCGGTGTTGAACATCTTCTTGTAGTTCACCAGCCAGTCCTTCACCTTGCCCTTGGCCGTGTCCTCGTAGGGAATCTCGAAGCCCGAGGCCGCATAGAGCCCTTCGACGGCATCCTTGCCGAGCGCCGGCACTTCGAGCACGTTGGTCGGGGTGGCGCCGAGGAAGGTCACATCCCAGCCGAGCTTCTTGGCCTCGTTCATCGCGCCGATGGTCTCGCGGATCACGGTGCCGAGCACGACGAGGTCGCAGCCGTCGGCCTTCATCTTGGCGACCTGCGCCGAGAAGTCGGAGGCGCCGCGCTTGTAGCTCGTGACCGATGCCGGCTGCACCTTCATCGCGCCAAGCTGCTGGGTGAAGCCGTCGAGCACGTTTTTGCCGTACTCGTCATCCTGATGCATGATGCAGGGCTTCTTGAAGTTCTTCCACTCCATCATGTATTTGAGCGCGGCGCGCGTGCTCTCGACATAGGGCAGGAGGTTGTTGAACTTCAGCCGCTCCTGCGGCTTGGCGGGATCGAACTTGAAGGTGAATTCGGCGGCCGTCAGCGGGAACAGCTGCAGCACGCCGGCGTCGAACAGGACGTCCTGCGCGGCGAGCACGGTCGGCGAGCCCATCGGGCCGATCATCGCGAACACCTTGTCGCGCTCGACCATCTTCTGCGAGGCCAGCACCGCCTTCTTCGGATCGTAGCCGTTGTCCTCCAGGATCATCTTGATCTTGCGGCCGTTGATGCCGCCGCCGGCGTTGATCTCCTCAACCGCCATCTTCATGCCGTTGGACACCGGAACGCCCCAGACCTTGATCGGGCCGGACAAGTCCTGATGCGTTCCGATCACGATCTCGGTCGGCGAGATGCCTTCATTGGTGACCTTGGTCTGGGCTGCGGCCGGCAGACAGGTCAGCGCCAGCGCACTCACCGCAAGGCCCAGCGCCTTCAGCGATTTCGACATTGCAGTCTCCTCCTTACATGGCCCATGTTAAGCGAAGGGTCGGGCCTGCTCGCTCCTTCGCCAATTTCTTTCTCCTCGGCTATGCTACCGCGCGTTCGCCATACATGGCGGCGATCTCGGCCGCGTAGCGCTTGTTCACGAAGCTGCGCTTCAGCTTCATGGTCGGCGTCAGCTCCTCGTCCTCGGGCGTGAGCTGGCGCTCGATCAGATAGAATTTCTTGACGGTCTCGACGCGCGCGAACTTGACGTTGACCGCCTCGACCTCGCGCTGGATCAGATCCTGGATTTCGCGTGCGCGGCACAGGCTCGCGTAATTGGTGAAGGGGATGTCGTGGTCCTGGGCGTATTTCTCGACATTCTCCTGGTCGATCATGATCAGGCAGGTGAGATACGGCCGCTTGTCACCGATCACGACCGCATCCGAGACATAGGGTGAGAACTTGAGCTGGTTCTCGATCTCGGACGGCGTGATGTTCTTGCCGCCGGAGGTGATGATGATGTCCTTCATCCGGTCGGTGATCTTGACATAGCCTTCATTGTCGATCGTCCCCACGTCGCCGGTGTGCAGCCAGCCTTTAGCGTCGATCGTCTCGGCGGTCCTCTCCGGCTGGTTGAGATAGCCCATGAACAGGAAATCGCCCTTGATCAGGATCTCGCCCTTCGGGCAGATCATCACCTCGCCCCAGGGCGCGGCCTTGCCGACCGAGCCGAGCTTGATGCGATCCGCCGGCATCATGGTCGCGACGCCGCAATTCTCGGTCTGGCCGTAGACCTCGCGCATGTCGATGCCGAGCGCGAGATACCAGCGGATCAGATCCGGCGAGATCGGCGCGGCGCCGGTCAGCGCAATCCGGCAGCGGTCGAGCCCGAGCATGCGGCGGATGTTGCGGAACACCAGCCAATAGGCCGCGCGGTTGGCGAGCCGCAGCGACAAGGGCGGCGTCTCGCCCTGCAGCCGACAGTCGGTCATCCGGTTGCCGATCGCGAGCGCGCGGGCATACATCCAGTTCTGGAACGGGGTCGCATCCTTCAGCGCGATGGTGATGCCGGAATAGAACTTCTCCCAGATCCGGGGCACCGCGAGGAATGCGGTCGGTTGCACCTCGCGAAGATTGTCCGGCACCGTCTCCGGGCTCTCGGCGAAATTCATCACCGATCCCAGGGCGAGCGAGAGGTAATAGCCGCCGACCCGCTCGGCGACGTGGCAGAGCGGCAGAAACACCAGCCGCTCCTCGCTGTCGGTCGAGGGGTAGAGATCGTTGGCGTGGCGCATCTGGTGCGTCACGCTGCGGTTGGAGTGCATCGCGCCCTTGGGCGGGCCCGTGGTGCCGGAGGTGTAAACCAGGATCGCGAGATCGGAGGCGGTGCGGCTGCCGGTCATCTCGTCCCACAGCGCCGGATTGCCCCAGGCATGATTGCGGCCGAGCGACGTGAATTCCGCGAGCGACAGCACCATCGGATCGGAGAAGCCGGAGAGGCCCTCCATGTCGAACACGACGATCCTCTCCAGCGTCGGACAGCGCGACCGGCAGGTCAGCACCTTGTCGAGCTGCTCCTCATCCTCGACGAAGATCACCCGCGTGCGGGAATCATTGATGAGGTATTCGACCTGCGCGGCCGAATCGGTCGGATAGATGCCGGACGAGACGCCGCCGGCGCACAGGATGCCCATGTCGGCGTAGACCCATTCCGGCACCGCGTTGGCGATGATCGAGCCAACGTCGCCGGGACGGAAGCCTGTGGCATGCAGGCCGTAGGAGATGTCCTTGGAGATCTGCAGCCATTCGCGCCAGCTGGTCGGTTGCCAGATGCCGAACTTCTTCTCGCGGATCGCGGGCCTGTCGCCACGCGTTTGAACCGCGAGCAGAAAGCTCCTCGCGATCGTGTCGGCAACCGTCAGCACCGCTGGTCCGGCCATGCGCGCTCCCTCCTCTGCCGCCCGTCTCACGCGCCGGCTTGTGTTGCCGGTCTTGTTGGCGAAGCGGGCCTGAAATCTAGCTCCAACTCTCGTTCAGTGCCAAACCTTCCTCGGCGCCATTGCCAGCGCCCAGTCATTCTCAACGCCACGTCTTCTTCTTTTTCCAGCGCCGCTCGCCGCGCGCACCGGCTTCCTTGGCGCCGAGGTAGAACTCCTGGATATCGGGTGAATTCATCAGCCGCTCGCAGCTGTCGTTCATGACGACGCGGCCGATCTCCAGCACATAGCCGTAATGCGCCGTCTCCAGCGCGATCTTGGCATTCTGCTCGACCAGCAGGATCGACATGCCCTGCTCCTCATTGACGCGGCGGATGATGGTGAAGATCTCCTTCACCAGGATCGGCGACAGCCCGAGCGACGGCTCATCGAGCAACAGCAGCGTCGGCCGGTTCATCAGCGCCCGCCCGATCGCCAGCATCTGCTGCTCGCCGCCCGAAAGCTGCCCGGCCGGCTGGCCGAGCCGCTCCCTTAACCGCGGAAAATAGCCGTAGACGCGCTCGAGGTCCTGCGCCACACCGTCGCGGTCCTTGCGCAGATAGGCGCCCATCATCAGGTTTTCGCGCACCGACAGGAACGGAAACACCTCGCGCCCCTCCGGCACGTGGCTCAGCCCGAGCCTCACGATCCGGTCGGCCTCCATGCGCTGGATCGGCTTGCCGAGGAATTCGATCGAGCCCTTCTGCGGGTCGAGGATCCCGGAGATCGTCTTCAGGACCGTGGTCTTGCCGGCGCCGTTGGCGCCGAGCAGCGTCACGATCCGGCCGCGCGGCACCTCGAGGCTGACGCCGCGGATCGCCATGATCGGCCCGTAATAGCTTTCGATGTTGGAGAGTTTCAGGATGATGTCCGCTGTGCTCATGGCATCATCCTCATGCGCCGAGATACGCTGCGACGACGTCGGGATGGTGCTGCACCTCGGACGGCGAGCCCATCGCCAGCACGCGGCCGTAGTTCAGCGCGATGACGCGGTCGGAGACGCGGTTGACCAGCGTCATGTCGTGCTCGACCATCAGCACGGTGATGCCGAGCTCGCTCTTCATGTCGCGGATCCAGAACGACATGTCGTCGGTCTCCTCGACATTGAGGCCGGAGGACGGTTCGTCGAGCAGGATCAGCTTCGGCTCCGAGCACAGCGCCCGCGCCAGCTCGATCACCTTGCGCACGCCGTAAGGCAGTCCCGAGATCAGCTTGTCGCGGTAGGGCTCGAGATCGAGGAACTCGATCACCTGCTCGACGCGGCGGCGATGCGCCTTCTCGCCGGCGCGAACGCTCGGCAGGAACAATAGCTCCTGCCACAGCCGCGTGGTGGAATGGCGATGGCGGCCAACCAGCAGATTGCTCAGCACGGTCGCGTTCTCGAACAGCTCGATGTTCTGGAAGGTGCGGGCGATGCCGAGTTTCGCGATGTCGTAGGCCGGCTCCTGGGTGATGTCCTGATCCTCGAAGAAGATCTTGCCGGAGGTCGGCGGATAGATCCGCGAGATCAGGTTGAAGATCGAGCTCTTGCCGGCGCCGTTGGGCCCGATGATCGAGAGGATCTCGCCCTTCTCGACCGCGAAGCTGACCGCATCGACCGCCTTGAGGCCCCCGAAATGCAGCGACAGGTTCTCGGCGCGGAAATAGCTCATCTGTTCCGCTCCGATTTCACGTAGATCTTCTGCCGCTTGAAGGTGGCGCGCTTGTAGAGCGGGAACAGCTGGAAGAAGAGCTTGATCTTGAGCCAACGGCCATAGAGTCCGAGCGGTTCAAACAGCACGAACAGCACGATGATGATGCCGTAGATCGCGCCCTTCAGTCCGTTGGCGGAGGCGAAGGCTGCGACCGCGTCCTGGATATGGCCCGCGCGCTCGGTGCCGGCGCCGAGGGTGGCAGCAATGCCGCCGATCACGCCGGGCATATCGTCCTTCAGATAGGTCAGGAACGGATCGATCATGACCAGGAAGATCGCGCCCAGCACCGCACCGTGCAGGCTGAACGTGCCGCCGATCAGGATCACGATGATGAACTCGATCGAAAGCTGCAGCGTGAACATCTCGGGCGAGATGAAGGACAGCTTGTGCGCGAACAGCACGCCGGCAAAGCCGGTGATCGCCGCCGAGATCGCGAACGACTTCACCTTGTAGAGCGCGACATTGATGCCCATGCTGCGCGCCGCGGTCTCGCTGTCGCGGATCGCGACAAAGGCGCGCCCGGTCGGCGAGCGCAGCAGATTGAGCGTGCCGACGATGGTCAGCACCAGCACCGCAAGGCAGAGGTAATAGAAGGTCGGGCCGTCGCGCGACACCGTCGTGCCGAGCAGCTGCATGGTCTTGACCCGCATGCCCTCATTGCCGTTGGTGACGCTTTCCCAGCGCGCCAGGATCTCCTCGACGATGAACGCAAAGGAGATCGTCGCGATCACCAGATAGATGCCCTGCAGCCGCAGCGCCGGAAACCCGACCAGCGCGCCGACCACGCCGGTCAACAACCCCGCGGCGAGGAAGTAGACCGGAAACGGCACATTGAACTGCTGCAGATAGGCCGCTGTGTAGGCGCCGATCGCAAGAAACGCGGCATGGCCGAGCGAGGCCTGTCCGGTGAAGCCGGTCAGGATCAAGAGCCCGACGCCGACGGTCGCGTAGATGCAGACGAAGACCAGCTGGCTCATCAGATAGCTCGAGAGCACGTAGGGCGCGATCAGCAGCACCGCCAGCAACAGGCCGTAGGAATAGATGTAGCCCGAATGCGGGAACAGCTTGATGTCGTCTTCGTAATCGGTCTTGAAGAGAAACCGCATCCGTTGCTCCTCAGACTTTCTTCCGGACGTGAAGGCCGAACAGGCCCTCGGGCTTGACCAGCAGCACCGCGAGCAGCACGATGTAGGGCGCGACGTCCTTCCATCCCTGCGGCAGATAGAAGCCGGCCATGCTCTCGATCACGCCGATCAGGACGCCGCCGACCACGGCGCCCGGGATCGAGCCGAAGCCGCCGAGCACCGCAGCCGGAAACGCCTTCAGCCCCAGCACCAGGCCGACATTGGAATGAATGAAGGTGATCGGCGCCAGCAGCACGCCGGCGCAGGTCGCGACCGCGGCCGAGATCGCCCAGACGATCGAGACCACCCGCTTGACCGGAATGCCCATGTAATAGGCAGCCAGCATGTTCTCGGAGCTGGCGCGCATCGCGGTGCCGAGCGTGGTCCGGTTGAAGAACAGATAGAGCAGCGCGCACAGGATGATGGTCGCCGCGATCACCGACAGCTTGTCGTAGGCGAGCACCAGGCTGCCGATCCGAAGCACGCCCTGGCTGAACGGCGTCTCGATCTTGAAGTCGTCGGTGCCCCAGATCATGCCGGAGACCGAGCGCAGGAAATAGCCGAGCCCGATCGTCGCCATGATGATGGAGAATTGCGGGTAGCCGAGGATCGGCCGCACCACGAGCCGCTCGGCCAGCATGCCGAACAGCGCCATGCAGATCACCGCGCCGGCGAACCCGACCCAGTAATTCAGCCCGAGCATGCCGATGAAGGTGAAGGCGAAAAAGCCGCCCAGCATCATCAAATCGCCTTGCGCGAAGTTGACGACCTCGGTTGCCTTGTAGACCAGCACGAAGCCGAGCGCGATCAGGCCGTAAACGCAGCCGAGCGCGATGCCGCTGACGAGCTGCTGAACAAAGTCCAGCATCGTTCCCTCCCCGATGCCCGGCGATTCTTATCCGATCGCTCGTTGCATCCCGCCTTCACGCCCTTGTGTCTGGAGCGCCGAAAGCCGCCTATGTCCGCCCCGATTGAGCCAAAAGGCCCGATCCCTGTCAACAAACCGCTGTTGTCGCTGTATCATCACATTTGCGGAGATTTGCCGCAGCACGGACTAATACGGATATCACCTTTGATTTGCCCCGTGCGATTCACTGCACCGAAACGGTTTTTGTCCAAGCTTTGCGCAACCGACGAGCGAAATTCCGGATCGCCACCCCGCCATGACACCTGAACTGTCCGCACTCGCCGTGCGAGGGTTAACCAAGCGTTTTGACCGCCCGGCGGTCGACGCGCTCGATCTCACGATCCGTGTCGGTGAGTTCTATGCGCTGCTCGGACCGAACGGCGCCGGCAAGACCACGACGCTGCGCATGGTGGCGGGGCTATTGCGGCCCGATGCCGGCTCGGTTTCGATCCTCGGCATCGACGCGCTGGCCGATCCGGTCGCCGCCAAGCAGATCATGGCCTGGGTGTCCGACGAGCCGATGATCTACGACAAGCTGACGCCGCTGGAATATCTCGAATTCGTCGCCGGCCTGTGGGGCATCGATCCGCGCACGTCGGAGAGCTCGGCGCGCGATCTCCTGGTGTCGCTCGGGCTCGAGCCGCATCTCAACGAGCGCTGCGAAGGCTTCTCCAAGGGCATGCGCCAGAAGGTGGCGCTGGCCGGCGCGCTGGTGCACGATCCCCGCCTGATCATTCTCGACGAGCCGCTGACCGGCCTCGACGCGCTGTCGGCACGTCACGTCAAGGGACTGCTGCAGGAGCGCGTCCGCGCCGGCTGCACCGTGATCATGACGACCCACATTCTCGAAGTCGCCGAGCGGATGGCCGACCGGATCGGCGTGATCGCGGCCGGCAGGCTCATTGCCGAGGGCACGCTGGCCGAGCTGCGCGCGCAGAACGGCCGCAACGACACCACCCTCGAGGACATGTTCATCGCGCTGGTCGATACCGAAGCGGCGGCCGCGTGAGCTCGGTCGCCCACCTCACCTGGTTCGTCCGCCACGAATTCCGCCTGGCGTGGCGCGAATGGCTGGCGATGATGACCGGCGGCCGGCGCCGGCGCAATCGCGCCGTGATCGGCCTCTTGGTCTTCGCGGCGATCCTGCATCTGCCGGCTTATGCCGTGGTCAACCGCTATTCCGACTTGCGGTTTCCGCTCGACCCGTCGTCGCTGATCGTGCTGACCGCGACGATCTTCCTGGCCTGGGCGCTGATGCTCTCGCAGGCGATCGAGTCAGTGACGCGCGTGTTTTACGCCCGCGCCGATCTCGATCTGATCATGTCGTCGCCGGCAAAACTCACCAACATCTTCTCGATCCGGATCGCCGCGATCGCGCTGACGGTGAGCAGCATGGCGCTGTTGCTGTCGACGCCGTTCATCGACGTGCTGGTCTATCTCGGCGGCCCGCGGTGGCTCGCCGGCTTCGGCGTCGTCCTTGCGATCGGGCTGTCGGCGGCAGCCGCCGCGATCGCCGTCACCGCGTTCCTGTTCCGCCTGATCGGGCCGAGCCGGACGCGGCTGGTGGCGCAGGTCGTCTCCGCCGTGATCGGCGCCGGCTTCGTCATCGCGCTGCAGGTCGTGGCCGTGCTGTCCTACGGCACGTTGTCGCGCTTTGCCTTCCTGACCTCGGAAACCGCGGCGCGAATTGCCCCCGCCCTCGGCAACCTGCTGTGGTGGCCGGCGCGGGCATCGCTCGGCGACCTCGAAATCATGATGCTGCTGCTCGCCGCGGCGCTGGTGATGCTCGGCGGCGTGATGGCGATATTCGCACCGCGGTTTGCCGATACGGTCGCCAGCGTCGCCGCCAATCCAGCTGCGGTGACGCGGGGACGCGCCCGCGCGTTCCGGGCGGGCTCGCGGCAGCAGGCGCTGCGGCGCAAGGAATTCTTGCTGCTGCGTCGCGATCCGTGGCTGCTGTCGCAGACCCTGATGCAGATGCTCTATCTGTTGCCGCCGGCGCTGATGCTGTGGCGCAGCTTCTCCGGCACGTCGACCGCGATCGTGCTGATTACGCCCGTCATCGTAATGGCCGCAGGCCAGCTCGCCGGCGGGCTCGCCTGGCTGACCATCTCCGGCGAGGACGCGCCCGATCTGGTGGCGACCGCGCCGCTGCCGCCGTCACGCGTGACCCGCGCCAAGGTCGAGGTGGTCCTGATCGCAATCGCCGTTATCTTCGCCCCGCTGGTGGCCGCGCTGGCGTTTGCCTCGCCAGGGCAGGCCGCGGTCACGGCGATCGCGATCCTCATCGCGACCGGATCCGCCGCCGCGGTCCAGCTCTGGTTCCGCGCGCAGGCCAAGCGCAGCCAGTTCCGCCGGCGCCAAACCTCCTCCCGTATCGCCACCTTCGCGGAAGCCTTCTCCTCGATCGGCTGGGCCGCAACCGCGGCGTTGGCCCTGACAATCCCGACGGCCGCGCTGGTCAGCGGCATTCTGACGCTGCTGACGCTTGCCATCGCCTGGAAGATCAGCCCGCGGCGCTAGCCTTCATCACCTCGATCACCGCCGCGGCAAACGCCTCGGGCGCTTCCTGCGGCAGATTGTGGCCGGCATGCGGAATCAGGCGATGGGCAAGGCGGCCGGTGTACTTTGCCGCGGTGCGACTGCCGTCGGTCGCGAACGTCACGCCGTCGTCGGCGCCGTCGAGCGAGATGGCGGGGACCCTGATGACAGGCAATGTGTCGAGCCGCCGCTGCAAATCCGCATATTGCGGATCCCCGTCGACAACGCCGTAACGGTGCCGATAACTGTGGATCACGACGTCGACATAATCAGGATTGTCGAACGCAACCGCGGTCCGCTCGAAGCAGGCGTCGTCGAACGCCCAGCTCGGCGACCATTGCGACCACAGGATTTTGGCGATGCCGCGCCGGTTGGCGGCGAGCCCCGCCCGCCCCCGCTCGAGCTGGAAGTAGTACTGATACCAAAGCGGCACCTCGCGATCAGGCGGCGCCGGCACCATCGCATGCGCGATGTCCTGGATCATGTAGCCGTTGGTGCAGACGAGTCCGATGCATCGTTCCGGCCACAGCGCCGCACCGATCGATGCGGCGCGGCCGCCCCAGTCATAGCCGGCGAACACCGCGCGCGCGATGCCGAGCGCGTCCATCAGCGCGATCAAGTCGGCGCCGACCGCCGCCTGCTCGCCCGAGCGCGGCGTCGCCTTGTCGCGGAACGCCGTCGGTCCGTAGCCGCGCAGATAGGGCACGATGACCCGACAGCCTTGCGCCGCCAGCATGGGCGCGACGTCCACATAGGAATGGATGTCGTAGGGGAAGCCATGCATCAGCAGCACGGCCGGCCCAATGGAGGGGCCCGCTTCGTAATAGGCGATGTTGAGCACACCGGCGTCGACATGGCGCAATGGCTCGAGCCGTTTGGTCGAAGGCGCGCGCTGCGAAGAGACGGTATCAGTCACGCAGAACTCCCTGATCTCGATCGTTTGCGCGGCATCCTAGCGTGTCCCGACGCAATAATCGCCCGGCTCGTGTTGCAGCCCGCGCCATGGAGCGATGCACGGGCCTCATCATGACGGCGCGCCAATTGCGCGCTACTCTTCCGTCCGCGGATGCCGCCGCAGACGGAACAGGTCATGCTGAGATTGCTCGCCGCGCTCGTCTTGCTGGGATCATTGACCGGTCACGCCTTCGCGCAGGACGCCCAGCGCAGCGAATGCCTGGCGATGGCAAATGCGCCGCCGCGCGCCGTTCCCGTGAGCTACCGCCGCGTCGCGGACAAGAACGCGACCAAGTCCGACGAAGTCGCGATCACCTATGCCGGCCATTCGACCTACTATATCGACACGCCCGGCGGCATCCGGATCGCGACCGACTACAACGGCGTCTATCGGACCGGGCGGCTGCCCGACGTCGCGACCATGAACCGGGCCCACGCGACCCATTACACGCTGTTTCCCGACCCCAAGATTCCCCACGTGCTGCATGGCTGGGGCGAGAACGGCCAGGCCGCGCATTACGCCGAGCGCATCGGCGACGTCTATATCCGCAACGTCACCACCGACATCCGCCGCTACTGGGGCGAAGACCCCGGCGGCGAGATGATCAAGGACGGCAATTCGATCTTCATCTTCGAGGTCGCCGGCCTCTGCATCGGCCATCTCGGCCACCTCCACGTCAAGCTCGACGACAGCCATTTCGCCGCGATCGGCCGGCTCGACATCGTGATGGTGCCGATCGACGGCACCTATACGATGTCGCTCGACGGCATCTCCGAAATCACCAGGCGATTGCGCGCCGCCGTCGTGCTGCCGATGCACCGCTTCGCCACCCCGCTCGACGAGTTCATGCGCCTGATCGGCCAGCAGTTCGAGATCGATCGCCGCGGCGGCGAGCGCACTTTGCGGATTTCACGCGACACTCTGCCGGCGACGCCGACGGTGATCATCCTCGACGGGGTGTGAGGCTCAACGGACTCATTCCTCCGCCGCCTGGCTGCGCCGGTAGTGCCGCCGCGATTTGGCAAGATTGCCGCAATCGCCCATCGAGCACCACCGCCGGTTCTGAGTACGGCTCTCGTCAACGAATAACCAACCGCAACCCCGCTCATCCTGGCACTGCTTCACCCTCAGCGCACGGGGCCCGGTCAGAAGGCTCACCGCCGACCATGCGATCGGCTTGAGCAGCGTCTCGGGCGCAACTTTCCCGGCTGTCGGCAGCCACCGCAGGGTGTCGCCGACAGGTGCGAGCGCAACACCGCCCAACGCGGCTTCAAGGTATCGGTTGATATCGGCCAGCGCCGTCGGATCGATCCGGCCGCCTCCGATGCGGGCGATAAAGATCCTGTAGAGCGCCTCGCGCAGACCATGCGCCGCATTCAGAAAGGCATCGGCCTCGTGCGGTGAGGTTTTCCATCGCGCCCTGAGCTGCGCGGCGATCCGGCGATCCGCCAGTTCGGCATCGACCAGCCATTTCAGAATGGAATCCGAGGTCGCGATCCGATCCTCAACCAGGTCGCGGAGACGCCATGCGACGGTATTGACGAACTTGATGCTGAGCTCTTCCCGGGACGACGCCTCAGGCGAAGGAACGCGCGGCATGGTCCAGCAACTCCTTTGGAACGCATAACCCCTTAATGGGTTGGATTTGATAACCCATTAAGGGGTTAGAATCTAGCTCGGGAAGCCCCGTATGCCCAAGCGCCTTTTGATTGTCGGCGCGTTCGCCGCCATCTATCTGCTTTGGGGTTCCACCTACTTCGCGATCGCGCTCGGCTTGAAGTCGATCCCGCCGTTCCTGCTGATGGGCCTTCGCTCGCTTGGCGGCGGCCTGATCCTGATCGCGCTGAACGGGGCTGACGTCACGCGCGTTTCGCGGTGGAACTGGCTGACCGCAGCACTCTGCGGCGTGCTGTTCTTCGTCGGCTGCCATGGTGTTCTCGCTTATGCCCAGCAATCGGTTCCGTCCGGCATCGCCGCGATCATGCTGGCTACGATCCCGTTCTGGGTGTTGCTCATCGATTTCCTGTATCCGCAAACCCGGCGTCCCGCGACCATGACGCTGGCCGCATTGCTGCCCGGCCTTGCTGGTGTGGCAATCGTGGGCTGGCAATCGGCCGAACAGGGCCATTTCAGTATCCTTCCCATTCTGCTGCTGCTCGCTGCGGCGTTCTCCTGGGCGATGGGCACGGTGCTGTCGCGTCGGACTTCGGATCATGGTTCGCCAACATTGTCGTCAGGCATGCAACTGTCGATCGGCGGCGCGGTCCTGTTTGCAATCAGTCTTGCGTCCGGTGAACTGGAAGGCTTCTCGCCGCGCGGCGTTTCGGCGCCCTCGCTCGCGGCCGTGATCTATCTCGCCATCGCCGGCAGCGTCATCGGCTTCACGGCATTTCGCTGGCTGCTAGACAATGTGTCGACGTTCATGGTCTCGACCTACATCTTCGTCAACCCGATCATCGCCGTGCTGCTCGGCACGCTGATTCTGGGCGAGCCGTTTTCCGTCACGATGTTGTTTGGAGCGCTTCTTGTCATCGCCTCGGTCATCATCACATGGCGCGCCGAGCAGGCATCGCCGGCATCGGGGAGGCAAGCTCAGTCGATGACATGGTCGCGACCGGCAATACGGTCGGGTTGACCGGCACGCGCAGACGTACGCATGCCTCCTCAGGCAGAGGTCAGGCAGAGGCCCGGGTTTGACGCGCTCGTGCGGCTCGTTATCCTCCCCAAAGCCGACATGGTATCGGCGGCCGACAAGAGCAAGAACAGGGAGCATCATCGATGGCCAGCACTCTGCCCGCCTCCGCCAGCGGGCTCTATGCCAATCCGCGCGAAGACTGGCTCGCCCAATACACCGAGGAGATCATCGATCCGGCCCGTCCGATCGTCGATCCGCATCACCATCTCTGGGACCGCGGGGGCTTGCGCTATCTGATCGAGGAGATGCGCGACGACATCGCGTCCGGCCACAACATCGTGGCCACCGTCTATGTCGATTGCCGGTCGATGTACCGCGCCGACGGTCCGGAGGCGTTCCGTCCGGTCGGCGAGGTCGAGTTCGCCAACGGCGTCGCGGCGATGGCGGCGAGCGGCGGCTACGGCAAGGCGGCGATCTGCGCCGGCATCGTCAGCCACGTTAACCTTCTGATCGGCGATCAGGCCAAGGCGGTGCTGGAGGCGGAGATTGCCGCCGGCAACGGCCGGTTCCGCGGCATCCGCCACTCCTCGGCCTGGGATGAAGACCCCAACGTCGCGCATATGTACGCGAACCGTCCGAAGGGCATTCTGCTGGACTCCACCTTTCGTAGGGGGTTCGCCTGCCTGGCACCGCTCGGCCTCAGCTTCGATGCCTGGTTGTTCCACCCGCAGATCGGCGAGCTGACCGACCTCGCCCGCACCTTCCCCGACACTCGGATCGTGCTCGATCATTGCGGCGGGCCGGTCGGCACCGGCCGTTTCGCCGGCAAGCGCACGGAGACCTTTCCGGTCTGGCAGGCGTCGATCCAGGAGATCGCCAAATGCCCGAACGTCGTGGTCAAGCTCGGCGGGCTGGCGATGTGCCTGCTCGGCTACGACTTCCACCTCCGCCCCAGGCCGCCCTCGTCGGAGGAACTTGCTGCCGCCTGGCGGCCTTATGTCGAGACCTGCATCGAGGCGTTCGGTCCGGACCGTTGCATGTTCGAGAGCAACTTCCCACCTGATAAGGGGCAATGCAGCTACCAGGTCATCTTCAACACCTTTAAACGGCTTGCATCACAATATAGCGAAGCCGAAAAGACGGCGTTGTTCTTGAAGACGGCAAAGGATGTCTATCGGCTCGATATCGGGTAAGCTCTCGACTCATGGATGACGGCATCACCATCCGGCCGCTTCGAGAGGCTGATGCGGAAGCGGTGGTCGAACTTTACGCAAAGGCAGCCGCGGTGGAACCGCGGCTAGGCCCTGTCACGCTGCCGCAATGGGACCAGTTCCTGAAGCTGCCGCAGAACCGCGGCGGGCGCGACTTTCGCGTAGCCGAGCGCGATGGCGTGCTCGTCGGCCTCGCCGAGTCGTCGTTGCGCGACCAGGGCGCGCATCACACCCGATTCCTCAAGATCGTCGTGGCGCCCGAGATGCGCCGCCGCCGGATTGGCCTCGCGCTGTTCGACGAGGTGCTTGGGATCGACGCCGACGCCGATCTCACCGTTCAGACGCTGGTGAGCAGCGACTGGCCGGCCGGAATGGCCTTCGTGGCCGCCTTCGGCTTTGTTCATGTCGAGTCCGAGATCGGGATGAAGTGCGTCGAGCCGTTGCAGCCGGCGCGCACGCTCGCGGCCGCGCGCGCCACCATCGAGCAGGTCAGCGACGTCACCGCCTGCGCGGGCGAGGTCGCGCGCATCCATAACGCCGCCTATGCGTCGGACGCCGCCTTCCGCCTGTACTCGCGGGAAGAGATGGCGCAGGTCCTGACCGAGAGCGAAGTCTGGATCGCGTCGGAGGATGGACAGATGTCGGGCTTCTGCCTGACCGAACTGGAGCGGAACTCGATGTGGATCGAGTCGGTCGCCGTCGACCCGGTGCGGCAGGGACGCGGGCTCGGCCAGCTGCTGGTTTATCGCGTGCTGGCCGCACACGACGTATCGGTCGAGCACCCGTGCTGGCTCAACGTCTCGAGCCGCAACGCTCCCGCGCTGAAGATCTATCGCCGGCTCGGCTTCCGGCCGCAGCACGAGACCTGCCGCTTCAGCGCGCCACGCTGCGACCTGCTCGCCGCGCGGGGGCGGAGGTTTCAGTAGAGCGCGATGAGATTGGGTCGGTAGCGACGGCGACGGGATTGCGCTCCCTCGCCCCGTTCTTACAGAGGGTTGGGGTGAGGGGCCTCTCCACATATTCGGTGACAGCTGCATTCGCGGAGGCGCCCCCTCACCCGGATCGCATCTGAAGATGCGATCCGACCTCTCCCCGCACGCGGTCGCACGCGGGGCGAGGTGAAGAGCGTCGGCCCCCTTACGCCCACTCGCCCTTGCGGAACACCGGCACGCTGCGACCGTCGGCATGGATGCCGTCGATATCGGTGTGGGCGGAGCCGATCATCCAGTCGATATGGATCAGGCTCTTGTTGCCGCCCTGCTCGGCGATCTGCTGCGGCGTCAGCTTGTCGCCATTAACGAAGCATTTCGAGTAGCACTGGCCGAGCGCGATGTGCGAGGCGGCGTTCTCGTCGAACAGCGTGTTGAAGAACAGCAGCCCGCTCTTCGAGATCGGTGAGGAATGCGGCACCAGCGCGACCTCGCCGAGGCGGCGCGCGCCCTCGTCGGTGTCGAGCACCTTCTTCAGCACTTCCTCGCCGCGCGAGGCCTTGGCCTCGACGATGCGGCCTTCCTCGAACTTGACCGAGATATTGTCGATCAGCGTGCCCTGATAGGACAGCGGCTTGGAGCTGACGACGTGGCCGCTGACGCGGCGGCAGTGCGGGGTGGTGAAGACTTCCTCGGTCGGGATGTTGGCATTGCAGACGATGCCGTTCTTGGCAGTCGACGCACCGCCCTCCCATTCATGACCGTCGGCGAGGCCGATCGTGAGGTCCATGCCGGGTCCGGAATATTTCAGCGCGTGGAAGCGCTGGCCGTTCAGCCATTCGGTGCGCTCGCGGAGCTTCGCATTGTGCTGTGCCCAGGCGGCGACGGCGCCATCCTGATCGACGCGGGAGGCGGAGAAGATCGCATCGGCAAGCTTGGCCACCGCGACGTCCTCGGCATCGTCGGGGAACACCTGCTTGGCCCAGGACGTGCTCGGATAGGCGATGATGTTCCAGTTGGTGTCGAAATTGACGATCTTCTCCAGTGCCGGCTGGTAGGCGATCGAATTGGCCTTGCTGGCGCGCGCCACCTTGACCGGGTCTTCGCCCGACAGCAGCATCGGATTGTCGCCGACGATCGCAAGCCGCGCGGTGTTGGCGCCGAACGCCTTCGCCATGCCCTCATAGAGCCAGCTTGCGGCGCGATCGAAACTCGCATCGTTGGCGTAGCGGTAGCGCGCCAGCGTGAGCTCCTCGTCCGAGAAGAATGGCGTCACGAGACCCGCACCGGCCTTGTAGGCATGCTCCACCACCCGCCGCACCAGCGGCATCGCTCCGGCGGGCGCCGTGAGCAGCAGATCCTGCCCCGGCTGCAGCTGCAGGCCGACCTTGATCGCGACTTCGGCGAGCCGGTCGAGCTTCACGGGATCGATCGATGCGGAAAGGTTGCGTTGATGTGCGGTCATGAAGCGCCGTGTCGTTTGAGGAACCCTCGGGATTCGTAGTCCAATTCGATCCGCATCCGCAAGGTTCCTGCCCGCCGCGCCCGATCACGCGACGGCGAGCAATTGCCTCGAATTTTACCGCTTCACCGAGGCCAGCACCCGGTCGACCATCTGCGGCGCCAGGCCGAGATAGTTTTTCGGCGCGGTGAGGCGGTCGATCGTCGCCCGATCGATCCGGCTGGCAACGCGATCATCCGCCGCCAGCGCCTCGGTCAGCGTCAGGCCCTTGTCGTTGGCGAGGCGGCAGGCGTCATAGACCACGTCATGCGCTTCCTGCCGGCCGATCGAAGGCGCGAGGCCCATCATCACGGCTTCGGCCACGATCAGCCCGCGGCTGATGTCGAGATTGTCGGCCATCCGTTGCTCGTCGACGATCAGACCGCCAAGCGCCAACCTCGCCTGGTGCAGCGCGCCCGCGGTCAGCACGAAGCTTTCCGGGATCGCGATCCATTCGGCGTGCCACGGACCGGTGGCGCGCTCGAAATCCTGCACCATCGCATCCAGCATCAGGCCGGCATGCTGGCGCACCGCCTTGGCGGCGGCGAGCATCAGCTCCGACGAGATCGGGTTGCGCTTTTGCGGCATGGTCGAGGACGCGCCGCGCCCTTTGACAAACGGCTCGTAGACCTCGGCGAACTCGGTCGACGCCATGATCATGATGTCGAGTGCGATCTTACCGAGCGTTCCCGTGACCAGCGCGAGGAAATTCACCGCTTCCGCCAGACCGTCGCGGGCGACATGCCAGGTCGAGACGGGCACGCCGAGCCCGAGTTCCTCGCACAGCGCCCGCTGAACCTCGAATCCCTTGTCGCCGAGCGAGGCCAGCGTGCCGGCGGCGCCGGCGAACTGGCCGACCAGCACGCGCGGTTTCAGCTCCACAAGCCGCGCGGCGTGGCGATCGAACGCGGCTAACCAGATCGCGGTCTTGTAGCCGAACGTCACCGGCAGCGCCTGCTGCAGATGGGTGCGGCCGGCCATCGGCGTGTCGCGGTATTTTTTCGAGAGATCGGCGAGGATGCCGCGCAGCGCACCGATGTCGTCCTCGATGATCTTCAGGCCGTCGCGGAGCTGCAGCACCACGGCGGTGTCCATGACGTCCTGCGTGGTCGCGCCCCAATGAACGTAGCGGCCGGCCTCGCCGCACTGCTTGGCCATCTGATGCACCAGCGGCAGGATCGGGTAGCCGACGACGTCGGTCTCCTGCCGCAGCAGATCGAAATCGAGCGCGGCAACATCGGTACGTTTTGCGATCTCCGCGGCGGCTTCAGCGGGAATCACGCCGCAGCGCGCTTCGGCCTTCGCCAGCGCGACCTCGACCTCGGCGTAGCGCTCGATCAGCCGCAGGTCGGAAAACACCTCGCGCATCTCGCGCGTGCCGAAGGCATCGCGAAACAATACGGAATCGAGCATGGTGGTCGAGGTCGGGAAGGCGGACATGGGCAAATCCTGTTGCCGGTCGCAGACGGCAACGTCCCTATCACGGCAAGGGCCCGTGCCCTACCCCTCCGGCGGCGCCTCGCCGAACACCTCGGCTGCAATCTTGCTGGTCTCGATCGCGGCCGGAATGCCGCAATACATCGCGACCAGCAGCAGCACGTCCTGCACCTGCGCGGCGGTGCAGCCATTGGCCAGCGCGCCCTTGGCATGGACGCGGAACTCGGCCGGCTTGCTGCTCGCCGCGGTGATGCCGAGCATCACGAGGCTGCGGATCTGGTCGGACAGCCCGCTACGCTCCCAGACGTCGCCGTAGACATAGGCATTGATGATGTTCTGCAGCGGCGTGCCGAAGTCACCCGCAGCCGCCATCCGCTTGGCGACATCGACCTCGCCGAACATCTTCTGGCGCCGGCGCAGTCCGCGCGCATGGAGATCGCTGATGTCCACCATCGTCGTCGGGCTCCCTGAATGGGCTATTTATACGGATAAATATGACACACCTCAACATTCCTGCGGTCCAAATGCTTGCCTTTCTGATGTATTTGTCCGTATAAATTTGCAAAAGCAGACACGGGAGGAGACCGGGATGAAGTTACGGCTGGGGCTGCTCGTCGTCCTGCTTGCGACGCTTCCCATCCTGCCGGCTTTCGCCGCCGACGATTTCCCGCAACGGCCGCTCAAGATCATCGTGCCGTTCCCGGCCGGCGCCGGCCCCGACAATGTTGCGCGGCTGGTCGGCCAGCATCTGCAGGACGCGTTGGGCCAGACCGTGCTGATCGAGAACCGCGCCGGCGCGCTCGGCAGCATCGGCGCCCAGGAGGTCGCCCGCAGCGCGCCCGACGGCTACACGCTGTTGATGGGCACCAACACCACCCATGCCAGCAACGTCGCGACGCTGAAGAGCCTGCCCTACGACCCGGTGAAGGATTTCGCACCTGTCATTCGCACCACCACCACGGCGATGGTGCTGCTGGTCAATCCCAAGCTCGCGGCCAGGGACCTGCCGCAGTTCCTCAGCTACGCCAAGGCCAATCCCAACCTGACCGCGGGCTACGGTTCCGGCGCATCGCAGATCTCGATCGCCCAGCTGCAATCGCGCGGCGGCCTGTCGCTGGTCGCGGCGTCGTATCGCGGCGTCCCGCAGGCGATGACCGACGTGATGGCGGGGGTGATCGATCTCACCTTCGGCGACTTCTCGGTCGCGATCCCGCAGATGCAGGGCGGCACCTTGCGCGGCATCGCCGTGACGTCGGCGACCCGCAACGAGCTGACGCCCGGCCTGCCCGCGCTCGCCGAAGCGATGCCGGGCTTCGAGGCCACGATCTGGTACGGCCTGTTCGCGCCCGCGGGCACGCCGGAACCCGTGGTCAGCAAGCTCTACGCCGAGTGTGCGAACTACCTCGCGATGCCGGAGACGAGGAAGAAGCTCGCCGATGTCGGCGTGATGGTGGCGCCGCTCGCGCCCGCCGAGTTCGGCGCCTTCGTCAGGAGCGAGGTCGTGCGCTGGTCGGCAGAGGTCAAGGCGGCCGGCATCCAGCCGCAATAAAGCGAGGCGGCGTCGCATCATGGCTTGCGAGACACCTGTCGGCATGATTGGCCTCGGGCTGATGGGATCGGCGCTCTCCGCGCGGCTGATCGACGCCGGCATCGGGGTGATCGGCTTCGACATCGACGCGGCGAAGACCGATGGCCTGAGAGCCAGCGGCGCCGAGTTCGCAGCGTTCGCCGCCGACGTCGCGGCGCGCTGCCGGACCATCGTCATCGCGGTGTATGACGCGGCCCAGGTCAGGACGCTGCTGCCGGACCTCGCCAACGCGACGTCGCCGCCGCGCGTCATCTGCACCACCACCTGCGCGCCGGGTGAGATCGTGGCAATCGCCGAATTCGCCTCCCGCTCGCGCCTCGCCTTCATCGAAGCGCCGATCTCGGGGACCAGCGCCGAGGTCCGGGCGGGCACGGCCACCGCGCTGGTCGCCGGCGATGCCGACATCATCGACGCCGCCGCGGCGACGCTCGACATTCTCTGCCCGCAGCGGGTCAATGTCGGCGCGATCGGCAATGCCAGCCGCACCAAGCTCGCCATCAATCTGATCCTGCAGAACAACCGCGCCGCGCTGGCCGAGGGCATCGCCTTTGCGGAAAGCCTCGGCCTCGACGGCGCGGCGTTCCTTGCGACCGCGCGGCAATCGGCGGCATATTCCAAGGTGATGGACAGCAAGGGGCCGAAGATGCTGGCGCAGGATTTCTCGCCGCAATCGCATATCGCGCAGACCTTGAAGGATGCCGAACTGATTCTGCGGGAGGCCGGGCGGCACGGCCTGCCCTTGCCGCTGACCTCGGTGCAGGCCGAACTGCTGCGCGCGGCGATCGCGCTTCAAGGGCCGGACAACGACAGCGCCGCGGTCATCGAGGCGATCCGGGCCGGCCGCGGCCACGGTGAGGGACAATCATGATCAACTGTGCGATCGCAGGCCTCGGTCGATGGGGCCGCGCACTGGTCCGGGCCGCGCGCAACGAGCCGCGGCTCAGGATCGTCCGAGCGGTGGAACCCGACGCCAACGGCGCCGCCGGCTTTTGCGAGGCGCACGGCCTTTCCATCGCGGCGAGCCTGGACGATGTCCTCGCCGACCCTCGCATCGATGCCGTCCTGCTAGCGACGCCGCATTCGCTGCACAAGGGCCAGGTGATCGCGGCAGCCGGCGCCGGTAAGCAGGTGTTTTGCGAGAAGCCGCTGGCGCTTCGGCGCGCCGATGCCGCAGAGATGTTCGCGGCGTGCCGCAGCGCCGGCGTGGTGCTCGCGGTCGGGCATAACCGCCGGTTCTGGCCGTCGATGCAGGCGCTGCGCGCGATCACAGCCAGTGGCGAGCTCGGCACCATCCTGCATGTCGAGGGTCACAACAGCAACGAGAACTCGCAGGCCATCACACAGGGCTGGCGGCTGTCGCCCGAGGAATCGCCGGGCGGCGGCCTGACCGGCGCGGGGCTGCATGTGCTCCACGGCTTCGTCAACCTGCTTGGTCCCGCGCGCCAGGTCTATGCCCGGTTGAGTGCGCGCGAGGCCGGACCGCCGCCGCTCGACACTGCAACCTTGGCGATTGAATTTGTGAATGGCGTGAGCGCAACCCTTGCGACAATTCGCGCAACACCGTTCTATTGGCGCGTGCATGTGTTCGGAACGAAGGGATCCGCCGAGGTGCTCGACGAACAGACGATGGTGCTGCGGAAATCCGGCGAGGCGCCTGCGACGACGCGCTATCCGGCAATCGACACCCTCACCGCGGAACTATCGGCCTTTGCCGACGCCGTCGAAGGCAAGCAGCCGTTCCCGGTGCTCGAGGCAGACGTGCTGGCGACGCTCGCCGCGTTCGAGGCCGCGCTGCAGTCGATGCAATCGGGACATCCGGTCGTCTGCCATACGGCATACCAGTGATCCGCCATGTCTGAACAACCGGACCGAGCGCGATCGTCCCGCTACCGCGACATCGCCACCGGACTGCAGAAGGACATCCGGCTCGGCACCTACGCGGTCGGCAATCTGCTGCCGACCGAGACCGAGCTGATGGCGAGCTATCAGGCCAGCCGGCAGACCGTGCGCGAGGCGCTGCGCATCCTGATCGACCAGGGCCTGATCGTGCGCCGCGCCGGCCTCGGCTCGGTGGTGATCGCATCCGAGCCGCCGGTGCTGTTCACCCACAGCGTCAAGTCGCTCGGCGAGTGGCTGCGTTATTCCAACGAAACCTACCGCGAGGTCGTTGCGAGCAGCGACATCGTCGCCGACCGCAAGCTGGCCGGGCTCTTGAAATGCGAGCCCGGCAAGAGCTGGTTCCTGATCGAGGCGGTGCGCCGCTCCGACCAGTTCGCAGCCCCGCTCGGCTGGGCCGAGATCTACGTGCTGCGCAGGTTCGCCGATGTCGCGACCCGGCCCGACCACGGCCGCACCCCGGTGCATGAGCAGATCGCCAGGATGTACGGCCAGGTCACCGAGCGCGCGCAGATGGAAATCTTCGTGCGGGGCATGCCGGCGCCGATCGCCAGGGCGCTCGGCGTCAAGACCGGCTCGCCGGCGCTCACCGTGGTACGCCGCTACTACGGCCAGCGCGAGGAACTGTTCGAGGTCACCATCACCACGCACCCCGAGGGGCGCTACACCTACACGATGGATATGCAGCGCTCGCTGCGGCCGAAGCTCTAGCGCACCCGGGCCAGATGGGTGCTGGCAGAGGTGTGTGCCGTCTGCGGGGTGCCGCTCACGCCCCAGATCGCGACCGCAATCAGCGCGGCCGCCCAGACATAAGGCACAGCATTCAACTTCTTCATTTCCGGGATCATCCCCAACGTCTCAGCAGGACCGACCGACCTCTCGACCCAGGTCGTGAATCTCACCACCGCAGTCCTCAGCGTCTCACCAGGCAGCCGTCCTTCACAACGCTACTAAGGTTAGACCTTGTCGGTTTCAGGACGCCTTCGTGCGAATCCGGAAATGATTTCGTCGGAACCGGGCTCTCTTATCCGAATTGATGAGACGGCGGGCCGAAGGGGTCCGGCTCCATTCGAGGCAACACTTAAGAGAATTTTCTGCCCAAATTTGAATCAGACGCACAGCAAACCTTCCAAAGATGCACCCACTGAATTCTTTTTGATTGTCGCCCCGACTCCCGCCGTGCGATCAGGGCCTGCGACACTGTGATGACAAGGGCTTCTCCCGTGACTGCCGAACCGGCCAAACCGCAAGGCGACTCCCGTCGCCGCTCCAAGGAAACCCAGGACGAGGTGGCGCGGTCGCTGGAACGGGAATTGAAGCTGCTGACGGAAGAGCGCCAGGAGCGCGCGCTCCGGTTCGGCCTCGACATTGCGGGCAAGACGCCGAAGGTGGACCAATAAGGTCGCCGCCGCGCTGAGAGCCTCGGGCGCATAGTTTCCTTAGCATTGTCGATTCGCGCGGCCGTCTGCCATGGCCGGTGTGCGTGTTGGCGTACGCCGGTCGTGATTTCCTGCGATCATGCCGCCAAGGTCGCTGCGCGGGCACGACGCCTTCTGCACTATTGCACGACCAGTCCCAGCTACAACGTCCGCCGCGGCGTATGGGTCCCGGCCTTCGCCGGGACGACGCGAAGGAAGCCGAGCTTCACGTGCCCGAAATGGACAGGGACGCGGCCCGCGCTCGAGCTATTGCGCGCCCGGCGCTTCAGCGTCGGCCTTAACGTCACGGCCGAAGCGATCCTTGCCGCTGAGCCGGGCCTTGCCGCCATCGAACGACAGCAGCCATCGGCGGTCGGTATCGCCGCCGACCAAACGCAGATCGATCGCGAATGTCTGGTTGTCCTGCCACGTCCCTTTCAGCGCCATCACGCCGAGCGCCGTCGGTTGACCGAGACGGTAGGCACCGTCGAGCCCGATCGGTCCCGCCAGTGTCGTCACCGGCCTCGCCGAATCCGGCGTCGCCGTTTCGAGTTCGTAGTGCGCGGGCTGATCCGTCAGATGCAGCGTCAGTGCCCGCAAATTGAAGCCATTGGCCGGGAAGCGCCAGGTCTTGCCGGAGATGGCGGCGGCCGTCTCGGGCACGGCACCAACCGTCGACAGCTTCTCGGTTGCGATATCGCGCAACGCGCCCGCGAGCTGATTGCCGCCGACGGAGTTCACCGGCAGCGCCGTGTCGGATTTGACCGCGCCCGAAATCTCGTCGGCCATTCTGCCGAACGAGCAATAGTCGCGCGCGGTCACGACGGTGACGATGTCGAGCGCGGGAAACAGCATGAGGAGCTGGCAGCGGTCGCCGACCGCCATGACAACCTGCCGCTGCGGCATGAGCCAGAAGAAATTGGCGTAGCGCAACGATGAGTCGAACGAGGCGTGCATCTCCGTCGTCGCATGCCTGATGCGGTCGACCCAGCCGGTCACCAGCAAGCGCTGCCCGTCCCATTCACCGTCATGCAGATAGAGCAGACCGATCCTGGCCGCGTCGCGCGGCGCGAGCTGAAGCCCGCCGCCGCCCTGCGTCAGTCCGGGACCGATGCTGTGCCAGTACGGCGCGGCTATCCCGAGCGGGCGAAACAGTTTGGTCACCGCGTAGTCCCGCGCGCTCATGCCGGTGAGCTTGTTGATGATCGCAGCCAACAGCTGCGCATTGCCGGTGTTGTAATCAAACGCCTCGCCCGGCGCCTTCGCCATCGGGCGGTCGAGGATGTACTGGATCGCATCAGGGCTGCGCCCCCACTCGATCAGCGAGTCCGGTCGGCCACCCTCAACGCCTTCGGTCCAGGCCATTCCCGAGGTCATGTCCAGCATGGTCTGGACCGTGATCGCCCGCTTGCGGTCGTCGAGATTGGCGATGGTGCGATCGCCGAAGAAATCCACCATGCGATGGTCGAGGCTGTCGAGCACGCCATCCCTGAGCAGCATCGCGACCAGCGTTCCGGTCACCGCCTTGGTGACGGAATTGAACAGATGCGGGATCTCCGGCGTGTAGGGCGCATAGTAGGCGTCGAGCACGATCCGGCCATGCCGCGCGATCAGGAGGCTATCGAGACTGTGGTCCGCGCCAAAATTGACGAGCCGCGCCAGCGCGGCGGAATCCATCCCCTGCTCTTCCGGCGTCGAGGTCTGCCACTGCCAGGTCTGCCACTGCGAGGTCTGCGGCATCGGCTCGGCGGCGCCTTGCGCCCGGGCTGCGCCCGACAAAGCCGAAGCTGCAAGCACGAGCCCTGCAAGCATCGGCAGCGCCAAACGTTGAACTTGCATCGGCGTCTCATTGCGACACGGCGGAGAGCCGCACCATCCGCGATCCCTCGCTTGCTTGTCAATCGCCGCCGCGACCGCGCGCCAATCAGGACGGGCAAGCCGTCTAGCGCTGCCGCTGCGCGAGATAGAATCCGGCCAACACGGCGGCCAATCCGGCCGCCTGCAGCGTGGTTGGTGGCTCGCCGATCAGGAGCCATCCCAACAGCAGGGTCAGCACCGGCACGGTCGCAGGAAATACGGCTGCGCGGGCAACGCCGAGGCGCTGGATCGACACCGCGAACAGATACATCGCCGCGGGCCCGGCCAGGATGCCCTGGGCGATGGCCTGCAGCGTGTTTTCATGCAGGCCGATGGCCGCATCGCGAGCGAGCCCACCCGAGGCGGCATAGAGTGGAAACAGCGAGAGCGACAGCACGCTGATGACGCTGGCCACGGAGAATGCCGAGACACGCCAATAGCGCACCAGCGTGGCGAAGCCCGCGAACATCAAGCCGGTCGCAACGAAGATCAAATCGCCGATCACGGCGCTCGGCCCCATATGGCCGATCGACTCGCTGCCGATCACGGCAAGGCCGACGACGATGACGACAGCGCCGGCCGCCCGCGAGAGCGAGACCGATTCCTTCAGCAAAACGACCGCGAGAAACAATCCACCCAGCGTCGCGCAGGACGGCTGGATCACGCTGCCATGCCCCAGCGGCACGAACATGAAGCCGGCATAGCTGATCAGCGACATCACCGGCCCGCCGAGCAGCATCAGCGCCATGCCGCGGCCCCAGCCGATGCCGCAGAGATCGCGGAGGCCGGCGCGCACAACGAGCGGCAGGAAGACGATGCCCGACCACAGGAAGCGATGCATCAGCAGGTCGACCGGTGTGAAACCGACCTTCAGGCCGTGTCGGGTCGCCACGAAGCCGAGCGCCCAGCACAGCGCCGCACCGAGGCCGCATGCGACCCCGAGCAGGATGGCTTTCGTATCCGGAAGAGCTGCAGCCTTGGCGATGGCCGAACGTTCGTTCATCGCGAACGACTACGTTAGTGCCGGAAGCGGATCAACCCATCGATACGCACGGCTGGTTGGCGCAAGCCTGCCAGGGTCCGCTTGGATCAAGCTCTGACGTCATTCCGCGCTGCCGCGATGTCCGCTTGCTGCAAAGGGCGAGCTCGAGGGCCGGTTCACCCTAAGGGAAGCTGGCCTTTCACAGACAAGACGTGGGACTTACTTCCGCGGTTCAACCACGGTTTTTGTCGATCCGTCCGGCGCTCCCTGCATTCCCGGCGGGCTTTGACCTTGCGGGCTTTCCGGCGGCGCACCACCTGATTTTGTTTCAAGTGGCCCGGTCCAACCTTGTGGCTGCAATTGACCTTTTTCTTCCGGTGCCGAGCGCCCCGTTGCCGTGTTCACGTCCTTGTTGGGATCGGCCTGGGCTAGCGCGAATCCACACGACAACGCCCAGCCAATCGTCGTCATCAGAATGATCCTCATTCCGACCTCCCTTGGCTAATCGTACCAAACAGGCTGGACCGGCTTCGGTTCCGTTTGCCGAAGGAGGCGACCAAAACCGGCGTCAAACGATGCCCGCTATGGGTCCAGCAGCGGACGTTCGGATGTGGAGCATCAGTCTTAAGCCGCGGGCGAGCCGCTGCGTTGAGGAAACAGCCGAGGTGCCCCCTCAGGAAGTAACTCGCAAGCCTGGAGCACGCCGTAGACGAGCGCTGCTAAAATGATGAAACTGACAATGCGATTGAGTTTGAACACCAAATCTCGAAGCTCTTCGTTGCCAAGCGCCATATTGCCCGAGATGCATCACTCGCAGCAAGAGCACCGAGGCCACGAAGATCAACGCCGCCATCATGCCGCGACGATCGAATGCTTGTACAACCGGGCCACCAACGTAAACAAAGGCCCTTCGGAAGATCAGGCGGCGCTGTAGCCGCCGTCGACCACGTGCGATGCGCCGGTCATGAACGACGCCTTGTCCGAGCACATCCAGACCACGGCTTCGGCGATTTCCTCGGGCACGCCCAGGCGACGGACCGGCACTTTGGCGATGATCTCGTCGTAGCGTTCATCCATCGTCTCCTTTGTCATCGGCGTCTTGATGTATCCGGGATTGACGCAATTCACGCGGATGCCGTCCTGGGCATATTCGATCGCGGCGGACTTGGTCAGCCCGACGACACCGTGCTTGGTCGCGACATAGTGGCCGGACGTCGCGAGGCCGACCAGGCCTGCGATCGAGGCCGTATTGACGATGGCGCCGCCACCGCCCTGTTTGAGCATTTGCGCGACCTCGTATTTCAGGCACAGGAACACGCCCATCAGGTTCACCGAAAACATCTTGGCCACCGAGGCTTGCGTGAGTTCATGAATGCGCTGGCCGGGCGGGCCGACGGAGCGCCCGGCAACGCCGGCATTGTTGAACGCACAATCGATGCGCCCGAACGCCGAAACCGTGCGGGCCACCATGTTCGCGACGTCGGCCTCGTCGGTGACGTCGCCCTGGATCGCGATCGACTGGCCGCCGGCGGCATTGATCAGCGCGACCGTCTCCTCGATGCCGTCCTTCGAGAGGTCCGACACCGCCACGCGCGCGCCTTCACGCGCCATGGCAATTGCCGTCGCCCGGCCGATGCCGGAGCCGCCGCCCGTCACCAATGCGGCCTTGCCGTCCAGAATGCCTGCCATGAGAGACTCCTCGAGCGCGATGAGAGTACGATGAAATTGGGCTGAATCATTAATGCGCATGAGCTCTTTGTTTGAGCATGTTCTTGTCGGAAAACCGCTTCGCACTTTTCCGGATCATGCTCTAGCGCTTGCCTTCGATTGCGATCTCGACGAGGTACGGCCGATGCGCCGCGACAGCCTTTGCGACGGCACCGGCAATGTCGTCGGCCTTCTCGACCCTGACCGCCTCGACGCCCATGCCGGCCGCGAGATGCACGAAGTCGAGCGCGGGGCCGGTGATGTCCATGTTCTGATAGGGATGCTGGGTACCGGCCTCAAAGTTCTGGCGCCAGACGTCCACATTGTGCTTGAGGATGCGGTACTCGCGGTTGGCCAGCACCACAAACACGATCGCAAGCCTGTGGTGCGCGGCGGTCCACAGCGCCTGGATCGCGTACATCGCCGAGCCGTCGCCGGAGATCGCGACCACCGGACGATCCGGCATCGCGACCTTGACGCCGATCGCCCCGGCGAGGCCCTGGCCGATGCCGCCGCCGCGGCCGCCGAAATAATCGCCGAAGCCGCGATAGTCGAAGGCGCGCGCGAGATCGAGGCTCGCGGTGATGCTTTCATCAACGATGACGACATCATCGGGCAGGCCGCGACGAAGCTCCGCGGTGACACGCGGCATCGCGGTCGGCTGCCGGTCCCGGCTTTTCTCGACCCGCGCGCGATAAGCCTCCTTCTCCTTCGCCTGCAATTCGGCCAGCGCGGCATTGCGGTTCTGCGCGGCCTGCCTGAAGTCCGCGCTGGCCTTTGCACGCACCGCCTCCGTCAAGGCACCGACGCTGACGGCGATGTCGCCGACGATGCCGGCATCGAGCCGGTTGTTGAGCGCGAGACGCTCGGCCGAGGCTTCGATCTGCAGCACGGACGCGCCGTCAGGGATGTGGCCGCCAGGCGCAAACCAGATGTCCTCAAAGAACGGGCCGCCGACCAGCAGCACGAGATCGGCATCGCCGAGCGCCTTGCGCACCTGCCTTGCGTCGCCCGGAAGCGACTGACGATAGCTCGGATGGCTGGTCGGGAACGGCGCGTGATGGCGGAGCCCCTCGAACCACACGGTGGCGCCGATCGCTTCCGTGAGCACCACCAGCGCCTGCTCGCCGCCCGATCGTGCCACGTCGTCGCCAGCGATGATGGCCGGCTTTTTCGACTTCAGAAGCAGCGCGACAAACGCTTCGATGCCGGCCGGATCGGGGCGCGGCGAGCGCCACAAATTGTCCGGCGCCAGAGCATCGACCGCGGTCTCCTGTTCCATGACGTCGATCGGCAGCGACACGAACACCGGCCCCTGCGGCGCATCGGTCGCCACCTTGAACGCGCGGCGCATGATCGGCGCGATCTCGTCGGCGCGCTCGATCTGCACGCTCCACTTGGTCACCGGCACCGCCATCGCGACGAGGTCATGGCCGAGCAGCGGATTCTTCAGCCGCATTCGCGTATCCTGCTGGCCGGCCGTCACGACCACGGGCGAACCCGCCTTCAGCGCGCCGTACAGCGAGCCGATGCCGTTGCCGAGGCCGGGAGCGACGTGCAGGTTCGCGACCGTGACACGCCCCGACGCCTGCGCGTAGAAGCTGGCGGCGCTGACCGCGACACCTTCATGCAGCGCCATGATGTATTCGAGTTGCGGAAATGCCGGCAGGCTGTCAAGCAGTGGCGTTTCGGTCGTGCCAGGATTGCCGAAGATATGACGCACGCCGTGCGACACGAACGATTCCATCAGCACACGACGCCCGCGCATCCGCTCCCTCTCGATTGTTCTGATCCGTTTTGCGCATCATCGGCCGGGGAGCGCCCCGTGGCAACCGTGCGAGACGGCCAGCATCCGCGCGCCCGGCTGCGTCTTCCGCATGGCTTCAAGGCGCAGCCGCGCCAGCGAGGCCGCGGCCCTGCCACTTCCGCGGCCGAACCAGCCAAAGAAACGGGCCACCGTTTAGGTGGCCCTTTTGCTTATTTCTTGAGGTTGGCGGCAAACAGCTTGGCGGCTTCGGCCTTGGATTCCTGATCGGCCTTGGCGTCGTATCTGAGCGGCAAATTGAACTTCTTGCCGAGCTCGGTGGCTTCGGGGTTGGTGAACGCGTGAACCGCGCCGGGATACTCGACGATGCGGTAATCGGCCTTCGCGGCGTCGAAATCCTTCTTCAGCGCATCATACTGCTCGCGCTTCACGAACGGGTCGTCCGCGCCGTTCAGGATCAGGATTTTCGCCTTGACGGTGCCCGGCGCCGGTGCGGGGGTGTTGAGACCGAGCGAGGCGTGGAAGCCCGCGACGGCGGCAAGATCGGCGCCAGTGCGCGCCATGTTCAGCACCACCGCGCCGCCGAAGCAGTAACCGACGGCGCCGATCCGCTGCGGATTGACCGAGGCCTGCTTGGCGAGTTGCTCGCGCGCGGCATTGAAGCGCTGCTCCATCACCTTCGGGTTCTTCATCACCGAGCCCGAGAGCGCGCCGGCATCCTTCGGGTTGTCGGCAGTCTTGGCGTCGCCGTACATATCCGCGATGAAGGCCACGTAGCCCTGCTCCGCGAACTTCCGCGCCTCGTTATGGATATGCGGGGTGATGCCCCACCATTCGTGCACCATGACGATGCCGGGCCGCTTGGCCTGGGTCGCGTCGTCATAGACGACGAAGCCCTTCATCGTGGTCTCGCCGTCGGTATAGGTGACCGGCTCTTCCTTGACCGCTGCGTGTGCGCTCGCGACCATCGCGATGGCGCAGAGTGCTCCCACTATGTTCGTTATGATCGTTCGCATGCTGACCTCCTGCGGGTTTGGCACGACGCGACATTGGCATACCAGCGAATCCTGCGCTAGGCTTGGAAAGCGGAGCCGCTTCGCTCGCCGGCTGCGCATCATCTCCCGAGCGCGCCAACATTTCTGTCGGTTGCTGATCTGTGAACGATGTTGCGTCAAGGTCAGCGCGTCGCCGTTGCTGAGCTTGTCGCGCTATCGATGAACGCAACCGGCGTGCCCTTCGCGACACCGGCCGCGACGCGCTGCGCGTCCCAGTTGGTGAGCCGGACGCAGCCGTGAGACTCCGCCTTGGAGACCTTGCCGGGATCGGGCGTGCCGTGAATGCCATAGCCTTCGCCCGAGAGGTTGATCCAGACCACACCGACCGGGTTGTTCGGACCGGGCCTGATCGTGAACGGCGTCTTCGATCTGACGCCCTTGAACGCGTATTTCGGATTGTAGCGATAGGTCGGGTTCTTGTTGATCGCCGTCACCTTGAGCGTTCCGCTCGGCGTCGGCTTCTCCGCGCTGCCGACGGTCGCAGGATAGAAGCCGAGCAGCTTACCTGCTGCATCGAACGTGCTGAGCGCCTGCCGCGTCTTGTCGACCTCGACGCGCGCGACCTGCGGCGGTTTTCCGGCGTCGACGACGTTGGCAACCGCAATGGTCTCGCCGGCCTTGTCGAACTTCTGTCCCGGATTGAGCGCCTGAAGCAGTGCTTCGCTCATGTGGAACTTTTCGGCGAGCGCTTCGCGCGGACTGGTATAACCCAGCGCCGGCAGGCTCTTCATGCTCTCCATCCTCGCGGGAATCCTCTTCGCGAACGGCCCCTTCACGTCGGCGTCGACGATCGTGTAGCTGACGATCGCAGGCCCCTCGCTGGCGGTTGTGAGCCCGCTCCAGAGCTCCGGCGTCACCGCCTTGTCGAAGGACAATCCATTCGCGTCGGCAAACGCCCGGAGCGCCTTCTGCGCGTTGTCGCCCAGCTTGCCGTCGATCTCGCCGGGAGAAAAATGCGCGCGGTCGAGCAGGATCTCGAGCCTGGCAACGAAGGCGTTGAGCTGACGACGGTCCGGCAATTTTGCCGGCGGCGCCGCCACGTCGTTGATCGCGGCCGCATCAAGACCCGCGGCCACCGCCGGCGCGGCCGACACAAGCGAAAGTGCAATCGCAAAACGTGCAACGGAAAACGGTCGGAACATCGTGCATCCCAACGTGATCATCTTCCGTAAAGCTACGGAAAGCGTCGAAGTTCCAATGCGAACAGCGGCGAAGTTCCACGGCGGAACAGGTGATTTCGCGGCTTCGCCGCAATCGACCCGCTAAAAAGTCGTGATCCGAAGTGCATTTGCGCGCAACTCACATCACAATTCAGGTCTCTGGAAGCAAATGCGATTTGTCATCGCGGCGCTTGCCGCGTTTCTTGTCTTGATGCTCGACTTCGATCGTTCGCCCGGCTCGATCAACGCCTCAACCCAAGCCCCGACATTCTCGCGCGACGCGACATCCGACGCCGTTCCGTTTGCCGCGCGCTTTATCGAAAGCGCTGATGCCAGCGAGGCGCCCGCTGCGACGGACGCGGACAAGACGCCCGCGCCTGCGGCGCAGCCGAGCGATGCCGCGGCCGAGCCGCAGATGTCCGCGATCGACAAATTCTGCCACAGCCTGAAGGACGCGGCGCAGGCGAGCGAAATCCCCGTTGCGTTCTTTGCGCGGCTGATCTGGCAGGAGAGCCGCTTTCGCTCGAACGAGATCAGCCATGCCGGTGCGCAGGGCGTTGCGCAGTTCATGCCGGAGACGGCGGCCGAAGTCGGGCTCGACGATCCCTTCGATCCGCTGCAGGCGTTGCCGGCATCCGCAAGACTGCTGCGCAAGCTGCGCGACGATTTCGGCAATCTCGGCCTGGCGGCGGCCGCCTACAATGCCGGCAGCGGCCGCGTCCAGAAATGGCTCGCCCGGCGGAGCGAGCTGCCGCGCGAGACCCGCGACTATGTCCGGATCATCACCGGCACCAAGGCGGAGGACTGGATCGAGCGTGCCGACACGCTCGCCATCCGCATCGACTTGCCGGGCGAAGCGCCGTGCGAAGGCATAGGCGGCCTCTCGAAGGCGAAGGATGTCGCCTTCGTCGCGGCGTCGCCGGCGTCCGCGGTGACGACGATCATCCGCAAGGCCGAGGCCGCGCGAGAGGCGGCAAGGTCGGTCGCCGGCCGCGCGCGCAAGCGGCTCGCGCTGCTGCTCAGAAAGAGCTCGCCGGGCGCGGCCCGGCTCGGCAAGGCGCGCCCGACCGTCGTCGCCGCCAAAACGAAATCCGGCAAGACCCGCGCCATTCACGTCGCCTCGCGCGCGCGTTCGTCGAGCTGAGGCAGCGTCACGACGCGTGCACCGCCGCAAGCGTGGGCCGGCGATATTTCCGCTCAGGAAACTGAGCGCACTGGTGTATGTTGCCGGTCGTTTTCAGATCGGTTTGCTTGCAATTTTCATTTCCCAGTGGGCGTTGTCATGACGTTGATCGATGGTTTGGGTTATCTGGCGTCGGCGCTTGTGTTGCTGACGTTCTGCATGAGTACGATGTTGAGCCTGCGCGCTGTCGCGATATTCAGCAATCTGGCATTCATCAGCTATGGATTGGGCGACCGGATCTACCCGGTGCTCATCCTGCATATCATTCTGCTGCCCCTGAACGTGGTGCTGCTGTTCCAGATGGTTCGGCTGCTTCGGAAAGCGAAGCGTGCTGCAGCGACGGACCTTTCTCCGAACTGGCTGCAGCCGTTCATGCAGCCGAAGCATCTCAAGGCGGGAGAAACGATCTTCCGGAAGGGCGACGACGCCGACCTGCTGTACATGGTCGTGTCCGGCGAGGTCAGGTTTCCCGAGATCGATCGCGGGGTATCGGCGGGTGAACTGTTCGGCGAGATCGGGCTGTTTTCGCTCGAGCGCCGCCGCACGCAAACCGCTCAAGCCGCGACCGATGTAGATCTGCTCTGGATCAGCGACAGCGCACTGAGGAAGCTGTGCGAGCGCAACCCGGGACTGTCGCTGTATTTCCTGCGCCTGACGGCGACGAGGATGACGGAAAACGCGGCTCGCGCGATCGGGGTCGGCGAGGTGGCGCCCAGTCCGGCGTAAGGTGCGCCGCCTCGCTTGCCGGCGCTACGGCGCGGACGACGCCGCAAGGCTCGGCAGCGGCGCAAACTGCATCTCTGCAACGGCCGAGCCGGCGTATGCACTGGCGATCAGGATCATGACTCGAATGGCGACGAACATGGTGCCTCCTCAGTCTTGTTGTTGGTCTTTCAATGCCAGAGACTTCTTTCCCGCCGGTGAGGAAAGCTGGTTGCCGCAACCTTGAAGGCATTGGTAAGCGGGCCGTTTACGCAAGCCCATTCATGAGTTGGGAACCGTATCGGCCGATCGGCCGCAGCACTAAACGCGCGGTTCACCGTCACCGGGCATTGTTCGCCTCAATCAAGAAGGCGCAAGCACAATGCCGATTTTCAGGACGATCCTTGTTGTCGTATCGATTTTTCTTGCCGGTTTGTACGTCTACGACAGCTGCCGCAGCGATGGGCTCGCCATGCCGGTTTCGGTAAACGAAATCCTTGCACGGCGCTGGCCGGAACCGGACGCGTTTCATCTGACGGCAGCCCCTGTTTCCGCGACCGCCGGCACCGTGACGCCGGCCGCGCGCGTTAGGGAAACGTTTGCGATGTTCATCCCCAAGGATGCGCGACGCCATCCGATGCAGCGCAGCCTTTAGCGGCCTCGAGTCAGCCCAGCGACACGCCGGCCTTGGCGCGGCTTATTCCGAGCGTCACGATGCGCTGCAGGAGATCCGGATAGTCCAGCCCGTCATGCCCGGCGGCCGTCGCGAACTCCTGGCTCTTGGCGATTTCGGGGTTGGGATTGGCTTCGATGAAATACGGAACGCCATTGGTGGACAGGCGGAAGTCGATACGCGCATAGCCATCGAGCCCCAGCGTCCGGTAGATGCGCTTCGCCAGCCGTTGGATATGGGCGGATAGCTCCGGCGTGAGATCCTCGGCCGGGCCATCGACAATCCCGACGCGCTCCTGATAGCTGGTATCGTGCTTGACCTTTTCGGTGGCGATCTGGCGCGCGGCAGGGCCGCCCATGCTGCCGAATTTCAATTCCCACACCGGCAGCACCCGCAGCCGGTTGTTGCCGAGCACGCCGACATAGAGCTCGCGTCCCTCGATGAACTGCTCGGCGATCGCGGCCGTTCCGATCCGCTCATGGATGAAGGCGACGCGCTCGGCGAGCTTCTCGTCGGTATCGACGATCGACGCCTGCGAGATGCCGAGCGATCCATCGCTGCTCAGGCTCTTGACGATCAGCGGCAGCTCGAGACGCGGCGGCCGCTTGACCTTGCGGCGCATCGGAAACACGGCGAAGGCCGGCACCGGGATCCGGCGATGGTGCACCAGCGTCTTGGACAGATCCTTGCCGCGCGCCAGGATCAGGCCGCGCGGGTTGCACCCGGTATAGGCGATCTTCATCAGCTCGAGATAGCTCGCGATGTGCTGGTCGTACACGACGTCGTAGTGAAACTCCTCCAGCAGCGTGAACACGACGTGCGGCTTGAAGCCCTCGATCTCGTCGCGCACCGGCTTGATTTCCTCCTGCACGCCGAGCGGACGTACCTCATGGCCGGCCGCGCGCAGGGTGCTGACGACGTCGTATTCCGTCTTCCACTCGTTGATCTCCCGCGCGCTGTATCCATCGCTGGAGTCGGGCGGCACACAATCCGGGTGCATCAGCACCAGAATGCGAAGCTGTTTCATAGCGCGATCCATTTCCGGCGCGACGGGCCGAACAGCGCGTGCATGGTCTTGGCGGTCAGCAGAATGGTGAAGTTTGTCACGAGCTTCTGCTCGGGGCCGACGGCACGCAGATTGAGCTCGCGGCAGCGCGAGATCATATCATCGAGCACGGCATCGAGCGTCAACTGGTTCTCGCCGGTCCACCGCGCCACCAGCTGCCTGATCTGCGCGCGGTGCCGCCTGATGAAGGCCGCGGCCGGCGGACGCCGATAATGCCGCGGATCGGCGGAGAACAGCTTGGAGAGATCGCGGTCGTAGGTCTTCGGCGGCGTGAAGGCGTAGAATGCCTGCTTCTTCCTGTAGTGCTCGGCGAGCGTTTGCTTGAGCGTATGCAGCGGATCGACCCGCTCGCGCGTCGGGAGCAGCGGCCGCTTGCCGGCGATCTCGCCCATCAGCTCGTCGACATATTCGAGCTTCTTCAGCGCGGGCCAGCCGGCATAGCGCGTCCGCCAGTTCGAGCGCGGCCGCAGCCACACCGCGAAGGTCTCGGCGAAGTCCTCATCCGGATGGCTCTGCGCGTACCAGAGGCGAAGATGCTGGACATAATTGCGGCTGGCCGGATTGGGCCGGTAGTAGCGCGGATAGTGCTGCGACGACGGGCCGAACAGCTGCTGCCAGCGCCGGCGGCGCTGCAGCTGGTAGCCGTGCTGCACGGCATGCCCCGCCTCGTGGCGGAGAATCGCCATGCACTCGGACCACGAGGCGCCCTCGACGTCGAGCATCATCTTCTTCTCGAGCTTCATCAGGCGGGGATGGGCGAGGTAGAACGGGATCGCGATGCCGGGCACATCTGCCGGGCTGAACCATTCGCTCGAGATCCACGTGTGCGGCCGCAACCGGATGCCGCGCTCCTCGAGCTCCTCATAGAGCGTATTCACACAATCGGCGAGCCAGGTGCCCTCGACGGCAACCCTCAGACGATTGAGCGGTTGCGCGAGCAACTGCTCGTCCGTCAGCTTTTCCCAGGCAAATTTGCGGCGCGGCATAGGCTTCCAAAGTCTAAAACAAATCGGACTCTGGATGGTGTCATAGGTTGCCGCCGGCAACAACCGCCGGGCCTTCGCGGCGAGCCTCCGGCCAATGCCGGCATCGGGCCGGCCCGAGTGTCCGCCTTGGGCGGCGGGCAGCGCGCCGAGCCCGATTCGCCGGCTCAAGGCGACGCCCATCTGGCGTCCTACGGCCTGACCCAGCGTTGCACGGCCGCGGCGGTGTCGGCCGGCCTGGTGTTGAAGCAGATGGCGGCATCGGGGGCGAGCCGGTGCACCAGATTCAGGATCGTCTCGAACAGCAAGAGCCGCTCCGGCGGCTCGCGCAGCCCGGCACCGATCACGACGCAGTCGTAGCGGCGCGCGTTGAGGGCCGCCGCCGTCACGGCTTCCGCCGTATCGCCGAGGTCGATCAGGCAGCTCTCGACGTCGTAGCCGAGCGTCCGCAGGCCGTCGATCTGCGCGTCGAGATAGCTGCGCACCAGTTCGGGCGTGAACTGCGGCATGACGGACAGATCGACGAAGGTCGGGTCGAGGCCGATCGCCAGCACGGATGGCTTCGTCATGGTGGCAGTTCCCGGTCCGAGAGAATTTCGTCCGAGCATGCCGCAGGTTTGAGTCGAAATCGCGGACACGACGACCCGCAGCAACCTTGTGAAAGCCCGGGTGAGCGAAGCGACACCCGGGGTTGCTCGTCGCAAAGACCCGCATGTCGCTTCGCTTATGCGGGCTACATGGTTTCGCTCCGCCGGAATCGCGGAGCCGTCAGCGGCAGCCATGATCCTGCGCGGCACGCGCAGCGATTGCGGCGCGCCGCTTGAGGAACTCGCGCTCGCGCGAATTGCCGGCTAATGCGGCGGCGGCCTCGAACGCGGCATGCGCCTCCGCGAAACGGCTCAGCTTATTCAGCAGATCGCCGCGCACGCTCGGCAGCAGATGATAGGATTTCAGCGCCGGCTCATCGGTGAGGCCGTCGACGATCGCGAGCGCGGCAAGCGGCCCCTCGGCCATGCCGATCGCAACTGCGCGGTTGAGCTCGATCACGGGTGAATCCAAGAGCGCGGCGAGATCGCCGTACAGCGCGGCGATGCGGCGCCAGTCGGTCGCGTCCGGTGTTCCGGCTTCGGCGTGGCAGGCGGCGATCGCGGCCTGCAGCACATAGAAGCCGCCGGCGCCGCCGAGCTCGCGGGCACGCGCCAGCGCGAGCTGCCCGCGGCGGATCTGCAGGCGATCCCACCGCGCACGGTTCTGGTCCATCAGCAGGATCGGCTCACCGGACGCATCGGTGCGCGCCGCCATCCGCGAGGCGTTGAACTCCATCAGCGCCAGCAGGCCGTGCGCCTCCGGCTCCGATGGTGCGATCGAGGTCAGCACGCGGCCCATGCGCAGCGCCTCGTTGCAGAGCTGCGGCCGCAGCCATTCGTCGCCGCTTGCCGCGGTATAGCCCTCGTTGAAGATGAGGTAGACGACCTCGAGCACGGAGGCGAGCCGCTCGGACAGCTCCTCGCCACGCGGCGTCTCGTAGGCAAGGCCTGACTCCGACAACGTGCGCTTGGCGCGCACGATGCGCTGGGCGATGGTCGCCTCCGCCTGCAGGAAAGCGCGCGCGATCTCCTCGGTGGTGAGGCCGCAGATCATCCGAAGCGCCAGCGCGGCGCGCGCCTCCCGCGACAGGCGCGGATGGCAGGCGGTGAAGATCAGCCGCAGCAATTCGTCACCGATATCGTCGTCGAGCGCGGCATCGAAGTCGGGCATGGTCTCCTGCTCCCGCGCCAGGTCGTGCGCGATCACGCCGTGCTTCTCGGCCAGCATGCGATTGCGGCGCAGATGGTCGAGCGCGCGGCGTTTGGCCGTCGCCATCAGCCAGGCACCGGGCTTTTCCGGCACGCCATCGGCCGGCCAATGCTCGAGCGCGGCGACCAGCGCTTCCTGGGTCAGGTCCTCGGCGAGCGGCACGTCGCGCAGCATCCGCGACAGGCTGGTGATCAGCCGCGGCTGCTCGATGCGCCACACCGCAAGGATCGTGGCCTGGATGTCGGCGGCCGTCATCGCCGCCGACCTGGATTCTCGGCTTGACGCGTTTTCTTCACGCGAACCGGCGTCCACTTCGCTTGCGAACGCCCTGTTCGCGCGGCGCATCAGGCGCAGGCGGACACATCGACCTGACAGCCGCCGTCGGCGCCCGGGGTGGCGAACGGACGGACCTCACAGGTTCCCTCCCAGCCCGGCATATGCTCCTTGTGCAGCTGCATGAACTCGACGGCGGCGGCGACCGCCTCTTCCTTGTTGCGGAGCTCGAAGATCGCGTAGCCGCCGATCATCTCCTTGGTCTCGACGAAGGGCCCGTCGACGACGTTGAGCTTGCCGTCGGTGATGCGGACCTGGGCGCCCATCGCTACCGGCAACAGCCCGCCGGTGTCGATCATGCGGCCCGCCTTGATTTCCCGCTCGGCAAGCCTGCCCATCGCCTCCATCAGAGCGGGCGTCGGCGGGCCCGGGGGCTGCGCGGAGGTGACGATATACATGAAGCGCATCGGAAAACTCCTGTTGGGCGAGACGCGGCGATGATCGCCGCAAGACCGGCTCGCTATGGGGAACGACGATTTGGGAGGGGGTGAATCGACAGCGGAAAGGGAATTTTTTCAGGCAGAAGCAAATCCTTGGCGTCCCTGCGAAAGCAGGGTCCCATAACCACTGGGTTGAGTTGCTGAAGCGAGCCATGGCCACAGCCGCGCAAAACCAACCGGCATCGTGGCTATGGGTCCCTGCTCCCGTGCGCAATTGCGCACTAGGCGCGGACGACACGGAGCTTGTGGCAATCCCGTAGCCGGGTGAGCGAAGCGATACCCGGGGAATGCACCGGCGAAATCCCGCATATCGCTTGCGCTCATGCGGGCTACGAAGCCAGCCCCGACCTACTGCTCCCGCAGCATGATCAGCGGATCGGCGCTGTCCGGGACACGGCGCCACTGGGCGTTGTCGTCGGCCTCGAACTGCCAGGTCTCGCCTTTGGCCGACATCAGGATCATCTGGCCGTGATCGAGCCGCCACATGGTCGGGTTGAAGGAAGCGACCGCGGGATCGCATTTGCCCTTCAGGAACACCTGGAAATTGTCGTTGCCGGCGTCGGTGTTGGTCAGCACCAGCGTGCAGATCGCCTGGCCGTTGCCGCGCACCATCGACCAGTCGCCGATCATCTGGTCCATCGATTTGGCGAGCGAGCGCGCCGCGGCAAGGTTTTGCAGGATGTAGACGCCCTCGTTGGTGCGCATGCCTTCGAAGATGCCGGTTTCGACCTCGGTGAAATCGATCACGGTCTCGCCGGCGGCATTGTGCAGCCGCACGATGTCGCCGAGGCCCTTGATGCTCCAGCCGGTGATGTCCTTGGTGAAGGGCAGCGCGGCGGCGCAGGCGGGCTCGAGCTCGAGCTTGAAGCCTTGCGGCGCCGTATCGCCCTTCAGCGTCACGACGCAGGTCTTGCTGCGCTCGGTGGTGGCGAGCTCCCACTGCCCGATCATGTCCTTCTTCAACGTCGTGACGTCCTGCGCCGCTGCCGGACCGCACGCGGCCAGCAGCAGACACAGCACGGCGTTGAAGCGGGACAACGACATCAGCGATCCTTGACGGGCGTTTCGGCAACCGGCGTCAGCGGCGGCTTGCCGGCGAACCAGTTCTTGATATTGTCGACCACGAGCTGGTCCATCGCGTTGCGCGTCACCACCGAGGCCGAGCCGATATGCGGCAGCAGCACGACGTTCTGCATCGCCTTCAATTCGTCGGGCACGTTCGGTTCGGCCGCGAACACGTCGAGACCGGCGGCCAGGATGGTGCCGGACTTCAGCGCCGCGACCAGCGCCGGCTCGTCAACCACCGAGCCGCGCGCGACATTGATCAGCACGCCGCGGGGACCGAGCGCCTTCAAGACGTCGGCATTGATCATCTTCGCCGTCGAGGCGCCGCCCGGCACGATGACGATCAAGGTGTCGACCGCCTTCGCCATCTCGATCAGATCGGGATAGTGCTTGTAGGAGACGTCCTTGGACGGATTGCGCGAGTGATAGGACACCGGCACCCGCGACGCATCGAGCCGGCGCCCGATCGCCTGGCCGATCCGGCCCATGCCGACGATGCCGATCTTGCGGTCGCGCAGCGAGCCGACGCTGAGCGGATAATTCTGGGTCTGCCACAGGCCGGAGCGCACGTAGCGGTCGGCCTTGACGAATTCGCGCAACGTCGCGATCAACAGGCCCATCGCGACATCGGCGACCTCCTCGGTCAGCACGTCGGGCGTATTGGTGACCACGATATTGTGATCGCGCGCATAGGCGGAATCGACGTGGTCGTAGCCGACGCCGAAGCTGCCGACGATCTCGAGCTTCGGAAACATCGCCAGCGCGGTCTTGTCGGTCGCCATCGTGTGATAGGTGACGGCGATGCCGCGGATCTTGGCCAGCGTATCGGGCGTCAGCCGCTCGAGGTCGCCGCGGCTCTCGGCACGGTGCAGCGCGTATTGATCGGGAAAGCCGTTTTCGAGGATTGGCCGGATCGGTCCATAGATCAACAGATCGATCTTTTCGGAAGAAATCGGGGCCATCAACTGTCCTTTCCTAACGCGCTTTCATGCCAACGCCGCAGCAACAAATGCGAAACTAGCGCCAGCAACCCATAAATGACAATCCCGGCCAGCGATAGCAGCAGAAGTGCCGCGAACATGCGGGGAATATTCAGCCGGTAGCCTGATTCAGCGATCCGGAAGGCGAGGCCCGAGCCGGCGCCGGCGCTGCCCGCCGCGATCTCCGCGACCACGGCGCCGATCAGCGACAGCCCGCCGGCGATGCGCAGACCGCCGAGGATATAGGGCAGCGCCGCGGGCAGCTTCAGGAACAGCAGCGTCTGCAGCTGCGAGGCGCCATAAAGTTGAAACAATCCGGCGAGGTTGCGATCCACCGAATTGAGGCCGAGCGTCGTGTTCGACAGCACCGGAAAGAACGCCACGATCCAGGCGCAGACGATCACCGCGGTCTGCTGCTGCAGATAGATCAGGAGCAGCGGCGCGATCGCGATGACGGGCGTGACCTGCAGCACCACGGCATAGGGAAACAGCGAATACTCCAGCCATTTCGACTGGTTGAACAATAGCGCCAGCACGATGCCGCCGACTGCCGCGGCAACGAAGCCTTCGAGCGTGGTCAGGAGCGTGACGCCGAGCGATTGCGACAGGATAGGCCAGTCCGCAACCAGCGTCTTCAGCACCAACAGCGGGCTCGGCAGCACGTAAGGTTGGATGCCATAGCCGCGGACGATGGCTTCCCAGAGCAGGAGGCCAGCGGCGAACACCGCAAGCGGCAGCAGAAAACGGACGAGGTCTTGCGGAGATTTCATGCGCCCGCCTGCCCTGCATAGGATGGCGCCAGCGCGCTGGAGACCTCGCGGCAGAACGCGGCGTATTCGGCCGAGGTGCGGAACTCCTCGCCGCGCGGTTCCGGCGAGGTGATGCGAAACTCGGCGCCGATCCGGCCCGGGCGGGCGGTCATCACGATCACGCGCTCGGACAGATAGACCGACTCGAACACCGAGTGCGTCACGAAGATGACGGTCTTGTGCAGACTGCGCCACAGCGACAGCAGGTCGTTGTTGAGGCGAAACCGCGTGATCTCGTCGAGCGCCGCGAACGGCTCGTCCATCAGAAGGACATCCGGATCGGTGACCAGCGCGCGCGCCAGCGACACCCGCATCTTCATGCCGCCGGACAGTTCGCGCGGATAGGCCCTCGCGAACTCCGCGAGCCCGACCTGGTCCAGCGCCGCATCGATGCGCGCATCGGCGTCCGTCGCGGGCGCACGGGCGAGCTTCAGCGGCAGGCGGACATTGTCGCGCACGGTAGCCCACGGCATCAGGGTCGGCTCCTGAAATACGAAGCCGATGCGGTGGCTGCCGCGCTGCTCCGCGCCATGATGCGAGACCTCGACCGTGCCGGCGCTTGGCGTGGCGAGACCTGCAATCAGCCGCAGCGCGGTGGATTTGCCGCAACCGGAGGGCCCGAGCAGCGAGACGAACTCGCCGCGCCTCACGTCGAGGTCGAGCGGCCCGAGTGCCCTCACGCCGCTGTCATAGGTCTTGCTGACGCCGCGCAGGCGCACGGCCGACGCTGCATCAGATCCAGACAACGCAGGCTCCGCCATCGCCCGTCCGCACCCGTCAGTTCTTCGGCCGGAGCTCGGCGCCGACCGCCTTGTTGACGAAGCGCAGCGTGTAGCCCTGGCGATAGTCGATGGCGCTCTTGACCACGCCGGCGCGCACCATCGTGTCGAAGAAGCTCGCCATCCGCTCGTCGGTCATGGCGCCGATGCCGTTCTTGATGGAATCGCCGGAATCGACGATGCCGTGCTCGCGCATCTTGGCGACGCAATAGGCGAGCAGCTCGTCGTTCATGTCGGGATTGAGCTTCTTGATCATCGCATTGCCGGCCGAGTTGTCGCCGTAGACGTAGTGGTACCAGCCGACGATCGAGGCATCGACGAAGCGCTGCACGAGGTCAGGCTTCTTGTCGACCAGGTCGCGGCGGGTCTCGATCAGCGTCGAGTAGGAGTTGAAGCCGTAATCGGCGAGCAGCAGCACGTTCGGCTTGAAGCCGGCGGCTTTCTCGACCGCGAAGGGCTCCGAGGTGACGTAGCCCTGCATCGCGGTCTGCTTGTTCACGATGAAGGGCTGCGGGTTGAAGGTGTAGGGCTTCACCTTGTTCTCGTCGAAACCGTATTCGGACTTCAGCCACTGGAAGTAGCTGGTGATGCCCTCCTTCGAAATCAAAAGCGTGAGCGGCTTCAGATCCTCGATCTTTGCGACCTTGACCTCGGGATGGGTCAGGAAGACCTGGGGGTCCTTCTGGAACATGGCGGCGACAGCGACCAGCGGCACGTTGTTGGTGACGGCGTCGAAGGTCTGCAGCGAGTTCGCGCTCATGAAGAAGTCGAGCTTGCCCGCGATCAGCAGCATCCGGTTGTTCTCGTTGGGACCGCCCGGCACGATGGTGACGTCGAGGCCGTATTTCTTGTAGGTGCCGTCGGCGAGCGCCTGGAAGAAACCGCCATGCTCTCCCTCGGCGACCCAATTGGTGCCGAACGAGACTTTGTCCAAGATCTTGTCTGAGGTCTGCGCCTGCGCCGGGGCAAGCGTCGCGGCAACGCAAAGCGCGGCGGTCAGAAGGCTTGTGGTTAACGCTCGCAGCAAAAAGGCCGGGATCATGGTTGGACTCCGTCGATCATTATGGCCCATGATGGAAGGCGGGAAGACGTGGACCGCGCCCGGAGACGCGAACCCGTTATGATGTTAAACAAACTAGCCTGCAAATCCATCCCGTGAAACGCTTGTATTGAAACGACCGGCTTGATGACTTCTCAGCTTCCGCCCCGCGACTGGACCGCCATCCACTGGCCCGATATCGCCAGGGATACGGCCGCGCGCTGGATTGCGGTGCTGCCGCTGGCCGCGACCGAGCAGCACGGGCCGCATCTGCCGCTCGGAACCGACGTCATGATCGGCGAGGCCTATCTTTCGCGGGTGCGAGAGTTGCTGCCGGCGCCCACTCCCGCCACGTTCCTGCCGTTGCAGCCGGTCGGCATCTCAACCGAGCACATCGATTTTCCGGGTACCTTGACCTTGCCGACCAACGTGGCGCTGAAGAGCTGGATGGCGCTCGGCGAGAGCGTGGCGCGCGCAGGCGTCAGGAAGCTCGTGATCGTGACCAGCCATGGCGGCAATTCCGCCGCGATGCAGCTGGTGGCGCAGGATCTGCGCGCGCACCATCAGATGCTGGTGGTGACCACGAGCTGGTCGCGCTTCGGCGCGCCCGACGGGCTGTTCGACGCCGGCGAATTACGCCACGGCATCCATGGCGGCGCGGTCGAGACCTCGATCATGCTGGCGAAATATCCGCACGCCGTGCGCAAGGACGCGATCGCGGACTTCAAGCCGGCCAGCGTGCGGATCGAGAAGGATCATCGCTTTCTGTCGACGCAGCGGCCGGCGCCGTTCGCCTGGCAGGCGCAGGACCTCAATCCGAGCGGCGCGATCGGCGATGCGACGAAGGCCTCGGCCGAGAAGGGCGAGAAGCTGATCGAGCACGGCGCGCGCGCGTTCTGCGAGCTGCTCGCCGATGTCGACAGGTTCGATCCCGGCGTATTTCGCGGCAAATGACCGCGATTGCTTCGTCCTGACAAGCGCGACGAAACAATTCGCGAAACCATATTTCCGCCCCGATCTTCGAACCGGAACCGGACAGCCTCCGTCCAACGGGCATGCGGACCACACCGGCGCCGCCCACACAGGATGGAGTATTCCATGTCGATCAAGACCAAGTTCGCCGCCCTCGCCCTGACCGCGCTCGCCGTGACCGGCACCATCGCGTCCACGACGTCGCAGGCTGAAGCGAAGCCCTATGGCTGGGGCTGGGGCGTTGGCGCAGGTCTCGTCGGCGCCGCCGTTGTCGGCAGCGCAATCGCGGCCAGCGACGGCTATTACTACGGCGGTGGCTATCGGCGCTGCGGCTGGGTGCGCCAGTTCGACGCCTACGGCAATTACATCGGCCGCGTGCGCAGCTGCTCCTACTGATCGACGCAATTCCCAGGGTTGCGGATCCTGCGTTCGGCACGGGTCCTCATCCACCCCGTGTCGCAACCGACCCGTCCGGCGATCCCCCCGGGCGGGTCAATTCTTGAACGCAGCGATCACAGATACTTCGCGACCAGCCTGAAATCGCGCAGCACGGCTCGCCCTTTCGGCCCCGATGCCTTCAGCGTCTCCTCCAGGCTGTGACCGATGTGATCGTGGATCAGCGCCTTCTTGGCGCTCTCGATCGCGCTCTCCACCGCCTGCAATTGCTGGGCGATCTGCGCACAAGGCCGGCCCTGCTCGATCATCTCGACGATGGTGTCGAGATGGCCGTTGGCGCGCTTCAGGCGCCTGGCGATCGCAGCGTGCGGATGGTCGTCGGACATCTGGCTCTCCTATCCTCCGGGGAGGATAGCAATGATCCTCCCCGGAGGATAGCCGAATCGACTTGACAGGCCATTGTCGCGGGCGTAGTGCCCGATGGCGGGACGTTCGTTCCGCCCCGGGGTTCTGGCTCCGGAGACAAGTCGATCCACGAGCCAGCACAGAAGGCACATGGGCAGTAGCAACTCAGGCGACAGTAGTCCGGCGATGCCGGGACTGGGGACGCCGCAATACAGCAAGACTGATCGCGCAGATCTCGCCTGCGTGGACGGGTGGTCGCGCCCAAGCTGACCACTGCTCCTCACCGGCCTGCCGCGACCAGCGGAAGTGGAGGTGAGCGATGTTCGAAAAGCTCGCAAAATTCCGGCAAGCAAGCCCGCGGCGCGTGGTCGAGCCGCGGCGCATGCCGCCGCCGGCCGCCATTCATTGCAATGACAACCTGCCGGGCTTTCGCCGCCTGGCGGATCGTCGCCGGCGTCCAACCCCGGCCTGTCATTGGGTCCCGATCGACGGCCGCCTGGAATGCCGTTGGATCGTCGACGACAGCGGCGGTGATCTCGATCAGCAGCGACGCGCCGCAGCGAAGCCACGGCTGTGCGCTTAGGCCGACCGTGAGGGCGGGCTTGATAACGACAGTGCTGGCCGCTCCCTCTCCCCGTTCTTGCGGGGAGAGGGTTGGGGTGAGGGGCCGTCTCCGCGCACACGGTAATAGCTGAGTTCGCGGAAGCTCCCCCTCACCCGGATCGCATCTGACGATGCGATCCGACCTCTCCCCGCACGCGCAGGGGTGTCCGGGGAAATTCAGGCATAGCGGAGCTCCATCTGGTCAGGTGAGATGGTTGATTTCCGACGGCTGGGGTTGATGGGCGGAGGTTTGTCGATGGCAGCGAGGGATCGACGCGTGAGCAGGAGCTGGCCGACGAGTTCGGCGAACCTGAGCGGGAGCATTTTGATGCAGTTGGTGTGAGCGGCGATGCGCAGCAGCAGGTAGGCAATCATCGCAGCGAGCACCTGAAGGCGGATCGCGTTGTCGTTGGCGCCGAGGAACTTGCGAATATCGAGATGCTGCTTGATCCAGCGGAACAGCAGCTCGATTTGCCATCGGCTCTTGTAGAGGGCGGCGATCTCGACGGCGCTACGGGCAAGGTCGTTGGTCAGGAGTGTGATCTTGCCGCCTTTCTCGCGTCTGATCTTGATGCGGCGGAGCGGGATTGGAAGGCGCGAATCGCCCTTGCTGGTGAGCTTCACCTCGTCATCGGCAAGGATTTCGAAGCCATCCCCGTTACGCTTGCGGATGGCGCGATGCCTGAGCGAGCGAAGACGGATGCTCGTCTTCGCCCGGGTAACGAAGAAAGCCTTGCTATCATTGATCTTCTGCCACCAGTCGAAACGGCAATAGCCCTTGTCAAACACATAGGTGGTGGCGGGCTGGATTGGGGTCTGTCGGCCGATCTCGATGTCATTGACGTTCGCGGCCGTCATCTCGACGCAGGTCGGGACATCGCTCCTTGGGTCGTAGACGACATGCAGCTTCATGCCGCGGATGCGGCCGTTCCACGTCGCCCAACTGCAGACCTTGCCGAGCGGGATCGGACTGGCGTCGATCAGACGCACCATCTCCATGCCTTCACTCCGCAGCTGGCGACGCGCCATCGCCGACAGCGCCGCAAAGGTTTGCGCGAAAATGCCGATCGGACGGCGGGCATTGGCATCGGACAACGTCGAGCGCGACAGCTTGCCGGTTCCCAAGTGATAGTGATGCTGCGAATTGGCGTTGAAGCCAGTCACTACCCCGCGCAGACTGCTGTTGCCGCTAAGCTGGGCATAGATCAGCGCCACCAGATGATCCCAGCTCCTGAACGACTTGTCGTAGGCATCCCCGTCCAGACGATCCACAACCGTCTGAAACTGCCGTCGATTGATCGGTTCAAGCAGCCTTCCAAAAATGCTACCGCGATATCGCATGCTCGGCCCTCTGTGTCTCGACAACCAGAAAAGACCGATTTGCCTCGGTCCTGCCGAGCATGCACCGCGACACAGTGAATCATTCCCCGGACACCCCTGCCGCACGCGGGGCGAGGTGAAGCGGCGCCCGCTGCTCGGTCGGAAGTAGTTGTCTTGGTTTAGGAGGCCGACATGGACGAAGGACCTAGTTGCCCCGTTGCGCGGCATTCAGGCGCGGCAACGGGATTCTCGATCTGCATCACATCTGGAAATGCCGCTGCTCACGGCAGCGGAGACGTGCGCGCCTGACGACGCCTGCGTCCCTCCCGCCGTGCCGAAAGGCGGCGAGGAGACGCGAAATGACCGAAAGCAAGACCACACAAACCGCCATTCTCGACAGCGCGCATGCCGGCGACATCCACGGCGCGCTCGGCAGCATCGCTCGCGACGACACCGCGCCGCGCGCGACCTTGCTGGCCCGGCTGAAGACATTGCTGGCGATCGTCGGCCCCGGCCTGATCGTGATGGTCGGCGACAACGACGCCGGCGCGTTCGGCACCTATACCCAGGCCGGACAGAATTACGGCACCACGCTGCTGTGGACGCTTCTGCTGCTGATCCCGGTACTCTACGTCAACCAGGAGATGGTGGTGCGGCTCGGCGCCGTCACCGGGGTCGGCCATGCGCGGCTGATCTTCGAGCGCTTCGGCAAGTTCTGGGGTGCCTTCAGCGTCATCGACCTCCTGGTATTGAACGCGCTGACCATTGTCACCGAGTTCATCGGCATCACGTTTGCACTTCATTTTCTCGGCGTCTCGCAGTTCTGGGGCGTGTTGGCCTCGGCTGTTATCGTGATGCTGGCGGTCTCGACTGGCGACTTCCGCCGCTTCGAACGCTTCGGCATCGCGCTGGTCGCAGGCAGCCTGCTGCTGGTACCCGTGATCCTGATGGTGCATCCGCCGGTCGGGCAGATCGCCTCCGACTTCTTCGTGCCGAAGATGCCGCAGGACGCCAAGCTCAGTGAGGTGATGCTGCTGATCGTCGCCATCGTCGGTACCACGGTGGCGCCGTGGCAATTGTTCTTCCAGCAGAGCTACATCGTCGACAAGCGGATCACGCCGCGTTTCATCCGCTATGAACGGATGGATCTATGCATCGGCATCGTGCTGGTCGTGGTCGGCGCGGTGGCGATGATCTCGTTCTGCGCGGCAGTGTTCGCAGGAAAGCCCGAATTCGGCAATTACACGGACGCGCTGGGGACCGCGGTCGGCCTCGAGACATATGCCGGCCGGCTGCCGGCGGTGCTGTTCGCCCTTGCGCTGCTCGATGCCTGCATCATCGGTGCTGCGGCAGTCTCCCTCGCGACCGCTTATGCGATCGGCGACGTGTTCGCGGTCAAGCACTCGCTGCACCGCAAGCCGTGGGACGCGAAGGGCTTCTACAGCGTCTATTGCGGCCTGATCGTGCTCGCGGCGGTGCTGGTGCTGACGCCGGGCACGCCGCTCGGACTATTGACCAACGCGGTGCAGACGCTGGCCGGCGTGCTGTTGCCGAGCGCGACCGTGTTCCTGCTGCTGCTGTGCAACGATCGCCACATCCTCGGGCCCTGGGTCAATTCCCTCAGGCTGAACCTGTTCACCGGCGCGGTGGTCGCGGGGCTGGTGATGCTGTCGGTGATCCTGACCGCCGCGGTGCTGTTCCCCCATCTCGGCGAGACGTGGATCATCGGCATCCTCGTCGGCGGCAGCGTGCTTGCGCTCGCGATCACGGCAGCCGTCAAGTTCTACGGGACGTCGTCGCGCCGCAATGCGTCCTTCCGCTTCAAGCGCAAGCCCTCGCTGGTCGACCGCGACAGCTGGCGGATGCCGCCGCTCGACCGGCTGCCGCCGGCGCGGCTCAGCCCGCTGAGCCGGATCTGGATGATCGTGCTGCGCGGCTATCTCGTCGTCGCCGCCGGCCTCGTGCTGCTGCGGATCGTCCAGCTCGCCACGGTGGGAGCGTGACCGCGCTCAGTCGCGGCCGGCGATGGGGCGCGATCGTGCTGCTCAGGCTGGCGAGCGCCATCCTGCGCGGCGCGGCCGCGCTCCACCGGAAACGCACAATCTCAAACGCCGGGCTGCGGACGGCGCTGTCGCTGGCGCGATGTATCGAACGGGCCGGCGCGCGGGTCGTGCTCGGCAGGGCATCGCAGCCGGCACTCATCAACACATAGGACGAGGACAATGGCGGCATCGATTGAACGGTCGGGTCGCGACCGGTTTGCCACCGACACGCGCTGATCGCCGCCGATGTGGCCCTGCCGCCTCGCGCTGTTACGTGACTGTCACGGTGGCGTGCAAATCGGAACGGTATTGGGTGCGCCTCAGTTGCTATTGCGAATTATTTGCAATAAGTAACAGGGGATGCTAGGTGCTGATCTGGCTTTGGATGGGACGACACAGATCGGACCGGGGACGGCGGGCGATGATTTCAAATCTCGGGTGGCAAGCGGCCACCAAATCTGCAGTGATGCCGGGCGAAACCGCCACTCGTTCGCGGAAAGCCGCGTCATGACCTGCGTCCGCCTCTTCCGGGTCCAGATCGCCGCCGGCGCAGCGCTCGGTGCGGCAACCTTCGGCGCGCCGGCGACCGCGGCCGATCTGGCGCTCAAATCCCCCGCCGCCAGGGCGGTCTACAGCTGGACCGGATTCTATGTCGGCGCCCATGTCGGCTATGGCGACGGCACGCTGGGCCCCGGCACCAATCCGATCCTGGAACAGGGCGTGTTCTTTCCGCCCACCATCACCGGCGGGATCGGCGGCTTCCAGGTCGGATACAACAGGGAATTCGCCAACCGCTTCGTGCTCGGCATCGAGGCGGATGCGACCTTCACCGGCCCGACCGACCTGCCGCGGCGGGTGCTCGGCCCCTTCAATTCGTCGATCGACTATGTCGGCACGCTGCGCGGCCGCGCCGGCTACTCTTTCGGCACCTGGATGCCTTACGTGACCGGCGGCTTCGCCTGGGGCCACAGCCAGGTTCGGGTCAACGACGCCGTGGGCGAGGTGATCTCGGAGCCCGGCCAGTACCAGACCGGCTGGACCGTCGGCGCCGGCGCCGAATTCGCGGTGAGCGGCAATTGGACCGCCAAGGTCGAATACGACTACATCGACCTGTCGCGCCGCACGCTCGGCCTCAATGATTTCGGCCTGCCCGGCGTCAGCATCGACCCGCGCATCCATTTGCTGAAATTCGGCCTCAACTATCAGCTCGGCGACTCGCCATGGTCGGCAACGCCGACGCGCACCGCGCTGCCCGAATCGAGCGACTGGAGCGTGCACGGCCAGACGACGCTGCTGCCGCAGACCTATCCGTCCTTCCGCTCGCCCTATGCCGGCACCAACAGCCTTCCCGGCGCGGGGCAGTTGCAGCAGACCTGGACCACGACGGCGTTTCTCGGCGTGCGGCTCTGGGAAGGCGGCGAGTTCTACTTCAACCCGGAAACCGCGCAGGGCTTTGGCCTCAACGGCACGCTCGGGCTTGCCGGCTTCTCGAACGGCGAAGCCCAGAAGGCCGGCGCGCCGTTCCCGAAAATCCGGCCGCAGCGCTACTACTTCAAGCAGACCTTCGGCTTCGGCGGCGAGCAGGAAGACGTCGCCGACGGCCCGAACCAGATCGCCGGCAAGCGTGACATCGATCGCCTCACGCTCGTGGTCGGGCGCTTTGCGGTCGGCGATTTCTTTGACGGCAATTCCTACGCCAAGGACCCGCGCGCCGATTTCATGAACTGGGCGATGTGGGCGTCCGCCGCCTACGACTTCCCGGCCGACTTGCCCGGCTACACCCGCGGCGCCGTGGTCGAGCTCAACCGCAAGGATTGGGCGGTGCGCGCCGGCGTGTTCCAGGTGCCGAACGCGCCGAACAGCGACGTTCTGGTGTTCAACACCGGCGGCGCCGTGGTGGAATTCGAGGGCCGCTATTCGATCTTCGACCAGCCCGGCAAGCTGCGCGTCGGCGTGTTCGGCAACCGCGGCAACACCGGCAATTACGCCCGGGCGCTCGCGATCGAGGACGCCAATCCGGGGCTCGACATCAACGACGTGATGGCCGGCATCCGCAAGGACAATCTGAAATACGGCTTCTATCTGAACGGCGAGCAGCAGATCGTAAAGGATGTCGGCCTGTTCGGCCGCCTCAGCTGGAACGACGGTCAGAACGAAATCCTGTCGTTCACCGATGTCGATCGCAGCGTGTCGGGCGGCCTGTCGATCAAAGGCAGCAGGTGGGGACGGGCGAACGACACGATCGGCATCGGCGGCGCGATCAACGGGCTATCATCAGCGCATCGCGACTATCTTGCCGCCGGCGGCCTCGGCCTGCTGATCGGCGACGGCGCGCTGAACTACAGCCCGGAGCGGATCTTCGAGACCTACTACGCCTATCAGGTGAACAAGAACCTGACGCTGACCGCGGACTATCAGTTCATCACCAACCCCGCCTACAACGCCGACCGCGGCCCGGTGCACATTTTCTCCGGCCGCATCCACGGCGAGTTCTGAACGCGCCATCTCTGGGTCCCGGCCTGCGCCGGGACGACAGCAAATTTGCCGCGCCGTTCTTGTCAATGATGTCTCGGAATTGGTTCGATAGAGCAAACGCCCTCTCCCCACTCAGATATATGTAGACCCCCCGGGCTTGCCGCAAGCCCGGGGTCATCCCGTAGAACGCGCGCCCAATCGAACGGAGGGAGTGCGGGATGCGGGAACATGCTGTCGTGATTGCCGGCGGAGGTCCGACCGGGCTGATGCTGGCGGGCGAGTTGACGCTGGCGGGAATAGATGTTGCGATTGTCGAGCGGCGCGCGGGGGAGGACCTGATCGGCGCTCGGGCCGGCGGCCTGCACGCGCGCACCATCGAGGTGCTCGATCAGCGCGGCATCGGCGACCGCTTCGTCGCGCTGGGGACGCGCCATCCGGCAGTGCTGTTCCATTCGCACCTGGTTCCGCTTGAGATCACCGACTTTCCGACCCGGCGCAATTTCACGCTGGGGCTCCGGCAGAACCATATCGAGCGCCTGCTCGGCGAATGGGTCGGCGAACTGGCGGTGCCGATTATTCGCGCGCGCGACGTGACCGGCTTCACGCAGGACGACGCCGGCGTCGACGTCGAACTGTCGGATGGCCAATTGCTCCGGGCACAATATCTCGTCGGCTGCGACGGCGGCCGGAGCCTCGTCCGCAAAGCGGCCGGCATCGAATTCGCCGGGTGGAATCCTACCACGAGCTGGCTGATCGCCGAGGCCGAGATGGCGGGCGAGCCGGAATGGGGCTTTCGCCAGTACGACACCGGCACCTCGGCGATCGGCAAGGCGGACGATGGCGGGCGGGTGCGGCTGGTGCTGACCGAGCGGCAACTCGGCACCGACCGGGAGCCGACCTTGCGCGACGTCAGCGAGGCACTGGTCGCCGCGTACGGCACCGATTTCGGCATCCACAGTCCGGTCTGGATCTCGCGCTTCACCGACATGACCCGGCAGGCCCTGACCTACCGCAAACAGCGCGTGCTGCTGGCCGGCGACGCCGCCCATGTGCATCCGCCGATGGGCGGCCAGGGCCTCAATATCGGCGTGCAGGACGCGGTGAACCTGGGCTGGAAGCTCGCCCAGGTGGTCAAGCAGATCGCGCCGGACAGCCTGCTCGACACCTACGAAGCCGAACGGCATCCGGTGGCGGCCCGCGTGCTGCGCAACACCATGGCGCATGTCGCGCTCAACCGCACCGATCCGCGCACCCGGGCGCTGCACGAGATCGTCTCCGACCTGCTGCGCATGGAGGAGCCGCGCAGGAGCTTTGCCGCGATGATGTCCGGCCTCGATCTTCACTACGATCTTGGCGACGGCCATCCGCTGCTCGGACGCCGCATGCCCGATCTCGATCTGGTCACCGCCAACGGCCCGGCGCAGGTCTTCGCGCTGCTGCAGCGGGCGCGGCCGGTGCTGCTGAATTTCGGCGCGCCCGGCGACATCGCCATCGCGGGATGGACCGACCGGGTTCAGCTGGTCGATGCCGAGTATCGCGGCGCATGGGAGCTTCCCGCGCACGGCACGGTTTCGGCTCCGACCGCGGTGCTGGTGCGGCCCGATGGCTACGTGGCGTGGGTTGGCGAGCGAACGCAGGCCGGCCTAACCGAGGCGCTGACCAAATGGTTCGGCGCGTCCGCTGCTACGTAATGAGCGTAGCCCGGATGGAGCGCAGCGTAATCCGGGATCGGTCGATCCGCACAGAGAGTGGTCCCGGATTGCGCTGCGCTTCATCCGGGCTACGGATTTGCCGCCCCCTACCCCGCCGGCTGGAACGAATCCGCGCGCGCCATCGCCCAGGCGTCGCGGAAGCGGCGGTCCTGGGTGCCTTCGAGCAGTTCGCCGGAGCGCAGCGTCGGATAGAGCTCGGCGAAGGAAGAGACCTCGGTGGTCGAAGACCGCTGCGAGAAGTGGATCGGGCGCAGCTCCTTGGTGTGCTCGAGGCCAGCGGCGGCGAGCAGCTCGGTCAGCGCGTGCAGGGTCGAGTGGTGGTAGTTGTACACGCGGTCGATCTTGTCGGGCACATAGAGCGCGCGGTTGCGGATCGGGTCCTGCGAGGTGACGCCGGTCGGGCAGCGATCGGTGTGGCAGCTCAGGGACTGGATGCAGCCGAGCGCGAACATGAAGCCGCGCGCCGAATTGCACCAGTCGGCCCCGATCGCCATCGCGCGCGCCATGTCGAACGCGGTCGCGATCTTGCCGGAGGCACCGATCTTGATGCGATCGCGCGCGCCGATGCCGATCAGCGCGTTGTGGACGAAATTGACGCCCTCGCGCATCGGCATGCCGAGATGGTCCATGAACTCGAGCGGCGCGGCGCCAGTGCCGCCTTCATTGCCGTCGACCACGATGAAGTCGGGATAGAGCCCGCTCTCGTGCATCGCCTTGCAGATCGCCAGGAATTCCCAGGGATGGCCGATGCACATCTTGAAGCCGGCCGGCTTGCCGCCGGACAGCTGGCGCATCCGGGCGACGAATTCCATCATCTGCAGCGGCGTCGAGAACGCCTTGTGATAGGCCGGCGAGATGCAGTCCTCGCCCATCGGTACGCCCCGGATCTTGGAAATCTCCTCGGAAACCTTCGCCGCCGGCAGCACGCCGCCATGGCCGGGCTTGGCACCCTGGCTGATCTTGAGCTCGACCATCTTGATCTGATCGTCGCCCGCGACGCTTGCGAAGAGATCCGGATTGAAGGTGCCGTCGCGGTTGCGGCAGCCGAAATAGCCGGAGCCGATCTCCCAGATGATGTCGCCGCCCATCTCGCGGTGATAGGGGCTGACACCGCCCTCGCCGGTGTCGTGGGCGAAGCCGCCCTTCTTGGCGCCGGCATTGAGCGCCCGCACCGCGTTCGGGCTCAGCGCGCCAAAGCTCATCGCGGAGATGTTGAAGACCGAGGCTGAATACGGCCTGGTGCAGTCGGGGCCGCCGATGGTGATGCGGAATTTCTGGTCGGCACGCGGCTTCGGCGCCACCGAGTGGTGCATCCACTCATAGCCCTCGCGATAGACGTCCTCCTGGGTGCCGAACGGCCGCTTGTCGAGCACCATCTTGGCACGCTGGTAAACCACCGCGCGGGTGTCGCGGGAGAACGGCATGCCGTCCTTCTCGCTCTCGAAGAAATATTGCCGCATCTCCGGGCGGATTTCCTCGAGCAGGAAGCGGACATGCGCCGAGATCGGGTAGTTGCGCAGCACCGCGTGGTTCTTCTGGGTGAGGTCGCGGATGCCGAGCAATGTCAGCGCGCCGAAGATGACCAGCGGAATCAGGACGATCTTGAAGACCTTGTGATCGAAAATTCCAACCAGCAGCAGGAGCGCGGTGACGACGGCGCAGATGGTCAGCACGATGAAGCGCGGCGAGAACGGAAGCAGCACTGTATCCATGAAATTCCTCCGGTCTGCCCAAATGACCTGTCGGCCGCGAGCCTAATCCAACTCGCGGAACAAGTGCACTACGGTTATACGGCCGAGCAGTCACAGATGTGACAACCGCCCGAATGGGCGGGTGCGGATACCGGTCAAACTAAAACGAAATCGACTTTTGCACTGCAACGAAGGGGAGCGCATGCGATAACCTGCCGTCGCAGGGCGCGCTGCCAAAATATCGAAAACAACCCCATGCAAAGGAGCCGGCTGCGGCCGGCGCTCGACAGGGCGACTTGACACGTCGGGCAACTCACCGGCACAATTCCACTATTCCGAAATCGTGATGTGAGTCTGCGGCTCCTCCAACCCGTCGTCCCTGCCTAGTGCGCACTTGCGCACGGGAGCAGGGACCCATAACCACAAATGCCAATTGTTGGGCCGCGCTGGAACGACGAGTCCCTTCAACAAGGTCCGCCGCGGCGTATGGGTCCCTGCTTTCGCATTGCGAAAGCAGGGACGACGATGAGGATGGTTCTCGATTCAAGGCGTCACGCCACGCGGTGCGGCGCATGTGAGTGCGCTTGCGGGGAGATGAGGAGAATGCACCGTTCGCCTAATGCTCGTGCGGCTGCAATTCGTGCGGGATGTGGCCCGGCTTCAGACCGTCGCCGTCGAGCCAGGCGTTGGTGGTGTCGAGCGCCCGCGTGATATGATCCGAGGTCCGGGAGAAATCGTAGGGCGAGCCGACCAGCGGGCAGAGCGGCGGCACCACGAAGTACTCGACATCGGGCCCGATGTTCTCGAGCTCGTTGACGAGCTGCCGCGCGATCAGGAGCGTCAGCGCGTGCAGGGCATTGGCGAGCGCGCCGACCGGCGGCGCCTGGTTGGCGCAGGCATGCCCGGTCGGCAGCACGATCAGGCGTTTGGCACCGTGCCTGACCGCAACGCGGACCGGCGTGTTGCTGGAGATCGCGCCATCGGCCAGGAAACGATCGCGGTAGTGCACCGGCGTGAACGCGCCCGGGATCGCGGTCGACGCGACGATCGCCTCCGCTGTCGAACCTTCCGACAGCACCACGCTGTCGCCGCTGATGATGTCTGTGGTGACGATGTGGATCGGGATCCGCGCGTCCTCGAGATTGCGGAACGGGATGTAATCGTCGATCAGCTTGCGGACGCCGTCATGCGGGATCAGGAAGTCACGCCGCCACAGGAAGCTCACCAGCGTCCGCCAGGTCACCGGAAACACGTCCTGACGGCTGAGGCCGCGCCAGATCTCGGCCAACCGCGCGACGCCCGAGACCGTCGGGTCGCCGGCGTAGAACGCGCCGTTCAGTGCGCCGACGCTGGAGCCGACCACCATGTCGGCAACCACGCCATGCGCGGCCAGCGCCTGCAGCATACCGACCTGGATCGCGCCAAAGCTGCCGCCGCCGGCAAACACAAAGGCGGTTTTCGGTGCATCCGGATCGGTGATGGACAAGGTTCTGCTCCCAAATCGCCGCGTTCGCGCAAAGGCCGCGCGGCGTTGGGGGCGTTATAGCAGCGTGGCAATGGTGCGCACTACAAACACCATCGTCGTCCCGGCCTAGTCTAGTGAGCAATTGCGCACGGGGCCGGGGCCCATAACCACAAATGCAAAAGGCTGAAGCACGGTGGGGCCTCAGCCTTCGTCCAATCAGCAACGGTGGTTATGGGTCCCGGGTCGCGCTTCGCTTGCCCGGGACGACACCGGTTAGCGCTCGACGAACGCCTTCTCGATCACGAAGTGACCGGGAGTGTTGCCGCTGCCTTCCTTGAAGCCGCGCGTCTCGAACAGCTGCTTCAGCTCTTCCAGCATCGCCGGGCTGCCGCACATCATGATGCGATCGGTCTCGATGTCGAGCGGGCCCTGATGCAGGTCACTGAACAGCTGGTTGGAGGTGATCAGATCGGTGATGCGGCCGCGGTTGCGGAACGGCTCGCGCGTCACGGTCGGGTAGTACGAGAGCTTCTCGGACAGCAGCGGCCCGAACAGCTCGTCGTCGCGCAGCTTGGCGACCAGCTCCTCGCCATAGGCGAGCTCCGAGACCTGACGGCAGCCATGCACCAGCAGGATCTGATCGTAGCGATCATAGACCTCGGGGTCCTTGATCAGGCTGGCGAACGGGGCGAGGCCGGTGCCGGTCGACAGCAGCATCAGCCGCTTGCCGGGAATCAGGTTGTCGGTGATCAGCGTGCCGGTCGCCTTGCGGCCGACCAGGATGGTGTCGCCCTCGCGGATCTTCTGCAGCTTGGAGGTGAGCGGGCCGTCCTGCACCTTGATCGAGAAGAACTCGAGCTCTTCCTCGTGATTGGCGCTCGCCATCGAATAGGCGCGCAGCAGCGGCCTGCCGTCGACCTCAAGGCCGATCATGGCAAACTGCCCGTTCTGGAAGCGGAAACCGGAATCGCGGGTCGCCCGGAAGCTGAAAAGCGTATCGGTCCAGTGCTGAACGGAAAGAACTTTCTCTCGATAGAACGCGCTCATGGGTTTTCGTTTTCTCGACTGACCAGAATTAGAATGGTTTGATTTCTAGACGGCTCGCGACGGCGCGGAAGTGGCCGAAATCACTGAAGATCTCGCGTGTCCATTGCGCCAATGCAGGAGATAGTCAAGATCAACTGGCGTGCAATTGCGATCTCAGAATGGCAGTCGTTCGATTTCGCGCAGAGGTTCAACGGCGTCATCGTTAACACGTGGCGCTGTACGTAATTTACTTGCTGAGATCGGCATCGATCTGGCAATTAATTGCTACAAAAACCGCGGTGAAGGGAAAATGATCTCGTGGTCCTGATCAGCCAGCGAATCTTCCTGGAAACCATCAAAAAATATTGTTTGGCGCACGCGATTGCCGTCGAGGTGCGGTCCGGCGGCTGGCTGGTCACCATGACCAAGGGCAACGCGCGGCGGCTCGCGATCGGCTACGACGTCGGGCTGAACAGCGCGGTCGCGCATCAGGTCGCCAACGACAAATCGGCCTGCGCGGACGTGCTGGCATCGGCCGGCGTCCCCGTCATTCCGCATACGCTGTTTTTGGGCGCGAAGCTCAGCAAGCACATCCCGGGATCGGACTCGCTGGACGCGATGCAGCGTCTGCTCGAGCAGCATCCGCAGGGGCTCGTCATCAAACCCAATGAGGGGACCTCCGGCGAGCTCGTGTTCCGCGTGACGACGCGGGCGCAATTGGAGACCGCGGTCGCGCGCGTCCTTGCCGCACATCCAAGTCTCGCCATCTCGCCCTATGTCGAGATCGTGGACGAGGTGCGCGTCGTGCTGCTCGATGCGCGCGCGCTGACCGTCTACGGTAAGGCGCGCCCGTCGGTGACTGGCGACGGCATCCAGTCGCTGCGCGCGCTGGCGCAGGCGAGCGCGACGGCCGAGCAACTCAAGACCATCACCGAGGATTTCGATGCCGCCGCGCTCGACGCCGTTCCGCCCGCCGGCGAACGGCTTCTGCTGAACTGGCGGCACAACCTCGATGCCGGCGCGGAGCCCGTGCTGCTCGCCGATGACGCAATGCGCGAGGCCTGCGTCGCGCTCGCGATCAAGGCCGCGCAAGCCGTCGGCATCCGCTTCGCCTCGATCGACGTCGTGCGCACGGACGGCGCGTGGAAAATCCTCGAGGTGAACACCGGGGTGAAGATGGAAGCGCTGGGGCGCCGGCATCCGGCGTTGGTCGAGGCGGCGTATTCGGCGGCGCTGGACGAAGTGTTCGCGTAGCGTTTCCCTGCCCGACGACCCAGGCTCGCCGGCGCGATCCTGCACTGTGTGCGCCCGATCAGTCTTGCGGGTGCTCCTTTTCATAGGCGGCGACGATCAATTCCGATTGCTCGATCTGTGCCGTGAGACGATCGATCTCGGCTTGCGTCTCTGGAAACACGTCAGCCCCCGCCGTATTTCCGGATTGCAATTCCGCGATCAGTTCCCGGTTCTTCGCAATCTGCTCCCGGTGCCAATCGATTTCGGGATCGTCTTGCATGGGCCACCCGTCGGCGAGATCTACGACGCCAGCTCTCGCAGCAGCATGGGTGGATAAACCGGCTTCTCGAAAAACTTGACGCCCTCAGGCAGCGCGCTGTCCGGGGGCCGGCCCGAGATGACCATAACGCGCACGCCCGGGTCGCAATCGACGGCCAAGCGTGCAAGCTCGACGCCATCCATTTTGCCCATGAGCTTGATATCGGTAACCACCAGCGACGGATGACGCATCTTGATGGCCAGCGCTGCCGTCTCGGCGTCTTCGCACTGGATGACGTCGAAATGGCCTTCTTCCAACAACAGCGCAATCATGTCGCGCTGGATCGTGTCGTCTTCGACCACAATTGCTATTTGACGAATTGGTCTCGCGTAAGCCATGGCGACCTCCGAACGATCAACCAGAGTTAATGATCGAGGACGCTGATGGTTCTGGTTCCCGCTTCATGAGGGACTGTTCCGGCAGACCTTGCAGGTTCCGTGCGGAACAACTTTGCAGGTTTCAGCGTCATCGATGGGCGACAAGCCGGACGAGCCGAATGGTTCGGGCCTGAGCAAGGGAATTCTTGCGAGATAGTGCCAGGAGGCAGAGCTCATGAAGAACGTTGTGCAGTCGGATCAGGATCCTTGCGAATCCCACGGGACTAACGTGACGGCCGGCGCGACAGGCTATGCGTCCTCTCGACGATTGATCGAGGATCAGGCGCTTAAACGACCCGCGCTCGCCAAGCGGCCCAGGATGCAGCACGAGACGACCGATCCGCTCCGCGCTCGCCTGCCGCACGACGTCATTTCCGAAATGGAAGCAGAGCTGAAGCAACAGGTCGATCGAATCGTCGCCGAACGACATTAGCCGGTGAAGCGACGAGTTCGCAGACCGCAACAGCCGAATCTTGCCTGCCGATGATGCTCCAGAGATCGCGGCGCGTGGACACTCGAAGGAAGATCCCGCCGGATCGACGGAGCTTTGATGGGAGCGATTCTTGGGCGCGCGGTTTTCCAGGTCATGGTTGTTCTGGCGGCGGTCGGCATCGTTGCCCTCGCATGCATGGCGGTTCGCGGCGGCTGACGCGGGGGCGGCGGTACAGCCGGCACCGAAGTTCTGACCGTCATTTTGATCGATTCAGCGCCTTGCTCATCCTGCGCAAGGGAGTACGCTTCCGTGCATTGATTGATCCGGAAACAGATTATGCGCAAACTTCTTTTGAGCTTCGTCGCACTCGCGGCGTTCGCCGCCGCCTTCAATCCTCCGGCCGCCAACGCGGTGTTTTGGCGCGGCGTCACGGCGCCGACGAATATCGACATCCACGGCTACCCGATCATCAAGGAGCCGCCTCCGAGCACATGCCAGTTGATCCATGTGAACGGATACTGGGTCCGGCAGTGCCTGGATTTGTCGCGGCGTTATTGGCGGTGAACGGCGCGCACCGGGCTTTCCGACCTCTCCCGCAAGGGGAGAGGCCTAAATTCGCGGCTAGTTCGACCCGCCCGGCGAATCGTCGAGCGCCTTGAAGGCCTCTTCGAGCTGCGGTGACAGCGCGACGTTCAGCTTCTCGCCGGTCGGCAGCCGGGCGACGAACCATTTGTTGTAGAGCGGGACGATGTCGCGGTTCGAGGCCAGCCTGCGGAACGCGCGCTCGACCACGTCCTTCATCTGCGGCTCGCCCTTGCGGTACATGATGCCGTAGGGATCGTAGGACAGGTAGTCGCCGGTGACGCGGAATTTGTCCTGCGACTTGTGCCGCGCGATCAGGCCGTGGAGCAGGATGTCGTCGGTCGCGAACGCATCCGCCTTGCCGTCCACCAGCATCTGGTAGGACTGCTCGTGGTCGGGGGCGGTGACGATGTTGAGGCCGAGCTTTTGCTTGGCGTCGACATTGTGCATCGCCTGCTCGTTGGTGGTGCCCTTGGTCACCACCACCGTCTTGCCCTTCAGGTCGGCGACCTGGGTGACGCCGGAGGCCTTCGGCACCATCAGCTTGGTGCCGGCCACGAACATCAGCGGCGAGAATGCGACCTGCTTGCCGCGCTCGGCATTCGCCGTGGTCGATCCGCATTCAAGGTCGATCTTCTTGTCGACGACCGCCGGAATGCGGTCGTCGGAGGTGACCTTGACGTAGTCGACCTTGAGATTGGCGTCGTCGACCTCGGTCCCGATCTCCTCGACGATCGCATCGCACAGCTCGAGGCTGTAGCCGATCGGCCGGTTGGAGTGATCGAGGAACGAGAACGGCGGCGAGCTTTCGCGATAGCCGATCCGCACCGTGTGCGTGGCCTTGATGTTGGCGAGCGTGGGGCTGAGCCCCTCGACCGCCGGCTGTGCGGACGCCGGTGCGGCGAGCAGGCTTGCCGCCAGCAGACAAGCTGACAGCAGGCGTGTCGACAGGAGAGGCGCCTCAGCCCGTATCGGCCTCCAGCGGGCGCGGTGCATGCATGCCTCCCGTCAATGGCCGGCCATCACGGCGCCGGGCACCGCATCCTGCGGCACCGCGTCGTCGGGCCCGAGCTCGTGCTCGGGCTTCAACTCACCCTCCCACTTCGCGACCACGGCGGTCGCCAGCGAGTTGCCGATCACGTTGGTGGCGCTGCGGCCCATGTCGAGGAAGGTGTCGATGCCCATGATCATCAGCAGGCCCGCCTCGGGGATGTTGAACTGCGCCAGCGTCGAGGCGATCACCACCAGCGACGCGCGCGGCACGCCGGCGACGCCCTTGGAGGTGATCATCAGCGTCGCCAGCATCGCGAGCTGCGTGCCGAGCGACATCTCGATATGGTAGGTCTGCGCGATGAAGATGCTCGCGAAGGTGCAGTACATCATCGTGCCGTCGAGGTTGAAGGAATAGCCGAGCGGCAGCACGAAGGCCGAGATGCGCGAGGAGGCGCCGAACCTGTTCAGCCCCTCCAGCGTCTTCGGATAGGCCGCCTCCGATGAGGCGGTCGAGAACGCGATCATCAGCGGCTCGCGGATCAGCCGCAAAAGATGGCTGTAGCGCGGCCCGATCACGATGAACCCGACGACGACCAGGATGCCCCACAGGATCAGGAGCGAGAGATAGAATCCGCCCATGAAGACGATGAGCTTCCAAAGCACGCCGAGGCCGTTCTTCGAGACGGTCGCCATGATCGCGGCCCATACCGCGAGCGGCGCGAACAGCATCACATAGCCGGTGACCTTGAGCATGATGTGCGCGAGGTCGTCGATCAGGCTCATGATCGGCTTGGCCCGTTCAGGCATCGCACCGAGCGCGACCGCGAAGAACACCGCGAAAACGACGATCTGCAGAATCTCGTTCTGCGCCATCGCGTCCGCGATCGAGGTCGGGATCAGATGGGTGAGGAATTTTTCGATCGAGAACGCCGACACCGGCAGTCCGGTCGACTGCGCCTTGTCGGGCAGCGTGCCGGGGAAGTTGGCGCCGGGCTGCAGCAGGTTGACCATCACGAGGCCGAGCAGCAGCGAGACGAAGGAGGCGGAGACGAACCAGCCCATGGTCTTGGCAAAGATGCGGCCGAGCTTGGCGCCGCTTCCCATATGGGCGATGCCGCCGACGAGGGTTGCGAAAACCAGCGGCGCGATGATCATCTTGATCAGACGCAGGAACAGCATCGCGATCAGGTTGACGTCTGCTGCGATCTCGGCACGGCTGTCAGGAAAGTAGTTGAAGACAATCGTCCCCATCGCGATGCCAAGGACCATCGCAATCAGGATATACTGCGTAAACCTGCTGGACATTCTCTTACCCCCGTCAGTTCCCGGCGGAGGGCAAGTGTGGCAGATTTACGCAGCTACGCAACACGCTTCGCGTCCAGCGGGACTTTGCCGAAACGTTCCCGTTGTGGAATGCCAGCGCGCGGACTAGCGTTCATGCAGCGCACAATCTGTGCAAGGCGCTGCGCGCGTCGCGGTCAATTTGCATGCGAAACGACCAACGCCAAGGGAAGGCAAAGCGAAGGCAAAGGGGGAGACACCGCCAATGAACGACACCGTCAATCGCCAGATCCTGCTTGTCGAAAAGCCGACCGGCAAGCTTGGCCCCGAGCATTTTCGTCTGACCACGGGGACGATCCCCACGCCGAAGGACGGCGAGGCGCTGGTGCGGACGCGCTACATCTCGCTCGATGCCGCCAACCGCGCCTGGATGCACGGCGCCACTTACCGCGCTGCGGTGGAAGCCAACACCGTGATGGCCGGCGGCAGCATCGCCGAGGTGATCTCGTCGAAGGATTCTAGCCTGAAGCCCGGCGACATCGTGTTCGGCGACACCGGCTGGCAGGATTATGCCGCCGTGCCCGCCAAGCACCTGGCAAAGATGCCGAAGCTCGAGCCGATGACGCATCTGCTCAGCGTCTACGGCGTTGCCGGCCTGACCGCCTATTTCGGCCTGCTCCACGTCGGCAAGCCCAGGGAAGGCGAGACCGTGGTGGTGTCGGCGGCCGCGGGCTCGGTCGGCTCGATCGTCGGCCAGATCGCTGGGATCAAGGGCTGCCGCGTCGTCGGCATCGCCGGCGGCAAGGACAAGTGCCATTGGCTGACCAGCGAGCTCGGCTTCGACGCCGCGGTCGACTACAAGGACGGCGCGACCTACAAGGCGCTGCGCGCGGCGGCGCCCAAGGGCATCGACGTCTATTTCGACAATGTCGGCGGCGACATTCTGGAAGCCTGCCTGGCGCAGATGAACAATCGCGGCCGCATCGCCTGCTGCGGCGCGATCTCGCAATATGACGGCGTCCCCTCCGCGCACGGCCCGCGCGGCGTGCCCGGCCTGATCGTGGTGAAGCGGCTGATCATGCAGGGCTTCATCGTGATGGACTACATGGACCAGCGCGACGCCGCACTCGCCGACCTGCAGTCCTGGGTCGCCTCGGGCAAGCTCAAGGTGCAGGAGGACGTGATCGACGGCCTCGAGAACACGCCGCAGGCGCTGATCGGGCTCTTGGCCGGCGAAAATCGCGGCAAGCGCATGGTGAAGGTGTAGGCGGGGAACATCTCCGAACCCGTCATCCCCGCGCAAAGGCTTCGCCTTTGTCGCTGGAGGAGCGCGTAGCGCGTCTCGAAGGATGCACGGCCCGGCTGGTGGCCGTCGCCCCTTCGAGACGGCCGCTTCGCGGCCTCCTCAGGGTGACGGGGATGCAGCGCAATCTCTCCCCTCGTCGTCCCGGCGAAAGCCAGGACCCATAACCACAGGGTTGAGTCGTTAGAAAGCTGTGACCCCAGCGTCGTGCAACAATGACCTTCGGTGGCTATGGGTCCCGGCTCCCGTGCGCAATTGCGCACTAGGCCGGGACGACATCGAGTATGTTGCGTCATCGAGAGTCATCCATTCACGGCCTCTCAGGGGCACGGTGATAGGTTTGAATGCGCAGACCTAATGCGCCGTGCCCGACGCCTGTGGAGCGGCTTGCGGCGCCGTCTTGCCTTTCTTCGCCTTGCGCCAGTTCTCAAAACTCTGCACCACGACGAAGAACGCCGGCACGAACAGCACGGCGAGGCAGGTCGAGGCGATCATGCCGGAGAACACGGTGATGCCGATCGACTTGCGGGCGTTTGCGCCGGCGCCGGTCGCGATCACCAGCGGCAGCACGCCGAGGATGAAGGCGAACGACGTCATCAGGATCGGCCGGAATCTCGCGCGTGCCGCGTCGATCGCCGCATCCAGCACCGACCGTCCGTCGCGCAGATGACGTTCCAGCGCGACCTCGACGATCAGGATCGCGTTCTTGGCCGACAGCGCGATCAGCAAGATGGTGCCGATCTGGGTGTAGAGGTTGTTCTCGATATTCAGGCTCAGCAGCACCAGCGTCGGGCCGAGCAGCGACAGCGGCACGGCGAGGATCACCGAGATCGGCGCGTACCAGCTCTCATATTGCCCGGCGAGCACGAGATAGACCAGCAGCAGCGCCAGCGCGAACACGTAGTAGATCTGACTGCCGACCTCCTTCTCCTGGTACGACATCGCCGTCCACTCGAAGCCCGACCCGGGCGGCAGCGTCTTGGCCGCGATCTCCTCCATCAGCGCCATCGACTGGCCGGACGAGTAACCCTGCGCCGGCAGCCCGATGATGGAGGCGGACGGATAGAGGTTGTAGAGGCTGATCAGCGACGGTCCGATCGAGGGCGTGATCTTGGCGACCGTGCCGAGCGGGATCATGTCGCCGTTGCTGTTGCGCACCATCATGTTCTCGATGTCGCGCAGGCTCAGGCGGTACTGTGCCTCGGCCTGGGTATAGACCTGGAAGGTGCGGCCGAACTTGGTGAACTGGTTGACGTAGCTGGCGCCGAGATAGGACGACAGCGCCGCGAAGATCTGGTCGGGGGTGACGTGCAGGGTCTGCGTCTTGATGCGATCGACGTCGACGTCGAACTGCGGCACCATCGAGCGGAACGACGACTGGACCCGCTGCAGCGCGCTCTGGGTCTGTGCATTGGCCACGATCGCCCCGGTGACCGCCTGCAGCTTGCCGTAGTCGGCATTGCCGTCGCGCAGCTCGACCTGCATGGCAAAGCCGGCGGCGTTGCCGATGCCCTGGATCGGCGGCGGCGGGATCACCAGGATGCGCGCCTCCGGGATCACCGCGAGCTTGTCGTTGAGCCCGTAGACCAGCGAGCGCAGATCCTCGCCCGGCCCGCGCGCGCCCCAGTCCTTCAGGATCAGATAGGCGACGCCGGCATTGGCGAGGCTCGAGGAATTGTCGAGCGCAGAGATGCCGGCGATCGAGACCACCTGGTCGACGCCGGGCGTCTTGCCGGCGATCCTGGTGACCTCGTCGAGCACGTGCTGGGTGCGGTCGAGGGCCGCGCCGTCGGGCAATTGCACCGCGGCGAGCAGATAGCCCTGGTCCTCGATCGGAATGAATCCGGTCGGCACCCGCGACAGGCCGTAGCCGGCAAGCCCGATGATGACAAGCGCAACGGCGACCGAGGTCTTGGCATGCCCGGCGATGCCGCTGACCAGCCGAGTGTAGCCGCGCTCGAGCCGGTCATAGACCGCGTTGAAGCCGCGATAGAAGAAATTGCGCTGCTCGGGCGGCGCGGGGGGACGCAGCCATAGCGCGCATTGTGTCGGCTTCAGCGTCGCGGCGTTGACGGCGCTGAGCAGCGCGGTGGCGGCGATCACCAGCGCGAATTGCGCGTACATTCGCCCGGTCAGCCCGGGCAGGAACGCCGCCGGCAGGAACACCGAGATCAAGACCAGCGTGATGCCGACGATCGGCGCGAACAATTCGTCCATCGCCTTGATCGCGGCGTCGTGGCCCGACATGCCGCGCTCGATATTGTGCGCCGCGCCCTCGACCACGACGATGGCGTCGTCGACCACGATGCCGATCGCCAGCACGATCGCAAACAGCGTCGACAGGTTGATGGTGAAGCCGAGCGCCGCCATGGCCGCGAACGCGCCGATGATCGTGACCGGCACGGTGGTTGCCGGCACCAGCATCGCCCGCCAGTCCTGCAGGAAGACCAGGATCACGACCAGCACCAGCAGGCCGGCCTCGAACAGGGTCTTGTAGACCTCCTCGATCGAGGCGTTGACGAATTTGGTGGTGTCGAACGGCGTGTCGTATTTGATGTCCTGCGGGAACTGCCTGGCGAGCTCCGCCATCTTCTTCTCGACGGCCTTCTCGACCTGCAAGGCATTGGCGCCCGGCGACTGGAACACGCCGATGCCGGTCGCGGGCTTCTGGTTCAGCGAGAAGATCTGGCTGTAGGTCTGCGCGCCGAGCTCGACCCAGCCGACGTCGCGGACCCGGGTCACGTCGCCGACATTGCCTGTCTTGACGATGATGTCCTCGAACTGGCTCTTGTCGTCGAGCCGGCCGTTGACGTTCAGCGTGTACTGGAACGCCTGGCCCGCCGGCGTCGGCGGCGCGCCGACCTGGCCGGCGGTGACCTGCTGGCTCTGCTGCTGGATCGCCTGGATGACGTCCTGCGGCACCAGCCCGCGCACCTGCAGCTTGTTCGGATCGAGCCAGACCCGCATCGAATATTGCCCGGCGCCGAACACCGTGACGTTGCCGACGCCCGGAAGGCGCGACAGCTCGTCCCGGATGTTGATGGTGGCGTAGTTCGACAGGAACAGGCTGTCATAGGTCTTGTTCGGCGAGGTCAGCGTCACGAACAGCAGGATCGAGGTCGACCGCTTCTGGACCGTGACGCCCTGGTTCTGCACCGAGGTCGGCAGCTGCGACAACGCGCTGGAGACACGGTTCTGCACCAGCACCTGCGCGAAATTGAGGTCGGTGCCGATCTTGAAGGTCACCGTCAGCGTATAGGTGCCGTCGGCGCCGCTGTAGGACTGCATGTACAGCATGTCCTCGACGCCGTTGACCTGCTGCTCGATCGGCAGCGCCACGGTGTCGACCACCGTCTTGGCCGAGGCGCCGGGATAGCGCGTCGTCACCTGCACCGTCGGCGGCACCACGTCGGGATATTGCGCGACCGCGAGATTGTACAGCGCCACGCCGCCGATCAGGATCATCAGGATCGCGATGACGTTGGAAAGGACCGGGCGCTCGATGAAGAATTTCGAGATCATGGCGCGTGCGTCCTATTTGGCGGCTGTCGGCGCCGCGTCGGCCTTCTGCACCTGCGGATCGACCTTCTGCCCGGGGATCGCGCGCAGCAATCCGGCAGTCACGATGCGGTCATCCGGCTTCAGGCCCCTCTCGATGACGCGCAGCCCCTCATCGAGCGGGCCGGTCGTCACCTTGCGCTGCTCGACCACATTCTCGGCATTGACGACCAGCACGTAGCGGCCGGCCTGGTCGCTGCCGATCGCGACGTCGGGCACCAGCAGCGCGTTGTCCTGCTTGTCGAACGGCACGCGAACGCGGACATAGAAGCCGGGCAGCAAGGTCCGGTCCGGATTTGCGAACACGCCGCGGACCGCGAGCGTGCCGGTCGACTGGTTGAGGGTCGGCGAGATGTAGTCAAGCTTGCCCTTGTGAGGAAAGCCGGTCTCGGTCTGCAGGCCGACCTCGACCGGCAACTGCCTGAGCTCGTTGACCGTCAGACCACGACGGCGCGCTTCATCCCGCACGCGCTGCACGTCCTGTTCGTTGACGTTGAAATTCACATAGATCGGATCGAGCTGCACGATGGTGGCAAGCTGCGTCGGCGACGTCACGCCGACCAGTTCGCCGACCGAGACCAGGTGATTGCTGACGATGCCGTCGAACGGCGCGGCCACGTTGGTGTAGCCGTAGTTGACCGCCGCGATCCTGGTGTTGACCTGGGCCTGCTGCAGGCTGGCCTGGGCGTTGTCCCGGGTGGAGGTCGAGGTATCAAGGGTCGCCTGCGAGACCGCCTGCCGCTGCACCAGATCGGTCTGCCGCTTGAAGTCGAGCTCGGCCTGCTTCAGCGTCGCCTGCGCGCCGACCTCTGCGGCCTGCGCCTGTTCCAGCTTCAGCTTGTAGGTCTCCGGCTCGATCGTGAACAGCGTGGTCCCCGCCTTCACGAAGGAGCCGTCCTGATAGTTGATCGCCTGCAGGAAGCCCTGCACGCGCGCGACCAGATCGACGGTCTGGATCGGCGCGGTGTTTCCGGTGGCGTCCAGATAACGTGTGATGGCGCGCTGCACCGGCGGCGCAACCTCGACCTTGGGCGGCGGCGGCGCAACAAAACTGTTTTGCTCGCAGGCACTTAAACTGACGAAGGCCGATACGACGAACGCGATGCGCGCAAGCGGTGCATTTCGCAGCCGCACAAAACTGCTCCGACCGAAATGTGCTGACGCGCGCGCATGCCTCATTTCCGAGCCTCGATTCAAATGACTAAATTTAAAGATCTCGTGACGGGCAAAAAATCCGCCTGCTTCATCCATAGCAACAATCCGCTTGCAGCGGAACTCGAAAGCGAAAATGATGCCGCTCGCCGAGGTTGCTACAACAAGACTTTTTCAGAACTCAGTTCAGTTGAGCCGGAGACATCCGGCGCGACCAGAGGATTAATTCAGATGATCAATGCGTTGACACGAGCAACGAAGCTGTCCGCATGTCTTGCGCTTGCAGCATCCATGAGCACCGCACCGGCCTTGTCGCAGGCGCCGACCCAGGCGCAGCGCGACGCCATCAAGTCGCAATGCCGCAACGACTACATCGCCCATTGCTCCAGCGTACCGCCGGGCGGCGAAGCCTCGCTGCAATGCCTGCAGAAGAACATGGCAAGCCTCGGACCGGGCTGCGCCAGCGCGGTGAAGGCCGTCGAAGCGCCGGCTGCCGCACCGAAGGCAGACTCCGCGCCCGCGGCGGCCAAGACCGAGGCTGCGCCCGCGGCAACGGCCAAGCCCGCCACCGAAGCCGCCGCACCGAAGGCGGCCGGGACGCCGTCCAACACGCAGATCTCCGCGATCCGCAGCGCATGCCGCTCCGATTATCCCAAGGTTTGCGCGGGCGTGCCGACCGGCGGCGCGGCGGCGCTGCAGTGTCTCGAAAAGAACAAGGGCAAGCTTTCGCCGGCCTGCGAGAAGGCCGTCGCCGCCGCTGGTGGCGGCGCCGCCGCGCCGGCCGCCGGCGCTGCAGCGACGACAGCACCAGCCGCGGCGCCGGCCGTGATCGCGTTGCGGCCGCTGCGACCGCGCGAAGAGCTGTTCGTGCTGCGCTCGGCCTGCGGCGCCGACGTCCGCTCGATCTGTGGCGGCGTCCAGCCGGGCGGCGGGCGGATCGTGCAGTGCCTTGCGACCAATGCCGGCTCGCTGTCGCCGGCGTGCCGCGATGTGTTGGCGCCGTTCGCGGCGCGGTAATCCTGTTGTCACGCGACTGACCGGAAAAGCGAGCGAACAATGCTGCGTATCGTCCTGACCGCCGCGCTGCTTTGCGGCGCAACCGCTGTCTACGCGCAGGAACTGACCACCGCGCAACGCGACGCCTGCATGGGCGACTACGAGAAGTTCTGCAAAAGCGTGACGCCCGGCGGCGGCCGCATCATCGCCTGTCTCGCCAAGCAGAGCGACAAGCTGGCGCCCGCCTGCAAGAAGGTGCTGGCGGAAGCGGAAAAGAAATAGCCGCGCGGGCGGTGAGACGACATGTGCCCGGCGATTTGCCGGGCACGGAACCGCAGCACCTTGTTGCCACCTGCAGGCCAACCATGCCTCACCCGGGAGAGGGAATTTTCATGCGTTCAATATTGCTGATCGCCGCGGCCCTGCTGTCCTTTGCCGCGACCATGACCTTCGAGTCCTTCGGCGCCAATGCGGTCGTTTGCGCGCGCGGCGTCTACCGCGCCGGCTGCGCCGGTCCCAACGGTGCGGTCGTCGCCCGCAAACCCGTCGCCGCCGGCTGCCGCTGGGTATGGGTCGACGGGGTCAAGGCCCGCCGCTGCTACTGAACCCTTCGGCCCCACGCGGCTAGTCGCTGCACGCATTTTCCCTCTGGCGTTCCCGCCGGAGGGCGATTAGTCTGGAGCCAAATTGTAAGTACACTGTCAATCTGGGAGGCAGACGTTGCGGATCGCCGTGATCGGCGGAGGGCCCGGCGGGCTCTATTTCGCCTATCTGTGGAAGAAGCGTCATCCCGACGCCGAGATCGACCTGTTCGAGCAGAACGCGGCCGGCGCCACCTGGGGCTTCGGCGTGGTGTTCTCCGAACAGGCGCTGGACTTCCTGCGCGCCGACGACCCTGAGACGGTCGACGCCATCGCCCCGCTTATGGAGAGCTGGAAGAACATCACCCTCAATCTGCGCGGCAAGAGCGTCGAGATCGACGGCGTCGGGTTCTCCTCGATCGGCCGGCTGGCGCTGCTGACGATCCTGCAGGAGCGGGTCCGCAGCACGGGCGTCACGCCACGCTTCGACACCGTGGTGCAATCGGTCGACCAGCTCAGGGGTTACGACCTGATCGTTGCCGCCGACGGGCTGAACTCGATGGTTCGCCGCGGCTATGAGTCCGCCTTCGGCGCCTCGGTCTCGCATTCCACCAACAAATTCGCCTGGTACGGCACCACCAAGACCTTCGCGACGCTGTCGCAGACCTTCGTGGCGACCGAGCGCGGCAGCTTCAACGCCCATCACTATCGCTATGCGAAGGACATGAGCACCTTCCTGGTCGAATGCGACGCGGCGACCTGGGCGGCCTACGGCTTCGCCGACAAGAGCATCGAAGAGTCGCAGGCGATCTGCGAAGATATATTCGCCGCGGCGCTGGACGGCCACCGGCTGATCTCGAACAAATCGGTGTGGCGCAATTTCCCGTGGATCTGGAACGAGCGCTGGTCGCACGGCAACATGGTGCTGATCGGCGATGCGCTGCATTCGGCGCATTTCTCGATCGGCTCGGGCACGCGGCTCGCGATCGAGGATGCGATTGCGCTGACCAAGGCGCTGGAGACCGAGAGCGGCATTGGCGCCGCGCTTGCCCGCTACGAGAGCGAGCGCAAGCCAATCGTGAAGAAGCTCGTCACCGCGGCGCGGACCAGCGCCGACTGGTACGAGCACTTCCCCGCGCACATGACGCTCGACCTGATGGATTTCGCCTACAGCTACATCACCCGTTCCGGCCGGATCGACGACGCGCGGCTGCGCGCGATGTCGCCCGCCTTCATGGCCCGCTACGCAGCCGCAAAGGGACAATCATGACCGGGATCGCCGACCAGGTTCCGCTGGACAATCCCGGTGCGCGCGAGATCGGCTTTACGATCCCCGAGCGCTACAATGCGAGCTGCATCCTGTTCGACAATCTCGGCAACGGGAATGCCGAGCGCCTGGCGCTGACCGGCCCGGCCGGCACGCGGACCTATCGCGAGCTCTGCGCTGAGGCCGCACGCTGGGGCCACGCCTTCCGGTCGCTTGGACTGCAGCGCGGCGATCGCATCCTGCTGTTTCTCGACGACACCCCGGCCTATCCCGCGGCATTCTTCGGCGCGGTGCGTGCCGGCTTCGTGCCACTCTTGATCAACACGCTGACGACGCCCGAGCTGCTGCAATTCTACCTGTCCGACGCCGGCGCGCAGGTCGCCGTCACCGATGCGGAATTCTGTGCGCGCTTCAACGCGGAAGCCTGCAAGGACACGCCGCTGCGTACGCTGGTGGTGGTCAACGGCGCCGCCGGTGATCACGCGGCTGCCGAAACGCGCGAGGCCGCTGATTGGCTGCAAGCGTTTCCGACCGAGCTCGACGCGGCCGACACGCACCGCAACGAGATGGCATTCTGGATGTATTCGTCGGGCTCGACCGGCCGTCCCAAGGGCATCGTGCATCTGCAGCACGACATGGCCTATAGCGAGCGCGCCTTTGCCCGCAATGTGCTGAAGCTTTCGCCCGGCGACATCTGCTTCTCGGTGCCGAAGATCTTCTTCGCCTACGGTTTCGGCAACTCGATCACGTTTCCATTCTCCGTCGGCGCCGCGACGCTGCTGCTGCCGGGCCAGCCGAAACCGGCCGCGATCTTCGCGGCGATCGGGCAATATCGCCCGACCGTGTTCTTCGGCCTGCCGACGCTCTACATCTCCCTGACCAAGGCTGAAGGTGCCGACACCGCCGATTTCTCCTCGCTGCGGATGGCGGTCTCGGCCGCCGAAGTGCTGTCAGCCGACGTCTTCAACGGCTGGAAGCGGCTCACCGGGCTCGAGATCATCGAAGGCCTCGGCTCGACCGAAGTGCTGCACGTCTATCTCAGCAACCGCGCGGAACAAAAGAAGCTCGGCGCCGCCGGCCTGCGCGTGCCCGGCTACGAGATCATGCTGCGCGACAGCGATGACCGCGAGGTCGGCGACAATGAGGAAGGCATCCTGTGGGTGCGCGGCGATTCCGCGACCCCGCTGTACTGGAACCGGCCGGACAAGACCGCCGAGACCGTGCGCGAGGACGGCTGGATCTACACCGGCGACCGCTTCATGCGCGACAGCGACGGCTTCCACTTCTTCCGCGGCCGCGCCGACGATCTGATCAAGATCTCCGGCCAGTGGGTCTATCCGCTGGAGGTCGAGCTCTGCCTCGCCGATCACCCCGACGTCCGCGAATGCGCCGTCTACGCCGCCGAATTGCCGGACCGGCGCATGACGCTGCGCGCCGTGGTTGTCATGAACAAGGCCGGCTTCGACACAGCCGAAGCGACGCGGCGGCTGCAGGACTACGTCAAGACAAGGCTGTTGCCGTACAAATATCCGCGCGAGGTCAAATTCATCGACGAGCTGCCGAAGACCGGCACCGGCAAGATCGACCGGCAGGCGGTGATGCGGATGTAGGGCGTTGGTTGATGGACGCGGCCACCGCAAATTCAATGTCGTCCCGGCGAAAGCAGGGACCCATAACCACAAATGCTTGTGGCGCAAAGGCTGGGGCCCCAGCCTGCCATCACAACAGCCTTCGGTGGTTATGGGTCCCGGATCGCGCTTCGCTTGTCCGGGACGACGAGCATTAGCTGCCCCGCCATCCCGCCACACATTCGATGTCGTCCCGGCGAAGGCCGGGACCCATAACCACAAATATTTGCGGCGCAAAGGCTGGGGCCCCAGCCTGCCATCACAACAGCCTTCGGTGGTTATGGGTTCCGAATCGCGCTTCGCTTGTCCGGGACGACGAGTAATTAGCTGCCCAGCCCCGTCCCGCCATACAGCCAGGCGATGTCATCGCACCACTCGACCTGCGACTTCGCGCTCATGATCGCGTTGCGGATGCGGGCGTGCTCGCCTGCGGGATGGTAGACGTGTTCGCCGATCGCGCGTGACATCAGTTGCACGCGCGCGGTGCGCGGGAAGCGTTGCGCGCTGTAGACCTCCAGCGCCGCTGTCTGGTCATCGTGACTGGCCAGCATGTGCGACAGGCAGACCGCGTCCTCCATCGCCTGGCAGGCGCCCTGCGCGAAATATTGCAGCATCGGATGCGCGGCGTCGCCGAGCAGCACCACGCGGCCGTCGATCCACTGCTCGTTCGGATCGCGGTCGCACAACACCCAGAGCTTCCAGTTGGTGCCGTGGCGGATGATGTTCTGCGCCCGCTCATGGACGTGGGTAAAACCCTTCATCACCTCGGCCTCGGACACCGGCTTGCCTGCAACCGGCTCCGGCGCATTGTTGTGATAGGTGACGACGAGGTTGAACACCTTCCAGCCCGACAGCGGATAATGCACGATGTGGCATTTCGGGCCGGCCCACAGCGTCGCCGCATTCCAGCGCAAATCCTCCGGCATCTGCTCGGTCGGGATCACCGAGCGATAGGTGGTGTGGCCGGAGACGCGCGGCGGGCCGTCCGACGTCACCTGCTTGCGGATGTTCGACCACAAGCCATCGGCGCCGATCAGAAGCCGGCCGGTGATCCGCTCGCCATCGGCGAGCTTTGCCGTCACCGACGAACCATCCTGCTCGTAGCCTGCCACCTCGCTGGACACGCGCAGTTCGATCAGCTCGTGATTCTGGCACGCGCGCAGGAATACGCCATGCAGATCGCCGCGATGTACCACGGCATAGGGATTGCCAAACCGCGCGCGAAAGGCGTCGCCGAGATCGATATGGGTGATCTCGTCGGCGGTCAGCGCATCCATCAGCCGGAGCTGATCGATATAGACGGCCATGTTGCGCGCGGCCTCGCCGACACCGAGATAGTCGAAGGCGTGGAACGCGTTCGGGCCGAGTTGGATGCCGGCGCCGATCTCGCCGAGCGCGGCGGCCTTCTCCAGCAGGATCGAGCGGATGCCTTTTTGCGCGAGGCCCAGCGCCACGGCAAGGCCGCCAATGCCGCCACCCGCGATCAGGACAGGTCTCGTCTCCGCCATCAGCCCGACCTCCCGAGATGTTCGAGCGCGTCCTCGGCGCGCAGCGGCACCCGCGACGCTTCGTTGTTGAGGTCGACGAGCTGGGTCAACAGCGCCAGCAGCGTCTTGCGGTCGGCCGGCTTCAGCGGCTGCAGCATCCGCGCCTGCGCCTTGTCGACCGAGGGCATGATGTCGCTCAACACAGCCGCGCCGGCCTTGGTAAGATAGAGCAGCTTGACGCGCTTGTCCTCGGGCGCCGGCTTGCGCACGATGAACTCCTTGGCCTGCAGCCGTTCGATCACGTTGCCGAGCGTGGAACGGTCGAACGCGATCACCGCCGAGAGCCTCGTGGCGTCGATACCGGGATGGGTCGAGATCGTGACCAGCGCGGCGTATTGCACCGGCGTCAGGTCGAACGCCCTGCACTCCTCGATGAACAGCGCGACCGCGATCTGCTGCATCCGCCGGAACAGGTAGCCGGGCGCGGTATAGACCGCGTCCATGGTGACAGGCGCTGGTTTGTTATTCGGCATCGGGCTGCTTGTCCGGAGCGGCGTCGGCAAACGCCTTGATTTGCTTTGCCGCGGCCTCGGCCTTGAGCAGGCGCGGATAGGCCGAGACGTCGACACCGAAGCGCCGCGCATTGGCGAGCTGCGGCACCAGGCAGAGATCGGCCAGTGTCGGCGCATCGCCAAAGCAGAACGGGCCGGACTCCGCCGCGATCAGGGTCTCGCAGGCCGACAGTCCCTCGCGATTGGCCCAGGCCGCCCATTCCGTCACCTGCTCCTCGGGCAGGCCGAGCTGACGCAGCCGCGCCAGCACCTTCAAATTTTGCACCGGATGCGTATCGCAGGCGATCGCCTGCGCAAACGCCCGCACCTTGGCGCGCCGCAGCGGATCTTTCGGCAAGAGCGGCGGGTTGGGATTGGTCTCGTCGAGCCATTCGATGATCGCGAGCGACTGGGTGAGGATCGCGCCGGCGTCGCTCTCCAGCGTCGGTACCAGCCCCTGCGGATTGATCGCGAGATAGGCCGGCGCGCACTGCTCGCCCTTGCGCAGATGATGCGGCAGATGCTCTGAGGTGAGCCCCTTCAGGTTGAGGGCGATCCGGACCCGGTAGGACGCGCTGCTCCGGAAATAGCCATGCAGCTTCATCGGAACCTCCCTTGCATTATTCTGGTTTGGCGCGCTTTCTTTGCGCGAACCGGTATCCACTTCGCTCGAAAACGCCATGGCTTGCTTCATTGACGCTAGCCATATTGTCAGTATACTGTCAATTAAATTGCACCGACAAGAATGATGGGAGGCTTGCCATGGAAGCCGTGCAGAAGACCCCGGAGCGCGACGCATTCTACAAGAAGATCGACGGCCAGAACCTCTCGGCGCTGTGGAACGTGATGAACGATCTGATCACGCCGGAGCCGAAAAGCGCCTGCCGTCCGCACTTGTGGAAGTTCGACCAGATCCGCGACTACATGAACGAGGCCGGCAAGCTGATCACGGCCAAGGAAGCCGAGCGCCGCGTGCTGGTGCTGGAAAATCCCGGCCTGCGCGGCCAGTCCAAGATCACGACCTCGCTGTTCGCCGGCGTGCAGATGGTGGTGCCGGGCGACATCGCCCCCGCCCATCGCCATGCCCAATCGGCGCTGCGCTTCGTGCTCGAGGGCAAGGGCGCGTTCACCGCCGTCGACGGCGAGCGCACCGCGATGTCGCCGGGCGACTTCGTCATCACGCCGTCGATGACCTGGCACGATCATTCCAACGAAACCAATGAGCCGATGTTCTGGCTCGACGGGCTCGACATCCCGATGGTGCAGTTCTTCGACTGCTCGTTTGCCGAAGGCGCCAAGGAAGATCAGCAGTCGATCTCCAAGCCGGCCGGCGCCAGCTTCGCGCGCTACGGCCACAATCTGCTGCCGATCGACCAGAAGCGAACCTCGAAGACCTCGCCGATCTTCAACTATCCCTATGAATACACCCGCGAGGCGCTGGAGAAGGCCAAGGTCAGCGACGAGTGGGACGCCTGCCACGGGCTGAAGCTGAAATTCTCCAACCCCGAGACCGGCGATTTCGCGATGCCGACCATCGGCACCTTCATCCAGCTGCTGCCAAAGGGTTTCAAGACCGCGCGCTATCGCGCAACCGATGCGACCGTGTTCGCCGCAATCGAGGGCAAGGGCCGCACAAGGGTCGGTGACCAGACCTTCGAGTGGGGACCGCGCGATTTGTTCGTGGTACCGAGCTGGCACTGGGTCACCCACGAGGCCGATGCCGACTCCGTGCTGTTCTCGTTCTCCGACCGCCCGGTGCAGCAGAAGCTCGACCTGTTCCGCGAGGACAGGGGGAACGCGTAACGATCGTCTGCGCAAGGCACGCAGCGCCCACCTCACGTCGTCCCGGCGAAAGCCGGGACCCATAACCACCAATCTTGATTGGTTGAACGCGTTGGAGCCCCAGCCTTTTTCTAACAACCACGCCCTGTGGTTATGGGTCCCGGCCTTCGCCGGGACGACACTTTGTGTGTGGCGGCAGCGCCCCCCTTACCGCCAGTGCAGCAACCGCGTCTCCAGCAAATTGATCAGCTTCCCCACCGCAAGCCCGAACAGCGACAGGATCACGACGCCGGCGAGCAGCTGATCGGTCTGCATCAAATTGCCGGCCTGCAGGACGAAAGCGCCGATGCCGTATTGCGCGCCGATCATCTCGGCGCTGACGACGAGCAAGAGTGCCACCGACGCGGTGATGCGGAAGCCGGCGAGGATCGAGGGCAGCGCGCCCGGCCAGATCACGCGGCGGACAATGGCGTGGAACGGCACGTTGAAGCTTTGCGCCATCCGGATCAGATTGCGCGGCACCGCATCGACGCCGCTATAGACCGAGATCGCGGTCGAGAAGAACACGCCAAGCGCAATGGTCGCGATCTTCGGCTCCTCGCCGATCCCAAGCCATAGAATGAGCAACGGCAGCAGCGCGATCTTCGGAATCGGAAACAGCGCCGAGATGAAGGTGATGCCGACGCCGCGCGCCATCGTCGACAGCCCGATCGCGAAGCCGACCACGACGCCGGCGGCCGTGCCGATGATCCAGCCGGTACCGATCCGCATGATCGACCACGACAAGTGCTGCCACAGCGCACCCGACATCGCGAGCTTATAGATCGCGAACGCGATCGCCGACGGCGCCGGCAGGAACAGCGGATTGACCCAGCCTGCGCTGCCGGCGAGTTGCCAGACCGCGATCACGAGCGCGAGCGCGATCCAGCCGGCATGGCGGCTGCCACCAGACGTGAAGCCGGCGCCGCGAAACGCGACCGGGCGCGTCGCCTCCGCCGACTGGTCTTTCGCTTCCTGCGGCGCGCGGTCAAGCATGCTGGACCTCGCGCTCGGCATCGATCGCCTCCTTCCGGATCAACGACCACAGCTCACCCTGTAGCGCGGCCATCGGCCCGCGCGCATCCGTCGTGCCGCGCTCGGCGCGCGTCATCGGGATGGTCACGATTTCCCGGATCCGGCCAGGGCGGCGCGACAGCACCACGACGCGGTCGGCGAGCCGCACCGCTTCCTCGAGATTATGCGTGACATAGACCGCGCCCATCGCGCCGTCGGCGAGCAGGCGCACGAAATCCTCCATCAGAAGCTCGCGGGTCTGCGAATCCAGCGCCGACAGCGGCTCGTCCATCAGCAGGATCGCGGGGCGAACCGCGAGTGCCCGCGCAATGCCGACGCGCTGGCGCATGCCGCCGGACAGTTGCTTCGGATAGGCGCTGCGGAAATCCGACAGCCCGGTGCGGCGCAGCGCATCGTCGATCACGGCGCTGCGCTCGCCGGCGCTCAAACCCGTATGCAACAACGGAAACGCGACGTTGTCCTCGACCGTGCTCCACGGCAGCAGCGCAAAATCCTGGAACACGAAGGTCAGCGGATTGAGGCTATCAGCCGGCGCCGCGCCGCGCAGCTCGGCGGCACCTTTGCTCGGCCGCAGCAGGCCGCCGAGGATCGACAGCAGCGTGCTCTTGCCGCAGCCGGACGGACCGACGATCGCAACAATCTCGCCCGCGCGGACCGTGAAGGAGACATCGTCGAGAACGTCGAGCGCGCCGAAGCGATGGCTGATATGGTCGGCGATCAGGTCCATCTACCGGCTCACTCTTTGACCCGTCATCCTGAGGAGCGCGCACTTGCGCGCGTCTCGAAGGATGGACGGCCGGTCACTATCGGGGCCGTCGATCCTTCGAGACGCCGCTTCGCGGCTCCTCAGGATGACGGGGATAGAGTGGTGTCTGCGGTCTAACATCAATCCGCCTTCACGTAATCCTTGGCGATGATCGCATTGGCATCGAAACCCTTGTCCACGAAACCCTGCCCCTGCAGCCATTTGATCTGGTTGTCGAGGTTCTTCACGTCGAGCTTGCCGTCGGGATCGATATAAGCGCAATTGCCGACCACCTGCGCGACCGGCAGGTTGGTGTATTTGGCGATGATCTCGAGCAGCGGCCTGGTCTTGTCGTTGATCGGCGCCACGCCGTCCTTGATCGCAGTCAGGATCACGTCGTGATATTCGTGGTCGGCACGGGTGAGCGCGGTGAGCAGCCTGGTCACCAGCGGTGCGTTGGTCAGCGCCTTCGGCGACGCGAAGATCGCCCCCAGCTGCCACGGCGTCTCGTCGCCGACCCAGCCGAGCAATTTCGCGCCGTTGGAATCCATCAGCGTCCGCGCGGTCGAGACCGGCAGCAGCGCGGCGTCGACGGTTTCGCCCTTCAGCGCCGCGGCCGCGTTCGACAGCGACTGCAGCGGCACTACCTTCACGTCGGACAGCTTGAAGCCGTATTTGTCGGCGAGCAGGCCGAGCGAATAATGGAAGCTGGAGCCGACCTGGGTCACCGCGACGCGCTTGCCCGCCAGATCCTTCGGCGTCTTGAGGCCGGCGGCATAGGCGTTGTTGCTGGCGAAATAGCCAATCAGGGGATAGCCGGCCTTCTCGCGGCTCATGCCGCCGATCACCTTCAGCGTGCCCTTGCCGGCGAGATTGTAGAGCCCCGCGGTGACGGCGGTGACGCCGAAATCGACATCGCCCGACGCGGTCGCGACCGCGATCGGCTGCGCCGCGTCGAAGAACTTGAGCTCGACGTCGAGTCCGGCGTCGCGGAGATAGCCCTTGTCCTGCGCGATGAACACCGGCGCCGAGGACGACAGCCGCAAGACGCCGATCTTCGCCTTCAGGAGATCGTCGGCCCGCGCGATGCCGCTCGCGGCCCACACCAGCATGCCCGCGACTGCGAGCCGCGCCCAACCCTTCATTCCGTCCTCCGCCTGGAGCCGCTTCCGTCCCGATTAAATCGGAACGGGGCTCCAGATTCCTGTTTTGACGCGTTTTCTTCACGCGAACCGGTATCCACTTCGCTTGAAAACGCTCTAGATTCCTTCGGGCACGGCCTGATCGCGGCCGATGAACGCGCCCTGTGTGCCGAGCTGTTGTTGCAACTTTTCGACGGAAATGTCGCGCGGAATCGTATTGCCCGACAGCGCGAGCGCGGCTGCGGTTCCCGCCGCCTCGCCCATCACAAAGCAGGCACCGGAGACGCGCGCCGCCGATTGCCCCTCATGGGTCATCGAGGCGCAGCGGCCGGCGACCAGGAGATTGTCGACGCCCTCCGGTACCAGCATGCGGTACGGCAACTCGTTATAGCCGCGGCTCTCCGGGATCGGCGGAAACTCGAAGATCACATCACCCGGCACATGGGATTCCTTCGGCCAACCATTGACGCCGATCGAATCCTCGAACGAGGCGCAGCCCAGCACGTCCTCGCCTGACAGCATGTAGCCGCCGATCACGCGCCGCGTCTCGCGGATGCCGAGCTGCGGCGGCAGATCGACGATGTAGGAATTCTCGAAGCCGGGCACCGTGCGCAGGAACCTGAACGCTTCGACCGCCTGGCGGCGGCCCTCGATCTCGCCGCGCGTCATGTCGTCAGGATCGATACCGGAAATGGCGCCGCCGTCGCTTCGCGTCACCTGGGTGAAATTCACCCGCCATTCGATCTGCGATTTCTGCGGCCGCACGATCGCCGACTTGCGCGGGAATGTGTGGGTGCCGGCGGCCTCGGCCTCAGCCATCAGCGCCGGGATGGTGCGCCAGGCATCGCCGGCCTTCGCTGGATCGATGCCGTTGAGGCGGAACATCATCGAGGGGTAGAGCATGCCGCCGGCATTATCGCCGACTTCATGGGGCGCACCGGCCCACACCGCGAGATCGCCGTCACCGGAGCAATCGATGAAGATGCTGGCGCGCACGGCCTGACGGCCGGCCTTGGTTTCCACCATCAGCGCACGGATATGCGAACCATCCATGACGACGCCGGCGCCGAGCGCGTGGAACAGAATGTCGACCTTGTGATGTGCGAGCAGATCGTCGGCCGCGATCTTGTAGGCCGCGGTGTCGTAGGCCTGCGCAAGGATCTTGCCGAGGATCAGATGTGGCGCGTTCAGCCCGCCGAGCCGGTCAATCCGCGCCAGGAGGTCGGAGGCGATGCCCTGCACCACGCGGTGCATCTCGCCGAAGATGTTGGCGTGCAGTCCGCAGAAGTTGGTCACGCCGGCCGCGGTGCCCATGCCGCCGAGAAATCCGTAACGCTCGATCAGGAGCGTCCGCCGTCCGGCACATGCCGCGCCGACCGCTGCCGCGATGCCGGCCGGTCCGCCGCCAAGCACCACCACGTCATATTCGCCATAGACCGGGACCTGCCGCGCAGGTTCTTCGATCGTGCTCGCTCGCATCATTTCCGCCCTGAACAAAGTTGATTGGGCCAACTATGAATTGATGCAGATTGCAGTACAATCCACCAAATTATGTAATCAGCTTTCGCGAATCGAGAAAGACGAGCAAGGCAGATGGATACGCTGGTCAATCTCGAAGCCTTCCTTGCCACCGCCGATGCCGGCGGCTTTTCCGCCGCGGCGCGCAAGCTCAACGTCGCGACATCCGTCGTCGCCAAACGCGTCACCCAACTCGAGGAGCGGATCGGCACCGCGCTGTTCCACCGCTCGACCCGCCAGTTGCGGCTGACCGAGTCCGGGCAGCAATATGTGCACCGCGCCCGTGGCGTGGTTGCCGATGTCGGCGATCTCTTGTCGCGGATGGGCGAGAAGCAGCGCGACCTCTCCGATCATCTGCGCGTCAAGGCGCCGACTTCGCTGACGGTGGCGCGGCTCGCCGATGCCTTCACGATCTTCCAGAAACAGAACGGAAGCGTGAAGCTCGAGATCGTGATGATCGATCGTCCGGTCGATCCGGTAACCGAAGGTTTCGACCTCGCGATCGGCGCCTTCCCGCATTCCTTCGGCGGCGTGGTCGACGAGCCCTTGTGCCGGCTGCCGCGCCTCGTGTGCGCCTCACCGGCCTATCTGAAGAAGCACGGCATACCGAAGCATCCGCGCGACCTGGTCGATCATCGCTGCCTCAGCTTCCTGCCGACCGGACCGGAATGGCCGTTCGAGGGACCGCGCGGCCGCATCAATATCCAGGTCCGCCCGATTCTCTCTTCGAACGAAGGCCGCGTGCTGACGCAAAGCGCGATCGCCGGCAACGGCATTGCGCTGCTCTCGCATTATCTGGTCGCGGACGCGCTGCGCGACGGCGCGTTGCAGCCGGTACTCACCGACTTTCCTATTCCGGAATTGTGGGTCAAGGCCGCCGTTCCCGAGCGCCGCATCGATGCCGCCGCGGTGCAGGCGCTGCTGAAGACATTGAAGAAATCGCTGTCGCAGCCGCTGTGATGCGACGCCGGCGTTGCCGTTGGCATGCCGACCTGAGACAAGGACGCGAAAGGATCGCCCGCTTGAAACTCCTGATCTCAATGTCGTTTGGTCTCATCATCGTCGCTGGGCCCGCGGCCGCGATCGAGACCTGCCGCTTCATTGAGGCCAAGGCGGAGCGCGAGGCCTGCTACCATCGGCAAGAGCAGGAACTTGCGGCGAAGCGCAAGCCCGAGCCGCCGGTGACGCGGTCGAGCGAATCGAAGACGTTAGATCAGCTGCAGCAGATGCGCCGCGACGACGAAGAGGTCTATCGCAGCATGCGCGGCATCTGCCGCGGCTGCTGAGCTTACGCGCCGCCGCCCCACCGGCCCGCGCGCTTCTCGGCGAAGGATGCGAGCCCCTCGGCAGCTTCCGCGGTCTGCCGCTTGGCTGAATGCAGCTGGACGAGGCGCTTGTAGGCCGCATCGTCCACCGCCATGCCGCCGAACGAGCTTTCCATCGCGAGCTTCTTGGTCTCGGCCATCGCATCCGGGGCATTGCCGAGCAGCTGCTCGACGACCTTGGCGCCGGCGCTGTCGAGATCGGCCAGTGGCACCACCTCATGGACGAGGCCGATGCGGCGGGCATCCTCGGCGCCGAACCGTTCGCCGGTCAGCGCATAGCGGCGCACCTGGCGGACGCCGATCGCGTCGCAGAGCTGCGGGATGATGATCGCCGCGGTCAGGCCCCAGCGCACCTCGGTGATCGAGAACAGCGCATTGTCGGCCGCGATCACGATATCGCAGGCCGAGATCACGCCGGTGCCGCCGCCGAAGCAGCCGCCCTGCACCAGCGCGACGGTCGGGACCGGCAGCGTGTTGAGACGCTGCACCGCCTCGAAGGTGGCGCGCGACGCCGCCTCGTTCTCCTCGAACGATTTCGGCCGCACGCCGTTGATCCATTTCAGGTCGGCGCCGGCCTGGAAATGCTTGCCGTTGCCCTTCAGCACGACGACGCGCACCGGCCTGGTCGAGAGATCGTCGATCGCGGCCAGCACGCCTGCAATCAGCGCGCCGTCATAGGCATTGTTGACCTCGGGACGATTCAGCGTGACGGTCGCGACACCCCGCGCATCGAGGCTCCACAGGACTGGGCTGGCCGACATGACGTTGCTCCCTCGTTCGGCATTGCTGTTATCTTGTACTGGCCTTGCACTATGGCGAGAGCGGATGCCTTGATCCATCACTTTCGAGCGCGCGCGACCGCGCCACGCGCATGACGGGTTGCGCGATGCCCCGCGCTTGTGGAAACTGACCGGGCACGTTGCGGAGAATTGTTCCACTCATGCGTATTTGCATTTTCGGCGCGGGCGCCGTCGGCAGCCACTTCGCGATCCGGCTCGCACGTGCCGGCCATGATGTGGCCTGCGTGATGCGCGGGCCACATCTCGACGCGGTCAGGACCAACGGACTGACGCTGAAGGTCGGCGACACCAGCATCACCGCGAAGGTGAAGGCCTCAGCCGATCCTGCCGATTTGGGACCGCAAGACATCGTCATCAGCACACTGAAGGCGACCGGCATCGGCGCGCTCGCAGCCGGGCTCCCGCCGCTGCTTCAGCGCGACACATCAATCGTGTTCGCGCAGAACGGCATTCCCTGGTGGTACGATCTCGGCCTCCCGCCACAGCATCCCGCGATCCCCGATCTCGGCTTCCTCGATCCCGGCGGGCATTTGCGCAGCGCCGTCCCGAAGCAGCGGATCATTGGCGGCGTGATCTTTTCCTCCAACGAGGTGGTCGCGCCGGGTGTCGTCGCGAACCTGTCGCCGGACCGCAACCGCCTCTTGATCGGTGAATGCGACGATCGCCAGAGCGAGCGCATCGCCCGCCTGCGCGCGGCGCTCAACGACGCCGCGATCGAATCGCCCGAGGTCAAGCAGATCCGCGAGACGATCTGGTCGAAGCTGTTGACCAACATGTCGATGTCGGTGCTCTGCCTGTTGACCGGGCTGACTGCGCGCGGCGTCCGCGACGATCCTGACATGCAGGACGTGATCCCGCGCCTGCTCGACGAGGCCAATGCGGTGGCGACACACTATATTCCCGAGGTCAAGCGTGTCACCCGCTCAGGGCCGGCGCCGGACCACAAGCCGTCGATCCTGCAGGACTACGAACTCGGGCGCGCCATGGAGATCGATGTGCTGGTGCGCGCACCGGCGGCATTCGCCCGCGCGGCCGCCATTTCGACCCCGATGCTCGACCTGATGGCCGCGCTCGCGATCCAGAAGGCGCGTGACAAGGGCCTGTATCAGGGCTGACAATCCGACCCACCACGATAACAAGCAGGGACATCGAACCATGCAAGTCAAGGACAAGGTCTGCGTCGTCACCGGCGGCGCGAGCGGGATCGGCGAGTCGGTGGCGCGGGCCTATGCGGACGCCGGTGCACGCGGCGTCGTGGTCGCCGATCTCAAGACCTCGCGCGACAGGCTCGCGAGCGTCGCCGGCGATATCGACGGCCTCGCCGTCACCGCCGATGTCGGGCTCGAGGAGGACGTCAAGGCGCTGATCGCCGCGGCCGAGGACAAATATGGTCCGGTCGACGTGTTCTTCTCCAATGCCGGGCTCTCGCGCAAGGGACAAGAGACCGCGTCCGATGCCGACTGGGACGTGAGTTGGCGCGTGCATGTGATGAGCCACGTGTACGCGGCGCGCGCGCTGGTGCCCGGCATGCTCGCGCGCGGCTCCGGCTATCTCATCAACACCGCATCCGCCGCGGGGCTATTGGCCTCGCTGAACTCGATGCCTTACGGCGTGACCAAGAATGCCGCGGTCGCGCTCGCCGAGCATCTCGCCATCCAGTATGGCGATCGCGGCATCCGCGTCTCCGTGCTCTGTCCGCAATCGGTGCAGACGGGCATGACGACGCCGGGTCCGAGTGCCGCGCGCGTCGACGGCGTGCTGCAGCCGGGCGAGGTTGCGCGCATGGTGATCGAGGCGATGGCGGAAGAACGTTTCCTGATTCTGTCGCATCCGCAGGTGCACGAATACATGCAGCGCAAGGCCACCAATCGCGAGCGCTGGCTGTCCGGCATGCGCCGCCTGCGCGACCGGATCTATCGCGGGGTGGCGTCATAAAAACTTCATCCGTCATTGCGAGGAGCGACAGCGACGAAGCAATCCATTCTCGGCATGCGGCGCCATGGATTGCTTCGCTTCGCTCGCAATGACGAAGCTTAGTCTTCTGGAGCCGGCGCGAATCCTTCGAGCAAACCCGTGTATCTCTTCGCCCCAGGTGAGGCATAGGCACCGCGGCGCGACGTCGTCAGCTTGAGGCCGGCAAGCGCTTCCGCCTGCTTCACCGCGGCGGCCACGCCGTCGACCACGGGCACGCCGAATTTCACCGACAGCTCATGGGCAAGATCAGCCATGCCGGCGCAGCCGAGCACGATGGCGTCCGCGCCCTTGTCCAGCGCGCGGGCGATCTCGGCCTCCAGCTTCGGCCTCGCGCCCGAGCCCGGCTTCTCGAGATCGAGCACCGCGACATCGCAGGCAGTAACCACCGCGCGGTCGGCAAAGCCGTAGCGGCGGACCAGTTCCTCCAGCGGGACGATCGAGCGCGGCAGCGTGGTGACGATGCCGATGCGCTTGGCGATCTGCCCGGCGGTGACCAGCGCCGCCTCGCAGATGCCGACCACCGGATAGCGGGCCGCCGACCGCGCGGCATCGAGCCCGGTATCGTCGAAGCAGGCGATGATGCCGGCGTCGGCATCGGGCGTCTTCAGCAACGCCTCAATCAGCCCGGGAACGGCGAAGGCCTCGTCATAGAAGCCTTCGATCGAGGCCGGTCCCATCGCAGACGTGACGGCGACGATCTCGGTGCCCGGTGAGGCCACCGCCCGCGCGGCGGTCGCGATGGTTGCGGTCATCGACGCGGTGGTGTTGGGATTGACGATCAGGATCTTTGTCATGGGTGGAGAATAACATCCCTTTCGCGGCCAAGCGTAGCCCGGATGAGCCAACGGGTCGCGCGAACGCGCGCCCGATGACAGGCTCCGCGATATCCGGGACCGATCTCGCCCGCGGCATGCAGACCCCGGATGTCGCTTGGCTCATCCGGGCTACACACCTATGCATGCTCCGCCACCCAGCCCGCGAAGGCATCGAGCACCTCGGCCATCACCTCGTGGTCGTTGCGGCCGGAGCGCTTGAGGACATGGAAGGAGTGGTCGGCCTCCTGCACCAGATGCAGCGTCGCGCGATGACCCAGCCCCTTCACCACGGGCTCGAGCAGGTCGAGCTCGGCCAGCGCGTCGCGGGTGCCCTGCAGGAACAGCATCGGGACCTTGACCTCGGCGAGATGCCTGGCCCGCTCGCTCGATGGCTTGCCGGCGGGATGCAGCGGAAAGCCGAGAAACAGCAGCCCGCGCACGCCGGCGAGCGGCGCCTTGGCCTGTGCCTGCGAGGTCATGCGTCCGCCGAACGACTTGCCGCCGGCGAACAGCGGCAGTTCGCCGCAATGACGCGCAGCTTCCGCCACGGCGGCACGCACCGTTGCCTGCGCGACGGCGGGCGGATCGGGCCGCTTGCTGCCCTTCTCCATGTAGGGAAACTGATAGCGCAATGTCGCGATGCCGCGCTCCGCCAGGCCCTCCGCAATCGCGACCATCGAGGGATGCGTCATGCCGGCGCCGGCGCCATGGGCAAACACATAGGCGCTACGGGCCTGCGCCGGCCGCAGCAGCAGCGCGGACACCGTGCTGTCGTCCGAGACCGTGATCGTGAGCGGCTGCACGCCTGACGTGTTCAAGATGACATCTCGAAGAATTGTTGCGCCGTTGTTTCTAGCCGCAGGCCTCGATGCGCGCAAATGCCGCCGCGGAGGGAACGCCGCAAGTGAACTGGCTCACAGCCAATCAACATTTCCGTTGTTAGACCAAGCGCCGCGACTGTAGGATGGCGCACACCGCATCACACGCTTAACGCGAACTCGTTTTTCGGCGAATTTTAACATCTCATCCATATCACGCGCGGATACCGCGAATTGGGGGAACGGGGCATGCCTCGCAAGACGATATTCGTCATCGGACTGTTGATTGTCGCCGGCGTGCTCTATTTCAAGGACGATATCGAGACGGTGGCGAGCGGCTTCCGCGTCAAGGTCGTCGACTACCAGCCGCCGGCAAAGACGGTGTGGCTGGATCAGAATGTCAGCGCGGAGCGGCTGCGCTGGTTCTATCACGCCGACCAGGGCACACGGACCTTCGGCATTCCCCATGAATGGTTCATGGCGCTGGAGCAGCCGACGGTCTGGCCGCTGTTCACCGCGGCGCCGCGACTCAGCGAGACCAATTATCTCGGCCGCTTCGGCTTTATTCCCGACACGGTGATTCCGGGCAAACCCGATGCGCTGCCGATCGGCTTTTCGCAGGGCGGCCCGATGGCCGATGCCAACGGCGCGCCGTGGCGCAATCCGCACAGCAAGGCGGATATGACCGGCGTCGGCCTGACCTGCGCCGCCTGCCACACCGGCAGCTTCAGCTATCGCGGCACCGAGATCGTGATCGACGGTGGGCCGGCCAACACCAATCTGTTCGAATTCCAGAAGAGCGTCGGCGTCTCACTGCTGCTGACGCGGTTCTGGCCGGGGCGCTTCTCGCGCTTTGCCGACGAGATCCTCGGCAAGGATGCCAGCCTCGACGAACGCATGGCGCTGCGCGGCCAGCTCGACCTCGTGCTGAAGCAATACGCCAACATCAATTCGCTGGAGAACAAGGTCGCCGCCAACAGCGTCGAGGAAGGCTATGCGCGGCTCGACGCGCTGAACCGGATCGGCAACCAAGTGTTCTCGATCGACCTGAACAACCCGAACAACTACGCCTCGCATTCGGCGCCGGTGCATTTCCCGCGAATCTGGAACGCACCGTGGTTCAGCTGGGTGCAATATGACGGCTCGATCATGCAGCCGATGGTACGCAACGCCGGCGAGGCGCTCGGCGTCAGCGCCGAGCTCAACCTGCTCGACGAGTCCAAGGGGCTTTACAAATCGAGCGCGCGGATCGACGTGCTGCACGAGATGGAGCGGATGATCGCCGGCGAGCCGCCCAGCGAGGACAAGGGTTTTGGCGGACTTGCTTCGCCGAAATGGCCGGAGAACATCCTGCCGCCAATCAACATGGACCTCGCGAAGAAGGGCGGCGAGCTCTACAAGACGCATTGCCAGGGCTGTCACGGCCCGGCGATCGACAGCAAGGCGCTGCCCGCGAGCGAAGCCTTTGCGCTGTTCAAGGACAAGAGGCGCTGGACCAGGAACGAGGCCGGCCAGCCGCTGCTCGATGTCGAGATGATTCCGATCAGCCATATCGGTACCGACAGCGCGCAAGCCGAGGGCCTCGCGCACCGCACCGTCGAGACGCCGGCCAATCTGAACATCAAGGACAGCAGTTTCGGTCCTGCGCTCGGCGATCTCGTCGAGAAGACCGTCGACTATTGGTACGACCAGAACAAGACCCCGCCGGAAGATCGCAAGCGCATCAACGGCTACCGGCCGAACGAGATCCAGGCGCCGCTCGCCTACAAGGTCCGGCCGCTCAACGGCATCTGGGCGACCCCGCCGTATCTGCACAACGGCTCGGTCCCGACCATCTACGCACTGCTGTCGCCGGTGAAGGACCGTCCCGCGACCTTCTATCTCGGCGGCCGGGAGTATGATCCCAAGGATCTCGGCTACGTCTGGAAGGACAAGATCAGGAACGCCTTCATGCTCGACACCACCAAGCGCGGCAACGGCAATTCCGGACACGAATTCTCCAACGAGAAGCGCACCGGCGTGATCGGGCCGGAGCTGAAGGAAGACGAGCGCCGCGCCCTGATCGAGTTCATCAAGACGCTGTAGGCCTCCGAAGGGACTGCGCCCCCTCTCCCGCTTGCGGGGGAATCGCATATAGAAAAATCTGTCGGGCAGCGTCCTCGCGGCCATCCTTCGAGACGCCGCTGCGCGGCTCCTCAGGATGACGGGTCTTGTTTTGCGGCACTCATGGTGAGGAGCGCCGCTTGCGGCGCGTCTCGAACCACGAGGCCGGAGTTACCTCCGTAGCCGCTGAAGGTCATATGCGATTGCCCTACCCGCAAGCGGGAGAGGGAGCCGACTGCCGATGCAGCGGCTGTCCTTCAACTCCTCGGCACCGGCTGCCGGCGCGCCGGGCGGGTCATGGCCTCGAGCTCGAGGAGCTGGTTGAGCTGCGCTTCGGTCAGCAGTTTTTCCTCCAGCACGATGTCGGCGACCGAGCGGTTCTCCTTGAGCGCACGGCGCGCCACGCGCGATGAGGCCTCGTAGCCGAGCGACGGCGCCAGCGCCGTGATCAGACCGATCGAGCCCTGCACCAGGCTGCGGCAACGCTCGCGATCGGCCTCGATGCCGTCGACACAGCGCTTGGTCAGCGTATCGACCGCCGCCGTCAGCATGCGCAGCGAACTCAAGACGCAATAGCCGATGGTCGGCTCGAACGCGTTGAGTTGCAACTGGCCGCCTTCGGCGCACATCGTGACCGTGAGGTCGTGCCCGATCACCAGGAAAGCCACCTGGTTGACCACTTCGGGAATGACAGGATTGACCTTGCCGGGCATGATCGACGAGCCGGCCTGCACGGCGGGCAGGCGGATTTCGCCGATGCCGGTGCGCGGCCCCGACGACAGCAGCCGCAGGTCGTTGCAGATCTTGGACAGCTTGACCGCAACGCGCTTGAGCACGCCGGAGAACAGGACGAAGGCGCCGAGATCGGACGTCGCCTCGATCAGGTTGGAGGCAAGCACCATCGGCTGGCCGGACAGCCGCGACAATTCCTCGACCGCGAGCGCCGCATAGCGCGGATCGGCATTGATGCCGGTGCCGATCGCGGTGGCGCCGAGATTGACCTCGCGGAACAGCGCGGAAATCTCGTTCAGGCGCGCGACATCCTCCTTCACGGTCACGTGGAAGGCATCGAATTCCTGGCCGAGCGTCATCGGCACCGCATCCTGAAGCTGGGTGCGCCCCATCTTCAACACGTCGGCGAACTCCACCGCCTTGCCTTTGAGCGAGTAGGCGAGATCGTCCAGCGCGCGCACCAGCGGCTGGGTGGCGAAAATCACCGCGAGCCGCAGCGCGGTCGGATAGGCGTCGTTGGTCGACTGCGCCATGTTGACGTCGTCGTTCGGATGCAGCGCGTGATAGTCACCCGGCTTGCGCCCCATCAGCCGCAGCGCGACGTTGGCGATCACCTCATTGGCGTTCATGTTGGTCGACGTGCCGGCGCCGCCCTGGATCGCGTCGACGACGAAGGATTCGGCATAGACCTTGTCGGTCGCAATCTGGGTGCAGGCCGCTTCGATCGCATCCGCCTTCCCCGGTGCGAGATAGCCGAGCCGCTTGTTGGCGCGCGCGGCAGCCTGCTTCACCAGCGCCAGCGCGCGGACGAATTCCGGGAAGTGCCCGACCGGCACGCCGGTGATCGGAAAGTTCATCACCGCGCGCTTGGTGTGAATGCCCCACAGCGCATTGGCCGGGACGTCGTCCTCGCCGAGCAGATCGTGCTCGGTGCGGGACTGCGCCTGCTCGATCGGCACGGTGCGGACGGTCGCGACCGCGAGCTGGCTGGGGCCGCTGCCGCTCTCGCCGGAGGGGGACGCGGCAGCTGCAGCGTTGGCGGTCTCAACCTTCGATTCGGCCATGGTGCCTCCGTTACCTCACGCGGATCGTGTCGTCAGCGACGCCATGATGCGCCCGGCGGGCGTCGAAAGCCAATGCCTATCGGCAGAGTCTTGCACACCGGTGAGCGGCAAGACGCGGAAAACCGGCATTGGCGCGCGCCGAACCGTGAGATTAAGGACTTTGCCTTATCCGTCATGATAACAACAACTTATAGCTCGATATCGCGGCTCGCTTCGCGACCGATGCGGCTGCTTTCTCCGCCCCGTCGTCGCGTGCTAGACGAGCATCGACTGGCGCAAGGGCGCCGCCGACACTGAACGAACCAAGGACCAAAGCCGTGTCCAACAATAACGAAGCGATCACCATCAAATTCCGCTGCCCCGCGGAGCTCGAGGGCAAGATTCCGCCGCCGATGCCTGCGTCGTTGGGGCTTCCCGGATGGCTCAAGGCGATGCCGACGCAGGCCTTCAATACGATGAGCAATCGCGAAGAGGATACCGTCAAGCGCTGCCCGCCATTCGTCGATGCGATGACATCGGGTTTCCTTTTGCCGCTGATCTGCGATCTCAAGGTCGAGAATGGCGCGATCACCTGGGACAACGACCTTCCCGCCGGCGGCGCGCTCGAATTCCCGCGCTCGCCGGTCGGCTTCCACGACGAAAGCCAGGTAGTCGGCTCGCCGCTGTTCGAGCCCGACCGCTTCGTCATCAAGTTCGTCAATCTGTGGACCATCGAGGCGCCGCCCGGCTACTCGCTGTTCTTCACGCATCCGGTCAACCGGTTCGACCTGCCGTTCACCACGCTGACCGGCATGGTCGATTGCGATCTGTTTCACGACAGCTGGGTTCATTTCCCGGCACGCTGGCACGACACCAGTTTCAACGGCGTATTGCCCAAGGGCACGCCGGTTGCGCAGTGCTTCCCGGTGAAGCGCGAAAACTGGGTCGCGCAGACCGCCGCGATGACGCCGGATGAAACATCGCGCGCCCAGGAACTGACCAACAGGATGGCCCGCGAGTCCGGACTCTATCGGCGGCAGTTTCGGACGTAGAGCGGGCGCGCGAAGCTCCGCTGCGGCCTCCTCCGTCATTGCGAACTACCCGATGGGAGGCTCGGCATCCACCGCCGTCGTCCTGGCGAAAGCCAGGACCCTTAGCCACCGTCTTCGGTGATGAGCGGGATCGCGGCCCGGTAGCGCTCAACAATTGAGATTTGGGTAATGGGTCCTGGCTTTCGCCAGGACGACACCGACTATGGGGCGCGATCCTGAGCCAGTTCGGTGTCTTCACCCGGATGCGGGCGATCCAGCATTCCAGAGGCGCTTGTGCTTGAGCGCAGAGGCCGCGGCTTATCCCCGCCGCTCTAGATTCTAGTTTTGACGCGTTAGCGCGAGCCGGTGTCCGCTTCGCTCGAAAACGCCCTAGCTCAGAAATTCCGCAAAGGCGCTGCGACGGAAGAAGAAGCGGCCGTGCGATGACATGATCAGCGCGGCGGTCGTGCGGCCGATCATTTGCGGCCGGCCGCGCAACGCGAGACGCAGATTGGCCTCGCCGGCCGCGCGGTCGCCCATTTCCAGAAGACTGGCGGAGAAGCTGAGACGCGTCAGCGGGTCGTCGGGGCGCTGCGCCACCACCTGGCGGTAGAGATCCGCCGCGGCAGCATATTCGCCATCGAGCAGCAGCACACGCGCGAGCGCGGCCAGAACATCGGGATGTCCCGGCGCCGCATTGCGCAGCTTCTCCAGAATCTCGCGCGCCCGGCCACGCTCATTGCGCTGGGGCAGCAGCTGCGCCAGCAGCAGCTGAAACTCGAGGCTCTCCGGCGCGAGAACGAGCGCGCTCTCGATGACGGCAACCGCCTCGTCGATGCGACCGGCCGAGTGCAATTGCCCTGCCAGCGCCTGGAATGCGGGCAGGTACGGCGGCCGCCGCGCGGTGGTTCGCCGCAGCACATCGATCGCCTCGCTGCCGCGACCAGCGCCGCCGAGCGCTGCGCCAAGCAGGGTCTCGAGGCCGGGATCCTCGACGCGGCGTACGGCTCGCTCGAGCGGTGCGATCGCTTCCTCGTTGCGGTTCTGGATCATCAGCGCCCGTGCCAGGATCGAGGCCGCGCCGACATCGGTCCGGTTTGCCTTCAAGACCTCCGCCGCCAGCCGCTCGGCTTCGACGACCTGTCCCATCTGCAATGCGACCACGGCGCGTTGCAGTACCGGGGATGGGCTGGGCCCGCGATTGGAAAAAGGCGGCGGTTTCGGCATGCGGTCCGTCGTGAGATGGTTCTTGTCAGCCGTTATCACTGCCGCCGACGGAGCGTCCAGCGAAAGTCGCATCCGGACACCGAGATACCGTCCGGTTCCAGCCTCCACCGACCGATTTCATGCATCCCTGCGGCTGTCAGGCCACAGGGGATCCACCCTCTCCCTGCAATTTTTCGACTGCTTAACCTATTCAATCTAGCTTGGGTTGCCATAACAGGGCCCGGCCTGATGCTCGCAACAACGCTCGAAACAATTCAGTCGACGGACTCGAAGCGCGCCAACTACACACGCGGAATCCTCGTGATGCTGGTCGCCGCCCTCCTGTTCAAGGTTGTGTGGTTCTCCCAGCTGGGGCTGGGGCACGGCCGCGAACTGGTCGACTTCGCCGCCTTCTACATCACCGCAAAGCTGGTGTGGCTCGGCGACCTCGACCAGGCCTATCAATTCGCGAAGCTCGCCATCATCGAGAAGCAGGCGTCGGGCGGGCACGACGGCTTCATGCCATGGACCTATCCGCCGCAATTCAACCTGCTGCTGGCTCCGTTCGCGCTGGTCCCGTTCGGGATGGCCTATCTGTTGTTCATGGCCTCGACGCTGGCTCTTTATCTCGCGGTGCTGCGGCGTCTTGCCGGAAACCGGTTCGTGCTTGTGCTGATCGTTTTCTTTCCGACGATCGGGGTCACGCTGGCATGCGGTCAGAACAGCTTCCTTACCGCCGCACTGATCGGGCTGGTGTGCCTGTACTTCGAAGAGCGGCCGATGCTCGCGGGCGTGGCCCTTGGTCTCATGATCATCAAACCGCATTTCGCCGTTGCTTTCGCACTCTACGCCATCCTGCGGCGCTCGTGGATCGTCGTGATGACGGCGGGCGCCGTCGTGCTGATCAGCTCGGCGATCTGCACGGTGCTGTTCGGCATGCAGATCTGGACCGTGATGCTGCAGAGCGTGCACGATTCATCGGTATTCCTGCGGGAAGCCTATTATCCGCTGTACCGAATGGTCTCGACCTATGCCGCGCTGCGAACCACGGGGTTCTCCGCGTCGGCAGCGTTTATCGGCCAGGGCATCGTCGCCGTCCTTGCGCTCGGCATCGTGCTGGTCGCGGTCTACCGCAAGATGCCGGTGCGCGAGAGTCTCGGCCTGACCGCGATCGTATCGGTCTGCATCAGCCCCTATGCGTATGATTATGACTTCCTGATCTTCAGTGTCGGAATGGCGCTGCTGTTGCCGGCGCTTCAGGCCAAGGCCCGCGAGTGGGAACGTGCGATCATCTATGCCGCGCCGATACCGATCGGAGCCTTCGGCTACATGCACACGGTCCATAACAACACGCCGCGCACGGACGTCCATTGGGTCGACGTGCTTTCGATCGGAGGCTTCGGGATCGCCGCGCTGATCACGCTGATCGTCGCAATCCTGCTGCTGCGCGAGTCAAGCAGGGGCTCTCCCGTTCCGGCGCAGGGGCCTCTTGCGAGGATTTGAGCACCCGGCGCGACACGCCCCGCGATCACGCAACACTCACGGCGCCACCATTTCGAGACGATCGCGCGCCGGCAGGGTCGACGCGAAGGCCTTCAGCGCGCCGGCGACGAGTTCTGGCTCCGCGGCCGGCGTGACGTAGAAGCTTACGTCACCCCGCGCGCCGGTCACCGGAATCGTGTGCAGGATCGCGACCTTCCTCCAGCTCGCCGGCACGCCCTGCGCAAACCAGCTGTCGTAGATCATGGCGACGCCGACATGATACTCGTCGGCGAGCGCGGCCATCTCGGCCGGGCCGTAGCGGCCGGCCCGCTTCGCCTTGCGCACGCGCTCCGAACCGAGCCCCCACAGATCCAGGACGAAGTTCGCATTTCCCCAGGCGACGAGTCCAAGATCGTTCACGGCAACCGGCCGCCGGTATAGCTGCTGGGCGAAGCGGCCCAACTGATAATGCTGCTCGTAGACGCCGCGCGAGGCAAACGGCGTCTCCAGGGCGGCGCTGACATAGCCCACGCTGGCAAAACCGGCCAGCCCGACGCTGGCGAGCGTCGCGGCGGTCCATTGCGGGACGCTCAAGACCGCTCGCGCGCGTGCAACCGCGTAGAGCAGCGCCAGCACCGCAAGCGCAACGATGTAAACCTCATACCGGTGGAACCAGCCATATTGGCCAAAGCCGAGATGCGCAGCGATCGCGGCGAGCACCGTCGCACAGACGATCAGGGCGCCGCGGTCGGAGCGGAGCAGCGCCATCACGGCGGCGAGCGCAAGACCGAGCAGCATCAGCCTGAAGCCGGCGGGATCAGCGAAGCTGTCGCCGAGATTGCGGAGGATGGAGGCGATGACGCCGGTCCCTTCATAGCCGGATTCGGCGATGCGCGATTTGAGCAATACCGAACTCGGCAAAAGCGGGAGACCGAGCGAGGCCATTCGCGCGAAATACGCGGCGAACGCGCAGAGCGTGACGGCAGCGGCCGCGGCGGCAAAACGGCGCTGGCCGAGCAGGGCAAACCCCATCATCGCCGCGATGGCGAACGCGATTCCCTCGAAGCGAATCAGCGGCAGCAGCACCAGCGCCGCGAAATGCATGGCGGTCGGCGACCGTCCGCGCGCGGCTTCGGTCAGGCCGCCGAAAGTCGCGACCGTGGCCCAAACGTGAAGACTGTGCTCCATGCCGGTCATCGGCAGGGCGATCGCGCTTGACGAAAAAATGGCGAGCAACGCGACGAAAAGCAGCAGCGGCTTCTCCCGGCCGGGGTCGAGCAGTTCAGCCGATTCAAGGATGCGCAGGAAAGCCACGACGGTCGCTGCCGCTGCCGCGGCATTGATCAGGAGCGGACCGAATGCGCCAAGACGCAGCGTCTCCGTCACGGCCAGCAGATAGGGCCAGATGATCGACGAGCTTGGCGACGAGACCTCGGACGCATTGACGCCGTAGCCGCCGGACCGGATGTGATCGGCGACGGCGAGGTGGATGTAGGGATCGTCGAGGGTGAAGATCAGCCTGCCGTCGCAGAGCATGACGCTGAAGATCAGCGTCGCCGCGAACAGCGCGAGCCACAGCGATGCCGTCACGAGCGGGACGCTCGGCCGGATCGCGCTGGATCGCGGGAACGACGCGTGGTTGGCGGCGACGCCGGGCATCAGATACGCATCCGTTTGAAGATCGTCTCCGGCAGCGCGCAGATGATCGCCATCACCAGCCGGAAGCGGCGCGCCACATAGATCACGTCACGCGGCCTCGTCACATCGGCCCGGAAGATATCCTCCGCGACCCGATCCGGCTGCACCGTCAGGGGAGCCGGCAGCTTCATATGCGCCGTCATCCTGGTCCGCACGAATCCCGGCTTGACGGTGACGACACGGACCTTACCCGCAAGCGCCAGACGATTGCGCAAGCCGGACAGGAATTGCGAGAAGCCGGCCTTGGCCGCGCCGTAATAATAGTTCGAGGCCCGCCCGCGATCGCCGGCGACCGAGCTCACGCCGACGATGGTTCCCGAGCCGCGCGTCGCGAAGGCTTGCGCGAACAGTTCGAGCAGCAGGCTGGGCGCCTCGAAATTGGTGCGCATGATCTTCGTCGCAAGCTCGGGATCGGTCTCGGCACGCTGCTGATCGCCGAGCTCCCCGACAACGCATACGACGGTGTCGGGAAGTGGGGAAAGACCGGCGACGAAGCCGGCAAGCTGCCCGGTCTGCAGCACGTCGAGCGCGACAACCGAGATTTCGGTACCGCTTCGCGTCTTGATGTCGTCCGCATTGCGCTGTGCCGCGGCGATATCGCGGGCGGCGAGCATCACGCGCCATCCGTCCCTCGCATAGCGCAGCGCGGTCGCGTGCCCGATGTCCGAACTGCCGCCAATCACCAGAATTGATTTTGTGCCGGTCATCAAATTCCAAGCCGTGCTGAAAGATGGGACACGAGGCGACTGTTCGCCCCGATCTGCTGGCGGATGTCGCGCAAGGCCGCAAGGCCGGGATATCCGGATTCGAATGTCGCGCGGGACTGCCGCGCATCCTTGGCGAGATAGAGCCGGCCGCCGGCATCGACCACCAGCGCGTCGAGCTGGTCAAGAAACCCGAACAGCGCGTCGGTGACCGGAAAGTCCATCGTCAGCGTGTAGCCGCGGAGCGGAAACGACATCGGCCCGCTGCCTTCGCCGAGCTGCTTGAGCACCGCGAGAAACGACGCATCGCCGCGCCGCGACACACGATCGAGAATTTCGGCGAGAACGCGGCGCGCGCGGCTAGCCGGGATCACGCATTGATATTGCACGAAGCCGCGCCAGCCGTAGATCCTGTTCCAGTCGGCGATCGCATCGAGCGGAAAGAAATACGGGTCCCAATGGACCAGCCGTGGCTTGCCCGGATGCGCGGCGCCGCGGCGGAAGTACAGCTCGTTGAACACCCGCATCGATGCGCGATTGAGCAGCCATCCCGGAAACAGCTCCGGGACCGCGAGCCGCGACGCGCGAAGCCTGGGAAACGTCTCGAGGCCGGGCCCAAGCATATCCTTGTCGCGCCGCGTGGCGTGCTCGGCCAGATAGACCAGCGACCGGCCGAGCGCCGCGCCGCGCGCAAGGCAGTCGATCCAGGCCACCGAATAGGTGGTCGATGCGCTGCTTTCCAGCTGATCGATCGCCGCGTCGAGATTGCCGGCGACGCGGGTGTCCTGACGTAGCCAGGCGGTCTCGATCGGCAGCAGCCGCAGCGTCGCGTCGAGGATCATGCCCGTCAGGCCCATGCCTCCCAACGTCGCCGCGAACAGCGCGGCGTTTTCCGATCGCGAGCAGGTGACGATCTCGCCGCCAGGCAGCGCAATGCGGAACGAATCGACGACGGTGCCGAAGCCGCCATCGCGATGATGGTTCTTGCCGTGAACGTCGGCCGCGATCGCGCCCCCGACCGTCACGAATTTCGTGCCGGGCACGACTTTGAGGAAGAAGCCGCGCGGCTCGAAAACGGCAAGGATGTCGGCGATGGTTACGCCGGCTTCGACCGTCAATCGCGCGGTTGCGGCATCGAAGCTCCGCATCCGGTTCAGGCCGCGCGACGAAATCGTGGATTGCGTTCCGATCGCGGCATCGCCATAGGCCCGCCCGGCCCCGCGCGCGACGACGCCGGACCGCGCAAGCAGGTGGTCCCGCGCGCCTGCGGGCGTCTGCGGCGCCAGCAGTTCGGACGACGCCCTGGGATAGTTGCCCCAGCCGGACAGGCCAATGCCGCCCGGACTGGAGGTCGACATCACAGCTCCTGGTAACGCAGCCGCCGGCATCGCTAGATGGCGGCGAGCATGATGGCGCCGATCGCGCCGAGCGCGACCCAGCTGACGCGATCCCTCAGCGCAAAGATGACCGGATCGTCGTCGATCAATCCGCGCTGCGCGAACAACATCACGCGGCCGATCCAGTACATCAAGATCGGACAACCGACCCAGAGCAGTTGCGGATGGCTGTAAAGCGCGCGCACCGTATCGGACGAGATGTAGAGCGTGAAGATCACGACGGCGTTGAAGCCTGACGCGGCGGCGAGGATCGCGATCATCGATTTGTCTTCGACCTGGTAGCCGCGCGCCGCCAGCACGGCGCCGTCCGGCTGGCCGGCGAGCTCGATATAGCGCTTCACCAGCGCCAGCGACATGAAGATGAACAGCGAGAACGCGAGCAGCCATTCCGACATCGGCACGCTGATCGCGACGGCGCCGCCGATCACGCGGACGGTGTAAAGCGTGGCGAGCACGACGACGTCGACGGTCGCGATGCGCTTGAGCCAGAACGAATAGGAGGTGGTCAGCGCGAAATAGCCGAGCAGGACGCCGCCGAACTCGATCGATATCGACATTGCGATCGCGAATGCGGCGACCAGCGCCAGGGCCATCGCGCCGACGGCCCGCGATGCCGGGATGGCGCCGCTTGCGATCGGGCGGTTGCGCTTGGTCGGATGCGCGCGGTCGGCCTCGACGTCGAGAAGGTCGTTCAGGATGTAGGCGCCCGACGCGCAGAGCGAGAATGCGATCACCGCAAGCAGCGACGTCGCCGCCGATCCCAATGCGAATTTGTGTGCGGTCAGCAGCGGCACCAGCACGAGGGCGTTCTTGGCGTATTGATGCACCCTGAACAGCTTCAGCCAGCTGCGCATACTGACGCGCATACTGACCCGCGCGGGCGCGGACGGCTCGGATCGAGCGGAGCGCGCGAGGCGCGATGCGGAATCGGGCAACGCGACCGCCGCGCTGCCGATATAGTCAAAGCCCTGCCGAAGCACGGGCGGCAGCTCTTCGCGCTGCGCCGGCGGCAATCGACGTTCCGGCGCGGCAGCCCAGGCGGTGAAGACGCCAAGATGCTCGGCGACCGCGCTGACGAACGGCTCGGGATGGGTTTCCGAGCAAAGGTAGACCGGGCGGCCTTCGCCCAGCACCTGCAGCAGGAACCTCACCGCGTCGGGGTCAAATTGCGCCCGGGATGGATCGAACCCCGATCGAGCTACACCATGAGTCGATCGCGCTTGCGCTCCAAGGGAAGCGGTGATCGCCGCGGCGAAAGCGCGAAGGCGGCGGATCAGATCGGATGCGATATCGGCCGGGACGGAGCTTCCCCGCACCATGACCTCGTCGACATCGACGACGAGCGGCCGGCCCTTCGAACGCAGCGGATCGCGAAGGGCATCGCCGCCCCCCTGCTCAACCCGTTCTGGAACGCTAGCTCGCATACGTGCGGTCTTCCGGTGCCCCCTCCCCATTGTCCCGGGCTTTCCCTAATTTGGGGTGAACTTGATCTCGGGTGAACTTGGGGGGAGCGAACGCCGGGCAGATGGCGCCGAAATGCGTGGTGAAAAGCCTCACCGACAGCGCGCGGCGAGCGAAAAATGGCGATCCCGGGAAGACTCGAACTTCCGACCTACGGTTTAGGAAACCGTCGCTCTATCCGGCTGAGCTACGGGACCGCACGGCCCGCAGCGAAAGCATGCGGGCGTCGCCATCCCATAGCAGAGCTGCCGGGTGATCGCCAGCCCGCGCCACATCGGGCGCGCGCGAAGTTGCATGGCGTTTGGCGCGTCGCGCGTTACGCCACCTGGCGTGCCGGATTCGAGGCGGCATCCGCGCTGGCCTGACGCGCCGGGAGAAACTCGATGGCTTCATCCTTCAGCGAGCCGAAGCGCAGCGTCATGATATCGAGAGCATAATTCTGGTAGAGCCGCCACGGCCGGCGCGAGCCCTGCTTGGGGAACCTGGCGGCGGCGCGCTGGATATAGCCCGATGAGAAATCCACCCAGGGCAGTTCGGCGACATCAGGGTCGTTCCGCCGCGGCGTGACCTGCGCGTAGCCGTTCGCCTTCATGTGGTTGAGCATGCGGCAAACATATTCGCAGGTCAGGTCGCATTTCAGCGTCCAGGACGCATTGGTGTAGCCGAAGGCGGCGGCGAGGTTCGGCACGCCCGAGTACATCAGCCCCTTGTAGTTCATGGTCTTCGACAGATCGACGCGCGCGCCGTCGACATTGATCTCGAGTCCGCCGAGCACCTGCAGATCGAGGCCGGTCGCGGTCACCACGATGTCGGCGTCGAGCACATTGCCGCTCTTGAGCTTGATGCCCCCACGCGTGAAGGTCTCGATCTGATCGGTGACGACGGACGATCTGCCGTTGCGCAGCGATTCGAAGAGATCGCCGTTCGGCACCAGACAAAGCCGCTGGTCCCACGGATTGTAGCGCGGCGTGAAATGGGTGGCGACGTCGTAGTCCGGACCGAGTGCATGCCGCACGCCGCCGAGGATCAGCTTCTTGACGCGCTCCGGATCGCGCTTGCAGAGCCGGTAGAAATACATACCGAACAGCACGTTCTTCCAGCGCGTGAGGCCGTAGGCGAGTTTCGCGGGCAGCCGCGCGCGCAGCCAGTTGGCGACTTTGTCCTCGTCGGGCCGCGCCACGACATAGGTCGGCGAGCGCTGCAGCATCGTGACATGGGCGGCGGTCTTGGCCATTTCCGGCACCAGCGTCACCGCGGTCGCGCCGCTGCCGATCACCACCACCTTCTTGGCGGCATAGTCGATGTCGTCGATCCATTTCTGCGGATGGACGACACGGCCGGCGAAATCGGCGATGCCGGGGAAGTCGGGCGTGTAGCCGTGTTCATATTTGTAGTAGCCGCTGCACATGAACAGGAAGCTGCAGGTGAAGCGCTCGATCGTCTTCTCCGGCCCGCGCTCGACCTCGACCGTCCATTGCGAGTCCGCCGACGACCAGTCGGCGCGCACGACGCGATGGTTGAAGCGGATGTTCTTGTCGATGCCGTAGGCGCGCGCGGTCTCGCGCACATAGTTCAGGATCGACGGGCCATCCGCGATCGCCTTCGGCTCGGTCCACGGCCGGAACGAATAGCCAAGCGTGTACATGTCGGAGTCGGAGCGGATGCCGGGATAGCGGAACAGGTCCCAGGTGCCGCCAATGCAGTCGCGGCCTTCAAGAATGGCGTAGCTGCGGTCAGGGCAGTTGGCCTGCAAATGATAGCCGGCGCCGATGCCCGACAGTCCCGCGCCCACGATCAACACGTCGAAATGAACGGACACGCCTTGACCCTCCCGTGGCAGTATTGACAATACATATTGTCAGATAACTTGACGTCTGACAATGCCTCGTGTCAATACACTTTCATGGCAAGCAGCCGGAAAGCCCGCCTCTATGGCGGTATGGACGCCGAGGAACGCCGCGCCGAGCGGCGGCTCAAGCTGATCGACGCGGCGATCGAGGTCTATGGCGAGGTCGGCTATCGCGGCGCCACCGTGAAGGCGATCTGCGAGGCGGCCGAGCTGACCGAGCGCTATTTCTACGAGTCCTTTACGAACAGCGAGGCTCTGCTGATCGCCGCTTACGGCCATGTCGTCGGCCACCTGCACGAGGAAATGACCGCGGCCGCTGCAGCCGCAGGCGACGATGCCGAGATGAGGCTGCACGCGGCGCTGACGCTCTATTTCACGCGGCTGAAGCAGCACCCGAAGCCCGCCCGGGTCTTTCTGCTGGAAATTTCAGGCATCAGTCCGGCGGTCGATGCCGTCAAGCTCGACGCCTTGCGCGTCTTCAGCGACATCCTGGTGCCGCCGGCGCTCGACCCGAAGCGCAGCGGCAAGGGCGCGGCCGCCTCGCTGCTCTCGGTCGGCATGGTGGGCGCCGTCATCTCGATCGCGCTGCGCTGGGTGTCGAAGCAATATCCGCAGGCCGTGGAAGAGGTCGTCGCGATCGCCGCCAGCTTCTGCCGCGTGGCGCTGACCGAGGCCGGCCACCGTGAGGATGGTCACTTATCGTAGCGGCCGGATCGCACCGGCCAGCGGGACCCGCCGATTTTCGATCATGTTTCGCCAGCGCTTGCGGACCCGGCCCCTAGCCTGTCGCTGATTTAACTTGCATATCGGGCCCCTGGGTTTTCTTATGCCCGGTACCGGGCGCAACGAGGTGCAGCCTGTTTCGCCTGACAAAACAACGCTGTTTGCATCGGCGGAGCTGAATTTTGGTCGATCTGCACAGGCTTGACGATGTGACCGCGCGCCTCGGCGATGTGGTTCTCGATCCCTCGACCTGGCCGTCCTTCATGGACGAGGTCTGCGCCGCCGTCGGCGCGACCGGCGCTGCGATGCTTCAGAGCGATATCCGCACTGAAGACATTCCGCGCACGGACTCGATCACCGAGTATTTCACCAAGACCTACTTCCCGCACAATCTTCACCTCACCGACATCCGCGCGGCCCGCGGCGTGCCGCTGATGCATGCCGGCGTCGATGTCATCACCGATGCGGATCTGTTCGAATCCGAAACCGAGATGCTGCGCGATCCGCTCTACGCCACGCTCGGCGAGTTCGGACTGAAATGGTTCGCGGCGATCGGCTTCCACTCCGGCCCGGCGTTATGGGCACTGACGATCCAGCGTTCGCCCAGGGAAGGCTTGTTCGACGCCGACGAGATCAAGGCGCTGCAAAGGGTGTCGGCGCCGCTCACGGAAGCCGCGACGCTCTCCGCCGTCGTCGGCCGCTCCGCACTCTCGGGCATCACCGGCGCGCTCGATCTGATCCAGGTCGCTGCGATTGCCGTCGGCCGCTTCGGCACCATCATCGGCATGAACAGCCAGGCGGAACGCTGCCTCGGCTACGACCTTGCGATCCGCAACAATCGCCTCACCCTGCTCGACCGACAGGCCAATGCCGATCTGACCAGGCTGATCGATCAGTTGGCCCACAGTTCGGACCTGCACCCATTGCCGTCGTCGCCGATCGTGGTGCGCAGGATCGACAAGCGGCCGATCGTGATCCAGATCCAACCGGTGCCTCCGGCGGCGCGCTCGCCGTTCCTCGGGGCGCGCGCGATCCTGTTGATCCGCGATCTCGAAGGCAGCGCCGCGTTCGATCAGGCGCTGCTGGCGGCGACGTTCGAGCTGACGCCGGCGCAGGCACGCCTCGCCGCGCGGCTTGCGCGCGGCGATTCGGTCGAAGCGGCCGCTCAGGCGGCCGGCGTTGCCCTTGCCACCGCGCGCAATCAGCTCAAGACGATCTTCCAGAAGACCGGCACCCACCGGCAGGCGGAACTGGTTGCGTTGCTGCACAGGGTGAAGTGAACGATTAAAGGCGAATTGTTCTGATCTCCGGCCCGTTCCGACGAGATTCTTCAATTATTCCAATCGCGAAGGCTGTGTTCCATCAGCCGCGGCAACATTCCACAGGTCAGGAAAATCGTCGGGTTCCCGGGTGACAAGTGTCACTAAAATGGCGACAATCTGCTCACTCTGTGTCGTTCGGGTTTGGTCTCAATGTCCGTGATGCCGTCACGATCATCGACGTTGGCTGTTGCCGCTTTCGCCGTCGCTTGCGTGCTGGCGCCGATGAGCGCGCACGCGCAATGGTGGCGCGGCGGCCCGAAAGACTTCGAGGACTGCGCCGACCTCGCCGAGAAGGCGAAGACCAGGGAAGACAAAACCGCGCAACTCGCCGATTGCAACGCCAAGTTCGCCGGCCGTCGCAAGCCTGGCGGTGGCTACACCTATTACGACTTCATGCAGGACCGCAGCTTCGACATCGCGGGTCCCAATCCGACGCCGGACGAGCAGAAGAAGATCGACCAGGAATATACCGGCTATCTCGAGCAACAGCGCCGCTCGCGTATCGTCGCGGCGTTCAATGCGAAGCAGCTCGAGCGGCAGGAGACACAGCCGGTGCGGCCGCCGCAGATCCAGCAGGCGTCATTGCACAATGAACCGGCGCGCAGTGAGATTGCGAAAGTCCCCGTCCCCGCCGCAAGGCCGGTCAAGCCGCGGGTCGCGGCCGTCCCTATTCCCGAACCGCGGCCGCGGGCAAGCAACTGCATGAAGGGTACGTTCTCCTGCGAATGGCCGCGGCTTTCCGAGGGATTGGACGGCCTGAAGAAGCTGTTCACGCCGACACCGCCGCCACCGACCAAGGTTGCGAAGCGAAACTGACGGTTCGCTTGGTCATTCCGGGGCTCGCGCAAGCGAGAACCCGGAATCTCTCTGCCATTTCCGTCGAGATTCCGGGTTCGTCGCTTCGCTCCGCCCCGGAATGACACCGCAGGCTCAATCGGTAATCACCATCGCCCAAAACCTGCGGTACGGCGACTTCGGATTGTCGACGAAGGCGACGCCGACGCGCTTGGCGCCCGGCATCAGCAGGTTCTCGCGATGGCCCGGCGAATTCTCCCACTGCTTCAGCATCTCGGCGAAGGCGATGAAGCCGGCGCCGATATTCTCGGCGGCGCGCTGCTTCTTGAGCGGCGCGATGCGCGTGAAGAAGCTGCCGCCCGCGGAGTGGCTGACCGATCCGGTCGCCGACATCGCCTGGGCCTGCTTCAGCGCCATCGCGTTCAGCTTCGCGTCGAGCTTCACCGCGGGCATGCGGTTGGCGCGCCGGTAGGCACTGATCGAGCCGGCATAGTCGGCGGCACCTGAGGCCGTGGTGAAGCCAAACACGAAGGTGAGCGCGAGGAACAGCAGCTTCATCTGAAGTCGTCTCTGTAATGGATCAGTGCGCGCGGGTGCGCTTGTGGTGTCGGGGCGCGACCGATTTGTGCGCAGGCGTGGCCGCTCGGCTGGCTGCCGCAGCCGCCGCGCGCTGCTCCTGCAAGCGCGCATCATAGCCAGGCGACGGTGTCACGGTCGGCGGCGCCGCACGGACCGGGCCGGCCGCGAGCGCAACAAGCGTGAACAGCATGATGCTGGACCATTTCATGATGTCATCTCCTCTGTTGTTCGATCGACGTGGCGGACGATCATCGGCGTTCATGGTCACTGCCATCGCGGATCTGTTCGGGCGTTAGCCCCGGCGAGCCCTTGCCGTCCGCCTCCGCCTTCCGGATCAGCGCGATGACGCGGCGCGACAATGGCGCCTCGAGCCCGCGGCGATCCGCGATCGCGGTAATCACGCCCTGCAAATAGTCGATCTCGGTGCGGCGGCCGCGCTGCAGATCCTCCCACATCGAGGAGCGCGCCTCGGGATCGATCTTCATGGTGCGGCCGAGCAGCATGTCGAACAGCGCATCGGGCAGCCGCAGCAAAGGCGGCATCCAGTTCGACGGCAGCGGCGTCGGCGACACCGGCGCAATGCCTTCGGCGCGCACCGCGGCCAGGCCCTCGGCCATCTGATCGGCAAGCAGTCGTCGCCAGCCGCGCTGCGCGAGCTGTTGCCGCAGCGGAATATTGGACAGCGCATTGAGCGCATTGTTGAGATTGACGACCAGTTTGCCCCACTGCACGCCGTCGATATTGCCAGTGGACTTGATCGCAAGACCCGGCACCGACAGCCGCGCCGCGGTGCCTGCGTCATCCTGCGCGATGACGATGTCGCCGGAGGTCGAGCGATGGAAGCGGCCGTCGCCGAGCGCGACCACGTTGAACGGCACCATGCCGCCGAGCACCCTGCGGCCCGGCAGAAGGTCGCGCAGCAGCGGCACATTGCCGACGCCATTCTGCAGGCTGATCACCGCGGCATCGCCAGGCGCGTGGCGCGCGATCGCATCGGCCATCGCAGCGGTATCGGCGCTCTTCACCGTCACCAGCACGGTCTGAACGTCGGACAAGATCGACGGATCGTCGGACACAATGAGCCGGTCCGCGGATACCGTCCGCTCGGAGCCGTCAAAGCTGCTGACCCGCAAGCCGTTGCCTGCGATCTCCTGGATCAGCCGCGGCCGCGCCAGCAGCACGACACGGCGCCCCGCAGCCGCGAGCGTGCCGCCGACGAAGCAGCCGATGCTTCCCGCGCCCGCAATGCCAATCGGCCGGTCCTGGTTCATCTGGCCAAACGTCCATTCATCATTGGCTCGATAGCAGACCTTGGGTTGCCTGCCTATTTCGACGCACCGCGGTCCGGGTGGCCCGCCTTGTAACCGTCATGGGCGGAAGCTATGTTTCCCGCTCGGGGCACGGTTGCGGCAGGAGACGATCATGGGTTTACTCGACGTACTCAATGGCATGCAGAACGGCCCGCGCGGTCCGAGCGCGCCAAGCACCTCATCCGACAGTTCGAGCGGCGGCGGAATGTCGCCGATGACGATGGCTATCCTCGCGCTGCTCGCCTGGAAGGCGGTCAAGCATTTCTCCGGCGGCCAGGCGGACGCGAGCGCCCCTGAGCCGAAGCCGGCGCAGGCGCCGCCGCTTCCTCCCGGCAACGTCACCGCAGGCCTGCCTGGCGGCGCCGGCAGCGGCGGGCTCGGCGATCTGCTGAAGGGCGGCCTTGGTGGCCTGCTCGCCGGCGGCGCAGCCGGCACCGTGCTCAGCGGCGGCCTCGGCGATCTGCTCAACCAGCTGCAGCAGAAGGGCCATGGCGACGCGGCCAATTCCTGGGTCAGCAACGGTCCCAACAAGCAGATCGCGCCCGGCGATCTCGCCAACGCGCTCGGCGCCGACCAGATCAACTCGCTGGCATCGCAGAGTGGCCTCTCGCGCGACGAACTGCTGCAGGGCCTCAGCCAATATCTGCCCGACGCGATCAATCACCTGACGCCGGACGGCCGGCTGCCAAGCGGCGACGAGTTGCACCGCAGGCTCTGACGGTAGCGTTGATTCCATCTGAGGAGGACGACAGTCATGGGCGGCATCATCTGGGTCATCATCGTCGGCTTTGTCGCGGGGATCATCGCGCGATTCCTGTCGCCGGGACCGAACAATCCAAGCGGCTTTATTCTCACCACCGTGCTCGGCATCGCCGGCGCGTTTCTTGCGACTTTCATCGGCCAGGCGATCGGCCATTACGGTCCCGAACAAGGTGCCGGCTTCATCACCGCCACGATCGGCGCTCTGGTGGTGCTGTTCATCTGGAATCGGCTGGTCGCGGCGCGCGTGATCCCGGATATCGGAAACAGGTGACGCCGTAGGCGTCATCCCGGAGCGATGCGAAGCATCGAATCCGGGATCTCGAGATTCCGGGTTCGATGCTAACGCATCGCCCCGGAATGACGGAACAACGACAGGTTCAAAATCAAAATGCCCGGGCCAGGCCCGGGCATTTTTCATTTGTGCAACGGCGCTCCGTCACTGAATCAGATGCATGCCGGCGTCCATGCGGACGAACTCACCGGTCATGTTGCTCGACGCCGGGCTCGCCAGGAAGCAGACCAGGTTGGCAATGTCTTCGGCCGTCGAGGCGACCTTCAGCGGCACGCGCGCCACCACGGCATCGCGCACCTGCTTGGCGCCGGCCTCGCCGCGGCCCTTGGTGAACCAGGGCGTATCTATATAGCCCGGACACACCGTGTTGACGCGGATCAACGGTGCCAACGCGCGCGCCAGCGACTGCGTCATGGTGTTGAGCGCGCCCTTGCTCGCGGCATAGGCGACCGACGAACCACCGCCGGAAATGCCTGCAACCGAGGAGACGTTGACCACAGCCGACGGACGGCTAGATGCCTTCGCGCCGGCTTCGAGCAGCGCGCGCGCGGCACGAACCATCTGGAACGGGCCGATGGTGTTGACGGCGTAGATGCGCTGGAAATCTTCCGCGGTCAGGCCGTCGAGATCGTGATGCGGCACGTGCTTGGTGGTGCCCGCATTGTTGACGAGCACGTCGAGGCGGCCCCAGCCCTGCGCGGCGGCTGCGATCTTCTTGCAGTCCTCATCGCGCGAGACGTCGCCCTGCACCACCAGCACCTCGGCGCCCTGCTTGCGGCAGACTTCCGCGGTCGCCTCGGCTTCCGCCTTGCTGTTGGAATAATTGATGATGAGGCGCGCGCCCTGCGTGGCGAGGATTTGCGCGGTGGCGGCGCCGAGTCCCGATGCCGATCCCGTCACGATCGCGCACAAACCATCCTTGGACATCTGCATTTTCCTTGTTGTTGTGAGCCAGATGAACTCCGGCGGCGGCACACCATATCGCGTGGAACGACATCTGCAAGCCGCGCCCAAAATCCTCACGTGTACGCGTTCAGGCCCTTTTGCAGGCTGGCCCACTGCGCTTCGTCATGGCCGCAGATGATCTTGACGCCGGACGCCTCGAGCCTGGCGATCTCGTCGAGCGACTTCAGGAACTGGCCGACGTCAAGGCTGTTCCTCGGCGAGGTCCGCTGGTCGAGATTGGCGCGCACACTGAGCGCGTCGGAGGCGAGCAGGAATTCGCCGCTGTTGTCGAGCTTGACCAGCGCGCCGGTCGTTCCCTTCGAGTGTCCGGGCAGCGGGACCAGCGTCAGCTTGCCGTCGCCGAACACATCCATCTGCTTGTCGAAGATCTCCATCTTCAGCGGATGATCCCAATCCGCCTTGATGTATCCGCGATCGAACGCGTTATCGGCATTCGCGGCCTCGATCTCGAGCGCGTGGACGAAGATCGTCGCCTTCTTGAAGAAGGCGTTGCAGCCGCAATGGTCGGTGTGCAGGTGGGAGCAGATCACCACGTCGATGTCATCAGCGCCAAGGCCAACGGCCTTCAGGCTCGTCAGCACATGATCATCCGCCGGCATGATCGGGCGCATGTATTTGGCGAGCGTGCCGAGCCGCCCTTCAGGATCGGTCGCGACATCGGGATGGCATCCGGTGTCGAACAGCACATTGCCCTGCGCATGCCGCAACAGCACGCAGGCGACCGGAAGCTCAATCATCTCGCCGCGCGCCGCATCGGGCAGATAGGTCCGCTTCGACATCTGGAGACGGCCGCCCGACAACATATGCATCTTCATCTCGTTACCTCCGCTTTTGGCTTCAAACTACATATGAGTTTTATGGAAACTCATAATGGATTTGACAGCATATTATTCGTCCTTATAGCTTCCGCGCAACGTCGCGATCGCATGACAAATGCGCTCAACGAAGCACCCGGGCTCCTTCGGATCGGCATCGTTGGCATCGATCAGCGGCCGTCGAAGGGAAGTTTCGCCACGATGTACACCGTGTTCAGCACGTTCGCTGCGACATCCGATGCGGCAGCGTTCAAACCCTTTCTCTGCATTCCCGCGCGTGCCGACCGCGCATACTTTCCCGACGGCGTCGAACTGTCCTATGGCGGCATCGCGCGGCAGGTCTGCGCGTTGCGCGATCAGTACCGTGCAGCAGGCTTCGGCCACGGCCACCGCGCCTGCCTGCTGCTGGAGAATCGCCCCGATTTCATCGTGCACTGGCTGGCGCTCAACGGCATCGGCGTTTCGATCGTTCCGATCAACCCGGCCTATCGCGCAGCGGAAATCGAATACCTGATCGCGCATGCCGAACCCGACCTGATCGTCACGCTGGCCGATCAGAAGGAATTGCAGAAGGCGCTGACCGGCGACGTTCCGCTGCTCACCGTCTCCGGTGACGATCTCGGCGCCAGCGTCGAGACAGTCCCGCACGCCCAGCGACCGCCACCGCGCGCCGACGAGCCGGGAAGCGAGACCGAGGCTGCGCTGCTGTACACGTCAGGCACGACGGCGCGTCCGAAGGGATGCATCCTGACCAATGAATACGTGGTCTCGACCGGCCGCTGGTACGTCAGCCACGGCGGCGAGGCGACGTATCATGCCGGAATGGAGCGCCTCTACAGCCCGCTGCCGCTGTTCCACATGGCCGGCCTGACGCTGACCCCGATCGCGATGATCTTGACCGGCGGCTGCCTGATCCTGCCGGAACGCTTCAACGCAAAGTTTGCCTGGCACGACATCGTCGCATGCCGCGCCAGCGTGCTGCATTATCTCGGCGTGATCGTCGCGGCCCTGCTGGCGCAGCCGGAGACGCCGGACGAGAAGGCCCATGCGCTGCGCTTCTCGATGGGCGTCGGCGCCAATCCCGAGCAGCGCGCGCGAGCCCGCGAGCGCTTCGGCATCCCCTTCGTCGAAGGCTGGGGCATGACGGAGACCGGGCGCAGTCCGTTCAACACGGTCGAGCCGCGCCATCTCGAGACCAACACCATCGGCCGCAGCGTACCGGGGCTCGAAATGACGATCCTCGATGCCGACGGCAATACGCTGCCGGCTGGCGCAGTCGGTGAACTCTGCGTGCGCCATTCGGAAGCGACGCCGCGGCGCGGCTTGTTCTCCGGCTATCTGAAGGACCCCGAGGCCACCGAGCAGGCCTGGCGCGGCGGCTGGTTTCACACCGGCGACAGCGCCTGGCAGCACGAGGACGGCGCCTTCGTGTTCGTCGACCGGCTGAAGCATCTGGTCCGGCGCGCCGGCGAGAACATCTCGGCGGCGGAGGTCGAGGCCGTGCTGACGACGTCGCCTCAGGTCAAGCAGGCCGCAGTCATCGCCGCGCGCGATCCGATCCGCGACGAGGAAGTTGCGGCCTTCATCGTGAGCAACGACGGCGCCGATGCTTCACGCGAGCTCGCGCAGGACATCTTCCGCTTCTGCCGCGAACGCCTGGCGGCGTTCAAGCTGCCGGCGTGGATCGCTTTCGTCGCCGAGTTGCCGCTGACCTCGACCAACAAGATCCAGAAGCACGTGCTGCTCGGCGCGGACAGGGATCCGCAGTCGCATCCGGGCATGATCGACCTGCGGCAAGACAAGACCAACGCCATAAGGCAATCGAACTAGAGGAAACCAGGGACAATGACATCGAGATACGGATGGATCGCCGCGAGCGCTGCAATCCTCTCAGTCGCCTTCGCCGCCGCGCCATCCCACGCGCAGATTTCCGACGACGCGGTGAAGATCGGCGTGCTGACCGATCAGGCCGGCCTCTACGCCGACGCCGCCGGCCCCGGAGCGGTCGAAGCGGTCCGGATGGCGATCGCGGATTTCGGCGGCAAGGTGCTGGGCAAGCCGATCGCGATGGTCGATGCCGACCATCAGAACAAGGCAGACATCGGCGCCGGCATCGCGCGGCGCTGGTATGAGCAGGAGAATGTCGACGTCATCGTCGATTTCGCCAATTCCGCCGTCGCCTTCGCCGTGCTCGAGCTCACCAAGCAGAAGAACAAGGCGATGCTGGTGTCGTCGGCCGGCTCCTCCGATCTGACCGGAAAGGGCTGCTCGGCGAATTCGGTGCAGTGGACCTACAACACCTATGCGCTCGCCAACAGCACGGTGCGGGCGCTGGCCAAGGAAGGCGCGAAGAGCTGGTACTTCGTCACGGTCGACTACGCCTTCGGCCACGCCCTGCGCAACGACGCGGCCAGGACCGTGGAGAAGGTCGGCGGCAGCATCGCCGGCGAGGTGCGGCATCCGCTCAACAGCATGGATTTCTCGTCCTATCTGCTGCAGGCCCAGAGCTCGAAGGCTGAGGTGATCGCCTTTGCCAACACCGGCGGCGACCTCGCCAACTCGATCCGGCAGGCGCAGGAATTCGGGATGGCGCATACGCAGAAGCTCGCGGCCTTCCTGATGCAGACCAGCGACATCCACGCGATCGGCTTGCAGGCCGCCCAGGGGCTGCAGCTCGCGACCGCCTTTTATTGGGATCTCGACGACAAGACCCGCGACTTTGCCGCGCGCTTCATGGCCAGGACCAAGAAGCGGCCGACCATGGTGCAGGCCGGCCTCTACTCCGCGGTGATGAACTATCTCAAGGCGGTCGAGAAGTCCGGCACCGACGACGGCCCCAAGGTGATCGCGCAGATGAAGGACATGCCGATCGACGATTTCTTTGCCCGCAACGCATTCCTGCGCGAGGACGGCCAGCTCATTCACGACATGTATCTCGTGCAGGTGAAATCGCCGGCCGAATCGAAGGGCGCCTGGGATTACGAGAAGCTGGTTCAGGTGATTCCGGGCAAGGAGGCGTTTGCGACGCCGGAGGAGAGCGCCTGTCCGCTGCTGAAGAAATGACTGCGCGCACGAATCCACGCACCACAGGCAAGAAACCACAGGCAAGGCTGGACATCCCATGACTGAGCTGCCGCTGCTGTTCACCCCGCTGCAACTGCGCGACCTCGAACTGAAAAACCGGATCATGGTCTCGCCGATGGCGACCTATTCGGCGCAGGAGGGGCGCGCCACCGATTGGCACACCGCGCATATCGGCAAGCTCGCCGCCGGCGGCGCCGGCCTCGTGTTCGTCGAGCAGAGCTCGGTGAACACCCAGGGGCGCATCACCCATGGATGCCTCGGCATCTGGGACGATGCGCACATCGCGGACCACGCCGCCCTCGCCGCGCTGATCCACAGCTTCAACGCCAAGGCCGCGATCCAGATCGCACATGGCGGCCGGAAAGGCTCCTCGCAGCGGCCGTGGGAAGGCGGCAACCCGCTCGGCGAAGCTGACATCAAGGCACGCGGCGAAGGCCCATGGCAGATCGCGGCCTCGAGCGGCATTCCCTTCGATGACGGCTGGCCGGCACCGCAGATGATGACTTCAGAGCAGATCGATGCCCTGGTGGACGACTATCGCCAGGCATTTCGTCGCGCCAGGGCGGCCGGCTATGACGTCATCGAGCTGCACTGCGCGCACGGCTATCTGATGCACTCGTTCCTGTCGCCGCTGGCGAACAACCGCAACGACGAGTATGGCGGGTCGCGCGAGAACCGCATGCGCCTGCCGCTGCGGATCGCGGCGATCATGCGCGAGGAGTGGCCCAGCCATCTGCCGGCCTTCGTCCGCATCTCGTCGGTCGACGGCGTCGACATCGGCTGGTCGATCGAGGACTCGATCGCGTTTGCGGCGGAGCTGAAGGCGATCGGGATCGACATGGTGGACTGCTCGTCGGGCGGCATGAAGCTACCGCGCGGCAATTCGCTGGTGTCGCGCACCCCGGGCTTCCAGGTGCCGTTCGCCGAGCGCATCCAGAAGGAAGTCGGCATGCCGACGGTGGCGGTCGGGCTGATCCGCGAACCGGACTACGCCGAAGCCATTTTGCGGGACGGCAAGGCGACGCTTATTGCGCTCGGCCGCGAACTGCTGTGGAATCCGAACTGGCCCGCGCAGACGGCGCTTGCGCTCGGATGCGATCCGGAGTGGACGAGTTGGCCGGAGCAATATGGCTGGTGGCTGAAGCGGCGGGTGGCGCAGCAGGGACGATAGCGATGCCGGTGGCGAAGAAGGATGTAGCGAAGGCCGGCGCGGCTGCCGGCGCGCGGTCTTTCGACGGCCCCGATTTCCCCGGCGACACCTCGCGCGACCTGCCGAAGATGGACAATGCAGTCAAGTCGGCGCGGCGCGTGTTCGACGTGCTCGAATTCTTCGAGGAGCACCAGCGCGCCGCCTCCGCGATCGAAGTCGCGGCCGCGCTCAAGTTCCCGCAATCCAGCACCTCGGCGTTGATGCGGACGATGACGGCGTTCGGCTATCTCCACTATGACACCAGCCGCCGCACCTATATCCCGACGCCGCGGATCTCGATGCTGGGGCACTGGCTGAGCCCGGCGTTGTTCACGAAGGGACGCCTGGTCAATCTGATGGAAGAGCTCTCCGCGCGGACCGGAGAGACCATCATGCTCGCGGTGCGCAACGGGCTCAGCGCGCAGTATGTCCATATCATTCAGGCCAAGCTGCCGATGCGGCTGTATGTCAAGGCCGGAACGCTGCGGCCGCTGGCGCGATCCGCGTCGGGTTACGCGCTGCTGTCGGCCTATCCGGACAAGGAGGTGCGCCGCCTGGTGCGCCTGATCAACGCCAACGAGAGCCGGCCCGATCGTCAGGTCGACATCAAGGCGCTGCTGCTTGAGCTGAAGAAGGTCCGCGCCAAGGGGCACGCTTTCTCGCTCGGCCTGGTCACGCCGGGCGCGGGCGCCGTCGCCATGAACCTGCCGCCGATTGCGGAATCGAACGAACCGCTGGTGCTGTGCGTGGCCGGATTGAACGACGCACTGGTCACCCAGGAGACCGAGTTCGCCGACCTGATGCGGAAGGCAATCGAGTTTCATCTGGCGGACTGAACTTATGTCGGCGGCCGGTTTGCGCGTGTGCGTGGCATACAAACGGGGACAATCGAAAGTTCACTATGCGGAATTCATGCGCCAAGTCCGGCTTCATGCCATCCGCGCAAGTGGCCCTGCGGGCAGCGCTTGTCACGGCTATGGCTTTTCCGCATCATTGAGCGCAAGACAACATCGCGAGCAGGGCATGGCCGAACAGCCAGCCCGAGCCAATCAACACGAGGAACGCTGTGGCGGAGAGTGAAAACATCGTCGCCGAGACCGCGGAAAAGATTTTCGCCGATCTCGCGGATGCCCAAACCATCAATCACGACAAGCAGGGCGCATGGAAGGCGCCGCTGTGGCAGGCGCTGACCGAAGCCGGCCTGCCGCTGTCCTGGGTGCCCGACGATCTCGGCGGTTCCGGCGCCAGCCTCGCCGAAGGATTCAGCGTCCTCAACGTCGCTGGGCGGCATGCGATCGCTGTTCCGCTGGCCGAAACAATGCTGGCCGGCTGGCTGCTGACGCAAGCCAGGATCGCCTCTCCCGAAGGCGAGATGACCGTGCTGCCGGCAAGCCCGAAGGACCGCGTGACGCTCAACGCCGACGGCTCGCTCTCCGGCCGCGCCCGCGGCGTGCCGTTCGCCAAGGACGCAAAACATTTCGCGGTGCTGGCTGAAGGCAATGGCGGCGTGTCGATCGCGCTGATCGATGCAGCGAAGTGCCGGATCGAATCCGGCATCGGGCTCGGCGGCGATCATAACGACATTGTCACGCTCGATAAGGTGCAGCCGGTCACGACCAGGCCGGCGCCGAAGGGTTTTGACCAGTCCACGCTGATGCTGATGGGCGGCGTGGTGCGCAGCCTGCAGATCGCCGGCGCGCTGGAAGCGATGCTCGACATTTCCGTGCGCTATTCCAATGAGCGCATCGCCTTCGAGAAGAAAATCTCGAAATTCCAGGCGGTGCAGCACAACCTCGCCCGGCTCGCCGGCGAAAACGCCGCGGCACTCGCTGCCGCAACCTCCGCGGCGGACACGATCGTGAATGCCAAGTCGCTGGACACTGATGCGGTGTTCCTGGAGGCCGCAGCGGCCAAGGTCCGCTGCTCGGAAGCGGCGGAGAAGGGCAGCGGCATCGCGCATCAGGTGCATGGCGCGATCGGCTTCACCATCGAGCACATCCTGCACCGCTATTCGCTGCGGGCGCTGGCCTGGCGCGACGATTTCGGCTCGGAGAGCTACTGGGCGGTCGAGCTCGGCAAGCTCGTCGCGAATCGTGGCGCCGATGAATTGTGGCCGCTGGTGGCTTCGCGCTGAGATCAGGCAGAAAGATCAGGACTGGACATCATGACTGCAGCCCTTCGTTTCGATCCGATCCGCCTGCCGGAAAAATGCGAGCAGCTCCGCAAGGAGGTGCGCGCCTTCCTCGCCGAGGAAATCGCCGCCGGCACCTTCGATCCCCACGCGCCGAACCGCGAGGACAATGACGCGCCGGAATTCTCCCGTCGCGTCGGCGCCAAGGGCTGGCTCGGCATGACCTGGCCGAAGAAATATGGCGGCCAGGAGCGCTCGTTCCTCGAGCGCTACGTGGTCACCGAGGAGATGCGGGTGGCGAACGCGCCGACCCGGCGCTTCTTCGTCGCCGACCGCCAGAGCGGGCCGGTGCTGCTGAAATACGCGCCCGAGCACATCAAGATGGACATCCTGCCGCGCATCTGCCGCGGCGAGGTCTGTTTCGCCATCGGCATGAGCGAGCCGAACTCCGGCTCTGACCTGTTCGCGGCGAAGACCCGCGCCACCAAGACCGACGGCGGCTATCTGATCAACGGCACCAAGATCTGGACCTCGTCGGCGCACATCGCCGACTACATGATCGCGATCTTCCGTACCTCGCCGCCGACCAAGGAAAACCGCCGCCACGGCCTGACCCAGTTCCTCGTCAAGATGAAGCAGCCGGGCATCCAGGTGAATCCGATCGGCCAGATCACCGGCCAGTTCGAGTTCAACGAGGTCGTGTTCACCGACTACTTCGTGCCCGACGATCACGTGCTGGGCGAGGTCGATGGCGCCTGGAAGCAGGCGACGTCGGAGCTCGCCTATGAGCGAAGTGGTCCCGAGCGCTTCCTCGAGACCTATTACGTGCTCACCGAGCTCGTGCGCGCGGTCGGCAAGAACCCGGACACCCGCAGCGCCGAGGGCATCGGACGCCTGGTGGCGCAGGTGCACACAATGCGCCGCATGTCGGTGTCGGTCGCCGGCATGCTGCAGGCCGGCAAGGAGCCGGTGGTGGAGGCCTCGATCGTCAAGGACATCGGCACGGTGTGGGAGCAGCAGCTGCCGCATCGCGTCCGCGATCTCGCCGCCTTCGTCGAGGAGACCGCGACCAACCGCGAGACGCTGGAAAAGCAGCTCGATTTCGCCATCAAGACCGCGCCCAAGCTGACGATCCAGGGCGGCACCACCGAAGTGCTGCGCGGCATCATCGCCCGCGGACTTGGCCTGCGCTAGCCGCGCGGGCTCGCCTGCGCTAATTCAACGAGGACAGATCATGACCAAGTACACTGATATCGGCGTCGAAACCCACGGCCATGTCGGCCTGATCGAAATCCGGAAACCCCCGCTGAACTTCTTCGACGTCGCGCTAATCAACCAGATCGCCGACGCGCTGGAGGAGTTCGACAACAATATCGAGATCCGCGCCTCGGTGCTGGCGGCGCAAGGCAAGGCGTTCTGCGCCGGTGCCAATTTCGGCGATCCGGCCCGCCAGGAGCAGGAGGAGCGCGCCAAGAGCGATCCGGCTTCCAACCTGCCGATCAACCATCTCTACGTTCAGGCGGTGCGCATCTTCCGCAACAAGAAGCCGATCGTCGCGGCGATCCATGGCGCCGCGATCGGCGGCGGCCTCGGCCTTGCCGTCTCCGCCGACTTCCGCGTCGCCTGCCCCGAGGCACGCTTTTCGGCCAACTTCACCAAGCTCGGCTTCCATCCGGGCTTCGGCCTGACCGCAACGCTGCCGGAACTGATCGGCAAGAACAATGCCGAGCTGATGTTCTACACCAGCCGCCGCGTCACCGGCGAAGAGGCCTATCGCTGGGGCCTCGCCAATGTGCTGGTGCCGCAGGATCAGGTGCGGGCGGAAGCGATGAAGCTCGCGCAGGAGATCGCCGAATGCTCGCCGCTCGGCCTGGTCTCGACCCGCGCCACCATGCGCGCCGGCCTCGCCGACCGCGTGCTCGCCGCAACCAACCATGAGCTCGCCGAGCAGACCAAGCTGCGCGCGACCGAAGACTTCAAGGAAGGCGTCAAGGCCACCGCCGAGCGTCGCGTCGCCAACTTCAAGGGGCGGTAGCCGCAAGCGCCGCTCTCTCCACGGGTCGTCCCGGCCTAGTGCGCAATTGCGCACGGGAGCCGGGACCCATACGCCGCGGCCCGCGGAAGGGGCACAAGCGCCGTCGGCTTCTCTTACAACTCACTTCGGTGGTTATGGGTCCCGGCGAACGCCGGGACGACACCGGGGAGATATCTAGCTAACCCCTCGGCACCACCAGCGCATCGACGATCGTCACGCCCTGCCCCTCCGGGTGCACCAGCACCGGATTGACCTCGATCTCGGCTATCTCGTTCGCATGCTGCGCCGCCAGCACTGAAATCTGCGAGATCAAACGCGCCAGTGCCGTGACATCGGCCTTCGGCGCGCCGCGGAAGCCGCGCAGCAGCGGCGCGGCCTTCAGCGTCTCCAGCATCGTGCTCGCTTCAGCCGGGCTCACCGGCGCGGGGCGATAGACCACGTCCTTGAACAGTTCGGTGGTGATGCCGCCGAGCCCCACCATCACCATCGGCCCGAAGGTCGCGTCCGTCATGGTGCCGACGATGATCTCGACGCCCTTCCTGGCCATCGGCCCGACCAGCACGCCCTGGATTTCAGCGCCCGGCCGCTGCTTCTGCACCGTCTCCAGCATGTCGCGATAGGCCGTGAATGCCGCGCCCTTGGCGGCGATGTTGACGCGGACGCCGCCAACCTCGCTCTTATGCGCGATCGCGGGCGACTGGATCTTCATGACCAGTGGAAATCCGGCGCGCTCGATCGCAGCGTCGAGCCCGTCGCGGTCGGTCACCAGCACCTCATCCGGCAGCGCAATGCCGGCCGCGCGCAGCAGCGATTTGCTGTCATATTCCGACAACGTCTTCGACGTGAGATGCATGGAGAGATCGTGCGCCGGCGACGCTGATGCCGAGATCTCCGGCGCGGGCTTGAAGCCGGCATAGTCCGCCAGCCGCCGCATTGCGACGCCGACATGGGTCAGTCCCGAGAGCACCACCACGCCCGACTTCGCCAGCTCCTGCCGCGCGAATTGCGACGGCAGCGTGTAGGAATAGAACACCACCGGCTTGTTCTGCGCCGCGATCACCGGCTTCAGCTCGGCTTCCTTGAACGGCATCCGCGTCTCGCTCGACAGCGACAGCACCACCAGCGTCGCGTCCACTTCATCAGACGTGTCGAACAGCTCGATGCTCTTCTGCAGTCCGCCGGATGACACGCCCTGCGCGGTCACGTCGACCGGATTGCCCGCCGCGCCGTAGGACGGCATCCATTGCTTGATCTGGCTCTGGATCGCGGCTGAAAGCTCCGGCACGCGCAGGCCCTGCATCGAGACGGTATCGGCGCCCCAGATGCCGGCGCCACCGGACACCGTCAGCACCGCGACGCGATCGCCCTTCGGCAGCGGATTGGTGGTCAGAACCGCGGCAATGGTCACGGCCTCGTCGAGGTCGTTGGAGACGATGAAGCCGTATTTCGCGAACACCGCATCATAGGCCGCCGACCAACCCGCCATGCTCGCGGTGTGCGAGGCCGCCGCGCGCTCGCCGGCGCCGGAGCGCCCGACCTTGGTGACGATCACGGGCTTTTTGAGCTCTGCCGCGCGCTTCGCCGCCGCCAAAAACTTGTCGACGTCGCGGATACCCTCGATGAACAGCAGGATCACGTCGGTCGAGGCATCCTGCACCATGTAGTCGAGGAACTCGCCGGCGCCGAGATCGCTCTCATTGCCGGCGCTGACGACATAGCTCAGCGCGACGCCGAGCGCCTTGGCGCGATGATAGATCGCAAAGCCGATGCCGCCGCTCTGCGCGACGATGCCGATCCGCCGCTTGCTGGCGACCAGATCGGGCGCATCCGGCTTGACGTCGACGGTCGGGCTGAAGGTCGCGGCGACCTTCTGCGCCTGGCTGTAAAACCCTTCGGCGTTAGGGCCACTGATCCGCATCCCGGTCCGCTTCGCCAGCGCGACGATCGCATCCTGCATGTCAGCGCTGTCGCCACCTTCCTCGGCAAAGCCGGACGAGATGATGACCGCGTTCTTCACGCCCGCGGCGGCGCATTGCTCCAGCGCCGGCAGCACTGCACGGGCGGGAATGACGATAACGGCAAGATCGATCGGCGCGCCGATCTCGGCGACCGACTTGAAGCATTTCAGCCCGTCGATCTCGTCATAGTTCGGATTGATCGGATAGAGCGCGCCGGGATAGCCGTTCTTGCGCAGCATCGCGAGCAGCCGCCCGGGAATCTTCTCATGATCGCGCGAGGCGCCGATCAGCGCGATGCTTTTTGGGGCGAAGAAGGTATCGAGCGGATGCGGCATGGGGAGCGTGTTCCCGATTGTTGTTGTTGCTCTTGACGATATTGGATCGCTACAGCGAGCTCAACCGCTCTCCCCGCAAGCGCCAATCGTTCACCGTCACCCTGAGGTGCGATCGAAGAGAGCCTCGAAGGGTGCATGGCCACCAGCCGGGCCGTGCATCCTTCGAAACGCCGCTTCGCGGCTCCTCAGGATGACGGGAGAAAGATGCGTAGCCCGGATGGAGCGGAGCGCAATCCGGGGGCCGGTCTATCCGCGAAGAGCGCGGCCCCGGATTTCGCTTCGCTGGATCCGGGCTACGACGTCACGCCGTCAGCTTGAACGTCACGCCGCAGAGCAGGAACCCGTCGCCCTTCACCGCACAGCCTCTGGCTTTCGCGGCCTCCAGCACCTTCGCCTTGTCGGCGACCTTGAACGTCAAGCCGCTCATGATCTCGCTGTCGCCCTTGACGAAGCGGAAGGTGCTGTTCGGCAGCTTCACCACGGCACCATCGGCGGGAATGCCGATGATCCTGCCCCAATGCGTCGCCAACGCCTCAGGCTCGGGGCTCTGCATCTCGACCGTGGTCAGCGCCAAAGTCGTGTCCTTGCGGATCGACTTCTGCCAGTCGGGGCCGGCCGGCGGGTACGGCCCCAGCACGTCGTCGCTGCCGTCGGTGTGGTTGAACTCGATGAAGGCGGCTCGGCAGTCGCGCGGATGCAGCTGCACGCCGTGATACGGCGCGTGCGTGATCACGTTGGCGGTGCGCACGCCCATCGCGTTGGCCTTGGCGCCACGCGCGTCGGGATCCTCACAAACGAAGATCGCCATATAGCCGCCGCGGCCGCCGGTCTTCTCGATGAAGCGGCCGGCCGCCGTGCCCGGCCCCGGCTGGAACGGCGCGACGACTTCGAGCAGGATGGTATCGACCGGCAGCAGCGCATTCTCGAGGCCGTATTTCGCGACGTTGCCGTCGCGATAGCAGACGTCGAGGCCCATGATCGCGGAGATGTCCGCGATCACGGGCGCAAGCTGCGGCGCCACCAGGCAGATCTGCCGCAGCCGCATGTACTCGGCCATGGTCTACTGCCCCTGGAAGGTGGGCTTGCGCTTCTCGACGAAGGCTTTTGCCGCTTCCTTGTGGTCCGTGGTCTCGCCGGCACGCGTGTGGTGGATCGCCTCGCCGTCGAAGCAGGCTTCGAGGGTCATGGTCTCGGCATTGTTGATGTTGCGCTTGATGTAGCCGAGCGCCACTGACGGGCCCTGCGCCAGCGACCGCGCCAGCTCCAACGTCTCGGCCTCGACGTCGGCATCAGGCACCACCTTGGAGACCATGCCGAGATTGTATGCTTCCTGCGCCGACAGCACCGGCGACATCATGTAGAGCTCGCGCGCTTTCGCGCTGCCGAGCATCTTGGTCAGGAAGTAGGTGCCGCCGTAGTCGCCGGAGAAGCCGACCTTGGCGAAGGCGGTGGTGATCTTGCAGGAGGCGCCGGCAACGCGGAGATCGCAGGACAGCGCGATCGAAAGCCCGGCGCCGGCCGCGGCGCCGTCGAGCTGCGCCACCACCGGCTTCGGCATCTGGTGCAGGATGCGCGAGACCTCCATGCCGCGGCGCAGGTTGGCCATCTTGGCCTCGAACGGCAGCGGGGCGCGGCCTTCCGCCATCGACTTGACGTCGCCGCCGACGCAGAAGGTGCCGCCGGCGCCCCGGATCAGCACGGCGCGCACCTCGGTATCGTCCTGCGCCCGCCGCGCCGCCTCGACGAGGCCGCGCGTCATGTCGGGATTGAGCGCGTTGCGCCGATCGGGGCGGTTCATGGTGATGGTGAGCAGGCCCTTGTCGAGGGATTGGAGGACCATCTGATTATCGCTCATGGCGTTTTGCCTTTCGTTGTTATTTTGAATCCGTCATTCCGGGATGGTGCGTAAGCACCAGACCCGGAACCTCGAGATCCCGGGTTCGTGCTTCGCACGCCCCGGGATGACTGTGTGACTTCGTCACTTCGTCACTTCTTCACCAGCGGGCAGCGCGACTCCGACAGCGGCTGGAAGGCCTGGTCGCCCGGCACGGTCGCCACCAGCTTGTAGTCGTCCCAGCGGCCCTTCGATTCCGACGGCTTCTTGACCTCGAACAAATACATGTCGTGCACCATACGGCCGTCCTCGCGGATCTTGCCGTTCTTGGTGAACATGTCGTTGATCGAGCTCTCCTTCATCACCTTCATGACGGCGGCCGCATCGGTGGTGCCGGCGGCCTTCACCGCCTTGAGATAGTGCGTCACCGAGGAATAGACCCCGGCCTGTGCCGAGGTCGGCACCCGCTTGGTGCGCTCCATGAAGCGCTTCGTGAAGGCGCGGCTGTCGTCGTTGAGATCCCAGTAGAAGGCTTCCGCCAGCAACAGGCCCTGCGCGGTATCGAGCCCGACGCTGTCGATGTCGGTGACGAAGGCCAATAGCGGCGACAGTTTCTGGCCGCTCTTGGTGAGGCCGAATTCGGCTGCCTGCTTGATCGCGTTGATGGTGTCGCCGCCGGCATTGGCAAGGCCGATCACCTTGGCCTTCGACGCCTGCGCCTGCAGCAGGAAGGACGAGAAATCCGAGGTGTTGATCGGATGCCGCACGCTGCCGAGCACCTTGCCGCCCGACTTCACCACGACGTTGCTGGTGTCCTTTTCCAGGTCCTGACCGAACGCGTAGTCCGCGGTAAGGAAGAACCAGGTATCGAGACCGGATTTCACCGCGGCAAGGCCGGTCACATTGGCCTGCGCGAAGGTGTCGAACACGTAGTGCACGGTATAGGGGCCGCAGGCCTCGTTGGAGAGGCGGATCGAACCCGGACCGTTGAACATGATGATCTTGTTGCGCGCCTTGGCGATTTCGGCAGCGGCGAGCGCGGTCGCGGAGGCCGCGACGTCGAAGATCATCTCGACGCCCTGGTTATCGATCATGTCGCGGGCGATGTTGGCGGAGAGGTCAGCCTTGTTGAGATGGTCGCCGACCACGATCTCGACCTTGCGGCCGAGCACCTCGCCGCCGAAATCCTCCACCGCCATCTTGGCAGCGGTTTCGCTGCCCGAACCGGTGATGTCGGCATAGAGGCTCGACATATCGAGGATGCCGCCGAGCTTCAGCGGAGGCTTGTCCTGCGCCAGCGACGCATTCGCCGAGATCGCAAACGCACAGGCCAAAACGCCGGCCAAAACTCGTCTCATTCCAATCCTCCCTTGCAGCGCGGACCTCGTTCCATCAGGTCCGTTTCGAGGGCCGGATCATGCCGCATGGCCTGCACTGCAGCAAGCCGCAGCGGCAGCAATCTGTTTTCCACTAAGCGGAATGAAGCGCCGCGCCGGAGCTTGCGGCGGCGCTGCGATCAGAGATGAAAGTCGGGAACGGTCTGATGGGGCGTTCCCGCCGGCAGGCCGAGGAACAGGTACTGCATGCCATAATGTCCGGCGAATGCCGATGCCGTTGCATCCATGATGATGCGACCGCCCAGATCCAGATGCAATTCCGGCCGGGTAATAGCCCCGAGTGTGTAGGCCGGCACGATGGTCTCGTTGATATGCAGGGCGTCGAACACGGCGGACACCGCCGAAAGCGAGGCCGCATTACCGGGCAGGTCGACGACATCGGCGCCATCGGCGGCGAAGCCGGTCACCGCCAGCGATCCGGCCCGATCCGTCGATGACACGATGTGATCGAATACCAGCTTCGAGGAATCGCCGAGCAGCGCCGTCGCCGCGGCGTCGTAGATTGCGGTGCCGCCATCGTTCAGCGTCAGGCTCGGCGTGCCGCCATTGACATGCACCGCCTCGTTGAAGCCGACCGTCAGTTGCACCAGCGAACCCGGCGCCGCGACGCCGCCGGAGGGCGTCGCCGTGATCCCGGCGAGATGGGGCGCCGTGGTGTCGAGGGTGAACGTCAGGCTCGACGACGCGCTGACATTGCCGGCGGCGTCGACCTCCTGCACCGTGACGGGGTGCATACCATCAGCCGTAAAGACCGGCGCCGCCGTGGAGAAGCCCGAGGCGCCGTCGGCCTTGTAGCGCAGCGTGTCGGCCGCATCGAACTTGGTGTAATCGATCAGCGGATTGCTGGTGATGTGGTCGGCGCTGGAGACGCCGGTGTCGCGGTGCAGCGCCAGCGTCGGCGCCGATGGCGCCTTGGTGTCGCCGGTGAAGCTGACCGCGTTGCTCGCTCCGCCGGCGTTGCCGGCGATGTCGGTGTAGCTCGCCCCGGCAACCGAAAGATCGGCCGACAGATCGTCGGTGACATCGGCGGTGAAGGTCGCTGTGTAGATATCGTGGCCCGCGCCATTGATGCCGACATGGACGAGGCTGCCCAGCAGTCCGCCATGGACCGTGACATCGCCGAGTCCGAAACCTGCGACCGCCTCGGAGAAGGTGAACGTCATCAACGCGGCGTCGCCGGCGTGCAGCAGGGTGTGATCGGCCGCCACCGATACCGTCGGCGGATGCGTGTCGCCACCGATCGTCGCGGTATTGCTCGCCGCGCCGGCATTGCCTGATACGTCGGCATAGCTTGCGGCGGTGACCCGGATCGAGCCCGCCACGACGTCGTTGATATCGGGCGTGAAGGTCGCGGTGTAGACGTCCTGCCCCGACACGTTGAGCCCGACATGGACCAGATTGGTCACCGTGCCGCCGGCGACGACGGTATCGCTGAGCGCAAAGCCCGCGACCTGCTCGGAGAAGGTGAAGGTGACAACCGAAGTCTGGCCCGAAAGCACCGTGCTCGGGCTCGCGGCAACCGACACCGTCGGCGCCCTGGTATCGCCAGTGAAGCTGATGGTGCCGCTCGCCGCACCGGTATTGCCGCCAACATCCGTATAGCTCGCGGCGGTGACCTGCACCGAGCCCGCTTCAGTGTTGCTTTCGTCCGGCGTGAAAATTGCCGTGTAGACGTCCTGGCCCGATGCGTTGACGCCGACATGGAGCAGATTGCCCAACGCCCCGCCATGCACCGTGACGTCACCGAGCGCGAAGCTCGCGATTTGTTCGGAAAAAGTGAACGTCACCAGCGCGGTCTGGCCCGCCAGCAGCGCGTGACGGTCAGCCGCGATCGACACCGTCGGCGCCAGCGTATCGCCGCCGATCGTCGCGGTGTTGCTTGCCGCGCCGGCATTGCCGGCCACATCGCCGTAACCGGACGCATTCACCTTCACCGAGCCGGTCTCGGTGTCGCTGACATCGGGCGTGAAGGTCGCGGTGTAGACGTCCTGCCCAGCGCCGTTGAGCCCGACATGCACGAGATTGCTCAGCGCGCCGCCATGGACGGTGATGTCGCCAAGGGCGAAGCCCGACACCGCCTCCGAAAAGGTGAAAGTCGCGACCGAGAGGTCGCCGGCCAGCACCGTGTCGGGATTGAGCGTGACGGAGACCGTCGGCGCCAGCGTGTCACCGGTGAAGTTGATGGCGTTGCTGGCAGCGCCGGCGTTGCCGGCCGTATCGCTATAGCTCGATGCATTGACCTGCACCGAGCCAGCCTCGGCGTTGGTGACGTCGGGCGTGAAGGTCGCGGTGTAGATGTCCTGGCCGGCGCCGTTGACGCCGACATGGACAAGGCTGCCCAACGCGCCGCCGCTGACGCTGATGTCGCCGAGCGCGAAGCCCGCGACGGCCTCGGAGAAGGTGAAGGTCACGACCGCGGTCTGGCCGGCAAGCAGCGTACCATGGTCAGCTGAAACCGACACGGTCGGCGTTTTGGTGTCGCCGCTGAAGTTGATCGTGTTGCTCGACGCGCCGGAATTGCCGGCAACGTCGCTATAGCTTGACGCATTGACCTGCACCGAACCTGCCTCGGTGTTGGTCACATCGGGCGTGAAGGTCGCGGTGTAGACGTCGTGGCCGGAGCCATCGACGCCGATATGGGTGAGATTGCCCAGCGTACCGCCCTGGACGGTGACATCACCCAATCCAAAGCCGCCGACGGCCTCGGAGAAGGTGAACGTGACAACCGCGCTATCGCCGGCAACCAGCGTGGTGTGATCGGCTGCAACCGCCACCGTCGGCGCCTTGGTATCGCCGGTGAAGCTGATCGCGCTGCTTGCCGCGCCGGCGTTTCCGGCGCTGTCGGTATAGCTTGACGCGTTGACCTGCACCGAGCCCGCCTCGGCGTTGGTCACGTCGGGTGTGAAGGTTGCCGTGTAGATGTCCTGGTGCGCGGCGTTGACGCCGACATGCACGAGGTTGCTCAGCGCGCCGCCGCTCACCGTCGTGTCCGTCAGCGCAAAGCCGGTGACCGCCTCGGAGAAGGTGAAGGTGACAATCGAGGTCTGCCCGGCCAGCAGTGCGGTCGAGCTCGCCGCAACCGACACGGTCGGCGCGATCGCGTCGATCACGAGATGCAGGTCGGTCGCCGCATGGGTCACGTCGGCGTCCTGGCCGCCGGGATCCCTGATCGTGCCGCCGTTGAGCGAGAGGCTCTGCACCTGAAGATCGGACGTGCTGTCGCCGTCCTGCACCGTGTAGCTGAACACCAGCGCCTGCGAGCCGCTGCCGCTCAGATAGGTCGCGGCCTTGCCGTCGTTGAGCAGCAACTCCGGCGCGCCGGTCACGTTCACCGTGTTGCTGAAGTTGACGGTGATGGTCACTACCTTGCCGGCGTTCAGGATCGTGAGATGATCGGTGGTGTCAGAAGTGACCGAGGCGATGCTCGCCTGTGACCGGATCTCGAGATGCGGAGAGGCCGAGCCGTCGGACGCCAGCATCAGCGAGCCGGCCGAGGCGCCAGCGCCAAAACTCAGGTTCAGTGATGCGAGCGTCGTGCCGCTGCCGCTTTTCACCAGCAACACGCCGTTCGCATAGGACAGCGTCGTCGTGGCATCATAGGCGATGTTGCCGAAGTCGATGGTGTCGCCGCCGGCAAAGCCGGTGATCGACGTGCTGAAGGAGGCGCCGGAGAATGCCGCGGCATCGAGCACGAGTTTTTCGGTACTGCCGTCGGTGAAGGCGATCGCGCCGGTCCCTGCCGCGCCGTTCGCCGCCAGCTCCAGGATGGAGCCCTTGATGACGGTGCCGCCCGAATAGGTGTTGTGCGCGGACAGCACCAACCGGCCGCCACCGGTCACCTCGACATCACCAGGCGTCGTGCCATCGGAAATGACGCCGCTCTGGGTAACGGTCTCGCCGGCGGCGACGTTGAAGACCGGATCGCCCGCGACGGTGATGTTGCGGGTCTGCGTGAAGCCGTCGGTGAAGCTGATACCGGTGCCGTCGCCAAGCTTCAGCACATTGGTCACCGCGCCGAGATTCACGTTGGCGGAGATCGACACCCGGGTGTCGGCGCCGCTGACCGTGGTATTGCCGGTGTAGGTGTTGTTGCCGCCGAGGATGACGGTACCGCCGCCGCTGATAACGAGACCGCCGACGCCCGCATTGGCACCGGTGCCGCCATTGCCGCTCTGGTCCGCGATGTCGTTGACGACCGTCAGCGTCTGGCCGCTGGCCGGCGTGAAGCTGAGATTGTTGTTGCCCTGGATGAAGATGCCGGAGCCGAAACCCGAGCCGCTGGCCTGGCCGATGCCATTGGTGCCGCCCTTGACGGCGCTGAAGCCGGAATCGTTCGACAGCGAGCCGCCCTTGACGGTCAGCGAGCCGCCTTGCTGAACGAAGATGGTGCCACCAGCGCCGAGGCCGCCACCCCCACCCGCCGTGCCATCACCGCCGCCGAAGCCGCCGAGCCCGCTGACGCCGCCACCGCCGCCGAAGCCGCCACCGCCGCCATAGCCGCCGCCGCCACCGAAGCCACCATTGCCGAACGCCCCGCCGCCACCGCCGTAGCCACCATTGCCGCCGTCGATTGCGTTGCCGCCGCCGACGCCACCGCCGGTACCGTGCGCGCGGTTGTTGTTGCCGAAGAAGCCACCCGCGCCGCCGCCGCCGCCATTGGCGCCGCCCGTTCCGCCATACCAGTAAAGCATGGTCCCGCCTCCGAACAGGATCAGGTAGCCGTCGACGCCTTTGCCGCCCCCCGCGGCGCCGGGAACGATGCCAGCGGCCCCGTTCTGAAATGCGGCAGAGTTCGCACCCTGTGCGTGAAGGCCGATGCCGCCACCGCTGCTGTTTCCGCCTTGGCCCCCCATGCCGCCACCACCGCCGAAGCCGTCGATGTTGGCGTTGCTCGCGGTACTGCCGGTTCCGCCATTGCCGCCGATCGCGGCACTGTTGTGAAATACGACATTGTCGATCGTGGCGCTGCCGTTCGCCGAGACGAACAGGGCGCCGCCGAGCCCGGCGCCACCGCCGCCGCCGCCCTGGATGATGCCGCCGCCGGCCGCCACCGTGTTCTGGATGGTCAGGTTCTCGAGATTGACGTTGCCCGCATAGACGAAGAACCCACGCTGGGCGTTGAGGCCGTCGATCGTGTGCGTGCCGCCGTGGCCGTCGCTGCCGTTGATGGTGACGCTCGATCCGCTCAAGAGATTGAGCGCGTACAGCTCCGACGAGAGGCTGAAGCTGGCGGTGATGTTGATGGTGTAGTTGGCATTCGGCGCGGCGTTCTGGCCGCCGGAATCCATCTGCAGGATGGCCGCATTGAGCTCGGTGACGTTTGAGACATTGAAGACGCGGGTCGACACAAGCTGCACGACCGTGCCGCCATTCGCATCCTGCGAAAGCTGGAAGCGGGCGCCGCCGTCGAGCCCGTTCACCGTCAGCGTATCCGTCACTGTGCCGTTCGAGATCGAGAGCGTGTTGCCGGAAAGACTGACCGTGTTGAGCGAGGTATTCTGGGTGTTGTAGTGCAGCCCGGTCAGGTCGATGGACTGGCCGGGATTGAAGTTGGAGATGCTGTTGGTGAGCGCGTTGCCGGTCAGCGCGGCGTCGTCGATCTTCAGCGTGCCGGGAAGGCCGGTCGTGAAGGAGATGTTGCCGGTGCCGGCTGCGCCGGCCGTCGCAAGCCACACTGTGCCGGAATAGATCGTCGTGCTGCCATAAGTGTTGGCATGGCCGAGCACGAAGGTGCCGCCGCCGTCGATGCCGAGATTGCCGCCGCCACTGATCAGGGCGGTATCGGTGACGGTTGCGCCGTTCGCGATCTTCAGGAGCGAGCTGCCGCCGACCGAAATTGAGTCGTCGAACGTGCCGCCCGTCGTCAGCGAAAGATGCGCGCTGCTCAGGTTGAGCGTCCCGGTCAACCCCGCGAGCTGACCGAGCCCGAGCTGCAACGTGCCGGCGCCCGACAGCGTGAACGTACCGGAGCCGCTGATCGCGCCGGTGTCGGCAATCGTGCCGGACGAGATGTCGAAGGTGCCGCCAGCGGCGGTGACCTGGATGTTGTGGGTGAAGGTGTAGCCGCCGGTCGTGGTCAGCGTGCCGCCGTTGAGGATCAGCGCACCGGCCGAACCGCCGATGTTGTTGTCGGCCGTGATCGAGAGAGTGTTGCCGGCATCGATCTGCGTGCCGCCGACATAGGTGCTCGCACCCGTCAACGTCAGCGTACCGCCGCCGGAGACGACCAGCTTGCCAGTGGTGCCGCTGCCGCTGATACCCCGCTCATCGGCGATGCTGTCGCCGATCGTCAGCGTGGTGACGGTCTGCAATCCCTCGAAGACCGTGGAAACGGTGTGCGTCGGCGTGACGACCATCGTGCCCTGGATGAAGATGTCACCATAGGCGGAGCCGTTGCCCGCACCATTGGCACCGGTGCCGCCGGTCTCGGTCGCATCCATCAAGGTGCCGCCGATGACGGTCAGCGTGCCGCCTTGTTGAACGAAGATGTCGCCGCCGGCGCCAAGGCCGCCGCCACCGCCGCCGGCGAGCGAGCCGCTGCCGGCGCCGAATCCGCCGGTGCCGGGCGTGCCGTTCGAACCGCCGCCTCCGCCGCCGAAACCGCCATTGCCGCCGGTATGCGCGTATCCGCTGCCGTTACCGGAGCCGCCGCCTCCGCCGGCGAAACCACCATTGCCGCCGCCATAAATGCCGCCGCCGCCACCGCCGCCCATGCCGCCGGCGCCGCCGAAGCCGATCAGGGTGCCCGAGGGGCCGCCGCCCACCGAGTTGGCGCCGCCGATGCCGCCGCCGCCGCCACCGACACCGCCGCCACCACCGCCGCCACTCGCGCCACCGCCGGCATGTGCTCCGTAGCCTGAGCCGCCGTAATTGTCGGCGCCCTGTCCGCCGCCCGCCGCACCTTCGATCGTCGCCGGTGTGCCGCCCGCGGTCTGCGCCCCGGTCGAGGGATGCTGGCTGTCGGAGCCCGCCTCGCTGTAACCGCTGCCGCCATTGCCGTGATAGCCGTAATAGTCTTGGCCGCCGAAGCCGCCGCCACCACCACCGCCGCCATTGCCGCTGCCGCCATCGGCACCGATGCCGCCGCCACCGCCGCCGCCGCCGGCCGGATCGACCACGCCGCCATCGCCGCCCTTGGCCGTGTTGCTGCCGAAATTGACGTTGTTCAGCGTGACGTTGGCGTTCTGTCCGACGAACAGGCCGCCGCCGAGGCCCGCGCCGCCGCCGCCACCGCCGACCCCGCCATTGCCGCCGCTCGCAACCGCGTTGACGATCGTGAGGTTCTTGAACGTCACCGTGCCTGATGTGACGACGAAGCCTTGATAGCCGCGCGCATCGACGATGTCGCTATAGTCCTGTCCGCCGAGTTGATTGTTGTAGTCGGAGTTGCCGTCGAAGGTCAGCGTTGAGCCGTTCATCAGATTGATGGCCGGCAGATCGTCCAGCAATTGCAGCGTGCGCGCGCCGGACGAGAGCGAGAAGTTGATGACGTAATCGGTGTTGGCCGCAGCCAGACCACCACCGACGCTGATCGCCGAGATCGCGTTGTAGAGCTGGAGATAATCGTGCAGCGGATCGCTGGTCGTCAGCGTCAGAACAACGGGATTCGACACAAGGACCTCGGCAATATGCGTGAGCGACCGCAATCGGTCGCCTTTCAAAAAATTGCCGAATAGTTACCTTGCGCCGCAAGTCATTGGCAACAATAACGAATTCTCATTCCGCGCACGGAGTTGCAATCATGAATGGGTAAGGTTGACGCGTGTGAGGGCCGCTCGACGCACGATCGGACGGCAATTTTCGTCACGACAAGGGGTGCTGAAGACGAGTTCGTCCCGCGACAGGCACGCATTGATGTGAAACACCAATTTCGCCTGTGCACGCGATGAGAAGCGCCGCAGAAAAATTGACCACCGAATCAACGATGGCATCCCTCGATGCGATTTCGCTTCGCTTGTGGTGGCTCTGAAGCGATCTTTCCGTCAGACTGTCCTTGTTGGCGACCACGCTCCGAGCGGAGCGCGCCGAAGTGACGAGTGCCGCATGACGCCTCCACGCGATAGTGCATGGCGTCGCCGTCCGTGGGCGGTGATGATGACAGCATGCGTCCTCGCGATCGGCGCGTGCAGCGGACGCGCCGAAGCGGCTGGATGCAATTTCGAGATTCAGGGCGAGGGTCGCGTCGCCGCCATCGTCGATGCGCGCAGCCTGCGGCTCGACGACGCCCGTGAGGTCAAGCTCGCCGGTATCGAGGTGGCCGACAAGGCGAAGACCATCGCTGCACTGACGGCGCTGCTGGTCGGCCGCGAGGTGACGCTGCGCGGACAGGACGACACGCCGGACCGCTATGGCCGGCAGCTGGCCTACGCATTCCTCGAAGGCAGTGAGAAGCCCGTGCAAAGCGAGTTGCTGCGCCAGGGCCTCGCTGTGGCGTCATCCGAGGTCGCCGACAAGGACTGTGCGGCGGCGCTGATGGCGGCCGAGGCCGAGGCCAGGGCCGCCCGATCGGGAACCTGGGCCGAGGCCACCGTCATAAAAAACGCCGAAAGTTCCGCCGATATTTTGACCGGGATCGGGCGTTTTACAGTGGTCGAGGGCAGGGTTTTGTCCGTGCGTCAGGCGGGCGCGACGACCTACCTGAATTTCGGTCGAAACTGGACTCAGGACTTTGCTGCGACTATTTCAAGGCGCATAGTCCCTGCGTTCGAGGCGGCCGGGCTTGCGCCCAAGTCTCTGGAAAATCGTAAGATTCGTGTACGAGGCTGGGTGGAAGCACGACGTGGGCCGCGAATCGAACTGCTCCGGGTGGGGCAGCTTGAAGTGCTCGGCGGGAACTAGAGGCCCAAGGGACTCAAGAGACCCAGGGGCCATGCCCCGGTCTTTTTACGGGACAATTTGTGAGTTTTTGACGTGATTGAGCGCGCAGGACGGCGTGAAGAGGGGACTGGCCGCCGCCTTTTGGCTGCGCCGGCGCTCGTCTGCGCCGCCCTGACGCTGTCGGCCTGCGGCAATGTCGGCCGGTTCGAGCAGGCCGCGCCCACGGCAGCAGCGGCGCCGGTAAAGCCGAACCGCGTGGTACAGCAGACGCCCACGAGCGAACGCGAGCATGAGCGCATCCTGTCGTCCTATGGCGGCGCCTACGACGACCCGAAGCTCGAGGCCCTGATCAGCAAGACCGTCGAGCGGCTGGTCGCCGCCTCCGAACGGCCCGACCAGGCCTACAAGGTCACGATCCTCAATTCCGGCGCGGTCAACGCCTTCGCGCTGCCGACCGGCCAGCTCTATGTCACGCGCGGCCTGATTGCGCTCGCCAGCGACACCTCCGAGCTCTCCTCGGTGCTGAGCCACGAGATGGCGCATGTGCTGGCCAAGCACGCGGCGATGCGCGAGGACCAGGCCCGCCAGGCGGCTGTGGTGACGCGCGTCGTCACCGACATGAGCACCGATCCCGATCTCACCGCGCTGGCGCTCGCCAAGACCAAGCTGACGATGGCGAGCTTCTCGCGCCAGCAGGAGTTCGAGGCCGACGGCATCGGCGTCGGGATCGCCGCTCGCGCGCATTTCGATCCCTACGGCGCGGCGCGCTTCCTGACCGCGATGGAGCGCAATGCCGCGCTCAAGATCGGCAAGACCGCGCTCGATCCGCGCGCGCAGGACTTCACCTCGTCGCATCCGGCGACGCCCGAGCGCATCAACAACGCGCAGACCACCGCACGGCAATACTCATCGCCCGAGAGCAACGAGCGCGATCGCGAGACCTATCTCGCCGCGATCGACAACATCGTCTATGGCGAGGATCCCAGCGAAGGGTTCGTGCGCGGCCGCCGCTTCCTGCATCCCAAGCTCGGCTTCACCTTCACCGCGCCCGATAATTTCACGCTCGACAACACCGCGCAGGCGGTGATCGGCGTGCGCGAGGGCGGCAGCCAGGCGATGCGCTTCGACGTGGTGCGGGTCCCGGCCGAGCAGTCGCTCGGCGACTACCTGAATTCGGGCTGGATGGAAGGCGTCGAGAAGTCCTCGACCGAGGACCTCAACATCAACGGCTTTCCGGCGGCGTCGGCCACCGCCCATGGCGACCAGTGGCAGTTCAAGGTCTATGCGCTGCGCTTCGGCAGCGACGTCTACCGCTTCATCTTCGCCGCCAAGCAGAAGTCCACCGAGAGCGAGCGTAACGCGCGCGAGACCGTCAATTCGTTCCGCCGCCTGACGCTCGACGAGATCCAGGCCGCGCGCCCGCTGCGCATCAAGGTCATTAACGTGCAGCCCGGCGACACCGTGGAATCGCTGTCGCACCGCATGTCCGGCGTCGATCACCCGGCCGAGCGCTTCCGCGTGCTCAACGGCCTCGACGCCCATGCCCAGGTCAAGCCGCGCGACCGCGTCAAGATCGTGGTGGATTGAGGCCGCGAGGCGTCGTGCTCGCGCCTCACCACCGCTGTCGTCCCGGCGAAGGCCGGGACGACAGGCTACATTCTACTTCGCCTTCTCCTTGAGGAAGGCAATGATGTCGGCCCGATCCTTCGGGTCCTGAACCTCGTAGAACATCTTGGTGCCCGGAACCATCGTGTCCGGACCGGTGAGCCATTTGTCGAGATTCTCCTCGGTCCACACGATCTTCGAGTTCTTCAGCGCCGGCGAGTAGTCGTAGCCTGCGACGGAGCCGGCTAGGCGGCCGACGACACCCTTGTGCATCGGGCCGACGTCGTTCTTGTCGATCGAGTGGCAATCGCCGCAGCCCTGGTACAGCGTGGCGCCGCGCGCCGCATCTCCCGCGGCACGGGCGCTGTTCAGGGCGAGCAGAATCGCGATGGCCGCCATCGCGGCAATTTTGGCTTGCCGCGGCGCCAGCACGCCTGCGATCGAACGAATGCTCATTCCCGGGGCTCTCCTGTTTGCCACCACAACAGGAGCAGCCATGCCGCGATTCTATTCCCTGGAATGCCGCGCGCTCGCGCGACCGGCGACTGACGAAGATTTTTGAGCCAACCGGGAATTTCCCCGCGCGCCGCCGATCTCTATCGAAAGCTGCCACCTCCGCAGCGGCGCCGGGCTATTGGAGCATCCCCAGTGTTTCAGAATCGGTTCGGCGCCGTCGCTCGACTTGCCGAACTCGGGTGCGTGCTTGCTGCGCTCACACTCGCAGCAGCCACCGCCGCGCGCGCGGACGGCTGTCCCAAGCCGGGCGACGAAATCGCGACCGACCGGCCCGACGTCACCAATTCGAGTATCGTCGTGCCGGTCGGGAGCCTGCAGAACGAGAACGGCATCAACCTGACCGGCCGGAGCAGTGGCCGCAGCATCGACGGCAGCAACAGCCGCTGGCGGCTCGGGATTGCGCCCTGCCTCGAGGTGCTGATCGACCTACCGAGCTATGTCGGCACCGTGAAATCGCCCGGCGCGTCGGGCTTTTCCGACGTCGCGCCTGCCATCAAATGGCAGATCAGTCCGCTGCCGGGGAAGATCGACCTCTCGATCACGGCCGGCGTCGCGCTGCCGACGGGCGCTGCCGAAATCGCCGGTCGCGGCGCGCAGCCCTACATCCAGTTGCCGTGGTCATGGGAGTTGCATGACGGCTGGGGCGTCAGCGGCATGTTCACGGAATTCTTCCGCCCTGCCGAGCTGACCGGCCGGCACATGTCGGAAGCGACCTTCGTGATCGAGAAGAAGCTGACCGAGCGGATCAGTGTGTTCACCGAATATGTCGGCGACTATCCCGACGGTGCGCGGCCGACCCAGCTCATCAACTCCGGCGGCCTGTACCAGATCACGCCGACCCAGCAGGTCGACTTCCATGTCGCGTTCGGACTCAGCCGCAACTCGCCGAACTACATCGTCGGCCTGGGGTACTCGTTCCGCGTCGACGGATTGTTCCGCTAGCCCACCTCCCCTTGAAAAGGGGAGGTCGCTTTGCTCGCCAGAGCAAAGCGGGTGGGGAAACCTTCCCCCTTTCAGGGGGAAGGAGAAGAGTTCAACCCTCGGCTTCGCGCAATCCGCTCAGCCACAGCGCCAGCAGCGTCCACACCGCGCCCGACAACAGGTACGCACCGGCCGAGATCAAGCCGAAATGCGTCGCCAGCAGCAGCGCCGCGAGCGGCGCAAAGCCGGCACCGAACAGCCAGGCTAAATCCGAGGTCAGTGCCGAGGCCGTGTAGCGATAGTTGCGCGCGAAGCTCGAGGCGATCGCGCCCGACGACTGGCCGAACGACAGGCCGAGCAGCACGAAGCCGAGCACCATGTACACCGTTTCGCCAAACGCGCCGGCATCGAGCAGCTGCGGGGCAAAGCCGCTATAGACCGCGATCGCGACCGCAGACCCGAGCAGCAGCGGCTTGCGCCCGACGCGGTCGGCGATCATGCCGGAGGCGATGATCGCGACGACGCCGACCATGGCGCCGATCATCTCGATGATCAGGAAGCGCACCGGGCTTTCCTTGGTGAACAGGAACACCCAGGACAGCGGAAACACCGTGACCATGTGGAACAGCGCAAAGCTCGCCAGCGGCGCAAAGGCGCCGAGCAGGATGTTGCGGCCCTCCTGCGCGATGGTCTCGCCGACCCGCGCCGGCTCGAGATCGCGGCTTTCGAACAGCTCGGAATATTCATCCGTCGCCACCATGCGCAGCCGCGCGAACAGCGCCACCACGTTGATCGCGAACGCGACGAAGAACGGATAGCGCCAGCCCCAGTCGAAGAAATCATCCGCCGAGAGGTTGCCGGCGAAGAAGGCGAACAGCGCGCTGGCCACGATCAGCCCGAGCGGCGCGCCGAGCTGCGGCACCATCGCGTACCAGCCGCGGCGATGCGCCGGCGAATTCATCGCCAGCAGCGAGGCAAGGCCGTCCCAGGCGCCGCCCCAGGCGATACCCTGCAGCACGCGCGCGGCGGCCAACAGCCAGATCGCCGCGACGCCGATCGTGTCGTAGCCGGGCAGAAACGCGAGCGCCACCGTGGCGGTGCCGAGCAGGAACAGCGCGATGACGAGCTTGGCGCCCTTGCCGTGGCGGCGGTCGACCGCCATGAAGATGACGGTGCCGAGTGGCCGCGCGGCGAAGGCCAGCGCGAAGATGCCGAATGAATAGAGCGTGCCGGTCAGTTCATTGACGAACGGGAACACCAGCTTCGGGAACACGATGACCGAGGCGATCGCATAGACGAAGAAATCGAAGAATTCCGACGTGCGTCCGATGATGACGCCGATGGCGATTTCGCCGGGTTTCGCCTGCCCGTGACCTGATGCGGTCGGGGTGCCGTGAGCCATTGCTGGGGCTTGTGCCATCGCCGGAAAACCGTCCTTTGGAGCACGATCAAACCGGTTTTCCGAACAGACCGTGCTCAAACAAGAAGTGAGGCCACGGGCAGATTGCCACGCGGTCCACCTCACCTTCTGACCCTCCATCCCGCAGTGCAACATTGGACAAATTGTCCAATGTGAACTTTGCTGCATCGCAGCTACCCCTTGGCGGAACTCATAAAATTCAAGTGGGGTGAGCCGTGCGCGCCTTGAAATTATTGGCCTTATTGCCGTTCGCGGCGCTCCTTGGCGGGTGCGATTTCGTCGTCCTGGCGCCTGCCGGCGACATCGCCGTCCAGCAGCGCGACCTCGTCGTCATCTCGACCGTGCTGATGCTCATCATCGTGCTTCCGGTGATGGCGCTGACCGTGTTCTTCGCCTGGCGCTACCGCCAGTCCAACGCCGCGGCCCCCTATGAGCCGGAGTGGGATCACTCCACCCAGCTCGAGCTCGTGATCTGGTCGGCGCCGCTGCTGATCATCATTTGCCTCGGCGCGCTGACCTGGATGGGCACCCATCTGCTCGATCCCTACCGCTCGCTCGGCCGCATCGCCGCCGACAAGCCGATCGAGAGCAAGGACGCCCCGCTCAATGTCGAGGTCGTCGCGCTCGACTGGAAGTGGCTGTTCATCTACCCGGACTACGGCGTCGCCGCCGTCAACGAGCTCGCAGCTCCGGTCGACCGCCCGATCCGCTTCCGCATCACGGCGTCCTCCGTGATGAACTCGTTCTATATCCCCGCGCTTGCCGGCCAGATCTACGCCATGCCCGGCATGGAGACCAAGCTGCACGCGGTCGCCAACAAGGAAGGCACCTATCGCGGCTTCTCCGCCAACTACAGCGGCGCCGGCTTCTCCGGCATGCACTTCGACTTCAAGAGCCTGTCTGGCGCCGATTTCGACAAGTGGATCGCCACCGCCAAGACCAGCGCCAATATGCTCGGCCGCACCGACTATCTGCAGCTCGAGCGTCCGAGCCAGAACGATCCGGTCCGGCTCTACCGCTCGGTCGACCGCGATCTCTACAAGGCGGTCCTCAACATGTGCGTCGAACCCGGCAAGATGTGCATGAGCGAGATGATGGCGATCGACGCCAAGGGCGGCCTCGGCCGCGAAGGCTTCAACAACACGCTGCCGCTGACCTACGACAAATACGCCCGCCGCGGCGCGCCGCTCGGCTCCGAGCCGACCTTCGTCGCCGGCATCTGTTCGATGGACGAGATCAAGGACGCGCCGTCGCACGAGATCACCGCGCCGCTCGACCTGACGCCGCTGCGCGGCTTCGGGCTGAAGCGCCCGCCGTTCTCGCCCGCGCACCCCTCGTCGACATCCTTGCTGCTCGGTCAGCGTCCGAAATCAGAGTCCTGAGGAGGACCGCATGAATCCCGATCTCGTCAAGATGATCTTCGGCCGCCTCAATCTGGAGGCGCTGCCGATCCACGAGCCGATTCTGGTCGGCACCTTCGCGGTGGTGGCGACCGGCGGCCTCGCGCTGTTTGCGATCGTCACCTATTTCCGGCTCTGGACCTATCTGTGGCGCGAGTGGTTCACCACCGTGGACCACAAGCGCATCGGCATCATGTACATGATCCTCGGCATCGTGATGCTGCTGCGCGGCTTCGCGGACGCGCTGATGATGCGGCTGCAGCAGGCGATCGCCTTTGGCGGCTCCGACGGTTACCTCCCGGCCCATCACTACGACCAGATCTTCACCGCACACGGCGTGATCATGATCTTCTTCGTGGCGATGCCGCTGGTCACCGGCCTGATGAACTATGTGGTGCCGCTGCAGATCGGTGCTCGCGACGTCTCCTTCCCGTTCCTCAACAATTTCAGCTTCTGGATGACGGTCGGCGGCGCCGTGCTGGTGATGATGTCGCTGTTCGTCGGCGAATTCGCCCGCACCGGCTGGCTCGCCTACCCGCCGCTGTCGAACATCGGCTACAGTCCCGATGTCGGCGTCGACTATTACATATGGGGACTACAGGTCGCCGGCGTCGGCACGACGCTATCGGGCATCAACCTGATCTGCACCATCGTCAAGCTGCGCGCGCCGGGCATGACGATGATGAAGATGCCGGTGTTCACCTGGACCTCGCTCTGCACCAACGTCCTGATCGTCGCCTCCTTCCCGGTGCTGACGGCGGTGCTGGCGCTGCTGTCGCTCGACCGTTACGTCGGCACCAACTTCTTCACGAACGACTTCGGCGGCAACCCGATGATGTACGTGAACCTGATCTGGATCTGGGGCCACCCCGAGGTCTACATCCTGGTGCTGCCGGCGTTCGGTATCTTCTCCGAGGTGACCGCGACATTCTCCGGCAAGCGGCTGTTCGGCTACACCTCGATGGTCTACGCCACCGTCGTCATCACCATCCTGTCCTACCTGGTCTGGCTGCACCACTTCTTCACGATGGGCTCCGGCGCCAGCGTGAACTCGTTCTTCGGCATCACCACCATGATCATCTCGATCCCGACGGGCGCGAAGATGTTCAACTGGCTGTTCACGATGTATCGCGGCCGCATCCGCTTCGAGCTGCCGATGATGTGGACGGTGGCATTCATGCTGACCTTCGTGATCGGCGGCATGACCGGCGTGCTGCTGGCGGTGCCGCCGGCCGATTTCGTGCTGCATAACAGCCTGTTCCTGATCGCGCATTTCCACAACGTGATCATCGGCGGCGTGCTGTTCGGCCTGTTCGCCGGCATCAACTACTGGTTCCCGAAGGCGTTCGGCTTCAGGCTCGATCCGTTCTGGGGCAAGCTGTCGTTCTGGTTCTGGGTCTCGGGCTTCTACTTCGCCTTCATGCCGCTCTATGTGCTCGGCCTGATGGGCGTGACCCGAAGGCTCCGCGTGTTCGACGACCCCTCCTTGCAGATCTGGTTCATCATCGCGGGCTTCGGCGCGTTCCTGATCCTGCTCGGCATCGTCGCGATGCTGGTGCAGTTCGCGGTCAGCATTCTGCGCCGCGAGCAGCTGAAGGACACCACCGGCGATCCCTGGAACGCGCGGACGCTGGAATGGGCGACCTCGTCGCCGCCGCCGGACTACAACTTCGCCTTCACGCCCGTGGTCTACGACAACGACGCCTGGTGGGACATGAAGCGCCGCGGCTACAGGCGCCCGCTGACCGGCTTCAAGCCGATCCACATGCCCTCCAACACCGGCACCGGCATCATCCTCGCCGGACTTGCGACGGTGATGGGGTTCGGCCTGATCTGGTACATCTGGTGGCTCGCCGCCGTCAGCTTCGTTGCGCTGCTCGCGGTCGCGATCGGCCACACCTTCAACTATCACCGCGACTTCCACATCCAGGCGGATGAGGTGGTGCGGACTGAAGACGCGCGGACACGCGTGCTCGCCGCGGGAGCCCAGACATGAGCGTAGCAACAACCGTCTCCACCCAGGACTCCGAGCCGATCTTTCACGTTGTGGACGAGCACGATCATCCGGAAGGCGCCAGCACCATGCTGGGCTTCTGGATCTACCTGATGAGCGATTGCCTCATCTTCGCGATGCTGTTTGCGACCTATGGCGTGCTCGGCGGCAACTATGCCGCTGGCCCATCGCCGAAGGACCTGTTCGACCTCAAGCTGGTCGCGCTCAACACCACGATGCTGCTGCTCTCCTCGATCACCTATGGCTTCGCCATGCTGACGATGGAGAAATCGAGGATCGGCGCGACGCAAGCCTGGCTCGCCATCACCGGGCTGTTCGGCCTCGCCTTCCTCGGCATCGAGCTCACCGAGTTCGCGCATATGATCCACGAGGGCGCGACGCCCCAGCGCAGCGCCTTCCTGTCGTCATTCTTCACCCTGGTCGGCACCCACGGCCTGCACGTCACCTTCGGCCTCGTCTGGCTGGTGACGCTGATGGTGCAGACCGCGCGCTTCGGCCTCATCGAAGCCAACCGGCGCCGGCTGATGTGCCTCTCGATGTTCTGGCACTTCCTCGACGTGGTCTGGATCGGCGTCTTCACTTTCGTCTATCTCCTGGGAATGCTGCGATGACAACAAAAGCTCACGCCAAAGCTCATACGCTCGAAGCCAATGCCAGCCACGGACATGGCGATCACGGCGGCGCGGCTCACGGCTCGCTGCAGAGCTATCTGATCGGCTTCGGTCTCTCCGTCGTCCTTACTGCGGTGCCGTTCTGGCTGGTGATGACCGGCGCCATCGCCGACAAGCAGGTCACCGCGCTGATCGTGCTGGTGCTCGCCGCGGTGCAAATCGTCGTGCACATGGTGTACTTCCTGCACATGAACACGCGGTCCGAGAACGGCTGGACCATGATGGCGATGATCTTCACCGTCGTCATGGTGGTGATCGCGCTGACCGGCTCGCTGTGGGTCATGCATCATCTCAACATCAACATGATGCCGCTGCACGACATGAGCCAGATGCCGTGACGATGCGGTCTGCCAGACCCTCGCTGTTGCTGCTCACGCTCGGCATGCTGGGCGTGGTGCTGCTGAGCGCGCTCGGTATCTGGCAGATCGAACGCCGGACCTGGAAGCTGGCGCTGATCGAGCGGGTCGAGCAGCGCATGCATGCCGCGCCGGTCGCGCCGCCGCCCCCATCGTCATGGCCGGCGGTCACGGCCGCGAGCGATGAATACCGCCGCGTCACCCTACGCGGCACGTTCCTCAACGCCGACGAAACGCTGGTGCAGGCCGTCACGGCCGAAGGTCCCGGCTTCTGGGTACTGACCCCGCTGCAAGCCGCCGACGGAACCACCGTGCTGGTCAACCGCGGCTTTGTTCCCGCTGATAAGCGCGATCCCGCGACACGGCGCGATGGCGAGCCGCAGGGCGCCGTCAGCGTCACCGGACTGCTGCGGATGTCGGAGCCGAAGGGCGGCTTCCTGCGCAGCAACGATGCTTCGGCCGGCCGCTGGTATTCCCGCGACGTTGCCGCCATCGCCGCCGCGCACGGACTGTCGCATGTAGCCCCCTTCTTCATCGACGCCGATGCGACGCCAAATCCGGGCGGCTACCCAATCGGCGGGCTCACTATCGTGCGGTTTCCGAACAACCACCTGATTTACGCGCTGACATGGTTCGCACTGGCCCTTATGCTGGCGGGCGCGCTCCTGCGCGTCATCAGCGGCAGGAGCCGCGCCGGCGCCTCCGATCCAAGGTGGGGTTCACGGCGCGCCGCCGTGCGCCGCTTGATCGGCGCAGCCCGCAATCTGTCTCGCGACACAGGCCCAGATGCTCGAGCGCACATCGGATCTGCATGACGACAAGGCCGCGACCGGCGCGGCGGCAACGCCGTCCGCCGCGGGCGCGGCCGCCGGCATGCCGTTCGACCTCGCAGCGCCCGCCGACATCGCGACCAATCGCAAGAACATGGCCCTCCTGGTCCAGCTGCGCTGGATCGCCGTGATCGGCCAGATCGCCACCATCGGCTTCGTGCAGTTCTGGATGGGCGTCGCGCTGCCGCTGCTGCCCTTGGCGGCCGTGATCTCCGGGCTGGTGGCGCTCAATGTCGTCAGCCTGCTGTGGCTGCGCTACCGCGCCGACATCAACAACCGCGAGCTGCTGGTCGCGCTGGCGCTCGACGTCGCGGCGCTGACCGCCCTGCTCTATCTCAGCGGCGGCGCCACCAACCCGTTCACCTCGCTCTATCTGCTGCAGGTGACGCTTGGCGCGGTGCTGCTCGATGCGCCCTCGACCTGGTCGCTGGTGGCGCTGGTCTGCATGAACTTCGCCTGGCTGACCAGCTATTACCGGCCGCTGGAGCTGCCGCAGCAAGGCTTCGCCGATGCCTTCAACCTCTATATCGCCGGCACCTTCATCGGCCTCGTGCTCGACGCCGTGCTGCTCGTGGTGTTCATGACCCGGATCAACCGCAATCTGCGCGATCGCGACCTGCGCCTCGCGGCGCTGCGCCAGCACGCCGCCGAGCAGGATCACATCGTCCGGATCGGCCTCCTGGCCTCCGGCGCCGCGCATGAGCTCGGCACGCCGCTCGCCTCGCTCTCGGTCATCCTGGGCGACTGGCGCCGGATGCCCGCGCTCGCCTCCGACCCTGAAATGTCGCAGGACCTCGGCGAGATGGAGATCTCGGTGCAGCGCTGCAAGTCGATCGTGACGGGCATCCTGCTCTCGGCGGGCGAAGCCCGCGGCGAAGGCTCCTCGCCGACCACGGTCACGGCGTTCCTGACGGCATTGGTGGAGGAATGGCGGACGACGCGGCCGTCGGCCACGCTGTATTTCCGCAATGCCTGCGGCGCTGATCTCGCGATCGTATCCGACATCGCGCTCAAGCAGGCGATCTTCAACGTGCTCGACAACGCCGCCGAGGTGTCGCGCGACTGGATCGAGCTGACCGCCGAGCGCAATGCCGACACGCTGGTGCTGTCGGTGACCGATCGCGGCCCGGGCTTCTCGCGCGAGATGCTGGCGCATATCGGCAAGCCGTATCAATCGACCAAGGGCAGCCCCGGCAGCGGCCTCGGCCTGTTCCTCGTGGTCAACGTGGTGCGCAAGCTGGGCGGCGTGGTGACGGCGCGCAACCGGCCGGACATCGGCGCCGCGGTCAGGCTCGAGCTGCCGCTCTCGACGCTCGCGATCGGAGACCATCTTGACGGATGAACGCCAGCTCCTGATCGTCGAGGACGATGCGGGTTTCGCCCGCACGTTGAAGCGCTCGTTCGAGCGCCGCGGCTATGATGTGGCGGTGTCGGCCTCGCTCGACGAGGTCCGCCAGCTGCTCGAGCAGCAATCGCCCGGCTATGCGGTGGTCGACCTGAAGCTCGCCGGCGGTGCATCGGGCCTTGCCTGCGTCGAGGCGTTGCACACGCATGATCCTGAGATGCTGATCGTCGTGCTGACCGGCTTTGCCAGCATCGCGACGGCGGTCGAGGCGATCAAGCTCGGCGCCTGCCACTATCTGGCCAAGCCGTCAAACACCGACGACATCGAGGCCGCGTTCCTTAAAGCGCAGGGCAATGCCGCCATCGAGGTCGGTGCGCGGCCGACGTCGATCAAGACGCTGGAATGGGAGCGCATCCACCAGACCCTGATGGAGACCGACTTCAACATCTCGGAAGCCGCCCGCCGACTCGGCATGCACCGCCGGACATTGGCGCGCAAGCTCGAGAAGCAGCGGGTGAAGTAGGCGATAGAGGCGGATGACGCCGACGACATCCGCGCATGCGCGCCTGCCTCTTGCTTTGTCACGACATCGCGGCAACATCCGCCGCAGTGTCAATGTACTCCTGAAAGCGGACCGCCTTCCCGTCACGGTACTTGAAAACGTGGGCCCATTCGTTCGTTACAGTCTTGCCTGTTTTCTTTGCCCGCGCCGTGAGTGTACCCAGGACCACGACGGTGTCGCCCTGCTCAATCATCTCACGCGGCGCGAACTCGCTGAATTCCAGATTCTCGCCAACCTGGACGAAGAAGTTTGCAATCTGCTGCTTTCCCTTGAAGGTCCCGGCCCAAGGCAGTTTGTCCTGGGGACCCGGGGTTATCCACGTGCAGTCGTCATCGATCAGATCCCTCATGAGCGTCGGAATGTCACCACGTTGAAAGGCCTCATAACCCTTCCTGGTTGCCTCAACATTGGATGTCATCGAATTTCTCCTCGCTGCAAATTGATGGGGTCAGTTTAATGTCGATCAAATAACGGCAGGGCGGTCAGCATAGCACGCCGCGCTCCGGTTGCCGTCGTCATCCATGAAGCAAGACAAGACGATACTGGTCAGGATCGTTTACGTAGCTTCGAGCGTCATTGCGGCTCGCTTCGCTGCCAGTGTAGAGCGACGGCATGAGTAATGCCGACAAGCTCTTCCAACCCGACCCTGACAATGCCGACCATGCGGCCATGATCGCGGCGGCGATCCGCTGCATCGACGATTTCACCGACCGCTTCAACGCTCGCGATCTCGCCGGCATGGACGCGCTGCTGCACTTCCCGCACGTCATCCTATCCGGCGAGCAGCTCGTGATCTGGGATGGCCCGGGCCAGCTGCCGCCGTCGTTCTTCAACGATCTGGCGCGCACCACGGGATGGACGAAGAGCACCTATCAGCGCAAGGAGCCGGTGCTGGTCGGGCCGCGCAAGGTGCATCTGCTGGTCGAATACAGCCGCGACCGCGCCGACGGATCGATTGCCAGCCGTCACCGCAATCTATGGATCGTGACCTCCGAGAACCGCCGCTGGGGCATCAAGCAGCGCTCGTATTGAGCACGCGGCGCGGCAGCATCAACGGCGTAGCCGACGGGCTACCGCCGAGCCAGGAAGACCCCCAGCAAGAATGCAACGGCAAGCGATTGAAGCGGAGCCGCCCTGGTCGCTTCACTCAAGTGATGCAGCCACCGATCTTGTTGCGGCAAAGGTTCGAATACGCCGCGCTCAGCCATCTGACGGATCGCCTCTGACGCCTGCTCTATGCGTTGTTCAGGACTGGCAGTTGAAGCAATGGAGTTTTCGTTAGCCATCAGACGAACGGGCCTTCTGTATCAGCACTGACGTCCCTCGATTGCGGACTGTTCCTCGGCTCCTTCACTAAAGCGATGCGCTCAGTCATTCCTGAAGAAATTCGCGAACGGACGCGGCGGGGAGTCATCGTCTTCAGACGCCATGATCGGCACTTCGTGGCGTCGCGCCTGCTCCAAGAGCACCGGAGCTTCGCGGCGTTGCTCGCCTTGTTCGATGCGCCGCTGTTGACGCCTCGCCTGCTCGGTCGCGACGCGCTTCGCCTTGCGTTCGGCGTAGCGCTTACGCCGCTCCTTTTCTGCAATGTCAGATTTTCTCGTGTCCACCACGTCCGCCTGCTGCTCGACAGGCGCTTGTACGTCCTTGACCGGCTCCAGTGGCGGCTGCGGCGGTGAGGCTGCGTCTGGCGTGGCGGGCTCTCGTTGGGTGGCAGGCTGCGGTGGCTGCGCAGCTTCTGCCGTGGATGGCAGGATAACGCGCGCTGGTTCCGCGGGCGCTGGCGAAGAGACACGCGCGGGGGCGCCGGCAGAATCCTTAAGCGCCGAATTCGCCATGAACAGTCCACCACCGAACCCAGCGCCTAGGATAATAAAAGTTGTTCCAACGCCTGCGAAAAAAATGCCTGCCTTTGATGTCATGGTCCGCTCTCCTCACTGGCGAGCGAACGCGCGAAAGTTACCGGCGTTCCGTTTCGGGATAAGTCGGCAACGTGTGCCGCTGGTCCAAGAGTCCAGCGGCGCGGACAGTTTGGAATATCGATCTGCCCGGGCGAAGATCGCGGTCGAGGGGCTGCAACTTGCGGAGAGCCTGCACCCTCACCCGGATTGCATTTGCCATGCAATCCGACCTCTCCCACAAGGGGAGAGGTAAGCGTGCCCCACGGACACGCCGCCAAAGCAAAAAGCCCGGTCTTGCGACCGGGCTTTTGTTTTCAATCCGTCGAACCCTTTCAGGCGGCTTCGTCCTCGACGGCGGTATCGTCGCCATCGGTATCGGCATCCTCGCCGTCGGCATCACCCTCGCCTTCACCCTCGGCTTCTGCCTTGGCGCCGCGGCGCGGGCTCTTGGCGAGCTGGCCTTCGATCTCCTTGATCGCCTCGGTCTCGGTCGAGTGCTGCACGACCGCGATCTCGCGCGACAGGCGGTCGAGCGCCGCTTCATAGAGCTGGCGTTCGCTATAGGACTGCTCGGGCTGCGATTCCGAACGATAGAGGTCGCGGACCACCTCGGCGATCGCGACGATGTCGCCCGAGTTGATCTTCGCTTCGTATTCCTGGGCGCGGCGCGACCACATGGTGCGCTTGACGCGGGCACGGCCCTTCAGCGTCTCCAGCGCCTTCTTGACCAGCGCCGGCTCCGACAGCTTGCGCATGCCGACATTGGCGACCTTCGCCGTCGGGACGCGCAGCGTCATCTTGTCCTTCATGAAATTGATCACGAACAACTCGAGCTTGGCGCCCGCGATCTCCTGCTCCTCGATCGCCAGGATCTGGCCGACGCCGTGAGCGGGATAGACCACGAATTCATTGGCCTTGAAGCCCTGACGCTGCGTCACGACCTTCTTCGGCTCCTCGATGCGCGGCGCGGCGGCCGGCTTGGCGGCAGCCTTCGGAGCAGCGGCGGGGACGGCAGCCTTCGGGGCGGCCGGCTTCGGCGCAGCAGCCGTCTTGGTCGCGGCAGGCTTGGGGGCGGCCTTGGCAGCAGCGGGCTTCGCAGCTGCCGCTTTCGCGGCAGTCTTGGCAGTCTTTTCTGGCATCACGCTTCTTTTGTTCTTTGAGGACTTTGCAGCCGCCGCCTTCTTGGCCCCCTTCACGGACGCCTTGGCACGGCCCTTGGTTGCGCTGCGAGCAACGACAGCGGCTTTTTTCGTCGTCTTTGAAGCACTCTTTTTACGCGTTTTCTGTGACACAGCCTGCGCGCGGAAACTGCCACGCCCCTGTTCGAGTTTGCGGGAACCTCGAAGCCACAAGGTACGCATGGCAGGGGGTTCTTGGCCTGTAATGTGTCAGATATAGCACATTTTCCGCAAAAATCAATGGTTTACGCCCGATTCCGGGCATAACAGGGGCCGTTCAGGTCATATGTCCGTCATTAGGGTTAAATCGGCGGCCGAACGGAGGGCCGCGGCGGACCAGAGTCCGACCTTACCACGGTATTCCCTGGCGAATCAGTCGCCGCTGCCGGGATTCGGAGAAAAATATTTATCGAACTTGCCTTCCTTGCCTTCCCACTCCTTGGCGTCTTCCGGCGAGTCCTTCTTCTGGGTGATGTTCGGCCAGCTCTTGGCGTAGTCGCGGTTGACCTCGAGCCACTTTTCCAGGCCCGGCTCGGTGTCCGGCTTGATGGCGTCCGCCGGGCATTCCGGCTCGCACACGCCGCAATCGATGCATTCGTCGGGATGGATGACCAGCATGTTCTCGCCCTCGTAGAAGCAATCGACGGGGCAGACCTCGACGCAGTCGGTATATTTGCACTTGATGCAGGCTTCAGTGACGACGTAGGTCATCCAAAACTCCGGAACGATCGATTTTTCTGGGGTTGCGTAGCGCAGGAATACCGGGGCCGCAAGGGAAGCGGCCCTCGAAAAACGCCCGTATTCTCACGCTCCTGCCACCCAAATTGAGATAGCAAGCGCTAGATAACTACTCCTTACCGGCCTGCAAATTGCCAGCCTGCAAATCCTCGTACAGCACCCGCGCCGAGCTGGCATCGCCGCGCCGCTCGGCAAAGCCGATCACCTTGAGCACGCGGACGCTGTTGTCGAGCGCGACGGTGACGACGTCGCCCGCCTTCACCGCATGGCCCGGCGATTTCTCACGCGCGCCGTTGATCCGGACATGCCCCGATACGACGAGTTCAGCGGCACTGGTGCGGGCCTTCACCAGGCGCGCATGCCACAGCCATTTGTCGAGGCGCTGTCGATCCAAACTAGACCAAGCGTTAAACCAAGGGTTGGACTATTCCTTCCGGCCTGCGAGCTGCTCTTTCAGGGCAGCGAGCTTGGCGAATGGCGAATTCGGATCGATCGGCCGGTCGCGCTCGCGCGGCGCGCTCGAGGCGTAGGGCCGATGCGACGGGCCGCCCTCGCGCTTGTCGCGGCCGCCCTTGCCGAAATCGCGGCCGCCGCGGTCACGATCGCCGCGCTCGCCCTTGCGGTCGCCGCCAAACTTGTTGTCGCGGCGACGCTCATTGTCGCGATCGCGACCCTTGCCTTCGAAGCGTTCGCGGCGCTGGCCCTTGTCGTCCCTGTTGTCGCGGGCCTGCGCGCCCTCGGCGGGCGCCGCAGCCGGATCCGCGGGCGCGCCTGGACGCGGCGCGCGGAAATCCTGGTGACGGCGCGGACGGCGATGCTGTTCGCGCTTGCTGTCGCCCTCGCCGCCGCCTTCAGCGGCCTGCGCGCCCTCGGCGGGCTTGCCCTGGTGACGGCCGCGGTTGCGATCGTGGCCGCGATGATGCGGACGGCGCTCGTCGGAGCGGCCGCCGGGACGCCAGACTTCGACCAGCTGCGGCTCGGCCGGCGTCTCCGCGGCGGCGGCTTCAGCCGGTGCTGCCTCGGCACTCGCGGTCTCCGCGGCCGCCTCAGTGGCGGTCTCGGAGGGTGTCTCTGCAGTGGCTTCCACGGCAGGCGCGGGCTCGGATACTTCCGAAGCGGGCGCCTCAGCAGCGGGCTCTTCGGCGACCGCGGCGGGCTCCGCGGCAACTTCTGCCACGGGCTCGGGCTTGGTCTCGACGACGACCGGCGTAGCCTCGCTGGACACCACCTCGGCAAAGCCGACATCGGGCAGCAGCGCGGCCGACGGTGCGGGATCGCCCGACACCGGCTGATCCGGGGCAGCCTCGGGCGCTTCGGCCACAACCTCGGCGGTGGCACCGACCGGCGCATCCACGGCGGCCTCGACCGTCGGCGTCTCGGCGGCGACCGTCTCGGTGGTCCCGGCCACGGTCTCCGTGGTCTCGGCGACGGCCTCGGTGGCCTCGGCCGGCGCGGCCTCGACGGGCTTCGGCAGCAGCGGCGGACGGCGGTCCATGCGGTAGCCGAGCGCGCGCAGGATCGAGGCAAAATCCTCGCCTGCGGAGCCGGTCAGCGAGGTCATCGCCTGCGTCACGACAAAGCCGCGGCCGTCGAACGCACCCGCAGGCTTCTCGCCCGGCGAGGTCTCGCGCCAGGCCAAAGCGGGGCGGATCAGGTCGGCGAGCCGCTCCAGGATGTCGACGCGCACCGCGCGCTCGCCGCACTGGCGATAGCCGAGTACGCGATAGGCATCGCGCGGCAACGCCTTGTCGACCGGGAACGAGGTGCGGCCGCTGGAGGCGAGATGCTGCACATTCGACAATGCCGCCATGTCGGCATTGCTCTGCTTCTCGGCCCACAGCAGCGAGGCCAGCGAGCGCGCCGCGGGCTTCAAGAGCTGCGGGAAATAGATGTGGTAGGCGCCGAACCGCACGCCGTATTTGCGCAGGGCCGCGCGCGAGGGCTGGTCGAGATCCTTCATCTCGGCCGCGATCTTCGCGCGTTCGAGCACGCCGAGCGCCTCGACCAGCTGGAAGGCGATGCCGCGGGCGATACCCTGCAGGTCCTCGGCCTTGGACAGTTCGAACAGCGGCCCGAGCAGCTTTTCAATATGCGTCTTGAGCCAGAGGTCGAGCCGGGTCTGCACCGCTTCGCGCGAGGCGCCGGTCAGCCGCTCGTCGGAGATGATGCGCAGCCGCGGATGCAGCGCGTCCTCGGCGGCCACCAGCTTGGCGACCGCATCGCCGGTCCAGCGGATGGTGCCGTCGGAGGTCAGCACGAACTGCTCGTCGGGGGCGGCGCCCAGCTTCTCGGCGCGCGCATCGATCTCGCGCGCCAGCACCTGCTGGGCGGCGGCTTGCAGCGCCTTGGCGTCGCTGCCGGCCTCGGCCGCATCAGGTGCGAAGGTGAAACCATCGAGCCGGCCGATCACGTGGCCTTCCACGATCACTTCACCGGTCTTGCCAATTTCCGTATTCAAAACTGAGTTCTCCCGCAGGCGGCGCATCAATACACTGGTCCGCCTGTCAACGAAACGCTCCGTGAGCCGTTCATGCAGCGCATCGGATAATTTATTTTCGAGCTCGCGCGTGATCCCCTGCCAGTGGTCCGGGTCGTAGAGCCAGTCCGGCCGGTTGGCAACAAAGGTCCAGGTCCTGATCTGCGCGATCCGGCCCGATAGCGTGTCGATATCGCCGTCGGTCCGGTTGGCCTGGTCGACCTGGGCGGCAAACCATGCGTCAGGGATACGCCCCTTTTGCATCAGGAAGCCATACAGCGTGGTCACGAGTTCGGCATGGGCGGCCGGCGACAGCTTCCGGTAGTCCGGAACCTGGCAGGCCTCCCACAGCCGCTCCACCGCGGCCGCCCCATGCGCGAGATTGCGCACCTCGGCGTCGCGCGCAACATGCTCGAGCACGCGCAGGTCCTCGGCCACCGGGGCCCGCGTCAGTGCCTCATGATTGGGCGACAGCGCCAGCGACACCTGCAACGCGCCGAGCGAGGCGAAGTCCAACTTCGCGTTGCGCCATTGCAGCACCTTGACGGCATCGAAGGTGTGGTTCTGCAGCGCGTTGACGAGCTCCGGCTCGAACGGCGCGCAGCGGCCGGTGGTGCCGAAGGTGCCGTTGCGCGTCGCGCGGCCGGCGCGGCCCGCGATCTGCGCGAATTCGGCCGGCGTCAGGCGGCGGAACTGGTAGCCGTCATACTTGCGGTCGGAAGCGAAGGCGACGTGATCGACGTCGAGATTGAGCCCCATGCCGACCGCGTCGGTGGCGACGAGATAATCGACGTCGCCGTTCTGGAACATCGCGACCTGGGCATTGCGCGTGCGTGGTGAGAGCGAGCCCAGCACCACGGCCGCGCCGCCATGCTGGCGGCGGATCAATTCGGCGATCGCGTAGACTTCGTCGGCGGAGAACGCGACGATTGCCGTTCTGCGCGGCTGCCGCGTGATCTTGCGGTCGCCGGCGAATTCGAGCTGCGACAAACGGGGCCGCGTGACGATGGAAGCGCCCGGCAGCAGCCGCTCGATCATCGGCCGCATTGTCGCAGCGCCCAGCAGCAGCGTCTCGTCGCGGCCGCGGCGATTGAGGATGCGATCGGTGAACACATGCCCACGCTCGAGATCGGCTGCGATCTGGATCTCGTCGACCGCGAGGAACGAGACATCGAGATCGCGCGGCATCGCTTCCACGGTCGAGACCCAGAAGCGCGGCGCCTTCGGCTTGATCTTCTCCTCGCCGGTGACCAGCGCGACGTTGTCGACGCCGGCGCGATCGACGATCTTGTTGTAGACCTCGCGCGCCAGCAGCCGCAGCGGCAGCCCGATCAGGCCCGACGAATGCGCCAGCATGCGCTCGATGGCCAGATGCGTCTTGCCGGTGTTGGTCGGCCCGAGCACCGCGGTGACGCCTGCACCGGGCACGCGGTCATTTCCGAACGAAGTTGAGAAAACCATATTTTGCAGGTGTTTCTTGAATTGTTGGGGCGCTCTCTGATCCGTCATCCCCGGTACGACGGCGAATTCGCCGTTGTACCTATGAGCAGCGCGTCAGCGCGTCTCGAAGGATGCACGGCCGAGATCGACCCGTTTGCGGCGATCTTGATGAGACAGCAGGGCCGTCGCCCTTCGAGAGGGCCGCTGCACGGCCTCCTCAGGGTGACGGTGAGGGATTGACGCTCTGGTCTTCACTCCTTCACGCGTCCTTTTCACAAAATCTGTCTCACAATGCGACGCTTTCCGCGCCTACCTTAAGCTCTGGAACGACTCTAGAACGAATCGCGGCCGAATCGCTGACTCGATTCCGGGCTCGAAACGTTCACCGCAACATCTCGGGCAGGCTGACGGCGGCGGCACTAGATCAAGTTTGAAGGGGCTCCACAAGCACAGGATATGCGGACTGAATTCCTTAAGTTCCAGGGGTGGCCGAGTCGAATCAGAAGCGGACAAGAGTCAACTGGATTCCGGTGACATTTGTTGTTGGTCCGCGCCTACCTCTGTCTGTCATTCCGGGGCGCGCGTAGCACGAACCCGGAATCTCGAGATTCCGGGTCGCGCTACGCGCGCCCCGGAATGACGGTGCGACTTACTGCGTCTTCGCCACGCGCGGCGGCGCGGCTGTGGTGACGAACGAGGTGGCTTCCAGCATGGCCTGGCCGAGCGGGGTCGGGATCGTCATGCGGAACGGCACCAGCAGGCGGGTGCCGGCGATCGGCACGAAGGCGATCTCGATGTTGCGCTGGGCGGCGAGATATTTGATCACCGGGCGATCCGGGATGTAGCCCGAGATCGGCACGAAATAGAGCGCGCAGACCAGCGCCGGGCCATGATAGCCGCGCTCGGCCTTGACGATCTCGACCCGCTTGAAATCGAGCTTGAGGTCGTAGCGCATGCGGCCGTCGAAGATGCCGGCGCCGCTGCGGCAGATATCCGGGCTCATCAATTCGGCATTGCCGGGCGCGCGCAGGAACGAGCCGGTCATCGGATCGAACACGTTCTTCTTCTGCGCATCGGTCACCGGCAGGCGGTCGGGATCGACCGGCGGCTCCGGCTCGATCGCGGATTCCTTGATGCCGCCATTGGCCAGCACCATCCGGATCGTCTCCGACTTCTTCGAGGTGGTGGTGGTCGCGGTGTAGGAGGTGGCGGCCAGCGCGCCGTTGACGACGCGGCCCTGCGAGGCGCCCGCGCCAGAGCCGCCGGAAAACGCTTTCAGAAGGCCCGCGGTGCCGCCCTGGGCCGAGGCCGAGAAGCTGTCGTCGCCGACTTCGATGGTCCAGCTGCCCTTGCCGACCGGGATACCGGCCAGGGTCGCCTCATACTGGGCGTCGAGCCGCCCCTGCGCGCTGGCGCGCTCGGCGCAGAACAGCAGCAATGCGCCCGCGCACAGGCCGAGCAGCCGGCCGAGCGGGGGCAAAATGGCAATGGCGGTGGTCACTTAACCTACCTGACGGTCCTGCTATCGGCGCTCTATCCATTGTCCATTTCGGCGTTCAATTCGGCCGGACAACAAGGCGCATCTTGTATGGAACCTAGACTTGCAGCCGAATACGCCCTTTATATGGTTGCCATATCCGCCGTTAAGTGGCTGGAAGACCTTATGAACCGGCAATTCCGGTGCCCCGCATGCGGCGATATAATCTTGACGCCCGGGTATTCTCCCCCTATACACCCGCGGTTCCTGGAAAATGGACGCGAATTCAAAACCCCCGCGCGGGCCGTGTGATTGCACGCCCTTCGAGCGGCGGGGATGCAATAAGGATTTTGTAAGATGTCCCGGCGCTGCGAACTGACGGCCAAGGGCCCCCAGACGGGCCACAAGGTGAGCCACTCGAACATCAAGACCAAGCGGCGCTTCCTGCCGAACCTGGCCAACATCACCTTCATCTCCGAAGCGCTCGGCCGCAACGTGCGCCTGCGCGTCTCGACCAACGCGCTGAAGAGCGTCGACCACAATGGCGGCCTCGACGCCTATCTGCTCAAGGCCAAGGCCGACGTGCTCTCGCCCCGCGCCCTCGACCTGAAGCGCGCGATCGAGAAGAAGGTCGGCAAGCCGGCACCGGTGAAGAAGGCGAGCTGAGCGAGACTGCGGGAGCGGAATTCGCGGGAAGAGAGATTTGAACGGCCGGGTCGGATGACCCGGCCGTTTTTGCTTGGCCAACAAACTGGCTACCGAGATGGTCGCTCTGGTTGCATGCGTCGCACATTCATGCGTGAACGCTGGACCAATTTCGGAAGGGGACACGCGGGCTCTCGTGTCAAGCGACGCATCAGTGCATTTCGTCGACTTGGTATCAAAGCAATAGAATTGAAATGAGACCGCGATCGAGGCCCGACGGCGAAGTGGAATCTTCTTTGCGCAATGACGACCGAAGTAAAATCATCCATTGCTCTGCGTAAGGAGAGATGGATTGCTTCGTCGCTTCGCCAAGGCTTCGGCGGACAAGTCGTCGCTTCGCTTCTCGCAATGACGGCGTCACCATGGGTTGCGACAGTTCGCTGACAGCTGCTGCCAATGACAGCGGTGTCATCTCCTCCATCACGCGCACATCACACGAATCTTCTGCTTGATCCATCGAGAGCGCGTGAAGAAACGCTTAACGCGCGCGCCCCGACCCACAAAGAAAGCCTATAAATAAAGGCAAAAGCGGCTTCTCGCGTGGGCTTGTCGCGCCGCAGCCTTGGCGAAGGCGGACGTTAATCACAACCTCACGCGATCAATCACGAGCGCATGAGGCGCATGCAAAACGCCACGATCTCTTCCAGATATTAGTGTGCAAACAAGCCGTCCGACACGAATGCGATTCGACGCGGTACGCCGCATCGTCTCGAAGACCGTGAGAGACATCACGGCCAGCACAACTGATTGTGAGGCATGTGCGCCGCACTCTTGGGAAGAAGCCTGGCCGTTCCTATGTCACGTCCAAAGAACGACCCCGATAAAGGAATTGCTCGATGCAAGTTCGCGCAGCCGATCCGCGCGGAAGACTGGTGCCTGCGATTGCAACCGCCGCCGTGGCGGTGCTCGCCACGGCCGCCCTCGTCATCCTCGAATTCAACCCGCCCCGCAATGTGCAGGCCGCGGCCGAGCCCGGCATGATCACCTCTGCCGCCGCCAGCAGAGCCGGCGCCACCGTGCTGCCGACCGATCCGGTCACGACCGGCAGCGTGCGGGTGCGCTGAGGCGCGACTCTCTCATCATCGTCGTCCCGGCCGAGTGCGCAATTGCGCACGGGGGCCAGGACCCATTATCACTAAAGTTTGCCGTTACGCGGAATGTTGCCCCAGCGTCGCTCCAAATAAGCAGTTGGGGTAATGGGTCCGGGCCTTCGCCGCGACGACGCAGGTGGTTACACCGTGCCGCTATAGCACCAGCCGCATTTTCGCATCCCTGCCCCGGCGTCTCACCACAAGCCCAACGTGCGGCCGCTCACGTAAGCTCTCCCTCGCGAACAAAACAAAAAGCCACAGGGAGGCTCACGATGATCTGGAAGGCCGTCACGGCAGCCGTCGCGCTTGCGCTCGCGACGCAGGTACACGCCGCCGAGAAGAAATATGGCACGGGCGCCAGCGACACCGAGATCAAGCTCGGACAGACCTCGCCATTCTCCGGCGCGGCATCGGCCTACAGCGTGATCGCGAAGACGCAGGCCGCCTACTTCAGGATGATCAACGACCAGGGCGGCGTGAACGGGCGCAAGATCAACCTGATCACGCTCGACGACGGCTACTCGCCGCCGAAGACGGTGGAGCAGACCCGCAAGCTCGTCGAGCAGGAGGAGGTCGCCGCGATCCTCAATCCGCTGGGCACGCCGACCGGCCTGGCCGTGCGCAAATATCTCAACGACAAGAAGGTGCCGCAGCTGTTCGTCGGCGCCGGCGCCACGTTGTGGGGCGACTACGCGCATTATCCGTGGACGATCGGCTTCCAGCCGTCGTACCAGGCCGAGACCGCGGTCTACGCCAAGTATGTCCTGACCAACAAGCCGGACGCCAAGATCGCGCTGTTCTACCAGAACGACGACGCCGGCAAGGACTACGGCAACGGCTTCAAGAAGGGGCTCGGGCCGGAGAACACCGCGAAGATGGTGGTGGCGGAAACGACCTATGAATCGACCGATCCGACGGTCGACAGCCAGATCGTGAAGCTGAAATCATCCGGCGCCAACGTGCTGTTCATGCACGCGATCCCCAAGCAGGCGGCGCAGGCGATCAAGAAGATCGGCGAGATCGGCTGGAAGCCCGACCTGTTCTTCCTCGCGGCGACCTCGACCTCGGTGTCCTCGGTGCTGAAGCCGGCCGGCTTCGAATATTCCAGGGACATCATCTCGTCCTACTCGCTGAAGGATCCGAACGATCCGCAGTGGAAGTCGGATCCGGACGTGATCGCGTGGCAGGACTTCATGAAGAAGTATTTTCCGGACGGCAATCTGCAGGACCAGCTGATCGTCTACGGCTATGTGGTGGCGGAGGCGACGGTGCAGGTGCTGAAGCAGTGCGGCGACGACCTCACCCATGAGAACATCATGAAGCAGGCCGCCAATCTCGACGTCGCGCTGCCGATGTTCCTGCCCGGCATCAAGGTGAAGACCTCGCCGACCGACTACTTCCCGGTCGAAGCGATGCGGCTGCAGAAGTTCAACGGCGAGACCTGGCAGTTGTTCGGCGACACGATCGGGAATGATTGAGGGGTTGTTGAACGCAAATCCATCCACGTCGTCGTCCCGGCGAAGGCCGGGACCCATTACCCCGACTGGATGGAGTGGCACGACGTTGGGGCCGCAGCCCGCCGCAACAACAGGCTGCGGTGGTTATGGGTCCCGGCTCGCGCTTCGCTTGGCCGGGACGACGGGAGGTTAGACCGCCCTACAAAGGCCGGGACGACGGGAGCTTAGACGCCCCGCTCCAGCAACGCCCGAAAATCCGCCCGCGCGCGCTGCGCCTCGGCGCGTGCGGCCTCCGACGCGTCGCCGAGACCAAAATAGCCGTGAATCAGCCCCTCGCCGGAATGATAGGTCACCGGCACGCCGGCCGCCTGCAACGCCTCGGCGTAGGCATGGCCCTCGTCGCGCAGCGGGTCGAACCAGGCTGTGGTGACCACCGCCGGTGCCACACCCGCAAGGCTCTTCGCGCGCAGCGGCGAGACGCGCCAGTCGGCGCCCTCAGCCTTGTCGGCGAGATAGTGCCCGCAGAACCACTGCATCGTCGCCCGCGTCAGGAAGTAGCCGTCCGCATTCTCGGCGCGTGACGGAAACTTGGCGTTCTCGGCCGCGTCGGCAAAATTGCCGACCACGTCGGTGACGGGATAGACCAACAATTGCCCGGCGAGCCTGATCCCGGCGTCGCGGCAGGCCAGCGCGGTGGCGGCGGCGAGATTGCCGCCGGCGGAATCGCCGGCGACGCCGACGCGGGCGAGATCGCCGCCGAATTCATCGATCCGCGCGACCACGTCGCGGATCGCGGCGAACGCATCCTCGAACGCGCCGGGAAAGCGGGTTTCCGGCGGGCGGCGGTAATCGACCGAGATCACGACAGCGCCGGTGTCGATCACGAGGTTGCGGGCCTGGCGATCATGCGTCTCAAGATCGCCGGCGACCCAGCCGCCGCCGTGGAAGAAGATCACGGTCGGCGCCGTGCCGCGGCCGTTGCGATAGAGCCGCGCGCCGAGCTTGCCGGCGGCGCCAGCGACCTCGATATCGCGTGCCACGTCGACCGGCGGCGGCGGCACCGCCTTGCGCGCCTCCGCCAACGCCCGGAGCGAATCGCGACAGCTCTGCGGCGTCATGGTTTCGGGATCGCGCAGCGGCAGCAGCGGGATGATCTTCTCAATGACGGGATCGAGCGGAAGCGGCATGGGAGTCCTTCAGTGCGAGTGCGCGGAGTTCAGGTGAGTTGCTTGGAAAGCGTGCCGGCCTCGATCGCTGCGATCTGCAGCGCGATGAAGCGGCTGTAGATGCGGGCCTGCGAGAACGCGCCGCCGGCGAACCAAAGGCCGGGCTGCGGCGTGCGTGTCCACATGTTGCGCAGCTCTTGCGTCGCATCGTCAAAGCCCCAGACCCGGCCGACGCGCTCGGCGACGTCCTCGCCGAACAATCTGCCGACCAGATGGTCCGGGCCCTTGTAGCCGGTAGCGAGCACGAACAGCTCGGCGCCGAGCGATGTGCCGTCCTTCAGCGCAAGACCGGTGGCGGTGATATCAGCGATGTCGGCGGCCTGGATCAGGCGAATCTTGCCGTCGGCGATCAGCTCGGAGCAGCCGACATTGAAGTAATAGCCGCCGCCGCGGGAGCGGAACTTCAGCGGCCAGCCGGTGCCGTCCTCGCCGAACTCGAGCTGGAAGCCGGCGCGCTCCAGCCGCGACAGCAACGACGCATCGAGCCGCTTGACCTCGTCGGTGATGATCCTGTGCGCGATCTTCATCACCGGCAGCGGCACGCCGGAATTGAGGATGTCGCGCACCTCGATCGCCGGTCCGTCGCCGAGATAGGTCTTGTCGTAGAGCTGCGCGGGCTCGACATTGACTACCATGGTCGGGCTGCGCTGCACCATGGTGACGTCGGCGCCGGCGGCGTGCAGCTCCTGGCAGATGTCATGCGCGCTGGTGCCGGTGCCAAACACGACGACCGAACGCCCCGCCCATTCGCGCCCGGCCGCGAAGGCGCTGGAGTGCAGCACCTTCCCCTCGAAATTCCCGATGCCGTCGATCCTGGGAATGTTCGGCGTGCCGCTGACGCTGGTCGCGAGCACGATGTGCTTCGGATGCAGCGTGCGCGGGCCGCTGGTCCCTTGCAGCGTCACGGTCCAGCGCTGCGTCGTATCGTCATAGCGCGCGCCCTCGAACGAGGTCTCGGTCCAGAAGTCGAGCTCCATGATGTCGACATAGCTCTCCAGCCAGTTCGCGATCTTGTCCTTCGGGATGTAGTCCGGAAAGCTCGGCGGGAACGGGAGGTAGCGAAACAGATTGACCGGCGTCTTGTTGTGCAGCTTGAGCCCGCGATAGCGCAGCCGCCAATTGTCGCCGATGCGCCGCTCGCGATCGACGATCAGGGCATCGAGCCCGATCCGCTTGCACTCGACCGCGGCCGCGATGCCGGCATGGCCGCCGCCGACGATCAGCACATCGGGCTCGCGGTCGGCATAGGCGCGCGAGGCCTGCCGCTGCTCCAGCCAGTCGGGTGCGGCGAAATCGCGCGCATGGGATTGCTCGGCGGCGCCATCGGCGCGCGCCTCGCAGATGCGGTTGAAGTCGAGCATCGTGGAGAACGTCCACGCCACGGAATTTCCGCCCCTCTCATGCAGCAGGCGGACCGCACCGGTGCCGGGACCATTCGACGTGTCGAAGGTGAAGACCGCCTCGATCGTCTCGCGTCCGGCCACCACGGCCCGCCGCGGTATCAAGGCACGGTCATCGAGACGAAATCCGCTCGCGCCGACCGCTTCAGCGCGCGTCAGCAGTTCGGCAACGACGCGCTGCCGCCCGCTGAAGGTCGCAAATTGCCAGGAGATGCCGAAGATATTGCGCCAGTGGCTCTCCGGCGCAAGCAATGCGGATAGAGCCTCCATGGAGCGGCTCGCGAGCGCCGCATCCAGCGCGCCGATCCATCGCTCGGCGGCAAGTTCAGGCGCATCCTCCGTAGCCGGGTTCAGTTTGTCCAGCATGATCGTGCTTTCTCGGGAGCAGTTGCCGTCTATCTGACAACATGCTCCCGAAAAGCACAACCATCATGCCAAGCCTCATGCAACGTGTTGCGCCAGCTGCGCGGGCTCGGCCTCGCCCTCATCGCCGGCGGGCTCGGCCTGCGGCGCGGGCGCCGCGGCGAGTTCCGCTGCTATTTCCTTGGCCAATGCAGTGGCACCGACATAGTCGGTCTTGCCGGTGCCGAGCAGCGGCACCTTGTCGATGACGCGGATATCGGCCGGCACCGCGAGCTCGGAGGCGCCGACGCTCTTGGCCTGGCGCTGCATCGCGGCGCGGTCGGCGTCCTTCTGCGTAGTGAGCAGCACGATGCGTTCGCCCTTGCGCTGATCGGGCAGCGTGACCGCAACCGACATGGCCTGCGGCCAGATCGCGGCCGCGATCGCCTCCACCGCGGACAATGAGACCATCTCGCCGGCGATCTTGGCGAAGCGCTTGGCACGACCCTTGATCGCGATGAAGCCCTGCGCGTCGACCGAGACGATGTCGCCGGTGTCGTGCCAGCCTTCGGGCAGCGGCTCGAGCACGCCGGGATTCTCGGCACGGAGATAGCCGAGCATCACGTTCGGGCCCTTCACCGACAGGCGGCCGCCTTCCTCGATGCCGGGGACCGGATCGAGACGGTACTGCATCAGCGGCGAGATGCGGCCGACGGTGCCCTGGCGATTGGCCATCGGCGTGTTCATCGCCAGCACCGGCGCGGTCTCGGTGACGCCATAGCCCTCGAGGATGCGGATGCCGTAGCGCTCCATGTAGATCTGCCGCGTGCGCTCCTTCACCGCCTCCGCACCGGCGATGACGAGCCGCAGCGTGCGGAAGTCATAGGCATGCGCCGAGCGGGCGTAGCCGGTGAGGAAGGTGTCGGTGCCGAACAGGATCGTCGCGCCGGTTTGGTAGATCAGCTCGGGCACGATCCGGTAATGCAGCGGCGACGGATACATGAAGATCGGGATGCCGCCGAGGATCGGCATCATCATGCCGCCGGTCAAACCGAACGAGTGGAACACCGGCAGCACGTTGAACACCTTGTCGTTGGCATTGGCATCGACCCGCGCCAGCGCCTGTGCCGCGTTGGCGAGGATGTTGCGATGGGACAGCACGACGCCCTTCGGCGTGCCTTCCGAACCCGAGGTAAACAGGATGACCGCGGGATCGTTGGCCTTGCGGGCGACGCGCGGCGCGATGCCGGCGCGGAAGCCCGCGACCTTGTCGGCGAGGCCGATGCCGGCCCTGACATCCTCGAGATAGACGACGCGCGCCTGGCCGGCGAGCGCCGCGATCAGCTTGTCGAGCTTGCCCTTCTCGATGAAGGCCTGCGAGGTCAGCACGGTCTTCACCTGCGCCGCCTTCATCGCCGCCAGCACATTGACTGGACCTGCCGAGAAGTTGAGCATCGCCGGCACGCGGCCGATGGTCTGCAGCGCCATGAACACGACGGCAACGCCGGCCGAGTTCGGCAGCAGCACCCCGACATTCTCGCCGACCGCGGTGCCCTGCTCGAGCTTGCGGCTCAGCACCTGGGCGCCGAGGATCAGCTTGCGATAGGTCAGCTTGGTGCCGAGCGCGTCCTCGATGATCGGCTTGCCGGTATCGCGGTCGCGATAGGCGTGGCCGAGGCCCTCGAACAGCGTGTGGTCGAGCATCGCGTTCTGGACCATGGCGTTGATCATCACGTCCTGCAGCGCGGCACCGGCGGCATTGCGGCGCGCCTTGCCCTTCAGCGACTGGTCGACCGGCAGCTTCACCGGCGGCAGGATCGAGATCGTCACCTTGGGGAACCAGGAGCGCTTGATCTCGCCATTCTTGAGATAGCTGAGATGCGAACGCTGCGCGCCCTCGATGCGGACCGGGACGACGACCGCATCGGCCTTGTCGGCGATCATTGCGGTGCCATCATAGACCTTCATCAACGAACCCGAGACCGTGATGCGCCCTTCCGGGAAGATCACCACCGGCTCGCCGGCGGCGACCAGCTTGATCAGGTCGCGCGCGGCCAGCGGCTTGGACGGGTCCATCGTGTAGTGCTTGATCATCTTCAGGAACGGCTTGGCCCACCACGCCTTGGAGATGCCGGTGTCGACCGCGAAGCTCGCATCGATCGGCAAGGTGGCGTGCAGCAGCGGGCCATCGACCAGGCTGACATGGTTGGGCGCGATCAGCATCCGCGTGCCCGATGGCGGCAGGTTCTCCATGCCACGCACCTCGACACGGAACAGCGCCCGGAACAGCAGCGCGCCGAAGTCGCGCACGCCCTCCTTGCCCCACTTGCTCAGCACGAACCAGACGGTGCCGAAGCTCGCGACGGCGAGGCCGAAGAAAATCCAGGCGATCGGCAGGCCGATATATTGCAGGGCGCCGACGAACACCGCGCCGGCGACCATGAAGCCGGCCTGCAAAATGTTGCCTGCGGCGATGATGCGGGCGCGCTCGGACGGCGCGGTCCAGGCCTGCACGGCAGCGAACGACGGCACCACGAACAGGCCGCCGCCGAAGGCGAACAGGAAGAAGTCGGCCAGCATGCGGAAGCCGCCGAACGAGGTCGCGAACGCAACCGCGGTGACATCCTTGCCGAGCGAGGTGGTGGCGATCGCCCAGGCGAGGTCGAGGCCGACCACGCCCATCACGATGGCGCCGATCGGCACCAGCGCGAGGTTCGGGCGGACATGGCTCAGCTGCGCGGCGAACAGCGAGCCGGCGGCGATGCCGATCGCGAACACGGCGAGGCACAGCGTGACCACGCCCTCGGTACCGCCGACGCCTTCCTTGATCAGCGCAGGCAGCAGCGACAGCACGATCGCACCGACCATCCAGAACCAGGACACGATCACCATGCCGTCCCACAGCCGCGGCTCGGCATAGAGCGACTTCAACAGGCGCACGGTCGAGGTCCAGGGATTTTTTGTGATCGGCAGATCGGGCGCCGACGGCTGCGTCACCGGGATGCGCGATGCAAACGCCCAGGACAGCACCGACAGGCCGACCACGGCGGCGCAGATCCAGCCCATGTGGCTGGCGCCGGCGACGAACATGCCACCCGCAATGGTGCCGATCAGGATCGCCATGAAGGTTGCGCCCTCGACCAGCGCGTTGCCGGTCGCGAGTTCAGACACCGACAGCTGGTCGGGCAGAACGGCATATTTCACCGGACCGAACAGCGCCGCGACGATGCCGAACAGCGCCAGCGCGATGAACAGCAGCGGGATCGAATGGGTGAAGAAGCCGGCGGCGGCAAAGGCCGCGGCGAAGATCTCGAAGAACTTCAGCCGGCGGGCGACGACGGACTTGATGTAGCGGTCGGCGAGCTCGCCGCCGAGCGCCGAGAGCACGAAGAACGGAGCGATGAACACCGCCCCCGCGAGCTGGACCAGCGCCGGCCCCTGCTCGTTGGCGACGCCATACAGCAGCATGATGACGAGCGCGTTCTTCAGCACGTTGTCGTTCAACGCCGAGCAAAACTGCGACCAGAACAGCGGCGCGAAGCGGCGGGACGTCATCAATTCCTTGATCATGACCGGTTCCTTGGGTTAGCGCGCACGGCGCTGGCAGGTCTGCGAATTCGGGTGGCGGAGAATGGTGAGCATGGAGAAAATGACGGGGATGCCGCAGCCTTTAGTCTTTTCCGCAACGTATCGGTTCGAAGGCGCGCAAAATCGGGCGAACCGGGACGTCGCGACATTGCCCGCCAGAGATGTACGAGACCTTATCCAGACCTGGGGCTGATCGACGCCGGATAGGCTCGCAGGGGACATGGTGAGCGCTTTGTTGAGGTTTCGCCGACAATTGCGGGCCGCGTGCTTCAGGTCAGTTCACTCAAGCCGCCGAACGGTGACCATCGGCAGTTGCGCGGCTTGCAGCGGCCTCCGCTCGCAGCCGCCTGGCGCGGCGCGCGCCGATCCGCGCGCCGCTGCTCCAGGACGCCTGCGACGTCGCAGGCGCGGGCGATCCGCTCGATCGGCGCGGTCGCCAGCGTGAGGACGGCGCGGCCGAAGCCCTTCACGAGCTCGATCGCGTCATCGACAAGGGTGGCGGTCAATTGAAGTGCTAGGGTCTGCATCTGAGTGGCCTCCTATGCCAACTTGAGCAACGCTCAAATTAGTAGTATGAAAATGAACATTGTTCAAGAAGAATCGCGACGAGACCGAAAAAAACTTCAGCGGCGGGCCCTGCTGATCGAGATCGCGCGCCGGTCAATCGCCACTAAGGGATTGAGATCACTCAAGGTTCGCGATGTCGCCGAGGCCGCCGGCTGCTCCATCGGCAGTGTCTATAATGAGTTCGGCGACTTCGACGGGTTGATCCTGACCGTGAACCGGGAGACCGTTCACGCCCTGACCACACGCCTCAAGGCGGTCCCGGCCGACGATCCCCTGCGCCAGCTGCACGGACTTGCCGACGCCTATCTCGGCTTCGCCACCGAGCACGCCAATCTGCTGCGCTCGCTGTTCGAGCACCGGATGGAGGACGACCGGCCGTTTCCGGAAGACATCCTCACGATGGTGATGGAGGCGTTCGCGCTGATGCATGCGCCGCTGCTCCGGCTGCTGCCCGATCGCGATCCCGACGATGTCGCGTTGCTGTCGCGGACGATGTTCTCCGCGGTCCACGGCATCATCTCGCTCGGCCTCGAAGAGCGCATGGTCGCGGTCCCGCCTGAGATGCTGCGCGAGCGCCTCGCGCAGTTCGTCGACACGCATCTGGCGGGGCTCGGTGTTTCGCGGCGCGCGTAATCACACCGGGTGCGCTTCGATCAGGTTTGACTGCGTGCAATGGGGCCTGGGTGGGCAAGGGTCCAGAGCGGTTCGAGGAACACGACACCGGTACCTCCCTCACGGAAGACGAGCTTGAACTCGATCCGCCCATCCGCGGTGATGGAGGCGGAATGCAGTCCGGTATTGCCGTCATAGCGCAAGACGTCGTCGAGGACATATCCGGTGAAGCCACCGGAAAAGCCGGGCCCGGGTACACGGCTGTGCGGCATCGCCGGGCCGTTCACGAGATAGCCGGTCGCGACACAATCCCGATCGACATTGGTGACGATCATCATGAATTGGCGGTGCGAATTGATCCAACCCTCGGCGCTCACCCACACGCCGAGAAAGCGGCGGACATTGTCCGGCACGTCGCTTGCCGGCGCGCGAACGCGATAGGCGGGAAGCGGCAGCTGCTTCTCGGCGGCCAGCGCGGTGATCCGCTCGACATCCTGCTTCGGCACGATGCCGTGATCCTGCGGCACAAGCCAGTGCGCCAATTCGGCCAGAGGATGCCACATCCCGTTGGCCAGCGGCGGCACGGATGCGAATGATGCGAAGGCGATCACCGACAGGCCGGCGATCAGCAACCATCGGGGAAGCGCGGCCAAGCGTGCCGCGATACCGCGGGGAGCGGACGTTCGGCGCGAGACGTTCTGCGATCCATGATCGTGCGGCGGCGGCAGCGGCCTGGCATCGAGGCGATAGCCGCGGCGAGACACCGTCTTGATGATGCGGTGGTCATCATCGCGCAGCTTCAGGCGCAACTCGCGGACGCATTGGACGAGCGAGTCGTCGGAAACCGCGACGTTGCCCCAGACCGCCTCGTGCAGATCCTGCTTGGATGCCAGCCGCCCGGCATTGCTGGCGAGATAGCCGAGCACCGCGAATGATTTCGGCCTGAGATCGAGATCGACGCCATCCACGCGGGCTACGCCGCGGGCGAGATCAAGCTCAAAGGAATCAAATATCAAAACGGAATCAGTCGCCGGGTCCATAGAGGTCACTCCATGCCCACAGACGGCACCAATCGGGAAAATTTAGCAGGAAATTCGGCGTTCTGTCACTTCTTCATCAGGACTTCCCTGGCGCGAAGCCGATAGTCGCGAACCGGCCCGGCATCATCTCCGGGCTCGCGGGAGGTTGGCCATGTCGAGTACCCGGTTTGCCATGTTGGTCGGGGCCGTTCTGGCGCTTGCGGCGGTGCGACCGGGACCCACCCAGGCGCAGGACGTCGTAAGGGTCGGGCTGGTGATGCCATTGACCGGCGTCCTGGGGCCGGTCGGCAAGCAGGCGGTCGCCGGGGCGCGGCTCTACATGGCGCAGCACGGCGACATGGTCGCCGGCCGCAAGGTCGAATTGATCGTCCGGGACGATGCCAGCGTGCCCGACAATGCCAAGCGCATTGCGCAGGAGCTGATCGTCAACGACGGGGTGGCGATCCTCGGCGGCGGGTTGACGCCGAGCGTGCTGGCGCTCGCGCCGCTGGCCAATGAGAGCAAGACGGCAACCGTCGTGATGGTATCGGGCACTTCGATCGTGACCGAACGGTCGCCTTACTTCGTGCGCACCAGCTGGACGCACGCGCAGCAGGCCAGCGTGCTGGCGGATTGGGCGGCGAGAAACGGATCGAAACGGGCCACCATCATCGCATCCGACTGGGCACCCGGGCGCGAAGCCGCCGGCGTATTTTCGGCGAGCTTCACCGCGGCAGGTGGAACGATCGTCGAAGCGCTGAAAGTGCCGCTGGCCAACCCCGATTTCGCGCCGTTCCTGCAGCGCGCGCGGGATGGCAATCCCGACACTCTGTTCATTTTTGTCCCGACAAGCCAGGCCGGTATCCTGGCCAAGCAGTTCGTCGAGCGCGGGCTCGACAAGAGCGGGATCAAGCTGATCGGCCCCGGCGACATCGCCGACGACGAGGACCTGCCGGGCATGAGCGATGCGATGATCGGCATGATCACGGCGGGGTTCTACTCCGCCGCGCATCCATCCGAGCTGAACCGCGACTATGTCGCGGCGTTTCGCAAGGCCAACGCGAATGTTCGACCGAACTTCATCAGCGTCAGCGCCTATGACGGCATGCATCTGATTTACGAGGCGCTGAAGGTGACCGGCGGCAAGACCAATGGCGATGCGCTGGTCGAAGCCATGAAGGGCATGACCTGGGAAAGCCCGCGTGGCCCGATGTCGATCGACCCGAAGACGCGCGAAGTCGTCCACGACATCTACATTCGCAGGGTCGAGAAGGTCGGCGGCGAGCTCTACAGCGTCGAGCAGGAGACGTTCAAGGCGGTCAAGGACCCCGCCAAGGTCGCGAACCGATGAGGGAGGCGCAGTAGCAGCTGATCCGGCTCGGCGTAGGCCTTTGCGGTGTCCCGGCGTAGCGGTGACGGCCGACACAGGACTTGCGTTCAGACCATCCCCCCTGCAACACGACCGATCCCGAGCCAGCAAACCAGCCTCGTCCAACGCCACTCCGACGCTTCACGCGCGCGCCCGCGCGATCGTGCCGCCGACGATCTGCATGGCAACGCCGAGCACCCAGCCCGCCATGATGGCCGCGGTCCAGCCGATGTCCGGCTCGCTGCGCAGCACGACGACGCCAACCGAGAAGAACGCAACCATTGTCGCGAGGAAGGTCCCGATCGCGCCGAGCAGCTCCGCCGCGTCGATCTTGCGCATCGAGGCCGAATCCTTCGGATGGAACAGCTTGGGCGGCGTATCGATGCCGAGATAGAAGCCGATCGCTCCGCCCAGCATCATGACGAGCAGGAACGCCTGCGAGGTCAGCGCCGAGACGCTCGAGCCGACATGGATGGCGACAAACAGACCGCTTGCGGCTCCCGCCAAAGCAAGGCCGAAGCGCTCAAGGACGTGGGCAAATTTTCTGACGTGGCTGCGCATGGCTGTGCCTCATCAATGAATTGCGCCGCTATTAGGCTAGGCCTTTTCGCAGCAACGCGAAAGCGGTCACCTCTCACATGGCCGCGACCACGTGACGCTTTGTGCGCTAGTTCACACCTATCGCGGCATGGAATGATTAAAGAGCGATCAAAGGTAGCAAACGATCCGGTCCCTGCTACGCTGCGCCATCCGCTTCATTCGTTTCAGCGAGCGTCTTTCAATGCCGAGTCCGAAGATCATTATTCTGTCCGATGGCACCGGCAACGCCGCTTCCAGCGTCTGGCGCACCAATGTCTGGCGGATCTTCCAGTCGCTCGATTTGCAGGGCGATACGCAGGCCGCCAAGTATGATGACGGCGTCGGCACGTCGAAATTCATTCCGCTGGCAATCCTCGGCGGCGCCTTCGGCTACGGTCTCAAGCGCAATATCCTCGACGCCTACAAGTTCATCTGCCGGAACTACGACCACGCGAACGATTCGAAGGTCTACCTGTTCGGATTCAGCCGCGGCGCGTTCACCGTGCGCACGCTCGCCGCACTCATCCTCGATCAGGGCCTGATCGTCGCGGACACCGAATCCGAGCTGCACGACGGCGCGGTGAAGGCCTATCGCGCATACCGGGCCGAGGGCTACCACTCGATCTGGCGCATCGAGGTGCTGTTCCGCGCGCTGCGCGACTATGTTCTTGTGCCGCTGTGGGATCGCCTTCGAGGCAACAAGCCGTATGCAAGGATCGCGCGGAAGCCGGTGCCGGCGATCGAGTTCATCGGCATCTGGGATACCGTCGCGGCCTATGGCCTGCCGATCGACGAGATGACGCGCGGCATCTCCAACTGGGTGTGGCCGCTCGAACTACCGAACCGGATTCTCAGCCCGAAGGTCAAGTGCGCGCGACACGCGCTGGCGCTCGACGACGAGCGCACGACCTTTCATCCGGTGCTCTGGACCGAGCAAGAGCCGGGGCAGCCCGCACCGGCCGTGCCGACCAGCATCGATGGCGAGCGCCTCGTCCAGGTCTGGTTCGTCGGCATGCACGCCAATGTCGGCGGCGGCTATCCGGACGACGCCGTCGCCTTCGTGCCGCTGGCCTGGCTGGTCGACGAAGCCGTCAAGCGCGGCCTCGCATTCAAGAGCGCACCGATCGCCGACCCTGACGCGATCAAGTCAATCAAGTCCTCCGAGGACAAGGATGGCCGCCTCTACGATTCGCGGGTGGGCCTCGGCGCGTACTACCGGTACGGTCCGCGCAAGGTCGCCGACCTCTGCAACGATCCCTATGCCGGCGTCAGCGTGCCGATGCCGAAGATCCACGAGAGCGTGTTCGAGCGGATCAACAGCGGCGCCAATGCCTATGCCCCGATCGGACTTCCGCCGAACTACGTGGTCGTCTCGCGCAGCGGCCAGGTCACCCCGCTCGGCGCCAATACGTTTGAGACGCCCGCGGGCGCACCGGCGCGCTATGCCGCGCAGGAGAAGCTGTGGAACTACGTCTGGCTGCGGCGGATCGCCTACTTCGCCACTCTGGCGGCGTCGCTGCATCTGGCCGCGTTCTGGCTGTTCCACAACCAGCATAAGGAGCACGAATTCAGCTCCTATGTCAGGATGATTTCGGAGCTGGTGCGCTTCGTTCAATCATTCCTGCCCGATTCCTTTCATTGGTGGACCGATTGGTACGCCGGCAATCCGGAATGGTTCGCCGGCGGCATCCTTGCTGTCATCGTGCTGATGGGTGCCGGCAGTTCGCTCAGCGCGACGATCAGCGACAGGATGCGGATCATCTGGCGTGACCGCGCGAAGCCGACGCCACTCTCCGGGTTCTTGCACGATGCGATCTATCGATTCCGTACCAGCGCGGTCTATCAGTGGATTCTCAATGTCGGAAAGCGGCATGTCGTCCCTTTCCTGCTCACGGCCCTGCTGGTCTGGTTCAGCGCGACGCTGGCCAGCCACTTCCTGTTCAATCTCGCCGATTCGACGGGGGCATTCTGCAAGGGCACTGCAACGGACAAGCTTGTCGCCGTCGACAAGGGCATCCCGCAGGATGCCGCCGACTTCGACACCGGCGCCATCTGTGCGCCGACCGGCCTCAAGGTCCGCACCGGGTTCAAATACGAGATCGCGATCACGATGTCGGAGCCATGGGAGGACGCCGGCCGCGCGGTGACGCCGATCGGATACCGGACCTCGACCATCGAAGGCACAAAGCAGTTGCGCGGCTATTTCGCGATCTTCCTGCGGCGGATCCTGTTCCGGCCATGGTTCAGGCTGATCGCACGGGTCGGAGAGACCGGCGTCGACGAGTATTTTCTCGACCCCCTGCCGATGTCGAACACCGACCCGCAGGTCTACAAGGCGCGTTTCACCGCCGATCGCAGCGGCGAGATCTTCCTCTACGTCAACCAGGCCGTCATCAGCCTGCCCTGGGTCTGCGGATGGTTCTACGGCGACCATAAGGGCAAGGCGAAGGTCACGGTGCGGTTGCTGTAGGAAGCCGCGATCGGGCCCACAGCATCGCGGCCCAACGGGTGCGCACGACGTGACCGATCTGTGATCCTGCCGACAGACCAGGTTGTAGATTGTCTGGCATACTCTCCTTGCTAGATCAGCTGCCCCGACGCCCGGAACGATCCGACGCGACTTCAGGGATCGCCGGGCGACGTTGACGCGCCAGGTTCATGTCGACCGGATATTTCTCAGCCGCGATTTGGAGGCATCACCATGATTTCCACAATTCAGGCGTTCCCGACCACCGACGGCATCTTCGTGGTCTGGGAGGTCGCGGCAATGATCCCGGACTGCCTCGGCTTTGCGCTGTATCGTCAGCAGCAGGGCAAAAGTGCAACCGTGGTCGACACCTGGGTCGGGTTCGAGGACCAGGCGCAGGATCACAAGCCGGGCGAACATCGGCCGAGCACCGAATGGCCGGTGCAGAAGACCAACTGGACCGATTTCCTGGCGCCAACCGACGCGCCGGTCCGCTATGGCGTCGTTCCGGTTCTCAAGGACGGCGCCACCAAGGTGAAGCCCGCCTACAGTGCGCCAGCGACATGGACCGAATACGTCTCCGCAATGCCGTCGGGCCTGCTCAAGCCATGGTTCAACCGCGGCACGATCTCGGCGCAATGGCTGTCGCGCGCGATCGGCAAGGACAAAAAGCCGGCGCAAACCCTGGAGAAGGCGATCTCGACCAAGGGCAACAAGATCCGTGACTTCCTCAAGGGCCAGCTCGGCGCCCGCCTGCTGGCGCTGTTGGCTGAAGCCAAGAAGAGCAAGCGCGACGTCTATCTCGCGCTCTACGAGCTCAACGACCCTGAGCTGATCGCCGCGCTGACCGCGATGAAGGGCAAGGCGCACGTCGTGCTCGGCAACAGCACAGGCAAGTCCGACGCCACCGCCAAGGACACCGAGAAGAACGCCGGCGTGCTGAAGAAGGCCGGCGTCGACATCGTTCGCCGCAAGATCGCGCCGAGCCGTTACGCCCACAACAAGTTCGCGGTGTTCTGCGACGGCGCGCAGAAGCCGAAGGTGGTCTGGACCGGCAGCACCAACTGGACCCGGTCCGGACTGTGCACCCAGAACAACAACGGGCTCGAGATCACCGACGACAAGGTCGCGGCGGCCTATCATGACCATTGGAAAGCGATCTACGCCGACGGCAGCAAGTCGCCGAAGGCGCTGGCCGTGGCCGGCGATCACGAATGGCCCTTCACCATCGGCAAGTCGAAGCTCAGCGTCTGGTTCACGCCCACCACCAGGAGCGGCGACCTCAAGGAAGCCACCAGGATGATCGAGGACACCGAGCATGGCGCGGCGTGCCTGATGCTCAATCCCGGCAACAAGGGCCTGCTCGGCCCGATCCTGGAGAAGGCGCAGGACAAGAAGCTTTATGTGCGCGGGGTGCTCAACAATTTCCCGGCGCAGGGCAAGGACAGCCCGAAGGATCAGCTGCAGCTCCTGGCCGGCGACGGACAGCAGCAGGTCTTCAAGGGCAAGCAGATCGCCGACGTGATCCGGCCCGCCGGCATCGACAAGACCGCGGACTGGTGGGAGCACGAGATCAAGAACACCGGCAAATTCATGATCGCCGTGCACAGCAAGGTGATCGTGCTGGATCCGGCCGGCAAGAACGCGGTGGTCATGACCGGCTCGCACAATTTCTCCGACCGCGCCAGCACCAAGAACGACGACAACCTCGTCATCATCAGGGGCGATTCGCAGCTGGCGCTGACCTATGCCGCGCGCATCGTCAGCATCTACGGCCAGTATCGCTGGCAGGCCTGGCGCAACACGCCGGAGGGCCAGAAGGACAAGGGTCTGAAGCGCAGCGACACCTGGCTGAGCAACCGCATCGGCAAGGGCTGGGCGGAAACCGAAACGCGGTTCTGGCTCGGCACCACCTGACGCCGGCGATCCGTCGTGAACAAGGGGCAGCGTTACCGCTGCCCCTTGTTATCCTCTCCGCCAAACCTACGCCGCGCGGCCGACCGAGGCGTCGAGATGCTTCAGCCGCGGCAGCACCTCCTGCTTCAGGAGCCGCAGCGAATTGTGCCAGGCTTCCGGCTTGTGCTTGTAGTCGAAGCCGAACACCAGGAGCACGCCGAAGCCGCCGACCTCCTGGTAGATCTGCTCGATCTTCTCGGTGACGGTCGCGGGCGAGCCGACGATCCAGTTGTTGCGCGCGCAATATTCGACCGTGACGTCGCTGTCCGGCACGTCGGGCGAGGCCTTCAAGTAATCCTTGAAACCAAAGTGGCCGAGCAGCGGCAGGAAGTACTCGCCCATCATCCGGCCCATCATGTCGCCGGTCGACAGCTTCCATGCTTCTTGATCGGTGTCGGCGACGAATACCTCGCGCACCATTCGCCAATCCTTGCGGCTCGGCGTGCGGCCGGTCTTGGCCGCGCCCGCCTCCACCGAGTCCCAGTGGCTGCCGACATAGGCCGGGTTGAGGTTGAGGCTCATCGGAATGAAGCCGCGCTCGCCGGCGAGCTTCAGCGTGTCCGAATTCTTGGAGAGCCCCGCGACGCCGATCGGCGGATGCGGCGCTTGCTGAGGCTTGATATGCGGCTTGAGGAAATCGAACATCGTGTCCGGCTTGGTCACGGTCCAGAACTTGCCCTTGTGGGTCCAGGGCGCCGGCTCGGTCCACATCTTCAAAATGATCTCGAGCGCCTCGCGGGTCATGTCGCGGTTCTGTCCTGACATGCCGTCGACATTGAACATCGCCCAGTCGCTCGGCAGCCCGGAGGCCGCGACGCCGAAGTTGAGCCGCCCGTTCGAGAGATGATCGAGCATCGCGACGCGGTTGGCGAGCTCTGCCGGGTGATGATACGGCAGCAGGAAGCCGCCGGGTCCGATGCGGATGTTCTTGGTCTGCAGCAGCGCCTGCGCCACCAGCAGGTCGGGCGACGGGTGCGGCTCCCAGGGTGCGGTGTGGTGCTCGCCGATCCAGGCTTCCTGATAGCCGAGTTCGTCGAGCCAGCGCAGCACCTGCAGGTCCCAGTCGTGGCCCTCCTTCAATCCGCACTCCGGCGGATGCGACGGCATCGCGAAGTATCCGAGTTCCATGGGTTTCCTCTCTTTGTTCGATGCGTGTCTTCCGCACGCGCTTCGAGAGTAGCTGCCCCGGCTACGGCAGAACAATGGCCTTGTCGCATCCGGCTCGGCCGGGATTCATGCGTAGGGCGTATCCTTCAGCATGATCGCGATACCGGAAAAGCTTCGCTCCATGATCCGCAGAAAGGTCTCGCGTGACGATGCAGCCGACCTGCGGGCCTTGTGCTCGCGAAGCCCTTCCGCATAGGCGACGGTCAGCGCCGTGACCACCATCGACGCGGCGAGCCGGGCATCGGCATCGGCGAGCGGGCGCTTGATGGCTGCCGCCAGCACGCTCGCGAGATCATCGATCAGTTCGTCACGCATCTCGCGCGCCCGCGCCGAGAGCACCGGGCTCTCGGCGACGGTGCGCCAGAATTTCGCCGTTGCGTCGGTGAATTTCGCGAACGGATGCACGCGATCCGCCAGGCTGTGCACCAGCTTGCGGAGCGTCGCGATCGGCGCCTCGCCGGCCGGACGCTCGGCAAAGGCAGTCCGCAGCAACTGACGGCTTTCCTCTTCACGGTCGAAGAACAGGTCTTCCTTGCGTGGAAAGTAATTGAACACCGTCATCCGGGAGACCTCGGCTGCCTCGGCGACTTCGGCCACCGAAACATTGTCGAAGCCCCGTTCCAGGAACAGCTCGGTGGCGACATCCGAGATCGCCTGGCGCGTCGCCTCCTTCTTCCGCTCCCGCAACCCGCCCTGATTTGACATGCGGGAATTTGTACCATAATAAATATTATACTGAGTATAATTTTATGGTGACGGCGTGACGCGTGAACGAACCGATGTGGTTGTGGTCGGTGCCGGGCCGACCGGACTGCTGCTGGCGATCGAACTGACCCTGGGCGGCGCCGACGTGATCGTCATCGAGCGGCTGGCCGAGCCCGACCAGACCATCAAGGCCGGCGCGATCGGCGCGCTGGCAGGCGAGGCCCTCGAGCGCCGCGGCCTCGGCGATGCGATGAATGCGGTCGAACGCAGCATGGCGGACAGCATGTCCAGGCTCATGAAGGGCTCGGGCGATGCGAACGACCTGCCGTTCAAGAAATTCGGCGGTCACTTCTCGGGCATTTTCCTGATCGACCAGACGCGTCAGCGCGAGCCGGACCGGCGGTTGCGCGGGGTGAACCAGCAAGCCCTGGAAAGCATGCTTGCCGAGCGCGCCCACGCGCTCGGCATCGAGATCAGGCGCGGCTGCGAGTTGATCGATTTCGAGGATAGCGGCGACGGCGTCGTGGCGCAAACTAAGGACGCGTCCGGCGATGCCACGCTGCACGCGGCCTATCTCGTCGGCTGCGACGGCGGACGCAGCGCCGTGCGCAAGCGCGCAGGCTTCGCATTCCCCGGCACCGAACCGACCCTCACCGGACACCAGGCCATCGTCGATCTCGATCATCCGGATCGACTTCTGCCGGTCGGCTGGCGGCGAACGCCGGTCGGCATGATGGCCTATGGACCGATTCCTGGCCGGGTGTTCCTGGCCGAGTTCGACGGACCGCCGGCCGATCGCAGCGCGCCGGTCACGCGCGAGGAGATCGAGACCACCCTGCGCCGGATCAGCGGCGTCGACGTTCGCGTCACCGCTGTCAAGACCGCGACGCGCTTCACCGACAATGCGCGACAGGCCGACAGCTATCGCAGGGGCCGCGTCCTCTTGGCGGGCGATGCGGCGCATGTGCACTCGCCATTCGGCGGACAAGGCCTCAATCTCGGCCTGCTCGATGCGGTCAATCTCGGCTGGAAGCTTGCGGCGGTCGTGTGCGATCGCATGCCCGACAGCCTGCTCGACAGCTACACCGAGGAGCGGCACCCGATCGCGGCAAGGGTGCTGGCCAACACCCGCGCCCAGGTCGCCTTGATGCGGCCTGATGTGTTGACGGACGCCCTGCGCGACATCGTCGCTGATCTGATGAGCCTTGACGAGGGCACCCGCTATTTCGGCGAAATGATCAGCGGCGTCAGGATCCGTTACGATCTCGGCAGCGACCATCCATCGGTCGGCCGGCTCTCCGGCAATTTCGCTCTCGGCGACGGCGACGCGGAAACAACCCTGTTCGATCAGATGGAGGACGGCAGGGCCGTGCTGATCGATGCGACTGATGGAGCCGCGTCAGCGATCGCGGCACGCTGGGATATCTTCGTGCGATGCGTGCCGCGACGTAGCGGCGCTTCGCTGCTGATCCGCCCGGATGCCTGCATCGCCTGGGCGGCCGACGACGCCGACACGACGGGCCTCGACGCCGCGCTGACGCGCTGGTTCGGGCCCGCCATGCCGTGACCTCGCACGAGGTGCGCTGTCAGCGCGTCCCGAACGTGGTCTTGCCGAACAGCGCCTTCTGCGTCGAGGGCTGCGAGCGCCAGTATTGCGGCGGTGCGCTCACCTCGCCGCCGAGCTCGGCGGCAGCGTGCCAGCCCCAGCGCGGGTCGTAGAGCATGCCGCGGGCGAGCGCGACCATATCGGCCTTGCCGGACGAGACGATCTCCTCCGCCTGCTTCGCTTCCGTGATCAGGCCGACCGCCATCGTGGTAACGCCGGTCGCCTCCTTGACCGCCAGCGCCGCCGGCACCTGGTAGCCCGGCCCGAGCGGGATCTTCTGCAACGGCGAGACACCGCCGGAGGAGACATCCATCCAGTCGACGCCGCGCTTCTTCAGCTCCCTGGCAAACTCGATGGTCTGCGCAAGGTCCCAGGCGCCCTCGACCCAGTCGGTCGCCGACACCCGCATGCCGATCGGCTTGTGATCCGGGAATACGGCGCGCACGGCGTCGAACACTTCCAGCGGGAAGCGCATGCGGTTTTCGAGCGAGCCGCCATAGCGGTCGGTCCGCTTGTTGGCGATCGGCGACAGGAACTGGTGCAGCAGATAGCCGTGCGCGCCGTGCAGCTCGAGCGCATCGATGCCGAGTCGGTCGGCGCGCTTCGCCGACGCGACAAAGGCCTCGCGGATGCGCGTCAGGCCGGCGTCGTCGAGCGCCACCGGCGCGGCCTCGCCTTCCTTGTGCGGGACGTCAGATGGTCCGACCGTCTGCCAGCCGCCTTCGGCAATCGGGATCAACTGCCCGCCCTCCCAGGGGCGCTGGCTCGACGCCTTGCGGCCGGCATGGGCGAGTTGCATGGCGACCGCCGCTTTCGAATGCTTGCGCACCGAGGCCAGGATCGGCTTCAGCGCCGCCTCGTTGGCGTCGTTGTAAAGACCGAGGCAGCCCGGCGTGATCCGCCCGATATCCTCGACATGGGTGGCCTCGATGCAGAACATCGCCGCGCCCGACAGGGCCAGCATGTTGATGTGGGTGAAGTGCCAGTCGTTGGCGGAGCCGTCGACGGCCGAATACTGGCACATCGGCGAGACCATGACGCGATTGGAGAGTCTCAGGTCGCGCAGTTCGATCGGGGAGAACAGGGTGCTCATGCGGCGGATATCCGGGATCGGGGAGAGGGCCCGGTTAAGATAGAGGCACCACGGCCGATCACCAACCGTCCGGATGGCCGCGCAGGCCGGGGCGCAGATCAGCAATGTCCTGACGGGGTCCCTCCGGGCCGGCGCCCTCAGTCCACCAGCGTGAACTGCAGCAGCAGGTTGCGCTGGATCAGGGAGAAATTGTCGTCGGAGACCATGGTCAGCACGGTCTCGCCCTCCTCCGTGACATGGGCGTCGATGCCTTCCATATTGTCGATCTCGTTGCCGAGATCGGCATTGAAGATCGCGGGGCCGTCGACCACGGCGCCGGGCGCGATATCGGACAGCGCGAGACGGCGGATGCGGATGCCGACGCCGCCGAACCAGGAGAATTTCCGCTCCAGAATCAACAGACCGCCCGACGGCAGCAGGACCGCGTCGCTGATATCGAAATTCTCGCTGCGACGGACGCTAAACTGGCCCGGCGTCTTGCCGCCGACCAGGAAGGCGACCAAATTGCCGCTCGCATCGAGCCCGCGTTCCGAGAATGCGATCAGCGTACCGGCAAGCGGCTGGCCTTTCGGCACGAAGACGAGCCCCTCCAGCCCCTTGTTGTTGGGAAGCTTGCGTGCCGCCGGCGGCAGCGCAATCACCTCGCCGCGCGAGCGGGTAAAGCCCTTGGCGAAATCGAAGCGCAGCACCTGGTTGACCCGCTCGAGACCGACATAGGCGAACGAGCCGTCGAGCGCGAGCGATTCCGAATCATACCAGCCGCGGGTCGCGGTGATCGGCCTGCCGTCGGCGCCGAGCAGCGGCGCCGCTTCGACATCCTCGAGCCCGACCATCTCCCGGCCGCGATAGACGATGCGGCCGGTGAACCAGCTGCCCTGGTCGCTGACCGCGATGAAGCGTTCGCCCTTGGCATCGAGCCGTAGCGCGGAGAGGCCGCCGAAGCCGGAGAACGACGAGGTCAGGATCAGGCCGCTGCGATATTCCAGCGCGCCGAACCGCGTGCGCGCGCGGTCGCGGATATCGAACGACGGCATCGGCCGCGCGTTGACGTCGATCGAAACCGGTTCGTTGACCCGGTAGGGGCTCGGCCTCGCAGCCGGCCTCGACGTTGCCGGCGGCTGGGTCGCGCTCTGCGCCTGCGCAAGACGCGGCAATGCGGCGACCGACAGCCCCGCCGCCATACCCTGGAGGAAACGGCGGCGGCTAGGGGATGAGCGCATGTCTCACGAGTGGAGGCGGCGCCGGACGCCCGGCGCGGGCGCCGAGCCGTGAGTCTCGCTGAACAGCTCGGCGAGCTTTTCGGTAATGGCGCCGCCGAGCTCTTCGGCGTCCACGATGGTCACGGCGCGGCGATAGTAGCGCGTCACGTCGTGACCGATGCCGATCGCGATCAGCTCGACCGGGGAGCGGGTCTCGATCTCGTCGATGATGTGTCGCAGATGCCGCTCGAGATAGTTGCCGGGATTGACCGACAGCGTGGAGTCGTCGACCGGCGCGCCGTCGGAGATCATCATCAGGATGCGGCGCTGCTCGGGGCGCGCGAGCAGGCGCTTGTGCGCCCAGTCGAGCGCCTCGCCGTCGATGTTCTCCTTGAGCAGGCCTTCGCGCATCATCAGCCCGAGGTTTTTCCGCGCGCGACGCCAGGGTGCGTCAGCCGACTTGTAGATGATGTGCCTGAGATCGTTGAGGCGGCCCGGATTGGCCGGCTTGCCGGCCGCGAGCCACGCTTCGCGCGACTGCCCGCCCTTCCAGGCGCGCGTGGTGAAGCCGAGGATCTCGACCTTGACGCCGCACCGCTCCAGCGTGCGCGCCAGAATGTCGGCGCAGGTGGCGGCGACCGTGATCGGGCGGCCGCGCATCGAGCCGGAGTTATCCAGCAGCAGCGTCACCACGGTGTCGCGGAAGGTCGCCTCCTTCTCATGCATGAAGGACAGCGGATGATAGGGATCGGTGACGACGCGCGACAGCCGCGCCGGATCGAGGATGCCCTCCTCGAGATCGAAATCCCAGGCGCGGTTCTGCTGCGCCATCAGCCGACGCTGCAAGCGGTTGGCGAGCCGCGCCACGATGCCCTGCAGATGCGCGAGCTGCTTGTCGAGATAGGAGCGCAGCCGCTCGAGCTCGTCGTGATCGCAAAGGTCTTCGGCGGCGATCACCTCGTCGAACTTCGGCGCGAAGGCGTGATATTCCGGACCGCGCGGCTCGTTCTGTCCGCGCGCATTCGGCCGCGTCGCCTCGCCCGGCGTCTCGTCGTCGCCGAGCTCGCCGTCGTCGAACGTATCAGACGTGGAGGCCTGCGCGCTCTCCATCGCGCTTTCGCTCATCTCTTCCGCTGACGTCTGCGCCTGGTCGGCGCTCATCTCCTGCGCGGCATCGGAGTCGGGCGAGCCCTCGGCGCCGGACTGATCGCTCTCGCCGTCCTGGTTCTCGTCCTGGTCGTCGTCATCGTCCGAATCCATGTTGCGGTCGTCGCCGAGATCGAGCGCCGACAGCAGATCATGGACGAGGTCGCCGAACCTCGCCTGGTCCTCGGTGAAACGGCTGAGCTTGTCGAGCCGCGAGCCGATCTTGTCCTCCAGGGTCGGACGCCAGAGATCGACCATCTTCTTGGCGGCCGCGGGCGGGGCCATGCCGGTGAGACGCTCGCGCACCAGCATCGCCAGCGCATCCGACAGCGGCGCGTCGGCGCGATCAGTGATCTCGTCATACTTGCCGCGATGGAAATGATCGTCGAGCATCGCGGTGAGGTTCTTCGCAACGCCCGCCATCCGCCGCGAGCCGATCGCCTCGACGCGCGCCTGCTCGACCGCCTCGAACACGCCGCGCGCCTGCGGATTACCCGGCATCAGCTTGCGATGCACCTTGGGATCGTGACAGGCGATCTTGAGCGCGATCGAATCGGCGTGGCCGCGCACGATCGCCGCATCACGCTTGGTCATCTTGCGCGCCGGCTCCGGCAGCCGCGCCTTGCCGGGCGCGAGCCCCGGGCGCTCGGCGGCGAAGGAGACCTCGAGCTCCGGCTTCTTGGCGATCGCCTTCAGGCACGCCGATACCGAGCGCTTGAACGGCTCGGTCGGCGCTTCCTTGGATCCGGGACGGAATTTGATGTTGGAGGTTGTCATAGCGATTTCGTAAACCAATGGCGCGTTACGCCGCCGGGATACCCCTCAATCGAACCGAACTCTTTATATCCGTTGGCGCGGTAGAAGCCCGGCGCCTGGAAGCTCATCGTATCCAGATAGGATCGCGTCGCTCCGAAGCGCCGCGCCTCGTCCTCGATCGCCTTGATCAGCTTCGCGCCAAAGCCCTTGTTGCGAAACTTCTGCTCCATCCAGAACAACTGGATGAACAACACCGCGGTCCAGACCTCGCCGACGATGCCGCCGACAATCTTGTCGCCTTGCCGCAGCGAGATGGCGAAGCGCTTGTACTTCTGCTTCCCCATCTTCTCGTTGTTGTAGTGGAGCAATCCGCCGAGCACCGCTTTCTTCGTCTGTGTGACTGTGCGCTCGACGGAGATTTTCGGCATGGACTAGCTGAGCGCCACGTTGACCGAGGATTCCGGCAGCTCGACGTTGAAGCAGCGCTGGTAGAACTCGGCGACCAGCGGCCGTTCCAGCTCGTCACACTTGTTGAGGAAGGTGACGCGGAACGCGAAGCCGATATCGCTGAAGATGTCGGCGTTCTCGGCCCAGGTGATCACCGTGCGCGGGCTCATCACCGTCGACAGGTCGCCATTGGCGAACGCGTTGCGGGTGAGATCCGCCAGCCGCACCATCTTGTTGACGATGTCGCGGCCTTCCTGGGTGCGATAGTGCTTCGCCTTCGCCAGCACGATCTCCACTTCCTCGTCATGGGCGAGGTAGTTCAGCGTGGTGACGATCGACCAGCGGTCCATCTGGCCCTGGTTGATCTGCTGGGTGCCGTGATAGAGGCCCGAGGTGTCGCCGAGGCCGACCGTGTTGGCGGTCGAGAACAGGCGGAACGCCGGATGCGGCTTGATCACCTTGTTCTGGTCGAGCAGCGTCAGGCGGCCGGAGACTTCCAGCACGCGCTGAATCACGAACATCACGTCCGGGCGGCCGGCGTCGTATTCGTCGAACACCAGCGCGATATTGTGCTGCAGCGCCCAGGGCAGGATGCCGTCGCGGAATTCGGTGACCTGCTTGCCTTCCTTGACCACGATCGCGTCCTTGCCGACGAGGTCGATACGGCTGATGTGGCTGTCGAGGTTGACGCGCACGCAGGGCCAGTTGAGGCGGGCCGCAACCTGCTCGATGTGGGTGGACTTGCCGGTGCCGTGATAGCCGGTGACCATCACGCGGCGGTTCTTGGCAAAGCCGGCGAGGATCGCGAGCGTGGTGGCGCGGTCGAAGCGGTAGTCGCTGTCGACCTCCGGCACATGCGGATCGACTTCGGAATAGGCGGGAACTTCCAGGTCGCTATCGATCCCGAAGACCTGCCGGACCGACACCTTCATGTCGGGCAAGCCGACGGGTTCCTGAGCTTTGGTCTGGACGGCGGTCGTCATTCATCCTCCGAGGTCCCGGGCGTTCCCGAAACCAGATTAATCGTTTGGCTGCGGATGGGGTGCTACGCATAAGCCTAGCAGAGAGCAACGGTTGGCAGAAGCCCGCGAGCAAATCAAAGTTCCGTTGTTCTATCATAAAGATAGGAGCGAAACTCGGTTTTTGGAAGGCTGCCCTGCAAATCCCGCCGTACTTTCGCCGCAGCACCACGACGGCCGGCCCGGGCCGGGCACTTTTCAGCCCGGCGGGGAGTTGTTAGCTCTCAAATCGATAACACCGCCACATGGGAATTTTGTGACTTCATTCCTTGACCCTTTGATCGCGTTCGTTTCGGCCCACGCCTGGCTTGCCTATCTGACCCTGTTTCTGGCCGCCCTGCTGGAGGCGGTGCCGGTGGTCGGCTCCCTGGTGCCGGGGTCGACCATCATCCTGGCGTTGAGCGCGCTGGTGCCGGGCGGCGAATTGAAGCTGTTGCCGGTGCTCGCCGCGGCGGCCGCCGGCGCGATGCTCGGCGACGGCACCGCCTACCTGATCGGCCACCGCAGCCAGCGCGAGATACTGTCGGCCTGGCCGCTTTCCAACTACCCGCGCGTGGTGGCGCAGAGCGAGGCCTTCTTCAACCGCTGGGGCGTGCTCGCGGTGTTCTTCGCCCGCTTCGTGCCGCCGATCCGCGCCTTCGTGCCGATCACGGCCGGCGCGCTCGGCATGCCGCCGGCGCGCTTCTACGCGGTCAACATCCCCGCGATCCTGCTCTGGGCGCCGGCGCATGTGCTGCCCGGCGTGCTCGCCGTCACCGCGCTGCATGACTATGCCGGCCTGCCGCATCATGGCCATGTCGGCAAGCATCTCTGGATGTTTGCGGTCGCGGGCGGCGCCGTGATCCTGGCGCTGGCCGTCTGGACCATCCGCCGCCGGCATGGCGGCAGCCTGATCGAACCGGCCAAGCCGGCGAAATAATTCCTTTCACTTGCGCATGATCTTCTCGGAAAACCGGTCTCCACTTTTCCGGATCATGCGCTAGATGCTGTTGGTCGTTCCCGCCCGCCCGGGTGCCGGACCGACATAGCGCGCGCGAGGCCTGATCAACTTGCCGAGCTGAAGCTGCTCGCTGGCATGCGCGATCCAGCCGACGCTGCGCGCCATCGCGAACAGCGCAAGCTCGCTGCCCGCGGGCATCCGCAGCGCATGCACCAGCACCGCCAGCGCGTAATCGATGTTGACGAATTCGCCCGTTGCCTCCGCGATCCGCTCCGGCACTTCCCTGGTGAATTTGCGCGGCGCGCCGGCCCGCGTCAGCGCTTCGAGCAGCGAGATCGCACGCGGATCGCCCTTCTTGTAGACGCCGTGCCCAAAGCCGGCGAAACGCTCGCCAAGCGCGACCCGCTCACGAACCACCGGCGCAACGTCATTGTCGAGCATCGTCTTGACGAGGCGCGAGGCGAGCACGCCGGCACCGCCATGCATCGGTCCCTTCAACGCGACGAGACCCGCGATCACGGCGTCGTACAGATTGAGCCCGGTCGATGCCGCGCAGCGTGCGGTGAAGGTCGACGCATTCAGTTCGTGATCGGCGAGCAGCACCAGCGCGCGGCGGATCAGGTCGGGCGCGTGCTTGTTGCCTGGCGTCCAAACCTGCGCCACCTGCTCGTGCAGCGGCTCGTTCGATGGCGCAGCGTTCAGCATGGTCGCGACCAGCAGCCGCAGGATGCGGCCGCCGACCATGGCGCGGCCGTCGGGCGCGCGCGTGAAGGCGCCGGGATCGGCACTTGCCGCCAGCGCCAGCACCGCCACCGTGCGGTCGATCGGCTGGGCGCGGCGCGCGGCCTCAGCGATCGCGCGCATTTCGTCCGAGAGGTGCGGGCAATTGTCCGGCGCGAACGGATCGACGCCGGTGACATCCCACAGCAGCGTCGCGGTGTGCTCCAGCGTGTCGCGCTCGGCGAGCTCGACGCAGTTGACGCCGCGATAGATCGGGCCTTGCTCGGTGATGGTTGCGATCGCCGAATCCATCACCGGCAGGTCGGCGTCGAAATTACGGAAGCCCCGCGGCTCCGGCGACGGCACGCGGCGCTCCTTCAACCCCCTGATGTCCTCGGCGCGGTAGCGGTGGCTGCGCGAATCCGGCGACGGCTCTGAGCGGATTAGCCCGCGGCTGACATAAGCGTAGAGGGTCGCCGGCGAGATCGCGAGCTCGGCGGCGGCTTCGCGAGCGGAGAGGTAAAGCTCGGCGGATTTTTTCATATTGATTTATATAATCAAGATTGATCAACTCGTCGAGAGGCCTGACCTTGAAGGGGTGAAGCAAGGAGATCAGGCCATGAATATGCACCTCACCAAGAGCCAGATCGGTCTGGACGGCGTTCCTGCCGCCGAGACCGTGTTGAGCCATGTCGACGGCGAGCGCGGCGAATTGATCATCGCCGGCGAGCACGTCGCCGACCTCGCGGGCAAGTCGAGCTTCGAGGGCGTCACGGCGCGGCTGTGGAACGGCGCCACCGGCAAGTCGCTGAGTGAAGCCAATGTCCGCGCCAGCCTCGGCGCCGCCCGCGAACGCGCCTTCGCCCGCCTGCCGGACCTGCTGCCGGCGACGCGCGGCATGTCGATCGTCGACGGCTTCCGGGCCGCGATCGCAGGCCTCCGCGGCGAGAGCGGGCTGGAGCACGAGGCGACCATCGTCGGCGCCTTCCCGGTGATCGCCGGCGCGCTGGTCCAACACGCCAAGGGACACGACCCGATCGCGCCGGACCCGAATGCCGGCCACGCCGCCGACACGCTGCGGATGCTGCTGGGCCGCAAGGTCGAGCCGCGCGAGGTGGCGGCGCTCGACGCCTATCTCGTCACCGTCTGCGACCACGGCATGAATGCGTCGACCTTCACCACGCGGGTGATCGCCTCGACGCAGGCCGACCTGTTCGCGGCGATCACCGGCGGCTATTGCGCGCTGACCGGCCCGCTGCACGGCGGCGCACCTGAGCCGGTGCTCGAAATGCTGGACGCGATCGGGACGCGCGAGCGCATCAAGCCCTGGGTCGACGGCGCGCTGGCGCACGGCGAACGGCTGATGGGGTTCGGTCACCGCGTCTATCGCGTGCGCGACCCGCGCGCCGACGTGCTGAAGATCGCGATCGAGCGCCTCGAGGCCAGTGGCGCCGACCTGCCGTTTGCCGGCGAGGTCGAGGCCTACATCCGCGAGGCGCTGCGGAAAAAGAATCCGGAGCGGCCGCTCGAGACCAATGTCGAGTTCTTCACCGCGATCCTGCTCGACGGGCTGGAAATCCCGCGGCAGGCGTTCACGCCGATCTTTGCCACCGCGCGCGCCGCCGGCTGGACCGCGCACGCCCTGGAGCAGCGGCGCACCGGGCGCCTGATCCGGCCGAGCTCGTCCTATGTCGGGACGGTGCCGAAGGGGTGAGAACTAAGCCGCATCAACGTTTACGATGGCGGAGCCACACACTCCGCCGTCGTCCCGGCGAAGGCCGAGACCCACACGCCGCGGCCCATCGATGGGGCAATCGGGCAGACATCTTGTGCAAACGATAACGGCCGGTGGTTATGGGCCCCAGCTCCGTGCGCAACTGCGCACTAGGCAGGGGCGACGAGGACGAGAGACTTCAGGCCTCGCGCACCACGGTCTTCAGATAATTGTACGCCTTGATGATCTCGATCAGGCGATCCTCGGTGGAGCGGTCGCCGCCATTGGCGTCGGGGTGGTGCTGCTTGACCAGCGCCTTGTACTTCGACTTGACGTCTTCGAGCGTCGCCTCGGCCCCGAGCCCCATCACCTGCAGCGCCTTGCGCTCGGCGTTCATCACCTTGCGGGTCTCGGGCTTGGGCTCCGCGCCACCGGGTCCGGGGCGCCAGCGGCCGCGGCCGTTGAGCTCGGAGAATACGTGGAACGGATCGGAGGCGGCATCGAGACCGCTCTCGCCCTTCTTGCCGTTGTTGGCGCCCATCTTCCAGGTCGGACGGTGGCCGGTCAGCGCGTCCTTCTGGTAGCGCGCGACGTCGTCAGGGTTCATACCCTGGAAGAAATTGTAGGACTGGTTGTATTCACGGACGTGGTCGAGACAGAAGTGCCAATACTCGCGTGAATTCTCGCGGCCTTTCGGGGCGCGATGCGCGCCCTTGTTCTGGCAACCCGCCCACTCGCAGGTCACGGCCTGCTCGCCGGCCTGCGCCTGGCGCTTCGCACTGACCTTGGTCGGCTTGATGCGAATGGAGTCGAAGAATTTTGATGAATCGATCGGCATGTTCTCTTTGACTACGCAATGCACAAATCTTCAAGTCTTGACATTGCGCGGACCTCGTTTCCCGCTTGCACCATTGACGAAAAGCTGTCGCGAACCTAACTCCGCCGCCATGAGCACCAAAGACGCTATCATAAACAAGTTGCGTGAAGCTTTCTTGCCGGAAAGCCTCGACGTCGTCGACGAGTCACATCTGCATGAGGGCCACGCCGGCCACAGGCCAGGCGGGGAGACGCACTTTCGGGTATATATTGTGTCTCCGGCCTTCGAAGGGAAGAGCCGGATCGAACGCCATCGCATGATAAATGCGACGCTGGCGCAGGAACTCGCCGGCTCGGTGCATGCGCTGGCGATCCACGCCCACGGCCCCGGGGAAAAGCCGCGCTAGTTCGCGCTTGCCTCAAGACGAAGCGGTGGTTTTCCTCTATGAGAACAGGATGGACCTGCTCCATAGGTGAGCAGGTGAAACTACGGATTGCACCGCCACGCATGATATGGGGCCATTGATGATCCGTTGCTGGCCACGTTTCCGGTCGATCGTCACCGCCGGCCTGCTCCTGATCTGCGCGATGCGCCCGGCCTCCGCGCTGGACATGCCGAGCCCGTTCGTCCAGGAGGTGCTGATCAAGAGCATCCTGGTGTCGCTCAACGATGCGGTGGCCGCGAACAATTTCACCGTGTTCCACGCCAAGATCTCAAAGCCGTTCCGCGACCAGTTTCCACCCGACAAGCTCAAGACCATCTTCAAGGATCTGGTCGACAAGCATGCGGTGTTCGACGCCGTGGTTGCCAAGCCGATCGTTCTCGACGAGGACGCCAGGATCGACGACAAGGGCGTGCTGCGACTGAAGGGACATTTCGACACCACGCCCAAGCAGGTGAAGTATCAGCTCGGCTTCATCCCCTCCGACGGCGCCTGGAAGCTGTCGGGTATCTCGATCGATATCGAGTAGCACTGGGGCAGTCGCCAAACCGTCATCCTGAGGTGCGAGCGGAGCGAGCCTCGAAGGATGCACGGCCCGGCTGGTGGCCGTCGACCCTTCGAGACGCGCGCGATGCGCGCTCCTCAGGGTGACGGTACCGGCAGCCTAGCCAACTCGAACTAGAACGCCGTCCCCGCCCGCTTCGGCTTCTTCTCCTCCAGCTCGGTCTCGCGCGGGACGGCGACGATGCGCAGCGCGGTGATGCGGTTGCGCTCGCGGCGGAGCACGCGGAAGCGGAAGCCGTGGAAGGTGAAGCTCTGGCCGCGCTCCGGGATCGAGCGCGCCTCGTGGATCACGAGGCCGGCGACGGTGGTCGCCTCCTCGTCCGGCAGGCGCCAGTCCATCGCGCGGTTGAGATCGCGGATCGGCACCGAGCCGTCGACCACGACCGAGCCGTCCGGCTGCGCCCGCACGCCGGCAACGACGACGTCATGCTCGTCGGAGATGTCGCCGACGATCTCCTCCAGAATGTCCTCCAGCGTCACCATGCCTTCGACCTCGCCATACTCGTCGACCACGAGGGCGAAGTGGGTCTTGCGGCGACGGAACGCCTTCAGCTGTTCGGAGACCGGACGCATCTCCGGCACGAACCAGGGCGGCAGCGCGATCGCGGAGGCATCGATCGCCGACATGTCACCCTCGTTGGCGCGCATCGCGCGCAGCAGGTCCTTGGCGTGGAGCACGCCGACGATGTTCTCCGGCTTCTCCCGCCACAGCGGGATGCGGGTGTATTCGCTCGCCAGCACCTCGCGCACCAGTTCCTCGGGCGGCAGGTCGGCGTTGACCATCGTCATCTCGGTGCGATGGACCATGACGTCGGAGACCTGCAGCTCGCTGAGATCCAGCAAGCCGCCGAGCATGTCGCGATCCTGCTTCTCGACCTTGCCCTCGTGATGCAACAGATCGACCGCACCGCGCAGACGTTCGGTCGGCGACAGCACCGCCTGATGCGCCCCGACCTTGATGCCGAGCAGCTTCATCAGCGCCAGCACGATGGTCTCGATGATGGTGAGCAGCGGCCCCAGCACGAAGATCGTCAGCCGCATCGGCCGCGCGACCAAAAGCGAGATGCGGTCGGGCGCGTTGATCGCGATGGTCTTGGGCAGCACCTCTGCAAACACCACGACCATCACGGTCATGACAGCGGTGGCATAGAGCACGCCGACGTCGCCAAACCAGGCGGTGAACACGCCGGTCGCCAGCGCCGAGGCGCCGATATTGGCGATGTTGTTGCCGAGCAGCAGCGCGCCGATCATGCGCTCGCGCATGTTGACCAGCTTGGAGACCACACCGGCATCGGTGTTGCCCTGCTTCGACAGCCGCAGCATGCTGGCGCGCGAGGCGCCGGTCAGCGCCGTCTCACTCGCCGCGAAAAACGCCGAGATGAACAGGCAGAGCAGCACGATCGAGAAGGTGAACCATCCCACTGAACTGATCCGTGGCTAGAGCATGATCCGGAAAAGTGTGTAGCGGTTTTCCGAAAGGATCATGCTCAAATCAAAAAGATAGAGCGGGATGACGATCCGAAGGAGAGGCATCCCGGTCTAGGCCTTCAGCTTGGCTTGCAGGAAGTCGCGCACCGGCTGCGGCTCGACATTGTTGGCGATCACGGCGCGGCCGACGGCCTCCAGCAGGATGAAGGTGAGCTTGCCGCGCTTGACCTTCTTGTCCTGCGCCATCAGCGCCAGCAGCGCGTCGGCGTCGGCAAGGCCTTCCTGCGCGAAGCCTGCGATATCCTGCAGGCGCGTCGGCAATCCGACCGCGGACAGATGACGCGCGATGCGCCCCGCATCGTCGGACGAAATCATGCCGAGTTGCGCCGAGAATTCCGCCGCCAGCACCATGCCGACCGCGACGCCCTCGCCGTGGAACAGCCGGTCGGAGAAGCCGGTTGCGGCTTCCAGCGCATGGCCGAAGGTATGGCCGAGATTGAGCAGCGCCCGCTCGCCGGTCTCTCGCTCGTCGCGCGAGACGACGCCCGCCTTGGCGCGGCAGGAGGTTGCGATCGCGTGCTCGCGCCCGGCGCCGCCGGCGAAGATGTCGGTGTGGTTCTTCTCGAGCCAGGCGAAGAAGGCTTCGTCGCCGAGGATGCCGTATTTCGCGACCTCGGCGTAGCCGGCGCGGAACTGGCGCGGCGACAGCGTGTCGAGCACCGAGGTGTCGGCGATGACCAGCACCGGCTGGTGGAATGCGCCGATCAGGTTCTTGCCCTGCGGCGAGTTGATGCCGGTCTTGCCGCCGACGGAGGAATCGACCTGCGCCAGCAGCGAGGTCGGCACCTGCACGAAATCGACGCCGCGGCGCAGGATCGCGGCCGCGAAGCCGGCGAGATCGCCGACCACGCCGCCGCCGAGCGCGATCACGAGGTCATTGCGCTCGATCTTCGCCGCGATCAGCGCCTCGCTGACCTCGGTCAGCGTGGCATAGCTCTTCGAGCCCTCGCCCTCCTCGACGACGATCCGCGACGTCGGCACCCCCGCGGCGGCGAGCGACGCCTCGGTCGGCTCCAGCCAGTGCTTGGCGACGGTGCGGTCGGTGACGATGGCGGTACGCACGCCGGGCCGCAGCGCCGCGACACGCTCGCCGAGTGACTGCAGCACGTCGCGGCCGATCACGATGTCATAGGCGCGGTCGCCGAGCGCGACGTCGACGGTAACTGAGGCGGAATGTTTCAAGGGCGCAGTCATGAGGTCGCGTTCAATCCATCACAGGTGGTTGCTCGTCGGCCGGACGCGCACCGCACAGATGCGCATGCAGGGCCTCGAGGCATTCGTCGACGATGCGGTCGTGCGGCACGTCGCGCGAGGCAATCGTCAAATCGGCGGTGCCGTAGACCGGCTCGCGCTCGCTGAGCAGGCGGTTGACGGTCGCTTCGGGGTCAGGGGTGTGCAACAGCGGACGATCGGCGCGGCGGCGCACCCGGCGCATGATGATATCACTGTCGGCCTTGAGCCAGATCGAGATCGCGCGGTCGCGGATCCGGTTGCGGGTCTCCTCGCGCATGAAGGCGCCGCCGCCGGTCGCCAGCACGACCGGGCCATTGCCGAGGATGCGGGCGATCACCCGCGCCTCACCGTCGCGGAAATACGGCTCGCCCTTGCTCTCGAAGATCTCCGGGATAGTCATGTCCGCCGCCGCCTCGATCTCGGTGTCGGCATCGGTGAACGGCAGCTTGAGTCGCGCCGCCACCCTCCGGCCGATGGTCGACTTGCCGGCCCCCATCATGCCGACCAGCACGATCGACCTCGTCCCCAGCGCGGCCGCGATGTCGGCCTCCAGGGTCGGGTGGGTAGGCGCCGGTACGGCTGCGTCGGACATCAAAAAGCTCGGATATTGGGACGAATTGTTCAGAATTCGAGCCACCTATACTACCCCCGGCGACACCCTTACCAGCGACTCTTGCAACCGCGCGGGGAACATGTTGGATGATTTCATTGGTTAATTCGCCGCCCGAGTCGCCTCCATGCCCAGCCTGTTCCGCTTCCTGACGGTCGTCGCCGTGATTTTCGGGATCGGCTACGGCATCGTCTTCGCGCTGGCTAATTTCGTGCACCCGAAACCGCGGGAAATGACGGTGACCATCCCACCGGATAAGTTCCTCAAGAAATAGACGCTATGATTCCGGCATGCCCGCTGCTGCCAAAAATCCCGCCAAGACCCTCGCCAAGTCCTCCGACGCCAGACTGACCGCGTTGTTCCTCGACATGCTCGCCGCGGAACAGGGCGCCGGCGCCAACACGCTCGACGCCTACCGGCGCGACCTCACCGATTTCTCCGACTACCTCGCCCATGCCGGCGCCGATTTCACCAGCGCCGACACCGAGACGCTGCGTGGCTACCTCGCCGACCTCGATGTCAGAGGCTTCAAGTCGACCAGCGTGGCGCGGCGGCTGTCGGCGATGCGGCATCTCTACCGTTTCCTGCTCAATGAGCGGGTCCGCACCGACGATCCGGCCGCGATCCTGTCCGGCCCGAAGCGCGGCCGCGGCCTGCCCAAGGTGCTGTCGATCGCCGACGTCGACCGCATGCTGACCCGCGCCAAGGAACTGACCCAGACCGACGTCTCGCCGGCGCAGCGGCTGCGCGCGCTGCGGCTGTATTGCCTGCTCGAGGTGCTCTACGCCACCGGCCTGCGCGTCTCCGAGCTGGTGTCGCTGCCGGTCTCGGCGGCGCGGCGCGACGCGCGGATGATCGTGGTGCGCGGCAAGGGCAACAAGGAGCGGCTGGTGCCGCTGAACGACGCCTCGCGCCAGGCGATGGCGGACTATCTCGCCGCGCTGGAAGTGATGCAGCCGAAGGCGAAGAAGGCCGCGCCGGCGAAATGGCTGTTTCCGTCCTCCGGCGAGAGCGGCCATCTGACCCGGCAGCATTTCGCCCGCGATCTGAAGGAGCTCGCGAGCGCCTCCGGCCTTGCGCCGCGGCTGGTCTCCCCGCACGTGCTGCGTCATGCGTTTGCCAGCCATCTGCTGCACAATGGCGCGGACCTGCGCATCGTGCAGACCCTGCTCGGCCACACCGACATCTCGACCACCCAGATCTACACCCATGTGGTCGAGGAGCGGCTGAAGAGCCTGGTCCGCGACCTGCACCCGTTGGCGGAGAAGTCCTAGGGATCCGTAGATGGGGTAACGGGCCGGCCGCCCGCTCGCTACGGCGCAATTTGGAAGCGCGCTCGCGAGCGGCCTGTTGGTTGGAAGGCGGTCGTCCCTCAAACTGATGGTGTTCAACGGAGTCGGGCAAGCCCGCTCCAAGCATCATTAAGGGACGACCATGTACCACTATGCAGGAATTGACGTGTCTTTGGAATGCTCGAGCGTTTGCCTTGTCGATGGGACAGGCAAGATTTTGCGCGAGACGAAGGTTGCGAGCGAGCCGGCGGCGCTGATCGCCTGGTTCCGGTCGCTGGGTCTGGTACTGGAACGGATCGGGCTGGAGGCAGGCCCCTTGTCGCAATGGCTGTATGCGGGTCTGCGAGACGCAGGGCTTGCGGTCGAGCTGCTGGAAACGCGGCACGTTCGCGAAGCCTTCAAGTCGATGCCGGTGAAGACGGACCGCAACGATGCCCGCCGGATCGCGCAGTTGATGCGGCTCGGCTGGTTCCGGCCGGTGCACTGCAAGTCGGTCGCGGCGCAGGAGACCCGCGCCATCCTGACGGCGCGCAAGCTGCTGCAATCCAAGCTTCGCGATGTCGAGAACAGCCTGCGCGGCATACTTCGCGGTTTTGGCCTGAAGGTCGGTGCGACCACCGAGCGCACGTTCGCCGGACGCATCCGCGAGCTCGTGACCGGCCATCCCGGACTGGAGTTGGTCGCGGCGGCGCTGCTCCAAGCCCATGCGGTGCTGCTGCGGGAGTTCAAGAGCCTGGACAAGCACACCCAGAAGCTCGCCAGGACGCATCCATCCGCCAAGCTCCTGATGACAACGCCGTCCGTTGGTCCGATCGTGGCGCTCACCTATGCCGCGGCGATCGACGACCCGAAGCGCTTCCGCTCCTCGAAGGCCACGGGAGCCCACTTTGGGCTCACCCCGAAGAAGTACCAGTCCGGTGAGACCGACTACACCGGCCGCATCAGCAAGATCGGGGATGCCTCCGTGCGCGAGGCACTCTACCAGGCAGCTCACGTCATGCTGACCAAGCCGGTCAAGAATTGCTCGGCATTGAAGAGCTGGGCGATGCGGATCGCCCGGCGCGCAGGCATGCGCAAGGCCAAGGTAGCGCTGGCTCGCAAGCTCGCCGTGATCCTGCATCGCATGCTCGCCGACACCAAACCGTTCAACCCGATGACCAAGGCCATCTAGCCAGGAGCAGCAATCGGTTCCGGGCGGGCCACGACACCAGGCTCTCCCCGAGCGAAGTCCCTCCGCTGGGACGATGGATCCGGTCAGGCCGCCATCCGGGAAGTGGCTCACGACCACGCAATCCGTAGATTGGCCGGCCGGCTCCTCAATGCACCCCATCAGGCGACGGCCTTCGCGCCGATCCCGTACAGAAGCAAGTGCCCGGCGAGTGGATGACGCGAAAAGGGATTGACTAACCAAGGCCCGTTACAGAAGCCCGGATGAAGCGCAAGCGAAATCCGGGAATGGAATATCGGTCGATATAGCTCCCCGGATTGCGCTTCGCTCCATCCGGGCTACGAGCAATCCGCCTTGACTTCCGCTTCGTCTCCGCAGAAAGAGCGTCACCTGCTTGCGATCCCGAAGCGTGCATTCCACCCGGATGCGCGTTAACCGTTTGAAGTTACAAAGCTTCTCTTTCCGACGCCGAAACCGCTTCGCCCCTCGCACCGTTCCTCCCTATATTGAGTTGATGCCCGACCCGATGCGCAGCTATCTCGACTTCGAAAAACCCGTCGCCGAGCTTGAATCCAAGATCGACGAGTTGCGTGCGCTTGCCGCGAGCGGCAGCGACATCGGCGACGAGGTCGCGCGGATCGAGGACAAGGCGGCGCAGGCGCTCACCGAGCTCTATTCCAATCTGACGCCGTGGCAGAAGACGCTGGTGGCGCGGCATCCGCAGCGGCCGCACTTCACCGATTTCATCGGCGGCCTGATCACCGAATTCACCCCGATGGCCGGCGACCGCAAATTCGCCGACGACGAGGCCCTGGTCGGCGGCTTCGGCCGCTTCCGCGGCGAGAGCATCTGCGTGGTCGGCCAGGAGAAGGGCGCCACCACCGAGAGCCGCATCAAGCACAATTTCGGCATGGCGCGGCCCGAAGGCTACCGCAAGGCGGTGCGGCTGATGGAGATGGCCGACCGGTTCGGCATTCCGGTGCTGTCGATCGTTGATTCCGCCGGCGCCTATCCCGGCATCGGCGCCGAGGAACGCGGCCAGGCCGAGGCGATCGCCCGCTCGACCGACGCCTGCCTGTCGCTCGGCGTGCCCAATGTCGCGATCGTCACCGGCGAAGGCATGTCCGGCGGCGCCATCGCCATCACTACCGCCAACCGCGTCCTGATGATGGAGCACGCGATCTACAGCGTGATCTCGCCGGAGGCGGCATCCTCGATCCTGTGGCGCGACGGCACCAAGGCGCAGGAAGCCGCCAACAGCATGAAGATCACCGCCCAGGACATGCTGCGCTTCGGGGTGATCGACCAGATCCTGAAGGAGCCCTCGGGCGGCGCTCATCGCGACCCGGGCGCGATGATCGCGACCACCGGCGATGCCGTCGCCCAGGCGCTCAACGACCTACGAAATCTTGATCCGGACGCGATTCGCAAACAGCGGCGCCAGAAATTCCTCGATATCGGCCGCAAGCTCGGCTGAGGCGCCCAAACCGCCCGATTTTTCGTCCAAATCGACCAATTTTGCCGTAATTGGGCCCCGAGCCGGGTCTTTAACATTCCTTGAACCATGCCTGCTACCGTGAGGGCTGTCCGCCCCGGTTCAGGTTGCGAGCAGGGGTCGTCGAAGGCTAATATTTTACACAATGGCTTCAGGGCATATTCGCCGTGTTGGGGTCGCGAAAATCGCCCGGTGGGTGTGGAGCTCGGACTTGACTCATCGCACGCTCGTACGCGCGCTTCTGACCTCGGCGGTCCTCGCCGCAGGCGTCATGCTCGCCGGTTGTGACAGCGACCAGATCTCGCTCGCGCAGAACGCCAAGGCCAACCAGCCGGTCCCGCCAAAGCTCGTCGCTGCCATGACCGAAAAGGACATGGACATGCAGTCGCCGATCCTGGTGCGGCTGTTCAAGCAGGAGGCCGAGCTCGAGGTCTGGAAGCAGAACCGCTCCGGCCAGTTCGCGCTGCTCAAGACCTATCCAATCTGCCGCTGGTCGGGCGACCTCGGTCCGAAGGTCCGCGAAGGCGACCGCCAGGCGCCCGAAGGGTTCTACTCGATCAACCCGAGCCAGATGAACCCGCAGTCGGCCTATTACCTGTCGTTCAACACCGGCTATCCCAACGCCTTCGACAAGGCGCTCGGCCGCACCGGCTCGCAGCTGATGGTGCACGGCGATTGCTCTTCGCGCGGCTGCTACGCGATGACCGACGAGCAGATCGCAGAGATTTACTCGCTCGGCCGCGAATCCTTCTTCGGCGGCCAGAAGGCGTTCCAGCTGCAGGCCTACCCGTTCCGGATGACGCCGGTGAACATGGCCAAGCACCGCAACAATCCGAACATGCCGTTCTGGAAGATGATCAAGGAAGGCTACGATCATTTCGAGGTGACGAAGCAGGAGCCGAAGGTCGACTTCTGCGAGAAGAAGTATGTGTTCGACGCGGTGAAGGCGCCGGGCGCGACACGCGATCCGGTGTTCGACGCCTCCGCGAAGTGCCCGGCCTATGTGATCCCCGAGGAGATCGCGAGCGCCGTGCACGAGAAGGAGCAGAAGGACGCCGCCGAGACCGCCAAGCTGGTATCCAAGGGCACGCCCGTTGCGCGCCTCAACACCGGCATCGACGGCGGCATGAACGCGATCTTCGCCTCGAAGATTCCGGAAGGAAACACCGGCCTCTCCGAAGGCGGCGACAGCCAGGCGCTGGCCTCGATGTCGCTGGCGCGCGCGCCCGGCACGATCCCCGGTACGGTCAATCCGCCGAAGCCCAATCTCGCGGTCCAGCAGGAAGAGCCGGTCGTGGCGACAACGTCGTCCACCGCATCGTCGGCCAGCACCCGCGTCGCCTCGGCGAACGCGTCCGACAAATCCGCCTCTGACAAATCCGCCTCTGACAAATCCACCTCTGACAAATCCGAAGGCTTCTTCTCCAGTTTTGCCCGCAAGGTCGGGATCGGCGGCACCGCCGACGCCAGCAAGACGACCGCGCCGGCTCCGGCCGCTGCCGCACCAGCCAAGCCGAAGGTCGCCGAGGCCAAGCCGCAATCGGTGGTTCGCGTCGCCCCCAAGGCTGAGCCGAAGCAGGCCGCCAAGCCCGCGCCGAAGCCGGCAGTGACCACGGCCGCAGCCGCCGCACCGGCCCCGTCGTCGTCGACCCAACTCGCCGGCTCCGCGCCTGTGGTGCAGACCAACTCGTTCGACACCCGCTTCTCGGCGGTGAAGTAGGCGGGGCGCGTCTGCGCGAAGACAGCTCGCTGCCGCTTGTCGCAATGCTGCTGTAGCGCAAACTATTTCCAGCCGTCGTCCCTGCGAAAGCAGGGACCCATAACCACCGAACTTGATCGTGAATGGGATCGTTGGCCCCAGCGTCGCGCAACAACTCTCATTTGGGGTAATGGGTCCTGGCTTTCGCCAGGACGACATTGAGTGTGTGGCGCGGTCTGTGAGTCACACCACAACGTTCTCGCGACATGATTTGTCCGAGCTTTGCTCTTCGTTCCGCTCTCTCCGTTGGCAGAGCGCGCAGGGAGGCCGGGCGCCGATCGCACTCAAGGCGCCGCACCGCCAGCTCGCGGCTTCAAACGCCACGCTCCGTCACGTCGCATGCGCGTTGGCAGGCGACGGGTTACATTCCGTGGCTTTCGAAAACCTTCTTGCAGCTTCGGCTCAGGCTGGCCCGCTTCATCTGAAGACAGTTCTGCACGGCACCGTCATTGCCGAGGTCCTTCCGGCAGAAGCGCTGTGCATCGCGCGTGCACGCGCTCTGTTCCGATGGCGTACCGGAATGCTGCGCCAACGCGGCACCGCTGCTCATCACGGCAGCAGCAACAAGAGCTGCAATCGAAATATAGCGCATTGTGACTTCCTCCCGCGGCCTAACGGGCAGCGGGGGCCCATCGTTCCTTTGGGAACCCGGATTCCATCCTACTTCGGCCGCGGGTCCTCAAGCCCCTTGCCGGGATCTTCCAGATGCCCGGTGCGCGCGAGGTCGACGGCGGCGCCGAGCGCCTGCGCGACATTGCGCACCTGTTCCTGGAAGGCCTTGTCTTCGTCGAGATCGCGATGCGACGTCGCATAGGGCTTCATGTAGCCGACATAGCCATCGATCTCGGCCCTGCCGCCGGCCGAGATCAACTCCATGTCGGTGAGCCAGTCCGCAAGAAAGCGGCGGCATGTTTCCGCACCGACGCTGTCGCCGTGGACCACGATGCCGAAATGCCGGCCGCGCAAATGCTTGGGGTATGGCCAGCCCTTGAGTTCGAGCGCCTTGGCTTCGCTCGCGGTCTTACCGTGGGTCGAGGTCGGATCGAGATTGCCGCCATCGGCGCAGACCAGGCGATCGATCATCGCCTTGAGTCCGGTCGGCGTCTGGTACCAGTTGACGGGCGAGATGATCATGATGCCGTGCGCGCGCACCCACAGCGGATAGATCTCGTTCATCCAGTCGTCGGTTTGCCCGAGCGAGTAGTTCGGATAGCAGCTGCACGGCCAGTGGCAGAGTGCCATCGAGGTGGAGACGCAGGACTTGCAGGGGTGAATCTCCCTGCCGAACTCGGACGTCAGCCGCGACAGATCGAGCACATCGACCGCGAGGCCCATCTCGCGGAAGGCGGCCTCGGCGATCTCGACCATGCGCCAGCTTTTGGACATCTCGCCGGGACACGTGTGCTCGCTGCGCGAGGAGCCGTTGATCAGCAGGATATGCGGCGCTTCGTTTGGATCGTCGTGCCTGCGTTGCGCTTCATCGATGGCATCGCGCGCGGACAGCCAATCGACCGCGAGATCATAGTCGGGATCGGCAAAACCGGGGCCGGCCTTGCGGGTAACCGGCGCCTTGCGCGAATGACGATAGGCGTCCCAGGCGCCGGCGATGATCGTCGCAAGCTCCGTCTGCATGGATTGAAAGACCGGATCGGCAAATCGCTTGCGGTAGCGCCGTTCGAATTCATCGCGCGAAAGCTTGACCGGCGGCATCCCCTTGCGAACGTCCGGCTCCGTCATCGACACCTCTCCCTGCCTACAATCCATCGCCCGCCGTGCATCCCGGTTGGCGCGCGAAACCTCGGGATGAGACCTTGGGATCAAGTCGAGACGGGCAGAGGCTAAAGACCATCGATCTGCATTTGGTTCCTCCGGGCGATGCCTCGCACGCCGGTTAGGACCCATGCCGCGGCTGGCGCGTTGGATGGGAACCTGATCATGCATACGACAGCCCGAGTTCGCGCACGCCGCCAGCGAGGCGCCCCCTTCCCGATCACCATTCGCCCGACCGCGGCGGACGCCATGATCGCGCGTGCGATCGCCCGCAACACCGCACCTGCGCCGGAAGAGATCGCCCGCACACTGACCTGGGGCGCTGACGAAAAGGTCCTGCTTGCGCTCGCCGCCGCAGGCTGGCTCGCCTCGCGCGGGCGCGGCGCCTCGCTCGAGCGCGCCGGCAATCACGCGCTGCTGGTGACGGTCGCAGCATCGCTGCTGCCGCATGGCCTGAAGTTGCTGTTCAACCAGACTCGCCCGGATCGCCTGACCGTGGCCGGCCATGCCAACGGCATCCCGATCTCTGGCAAGCGCGACGACGCCTTCCCATCCGGCCACGCGCTGCATATGGGCGCGCTGGCGTCGGCGGCAGCGACATTGCCCGCCGGCGCGCGCCGCCCAATCCAGGCACTCGCGGTCGGCCTCTCGCTGACGCGCGTTATGGTTCTCGCACACTGGACGAGCGACGTGATCGCGGGATTCGGGCTCGGAGCACTTCTCGAGCGGCTGCTGCGATTGTGGACCGGCTATCCCGGTGACGATCCACCGCGGGGCAAGGCGCGATGAGCGAATATGTCATCCGCTTTCTCGTGGGCGGGGCCGTGGTGTCGGCCTTCGCGATGCTGGGTGACGTGCTGCGTCCGAAGAGCTTCGCCGGGCTGTTCGGCGCGGCGCCGTCGGTTGCGCTCGCCACCCTCGGCATCGCCGTGTACCAGCACGGCACCGACTATGCCGGCCTGCAGAGCCGCGCGATGATGGCTGGCGCCGTTGCGCTGGCCATCTATAGCTTCGTGGTCTGCCAATTGCTGATTCGCGCGAGGCTCCGCGCTGCCCCCGCCACCTTGCTGGCGCTTGTCGTCTGGCTCGCGATCGTCTTCGGCTTGCTGGGCGTTGCCGGAGGACAGGCATGACACCGGTCCGCGTCTCACTGTCCTCGCTCAGGGAAAGCCGGTGGACCGAATATCTGATCCGCTTCGTGCTCGGTGGCGGCGCCACCGTCCTGACCGGACTGATCAGCAGCACGTGCGGCGCCTATGTCGGCGGCGCCTTTCTTGCACTCCCCGCCATCTTCTGCGCCAGCGCCACCCTCATCGAGAAGCATGAAATCCGCCGCAAGCGGAACGCCGGCCTCGACGGCACGTGGCGCGGGCAGCAGGCCGCGGCGCTCGATGCGGCGGGCGCAGCGCTCGGCGCGGTCGGCATGCTGGCATTCGCCATCGTCTTCGCGCTGACGGTGGGCCGCAGCGTCCCGGCCGCCTTCATCGCGGCATCGCTGGCCTGGCTGATCTGCTCGGTCGCGGCCTGGTATGTGCGTCGCGAGATACGATCGGCACGGCGGACGCGGACGCCGGGAGACGGCGTGATCGGCCGCAAGGCCGACCGCCTGCCGCATTGAAGCCTGCTACGGCGCCAGATAGCGCAGCAGTTCCGGATCGCTCCGCACCTCGCTGGCGCCGCCCTGCAGCGCGACGCGGCCGCGGTCCAGCACATAGGCATAGTCGGCGACGCGCAGCGCGAGGTCGAGATGCTGCTCGACGATCACGACCGAGATGCTTTTGGCGAGCTCGATCAGCCGTTCGGTGATCTCCTCGATCACGCCGATCCAGACGCCTTCGGTCGGCTCGTCCAGCAGCAGCAACTTTGGATTGCCGAGCATGGCGCGGCCGATCGCCAGCATCTTGCGCTCGCCGCCGGACAGCGTGCCGGCCGGCTGGTCGAGCCGCTGGCCGAGTTTCGGAAAGATGGCCAGCACGCGATCGACGGCGCTGGCATCGGAATTGAACAGCGAGCCGACGGCGAGGTTGTCGCGCACCGACAGGCGGGCGAACACCGAATGCTCCTGCGGCACATAGCCGATGCCGGAGCGCACCCGCTCCTCGGTGCGGCGGCGGGTGATGTCGCGGCCGTCGAAGAACAACTCGCCCTGCGAGCTTGCGAGCTCGCCGACGATGGTCTTCATCAGCGTGGTCTTGCCGGCGCCGTTGCGGCCGAGCACGGCGACGCCGCCGCGCCAGGGAATGCCGATGTTGACATCGAACAGGACCTGGCTGCGGCCATAACCGGCGTCGAGATGCCGGATATCGAGGAAGGTTTGCTCAGGCACGGCGAAGATAGATCTCCTGGACGCTTTTGTTGGCCTGGATTTCCGCGACCGTTCCCGAGGCCAGCACCTTGCCCTGGTCGAGCACGGTGAGGCGGTCGCAGATGTCGCGGATGAAATCGAGGTCGTGTTCGACGATGACGAGCGAGCAATGCTGCTTGATCGGCTGCAACAGCTCGCCGGTGACGCGGCGCTCCTCGAGGCTCATGCCGCCGGTCGGCTCGTCCAGCAGCAACAGCCGCGGCTTGCCGGCGAGCGCCATCGCGATCTCGAGCCATTGCTGCTGGCCGTGCGACAGCGCCGCGGCGGCATCATGCGCGCGATCGGCGAGCCGGAACTGGGTCAGCATCGTCATCACCTGATCGTGCAGCTTCTTGCGGGTGCGCGACAGCACCAGGTCGAACAGCGAGCAGTGCGCCTGCAGCGCCAGCAGGATGTTGTCGTACAGCGTCAGCGTCGGCAGCACCGAGGTGATCTGGAACTTCAGGCTCATGCCGGCGCGGGCGCGCTCGGTCGGCGTGAACGCCGTGATGTCGGTGTTGATGAAGCTGACCTTGCCGGTGGTCGGCACCTCGGCGCCGGCGACGCATTTCATCAGCGTGCTCTTGCCCGAGCCGTTCGGGCCGATCAGGCCGTGGAACTCGTTCTCGCCGACGGTCAGCGCTGCACCGTCGAGCGCGGTCAGCTTGCCGAACACTTTGCTGATCCCTTGCGCCTCAAGGAGCGGCATTGCCGGTCTCCTTCGGGGCTTTGCCGAAACTGCCGACCCGCTCGCGCTCGCCGAGCACGAAGGAGATCAGCCCGAGCGGCCGGAACATGATGACGAGCAGCAGCAGCACGCCGAGGATGATCGGCCAGACGTCGCGGTAATTGTCGGACAGCCAGAAGCTGACGCCCTCGATGATCACGGTGCCGATCACGGCGCCGATCAGCGTGCCGGAGCCGCCGAACAAGACGTAGAGCACGACCTGGGTCGAGAACACGACGCCCAGCATGTTGGGCCAGACGAAGCCCTCGTGGAAGGCATAGAGGCTGCCGGCAAGACCGGCGATGGTGCCGCCGACTGCAAAGATGATCGCCTTCAGATGCTGCGCCTTGTAGCCGAAGAAGGCGATGCGCTGCTCGTTCTCGCGCAGGCCGGCGAGCGCGAGGCCGAATTGCGAGCGGACCAGGAAGCGGCAGAGCAGATAGACGACCACGAGGATGCCGAGCACCATGTAGTAGTAGATCGGCCCCTCCTCGAACTCGTAGCTGCCGAGGGTGAGCGGCGGGATCGACGGGATGCCGTTCTGGCCGCCGAGATAGTACCAGCCGCGCGCCAGCCGGTCCGCGGCATAGGAGCCGGTGAGGGTGCCGAGCGAGACGAAGATCACGCTCGAGGGATAACGCCCGAGCAGCAGGAAGCCGCCGAGCAGCAGCGACGCGGTGAGCCCGATCAGCGTTCCGGCAGGCAGGATCAGGAGGATCGAGGTGACGTTGAGATCGCGCGCCAAGAGCGCCACGCCGTAGCCGGCGGCGCCGAAGAACAGCGCCTGGCCGAAGCTCATGATGCCCGCATAGCCCCACACCAGGTCGAACGACAGGGCGAACAACGCGAGGATCACCACGCGGGTGGCGAACACCGTCAGATAGTCCTGCAGCACCCATGGCAGGACCAGTGCGATCAGCAGCACCAGCCCTTCCACGATCGGCAGGACCTTCCATCCTGCCGATACCCGTCCCGCCGGCGCGCTTGCGGCCGGTGCACCCTCGCCCGTCACGACATCTGGTTCCTCACCGACGCGTGCGACAGCCTCTCTTGCTCCAACCATGGTCGCTCAGCATTCCTTGGGATCAACGAGACCGTCGCTGCGCGCGACGATCTCATAGTTCCCGCCTTTGGCAACAGCGGTGTACATCTTCATCTTGCAGTGACGCTTGCCCGGCACCATCTCCGCCGGTCCGCCCGGCCCTTCGGCGATCTTGGCGTGGTCGAGCGCGGCCGCAACGGAGTCGCGGTCGACCTTGCCGGCCTCCTTGACCGCCGCCTCCCACAGCTTGAGGCCGCGATAGGTTCCGGTGGCGGCGCTGCCGGCCGCGAACAGGAAGTTGCCGGGGAAATCCTTCTCATAGGCTGCCTGGAGCTTGGCGTCGAACGGATCCTCCTTGGTCAGCACCTTGAAATAGTCGAGGCAGCTCGCAAGGCCCTCGATCTCGTTGGCCTGATTGATGTTGAGCGTGTTCTCGTCATAGTAGACGCAGGCGAGCCGCCCGCCGTTCTTGAGGAAGCCGGCTTCATAGAGCTGCTTGAAGAACGGGCCGACGCCGGGCGGGATCACGGTGTTGAAGACGACGTCGACCTTGTTGGAGATGACGCGGTTGACGGTGGCCGAGAAGTCGACCTGGTCGAGCGGGTAGTATTCCTCGAACACCACCTCGCCGCCGTTCGATTCGATCACCTTGCGGGCGTAGACGTTGAGCGTGTGCGGCCAGACATAGTTGGCGCTCGGCAGCGCGAATTTCTTGCCGCCGTTCTTGATCAGCCAGGGAATGAAGGTGTCGCATTGCTGCGCCGGGGTCGGTCCGGTGCAGAACAGATAGGGCGTGCACTCCTTGCCCTCGTAGAGCTGCGGATAGATGTAGAGCGTCTTGCCGCGCGCCACGATCGGATCCTTGATCGCATTGCGCATCGACGAGGTGATTCCGCCGAGCACCATGTCGACCTTGTCGCGCTGGATCAGCTTGCGGACATTGCCGACCGCGACCGATTCGTTCGAGGCAGTGTCCTCGATATAGAGCTCGAGCGGCCGGCCGAGCAGGCCGCCGCCGGCGTTGATCTCCTTGATCACCATCTTGGCGACGTTGGCGTCGGCGTTGCCGGCATAGGCGATCGGGCCGGTCAGGTCGGTCGCGATGCCGACCTTGATCGGTCCCTCCGCTGCGTTGGCCCAGTCGGGCCTGACCACCCAGCTGCCGACCCCGGTCGCGAGCGCGCCGGTCGCGAACGCGAAATTGCTCATGAAGCGGCGGCGCGTGAGATTGGTGCGATCGAACATCTGACTAAACCCCTTTTCCCGATATGAGGCCCTGTGGGCGGAATTTGATGAAGGCAATGGCGAGCACGAAGACCAGGACGTCGGCGACGACAGGAGACATCACCCAAGGCAGCGCCGCGCTGAGCGTGCCGATCACACCGGCGCCGGCGACCGGACCGATGAAGGAGCCGACCCCGCCGACCATCACGGCGACGAAGCCCTGGATCAGGAAGCGGATGCCGAGATCGGCGAACAGGCTGAACACCGGCACGATCAGCGCGCCGGCAAGTCCGGCCAGCGCCGCGCCGAACGCGAAGGTCGCCCCGTAGATCAGGGGCGTCGAGATGCCCGACGCGCGCGCCAGCGCCGGATTCTCCAGCGTGGCGCGGACCCGAAGCCCGAACGAGGTGCGCGCCAGCAAGAGATAGCAGCCACCCATCACCAACAGCGTGATCACGATGATGGTGAAGCGCCAGGCCGAGATGTGGACCGAACCGAGGTCGATCGAGCCGCCGATCGGCTCCGGCACCGTGAGATAGAAGCCGCCGATCAGGCCGCGCACGCTTTCGCGGATGATCAGGCCGAGCGCATAGGTGCCGAGCATCGCCACGATCGGCGCGGCGTAGAAGCGCCGGATTATGAGCGCCTCGAGCACGAAGCCGATCGCGCCGACCACGAAGGGCGCCGCGACCATGCCGGCCCAGACCGGTGCGCCATGGGCGTAGGCCAGATAGGTGACATAGGCCCCGAGCAGGACGAACTCGCCCTGCGCGAAGTTAAAGATGCCCATCATGCTGGCGATGATGCCGAGCCCGAGCACCACCAGCACGATGATCGCGCCGAAGCTCACGATCTCGAACGCCGCGGCAAAAGTGCTAGCCATGTCGTTCGATCCGGCGTTCGATCCATCCAGCCTGCGTCTGCAACAAGCGGCGCCTCACATCTTCTTCCAGTCGCCGGCCTGCTCGAAGGCGTGCGCGGCGCGGTAGATGGTGGATTCCTCGAACATCCGGCCGACCAGCATCAACCCGACCGGCAGGCCGTCGACCATGCCGCAGGGCAGCGACATCGCCGGGTGGTGGGTGATGTCGAACGGCGCGGTGTTGGTGATCATCTCGAGCGCACGGGCGACATAGTCCTCGCGGCTGGCATTGGCCGCCGGCAGCGCCGGCGCCTTCATCGGCGTGGTCGGCAGCAGCAGCAAGTCGTAATCCTTGAACGCCTTGTCATAGGCCGCGGTGAGGCGGCGGGAGATGTTGAGCGCCTTGCCGTAGAAGCGCGGACCGAAATTGTTGTTGATGTAGGTGCCGAGCATCATGAACAGCTTGGTGGTCTCCGACAGCGAGTCCGCCTGGCGGCGCCAGCCGCGATGGAAGTCCATCAGCGAGGTCGAATAGAGGTCGGGCCGGCTGAGGCCGTAGCCGTCGCCGAACATCATGGTCTGGGTCAGGCCTTCGGTGCCGATCGGGGTCCAGATCGCGGGGCCGACCATGTGCATCGGGATCGACACGGTGTCGACCGACGCGCCGAGATCCTTGAAGCGCTTGGCCGCCTCGCGCACGCTTTCATTGACCGCGGCTTCCGCGGTCGGCTGCTCGAAGCCTTCCTTGAGGATGCCGATCTTCATGCCCTTGACGCCCTTGCCCAGCGCCTTGGTGTAATCCTCGACCTTGGGCGCCTTGATGCGCGGATCGTAGCCGTCGTCGCCGGCGATCACCTCGAGCAGCAGCGCGTTGTCCTCCACCGTTGCGGTCATCGGTCCTGTGTGGTCGACGAAGATCTCGATCGGCATGATGCCGGTATAGGGCACGAGGCCCCAGGTCGGCTTCATGCCGTAGGTGCCGCAGAACGAGGACGGCATGCGGATCGAGCCGCCCTGGTCGCCGCCGATCGCCATGTCGACCTCGCCGAGCGCGACCACGACGCCGGAGCCCGACGACGAGCCGCCGGCCGAATAGCCCATCTTGTGCGGATTGTGCACCGCTCCGTAAGAGTTGGTGTGGCTGCCGCCGGACAGGCAGAAGTGCTCGCAATGGGTCTTGCCGGCGATCTCGGCGCCGGCATCGAGCATCCGCGTGACGATGGTGGCGTCGAAATCGGGGATATAGCCTTCCAGCGTCGACGAGCCGTTCGTCATCGGCACGCCGGCCAGCATGATGTTGTCCTTCAGCGCCACCGTCTTGCCCTTGAGCTTGCCGGACGCCGCGCCCTTCACGGTCGACTTGTAGTACCAGGCGTTGCGCGGGTTCTCCTCTGGCGCCGGGCGATAGCCGGGCGTGCGCGGATATTTCACCGCAGGCAGTTCGTCCGGCATCGCGGCGATCACGTTGTAGGCGTCGATCGAGCCCTGCATCAGGCCCCGGAACGAGGCCACATCCTCATCGGTCAGTGACAGGCCGCACTGCTCGGCGACGGCACGAAGTTGCGTTGGCGTGGGAAGGACGACGGTCACGGCGCTCTCCTGATAGCTTTTGATCTTTGGATTTGATCCCTCGACGCAGGTGCAGCGGCGCGCTGCCCGCGCGAACCGCTCACCCCGTTGCTGTATTGAAAACGGAAATATTTTCCTTTTCAAGTATTATTTCGCAAAACCTTCCGGCGACGCTGTCGCACTGCTCAGATCGGCTTGATCACCCTGAAGTCGAGACCGTCGGCTTCGGCAAGATACATCGGCATCCTGGCATGGCCGCTGCGCACCGTGACCGGACCGCGCGGGCCGCGATAGACGAGGTTGTCCGCCGCCGCGAGCAGCGGCCGCATGTCCAGCGTGCCGGCGCGCTTGGCGGCGGCCTCGAGCAGGCAGAACCCTTCATAGGCGGACTCGCTGCACGAGCCGACCGGCGGCGCGAACGCACCGAACATCGCGCGATAGCGGTCCCTGAAATCGTCGCCTTCGCGTGAGCCGACGGAGGGGAAATAGCCGGAGGCGCAGTAAAGGTTCTCGGTCTTGTCGGCGCCGATGCCGAGCAGCGCCGTCTCGTCGAAACAGCCGGCAAAGCGCAGCGTGGTGGCGGCAAGGCCGGCATCGGCGAAGGCGCGGTTGAAGGTCACGCTATCGGTGCCGATCAGCGAGATCAGCACGACATCGGGTTTCGCGGCGCGGATGCGTTCCAGCTGCGCCTCGTGATTATCCTCGCCGACCGGCACGAACTCCTCGCCGACCACGAGCCCGCCGGTCTCCTTGATGTAACGCTTCACCGCGCGGTGCGACTGCCATGGCCAGACATAGTCGCTGCCGATCAGGTACCAGCGCGAGGCGCGCTTCGCCTCGGCCAGCCAGTGGATCGACGGCCGGTTCTGCCAGCGCGGCGTCTCGCCGATCGCGATGACGCCGGGCGTCCGCTCGCCGCCCTCATAGACCGGCGTGTAGATGTAGGGGATCTTGCTGCGGGTGATCAGGCCACGCAACGCGACGCGCACCGCGCTCGTGTGCATGCCCATGATGAGATCGACGTCGTCGGACGCGATCGCCTGCTCGGCGCGGTCGAGTACGTCCTCGATCGGTCCGCCGGCGTCATAGACCGAGAACTCGACCTCGCGGCCGAGGATGCCGCCGCGCCGGTTGATGTCGGCGACGGCGAGCTGTGCGCTCGAGGTCGCGGCCGGTCCCCACATCCCGGGCGAACCGGTGCAGCAGACGAAGCCGGCGATCCGAAGCCGGCTGCGCGCACCGCGCGGACCGAAACCGTCCCGATCCATCGGAGAAAACACCCGATCGGACCGCGCCGACGTCAGGTTCCGGAACAGCAGGGAAGGCGGGCATGGAAGGCCGCCATACCTGTTGCTCAAGGTTCGGGCCATGACGTAGGGCGTCGAATGCACACCTGCTCCTGTCTGGCACCGGCAAGCCGCGCGGCGAGCGCGGCATCGCCCGGTCCATCTAGATCGTCCTGATCACATTGAAGTCGAGACCGTCGGCCTCGGCAAGATAGATCGGCATCTCAGCGCGGCCGTCGCGAAGGGTGACGGTGCCGCGGGCGCCGCTGTAGACGAGGTTGTGCGCTGCGGCGGACAGCGGTCCGATCGACAGCGAGCGCGCCTGGTTGGCCGCCGCTTCGAGAAAGCGCATCCCCTCATAGTTCGACTGCCCGACCGAGCCGATCGGCGGCGCATGCGCCCCGAACATCGCGCGGTAGCTGGTCCGGAAGTCGTCATTGGCGCGCGAATCGATGCAGCCGAAATAGCCGGAGGCGCAGAACAGGTTTTGGGTCGAGTCCGGGCCGATGCCGAGCATCACGGTCTCGTCCATCGCGCCGGCGTAACGTAGCGTGGTCGCGGCAAGCCCGGCCTCGGCGAAGGCGCGGTTGAAGGTGATGCTGTCGGTGCCGATCAGGGTGATCAGCACGACATCGGGCCGTGCTGCGCGAATCCGCGCCAGATGCGGCTCGTGATTGTCCTCGCCGAGCGGGACGAATTCCTCGCCGACGACGTGGCCGCCGGCCTCCTTGATGTAGCGCTTCACCGCGCGATGCGACTGCCAGGGCCAGACATAATCGCTGCCGATCAGGTACCAGCGCTGCGCCTTCTTGACCTCGGTGAGCCAGTGGATCGCCGGCCGGCTTTCCGCGCGCGGCGTCTCGCCGATCGCCATCACCCCCGGCGTCCGCTCGCCGCCCTCATAGACCGGCGTGTAGACATAGGGGATGCGGCCGGCCGTGACCTTGCGCAGCGCGAGGCGCACCGCCGAGATATGCGAGCCCATGATCACGTCGATCTCGTCGAACGCGATCGCCCGCTCGGCGCGGCGCACCACCTCCTCGATCGGGCCGCCGGCGTCGTACATCGACAATTCGACCTCGCGGCCGCGGATGCCGCCGCGGCGGTTGATCTCGGCGACCGCGAGCATGACGCTGTTGGCGGAGATCGGCCCCCAGATCCCGGGCGCGCCCGAGAAGGTGATGAAATTGCCGATTCTAAGCTTGCTGTCGGTGCCGCCGCGGCGCGAGGACCCCGGCTTGACGGTCAAAGCGAGATCGGCCGCGCAGGACGACGGATTTCGAAACAGCAGCGGCGGCGCGACGGGCATGCCGCCATACGCCTGGAAAGAGACCGTCGAGAGCACGCCAACTCCTGTCTGGGAAGCAGTACGCAACGCAGCCAGCGGGCGGTCGCGGCATCCGCCCCTTGGTTGGGGGAATATCCTAGGTGAAAATATTGAATATTCAACAATTGAAGTGCATATAGAAACGGCATGAGTTGCCGGACATTCATTCACCGGGTCAGGAACCAGGTCTCACGCCGTGGCTAAACCGCCGAAAGAAAATTCCCCGATCACCGAACATCTCGCCTACCTGCTGGCGCAAGCCAACCGGGAGATCAACCGGCAGTTGGAGACGCGGCTCGCCAAGGAAGGCGTGCCGGTCGAGCAGTGGCGCATCCTGAAAGTGCTGTCCGACGGCAACGGCCACTCGATGGGCGAGCTTGCGGATGCTGTGCTGCTCAACCATCCGACGCTGACCAAGATGATCGACCGCATGGTGTCGGACGCGCTGGTCTATCGCGTCCAGGATCCCAAGGATCGCCGCAAGGTGCTGATGTTCGTCTCCGACCGCGGCAAGGCGCTGTGCCGGCGGCTCAACTCGCTCGCGGTGAGCCAGGAGGAGCACATCGTCGAGAGCTATGGCGACAAGTCGACCACCGAGCTCAAGCGCCTGCTGGAAAGCCTGATCGGCAGCGCCAATTAAGGCCGCGCCGGCCCGGCGCGCTCCTGCCGAAACCATCGAAAAAAGACCGGCAGGAAATGTCGGGATGCAGCGGTTTGGTGCGTCCTTGGGGCGCGCCCTGCGGCGCAGCCTTCGCGCGCCGTCGCGCAGGCTTCCCCGATCGACAATTAGCGAGGACTTCCCGTCATGACTTCGATCACGCCGTTCCTCTGGCTCGACAACAACGTCCGCGATGCCGTCGCCTTCTACCAATCGGTGTTTCCGAACGCGGAGATCGAGACCGTCAGCGATTTCATGGCGACCTTCGAGCTCGAGGGGCAGCGGTTCCACGCGCTCAATGGCGGGCCGCAGCACAAGTTCAACGAGGCGGTGTCGTTCTTCCTGAGCGTCGAGACCCAGGAGCAGGTGGACTACTTCTGGGAGAAGCTCACCGACGGCGGCCAGGAATCGCGCTGCGGCTGGCTCAAAGACCGCTTCGGCCTGTCCTGGCAGGTGATCCCGACCGCGCTCGGCCGCTATCTCGGCGCCCCCGATCGCAAGGCAGCCGACCGCGCGATGCAGGCGATGCTGAAGATGCAGAAGATCGTGATCGCCGATCTCGACAAGGCCTTCGCCGGCTGAAGGCGCTGCGGCTCGACGGGCGGGCCAGTCGCCCGCGGCGTCGGCGCGCGTGGCGGCTTAAGCGTACCGGCCGTGGCAGTGCTTGTACTTCTTGCCAGACCCGCAGGGGCAGTCCTCGTTGCGGCCGACCTTGCCCCAGCTCGCCGGATCGTTCGGATCGCGGTCGGTGGCAATCATCCCCGGCGCCAGCGAGGCCTGGGCGTAGGTCGCTTCGGTCAGGCGGGCCTGCGCGAACTCGTCCTCGCCGGTGTTGGGATCGAGCTTGTGCGCTTCCATCAGCGGCAGCGGCTGCGGCGGCTCCTCCGGCGGCACGATCTCGACCCGCATCAGCTGCGCGGTGACGGCCTCGCGCAGATGCGCGCTCATCTCCTGGAACAGGTTGAAGGCCTCGGTCTTGTACTCCTGCAACGGATCGCGCTGGCCATAGCCGCGCAGGCCGATCACCTGTCGCAGATGGTCGAGCATGATCAGGTGCTCGCGCCAGAGATGGTCCAGCGTCTGCAGCAGGATGGTCTTCTCGACGTAACGCATCACGTCGGGACCCCATTGCGCGACCTTGGCGGCCATGCGCTCGTCGACATGGGTCTCGATGCGCGTCAGCAGCTCCTCGTCGGCGATGCCCTCTTCCTTGGCCCATTCATCGACCGGCAGATCGACATCGAGCACACGCTTCAGCTCGTCCTTGAGGCCGGCGGTGTCCCACTGCTCGGCATAGGCGTGCTCGGGAATGTATTTGGCGACCACGTCCTCGACGAAGGCATGGCGCATGTCGGTCACGGTCTCGACGACGCTGTCGTCCTTCATCAGGTCGACGCGCTGGTCGAAGATCACCTTGCGCTGGTCGTTCTGGACGTTGTCGAACTTCAAGAGGTTCTTGCGGATGTCGAAGTTGCGCGCCTCGACCTTCTGCTGCGCCTTCTCGAGCGCCTTGTTGATCCAGGGATGGATGATCGCTTCGCCTTCCTGCAGGCCGAGCCGCTGCAGCATGCTGTCGAGCCGGTCGGAGCCGAAGATGCGCATCAGGTCGTCTTCCAGCGACAGGAAGAACTTCGAGCGGCCGGGATCGCCCTGACGGCCGGAACGGCCGCGCAGCTGGTTGTCGATGCGGCGGGATTCGTGACGCTCTGAGCCGATGATGTAGAGGCCGCCCGGCTTCTTCACGGTTTTCGCGGGCTTGTTGCCCTTGGCGGGCTCGACCTCGAAATCCTCTTCCGCCTTCAGCACGATCTCGCGGAAGCGCTCGATGTCGGCCTTGATCTGCTCGATCTTCTTGGCCTTCTCGGCCTCATCGGTGATCCCGGCGGTCTCCTGCTGGATCCGCATCTCGAGCGAGCCGCCGAGCTTGATGTCGGTGCCGCGGCCGGCCATGTTGGTCGCGATCGTGATCGCGCCCGGCACGCCGGCTTCCGCGACGATATAGGCTTCCTGCTCGTGGAAGCGCGCGTTCAGCACCGCGAACAGCTTTGCCGGCTTGCCGGCGCGCGCGGCGGCATAGAGCTTCTCCATGCCGGATTCGGACGTGAAGTCGATCTGCTTGTAGCCGTGCTTCTTCAAGTACTCGGCCAGCACTTCCGACTTCTCGATCGACGCCGTGCCGACCAGCACCGGCTGCAGCCGCTTGTTGGCGCGCTCGATCTCGGCAAGGATCGCGGCGTATTTCTCGTTCTGGGTGCGGTAGACCTCGTCGTCCTCGTCAAGGCGCGCCACCGGCAGGTTGGTCGGGATCTCAACGACCTCGAGCTTGTAGATGTCGAACAGTTCGTCGGCTTCGGTCAGCGCCGTGCCGGTCATGCCGGACAGCTTCTGGTACATCCGGAAATAGTTCTGGAAGGTGATCGAGGCCAGCGTCTGGTTCTCGGGCTGGACCGTGACGTGCTCCTTGGCTTCCAGCGCCTGGTGCAGGCCTTCCGAATAGCGCCGGCCCTGCATCATGCGGCCGGTGAACTCGTCGATGATGACGACCTCGTCGTCGCGGACGATGTAGTCCTTGTCGCGCGTGAACAGCGTGTGCGCGCGCAGCGCCTGGTTGACGTGATGCACGACGGAGACGTTCTCGACGTCGTACAGCGAGTCGCCCTTGAGCTGGCCGGCGTCGCGGAGCAGGTTCTCCAGCTTCTCCATGCCGGCTTCGGTCAGCGTCACCGTGCGCTGCTTCTCGTCGACCTCGTAGTCGTCCTTCTTGGCGAGATTCGGCATGAAGGTGTCGATGGTGTTGTAGAAATCCGAGCGGTCGTCGAGCGGGCCGGAGATGATCAGCGGCGTGCGCGCCTCGTCGATCAGGATCGAGTCCACTTCGTCGACGATCGCGTAATAGTGCTCGCGCTGGACCATGTCCTCCAGGCGGTACTTCATGTTGTCGCGCAGATAGTCGAAGCCGTATTCGTTGTTGGTGCCGTAGGTGATGTCGCAGGCATAAGCGGCCTTGCGCTCGGCGTCGTCGAGGCCGTGCACGATCACGCCGGTGGTCAGCCCCAGGAAGGCGTAGATCTGGCCCATCCAGCCGGAGTCGCGGCGGGCGAGGTAGTCGTTGACGGTGACGACGTGGACGCCCTTGCCGGCGAGCGCGTTCAGGTAGACCGCGAGCGTCGCGACCAGCGTCTTGCCTTCGCCGGTTTTCATCTCGGCGATGTCGCCCTCGTGCAGCACCATGCCGCCGATCAGCTGAACGTCGAAATGGCGCTGGCCGAGCGTCCGCTTGGCGGCCTCGCGTACGGTGGCGAAGGCCGGAACCAGGATGTCGTCCAGCGTCTTGCCGCTGGCGAGCTGCTGCTTGAACTCGGCGGTGCGGGCCTTGAGCTGTTCGTCCGTCAGTTTGACGAGCTCGGGCTCCAGCGCATTGATGGCGTTGACGCGGGATTGATACCCCTTGACCCGACGGTCGTTGGCGGAGCCGAAAAACTTGCGGGCGAGCGCGCCGATCATGCGAAATTCCTGTTCTTCGGTCTCGAGTTCGGTCTTCGTTCAGTGTTGGAATTCAATTTGGAATTCAGTCTTGGATTACAGCCTGAGATGGTCCGCCGGATCGCCTATCAACTCAACGTGACGCGCTACGGTTCGAGCCCCGGCCCGGGGGCTCCTCCGCCAATTGAGTGGGAAACAGGCCATCCTGGGTTCAACGGCGAAAAACGCAGCAAAATAAGCGCTCTCGCCGCTGACGCGGTTGGCCAGAGATATGGCCCGGTCGGGGGGTTGTCAACGCTGGCAAGATGTCAAGGAATTCATCATTTTGACAAGACTTTCGCGTTGCCAATGTAACACGATTGGGCGAGTGTCCGCCCCGCTCGAGCTTCCCCCCTTTGAGACAAGGATTTTGCATGACCACCTCGCCCCCGGAAACCAAAACCGGCCTGCGCCTCGGCCTCGCCACCCTGGCCGCGACGGGCTGTCTTGTCGCAGTGCTGGCTGCCGGCCTCCCGGTCCGGGCCGCGGAATCCGACCCGGTGCTGGCGAAGGTCAACGGCTCGGAGATCCACGCCAGCGACGTGGCGCTCGCCGAGGAGGAACTCGGCCAGAGCCTGCAGCAGATGGACCCCTCGACCCGCAAGGACAACGTGCTGTCCTTCCTGATCGACATGAAGATCGTGTCCAAGGCCGCCGAGGACAAGAAGATCGAGAACAATGACGACTTCAAGAAGCGGCTCGCCTTCACCCGCAACCGCCTGTTGATGGACAGCCTGCTTGCCAGCGAGGGCAAGGCCGCGACCACCGACGACGCCATGAAGAAGGTCTATGAGGAGGCCGCCAAGCAGATCACAGGCGAGCAGGAGGTGCACGCCCGCCACATCCTGGTCGAGACCGAGGACGAGGCCAAGGCGATCAAGGCCGAGCTCGACAAGGGCGCCGATTTCGGCGAGCTCGCCAAGAAGAAGTCCAAGGACCCCGGCGCCTCCGACGGCGGCGACCTCGGCTTCTTCACCAAGGAGCAAATGGTGCCGGAATTCTCCGCGGTCGCCTTCTCGCTCGAGCCGGGCAAGATCTCCGATCCGGTCAAGTCGCAGTTCGGCTGGCACATCATCAAGGTCGAGGAAAAGCGCAACCGCAAGGCGCCCGACTTCGAGCAGGTGAAGGCCCAGATCGAGACCTATGTGACCCGCAAGGCCCAGGCCGACTATGTCGCCAAGCTGCGCGAGGCCGCCAAGGTCGAGCGCATGGACAAGCCGGCCGATGCGGCCGCGCCGGCGGATGCCGCCAAGGACGCGCCGAAGCCGGCCGACAACAAGATGGCGCCGGCGAAGAAGTAAGCTTTGCGACGTCGATAGCTTCAATGCGCGATGGCCGGGCTCGTCCCGGCCATTTTGCTTTTTTAGCCCGTCCTCGTAGCCCGGATGAAGCGCAGCGAAATCCGGGGTCTGTTGCCGCGGAGGGACTCGTCCCGGATTGCGCTTCGCTCCATCCGGGCTACACATTCGTCGCGCTACCGCTTCCTTGAACGATTCATGACAGCGCGTTCGCATCGCAGCCCTCTCCCGCTTCTTGCGGCGAGATGTTATGGAGCGCTTCCCTCCCCGTAGCCGGAAGCTTGCCGATGTCCACCGCCGTCTCCCCCCTCGCCCCGCCCGACTTTCCCGAGATGCCCGTGATCGCGGGTGTGCGGCTTGCGACCGCTGCCGCCGGCATCCGCTACAAGGGGCGCACCGACGTGCTGCTCGCGCTGCTCGACAAGGGCACCGCGGTGGCCGGCGTCTTCACCAAGTCGAAGTGCCCGTCGGCGCCGGTCGAATGGTGCCGCGCCAAGCTGCAGGGCGGCGCTGCGCGCGCGCTGGTGGTCAATTCCGGCAACGCCAACGCCTTCACCGGCAAGACCGGCAAGGCGTCGACCGCGCTGACCGCGCAGATCGCGGCGAAGGCGGTCGGCTGCTCGACATCGGACGTGTTCCTCGCCTCCACCGGCGTGATCGGCGAGCCGCTCGACGCCACCAAGTTCGACGGCGTGCTGGCGCAGCTCGCGGAGACCGCGACCCCCGATCGCTGGATGGACGCAGCGAAGGCAATCATGACCACCGACACCTTTCCGAAGGTCGCCACCGCGACCGTCAAGCTCGGCAAGGCCAAGGTGACGATCAACGGCATGGCCAAGGGTGCCGGGATGATCATGCCCGACATGGCGACCATGCTGTCGTTCATCTTCACCGACGCGCCGCTGTCGGCCTCGGTGCTGCAATCCCTGCTCAAGGCCGGCGTCGAGGACACCTTCAATGCGCTGACCATCGACGGCGACACCTCGACCTCGGACACGCTGCTCGCCTTCGCGACCGGCGCCGCCGCTGCCAACGGCGCGCCGAAGATCTCGCGCGCCGGCGACCCGCGGCTGAAGGCCTTCACCAAGGCGTTCCAGCAGATCCTCGCTGATCTGTCCGAGCAGGTGGCGCGCGACGGCGAAGGCGCCCGCAAGCTGGTCGAGGTCGTGGTCGAGGGCGCCACCACCAAACCGTCGGCACGCAGAATCGCGATGTCGATCGCCAATTCGCCGCTGGTGAAGACTGCGATCGCCGGCGAGGACGCCAATTGGGGCCGCGTGGTGATGGCGGTCGGCAAGGCCGGCGAGCCCGCCAACCGCGACAAGCTCTCGATCTCCTTCAACGGCATCCGCGTCGCCAAGAGCGGCGCGCGCGACCCCTCCTACAACGAGAAAGAGGTGTCGGAGGCGATGAAGGCGCCGAAGGTCCAGATCAAGGTCGCGCTTGGCCTCGGCAAGGCCAAAGACCGCGTGCTGACCTGCGACCTCACCAAGGAATACGTCGCGATCAACGGAGATTACCGGTCTTAATCGCACACCTTCCTACCCGTCATCCTGAGGAGCGCGTAGCGCGTCTCGAAGGATGCACGGCCACGAGAGCGCCGCATAGAGAAACCCTGGCCGTCGACCCTTCGAGACGGCCGCTTTGCGGCCTCCTCAGGGTGACGGTGATAGAGCGTGTGCGCTTCGCTAGCTGCTGATCCGCGCGTCGGCGACGGCCTTCTTGAACAGCGCGTTCATCGCGTCGGCGATGCCTTGCGTCGGGCTGACCTCGAAATAGAAGCCCGGCGACGCGCAGGCCTGCATGTTCTGCGCGATCTGGCTGTTCGGCGACGGGCCGAACGGGCCCTGGTTGAACGGATCGATCCAGGTCATGTACCAGCCGTTGGTCGGCAGCTGCAGGTAAGTCGTGTAGAGCACCGCGATCTTGATGCCGCGGTTCTTGATCGCCGTGCACAGCGCCGGATTGATCGGCGACTGGCAGCGATTGCCGCCGCTGATCGGCTTCAGGCAGCTTGAATTCGGCTCGTCGGCCACGCCGTCGGATACGAAGAACAGGTATTTCATCGGCGCTGCCGCCGTGCCCGGGCCCGGCGCGCTGATCGCGTTGCTGATGGCCGGAAGCACCGTCGAGAACTGGCTGTCCTTGTCGGCGGTGTAGGTATCGTTGTTGCCGTAGACGCCCATCAGGTCGATGTTGCCGGCCGCGGACTTGGCGCTCGACAGGCTGGTCGACAGCGAGAACAGTGCGCGCAGGCCGATCGTCTTCGACGAGGCGCCGAAATCGTAGATCGCCATCCGGTACTGGCTGGCATAGGTCGCGGTGTTCGCGGCCGTGTCCATCAATTGCTGGGTCGCGCTGCGCAGCACGTCGATCCGCGTCGTCACGCCGAGCGTCTTGGCGAGATTGTAGTAGTTGTTGGCGTCGTTGTAGTCGTGACAGGCGAAGGCGCACTTGTCGGACGTGTTGTTGACCATCTTGGTCAGGTCGGCCGGCGTCGCCGCAACCCCCATCGACGGCGAGTTGTCGAGCAGGAGATAGAAGTCGATATAGAGTGGCATGTTCGCGGTCGAGGTCGACGCGCCGGTCACCGTCATCTTGCTTTGTCCGATCACGCCGAGGAACATGGTCGGGACATCGGCGGTGAACTTGACCGTCGAGGTGATGACGCCGCCGGTCTTGGTCATGGTCGGCGTCACGCTGGTCAGCGTGAAGCCGTTCTGGTTGAAGATGTTGCCGTTGAAGATCTTGGCCGCATCGGCTTCGCCCGCCTGGATCTCACCGTCCGAGGTCATGGCGCCGGCGGCGATGAAGCCGGGCGACGCCTTGGCGATCGATCCGACGCTCGCGGCGTCGGCGGCCGATATCAGCTTGCTGCGGATCTGGTTGGCGCGGGAATAGTCGACCGCGCATCCGACCGCGACGACGAGCGGCAGCACAGCGAGGCCAAAGGTCATTGCGATGTTGCCGGAGCGATCGCGACGGAAACGGCTGATGGTCCGGATCAAGGTGCTCATGGGTTATGTCGGCAAAGAATATGATGGGCAGATAAATGAGAACCTTCACCCTGCCGGATACGAATTAAGGCCGGCTTATCGCGATCGCGGAAAGCCGCGCGGGCATAAATCGTTTGGCTGACAGCGCGTTGCTGGTTAATGAAAGCTTGCAGACTGGAAGGAATCCCCCGCCGCATGGCTGACATCAAGCTGACCCTCGTCGTCGCGTGCGCGCTTGTCGATGCCGACAAGCGCGTGCTGCTGGCGCAGCGCCCCGAGGGCAAGGCGCTGGCCGGCCTGTGGGAATTCCCCGGCGGCAAGGTCGAGCCCGGCGAGCGGCCGGAGCAGACCCTGATCCGCGAGCTGCATGAGGAGATCGGCATCACCGTGAGCGAGCCGTGCCTCGCGCCGCTGACCTTCGCCAGCCATGCCTACGAGACCTTCCATCTGCTGATGCCGCTCTACATCTGCCGGCGCTGGGAGGGCATCGCGGCGGCGCGCGAGGGCCAGAACCTCGCCTGGGTCCGCGCAAGCAAGCTGCGCGACTACCCGATGCCGCCCGCAGACATCCCGCTGCTGCCGCATCTGATCGATCTGTTGCTGTGATCCTCTTCGCCTCTTCCGCTTGCGAGGGAGGCGCGCTGCCAAAATATCGAAAACAACCCCATGCAAAGCAGGTGGCGGTGGCAGGCGTTCGACCAGGCGACTTGACACGTCGGGCAACTCACCGGCATAATTCCATTATTCCGAAATCGTGCAAGCTCCCCTCGCCTTTTCCCGCAAGGACAGGGCAATCGCATATGGCCGTTTGAGGCGATCGGAGTTCCCACAAACTCATCATGCCCGGGCTTGTCCCGGGCATCCACGTCTTCGTTTCCACGCGGAGATAAAGACGTGGATGGCCGGGACAAGCCCGGCCATGACGGCGCGGAAGAATCGGTTCATTCCATATGCAATTGCCCTCCTCCGCAAGCGGGAGAGGGAGCCCTTGCGTCGTGCGTCCCTAACGCTTCATCCCCTTCACCGCCGCCTCAAGGCTCGCCTTCGCCGACCCTGGCTTGAGCGGCTTCGGCTGGCTTTCATGCGGCGCCCAGCCGGACAGCCAGACGATGTCGAAGGTGGCGCGGATGCGGCCGTCGGGATCGGCGAAGCGTTCGCCGTAGATCTGCGCCATCCGCAGCATGGTGGCGCGGCGGGTCAAGGTATGGCGGCGCTCGCGCAGCACATTGGTCGCACCCATGCGTCGCAGGTCAGCCATCAGCGCGAACGCGCTTGAATAGCGCACCACGACGCGGTCGACGTCGGTGACCGGCAGCGCGAAGCCGGCCCGCTGCAACAGCGCGCCGATATCGCGCAGATCGGCGAACGGTGCGACGCGCGGCGACGCCCCGCCCTCGCATTCCGCCTCCGCCGCGGCAAAGCTTTGCCGCAGCTCGGTCAGCGTATCGCCGCCGAGCATCGAAGCGAGCAGCAGCCCGTCCGGCTTCAGCGCCCGGCGGAGCTGCGCCAGCACGCCCGGCAGATCATTGACGAACTGGAAGGCCAGCGCGGAGACCACAAGATCGAGCGACTCCGGCGCCAGACCGAGCGCTTCCGCCTCGCTGAAACCGATCGCATCGACCGCGGCGACACGCCCGCACAGGACGTCCGCGAGCCCGACACCCGGCGTCCAGACATCGGCCGCCGCCGAAAAGCTGCGCGATACCGCCTGCAAGCGGTCCGCCATGTCTTCGCTGGCACGCTCGAGCAGGAATGTCGCCGCGCCCTCGCGCCGCGCGCGCGCCAGCCGCGCGCCGAGCAAGGCGCGGTCGAACAGGATGGGGGCTGAGGGCGGGTTCGGTGTCATGCCGCTGGTTACGCCGGACCGCCGCCGCAGGCAATGCGCCTTGAGCCGGCGTTGCTCAAACGCTAGCCTCGCCCGCCATGGACGCCGAGGCATCACCGACACGCTCCATTACCGGTCACGTCCAGCGCGCGCTTGGCGCGATCGGGGGCGCGTGGCTGCGCACGGCGCGGCTGGCGCTCGATATCGCGCTGCCGACGCTATGCGTTTCGTGCCGCGAGCCGGTCGATGGCGAGGGGGTGTGCGCGGCCTGCTGGGCCAGATTGTCGTTCATCGCGCCGCCGTTCTGCCCGCGGCTTGGGATTCCCTTCGTCTACGATCCCGGGCCCGGGTTGCTGTCGATGGAGGCGATCGCCAATCCGCCGGCCTACAGCAGAGCCCGCGCCGCGGTGCGCTATGACGATGTCGCGCGCACGCTGGTGCACGCATTGAAATACCAGGATCGCACCGATCTGGCGCCAACAATGGGTCGCTGGATGGCGCGGGCGGGGAAGGAATTGCTCGCCGACGCCGATCTGCTGGTTCCGGTTCCTCTGCATTGGCGGCGCGGCTGGAGCCGGCGCTACAACCAGTCCGGGGCGCTCGCCAAGGTGATCGCGCTCCAGAGCGGCGTCAAAATGGCTGCCGAAGCGCTGCGGCGCATCCGCGCCACCGAGCAGCAGATCGGGCTGTCACGCAAGGATCGCGCCAGCAATGTGCAGGGCGCATTCGGGGTCGCCGATGAACGCAAGGCTGACGTCCAGGGCCGCCGCGTGATCCTGATCGACGACGTCCTGACCTCGGGCGCGACAGTGGACGCCTGCGCACGGGCGCTGCTCCGCGCCAAAGCCGCGCAGGTCGACGTGCTGGTGTTTGCCCGGGTTGTCGATACCCACCGCGCTCCCATATAATCTGACATTCTGGTTCAACCGAGCGCACCATGACCGCTGCCATTGAAATCTACACCCGCCCGGGCTGCGGTTATTGCAGCGCGGCCAAATCGCTTTTGACGCGCAAGAACGCCGCGTTCACCGAATTGAGCGTCGCCAGCAACCCGGCCTATCGCGACGAGATGTATGGCCGCGCCGGTGCCGGCTCGACCTTCCCGCAGATCTTCATCGGCAAGACCCATGTCGGCGGCTGCGACGAGCTCTACGCGCTCGACCGCGAGGGCAAGCTCGACGGCCTGCTCAGCAACGGAGGCGGCGCCTGATGACGGAGAACATTTTCACCGCCGCCATGGTGCAGATGCGCACCGGATTGCTGCCGGAGCCGAGCCTCGAGCAGGGCACGCGGCTGATCCGCGAGGCGGCGGCGCAGGGTGCCAAGTACGTGCTGACCCCTGAGGTCAGCAACATGATGCAGCTCAACCGCAAGGCGCTGTTCGAGCATTTGGCGAGCGAAGAGGACGACCAGTCGCTCAAGGCGTATCGCGCGCTGGCCGCCGAGCTGAAGATCCACCTGCATATCGGCTCGCTGGCGCTGCGCTACTCGCCGGAGAAGGCGGTCAACCGCTCGTTCCTGATCGGGCCCGAGGGCAATCTGCTCGCGAGCTACGACAAGATCCATATGTTCGATATCGATTTGCCCGGCGGCGAAAGCTACCGCGAATCGGCCAATTATCAGCCCGGCGAGACTGCCGTGATCTCCGACCTGCCCTGGGGCCGGATCGGACTGACTATCTGCTACGACGTGCGCTTCCCGGCGCTGTACCGTGCGCTGGCCGAAGCCGGCGCATCGTTCCTCACCGTGCCGTCCGCCTTCACCCGCAAGACCGGCGAAGCGCATTGGCACACGCTGCTGCGCGCCCGCGCCATCGAGACCGGCTGCTTCGTGTTCGCGGCAGCGCAGGCCGGCCTGCATGAGAACAAGCGCGAGACCTTCGGCCATTCGCTGATCATCGACCCCTGGGGCGAGATCCTCGCCGAGGGCGGCGTCGAGCCGGGCGTGTTCCTGGCCGAGATCGACCCCGCCAAGGTCGAGACCGCGCGCAAGACCATTCCCTCGCTGCAGCATGGCAGGCGTTTCGGCATCGCCGACCCCAAGGCCGGCCCGGAACATCTGCACCTCGTCCGGGGTTCGGCATGATCCGCTACACGCTGCGCTGCGAGCGCGGCCACCAGTTCGAGAGCTGGTTCCAGAGCTCCTCGGCCTATGAATCGCAGGAGCGGCGTCACCTGATCGATTGCCCGTCCTGCGGCTCAAGCAAGATCGAGCGCGCCATCATGGCGCCGCAGGTCGTCAGCAAGAAGGGCCGCGAACCGGCCCAGCCGGCGCCGGCCGCGCCCGTCGAGGCAGCGGCGAGCGAGTCGACATCGCTGATGATGGCGCAGGAGCGCGAGCTGCGCAGCAAGCTGAAGGAGCTGCGCGACCACATCGTGAAGAACGCCGACAATGTCGGCGACCGCTTCCCCAACGAAGCACGCAAGATGCATTACGGCGATATCGAGCACCGGCCGATCTACGGCGAGGCCTCGCCCGAAGAGGCCCGCGCGCTGATCGACGAAGGCGTCGAGGTCTCGCCGCTGCCGACGCTGCCGGAAGACCGGAATTGACGCGCAGCGTCATTCCGGGGCACGCGACGCGTGAACCCGGAATCTCGCGCCGCAACCTCGAGATTCCGGGTTCGGTGCTGCGCACGCCCCGGAATGACAATCTGGGAAGAGCATGACTCCCGACTCATTCTCCTCCTGGCAGGTCTGGGCGTTCCTTTCCGCCGTCTTCGCCGCGCTGACCGCGATCTTCGCCAAGGTCGGCGTCGAGGGCATCAACTCCGATCTCGCCACCCTGATCCGCACTGTGGTCGTGCTGATCACGCTGTCGGCCATCCTGTTCGCGACCGGACAGTTCACCCAGTCCGGGCCGATCTCGGCGAAGAGCTGGCTGTTCCTGCTGCTGTCCGGGCTCGGCACCGGCGCGTCGTGGATCTGCTATTTCCGCGCGCTCAAGCTTGGACCTGCGACGCTGGTCGCGCCGATCGACAAGCTCAGCGTCGTGCTGGTGGCGCTGTTCGGCGCTACCTTCCTCGGCGAACGCCCCTCGGCCTATGGCTGGATCGGGATCGCGCTGATCTCCGCGGGCGCGGTGCTGATCGCGGTGAAAGGGTAATTACGCGGCGATCAAGAGCGCGACGCCGATCACGATCAGGACGATGCCGAACACCTCGCGCAGCGAGAACGGCTGCTTGAGCGAGAAATACGCCACGCCCTGCGCGAACAGCACCTCGATCAGCGCCAGCGTGCGCACATTGGCGGCGGCGGTGAGCGCGAACGCCAGGAACCAGAATTGCGATGAGAATGCGCCCATGAAGCCCGCGAACATCGAGGGCCGCCACAGCTTGAGGATCGACCTCAGCACGTCGGGCGCGCGCAACAACAGATAGACCGACAGGATCAGCGTCTGCACGAGGAGGCTCCACATCAGCGTGTAGGAGGCCGCCGTGACAAATGAGACTGAGGGCACCGCGATGATCGCGCCGCGAAAGCTCACCGCCGAGATCGCGAACACTGCGGCGGCGCCGAGGCCGAGCACGGTCGGGCGCAGGTCGGCGAAGCTCTTCTGCCCGCCGGGCCGCAGCGCGGTGATGACGACGCCGATGGTCGCGATCACGATCGCGATCACCTTGGTCGTCGTTAGATGGTCGCCGAGGAAGATGAAGCCGAAGATCGCGGTCTGGATCGCCTCGGTCTTCATGTAGGCCGTGGTGACGACGAAAGAGCGGTCGTTCATCGCCAGCAGCATGAAGCCGGTGCCGACGATCTGGCTGAGCGCGCCGGTCACCAGCCACGGCCAGAACGACGATGACGGCCACGGCACGCGATCGCCGGTCAGCAGCACCGCCAGCGCGAAGAACACCACCGAGAACGGCAGGCCGAACAGGAAGCGGATATTGGTCGCGCCCCAGGTCCCGAGCGGCCCGGTCAGATGCCGCTGCATCGCATTGCGCGCCACCTGCCCGAACGCAGCGACGATGGTGAAGGGGATCCAGAGCGAGGCGATCGTGAACATGGGGGATAAGGAAAGCATGCCGGCGGGAGTACACGCCCAGCGTGCCGATTGCCGCTGACGCGGTCAACCGAGTGGGCGCATGACAGGCCTGCGCGATGTCCACAAACTTCCGTAGCCCGGATGAAGCGAAGCGCAATCCGGGGCCAGCTCATCCGCGGACGAAGCAGTCCCGGATTACGCTACGCTCCATCCGGGCTACGCATTCTGTGGTCGCAGGGACGACACCTGTTGTGTGGCCGAGACCGTGGTATCTAACTCACACCTCTTCCGCCACCACCATGTAGTTCACGTCCATGTCGGTCGACACGGTCCATTTGTCGGCGAGCGGGTTGTAGACCACGCCGGCCTGCTCGGTGACGGTGAGGTTGACGTCGCCGAGATAGCGCTCGAGCTCGGCGGGGGTGACGAACTTGCTCCACTCGTGGGTGCCGCGCGGCAGCCAGCGCAGCACGTATTCGGCGCCGACGATCGCCAGCGCAAAACTCTTCAAGTTGCGGTTCAGGGTCGAGACCACCATCAGCCCGCCGGGCTTGAGCATGACAGCGCAGCGCTTGATGAAGGCGCCGACGTCATTGACGTGCTCGACCACCTCCATCGCCAGCACGATGTCGAAGCGCTCGCGGGCGTCCATCTCCTCCACCGTGGTGCAGCGGTAGTCGATCGACAGATGGCCCTTGTCGGCGTGCAGCTTCGCGGCAGCGATGTTGGTGGCGGACGGATCGATCCCGATCACCTGGGCCCCTAACCGCGTGAACGGCTCGCACAACAGGCCGGCGCCGCAGCCGATGTCGAGCAGGCGCAGGCCGGACAGGCAGCTGAGGCTCTTGGCGTTGCGCTCGAACTTGCGGCAGGCCGCGTCGCGGATATAGGTCAGGCGCAGCGGGTTGATCTTGTGCAGCGGCGCCATCTTGCCGCGCGGATCCCACCATTCATCGGACAGTTTCGAGAATTTCGCGACCTCGGCCGGATCGACCGAGCTGGCGGAGGCATTGGCGGAGGAACTGGCGGAGAAACCGGAAAGAGTTGATTGCGTGGCCATGATTGCGCGCGCCCCTATCGCGCGGTGATCGAATTGCGGAACGACAGCGGCGCGGCGATGGTCCTGATGGTCTCGATGCCCTCGCCGACGCCGCGGATGGTGACGTCGCCATAGTTGAGCAGGCGCCCCATGATGCTCTGGTTGACGTCGACGCTTTCGACCTTGTCGAGGCTCATCTCGAAGGTGCGCCGCTTGATGAAGCCGCTCTTGTGCACCACGCGGAAATTGGTGACGTCGGTTTCGGTGGTCCAGCGGTGGAACCAGGCCGCGGCGGTCCAGTACAGCGCCGCGACCGCGACCACGGCGGCGGCCGCAAAGCAGGCCATCACGAGGCCGTCGACCGTCGTCATCCGCGACAGGATCAAGAGCGCCAGCACCACGATCCAGGCCCCGATCGCCGGCAGATAGAACATCCAGTGCGCATTGGTGGAATACAGCACCTTCTCGCCAGGCTGCAGGATCTCATCGATATAACGTCCCATCCAATCCGCCTTCGAGTTGCCCCGTGTTACCCGTGCGCCACAACCCGCCCGCAACCGGTCAAAACACCCCCAAAAGACACTCGAGGGCCCCCTACCTACCGGCTTGCCCCCGGGCGCGGCGCTATGTATACGCGCGTTTCGGTCCCCGCGCTTGCGGTTTTCGGCGTGGGTTAACCTACTTATCCTCTTAAAGGAATAGACGCGTCGTCATGGGCCGCCTCGTGATGAAATTCGGCGGTACATCCGTCGCCAATATCGATCGTATCCGCAACGTCGCGCAGCATGTGAAGCGCGAGGTCGACGCGGGCCACGAGGTCGCCGTCGTCGTCTCCGCGATGTCCGGCAAGACCAATGAGCTGGTGGCCTGGTGCACCGATGCCTCGCCGATGCACGACGCGCGCGAATATGACGCGGTGGTCGCCTCCGGCGAACAGGTCACTTCGGGCCTGCTCGCGATCGTGCTGCAGGGCATCGGCATCCAGGCGCGCTCCTGGCAGGGCTGGCAGATCCCGATCAAGACCTCGGAGGCGCATGCCTCGGCGCGCATCCTCGATATCGACGGCACCGAGATCATCACCCGCTTCAAGGAGCGCAAGGAAGTCGCCGTGATCGCCGGCTTCCAGGGCATCAATCCCGACACCGGCCGCATCACCACGCTCGGCCGCGGCGGCTCGGACACCTCGGCGGTGGCGATCGCCGCCGCGCTGCGCGCCGACCGCTGCGACATCTACACCGACGTCGACGGCGTCTACACCACCGATCCCCGCGTGGTGCCGAAGGCGCGCCGGCTCGACAAGATCGCCTTCGAGGACATGCTGGAACTGGCCTCGCAGGGCGCCAAGGTGCTGCAGGTTCGCTCGGTGGAACTCGGCATGGTGCACAACATGCCGATTTTCGTGCGCTCCAGCTTCGACAAGCCAGAGGATATCGACCCGCACGCCAACCAGCCGCCGGGCACGCTGATCTGCAGCGAGGAGGAAATCATGGAAATGCACGTCGTCACCGGCATCGCCTTCTCCAAGGACGAAGCCCAGATTTCCGTGCGCCAGATCGAGGACAAGCCTGGCGTCGCCGCCGCGATCTTCGGGCCGCTCGCGGATGCCAATATCAATGTCGACATGATCGTGCAGAACGTGTCCGAGGACGGCAAGACCACCGACCTCACCTTCACCGTTCCGGCCGGCGACTATAACCGCGCCAAGGACACGATTACCGCCGCCAAGGCCAAGATCGGCTACGCTCGCGTCGATACCGCGACCGACGTCGCCAAGGTCTCGGTGATCGGCAGCGGCATGCGCAGCCATGCCGGCGTCGCGGCCAAGGCGTTCAAGGCGCTGGCCGACCGCAACATCAACATCCGCGCCATCACCACCTCCGAGATCAAGTTCTCGGTCCTGATCGACGCCGCCTACACCGAGCTCGCGGTCCGCACGCTGCACACGCTGTACGGCCTCGACCAGGCGTAGGCGCGACCGGCAGGGGCAGGGCTCGCTCCGCTGTCATTCCGGGGCGATGCGACAGCATCGAATCCGGAATCTCGAGGTTCCGGGTTCGCCGCTTCGCGACGCCCCCGGAACGACGAGACCGAGCACTGGCCGTGCTCCCCAGCCGCGCCCCGGAGTTAGAATTTCTCTTAGCGGGCGCAGCATTGGGCTGACGCAGACGTTATTTGCTACTGGCAGGCGTTTTGCTTGGCAAAGCAAGCCTCGATTGGCTATACGGCCAGTCAGGTAGGCTGTCGCAAACTGTGGCACAGTTTAGTGATCCCGAATCGGCGGGAACTGGCGAGCGGCGACGCCGAATGATTAAAATTGTTGTTTTTGACGAGTTTTGCGCCAACGGCCGGCCGCACCGGTGCGCTGGCTACGTGGGGAGGGACTGAAACATATGCGGAGCGCGTCGGGAGGCCCCCGCATCCTGTTGAGACGGCTCCGCGAGACCATGGCGGAGCAAGTCTCCGCCCAGGAGCGGCTCGACAAGATCGTGGTGCTGATCGCGGCCAACATGGTGGCCGAGGTCTGCTCCTGCTACGTGCTGCGCATCGACAACACCCTCGAACTCTATGCCACCGAAGGTCTGAACCGCGACGCCGTCCACCGCACGGTGATGAGCGCGCATGAAGGCCTGGTCGGCCTCGTCGCCAGCGAGGCGACGCCGCTCAACCTGTCCGACGCGCAAAGCCATCCCGCCTTCGCCTACCGCCCGGAGACCGGCGAAGAGGCCTACCACTCGTTCCTCGGCGTGCCGATCCTGCGCGCCGGCAACACGCTCGGCGTGCTCGTGGTGCAGAACCGCGCCAAGCGCACCTATGTCGAGGAAGAAGTCGAGGCGCTGCAGACCACCGCCATGGTGCTGGCGGAGATGATCGCCTCCGGCGAGCTTGCCGCGCTGGCGCAGCCCGGCGCCGAGCCCGCCGCGCGGCACTCGCTGCACAAGACCGGCGCGGTGCTCTCCGACGGCATCGCGCTCGGCCACGTCGTGCTGCACGAGCCGCGCGTCGTCATCACCAACTACATCGCCGAGGATCTGCCGAAGGAGATCAAGCGGCTCGACACTGCGCTCGCCAATCTGCGCGCCGATCTCGACCGCATGCTGGAGCGCGGCGACGTCGCCGACGGCGGCGAGCACCGCGAGGTGCTGGAAGCCTACCGCATGTTCGCCAACGACCAGGGCTGGTCGCACAAGCTGCACGAGGCGGTCGCCACCGGCCTCACCGCGGAAGCCGCCGTCGAACGCGTGCAGTCCGACACCCGCGCGCGCATGCTGCGCTCGACCGATCCCTATCTGCGCGACCGCCTGCACGACCTCGAGGATCTCGGCCATCGCCTGATGCGGCAGCTGGTCGGCCAGGACCATGCGCCGTCGCGCGAGCAGCTGCCCGACAACGCCATCCTGATCGCCCGCGCGATGGGCCCGGCGGCGCTGCTCGACTATGACCGCAAGCGGCTGCGCGGCCTGGTGCTGGAGGAAGGCACCGCGAATTCCCACGTCTCGATCGTGGCGCGCGCGCTCGGCATTCCCGCGGTCGGCGAGGTGCCGAACGCGCCCGGCATCGCCGACCCGGGCGATGCCATCATCGTCGACGGCATTTCCGGCGAGATCTATGTCCGCCCCTCGACCGAGATCGAATCCGCCTATGCCGAGCGTGTCCGGTTCCGGGCGCGGCGGCAGGCGCAATATTCGGCGCTGCGCGACAAGGCCTGCGTGACCAAGGACGGCCAGCCGATCGAGCTTCTGATCAATGCCGGCCTGACCATCGACCTGCCGCATATCGACGACACCGGCAGCGCCGGCATCGGCCTGTTCCGCACCGAATTGCAGTTCATGGTGAGCCCGAACCTGCCGCGCTCGAGCGACCAGCTCGCGCTGTACCGCACCGTGCTCGACGCCGCAGGCAGCAAGCCCGTCACCTTCCGCACGCTCGACATCGGCGGCGACAAGGCGCTGCCCTATATGGAGACCGTGATCGAGGAAAATCCCGCGCTCGGCTGGCGCGCGATCCGGCTCGGCCTCGACCGTCCGGGCCTTTTGCGCGGCCAGATCCGCGCGCTGCTGCGTGCCGGCGGCGGCCGCGCGCTGAAGATCATGTTCCCGATGATCTCGGACATCGCCGAGTTCGACCAGGCCAAGGCGATCGTCGAGCGCGAGTTGACCTATCTGCGCCAGCACGGCCATTCGCTGCCCGAGCGGATCGATATCGGCACCATGGTCGAGGTGCCGGCGCTGCTCTACCAGCTCGACGAGCTCCTGAAGAAGGTCGACTTCGTCTCGGTCGGCTCCAACGATCTGTTCCAGTTCCTGTTTGCTGTCGACCGCGGCAATGCCAAGGTCTCCGAACGCTTCGACATCCTCTCGGCGCCGATCCTGCGCGCGCTGCGCGACATCGTGCGCAAGGCCAAGGCGGCGAAGAAGGCCGCCTCGCTGTGCGGCGAGATGGCGTCGAAACCGATCGGCGCGCTGGCGCTGATCGCAATCGGCTACCGTTCTCTTTCATTGTCGGCAACTGCGCACGGCCCGGTCAAGGCGTTGATCCTCGACCTCGATGCCAAGAAGGCCGAGGCGATGATCAATCCGCTGCTGGACGCGCCGGTCGGCAGCGTCTCGATCCGCGCGGCGCTGACGAAGTTTGCGGAAACCGAGGGGCTGGCCTTGTAGCGACGCTGCCGTCGCCGCTGCCGCCCTTCCGTACCTTCCGCAATTCGAGATACCGCCATGCTACCCGAAGCCAAACTCGACGTCCTGCTCGCCCATCATGCCTCGCTCGAGGCCGAGCTGCTCGGCGAGGTCAAGTCCGAGCGCTATGTGCAGATCACGCGCGAGCTCGCCGAGCTCAACCCGTTGATCGACGCGGTGAAGCTCTACCGTTCTGCGCGCAGCGAACTCGCCGATACCGAGGCGATGCTGGCGGATGCGGAGACCGACGCCGAAATGCGCAGCATGGCGGAAGCCGAGCTGGAAACGCTGCAGGCGCGGCTCGGCGAGCTCGAGCAGCAGATCCGGATCGCGCTGTTGCCGAAGGACGCGATGGACGACCGCAACGTGATGCTGGAAATCCGTGCCGGCACCGGCGGCGACGAGGCCTCGCTGTTCGCCGGCGACCTGTTCCGGATGTATGAGCGCTTCGCGTCCTTGCAGGGCTGGAAGGTCGAGGTGATTTCGGCGAGCGAAGGCACCGTCGGCGGCTACAAGGAAATCATCGCCGAGGTGCAGGGCCGCGGCGCGTTCGCCAAGCTGAAATTCGAATCCGGCGTGCACCGCGTGCAGCGTGTGCCCGACACCGAGACACAGGGCCGCATCCACACCTCGGCCGCCACGGTCGCCGTACTGCCCGAGGTCGAGGACGTCGACGTCGATATCAAGGACACGGACTTGAGGATCGAGACCATGCGCGCGGGCGGCGCCGGCGGTCAGCATGTCAACAAGACCGAATCGGCGATCCGCATCACCCATCTGCCGACCGGCATCGTCGTGATGATGCAGGACAGCCGCTCGCAGCACAAGAACCGGGCGTCGGCGATGAACATCCTGCGCTCGCGCATCTACGATGCCGAGCGCCAGCGCGTCGAGGCGGCGCGCTCCGCCGACCGCAAGGAGAAGGTCGGCTCCGGCGACCGCTCCGAGCGCATCCGCACCTATAATTTCCCGCAAGGACGCGTCACCGACCACCGCATCAACCTGACGCTCTACAAGCTGCCGCAGGTGATCGCGGGCGAAGCGCTCGGCGAATTGATCGACGCGCTGACCACCGAGCACCAGGCGGCACAGCTCGCCGCGCAGGGCGCAGCGGCCTGACGCGCGCCGCCGCTTGCGCCGGCGGATGCTGCACTCAGTCCTCTTCGGAAGACGGCGAAGACTTCAGCAAGCGGCGCAACGCCGGGCTCGCGACGCGGCGCAGTTCCTCGATGTTCTTCTTCGAGACCGCCTGGAGCTTCTGCTCACCCTTTGCCGTCAGCTTGAGCTGAACCCGCCGCGCGTCATCCGGATCGGCAAGGCGGCTGACCAGCCCGAGCTTTGCCATGCGGTTCATCAGTTCGACGGCGGAGTGATGCCGGATCAGCAGGAACCGGGCGATGTCGCCGACGGTCGGCGGACCGGGATCGACGAAACCCTTGATGCCGAGCAGCGCCTGATGCTGCCGCGGCGTCATTCCGGCCTTCCGGGCGCCCTCCTCGCTGAATGCGAGAAACCTGCGCAACTCGTAGCGAAACTGCGCCAGCGCCCGGTAGTCCACCGTCGCGGCCACGGCCTTGCGTTTGGTTGCGCCGGCGAGCGCTCGTCGTTGCTTTGGTTGCGGCATTCGATCGTCCTGCTGCTGGCTCGCTCCGCCGGACGGCAGACGCCGTGCAACGCTATCAAGCCCGCGCCGGACGCACCATACTACCGGCCGCCCTTCCACTTATGTTTTCAACGGTTTGACGATCGAGCGGCGGGGCCGCGCAAGCTCAGGGCTGCGGCCAGTGATCGTAGGTCGAGCTCAATATTTTCAGCAGCACGATCTGGAACGCGACCGGAATCCGCGGGCTCCTGCGGCGAATGGATTTCTCCAGCGCCTCGGTGATCTCGCTCTTGGTGAGATGCCCGGCCGAGGCACGCGCGACCAGATCGCCCCAGACCTCCGTCAACGACTTGCCGGTGTGATGCGGAGACGGGATCGTTATCCCGCGCGTCTCGGCCCAAGCGATGATCTCGCGCATGGTTTGCCGTCCGCAATTTCGCGCCGTCGCGAGGTGGCGCGCGGTGAGCAGCCGCAGCAGATCGTCCGGCGGCGCCCAGCCCACCTTCGGCGGCACTTCGTCGAGCAGCTCGACCGCCAGTTCCTTCAGGACGTTGATCGCGCGGATGCTCAGGCTGCCCGATTGCCCGGCGGCACCGTGCTCGGACACGGCGTGCTCTCCGGCATTTCCGGTGCGACTTGAAGGCTCCTGGATCATCGCTCCCTCACTTACAGGACCCGCACCCGGTCGGTAAACCTCGATACATCGTAGAACGATATTATTTCTATCGTAGGCCGATATGATTCGACGAAAGGTGACATTGACTAAATATGCCGGTGGGGAATTGTAGCTGTGACAGGCTGCTCGATTGCAGCCGGCGCATCGTGCCGCCGATCGATCCGATCAGGCGACGAGTGAGCATGCGCGCCAACAATCAATATAATTGGAGGATACTGAGCGATGAGCACCAAGGATTTTCGGCCGGGCAGTGCCCCGAACGTTTCGCGCCGCACTTTGCTGCAAGCCGGCGCGGGCCTGATCGGCGGCAGCGTGCTGCCGGCCTCGATCGCATCGCGGGCCTTCGCCGAGGACCACCCGGCGATCGGAACCTATCCCGCGGGCTCGTCGGGCTCTTCGGCGTTCATCGGCATCTCGGTCCCGCGCACCGGCACCTATGCGGTGCAGGGCGAGGATGAGCTCAAGGGCTATCAGCTCGCGATCGAGCACATCAACAGCGGCCACGAGCTGATCAAGAAGATCTCGCCGAAGACCAGCAAGGGCGTGCTCGGCAAGGAGCTGAAGTTCGGCGTCGCGGATTCCGCGGCGAAGCCGAACGAGGCCGTGCAGGCGCAGCAGCGCTTCATCTCCGAGAACAAGGCGGTGATGATCACCGGCGGCACGTCGAGCGCGGTCGCGGTGGCGCTGAACAAGCTGGCGCAGCGCGAGAAGGTGATCTTCGTCTGCGGCATTTCCGGCTCCAACGACACCACCGGCAAGGATTGCGTGCGCTACGGCTTCCGCCAGAACTTCTTCGGCCAGACCGCCGCGGCGGCGATCGCGCCGGTGCTGATCAAGCAGTTCGGCAAGAACAAGAAGGCCGCCTACCTGACGCCCGACTACACCTACGGCCACACCGTCACCAAGTCGATGCAGGACTACCTCGCCCAGGCGGGCTGGACCACCGTCACCAACCAGGTCTCGCCGCTCGGCGCGCCGGACTATTCGTCCTATCTGCTCAACGTCGCGAACTCCGGCGCCGACGTGCTGATCAACGTCAACTGGGGTCACGATGCCGTGCTGTCGACGCAGCAGGCCAAGCAGTTCGGCGTGCTCGACAAGATGAAGCTCGTGGTGCCCTACCAGGTGCCGTTCATCGCCCGCGAGACCGGCGGCCTGATGCAGGGCGTCTACGCCGCGACCGACTATTGGTGGACCATCGAGGACAAATATCCGCTGGCCAAGATGTTCAACGAGGCCTTCGAGAAGAAGTACGGATACAAGCCGGAATGGGGCGCCGAGAATGCCTATGTCAGCTTCGCGCACTGGGCCCGCATGGTCGAGGAGGCCGGCAGCTTCTATCCGCCCGACGTCATCAAGGCCTATGAGAAGGGCGAGACGCTGCCTTCGCTTGTCGGCGACGTCCACTATCGCCCCGAGGATCATCAGTGCGTCCGCCCCGTCGTCATCGTCCGCGGCAAGATGGAAAAGGAGATGAAGAACAAGGAGGACTATTACGAGGTGATCGAGATCGTCCCCGGCGACGGTCTGATGCAGAAGCCGGATGCGTTCGGCTGCCATCTCGGCGACTACACCTGATTAACGTGGGAAGACTCGGCGCCGTGGGCGGGGCGACCCGGCCCGCGGCGCCGCTTTTCTCGGAACGCATCCTCCACTGACCGGGCCAGGTATACGGCTAAGTGAACGCGCGTCATGATCAACTGGCCAAATTTCGTCTCGCAACTTTTCAACGGACTGGCGCTCGGCGCGCTGCTCGCGCTGATCAGCTCCGGATTGACGATCATCTACGGCACACTCGGGGTGCTCAACCTCGCCCACGGCGCCATGTTCATGATCGGCGGCTACGCCGGATACGTGACCTATTCCTACACCGGCTCGTTCATTCTCGCCGTGATCGCAGGCTCGCTGTTCGTGATGGTGCTCGGGATTGCGATGGAGCGGATCATCATCCGCCACTTCTACCACCGCCCGCATGAGGACCAGCTGCTGGTCACGTTCGGCCTCGGCATCTGCTTCGTCGAGATCGTGCGGCTGATCTTCACCAGCCAGTCGCAGGTGGTGCCGCCGCCGGCGCTGCTGCAGGGCATCACCTCGCTCGGCTTCCTGTTCTACCCGACCTACCGGCTTGCGGTCGTCGGCATCGTCGCGGTCGCGCTGGGCGCGCTGTTCCTGATCCTGTACCGCACCCGGCTCGGCATGATCGTGCGCGCCGGCATCGAGGATTCGGTGATGGTCGATTCGCTCGGCATCAACGTCTACCGCGTCTTCATGATCGTGTTCGGCATCGGCGCGATGGCCGCGGGCTTCGCCGGCATCATCAATGCACCGGTGGTGTCGCTGACGCCGGGTGTCGGCGACGACATCCTGGTCGAGACCTTCGTGGTGGTGGTGATCGGCGGCGTCGGCTCGTTTCCCGGCGCCATCCTCGGCGGGCTGATCGCCGGCGAGATCATCAGCATCACCTCGATGTTCAACCCCGGTTACGCCTACGTCATGCTGTTCGCGGCGATGACGCTCGTGCTGGTGCTCAGACCGCATGGCCTGCTCGGCACGCAGGGCCGCGAATGACGACGGATATCTAGATGCTTAAACAGCGCCCATACCTGATCGAACTCCTGACCGCCGCCGGCCTGATCGTCGCGCCCTTCGTGCTGCCGTGGCTCGGCTTCGCGCCCAACACGGTGAACCGGATCCTGGTCTGGGGTCTGTTCGGCCTCGGCTTCGACATCCTGTTCGGCTTCACCGGCCTGCTGTCGTTCGGCCAGTCGGCCTTTTACGGCACCGGCGGCTTCGTCGCGGCCTATCTGCTGACGCGCGCCGGTTTTCCATACGTCGTGCTCGCGCTCGTCATCGGCATGATCGCGGCCGCCGCCACCGGCTATCTGATCGGCCTGATCGCGCTGCGTCGCACCGGCATCTACTTCGCGATGATCACGGTGGCGATCGCCGAGGTGTTCTTCTTCGTCGAGTTCAATCCGCTGTCGGACTTCACCGGCGGCGAGAACGGGCTGCCGGGCGTGCCGACCCCGAGCTTCAATCTCGGCTTCACCACGCTGCACTTCACCACCGGCTGGTCGCTCTATCAGTTCCTGGCGCTGTGCTACTTCATCGGCGTCGTGATTGCGCTGCGCATCGTGCGCTCGCCGGTCGGTGCCGTGTTCAGCGCGATCCGCGACAACCCGCTGCGCGCGACCGCGGTCGGCCACAACATCCACGGCTACAAGCTCACCGCCTTCGTGATCGCCGCCGCCTATGCCGGCTTTGCCGGCGGGCTGCTCGGCGTGCTGCAGGCCTTCATGCCGCCTGACGCGTTCACCTTCGACACGTCGGGGCAGCTCGTGATGCAAACCGCGATCGGCGGCCGCGGCACGCTGTTCGGGCCGCTGGTCGGCGCCGCGGTGTGGCTGTCGCTGCAGGACTTCCTGCAGGCGGCGCTCGGGCTCGGCGCGGCCTGGAAGCTCGTGCTCGGCATCGTGTTCGTGCTGCTGGTGTGCTTCCTGCGCCGCGGCATCATCGGTGGCCTCGCCGATCTTTACCGCCTCCTGACCGGACAGCGCGGCGCCAAGGAGCCGGAGGAGAGCGCACCCGAGGTCGTCGCCGTGGCAAGCGAGCGGCACGCCGCAGCGCCCGCCGCGCCGAAGCCGGTGGCGGCTCGTGCTGGCGGCAATCCGTCCGGCCCGATCCTCCAGGCTAGGGGCCTGACCAAGCGCTATGGCGGCCTGCTCGCCAACAGCGACATCGACTTCACCGTCAATCACGGTGAGCTGCGCGGCATCATCGGCCCGAACGGCGCCGGCAAGTCGACCTTCTTCAAGATGCTGACCTGCGAGGTGCATCCGACCTCGGGCACCATCCTGTTCGAGGGCCGCGACATCACCGGCATGAACGTCACCGACGTCTGTCAGCTCGGCCTGACCAAGAGCTACCAGGTCAACCAGCTGTTCACCGGGCTGACGGTGCGCGAGAATTTGGTGATCGCGGCGCTGTCGGCGCTGCGCGGCAAGTTCAAGCTCGACCTGTTCCGCAGCATCGACAGCATCCCCGGCCTGTCCGAGCGCGTGCAGCAGACGCTCGAGCTGGTCAATCTGACCTCGAGGCCGGACACGCCCGTGTCCGAGCTTGCCTATGGCGAGAAGCGGCGGCTGGAGATCGGGCTGGCGCTGGCAACGTCGCCGAGCCTGTTGCTGCTCGACGAGCCGCTGGCCGGCATGAGCCCGCGCGAGCGCGTCGAGACCGTCAAGCTGCTGAAGTCGATCAGCCAGGGCCGCACCATGATCATCATCGATCACGACATGGATGCGCTGTTCGAGCTCGCCGAGCGCGTCACCGTGCTGCAGGAGGGCCGCGTGCTGGTCGAGGGAACGCCGGAAGAGATCAAGACCAATTCGACCGTCCAGGAGGCCTATCTTGGCGGCGTGCATGGAGTGCTCGCCGCATGAGCCTGCTCGAGGTCAACGGACTGAACAGCTATTACGGGGATTCCCACATCCTGTTCGACGTCTCGATGCACGTCGAGCGCAACGAGGTGGTGGCGCTGCTCGGACGTAACGGCGCCGGCAAGAGCACGACGCTGAAGAGCCTGATGGGCGTCGTCACCCCGCGCCGCGGCTCGGTGATGTTCGACGGCGTCGAGATCTCCGGCCGGAAGAGCCACAAGATCGCGCAAGCCGGCATGCAGCTGGTCCATGAGGAGCGCCGTATCTTCGGCAGCCTGAGCGTCGAGGAGAACCTCGTGATCGCCGGCCTGACCGCCTCGCAGCGCTGGCCGCTCGACCGCATCTACGAGATGTTCCCGCGGCTGCGCGAGCGGCGCGGCAACCGCGGCACCGACCTGTCGGGCGGCGAGCAGCAGATGCTGGCGATCGCGCGCGCCTTGGTACGCGATCCCAAGATCATCCTGCTCGACGAGCCGTTCGAGGGCCTGGCGCCGGTGATCGTGCGCGACCTGATGAAGGCGTGCCGCGATCTCGCCGAGGCCGGACAGACCATCGTGCTGGTGGAGCAAAACCTCGCCGCGACGCTCGCGCTGGCGCAGCGCATCTACATCATCAACAACGGGCACATCGTCCATGAAGGGCCGGCGCAGGAGATCAAGGCGCAGCCCGATGTCCTGCAGCGCTATCTCGGGGTTTAGGGCGCGTCACTTTCTCCGCCGTCATTGCGAGCCAACGGGTCGCGCGAACGCACGCCCGATGACAGGCTCCGCGAAGCAATCCATCGGTCCGCATGCGCGGATGGATGGATTGCTTCGTCGCTACAGCGCAAAATTGCTTTACAAATTTTGTCGCGAGCTCCTCGCAATGACGAACTCGATATTGCGCATGGCCTCTCGGGATAGGGATTACGGCATTCCCGCGTCGGACCGGGCCACCCGCTCACCCACCCAGCGCCGCGATCATCCGCCTGGCGTGATCGGCGAGCACATCCATCTCCGCCTTGACGGTCTGCGCCGGCAGCAGTGCGACGCCGGCCTTCACTGGCATCACATGCATGTGCAGGTGAAACACCACCTGACCGCTGGCGGGCTCGCTGAACTGCTGGATGATGATGCCGTCGGCCGCGAACGCCTTCATCGCGGCGATGGCGATGCGCTTGGCCGACCGCGCCACCGCGGCGAGGTCGTCTTCCGCGATGTCGAGGATGCCGCGCGCGGGCGCCTTCGGAATCACCAGGGTATGTCCCGGCGATCGCGGCATGATGTCGAGAAAGGCAAAGGTCCGGTCGGTCTCGTAGACCTTGAAGCTCGGGACCTCGCCGCGCAGGATCCTGGCGAAGATGTTCTGGTCGTCATAGCCCGTCATGGTCGCGCGTTCCGGATCGCTAGGTTCAGATTCTGACCGTGCGCGCCGGCCGCACGGGGCGCAAGTGATATCGACGCCGCATCGACCATCGGCTAACAACGCGCGATGAGCGAACCCGCAGGACATGGCCAGACCGTCGAGAGCATCAGGCGCAGCCTCACCGCCCGCCTCAAGGCGGCCGGCCACGACGCCGCCGAGCTCGATGCGCGACTGCTGGTCGGCGCCGTGCTGGGGCTCGATCTGACCGGCATGATCACGGGCGCGAAGCGCGCGCTGACGAGGGACGAAGCCGATCGCCTCGAGCACCTCGCGCAGCGCCGCCTCGCCGGCGAACCGATCGCGCGCATCCTCGGCGTCAAGGAGTTCTGGGGACTGCCGCTGCACCTGTCCGCCGCGACGCTGGTGCCGCGCCCGGACACCGAGACGGTGGTCGAGCGCGCACTCGAACTGCTGCGCGCCGACGGGGTGGCCGAGCGCGCGTTGCGGATCGCCGATCTCGGCACCGGTTCTGGCGCGATCCTGCTGGCGCTGCTCTCGGAACTGCCGAACGCGCATGGCTTCGCCACCGACATCTCGACGGAGGCGCTGCAGACCGCGAGCCGCAACGCCACCGCGCTCGGATTCGCCGATCGCACGACATGGATCGAGTGCGACTACGGCCGCGGGCTCGTCGGCGCGTTCGAGCTGATCGTGTCCAATCCGCCGTACATCCCCTCGGCCGACGTCGCCGGACTCGACATCGAGGTGCGCGCGCATGATCCGCGCGCGGCGCTCGACGGCGGTGCCGACGGGCTCGACGCCTACCGCGCGCTGATTTCGCAATCTGCGGGTCTTTTGACCTCAGGAGGATTTCTGGTTGTGGAAGTCGGACAGGGTCAGAGCGGCGACGTTGAAGCGCTGATGACGGCATCCGGGTTATTCCCAACGGGGCCGCCAAAGGCCGATCTGGGGGGCATCCCGAGGGCCGTTTCCGCCCGCCGGCTGCCCCGATAAAGTCCTATTGGAACGAAAAAAAACCTCTTGGATTATCTCCCGGGAACGACTACGTTCCGGGCACAACATCGGTGCTGGCCCCGTAATCCGTTACGGGTGATGACCAGGGTTCAGCAGAGCCCGCCGATCGAAAGGTTCCAGGAACGCAGGTCATATAGAGCGCAATAGCCGAAGCTGTGCTGCTCTCGACCGCCAAGCGAACGAAAGCCTGTTATTGCGCTTGAAGACTTACGCACGAGAACTGAGCCTGTCTCAACGGGCGGAATGATTTGGTCGCTGGCGCGATTGCCGGCGGTTGGGGAACGCGTCTTTGCTGCACGCGACTTTGCTGAACGAGATGGTCGGCGACATCGAAACCACTTCGAACGGTATTGCGATTCCGTGTGCCTAGGCGCGCGCCGAATCGGACTCTGGGAATCGGACTTCTGAGAAATCGGACTGTGGACTGCAATAACTTCAGGGCTGGAATAAAAGGCGACAGATGAGAAACGGTCAGAACAACAAGCGGATGCGCAACCGGAATAACAACAACAATAACAACAACAATAACCGGCGCGGCCAGAATCCCCTGACACGGGTGTACGAATCGAACGGACCTGACATCAAGATCCGCGGCACGGCCTCCCACGTGGCCGAGAAATACGTTCAGCTTGCGCGCGATGCGCGCTCCTCCGGCGATCCGGTGGCAGCTGAGAACTACTACCAGCACGCTGAGCACTACTACCGGATCATCGCGGCCGCACAGGAGCAGTTCCGGCAGAATCAGCAGCCGCCGCGCCCCGACGCCGAGGTCACCCCGACCGAAGACGGCGACGACGACAGCGACGGCTATTCGAGCTTCGGCCAGGAGCCGGGCTTCGTGCCGCAGCAGCAGCAACCTTTCATGCGCGACAACGGCCAGCAGCCGTACCAGCGCGAGCAGCAGCAGCCGCGCGAGCATCGCGAGCGCGACCAGCAGCCGCGTGAGCACCGCGAGCGCGAGCATCGTCCGCAGCCGCAATATCAGCCGCAACCGCAGAACCAGCCGCAGCCCGCGATGGCCGATGCCGGCGGCGTCGATCGCCTGCCCTCGTTCATCACCGGCGGCGCGCAGCCACAGGTCAACGGCGCCTATGAAGGCAATAATGGCGGCGCAGAACGCGGCGAACGGAGCGAGCGCTTTCCGCGCCGCCGCCGCCGTCCGCACGGCCCGCGCCCCGACATGGCGACGCAGCCCGCACCGAGCGACGACTTCAATCCGGGCAACGAGTAATCCTGAAAATCTGTCACCCTCCCTTCACGGGGAGGGTGAATTGTCCGCGTCACGCCTCGGGTCGTGTTACGACTCTGCGTGAGTCGATTTGCGCGTCGCCGTCGAGGACGGCACCAGCACCGGACGCAATGACGGGATCAGCTGCGTGCGCTCGCGACGCGCGGGAATCGCCCGATAGACCTGCTTGGTCGCCTCCACGATATGCACGCCGGCGAACGGCATCGACAGCGCCGCGCCGACCCGCTCCCACGCCATCGCCGAGCGCAGGAACCAGCTGCCCTGCACCGGCGGCATGAACAACGCCTCGCCCCACGACGACGGCGTGAACCAGGTCTGCCGCAACAGCTGCGTGATCTGCGCCCGCGAATAGGGCCGGCCATGGCCGAACGGCGTGGCGTCGGTGCGCGTCCAGACGCCGCGGCGGTTCGGGATGATCGCGATCAGCCGCCCCGACGGCGAGAGCACCCGCCACACCTCGCGCAGCAACCGCTCCGGGTCATCGGACATCTCCAGCGCGTGCACCAGCAGCACGCGGTCGACCGCGGCATCCGGCAGCGGCATCGAGAATTCGTCGATCAAGGTGGCCAGCGCCGGCCGGCCGGTCGGCCATTTCAGCACGCCCTGGGCCGCCGGCATGAAGGCAATGCAGCGCTCGCAGGACTCACGGAACAGGCCGAGATAGGGGGTCGGATAGCCGAGGCCGAGCACGCGCTGGCCTTCCGCGTTCGGCCACCGCGCGCGGATACCCCGGTTGATCAGCTGCCGCGCCACGATGCCGAGGCGCTGCGAATAGAAGTCGCGCAGGTCGATGACGTCCATGGTGTTTAGCCTAACACGCCCCCTGCTGCCCGGGTGCGCCGAAAATTGCATTGCCGCCGGAGCGTTAACGCCATATTTCACCCCTATATTGGGCGCGTTAAAAGCATGACCCGGGAAAGTCGATACCGGTCTTTCGAATACATCATGCTTTGAAAATGTCCGTCCCGTTTGTTCGTGGAGATATCATGACCGCCGAAATTCGCACCTTCAGCTGCCTCACCGACAATTTCGGGTATTTGATCCACGATCCCGCGACCAAGGCGACCGCGTCGATCGACGCGCCGGAAGCCGGCCCGATCATCAAGGCGCTGGAGCGCGAGGGCTGGACGCTGACCGATATCCTGATCACCCATCACCATGGCGACCATGTCGGCGGCGTCGCCGAGCTGAAGCAGAAATATGGCTGCCGCGTCGTCGCCCCGCACGACCAGTCGGCCAAGATCGCCAATGTCGATCTGCGCGCCGCCAATGCCGATGTCATCAAGGTCGGCAGCCTGCTCGCGCGCGTCGTCGAGACGCCCGGCCATACGCTCGACCATATCTCCTACGTGTTCGACGGCGAGAAGGCGGTGTTCGCCGCCGACACGCTGTTCTCGATCGGCTGCGGCCGGGTGTTCGAAGGCACCTACCCCATGATGTGGGATTCGCTTTTGAAGCTGCGCTCGCTGCCGGACGATTTCCGTCTCTATTGCGGCCATGAATACACCGCCTCCAACGTGAAATTCGCGCTCACCATCGAGCCCGACAATGCGGCCCTGCAGGCGCGCGCAGCAGAGGTCACAAAACTGCGCGCCGAGAACAAGCCGACGATCCCGGTGCTGCTCGGCGACGAGAAGAAGGCCAACGTGTTCCTGCGCGCCGACGAGCCGGCGGTGGCGGCAAAGCTGCACATGAAGGGCGCCGACCCGGCGCTGGTGTTCGGCGAGCTCCGCGAGCGCAAGAACAAGTCGTGATGGCCGACCTCTCGGCGGCCGACATCATCGCGCGGCTCGCGCTGCAGCCGCATCCCGAAGGCGGGCACTATCGCGAGACGTTTCGCGACGCGCGCTGCGACGCCAATGGCCGTGCGCATTCGACCGCGATCTACTTCCTGCTGGCGCGCGGCGAGCGCTCGCATTGGCACCGCATCGACGCCGTCGAGATGTGGCACTATTACGCCGGCGCGCCGCTGACATTGCGGATCGCGCAGGACGGCGGCCCACATTCGATCACGCTCGGGCCGGATGTGGCGCGCGGCGAGCAGCCACAGGCAATCGTGCCGGCGGACACATGGCAGGCCGCCGAAAGCAGCGGCGACTGGACGCTGGTCGGCTGCACCGTCGCGCCGGGATTCGAGTTCGCGAAGTTCGAGCTGGCGCCGAAGGGCTGGGAGCCCGCTTCGTAAGAGCTTTTTCCCGTCATCCCCGCGCAAAGGCTTTGCCTTTGTCGCTGCAGGTGCGAGCCTTGCGGCGCAATTGCGCCGCTGGGCGAGCCTCGAAGGATGAATCGGCCACAGACGGGGCCGTCGCCCCTTCGAGACGGCCGCGCTGCGGCCTCCTCAGGGTGACGGTGAAACAGTAGCAACAACCCTCTTCGTAGGATGGGTAGAGCGCAGCGAAACCCATCAATTCCTATCTACTCTGCGGGATGATGGGTTTCGCTTCGCTCTACCCATCCTACGTTCTTTTTCTCAGCACCATGTCCTTTGCCGCGATCAGCCCGCCGCCGGCGATCAGGATCGCGGCGATCGCGATATTGGCGCTGGGCTTGGCGAAGCCCGCTGCGATCAGGAACGCGGTCGAGAGCAGCGGCGTGGCATAGGAGGCGGCACCGAGCACGCGGATGTCGCCGCGCTTCATGCCGATATCCCAGGCGAAGAACGCGGCCCCCACCGGACCGATGCCGAGCGCGACGACGGCAAGCCACTGCAGCGGCGTCGCGGGCCACACCGTCGTCTCCACCATCATGTGCACGAGCGCCGCAAGCACGGCGGTCGCGAGGCAGAAGCCTGCCACCGCATCGGTCGGCACCGCCTTGAGCCGGCGCGACATCACCGAATAGGACGCCCAGACGAACGCCGCGACGAAGGCGGCCGCGAAGCCTGGAATCTGCTCTTTTGTGAAGGCGCCGGTGTTGCCGGCGAACAGCAGCACGGTGCCGGCGAGGCCGAGCAGCGCGCCGACGATGTGATGCACCGCAAGCCGCTCGCCCGGCAGCAGCGACGAGAACAGCACGATCAACAGCGGCCAGAGATAATTGAGCAGCCCGGCCTCGGCCGGCGGGGCGAAGCGCAGCGCCAGGAAATACAGCGCGTGATAGCCGAACAGCCCGCCGACGCCGACGACCCAGGCGACAAGCGGTTGCTTCAACGCGCCGAAGGCTGATGGACGCAACAGGAAGCTCGCGAACGCCACCGCGGCGCCGATCGCAAAGGTCATGGCCGCGAGCTGGAACGCCGGGATCGTCCCGGTCGCGACCGTCATGACCGACAGCAGCGACCACATCAGGATGGCGGTCAGTCCGACAAGGGTGGCAGTTCGGGTCGTCATCTCAATTCAATCCGTCGTGGCCGGGCATGACTATCCAAAGGATGGCGGTCTGAAGCCGCTCGCCGATGTCCCGGCCGGCCACGTCTTCCTTCGCGTGTGGCGCGTTGTAAAGACGAAAATGCCCGGCACAAGGCCGGGCATTCGCTACTTGATTGTGCGCGCCTGCGACGCGACGACGCTACTCGCGTCAGGCGTGATACTGGCCGCCGTTCACCGTCAGCGTCGAGCCGGTGATGAAACCGGCATCGTCGGCGGCGAGGAACACCACGGCCCGCGCGATCTCTTCGGGTTCGCCGAGCCGGGCGACCGGAATCTGCGGGATCACGTTCTTCTCGAGCACGTCCTTCGGCACCGCCTGCACCATCTCGGTGTTGATATAGCCGGGGCAGATCACGTTCACGGTGATGCCGCCCTTGGCGTTCTCCAGCGCCAGCGCCTTGGTGAAGCCGATGTCGCCGGCCTTGGCCGCCGAGTAGTTGACCTGGCCGAACTGGCCCTTCTGGCCGTTGATGGAGGAGATCGAGATGACACGGCCGAACTTGCGGGCGCGCATGCCCTCGATCACCTGGCGCGTCATGTTGAACAGCGAGCCGAGGTTGGTGTTGATCACGGCATTCCACTGCTCGACCGTCATCTTGTGGAACGCGGTATCCTTGGTGATGCCGGCATTGTTGACGAGCACGTCGACCGAGCCGAGATCGGCCTCGACCTGCTTGACGCCAGCCGCGCAGGCGTCGAACGAGGCGACGTCCCACTTGTAGACCGGAATCCCGCTCTCCGCCTTGAACTTCTCCGCCGCGGCGTCATTGCCGGCGTAGCTCGCCGCCACCTTGTAGCCCGCCGCTTTCAGCGCCTTGCTGATCGCAGCTCCAATACCGCGCGTTCCGCCCGTCACCAATGCAACACGTGCCATGTCCGTTTCCTCCTTGGCCGTCTTTTATAACCGGATAACTCCGGCCTACGCACTCACTCAACAAAGCGCGATGAGATCAGGTTGAATTGTCATCGCGCTTTGGCTCCCTTTTTTGAGCATGGTCTTCTCGGAAAACCGCTTCACACTTTTCCGGATCATGCTGTCGAAACAAAAATGCCCGGCGCAAAGCCGGGCATCTTATTTATCAGCTCGCTTCGCGGTTGACAGATGATCTTTTCATCACCTAACCGGCCTCGCTGCCTTTTGTTCAGTCGCGTGCAACGCACATAGCGATGCCCATGCCGCCGCCGATGCACAGCGTCGCGAGGCCCTTCTTGGCATCGCGCTTCTGCATCTCGTGCAGCAGCGTCACCAGCACGCGCGCACCCGACGCGCCGACCGGATGGCCGATCGCGATCGCGCCGCCATTGACGTTGACCTTGGCCGGATCCCAGCCGAGGTCCTTGTTCACCGCGCAGGCCTGCGCGGCGAACGCCTCGTTGGCCTCGATCAGGTCGAGGTCGGCGATGTTCCAGCCGGCCTTCTTCAGCGCGGCGCGCGAAGCGGGGATCGGGCCGGTGCCCATGATCTTGGGGTCGACGCCGGCCTGGCCCCATGACACGATGCGGGCCAGCACCTTCTTGCCCTGCTTGGCGGCTTCCTTGGCGGTCATCAGCACGACGGCGGCGGCGCCGTCATTGATGCCCGAGGCGTTGCCCGCGGTCACGGTGCCGTCCTTCTCGAAGGCCGCGCGGAGCTTGGCCATCGCGTCGAGCGTGGCGCCGTGGCGCGGATACTCGTCGGTGTCGACCACGATATCGCCCTTGCGGGACTTGATGGTGACCGGGACGATCTCGTCCTTGAACTTGCCGGCCTTCTGCGCCGCCTCGGCCTTGTTCTGCGAACCGACCGCGAACTCGTCCTGCTGCGACCGGGTGATCTGGTATTGCTTGGCGACGTTCTCGGCGGTGTTGCCCATGTGGTAGCCGTTGAAGGCATCCCACAGCCCGTCCTTGATCATGGTGTCGATCAGCTCGAGCCCGCCCATCTTGACGCCGCCACGCAGATATTGCGCGTGCGGGGCCATGCTCATGGATTCCTGGCCGCCGGCGACGACGATCGAGGAATCGCCGTTGAGCAGCGCCTGGTAGCCGAGCGCCACCGTGCGCAGGCCCGAGCCGCAGAGCTGGTTGACGCCCCAGGCCGGGCTTTCCACCGGGATGCCGGCCGCGATCGAGGCCTGGCGGGCCGGGTTCTGGCCCTGCGCGGCGGTGAGGATCTGGCCCATGATGACTTCGGAGACCTGACCGCCCTCGACGCCGGCACGCTCCAGCGCCGCCTTGATGGCGATGGCCCCGAGGTCATGGGCCGGCGTGGTGGCGAAAGCGCCGTTGAAGCTACCGACGGGGGTGCGGGCGGCGCTGACGATGACGACATCGTCTGACATGGACATCTCCTATTGGTTGTAGCTGGGTTTCTCGACGGCGGGCGGCCGATTTGGCGGGCCTGTCTCTTGACGGCTATCCTGTAAACCTCGTTGAGACATGTCAATCGCACTGTCGGGCAAATCGCGCCGCGACGCACTCAAAATGACGCCCTTGGCACTTTCCTGAGCAAATCCTATGCTTTGGAATTAACCGCACAGCACAAAACTGTAGCCGAACCGCTTTGAAAATGCTTACCTTTGCTGCGATGCGTTGCATTTTGCCCTGCGGCGATGCCGTAGGGTTCCAGGTTCTTCGGTGTTGAAGTGAGAGCCCATGGCAAAATCTGAACAACCGACCACGATCAAGAAATACGCGAACCGGCGGCTCTATAATACCGGGACGAGCACCTATGTCACGCTCGAGGATCTCGCGGCGATGGTGAAGGAAGGCGAAGATTTCCTCGTCTATGACGCCAAGACCGGCGACGACATTACCCGCTCCGTGCTCGCGCAAATCATCTTCGAGCAGGAAAACAAGGCCGGGCAGAACCTGCTGCCGACCACTTTCCTGCGCCAGCTGATCCGCTTCTACGGCGACAGCATGCAGATGGTGGTGCCGAAATATCTCGAACAGTCGATCGAGACGCTGACCAAGGAACAGGAAAAATTCCGCAAGCAGATCGCGGGCGCGCTGAGCGGGACACCGTTTGCGCCGCTGGAAGAACAGGTCCGCCGCAACATGGAGCTGTTCCAGCAGACCTTCTCGATGTTCAAGCCATTCGTGCCGCAACGCGGTGGCGGCGAGGCCGACAAGGCGCCGGAGCCCACGCCCGATGACGGCAACATCGACGATCTTCGCCGCCAGATGAAGGACATGCAGGAACGCCTCGAGCGCATGTCGCAGCCGACGAAGAAGGACGAGTAGGTCTCGTTCAGGTCCGCTGCCGGCCCGGCCGGACCTCCGGCCGCCATCACTTCTGAAGTCCTGACGGCGGCTCTCGCCGACGTCGGGCGGTCTCCGTCTGGTCGAGCATACCCTCGCGGGCGCGTCTATGCAGGCCGGCGGCAGACGAGATCGATTTCGATCAACGCATCATAGGCGAGACCGGTGACGCCGACGCAGGTGCGGGCCGGCAGGCGGTCGGACGGGAAATAGCGGCGATAGGTCTCGTTCATCGCCGCATAATCTTCCTTGAAGCGCGTCAGATAGATGCGCGACATCACGATATGCTCGAGGCCGAGATCGAGGCCCGCAAGCACCACGCGCAGATTCTCCATCACCGCGCGGGTCTGCGCCACGATGCCCTCGGGCAATAGGCCGGGTGCGGCCGGCGTATCCGGCATCTGGCCGGTGACGAAAACGAAACCATCCGTCTCGACCGCGTGGCTGAACGGCGCGACCGGCTTCGGGCCGCCGGATATCATGTGAAATTGCAACGACGTCTCCTCGCCTGCTCTCTGATGGATCATGATGCGTTTCTACGGAATCGCATCATGATCTCATGTCTTTGTTCGAGCACGATCTTTCATGCTCTAGTGTCCCGAATCCGAAGTTCGCATCATTTGCCGCACCTTCGGAGCGAACTTCGGATTCGATAAGGACACTAGCAAACTTATGATTCTAGTGTGCTTTATCAATGCGAAGTTCGTGAAAGTGGCTGCCGCGAAATCGCACGAACTTCGCATTCAGCACACTAGTTTTGCGGCGCGTGATCGAAGACGCGCTTGCTGAGAATGGCATGGACGCCCCAATTGCCGTCCACCACCTGCGTCACGCCGAAATCCACCGCCACCGACATCAGCGCGATCGCCTCGTCCTCGGTAAGGCCTTTGATGTTCATCAGGAAGCGGCGCATCTTGCGGAACGCATCCTTCATCGCGAGATCGAGCGACGAGGTCGCGTAGACCTCGCTCTGCCCCTTGGCGCCGAATTCGGCGAGATAGTTGGGATGACTGAAGCCCATCAGCACCCAGTCGGCTTCGGTCTCGATCAACGGATAGGTAAGATCGGCGAAGGGCTGATTGGTAAGCTCGTTCTTCTTGTGCAGGATGACCTGGAACGTGCCGGTCATCGAACATTCGATGGCGGTGCCGCCGAGTTCGCCGTCACCCTGCGCAGCATGGGGATCGCCGACTGACAATAGCGCGCCCGGCACCGACACCGGCAAATAGACCGTCGAGCCCTTGCCGAGCCGCCAATTGTCGAGATTGCCGCCGAAATATGCGGGCGGGACGGAATCGACAAGCTCGGCCTCGCGCGGCGCAAGCGCGATGACTCCGAAATGCGGGCGCAGCGGAATGCGGATGCCGTCGAGCACGTCGTGGCGGCGCCGCACCGATGACGGCGGGATCGGGATGCCCGGATAGTCGTAAGTCTTGTGCAGCGTCCCGAACGGATCGGTCTGCGGCTCCCAGCGATAGGAATACAGCGCACGGGCATGCGGCGCGTCATCGTCGTCGACGATCTCGTAGATCGTCACCGCCTCATGGGCGTTCTGCTCGGCAAGGAACTCCTTGTAGTGATAGCCCCACCAGGCCGCGACGCTGCTGCCGAACACGCGGCCCTCGAAGTCCGGATTGCGGCTCGCGCGCGGCGCGATGTCGAGGATGCGGATTTCCAGTACGTCCCCTGGCTCCGCATCCTTCACGGCCACCGGCCCGGTGCAAATGTGAACGCCGAATCCCTCACCGGCGCCGCGGCCGTAGATCGAGGCATCGAGCGGGCCGGCGCCGCGGCGATCGACGTTCTTCCGATCGCGCGTCCAGTGGAACACGCTCTCCGCGCCTGGATCACCCTTGATCATGCGCTCGGGATCGTCGGAGGCGTGCTGGGTCAGCGTCTCAATGGTGATGGTGTCGCCGGAGCCGATCTCGACCTGCGGCGGCAACGAATGGCTGAAATAGCCCCAATGCACGCGCGAGGCATCCGCGGCGAGATGGTGATGGCGCGGCGCGTCCGCGATCTCCACGTCATGGGCGTTGAACGGCGCAGCCGTCCTGCGCACCAGCGCTGCGCGCCGGCTGCACATTTGCGCCAGCGCCTGTTGAGGCCAGCCGCGTTGCACCGTGGCCGCGGATGCGGTCTGCCGCTCGGCTTCATGATGGCGGAATTCGCGCGGCGACAGACCGAAGCGCTGGCGAAACGCGCGGCTGAAATGGGCAGAGTCGTTGAAGCCGACGCGGAACGCGATCTCGGAAATCGAACGATGCGCCTCGGCGGGATTCGACAGATCGGCCCAGGTGCGCTGCAGCCGACGTTCGCGCAGGTAATGCGTGAAACTGGTGCCGGCCCCCTCGAACAGCTTTTGCAGATAGCGTTCAGAAATGCCCTCGGCACTGGCGATTTTGACCGGCGTCAGATCGGGTTCCTCGAGGCTGCGTTCGACGGTCTGGCACAGGCGATGCAGCGTCGCTGCCTTGGAAGCGCCGCCGCCGCGATCGCCCGCCGTCTCGCCGTGCTGACGCATGAAGGTCGGCAGCAGATCGGCGAGACTTCGCGCCAGCGCCGTCCATTCGACATCGGACAGCGCGTCGAGATCGCGCGCGGCGAGCTCCATCATCTGCGCGAATACCCTGCCAAAGCCGCCGGGCTGGAGCACCCGCACCTCGCCGCCTTGCAACGTGGCGCGATGGCGATGTGCCGGTTCGGACGTCACCGACAGCACTACCGCGCGCATCTCGCGCTGGAACGACACGCTCCAGTCCCCTGCGCGTGGCAGCAAGAGAAGATGCCGCGCAGCAACGATCTGATAACCGGTGGTCGTCTTCAGCGCCACCCCGTCTTCGAGCGGCAGCAGCACCAGCGGATGATCGGCCACAGCATCCGTGCGCGGCGACACCGATTGTTGCCCTGCCGAAAGCCTGGCCAGCGTCACGCCCTGAAAGCTGCGCCGCACCGCGATGGCATGGCCGGCATGGGTGCTCGTGGCGACCGTGGGCTGCAAGCCGACCGACGCCAGGACGTCCCGCCACGCCTCGGGGCGGTCGCCTTCGGAATAGGATTCACTAGTGAACGGACGCAACCTCATGCATCGACCTTTATGGCCGAAGCGAAGCAATCTCCGTGCCATCCTCAAGGATGACACGTCCTGCTCAGCGGCCGGCGCGTGATCAGTCACACCGGAACACGTTCTTGCGGATGGTCCCGTGCACGCCCCAATTGGCGTCGACCACCTGCGTCACGCCAAAATCTGCCCCCACCGACATCAGCGAGATCGCCTCGTCCTCGCTGAGCTTGTGCACCGTCATCAGGAAGCGCCGCATCTTGCGAAAGGCGTCGCGCATGGCGCGGTCGAGGCTGGAGTGATTGGCGATTTCGAGCTGCGCATTGGCGCCGAGCTCGGCAAGATAGTTCGGGTAGGTGAAGCCGTAGACCGACCAGGCGTCGGGGGTTTCCAGCATCGGATGCGTCAGTCCTTCGAGCTGTGTGCCGCCGAGATCGCGATGCTTGTGCAGGATGAATTCGAAATCGCCGGTGAGCGAGGTCTCGATCGCAGTGCCGCCGAGCTCGCTGTCGCCTTGCGCGGCATGCGGATCACCGACCGAAAAGAACGCACCGGGCACCGCAACCGGATAGAACATCTTGGCACCCTTGCCGACGCGCCAGTCGTCGATGTTGCCGCCGGTATAGCTCGGCGGGATCGAGGAGACGAAATCCTGCTCAGACGGCGCGAGGCCCATGGTGCCAAAATGCAGCCGCGCGGGCACACGGACATTGCTCAGAACATTCTCACGCTTGACGACGGTGGCGTGATCGACGCGGACGCCGGGATAATCGATGGTCGGGTGCACGATGCCATCAGGATCGGTCTGCGGCGTCCAGACATAGTTGTAGACCGCTTTGGCGAAAGGCTCACCCGACGCGTCGAGCTCGAAGATCGTCACCACTTCGCGCGGCTTCGGCTCTTCGATCAGGTCGTGATAGTGAAAGCCCCAATTGGCCGCGACGTTGGAGCCGAAGCATTTGCCGGCATGGCAGGCCTTGCAGGCCGGCCTCGGTCGCACGTCGAGAATGCGAACCTCCAGCACGTCGCCCGGCTCGGCGCCTTCGATCGCCACCGGACCGGTGAGCAGGTGCACGCCGACGCCTTCGCCGGAGCCGCGGATGAACGGCCCTTCGATGGGCCCCGAACCGCGCCGCACCACCGCCTTGTGCTCGCGCGTCCATTTGAACACGCTCTCGGCACCCGGATCGCCCTCGATCATGCGCTCGTAATCGTCATTGGCGTGATGCGTCAGCGTCTCGATGGTCGCGCGGTCGCCGGACTTCAGCTTCAATGCCGGCGCCACGACCTTGCTGAAATAGCCCCAATGCACAGTCTTCGCAGATACCGGCAGCAGATGATGTTTCACGCAGGGGTCCTCACGCGGATGGAAACGGAACGGGTTCTATTCATGCGACCTCGGCCTCCATGGCATTGAGGAAACGCTGCGCGACCGGATTGCGCGGATTGCTCAGCACCTCGTCGGCCGGGCCTTCCTCGACGATCGCGCCATCCGCCAGCAGCACCACGCGATCAGCGACTTCACTGGCGAAGCGCAGTTGATGGGTTGAGATGATCATGGTGAGGCCGTCTTCCACCGCGAGGCGACGGATCACTTCAAGGACCTCATTGACGAGTTCGGGATCGAGCGCGGAGGTCGGCTCATCCAGCAACAGCACGCTGGGATTCGGCGCGATCGCACGGGCGATGGCGACGCGCTGCTGCTGGCCACCGGAGAGATGCCGCGGCAACGCATCGGCGCGGTGGCTGAGGCCGACGCGCCCGAGCAGTTCGGTCGCCCGGCGATCCGCATCGATGCGCGACACACCATGCACCCAGCGCAGCGGCCCGGCGATGTTCTCCTTCGCGGTGAGGTGACCGAACAGGTTGAACTGCTGGAACACCATACCGACACCGACCTCGGCGCGCGCCTGCGCCAACAGTCGCGGCGACAGCGCCTTGCCGCTATCGCTGAAGCCGAGCCGGCGACCGCCGACCTTGATGCTGCCGTCGTTCCAGAGTTCGAGATTGTTGATACAGCGGAGCAGCGTGCTCTTGCCGGAGCCGGACGGCCCGAGCAGGGCGACCACCTCGCCGATCCGCACCGTGAGATCGACGCCGGCGAGCACCATTTGCTTGTCATAGCTTTTGCGCAATGCGGCAACATCGACCGCCACATTGTTCCGCTTAAGGATCTCGTTGCGTTTGGCGCGATCGACACGCTCGGTCTGCGCCCGCGGCGGCGGCAATTCGGCGACACCGGCATCGGGCAAGATCTCGGGCGGCGCGTCCTCGGCCGCAATCAACGGATCATCGAGTCCCTGCGCGCGATACCCCGGCATCATCCGCATCAGCTTGATCTGCTTCGATGCGCGGTCGAGATCGAACAGCCATTCGAGGAACAGCTGGATGCCGGCGATCGCCGCGGTAAGGAACAGATAGATCAGGCCCGAGGCGAAGAAGATCGAGAAGAAATCGAAAGTTGCCGACGCCATCTGGGTCGAACGCAACGTCAGCTCCTGCACGGCGATCACCGACGCCAGCGAGGAATTCTTCAGCGCGCTGACGGTCTCGTTGCCGAAGGCGGGGATCATCGAGCGGATCGCCTGCGGGGCGATGATCCGGCGCATCAGGACGCCGGGCGTCATGCCGAGCGCCTGCCCGGCCAGCACCTGGCCGCGATCGACGCCGAGCACGCCGGAGCGCAGCATCTCGGCGATGAACGGAGCTTCGTTGCAGGCCAGCGCGAGGCCGGCGGCGAGAATGGCCGGTAGCTTGATGCCGATCTGCGGCAGGGCATTATAGGCGAACACCATCTGCAGGATCAGCGGCGTGCCGCGAAAGATCACGGTGTAGACCCGGGCGAAGGACGCCAGCGCCCTGAAGCGGCTGAGTTGCATCCACGCCAGGATCACACCGAGGATCAGGCCGCCGAGCAGACCGAGGGCGGTGACCTGCAAGGTCGCCTGAATGCCCTCGATCATATACGGCATGGTCAAATAGTGGAGGAACAGCTCCATGGAGCATGTCGTCCTTTTGCCGGTGCTGGGGCCTACTTGACCGTCAGCAGACCGGGCTCGATCAGGTTCTCCGGATCGAGATTCCACTTCTTCAGCAACGCGAGCTGATCGCCCGATTTGTAGATCTCGGTCAGCGCCGCCTTCACGGCATCGCGGAAGGCCGGTTTGTCCTTGGGCACGCCGATGCCGACCTTGTACGGGATCGTCACCGCGATAGCTTTTTCGAGCTTGTCCGGATAGGCCTTCACCGCATTGTCGACGGTGTTGACGTCGTTGACATAGGTGTCGGCGCGTCCGGCCAGAATCGCCTGGATGCAGTTGGCGTTGTTGTCGTAGAGCTGAATGGTCGGCTCAGGCTTGCCCTCCTTCTTGCACTCCGGCACGAGCGCCTGGATCAGCGGAACTTCAACGTAGCCTGTGTTCTCGGCCGCTGCCGCACCGCACATCGAGGTGTTGATGCCGGAGATCTTCTTCGGATTGCCCTTGGCGACCAATACGCCGTCGAACACCTTCGAATAGGTGATGAAGTCGGCCGCCTTGGCACGCTCTTCCGTGGCGTAGATGTCGGAGATCACAATGTCGGCCTGACCACTGGACAGCGTGGTCAGGAGTGCGGCGAAGGTCACCGCCTTGTAGGTCAGCTTGAAGCCGAGGCATTCGCCGATCTGCTCGCCGAGATCGATATCGAAGCCGACATATTTGCTCGGATCCTTCGGATCGATCGACTCGTAGCCCGGCGTATGCGGATTGATTGCGTTGACGAGGGTCTTGCCCTTCCAGTCCGGATACTTTGCCTGCAGCTCCGCACAGGCGGCCGGCGCAGCTGCCCTGGCGTCGGTTGGAGCACCGACGCCCACAACGAGCAATGCCCCTAACGCTGCGATGTGCATGAGTTTGTACGCGCGCGGAAAAGATAACGTGACCATTCGATCCTCTTTCGACGTTGTCATGGCGCAAGCCACGGTCCAAACCTCGAAGAAGTAAACGGCGGTCTCCGGCGGAAAACTTGTCTGGGGACGCACAATTAATTGGATGAACTCCCGCCAAACCTTGGGCAGGACGCGCTCATATTTTGAGCAATCCCTTTCGCGGGTATCACGACCGATATTGTGAAACGGCCTATGGCCGCTTCAGCCCGTGGCGGGCACGGGCTTCTCCGCCGACGCGTTCCACGGGCGGTCCGGCGAGGCGAGGCCGATCAGGCGGCCCTGGATGAAGTCGCAGCCCCATTCGCGCAGCATCACGGCGGCTTCCTCGTCCTGCACCCATTCGGCGACCGTCTTGATCTCGAGGCGGCGGGCGAGATCGATCAGCGTCTGCACGAAAGCGCGGTCGTCGGCCGAACGCACGATGTTCTGCACGAAGGCGCCGTCGATCTTCACGATGTCGACGCCGAGCTTGCGCAAGTTGCGGAACGAGGTGTAGCCGGCGCCGAAATCGTCGATCGCGATCCGGCTGCCGAAGTTCTTCAGGCGCGTGACAAAGCCGCGGACGTCGTCGATATCCTGGATCGCCACCGTCTCGGTGATCTCGACGATCAGCCGCTCGCCGACGCCGGGATGCGCGCGCATCAAAGATTCGATGGTGGCCCACCAGTCCGGATCCATCGTGGTGTCGGGCGAGATGTTGAGGCTGAGCTGTACGCCGGGAGCGGCAGCGAGCTCGGCGATGGCGAGCTCCAGCACACGGTGATCGACCAGCCGGATCAGGCCGAGCCGCTCGGCGACCGGCACGATATCGGGCGCGAGCAGCGCGCGGCCGTCGTCCTGCTCCATCCGGACCAGGCACTCGTAGAACGCGGGCTGCCGCAGGCGCGCATCGACCACGGGCTCGAAGCCGATCACGATGCGGCGCTCGTTCAGCGCGGTGACGATCTCGTCGGTGACGCGGATGTTGACGCGGCGCTGGGCGTCGCGCTCGACATTCGGCTTCCACAGCGCGAACGATCCGGCGCGGCGGCTCTTGGCCGCATCCAGCGTCTCCTGGGCGCGATTGACCGCCTCCTCCGCCGACCTCGCATGGCGCGGAATGGTGACGGCGCCGATCGACACCGTCACCGACACCGGGCCGGACTTGGTCGGCACCACCTCGTCGCGCACCGCGGCGAGGAAGCGCTCGGCCGCGACATTGGTATCGTCGACGGTGCAGTTGCGCAGGATCAGGCCGAACTTGTTGCCGGAGAAGCGGCCGAGCATGTCGCCGCTGCGCAGCCGCGCACGAATCCGCTTCGCGACCTCGGCGATGACGGCGTCGGCGACATCGAAGCCGAAGGCATCGTTGACCCGCGCGAGGTGATCGATGCCGATCAGCATGAAGGCGCAGGAGGAGCGGAAGCGCGCGCACTCCTCCATCGTCTCGGCGAGCGAGGCGATCAGATGGGTGCGGTTGAGCTCGTTGGTCAGCGGATCGTGCCGCGACAGCTTCAGCAGCTGCTCGTCGCGGGCGTGCCGTTCATTGTTGATGCGGACGACACCCTGCACGCGCGCCGGCCTGCCGTCGGCGCCGGCAAACCAGCAGCCGGTCTCCTCGATCCAGATCACCGGCGCCGAGGTGACGGCCCGCACGCCATATTCGATCCGGTAGGGAACGCCCTCCCCGCCGCGTACCGGCGCCGGCGCGGACTGGCCCAGCGCATCAGTACGAACCGAGCGCGATGGCTCGATCAGCTTTGCAAGCTCGGCACCGCTCGCCAGCGCCGCGACCGGGATATCCGGGAAGACCGCCGCCACATTGTCGCTCCAGGCGATCGCATCGCTCGCGAGGTCCCAGGCGAATGTCGCTTGGCCGAGCGAGGCGAGGATGCTGGCAGCTGGCGGGACAGGGAGCATCGAACATGTCTCGATTTGGGACGGCGCCCGGTGATTCTACACGCTCTCAAGATAGTGGTTCCGGCGAATCCAACGCTAGGTGAAGTTGATAAATAATCTGGAAACCACGTTTTCGACTGTCCGGGAACGAACTGGGGACGGCGGGCATGACCCTTGCCACAGGGGTGTTGCGGAGGGCCGCAACGTCCCAAACTATGACGCTCCAACGGGTCGCAGACGATGCCGGATATCGATCAATCGGAAATCCTCGACGGCGATGCTGCGGCGGCCAGCACGGCGCTGGTGCCGCTGGCCGCGACCACCCATTGGGCGCCCAAGATCCCGCTGCCGCATGCCGATCCGTCGTTTGTGGCTCACCTGATCGCGACCGCCGCACACGAGCCGCAGACGCGCGGGCAGCGGCGTGGGTCATTGGCCGACGCGCAGAGCGCTTACGGCCCGCATGTCGACGAACGCCGCAGCGTGGCGCGGCGGACCCGGCAGATCATCTAGGAAAATATCAGCGCTGCGGCGTGTCCGACGGCGGATGGCCGCCCGGCTGCAAATCCGGCGAGGTCACCGTCGGCTTTGGCGCGGACTGATCGAGCAGCACGGATTCCGCAACCGACGTCGCCGAGGGGACCGGTGCGGCCGGTGGCGGCGCGGCAGGCGTCGGTGCTGCGACAGGCGCGGGCTCAGGCCGGGGTGCCGGCTCCGCTACGGGTGCAGGTTGCGGTGCCTCAGCTGCCGCAGGGTGCGCCCTGCCGGCGCTGGGCGCCGGTGCGACCACCGCACGGCGGCGGGTGCGCAGCGCAATTCCGGAAATGAAATCGACCAGCGCCAGCAGCGTGAGCAGGCCATAGGTCGAGTTGCCGAATTTCGGCCAGAGCACGAATTCGGCAGCGGCGGCGCCGAACACGATCAGCGACAGCAGATGGTCGGTGAGATATTTCGCGCCGGGGCGCGCGCCCTTGATGACCTCGAGCAGCAACAGCAGTACGGCGGCGGCGAGCAGCATGTCGCTGAGCGTGATCTGCCACTGCTCGCCCGACAGCAATGTCAGCCTGATCAGCGGGTCGGTGAACGACACGCCGGGCATCAGGAAAGCGATGATGTTGTAGACCGCGAGCGGAACGAGCAGCAGCGGAAAACCGACCATCGGGGCTTGCGCCTTATTCAGGGAGAACCAGCAATGCGGCGATGCTCATTGGCCTCGCCGCGGACGCGCCCGTCTTGGCCGCACTCGTTGACCGAATTCAGGCGCCGCGCCGCATGGCTGCGGCGCGTAGGCCGAATGTCCGATCAGGACTCTTTCTTGGCCTTCAGGACCTGGCGGCCCTTGTACATGCCGGTCTTCAGGTCGAGGTGGTGCGGACGGCGCAGTTCGCCGGAGTCCTTGTCCTCGACATAGGTCGGGGTCTTGATCGCATCGGCCGAACGGCGCATGCCACGGCGCGACGGCGAGGTTTTTCTTCTGGGAACGGCCATGACGGTGTCCTCTAGGGGTGTTGCGGAGGCATCGTCCGAAATGGGGACGAGCGCACAGCGCTTCAAAGCGCCAGCTGCGATGCCGGTAAGGCCGCGCTTATAGAGGAAGGCACTGCGTAAAGCTAGGGCCGGAGACAGCAAAAAGCGTCCGAAATCGGCCTCAGGAGCCGCGATTTTCGCGCCAGCAGCGCGTCACGGAGTTGGCCCGGACCATATAGGTGGCGGACAGCCTGCGGACCCCCGGGCCGGGGTTCCGGGCGCTCCTCTTGACCGGATTCGGCAGGATCGCGGCCAAAAGCGCGGCCTCGCGGGCTGACAGCCCAGCGGCGGACCGGCCGAAGGCATATTGGGCGCCGGCTTCGGCGCCGAACTGGCCGGACGGGCCCATTTCCGCGATATTGAGGTAGATTTCCAGGATCCGCTGCTTGGGCAGCACGAGATCGATCCAGAGCGCCAGCGGCAGTTCCAGCCCCTTGCGGATCACGCTGCGGCCGGACCACAGGAACAGGTTCTTGGCGACCTGCTGGGTGATGGTCGAGCCGCCGCGGGCCACCTCGCCATCCTCGGCGTCGTCGAGCACCTCGCGCAGCGCGCCCCAGTCGATGCCCCGATGCTTGCAGAAATGAGCATCCTCCGAGCCGACCACGGACCGCACCAGATAAGGCGACATCGCGCCGAAATCGATCCAGTGCCGCGTCACCGGGCCCCCGCGCAGGGTCCGCCACGCCATCAGCGCCGAAACCGGATGGCCGGTGCGATAGAACGGCGCCACCAGATACGGCAGCAACAGCAGCGCCAGCAAAAGCAGCAATAAAATTCGGACGATGCGCAAAACAGGGGTTTCCGGGGAGGACCATTCCAGGAAGGATTTGGGACCCGCCCGCCAGAACACGGCCGGCGCCGTCGACGTCTGCGGGATAATTCACGGTTTTTCCAGCACTTTTAAGGCGCATTCCGTCGCAGGGCGGGAATTGACGAAGCCGATGCCATCAACGATTGTCCGGCCGAAAATCGATCTGGAGCAATTCTTCTGGAGCAATTCTTAATGACGACCGGTACTGCAGAGTTTTCCAAGCGGCTGGACCAGACCGCGGAGGATACCGAAGCCCTGCTCGCCAAACTGCTGTCCGACGCGACCGAAAGCGATGAGATCGTGCGCCCGAAGCGGCTGATCGAGGCCATGCGCTATTCGAGCCTCGGCGGCGGCAAGCGGCTGCGGCCGTTCCTCGCGGTCGAGAGCGCGGCGGTGTTCGGCATCCCACGCGAATCCGCGCTGCTGGTCGGCGCCGCGCTGGAATGCATCCACTGCTACTCGCTGATCCACGACGATCTGCCGGCGATGGACAATTCCGATCTGCGCCGCGGCCGCCCGACCCTGCACAAGGCCTATGACGACGCCACCGCAATCCTCGCCGGCGACGCGCTGCTCACCATCGCCTTCGACATCATCACCCGTGATGCGATCCACAAGGACGCCCAGGTCCGCCTGCTGTTGACCCGCGCGCTGGCGCGCGCCTCCGGCGTCGGCGGCATGGCCGGCGGCCAGATCCTCGACCTCGCCGGCGAAGGCCGCTTCGGCGACCGCGAGCCGGTCGATGTCGCGCGCCTGCAGCAGATGAAGACCGGCGCGCTGCTCCGCTTCGGCTGCATCGCCGGCGCGATCCTCGGCCAGTCCTCGCAAAAGGAGTACCAGGCGCTCGACGATTACGGCAAAGCGCTCGGTGAAGCCTTCCAGATCGCCGACGATTTGCTCGACGTCGAGGGCGACGCCGCCGCGCTCGGCAAGCCGGCCGGCGCTGACGCCGCGCTCGGCAAGACCACGTTCGTCACCCAGCTCGGCATCGATGGCGCCAAGCAGCGCGTCCGCGATCTCCTCGCGCGTGCCGACGCCGCGCTGTCGGTGTTCGGCGACCGAGGCGACGTGCTGCGCGCGGCCGCCCGCTTCGTCGCCGAGCGCAAGAACTAGCCGAGAGCACAGCGCGAAATGAACAAGGAGATCGACGACCGCCTTGTTCGCTTCCGCAAGCTGCCGCTGCCGGTCCGCGTCGTCGTGGGCCGGCCGCGCACCTTCGGCTCGATCGCTTTCGGTATCCTGGCTGCGCTGCTGGTGCCGGGAGCACCGCGCATCGTCACGCGCCTGCTCGCGGGCTGGGATGCCTTCGCCGCGCTGTATCTCGTGCTGGCCTATGTGATGATGCTGCGCTGTGGCGTCGCCCATATCAAGCGAAGCGCCATCCTGCAGGACGACGGCCGTTTCCTGATCCTGCTGCTGACCGCGTTCGGCGCGCTGGCGAGCCTCGCCGCCATCGTGTTCGAGCTCGGCGCATCAAAGGGCAGCCCGGCCGGACTGGCGCTGGCAATCGTCACCATCACGCTGTCATGGGCCTTGGTGCACACCGCGTTCGCGCTGCACTACGCCCATGAGTATTACCGAGGCAAGACGCCCGGCGGATTGCAGTTTCCGAGCGGCGACGAACATGCCGACGCCGATTACTGGGACTTCGTCTATTTCTCGTTCGTGATCGGCATGACGGCGCAGGTCTCAGACGTCGGCATCACCGACAAGATCATCCGCCGCACCGCGACCGTGCACGGCATCATCTCGTTCGTGTTCAACACCGCGCTGCTCGCCCTGATGGTAAACATCGCCGCGAGCGCGATCTAGTCGCGCCGCCTGATGAGATGCCGTGCGCAGGGCGGTCGGCAAGGGCTACAAGCAGCACGCCGATGACGTCGTGCGAATTTATTCCCCGCCTTGCGTCACGTGCTCCTGATATTGCGGCAGATCGTCCGATATCGCGTACCACGGCGCCTTGGAGCCGACGAAGATATGGGCGGTCGGCCGGATCGCCGGCGCATCGCGCAGCGTACCCATCGCGACATGGACATAGGCGCCGCCGCGGACCTGCGAATAGAGCAGCGAGCCGCAGCGGCCGCAATGCGCGTCGTGGGTGAGCTCATCGCCATAGATCAGGAGCCCATCAGCGCCGCCGACCACGGTGAATTTGTCGCGCGCGATTCCCGCGAACGGCTTGAACGCCGATCCCGTGGTGCGCCGGCAGTTCGAGCAGTGACAATTGAGCGCATAGGCAAACGCGTCGGCCACCTCGTAGCGCACGTCGCGGCAGAAGCATTCGCCGGTCAGGATATGTTCGTTCGAATTTGCAGATGCGGTCACAACTCGTCCCTCACGCAGAATTTTGTCGCCGGCCATGGCGCAATCTAGCGGTTCATGGCTAAATCCTAGCATTGTGTCTCTGACAGTCCATTCCGTCATTCCGGGGCGCGACGAAGTCGCGAACCCGGAATCCAGAGGTTGTGGATCGAGATTCCGGGTTCTCGCTTCGCGAGCCCCGGAATGACACTGAGTGAATCACGCGTCAGAGACGCAACACTAACAGATCAAACCCTGCCGGGAGGACCAACCAATGAGCCAAGATCGATCCAGCGTCGAAAGCGTCGTGCAAACCTATTTCGACGGTCTCTACGAGAGCAATGCCGACAAGCTCGCCGAGGCTTTTCATCCGAGCGCCGATTTGCGCTGGGTGGAGAAGGGCGAGCTGAAGGTCCTGACCGTGCCGGACTGGCTTGCCCTGGTGCGCAAGCGCACCTCGGCGAAGGCCGAAGGCAAGCCGCGCGAGGATTTTATCGTCACCATCGACCGCTCCGACGACAACACCGCCTTCATCAAGGTGCGCTGCCAGCTGCCGCCGCGCTATTTCACCGACTATCTGGTGGCGATGAAGCTCGCCGACGGCTGGCAGATCGTCTCGAAGTCCTACCGCTACGACCTCAGGGATTGATCGATCGGGCGCAGCGCGCCCGCGAAGGCTTTGTGACACACCCTCCGCGGTCCGGCTCCGGCCGGACCGCATTGACTGGCACCGGTTTCCGGGCGAATTGAGCCCGTTATGGAAGCCAAATTTCAGATTTTTCTCACTTTGCTCGGCGTGCTGGCGGGAACCGCCCTGGTGGCGCGGCGGACCGATATCGCGCCCGCGATCCTGCTGCTGCTGGTCGGCATCGTGCTCGCCTTCGTGCCGGGCATGCCGTCGCTGGAACTGCCGCCCGAGCTGGTGCTGCTGGTGGTGCTGCCGCCGCTGATCTATTCGGCGAGCGTCGCGATGAGCTGGCGCGAGTTCAAGGCCAACCTGCGGCCGATCATCCTGCTGTCGGTCGGCTGCGTGATCTTCACCGCCTTCATGGTCGCGACCGCGACCCATTATCTGATCGGCCTGCCCTGGAGCATCGGCTTCCTGCTCGGCGCTATCGTCGCGCCGCCGGACGTGGTCGCCCCGCTGGCGATCGCCCGCAGGCTCGGCATGCCCCGCCGCATCCTGGTGGTGCTCGAGGGCGAAGGGCTCGCCAATGACGCGACCGCGCTGATCCTCTACCGCTTCGCGCTCGCCGCGATCACCACCGGGCTGTTCTCGCTGCCGAAGGCGACCGGCACCTTCCTCGTCATCGTCGCCGGCGAGATCGCGTTCGGCACCGCGGTCGGCTGGCTCAGCCTGCGCGCCCGCCGCCGCGCCAGGGATCCGCAGGTCGAGATCACGCTGTCGCTGATCACGCCCTACCTCGCCTACTGGATCCCCGAGCATTTCGGCGGCAGCGGCGTGATCGCGACCGTCGCCTGCGGCCTCTACATGAGCTGGAACGGACCGCTGTTGATCTCGGCCGCGACGCGCCTGCAGGGCATCTTCTTCTGGGACTTGATCATCTATCTGATCGAGGGCCTGCTGTTCCTCTTGACCGGCTTCCAGATGCGTTCGCTGTACGAGAAGTCGAAGTCGTTCCCGCTGCACGACATCCTCACCGCGACCGTGCTTGTCGCCGTCATCGTGATCGTGGCGCGCTTCGTCTGGGTGTTTCCCGGCACCTATCTGCCGCGCTGGATCAGCCGACGCGTGAGCGAGCGCGATCCGCTGCCGTCGTGGCGGGCGGTGTTCGTGGTCGCCTTCACCGGCGTGCGCGGCGCGGTCTCGCTCGCCGCGGCGCTGGCGCTGCCGCTGACATTGCCGAGCGGAGACGCCTTCCCGTATCGCGACCTGATCCTGTTCGTCGCCTTCGGCGTGATCTTCGTGACGCTGGTCGGGCTCGGCCTCACTCTGCCACCGGTGGTGCGCTGGCTCGGCCTCGCCAGGGACGGGCGCAGCGAGCACATCGCCGAGCACGAGCAGGAGATCGCGGCGCGGCGCGAGGCGCTGAACGCCGCGCTGAAGTCGCTCGATGCCATCACCGACGACCGCGAGCTTTCCGACGAGGTGATCAAGCTTTTGCGCTCACGGCACGAGATCCGGATCAACCAGCTGCCCGACTCGCTCAATCCCGACACGCACGACGTTTCCGCCACCGGCACCGAGCTGACGCGGGAGCTGATCGCCTCCGAGCGCAAGTTCATCCACATGCTGCTGCGCGACGGCAAGATCACCGACGAGACAAGGCGCCGGATCGAGCGCGACCTCGACCTCGAGGAAGCGAGCCTCGCCAACCGCGAGTATCGCAGGATTCCGTTGTAGCGCGTGTAGCGCGCGGTATCCCTCCCCACGTCGTCCCGGCGCAGGCCGGGACCCATAACCACCGTCGCTGGCTTGGCGAAGGTTCGGGCCACAGCGCATCTCAACAATATCCAACGGTGGTTATGGGTCCCTGCTTTCGCAGGGACGACAGCAGAGATTACTCCGCCGCGGCGTTCTGGCCGGGACCGCCGACGAAGCCGGCGGGATCGCCGAACCGCTCGATCATGACGGCGGTGAGGTCCTTGGTCTTGCTGGTGACGCAGGCGCCGGAGCGCACGGTGTAACGGTCCTGATGCTGAGCATGCGGCGGCGCCTCGCCCTTTTGCAGCGCGCGGGCCGCCTCCATGACCAGCTTGCGGAAATGCATGATGCCGAGATCGGTCGGGCCGAGATGCTCGCGGGTACGGTCGGCGATCGGGCCCTGGCTGTCCTGCACCGCGGCGTCCTGCTCGGAGACGCCCTTGATGCCGGTGTAGCTTTTGGTCCGCTGCAGCTTGCGGTCGATCAGATAGTCGTTGGCCTTGTTGCGCAGCGGCACGTAGTTCTCGTCGACGACAGCCATCACGCCGTTGCCGTTGGCGTAGCCTTCGCGCTCGGCATCGGTCAGCGGCCGGTGGGGATTCCACGCATAGGTGTAGATCCAGCAATTGGTGTCGGTGACCGGCACGAAGGTCTGGCCGAACATGTTCTCGCCCGGCATCGAGCTCGGCGCGTAGCTGTGGAACGGCATCAGGAACTGGGCGATGCGCCAGTAGATGTTGTCGCTGCCGGTGAGCCGTCCGCCCGCCACCGTGAGGCCGGCCTCATGCGGATTGATCTTGATCACCGGGCGCGGGTCCTCGGCGATCCAGCGCATGTGATCGGTCGCGACCCGGGTCAGCGGGTTCACGAAATGCTTCTTGATGTCGAGGATCTCGTTCTCCTCCTTCTCGAAGGAGAGATGCGCGAAGGTGAAATGCGCGGTGTCGATCGAGCCTTCCACCGCCTGCACCCAGTTGCAGTCCTGCCACTTCTTGGTGACGAAGCGGTGCGAGGCCGGCAGCAGCGCCATCTCCAGCGCCGGCAGTTCTGGCATCTGATCGGCCGGGCCCATATAGGCCCAGATCATGTCGCCCCATTCGCGCACCGGATAGGACTTGATCCGGATCAGGTCCTTTGCGTTGAGGTCGGGATACGAGGTCGGCATATCGACGCAGCGGCCGTCGGTATCGAACTTCCAGCCGTGATAGACGCAGCGGATGCCGCATTCCTCGTTGCGGCCGAGCCAAAGATTGGCGCCGCGATGCGGGCAGTACTGGTCGATGACGCCGACCACGCCTCTGGTGTCGCGGAAGGCGAGCAGCTCCTCGCCCATGACAACGATCTTCTTCGGGTCGCTGTCCGGCTCCGGCAGTTCCTCGGACAGCAGCACCGGAATCCAGAACCGCCGCAGCAATTCGCCCATGCCGGTCCTCTCACCGGATTCGGTGAGGAATTTGTTGTCCTCGGCGCGAAGCATGGGCGGTCTCCCGATGGCATTTTTTCAGTTCGTAGTCCGTAGGATGGGTGGAACCAACGCAGCACGCAATTCCTCACACCGGCCGCTCTCCCTTCACGGTCACGCGGGTGCCGGAGCGGGTGTGCGGCCAGTAATCCCACATCGCGCGGTGCTGGGCGCAGCGGTTGTCCCAGAACGCGATCGCGTTCTCGGTCCAGCGGAAGCGGCACTGGAACAGCGGGTTCTCGGCGTGCTGGTAGAGATAGGCCAGCATGGCGTCGCTCTCGTCGCGCGGAATGCCGACGATAAAGCGGGTGAAGCCGCGATTGACGTAGAGCGATTTCTTGCCGGTCACCGGGTGGGTGCGGACCACCGGATGCTCGGCGCGAGGATATTCCCGCTTGTCGGCGACGCCGTAGTTCGCATACAGGCCACGATAGGTCTGCTCGCCGTCATGCAGCGCGGTCAGCCCGTCGAGATAGGCCTTCATGCGGTCCGACAGCGCCTCATAGGCGGCGTACATGTTGGCGAACAGGGTGTCGCCGCCGCGCGGCGGGCACTGCTTGATGTAGAGGATCGAACCCATCGGCGGCTCGAGATCGCAGGACACGTCGGTGTGCCAGCCCTCGCCATTCGCGCGTGGCGAATCCTTGTCGGCATAAATCTTCATCAGCGCCGGATCGCCCTCGTTGGGCGCGGCCGGATGCACATGCAGCTCACCGAACTTGCGGCCGAAGGCGAGATGCTGGTCGGGACTGATGTGCTGGTCGCGGAAGAAGATGACGAGGTTTTCGGCGAGCGCGCGATGGATCTCGTCCATCTGGCGGTTGGAGCGCGCATCGTCGCCGACCAGCTTGCCGATATCGACGCCGGAGATCTCCGCGCCGATGATCGGCGTCAGCTTCTCGACGCCGATGGTCTCATAGGGCTCGGATTGGTCGGCGAGGTGGCGGTAGCGTGGACCCTGCTTGCCGGACAGCGAGCTCATGGGCGTTCTCCCAATCATTCTTGATTGGGAGCATCGTAGCGCGCATCGACGGAAGCGCAATCTGCGCCTCAAACATATCTGTCGTCCCGGACAAGCGCAGCGAAGCGGAGCGCAGATCCGGGACCCATAACCACAGGATCGGGTTTTGCGGAGGCTGGTAACCCGCATCTCGCGCCACAACCACGTCCTGTGGTTATGGGTCCCGGCCTTCGCCGGGACGACGGTTGAGTGTGGGTCACGCGCGGAGTGAAACTACTCCGCGGCGCCGGCATGCTCCGGCAGCTTGGCGCCGTTGCCGTAGCGCTGGTCGATATAGTCGATCACCAATGCCTTGAAGTCGGCGGCGATGCCCGGACCGCGCAGGGTGCGGAACTTCTTGCCGTCGACGAAGACAGGCGCGGCCGGCGCTTCGCCGGTACCGGGCAGCGAGATGCCGATATTGGCATGCTTGGATTCGCCCGGGCCGTTGACGATGCAGCCCATCACCGCGACGTTGAGCTGCTCGACGCCCGGATACTTGGTCTTCCAGGCCGGCATCTCGTCGCGGATGAAATCCTGGATCGAGCGCGCCAGCTCCTGGAACGTGGTCGAGGTGGTGCGGCCGCAGCCCGGGCAGGCCGCAACCAGCGGCACGAAGGTACGGAAGCCCATGGTCTGCAGCAATTCCTGCGCGACCTGCACTTCCAGCGTGCGATCGCCGCCGGGCTCCGGCGTCAGCGAGATGCGGATGGTGTCGCCGATGCCCTGCTGCAGCAGGATGCCGAGCGCGGCCGAGGAGGCCACGATGCCCTTCGAGCCCATGCCGGCCTCGGTGAGGCCGAGATGGATCGCATAATCCGAGCGGCGCACGACTTCCTGATAGACCGCGATCAGGTCCTGCACGGCCGACACTTTGGCCGACAGGATGATCTTGTTCTTCGGCATGCCGAGCTCTTGCGCACGCGCGGCCGACAGCAGCGCCGACTGCACCATCGCCTCGCGGGTCACCGCGCGGGCATCGCGCGGATTCGCAGACGCCGTGTTCTCGTCCATCAGCTTGGTGAGCAGCTCCTGGTCGAGCGAGCCCCAATTGGCGCCGATGCGCACCGGCTTGTTGTTCTTGTTGGCGATCTCGATGATGTCGGCGAACTGCGTATCGCGCTTGTTCTTGAAGCCGACATTGCCGGGATTGATGCGGTACTTGTCGAGCGCCTCCGCGCAGGCCGGATATTCGGCGAGCAGCTTGTGCCCAATATAGTGGAAGTCGCCGATCAGGGGCGTGGTGATGCCGCGCTTGCGCAGGCCGTCACGGATGTGCGGCACGGCAGCGGCGGCTTCCTCGCGGTCGACGGTGATGCGGACCATCTCGGAGCCGGCGCGGGACAGCGCGGCAACCTGGGCGATGGTGCCGTCGACATCGGCGGTGTCGGTGTTGGTCATCGACTGCACGACGATCGGCGCGCCGCCGCCGACGGCGACGTTGCCGACCATGACCTGCGTGGTTTGGTGCCGCGGCGCGGGGCCGGCGACGTCGTCTTGCGGCAAAATCTCGGGCTTGTTCATGGCGTCTCGAATATCAGGTTTTGGTGACATTCACCAAGGGGGCGATGGGCCTCGCGCGCGGCGGGCCAAACGATCATGTTTCGGAGCGAATTCAATAGCTTATGGCGCCGATTGAGGCCAAACGCAAGCCATGCAGCGGCGTCCTGCATGCCCAGCTATATTGGACCGGATTGGGGTGAATCAAAGGGCAAAGTGACAGCTTTTCATGTGATCTGGCGCATCTTAGCATCCCGTTAAACACACACCGGGAGGACGCAAAATGGCCGGCAACAGCGAGCTGATCACCACGGCGGAACTTGCCGAGATCCTGACCCGGCCGGATCTTCGCCTGTTCGACTGCACGACCTATCTGGAGCCGGCCCCCGCCGGCAGCAACGCTCCCTATATGGTCGTCTCGGGCCGCCAGACCTTCGAGGCCGGCCACATCCCGGGCGCCAATTTCCTCGATTTGCAGGCCGAATTCTCGGATGCCCATACCCATCTGCGCTTCATGATGCCGCCGACAGCGCAGCTCGAAGCCGCGTTCGGCCGCCACGGCATCTCGGCGGGCAGCCGCGTCGTGCTCTATTCGATCGGCACCGCAATGTGGGCGACGCGGTTCTGGTGGATGCTGCGCTCGCTCGGCTTCGAGGGTGCCGCCGTGCTCGACGGCGGCATCGACAAATGGACTGCCGAAGGACGCGACATCGAGACCGGACTTGCCGGCGGCTATCCGCCGGCGACGTTTCCGGCGCGGCCGAAGGACGGCATGTTCGTCGACAAGCATGACGTGCTCGCCGCGACCACGGAGGGCGACACCGTCATCGTCAACGCGCTCGGCCCGCAATTCTACAAGGGGCTGGAGCCGAGCCGTTACGGCCGACCCGGCCGCATCCCCGGCAGCGTCAGCGTGCCGGCGGCGACCTTGATCGATCCCAAGGCCAAGACGTTCGTGCCGCTTGAGGAGGCCGAAGCAATCTTCGCAGCGCAAGGCATCACCAGGGACAAGCGCGTCGTCGCCTATTGCGGCGGCGGCATCTCCGCGACCATCGACCTGTTCCAGCTGCATCGGCTCGGCTACGACAATCTCACGCTCTATGACGGCTCGATGGGCGAATGGGCGAAGGATGAGTCCCTGCCAATCGAGAGGGGTTAGTGGGGAAGCGCGATGTCTCCTCCGTCGTCCTGGCGAAGGCCAGGACCCATAACCACCGCGTTTGGTGATGAACGGGATTGTGGCCCCAGCGGCGCGCAACAATTGAGATTTGGGGTAATGGGTCCCGGCCTGCGCCGGGACGACACTGAATTTGTTGCGCCGCTCGTGAGTCATACATCCGCATTCTCGCGACATGAATCGTCGGAGTCTTGAGGCGATCAAGCCGGCTTCTTGACGATCTCAAGGCCGCGGGCCGCCAACTCCTTCAAAATGCTCCGTGCCAGATGGGAGCACTCATCCGGCTTGATCCAGCACGCGCTCCGCCAGTCCGGATCATCCTCCTTGGAGTATGCGGTGAACGCGGAGCGAATACCGGCTTCAATTGCATCGATGGCATCGATTGGCATCAGCGCGCCTCCAACGGCATCCCTCGCATGGGAGCCTTCGTGGAGGCGATGTTGACGTAAATCGATACCGTCCGCAATTGCGCCTGAAGGCCACAATTGTCCGCTCAGCAATAGGGAAACGTAAATCTTCGCCGCTAGAGTGCCGCCGTCTGCCGGAGATGGTCGTGCATCCCACCGCGTCGATCGCCACCTGTTTCAGGAAGTTCGCTGATTTCACCGGACGGGCTTCGCGTGCCGAGTTCTGGTGGTTCTTCGGCTTTTGTCTGCTGCTCCTGCTCGCAGCCCATCAGCTCGACAAGACGGTCTACGCCGCCGTCGCAATAGCGCTGCCGCTGTTTGCCGTGACGGCCCGGCGCTTCCACGACAGTGGCCTGACCACCGGCCTTGCGGTGTTCTTCGCCGTTGCGCCGTTTGTCATCTTCTACTTCTTTTCCGCTGTCCAGGATCGCATCGAGGCATGGTTTGGCGTGCACGTGCCGTATGGATTGATCGCCGCGATCCCGGCGATCTGCGCCTTTGCTTTCTCTGCCTTCTGCTTCCTCGCCGCACTCGGCCGCCGAAGCCTGCAGACCGCTTCGACGGCACGGGCGAGGTCCGGCGTCGATTCATCGGAAGCAAATCCGGCCGTGCTCGCCAGGCAAGAGGCGGAACGCAAGGTCTCCGGTTTTTCCAAAGCCGTCATGGCCGTATTCGCGATCCCGGCGGATGGCGGGGCGTCGGCCGGCGCCGACAAGACCGACCCCGGCGTCACCGCCGCGTGCGGGATGGTCGTCGATCTCTGCGCGCGTTACGGACACGGCATCACCTCACCGCCATTCAACGCGCTGTTTTCCGGATCAGGGGCGCGACTTGAGGCCGCCGGCTGGCACGCCCTACCGGACGGCGGCGCGGAGATCGACCTGAACCATCGCGCAAGCACCAGCATCGTGCGCAATTGCGCAGTTGAACTGCGCAAGGACGCGGGACAGACCGACATTGCCGGCCTGCTGCGCAAGGAGAAAGAGCAGTTGCAGGCGGCCGAGACGGCGACGCCGGAACAGGATCGGACGACGGCCTATTACGCGCTCGACGGAGCGGGCGCAGCCGGATTCATTGCGATCGAGAAGCTGCGTCAAAGCTACAACACCTATTTCCGAATCCGCATCTGCCTTGCCGAAGGGGATGGGCGCGCCGCGATGGAGACCCTGCGATCGTCGACGCTCTACCAGGCATTCCGCCACGCGTTCTCCGATGGCGCGCCGCCCTATCCCGCGTTCGGCCAGAGAATCATCAAGGGCTATCAGCCGATCCTCTACCGGGACGGGCTCGGCATCTCACTCGAGGTCACCGATCTCGGAGCCGGGAGCACAAAAATGCTTGCCGGCCGCGGGCTGCATCTTCCGCCGGTCTACGTCGATTTCGAGATGCATGAGCGGATGATGTAACGGGATTGCGCTCCGGTTGTCTGCGGCATTCCGCTCCTCTTTGCTCGTCATCCTGAGGCGCGAGCTCTTGCGAGCCTCAAAGGATGAACGGCCCGGGTGCCGGCTGGGCCGTCGTGCTTCGAGACGCGCGTTCCGCGCTCCTCAGCATGACGGGGAGAGAGTTGAGCGCACGGCACCCAGGATAACCTCACGCCGGCACGTTGGGATCCGGCGTCACCTTCGGGTCGGGCTTGTTGACGAGATAGAGCCCGGCGATCACCAGCAGCGCGGCGACGCCGAACACCGCCGTCAACGTGTCGTGCATGATGAAATAGGCCGCGACGACGCCGAACAGCGGCGTGACGAAGGTGAAGGCCGACAGCTTGCTCGCGGAGTAGGTTTTCACCATCGCAAACCAGATGACGAACGTGCAGCCCACCACCCAGACCGCCTGATAGGCGAGCAGCGAGATCGACAGCGCGCTCGGCACATGCTCGATGCGCTCGCCCGCGATCCAGGCGGCGAGGCCAAGGATCGGAATCGAGATCGCGACCTGGTAGCCGAGCGCCTTTTCCGGCGCCGCCTTGCGCAAGCCTGTGCCCTTGGCGACCAGCGTGGTCGCCGCCCACAGCGCGCCGCCGCCGACCACCATGAGGTCGCCGAGCAGCACCTTGGCATCGACGTTCGGCTGCGGCACGCCGATCGCGAGCGCGACGCCGGCAAAGCTCAGCGCAAGCCCGCTCCACTGCACGGTCGAGAGACGCTCGCCGAGGAACTGGTGCGAGCCGAGCGCAACGAAGAACGGCGCGGTGTAGAGGAACACCGAGGCGCGCGAGGCCGAGGTGAAGACGAGGCCGGTGAAGATCAGCACGAACTCGCAGCCGAACATCAGCCCGGCGATGATGCCGGGGACGAGGGTGCCGTCGCGCTCGAAGAATTTGACGCCGCGCAGGTGGCCGACGATCAGCATCACCGGCAGCGCGCCGGCGGAGCGGATCATCGCCTGCAGCATCGGCGGCACGTCGGGCAGCGCAAGCTTGACCGCGAGCTGGTTGAAGCCCCAGCTCACGCACAGCATCAGCATCACGGCGATGGCGCCGGGCGGCAGCCCGTGTCCGACGCTGACGGGCCTTGTGACGCTGGCGGAGATCGCTTGGGTCGACATGTTTCCTCGCGGGCCGGCTTGGTGCCGTGTTGTTAATTGCCGGTTGGGCTCCCTCGCCCCGCTCTTGCGGGGAGAGGGTTGGGGTGAGGGGCCGTCGCCGCAAATTCGATAGAGGCGAGCGTGCGGAGAGTCCCCCTCACCCGAAATTCGCTACCGCGAATTTCGACCTCTCCCCGCAAGCGGGGCGAGGTAGCTCGAAAGCAGTGCGAGTTAGCTGAAACCATCGCGCCATCTACGTCTTCTGGCAATGCGCGCAGGTGCCGGCGATCTCGACGACGGAGAGTTTCGGGATGAACCCCGAGGCCCGCGCCGCCGCGGTCAGGCTTTGCGCGACGGGGGCGGCCGGGATCTCGCCGACCGAGCCGCAATGGTCGCAGATCAAAAACGCCACCATCGAGGTCTCGTCATGGTCATGCGCGCAGGCGAGGAAGGCGTTGCGGCTCTCGATGCGGTGGACGAGGCCGTTCTCCATCAGGAAGTCGAGCGCGCGGTAGACGGTAATCGGTGCCGGCCGCGGCATCGTCTTGGCCAGCTCGTCGATCACCTCATAGGCGCCGAGCGGGCGATGGCTCGACAGCAGCGCCTGCAGCACCTGACGGCGGATCGGGGTGAATTTCTGGCCGCGGCGCGCACAAACCTGCTCGGCATGCGCCATCGCGTCCGCGGCGCAGCGGCCGTGATCGTGGTCGGGGGCAGGAAATGTCGGCTTTGCCAGGCTCATTGCCTCGATATGTAGCATTTGCGCGGCCGTTCCCAAAGCCCGGCTCCAAACCCCGGTCCGTCGCCGCGTTGCAGCCATGCCCGCAATGCGGGGCAGCCTCGCATTAACCCGGCATGCAGAAATCATAAGCAAGCTTATTATATCCCAAGCTTATGGAGGCAGGATCGATGCGCGGTTCGGTGGACACCGACTTCTTGTTTACGCTGGGCGAAGTGTTCCGGTTGATCCGGGTCTATGCCGACAAGGAGGCCGCACGCTACGGCATCACCCGCGCGCAATGGGCCGTGCTGTCCAAGGTGGAACGCCAGGAAGGGTTGAAACAGACCGAGCTCGCCGAGCTGCTCGAGGTGCAGCCGATCACGCTGACGCGGCTGATCGACAAGCTCTGCGACAATGGCTGGATCGAGCGCCGCAGCGACGAGAACGATCGCCGCGTCAACCGCCTCTATCTGAAGAAGGCCGCGCGCCCGCTGCTCGGCAAGCTCGCCGGCCTCCGCTCCGAACTCACCGCGACCGCGCTCGAGGGCATCAGCCCCGCTGACGCGTATCGCCTGCTCACCCAATTGGAATCGATCAAGGAAAACGTTCGCAATGCCGTCCAGACCCCAGCCGGCGAGCCCTCCCGAAAGGAACAGCGCTATGGCTGAACCCGTCCTCAAACTGGCCCCCGAGCAGAAGAGCAATCCGGGCGAGCCTGCGCCGTCGGGCAAGGCCAGCCGCGCGCCGCGCCGTCGCCTGATGGCCGGTCTGCGGCGCTATCGCCGCACGCTGCTGCTGGTCGTGCTGCCGACGCTCGCTGCGATCGGCGGCATCGTGTTCTATCTCAATGGCGGCCGCTATGTCGGCACCGACGACGCCTATGTCGGCGCGCAGAAGGTGCTGATCACGCCGGAAATCTCCGGCAAGATCGACAAGATCGTCGTGAAGGAAGGCCAGCACGTCAGGAAGGGCGACGAACTGTTCGAGATCGACCCCGTGCCGTTCCGCCTCGCGGTGGCGCAGGCCAAGGCTGCGCTCGACCAGACCAGGACCACCTATGACAACCTGGTCGACAACATCAAGATCAACGGCAGGATGCTGGAATTCGCCCAGCAGAGCATCGAATTGAAGAAGCGCGACGTCGAACGCAAGTCGACGCTGGCCAAGCAGAATTTCGGCTCGCAGCTCGACCTCGACAACGCGGCGAATGCGCAAGTGACGGCCGAGAGCCTGGCGCAATACATCAGGCAGCAGATCTCCAAGGACAAGACGCAGCTGCTCGGCGATATCGACCTGCCGATCGAACAGTTCCCGCCCTACGCCCAGGCCAAGGCCAAGCTCGACGACGCCCAGCGCAATCTCGACCACACCGTGCTGCGCGCGCCGATGGACGGCGTCGCGACCCAGGTCGACCAGATCCAGCTCGGCCGCTTCGTCGCCGCCGGCTCGCCGGTGTTCTCGATCATCGACGTCGACCATCCCTGGGTCGACGCCAATCCGAAGGAAAGCGACTTCACCTATGTCGCGGTCGGCCAGCCGGTTGAGCTCGACGTCGACGCGTTCCCCAACCATCGGTTCAAGGGCAAGGTCGGCTCGCTGTCGCCCGGCACCGGCGCACAGTTCGCGATCCTGCCGCCGCAGAACGCGACCGGCAACTTCGTCAAGGTGGTGCAGCGCGTGCCGGTGCGGATCTATCTCGACGAGAACGATCCGTTCGTGAAGAAGCTGAAAGCCGGCATGAGCGTCTACGCGACGATCGACACCAACCACCGCCGCACGCTGGCCGGCCTGCTCGGGCTGGCGCCGGCCTCGGCGCACCCGGACCACGAGTAGAGAGAAGAAGCGGTCGATCATCGACCGCAGAGACAGTGCGCCCCCTCTCCCGCTTGCGGGGGAGCGGGTTTCCAACGCTCGAACAGGACCGACCTGAATGAATGCACCGTCACCATCCGCCGTACCCGGCATGCGCCGGAACATGGTGACGATCTGCGCGATGACCGCGACGATCATGCAGGCGCTCGACACCACGATCGCCAACGTCGCGCTGCCCTATATGCAGGGCTCGCTGTCGGCCTCGCAGGACCAGATCAACTGGGTGCTGACCTCCTACATCGTCGCGGCCGCGATCATGACCGCGCCGGTGGGCTGGATCGCCAACCGCTATGGCCGCAAGCGCATCTTCATCATCTGCTCGGCCGGCTTCACCGTCGCCTCGGTGTTCTGCGGCCTGGCGCAGGACATCAACCAGATGGTGCTGTTCCGCCTGCTGCAGGGCGTGTTCGGCGCGGCGCTGGTGCCGCTGTCGCAGGCCGTGATGCTCGACTCTTACGCGCTGCATGAGCGCGCGAAAGCGATGTCGATCTGGGGCATGGGCGTGATGATGGGCCCGATCATGGGGCCCTCGCTCGGCGCCTGGCTGACCGAGACCTATTCCTGGCACTGGGTGTTCTTCGTCAACCTGCCATTCGGCGCCATCACCGTGCTCGGCCTTGCCGTCTTCATGGACGAGACCAAGCAAGACCTCAATCTGCGCTTCGACTGGTTCGGGTTCGGCGCGCTCGCGGTCGCGATCGGTTCGCTGCAGCTCGCGCTCGACCGCGGCGAGCAGCTCGGCTGGCTGGAATCCAACGAGATCATGATCGAATTCGTCGTCTCCGCGATCGGCTTCTACTATTTCTTCGCCCATTCGCTGACGACCAGCCGGCCCTTCATCCAGTTCGCGCTGTTCAAGGACAAGAACTTCCTCGGCGGCTGCGTGTTCATGACTGTCATGGGCCTCGTGCTGTATTCGACCATGGCGCTGTCCTCGCCCTATCTGCAGAACGTGGTCGGCTACCCGATCATAACCGCGGGCCTGTTGTTGGCGACCCGCGGCGCCGGCACCTTCGTCGCGATGATGCTGGTCGGCCGCATGATGCGCTACATCGAGGCGCGCACGCTGATCATCTCCGGCCTGGCGCTGACCGCGGCCTCGCTGTTCCAGATGACCGGCTGGACCGACATGACGCAGGCCAACGAGATCATCGTCGTCAGCGTGATCCAGGGCTTCGGCTTCGGCCTCGTGTTCGTGCCGCTGTCGACGGTGGCGTTCATGTCGCTGCCCAACCATCTGCGCACCGACGGCACCTCGATGCTGACGCTGTTGCGCAACGTCGCAAGCTCGATCGGCATCTCGATCGTGATCGCGCAGCTGACGGAAGGCGGACGGCGGATCTACGCAAAGCTGTCGGAGCAGATCAATCCGTTCAACCACGCGCTGCAGATGCCCGACGTATCGGGCATGATCAACCTCAACACCGATGCCGGCCGCGCGATGGCCGACAAGATGGTGGCGGCGCAGTCGCAGATCATCGCGTTCTCGCACGACTACCAGCTGGTGATGCTGTTCATCCTGGTCTCGATCCCGCTCGCGCTGATGATCGGCTCGACCAAGGCCACGCTGCGCGCGCAGTCGGCGCCATCGGATCATGCCGCGGTGATGGAGTAGGTTTTCGCCCTACGTTCTCCGAGTGTCGGGGCGATTGGTCACACCGTCATCCTGAGGCGCGAGCACTTGCGAGCCTCGAAGGATGCACGGCCCCGTTGGTGGCCGTCGACCCTTCGAGACGCGCTACGCGCTCCTCAGGGTGACGGTGAAAGAGTGAGGACGCCCCCTCCGAAAGCGCAAGACGCCGCAGCCGCAAGCCGCGTTGACTTTCCGACCTTGCCTCCCAATACTCCGCGAAAACAAGCAGACCCGTCATGCAACTGACGATTTCAGGGGAGGACGCGATGCCGACTTCACGCAGGACGCTGCTGAAGACTTCAGCGGCTGCCGCCGCTGCTTTCAGCTTGGATTGGACACGGGCGCAGGCGCAGGCCGAAACGGTCCGGATCGGTGTGATCTACGACCTGACCGGCCCGTTCGCCGCCGGCGGCTCGGTCGCCTCCTCGATCGGCACCCAGATCGCGATCGACCTCGTCAACGCGAAGGGCGGCATCGGTGGCAAGTACAAGATCGCGCCGGTCAACGTCGATTCCCAGAGCAAGCCTGATGTCGCGATCAACGAGGCCAATCGCCTGATCGACCAGGAGAAGGTCGACATCCTCAACGGCGTGTTCGCAAGCTCCCACGCGGTGCCGCTCGCCGCCAAGGTCGAGCAGCAGAAGCGGATCCTGTGGATCACGACCGCAGTCTCGACCGCCGTGTTCAAGGACAAGAACCTGCAATACGTATTCCGCGCGCAGATCCATTCCGACCAGTACGGCCAGGCGTTCGCGAGCTTCATCAACGAGCACGCCAAGGCCAAGCTCGGCATGGAGCCGAAGGACGTTAAGGTGGCGCTGATCCATGAGGACGGACCCTATGGCGTCGGCGTCGCCGCCGCGGACGAAGCCTTCGCCAAGGAGGTCGGGCTCCAGGTCGCGCTGAAGGAGGGCTATTCCGCCTCCGCGCCCGATCTCTCGGTGCTGGTCACCAAGCTGAAGCGCGCCAAGGCCGACGTGATCTCGCATGCCGGCTACAATCCCGACATCACGCTGTTCCTGCGCCAGGCACGCGAGAGCGGGCTGAAGTTCAAGATGCTGTTCGGCGCCGGCGCGGGCTACAGCCAGCTCGACAAGCTGCGCGCGACCTTCGGCGCCGACATCGACAATTTCTGCAACATCGATCCGGTGCCGGCGCAGCTGCTCGATCCCGCCAAGCTCACGTCGGGAATCGGCGACCTCACCAAGACCATGGTCGCGCGCTACCGCGAGAAGACCAATGCGACCGAAGTGCCGCCGCACTGCTCGATGGGCTTCAACCAGACCTGGATCCTGCTCAACAATGTGCTGCCGGTCGCCAAGGAGAAGTACGGCGGCTTCGATCCCGAGGCGATCCGCAAGGCGGCGCTCGACGTCGACATCCCCGCAGGGGGCACCATCCAGGGCTATGGCGTGAAGTTCTATCCGCCGGGCACGCCGCTGTCCGGCCAGAACGAGCGCTCGACGCCGGTCGTGATGCAGAACGCCGGCGAGCGCATCACCGTGGTGTGGCCGACCAATATCCGCACGCAGGATCCGGTATTCCCGCTGCCGAAGGGATCGGTCTACGCGGCGTAGCGTGGCGACGAGGCGAGACTGCCGCCGCATCGGGGCTGCGCTCCCTCGCCCCGCTGTTGCGGGGAGAGGGTTGGGGTGAGGGGCTTCTCTCCGCGAATGCGATCGCGATGAGACCTGTACCCCCTCACCCGGATTGCATCTGGCGATGCAATCCGACCTCTCCCCGCAAGCGGGGCGAGGTGAGGTGAGATGTCGCCTCGCCGCTCGAGCGAATGACGCGGTGACAACCTCTCATCCGGCGCGCTGTGCGCGCCACCTTCTCCCACAAGGGGAGAAGGGAAGAGCAGCCGCGGGGTAACCAAAAGGAGTGCGACGACGTACCAGACTCACATGCTGCTCTCGACTCCGTCATCCTGAGGTGCGAGCGGAGCGAGCCTCGAAGGATGGACGGCCCGGCATACGCACTATGGGACGAGAGCAATCACGCTGCTCCTCCCGCGCCGTTACAACACCACCCGCCTGCCCTCATCCGCCGCCCAGTAGCCGGCGTAATTTACCCTGGTCGTCTCATACGCCAGCGCGAGGTCCGCGAGGGGCTGCCGCCCGGTCGCGACGCATTCCATGAAATCCTGGATCTCCTGCAGGTAGCCGCGGGTCCATTCCTCCTCGAGGCAGACATATTGCCAGCCGGTTTTGCGATCGACCTTTTCGGTGATGTAGACCGAGGCGAGCTTCTCCTCGCTCGTCTGGTAGCTGGTCAGATGCGTGTTCGGGGTGATGTTGGCAAACAGTGAGCCGCCGCTCGTATAGGTCTCGATCAAATTGCGCACGCCGCCCATGATCATGTCGCCGGAGAACACCGTTGCCTTGGTGCCGTCGGAGAAGGTTGCGGTCAGCGTGCCCCAATCCTCGACATCGACAGGATTGGCCTTGATGTAGGCGCGCTCCTCGGATTTAAGGCCGGCGGTGACATTGCCGACGTCGCAGGTGACGCTGGCGACCGTGATGGTCTCGCCGCGCGCTTTGGCCTCGACCTGCTTGAGATAGAGCACCGCCGACAGGGGATGACAGCCCATCCGGATCAGCGAGCCGCCGCCGGTCATCGCCCACTCGGCGGCATGCGCCGCATGCGAGCCGGAATGGCTCTCCTCGCCCTTCATGAACAGGATCTTGTCGCCTGTCGCGCGGATGATCTCCGCGGTCTTGGTCACCGCCGGTGCGTAGATCCAGTCCTCCGCATACATGAAGAGTTGTCCGCTTCGCTCGATCGCGGCGCGGGTCACCTCCATCTCCTCCATCACCCGCTGGTACATCAGCGCTTTCGGCACATGCCTGCCGATCGGCGCCTTGTCGCCGTCGCGGCCAAAATAGCCGCTGAACGGCTTCTCGCAGATCACGTGCTTGCCGGCCTGCATTGCCTCGACGATCATCGCGGCGTGAAGGTTCGGCGGCGTGCAAATGTCGATCACGTCAAGCTCGCGGTCGGCGATCAGCTCGGCGAAGCTGCGATAGGCGTTCGGGATTGCGTGCTTGCGGGCGAACGCATTGACATGATCGCCGCGCGCCGCGACCGCCCTCACCTCGACGTCGACGCCATAGACGCGCCGGTAGGCAACCATATGCAGCTCCGACACGAAGCCGCAGCCGGCCAGCCCGATCCTGATTTTTGTCATTTTGTGTCTCCGCCCCTCAGGCGGGCGCAGAGTAGCGTGCGGCCATCACCGCGTCGAACGCATTTGCCATGACATCCGTCGAAGGCATCATTGTCGTGAACAATTCGAACGCGTCCGCTGCTGCGTAGATCGCAAGATCGCGCCCGGTCAGAACTTTGGCGCCCTTGGCCTTGGCCGCCAACAGCAGCGGCGTCCACAGCGGCGTGTAGACGGCGTCGGCGACCCACATCGACGGATGCAACAAGCCGTCCGGCACAGGACTGTCGCGGCTCGGCAGCATGCCGACCGGCGTTGCGTTGACGACGCCGGTCGCGCCATCGACCGCGCCCTCGACGCTGGCGACACCACGAACCGCATGACGGCTGGCCAACTGACCGGCCAGCCGCGCGACCTTCGCGGCATCGGCATCGAAGATGCGGAACTCACCAACGCCGAGGATGGCGAGCGCGAAGGCGATCGCCTTGCCGACGCCGCCGGTACCGATCAGCGCGATCGGGCCGCGCGGCGCTGACGCAAGCAGCGGCGCGATTGCGCGCGCAAAGCCGGTCGCGTCGGTGTTGTGTCCGACCAGCCGCGTGCGATCGACGACGATGGTGTTGACCGCGCCGATCGCACGCGCATCGGGTGCGAGGTCGTCGAGCAGCTCGACCACCGCCTCCTTGTAGGGAAAGGTGACATTGACGCCGGCAAAGCCGAGCCGCCGGATGCCGTCGAGCATCGCGCGCAGCTCGTCGCGGCCGGCGCCGTTGACCTCGATGAGCTGGTAGTGGACGCGAACGCCGAGCGCTGCTGCGGCCGCTTCGTGCATGGCAGGCGCCGCCGAATCATCGGATAGCCAATCAGCCCCGTCAGGAAACGGTCGCGCATTGTCCCTCACGTCAGTCGCGTTCAGCTCATGCGGTCGAGCCGAGCATAGCTGTCTTCCATGCCGTGCTCCATGCCGGTCGCGAGCATCGCTGCGCGCGTTTCGGCATCCGGCAAGGTCATCCGCATCGTCATCAAGGTGCCGTCGCCGTCGGGCGCAAAGCGCGTCTCGACATGATTGTCCGGCGTCGGATCCGGCAGATGCATGCGCTCGACATGCACGATGCGGCTGAACGGTTCGAGCGCGAGATATTCGCCGGTCAAATGAAAGCCGCCGCCCTTCCCGTCGGTCCATTCGTAGCGGATCCTGCCGCCGGGCTTCGCCTCGCTGATGCAGACCGGCATGGTCCAGCCGTCGGGACCGAGCAGCCATTTCTGCAACAGCTCCGGCTCGGTATGCGCCCGATACACCGCCTCCGGCGGCGCGACGAAGCGCCTGGTCACGACGACATAGCGGTCGCCTTCGGTCTTCAGCGTCAACTTGCTCATGGGGATACCCTTCACTGCTCAGGCTTCATTGTGGCCAGCACACCGTCCAGCCGGTCGTAATTGGTTTCCAGCGCACGGCGCAGCATGCCGAGCCATTGATCGATCTCGGTAACCGCTGATGGCGCCAGCCGGCACGGTCGCTTGGTGCCCTCGATCCGCCGCACGATCAGGCCGGCGCCCTCGAGCACCTTGAGATGGCGGGAGATCGCGGGCTGGGTCATGTCAAACGGCTCGACTAGCTCCATCACAGTCGCCTCGCCCAGCGCGAGGCGCGCCAGGATCGCCCGGCGGGTCGGGTCGGCGAGCGCGGAAAAGGCGGCGTCGAGGTTGGCCATGCTTTATCTCTCATCGGTTATATAATAACCTTATTATATAACCGATGCCGCATGTTCAAGCCAAATCCGCTGCGGCGAACGCGCGCAGCGGATTTTTCGGCCGTCCCCCAAAGTTGGATTGGCGCGCCGCTGGCGGCGCGCAGCTAGACGTCGAAGAACACGGTCTCGTTGTCGCCCTGCAGATGGATGTCGAAGGTGTAGACGCTGCCCGCGCCGGCCTTGCGCCTGGCGATCAAGGTCGCACGGCGATCGGCCGGCACCAGCGCCAGCGTGGAATCTGTGGCGTTGCTGGCCTCGTCGTCGAAATAGATCCTTGTGTAGAGGTGCAGCAGCATGCCGCGCGCGAACACCGCGAGCCCGATGTGCGGCGCCTGCGGCTTGCCGTCGGCATCCGGCACCAAGCCCGGCTTGATGGTGTCGAAGGCGTAGCCACCACTCTTGTCGGTGCCGCAGCGGCCAAAGCCCTTGAAGCTCGAATTGGGCAGCGCGCGCGCATCCTGCGGGTCGGAGAAGCGGCCCTGGCTATCGGCCTGCCAGATCTCCAGCATGCAGTCCGGGATCACGGCGCCGTCGCCGTCATAGACCTTGCCCTCGACGCGGATGCGCTCGCCCGAGACGTCAGGCGTCAGAAGGTTGCTGGTGAAGGCGTCATTCCATTCGTATTCGCCGTTCGGCGTCAGGCCGTACTTGAAATAGGGGCCGACGGTCTGCGAAGGCGTGATTCCATCAGGACGCGGGTTCGACACGTTACTTGGTCTCCATCGGCGTGGCACTCTGCCCGCGCAGCACGATATCGAAGCGGTAGCACAGCGCCCATTCCGGCTTGGTGTTCTCGAGATCGAACGACGAGATCATCCGCGCCCGCGCCTTCTCGTCCGTCACCGAGTTGAAGATCGGATCGAACGGGAACAGCGGATCGCCCGGGAAGTACATCTGGGTCACCAGCCGCGAGACGAACGAGTGGCCGAACACCGAGAAGTGGATATGCGCGGGCCGCCACGCGTTGTGGTGATTGCCCCAGGGATAGGCGCCGGGCTTGATGGTGATGAACTTGTAATAGCCCTTGGCATCGGATTGCGTCCGGCCGGCGCCGGTGAAGTTGGGATCGAGCGGCGCCGGATGCTGGTCGACGACATGGATGTAGCGGCCGCAGGCATTGGCCTGCCACAGCTCGACCAGGGTGTTGGGCACGCCGCGGCCGTCCTCGTCGAGCACATGGCCGTGCACAATGATGCGCTCGCCGAGCGGCTCGCCTTTCGCCTGGATGGTGAGGTCGTTGTCGTGCGCGCGCACGGTCTCATGACCATAGACCGGGCCGGTCAGCTCCGAGAGCGTATGTCGCATCGGGACCAGCGGCTTTGAGGGTACGCGCTTGATCGCGCTGCGGTACGCAGGCGACAGGCGCGCGGGATGGACGCTGTTCGAAGCGACCGGGTAGATCAACGTCATGCGCTTTCTCCAGACCGGATTGCCGCCCGCGCCGGATATCAGGCCGGCGCCTTGAAATCGTAGGAGATGCGCCCGGCCGGCAGAAAGAACAGCGCGATGACCGCGCCACCCCTGACCTCCGGATAGTGCCGGCTGCCGGGATCCGGCGCGGTCCAGCCCGGCCCCTGCCAGCCCTGCAGCCCCTTCAACTGCGCGCCCTTGTCGAGGGGAACGACGAGGTTGAGCTCGCCATAGGGGTGACCATGATATTGCCCGCGCAGCACGTCGTGATCGTCCTCGTCCTTGATGCGGCGCGGATCGGTGCTGTTCATGTAGACCGCGGTGATGCTGAACTGGAACGTCTCGGGGACCGGCTCGAGGATGCGGCTGCGCCGATAGTTCGGACCTTCCACCTCCTGGTTCGCCGCCCAGCCCTCCTCGACTCCCATTTTGATGAGGCGGGCGAGATCCTGGTACAGCGCGCTGTCCTCTCCATAGGTCTCGTTGAGCCATCGCTCCATCGCCGCGCTCGGCGTCATGTCCTTGACCTCGCGCAGAAACGGAATGCTGCGTTCGATAAGCTGTTCCCGGCTTCCCATGACTCTCTCCTGTCTAATCCTCGAAACCCTTGAAGGAGGCGAATGCCTCCAGTTCCGCGCGCGGCATCAGCCGCGTGCGCGACCGCTCCCTGGGGTGGCCCATCGAGATCCCGCAGGCCACCATCTGCTCGGCGGGCATCGACAGCAGCGGACGCAAGATCCGATGGAATCTGGCGAAGGTCTCCTGCGGACAGGATTGCAGCCCGCGTCCGACCGCCGCCAGCATCACGTTCTGGATGAACATGCCGAGATCGAGCCAGCTTCCCATCGCGAGACGCCGATCGATGGTGACGATCAACCCAACCGGCGCGCCGAAGAACATGAAGTTCTTTGCGGTCTGCCGGCTCCTCGCCGCAGCGTCGCTTTGCGCGATCCCGAGCGAGTCATAGAACAATCGCCCGAACTCCTGACGACGGCCGAGATACGGCTCGGGGAAAGCGCTGGCGTAGTATTGATATTCGGAGACGTGCTCGTTCGGCTCGTTCTCATACGCATCCAGCAGCGCAGCCGACACCTCGGTCTTGGCGGCGCCGGCGAGCACGTAGACGTGCCAGGGCTGGATGTTCGCGCCGCTCGGCGCGAACCGCGCCACGCGCAGGATCTGCTCGATGGTCGATCGGGAGACCGGACTGCCGGAGAACTCGCGGCACGACAGCCGGCCGGCGATCACCTCGTCGATTGGATTGCGTGCGGCTCCGCACGCCACATCCCGGTCGATCACGACTTCTTCACGAGCGAGCATCCGCCGTCCTCCATCGGTCTGAAGGCCTCTTCACCCGGGATGGTGGCCAGCAGCTGGTAGTAGTCGAACTGGTATTTCGACTCTGCCGGCGACTTGACGCGGAACAGATACATGTCGCGGACCAGCCGGCCGTCGGGACGGATCCTGCCGTTGCGGGTCATGAAATCGTTGACCGGCAATTCGCGCATCTTGGCCGCGACCGTCGGCCCATCAAGCGTGCCGGCGGCTTCGACCGCCTTGAGGTAGTGCATGACAGCACCATAGGTGCCGGCGTGGATCATGGTGGGCACTTTCTTCGTCTTCTCGATGAAGCGCTTCGACCATGCCCGCGTCTCGTCGTTGAGGTCCCAGTAGAACGCCGAGCTCAGCATCAGGCCTTGCGCACTCTGCAGCCCAAGGCTGTGAATGTCGGCGATGAAGACGATCAGGCCGGCAAGCTTCTGCCCGCGCGTCACCCCGAACTCGCCGGCCTGCTTCACGGCGTTGATGAAGTCGCCGCCGGCGTCGGCGAGCGCGATCACGTCGGCCCTGGAGGCCTGCGCCTGCAGCAGGAAGGACGAGAAATCGGGCGTGTTGATCGGGTGTTTCACGGCGCCGACCACCTTGCCGCCGGTCGTGTCGATCACCTTGCGGCTGTCGGCCTCGAGCTGCGCACCGAGCGAATAGTCGGCCGAAAGAAAGAACCAGGACTTGGCGCCGAGGCGCGAAATCGCCTTCGTAGCCCCCTGCGACAGCGCGTAGGTATCGTAAGTCCAGTGGATGCCGGTCGGCGAGCACTCGTCGCCGGTCAGCCGGGACGTTGCCGCGCCGGTGGCGAGAAACAGCTTCTTCTTGTCGCGCGTGATGCCCTGCACCGCCAGTGCGACCGCGGAATTCGGGACGTCGAGGATGGCTTCGACGTTGTCGTTCTCCAGCCAGCGCCGGGCAATCGCCGAGCCGATATCCGCCTTGTTCTGATGATCGCCGGCAACGATCTCGATCGGGCGGCCGAGCACCTTGCCCTTGAAATCGTCCACCGCCATTTGCGCCGCGACCACCGAGCCCTGGCCGCCATTGTCAGCGTACAGCGACGACATGTCGGTCAGCACGCCGAGCCTGACCGGCCCGTTCTGTGCAATCGCCGACGTCGCCGTCGCCACCAGCATCAACGCCAGTCCGATTGATTTACGCGCGCCACTTCGGGCCAACATCACCCAGGCCTTCATCGCTTTTCTCCTCCCAACCCGGCGCCGGCAATCTTGGCCAGAACGCCGCGTTGCGGAAGTGAAAGTCTTGCAGAGTGATCCTGAACCGGCTTCAGATGGCAGGTGGTGACGACACGGCTATACGCTCGTGGAGAATCCGCTCGGTTGCATCCGCCAGACGCCTGGCCTTAACTGCCGTCGATCGCGGAATTTTGCCGAGGCGAGCGATCTGCCATAGACGGGGACTCTCAACGTGTCCGTTTCCTTCAAGACCCTGGATCTGAATCTGCTCAAGGTATTCGACGCCGTCATGGAGGAGCGCAGCGTGCTGCGGGCCAGCCAGAAGGTCGCGCTGAGCCAGTCCGCTGTCAGCCACTCTCTGGCGCGGCTGCGCGAGATGCTGGATGACGACCTGTTCGTGCGCACGGCCACCGGCATGCAGCCGACCGCGCGCGCGTTGACGATGGCGCCGCAGGTTCGCCAGGCGCTGCGATCGCTGGAGGCCGCGGTCGAGCTGCCGACCTTCGCTCCAGCAGCCTCCACCAAGCCGTTCACGCTGGCCGCCAACGACTTCACGACGATGGTGCTGGCGCCGCCGCTCCTGAAGATCCTGGGCCGGGAAGCTCCTGCGATCGACCTCACCATCAAGCCGGTGACGCGGATCGATCTTGCCGAGCAGATCGACCTCGGCCGCATCGACGTCGCGATCGGCGTGTTCTCGTCGCCGCCGAGCCGTTTCCGCACGGCGCTGCTGTTCGAATATAATGATGTGCTGATCGTCGGCAAAAGGCGCAAGCTTGGCCGGCTCGACAAGGCAAAGCTCGCGACCTTGCCGTTAGTCGTGGTGTCCTTTGGCGGCGAGCAGGAAGGCGCGATTGGCGGCTTCATCTCCGAGCGTGGACTCGCCAGGCGTTCGGAGATGTACGATCGCCCCGCGCTCGAACGGGCGCTGTCCGACAGCGACCGGCCGCCGCGGATCGCGGTCTCGCTGCCGCACTTCCTTGCCCTGCCCGCACTGCTGATCGATTCCGAGTTGGCTGCGATCGTCCCGCGGCCGCTGGCGCGTGCACTCGAGCAGGCACATGCGATCACGACCTATGAACTGCCTTACACCACGACGCCCGTGGAGGTTCGGCTGCTCTGGCACGAACGCGTCGAGGACGAGCCTTCGCACGAATGGCTTCACGAGGTGCTCCGGCGCGCCACCGAAGAGCTGCGGCGCGGCGGCTAGCGGCCGGGCTAGACGTCGAAGAACACCGTCTCGTTGTCGCCCTGCAGATGGACGTCGAAGGTGTAGACGCTGCCCGCGCCGGCCTTGCGCCTGGCTATCAGCGTCGCGCGGCGCTCCGCCGGCACCAGCGCGAGCGTAGAATCAGCGGCGTTGCTGGCCTCGTCGTCGAAATAGATCCTTGTGTAGAGATGCAGCAGCATGCCGCGCGCGAACACCGCGAGCCCGATATGCGGCGCCTGCGGCTTGCCGTCGGCATCCGGCACCACGCCCGGCTTGATGGTGTCGAAGGCGTAGCCACCGTTCTTGTCGGTGCCGCAGCGGCCAAAGCCCTTGAAGCTCGAATTGGGCAGCGCGCGCGCATCCTGCGGATCGGAGAAGCGGCCCTGGCTATCGGCCTGCCAGATCTCCAGCATGCAGTCCGGGATCACGGCGCCGTCGCCGTCATAGACCTTGCCCTCGACGCGGATGCGCTCACCCGAGACGTCAGGCGTCAGAAGGTTGTTGGTAAAAGCGTCGTTCCATTCATATTCGCCGTTCGGCGTCAGGCCGTACTTGAAATAGGGGCCGACGGTCTGCGAAGGCGTGATTCCATCAGGACGCGGGTTCGACACGTTACTTGGTCTCCATCGGCGTGGCACTCTGCCCGCGCAGCACGATATCGAAGCGGTAGCACAGCGCCCATTCCGGCTTGGTGTTCTCGAGATCGAACGACGAGATCATCCGCGCCCGCGCCTTCTCGTCCGTCACCGAGTTGAAGATCGGATCGAACGGGAACAGCGGATCGCCCGGGAAGTACATCTGGGTCACCAGCCGCGAGACGAACGAGTGGCCGAACACCGAGAAGTGGATATGCGCGGGCCGCCAGGCGTTATGGTGATTGCCCCAGGGATAGGCGCCGGGCTTGATGGTGATGAACTTGTAATAGCCCTTGGCATCGCTCTGGGTGCGGCCGGCGCCGGTGAAGTTGGGATCGAGCGGCGCCGGGTGCTGATCGACGACATGAATGTAGCGGCCGCAGGCATTGGCCTGCCACAGCTCGACCAGGGTGTTGGGCACGCCGCGGCCGTCCTCGTCGAGCACATAGCCGTGCACGATGATGCGCTCGCCGAGCGGCTCGCCTTTCGCCTGGATGGTGAGGTCGTTGTCGTGCGCGCGCACGGTCTCATGACCATAGACCGGCCCGGTCAGCTCCGAGAGCGTGTGCCGCAGCGGGATCAGCGGCTTCTGCGGCGAACGCTTCACGGTGGAACGATAGTCCGGCGACAGCCGCGCCGGATGGGCCGCAAGCGATTGCAGCGGGTACAACAAGGTCATGGCGAATTCCTCCGCGGCCCACGCGCCCGGTGAGCTCACGTCAGATCATTATAATGCATAACCAATTTGGGGAAGGGCTGTTTTCAACCCCTCCAAACCATTGGCTTAATTAAGTTTTTCGATCGCGACCGCAACGCCCTGACCTACTCCGACGCACATAGTTGCCAAGGCAAGCTTCCCGCCCCGCTTCTCCATGCCGTGCACGGCGGTCAAGACCAGCCGCGCGCCGCTCATGCCGAGCGGGTGGCCGAGCGCGATCGCACCGCCATGCGGATTGACGAAATCGGCGTCTTCCTTGACGCCGAGCTGGCGCAGGCAGGCGATACCCTGCGAGGCGAAGGCCTCGTTGAGCTCGATCAGGTCGAAGTCCGACACCTTGATGCCGAGGCGTTCGACCAACTTCTTCGTTGCCGGCACCGGACCGATGCCCATGATGCGCGGCGGCACCGCGGCCGAGGCAAGGCCGAGGATTTTTGCGCGCGGCGTCAGGCCGTGCTTCTTCACCGCGGCTTCGGAAGCGAGGATCATCGCGGCGGCGCCGTCATTGACGCCGGACGCGTTGCCCGCGGTCACTGTGCCCGGATTGCGCACGATCGGCTTCAGCTTGGCGAGACCTTCGAGCGTGGTCTCCGGACGCGGATGCTCGTCCTTGTCGACGGTGATCGGGCCGGCCTTGCCGCCGGGCACTTGGATCGGAACGATCTCCTCGGCGAAATAGCCCGACGCAATCGCCGCGCCCGCACGCTGCTGCGAGCGGATCGCCATCGCATCCTGATCGGCGCGCGACACCTGGAATTCCTCAGCGACGTTCTCGCCGGTCTCTGGCATCGCATCGACGCCGTACTGCGCCTTCATCAGCGGATTGATGAAGCGCCAGCCGATTGTGGTGTCGTAGATCTCGGACGAACGCGAGAAGGCTTCCGCGGCCTTGCCCATCACGAACGGCGCGCGCGTCATCGATTCGACGCCGCCCGCGATCGCGAAATCGATCTCGCCGGCGCGGATGGCGCGGCCCGCGGCGCCGACTGCATCGAGGCCGGAAGCGCAGAGCCGGTTCAGGGTCTGGCCGGGAACCGACTCCGGCATGCCGGCGAGCAACAGCGCCATGCGCGCAACGTTGCGGTTGTCCTCGCCGGCCTGGTTGGCGCAGCCGAAATACACCTCGTCGACCTCGTTCCAATTGAGCGTCGGGTGCTTGGCCATCAGCGCCTTGATCGGGGCCGCGGCGAGATCGTCGGCGCGCACCTTGGCGAGCGAGCCGCCGAAACGGCCGATCGGGGTCCGGACGGCATCGCAAATGAACACATCACGCATTGAATCTCTCCCTGAATGCCGCGACTTAGCGCTGGATCGGCTGGAACTTGAGATCGGTTTTAGGAGCGTGCCCGCGGCAGGTCAATTGATGCGGCTGCGCGCCCCGCACGCATTGCCGTGAGGGCTGACATAATTGGCACCGTGGACAGGGTGGAAAACCCCGACCTCGCGGATAGGACCGCGCGACGAAATTTTGTAGTTTCCGCCCCCTCATGACAGTCCAGCAGCCCATCCCCGTTCCGCCCGAGCCCGCTCCTGCCGCCGAGGCGCCGTCGCGCGTCACGCCGATGATGGAACAGTATCTGGAAATCAAGGCCGCCCATCCCGGCCTGCTGCTGTTCTACCGGATGGGCGACTTCTACGAACTGTTCTTCGAGGATGCGGAGATCGCCTCCCGGACGCTCGGCATCGTGCTGACCAAGCGCGGCAAGCATCAGGGCATGGACATCCCGATGTGCGGCGTTCCGGTCGAACGCTCCGAGGATTACCTGCATCGCCTGATCGGCGCCGGCCATCGTGTCGCGGTGTGCGAGCAGACGGAAAATCCCGCGGAGGCCAAAGCCCGCGGCAACAAGAGCGTGGTCCGCCGCGGCGTGGTGCGGCTGGTGACGCCGGGCACGCTGACCGAAGACACCCTGCTCGACGCCCGCACCAACAATTACTTGATCGCGATCGCGCGCGCCCGCGGCTCGGCCGGTGCGGATCGTCTTGGCCTTGCCTGGATCGACATTTCGACCTCCGAATTCATGGTGACGGAGTGTGCGACCGCGGAGCTCGCGGCGACGCTGGCGCGCATCAATCCGAACGAGGCCATCGTCACCGATGCGCTCTACAGCGACAGCGAGCTGGCGCCGACCTTGCGCGAACTGCCGTCGGTGACGCCGCTGACCCGCGACGTGTTCGACAGTGCCACCGCCGAGCGGCGACTCTGCGACTATTTCGCGGTCGCGACCATGGACGGCCTGTCGGCGATGTCGCGACTGGAGGCGACCGCCGCGGCCGCGGCCGTCACCTATATCGACCGCACCCAGGTCGGCAAGCGTCCGCCGCTGTCGCCGCCGGCGCGCGAGGCCGCCGGCACCACGATGGCGATCGATCCGGCGACCCGCGCCAATCTCGAACTGACGCGCACGCTCGCCGGCGAGCGCCGCGGCTCGCTGCTCGATGCGATCGACTGCACCGTCACCGCGGCGGGCTCGCGCCTCCTGGCGCAGCGCCTTGCCGCGCCGCTCACCGACGTCGCCGTGATCGCGCGGCGGCTCGATGCCGTCTCGGCCTTCGTCGCGGATTCCGCGGCGCGCGAGGACGTCAGGACCGTGCTGCGCGCGGCGCCCGACATGTCGCGCGCGCTGGCGCGGCTCTCGGTCGGCCGCGGCGGCCCGCGCGACCTCGCCAGCCTGCGCGACGGCATCCTCGCCGCCGACCAGGCGCTGGAGCTGCTGGCGCAGCTTTCCAATCCGCCGGCCGAGGTTTCGACCGTGATGGCGGCGCTACAGCGTCCCTCGCGCGATCTGGCGCAGGAATTCTCCCGCGCACTCGACGAGCAGCTTCCGCTGATCAAGCGCGATGGCGGTTTCGTCCGCGAGGGCTATGAGGCCGCGCTCGACGAGAGCCGCAATTTGCGCGATGCCTCCCGCCTCGTCGTCGCCGCGATGCAGGCGCGCTATGCCGAGGACACCGGCATCAAGACGCTGAAGATCCGGCACAACAACGTGCTCGGCTATTTCGTCGAGGTCACCGCGCAGCACGGCGACAAGCTGTTCGCGCCGCCACTGAATGCAACCTTCATTCATCGCCAGACGCTGGCGGGGCAGGTCCGCTTCACCACCGCAGAGCTCGGCGAGACCGAGGCCAAGATCGCCAATGCCGGCGAGCGCGCGCTCAATCTCGAGCTCGAGATCTTTGAACGCCTGAGCGCGATGGCGCTCGCGGCGAGCGATGATCTGCGCAATGCCGCGCATGCCTTTGCGATGCTCGACGTCGCGACGTCATTGGCCAAGCTTGCGATCGACGACAATTACGTGCGGCCCGATGTCGACGGCTCGCTCGGCTTTGCGATCGAGGGCGGACGGCATCCGGTGGTCGAGCAGGCACTGAAGCGCGACGGCCAGCCGTTTATCGCCAATGCCTGCGACCTGTCGCCGGCGCCGGGCCAGAAATCCGGTCAGCTCTGGCTGATCACCGGTCCGAACATGGCCGGCAAGTCGACCTTCCTGCGCCAGAATGCGCTGATCGCGCTCTTGGCACAGATCGGCTCTTACGTGCCGGCGTCGCGGGCGCGGCTCGGCATCGTCGACCGGCTGTTCTCGCGCGTCGGCGCCGCCGACGACCTGGCGCGCGGACGCTCGACCTTCATGGTCGAGATGGTCGAGACCGCGGTGATCCTGAACCAGGCCAGCGAACGGTCGCTGGTGATCCTCGACGAGATCGGCCGCGGCACGGCAACGTTCGACGGGCTGTCGATAGCCTGGGCCGCGATCGAGCATCTGCATGAGAGCAACCGCTGCCGCACGCTGTTCGCGACGCATTATCACGAGCTGACCGCGCTCTCGGCGAAACTGCCGCGGATGTTCAACGCCACGGTGCGGGTCAAGGAGTGGCAGGGCGACGTCGTGTTCCTGCACGAGGTGCTGCCGGGCTCGGCCGACCGCTCCTACGGCATCCAGGTCGCAAAACTCGCCGGCCTGCCGCCGGCCGTGATCACGCGCGCCAAATCGGTGCTGGCAAAACTCGAAGCCCAGGACCGCGGCCAGACCGCGCGTGCCTTGGTCGACGATCTGCCGCTGTTCGCCGTCCCCTCCCGCGCCGCCAGTGAGGACAAACCGCCGAGCGAGGCCGATCTGCTGGTCGAGGCCGTGAAGGCGCTGCATCCCGACGAGATGTCGCCGCGCGAGGCGCTGGATGCGCTGTATGCGCTGCGGGCAAAGCTGCCGAAAGCGTAGGTGCTGTCGTCATTCCGGGATGTTCCGAAGGACCAGACCCGGAATCTCGAGATTCCGGGTTCGATGCTTCGCATCGCCCCGGAATGACGGCGTCAACGTTTTACTTTCCTCCGCCCGATCTGCCACAGCACCAGATTCCAGACGATGCAGGTGGCGAGCGCGCAGCATAGGCCGATTGGCGAGCCGAGTTGCAGCACCGCGACGTGCAGCACCGCAACCCCGAGGCCAAAGCCCATCAAGCCCCAGGCGCTGTTGGCGAGCACGGCGGCGGTTGCGGGGCCGCCGATGCGCGGATGCAGAATCAGCATCATCGAGGAGAATACGATCGGAAACAGCGCCATCACGCCGGTGACGCGCGGGCCGACCCAGCCTGACGCCGTGACCACGGTGCCGACCAGGCTTGCGACCAGCGCGGCGCGCAGCGGAATGTCGTACCAGCGCCGCGCGATCAGCGGCATTTTCGCGACATGCCGATAGGGCCTCAGCAGCGGGATGCAGATCGCAAAGGTGATGGCGTTGACGATCAGCCCGGCGACGAGCGACCACTCGAACTGGCGGATGATGGTGGCGAGCACCAGCCACACCGCGATCGCGCTGCCCGCGCTGATCCACATGCTGAAGCGCTGCGCCAGCACGGCGTAGGTCAGGCCCATATAGATCGTGGCGGCGTTGACCGGCAGGCTCGCCAGCGCCCCCTCGGCGATGAAGGCGGCGTCATGGTCGAGCGCGAGGAAGGTGTAGGACGGCCCGGCCGAGATCGGCAGGGTTGCGATCAGCGCGCCGATCACCGGTCCCGAACGCTCCGTGATGATGGACGCGCTGACCACGAATGCGGCCGCAACCGCCATGCGCAGCACGAGGATCAGGACGAAGTGGAGTTCGGGGGACATTTGTTCCGTCGTCCCGGCGAAGGCCGGGATCCATAACCACGACTGTTCGTGTGGAACGAAAGCCGTCGGACAGCGCGGCTTGAACCGATGGGACACGGCGTATGGGCCCCGGCTCCCGTGCGCAATTGCGCACTAGGCCGGGGCGACGCGCTAAACCCGCTGCATCGTGACCGAAACCTTCGGGCCGTTCTTGATGGTCTGATAGACCACGCAATAGCGCTCGGTGAGTTTCAGCAAGAGATCGAGCTTGTCCTGCGGCGCGTCGGTGCCGATCTCGAAGCGGAGGCGGATCTCGCGGAAGCCGACCGGGGTCTCCTTGTCGACGCCGAGCGTGCCGCGGAAATCGAGATCGCCCTCGGCGAAGACATTGCCGGGCTTCAGCGGCACGTCGATCGCGGTGGCGACCGATTTCAGCGTGACGCCGGCGCAGGCGACCAGCGCTTCCAGCAGCATGTCGCCGGAGCAAAGCTCGAGCCCGGAGCCGCCGGTAGCGGGGTGGAGGCCGGCGATCGCGAGCGCACGGCCAGTCTCGACCTTGCAGGCGATGCTCTCATTGTCGATCGATCCCTTGGCCTTCAGCGTGATCACGGCGGCCTGGGGGTCGGTCTTGTAGCGCTCCTTGATCGGAGCCTGCATTGCGCGGAGTTCGGCGGAGTCCATGGGTCTGCTCCCGGCTATTCTTCTTAAAGCGCGATGAGACTCAGGCTGAAATCGTCATCGCGCTTTAGATTCTTGTTTTAGCATGATCTTTTCGGAAAACCGCTTCACACTTTTCCGGATCATGCTCTAGCCGATGTAAGGCCTTAAGGAGCGGATGTCACCACCACATCGCCTCGCCGGCGCTGGATTTGTCGGTGACGTCCCGCACCGAACGGTCGAGCGAGCGGTCGAGCGCGGTCAGCACGCGGCGCTTGAAGGTGTCGAACAGCTCCGATTTGCGGTCGCGCGGCCGCGCCAGGTTGATGGTAATCTCCTCGAACAGCCGGCCCGGCCGCGGCCGCATCACCAGCACGCGGTCGGCGAGCACCACGGCCTCGTCCACGTCGTGGGTGACCAGGATCAGGGTCGGCCGCGTGTCGGCCCACAGATCGAGCAGATGATCCTGCAGATCGCGCCGCGTGAAGGCATCGAGCGCCGAGAACGGCTCGTCGAGCAGCAGCACTTCGGGCTGCGGCACCAGCGCGCGGGCTATCGCGACCCGCTGCGCCTGGCCGCCGGACAATTCGCGCGGCCAGGCCGCGGCCTTGTCGGCAAGGCCGACGCGGGCGAGCGCCGCCACGACGCGCGCGCGCCTCGCCTCGGCCGGAAGGCCGGCGAGGCCGAAGCCGATATTGTCGGCGACGCTGAGCCAGGGCAGCAGCCGTGGCTCCTGGAAGATGATCCCGATCTTGGCGTGCGGCGATGATATCACCGCATTGTCGAGCGTCACGCTGCCTGAAGAGGCGCGATCGAGGCCGGCGATGGCGCGCAGCAGCGTCGACTTGCCGCAACCCGAGCCGCCGATGATCGCGATGATCTCGCCGGGCGCAATCTCGGCCGAGAACCGCTCCAGCGCGTGGACACCGTTCGGATAGGTCTTGCCGACGTCCTTGAGAGCCAGCATCACTGCCCTCCCCGCGCGCCGAACGCGTCCTGCCAGCGCAGCAGCGGTGCGGCGGCGACCTCGATCAGCCAGTCGGTGAGCTTGCCGAGAATCGCGAAGATCACGATCGCGGCGAGGATCTGCGCCGGCTTGCCGAGCTGCTGGCCGTCGAGCAGCAGATAGCCGAGGCCTTCGGACGCGCCGATCAATTCGGCCGCGACCACGAACATCCACCCCAAACCGAGCCCGACCCGCAGCGCCACCACATAGGCCGGCAGCACGGCGGGCAACAGGATGCGGCGGATCATGGCGGGTCCGGACAGGCGGAACACGCGCCCGACCTCGACGATCTTGCGATCGACCGACAGGATTGCGCCCATCACGCCGAGATAGATCGGAAAGAACACGCCGACCGCGATCAGCGCGACCTTCGAGGTCTCGAAAATGCCGAGCCAGAGCACGAACAGCGGCACCCAGGCGAGCGAGGGGATCGCGCGCAGCGCCTGCACCGTCGGATCGAGCAGCCGCTTGGCGAAATCCCAATAGCCGGAGATCGCGCCCATGATGGTCCCGGCGACGACACCGAGCGCAAAGCCCGCGCCCACGCGCCACAGCGTCGCGAGGATATGGCGCGACAGCTCTCCGCTCTTGGCGAGCTCGACGATGGTCTCGAACACCTTTGACGGAGGCGGCACCAGGCGGCCGTTGGAATAGCCGAGAGAGACGACGAGTTCCCAGCCCAGCGCCAGCGCAATCGGCAGCACGAGCCCGAGCACCGGGCGCGCATAGCGTGACCACCGCCCAGGTGCACCGGGCGGGGCCGTCTGTTCCAGCGCGGGCAGGTCAACGGTCATGGCCATAGCAACAACTATTCTTCCAGCGGGATTGCAAGGCGGAGCGCGCCTAACTCCATCCACGTCGTCCCGGCGAAGGCCGGGACCCATAACCACAGGGCGTGGTAATCAAGCGAGCTGGGGCCACAGCCTTGTCCAACAATAGAGCCCTGTGGTTATGGGTCCCGGGTCGCGCTTCGCTTGCCCGGGACGACGAAGGTTAGTTTGACGACGGAGGTTAGTTTAACGACAGCGGTTAGTTGGTGGGCAGCGGGACCTGATCGTCGACCAAGGAATCCAGCGCGGCCTTGACGTCGGTCTTGGCGTCGATCACGCCCGCCTGCTGCAAGGCGAGGCCGGCGGCGAGGATCGATTCGCGCTGGGCACTGCCGATCCGGCTGTGGGTCAGCTCGGTGCGCTCCTTGAGCTGCTTGTCGACCACGGCGTCCGGCAGCTTGGTGACGGCGATGAAGGTCTTCTTCAGCTCGTCATAGTTGGCCAGCGAATATTTCCGCGCTTCCTCGTACGTCGCGAGCACGCGGCGGACGATATCCGGATGCGCCTTCAGGAACTCCTCGCGCACATTGAGGATGCCCCAGGTGTTGGCTTCCGCCTTGCGGTAGAACAGCTTTGCACCGTCCTCGACCTCCGCCTGCGCCATCATCGGATCGAGACCGGCCCAGGCGTCGACGTCGCCGCGGATCAACGCGGTCTTGCCGTCGGCGTGCTGCAACAGCACCGGCGTGATGTCCTTTTCGGTGAGACCGGCGCCGAGCAGCGCACGAACCAGGAAGATGTGCGGATCGGTGCCACGCGTCACCGCGACGCGCTTGCCCTTGAGGTCGGCGACGGACGCGATCCTGGAGTCCTTGGTCGTGACCAGTGCGGTCCATTCGGGACGCGAATAGACATAGATCGACTTGATCGGGTTGCCGTTGATCTTCGCGACCAGCGCCGCCGAACCCGCGGTCGAGCCGAGATCGATCGAACCGGCGTTGAGGAATTCGAGCGCCTTGTTGGAGCCGGCCGACTGCACCCAGACGATGCTGATGCCGTCCTTGGCGAATTCCTTTTCCAGGAGGCCCTTCTGCTTCAGGACCATCGACACCGGATTGTAGGTCGCCCAGTCGATCCGGATCTCCTTCAGCGCGTCGGCGGCGCGCCCCGCGCCGGGCAGCAAGGTCGAGACCGCGAGCAGCGCAGCGAACGTGCGCCGGGAAAATTTTTGCATTCGTCGACCCCCTCGATCAGTTTTATGAAACAATCTTTTATTTCAATGAGTTAGCCTTGCGGTCAACGAGAAAATCTCTACCCTTTACGGGATGGCGCGAGAACGATCTTGCTCGAAGCGCCGCCATGAGAGCATGGAGCTGCTGTCGTTATACTTTGGTCAGTGACAGCAACGGCTCCGTCCGATATCGGATGAACCTATGGACAGCGTCGTAGCCGAGGCCCGCCCTGAAGCGGATGATCGTTTCGAGACCGAGCGGATCACCGCGGCGGTGAATGCGCTTGCCGAACGGCATGCCGGCCGCGAGGACCAGTTCCGCGCCGCGATGGCGCAGCTGCTCAAGGCCGAGCTGATCGCGGCGCGCGCCACGGCGCAGGCGCTGCTGCTCAAGGACCGTCACGGCCGGCGCTGCGCCGAACGGCTCTGCTTCGTGCAGGACGAGATCATCCGCATCCTCTACGCGGCGGCGACCCGCCACCTCTATCACTCGCCGATCCCCTCGGGCGCCGAACGCATGGCCGTGGTGGCGACCGGCGGCTATGGCCGCGGGCTGATGGCGCCGGAGTCCGACATCGATCTGTTGTTCATCCTGCCCTACAAGCAGACCGCCTGGGGCGAACAGGTCGCTGAAGCGATTCTCTATTGCCTCTGGGACATGGGGCTGAAGGTCGGCCACGCCACCCGCTCGGTCGATGAATCGATCCGTCAGGCCCGCGGCGACATGACGATCCGCACCGCGATCCTCGAGACGCGCTTCCTGACCGGCGACCAGCCGCTTTATGACGAGCTGGTCGAGCGCTTCGACAAGGAGGTGGTGCAGGGCACCGCGTCGGAATTCGTCACCGCAAAGCTGGCCGAGCGCGAGGAGCGGCATCGCCGCGCCGGCCAGTCGCGCTATCTGGTCGAGCCCAACGTCAAGGACGGCAAGGGCGGCCTGCGCGACCTGCACACGCTGTTCTGGATCGCCAAATACGTCTACCGCGTGCGCGAGACCGACGAGCTGCTGGAACGCGGCGTGTTCGACTCGCAGGAATACCGCACCTTCCGCCGCTGCGCCGACTTCCTGTGGTCGGTGCGCTGCAATCTGCACTTCTTCGCCGGACGCGCCGAGGAACGGCTGTCATTCGACATGCAGCGCGAAATCGCGGTCCGCCTCGGCTACACCTCGCATCCCGGCATGCAGGACGTCGAGCGCTTCATGAAGCATTACTTCCTGATCGCGAAAGACGTCGGCGACCTCACCGCGATCCTGTGCGCCAAGCTCGAGGAAGAGCACAACAAGCCGGCGCCGGTGCTGAGCCGGATGGTGGCGCGGCTGCGGCCCGGCACCAAGCGGCGGCGGGTTAACGGCAGCGACGACTTCATCGTCGACAACAACCGCATCAATCTCGCCGCGCCGGACGTCTTCAAGCACGATCCGGTCAACCTGATCCGGATCTTCCGCCTTGCGCAGCAGAACAACCTCGCCTTCCATCCCGATGCGATGCGCACGGTGACGCGCTCGCTGAAGCTGATCAACACCCAGCTGCGCGAGAACGATGAAGCCAACCGCCTGTTCATGGAGATCCTGACCTCCGACAATGCGGAGATCGTGCTGCGGCGGATGAACGAGACCGGCGTGCTCGGCCACTTCATCCGCGCCTTCGGCAAGATCGTGTCGATGATGCAGTTCAACATGTACCACCACTACACGGTGGACGAGCATCTGCTCCGCTGCATCGGCTACCTGCAGGACATCGAACGCGGCGGCAACGAGGAGTTCACGGTCGCCAGCGACCTGTTCCGCAAGATCCGCCCCGAGCACCGCCCGGTGATCTATATCGCGACGCTGCTGCACGACATCGCCAAGGGCCGGCCGGAAGACCATTCGATCGCCGGCGCCAAGGTGGCGCGGCGGCTGTGTCCGCGGCTCGGCTTCTCGGCGGCCGACACCGAACTGGTGGCGTGGCTGATCGAGGAGCATTTGACGATGTCGACGGTGGCGCAATCGCGCGACCTGTCGGACCGCAAGACCATCGAGAATTTCGCCGCCGTGGTGCAGTCGGTCGAGCAGATGAAGCTGCTCACGATCCTGACCACCGCCGACATCCGCGGCGTCGGACCGGGCGTGTGGAACGGCTGGAAGGCGCAGCTGTTGCGCACGCTGTATTACGAGACCGAACCGGTGCTGACCGGCGGCTTCTCCGAGGTCAACCGCGCCCAGCGCATCGCGGTGGCACAAGCCGAATTCCGCCGTGCTTTCACCGAATGGCCGGAGGCGGAGCTCAACGCCTATATCGGCCGGCATTATCCGGCCTACTGGCTCAAGGTCGAGCTGGCACGCAAGATCCGCCAGGCCCGCTTCATCCGCGCCAGCGAGCAGGCCGGCCACAAGCTTGCGATCAATGTCGGCTTCGATGAGGTCCGCGCCGTCACCGAGCTGACGATCCTGGCAACCGACCATCCCTGGCTGCTGTCGATCATCGCAGGTGCCTGCGCGTCGGCCGGCGCCAACATCGTCGACGCCCAGATCTACACCACGACCGACGGCCGCGCGCTCGACACCATCTCGATCTCGCGCGAATACGACCGCGACGAGGACGAGGGCCGCCGCGCCACCAGAATTGGCGAGATGATCGAGCACGTGCTGGAAGGCAAGCTGCGGCTGCCCGAGGCGGTCGCCAAGCGCACCGTCCGCAGCAAGGCGCGGCCGTTCATCGTCGAGCCCGAGGTGACTATCAACAACCAGTGGTCCGACCGCTACACCGTGATCGAGGTCTCCGGCCTCGACCGGCCCGGCCTGCTCTACCAGCTCACCACCGCGATCTCGAAGCTCAACCTCAACATCGCCTCGGCGCATGTCGCGACCTTCGGCGAACGCGCCCGCGACGTGTTCTACGTCACCGACCTGCTCGGCGCCCAGATCACGGCACCGACCCGGCAGGCCGCGATCAAGAGCGCGCTGCTGCATCTGCTGGCGAGCGAGGACCAGGCGGCGAAGCCGGCGGCGTGAAACGCCGCACCAGAGCCTGATGAAGTCAGGCTGGATCGGTCTCGCGCCACGCTGGCTGCACCTCTCCCGCTTGCGGGTAGGGCAATCGCATATCGGCTCGATAGCTCCACAAACTCGTCATGCCCGGCCTTGTGCCAGGCATCCGCGTCTTGGTTTCGCGAAAAGGCGTGGGTGGCCGGGACAAGCCCGGCCATGACGGCGCGGGAACAGCGGTGCTGGAGCCATTGCGATTGCCCTGCCTTTGCTGGGGAGGCGCGTTGCCAAAATATCGAAAACAACCCCATGCAAAGTAGCCGGCAGTGGCTGGCGTTCGACCAGGCTACTTGACGCGTCGGGCAACTCAGGGATACTCTTCCAATAATCCGAAATTGCGCAGATGCACACTCACCCCTGGGTGCAAATGTCATTTGCGTCCTTCTTTAACGCTTCCACGTCGTCACGGCCGATGGCCTGCGATAGCCCCGCCCTTTCGGGGAGCGGGCGCACCGCCTTCGCGGCCGCCATTCGACCTAATCTCACCGTGCCTTAGCCGAACAGCCGCATCAGCAGGGCCTTGCCGACCGGCGCGGCGCGCACGCCTTGGAAAGCGCGGACATATTCGCCGGCATAGAATGCGCGCACGACATTGACCCGGGTCGCGACCGCGTCCTCGAAGCGGACGCCGAAGCCGTCGCGGGTGCGCCGGACCACAGTCGCGGCGACGTTCTGTCCGTAGACATTGCATTTGATCAAGGAACCGATGGCGGGCGGGACGGGATCGATGAAGCGCGCACCGGAGATCGAGATATCGGCCATCCGGATCAGCCGCATCTCGCTGTCCTGATGGATCAGGATCGGCTCGTCGCGCTCGAACCGCTCGGCCTTGCGGCGCCGCGGCTGCTCGATGCAGATGAAGCACACGATCGCGAGCACGACGCAATTGTACAGGCTCCAGGCCAGCGCCAGCCCGCCATAGGCGATGTTTTCGCCGCGCAGATGCAGGATGAAGGCGTAGGCGATCGCAAACAGCGTGATCAGCAGGGCGGCACCGTAGAGCCGCAGCAGCGGCCACTCGATGAAGCGGCGGTTGCGGTCGCCGCCCTTGGCCGTCACCTTGAATTTGTGGCCCTGCGGCCTGGCGAGGCCGGTCACGACCGCCTTCAGCACCGCGGGCGCCGCGATGTATTGCGACACGTCGGTCATGATCGCGAGCGAGCGGCCGCGCGAAATCCAGGCCATCGTGAAGGCGTGCCAGACATAGAACGGCAGGAAATATTTTAGCAGCTCGAACAGGTCGGCATGGACCGCCTTGATCCCGAACAGCAGATAAAGCCACGGCACGACCAGGCCGAACACCTTGGTGCCGTAGACCGCCGCCCAGCTCATGAAGGCGTCGACCAGCGACAGCCGGTCCATGAAGGCGAGCTTCGATTGCCGCGAGAACGGCCCGCTGCGGCCGCGGAAGATCTGCATGAAGCCGAGACACCAGCGTCCGCGCTGCGTGATGTATTCCTTCAGTCCCTCCGGCGCGAGTCCGATGGTCAGGCGCTCGTTCAGATAGACCGTGCGCAGTCCCTTCTCCTTCAGCCGCAGTGTGACGAGGTAATCCTCCGTCACCGAATCGGTCGGGAAGCCGCCGATCTGCATCAGGCCGGAGAAGCGGATCAGCGACGAGGTGCCGCAGCAGAATGCCGTGTCCCAGGCATCCTTGGCCGGCATCAGGATATCGAAGAAGAAGCGCTGCTCGTCGGGCCACACATCGGTCGCCGCAAGATTGGTCTGGATCGGATCCGGGTTGATGAAATGCTGCGGCGTCTGCACGACGCCGACGCTGCCGTCCTGCATCAGGCTCATCGCCCGGGTCAGGAAGTCCGGCATCGGGACGAAATCCGCGTCGAGGATCGAGATGAACTCCGGCCGCTCGGCCAGCCCGGAAACGTGCTGGAGCGCATGATTGATGTTGCCGGCCTTGGCGTGGCGGTTGTCCGGACGGGCCAGATAGTTGCAGCCGAGCTCCTGGGCGAGCCGGCGCAGCCAGAGCCGCCGCCCATCGTCGAGCACCCAGACGCGGTAATTGGGATAGTTGAGCCCGGTCGCGCCGATGATGGTGCGCTCCAGGATCGCTTTCTCCTCGTTGTAGGTGCAGATGAAGACGTCGACGAGCGGCGCGTTTGCGGGCAGCTTCGATCGGCGCAGGATCGAATTGACCTCGGGTGAGCGGTCGATCGTGCGGCTGAGGAACAGCAGCGACAGGCATACCGCGATCATCGAGGCCGCCTCGGCCAGCATGAAGGGATAGCCGACCAGCGCGTCGGCGGTGAGGCCCGGAGGCGGCAAGGTGTGGGTCACCCGCCACGCGAAATAGTGGACCAGCAGGACGAACGACATGCCGGTCATCATGACGCGGGCCAGGGTCTGCTCGCGGCGGAGCAGGGGTAGGATGGCAAGGCAGGCGCCGAAGGCGACCAGCCCGGGCGCAAATGCCGCCATCATGACTTTGCCACGTCCGCGTTGAACACCACGCGCCCGGTGCGGCCGACCGCGCAATCCTTGCCCGTGGTATCGAGCGCCGGCATCGAGACCGTGACCCGATAGGGTTCCTTGTTCAGCGCATCCGGATTGATCGCAAGGTTCGCGGGCGCGCCCGACGCGCCGGTGAGATTGACGATCTCGCCCTGCAGCGCGGCGCTGCCGTCATTCGGCTCGAAGCTCGCCTGCTCGCCGAGTTTCAGTCCGTTGTAGGCGCTCTCGGTGACGTTCGCCGTGACCACCGCGCCGCTGCAATCGAGCAGCTTGAGCAAGGGCTGCCCGGCCCTGACGTCCTCGCCGGGCGACGTCATCATCTCCCAGATGCGCCCGCCGACCGGCGCCTTGATGTCGGCTTCCGCCCGGTTGACGTAGTGCAGCTGCTCGGCTGCGATCTCGTGGGTCAGCCAGTCGATCTCGGCGTCGGCATGCGCCAGATCGGCGCGCAGATCGCTAACGCGCTGGCGCATCTCCTCTTCGCGCTGCACGGAGCTCGGCCGGTCATTGTAGCTGTCGCCGAGATAAGTGCCATTCCTTGCCGCGGTGAGCTCGACCTTGGCGGCGTCGAGACGCCGTCGAGCGCCGATTTCGGTCTGCTGCGAGATCGCCTGCTCGCGCGTCAGGCGGGCCATTTCGACCGTCGACACGCTGCCCGACTTGATCAGCGACGACGCCCGCTCGACGGCGGCCACGGCCTCCTCCCGCCGTGCGGCGGCGGCCTCGATCGCGGTCTGGATTTCGGCGATCCGGGCCTCGAGCTGAAGGATGCGGCCGTCACGGAACTGGCCGGCCTGGCGGGCAAGATCCTGTTGCGCCGTCTCGGCGGCCGCAAGCTTGGCGGCCAGACTCGGGCGCTCATTTTCCAACCGCGACATCTGTCGCCGGAGATCATCGAGCCGGGCGCGATCGCCGCGTGCGTTAACGACGTGAAGGATCGCATCGCCCTCGTGAACCACGCTGAGCTGCGTGGATTTCTGCGGCTTCGCGCTCACGGTGCCGTCGATCGGTGAGCGCAAGGTCACGATCCTGGCGTTGACCACGGCCTCCACGCTCGAGGTCTGCAACACAGCCCTGAGCGGCAGCCATCCGAAGACGGTGACGATGGCAAGGCCAATGCCGACCTTGAGCAGGCGGCGAACCATCCGGCCTGAGCCTGCGGGCGCTTCGGGATGGGGAGCGCTATCGCTGGCCGGCGCGTCATGCTCCGGCTGCAGCCGTTCCTGCAGATCGCGCTGCAATCCCCGTGCGCCGTCGGCCTCATTCCTGGTGACGGAATTATTGTCTTCGGGAGGCGGCTTGTGCTGCTGTGCCTGATTCATAATGACCGGCCCCTGATCTGTCAGTGCGCGAACCAACGCACAGCTCTGCAGAGCGATGCCGTTGCCGGACAGATCCAATAATCAGGTGCTTCAAAAGCGGCTAAAGCGAACCGGGCATCTTTCGAAAAAATTGCTGCAATTTGCCGCCGTCGGGAGCCTGGCGCGGGAGCCGCGCCGTCGACCTGCTCCGCCCATCATTGCGGTGCGCCATTGCGCAGCCGAGGGCGTCTGCAGAACTGAGCCCGGAATCCATCAGGGCCGGGGCTAGGCGGGGAATGGATTCCGGGCTCTCACGGAGGCTGTGATCGGACCCGTCTTGCGCGACCCAGGCGTGAGCAGCCAGCGCTTCGGTCCCGGCAGCCTGCCGGACTTGGAATTCAGGGCCGGCTACCGCCCTGAGTCTGGCGCGTCGAATTGCGGCTGCAGCGCCGCCAGGCTCGCTCCCAGCAAGGCCAGGTAGCTGGCCTGACAGACCACCACGCCCAGATCGAATGCGTCCAGCAGATCGATCCACGGGTTGTCGGTCAGCGTGCTTGCTGTTTGCCTGCCACCAACGATAACGGAAGGCTGGAAGCTGCGATCGCGTCTCTGAGGCCTTGCCTCGTGGTCGACGTCGTCGGAGCAAACGATCAGATGCAGGCGCGCGCTGGGCATTTCAATCTCCGTCACTGATTGGCGATTGCTGAACCCCGGAAATCTCTGCCGTCGTCGAGTTGCCCAATAAGCGTAGTCACCGGGATGGAACGGGCCATTGAACGGAGGTTGATCCGACCGTTACATTCGGTGGGGACGACTCATACTTGAGTTTAGGTCGCAACCTGGACCTGAGCGCGCTCAACGGCTTCGCTTTCTGCGCGATCCCACGGGCGTGGACCGCCAAAAAGGCCGGCGTCATCCCGCCCGGGCGGCAAGAAAGCTGCTAATATACAGTCTATTGGGAGGGCGACGTTGTCGCCGCTGATGGTAGCAGTCACCTAGCGACGCAGCGCGGCCCATGATGATGGCCAAGTGCTGGGCTGCCGATGATCCGCGACCCGACCACGAAGTCCTGGTCGGCCGAGCAATGGCTGCTCGGCGGCATGGTGCTGGCCTTGGCGACAACCTGCATCGGGCTGTTGCTAGGTCCGCAGCCGGCAGCTTCCGCCCATCTGGTTGCCCTGGCGCTGCTCGTCGCGTCGCTGACCGCCGCATTGCTGATGATCCGCCTGGTGGGCCGTTCGCAAAGGCGGATGGAAGCCATGTTGCGCGGCCGAGCCAGCAGCGAGGAGCGCGCGATGGAGGCGCTGCGCAACAGCGAAGCGCAATGGAAGGAGGTATTCGAGCACAACCCGGTCATGTACTTCATGGTCGACGCAACGGGGCTCGTGCTGTCGGTCAACACGTTCGGCGCGGCGCAGCTCGGCTACACCGTCGACGAACTGCTTGGACAATCGGTGCTGCGGGTCTTTGCCGCCGAAGACCGGGACATGGTCCAGCGCAACGTCGCGACATGCCTCGACAACATCGGCCAGACCCACAATTGGGAAATCCGGAAGGTCCGCAAGGACGGTTCACGGATTTGGGTTCGTGAAAACGCCAAGGCGGTGCGGCGGCTGGGCGATCAGCTGATCGTGCTGATCGCATGCGAGGACATCACCGAGCGCAAGCACGCCGAAAATGCGCTGCAGCAGAGTGAAATGTACCTGACCGAAGCCCAGCGATTGAGCCACACCGGCAGCTTCGGCTGGCACGTCGCCAGCGGCGAGATCATCTGGTCGGAAGAGACGTTCAGGATCTTCGAATTCGACAGGGCTCCTTCCATCACACATGCCACGGTCCTGCAGCGCGTCCATCCGGATGATCGCGCCCGCGTGCAACGGACCATCGACCGCGCCTCGCTCGACGGCAAGGACTTCGAACACGGCTACCGATTGCTGATGCCCAATGGGGCGATCAAATTTGTTCACGCCAGGGCGCATGCGGTGACGAATCTTTCGGGCGACACCGAATTCATCGGAGCGGTCACCGACGTGACCGCCCGCAAGCGAGCCGAGGCGGAGTTGCACGAAGCGCAGACCAACCTCGCACACGTCACGCGCGTGACGGCGCTCGGCGAGCTCGCCGCATCGATCGCCCATGAAGTGAACCAGCCGCTTGCCGCCGTGGTCACCAATGCCGCGGCATGCCTGCGGTGGCTCAACCGGGCGGCCCCCGATCTGAACGAAGCTCGCGGCGCGGTCAGGTCGATCATCAGCGACGGCAACCGGGCGGGCGAGGTCATCCAGCGCGTCCGCGCGATGGTGAACAAGACGACCGATCAGAAGGCGCCACTCGACGTCAATGAAGTCATCAACCAGGTGATCGGGCTGGTGCAGCATGAACTGCAGCGTCACCTGGTATCCTTGCAGCTCGACCTCGCTCCCGCGCTCCCGTCTGTCGTCGCCGACCGTATCCAGCTGCAGCAGGTCATCCTCAACCTGGTCCTCAATGGTATCGAGGCCATGCAGCCGGTCACGGACCGGCCGCGGGAACTCGTAATCCGGACGCGCCATGACGAGGCCGGGCAGATCGTGGTCACGGTCACCGACTGCGGCGTCGGAATCGCGACCGAGAATGCCGAACGGCTGTTCGACGCGTTCTACACCACCAAGGCCAGCGGCATGGGAATGGGGCTGTCGATCTGCCGATCGATCGTCGAAGCCCACCGAGGCCGCCTGTCCGTGACCGGAAATAGCGGCCCCGGCGCGACATTCCAGTTCACCTTGCCACTGCACGAAGAGGATCATGCATGGTGACCGGGCGCGCGGCATCGCCTTCTGGTCTGGCAAACGCCGAGGATCCCATCGTCTTCGTCGTCGACGACGACGCATCCGTGCGGGACGCGCTGAGCAATCTGTTCCGGTCCGTCGGCTTGCGGACCGCAGCATTCGGCTCGGCCCATGAATTTCTGCAGCGCAAGCCTCCGGATGTCCCGAGCTGCCTGATCCTCGACATCCGGCTGCCCCGGCTCAGCGGCCTCGACTTTCAGGGGGAGCTGGCGAAGGCGGGCATCGATATTCCGATCATCTTCATGACCGGCCACGGCGATATCCCGATGACGGTCAGGGCCATGAAGGCCGGCGCTGTGGACTTCCTGACCAAGCCATTCCGCGATCAGGACATGCTGGATGCCGTCACGACGGCGATCGAGCGCGACAGGAGTCGTCGCGATGAGGCCAAGGTTCTTGCCAACCTGCGCGCCGCCTTCGCGACCCTGACGCCGCGTGAACGCCAGGTGATGACGCTCGTCACGGCGGGGTTGATGAACAAGCAGGTCGCCGCCGAAATCGGTGTGGCCGAGATCACAGTGAAGATACACCGCGGGCACATCATGCGGAAAATGGCGGCAAAGTCGTTACCCGATCTGGTCAGGATGGCACAGATGCTCCAGATCGGACCGGCAGCCGGCGGGGCGCAAACCTAAGTATGATTCTCCGGCCCCGATTGGCGACGCACTGTGGTCCCCACATGATGCACACGCCAGAGGCCCTTCCGGCCCGGGATAACCTCCTTGCCCAACCCGCCAGTGATATCAATCATCGACGATGACATGTCGGTTCGCACCGCGACCGACAATCTCGTCAGGTCGCTAGGCTACGCGGTCGAGACCTACGCGTCGGCCGAGGAATTTTTGCACTCGCCCCGCCTGAATGACACATCCTGTGTGATCGCGGATGTCAGGATGCCGGCCATGAGCGGGCTCGACCTGCAGAGCCACCTCATTGCCAGCGGACACCGCTTTCCGTTCATTTTCGTCACGGCGTTCTCGGTCGAAAGCGATCGCGTCCGGGCGCTGAAGGCTGGAGCGATCTGCTTTCTGAGCAAGCCCTGCGACGGGGACGTCCTGATCAAATGCCTCGATACCGCCCTCAGGCAGCACAGCGCGGCGCCGGGTGCGTGAGTTGGATCAGCCATCACCAGGCCGGCTATACGCAAGGATGATGCCACAAAACATCTGGACAAGTTGCGCATGGACGGCGGCGGCGCGAGATTTCGCATCGTCGTCCTTCGGGAAGATCGACGGCGAGGACAGCACCAGACATTTTGATTGGCAAATGGCAATTCCTCGGAGGGAGGTCGCCATGCGTGCGGAACCGCGCTGCGCCCAGTGTGACAGCGAAGAGCCCAAGATCATCTGTTTGCGAAATCCGGCGGGCGAACGCTACTGCGGACGCCTCTGCCTCTACAAAGGCCAGGAGGACTTCATCCGCTGGCTTTGGCGCGCGAATGCGGAGGCAGCGTCATGACAGCTCGTTGCGGAAATCCGGCCTGCAAGCGGCCTTTCGGGCTGATCCGGCATAATTGGTATTTTGAGCAGTTTTGCTCGACGAAGTGTCGCGAGATCCACAAGCGGCAGCTGGAGCGCAACAAGGCCTATTGGAAGTGGCTGTATCCCTTCCCCAGAACCGGCGCCCCATCGAAAAAGCCGATCTGACGACGTTGGCCAACAACGCGCAAGGAGTCTCACATGACGACGGTCGATGCGATGCTGGTAGGAGCGATACTCGCGTGGGTGCCTTCGCTCGTCGTGTTCCTCTATGTCGTGCGCGATCTGCGTAACATGCCCAGCGAAGATCTCGATTGATCGCCACACCGGCGGCCGAAGCGGATTGCTGGATCGTTGTCTTGACGCGCCTCTTCACGCGAACCGGTTCCCACTCGAAAACGCTCTAGACCTCCACGCCCTCGTGGCGTAGCAGCCAGCGCTTGCGCTCCAGCCCGCCGCCATATTTGACCAGTGAGCCGTTGGCGCCGATCAGGCGATGACATGGCACGACGACGCTGATCGGGTTGGAGCCGTTGGCATGGCCGACCGCGCGCATCGCATTCGGCGCGTTCAGTTTCGCCGCCAGCGCGCCGTAGCTCATGGTGGTGCCGTGCGGAATGTTCGGCAGCGCGTGCCAGACCTTCTGCTGGAACGGCGTGCCGGCGACGCGCCATTCGACATCGGTGAGACGATCGAGATCGCCCTTGAAGTAATCGCCGAGCGCCTTGCGCATCGCAACCGGCGCGTGGCCGTCCCGCAGCGTCACGGCGCCATAATGCAGCCGCAGCAGGTCGAGCATGCGCCCTTCATAATCGTCCCAGTCGAGCGCGCGCAGCACGCCGTCGTCATCGGTCACCAGCAGCGCGGTGCCGATCGGGGTCTTGAGGCGGTCGAGGTTGAAGGTCTGTGGAGTCCTGCGGTCGGCCATTGTCATATCTCGGGCAAGCAGATCGGCCAGCATACAATTCACCGCCCGCATGCTAGCGTCCACCCGAATTCTGGGTAGAGCGTTTTTCGAGCGAAGCGGAGACCGGTTCGCGTGAAGAAAACGCGCCAAAACAAGAATCTTGAGCTTCGATTCTGATTCAATCAGAACCGAAGCTTTGGGGGGCCGCAATATGTTGTTGCTTGGCAATGTTCTGGTCGCGGTGGTGGCCATGCTGCACGTCTATTTCCTTGTGCTCGAGATGTTTCTCTGGACCAAGCCGCTCGGGCTGAAGACGTTTCGCAACTCGATCGAGAAGGCAAACGATTCCGCGGTGCTCGCCGCCAATCAGGGGCTCTATAACGGCTTCCTCGCCGCCGGACTGATCTGGGGCCTCGTACATGGCAATCCGGCCTTCGCGTTCCAGATCAAGACATTCTTCCTGCTCTGCGTGATCGTCGCCGGTGCCTATGGCGCCGCCACCGTCAGCCGCCGCATTCTTTATGTGCAGGCGGCTCCCGCTGCGTTGGCGCTGATCCAGCTCTGGCTGGCCTAAAGCGCGGGCGCGCTTTTGTTTTCTTGAGCATGATCCGCTCGGAAACCGCTTCACAGTTTTCCGGACCATGCTCAAACGCGACATCGCGCGCAGGGTGCATCGTCTTGCAATGGCCCAGCCGTTCCTCCATCATCCCGTGCAACGGTGACATCCGCCGGCCTGAGCTTGCGGACAAGATCACCGGCAACAGGGAGGTCACGGACATGAGAAGCGTGCAATTGCTCGCTGCGACGGCGCTTGCGATCGCGTTGTCGGTTACATCGGCCACCGCGCAGAAGAAATACGACATCGGCGCGACCGACACCGAGATCAAGATCGGCCAGACTGTGCCGTTCTCCGGCCCCGCATCCGCCTATGCCGGCATCGGCAAGACCCAGGCGGCCTACATGAAGATGATCAACGATCAGGGCGGCATCAACGGCCGCAAGCTGAACCTGATCCAGTATGACGACGCTTATTCGCCGCCGAAAGCGGTCGAGCAGGTGCGCAAGCTTGTCGAGGGCGACGAGGTGCTGTTCACGTTCCAGATCATCGGCACGCCGTCAAATGCCGCCGTGCAGAAATATCTGAATGCCAGGAAGGTGCCGCAGCTGCTCGCCTCCACCGGCGCCTCGCGCTTCTCCGACCCGCAGAACGCGCCGTGGACGATCGCGTTCAACCCGAACTACCAGTCCGAGGGACGCATCTACGCCAAATACATCCTGGCCAATCACCCCAACGCCAAGATCGGCATCTTCTACCAGAACGACGATCTCGGCCGCGACTACATCACCGGCCTGAAGAGCGGGCTCGGCGACAAGGCCGCCAGCATGATCGTCACCGAGGTGTCCTACGAGCTGACCGACCCGACGGTCGATTCCCAGATCGTGAAGCTGAAGGCCGCCGGGGTCGATTTGGTCTATGACGCCTCGACACCAAAATTCGCCGCGCAGGCGATCCGCAAGATCGCCGACCTCAACTGGAACCCGGTGCACATCCTCGACATCAATGCGAGCCCGGTGTCGGCGACGCTGAAGCCGGCCGGTCTCGACATCTCCAAGGGCATCATCTCGACCAATTACGGCAAGGACCCCGCCGACCCGCAATGGAAGGACGATCCCGGCGTGAAGGCCTATTTCGCCTTCATGGACAAGTATTATCCGGAAGGCGACAAGCTCAACACCGTCAACACCTACGGCTACTCGACGGCCGAGCTCCTGATCCAGGTGCTCAAGCAGTGCGGCGACGACCTCACCCGCGAGAACCTGATGAAGCAGGTGACCAGCCTGAAGAAGTTCGTGCCGAGCCTCGCGCTGCCGGGCATGTCGATCACGACGGGGCCGAACGACTACCGCATCAACAAGCAGATGCAGATGATGAAGTTCAACGGCGAGCGCTGGGAGCTGTTCGGCCCGATCATCGAGGACACCGGACCGGCGGGCTAGCCGCGGTCGGGACGAGACTTCACTCACTCTCCCCGTTCTTACGGGGAGAGGGTCGGGGTGAGGGGCTGCTTCCGCGCACCGCTGCATTAGCTGCCCCCGCGGAGACTCCCCCTCACCCGCATCGCATCTTCGATGCGATGCGACCTCTCCCCGCAGGCGGGGGCGAGGTAAAGCCGGGCCCCAACCTTCGCGCCGCTCCACCCACCTTTTCGCAACGCCCCCTACTTTGGTTGACTGAAATCGCTCACCTTTTCGGCAGTGCTCGTCTTGCGTTGCAATAACGGTTCCTCCAGTATCCCGGCCCAGCGATGGCGACCGCGGGACCTTGAACCCGCGGACAAGATCATCGGCCAACCATCAGTCACGTGAGGGAAACAGCACTATGAGGAACGGGATTTTCCACTTGGTCACGGGAACGGCGCTCGCGATCGCGCTGTCAGCAACGTCGGCCTTTGCGCAGAAGAAGTACGATCCGGGCGCGAGCGACACCGAGATCAAGATCGGCCAGACCGTCCCCTTCTCCGGACCGGCCTCCGCCTATGCCTCGATCGGCAAGACCCAGGCGGCCTACTTCAAGATGATCAACGATCAGGGCGGCATCAACGGCCGCAAGATCAACCTGATCCAGTATGACGACGCGTATTCGCCGCCCAAGGCCGTCGAGCAGGTGCGCAAGCTCGTCGAGAGCGACGAGGTGCTCTTGACCTTCCAGATCGTCGGCACGCCGTCGAACGCCGCCGTGCAGAAGTATCTCAACGCCAAGAAGGTGCCGCAGCTGTTTGCCGCCACCGGCGCTTCGAAGTTCACCGACCCGAAGAACTTCCCCTGGACGCTCGGCTTCAACCCGAACTACTTCGTCGAAGGGCGCATCTACGGCCAGTACATCCTGAAGGAGCATCCCAACGCCAAGATCGGCGTGCTCTATCAGAACGACGACCTCGGCAAGGATTATCTGAACGGCATCAAGGCCGGCCTCGGCGACAAGGCCGCCAAGATGATCGTGGCCGAAGCCTCCTACGAGGTCTCCGACCCGACCATCGATTCCCAGGTGATCAAGATCAAGGACGCCGGCGCCGACCTGTTCTTCTCGGCCTCGACGCCGAAGCAGGCGGCGCAGGCGATCAAGAAGATCGCCGAGCTCGGCTGGCACCCGATCCACATCGTCGACATCAACGCGACATCGGTCGGCGCCGTGCTGCAGCCGGCCGGCCTGGAAGCCTCCAAGGGTCTGATCAGCACCAATTACGGCAAGGATCCGGCCGATCCGCAGTGGAAGGACGATCCGGGCATGAAGCGCTATTTCGACTTCATGGCCAAGTACTATCCCGACGGCGACAAGAACTCGAACTTCAACACCTATGGCTACTCGACCGCCCAGTTGATGGTGCATGTGCTGAAGCAGTGCGGCGACGACCTGACCCGCGACAACGTGCTGAAGCAGGCGACCAACCTGAAGAATGTCGAGCTCGACATGGCGCTGCCCGGCATCAAGGGCAACACCGCGCCGAACGACTATCGCGTCAACAAGCAGCTGCAGATGATGCGCTTCAACGGCGAGCGCTGGGAGCTGTTCGGCCCGATCCTCGAGGACGCCGGCCCGGCCGGCTAGTCGGTCGCGCAGGTTTGAAATGCAATCGGCGGCCTCCAAGCCGCCGATTTGTTTGCGGGGATGTCCTATCACCGTCACCCTGGGGAGCGCGAGGCGCGTCTCGAAGGGTCGACGGCCACCAGCGGGGCCGTGCATGCTTCGAGGCTCGTTCCGCTCGCACCTCAGCATGACGGGGATGGAGATCGCCGCGACCCATCGATTTTTACGCGCCTACTTCGGAATCTCGCCGAAATTCTTCCCCACCGGCAGCACGGCATGGCGGATCAGGCGGGAATCGTCCACCGCGGCCTGGCGGTGCTTCACCGCCTCGCGATAGACCGGATCGCGGATCATCTCGACGAAGGCGGCGACGCTTGGATATTCCGCGATGAAGCAGTGATCCCAGCGCTCCTCCTGCGGTCCGATCAGCATCAGCTCGAAGCGGCCTTGCCAGACGATGCGGCCGCCGAGCCGTTCGAACACCGGCCCGCTCTCGCGGCCATACGCCGCATAAGCCTCCGCGCCGGTGGCCTTGCGGCCGTCGGGATAGGCGGCCCATTCGCGCAGGCGCACCAGGTTGAGCATGTGGATCGGGCCCGGCCGGTTGTTGTCCCGGAACTGCGCGAAAACGTCCTTGGTCGGATCGATATGGCCCATGCGGTGCTCCTTCGTTTCTTGTTCCCTAGCGCGATCGCTCTATCGCGCTCTTCCATCCTGTTTGAGCATGATCTCCGCGCAAACGCTCCGCGTTTGTCGCGAGGGAAAACCGGTGCCCACTTTTCCTGATCATGCTCCTTATGTAGCACGCGCTGCCTCACCTCCTAATGCCCCGTTAAGCTTTGCGTAACCGCCCCTTAAACCGGGAACGCTAGCGTGCGTCCCTGTCAGGGTGTGAGCGTTGCGGATGGCGTGGGGACGGAAAAAAGGCGGTGCGCGCAAGGAGCCGCTGTTCGGGCTTCCGGCCGCGCTTGCCGACCTTCGGCTGTCGCCGTCCGATCGCATTCCCGGAGGCGGCGACGACAAGCCCGCCAAATCCAAACCCAAGAGCACCGACAAGAGCAGCGATTCCGGTAGCGAGAAACCGCGCCCGTCGCGCAGCGGCAGCAAGCGGCGCAGCAAGTCGCGGGGCTTTGGCATCGGCCGCCTGTTCTATTGGACCGCGGTGCTCGGCCTGTGGGCCGGCATTGCGGTGATCGGTGTCGTGGTGTGGGTCGGCGCGCATCTGCCGCCGATCCAGTCGCTGGAGATTCCCAAGCGTCCGCCGACGATCCAGATCGTCGGCATCGACGGCAGCGTGCTGGCGCAGCGCGGCGAAATGGCCGGCGCCAATATCGCGTTGAAGGATCTGCCGCCCTATCTGCCGAAGGCCTTCATCGCGATCGAGGACCGCCGCTTCTATTCGCATTACGGCGTCGACCCGGTTGGCATCCTGCGCGCGGCGGTGACCAACCTCCTGCACCGCGGCGTCTCGCAGGGCGGCTCGACGCTGACCCAGCAGCTCGCCAAGAACCTGTTCCTGACCCAGGAGCGCACCATGCAGCGCAAGCTGCAGGAGGCCGAGCTCGCGCTCTGGCTGGAGCGCAAGCATTCCAAGAACGAGATCCTCGAGCTCTATCTCAACCGGGTCTATTTCGGTTCCGGCGCCTATGGCGTCGAGGCCGCCGCGCAGCGCTATTTCGGCAAGTCGGCGAAGAACGTGACGCTGCCGGAAGCCGCGATGCTGGCCGGCCTCGTCAAGTCGCCGTCGCGGCTGGCACCAAATCGCAACCCTGAAGGCGCCGAGCAGCGCGCGCAGGTCGTGCTGGCGGCGATGGCCGATGCCAAGTTCATCACCGAGGCGCAGGCCAAGGCCTCGATCGGTCAGCCCTCGATTGCGGTGAAGCCGGCCGGCGCCGGCACCGTGAACTATGTCGCCGACTGGATCGGCGAAGTGCTCGACGATTTGGTCGGCCAGATCGACCAGGACATCGTGGTGCAGACCACGATCGATCCGAAGCTGCAGAATGTCGCCGAAGCCGCCATCATCGATGAGCTCGCCGCCAAAAGCGTGAAGTTCAATGTCAGCCAGGGCGCGCTGGTGGCGATGACACCGGACGGCGCGGTGCGCGCCATGGTCGGCGGCCGGAACTACTCGGAGAGCCAGTACAATCGCGCGGTCACCGCGAAGCGCCAGCCGGGCTCGGCGTTCAAGCCGTTCGTCTATCTCACCGCGGTCGAAGCAGGGCTGACGCCGGATACCATCCGCACCGACGCGCCGCTCGACATCAAGGGCTGGAAGCCGGAGAACTACACCCACGAATATTTCGGCTCGGTGACATTGACCCAGGCCCTGGCGATGTCGCTGAACACGGTCGCGGTGCGGCTCGGCGTCGAGGTCGGCGCCAAGAATGTGGTGCGCACCGCGCACCGGCTCGGCATCTCCTCCAAGCTGGAGTCCAACGTCTCGATCGCGCTCGGCACCTCGGAAGTCTCCGTGATCGAGCTGGTCGGCGCCTATGCGCCGTTCGCCAATGGCGGCTACGCCATCTCGCCGCATGTGGTGACCAAGATCAAGACCAGTTCGGGCAAGCTGCTCTATGACCGTCCGACCGATCCGCCCAACCAGGTGATCGAGCCGCGCTATGATTCGATGATGAACAGCATGATGCGCGAGACGCTGATCTCGGGCACCGCGCGCAAGGCGGAGATCCCGGGCTGGACAGCCGCCGGCAAGACCGGCACCAGCCAGGATTATCGCGACGCCTGGTTCATCGGCTACACCGCCAAGCTCGTCACCGGCGTCTGGCTCGGCAATGACGACAATTCACCGACCAAGAAGGCGACCGGCGGCGGCTTGCCGGTCGAAGTGTGGACCCGCTTCATGAAGGCGGCGCATCAGGGCGTGCCGGTCGCGGCGATCCCGAACTCGCAAGGCAGCTGGGGGCCGGCGAACCTGATGCAGATCTCGTCACAGGTCACCGCGCCGTCAGCGCCGGCGGGACCGATGCAGATTCAGCCACCGATGCAGGCATCGCAACCGCCCGCGCCGGTACCATCCGGCGGTTACTATCGCCCGCCACCGCCGACGCCGGCCCGCGCCTCGGCGCCACCCAACCCGAACGCGCGGCCCGAGGCTGCGGCTGGACTGGACGGCTGGCTGGCGGATCGGTTGTTTCGGTAGAAGTCGGTAGGCGGACGGATCGCGTTGCTCCGTAGCCCTGATGAAGCGAAGCGTAATCCGGGACCAGTCACGCCATCGATGAAAGCTGCCCCGGATTACGCTTACGCTCCATCTGGGCTACGCACTCAAGCCGTCATCCCCCGCGAAGGCGGGGGATTCAGTACGCCTCAGCCCCTGGATTGAAGACAAACGCCTCTGGAATACTGCATCGCCCGCTTTCGCGGGCGATGACAGCAACGTTCGGGGCGAACAGCGCGCCCTACTCCTGGATCCCGTAGCGGTGCAGGTCGTTGCCGTAGGTGTCGAGCCAGTTCTTGGCGCGCGTTACCGACGCGCAGACTTTGTCGACCACCCGCCAGAACCGCGCCGAGTGGTTCATCTCGACGAGATGGGCGACCTCATGCGCGGCGAGGTAATCGAGCACGAAGGGCGGCGCCAGGATCAGCCGCCATGAGAACGACAGCGAACCCGCCGAAGTACACGAGCCCCAGCGGCTGGACTGATCGCGGATCGAGATCCGGCGTACCCGCACGCCGAGTTCCGCGGCGTGAAGCTGCGCCGCCTTCTGCAGGTCCTTGCGCGCCTCGCGCTTGAGGAAGTCGTGCACGCGGCGATCCATGTACTCGACGCCGCCGGCGACGCAAATGATCCTCTCGCCGCTGTCGCGCGTCTCGGTCCACACCGTGCCGCGCTCGCCCGAGCGATGCACCAGGCGATGCGGCACGCCGCGCAACGGCACCACGGTGCCGGGCTGGAACGGCGCGGCCTTCGGCAAGCGGCCAAGACGGGCGGCGATCCAGCCGCCATGGAGATTGGCGAACTCCTTGGCTTCCGGAATCGTGCCGCGCGGCGGCATCGTCAGGATCGCTTCACGATCGGTTGGATGTATCCTGAGTGTGTAACGGCGCGCGCGCCTATGCCGGCGCAACCTGACGGTGAAGAACTGGGAGCCGTGTCTGACCAATACGGTCGCGGGTTCGGCAGGCCGCCGATAGAGGAGCGCGCGAGTAGCCATTTCTGAGAGTCCGGGGAGCAGGAGTTCGCCCGAACTTTGCCATATCCGCCGCCAGGGAAAGCGCTCGGCGCAAAAACAAATCATTTGCCCAATATACAGGGGTTGGCCGTTAATTGACCTCTACCGGCAGGGGCTGGAACCGGAATTTTTCCGATGAATCAAGGTTACGAAAAAGGCCCAAAGAATGAAATTACATTCACCCTTTGGGCCTTGCCCGATTTTGGATTCTTTTAGTTAAATCAGCGACTTGCGTGACCGCGAAAATCGCGGCCGGGGCGATACCTATTCGGCGGCGGCGACCAGCGAAAGCCGCGTATTGGCCGCCGAAACCATGAAATCGGAGATCCGCGGCACGATTTCGGACCGGAAACGCGAGCCGTTGAACACGCCATAGTGCCCGACGCCCTTCTGCACGTAATGCACGCGGCGATGGTTCGGGATCGCGGTGCAGAGCGCGTGCGTCGCCTCGGTTTGGCCAAGACCTGAGATGTCGTCCTTCTCGCCTTCGACCGTCATCAGCGCGACGCGGCGGATCTTCGACGGATCAACCGGCTTGCCGCGATGGGTCATCTCGCCCTTCGGCAGCGCGTGCTTGACGAAGACGAGGTCGACGGTCTGCAGGTAATATTCGGCGGTGAGATCCATCACCGCGAGATACTCGTCATAGAATTCGCGGTGCTTGTCGACGAGATCGCCGTCACCCTTGACCAGATTGGCGAACAGCGCCTTGTGCGCGTCCATGTGCCGGTCGAGGTTCATGCTGATGAAGCCATTGAGCTGCAGGAAGCCCGGATAGACGTCACGCATCACGCCCGGATGCGGGAACGGCACCTTGGTGATGACATTGTTGCGGAACCACTCGATGCCGCGCTCTTCGGCGAGGTTGTTGACCGCGGTCGGATTGCGCCTGGTGTCGATCGGCCCGCCCATCAGCGTCATCGACAGCGGCACGAACGGATCGTTGTTGGCTTCCATCACCGAAACCGCTGCCACGACAGGCACGGAAGGCTGGCACACCGCGATGACATGCATATTGCCGCCGAGCGCGTGCAGCATCTCGATCAGGTAGTCGACATAGTCCTCGAGATCGAACCGGCCAGCCGCGAGCGGCACCATGCGCGCGTCGGCCCAGTCGGTGATGTAGACCTCATGGGTCGGCAGGAACGCCTCGACTGTGCCGCGGAGCAGCGTCGCATAGTGACCCGACATCGGCGCCACGATCAGCACGCGCGGCTGCGGCGAGCGCAGCGGGCGCGTCAGCTTGCGATCGAAATGCAGCAGGCGGCAGAACGGCTTTTCCCAGATCGAACGGACCTCGACCGGAGTGCGGATGCCGTTGACCTCGGTCGTCGGCAGGTTCCATTCCGGCTTGCCGTAGCGGCGCGTGGTGCGCTCGAACAGCTCACAACCGGCGGCGATCGACTTGCCGAACTCGGTGTGGGTCCACGGATTGAGCGGGTTCTGAAACAGGATCTTGGTGGCGTCGGTTACCGCGCGCACCGGATTGAGCGACGCATGCGCCATCTCGTACATCCAGTACAACGGCGTCGTGAGTGCCGGGCTGCCTTCCGCCGCTAGTGGCGGGGCACCGCCAAATTCACCGATGGGCATAGTATTTTCAGACCCCTGTTTTGCGCCGCAGCATACTGACCAATGCGTAACAATGCGTCAATGCGCCGCGAGCCGAATCTGGGGGCGATATCGGGCTAAAAGGCCGAGAATCCACGAGAAAGTGACATTTATTCACCACCGCCGAGCAGCGACCCGTTGCGCTTGGCGCTCTGCAAAAGGGCAAGGAAGATCGCAAAAGAGGCAGCGAACAGGAACGCGTTGATGACCAGCGCCCACGCCATCAGGTCGGCGCGGAAGACGTGATCGATCAGAAGCGAGCGCATGCCTTCGAACACATAGGTCGGCGGCAGCGTCCAGGCGACAGCTTGCAGCCAGGCCGGCAGCACCTCGACCGGATAGTAGATGCAGGCGAGCGGCATCACCGCGAACATCAGCGTCCAGACGATGCTTTCCGCCCCTAACCCGTTGCGCAGCACGAGGCCCGAGGCGAACACGCCGACCGACCAACTCGTGAAGATCAGATTGCAGAAGAACGCGATCAGCGGCAGCCCGATGGCGTAGAAGTTGAAGCCGAAAAAGAACAGCGCCAGCAGCGTCATCGGGATCACGCCGATGGCGAGCCGGATCAGGCTCATGATCATCAGCGAGAGCAGGAATTCGATCGGCTTCAGCGGGCTCATCATCAGGTTGCCGAGGTTGCGTGCCCACATCTCCTCCAGGAACGAGATCGAGAAGCCGAGCTGCCCCCGGAACAGGATGTCCCACAGGATCACGGCACCGATCAGCGTGCCGCCCGCCTTGGCGAAGAAGCCGGATGCCTGCGAGATGTAATTCTGCAGGAAGCCCCAGGTGATGATCTGCAGTGCCGGCCAGTAGACCAACTCCAGGAGCCGCGGCCATGACGACATCAGGAGATACCAATAGCGCAGCACCATCGCGTTGATGCGTTGCAGTGAAATGGTGTGCTGGTGCTGGCTGACGAGTTCGCTCATGGTGTGTCCTCTGGCGCGCCCTCCCGCACCCGGCCGCGCGCCACGTCGAGAAACACCTCTTCCAGCGTGTCGCGGTTGTAGCGCGCCATGATCCGGTCGGGGCTGTCGTCGTCCTCGATCTTGCCGCGCTTCATGATGATGACGCGGTCGCAGAGGCGCTCGACCTCCAGCATGTTGTGTGACGCCAGCAGGATGGTCGCGTTATGGGTCTTGCGATAGGTCTCGAGATGCTGCCGCACCCAGTCGGCGGTATCCGGGTCGAGCGAGGCGGTCGGCTCGTCGAGCAGCAAGAGGTCCGGCTCGTTGATCAGCGCCTTCGCCAGCGCCACGCGGGTCTTCTGCCCGGCGGAGAGCTTGCCGTTGGAGCGGTCGAGGAATTCCTTGAGATCGAGATCGTCGGCGAGCTGGTCGATCCGCTCACGCAAACGCTGCACGGCATAGAGGCGCCCGAAAATGGTCAGGTTCTGCCGCACCGTGAGCCGCATCGGCATGTCGACGTAGGGGCTTTCGAAGTTCATCCGGCCGAGCACGTCGTAGCGCTGCTCGGGGATTCGTGCACCGAGCACCTCGACGCTGCCCGAGGTCGGCAGCACCAGGCCCATGATCATCGCGATCGTCGTGGTCTTGCCGGCGCCGTTGCCGCCGAGCAGGCCGGTGATGCTGCCGCGCGCGATGCGGAACGAGATGTCGTCGACCGCGCGGGTGGTCTTGTAGACCTTGACCAGATGCGCAACGTCGATCGCGGCCGACTCGCCTTGTTCAGCCGCCGGAGCTTGCCTCTGACCTGTCCCGACCTGTTGCATATGGCCGTCATTGAGCCATTGCGACAATAAGCGCAAGGCTCGGCGGTAATTAAAGGCTTGGCGGTAATTAAAGGCTCGCCCCGCATCGTTGCGCTAAGTCGCGAATTTGTGCGCCGCCCACGGCACAGCTAAGGTCCCGGGATGACCGACGTCGCTTCCGATTTCCGCCAACCCCGCCGCTACGTCCGCCTCGATACGATCCTGCGGCTGCGCTGGCTCGCCGCGCTCGGCCAGCTCGTCGCCATCTTCATCGTGGCGCAGGGACTGGAATTCGACGTTCCGATCGTCCCATGCGTCACCATCGTGACGTTCTCGGCGCTGCTCAATCTGGCGCTGCAGATCGCCTTCAACCCGATGCAGCGGCTGGAGCCGGCCTATGCCGCCGCCCTGCTCGCCTTCAACATCGTCGAGCTCGGCGGGCTCCTGTACTTCACCGGCGGATTGCAGAACCCGTTCTCGTTCCTGTTCCTGGCACCGGTCCTGATCTCGGCCACCGTGCTGCCGATCCGGCTGACGATAGCGCTCGGCTGCCTTGCGGTCGCCTGCGCCTCGGCGCTGTTCTTCTACCATCTGCCGCTGCCTTGGGACGCCGACGATCCCTTGGTGCTGCCGCCGATCTATTTGATCGGCGTCTGGCTTTCGATCCTGCTCGCGATCGGTGTCACCAGTCTTTACGCATTCCAGGTGACGGAGGAAGCGCGCCAGCTCTCCGATGCGCTGGCCGCGACCGAACTGGTACTGACACGCGAACAGCACCTGACTCAGCTCGACGGCCTCGCCGCCGCCGCCGCGCATGAGCTCGGAACGCCGCTGTCGACGATCTTCCTGATCTCGCGCGAGCTCGAGAAGACGGTGCATGACGCGGCGATCGCCGGCGACCTCAAGACCCTGCGTGAGCAGGCGCAGCGCTGCCGCGACATCCTGAGCAAGATCGCGCAATTGTCATCGAGCGGTGCGCCGTTCGACACCATGAAGCTGTCGACCTTGATCGAGGAGGCGGTGGCGCCGCATCGCGATTTCGGCATCAACATCAAGGTGCGGCTTGCTGTCGCAGCAACGCCTGAACCGGTCGCCGCGCGCAATCCGGCGATCCTCTATGGCGTCGGAAACATTCTCGAAAATGCGGTCGATTTCGCGCACCAGACCGTCGAGGTGAACGCGTGGTGGAACGCCGAGACCGTTGAAGTCGTCGTCTCCGACGACGGTCCGGGCATCGCGCCCGACATGCTGAAGCGGATCGGCGAGCCGTATCTGTCGCGTCGCCGAGGTGCGGATGAGGCCCAAAACCCACGTGGGGGCCTCGGTCTGGGCGTTTTCATCGCAAGGACGCTGCTGGAACGCACTGGCGCCAAGGTGTCGTTTACCAATCGCACCTTTCCCGATCACGGCGCCGTGGTGCAGATCGTCTGGCCGCGCGAGCGCTTCGAGGAAGCCGCGCCTGGCGACGAAACCGAATCCTAAGAACGATTCTTAATCGCGACCCTGGCATTACGGATGCATTGCTCTTTCCGGACAAGCACGCGACTTTCGGCTGCCTTGGCAGCGCCGCAGTAGGACCCCATATAATAGGGGTCTGCCACAGGGAAAAATGGATCGTGAACGCCATCACTGAACTGAATGACCATGCCGACCGCTCGCTCCTCATCGTCGAGGACGACAAGCCGTTCCTGGAACGCCTGTCGCGCGCGATGGAGACGCGGGGTTTCGCGGTGAAGTCATGCGACACGGTATCTGATGGTCTCGCCGAGATCGGCCGCGCCGCGCCCGCTTTCGCAGTCGTCGATCTTCGCCTCGGCGACGGCAACGGCCTCGACGTCGTTTCGGCGTTGAAGCGCAAGCGCCCCGAGGCGCGCGCGATCGTGCTGACCGGCTACGGCAACATCGCCACCGCCGTCACCGCGGTGAAGATGGGCGCCGTCGATTATCTCTCGAAGCCCGCCGACGCCGATGACGTCGTCGCCGCGCTGCTCGCGACCGGCACCGAGAAGTCCGAGCTGCCGGCCAATCCGATGTCGGCGGACCGCGTGCGCTGGGAGCACATCCAGCGCATCTACGAGATGTGCAACCGCAACGTCTCGGAGACCGCGCGCCGCCTCAACATGCACCGCCGCACCTTGCAGCGCATCCTCGCCAAGCGCGCCCCGCGGTAAGCGATACTTCATTTGCTTTCGCGATGGCCGGGCTCCTCCCGGCCATTTGCTTTTGTAGGGTGGGCAGCTTCGTAGGATGGGTGGAGCGAAGCGATACCCATCCTCTCTCCCGGTGTCCCGAAGCTGATGGGTTTCGCTTCGATCTACCCATCCTACGGAATCCAACAAGCTGTCCGTCACCCTGAGGAGCGCGCCCTTGCGCGCGTCTCGAAGGGTCGACGGCCACCAGCCCGGCCGAACCATCCTTCGAGGCTCGCTCCGCTCGCGCCCCCGGCGACAAAGGCGAGGCCTTTGCGCGGGATGACGGGGCAACAGCATGTTATTCGCTAAAACTCGGCGTGCCCCTGCGGATCGACCAGCCGGTTGATGCGCTGCGCCGCGGCCATGGCAAAGCGCACCGTCATCGCCTTGCGGGTGGCCGCCGGCAGCCGATGCTCCGGCGCCTCGCAATGCAGATGCGCGCCATAGGCGTCGGCGATGATCAAACCGGTGTCGACGGGAAAGATCTCGCACGGCAGATCCTGCGTGAAGGCGAAGAACAGCCGGTCGCAATGCATCCGGTAATCCTGCCATTTCTGGTCGGCGCGCAGATCCTCGACCGATGACTTGATCTCAACGATCCAGATCTCGCCGCGCTCGTTCAGCGCGACCAGATCGGCTCTTCGGCCGGACGGCAGCGGCAATTCGCTGATGCAGGAAAATCCCAGCGATCTCAGAAGCCTCGCCGTGCCGCGCGCGATCGCAAGCGCAGTCTCCGACTGGCGTCGGTCGGGCGCGGGCACAAGCGCGATCTGGCGGGCGGATGAGTCCATAGAGCGAAGATTAGCCGATTCCACGAGCGCATGATCCGGAAAAGTGGAAGCCGGCTTTCCGCGGAGATCATGCTCCCACCGATAGAGCGCGGCAGCGTCAGGCCGGCACGGAGCGTTGTCCGGCTCCGTTGCGGGACGGCGCTCCACAGGAACCCGTCGCCGCCTCACCGCTTATCCTCCCGGCCGCCGCCACAGGTGGACTGGTGAGGATTGCCTGGTGATCGACGACCTCTGGTACAAGAACGGAGTGATCTACTGCCTGTCGGTTGGCACCTACATGGATGCCAACGGCGATGGCATCGGTGATTTCAGCGGTCTGCTCCGGCGCCTGGACTATTTGCACGGGCTCGGCATCACCGCGATCTGGCTGATGCCATTTCAGCCTTCGCCCAACAGGGACGACGGCTACGACATCTCGGATTATTACGACGTCGATCCGCGCTACGGCACGCTGGGCGATTTCGTTGAATTTACCCATGGCTGCCAGCAGCGCGGCATCCGCGTCATCATCGACCTCGTCGTCAATCACACCTCGGATCAGCACGACTGGTTTCGATCGGCGCGCAGCTCGAAGGACTCGCCGTACCGCGATTGGTATGTCTGGTCGGACAGGAAGCCCGCCAATGCCAACACCGGCATGGTGTTTCCCGGCGTTCAGAAATCGACCTGGACGCGCGACAAGCAAGCCGGCGCCTGGTACTTTCACCGCTTCTACGATTTCCAGCCGGACCTCAACACATCGAACCCGCATGTGCAGGCCGAGATCCTCAAGATCATGGGGTTCTGGATTCAGCTCGGCGTCTCGGGCTTCCGCATGGACGCCGTGCCCTTCGTGATCGCGACCAAGGGCGCCTCCAGGCGCAAGCCGGTCGAGCAGTACGACATGCTGCGATCGTTTCGGGAATTCCTGCAATGGCGCCAGGGCAACGCGATCATCCTCGCTGAAGCCAACGTATTGCCCGAGACGGACATGGAATATTTCGGGCGTGACGGCGACCGGATGCACATGATGTTCAACTTCCATGTCAATCAGCATCTGTTCTACGCGCTGGCGTCGGCGGATACGAAGCCGTTGGCGAAGGCACTGACGGCGACCAAGCCACGGCCCGCGACCGCACAATGGGGCTTGTTCCTGCGCAATCATGATGAACTCGACCTCGGCCGCCTGTCGAAGCCGCAGCGCGAAACGGTGTTCGAGGCATTCGGTGCCGACAAGAGCATGCAGCTCTACGACCGGGGCATCCGGCGACGGCTTGCGCCCATGCTGGGCGGCGACCGCCGACGCATCGAGCTCGCTTACAGCGTGATGTGCACGCTTCCCGGCACGCCCGTGATCCGCTACGGCGATGAGCTCGGCATGGGCGACAATCTCGACCTGCCCGAACGCGGTTGCGCGCGCACACCGATGCAATGGTCGACCGAGCCACACGCCGGCTTCACCGAGAGCGATCGGCCATGTGTGCCCGTCATCGACAATGGACCGTATGGCTATGAGCACGTCAACGCGGCCAAGCAACGGCGCGACCCCAATTCGATGCTGAACTGGACCGAGCGCATCGTCCGCATGCGCAAGGAAGTCCCCGAGGTCGGCTGGGGAGATTTCAAGGTTATCGCAAGCCGCAATCCCGCCATCCTGATCATCCGCTACGACTGGCGTAACAACTCGGTGCTGTTCGTGCACAACTTCGCGGAAAAGCCGCTCGAGATATCGTTCAACGTCGGTCTGCCCGACGACGCCGGCAAACTCCTCGTCAATCTCCTGACCGAGGACCACAGCCGCGCCGACGAGGCCGGTCGCCACAAGCTTCTGATCGAGGCCTACGGCTATCGCTGGTATCGGGTCGGTGGGCTCGACTATCTGCTCAAGCGCAGCGACATCGATACCATGGAGCCCCGCACCCGGCGTCAATCGTCCTGATGTGGTCCGAGGATCACGCCCTCATTGGGGCGCAGATCGAGCACGCCTTCGACCTTCTCGCCCTGCCGGTCCATCAAGGTCGACAGCAGGACCTCATTGCTGAAGCCGATCGCGCTCGAGGAGACCGACGCGGCGGCCGCGCCGAAGTTCAGCGCGATCACGGCGACGCCCTCAGTGCTGCGCCGCCGGTAGAGCAGCACATCACCGTGCGCCGCCACCGGCTCATAGCTGCCATGGACGAGCTGCGGCAGCCTTCGCCGCAGCGCGATCAGCGCCTTGTAGAGATTGAGGATCGACGTCCTCTCGGCTTCGAGACTTGCGACATTGTCGCTGGCAAAATCCTGCGCCAGCGGCAGCCACGGCGGAGCCGTCGAGAAGCCGGCATGGCGCTCGGCGCTCCATTGCATCGGAGTGCGGCAGCCGTCACGGCCGACGCCGATATCCGGCACGTTCTTCTCGAAGGGGTCGCGCACCTGATCCGGCGCAATCGCAACCTGACGCATGCCGATCTCGTCGCCGTAATAGAGCGTAGGCGTGCCGCGCAGCGTCAGCAGCAGCATCGCGGCGACCGGCGCCTGCGCCGGCCCCACCCGGCTCGCCACCCGCGGCCGATCGTGGTTGCCGAGCACCCAGTTCGGCCATGCCCCCGGCGGCAGCGCCTTTTCGTAGTCGGCGATGATCATCTCGACCGATCGCGCGCTCCACAAGGTCGACAGCAGCGCAAAGTTGAACGGCATCTGCGCGCCGCGCAGATCGTTGCCGTAATAGGCGACCAGCCGATGCAGCGGCAGATAGATCTCGCCGATCAGCACGCGGTTGTCGAATTCCTCGGTGACGCCGCGCATCTCGGTGATGACGGTGTGCACCTCGAGCTGATCGGTCGAATATTGCGTCAGCAGCTTCTCGTGCGGCGGTCGGCCCGCGCGATAATGCGGGTTTGTCGGGTTATCGCGGAAGTCGGCATCCTTGATCAGGTGCCAGATCACGTCGACGCGAAAACCGTCGACACCCTTGCGCAGCCAGAAGCGCATCACGTCGTAGATCGCGTCCCTGACCTCGCGATTGCGCCAGTTGAGATCGGGCTGCTGCGCGAGGAAGGCGTGATAATAGTATTGGCCTGAGGCCTCGTCATACGCCCAGGCGCTGCCGCCGAACTCGGACAGCCAGTTGTTGGGCGGGCCGCCGTCCGGCGCCGGATCGCGCCAGATGTACCAGTCGCGCTTAGGGTTATCGCGCGAGCTCTTCGCCTCGATGAACCATTGGTGCTGGTCGGATGTGTGGTTCGGCACCAGATCGAGGATCAGCTTGAGGCCGGAATCGTGCGCGGCCGCGACCAGCGCGTCGAAATCCTCCATCGTCCCGAACAGCGGGTCGATGCCGGTGTAATCGGAGATATCGTAACCGAAATCGGCCATCGGCGACGGGAAGATCGGCGACAGCCAGACCGCGTCGACGCCAAGCCGCGTCAGATAGGGCAGCCGCGTGATGATCCCCTTGAGATCGCCGACGCCGTCACCGTCGCTATCCGCGAACGAGCGCGGATAGACCTGATAGAAAATGCCGCGCCGCCACCAGTCCCTGCTGTCCTGATCCATCCCGTCCCCCCAAGCTCGCAGCCCGGCCCAGGCCGCTCCGCGCCCGGAGTGGCCGATCGGCTCAGGGATGACGCACAATTCGGGACGGAAAGATGGCCGGATTCGGCCGCTGTAGCCCGTTCAATGCCGGGCCATCGCCAGCTGATAGATGGTGATCAGCACCTCGAACAGGATCAGGAAGACGATGATCAGCTCCAGCCGCAGCGAGCGGCTGGTGTCGATGATGTCGGTCAGCACCTGCGCGGTTTCGGCGACGACTGCGAGCTTGCGGTTCAGCGACTCCGCACGCTCCTTCAATTCATACTCGTCCTCGAGCCGTGCGTAGAGGCGCTCGAGCTGCGGCTTGTCCCAGAGGATATCGGGCTTCTCCGACACTTCCACCGGCCCGGCCACGCGATGCCGCACCAGCAGCGCGTTGCCGATGTGCTTGAGGATCGCAACGCGGCCGCGATGGACGCGGCCGCCCTTGGCGAGCTCACGCGCAAGCGGCTCGGTCGTGTCGAAGACTGCCCGGACCTCGCGCTCGTGCCGCGCCAGCACCACGCTTTTCGCCAACGCCTCGCCGACCAGGATCAGCCGCTCCGGCGAGAGGCCCTGCAGATAGATCGGGCCGCCCGGCGGAATCTGATCCTCCTTCTCGGCGGCGAGCTCGATGATTGCGATCTCCTCCTCGCGCCGCGTGAACAGGCCGGTCATGCGCGACTGCAGGCTGCGCAGGAATTCATCCTCCTCCAGCGCATTGAGGCCGATCAGCACGACGACGCCGTAGCGGAACAGGATCGCCACGCCGTTTTCATTGACGCGAAACGCCAGCGGCGTCGTGGCCAGCACGTCGCCGCGCTCGAGGCCCGACGTGTTGATGCGATCCGCGACGAAGAAGGCGCGCGCGGTGGTCCGGGGTCCGCCGAGCGGTGATTTGGAAGCCTGGGTCATGAAGTTCCGGACTGCGAGGACTTGAATCATGATCGAGAGCAGCCGCGTACCGGCCCGCTCACGAACTTCTTCTGCTGGAGGTGACCTTATCACGGTCCGTTTTGGGATCACACGCCGGGGCAGCCGCATTTCCAGCGCGTGTTGACGGCGTTTCCCGGAAGCCTATGGTGCCCCCATGAACGAGACAACCGACACCAAACCGAAGGCCGGCGCGATCATCGTGCCGGTGACGCTGTTCGAGCAGAACTGCACCATCATCTGGCACGAGCCCACCAAGAAGGCCGTGGTGATCGACCCGGGCGGCGACGTGCCGAAGATCCAGGCCGCGATCAAGCAGACCGGCGTGACGGTCGAGAAGATCTGGCTGACCCACGGTCATATCGACCATGTCGGCGGCGCCGCCGAACTGCGCGACGCGCTGCAGGTCAAGATCGAGGGCCCGCATATCGCCGACAAATATCTGCTCGACAATGTCGTCTCGAGCGGCGCGCGCTTCGGCATGACCGGGGTGCGCAATTTCGGGCCTGACCGCTGGCTCGATGAGGGCGATCAGGTCTCGATCGGCGACCTCACCTTCGACATCCTGCACTGCCCCGGCCACTCACCGGGCAGCGTGGTGTTCTTCAACAAGGAGCTGCGCTTCGCCCATGTCGGCGACGTGCTGTTCGCCGGCTCGGTCGGACGCACCGATTTGCCCGGGGGCAGCCACCCGACCCTGATCCAGTCGATCAAGGACAAGCTGCTGCCGCTCGGCGACGATGTCGGCTTCATCTGCGGCCATGGCGCCGGATCGAACATCGGCCAGGAGCGGATGACGAATCCGTTCCTGACCGGCGAGATGTAGCTACTTCATCAGCCCCGCGGCGGTGAGCGCCCGCGTGATGACGCCGCCGACATCGACACCCTTGCTCCGTCGCTTGCGCGGCCGATCGCTCTTGCGGCCGGATGCCACCTCCGGCTCGGCCGCGGGCACCGGTACCGTCATCGAGACCGTGTCAGCGCGCTCGCGCGGAATTCCGGTCGGCGCGATATGCGGCTGACGGACCTTGTCGGTCAGGCCGAAGAAGCTCGCGATGTGATAGGAGGAGGAGATCCCGGCCTCGATCAGGAACGCGCCCTCCACGCCATAGCGCTCGTCATTGTCGGCAAGCCCGAGCGGCGTGCCATGCGCCATGTCGGCGATGGTGTAGGACTCGACCAGCGTTTCGCCGTCGGCGTTCCACCACACCTCGCGCGGATGGCCGTCGACATCCGCCTTCGACATCGCGGCAAGCGGCAGGCCGTGCACGTCGAGCCACTGCCGCACGATTGCATCGGCATTGCCGGGATGCACGGTGCGGTCGGCACTGCCGTGCCACACCGAAATCTTCGGCCAGGCGCCGCCATGCGTCGACGCGTTGCGCACCAGACCGCCGAGCTCGGGCGCGGAGAGCGCGCTGCCATGCATCATCGCGTGCAGCGCTTCGCGCAGATCGGTGGCGACGCCGAACGGCAGGCCGGCGATGATGGCGCCGGCCGCGAACACATCCGGATAGGTCGCGAGCATGACCGAGGCCATCGCGCCGCCGGCGGACAGACCCGTCACATAGATGCGGCGCGGGTCGATCTCATGCGTGCCGACCAGATGCGCGATCATCTGCCTGATCGACGCGGCCTCGCCCTGCCCGCGCGCGATGTCTTGCGGGTTGAACCAGTTGAAGCAGGTGTTGCCGTTGTTCAACGCCTGCTGCTCCGGCATCAGCAGTGCGAAGCCGTAATGCGCCGCAAGCGCCGACCAGCCGGCACCGAGATCGTAGGACGCTGCAGTCTGGCCGCAGCCATGCAGCACCACGACGAGCGCGGGTGACCGCGCCAGCTGCGCGGGCACGAACGAGAACATCTTCAGATCGCCGGGGTTGACGCCGAATTCGGTCGTCTCGACGAGCGGCGTCGGCACGGCCGGCGCGAGTGCGCCAAGGCCGCTGAACGCGTTCATCTTCGGCAGATGACGCAGAAATTCGACGTTGTTGATCAGGGACAACAGCAACTCCTGAGGTGATTTGGTCTTCTGTGTCACCCGATCAGATAATTGCTGCACTGCAAAATGAAAAGGCCGTGTGCTGTCTTTCCCTGCGGAATTTGTGAGAATCGGCGTTAATGCGTGATCGCGCTGCGAGCCGGCCGAAATAGTTGCCATAGCACCTTGTTTGAGCACCAACTTTTCAGGAATGCGCGCCGCGTGGCGCCGGATTCACGCCGTGGCGCGGCGCATCCATGACAGAAATGCGGCTGAAATTGCGATCGACAGCACAAACAATGCGCATGCCGCAAACAGCGCCAGACGTGCTGACATCGTACTCTCGATTGCGAAGAAGACTGCGCCGATCGCGGCAACGCCGGCCGCGTTGCCGATCTGCGTCGTCGTGCCGTACATGCCGGAGCCGGCACCGGCGCTGGCGGGCCGCACGCTCGCGAGCACCGCGCTCGACAATGGCGCCATGACAAGCCCCTGGCCGTAGCCGAAGATCATCAGCGCCAGCGCGAGCAGCAGTGCCGACGGTGCCGCGACCACCTCAATTGTCGCGACGAGCACGGCGAGACCGACGATCTGCAGCGCACAGCCCTCGATCAGCACCAGCGTGCCGCGATGCCTTGCGCGCACGCCGCTGTGACGCGAGGCAACCACGAAGGTCAGCGCCAGCGGCACGAACACCAGCCCGGCCTGTAGCGGCGGAATCTGCAAGCCCTTCTGCATGAACATGGTCATGATCAGGTAGAACGACAGGTTGGCGAAGAAGAAGAAAAACACCGCGACCAGGCCGCGCATGAAGGCGCGATCCGACAGCAGCGACAGATCGATCAGCGGCATGCCGCCGCGGCGCGCGACGGACCGCTCGAGCCGCACGAAGGTCGCGATCACAGCGATGCCCACGGCCATCACCAGCCAGACCCATGCCGTCCAGTTGAGATCATGGCCAAACAGCAGCGGACCGATCAGGCACAGCAGGCCCGCGAACAGCACGATCGCGCCCGGGATATCGAGCCGCGTGCCGGCCCGGCGCGGCACCGTCGGCATGATCTTCAATGCCGCCGCGATGATGACGACGCCGCACGGCACGTTGACGAAAAACACCGCGCGCCAGCCGAGCCCGGCGAGGTCGAGCGTCACCAACACGCCGCCGAGCATGAAGCCGGCGGCGCCGGCGAGCCCCAGCACGATGCCGTAGATGCCGAACGCCCGCGCGCGGGCGGCGCCCGAGAACAACAGATGCAGCGTCGCCAGCACCTGCGGCACCATCAGCGCCGCGGTCGCACCCTGCGCCAGCCGGGCGATGATCAGCTCTGGTCCGGACTGCGCGAGACCACACCACAGCGAGGTCACCGAGAATCCGGCGACGCCGGCGATGAACACGTTCCTGGTGCCATGGATGTCGCCAAGCCGGCCGCCGGTGACCACCAGCGTGGCATAGGCGATCAGGTAGATCGCGATCACGGCCTCGATCTCTGCCGGCGTCGCGTGCAGCTCCGCCGCGATCGTCGGGATCGCGACGTTGACGATGAAGGCATCGACCCCGAACATGAATTGCGCCGACACTACGATCGCCAGCACCCACCAGCGGCGGGACGTGTCCGCTCGCGTCGAAACGATCTGGTGCATGTCCTGTCCTGCCCGAAATGACGTTATAGCGGACATCAGCAGATTCCGGTCATCGCTTCGATTACCTGCGAGGTAAGCCCGGGATCACAGACGCTCGAGCCCCGGCTGCCAATTTGCGTTGACGCGCTAGGAAACATTCCGGACGGCGGCAATCGCCGCCGATTTGCGCAACAACCATGCGACCGCCGCAACCCCCGAGCATTGCCTTGCCCCGGGCCACCCCGTAGGTTGGCGGAAAGCCCCCGATAACAATAGTCCGGAGAGAACGACCCATGGCGCGCCTCAAGTTCGGAGCCTTCCTCGCCCCGCATCACCCGATCGGCGAGCATCCGATGCTGCAATTCCGCCGCGACCTCGATTTCGTCGAGCAGCTCGACGCGCTCGGTTACGACGAATTCTGGTGCGGCGAGCACCACTCCTCGGGCTGGGAGACCATCGCCTCGCCGGAAATGTTCCTGGCCGCCGCCGGCGAGCGCACCAAGCGCATCAAGCTCGGCACCGGCGTGGTCTCGCTGCCCTATCACCACCCCTTCAACGTCGCGCAGCGCATGGTGCAGCTCGACCATATGACCGGCGGCCGCGCCATCTTCGGCTCCGGCCCCGGCGCGCTCGCTTCCGACGCCCACACGCTCGGCATCGACCCGATGACCCAGCGCGATCGCCAGGACGAGGCGATCGCGGTGATCCGCCGCCTGTTCAACGGCGAGCGCGTCACCGCCAAGACTGACTGGTTCGAGATGCACGACGCCGCGTTGCAGATCCTGCCGCTGCAGGAGGACATGCCGTTCGTGGTGGCCTCGCAGATCTCGCCGTCGGGCATGACGCTCGCCGGCAAATACGGCATCGGCATCATCTCGCTGGGCTCGATGTCGACCCAGGGCTTGATGGCGCTGCCGCAGCAATGGCAGTTCGCCGAGGATGCCGCCAAGAAGGCCGGCACCACGGTGAGCCGCGCCAACTGGCGCGTGCTGCTGTCCTGGCACATCGCCGAGACCCGCGAGCAGGCGCGGCGCGAGGCCGGTGCCGGGCTGATGCGCTGGCACAACGAATATAACGTCGGCACCCTGATGCGGCCGGGCCTGACCGCGTTCTCCTCGCCCGATGAGGCCGTCGACAAGACCGCGTTCGTCGAAGGCGCCGCGTCCACCATCGGCACGCCGGATGATCTGATCAAGATGATCAAGAACCTGGTCGATGTGTCGGGCGGCGTCGGCTCGATCATCGGCTTCGCGCACGACTGGGCCAATCCGGAAAATACCCGCCGCAGCTGGGACATGGTCGCGCGCTATGTCGTGCCCGAGATCAATGGCTATATCGACGGCCTGCGCAAGTCGCGCCAGTTCCTGATCGACAACCGCGCCGTGTTCGAGCGCGCCGGCCAGGCTGTCATGGCCAAGATCATGCAGAACGACAAGGCCGCCGCCGCCCTCCAGCAAACCGGCCCCGGCCGCGTCGCGATCCCCGCCGTGAACGCACCGGATCTTACTAAGGCCGCGGCGAAACAGAAGGCGTGATTTGTGATCCTTCCTGGAGGAAGAAAAAGCGCTGGAGGAAGAAAGAACGCCAGCTCGCGCCACACCCACCGCCGTCGTCCCGGCGCAGGCTGGGACCCATACGCCGCGGCGGGTGTTGTGAAAGGGGCTCGTCCTTCCAGCATTGGGCAACAATCACCATTCGTGGTTATGGGTCCCGGCCTGCGCCGGGACGACGGTGGGGATGGTTTGCGCTTCAAACGCCAAACAATGCGGCGTCATCACCCGCACATGCCGCGTGCGAGTGAGACCATTCGGGTGTGTCAAGGTCGTAAGCCCGATGACCGCGCGCAACCAACTCTTCGATCGCGGACGATTTCCCCGTTCCAGACATGCCCGTGATCAAGACGCGCTTCATGCATTTTCCTCGCCCTGAGGGAATCGGCAGCGCACGCTATGGATTACTCCCGCCTTCGCCAATGCTTCTGCGGACAAGTCGCTCCACTCGCAATGACGGATGCTGCTACCCCGCGCCCTGATCGAACGCCTTGCGCAGCGCGACGTAGCCCGCCTGCTGCTGGCTCCAGTTGCGGCCGCCGGTGATGGCGCCGTCGATGACGAGGTCATGGCCGTTGATGAAACTCGATTCGTCGCTCGCCAGGAACACCGCGGCATGCGCGATGTCGTCGGGCAGTCCGGCGCGCGGGATCGGCTGCGCCGCCTTGTAGACCTCGCGCATCACGGCCGCGGTCTTCTCCGCCGCTTCCGTCGACAGCCCGAGCGCCTTGCCGAAAATGCCGGTAGCGATCGCGCCGGGCGAGATCGAGTTGACGCGGATGCCGGACTCGCCGAGCTCCATCGCCACGCATTTGGTGAAATGAATGACCGCGGCCTTCGCGGCGCCATAGACCATCGACGACGAGAAGCCGGCGAGCCGTCCGGCGATGCTGCCATTGTTGATGATGCTGCCGGAGCCCTGTTTGCGCATGTAGGGCGCGGCATGCTTCATGCCGAGCATGACGCTGCGCACCAGCGTCGCCATCGCGGCATCGAACCGCTCGACGTCGAGGCCTTCGATGCCCCCGGTCTGCGCCGGGCCGCCGGCATTGTTGAACAGGCAGTCGATCCGGCCGAACTTCTCAACCGCAAGCGCGATCAGCGCCTGCATCTGTTCCTCGACCGTGACGTCGGTCTGACGGAACACGCAGGTCTCGCCGAGCTGTTGCGCCAGTGCCTCGCCCTCCGGCGCGCGGCGTCCGGCAATCACCACCTTCGCGCCCTCCGCGACAAAGATCTCCGCCGTGCGCAGCCCGATGCCGCTGGTCGCCCCTGTGATCACCGCGACCTTGCCGTTCAGCCGTCCCATGTCGGTCCCCTCAACTTACGTATGATGTTGCGGATATTCCCCAGCTCCTGCTGCCAATACAAGTACTTGCAAGCCGCCACGGTCGCGAGGTCCGCCTGTGGCCAGAAGGCCACTACTGCGGTTTTTCGGTCGCAGCGGCCTTATTTTGGGTCGCCTGTTCACGTGAACTGGAACGACCGATGGCGAAGTGGATCGACGATTTCAGGGCGTGTTGGCGGGGCGATGCCCAGCCGTCGGTGCGGCTTGCGGTCGCCTTCGCGGTGCTTTGTCTCGTTTTGGCCACGGCCGCGCGCTTCGGGCTCGCCCAGATCCGGCCGGATGTGTTCTTCACGCCCTATTTCCCGGCGGTGTTCTTTGCCACCGCCCTTGGCGGTTTCCGGATCGGGATCGCGACCGCGCTGGCGAGCGGCCTGCTCGGCGTCGTGCTCAATTTCAGCGGCGCGCACGCCGATCCGGCACGCTTTGCGCTGCTGATGATCTTCTGGGTTGTGTGCGGCATCGCGATCTGGGGCGTCGAGCATTACCGTTCCCTGGTCGCACAGCAGCGCGAAGTTTCCAAACGGCTGATCGAGGAAGAGCAGTACCGCAAGGTGGTGGTCGACGAATTGCAGCACCGGCTGAAGAACAAGTCCTCGACCATTCACGCCGTGCTGCATCAGGCGCTGCAGGACCGGCCCGATGTCTGGCAGCGCATCGACCATCGCATCCGCGCGCTCTCGGCAACCGACGATCTGATCGCGCGGGTCGACGGCTATGGCTGCGATATCAAGGATTTGCTGCGCTCGGAACTCGGGCCCTACGGCCACGTGCGGTTCAACCTCAATGGCGAGCAGCTGTTCCTGCCCGCCAAGCTCGCCGTCTCGCTGGCGCTGATCTTCCATGAGCTCGCAACCAACGCCGGAAAATACGGCGCCTTCTCCTCGCCGCGCGGATTTTTACAAGTGTCATGGACGGTCGACGACGGACGTCTCAACGTGATCTGGGACGAGACCGAGGGACCAGTGGTCGAGACGATCGGCGAAGCCGGCTTCGGCACCAAGCTGCTCAAGTCGGCGCTGCGGCCGTTCGACGGCAAGACCGAGATCAGTTACCTGAAGACCGGTGTTCACTGCACCATGCAGTGCAAGCTTCCGAGCTGTTGATAAGTCGGCTTTCCGGCACACGCGCATGTGTTGATGCAACCGCGCGCAGCGCAATCGCTTTCACCAGCGGTCGCGGCCGACATTGATACTCTGTTAATGACGATTGCCGCGACGGCTTGCGAAAGCCGTCGCGGTCTCATTCTGTCACGGCATTTCGCAGGTCCGCTTAACCAAAACTACAACGGACTTTGCCAAGGTCGGCGCATGCACAGTCTCACCAGACACGATTTTCAGGCGGGCGCGGCAGTGCCCGGCCAAGACGATATTTCCGGCAATGAATTGCGTATCCTGCGCGACCTTCTCCAACTCCTTCCGGCGGGAGTGACCGTCCAGGACGAGCAGGGCCAGATCATCCTGGTGAATGAAGCAGCCGCGAGCCAGCTGCAGCTGGCCGCCAGCGCGAGCCAGCCGTCCCCGGTCGACGAGCGCCACGCCGCCAACCTGGACCTGCTGCGCAGCGGCCGTCCGGTGGTGCTCGAGGAAACGCTCTCCTGCGGCGCATCCAAATACGTGTTCCTGACCTCGCACCGGCCCGTCCGGATCGCCGGTCGCAATCTCCTGATCTCGACCTCGACCGACATCAGCGAGCAGAAGGCGTTCGAGGACCAGCTGTTCCGCTCGGCCTATTACGACGAGCTGACCGGCCTGCCGACCCGCCGGGTGATCGAGCACCGCGTCAACGGCTTGATCCGCGACGATTCGCAAGGCCATTTCGCGCTCGCCTTCCTCGACGTCGACAACTTCAAGCACATCAACGACTATTACGGCCACGCGATCGGCGATGCGCTGCTCGTTGAGCTGTCGAAGCGACTCGGCCACGCGCTGCGCGACACCGATATCCTGTCGCGCATCTCCGGCGATGAATTCCTGCTGCTGCTCAACCCGATCAGCGGCAATGACGAAGTCGCCGAATTCATCCATGTCATGCAGGAGCGGCTGAAGGCGCCGTTCTTCATCGAGGACTCCGAGATCTTCGCCTCGACCTCGATCGGCGTCAGCCTCTATCCGATGCATGGCCGGAGCTACGAGGCGCTGCGCCAGAATGCCGATATCGCGATGTACCGCGTCAAGAACAACGGCAAGGGCTCGACCGCGTTCTTCGACAACAGCATGGAGCGCGAGGCGCTGGCGCGGATGAAGATCGAGCAGTCGCTGCGGCTGGCGATCCTGGAAAAGCGTTTCTGCTGCGCGTTCCAGGCCAAGGTCGATATCCGCACCCAGGAGGTGAAGGGCATCGAGGCGCTGGTGCGGCTGCGCGACGACGAGGGCGTGATCCAGGCGCCGGGCACCTTCATCGATCTCGCGGTCGAGCTCGGCCTGATCGACGAGCTGACGTTCCTGGTGCTGGCGGAGATCGTCAAGTCGATCGACCTGATCAACGACACGTTCGGTCCGACGGCGACGATCAGCATCAATGTCGCCGCCAAGCAGGCCTCCAACCTCGAATTCATGCGCCGGTTCGCGCGCGCGCTCGAGGAGACCGGCTTCCCCAAACGCTTCATGATCGAGGTAACCGAGGACGCGTTCGTGACGCGGTCGCATTTCCAGGACCAGATCCTGCCGATCCTGCGCGGCATCGGCGTCGGCATCTCGATCGACGATTTCGGCATCGGCTATTCGTCGCTGTCGGCGCTCGCCGATATCACCGCCGACGAGATCAAGATCGACCGCTCCTTCATCACCGACATCCATCAGCGGCCGCGCAGCCAGGGCATCTTGCGCGCAATCGAATCGCTGAGCGAGGCGCTCGGCATGACCGTGATCGCCGAGGGTATCGAGTCCTACGAGGAACTCACCTATCTGCAGGCCGCGACCAAGATCCGCTATGCCCAGGGCTATTACTTCGCCAAACCGATCTTCCTCGAGGATTTGAAGCCGGCGACGCCGGTCGCCAGCGAAACGCGCGCCAGCATGGCCGCGCGCCCCGCCCAGGAAGGCCGCCAGGGCTATTCGCGCGCCAGCGGTTTCCGGCGGTAAGCGCGCGATGTGACTGCGCTCCCTCTCCCGCTTGCGGCGGAGGGTTGGGGTAGGGGTTTCACCACGAGTCAAAACTGGGGAGAGAGCCCCCACCCGCCGCGCGCTGCGCGCACGTCGACCTCGCCCGCAGGCGGGAGAGGTAAGAACGCGAGACCACTGCAGACGCCCTACTTCTCCAGCACCGCCAACGGCTGCACGCCGTTATTCGCGGGACCGGCCTGCATCGTGATCAGCATCATCGAGACCATGTCGTAATAGCCCATGATGGCGATGATATCCGTGATGCCGCGCTCGCCGAATCTATCCAGCGCCGCCTTGTAGACAGCGTCGCTGACCTTCTTGTCGCGATAGAGCGCGATGCCGAGATCGTACAGCGCGGCCTCGTCGTCCTTCATGCTCTCGGGCCGCGTGCCCTTGGCGATCGCGTCCGCGATTTTCGGATCGAGCCCGCCCTTGATCGCCAGCGGATGGTGCGCGGACCATTCATATTGCGCGGTCCAGTGCCGCGCCGTGATCAGGATCGCCATTTCGCTGAGCCGCGCCGGCAGCGAGGTATTCCACCGCAGATACTCCGACAGGTTCGACAGCTTTGGTGCCAGATCGGGATTGCGGATATAGGCGCGGTAGGGCGGCGCGGTGAATTTGCCATTGCGCGGCGGCGCGCTGATCATGTCGGCCCAGGCCTTTTGCGCCGGCGACAGCTCCTCCGCCTTCAGCGGCGCGAAGCGCACGGCGTCCTCAGCCCGCACGGCCGACACCGACAATGCCAGCGCCGCCAAGATCCCTGCTCCGAATATTGTTCTCATTGTTGTTCTCCCTTTTCGGTGCAGGCGTCTTTGCGCCCTGCCCGGTCGCGCGAGATTAATTGCCGTCGCGATGGATGCAATGAGATGCCAGCTGTCGTTCGGTGCCAGCCGCCGGTGAAGCGCCTCGTCACGGCAGGCGCGCGGTTAGGCCACACCTACCGCAGCCCCGGGCGGCGGCGTATATAAAGAGCAGTCCCAAGCGGCGCGAAGGTGTCAGCCATGCAGCCTGTATCTATCCTCCTGAACATCCTCTGGATCCTGATCGGCGGCGCGTGGATGGCGTTCGGCTGGCTGGTCGCCGCCGTGATCATGGCGGTGACCATTATCGGGCTGCCCTGGGCGCGCGCCGCCTTCAACATCGCCGTCTACACGCTGCTCCCGTTCGGCTCGCGTGCGGTGCGCCGCGATGAGGTGACCGGCACGTCCGACATCGGTACCGGACCGCTCGGCGTGATCGGCAATCTGATCTGGTTCATCCTGGCCGGCTGGTGGCTCGCGATCGGCCATGTGATCACCGCGATCCTGCTGGCGGTGACCATCATCGGCATCCCGTTCGCCTGGGCGCATCTCAAGCTTGCCGGCATCGCGCTGTGGCCGATCGGCAAGGTGATCGTGCCGGCGTGACGCTGGTCAGGCCGTCGACGGCTAGTGTCCCGAATCCGAAGTTCGCATCATTTGCCGCACCTTCGGAGCGAACTTCGGATTCGATAAGGACACTAGCAAACTTATGATTCTAGTGCTTTATGAATGCGAAGTTCGTGAAAGTGGCTGCCGCGAAATCGCACGAACTTCGCATTCAGCACACTAGAGCCAATCCTTCGTGGTCTGGCTGCAAGCCTGGTAGTCGCGCCGCCAGACGAAGCCAGCGCCACCACACGGCGGGCGCGGGCGCGAGGTGGCGGGACACTCATTCCTGACCCGCGCGGCGGTGCCCCAGCCGTCGATCACGCAGGCACCTCGTGAGGTCCTGTGGCAACCGTCACCGCATCCCTCTGCGGCGTTGGCCGGGGTCAAGCCGAGGAAGGCACCGGCTGTCAGAAGCGTGATCAAACCTGCTCTCATGATGTTCTCCATCGAGCTGTCGGTCGTGCTGCTCCATTCGCGGCACAAGCGTAGGCGATCTCTGTGCCGCTTGCCACCGTCTCCGCGCACAAATTCTGGTGTCGGGGGGCTCAGCGCGCTGCTTCGCAGCCGGGGATGTCGAATACGGCGGTCAGGCCGCAGGGCGAATTGAGCATCTTGCCGCCGGCATGGCCGACGCCGGGCACATCCCACACGCTGTGGTTTGGCGCGCCGCCGTCGCGGGCCTGCATCACGGCGGCATAGGAATGCCCGCACGCGTAACGGTACGGCCCCTCGGCTTCCGCCATGCAGGATTTGTCGAGCGCGGGATGATTGGGGTTGGTGTCGAGCGTTCCGAGCAGATAGATCACGCGGCGCGCGACATAGGCCTGCTCCAGCGCAGCCGGCGAAGGCTCGGTAAGATAGGGCGGGCGGTCGTCCATACCGAATTTCCAGCTGTTGTAGCCATGGCAGTTCGCCGCGATCGCGGGCTCCGGCCGCTCCTTGGTGAAATAGGCGTAGGAGGACGGATTGGCGACCACATAGCGCACGCCGATGCCCTCGCGCAGCAGCAGCTGATCGCCCTTCACCGCGATCGCATAGCGCTGCACCACCTGGCCGCCGCCGGAATGACCGAACACGACGACCTGCTGCAGGTTCGGAAACAGCTTGCGGTCGCCGAGCTTCGCCAGGATGGCATCGAGCGCCTCGAACGAGCTCGCCGCGCTCGGCGCGAGCGCAGGCTCGCCGCCCTGCCAGCCATAGAGGCTCCAGCGCAGCGTCTCCGCCGGCAGCTTGAAGGCCTCGACGTCGGACTCGATCAGGAATTGCGGCGCGATCATCAGCGCATGCTCGCCGGCATCGCCGGCCGCGGCCTGCGCGCTCAGCGCCGCGCGAAAATAGTCGTCGGCATTGCGCAGCACGCCATGCAGCACGAGCACCGCGCGCGTAACATCCGGCAGCGGGTTGGACCAGTCGGCCGAGAGGTAGAGCGGAAAGCTCGCTTTGCCGACGGCAATCCGCGCATTGGCGATCTCCTTGACCGGTTTCCGGTCGCGCTCGGTCTGTGCCTGCGTCGCGGACGCCGCGGGTCCGTGCGCCGCCGCCACGACGAGCAATGCCGCGGCCGCAAGCCAGGCCCGGTGATGCATGGTTCGACTCCGTTGCTGCCGCGAGCTCGGCTGGATCATGGCGCGTCCGGCGCAGATTCACCCGTGAATTTTCGGAAAGCTTCCGCACCCGCACCTCAGGCCACGAGCCGTCCATGATTGTTGGCGGCGAGGATCGGGCGGATCAGGCGGCCGAACCGCTCGGCCTCCTCGTCGTGCAGATAACCGGACAGGCAGAAGGAGTGGCAACCGGCATCGATGAACTGCTGCAAGGTCGCGGCGCATTGCGCGGGATCGCCGACCACCGCGATGCCGGCGCCGGGCCGCACCTTGGTGATGCCGGTCCACAGATGCGGCATCAGGAGATCGCCGTAGTCGCGCGCGAGCTGCTGCACGCGCTGGTTGGCCTCCGAGCGATTGTAAAGCGTCTTCATCTCCTGCTTCTGCCGCTCGGTGGCGTGGCGCACCAGCTGGTCGGCCGCCTCCCAGGCATCCGTCTCGTTCTCGCGGCAGATCACCTGCAACCGCATGCCGAAGCCGATCGCATCCCCGCGGTCATGCGCCCGCGCCATCCGCCGGATCTCGGCGATATTCTCCGCGATGCGTTCCGGCAGGTCGCCCCAGAACAGATGAACATCGGAATGCTTCGCCGACACCTCCCAGGCCTGCCGCGAGCCACCGCCGAGATAGAATTTCGGGAACGGCTGCTGCAGCGGCCGCGGCCTGATATGCGCGCCGGAGATCGTGTGAAACCTGCCCTGGAAATGCACCGGGCCGCGCGTCGTCCACAGCGCCTTGAGGATCGAGACCTCCTCCTCCATCAGCGCGTAGCGTTCCTCTTTGGCATAGCGCACGCCCTCGGCCTCGACCTCGCTCTCGTTCTGGCCGGCGATCAGATTGATGCAGATCCGCCCGCCCGACATCTGGTCGAAGGTCGAGATCATCTTTGCCATCAGCACCGGGTTGATATAGCCGGGCCGCGCCGCAATCAGCGGCTTGATCCGGCTGGAGCGCGCCGCCATGAAGGCGCCCGTGATCCAGGCCTCCCAGCACACCGAGCCTACCGGGATCAGCAGATACTCGAAGCCGGCGTCCTCAGCGGCCGCGACCACGCGCTCGCAGAGTTCCGGCGAACCGGCGATCTGGGCCTCCATCAGCCCATAGGCCGTGGTGTCGCCATGCGTGGGCAGATACCAGCCGAATTCCAGCGGACGCATGGGCAAACTCCCTCGAAAGACGGCCTTTTTTCGCGGCCTGTCATATTGTCGGGAGGCAGTTTACAGCCCTTAACCAGTTGGACAACGCCGTTGCCGACGCGGAGCCAATCAGCTAAATGAACCCCTGCACGCACCCGTAGCTCAGCTGGATAGAGCGTTGCCCTCCGAAGGCAAAGGTCACACGTTCGAATCGTGTCGGGTGCGCCATTTCCGCTTCGTTGCCGCCGATCAACCGTAGCCTTTGCTGCGATTCCCCCAGCTTAGGGGATTCTTTCCATAACGTTGGGCCGGTTTTTCTCGAGCCAGGCGACGGCCTCGGGTCCATCGACGACACACTCGAAGGTTTCCCAGGTTGGGTCTTCCAAAGACTCCAATTGCAGTCGCTTCGCCGCATACTCAATGAGGTCGTGGAGGCGTTCGTATCCTCGTCTGTGCTCGAGGGAATCTGCAATCGCAGTGCTGGTCCATCCTCGTTGAGCCAAATCGATAATGCTCGGAGCGTCAGCCTCGCTGAACCACGGTGTGGCATCGAACTCGATGCAGCGAACATTGTCGGCGGTATGACAAGTGGCGTGGATCATTGGATTCCTCCGTTTACCGGCTAGCTACCTGCGCCAGCATCGCGCTTCTCACATCGCTGCCTCGCACGCCCTCAGGCCTTGACCAAGTCCCCCAGCAGGTTCGCCGCCACCGTCAGCTTGGCGAGGGTCAGGCCGCTGGCAGCGATCTCCTCCACCGAGCGGCGGATACGCGTCGCCTCGGGGTGAGCCGCGAGCCAGGTCTCGACGGCCTGCTGGCCAGACTGGCCGGTTGCCAGCATATCGGCGGCCAGTCTCCTTTCGGCGCCGGCGATCTGCTCGACGGCGCGATCGATGGCCATGCGTTCGAAATAATCGTTGGCCGGCACACTGCGTGCGGCGGCGATGATGCGGTCGAGACGGAAATTCGCCTCGGCGGCGTAGAAGGTCGCAGCGGCATCGCCGATGGGGCGCGTGGTGCGCTCGGCAACCGTCACGATGTCGGGAGCCGAGACCAAAGCGTCAAGATCGGCGAGCTCTCCGGCGAGGCCGGCCGGGACACCGGCGTCGGCGAGTTCCTGCCGCCGCTTGACGCGCGCGGCTTGCAAGTCCGGCGGCAAGGCAGTGTCGAGCCCGGCGACGATCTGGCGGATCGCCGGGCCGAAGCGCGCGACGACGGCCTCCAACCCGTCCTTGAAATCGGCATTGCGCACGTACCAGACCATGCGGGAGAGCAGGAGATCCTGCACTGAAGCGTAGAGGGATAGCTGCAGCTGCCCGTCGATGCAGGCGTCGAGCGCGTCGATCGCATCATTGAGCCACTTCAGGCCGTAGCATTCATCGACCGCCACATAGGCCATGACGATGGTCGGGATATCGGCGTCGGTCTCGTCGATCAAGCGCACGACGCAGGCCGGGCCGCCGCGATTGATCACCGCATTGGCGAGACTGGTCGCGATGATCTCCCGCCGCAGCCGATGCAATCCGGCGGCGGTCGGGAATTTGTCCTGAACCTCGCGCGGAAAATACTGGGAGAGTTCGCGGGCGAGATAGGGGTCATCGGGCACGCTGGTGACGAGCAGGTCATCGTAGAGGGTCAGCTTGGCGTAGGCGAGCAGCACGGCAAGCTCCGGCCGCGCGAGGGACTGGCCGCGCCGTGTGCGCTCGGTGAGCGCGGCGTCGTCGGGCAAGAACTCCACAGCGCGACTGAGCAAGCCGCGCTGTTCGAGCGACTGCATCAGGCGAGTGAGGAAACCGGTCTCGGCCACACCCTTGCGCTCGGCCAGCGACAGCGCCAGCGTCTGCAGATAGTTGTTGCGCAGCACCAGCACGCCGACCTCGTCGGTCATCGCGGCAAGCAGGCTGTTGCGGTCAGTGGGACTGAGGCGTCCCTCGCGTTCGGGACGCGCCAGCGCGATCTTGATGTTGACCTCGACGTCGGACGTGTTCACGCCGGCCGAATTGTCGATGGCGTCGGTGTTGAGCTTGACGCCCTTCTGCGCCGCTTCGATGCGACCGCGCTGGGTAACGCCGAGGTTGGCCCCTTCGCCGATCACCCGGGCGCGCACGTCGCCACCCGCGATGCGGATCGGATCGTTGGCGCGGTCCCCGACCTGGTCGTCGCTTTCCCCGGAGGAGCGGACATAGGTGCCGATGCCGCCAAACCACAACAGGTCCGCGCGAGCCTTCAGGATCGCCGTCATCACCTCGAAAGGCGTGGCTTGCGGCTTGTCGAGATCGAGCAGCGTGCGCACTTCCGGCGCAAGCGGGATCGCCTTGAGCGAGCGCGAGAACACGCCGCCGCCCTGCGAGATCAGCGACTTGTTGTAGTCCTGCCAACTCGATCGCGGCAGATCGAACAGGCGCTTGCGCTCGGCGAAGCTGGTCGATGGATCGGGTGAAGGATCGATGAAGATGTCGCGATGATCGAAAGCCGCCACTAGCCTTGTCGCCGGCGAGAGCAGCATGCCATTGCCGAAAACGTCGCCCGACATGTCGCCGACGCCGACCGCGGTGAACGGCATGGTCTGAATGTCGGTGCCGAGCTCGCGGAAGTGGCGCTTGACCGCCGTCCAGGCGCCGCGCGCCGTGATCCCCATCTTCTTGTGATCGTAACCCTGGCTGCCGCCAGATGCGAAGGCATCGCCGAGCCAATGGTTCTTCTCGGCCGAGATCGCGTTGGCAACATCGGAGAAGGTGGCGGTGCCCTTGTCGGCGGCGACGACGAGGTAGGGGTCGTCGCCGTCGTGGCGCACGGTGGATTCGGGCGGCACGACGATGTCGCCGTCGAGATTATCGGTGAGTTCGAGCAGCGAGCGAACGAAGATGCGATAGCTTTCGGTGCCCTCCGCGAGCCAGGCGTCGCGCTTGGAAGGCGGCGGCAGGCGCTTGGGCACGAAGCCGCCCTTGGCTCCGACCGGCACGATCACGGCGTTCTTGACCTGCTGCGCTTTCACCAGGCCGAGGATCTCGGTGCGGAAATCCTGCGGCCGGTCGGACCAGCGCAAGCCACCGCGCGCAACCTTGCCGAAGCGCAGGTGGATACCTTCGACACGAGGGGAATAGACGAAGATCTCGTAGAGCGGTCGTGGAGCGGGCAAGTCGTCGATCCGGCGCGCCTCGAACTTGAAGGAGATCACCGGACGCGGGTGTCCATCCTCGCCGATCTGCCACAGATTGGTGCGAACGGTAGCCTGCACCAGATTGGTGAAGCGGCGCAGGATGCGGTCTTCATCGAGCGAGGCGACGGATTTGAGCTGTTCCTCGACCTCGGCAAGCAAAGCCGCCTCGCGCGCCGCGCGCTCGGCCTCCGTCAAGGCGAGGCGCGGATCAAGGCGGGTCTGGAACATCGCGACCAGACTGGCCGTGATCGCGGCGTTCTTGCGCAAGGTCTCCCACATGTAATCCTGGGTGAACGGAGCGCGGATCTGGTGCAAATAACGCGACAGCGCCCGAATGGTCGAGACTTCCCGCCAACTTAGGGCGGTGCGCAGGATCAGGCCGTTATATCCGTCAGATTCGGCGCGATCGGTCACCACCGCCATGATCGAGGCTTCCAGGCGATGGCTGAATTCCGGGTTGATCTCGATGGGCTGGCCGTCACTGGTCTCGATCGTCATGTCGTGCAGCCAGACCGGCGCAGGCCTGGTACCGGGCACGACCTGATAGGTGCGTTCGTTGACCACACGCAGGCCGTGATTTTCGATCACCGGCACGCGGTAGGACAACGACAGTGGTACGGCGTCCGAAAACACCTTCAGGCCGAAGCGCCTCGGATCGTCGCCTTCGATGCGGTAAACCGAAATCGTCACCGGGCGCGCCGGCGTCAACTTTTCGACGGTCGTGATATCGGCGATCGCCTGTTCCGCGCCGAACACCTCGGTATAGCCGCCGCTGAAGGCCTGGGCATATCGGTTGGTGAGCATGCGCGCCCGCATGCCATCGGTCGACGCGGTAAGCGCGGCCTTCAGCTTGTCGGCCCAGGTCGCGGCAATGGCGCTGATCCCGGCTTCGAGCAGGGCGCGGTCGACGACGGGCGTTTTGCCTTCATAGCGTCCGATGATGAAGTGGACGCGCGCAAGCGCCCCTTCCGGGAATGACACGTAGGAGGCGGACAGCTTCCCTTTGTAGGCCTGCGCCAAAAAGGCTCCGACGCGCGTGCGGACGTCGGTGTCGTATTTGTCGCGCGGAATGAAGGTGAGGATGGAGACAAAGCGATCGAACTTGTCGACCCGCGGCAGCGCCCGGACGCGCGGACGCTCGTAGAGGATCAGGATCTCGATGACGAAGTTGTAGAGCGTGTCGACGTCGATCTGGAACAGCTCGTCGCGCGGATAATCTTCGAGAATATGCATCAGCGCCTTGCCGGAATGACCGTTCGGGTCGAAGCCCGCGCGCTGCAGCACCCGCGAAACCTTGTGGCGAACATAAGGGATCTGCCGTACCGAGCGAGTATAGGCGCCCGAGGTGAAAAGGCCGACGACGCGCAACTCGCCTTCGAGCCGGCCGTCGGGCGAGTAGAGTTTGATGCCCACATAATCCATCCGGGTGCGGCGATGGACGCGGCTGGAGACATTGGCCTTGATGACGATCAGCAGGGTCGGCTCGTGCATGAACTCGCGGATTTCCGGTGTCATCACCACCATTTCGCTGCCGCGACGCAGGACCTTCACGTCCGGATCGCGCAGAATGCCGAGGCCTTCGCCGGTTGTAATGTCGTCCGACGCGTCGCTGTCGGGCGAGAAGCGATATTTGCGCACGCCGAGGAAAGTGAAATTGTCCGCGCAGAGCCATTGCAGGAACTGATTGGCTTCGGCGAGTTCGTCGATCGGCAGCGGCGGCGGATTGGAAGAGAACGTCTTGATCGCTTCCTCGACACTGTCACGCATGACGCGCCAGTCGGCAACGCAGGCGCGGACATTGTTCAACGTCCTGGTCAGGCCGTCGATCAGCTTCTGGCGATCGGAATCCGCATCCAGGCGGGTGATGTGGAGATGAATCAGGCTTTCGCGCGCGCCCTTTGCTCCGTCCGGCAGTGCTTCCCCGTAGAATCGCAGCAGCTTGCCTCCATCGTCGCGCTCCACCGCGATGATCGGGTGAGCGACCAGGGTGACCTCGAGGCCCTGCTCGGCGAGCTCCGCCATGGTGGAATCGAACAGGAAAGGCATGTTGTCGTTGAGAATTTCGAGCACGGAAATCTCGCGTCCGTTCGGCAACGTCGGATTGACGACGCGGATATCGGCGCTGCCGGCCGTGCGCCGCTGCACGTGCTCCCAGGCCTGCTCCGCCAGCAGGGCAAGCGAGGCGGCATCGTAATTGGCGAGATCCTCGATATTGGTGTAGCCGAACAAGGGCTCGGCAAAGGCCCGGGGGCTCTTGCCCGCTGGCACGCTGCCCGCTGCATCGCGGATCAGGGCTGCCCGGGCCTTGTCGTCACGCCACGCCATAATGTCCTCCATTTGCCGTGCCGTCCGATCGCAGCCGCGACCATCCGCTTGATTCTGGAGTGCATCTCTTCGTGCGTCGCGATCGAATGCTACGCGAAATCCTAGCTTCGACGGCTGCCGACGACAATACTACGATCCCGCAGCGAACGGCGCACGCTGTCGTGAGGCGTGCTGAATTTCGCTTGCGACAGCGGGTGGGCCGAAGACGGTGGCCGAACGACTGGGGCAGGAAAAATCACATGCAATTTCAATTATGTAATGGGTTCGCGCCACCGTTCGGCAGGGATGTCGTATCAGACGGTGGCAGTCAGCGACGGCGGGCAGCGACTGCGCTCAGGTCAGGTCTTTCGGCATCGTGATGCCGAAGCGGAGAATCTGGCGATGGATGGTCGAACGATCGACGCCGCGTTCGCGTGCCACCTGCGAGACATTCCAGCGATTGTTGCGCAACGCCGCAAGTAGCGCATCGGCTTGCCGCGACGTCGCCGCTCTGCCACGTACCGGCTTTCCGGAGATATCCTCACCCAGGGGATGAGCGATCCGGTCCGGCAGATCGGCAAGATCGATCGTGCCGTCGTTCGACAGCGCGCAACCATGATCGAGCGCATTGATCAGCTCGCGGATGTTGCCGGGCCATTGGTACTTGAGCAGCGCGCTGCGCGCGCTTGCCGTCAGCGCATAGTTGGCCTTGTGCTCCGTCGAAAGCCGATGCAGGGATTGATCGATCAGCCACTCGATATCGGTGCGCTGACGCAGCGGAGGCAGCGCAAGCACCGCGCCGTTGAGGCGGAAATAGAGATCCTCGCGGAACTGCCCCGCCTTCACAAGCGCGACGAGGTCGCGATGGGTGGCAGCGATGACGCGGACATTGAGCGGGACCGGCCGGGTGCGGCCGACCGGGGTCACCTCGCGCTCGGCGAGCACGCGCAACAGGCGCGTCTGCGACGAGATCGGCATGTCGCCGATCTCGTCAAGGAACAGGGTGCCGCCGTCGGCTTCGAGCACGAGGCCCTTCTTGCCCTTGGCCGCCGCTCCGGTGAAGGCGCCTGCCTCGTGGCCGAACAGCTCGCTCTCGATCAGGCTTTCCGGCAGCGCGGCGCAGTTGACGGCGACGAACGGTCTGCCTGCCCGCGCACTGACCGAATGCAGCGCCTTCGTCAGGTGCTCCTTGCCGGTGCCGGTTTCGCCGGTGATGAGCAAGCCCATCTGGGTGTTGATGAGCTTGGCGGCGCGCGTCACCACGTGATGCATCGCGGGATCGCCGCGGAACAGGTTCCGTAGTGGCGCCGGAAGCGCCGACTCACTGCGGGAGGACGCCGGCGCCGCCAGCTTGTTCGGGGGCGGCAAGGTCTGCGCGAACAGCGTCGTGCCGCTGTTGGCTAGTCGTAGCGTGCGTTGGCCGGTGGGGCGCGAATGGGCGAAGCGCGGCAGATCGTCGATGGTGCATTCGAAGATGTCGGACACGCCGAAGCCGTCGGCCCGCAGGCGAAGGTCCGGACGCTTGGCCAGTTCGCGGGCGAGCAGCTGCCTTGCGCGATTGTTGAAGCCGATGATGTGGCCGCTGCTATCGACGGCCATCACATAGTCCGGATCGACATCGGCGAATTCCGCGGAGCCGGACAGCTTGATGATCCATTCCTGCCGGAAACGGTTCAGCAGATTCGCATTCTCGATCTTGTGAGCAAACGACTTGACCAGTTGCAGCGCCAGGAACTGGCTGGCCTTCGGTTCCGGCGAGCGCAGCGCGGAGATATCCAAGACCGCAGCGAGCTTGCCGCTGGGATCGAAGACCGGCGCGGCCGTGCAGGTCAGCGGAATATGGGTGGCGTCAAAATGGTCGGATTGATGCACCGTCAGGGCTTCTTCGGTCGCGATGCAGGTGCCGACTGCGCAAGTGCCGGCATGCGGCTCGTTCCAGTCGGCGCCGAGATAGAGGCCGGCCCTGCGAAGCGTGTTGTTGAATGTCGGGTCGCCGATGAAATCCACCGTGATGCCCCTGGCATCGGTGAGCAGCAGCACATAGCCGAGTCCGGCGATCTGACGATACAGCATCTCGACGCCGAAGCGCGCCGTGTGCAGGAACTCGTCCATGGCGTCGCGATGCTCGCGCAGCCGCCCGGACGTTACGATATGAGCGTCGCGCAGCACCAACGGATCGAGCTTGTGTTCGGAGACGCATCGCACCCACGACTGATGGATGATTGCGTCACGCGCGCTGCTCTGGCCGTCCGCAACGCGAACCAGCTCGTCGATGTGCGCAGCCCGCTCCGTCGTCACGGCTGATGCTCCTGGATGTTTCCCCGCACGTTGTTGCGTCGAGTGTCACTCGGATTGTGCCGCCGATCAAGTTTGTTGCGTGCAACACCTGTTGCATGACGCAACAAGTGAGGCGGCCTGGCGCCGACAGCTAACGCGAGGAAATGCCGAGCGTTTTTCGAGATTCGCCGCAATGGCATGAGGCTTGCTGACACGGTGGTCGAGGCAAGATTCGACCTCGCTAACAAACGCGCCGGACCCACGACGCAAAGGCGATCGACGCCGGCATATGGGAGAATGAAACCATGCTCACGAAGGCCCCGGACGGAAAGATCACCGCGCTGCTCGACGAGTTCAACGTCGCATTGTCGTCGGGTGACATCGAACGCGCGATCGCGCTGTTCCAGACCGATTGCTACTGGCGCGATCTGGTCACCTTCACCTGGAACATCAAAACCATGGAAGGCAAGGATCAGATCCGCGACATGCTTCAAGCGCGGCTTGCGGATAGCAAACCGTCGGGATGGCGCATTGCCGATGGCGAAGCCGCGAGCGAGGCCGGCGGCATCATCGAGAGCTGGATCGAATTCGAGACCGATGTCGCGCGCGGCTATGGTCACCTGCGCATGAAGGATGGACGCATCTGGACCTTGCTCACCACCATGGCCGAGATCAAGGGACATGAGGAAAAGTCCGGCTCCACCCGTCCGCTCGGCGCCAAGCACGGCCATGGCAAGGACCGTAAGAGCTGGCGCGAGGAACGTGACCAGGAAATCACCGAGCTGGGTCATGCAAAACAACCCTATGCGCTGATCATCGGCGGTGGCCAGGGCGGCATCGCGCTTGGCGCGCGGCTGCGGCAATTGAACGTGCCAACCATCATCATCGAGAAGAACGAACGCGCCGGCGATTCCTGGCGCAAGCGATACAAGTCGCTCTGCCTGCACGATCCGGTCTGGTACGACCATCTGCCCTATATCGACTTCCCGAAAAACTGGCCGGTGTTCGCGCCGAAGGACAAGATCGGCGACTGGCTGGAGATGTACACGAAGGTCATGGAGCTCAACTACTGGAGCTCGACCACGGCGAAGTCGGCCAAGTATGACGAGAAGGCCGGGGAATGGACCGTCGTGGTCGAGCGCGACGGCAAGGAGATCACGCTCAAGCCGAAGCAGCTCGTGCTGGCGACCGGCATGTCGGGCAAGGCGAACTGGCCCACCTACAAGGGGCAGGACATCTTCAAGGGTGAGCAGCAGCATTCCTCGACCCACCCGGGGCCGGAGAAATATCGCGGCAAGAAGGTGGTGGTGATCGGCTCCAACAACTCCGCCCACGATATTTGCGCGGCGCTATGGGAAGGTGGCGCCGACGTCACCATGGTGCAGCGCTCGTCCACGCATATCGTGAAATCCGACACGCTGATGGATATCGGGCTCGGCGCGCTCTATTCGGAGCAGGCGGTGGCGAGCGGGATGACCACGCGCAAGGCCGATTTGATCTTCGCCTCGTTGCCCTACAAGATCATGCACGAATTCCAGATCCCGCTCTACGAGCAGATGCGCGAGCGCGACAAGGATTTCTACGCCGCGCTGGAGAAAGTCGGCTTCATGCATGATTGGGGCGACGACGGCTCCGGCCTGTTCATGAAGTACCTGCGCCGCGGTTCGGGCTATTACATCGACGTCGGCGCCTGCGATCTCGTGATCGACGGTTCGATCAAGCTCAAGAGCGGCAAGGGCGCTGCGGTGCGGGAACTGACCGAAACCGGCGTCAGGTTCGTGGACGGCAGCGAACTCCCCGCCGATCTCGTCGTCTATGCCACCGGCTATGGCTCGATGAACGGTTGGGCCGCCGACCTGATCTCGAAGAACGTCGCCGACAAGGTCGGCAAGGTCTGGGGTCTTGGTTCCGATACCACCAAGGACCCCGGCCCGTGGGAGGGCGAGCAGCGCAACATGTGGAAGCCGACCCAGCAGGAGGCACTTTGGTTCCACGGCGGCAATCTGCACCAGTCGCGGCATTACTCCCAGTATCTGGCGCTGCAACTGAAGGCGCGGATGGAAGGCATCCCAACCCCGGTCTACGGCTTGCAGAAGGTTCATCACCTCGGTTGATCGACCGGGCGATAACGAGGTGTCGGGCGGATCGTCGTGCGATCCGCCCCCCGACAGATCGGATGGAGATCGAACTGTGCCGATCGCCGTCCAGCTTCGGGCCGATGCCTGCGAGACAGCCGGCACCGATTGCCTTCCCGGTTGACCACGATACTGGCCGGTCTGCCAGCTTCCCGCAGACCGGCCTCGCCTCAATGATGAGCCGACACGCTCTTCATGCATTGGGACAAGAGATCGGCACCGGCAAAGTGGCCTACATCGCCCAGGCTGATCATGCCAACCATCCGCTTGCTCTTGTTGATCACAGGCAGTCTGCGAATCTTCAGCGTTTCCATGTGATGTATAGCTTTCGTCAGATCGTCGTCTTCCCGGCAGCAGTGGATGCCTTCGGTCATCACATCCCGCGCTGTGGTGCGCGCAGAGTTGAAGTCCTTGCTCGCGAGACCTTTGCAGACGAGGTCGCGATCCGTCACCATCCCGATCAGACGATCGTCTTGCCCGATCGGAATGCAGCCGATGTCGTGCCCTTGCATCAATTTCGCGATTTCGGTGATTGGCGTGTCGGGGCTCACCCAATCGACGCCCTTGTGCATCACGTCCTTGACTTTCATGGAGGACCTCCCGTCCAAGGCAGCACCCCCTCGCTCGCAATTATACAACAGAGCTGGCGCGACTGCATGCGTGCTGCGCCTTAAGGCACGATGAAACCGGGTCGAAGCGTTATCGCGCTCGAGCCCCTTGCTTGAGCATGATCTCCGCGCAAGCGCGTTCCTCCCTTGCCTCGGGGAAGAGCCGCTTCGCACCCCTCCGGATCATGCTCCAGTCGGGGCGCACAGATAGATGGTCCCGCTGTCACGCCGCCTCAGTCATGCGCACTGAAGCTGCCATGCAGGGAACCGGCGGTCAGGCGTGCGAATTGCGCACGACCGAGATGAAGCAACGTCTCATGATCGCCGGCTTCGATATAGATCTCGGGCTGCATCCGGATGCTGTCATCAACGATAACGTCGAGCCCGTAGCAGCTACCGGCGGCGGGAACCGCCCCGTGCGTACAGTCCGTGAACAGCCGATCGATCTCGCCTTCAGCGGCCATGGCGATATCGTCACCGAATCTCGCCCTGAGATCCGCCAGCCTGAGGTGATGCGATGCCGGCAGCACGGCGAGCAGGTACCCGTCGTTGCGGCGCAGCACAATGGCCTTGGCCAAGCGATCGCCCGAGACGTGACAAGCCTGGGCGGTAAGGGCTGACGACATCGTCAGTACGTGCGGGATTTCGTCGTACTCGATGTTTTCTGCAGCGAGATAATTGTGCAGTTTGGAAGAAATGGTCATGGCGTCACCTCCGGTGCGACATGCAACCATCCACCGTGGTCCTGCCCGCCGCACGATGAGCGGCTGCGTGGTTCTCAAGACAGAACATAGGTCTTGTCGCAGGACACTGCAATTCGATCCCTAACGGGGGCGCCGCGCCAAGTTCAAGTTCCGGGCCTTGTCCAGATTGCGGGCCTCGGCCAGCGCCGCCGCGCTCGGCAACAGGGCCGACGCAAGGTCGGCCTCGGTGAAATCTGCGCCGGCGACATTGGCGTCGGATAGGTCGGCTCCCGCAAGGTCAGCTCTATGGAGGCTGCAGTTCGCCAAATTGGCATTCTGCAGTTGCGCAAATTCGAGATCGGCGCGCGAGAGATTGGCGCCGCTTAAATCCGCGTTCCGCAGATCGGCGGATTTGAGCACGCCACGCATCAGGCCCATCGATTGGTTGCGCATATCAGCGCTCAGATCGGCGCCCGCAAGCCTGGCCCCGATCAGGCTGGCACCGGAAAGATCGGCGGTTATCCGAGCGCCGCTCAAGTCGGCGCCGCCAAGCTTGGCGCGTTGCATCTGCGTGCCGAGCAGCGATGCCTTGACGAGGGACGCCCCTGTCAAGTCTGCGTCGATTAGCCAGGCCTGGTTCAAGATAGCCCGATCGAAGCGGGCGCCTTTCAGATTGGTCTGGTTGAGCTTTACGAGATGAAGGTTGCCGCCGGAGAAGTCGAGGCCCGAGAGATCGAGGTGCGACAGTCGCTTTCCATCCAAATCTGCAGTGCGTCCGTCCCCTTGAGGGATCGATTTGAGGAGCGCATCGACCTCGGCGCGCGTCATCTCCGACGCCGTCATTTCCGGACTGTTGAGGTCGACACTCCGCAGCATGTCCTGCGACACGGCGTCAGTCGAATCAACCAGCACCGCCGCTATTGACACAAAGGCAAATGCGAGACGAAACGACATCGCCGTCTCTCCGCCGCTCAGAAACCCGGTATTGTCTCTTGTATTCTCCGGGTTGGCCGCGCCGTCAGGTTAGCTGGCCGGCTCCGGCCTATGCCAGAGTATGAAACCGGATATCGATCCTGGCAATGCCAGTGACCGTCTCAGCCGGAGCAGGACGAGGCGAACCAAGCCAGGCGCGGAATATGGTCGGGCACCTTCATGCCGCCGGAGGAATGGCGCCGGCTCAACCCGAGGCCTTGTCCCGATTGACGGGACGCCGCCAACACCTCGCGATGCATCACCGAGCCAGTTAACGCAGGATCAGCCGGCCGCGCTCGTCAACTAGCGCCGGAAAACGGGCCGCGAGAGTAGCGGTGAGCGGCGCATTCTGCTCGGCCACTTGAAACGTCATTCGGCCGAGCCGGTAGCCCGCCCCGAAGGCGGCGGCGAGATTGTCGGACGAGACCACGACAACGGATTTAGGCTTGCTCGTGTCGGTGAACGTCACCAGCGTCGGATAGTCCTTCGGGCGCAGGACGCCGGATGGCTTGGCTTTGACAGCCGCGCTCATGGTTCTCGCGTTGTCGCCGGACGGAAGTGGCGGCGCCAGCTCGCGATAACCGAGAACCTGGACGACGATATGCGTCATGCTGCTCAGATAGCTGTAATTTCGATCGTAGTTCGTCGCGAACAGAACCTTTCCGTCGCCAAGATCCACAAATGGGGCTTCGCCGTGCATGGTGAAGCCACCACCCCAGTCGGAACCACCGGCGCCCGGCATCGGGATCAGGAATTCCCGCTCAAGGCGCAGTTCCATCACTGAAGAGCCGGACTTCAACCCGCCGGGGGTTTCGACCTCGATGGTCATCCGGTAGCGCAAAGATGCCTGCGGCGTACTGCATCGGACCAACAGCCACGCCAATGCAATGGCCATGACGGCAAGAATGACAGGCCGTTTCAAAAGGACACCTTTGCGCAGCCAGCAATCGGATATTGGCCGTCTTTCGCTTCGCTGATCATTTGGCTGCCACCGGCAACCGCCTTTGCGGCGGATCTGTCAATTCGATACATCCACCCGCACATGTTTGAAGTCGTACCGTTCAAGATCGGAGCGGGAGATCGAGACGACGAGGTCGCTGACGTCGCCGCATCTGAAATGCGTGAGATTGTTGCTCGGAAATTGCAGCAGCATGACCGAGTTCGGCTTGTCTTCGATAAAGTCCGCGCACCAGCCGCGCGGGGCGCCGCCGATCTGGAGCGTGGCTTGCTCGGCGTCGAACGCCCAGTCGGTCTCAAGCGGATGCCGGGCCGCCGGGATCACTGCATCGGGATCGTCGGCGTAAAGCTGCTTGGCGATTTCGGAGCGCAACACCCTGTACCCCGTCGACCAAAACTCCGGCAGCGCCTGATCGGCCGCACGCTCATCGAGCAGCCGATAGAGCGCGGTCCACTCGTCGGGCACGAACGCGGCCTCGCTCTGGCGATCGCGGATCCTGCGCATGACCGCTTCCAGCTCTGCGACGAGCGCCTCGGCCTTCTGCTGCCTGCTCCGTGCGATGGCGGGCCTCTGGCCCTCGCTTGCCTCGGCCGTTCCGAACCTGCGCAATTGCTCATGCGCCCAGTCGCGCTCGCTCTCCGCGCGCCCGCGGGCGTCTGCCCAGCTTTCGGGCGGCGGCAGCCCGCGACCATGCGCCATCGTCGTCTCGAGCGCCGCGGCGTTGTCGATCCAGAACGCGTAGTACAGTTTGCGAATCCCGCGAACCCGCGCCGCATAGGCTTCCCAGTCCTGCGGAAACTTCTCCCTGTATTCCAGCCAGCCGGCGAGATCGGCTGAAACGCCCCTGTCGGGCGACGGCATCCGTACGTCGGCCTGAATATCTCGTTCAAGGTCCTGAATGAGCCGAACCAGCCCGGCATATCTGCGCCCTTGCTCGGTATCGGGCGGAAACAGAGGCGCTTTCGATTTCACCCAGATCGGCGCCAGAAAACCCTCGCCATTGGCGAGCTCGATTTCCGACTTGTCGAGCGCCGCAACGAAGCTGCCGCCACGCTGCAAGGTGATCTCGTTGTGCAGCTCCCTGATGCGCAGGACCAGTTCGGCGTGGGACAGCCAGCTTTGCAACGAGAATGGCTGCTCCGCTTCGGAACGTGCCAACGCCTCGCGCAGCCGTTCCGCTGTTTCAGCGAGTTGCTCGAACGCAGTCACCAGCTCCTTGCGCGGCTGCTTGAGCCGCGCTTCCTGCTGCCGCGCCGCGTCGGTCAGACGCGCCGCCCACGCCCTCGATTGGGCAAGCACCTCCTGCACGAGCAGTTCGAGCGTTCTCCAATCGATCGGCTGAAGCTCCCACGATGCGATGGCGAAAACTGCATCGGCAGAAGGATTGCGCCGCAGCCGGTTTGGAACGCAGCTTTCGCCGTCGACGGGATGCACGAAGTCGAGCGGCCATCTGGGCGGCGGTGCCAGCAGCCCGTCATACTTGTCATCGACCCAATACAGACCCGTGGCGCTCTTCTGCCAGGCGCGTTCGTTGCGACGTTGCGGTCCGAGCGTCGGTTGATGGATCACTTTCACGTCGATACGGCCGGACACGGCTGCGAAAAATGCCAGCCACCCCGCCCTCGGACCGACGCCGCCCCACAGGCTGGGCGGCAAGGACGCGCAATTGATCTGGCAAAGAAACTGATACGGCTGGCCGTCCCTGCTGGGCCATTGGAAGGGATCAGGAAGTTCTGGATTGCCGCCGATCCAACCGATCTCGGCTGCCGCCGGACAAGCCGGAATCGCAGCGCGCAGCCAGACTGCATTCTGGTCATGCGCGGCCGGGTCCTCATCCGAGGCCTTGGCAAGCATCTCCAGATTGTACGTTAGGAACTTGGCAATAAAGTCCTTCATCGCGCGCCGCTCCTCAACCTGGGCCGGAATATTGGCGTCGATTCAGGATTGCGTCATCCAAATTCTGTATCTTGGAAAGCGAGTTCTTAATTCCTGCGGACGGGCGCGCTTGATCAGGTAAAGGCCAGGACTGTGCTACGCGCCATTTCGCCGCACGTTGGGCGGCGCGGCGCGACCGCAGCGGCGCCGCTCACATCGACGATCGCACGAACGTCCGTCCAAAGTCGCCGAACGCGCCATCGACCGCTGACCTCTCGAGCCGATCGTCGCTCCAGCCGAGCCATTCCGTAAACACCTCGCCTGTGTGTTCGCCGAGCATCGGCGGCGGCGTGGAAGGTGGCGGCGGTTCGTCGCCGAACCGCGTCGGCCTCGCGATGAACTTCACATCTCCCGCCGCCGGATGGCTGATGGTCTGGACCATTCCCCGCTGCGTGAGTTGAGGCGTTTCGCAGACCTCGCCGACCGACTTGATCGCGCCGCACGGAATGCCCGCCGCGCCGAGCGCCTGCAGCCAGTCGGCGCGACTTCGCCGGGCAAAGATCGGCGAAAGGATCGCGACGAGCTCGTTGCGGCTCGCCGCACGCTTCGGAGCGGTTGCGAAGCGGATGTCCTCGCGCAGCTTCGGACGGCCGACGACGCCGCAAAACGCCGCCCAGAACTTGTCGTTCGCGACCCCGACATTGATCCAGCCGTCACTCGCCTCGAACGGTTCATACGGGCTGATGGTCGGATGGACATTGCCGCGGCGCTTCGGGCTTTGTCCCGAGGCGAAGTACATGCCGGCGTTGAACGTCAGCAGCGACGCCATGGCGTCGAGCATGGAGACGTCGACCCGGCCGCCCTCGCCGGTGCGGCTCTTGCGCATCAGCGCGGCCAACACCGAATGCGACGCATAAAGGCCCGTGACGAGGTCCGCGATCGACGTGCCGACCTTGGTCGGCGGTCCGTCCGGATCGCCGGTGATGTCCATCACGCCGGATTCGCCCTGCAGAATCAGATCGTAGCCGGGGCGCGCGGCGTCGGCACCGGTGCGACCGAATCCCGAAATGCTGCACAGGATGATGTCGGCCTTTCGGGCGCGCAGCGCGTCGAAGCCGAGCCCCCATTTGTCCAGGGTGCCGGGGCGGAAGTTCTCGATGACGACGTCTGCGACGGATGCAAGATCGAGCACCGCGTCGCGCCCAGCCGGCGACTTCAGATCGATGGCGCAGCTTCGCTTGTTGCGGTTCACCGACAGAAAATACGCACTCTCGCCGCCGACGAAGGGGGGTCCGTAACGGCGGCTTTCGTCGCCTTGACGCGGATCCTCGATCTTGACGATGTCGGCGCCGAGATCGCCGAGCTGCATCGTGGCAAACGGGCCAGAGACCACCCGGCAGAGGTCGAGGACCCTGATGCCCGACAGCGGCTCGCGATCAGACGATCGCATCGGCGAGGTCCTTCATCGACGGCACCAGGATATCGGGCTGATGCGGCGTGATGCCGAACGGGCGGCTGCGCCGATCGATGAAGGCCGTCCGCATGCCGGCGGACTTGGCGCCGATGCAGTCGAAGGCATGATTGGCCACGAACAGCACCTGCGCGGGCTTCACGCCCATGATCTCGGCCGCTTTCGTATAGGTCGCGACATGCGGCTTGAACGAATTGGCTTCGGCCACCGAGATCACGCGATCGAACGGGACCTTGTGGTACTGCTTCGCGGTCTCGAGCATGTCCGGATCGCCGTTCGAGAGCACGACGAGCTTGTACTTGCGTTGCAGCCGCGCGAGTGCGTCCGGCACCTCTGGAAACGGCAACAGCTTCTCGATCTCGCCCACGAGGTAGCGCACATCGTCCATCGTATAGTCGATCTTCGCGCGGTCCATGACGTGGGCAACCGCGCGGTGCCCGATCTCGCGATAGGGCGTGTGCTCGCGATGCAGCAGCGCATCGATCATCGAGTTCTCGAAATGCGTGCGACGCCACCACGTGACGAAGGAATTCGGATCGCCCTTCCAGCCCTTCTTCTCGAGGAACGGCGCCGCGATCCTGGTCAGGCCGCCCTGCATGTCGACGACCGTGCCGTACTGGTCGAACATGCAGATCTTCACGTCGCGCTTGATCGTCTCAAAGCTCATTGGTGCCTCCTTGGTCCTGATCGATTGATACGCGCTGCGCCATCATGGATGAAATGGATTTGTTATCTCTCGTCATTCACGATATGAATGATGAATGAACCTTCGATCCATCGACCTCAATCTGCTCGTCGCGCTGGACGCATTGCTGACCGAGCGTCACGTCACCAAGGCGGCAGACCGGGTCGGCCTCAGCCAACCCGCGATGAGCAATGCGCTTAACCGGCTGCGCGCGATGTTCAAGGACGAACTCCTGGTGCGGACCACAACCGGGATGAAGCCGACGCCCCGCGCCACCGAACTGGCGGAGCCGCTGCGCCAGGTTCTGCGTCAGGTCGAGCGCGTGATGGCGAGCGACGCCGGCTTCGATCCAGACCGGACCGAACGCACCTTCACGATCAGGATGTCGGACATTCTCGCATGCCTGCTGCTGCCGCGGCTCGCCGCAACGCGGCCGCCGGAGGGCCGAATTTCCTACAACACGATCCATCTGCCGCCCGCCCTGACGATCGATGCGCTGGAGCGGGACGAGATCGACGTCGCGGTGAGCATGGGGCTCGAGCATTCCGCATCGATCCGTTCGGAAACGCTGCTGCGAGACCGCATGGTCTGCCTGATGCGACGCGGACACCAGATCAAGCGCGCACGGCTGACTTTTGAGCGCTTCATCGCGCGGGAGCACATGAAGGTCTCGATGAGCCCGACCGATCTTCGCTTCGTCGACGACGTGCTCGCCGAACGCGGCCATCGAAGACGCATCGCCCTGAACGTGCCGCATTGGCTGGTCGTGCCCCATGTCTTGAAGAAGACCGATCTGCTCGCGGTGATGCCGAGGCACCTCGCGACCGTGCTGATGGACGATGATCTGAGGATGGAGGAACTGCCGTTCGAATCCGCGCCGTTTGACTGGATGTTGTACTGGCACCGCAGATACGATCAGAGCAACGCCAACGGCTGGCTCCGCGACCGGATCAGGGCGGCGTGCTCCGACCTGAACTAGGCGCCGAGGTCCGCCGGCCTCCGCGCCATGGGCGATTGACGTGCTGCCTCGGCGTCCGTGACGGCCGATGCGTCCTCTAAAGAGCGCCCCTTGGTCTCGAAACCGAACACGAGGAAGACCACGGCCTGGAAGACGAGGATGCCGGCCAGGGTCGTCAGCACGCCGGTCAGCCCCTGCCAGGCGAAGATCGCAACCACGACGTATTGAACCAGCGCGGTCGCGATGCGTCCGGATGTGGCGCAGATCGCCGTGCCGCGAAGCCGATACCGCGTCGGAAACAGTTCGGGGACGTGCATCGCGAACCCGGTCGCCAGCATCACGTAGATCGCCGTGATCAGCAGGAAGCCCACACCCGCGAGCGCAACACCATCCGGCATGTATGGATAGGCGATACCGAGCGCCGCTGCCGCAATCGACGAACAGACGATCGACAGCCTGCGTCCGAGCCGGTCCGCCAGCACGAGCCCGATCAGCGATCCGACCGGGCCGCCCAGCGCCATCACCGTGGTGTAGCCCAGCGAGGAAACCACGCTGTGGCCGCCCTTGACCATGAAGGTCGGCAGCCAGCCGATGAACCCGTAGAGGCTGAAGCCGACGACGATGTGCAACAGGCTGCCGAGCAGCGTGCGCGCGAGATACGGCGGCTGGAACAGACGCCAGACCGCGCCGGGAGACTCCTGCACCGGCGCGCGGGCAGCGACGGCAGGCAGTGTCGCCTTGCGCGCGGCCTCGACTTCGATCGCCGACAGGATCTTCTCGGCTTCATCGGCGCGTCCGTTGGCGGCGAGCCAGCGCGGCGATTCCGGCATCGACTTGCGCAGAATCCAGACGACCATCGCAAGGCAACCGACAAGGCCGAACATGTAGCGCCATCCAAGCGTCGGGATCACCCACAGGCCGACCATGGAGGATACGAACAGCGAGAAATTGGTGATCACGGCCAGCAGCCCGATCCAGCGTCCACGCGAGGAAGCCGGCACGAATTCCGTCAACGTCGCGTAGCCGACCACGATCTCTGCGCCGAGGCCAATGCCGATGATGAAACGCAGGCCGATCAGGACCATCATGTTCGGCGCGAAGGCCGCGGCGATCGAGGCGAGGCCAAAGATCGCGAGGTTCATCTGATAGGAGAAGCGGCGGCCGAACCGATCGCCGAGGATGCCGGAGCACCACGCGCCGATCGTCATCCCGACGAAGGTCGCGGAGACGAATGCGGCGTTGAGCTCGAGCGTCGACCAGCCTGCCTTGAGCACGGCGCCCAGCACGCCGCCGGCCAGATAGATATCGAACGCGTCGAGGAACATGCCGGCGCCGATCAGGGCCAGGATGCGCCAGTGGAATCCGCAGATCGGTAGCCTGTCGAGGCGCGCGCCCGCGTTGATGTCGATGTCGGCGGATCGCGCCATGCCAAACCTCCCTGCCCGGCCTTTGGCAGCCGGATGCTCCGGGCACCGATTGATGACGCGCAGGGGGTCGTCGTCCAATTCAAATCGAAAATTCGACTATTTGGCGCAGTGATGAAGCTGACGCGACCGCACCGTCGCGTTCCATCCTGACACCGAGCTGACTTGCATTCGCCGTCGTTAACGATCCCGCCGTCGCGCGAACTCGAAATCACGGTGTCAGCACAAACATTCACAACGGGTTCATGTCGCCGCCACTATTCGACTCCAACGCTGGGGGAAGAAGATTGGAGTATGTGCCATGCGCCGCATCGCCGGACTGCCTTTCGCCTTGGCTCTCAGCCTCTGCTGTCTCTCACCGCTCGCGCCAGCACGCGGGCAGCTTGCCATCGGCATCACCGTCAATGCGGCGCCGCCGCCATTGCCGGTCTATGTCCAGCCGCCGATCCCCGCGCCCGGCTACATCTGGACTCCGGGCTATTGGGCATGGAACGACGACACCGGTTACTACTGGGTGCCCGGCACATGGGTGCTTCCGCCTGCGCCCGAATTGCTGTGGACCCCCGGCTATTGGGGCTGGAGCGACGGCGCCTACGCCTTCCACGCCGGATATTGGGGCGCGACCGTCGGCTTCTACGGCGGCATCTCTTATGGCTTCGGCTACACCGGCGTCGGCTATGAGGGCGGCTACTGGCGCGGCGGCAGCTTCTTCTACAACAGCTCCGTCAACAACATCTCGAACGTCTCGGTCACCAACGTCTACAACAAGACCGTCGTCAACAACACGACCAACGTCAGCTACAACGGCGGCACCGGCGGCACCACGGTGAAGCCGACGCCGCAGCAGCTCGCGGCCCAGAGCGGGCACCACATGGCCGCGACCGGCGAGCAGACGCGACACGCGGAAGCGGCGATGAAGAATCCGGCGCTGACGCTCACCAACAACCATGGTCATCCGGCGGTCGCGGCGACCGCGCACGCAGCACGGTTCAGCGGCGCCGGCGTGGTGGCCGCGCGCCCGGGCAAGCCGATCGCGGCGCCGCCGCCCCGACATGCGCAACCCACGGCCGCACACGCCTTGCCAACGGGACATGCTCTCCCGACGGGGAATGCTCCGCCGCCAGGACATGCCCTGCCGACAGCAAATGCTTCGCCGGCCGGACACGCTCTACCGACGGGGAACGCTTTGCCGCCGGGACACGCCTTGCCGACTGCGCATACTCTCCCCGGTGCCGGCGCACATCCCGCACCCGCGCCGCACGTCGCTCCGCCGGCGTCAAGACCGCAGCTCGTGCAGCATGCACCGCCGCAGCCACGCGCGGTCGCGCATCCACCGGCGCCGCGCGTCGCGCAAGCGGTTGTGCATCGGCCCGCGCCCCCGCATGTGTCACGACCGGCGCCGCGGCCTCATCCCGCTGCGAGGCCGCATCCGGCGGCACGCCAGCACTCATGATCGGGCTCATCGGCGTGCCTGCAAGGGCACGCCGATGTCGTATGAGACCCCATCGCGCGCACCACGACCGCGATGCGATCATCATCCCTGACTTTTGGGCGCGAAGCGCGCCGTCAAGCCAGCGCGTCGGCCGCACAGCTGATCCCGTCGTAGATCTCCTCGAGATCCGCCTCGGTGACGCAATAGGGCGGCATGACGTAGATCGTGTTGCCGAGCGGCCGCAGCAGCAGATTGCGGCGTTCGAAGAAGGCCTGAAGCTTTGGGCCGATGCCGGCGAGATAGCCCGCATCGCTCGCCTTCAGATCAAGTGCGGTGACGGTCCCGGTGCGGCGGACGTTCTCGAAGCGCGCGTCGGCACGGAACGCGGCGAGCAGACGCTCCTGCATCGCAGCCACCGCGGAGACGCGCGCGCCTGCACCGTGTTGCCAGAGCTCGAGGTTTGCTTTTGCAGCAGCGCAGGCGACCGGGTTTGCCGTGTAGGAGCTGGAGTGGAAGAAGGTGCGCGAACGATCACTGGAATAATGTGCGTCGTAGATCTCCGCACGGCACAGCGTCACCGCGAGCGGCAGCGAACCGCCGGTGAGGCCCTTCGAATAGCAGGCGATATCGGGCCTGACGTCCGCCTGCTCGCAGGCGAACAAGGTGCCGGTGCGGCCCCAGCCGGTCATCACCTCGTCGGCGATGAACAACACGCCAGCGGCTGCGCAGATGCGTTTCATTTCCTTCAGCACCCAGGGCGGATACATCAGCATCCCGCCCGCACCCAGGATCAGCGGTTCGACAATGAACACTGCCGCGGATTCCTTCCTGCACGCGGCTTCGAGCGCGTCGAGCGTCGTCTGTTCATAGCCAGGCGCCGGAAACGGGATCGACGCGACGTCGAACAGCAGCGGCTCGTAAGCCCTGTTGAAGACGCCGCGCGCGCCGACCGACATCGTCCCGACCGTGTCGCCATGGTAGGAGTTTTCCATCACGATGATCTGCGTGCGCGTCGCGCCGATATTGTGCCAGTAGCCGAGCGCCATCTTCAGCGCCACCTCGACGCTGGTCGAGCCAGAGTCGGAGAAGAACACGTAATCGAGCCCGTCGGGCGCCAGCTTCAACAGCTGCGCGGCGACCTGCTCGGCCGGATCGTGGGTATGGCCCGCGAAGATGATCTGGTTGAGCTGCTCCGCCTGGTCCTGGATCGCGCGCACGATGTGCGGATGGCAATGGCCGTGGGTCACGACCCACCAGGATGCGATCGCATCGATGATGCGGCGATCATCCGCGGTGTAGAGATAGGCGCCCTCCCCACGCACGATCCTCGTCATCTCGCCGTGCAGCGCGTGCTGGGTGAACGGGTGCCAGATCGGCGACTTCCGAGCGGATGTCATGGATTGAAATCTTCCCGCCGGAACGACGCCTTGAACGCTGCCTGCAGCGTGTCTGCCGCAAGCGGAGCAAGCCAGGGCAACCGGCCTAGCCGGCGCACCTGCCCGATCTCGCAGATCGCGCGCTCGCTCTCGGGATTGCTCTCGCCGATGAATGCGATCCCGTGAATGTCGATCCCGCGCGTGCGCAGCGCCTCGACCGACAACAGCGAGTGATTGATGGTGCCGAGCGCGGTGCGGGCGCACAGCACGACCGGAAGGCGCCATCGCGCGAAGATATCGATATAGAGCGTGTTGCCGTCGAGCGGCACCATCAGCCCGCCGGCGCCCTCGATCACCAGCGGACGGTCCCCGGCATCGGGCACGCCGAGCGCGGCAGCGTCGATGCGCACGCCGTCGAGTGCGGCAGACTGATGCGGCGAAGCCGGCGTTCGAAGCCGGTAACGTTCCTGCACGATGCGATCCGCCGGGAGCCCGCCAAGCCGTGCGACCAGTTGCGCATCGGTTTCCTCCTCGAGGCCGGCCTGAACCGGCTTCCAGTAGCGCGCGCCGAGGAAGCCGGCGAGGCCCGCGCAGAACACCGTCTTCCCGATCCCGGTATCGGTGCCGGTGATCACGATCCGGCTCGTCATCGCGACCAGCCTTTGGTCTCGTCGACCAGCGCGTCGAGCAGCGCGCGCACGTCGTCCTCGTCGACATTAAGGGTCAGCGCAATCCGCAACCGGGCAGAGCCTGCCGGCACGGTCGGCGGCCTGATGCCTCTGATATCGAAGCCGCGCGCCTGCAGCGCAGACGCCAGCTGCATCGCACGCGCATTGTCGCCGACGATATAGGGCACGATCTGCGAGCGCGACGGGCTGCGCCAACCGCGCAGGTCGAGCTCGCGATGCGTGAACGCGACCAGTTTTGCCAGGCGCTGCTGATGCAGGGGCTCCTGCTGCAGGATCAGCAGCGCCTCGCGCACGGCGACGGCCACAAGTGGCGACGGTGCAGTGGCGAAGATGAACGGGCGGCAGCGATTGACCATGAAGTCGCGCAGCACGGTCGAAGCGGTGACCAGCGCGCCGGCGGCGCCCAGCGCCTTGCCGCAGGTATGAACGATCACGAGGTTCTCGCGCCCCTCATAGGACGCCGTCAGCCCACGCCCCTGCTCGCCATAGACGCCGGTGCCATGCGCCTCGTCCACCATCAGGAACGCGTCGTGCCGGTCCGCGATGGCGACGAGGTCGTCGAGCGGCGCGACGTCGCCATCCATGCTGTAGACGCTTTCGACCACGATCCAGGCCCGGCCCGTGCCGCCCTCGGCACGCCAGCCGCGAATGGTGTCTTCGACCGACTGGGGATCATTGTGCGCGCTGATCCGGAATTCGGCCCGGCCGGCCCGCGCGCCTTCATGGATGCTGGCGTGCACGAGAGAATCGAGCACCAGGAGATCGCCGCGCTGCGGCAGCGTCGTCAGCACGGCGAAATTGGCGACATAGCCGCCGCCGAAGAACAGCGCCGTCTCGGCTCCAAAGAACGCGGCGGCTTCGGCCTCTAGCCGTTCGTGCTCCTCGCAATTGCCGCGCAGCAGCCGCGACCCACCGGCGCCGATCGGTGTGCCGGCCCCGAGCGCGGCCGAGACCGCATTCTTGATGCGCGGCGCGTTCGCGAGCGCCAGATAGTCGTTCGAGACGAAATCGATGCCCGCGCGCGGCTTGAGACCGCGCAGCCGATCGTCCTTGCTCAGGGCGTGCAAGGCCGCGGCGTAATCAGCGACCTTGGCCGCATGGATTGCGCTCATGCTTCTCTCTCAGATTTGTAGTTGGTCGCGCGGCGAATCCCGCCGCGCGCGTGCCGGAGGTGCGCTCAGGCGAGGGCGGAGTTGATGCCGAGCCGGTCCAGCAGATCGGCGTCGCGATCGCGCTGCGGGTTCCTGGTGGTCAGCAGCACATCGCCGATGAAGATCGAATTCGCGCCGGCGAGGAAGCACAGCGCCTGCAGCTCGTCGGTCATATATTGCCGTCCGGCCGACAGCCGCACCACGCTCTTCGGCATCATGATCCGCGCGGTGGCAACCAGACGCACCAGCGCGATCGGATCGGGCCGTTCCGCGGTGTCGTTGACCGGCACGCCCTTGACCTCGTTCCACAGATTGATCGGAACGCTCTCCGGATGGCTGGGAAGATTGGCAAGCAGCATCAGCATGCCGAGCCGGTCATCGACCTGTTCACCCATGCCGATAATGCCGCCGCAGCAGACCTTGATGCCGGCGTCGCGCACATGCGCGAGCGTATCGATGCGATCCTGCAGGGTGCGGGTGGTGATGATCTTGTCGTAGAACTCGGGCGAGGTGTCGACGTTGTGGTTGTAGAAATCGAGGCCGGCGTCGGAGAGACGCTCGGCCTGCTTTGGCGTCAGCATGCCGAGCGTGACGCAGGTTTCCATGCCGAGGCCCTTCACCGCGCTGACCATGTCGCAGACCTGATCGAGATCGCGGTCCTTCGGGCTGCGCCAGGCCGCGGCCATGCAGAAGCGGGTTGCGCCGGCGTCCTTGGCGCGCTGCGCGACCGCGACCACTTCGTCCCGCGGCATCAGGCGAGTGGCCTTCAGGCCGGTGTCGTAATGCGCGCTTTGCGAGCAGTAGCCGCAGTCTTCCGGGCAGCCGCCGGTCTTGATGCTGAGCAGGCTCGCGGTTTCGACATGGTTCGGATTGAAGTTGGCGCGATGCACGCCTTGCGCCTGAAACATCAAATCCGCGAACGGCAAATTGTAGAGTGCTTCAGCCTCGGTACGGTCCCAGGTCTTGCGGGGCGCTGCACTGGTGCCGCTGTCGGTCCGTTCGATTTCCACGACATCAACCATATGGCTTGCTTTCTCGTTTGCTGTGGATCATAGATAATCTGGTATATTATCTATGATCTGTGGACTTAGAACGATGCTAGCCGAGCCCGAACGCGCGCGCACCCGTTTTTACGATAGATAATCTATGACGAGCGAAGGCGAGAACACGACCACCGCGGGGCGCATCGCCGAAGCGATCGGCGAGCGCATCATCAACGGCGAATTGCTGCCGGACGCGCCGCTGCGGCAGGATCATGTCGCGCGCGAATTCCATTCGAGCCACGTGCCGGTGCGCGAGGCCTTCAGGCAATTGGAGGCGCAGCATCTCGTTGTTGCGGTGCCGCGACGCGGGGTGCGGGTCGCGCCGCTCGACACCAGGTCGGTGAAGGAAATCGCCGAGATGCGCGCCGCGCTCGAGGTGGTGGCGTTGCGCAATGCCGCCCCCAGGCTCACATCGGCCCATCTGGCACGGATCGAACTCGCCATGATCGAAGGCGACAATGCCGAGACGGTGCAGGATTTCGAGATGGCCAATCGCGCCTTTCACCATGCGCTGGTGGCGCCGTGCGCGATGCCGCGGCTGCTTGCCAGCCTCGACGGCCTGCAGCTTGCGAATTCGCGACTGGTGTTCGCGATGGCGCGCAACGCCGGCTGGCGGCCGCGGCCGAGCCAGGATCATCGCGTGATCCTGCAGGCGCTGCGCGCACGCAACATCGAACAGGCCTGCAGCCTGCTGGCGCGGCATATTCAGACCATCGAGCGGCTTGCCCTGCCGGCAGCGTGATCACTTTGCTCCGAATCGAGCGGCGGACTCCGGTTCACCTCGCCCCGCGTGCGGGGAGAGGTCGGAACGCATCGGCAGATGCGTTCCGGGTGAGAGGGGGAGTCTCCGCGAGAGTATCTGTCTCCGCGTGTGCGGAGGCAGCCCCTCACCCCCAACCCTCTCCCCGTAAGAACGGGGCGAGGGGACGCGCCGCCTTTGCGACCGCCATTCAATCTAATGCCATCACTCTCTAAGCGATCGCGACGATCTCCAGCTCCTGATCGCCCGAGCCTGCGACGTCGCCCAGGGCTTTGCCCATCAGCGACCTCGCTACCGGCGAGACAAAGGAAATCGAGCCTGCCTTTGGGTCGGCTTCGTCCTCGCCGACAATGCGATAGGTCTGCACCCGCCCGTCGGCGCGGCTGAAAGTCACCGTGCTACCGAAGGCAACGGTTTCGGTGGAAGCAGGGTCAGGCACGACCTGCGCGGTGCGGAGCCGCTCCGTGAGATAGCGCGCGTCGCGCAACGGAACCGCCGACTGCCGCCGCCGCTCGTTGACGTCGTCGAGCTGCTGCGCGGCCTCAAGGGCCTCGCGTGCCGCCTGGAGCTCACGCTCCAGCGCCTTGCGTCCTGCTTCGGTCACCAGGTTGGGATGCGGCGAAATGGGGCGGTCCGGCAACAGCGTTTCGGACGCGGTCTCGGCACTTTCTTCCTTGGTGAAGGCAACGCTCAATCCAGAACTCCATCGATGAGGCCAGTAGCATAGACCCGCCCCCACGCGCCTCCCTAATGCGCGAAGGGATTAGGCAGGATCTAATGCGAGGCAGGCTGTTCCGCCTTGCTCCGTCTGCCGAAGCGGTTCTTTACACCCTCGCGCCAGCCCTGGAAGGTGACGAACAGCATCGGCACCAGGAAGATGCCGACCGAGCTTGCGGCGAGCATGCCGCCGAACACCGCGGTGCCGACCGCACGGCGGCTGATTTCCGCGGCACCGGTCGCGACCACCAGCGGCACCAGGCCGAGGATGAAGGCAATTGATGTCATCATGACGGCGCGGAAGCGCATTTGCGCGCCCATCGTCGCGGCCTCCGCGATCGGCTTGCCGGCCTCGCGCTGCTCCTTGGCGAACTCGACGATCAGGATGCCGTTCTTGGCGGCGAGCGCGATCAGCACCACGAGGCCGATCTGACCGTAGAGATCGAGGTTGAGGCCCGCGAGCTTGATCGCAAGATAGGAACCGAACACGCCGACCGTGACCGATAGCAGCACGGGAATCGGGATCGTCCAGCTCTCATACAGCGCGACCAGGAACAGATAGGCAAACAGCACCGCGAGGCCGAGAATGATGCCGGTCTGGCCGGAGGCCGCCTGCTCCTGATAGGCCGTGCCGGTCCACTCGTAGGAATAGCCGGAAGGCAGCGTCGACTTGGAGAGCTCGGCCATCGTCGCGATCGCGGTGCCCGAGGACACGCCCGCCGCCGGGCTGCCGTTCACGGTGACCGAACGATAATTGTTGTAGCGCGTGATCACCTGCGGTCCGGTCACGATGCGCAGGCTTGCGATCGAGCGGATCGGCACCATCTCGCCGCCGCTGTTGCGCACATAGATCTGCCAGATGTCGGGAATGTCGCGGCGATCGGTGGCATCGCCCTGCACATTGACCTGCCAGGTGCGGCCGAACAGGTTGAAGTTGTTGACGTAGATGCCGCCGAGCGTGGCCTGCAGCGCGGTGAAGACGTCGGCCATGTTGAGGCCGAGCGCCTGCGCCTTGGCGCGATCGATGTCGAGATAGACCGACGGGTTGGTCGCGGTGAAGGTCGAGAACACGCGGGCCAGATTCGGATTGCGGTTCGCAGCACCGATCAGCCCGCCCATCACGCTGCTGAGCGAGGCCGGATCCTGCCCTTCGAGCGCCTCGAGCTGATATTCGAAACCGCCGGAGGTCGAAAGCCCGATGATCGGCGGCAGGTTGAATGGCAGCACCGAGGCCTGACGGATCTGCGATCCCCCGACGAAGGTCTGCCCGATCGCAGCCTGCACCGAGTCGGTGACAGCCTTGCGATCGGCGAACGCCTTCATGCGCGCCACCATGAATGCCGAATTCGGCTCGCTGGCACCGTCGAGCAGCGAGAAACCGATGATCGACAGCACATGGTCGATCGCCGGATTCTTCTTCAACAGCGCCTCGACCTGCTTGGTGACCTCGCTGGTGCGTGCCACCGACGCGCCGTCGGGCAATTGCACCGCGATGAAGAAGGCGCCCTGATCCTCCTCGGGCAGGAAGCCGGTCGGCGTGATCTTCGACACGCCGAACACCGCGCCGGCAAACACCAGCACCGCAACCAGTGACAGCACCGCCACACGAACCAGCCGTTGCACCACGCCGGCGTAGCGGTCACGTACCCAGTCGATGCTGCCGAGCACCCGTCCCATGATGCCGCGGCGCGGCCCGCCATGACGCAGGAACACGGCGCACAGTGCCGGCGACAAGGTCAGCGCATTCAGCGCCGAGATCACCATCGCGGCGCTGATCGTCACCGCGAACTGGCGGAACAGCGTGCCGGAAATGCCGGGGATGAACGCGATCGGCACGAACACCGAGAGCAGCACCAGCGAGATCGCGATGATCGGCGCCGTGATCTGCGCCATCGCCTTCTTGGTGGCGTCGGCCGGCGATAGCTCCGGCTCCTCCTCCATGACGCGCTCGACGTTCTCGACCACGACGATGGCGTCGTCGACCACGATGCCGATCGCCAGCACCATCGCCAGCAGCGAGACTGTATTGGCCGAGTAGCCCAGCGCCAGCAGCACCGCGAACGCGCCGATCAGGCTGACCGGAACCGCGACCGCCGGGATCACCGTGGCGCGCAGATTGCCGAGGAACAGGAACACCACGATCACGACGAGCACGAAGGCTTCGCCGAGCGTCTTCATCACCTCCTTGATCGTATCGGACACGAAGGTGGTGGAGTCGTACTGTACGAGATAGGTCAGCCCCGGCGGAAACCGCTCCGACAGCCGCGCAAGCGTGGCCTGCACCGCCTTGGCCGTGGTCACGGCATTGGCGCCAGGCGCGAGATAGATGCCCATCGGCACGCCGGGATTGCCGTCGATCCGCGACTCCGAATCCATGTTCTGCGCGCCGATCTCGACACGAGCAACGTCCCGGATCCGCAGCACCGAGCCATCCGGATTGGCCCGCAGCACGATGTCGCCGAACTGCTTGGATGTCGTCAGGCGGCCCTGCGTCTGCACATTGAACTGGAACTGCTGGTCATTGCTGATCGGACGCGCGCCGATGCGGCCGACCGGCGCCTGCACACTTTGCGCCCTGATCGCGGCGATCACGTCCGACGGCGCCAGGTTGAGGCTGGTCAGGCGCTGGGTGTCGAACCAGATCCGCATCGAGTAGTTCAGCTTCGCGAACAGCGAGGCCTGTCCGACACCAGGCGTGCGCGAGATCGCGTCCAGCACGTTGATGATGGCGTAGTTGGTGATGAACAGCGGATCCTGATCACCGCTCTTGCTGTACAGCACGATGAATTGCAGCACCGCCGAGGATTTCTTCTGCACGGTCAGGCCCTGCGCCTGCACCTCGGTCGGCAATTGCGCGAGCGCACTCTGCACGCGGTTGTTGACGTTGACGGTGTTGATATCAGGATCGGTGCCGAGCGCGAACGAGACCGTCAGCGTGTAGCTGCCGTCATTGCCGCTGGTCGACTTCATATAGAGCATCTTGTCGACGCCCACGACCTGCGCTTCCAGCGGCTGGGCGACGCTCGATTCCACCACTTCGGCCGATGCGCCGGGGAATACGGCGGAGACCGTGACCTGCGGCGGCACGATGTCCGGAAACTGCGCGACCGGAATCTGCATCAGCGCCAGCGCGCCCGCGATCGTGATCACGAACGCGATGACGATCGCAAGCCGCGGACGATCGACGAAGACGGCAGAAATCATGGGTTATTACCCGTCGATTTCGGCGCGCTGCTCGCGGCGCCATCCGCCGAAACCTTCATGCTCGACTGGATCAGCGCGCTGACGGGCCCCGGCGCCACCACCTCGCCCGGCTTGACCTTCTGCAACCCCTCGACGACGACCTTGTCGCCGAGCGAGATGCCGCTCGTCACCGCCGCAATCGTTGCGGTCGATTGCCCAAGCTGGATCCGCCTTTGCTCGGCCTTGTTGTCCGCGCCGACGACATAGACATATTCGCCCTGCTGGTCCGACAGCACTGCCGAACGCGGGATAGCCAGCACCTCGACCGGCTGCACGCCTTCGAGGAGAACGGTCACGAACTCATTGTCGGTGAGTTCGCGGAGCGAGCCGCCAGCCGCGACGGAAGTATATGTCGGCGGATTGGGGATGGTGCCGCGCAGGGAGATGGTATCGGTGTTCTGCGCGATCGTGTTGTTGACGAAGTTCAGTTCGCCGGTCTTGTCGAAGAGCCGGCCGTCCGGCAACCGCAGGCGGATGACGACGGCCTTGAAGCCGCCGCGCGTCGCATAACGGTCGCGCAGATCGAGCGCCTCGCGCACCGGCACGGGAAAGGTGACATACATCGGGTCCTGGCTGACGATTGTCGTCAGGGTTCCCGAGCTCGGCGTCACGACGTTGCCCTCGGTGACCGCGGTGCGTCCGATCCTGCCGTCGATCGGCGAGTGGATCATGGTGTAGTCGAGATTGATCTGGGACAGGTCGACCTGCGCCTGCGCGGCCTGCACCTGCGCCTCGAGGCTCTGCTGGTTGGCGACCGCCGCATCAACATTGGATTGCTGGCCGGCCGGGCCGCCCATCAGGGCCTTGGCGCGATCGGTGGTCAGCTTGGCGTTGACCAGCGTCGCCTGCAATTGGGCGACCTGTGCCTTCTTCGATGCGAGATCGGCTTCGAACGGTCCGCGCTCGAGTTGATACAAGAGATCACCGGCCTTGACCTCGGAGCCCTCGACAAAGTTCCGCTTGTCCAGGAACGCGGTCACACGCGCCACCACGTTGACGCGGTTGGGGGCTTCGATGCGTCCGAGAAATTCATTGGTTTCGGTGATCGGCCGCTTCACCGCCTCGAACACGCCCACGGCAGGAGGCCCGGGCGGCCCCGCCTGGGCATGGGCCGCCGATACTCCCGCCGCCATTAGTCCCGCCGATACGAGAAACCCTGCCAAGCCACCGAGCATGCGTTCCGTACCACTCATGCAGTCCAACCCTTCGGCTACCAACAGACGCTACGAGACGGATATGACGTCGAGTTCCCTCAGACCCGAAGGTCAGGATGGGCAGTGCGTTGCAGCAGATCATAACGCGGCCAATCCGACAATGCTGTAAGCTGATCGCGATCGTTGCGCCGATCCCGACGACAGCCAGCTTTGTGAAGCGCTGCGACGCCACCATGACACAGCCATTGCGGCCGCGCGGACCGGCTCAGTGCATGCCGCCGTCGCCGAAAGCTCCCGTCAATGTGATCCCACACGAGCGCACTCTCGGTACCCTCGAGGTCAGGCTGCGCTCACAACGCGATGGCGTTCTTCAAGCGAGAGGTGTCTTGATAGGCTGGCGACGCCAGACGTTCGGATAGCCACGGCCGCGCGCGCTTGCCGCTGACCTCGTGCACACCGTCGAAGATGTCCATGTCGATCAAATGCGGATGGCCTGACGATGCGTAGACCGACTGCATTTGAGAAAACTTTTCATCCCGCCCAAGTTCCAGCGCGTTTGCACCGTCACGGCTCCCGATCTCGACGAACAGCGGACACGGGCAGAGCAAGTACGCCAGCTCCGCGCCGGTGTACTTGGCGCGGCCGTTGCTGAAATGAATGTAAGCCGCAAGTTCGACGCCGAGATTCTTGGTGATCACGGATGACGTCAGAAACCTCTTCTCGTCGCGCATATATCCGGACACAACAGTCGGCCGCATCCGCCCCGTCGCGGCTTCCAGATGCAGCGCGAGAAAGGCGCCCCAGGACACCCCGTAGACGCCGACATTCAAACCCGACACGCCGGTGAGCTTCCTGCAAACGATTTCGCCGGCGTCGAGCGATGCGCATGACACGTTGTGGGCGGAGATGCCGTGAGATGCCAGCATCGCGGCGATGTTGTTCTGGCTCTCCTGATTTCCGATCTGGACGATGTAAGGACACCAGACGACGTAACCGTCCCGACATAGCCGTTTGCCGAGCGCGTTCATGTAGTCCTTGTCGGCATCGTCGAAGCAGCGCTCCGGCGTGCTCGCCATGCCGTGGCCGAGCAGGATCAATCCCTTGAATTCTCCGTCGGGAATTCCAAGACATCCGCGCACCGGCACGCCGCATTCCAGATCGAACTCGACCTTCACGACCGAGAAGCCATCCGCGGGCGCGCGCCAGAGAACCCGGATCTCGTCGTGCGACGGCCGATAAAGCCGCCGCGCGCGGAAGAGAGATCGCATCTCTCCGCGAATCTCCGAACCGGTTGCCACCGCGCGCAGCCTGCCGCTTGCCGCGATATCGAACAACGACCGGCAGAACTGATCGTAGCCAAGGGTCGGCAAGTCGACATTCGCGCATGATCCCTGGCAATGGCCCAGCACCAGCCTGTCGCTGCCGGCCCGCGACGAGGGGCCGACCAGCGTCATCAACAATCCGGAAAGAGCCCTGCGACTGATCATCGACTCTCCCCGAGCCGACGATGGCTCGTATGAATGTCAGAGGTGGCCGCTCAAAGCGCGATCAGACCCGGTTTAAATCGTCATCGCGCCTTAGGCCGCCCGTTAGGCATGATCCTTTTCGAAAAACCGCTTCGCACTTTTCCGGATCATGCCCTAGCTGGCGCCACGGATTGCGCGGATACAAATTAAAGGATGTTCATGCTCGAACGATCGCGTGCAACGTTGCAAATGTGTGACGCCGGCGGGCTTGGCGCAGCGCCAGTCATGCCAATCCGGTTTCGGGATGCTTCGGAATGTTTCCATCTGTCACGTAGCTTCGATTTTGCCGCGCGCGGCGATGATCGTCAGGCCCTGATTATCGAGTCTTCATCAAGTCTCTATCAAGTCATGGGGCCGCCCCGCCGACCTGGCATCGAGCTTCGCCTTCGTCGTCCGTGCGCCGGCGGCCGCGCGCCGGATCGCAGCCGAGCGAGCGAGACCCCGGCCGCCGCGCGAAAATCGCGAAGAAGAGGCGGCGAAAACGTCGGAATTCCCCCTGATGCGCGTGAACGCGCACCGGAATAACCCGGACTCGTGGCTCGGGCTGAATTGCTTTACGCAATATTTCCGAGGTCGCCGGGTTTATCTATTGGGCAACAACGGTTTTTGGGATGGCCGATGGCGAACGACCTGCACGAGCATCTGATTGAACTGGCCTATGAGGCCGCGGTCGTCCCCGAATTGTGGCCGAATGTCCTGCATCAGGTCGGCGCGATCGCGCGTGCGCGCGGTATCGTGCTGTTGACGGCGGCCCCGCACGACGTCCGCTGGGTCGCGTCCCCCGACATGCACGACGACACGGTGGCCTATGTCGAAGGCGGCTGGCACGAGCGCAACGGGCGATTGCCGCGCCTGCTCGCGGCCAACCATGCCGGCTTCCTGCGCGACATCGATGTGTTCGATACGCCCGAGGAGGTGCAGCAGGATTTCCAGATCCGCGAATTCTTCCGCCCGCGCGGGCTCGGATGGGGCGCCGGTACTGCGATCCCGGTGCCGAGCGGCGACGTGCTGATCTACAGCGTCGAGCGCGAATACCAGCACGGGCCGATCGAGCGCGAAGCGATCGAGCAGCTCGACGCGCTGCGGCCGCATCTGGCGCGTGCCGCGCTGCTGTCGGCGCGGCTCGGGATGGAGCGCGCCAGGGCGGCAACCGAATCGCTGGCGATGCTCGGCCTGCCCGCGGCAGTGCTGCGGCGCGGCGGCCGTCTGATGACGGCCAACACGCTGTTCGACCGCTTGGTGCCCGACGTGATGCAGGATCGCGGCGAGCGCCTGACGCTGGCGGCGACCACTGCCGACACGCTGTTCGCCCAGGCGCTGGCCGCGCTTGATCAGGGACTGATCAGCGTGGAGGTGCGCTCGGTGCCGATCGCGGCGCAGGAGGATCGGCCGCCGCTGATCGTGCATCTGGTCCCGATCCACGGCGCGGCGCGTGACCTGTTCGACCGCGCGGCGGCGATCGTGATCGTGACGCCGGTGGTGCCGGCCGAGGTGCCGACCGCGGAAGTGCTGCAGGGCCTGTTCGACCTGACGCCGGCGGAGGCGCGCGTGGCGCGCGGCATTGGCGAAGGACGCACCGTCGAGGCAATCGCGGGCGCTTTCGGCATCTCCCGCGAAACGGTACGCAACCAGCTCAAGGCGGTGCTGGCCAAGACCGGACTGGGCCGGCAGGTGGAGCTGGCCAGACTGCTCGCCGGCGCGAAGGTGCCGCCGGGGTCGTCAGGAGACTAGCGCACGCCGCGCAAGCCTCGGTACAGGGGTCGATGCGATCCTCCGGGAATTCGCAAAACGATCGCATGTTCAAACGGCACCGGTTACGCTAGGGGTAGCTCCCGTCCCTCCGTGCGCCCGCCCGGCGCATGTCCAGTCAATGAGTGCATCTGAATGGCCGAAGCCGACCTCGACGCCGTCATCCGGCAAACCGCAAAAGCGCAGACCAAGGCCGTGATGGCGGCTGCCAAGAAGCGCCAAGCCGCCTGGGTCGCGCGCGCGGCCAAGGCCAAGGACAAGGAGACCAAGGCGCGCTTCCGCTTCCTGGCCAAGAGCACGATGCTGAACGCAACCGCGACCGCCAAGCGGTTGCAGAATTCGGCCGAGAACGCCGCCGACGCCTATGCGCGCGCCATGAAGAAGGCGATGGAAGAGCCGCCGCCGGCCAAGAAGCCCGCGAAGAGGAAAACCGACGGCTAGTCGATGCCGCGTTACGTCGTCCTGCTGCGCGCGGTCAATGTCGGCGGCACCGGCAAGCTGCCGATGACCGAGTTGAAGGCGATGTGCGTCGACGAGGGATTTGCCGACGCGCAGACCTATATCGCCAGCGGCAATGTCGTGTTCTCCTCGAAGCTCGGCGCGGCCAAGGTCAAGGCTGCGCTGGAGCGACGGCTGCAGGCCTATGCCGGCCAGCCGGTCGGCGTCGCCGTCCGCAGCGCGGACGAGATCGCCGCGGTGCTGAAGGCCAATCCGTTTCCGAAAGCGCCGCCGAACTATACTGTCGCGATCTTCCTCGACGAGCCGCCGCCGAAGGACGCCTTGAAGGACATCAAGGGCCAGCAGGACGAACAGGTGCGGCTCGGCAAGCGCGAGATCTATGTCGCCTATGGCAGCGGCATGGGCCGCTCGAAGCTGAAGATCCCCGCCGCCGCCAAGGGCACCGCGCGCAACATCAACACCATCGCGAAGCTCGCCGAGCTGGCGGCGGGTGACAACGAGGGTTAGTTCGCCCATTGAAATCCGTCATCCTGAGGAGCGCGCACTTGCGCGCGTCTCGAAGGATGCACGGCCCGGCTGGTGGCCGATTCATCCTTCGAGGCTCGCTCCGCTCGCGCCTCAGGATGACGGTCAAGCAGTCTGACAGCTAACTCTCCCGCACCGCGAATCCTTCGGCGCTGAGCCTTGCCAGCACCTCCTCCAGATGGGCGCGGTCGCGGGTTTCGATCACGAGCTCGAGCAGCGTCGCCTTCGCCGGAAGATCGGAGAAGGTGCGCTGATGCGAGACCTCGATGATGTTGGCGCCGGCATCGGCAAGCAGGATCGACACCGCCGCGAGCTGTCCGGGCCGGTCGACGATGTCGAGCGCCAGTTGCGTCAGTCGTCCCTCGCGCGCGAGCTCGCGGGTCAGGACCGAGGCAATCAGCCTGGTGTCGATATTGCCGCCGGTCAGCACCAGGCCGACTGAGCTGCCCGCAAAGCGCTCCGGAGCTGCGAGCACCGCCGCGAGACCGGCGGCGCCGGCGCCTTCGACCACCGTCTTTTCGATCGAGATCAGGGTCGCGACCGCGCGCTCGATCTGGTCCTCGCTGACCAGGATGATGTCGTCAACGAGCTCGCGCACGATTTTCGTGGTGATCTGCCCGGGCGCCTTGACCGCAATGCCCTCGGCGAGGGTGTCGCCGCGCATCGGCAGCTGCTCGCCTTTGACCGCATTGTACATTGACGGATAGAGCTGGGCCTGCACGCCGACGACCTGGATCGACGGCTTCAGTGCCTTCGCGGCCGTGGCGATGCCCGAGATCAGCCCGCCGCCGCCGATCGGCACCACCAGGATATCGAGCTCCGGCACCGTCGCGAGCATTTCAAGTCCGATCGTGCCTTGCCCTGCAATGATCAGCGGATCGTCATAGGGATGGATCAGGATCAGTCCCTTCTGCGCAGCATGCGAGCCAACGAACGCGAAGCATTCTTCCAGCGTCTGCCCGGTGATGATGACCTCGGCGCCGTGCCGCCTGGTGTTCTCGATCTTCACCATCGGCGTCCCGATCGGCATCACGATGGTGGCGGGGATGCCGAGCCGCTTGGCGTGATAGGCCACGCCCTGGGCGTGATTGCCGGCAGACATCGCGATCACGCCGCGCTTGCGCTCCTCTGGCGACAGCGCCTGCAGGCGATTCAGCGCGCCGCGCTCCTTGAACGTCGCGGTGAACTGCAGGTTCTCGAATTTGAGGAACAGGCGGCAGCCGCAGATCTCGCCCAGCGTGCGGCTCTCGTTGCAGGCCGTGACCATGACCGCATCCCGGATCACATCCGCGGCACGGCGTATGTCGGCAAGGGTGATGGCGGCGGTATGGGCAGGCTGCGGCATCGGGTTTCGCTTTGGTCCGTTTCGTCAGACGGAACCTAGCGGGTTTCGGCGCCGAACACGACCGCGCTTTAGCGTGCGGTCAACACCCGTTCCTCCGGCCTCGCCGGCCCGGTCAGTTAAACCTCATCACATTTCGGGCATACCAGCGCGGTGCGGAAATGCTTGTCGAGCACAATGGTTCGCGTCCTGCCGCACTGGCAGCGCATCGGCTTATCCATGGAAGACCGGCCCGGGTTCGAGATGCAAGGAAAGCGTGCGCCCGGCTACCCCGGTCCGGTTAACCCAATATGACTTGAGGCCGGATAATTTGTCGCGCGGCTAGAAGAGACCAGCGCTGAGATCGAGGCCGTAGCTTGCCCTGAGCGCCGCGACGAACAGGACCGCGGAGGCAAGCAGCAGGACATGCCGGGCGATGCTGCTCCGAAGCGAATTGGCCGGAAACGCGCGCGCGATCGATTGAGCCAAAGCAGTCATTTGCGACCTCCGGAGCCACGTCCCGAAGGTAGGTCGCGGGCAGCGCAGTGAGGTTCAATGCGGCTCGCGGATCGGCCGGCGGCGCGCCAATGTGCTCTGTTCGGGATCACTCGGTGCCCGCACCCGATTCTTGAAGCGGTGACCGACCACGATCAGCCTGCCCTCGGCGCGGATTAGGGTATCGGCCGATGGCGCGGACGGCAGATTGTCTTGCGTGACCGCTTCCAGTGCACGCAGGAACTCGCGACCGGCCGATGTGATCTCCCAGCCTTCGACGTCACGGAGCACATAGCCATGGCTAAAGATGTCGAGTTCGGGGACCCGCGACGCCAGACGTTTGATCCGCGCATGCCAATCGTCGCCGCTCGATGAGAGCACGGCGAGATCGTGCTTAAGTGAATTGATTGTGGCTTTGCCGCGGACGTGACTGGCCAATATTTTTAAGATCGCAACCTGTATGCTCAACTCGACGCCTCGACCGCCACGGTTCTTTTTGTTCTGCGCAGCCGACCTGGAAATTATCGCGCTGATGACTGAGGCGTCCAGTCATCAGCGCCAGATATCCAGAACCCGACAAGACGGTATCGACTTACGCCGCGCGTGATGGGCCGACGCGGCGCTCGGGCCGGTGCGACGACATCGATTCCTCCTCCATATCCTGCGGCGCGCCCCAAAATTCCTGCACGGTGGGCCCGTTCTTCAGCCTCTTGTCGCGCAGGAAGCCGAGGATTTCGTGCGGCCAGACCCGGCGGCCCATCTGCGTGTACCAGCGCATCGCGTGACGAAGTCCGGCGTCGCGGTGGAGCAGCACGCGGAGCAGCGCCTTCGGGCGGCACTGCAGCACCATCTCGGTGAACTTGAACCAGAGCAGCACGCGCCATGGCGGCATGTGCCGGGTCGCCAGCACCTGATGCTTGTAGTCCCAGAGCCTGCGATCGGTCTGGATGACGCGCCGCTCCGCCGCGAGACGGAAATACGGCGTCCAGCGATGCGGCGTGACGTAGAGCATCTGGATCTGGTCGGGATCATAGGACAACAGCTGCCTGAGACCACGCCAATGATCGCGATCGGTCTCCTCCTCGAAGCCGACCACCCACGTCGCCATCGACAGGATGCCGTGCTGGCGCATCAAACGGATGGCTTCGCGATCGATCGTGGTGGTCGCGCCCTTGCGGATCAGCTCCAGCGTCTTCTCGTCGGTGTTCTCCATGCCGAGCAGGAAGCGCTGCCAGCCCGCCTTCCTGTAGAGATGCAGGATATCGGCGTCGCGCACGATGTCGTCGGCGCGGGTCGAGCCGACCAGGATCAGATCGACATCCTCCGCGATCAGGGCCTCGAGAAAGGCCCGCCACGCCTTCTTCGAGACGGTCGGATTCTCGTCGGCGAAATTGATCACCTTGACGCCGTGCTCGCGATGGAGCCGCGCCAGCTCCTTCGCAAAGCGCACGGGATCGCGGTGCCGCCACCGCGTCCAGAAGCCGCGCTGGCCGCAGTAATTGCACAGATGCGGACAGCCGCGCGAGAACTGCACGACGACGGCGCACAGGCCGCCCCAATAGCTGTAGCGCGCGTGATCGATCAATTCCCAGCCGACGCGATAGGCATCGAGATCACGGATGACAGGCGCAGGCGGCATCACGCGCGGCCCGTAATCGTCGCGAAATGCGATGCCGTTGATGATGCGGAGATCCTCGCCGGCCTCCAGCGCCCGCATCAGACGCCGCGCCGTCTCTTCGCCCTCGCCGCGCACGATCGCGGTGACGTAGCGCTCCTCGCGCAGGATGTCGCGCCAGTGATAGGTCGGAAACACGCCGCCATAGACGATCCGCACACCGGGCACGGCCTTGACGATCGCCTGCGCCACCTCGGCGATGACCGGATGGCCCGACGTCGAGCCGGAATGGCCGAACAGCACCGCATCCGGTGCAAATCTCGATGCCTCCGCCACGATGGCTTGGACCGGCATCGGCCCGAACTCGGCATCGATAAGACCGACGTCGTGGCCGTCATCGATCAGGGGGCCGCCGATCGACAACAGGCCAAGTGGCGGCAGATGGTCGTCGGGGATCCGGCTGCCGATCGCCGGGTGCGGCACGTTGATGAGAAGAATGCGCATGGATGATCGCTCCCGCTTTGGTTGGCGTGATCGTTCGTCCCCGCATCTTGAGAGAGAGAGCCCAACCCCCCGGCCGGGCTTTAGGAAGAGAGCAGTTGGCGCGGCTTGACGCGTTAGAGGTTCGGCACCTCCGCCGGCGCGATCGCGGTCAGTCCGCCGAAGCGGCGCTCGCGGCGATGGAAGGAGCCGAGTGCGTCGGCGAGATCGTCGGCATCGAATTCGGGCCACATCCGCTCGGTGAAATGCAGCTCGGCATAAGCGCCCTCCCAGAGCAGGAAGTCCGACAGCCGCTTCTCGCCCGAGGTGCGGATGATCAGGTCGACGTCGCGCAGCCCGGCCTCGCCGGTAATGAGATCGGAGAACGTCTCGCGGCTGAGCTCGCCGGCGCCGGCCGCGCGCGCGGCGGCGTTCAGGATGGCGTCGCGCGCCGAATAATCGATCGCGATGCGCAGATGCAGCGTGGTGCCGCCGGCGGTCTCGGCCTCGGCGCGCGTGATCGCGGCGGCGATTCCGTCGGGCAGCCGGTCGCGGCGGCCGATCACGGTGAGGCGAACGCCGTTGCGCACGAGCGCAGCGATCTCGTTGGCGAGATAGAAGCGCAGCAGGCCCATCAGTGCCGCGACCTCGGCCTTCGGACGGCGCCAATTATCGCTCGAGAAGGCGTAGAGCGTCAGCGTGCCGACGCCCTGGTCCGGCGCGGCCTCGACGATGCGGCGGATCGCCTCGACGCCGGCCTCGTGTCCGCGCAGCCGTGACAGGCCGCGCCGCGTTGCCCAGCGGCCATTGCCATCCATGATGATGCCGACATGGAGCCTGAAGGCGGCTTCCGGCTTGAGCGCGACGTTACTTTGCATCACAAAGTCTCCGGACAAAATGAGATGGTTCAAACCGGCTGGATACCGAGGCGGCCAGCTGCGCGGTCGTCCTTGCCGGCGGCCTTTTCTGCCGTGCCGGCGGCCCTCTCGGCCGTGCCGGCGGCCTTGGCCGCGTCACGCACCAGCTGCTCGAGCACGGCGAGATAGTCGAGGAAGCGGCGACGACCGCTCTTGGTCAGGCGGCAGGTGGTGTGCGGACGATTGCCTTCATAGCCCTTGATGACGTCGACGAGACCGGCCTCCTGCAGCACCTGGAGGTGCCGGCTGAGGTTGCCGTCGGTCAGGCCGCAGAGCTGCTTGAGATCGGCAAAGGCGAGCCCCTTCGGATGCGCCATCAGCGAGGTCAGCAGGCCGAGCCGCGCCTTCTCGTGGATGACGCGGTCGAGGCCGTCATAGGCGAACGGCGCGGTGGTCAGGTCAGTCTTCGGCATCATGGCCTCCGGAAGCGAAATAGAGCAGCGCTGCGAGCAGCAACTGGCCGATCGCGAATGGCAGTCCCATGGTCCAGGGCGACAGCGCGTGGCTCTGGCTTGCGATCAAGAGCACCGTGAAGCCCGACAGGAAATACCAGGCGCCGCCGAGCGCGATCGTGCGCGGCAGCAGGCGGACCGAAGCGAACACGCCGAGGCTGACCAGCACCTGCCACAGGCCGGGCAGCATCCACAACGTCTCGGGCGCGAACTTCCATTGCAGGATCGCGAGCAGCACGCCGGCGATCGCCGCGGGAACGAACTGCTCGATCGCCTGCTGGACCATCGCGTCCGCAAGGCCGGAATGATGCCGCCGCGAGCGCGCCTGCATCTCGATCCAGATCAGCACGGCGGAGACCAACGCGGCCGCCGCCCAGCCTGCGAGGAACGCGATCGGATGAGCGGTGGGATCGGCGAGCCAGAGATATTGCGCAAGCGCCGTGACCAGCGCGATGCCGCTCGTGGCGGCGACGGTTGCCGGACCGTAGCCGCGGAACGCCGTTCCGGCCGCAATCTGGCTGCGGATGGCGAGGATATCGGCCAACGCCTTGTCGAGGTCACGCATGATTCGCCCGAACTTTGTATTGCAAAGTATACGGGATCACCAAGTAAACGCAAGCGGCATCGCGCGGCTTGCCGAGCGTGATATTTAACAGCCGGTTACTGCGCGGATTGCGGCGAAACCGTGCCGCGTCAGACCTTCACCAGGCTGGCGAAGCCGCCATAGATCATCCGCTTGCCGTCGAACGGCACGTCACCCATGCTCATCGATGCCAGGCGCGGATCGGCCATCACCTTGGCGTTGATCCGGTCGCGCTGGGCGCGCGACTTGTAGGTGATCCAGGCAAACACGACGGTTTCGCCGGCCTTCAGTTTCACGCTCTGCGGAAACGAGGTCAGCTTGCCCGGCTTGACGTCGTCGGCGACCCATTCGCGATAATCCAGTGCGCCATACTCGCGCCAGACCTTGCCGGCCTTCTTCGAGAGTTGCGCATAGGCTTTGAGTTTCTTCTTCGGCACGGCGACGATGAATCCATCGACGTAAGGCATTGGGCGGTTTCCTGCTGTTTGGGCTCCCTGTCATTGCGAGCGCCAGCGAAGCAATCCATCTCTCCAAACGCTGAAGATGGATTGCTTCGTCGCTTCCACGCAAAATTGCCCTGCAATTTTGTCGCGAGCCCCTCGCAATGACGATCAGCTGTGACAGCAGGATGCCTGAACCGGCGCCGGTTGGTACTGGTCACGTAGCCGCACCCAATCCATCGGATAGGGCAATCCTTCCTCGTGGCGGCCGAGTGGCGTCAGGTCGAGATAGTGATAGGCGGCATTCATCATGTCGAGGCCGCGCGCGAAGGTCGAGTAAGTGTGGAACACGCTCCCTGTCTCATCGCGGAAGAACACGCTGATGCCGGGCAGTTCGGGACCATAGAGCGGCGTCGTTCCATAATTGTATTTCGCGTTCCCCGCATCGATCTGCGCTTGCGTGAACGACACGCCGTAATCGTAGTTGAAGTCGCTCTCTCCCGAGGAGACCCAGTCGAAGGTCCAGCCCATCCGCGCCTTGAATGCGTCGAGCTTGACGAGCGGCGCCCGCGAGATCGCGATCATCGTGGTGTCGCGCGCGGCGAGATGCGGAACCATGCGCTCGAAACCGTCGGCCCAGAACGAGCAGTTCTTGCACGCCGCGTCCCACTCCGGCGCGAACATCACATGCTGCACCACGAGTTGCGGCCTGCCCATGAAGAGATCGCCGAGCGTCATTTTGCCGCCCGGCCCGTCGAACACATAGTCCTTGTCGACCTTGACCCAGGGCAGTTCGCGGCGCTGCCGGCTGAGCGCTTCGCGGGCCTGGGTCAGTTCCTTCTCACCGGCCATCAGCGCCTTGCGGGCTGCGATCCATTCTTCACGCGAGACGATCATGTGCTGTTGCATGGGATGCTCCTTTGCAGGTCAGGCGTCGACGAAGCTTTCCAGATTGCCGAGGAATGCGGTCCAGCCGCGCTGGTGGTTGTCGCGGGCGGTCTCATCGACGAACTGCGCGTGATGGAAGGTGAGCAACGTACCGCCGGCATCGGGCTTGATCGATATCGTTACCTCGGATTCGCGTTCGGGCGTCGAATGCCAGGCCCAGCTGAACACCAGCTTCTCGTTCGGCACCACCTCACGATAGACGCCGCCGACCTCGTGATATTCGCCGTTGGTGCCGATGAATCCGATGCGATAGCGTCCGCCGACGCGGACATCGAGCTCCGCACGCGTCGTGGCCGGCTTGACCCCACCCGGTCCGAACCACTGCGCTAGATTTTCCGGCTCGGTCCACGCGGCGTAGACTTTTTCCGGCCGCGCGCGGAGGCGTCGCGTGAGGGTGAGGCTTGGGCGCGCGGCGAGGCCGGCGTCGGCGGCGACTGCGGATTGGTTTGCCATGGTTCTTCCTCCACAAAGGCGGCAAGGCGATCGAGATTGTCGGACCAGAATTGCGCATAGCGATTGAGCCAGTTCATCGCCTGCTCCATCGGCCGTGCGGTGAGCCGGCACGCCACCGTGCGGCCGGTCTTTTCGCGCGCGACGAGACCCGCATCGGTGAGCACGTCGAGATGCTTCATGATCGCCGGCAGCGACATCGCGAATGGCTGCGCCAGCTCGCTCACCGACAGGCTTTCCTGGTCGCCGAGCCGCGCCAGCAGCGCGCGACGGGTGGGATCGGAAAGCGCCGCAAAGGTGCGGTCCAGCGTCTCATCCTGATACTTAACCATGTGGTTTAGTATAGGCGCAAACGGCGTGACGTCAAGTGCGCGGCTTCACGATCACGTCAGCATGGACCCGACGCGAGGGACGAACGTCAGGAACAGTGGCGACAGACCGCCTTGCGGTGATGCCGCAACGCTAGTCGGGATAAACGGTCCGGTGCCGACGCTGATAGCGGCCCGGTGGTGGCGGCGGCGGTTCGCTGAACAGAAAGCGCGGATTCTCGCCGCAATAGAGATAGCGGCCGGACACGCTCGCGAGGCATTGCTGGTAGGTCCGGTAAGCGCATTCGCCGGGATAACCCAGGCTCGGGCCCTGCGCGCACCATGGGTAGTCATAAGGATCGGCGGAAGCGGGCGTGATACTCGCCGCGCCTGCGAGCGTCATCGTTCCCAGAACAAGCATTGCCAATCCCGATGCGCGCATGATCCGGCTCCTCGGACGCCGCAGTTAGCCAGGTGCGGCATCTTTGATAAGGTTCCTGAAGGTCATTTTATTCCGCGTCAAGGCCGACGAAACCGGCTTCGGCCAGGGACCGGCTGTACCACGCGGGCCACGTTTGTCCCGCGCGATCCAGCATCGCGCCTCTTGCGAGGCCTACTCGACCTTGAGGCCGGCGAACTCGACCACCTTCTTCCACTTGTCGGTTTCGGCCTTGATGTCGTTGCCGAAGGCTTCCGGCGTCTGGATCAGCGGATCGCCGCCGAGCTCGACCAGGCGCTTCTTCATGTCGGGTTCGGCGAGTACGGCGTTGATCTCGGTGTTGAGCCTGGCGATAACTTCCTTCGGCATGTTCTTCGGCGCGCCCATGCCGAACAGCGCGCTCGCCTCGTAGCCCTTTACGGTTTCGGCAACCGACGGAACATCGGGCAGTTGCGAGGATCGCTCCGTTGACGTCACAGCCAGCGCGCGCAGCGCGCCGGAGCGGATGTGCTGGATGATCGAGGGCATGTTGTCGAAGATCACCTGCACCTGGCCGCCGAGCATGTCGGTGATCGCGGGCGCGGCGCCGCGATACGGCACATGCTGCATCTTGCAGCCGGTCATCGCCATGAACATCTCGCCGGAGAGATGCACCGAGGTGCCGTTGCCGGAAGAGGCCATGTTCACCTTGCCGGGATTGGCCTTCACATATTCGATGAACTCGGCGACGGTCTTGGCCGGTACGTCCTTGTTGACGGTCATCACGTTCGGCACGCGATTGAAGGAAGCAACCGGCGCGACGTCGCGCACGAAGTTGAACTTCAGATTGGCGTAAAGCGAGGCATTGATGTAATTGGCCGGATTGACCAGCAGCACGGTGTAGCCGTCCGGCTCGGCGTTGATCGCTGCCTCGGTGCCGATATTGTTGCCGGCGCCCGGCTTGTTCTCGATCACGAATTGCTGCCCGAGCCTCTCCGACAGCCGCTGCCCGACCAGGCGCGCGATGATGTCGGTGGCGCCGCCCGGCGGATAACCCACGATCCAGCGCACCGGCCGCGCCGGATAGTCGGCAGCGGAAGCGCGGCCGATCGCGAATGTCGAAATCCCCGACCCGATCAGGCCCAGCGCGGTACGGCGTGAAATCATGAAGTTTCTCCCAATCCAGCAGGGTTTGGCGCCCTGCCCGTTTCTGTTGCGTTGCGTGCGGCGCGGTTTTAACAAACAATGCCTGAAGCGACCAGTGCGACACGTGCGCCGCCGACCGCGACGAAAGACTAAGCTTCGGCTCTGATCGCACCAGAACCGGCGACCACATCGCTCGAAAGCACTCTGGACCGAAGAGGATCGATCATGTCCGTCAAGGTGAATGGGCTCGACCATCTCGTGATCAACGTCACCGATGTCGTGCGCTCGGTTGCCTGGTACAGCAGGATCCTCGGCATGGAGGTGAAGGTGTTCGACCCGGGCAAGGGCAAGACACCGCGCACCTCGCTGGTGTTCGGCAACCAGAAGATCAATGTGCGGCCGCGCGATGCCGACAAGGTGGACTGGTTCACCGCCGATCACGAGGCGGCCGGCAGCGACGATCTCTGCTTCCTCACTTCGAGCACGCCCGAGGAAGTGGTCGCACATCTGAAGGCCAATGGCGTCAGAATCGAGGAAGGCCCGGTGGCCAAGCAGGGCGCGCGCGGCACGCTGCGCTCGGTCTATTGCCGCGACCCCGACGGCAGCCTGATCGAGATCTCGTCGTACGAGAAGAACGCGACGTAGCTTTCGTTCGTCCTTGCGAACCGGCGCGGCGTGCGAATGCGCGCCCGATGACGGATGCCGCGAATAAATCGATCTCTTCCGTGCGGCGGAACAGATTGCTTCAGCGCAAAACCGCTTTGCAGATCCCGATTTGCTCTCGGCGCACGCCGATGGCAGAACTGCTCCAACCAAGATCAATGGCGGCCGGCAAGGCCGCGCGGGAGGACATATGAGCAATTCAAAAGCAGTGCCGGGCGTCGTGGGACCGTTTGCGGGGCTCGACGTGCCTTGGCTGCTGCGGATGCGCGCCGAAGTGCGCCGCGACCATCCATTCCTGATCTGGGCGCCGTTCGACACGGCGGCACGGCGCTGGAGCTACGGCGAATTCCATGAGCGCGTCGGCGCGCTGGCTGCGGGCCTTGCGAAGCGCGGCATCCGGCAGGGCGACTATGTCCTGATCCATCTCGACAATTGCGTCGAAGCGATCATGTCGTGGTTCGCCTGCGTCGAGCTCGGCGCCATCGCCGTCACCACCAACACCCGCTCGGCCGCCGCCGAGATCGAATATTTCGGCGGCCATTGCGGCGCGGTCGCCGCGATCACCCAGCCGGCCTATGCCGAGCTGATATCAGCCAACTGCAAGGGCCTGCGCTGGATCGCGGTGACCTCGCACGACGCCGGGCAAGCGCCGGCACAAACGCCCGCGCACGGCGACAGTTTTGACGCGCTGTTTGCCGACAGCGCCGACCGGCCGCGTCGCCCAACCGATCCGCTCGCCCCCTGCAGTGTACAATACACCTCCGGCACCACGTCGCGGCCGAAGGCGGTGCTGTGGACCCACGCCAACGCGCTGTGGGGCGCCAAGATCAACGCCGCGCATCAGGATCTGCACGCCTTTGACGTGCACCAGACCTATCTGCCGCTGTTTCACACCAACGCGCTGGCCTATTCGATGCTGGCGAGCCTGTGGGTCGGGGGCACCTGCGTGATCCAGCCACGCTTCTCGGCGAGCCGCTTCTGGCCGGTGGCGCTCGAGCATGGCTCGACCTGGACCTCGACGATCCCGTTCTGCATGAAGGCGCTGCTGGAGCACGAGGTGCCGAAGAAGCACAAATTCCGGCTCTGGGGCACTGCCGTGAACGAGCCGCCGGCATTCGCGATGTTCGGCATCAAGATCATCGGCTGGTGGGGCATGACCGAGACCATCACCCACGGCATCATCGGCGAGGTCGATCAGCCCAACACGCCGATGTCGATCGGCCGCGCCGCGCCGGAATACGAAATCCGCATCGTCAATGACGACGGCGCGCCGACCGGCGTCGGCGAGACCGGCAACCTCCTGATCAAGGGCATCCCGGGCCTGTCGCTGTTCGCCGAATATCTGCACAACGAAAAGGCCACGCGGGAAAGCTTCGACGAGCTCGGCTACTTCATCACCGGCGACCGCGTCACGATGCTGGAGCGCGGCTACGTCAAGTTCGGCGACCGCTCCAAGGACATGCTGAAGGTCGGCGGCGAGAATGTCGCGGCCTCCGAGATCGAACAGGTGATCGCGGTGGTGCCGGGCGTACGCGAAGCCGCCGTGGTGGCGAAGAAGCATCCGATGCTGGACGAGGTGCCGGTCGTCTTCATCATCCCGCAGGCCGGCGTCGCCAAGCTGCCCGTCGACCTCCACGACAACGTCATGGCCGCTTGTCGCGCAGGCCTCGCCGACTTCAAGTTGCCGCGCGAAATCCGTTTCGTCGACGAGATGCCGCGGTCGACGCTGGAGAAGGTCGCGAAGGCGGAGCTCAGGAAGATGGTGGAGTGAGGCGGACTTGATCGCGTCATTCCGGGGCGATGCGTTAGTATCGAACCCGGAATCTCGAGATTCCGGGCCTGGTCCTTCGAACCATCCCGGAAGGACAAGTACTCAATTCACCTCGAACCGGATCGGCAGCTTCTTCGGGCCGTTGACGAAATAGGCCTGCGTCATCTTCACCTCGCCGTCGAGCGACAGCGACTTCAGGTGCGGCAGCAGCTCCTCGAACAGGATGCGCATCTCGAGCTTGGCGAGGTACTGACCGAGACAGAGATGCGCGCCATAGCCGAACGCGACATGGCGGTTGGGCTTGCGGTCGCTGCGGAAGCGATCGGGGTCCTCGAACACCTCCTCGTCGCGATTGCCCGAGGCGTAGCACAGCATCAGCCAGTCGCCCTTGGCGATCTTGCGGCCGCCGAGCTCGGTATCCGCGGTGGCCGAGCGCATGAAATGCTTGACCGGCGTCATCCAGCGGATCGACTCGTCGACCAGGCCCGGAATCAGGTCCGGATTGGCCTTCACCTTGGCGAATTCCGCGGGGTCCCTGGCCAGCGCCCAGATCGCGCCGGCGGTCGAGGATGAGGTGGTGTCGTGGCCCGCCGTCGCGACGATCATGTAATAGCTGGTCTGATCGTGCTCCGGCATGTACTCGCCGCCGATCTTCGCGTTGGCGATGACGGTGGCGAGATCGTCGCGCGGGTGCTGGCGGCGATCCTCGGTGATCTTGCGGAAGTAGGCGGAAAAGTCGGCGATGATCGCCTGCAACATCGCGGAGACCTGCTCCGCGCTCAGCGCGTCGCGGACGCGCGCGGTGTCGGGATCCTGCGGCCCGAACAGTTCCTGCGTCAGCTTGAGCATGCGCGGCTCGTCCGCCTCGGGCACGCCGAGGATCTCCATGATGACGTGCAGCGGATAGCCGAGCGCGACATCCTCGACGAAGTCGCAGGCGCCGCCCCTCGCGAGCATGCGTTGCACCGTGGCGCGCGCGATCTCGCGGACGCGGGCCTCGAACTTGCCGAGATTGGCCGGCATGAACCAGCCTTGCGTCAGCGCGCGATATTTCGGGTGATCGGGCGCGTCCATCTGCACCAGCGAGCGCACCAAATTGGGCCCGCCCGTGATCTTGCGAACGCGCTCCTCGAGCGCCTGCGTCGTCAGGGTGGTCGGCCGATCGGCGTTGTGGAACAGCTCGTTCTGCCGGCTGATCGCCTGGATATGCGCGTGCTTGGTCACCACCCAGAACGGGTCGAACTTCTCGGGCCGCGCGATGCCGAGCGGGTTGTTGGCGCGCAGCCAACGATAGCTGTCGTGGATGCGGTCGTCCGCATAGGCGACGGGATCGACGAGGGTTGCCGCGATGTCGGCGGGGATGTCGAAATCCCCGGTCGTTGCCGTATCCATGATCGTCCTCACCCGTCGGAGCATCGGTCCTGCCGATGATCACCGGAATCTAGGCGGAGGTAAGGAGCACGACTTGCGTTGATTGGCTAGAGCCGTCGCCTCAGCCGGCATTGCGACGACGAAGCGACGTAGCAATGATGGGGTTGAGGACTCAATAGTGCCCGAACGCCACCGGGCGGAACGCCTGCAGCAATTGCTGGTCGAGCTTGCCGCCCATCTCCTCCATCATGGAGAACGCCTTGGCGTGGGTGAACTGCAGGCGGTAGGCGCGCTTCTCGACCAAAGCGGCATAGACGTCGACGATCGTGGTGACGCGGACGATGTCGCTGATCTGGTTGCCGCTGAGGCCGTTCGGATAGCCGGTGCCGTCGAGGAATTCGTGGTGATGCAGGATCACGTCGAGCATTTCCGGCGGGAAGCCGCCCTGCGCGGACAGCGCCTCGTAGCCGCGGCGCGGATGCTCGCGCATCTCGGCCATTTCCTCCACCGTCAAGGCCCCGGGCTTGTCGAGCAGCGCGACCGGGACGAAGGCCTTGCCGACGTCGTGCAGCAGCGCGGCGCGGGCGAGCCGGCGCTGATCGTCCTCACGCATGCCGAGGTGCTGCGCGAACGCAACCGCAAAACCGGTCACGAACAGGCAATGGCGATAGGTCTCCTGGTGATGGCAGCCGACCGTGGTCAGCCATTCGCGCAGCGAGTTGTGCTTGATCGCCTTGAGGATCTTGTTCTCGGCGGCGACGATGTCCTCGAACTTGAGCGGCTCCCCGGCGCGCATCCGCTCGAACATCTTGACCATCACGCCGTGCGCGGCTTCGACGCCGCGGTTGAGCGCCTTGCCGCGATCGGTCTCGTCATAGCCGCTGTCGTCGGGGAATGCGGCGCGGATGCGCTGCAGGATGCCGCGCGCATCGAACGGCCGCGAGATCGTGTCGGTGGCGCCGAGCGCCCAGGCCTGCATCGAGGCGTGATGCAAGGCGTCCGCCAGCACGAACAGCCGCGGCATCTCGCGATAGGCGTCGGCCTGCAGCTTGGCGCGGACGAGTTGCACGGCTTCGGGCGAGCGCAGATTGATGTCGACGACGATGCCGGAGAGATCGCGGGCCGGCTGCTCGGGAATGTCAGAGGTCGGAACGGTATCGACCTCGCCCACCGAGCGCAGGATGTTGGCGAGCTCGTTGCTCTGATCGCTTCGATCTGACGCCAGCAGGAGGCGGCGCTTCGAAGTCTGGTTGTTGGCTAAGGCTGTCATGAAATCCCCGTCGCGGTAACGACTGACGCCGGGACGCTACCTGACGATGCGTTCCCTCCGACTTAATGGGGATGCTGAACGGCGCTTAAGCGCAATGGGTACAATTTGAGGGATCGCCGAATCCGCCAGCAAAATCAGGCCGGCCGGAAATCGATGCAGTTGCGCAGATCGGCAGCGAATCATGAATTTTTGCGGCGTCGAAGTTGATGCCGTCACTGCCCGGCCGACACGCGAAGCAAAGAAAAACGCCGGAGAACTCGTGCTCTCCGGCGTTCTTGTTCGTTCAGGCCGTTACGCCTTCATCGCAGCCTTGACGGCTTCCGCGGTGATCGGCAGGCCGCGAACGCGGGCACCGACCGCGTTGAAGACGGCGTTGCCGATCGCCGGCGCCACCACCGTCACCGCGGGCTCGCCGACGCCGGTCGCCTTCTCGCCATTGGCGATGACGTTGACCGCGACTTCCGGCAGCTGGCTCATCCGAAGCGGCGTGTAGCTGTCGAAGTTGGTCTGCTCGATGCCGCCGTCCTTCAACGTCGCCTTCTCGAACAGCGCCAGCGACATGCCCCACAGCGCCGCGCCCTCGACCTGGGCCCGGATGCCGTCGGGATTCACCTGCGTACCAACGTCGGTCGCAACCGTCAGCTTCTTCACCGTCACCTCGCCCGACGGGGCGACCGCGACATGGGCGACGCAGGCGGTCCAGCTCGCCGTGGCGCGCTCCTGCGACGACACGCAGGCCACCCCCATGCCTTCGCCCTTGGGCAGCTGCTTGGTGCCGTAGCCGGCAAGGCCCATCGCAGCAAGCAAGGTGTTGCGGAGACGCTGCGCGCCGCCGTCATTCTTGCCCTTGCCGTCGAGCAACGAGATGCGCAGCTGCGCCGGGTCCTTGCCGGTCGCATGCGCAATCTCGTCGATCATGCTTTCGACCGCCCAGAACGTCCAGCCCGGCGCCACCGAGCGGAGCTGACCAGACGGGGTGGCGTTGTGCGCCATCTCGTTCTTGATCGCCCGCACATAGTGGTTGGGCACGGTGTAGAAGAAGTCCGCTCCGTTCACGGTGAAGGAGTCGAGCGGACCCTTCTTGTCGACCGACGGTGTGAGGAAATCGGGGATTCCCCAACGCGCGGTCGGCCAGGCCGAGACCACGTCGTGGCTCATCGCGACGATCTTGCCGTCGCCGTCCATGCCGGCCTTCACCTTCTGGTAGGTCAGCGGACGCGAGAAATCCATCGTCATGTCGTTTTCGCGCGTGTAGATGACCTTGACCGGCTTGCCGACGGCCTTCGCCGCCTGCACCGCGGGCACCATCATGTCGGCGTCGAGACGCCGGCCGAAACCGCCGCCCAGCCACATCTGGTGCATCACCACGAACTTCGGATCGATCCCGGCGGCGCCGGCCGCAATCGCGCCGGAGCGCGTCGCGAACTGGTTGCCGGAATAGATGTGCAGGATGTCGCCCTTGAACTCCGCGGTGGCGTTCATCGGCTCCATCGGCGCGTGGATGTTGATGTTGGTGGTGTATTCCGCCTCCAGCACCCTGGCCGCCGATCCGAAGGCCGCCTTGGGATCACCGTCCTTGACGAAGAACTGGCCGGAATCGTCCAGTCCCTGAAGCCGCTTGGCCTCGGCGAGCAGCGATTCGCTCGACAGCTTCGCGTTCGGACCGCCGTCATAGCTGATCTTCAGCGCCGCCGCGGCCTTCTTCGCCTGCGCATAGGTGTTGGCGACCGCGACGACCCAGCCGGTCGTGGTTGTGGTCTTGTCGTCGAGGGTGACGGCCTTGATGAAGCCGGGCAGCTTCTTGGCCGCGCTATCGTCGACCGACTTCACGGTGGCGCCGTAACGCACCGGTGGGGTAACCAGCGCGCCGTAGACCATGCCCGGCACCATCACGTCGATGCCGTACTTGGCCGTGCCGTTGGTCTTCGACGGGATGTCGAGTTGCGGCACCGAGACGCCGATCATCGTGTACTGGTCGGGCGTCTTGAGCTTGATCGCCTTCAGATCATCCGCCGTGAAGGTCTTGGTCGCCTTGCCGCTCTTCACCACTTCGGCGAACGACATCGACTTCTTCGACTTCGCATGGCTGATCCTGGAGTCACGTACCACCAGCTCGCCGGCCGGCACGCCCATGGAGGCCGCCGCCGCCTCGGTCAATGCAATGCGGCCGGCTGCGCCGGCGCGGCTCATCGCGTCGAAGTTCATCATCGTCGACCAGCTGCCGCCGGTGATCTGCGCGCCCAGCACGGGATCGTTGAACTTCGGATCGTTGGAGGCGAGTTGAACCCGCATGTCCTTCCAGTTCGCGCCGAGCTCTTCGGCCACGATCTGCGCCATGGTCGAGGCGACGTGCTGGCCCATGTCGGCCTTGCCGCAGGTCACGGTGACGAGACCGTCGGGCGCGATCGAATACCAGACGCTCGGCTCGAAGTTGGCGGGCGCGGGTGCCGCGAGCGCCTGATCGATGCCGGACCCAGCGTAGCCGAGCACGAGGCCGGTTGCAGCGGTGCCGACCAGGAAGGAACGGCGGCTGAGATCGGTCGTCTCTGGCGCGAGGTTTTTCACGTGCTTGTTCATGTGGCCCTCCGCTCGGATCCGGTGGCCGATGCGGTGCGCATGTCGGACGCAGCGCGCATGATCGCCTTCTGGATTCGTGAATAGGTCATGCAACGGCAGAGGTTGCCGTCCATATGCGCGACCACTTCTTCCTTGGTCGGGTTGGTGTTCTTCGACAGCAGTGCCGCCGCCTGCATGATCTGGCCGGACTGGCAGTAGCCGCATTGCGGCACCTGCTCGGCGACCCAGGCCTTCTGCAAGGGATGATCGCCCTTGGCGGAGAGGCCTTCGATGGTAGTGATCTTCTTGCCGACGGCGTCGGCGACCGAGGTCTGGCAGGACCGCACCGCTTCGCCGTTGACGTGAACCGTGCAGGCGCCACACAGACCGGCGCCGCAACCGAATTTGGTGCCCGTCATCTGCAATTGCTCGCGGATGACCCAAAGCAGCGGCGTGTCATTGGCCGCCTCGACGGACATATTCCGTCCGTTGATATTGAGATTTGGCATCTCTCTCCCCTTCCGGTGTAGGAAGCCGCTTACGGCGGCAACTCACTGTTGGGTCTTGGCCGGCGCCCACCGGGTAAGCGACAGTTGCCGAAACAATGATCCGGTTCCCGGCTGGAGGCAATCCAATTTGGAATTGCTCGAAAAGAATAAATTTCCGAAGATGCCTGTTGTGCGATGCGGCAACGGCATGACGCTTTTTGGAATGCCAGCGTTCGTGTCTAATCGCCAGGCGCTTGCTCAAAGCGTCGGCAGCAAGCACCGGCAACGCCGTCCGATGACAGCGGCAAGAGAAACACAAGGAGCCCGTCAATGGCCAAGCTCAACCGCAACGGCGTCGAGATCTACTACGAGGTTCACGGCAATGGCCCGCCGCTGATCCTGACCCACGGCTATTCCTCGACCTCGGCGATGTGGCAGGGCCAGATCGAGGCGCTGTCGCAACGGCACAAGCTGATCCTGTGGGACATGCGCGGGCACGGCCAGTCCGACTATCCCGACGATTCCGATGCCTATAGCGAAGCGCTGACGGTCGGCGACATCGCCGCTCTGCTCGACGCCGCCGGCGCCGACAAGGCGATCGTCGGCGGGCTGTCGCTCGGCGGCTACATGTCGCTCGCCTTTCATCGCGCCCATCCGGAGCGGGTGCGGGCGCTGCTGATCATCGACACCGGTCCGGGCTTCAAGAAGGACGACGCCCGTGAGGTCTGGAACAAGCGCGCCCGCGAGACCGGCGACCGCTTCGACCGCGAAGGGCTCGAGGTGCTTAGATCGTTGAGCGCCGAGCGCGCGTCGGTCACCCATCGCAACGCCAGGGGCCTCGCGCTCGCCGCGCGCGGCATGCTGGCACAGCGCGATGCACGGGTGATCGAATCGCTGCCCGGGATCCAGGTGCCAGCACTGGTTGTGGTCGGCGCCGACGACACGCCGTTCCTGGCGGCGTCCGACTACATGGCGGCAAAAATCCCCGGGGCGCGGAAGGCGGTGATTCCGAACGCCGGCCATGCCGTCAACATCGACCAGCCGCAGGCCTTCATCGCCGCGGTGCTGCCGTTCCTGGATGGCCTTGAAGCCGGCGCGCCGGGAAAGCCCGCGCCATGAAGACAATCGCCGTTGCCTTGTTGCTGACTGCGGCGACGACAGGGGCGAGCGCGCAGAAGCTGCCGTTCGTCACAGCCCCGTCCACTTTCACTGCGACGTTGTCGAACACCACGCCGCTGGTGTTCGGCATGGGCGTTGCGGACGCGCAGCGCGCGCTCGGCACGCCTTTCACCTATGTCAGCGGACGGCCCGGCAACGAGATCTTCCTGACCTTCCGCGACCTCGGCGGCAGCGGGCTGTTTCCGCACCACGACCGCCTCTTCCTGCAATTCCGCAAACACCGGCTGACCGGCTGGAAGGCCGACTGGGGCGAGAACTGGATGTGGCGCTAGAGCATGGTCCGGAAAAGTGCGAAGCGGTTTTCCGAAACGGCCATGTTCAAACGAAGAGCCAAAGCGCGACGACGATGTCATCGCGCCTCATCATCGAGAGCTTCATGCACCCCCCAAACTGACAAGGATGGACCATGGGACAAGACATCAAACTCAAAGCTTCGGACGGATTTGAACTCGGCGCCTACCGCGCCGATCCTGCCGGCGCGCCGAAGGGCGCGGTCGTCGTGATCCAGGAGATTTTTGGCGTCAATCACCACATCCGCTCGGTCTGCGACCGGCTGGCGAAGGAAGGCTATGTCGCGGTTGCACCTTCGATCTTCGACCGCATCACGCCGAACTTCCAGAGCGGCTATTCCCCCGACGAGATCGCCGAGGCGCGGAAGTTCGTCGCCAATCCGGACTGGGCCGCGATGCTGCGCGACAGCCAGGCGGCGATCGACGCGGCGAAGCCGGCCGGTCCGGTCGGCATCATCGGCTTCTGCCTCGGCGGCAGCGTCGCCTATGCTGCCGCCACCAAGCTGGCCGGGCTGTCAGCCGCGGTCGGCTATTACGGCGGCGCCGTCGTGCGCTTCGCCGACGACAAGCCGGCGGTACCGACGCAGCTGCATTTTGGCGAGAAGGATGCCGGCATTCCCTTGGGCGATGTCGAGACCATCAAGTCGAAGCGGCCCGAGGTCGAGGTCTTCATCTATCCCGGCGCGCAGCACGGCTTCCATTGCGACGAGCGCGCCAGCTACGACAAGCCAAGTGCCGACATCGCCTGGCCGCGCAGCATGGAGTTTTTCGCAAAGCATTTGAAGAAGTGACGCTGTGAGCGTCACTCCGGGGCGATGCGCAGCATCGAACCACAGATGCGCAATTGCGCATCGGGGAATCTCGAGATTCCGGGTCTGGTGCTAACGCACCATCCCGGAATGACAAAGGACGCTGTCCTTCTTCAGAACCAGCGCTCGCCGACGAACACCGTATCGCCCGGGCTCATCGGCGTGCCCAGCGGCACCACAAAGCGCCCGGAGCCGGACGCATCGGTGTGGGTCAGCGTCACGCTGTCGCGGCGGGCACGCGGCGAGAAGCCGCCGGCAATCGCGACCGCGCTCTCGACCGTCATGTTCGGCACGTAGGGATATTGGCCGGGGGCCTGGACTTCGCCGAGGATGAAGAACGGACGATAGGACTCGATCTCGACCGCCACCGAAGGCTCGCGGATATAGCCGTTGCGCAGCCGTGCCGAGATTTCGCCGGCAAGCCCGGCCGGCGTGCGGCCGCGTGCCGGCACCGAGCCGATCAGCGGCATGGTGATCGCGCCCGCGGCGTCGATCGCATAGGAATTGGTCAGGCCTTCCTGGCCGTAGACCACCACGCGAAGCTTGTCGCCGGGGCCAAGGTGATAGCCGTTGTCGTAACCGGCGGGGGGTCCACCCGGGGAGGCGGCGGCATAGACGACCGGGGCGGCGGCCGGTGCGGCATAGCCATAACCAGGGGACGTGCTGGCGAAGGCGGAACGCAATGCGCTGATCGCACCGCCGCCGCCTGCATCGGCAACCGGAGCGGGTGCGTAGGCCGGGCCGTAGGTGACGGCATCGACGCCTTGCGGGCCGACGGCGACGGGACCGGACGTGCTCATGCAACCAGACAGCGCGAGCGCAGCCACAACGGCAGTGATCGGCAATCGTAACGCGCGTGCAACCGGCACCGGACCTATCCCTCAACGGCGAGACAGGCCCAGTCTTGCACCACTTATGGTTAACAAAGGGTTTTCGAGGATCGAGCGGGAGGCCGGAACAGCCGGCCTCCCATTGGCTTGGAGCCGTGCCCGGGAAGAGCGCAAAACCGGCTTTCCAGAGCGAGCTCTTTCTCAACAAGACGATCAGGCGGTGACGCCGACGCCGATCGGGCAGGACACGCCGGTGCCGCCGAGCCCGCAATAGCCCGCCGGATTCTTGGCGAGGTATTGCTGGTGATAGTCCTCGGCGAAGTAGAATTCACCGGCTGGCGCGACCTCGGTGGTGATGGCGCCGAGGCCCTTGGCGGCAAGCGCCTTCTGATACATCGCCTGCGACTCATCGGCGGCTTTGCGCTGCGCGTCGCTGAACGTGTAGATCGCGGAGCGATATTGCGTGCCGATGTCGTTGCCCTGGCGCATGCCCTGCGTCGGGTTGTGGTTCTCCCAGAACGTCTTCAGCAGCCTCTCGTAGGAGATCTTCTTCGGGTCGAACACGACCAGCACCACTTCGGTGTGGCCGGTGCGCCCCGAGCATACTTCCTCATAGGTCGGGTTCGGCGTGTGGCCGCCGGCATAGCCGACCGCGGTGGTGTAGATCCCCTCGCCGAGTTCCCAGAACTTGCGCTCCGCGCCCCAGAAGCAGCCGAGCCCGAACACCGCCTGCTCGAGGCCTTGCGGATAAGGCGGCTGCAACTTGCTGCCATTGACGAAATGGGTGATCGCGGTCGGGATCGGCGTCGCGCGGCCCGGCAACGCCTCGGCGGCGCTTGGCAACGCAGTGGTCTTGCGCATGAACAACATGGACACCTCCAGGCGGGACATCGGCCGACGCGGCAACGGCCTGCGGGCCGGCTGTCACCTATATATGTCCTTACGCGGATGATGGCAGCCCCGTTACGGGGCGGTGCAGCCAAGGAGGGCTGCCGACAAGTCAGTCGCGCGCGTAGCCGATCAGGGGCTTACGCGGCCGGAACAGGATCATCAGCAGGATGCCGGCAATGCCGAGCACCGCGAATACCGGCTGCTCCAGAAGCAGGCGGATCACGTCATTCCAGAGCCAGGGCGCGAAGCGATCCACCCAGGCATGGAATGCCTGCTGGCTCGACTGGTGGATGTCGTTCCAGAACTGGCCGAATTGGGTGAACCGCAGGCTCTGGTCGGCGACGTAGCGGGCCCCGTCATAGACCATGAAGATGAAGCTGCCGGCCAGCAGCAGAAGGCCGATCAGACGGAAAAAGCCGCGGATCATGCGTCACCCTAACTCCCAGTCGCGCCCCACGCGTCGTCAGGCCTTACCGGGCGCCCCCCGGAAATTCAACCTCTTCAGCGGCTTATCCGGCCCCCGCAGGGACGATTTCGGGCCCTTTTGGGGTCCCGAAAGCGTTGACGCTTAAGCCCGCGCCATCTATAAGACCGACCGATGGCGGCGGGCGCAATCCTGCCGCCGCTGTTCTTTGGACAGTGTCGCATGCGGAGGCAGCATTTTGCGCTCTTCGCATGGCCGCCTCAAGGACACCCAAGAAAACCACCTTGGACAAATACATCAGAGTTGAGATTTGAACCGGCCGGTGCGCGCAAGCCCGACCACCGAGCGATCACCGCCGAAGGACAGTTAGAGAACCATGGCCAACACCACCTCCGCCAAGAAGGCGACCCGCAAGATTGCCCGCCGCACCATCGTCAACAAGTCGCGCCGCACGCAGATGCGTGGCGCGGTGCGCACCGTCGAGGAAGCGATCAAGAGCGGCGACCGCGAGGCGGCACTGAAGGCGATGAGCCGCGCTGAGCCCGAGCTGATGAAGGCAGCACAGCGCAACATCATTCACAAGAACCTCGCGAGCCGTAAGGTGTCGCGCCTCACGCAGAGCATCGCCAAGCTCGCGAAGTAACGGCTTGCCACCAGAGCTGACTGGAAAACACATTTGTCACGAAGCCCGGCTCGCGCCGGGCTTTTTGTTTTTGTCTCGACTTTTGTCGTGGAAGTTTCATAGCGCGAGAACACTTCGCGTTGCCGCGCAACGAACTGCGTGTCATGTTTCGTCGCGTCCGTAGTTCTACCGGCTCGACATGCTAAACGCGCCGCACTCGCCCACAGATTGTTCTTCGCTAAGCTAGATAGATGGAATAGCGCGCGAGCATTTCGCGGACGAAACTTGCGAAGCGGGGTTACCCTGCAAAAGTAATCGAGAAAAATGACGTCTCGCGAATTACTTATGCACATAGCGCCGAACAGCGATTGGAAAAATGACCGGCGCGAGACCAAATGTAAATTTTCTATGAAAAATTTTTGGTATTGCACCGTCGTTTGTGACACGCGTGAATCTGTGCGCTGATTCAAAAACTTGCTTTCGCAACTCAGCATCGGCAACGCCGCAACAGTCGCGAAGAGTCTCGATCCCCGTCGAATCCACGGATTGTCAGAAAATCAGCTTGGTGTATTTATTTCTTGTTCGCGACGCCCACGGCTCTCCAGATCAGCGCGGTTTGAGACCCAGGGGCGGACGCACAAATCGGCGGCGGTGTGTGCGTTAGCGACGCTTTCCAAGCGAAGCTAGATTGACAACTCATAGCGATATGAGGACAGACGACCTGTGTCAAAAATTCTCCGGCGATGTCCCCGGCAATTTGGGGGATCGAACAAGAGAGACCAGGACGTCAGTCGGAATCTGGCAGCGGGAACGCGGAGCGAGTGAACGGGTTGACGACGACACGGCGGCGGCGAAGCGCCGGGCATTTCGGTGTTCGGTAGCAGCAGTTCGAATTTGAAGACACGAGCAAGCTGACAACTTGCCGCGATACGTCGCGGCGGGAGGGGGAGGTCATATGGCTTACGGTATCATCACTGCAGTCGAACCAACGACAGCCGAAGCGCAAATTTCCAGTGGTGCCGTAATCAACCCCTCGGACGTCAGCTCCCACCCGAAGCGTCCGTCGAGTACGCGCTGACCTCGCGGGGCGCATCTTCTCCAAACAGCTGATCTGTCGGGTGGCGCATGGACGCCACACGAGAGAGCTTTGTCCGGAGCAGACCGCGCCCGCTAGAGGTCGCGCCGCGGCAGGAAAACCTGCACGGCGCTTTCGCAACGATTATCTCTCAGACTTGGAAGTACGAAGGCTATGACGAACACGGAACAGGATCGCTGGTCGCGGGTGAAGGGACGTTTGCGGACGAGCGTTGGCGAGGACGTCTACACGAGCTGGTTCGCTCGGATGGATCTGGAGAGCGTGCACGACGAGAGTGTGCACCTGTCGGTTCCGACCCGGTTCCTCAAGAGCTGGATCCAGGCGCACTATGCCGAACGCGTGCTCTCCTGCTGGCAGGCCGAGATGCCCGAAGTGCATCGCATCGACCTCACCGTGCGCTCGGCGATCCGCGCGACGGCTCCGGTGAAGGAAACGGTTGCGCCCATCGAAGTGCGCCGCATCGAGCGCACCGACGGCAGGCTCGTGCCTGAACTGCGCTCGGTTGCGACCGCGCCGGTGTCCGCGAGCCACGACGCGCTTGGCGGCTCGCCGCTCGATCCGCGCCTGACCTTCGCCAGCTTCGTCGTCGGCCGTTCCAACACGCTGGCTCATGCGGCGGCCCGCCAGGTCGCGGAAGGTCGCCGCGGCGATCCCGTGATGTTCAACCCGCTCTACATTCATGCCGGCGTCGGCCTCGGCAAGACGCATCTGCTGCAGGCGGTGACCTGGGCCGGCAATTCCGGCGGCGAGCGCAAGGTGCTGTATCTCACCGCCGAGAAGTTCATGTACGGCTTCGTCGCGGCGCTGAAGACGCAGACGGCGCTGGCCTTTAAGGAGGCCCTGCGCGGCATCGACGTGCTGGTCATCGACGATCTGCAGTTCCTGCAGGGCAAGTCGACCCAGGCCGAGTTCTGCCACACGCTGAACGCGCTGATCGATGCCGGCCGCCAGGTCGTGATCGCTGCCGACCGTCCGCCGTCGGATCTGGAAAGCCTCGACGACCGCGTGCGCTCGCGACTTGCGGGCGGCCTCGTGGTCGAGATGGGCTCGCTCGGCGAGGAGCTGCGGCTCGGCATCCTGAAGTCGCGCGTCGCCGCCGCCCGCGCCCACCATGCGAGCTTCGATGTACCGGAGGAAGTGCTCGACTATCTGGCGCGCACCATCACCCATAACGGCCGCGACCTTGAAGGCGCGATCAATCGCCTGCTGGCGCACTCCAAGCTCAACAACCAGCCGGTGACGCTGGAGATGGCCGAGCGCGAGGTGCGCGACCTGATCCGCCCGCAGGAGCCGAAGCGGATCAAGATCGAGGACATCCAGCGCGTAGTCGCCCGGCAGTACAATGTCAGCCGCTCCGACTTGCTGTCGTCCCGCCGCACCGCCAATGTGGTGCGCCCGCGCCAGGTCGCGATGTATCTGGCGAAGACGCTGACCTTGCGCTCGCTGCCGGAGATCGGCCGGCGCTTCGGCGGCCGCGACCACACCACGGTGTTGCACGCCGTGCGCAAGATTGAGGCACTGGTCGCCAAGGACACGGCGCTGTCGGAGGAAGTCGAATCGCTGAAGCGCCAGCTGCAGGAATAGGGCCGCTTCATCCGGCCGGATCGTTCCATAGCCCTCCCCTCGCCAAAGGGGAGGGCCAAACTTTTTTCCGACCCAAAACGTGGGGAACGGGGCTCGTTTCACGCCCGTATCCCTTGCACCGGCCGCCCATCCGCGCCACCTTGCGGTCCCCCCGTGGGTTTGATCAAATCCGGTATTGATCCGGCTTTTCGGGTTTCCAATGCCGCGGTGCTGCCCTGAACGGCCGCCCGGCTTTTCCATCTGAGGGATCTGGCGGGTATTGCAATGAAGGTCACCGTCGAGCGCGCGCAACTCCTGAAATCGCTGGGTCACGTTCACCGCGTGGTCGAGCGCCGCAACACCATCCCGATCCTCGGCAACGTGTTGATCCGCGCCGAGGGCGCCAAATTGTCGCTGAAGGCGACCGACCTCGACCTCGAGGTGACGGAGACCTTGGCCGCCGAGACCGGAACCGCCGGCTCGACCACGGTGCCCGCGCACATGTTCTACGACATCGTCCGCAAGCTGCCCGACGGCTCGCAGATCGTGCTGGAAGCCGACGGCGACCGCTCGGTGCTGGCCGTGCGTGCCGGCCGCTCGCGCTTCACGCTGCAGACGCTGCCCGAGAGCGACTTCCCGGGCCTTGCCGCCGGCGACATGACGCATTCGTTCTCGCTGCCGGCGTCCGACATCAAGCGCCTGATCGACCGCACCCAGTTCGCGATCTCGACCGAAGAGACCCGCTACTACCTCAACGGCATCTATCTGCACGCGGCCGGCAGCGCCAAGGCGGCGACCCTGCGCGGCGTTGCGACCGACGGTCACCGGCTGGCGCAGATCGACCTCGCGCTGCCCAAGGGCGCAACCGGCATGCCCGGCGTGATCGTCCCGCGCAAGACGGTCGGCGAGGTGCAGCGGCTGATCGAGGGCGACGACGCCGAGATCTCGATCGAGCTGTCGGACGGCAAGATCCGCTTTACGCTCGGCAACGTGGTGCTGACCTCGAAGCTGATCGACGGCACCTTCCCGGACTACGGCCGCGTCATTCCGCAGAACAACGACAAGGAACTCGTCGTCGACAAGAAGGATTTCGAGGCCGCCGTCGACCGCGTCTCGACGATTTCCAGCGAACGCGGCCGCGCGGTGAAGCTCGCACTGTCCGCGGGCAAGCTGGTGCTCTCGGTCACCAACCCGGATTCCGGCAGCGCCACCGAGGAGCTCGAGGTCGAGTACGCCTCCGACGCGCTCGATATCGGCTTCAACTCGCGCTATCTGCTCGACATCGCCGCCCAGATCGAGGGTGAGGTCGCAGTGCTGAAGCTCGCCGATCCCGGCTCGCCGACCCTTGTGCAGGACCGCGACAGCAAGGGCGCGCTCTATGTGCTGATGCCGATGCGGGTGTAACCCCTCGTCATGGCCGGGCCTGACCCGGCCATCCATCAAACAAGAAATGACCTATTGGGTGTACATCCTCGCGAGCAAGCCCGGTGGAACGCTGTATATCGGCGTTACCAACGATCTCGTTCGCCGAATCTACGAGCATCGTGAGGGGCTGGCAGAGAGCTTCAGCAAGCGTTATGGCGTGAAGACATTGGTCTATTTCGAGCCCCACGAGACGATCGCTGCCGCCCTGCAGCGCGAGAAGAATATCAAGCATTGGTCACGCGAGTGGAAAATCGACCTGATCGTCGCAGGCAATCCCGAGTGGCGCGATCTATATGATGAAATTGTCCGCTGACGCGGACGATGGATTGCCGGGTCAAGCCCGGCAATGACAAGGAACCATGACCCCGTCCCGCATTCACCGCCTGTCGCTGACGCATTTCCGCAATTACCGGACGGCGACGCTGCAGGTCGCCGGCGACATGGTGGTGCTGGTCGGGCCGAACGGCGCCGGCAAGACCAATTGTATGGAAGCGGTCTCGTTTCTGTCGCCGGGCCGCGGCCTGCGCCGCGCGACGCTGGAGGACATCGCCGACAACCAGGGCGACGGCTCCTGGGCGGTCTCGGCCGAAGTCGAGGGCGCGCTCGGCCTTGCGACGCTCGGCACCGGTATCGATCCGCCGACCGGTGACGCCGGCAGCGCGAGGCGCTGCCGCATCGACCGCGAACCGGTGGGGTCCGCAACCGCGTTCGGCGATCATCTGCGCATCGTGTGGCTGACGCCGGCGATGGACGGCCTGTTCATGGGCGCCGCCTCGGAACGGCGGCGCTTCTTCGACCGCCTGGTGCTGGCGATCGATTCCGAGCATTCCAGCCGCGTCTCCGCGCTGGAGCGATCGCTGCGCTCGCGCAACCGGCTGCTCGAGGTGCGCAACTATGACGACCATTGGTGTGATGCGATCGAGCGCGAGACCGCCGAGCTTGCGGTCGCGGTCGCCGCATCACGCGGCCAGACCGCCGCCAAGCTCGCCGTGATGCTGCGCGAGCGCGGCGCGGCCTCGGCCTTCCCCTCCGCCGAGATCATGCTCGACGGCTGGATGGAGAATGCGCTGCTGCAGGAGCCTGCAACGGCGGTGGAGGACCGCTACCGCGAGATCCTGCGCGCCAGCCGGCCGCGCGATGCCGCCGCCGGGCGCACGCTCGACGGCCCGCATCTGACCGATCTGCAGGTGGTCTACGCGCCGAAGAACATGCCGGCGCGTGACGCCTCGACCGGCGAGCAGAAGGCGCTCTTGATCGGGCTGGTGCTGGCGCACGCCACGATGGTCGCGGAGATGACCGGCATCGTGCCGCTGCTGCTGCTCGACGAGGTCGTCGCCCATCTCGATCCGAACCGCCGCAAGGCGCTGTTCGACGAGCTCGCCAAGCTCGGCGCGCAGGTCTGGATGACCGGCGCCGATCCCGCGGCGTTCGTCGATATCGGCCCGCGAGGAGAGATTTTCGACGTCGAATCCGGCCGCGCCACGCGGCGCGGCTGATTGGCTAGTCTAGGGCAATCTGAAGCGATGGCGCCGTCGCAGAGCGCATTGCCAAAATATCGAAAACAACCCCATGCAAAGTGGCCAGCGGCGGCAGGCGTTCGACCAAGCAGCTTGACACGTCGGGCAACTCAGGAACAATATTCTAATATTCCGAAATTACGCGAGCATCCCTCGCCCCGGTTCGCCCTGCCCAGCGGGGAGAAGCGAACCTCCGAAGTCGCTCCAATTCAGCTTGGTCTCATCATGTTTCTGGCGGCGCAGAATCGGCCTCGATAGGGGCTCCGAATCCGCCACCGAATCGGGCTTTTCAAAGCCCTCGGAATCCGCCTTTGAAAGCCTTGAAACAGGCCTAAAAAATCCTATTTATTCAATAGTTTGTAGATGGAGACTTTGCGCTAGGCGCAACCCCTCTTTCATGGCACAAATAGCGGAATCAGCGCCTCATATTGCGCGGCTGATTCGGATATCCTCGAAGGCCTCACATGACTGAACCTGCCCGGCAGACCCCTGCCGAATCTGAGCATCCCGTTCCGGCCGAATATGGCGCGGAATCGATCCGGGTGCTGAAGGGCCTCGACGCCGTCCGCAAGCGCCCCGGCATGTATATCGGCGACACCGACGACGGTTCCGGCCTGCACCACATGGTCTACGAGGTCGTCGACAATGCGATCGACGAGGCGCTGGCGGGCCACGCCAGCCGCGTCCTGGTCACCCTCAACGCCGACAATTCCGTCACCGTGTACGACGACGGACGCGGCATACCGGTCGGCATCCACAAGGAAGAGGGCGTCTCGGCAGCCGAGGTCATCATGACCCAACTGCACGCCGGCGGAAAATTCGACCAGAACTCCTACAAGGTTTCCGGCGGCCTGCACGGCGTCGGCGTCTCCGTCGTCAACGCGCTCTCCAGCAAGCTCGCGCTGCGGATCTGGCGCGACGACAAGGAGCACTACATCGAATTCGCGCACGGCGATGCCGTGGCGCCGCTCAAAGTGGTCGGCGATGCCCCAGGCAAGCGCGGCACCGAGGTCACCTTCCTCGCCTCGGTCGAGACCTTCAAGAACATCGAGTATGATTTCGCGACGCTCGAGCACCGGCTGCGCGAGCTCGCCTTCCTCAATTCCGGCGTCAACATCGTGCTCTCCGACATGCGTCACGCGGTCGAGAAGCGCGAGGAGATGCACTATTCCGGCGGCGTCGAGGAATTCGTCAAATATCTCGACCGCAACAAGAAGGCGATCGTGCCGGCACCGATCATGGTGCGTTCGGAAGCCAACGGCATCGGCGTCGAGGCGGCGCTGTGGTGGAACGACAGCTACCACGAGAACGTGCTGTGCTTCACCAACAACATCCCGCAGCGCGACGGCGGCACCCATCTGGCCGGCTTCCGCGGCGCGCTGACGCGCCAGGTCAACGGCTATGCCGAGGCCAACGCGAAGAAGGAAAAGATCGCGCTGACCGGCGACGATTGCCGCGAAGGCCTCACCGCGGTGCTGTCGGTGAAGGTGCCCGATCCGAAATTCTCGTCGCAGACCAAGGACAAGCTGGTATCCTCGGAGGTTCGACCGGTGGTCGAGAACGTCCTGAACGAGGCGCTGGCCGCCTGGTTCGAGGAGAATCCGAAGGAAGCCAAGGAGATCGTCGGCAAGGTGATCCAGGCCGCCGCGGCCCGCGAGGCTGCGCGCAAGGCCCGCGAGCTGACCCGCAAGAATCCGCTCAGCGTCTCCTCGCTGCCCGGCAAGCTCGCCGACTGCCAGGAGAAGGACCCGGCCAAATCCGAACTGTTCATCGTCGAGGGCGACTCGGCAGGCGGCAGCGCCAAGCAGGGCCGTAACCGCGAATTCCAGGCGGTGCTGCCGCTGCGCGGCAAGATCCTCAATGTCGAGCGCGTCCGTCCCGACAAGATGCTGTCGTCCGAGCAGATCGGCACGCTGATCACCGCGCTCGGCACCGGCATCAGCGACGATTTCTCGGTCGACAAGCTGCGCTATCACAAGATCATCGTGATGACCGACGCCGACGTCGACGGCGCCCATATCCGCACGCTGCTGCTGACCTTCTTCTATCGTCAGATGCGCTCGATCATCGATGGCGGTTATCTCTATATCGCACAGCCGCCGCTCTATAAGGTCTCGCGCGGCAAGTCCGAGCAATACCTGAAGGACGAGCGCGCCCTCGAGGACTACCTGATCTCGACCGGGCTCGACGAATGCGTCTTCAAGCCGGCCTCCGGCGACGACCGCTCGGGCCGTGATCTGCTGTCGCTGGTCGAAGACGCCCGGGTGATCCGCTCGGTGCTGCGCAACCTGCATAGCCGCTATAATCGCGCCGTCATCGAGCAGGCCGCGATCGCGGGCGTGCTCAATCCCAGGATCACGAGCGATATCGCCACCGCCAATTCGGCGGCCGAATACATCGCCAAGCGGCTGGACGCCGTGGCCGAAGAGGTCGAGCGCGGCTGGATCGGCACCTTCACGGAAGGCCAGGGGTTCCAGTTCGAGCGCACCGTGCGCGGGGTCAGGGAATTCGCCGTGATCGACGACGCGTTTCTCGGCTCGGCCGACGCCCGCAAGCTCGATGAATACGCGACCGAACTGCAAGAGATCTACGTGCGCGCGGGCAAGCTGCGGCGCAAGGATGCCGAGCAGATCATCCACGGCCCGATCGACCTGTTCGAGGCCGTGACCGACGCCGCCCGCAAGGGCATCTCGCTGCAGCGCTACAAAGGTCTCGGCGAGATGAACCCGGAGCAGCTCTGGGAGACCACGCTGGACACCGAGGCGCGCTCGCTGCTGCAGGTGAAGATCAAGGAGGTCGACGAGGCCGACGATATCTTCACCAAGCTGATGGGCGACGTGGTCGAGCCGCGCCGTGAGTTCATCCAGGACAATTCGCTCAGCGCAACCATCGACATCTAGGTTCCGCGCACGGCCAAGCGGGTGTGCGCTTTTCGGCGCCGTCGCGGCGCTACCTTTCGTGTGGAAGCAGCGCCGCCAGTTGTGTTACGGTGCCGGACGGCCGTTGATTCCGTTGTGGAATTTCCAATGGCCAGTCTAAATGATGCGTTAGGGGACATTCCGCGTGCCGCCGATCCAATACATCGTCGAAGGCGGCCGCCGCCTTTCGGGCACCATCGAGCCGTCGGGCAACAAGAACTCCGCGCTGCCGATCATCGCCGCGGCACTGCTCACCGAGCACCCGGTCACGCTGACCAACGTGCCGCGCATCCGCGACACCGAAACGCTGGTCGAATTGTGCCGCTCGGTCGGCGCCACCGCCGAATGGACCGAGCGCAACACGCTGCAGATTCATGCCAGGGAGATCCGCGCCGCCGATCTCGATCCGGCGCTATGCGCGCGCATCCGCGCCTCGATCCTGCTCGCAGGCCCGCTGCTCGCCCGCTGCGGCGAGGTCGCGCTGCCGCCGCCCGGCGGCGACGTGATCGGCCGCCGGCGGCTCGACACGCACTTCCTGGCCTTCGAGCAGCTCGGGGCCACTGTCACCGCGACGCACCGGCTGGAATTCCGCGCCGCGCGGCTGAAAGGCGCCGACGTGTTCCTCGACGAGCCCAGCGTCACCGCGACGGAGAACGCGCTGGTCGCCGCGGTCGCCGCCCGCGGCACCACCTATCTGCGCAACGCGGCCTCCGAGCCGCATGTGCAGGACCTCGCCAATTTCCTGATCGCGCTCGGCGCCAGGATCGAAGGCGTCGGCACCAACACCATCGTCGTGCACGGGCCGGCAACGCTCGGCAGCACGACTTTCGCGATCCAGCCCGACCATATCGAGGTCGGATCGCTGATCGGGCTCGCCGCGGTGACCCGCTCGCCGCTGCGCATCGCGCGCGCCGGCGTCGAGCATCTGCGCTCGATCCGGATGGGTTTTGAGCGGCTCGGCATCGTCTGCGGCGTCGAGGGCGACGACCTCGTCGTCCCGTCCGGCCAGACCATGAAAATCCAGGACGATTTCGGCGGCCATGTGCCGAAGCTCGAGGACCAGCCCTGGCCGGCCTTCCCGGCCGACCTGATGTCGATCGCGATCGTCACCGCGACGCAGTGCGACGGCGTCATCCTGATGCACGAGAAGATGTTCGAATCCCGGATGTTCTTCGTCGACAACCTGATCGCGATGGGTGGCCGCATCGTGCTGTGCGACCCGCACCGCGCGATCGTCGCGGGCCCCAGCCGGCTGCGCGGCGCGCCGATGAACTCGCCCGACATTCGGGCCGGTATGGCGATGCTGCTGGCCGCCGTGTGTGCCGAGGGCACCTCCACCATCAACAACGCCGACCAGATCGAGCGCGGCTATGAGCGGATCGATGAGCGGCTCAACGCCCTCGGCGCCAAGATCAGGCGGATACCCGCGCGATCGTGATTCCCTGCGGCAGCTTGGCCATCCTTCCGGCCGGTTTGCCGTGCTAAGCGTGCCGTCATGACCTGCATCGACAAGATCGACCCGGCCGCGCCGAACGCGGCCGTTGTCGTCCCTCGCAACCTGCTCACGGCCGAGCTCGCGGAAACGCTGAAGCTCGCGGTGCCGCTCGCGCTGACGCAGCTCGGGCAGATCGCGATGATGACGACCGATCTCGCCTTCATCGGCCGGCTCGGCAGCGAAAACGTCGCCGCCGCTGCGCTGGCGCACACCGTGTATTTCGTCAGCTTCACCATCGGCATGGGCATGATGTCGGCGGTCTCGCCCCTGGCCGCGCAGGCGTTCGGCGCGCGCAACCCGCGCGTGATGCGGCGCGCGCTCCGCGTCGGCCTATGGGCCGGCTTCTTCATGGTGCTGCCGCTGATGGCGCTGCCGTTCCAGGGCGAGCGCATCCTGCTTATGCTCGGCCAGACCCAGGCCACCGCGCATCTGGCGCAGCAATATCTGTTCGGTCTCGCCTGGGGCATCCTGCCGGCGCTGTGGTTCATCGCGCTCCGCGGCTTCATGAGCGCGGTGAACCGGCCGGAGCCGGTGCTATGGATCACGCTCGCGGCGATCCCGGCCAATGCGCTGATGGTCTACCTGTTGCTCTACGGCAAATGGGGCATGCCCGAACTCGGCATGTTCGGCGCCGGGCTTGCGACCACGATCGTCAATCTCGGCACCTTCCTTGCCGGCGTGTGGTTCGCGGCGCGCCGCCGCCCGTTCCGCAAGTACCACGTATTCAGCCGCGTCTGGCGCATCGACTGGCCGCTGATGGGCAAGCTGGTCGCCGTCGGCGCGCCGATCTCGATCGCTTTCCTGCTGGAGTACGGCCTGTTCGGCGCGGCCGGCCTGCTGATGGGGCTGATCAGCACCACGGCGCTAGCCGCGCACCAGATCGCGCTGCAGATCGCGGCGATCCTGTTCATGGTGCCGTTCGGCGTCAGCATGGCCGCTACCGTGCGGGTCGGCCAGGCCGTCGGCCGCCGCGATACCGACGCGGTGCAGCGCGCCGGCTTTGTCGCGATCGCGCTCAGCGGCATCTTCATGAGCATCATGACGTTCGCGGTGATCCTGGCCCGCTTCGAGATCGCGGCGCTGTTCCTCGGCGAGGCCTCCGATACCACCGCGCAGCTCACCGCGGCGCTGCTGTTGATTGGCGCGACCTTCTTCATCGCCGACGGCATCCAGACCACCACCGCGGGCGCGCTGCGCGGCATGAACGACACCCAGGTGCCGCTGCTGTTTGCCGTCATCAGCTATTGGCTGATCGGCTTCGCGTCGGCCTCCGCGCTCGCCTTCTGGGTCAAGCTCGACGCCGCCGGTGTCTGGATCGGGCTGTCGCTCGGGACGGCGGTCTATGCGACCCTCCTTGTCTTGCGTTTCCGCCTGCTGGCACGCAGACTGGGCAAATGAGGGTCGACGAGGTCACGCCGAACGTGGATTCCGCCGCGCTGCTCGCCGGCGCGCAGTTCGTCGACGCGTTCCGCATCGCGACCGCGCGCCCCGACCTCGATGCGCGGCACGCCGCCGAGGCGATGGTGGCGCGGCAGCCGCGCTGGATCGAATGGCTGCTTGCCCTGCGTAATTTCATCGTCGCGCCGCTTGGCCTGAAAACCTCGGGCGCAGCCGACGGCGCGACACGCGATATGATCGGCATCTTTCCGGTGGTCAGCGAGACGCCGGAGCGGCTGGTCGCGGGATTCAACGACAAGCATCTCGACTTCCGGCTCGTCGTCGACGTCGCCTCCGCGGGAGCTGTGCGCAGCATTACCGCGACCACGCTGGTGCTCACCCACAACTGGTTCGGGCGCGCCTATCTCGCGGTGATCCTGCCGTTCCATCGCCTGATCGTGCCCGCGATGCTGCGCAAGGCCGGACGCTGAAGTAGTACTCGATCTCAAGCCGCGCTCTTCTCCGGCGTGTCGGCGACGATCTTCTCGGAGGCGTCGGCGTTGGTGCACCAATTGCCGTGGCAGCGCTTGAGGTCGTTGAGATTCTGCCGCATCTGGTCGAGCGAGAAGCCGAGCGCGTAGAAGCGCTCGGCGGCATCGACCGGCAGGCCGCGGATCAGGCCATCCCTGCGCACCGCGGCGACCTCCTCGCTATAGGCGTGCAGCGCCGCATCGACCGGCGCCATGTCGGCCGGGCCGCTGCCGGCGCGCAGAGCGGTCGCGACCGCCACCATGTAAGTCACGATCGCCTTGCTGACGTCTGCCAATGGGCGCGCCAGCCTCGCCTGGATATCGGCCGGCAGCGGCACCACGCAGGCCCGCCCGATCATCACGACGTCGTGCCGCAGCCGCTGGATTGTCCGCAGCAACGGGCCGGTGTCCGGTCCCGACGACAGATGCATGGAGCGCTCGCGCTCGGCCTCGAGGCCGGTCGCGTGCAGATTGGTCACCGCGGTGCCGATGCCGTCCTGGATCCGGTGCAGCGCGTCGTTGTCGAGGCCGCGGGTCAGGCCGGCGAGCAATTCGGCGAACGCCGCCGACAGCAGTTCCAGCAGCTTCGATCCGTTGACCCTGATCTGGCTGATCGCGCGCGACGGCAGCACCAGGAACGAGATCAGAAGCCCGGTGAGCGCGCCGACCGTCACCTCGAGGACGCGGTCGATCGCGGAGTCCAGCGGGTTGGAGTGATGCATCGTCGGCAGCAGCAACACGATCACCGCCGTCACCGTCGCCGAGTTCAGGCTCGGATTGAGCGCGGCGATGAAGGCCAGCGGCACGATCGCCAGCACCAGCAGCGCCAGCAGGCTGCCCTCGCCGGAATGCGGGATCAACACCGCGATCGCGCCGCCATAGACGGCGCCGCCGATAGTGCCGAGCATGTAGTCGCGGCTGGCCTTCAGCGAGCGGCCGACGCTCATCTGGGTCACGATCAGCGAGGTCAGCACCGCCCAGAGCGGCAGCATCAGGTTGAGCGCCAGCGCGATGGTATAGGCCGCCACGCCGGCGGACGCGATCCGGACCGCCAGCGCCAGCTGCGTCTTGCGAGCCCAGAGCTGGTCGAACATGCGTTTTGCGAAGGTCCTCATGCACCGTGATCCGCAATCAAAGGAAAGGCCCGTGTTACATGACTTGAAGCTAACCGACCTGAAGCTAACCGATTTGGAGCATGGCAGCTGCCCGCGGCGGCAAGGTGGCTTGAAAGGCCTGACCTGCCCGCCTACCCTGCGCCGCAAAATTGAGGAAACACGATGGCCCACGAAACCGCAACGCTCGCCGCCTACGTCGCCGACCTGAAATATTCCGACATTCCGCCGGAGGTGCTGGAGCGCGCCAAGGTTTTGACGCTGGATTTCCTCGGCAGCACCATCCGCGCCCGGCGCGATGCGGAATCGACGCCGTCGCTGATGAAGATGCTGGAGGCGCTGGCGCTCGACGGCAAGGGCGAGGCCACCGTATTCGGCGACACCAAGACCTGGACCCCGGCGGTCGCGGCGCTGCTCAACGGCGCGCTCGGCCATTCGCTCGACTTCGACGACACCCATGCCGATTCCTCGCTGCATCCGAGCGCACCGGTGGTGCCCGCCGCGTTTGCGGTCGGCGAGATGGTCGGCGCCTCCGGCCGCGACGTGCTGACCGCGATCGTCGCCGGCTATGAAGTGTGCTGCCGGCTCGGCAACGCGCTCGACCCGACCTCGCATTACGCCCGCGGCTTCCATCCGACCGCGACCGCCGGCACCTATGGCGCTGCCGCGGCGGCGGCCAAGCTGTTCGGCCTGTCGAAGGAGCAGATCGTTTCCGCGTTCGGCGTCTCCGGCAGCCAGGCCGCGGGCTCGCTGCAATTTTTGGTCAACGGCGCCTGGAACAAGCGCTACCAGGTCGGCGCCGCCGCGATGAACGGCGTGATCGCCGCGACCCTGGCGCGCAACGACTTCATCGGCTCGAGCGAGTCGGTCGAAGGCAAGCACGGCCTTCTGGTCGGCTATACCGATGACGCTCATCCGGACAAGGCGGTGGCGGACTTGGGCCACACCTATGAGACGCTGAAGATCGGCGTGAAGCCGTATCCGAGCTGCCGCTACACCCACGCCGCGATCGACGCGCTGATCGCGATGCGGCGCGAGCACAATCTGACGCCGGACCAGATCAGGAAGGTCGAGATCGGTCTGCACCGCAACGGCATCACGCTGACCGGCGACGCCGCCACCAAGCGCCACCCGACCTCGGTGGTCGGCGGCCAGTTCTCGATGTTCTTCACCGGCGCGATCGCGCTCGACCAGGGCCATTTCGGCTGGGACGATTACGACCGGCTGGGCGACAAGGCCATCGACGCGCTCGCCGACAAGTTCGACGTGGTGCAGGACGACCGGCTCGAGGTCGGCCGCACCCATCCGTTCGGCGCCCGCGTCTCGATCACGACAGATGACGGCACCCATGAGCGCCTCTACGCCGATCCCTCCGGCGAGCCGACCTCGTTCCCCGACGCAAAGGCGATGCAGCAGAAATTCCTGACGCTGGCTCGCCCGGTGCTCGACAAGCGCGCCGACCAGCTCGCCGACGCCATCCTGACGCTGGAGCGCTTCGATCGCGTGGAGAAGGCGACGCAGCTGGGAAGGCAGTAAGCAGGCCGTCGAGGCGCAGGCTGCACGCCACGCCCACAGCTGTCGTCCTGGCGAAAGCCAGGACCGATAACCACCGCATTTGATCATGAAGGGGATCGTGGCCCCAGCGTCGCACAACAAGTCTCATTTGGGGTAATGGGTCCCGGCCTTCGCCGGGACGACGACGGCGGGGATGCGTCGTAATTCAAGAAGTCAAACAGCGCGGTGTCATCGCCCGCGTGGCGAAATGGATTCCGGGCTCATGCTTCGCATGCCCTGGAATGACGGTGCGTCCTACTCCGCTCCATCGATAATCACAAAATCCCCCTCTGAATATTTCTGCCGGATCACCTTCGCGGCCTGATATTCCGGGCAGGTGTAGCATTCCATCGCGGTGGCGCGGTCCCTGAATTCGATGACGAAGTTGCGCTGGCGCGTTGCGCCTTCCATCACCTCATAGGGGCCATTGCGCACGATGAAATTGGCGCCGTATCTGACGAATACCGGCATCGCGGCGGCGAGATATTCGGGATAGCGGGCTTCGTCGTGAACCGTGACGTGCACGATCCAATAGGCTTTCGGCATGATGGTCTCCGGCTGACGCGTGCTTCAAGAAACTGTGGCGCACCTCCTCATCGAGATGCGCCACCGCATCAGAAAATTCCGGAGGCCGAGATTCAATTCACGATCGCGCGGGTGTTATGTGACGTGGCGGTCAATTGCCGCCCGCGAGCCGCGGGCTTGCAGACGTCGCTGTGACGATGTCACGGACCAGATCGAACACACCGTCCGCCTCGGGCGGCATGTTCGGCGAGCGGCCGAGGCGGACGATGACGAGCCGCTGCGACGGCACGATGATCACATATTGCCCGATCGTGCCCTTGGCGAAGAAGGCATCGCGCGGCCAGCCGTGCTCGACACGGAAGCGAGCGCCAAAGCTGTCGCCGAGATTGGTCCAGAAGCCCGCGCCATAGCCGACCCAGGCATTCGGCGTCGGCGATGCCGAGTATTTCACCCAGCCCTCGGGCAGGATACGCTTGCCGCCGGCCACGCCGTCATTGAGATAGAGCTGACCCAAGCGCGCCCAGTCGCGCGCGCTCGCCATTATCGCGCCCGATCCTTCCGGCGTGCCCGCAGCATCGAATTGCATCACGACATTGCGCATGCCGAGCGGTCCGAACAGCTCCTCACGCGCGAAGCGCATCACATCAGCCGCATGCCCGCCGGCGGCGTTGCGGATCAGGTGCGAGAGGATCAGGTAGTTGCCGTCGTGATAGTTCCAGACCCGGCCGGGCGCGCTCTCCAGCGGAGCGCTCTCGGCGAAGGCGGCCATATCCGATTCCATGAACTTCATGCGGTTGACCGGCTCGAGCACGGATGCCAGCGACGCCTGCAGCGAACTGCCGAGTGCGAGGCCCGCGGTGTGGCGCAACAGCTCGTCGACCGTGATCGCGTGGCGCGGATCGTCAGGATTCCGCCAGGCCGCGATTGGGACCGGCTGGTCGCGCGTCAGCCTGCCCTCGCGCACGAGGATTCCGATCAGCGCCGAGATCACCGATTTGGTCGCGGAGAAACCGAGCAGCGGCGTGTCGGTGCCAACGCCGGCGGCGTAGCGCTCGGCGACGATGCGGCCGTCCTTCATCACGACGACAGCGCGGGTGCGGCGGAACGGCGGCTCGGCCGGCTCGGCAAAGGCGCGGTCGAGCGCAGCCGCAAGCTGCGGGGTTTGCGGCGGGACGAGCTCCGGACCCGCGATCTCGGGCAGCAGCGCGGCCTGCGGCCTCAAAGGCGGCAACGCAGTCTCGCCCAGCGTCTCGTCATGTTCGAGCGTGCAGTCCATGCTCTCGCGATAGACCGCATGGCTGCGGCCAAGCCCGAACAGCGTCACGGTGACGTCCTTGCGATCGAGATCGACCTCGGTGTCCATCGCCCAAGTGATCAGGCCGGCCCCCGGCATCGCGTCAGTGGTCTCGGTCAGGTTTCGCCTGGGGTCGAGCCCGCTGACGAAGGTCTCCGAGCAGATCACGTTGGCGACAAAGCCGGTCGCGACCTCAGGCACATCGCGGGCGCGGGCGGCGGACAGCGCCAACGCACCGAAGGCGGTGGTGGCGGCGAGAATGAGAAAGAGCTTTCGACGGGTCACGGGATCCTCCGGCATGGCGCAACGGGCGCGTGGCCGGATCGGGCCGCCGGGGACGGGAGAGCGCTCGCCGGATTTGGAAATCGGGCTGGTCGAGGATTGGAGGCGACTGGTCGATTCTGGAATTCTACAGCGATTACAAGGGCCTGTAATCGCGACGCCTCTTACCTCCTCCCCTTGTGGGAGAAGGTGGCGCGGACGAAGTCCGCGACGGATGAGGGGTCTCTCTCTATCCGAGGAGACAAACCCCTCAGCCGGCTTCGATGCTACCGCATCGAATCCACCTTCTCCCACAAGGGGAGAGGGTGCAGCGGTATCCGCCGCAAGCAGGACATCTACACCGCGCTTGCCTTCAGCTTCCGGTACTCCGTCGGCGTCACGCCAGTGGTCGCCTTGAAGGCGCGGTTGAAGGGGCCGAGCGACTGGAAGCCGGCGTCCATGGCGATGGTGATGACCGGGACTTCGGCCTGGGAAGGATCGGCGAGCGCCGCCTTGGCCTCCTCGATCCGGTGGTTGTTCAAGAAGACATTGAAGTTGCGGTAGCCGAGCCGCTGGTTGATCAGCCGTCGGAGACGATATTCAGGGATTTTCAACCGGGTCGCCAGCGCGCCGATGGTGACGTTGTCATGGCGGTAGATCCGCTCGTCCGCCATCAGCCGCATCAGGGCATCGACCAGCTTGCGGTCGGCCGCCTCCTCGGCCGCGGCCGGCTTCGTCGGCACGACGGCCTCCGCCGGCACCGTGAACAGGTCGGCGCCGTCGACGCGCATCATCGCCCAGGTGATTGCGGCCACGATGGCGGTGAGCACGGCCGCGTTCACCAGGTTGGCCCATTCCACGGTCACGCGGCTGCCGGCATAGGCAATCTGCAGCAGCGCGTTCATTCCGCCGTACAGCGCAGAGGCGGCGACGATGAAGACGCGGACACGTCGGCGACGCTCGACCAGATCCGCCGACCACGATCCGATGGTTTGCGACACCGCGAGCGCAACGAAGGCGAGCGTGAGCGAATTGACCATGATGATCGCGATCTGCGCGTGACCGGCGGGTGCAATCCACATGCAACTGACGAAGCTGTAGGCCACGACCGCGGCCCAGATCAGGCCGTGCCACCAGCGCAGCTGAAACGCGTCATCGAACAGCGCGCGCGTGAACAGCCAGAACACCACGATATCGCCGGTCGAGAGCGCGATCAGTGGCGCATGCCAGTCCGAGACCGGCGGCCCGGCACCGATCGACGCGGTCACCGCATGCGCGGCCGAACCGAGCGCGAAGGCGGCCGCAAGGCGCCCGGCAAGCGCCTTGCGAAAATCAGTGAGCAGCAAGGCGGCAAGCACCAGCAGCAGCGCCACGCTGGCGCTGCGCAGGCAGAGTTCAAGTGCAGGCCAATTTGAAGCAGCCGATGTCATCGCCGGACAATCGTCGGTCGGACGTGGTTTTTCAAGATGGCCGGCGCTGCCAGCGTTGACGCGACGTCACCCAGATATCGACGACATCACCCTCGAGCTCCCTCGTTCACGGCACCGAGTCGCCGCGCCACCGCCTGCGAGGCGACGTTGGCCGGATCGATGCAATGGATGATGCGGTCGACCGTGAAGTTCGCGAACACAAAGTCGATCGCGGCACGCGCCGCTTCCACCGCATAGCCCTTGCCGCGATGCTCTTTGGCGATGCCCCAGCCGACCTCGAAGCCGGGCCATTCCGGCGGATAATACGGGCCGACGCGGCCGATGTAGCGGCTGGAAGATTTCTCCTCCACCGCGAACATGCCGAAGCCGTGCAGCGCCCAGTGGCCCGAGATGACGGCGGCATTGCGCCAGCCCTTCAGCTCAGACGTGACCGGCTGGTGATCCGGCGTGATGAAGCGCGCCGTCTCGGGATCGGACAGCATCCGCGTGTTCGCAGTAATATCCGATGCGCGCCACGGCCGCAGGATGAGCCGCGCGGTCTCGATCACGGGACCGTCGACCTGCAGCAGACTTGCGCCTGGCTTGATCAGAGAAACCATGACTGCCTCCGGTTTCCAAGTTTGAACTTGCTGCCATCGAGAGCAGGTGCAAGCCACAAGTAATTCGTCGTCCCTGCGAAAGCAGGACCCATAACCACCGATGTGTGTTGCTAGCGAAAGCTGGGGCCCCAGCCTTCGCAAGACTAGCATCGGTGGTTATAGGCCCCGGCTCGCGCGGAGCCTGTCATCGGGCGGCGCTTCGCGCCAACCCGTTGGCTTGGCCGGGACGACGGATAGAGAGTATGATCACGGCAAAAGAGTATCATCGCTACACTACTGTAAGGAGTCCGACATGAGCTGGCAGCCCTCGACCGATCCCGAACTCGGCGATCCCAAGACCTGCGACGCGCTGGATCTGATCATCGTGCCGCGCACCCGCGATCTCGGCGACGGCTTTGCCGTGCGCCGCGCGCTGCCGCATGGCAAGCGGCAGATGGTCGGACCCTTCATCTTCTTCGACCATTTCGGGCCGGTGCAGTATCTCGCCGGCAAGGGCATGGACGTGCGGCCGCATCCGCACATCGGGCTCGCCACCGTCACCTATCTGTTCGACGGCAGCATCATGCACCGCGACAGCGAGGGCAACATCCAGGAGATCCAGCCCGGCGCGATGAACCTGATGACCGCGGGCCGCGGCATCGCGCATTCCGAGCGCACCCCCGACGTGCAGCGCCGCGACGGCCAGAAGATGTTGGGCCTGCAAAGCTGGATCGCGCTGCCGGCGGGCAAGGAGGAGATCGCGCCGTCGTTCCAGCATTATGGCGCCGGCGACCTGCCGATGATCTCCGAGCGCGACTTCACCGCGCGCATCATCGCGGGCTCGGCATTCGGCATCACCTCGCCGGTCAGCATGGTCTCGCCCTGGTTCTACACCGAGGTGACCGCGAAGGCCGGCACCTCGGTGCCGCTCGACCCCGACCATGAGGAGCGCGCGATCTATCTCGTCGACGGCGAGGTCGAGATCGCGGGCGACCGCCACGAGGGGCCGCGGCTCCTGATCTTCCGGCCCGGCGACCGCATCACCGTCAAGACGCTGCGGCCGACCCGAATGATGTTCCTCGGCGGCGACGCCCTGGAGGGGCCGCGCCATATCTGGTGGAATTTCGTCTCGTCATCCAAGGAGCGGATCGAGCAGGCCAAACAGGACTGGAAAACCGGCCGTTTCGCGCAGGTTCCGCACGAACACGAGTTCATTCCGCTGCCGGAGTGAGCTAATTCCTGTGATAATCTCGAACGCCCGCACGGCCGCGTGCGGGCGCTCGTCTTTGCAAGCCACCTATTTTGAAAAGCCACCTAGAAAGATCACGCCATGACCGCGATGCTATCCAGCGATTTGCCCCTGTCCCGGATCGGCCGCGGCAAGGTGCGCGATATCTACGCCGTCGGCGACGATCGTGTGCTGCTGCTGACCACCGATCGCATCTCGGCATTCGACGTGGTGATGGCGGAAACCATACCGATGAAGGGCGCGGTGCTGACCCAGATCAGCGCCTGGTGGTTCCGGCAGCTCGAGGGCTCCGTGCCGCATCACATGATCAGCGCCGATGCCGACGAGATCATCCGCGCGGTGCCTGAACTGAAGGACCATCGCGCCGACATCCTCGGCCGCGCGATGCTGTGCAAGCGCACCACGGTGTTTCCGATCGAATGCGTGATCCGCGGCTACATCTCCGGCTCGGCCTGGAAGGAATACGCGGCCGAGGGCACGCTTGCCGGCGAGAAGCTGTCGGCCGGCCTGGTCGAGAGCCAGAAGCTCGAACCCGCGATCTTCAGCCCGGCGACCAAGGCCGAGGCCGGCCATGACGAGAACATCACGGTTAAGCGGGTGCGCGAGATCGTCGGTGCCGACGTCGCCGCGACGCTGGAGAAGATGGCGCGCGACGTCTATGGCTACGGCGAGCAGACCAGCCGCGCCCGCGGCATCATCATCGCCGACACCAAGTTCGAGTTCGGCCGCGACAAGGACCGCCGCATCATCCTGATCGACGAGGTGATGACGCCGGATTCGTCGCGCTTCTGGGCGGTCGATGCCTACAAGCCCGGCCAGCCGCAGCCGAGCTTCGACAAGCAGCCACTGCGCGACTATCTTGACGTCGAGCGCCGCGCCGGCCGCTGGAACGGCGATGCGCCCGCTCCGCCGCTGCCAGCGAGCGTGGTGGATGCGACGAGCAAGCGGTATCTGGAAGCGTATCGCCGCGTGACGGGAAGCGAGCTGAAGGTTTAGCTGCACCGTCGGCGCGTTCGCTCTTTCACCGTCACCTTGAGGAGGCCGCAACGCGGCCGTCTCGAAGGGTCGACGGCCCGGCTGGTGGCCGATTCATCCTTTGAGGCTGGCTCCGCTCGCACCTCGGGATGACGGGGAATGAGCGGTGCACGCTTCGCTTTGCCCACCCTGCGGAATTGCGCTGTCTGTCGTGGGATTGCAACGAACTCACCTCTGATGCCACTCTCCGGGCACAACAAGAACAGCCCAGGGAGCGCCCCATGTCCGATGCCGATACCGTGCTCGTCGAGCGCGACGGTCCTGTCACCATCATCTCGATCAACCGTCCGCACAACCGCAACGCCGTCGATGGCGCCACCGCGCGCAAGCTGTATGACGCGTTTCTCGCCTTCGATGCGGATGCGAGCGCATCCGTCGCCGTGTTCACCGGCACCGGCGGCTATTTCTGCGCCGGCGCCGATCTGAAGGCGGTGGCGGCGGGCGATCCCGAGAAGAAGCGCGAGGTCGGCGGCCACAACACGATCGCGCCGATGGGACCGAGCCGGCTGCGGCTTTCGAAGCCGGTGGTCGCCGCGATCGAAGGCTTTGCGGTCGCCGGCGGCATGGAGCTCGCGCTGTGGGCCGACATGCGCGTCGTGGCCGAGGACGCAACCTTCGGCGTGTTCTGCCGCCGCTTCGGCGTGCCGCTGATCGATCTCGGCACCATCCGCCTGCCGCGACTGATCGGCCATTCGCAGGCGATCGACCTGATCCTCACCGGACGCCCGGTTGCCGGGCCCGAGGCGCATCGCATGGGGCTCGCGAACCGGCTGGTGCCGAAGGGCGAGACGCGCGCGTACGCCATCTCGCTCGCCAAGGACATCGCGAGATTCCCGCAGAACTGCCTGCGCGCCGACCGGCTGTCGGCGCTGCGGCAGTGGGACCTCGACGAGGAAGAGGCGATCAGAAACGAGATGCGCGGCGGGCTCGACGTGATAGCGTCAGGCGAAACGCTGTCGGGCGCGGCGCGCTTTGCCTCCGGCGTCGGCCGTCACGGCGCCTTCGGCAGTGAGGGCGGGCACGGCTAGATCACGTCTCGCTAGCCTTCTCCTTTTCCTGAAAGGGGGAAGGTCGGGATAGGGTGAGCCGCAGGCGATGCCGTATGCGGAGAGAGCTGATCCCACCCGCTTGCTCTGACGAGCAATGCGACCTCCCCTTTTCAGGGGAAGGTAATGCGGAGAGACTCCGGATTTCGCTTCGCTTCATTCGGGCTACGAAGGCGAGAACTACAGCGACCCGCGGCTTTCGCTCGCCGCAAGCTGACCCATCAGCGCCTTGTCGTCATAGCGCGCGAGCGAAAGGCTGCGGGCGAAGACTGGCACGGGCGCGCCGACCACAGCGCGGGCGCAGAGGTCGCCGGTGGCGCGGGCGCCCATCGTGCCGTAGCCCGACAGCGCGGTGGCGAGGAACACGCTTGGCGTCTTCGCCGCCCCGATCAGTGGCCAATTCTCTCTCGTCATCGGATAGTAGCCGCCGTAATGCACGCGGTCGCGCGGCAGCGCGCCGAGATAGTGCGCGAGCTTTGGCCGCAACCGGCTCGCCGCGCAGCACGACTTCGGGGAAATAGGGATTCAGTTCCGGCTCGCGAACCGGCTCGGTGATCTGTTCCGCGTTGAACGCCCAGCCGAGCTTGATCCACTCGCCGTGATCGCCGCCGTCGGGCCGGCAATGGATGCTGCCCGGCATGCCCCCCACCCCAACCGTCTCCCCGCAAGAACGGGGAGAGGGTGCGCAGCGGCAGTTGCCGTCACGATACGGCCTAATCTCGCTACACTCTCAAAGGTAATGACGGCGATCAGACGCCGGCCATCATCACGTATTTGATCTCGACATATTCCTCCATGCCGTGGCGCGAGCCTTCGCGGCCGAGGCCCGATTCCTTGACGCCGCCGAACGGCGCCACTTCGGTCGTGATCAGGCCGGAGTTGACGCCGACCATGCCCGACTCCAGCGCCTCGGCGACGCGCCAGACGCGGCCGATGTCGCGCGAATAGAAGTAGGAGGCAAGGCCGAACGGTGAGGCATTGCACATCGCGATCACGTCGGCCTCGTCCTTGAAGCGGATCACCGGCGCGAGCGGGCCGAAGGTCTCTTCGTGCGACACCAGCGCGTCCGGCCGCACATCCGACAGCACCGTGGGCTCGAAGAAGCTGCGGCCGAGCGACGAACGCTTGCCGCCGGTGACGATCTTGGCGCCGCCCTTCACCGCATCGGCAATGTGCCGTTCGACCTTCTCGATCGCTTCCATGTTGATCAGCGGCCCCTGCGTCACGCCCTGCTCCGTGCCGTCGCCGATCTTCATCTCCGCGACCTTCTTCGACAGCTTCGCGACGAACGCGTCGTAAATCTTGTCCTGGGCATAGAGACGGTTGGCGCAGACGCAGGTCTGGCCCATGTTGCGATACTTCGAGACGATGGCGCCTTCGACGGCGGCATCGATATCGGCGTCGTCGAACACCACGAACGGCGCGTTGCCGCCGAGCTCGAGGCCGAGCTTCTTCACGCCGACCGACGCCTGCCGGTACAGGATCTTGCCGACCTCGGTCGAGCCGGTGAAGCCGACGAAGCGCACCGCCGGATGCTCGCACAGCACCTTGCCGATCGGCGGCGCATCACCGGTGATGATGTTGAACACGCCCTTCGGCACGCCGGCCTTCTCGGCCAGCGCAACGAGCGCGAGCGCGGACAGCGGCGTCTCGTTGGCGGGCTTCAGCACCACGGTGCAACCGGCCGCCAGCGCCGGCGAAACTTTGCGGGTGATCATCGAGTTCGGGAAATTCCATGGGGTGATGGCGCCGCAGACACCGATCGGCTGCCGGATCGCGAGCAGACGCGCGTCCGGACGCTGGGTCGGGATCGTCTCGCCATAGACGCGACGCGCCTCTTCCGCGAAGAATTCGACATAGGCGGCGCCGATATCGACCTCGCCGAGCGCTTCCGCCAGCGGCTTGCCCTGCTCGGAGGTCAGGATCAGCGCAAGGTCCTCGCGGTTGGCGATGATCAGATCAAACCACTTGCGCAGGATGTTGGAGCGCTGTTTCGCGGTCAGCTTGGCCCAGGCCGGAAACGCGCGCTCGGCGGCCTCGACGGCCTTGGTCGCGTCATCGGCGCTCAGCTGCGGGATCTTGATCAGCTCGACGCCGGTCGCCGGATTGTTGACGGCGAATTCGGGGCTGCCGACCCAGGCGCCATCGATATAGCAGCGGTCGCGCAGCAGCGAGGGGTCCTTCAGGCGGCTCTGCAGGGAGGATGCTGCGGATTGGGTGGCGCGTGCGGCGACGGGCGGGGTCATGGCGTTACTCCTGTCATTTCTGGAATTTCTTGGGGGTGTTCGCCCCGTATATAAGCGGAAAGCCGCTGCGATGCACCGGCGCCGGGCGCGACCCTGCTTGGACGCAAACGCGGCGCGATTGTTGGAGGGTTGCCATTCCGGGGCGGCTCTAAGAGCCGAACCCGGAATCTCGAGATTCTCGGTGCGCAGTTGCGCACCTGAGGGTTCGATGCTGCGCATCGCCCCGGAATGACGGCTCTGATCAGACTGCGCCGCCAGACATATAGGTTTCCCGACGGCCGATCATGCGCTCGGCCGCGGCCTTGGCGTCCGCCTTGGTCGAGGTCGCGCAGGTCCGGTATTCGAGGTCGGCCTGCGCCCGCGCATCGCGGCGGCCGAACCAGGATTTGGCGCCGGTCTGCAGCAGCGCCAGCGCCCGCGCGACATTCTCGACGGCCTCGAAGGAGTGCAGTGCGCCGGTACCTGCGTAGCGGACTTCGTAGAGACCTGGGCTGATCGGCGCTTCGATATTCTCGCCGCGGCCCGGCCGCGGATAGCGCTTCCATTCACTCCATGTCGAAATCATTGCTGCGCCCCCGCAAGGCGGGAAATGACGAATCTTTTCGTCAAATCCGGTCCAATCCGCCGCACCGTTTGTGCAGCGATCTGAATGCGTTAATGCAAATAATCAGGTACGAAAATCATTCCTTGATCACGTTACCGTGGCCACCCGCGAAGGTCACCGGGACTTGCTCGAAGTCCCCTGCAAAATCTGCGCGCGTGGTGAACGCCTCCCGACCAAGGCCGTTCCTGGCGGCCGGCCTTCACGACATCGCGACGTCGTCGCATCGCGCCCGCCTTGCGGGAGCGGAAAAGCGGGAGGATGATCCGCCCACTTCAAAACAATAAACCCCACCGGAGGAAGCCCCCAATGCAGAGCAAGGCTCAGATCGATCAGGTATTGCGCCAGAAAAGCGAGGCAAAGGAAATTCCCGGCGTGGTCGCCATCGCGGCCACCGGCAAGGACGTGATTTATGAAGGCGCGTTCGGCAAGCGCGACCTCTCCAAGAGCGATCCCATGACGGCGGACAGCGTGTTCTGGATCGCCTCGATGACCAAGGCGGTGACTTCGGCGGGCGCGATGCAGCTCGTCGAGCAGGGCAAGCTCTCGCTCGATGAGCCGATCGGCAAGCTGTTGCCCGATCTCGCCGCGGTGCAGGTGCTCGACGGCTTCGACGCCAAGGGCGAACCGCAGCTGCGGCCGGCGAAAAAGCCGATCACGCTGCGCCAGCTCATGACCCACACCGCCGGCTTCGCCTACGACATGTGGGACGGCAACCTCGGCAAATATCTGGAAAAGACCGGCACGCCCGGCATCATCACCTGCCTGAATGCCGCGCTGAAGACGCCGATTATGACCGATCCCGGCACGCGCTGGGAATACGGCACCAATATCGACTTTGTCGGCAAGGCAGTGGAGGCCGCATCCGGCAAGAAGCTCGATGCCTATCTGCGCGACAATATGTTCGCGCCGCTCGGCATGAGCGACACCGCCTTCAAGATCTCCGACGACATGCGCAAGCGGCTGGTCGGCATGCATGCCCGCGGCGAGGACGGCACGCTGGCGGCAATCCCGTTCGAGCTCGAGCAGAATCCTGAATTCCACATGGGTGGCGGCGGCCTGTATTCGACCGCGGCCGACTACATCAAGTTCTGCCAGATGATCCTCAACAAGGGCAAAGGCAACGGCAATCAGGTGCTGAAGGCCGAGACGGTCGCGACCATGGGGCAGAATCACATCGGCGAGCTCACCGTCGGCAAGATGACGACGGCCTTGCCGATGTACACCAACGATGTCGATCTCTATCCCGACATCGTCAAGAAATGGGGCTTGAGCTTCCTCATCAACACCGCCAAGACGCCGGAAGGCCGCAGCGCCGGCAGCCTCGCCTGGGCGGGCCTTGCCAACACCTATTACTGGATCGATCCGTCGCGCGACGTCTGCGGCGTGATCCTGACCCAGCTGTTGCCGTTCGCCGACAAGCACAGCCTGGAAGCCTTCGCAGGCTTCGAGAAGGGCATCTATGCCGGGCTCGACGCCGGCAGCGGGCAAAGGGCGGCGTAAGGCTCGATGAGATAAGTCGTACCAACCGTGACGGGACTCCTCTCCCTCTCCCCGTTCTTACGGGGAGAGGGTTGGGGTGAGGGGCTGCTTCCGCGCAGACGGTCGCAATTGGACTCGCAGAGACTCCCCCTCACCCGGATCGCATCTTCGATGCGATCCGACCTCTCCCCGCACGCGGGGCGAGGTGAAGCGGAACCCGTCGCCGCCACAATCGAAAACCATACCCGCCATAGGTCGGGCCTGTCCCATCGGCGCCAAACGACTAAGATCGCGCAAAAAGCGTGACGACATGAACACGACCACGAGGAGGACGAGCTTGGCACCCACACCCAAGGGAGACAGCAAGGCAGACAGCTATGTCTGCGGCATTTCCGATACGCCGCTGCTCGGTGAAACCATCGGCCGCAGCCTCGACCGCGCACGGGCGCGCTGGGGCACGCGCGAGGCGCTGGTCTCGCCCAGCCACAATGTGCGCTGGACCTGGAACGAGTTCGCCGAGCGCGTCGATGCCTTGGCGGCGGGCTTCATCGCGCTCGGGCTGCAACGCGGCGAGCGGATCGGGATCTGGTCGCTGAACCGGCCGGAATGGACGCTAACGCAATTCGCCGCCGCGAAAGCCGGACTGATCCTCGTCACCATCAATCCGGCCTATCGCCTCAGCGAGCTGGAATTCGCACTCGGCAAGGTCGGCTGCGCCGCGATCGTGACGGCGACCGCATTCAAGACCTCGGCCTATATGGAGATGCTGAACACGCTGCTGCCCGAGCTCGCGAGCTCCGAGCCCGGCCATCTGCGCTCGGCGCGGCTGCCGCAACTGCGCGCCGTGATCCAGATCGGCGGACCGGCGGCGCCGGGCACCATTCTGTTCGATGCGGTATCGCAGATGGGCGGCGATCGCCATCGCGAGCAGCTTGCGGCGCTCGGCGAGAGCCTGCAATTCGACGATCCGGTCAATATTCAATTTACGAGCGGCACCACCGGCTCGCCCAAGGGCGTGACGCTGACCCATCACAACATCCTCAACAACGGCTACTTCACCGGCCTCGCCATGCGGCTGACCGAAGCGGACCGCATCTGCATTCCGGTGCCGCTCTATCACTGCTTCGGCATGGTGATGGGCAACCTCGCCTCGGTCACGCTCGGCACCACCATGGTCTATCCCGGCGAAGGTTTTGATCCGCTGGCGACGCTGACCACGGTCGCGCAGGAGAGATGCACGACGCTGTACGGCGTGCCGACCATGTTCATCGCCGAGCTCGACCATCCCGACTTCGCGCGCTTCGATTTGTCGTCGCTGCGCACCGGCATCATGGCCGGCGCGCCCTGCCCGATCGAGGTGATGAAGCGCGTCAACACCGAGATGAACATGCGCGAGGTGACGATCGCCTATGGGATGACCGAAACCAGCCCGGTGAGTTTCCAGAGCGCGACCGACGATCCCTTGGAGCGCCGCGTCTCGACCGTCGGTCGCATCCATCCGCATGTCGAGGTCAAGGTCGTCGATCTCGACGGCAAGGTGGTGCCGCGCGGCGAACGCGGCGAGCTCTGCACCCGCGGCTACAGCATCATGCTCGGCTATTGGGACGAGAAGGAGAAGACATCAGACGTGCTCGACGCCAATGGCTGGATGCACACCGGCGATCTCGCCGTGATCGACGACGAGGGCTACTGCAACATCGTCGGCCGCATCAAGGACATGGTGATCCGCGGCGGCGAGAACCTCTATCCGAGGGAGATCGAGGAATTCCTCTACCGCCATCCGAAGATCCAGGACGTGCAGATCTTCGGCGTCGCCGACGAGCGCTATGGCGAGGAGCTGTGCGCCTGGGTCAGGATCAGGCAGGGTGAAACGCTCACCGCCGACGAGGTCCGCGCCTTCTGCCATGGCCAGATCGCCCACAACAAGATCCCGCGCTATGTCGAGTTCGTCGAGGAATTCCCGATGACGGTGACGGGGAAAATCCAGAAGTTCGTGATGCGCGACGCGGTCGAGCAGCGGCTCGGGCTCAAGGCGGCGAAGACGGCGTGATCTTTCTTCTCCCTCGCCCCGCTCTTGCGGGGAGAGGGTCGGGGTGAGGGGCCGCCTCCGCAAACTGGATGAAGATGAGTACGCGGAGATTCCCCCTCACCCGGATCGCATCTTGCGATGCGATCCGGCCTCTCCCCGCAGGCGGGGCGAGGCGAGAAAGAGCGGCGCCCTTAAACCAGCAGCCCCTGCTGCTTCGCCAGATCCTGCAGCGACACCAGCGGCCGGGCGCCGATGTGCTGAATCACTTCGGCGGCGGCGAGCGCGCCGAGCCTGCCGGCATTCTCATGGCCGACATTGCGCACGAGACCGACGAGGAAACCGGCGGCGAACAGATCGCCGGCGCCGGTGGTATCGACCAGCCTGTCGATCGGCGAGGCCGGCGCCGCGACGACGCTGTCGCCTGATATCACGACGCAGCCCTTCTCGCTGCGGGTGACGACGCCGAGCTTGGTGTCCTTGCCGAACTGCTTCAGCGCGGTGTCGAAATCCGAGGTCTGGTACAGCGAGTGCAGCTCGGACTCGTTGGCGAATACCAGATCCACCACGCCCTTGCGCATCAGATCGACGAACTCGTCGCGGTAGCGATCGACGCAGAACGAATCCGACAGCGTCAGCGCGACCTGGCGGCCCGCGCCATGCGCGATGTCAGCCGCCTTCACGAACGCGTCCTTGGCGTTCTTCGGATCCCAGAGATAGCCCTCGAGATAGATGATGCTGGCGGCTGCGATCTGGTTCGGATCGATATCGTCCGGCGTCAGATCCTGCGCGGCCCCGAGATAGGTGTTCATGGTGCGCTCGCCGTCCGGCGTCACCAGGATGTAGGAGCAGCCGGTGGCCGGTCCGGTCCTGGCCGGCGCGGTGTCGAACGCCACGCCGGCGGCGCGGATATCATGGACGTAAAGCTTGCCGATCTGGTCGTCCTTGACCTTGCCGACATAGGCGGCGCGGGCACCGAGACTGCCGACGCCGACGATGGTGTTGGCAGCCGAGCCGCCCGACATCTCGGTCGCCACGCCCATGTCGCCGTAGATCGCGGTGGCGCGCGCCTCGTCGATCAGTTGCATCGAGCCCTTGGTCATGCCGTGACGGGCAAGGAACCCCTCGTCGGTCTGCACCAGCACGTCGAAGATCGCGTTACCGATCCCAAGAACGTCGTATTTTGCATCAGCCATAGACCTGCCCTGTGTTAACGCCACCCAACAAGAGTGGCGGCCTATCACGTTACGCCTCGGGGCAGCAAGCGAAGCTGAACCTGCCTGTTCCCCGTCATCCTGAGGAGCGCGCAGCGCGTCTCGAAGGATGAACGGCCCGGCTCTGGCCGATTCATCCTTCGAGGCTCGCTTCGCTCGCATCTCAGGATGACGGGTTTAAGACGGCACCACTGGAAGCTATACCTGCTACTGCTATACAAGCCTCATGTTCCGCTCCTTCCTCACGGTCTCCTCGGGAACGCTGGCCTCGCGACTGCTCGGCTTCGTGCGCGATTCCGCGATCGCGGCGCTGCTGGGCGCGGGACCGGTGGCGGATGCCTTCCTGGCGGCATTCCAGCTTGTGAATGTTGTGCGACGGCTGTTGTCCGAGGGCGGACTGAATGCCGCCCTGGTGCCGGCCTGGCTGAAGGCACGCGATGCCGGCGGCTTGGAGGCGGCAACCGCCTTTGCCGGCCGCGTGCTCGGCACCGTCAGCGCCGCGGTGATCGCATCCGCGCTCGTCATCGGCCTGCTGATGCCGCTGGTGATCGCGGCGATCGCGCCGGGTTTTGTCGGCCGCGACACGCTGCAATTCGCCGTCGACGATGCAAGGCTGATGCTGCCCTATCTCGCCTTCGCCGGCCCGGTCACCGTGATGATGGCGCTGCTCAGCGCCCAGGGGCGCTTCGCGCTGACCGCGTTCTCGCCGCTGTTGTTCAACATCGCGCTGATATCGGTGATGGCCGTGCTGCTGGTGCGGCAGCAGGAGCCGGCGCAGGCCGCGATTGTCATGGCGGCAACGATCGGCATCGCCGGCTTCCTGCAACTGTCGATGCTGGCGCTGCGCGGCGCAAGGCTCGCCTCGCCGCTCCGCGTGTCCTTCGATCCTGACATGCGCGGCTTTCTCGGCCGCGCGATCCCCGGCATGGTCGCGAGTAGCGCGCCGCAATGGCTGATGGTGGCAGGCGCGGTGATCGCATCGACCTCGCCGTCGGCGGTGTCCTGGCTCTATTTCGCCAACCGCCTGCTCGAGCTGCCGCTCGGCATTGTCGGCGTCGCCATGGGCACCGTGCTGATCCCGGAGATGACGCGCGCCGTGCGCAGCGGCGAATCCAGCGCAATCGCGCATGCGGAATCACGTGCCCTCGAGCTCGCGGTCGGGCTGGCGCTGCCGGCGACGCTCGGCCTGATGGTGCTGAGCGAACCGATCGTGCGGATGCTGTTCGAGCACGGCGCGTTCGCCGCCCAGGATAGCGCGGCAACCGCGCAAGCCTTGATCTGGCTGACGCTGGCCTTGCCGGCGCATGTGCTGGTGAAGGCGCTGTCGCCGGCATTCTTTGCGCGCGAGGACACGCTGACGCCGCTGCTCGCGACGCTGAAGGCGGTCGTGGTGACGATCGCGGCGGCCTTTCTGCTCGGGCAGATCTTCGGTGCGAGCGGAATTGCCGCAGGCATCGCGCTCGGCGCCTGGAGCAACGCGCTGGCACTGATCCGCAAGGGGGCCGCGACCTTCGGCTTCTCGATCGATGCCGATGCGCGCCGCCGGCTGCCGCGCATCCTGGCCGCGGCGCTCGCGATGGGCGCCCTGCTCTGGTTCGCGGAGGGCGGGCTGCCGTCGGCCGGTAGCCACGGTTTCGTGCAAGCAGCCTCCCTGCTCGTGCTGATCGCGGCAGGTATCGCCGCTTACGGGCTGTTCTTGCAGCTTTTCGGCGTCACCGGCTGGCGCGAGGCGGTTAACGCCGTCAGGCAAAGGCGCCCCGCCTGACTTGCGCGCGCGGAGCTTAAGTGGCAAACGACGCGGCAAAACTAGCCATTTCCGGGAATTAGACCATGGCGTTCGTTGAACGGGTTTTCTCAGGCGTCCAGCCGACGGGCAATCTGCACCTCGGCAACTACCTCGGCGCCATCGTCAACTTCGTGAAGATGCAGCAGACCCACAACTGCATCTATTGCGTCGTCGACATGCATGCGATCACGCAGGGCGTCGAGGTCTGGGGCGGCCCGGCCGAGCTCGCCCGCAACACCCGCGAGGTCACCGCGGCCTTCATCGCCGCCGGCATCGATGCCAAGAAGCACATCGTGTTCAACCAGAGCCAGATCGCCGGCCATGCCGAGCTGACCTGGATCTTCAACTGCGTCGCGCGGATCGGCTGGCTGAACCGCATGACGCAGTTCAAGGAGAAGGCAGGCAAGGACCGCGAGAACGCCTCGGTCGGCCTCTACGACTATCCGGTGCTGATGGCCGCCGACATCCTGCTCTACCGCGCGACCCATGTGCCGGTCGGCGAGGACCAGAAGCAGCATCTGGAGCTGTCCCGCGACATCGCGCAGAAGTTCAACAACGATTTCGCTGATTCAATTCGTGGTCATGGTTTCGCCGACGGCCTGTTCTTCCCGCAGCCCGAGCCGCTGATCACGGGGCCGGCGACGCGGGTGATGAGCCTGCGCGACGGCACCAAGAAGATGTCGAAGTCGGATGCGTCGGACAATTCGCGCATCAACCTCACCGACGACGCCGACACCATCGCGCAGAAGATCCGCAAGGCGAAGACCGATCCGGAGCCGCTGCCGTCCGAGGAGAAGGGTCTGGAAACCCGCCCCGAGGCCGACAACCTGGTCGGCATCTACGCGGCGCTGGCCGGCATCTCCAAGCAGGAGGTGCTGACGCAGTTCGGCGGCGGGCAGTTCTCCAGCTTCAAGAACGCGCTGGTCGAGGTTTGCGTCGCAAAACTGGCGCCGATCGCCTCCGAGATGAAGAAGCTGGTCGCCGATCCCGGCCATGTCGACGCGGTCCTCGCCGACGGCGCCAACCGCGCCCGCGGCATCGCCGACGAGACCATGCGCATCACCAAGGACATCGTCGGCTTCATCCGCCCGCGCTGACGCGCGAGGCAGGAACTGCGCGCTCCCTCTCCCAAACGGCGAGGGAGTATGGCACCATGGGTTGGTTTGGTTCAGCACCGGGACATGCATGACCACCCAGCGACGCAGCTACGAGTCAGGTCACAAGCCGAAATGCCTCGTCATCGTTGACGACACTGCGGAATGGGACCGCGCGGTCTATTACGCCAGCCGGTGGGCGATCCGGGTCGGCGGCGGCGTCGTGATGCTGCGGGTGATCGAGACCGAGGACCAGAACCAGCAATGGCTCGGGGTCGCCGACATCATGCGCGCGGAGGCCGAGGAAGCCGCCAACGAGGCGCTCGACCGCGCCGCCGGCCGCGCCAACGGCATCGCCGCGATCACCCCGGAGCGGGTGATTCGAGAGGGCGACCCGATCGAACAGATCCTCGACGTGATCGACAAGGACGTCGATATTGCAGCGCTGGTGCTGGCCGCCAACCCGGGCGCCGAGGGGCCCGGGCCGATCATCACCACCATGGCCAAGACCATGGGGGCATTCCCGATCCCGGTAACCATCGTGCCGGGCGGCCTGACCGACGCCGAGATCGACGCCCTGTCCTAACGCGTTACCGGCGCCGGACCCGCTTCCGGGCATGGGTTATGCGCCTGGAACCGCGGTTTTGCGGCTTGATCGCGGGCTTTTTAGTTGCCATCTGACTCCTTGATTTGACGCGTTTTCTTCGCGAACCGGTGTCACTTCGCTCGAAAACGCTATAATGGAACCCAACGCGCCGGCCTTGAACCGGCGACGCCGGAGACAGCAGATGTTCATTCAGACCGAAGCCACGCCGAATCCCGCCACGCTGAAATTCATTCCGGGCCGCATGGTACTCGACAGCGGGACGATGGAATTTTCCTCGCCCGAATCCGCCGCGCGCTCGCCGCTCGCCGAACGGCTGTTCGCCGTATCCGGCGTCACCGGCGTGTTCTACGGCGGCGACTTCATCACCGTGACCAAGGCGGACGGCGACTGGCAGCACCTCAAGCCCGCGATCCTCGGCGCCATCATGGAGCACTACATGTCCGGCGCGCCGCTGCTCGCCGACGGCACCGCGGCCAGCGACGACGCCCGCGATGAGGAGGACGAGTTCTTCGACGAGGCCGACGCCGAGACGGTCGAGCAGATCAAGGACCTGATCGAGACCCGCGTGCGTCCCGCGGTCGCCAATGACGGCGGCGACATCACCTTCCGCGGCTTCAAGGACGGCATCGTCTACCTCAACATGAAGGGCTCCTGCGCCGGCTGCCCGTCATCGACCGCAACCCTGCAACACGGCATCCAGAACCTGCTCCGGCACTTCGTGCCCGACGTGCAGGAAGTCCGGCCGATGTGATGGAGCGGCGAATGGCGAGTGGCGAATCGCGAATAGCATTCTCCTCTGGACCCCTGTTCGCCATTCCCTATTCGCCATTCGCCCTCCCATGATGATTCTCGCCATCGATACGGCGCTCGACGCCTGCTCCGCGGCGGTGCTCGACACCACCTCCGGCAATACAATCGCCATTGAATCGCAGGCGATGCAGCGCGGCCATGCCGAGGCGCTGATGCCGCTGATCGCTCGGGTGATGAAAGAGAGCGGCATCGGCTTCGCCGGGCTCGACCGCATCGCCGTCACCACCGGCCCCGGCAGTTTCACGGGCCTGCGCGTCGGCCTCTCGGCGGCGCGCGGCCTGGCGCTGGCCGCAGAAAAGCCGGTGGTCGGACTGTCGACGCTCGCCGCCTACGCTGCGCCTGTCGTCGCCGAGAATGGCGCGGCTGCGATCCTGTCGGCGATCGATGCGCGGCATGATCACGTCTATTTCCAGCTGGTCGGCGGCGACGGCAGTCCGATCATCAAGCCGAAGGTGGCGCCGATCGCGGAAGCGCTCGAGGCCTCCCAACACGGCGCGCTGCATCTGGTCGGCAACGCCGCCAATATCCTCGCCGAGCGCTGGCCCGCCGACGCCGCACCGCCGGTCAAGGTCGACCGGCAGCCCGCGCCCGATATTACCTGGGTCGCCTGGATCGGCGCGGCCGTGGATCCTGAAACCGCGCCGCCGCGGCCGTTCTATCTGCGCGCGCCCGACGCCAAGCCGCCGAAGGACCGGCTCGAAATCAGCACGCCGCGATCGACATGATCGGCTGGCTGTCACGATGGTGGGGCGGCGGTCCGCCCGCGGTCGAGCCCGCATCGCTGCGCGATGCGGCGCGACTCGCGCAATTGCACGGCGCGTCGTTTCATCGCGGCTGGGGCGAAGGCGAATTCGAGGCGATGCTGACCGAGCGCAACACGCTGGTGCACCGGCTGCGGCAGGGACGCAAGGTGATCGGCTTTGCCGTCTCGCGGATGGCGGCGGACGAAGCCGAAATTCTGTCGATTGCGATCGATTCCAATCAGCGCGGCCGCGGCCTGTCGCGCGACCTGCTGCTGACCCATCTCGGCCATCTTGCCGGCCGCGGCATCCGCACCATCTTCCTCGAGGTGGAAGAGAACAATCAGCCGGCGCGACGGCTCTATGAAAAGGCCGGATTCGGCGTGATCGGCCGCCGCGAACGCTACTACAAGCAGCCCGGCGGGGAACATTTGAACGCGCTTCTGATGCGGCGCGACTTGTCGTAACATCGGCGCGATGGCAGAACAGCGCCCTGCTCTGCCATCCAAGGCTCAAGGACTGGCCAAGGACCTACCAAGGACCCATGACGACGGTGAAAATCACGCCTGCGCAGAAGAATACCGGCATCGAGGCGCGCTGCGCCGCGACCGGCATGCGCATGACCGAACAGCGCCGTGTGATCGCACGCGTGCTGGCGGAGGCCATGGATCACCCTGACGTCGAGGAGCTCTACCGCCGCTGCGTGGCGGTCGACGACAAGATCTCGATCTCGACCGTCTACCGCACCGTCAAGCTGTTCGAGGATGCCGGCATCATCGAGCGCCACGACTTCCGCGAGGGCCGCGCGCGCTACGAGCAGATGCCCGAGAGCCATCACGACCACCTGATCAATCTGCGCGACGGCAAGGTGATCGAGTTCACCTCCGAGGAAATCGAGAAGCTGCAGGCCGAGATCGCGCGCAAGCTCGGCTACAAGCTGGTCGATCACCGTCTCGAGCTGTATTGCGTCCCGCTCGACGAAGACAGCAAGTCGTAAGCCGGGTGAGTTTCGACCTCGTCATCTTCGATTGCGACGGCGTGCTGGTCGACAGCGAGGTGATCTCCTGTCGCGCGCATGCGGAGACGCTGACGCGGCACGGCTTTCCGATTACACCCGACGGCGTGCTGAAGCGCTTCCTCGGCGTGTCCGACCGCGAGGCGCGGCGGATCGTCGAGAGCGAGATCGGCCGCGCGCTGCCCGAGACCTTCGAGGCCGAGGTCAAGCACGCGACGCTGAGCTTCTATGCCGACGATCTCAGCGCGATCGCGCATGTCGGCGAGGCGATCGCCGCGCTCGGCTTACCGAAATGCGTGGCGTCGAGCGGCACGCCGGAAAAGATCCATCACGGCTTGACCTGCGCCGGGCTCTACGACCAGCTCGCGCCGCATATTTTCTCCGCCACCCAGGTCAAGCGCGGCAAGCCGGCGCCCGATCTCTTCCTGTTCGCGGCGGCGCAGATGGGCGCCACCCCCGCGCGTTGCGTCGTGATCGAGGACAGCGTGGCCGGCGTCACCGGCGCCCGCGCCGCCGGGATGACCGTGCTCGGTTTTTACGGCGGCAGCCACTGCACGGCGGAACATGAGGGGATGCTGCGCCAGGCCGGCGCGGCCGTCACCTTCGCCGATATGCGGAAATTGCCCGATTTGATCGCCCGGGTGGGGGCCACGGCGAGCGCTGACTGACCCTGCGAGGTCATTCCGGGGCGCGACCGAAGGGAGCGAACCCGGAATCTCGAGATTCCCCGATGCGCAATTGCGCACCGGAGGTTCGATGCTGACGCATCGCCCCGGAATGACGTCCAGACCGCTGGATTTTCCCCGGTTTAAGCTATATTTCAGCCTCGGCGCCCCGATGGCGCCGTTTCCATTTTTCACTCTCAGGGTTCCATGACGACGCCGCGCAAGCTGCACATCAAGTCCTATGGCTGCCAGATGAATGTCTACGATGCGCAACGCATGGCGGACACGCTGGCCGGCGAGGGCTTTGTCGAGACCGCGAGCGCCGAAGACGCCGACCTCGTCATCCTCAACACTTGCCACATTCGCGAGAAGGCGTCGGAGAAAGTCTATTCCGAGCTCGGGCGGCTGCGCGTCGCCAAGGACGAGGCCGCGCGGGCGGGCCGCGAGATGAAGATCGCGGTCGCCGGCTGCGTCGCGCAGGCCGAAGGCGCAGAGATCATCCATCGCGCGCCGACCGTCGACATCGTGGTCGGGCCGCAGAGCTATCATCATCTGCCCGAGCTGTTGAAGCGCGCCAAGGCAAACGGCCGCGCGCTGGAAACGGAATTCCCGGTCGAGGACAAGTTCGGCTTCCTGCCGCAGCCGAAGCCGGATGCGATCCGCGCCCGCGGCATCTCCGCCTTCGTCACGGTGCAGGAAGGTTGCGACAAGTTCTGCACCTTCTGCGTGGTGCCCTACACGCGCGGCGCGGAAGTCTCGCGTCCGGTCGCCAGGATCATCGACGATGTGAAGCAGCTCGCCGACAATGGCGTGCGCGAATTCACGCTGATCGGACAGAACGTCAACGCCTATCACGGCGAAGGTTCCGACGGCCGCGTCTGGCCGCTCGGCAAATTGTTGCAGCGGCTGGCCACAATTCCCGGCGTCATGCGGCTGCGCTATTCGACCAGCCATCCGCGCGACGTCGACGACGCCCTGATTGCGGCACATCGCGATTTGCCCGAACTGATGCCGTTCGTGCACCTGCCGGTGCAATCCGGGGCGGACCGGATCCTTGCCGCCATGAACCGCAAACATACCGCCGACGACTACCGGCGCGTCATCGACCGGTTCCGCGCCGCGCGGCAAGACATTGCTTTTTCATCAGATTTTATCGTGGGCTTCCCCGGAGAGACCGCGGAAGAATTTTCAGCCACCCTCGCGCTTGTCACGCAAATCGGGTACGCTGCGGCGTATTCATTCAAGTATTCGCCACGGCCGGGCACGCCGGCGGCGGAGATGCGGGAGACAGTGTCAGCAGCCGAGATGGACGAGCGCTTGGGGCGGCTTCAGGAATTGATCGACAGCCAGCAATCGGCCTTCAACCGGGCTGCGATTGGCACAACGGTCGATGTGCTGTTCGAGCGCGCCGCGCGCAATCCGGGCCAGATCGTCGGCCGCACCGCCTATCTGCAGCCCGCCCATGTGATGGCATCGCCCGACATCATCGGCCAGGTCCTCCCGGTGAGGATCGACAGCCTCGAGCGCTACAGCCTGATCGGCGAGCTCGCGACGCGACCCGTGCCCGGCCTCATTTCGCAGACCATTGGAGCCTGAAATCCTTGCCCAAAAGCGCATCGGATTCGTCTTCGCTCGCTCCCAGCCGCAAACCTGACCGCGACATGCAAATGCCACCTGAGACCCGGCCCCCTGAAACTCAGGTCGTCATCGATTTCGACGACAACCGCGCGGCATCCGCGCTGGTCGGCCCCTACGGACAGAATCTGGCGCTGATCGAGCGGCGGCTCGGCGTCGTGGTCGATTCCCGCGGCAATCATCTCACCATCGCAGGCTCCCGCGACGGCTGCGACGCGGCGCGGCGCGTGCTGGAGACGCTCTACGCGCAGGCCGTCGAAGGACACGACCTCGATCAGGGCGAGGTCGAAGGCGCGATCCGCGCCGTGATCGCACAGGGCTCGCTGTTCGAATTCGACAACAAGACCGCCAAGCCGACCTTCGAGACCATCAATCTGCGCAAGCGTCCGGTGCGCGCCCGCACCGCGGCGCAGGATTCCTACATCCGCGCCCTGAAGCGGCATGAGCTGGTGTTCGGCATCGGCCCGGCCGGCACCGGCAAGACCTGGCTCGCGGTAGCCCATGCCGCGCAGCTGTTCGAGCGCAAGGAGGTCGATCGCATCATCCTGACGCGGCCCGCTGTCGAGGCCGGCGAGCGGCTCGGCTTCCTGCCCGGCGACCTCAAGGAGAAGGTCGATCCGTATCTGCGCCCGATCTATGACGCGCTGTACGATCTGATGGACGCCCGCGTCGTCGAGCGCGCGCTGCAGGGCAACGAGATCGAGATCGCCCCGCTCGCCTTCATGCGCGGCCGCACCCTGACCAATGCCGCCATCATCCTCGACGAGGCGCAGAACACCACGACGATGCAGATGAAGATGTTCCTGACGCGTCTCGGCGAGAACAGCCGGATGATCGTCACCGGCGACCCGTCGCAGGTCGACCTGCCGCATGGCCAGGCCTCGGGCCTCACGGAAGCCGTGAAGCTGCTCGACGGCGTCGAGGGCATCGCCCAGGTGCATTTCAAGGCCGAGGACGTCATCCGCCATGAATTGGTGGCGCGCATCGTGGCCGCCTATGAGGGATTGCCGCAAAAGCCGGTAAACGCCAGATCTTGAGACCAATAGCTTCGGCCGCGAGCCCGCACGATGCGGGATCCGGCCATAACGCAGATTTTGAAACCAACGTGTCCGCTTTTCCTGCCACCGAGGTTCTCGTCACCGCCGAATGCTGGCAGGCCGAGCCCAATGCCGACGCGGTGATCCACCGCGCCATCGAGGCTGCCGCTGAAATCGCCGATGCCGATGTCGCCGACGCCGAGCTTGCGGTGATGCTGACCGACGATGCCGGTATCCGCACGCTGAACGCCAACTGGCGCAGCATCGACAAGCCGACCAACGTGCTGTCGTTCCCGGCGCTGCAGCCCGAAGGCGCCGGCGGACCCGACGATGCCCCGCGCATGCTCGGCGATATCGCGATCGCCTATGAGACGACTCGGCGGGAAGCCGATGAAGAAGGGAAACCGTTCGACCATCATTTGAGCCATCTCGCGGTGCATGGCTTCCTGCACCTGATCGGTTACGACCACGAGAACGATGACGATGCCGAGGACATGGAGGCGCTCGAGCGCGAGGTCCTCTCTTCCCTCGGCATTCCCGACCCCTATGCGGATCGGACCGCCTGACATGCCGGATTCCGAACCGACCCACGACAACCCGCGCAACGTGAGCAACCTGCCCGCCGTGGTGCATGAGGGCGAGGTGCAGCGCCCGGCGGCCGAGGGCTGGCTGGTGCGCGCGATCCGCACCCTGTTCGGCTGGAAGGCCGGCTCGGTGCGCGACGATTTGCAGGTGGTGCTCGACGCCTCGACGCCCGACGATGTCGGCTTCTCGGCGATCGAGCGCACCATGCTGCGCAACATCCTGTCGCTGAACGAGCGGCGGATCGCCGACGTCATGGTGCATCGCGCCGACATCGTCGCGGTCAAGCGCGACATTCCGCTCGGCGAATTGATGAGCCTGTTCGAGAGCGCGGCGCATTCGCGGCTCGTCGTCTACAACGAAACCCTCGACGACCCCGAGGGCATGGTGCACATCCGCGACCTGCTCGCCTTCATGACCGCGAGAGCCCGCGTCACCGACGCGACCAAGACGAAGCGCAAGAAGCCGTTCCCGGCGGGGCTCGATCTGCGCAGCGTCGATCTCGCGCTGCCGCTGTCGGAAGCCAACATCATCCGCAAGCTGCTCTATATCCCGCCGTCGATGCGCGCGATCGACCTGCTGGCGCAGATGCAGGCCTCGCGGATCCATCTCGCTTTGGTGGTCGACGAATATGGCGGCACCGACGGACTGGTGTCGATCGAGGATATCGTCGAGCAGATCGTCGGCGAGATCGACGACGAGCACGATTCCGACGAGCCGCCGTCCATCGTGCGCCAGCCGGACAGCTCCTTCATCGCCGATGCGCGCGCCAGCCTCGACGATGTCCGCTCGGTGATCGGCGAGGATTTCGTGATCGGCGACGCCGGCGAGGAGGTCGAGACGCTCGGCGGCTACCTCGTATCGTTCGTCGGACGCCTGCCGGTGCGCGGCGAGGTGATTTCGGGACCCGGCAATTACGAGGTCGAGGTGCTCGACGCCGATCCGCGGCGGGTCAAGCGCGTGCGCATCAGCGCGCGCAAGGAACGGCCGACGCCGCGCAAGGAGCGCGAGCGGCGCCGCGAGCAGGCGCCGGACTCCGGAAACCCGCAGGCGAATGACAACCTGCCGCCGCCCGGCGAGGGAGCCGGTCCGCAGTGAGGCTGTCCGACAAGCTCCGATCGATCGGCCTTGCAATCATCCTGACCTGGGGATGGAAACGCGCCGTCCTCGCGCTCGCGGCCGGCGCGCTGTCTGCGCTGGCGATGGCGCCGTTCAACGCCTGGCCGGTTCTGTTTCTCACCTTTTCCATCGCGGTCTGGCTGATCGACGGCAGCGCGGCCGGCCGCTGGCGCGGTCTGCCTGCCGCGGCGCTGTCCGGCTTCTGGTTCGGCCTCGGCTATTTCGTGCCGGGACTGTACTGGATCGGCTACGCCTTCTTCGTCGATGCGGACACCTTCGCCTGGCTGACGCCGTTCGCGGTGCTCGGCCTGCCTGCCTATCTCGCTTTGTTCACCGCGTTCGGCTTCGCGCTGGCGCGGCTGATCTGGCCGCGCGACGCCTCGCGCGTGCTGGCGCTCGCGGTCAGCCTGACGATTTCGGAATGGCTGCGCGGCCATCTCCTCAGCGGCTTTCCGTGGAATGCGTTCGGCTACGCACTGACCGAGCCGCTGGCGCTGGCGCAGACCGCGTCGCTGATCGGGCTCTGGGGCATGACGTTCCTGGCCGTCGCGATCTTCGCAAGTCCGGCCGTGTTGATCGATGGCGCCTCGCGCGGCCGCAAGCCGTGGCGCGCGCCGGTGGCCGCGGTGCTGGTGCTGGCGGCGATGCTGGCGTTCGGCGTGGTCCGCCTCGCGCAGCAGCCGACCAGGTTGGTCGAGGGCGTCAAGCTGCGCATCATGCAGCCCGATCTGCAGCAGGACGCCAAGTTCAACTACTCCGCCAAGGCGGCGGTGATGCAGAAATATCTCACCCTGTCGGATCGCGCCTCCGGGCCGCACGCCACCGGCGTGAAGGATGCCACCATCCTGATCTGGCCGGAATCCGCGTTTCCGTTCTTCCTGACCAAGGAAGCCGACGCGATGGCGCAGATCGCCGACCTGCTGCCGAAGGGAACCGTGCTGATCACCGGCTCGGTGCGCGCGCCCGATCTGCCGCCCGGCGTCCGCGTGACGCGCGCCTATAATTCCATCTACGTCATCGACCACGACGGCAACGTGCTTGCGGTCTACGACAAGCTGCATCTTGTCCCGTTCGGAGAATATCTGCCGTTCCAGGACTGGATGGAGAAGCTCGGCTTCGTGCAGCTCACCAAGGTGCAGGGCGGCTACATTCCCGGCACGATTCGCCGGACGCTCGATATTCCGAATGCACCGCGCGCCCTGCCGCTGATCTGCTACGAGGCGATTTTTCCCGGCAATGTCGTGAGCCGCGACGACCGTCCCGGCTGGATCGTCAATGTCACCAATGACGGATGGTTCGGAATCTCGACCGGCCCTTACCAGCACCTGCAACAGGCCCGGCTGCGCACCATCGAGGAAGGCCTGCCGATGGTCCGCGCCGCCAATACGGGCATCTCGGCCGTGATCGACCCGGTTGGCCGGATCGTCGCACAACTCGGGCTCGGCATCGAAGGCGTGCTCGATGCCGGCCTGCCGGCGGCCATCGCGCCGACGATCTATGCGCGTGTCGGGAACGTCCCCGCCGCTGTGATTGTGATCACAGCCCTGGCGTTCGTGTTGCGGCGGCGGTTTGTGAGGCGAAAAGCCTGAGGGCCGCATATCGCCGGTTGTCGCGAACCCGAAAAAACGTCGAAATTTACCTCAGTATGATTCCACCAGTTGACAGATCGACCGTGCACTTCGCATTGTACGGGTCCACGCGAAATCACAAGCCAAGTCAGCCCCTTTGCGCAAATTGTCCGCATTTCGTCCCGATCCTCCTTGCAGGATTTGACGGCACCGGCGCCTGAGGCATACTCCACTTCCAACTTGCCTCATCCACGGGCGCGCAATCCCTTAGGAGAGTTGGAGATGTCCACCAAAGCGCCCAATCCTGTTGACAAATATGTCGGCAGCCGCGTCCGTATGCGACGCATCATGCTCGGCATGAGCCAGGAGAAACTGGGCGAGGCGCTAGGCCTGACGTTCCAGCAGGTGCAGAAATACGAGAAGGGCACCAACCGCGTCGGCGCCAGCCGGCTGCAGCAGATCTCCGAAATCCTGCAGGTGCCGGTCTCCTTCCTGTTCGACGGCGGCCCGAGCGGGGTCAAGACCGCCGACGGCTTCAGCGAGGGTGCCTCGCCGACCTACGTCTCCGATTTTCTGGCAACCGCCGAGGGCCTGGCCCTGACCCGCGCCTTCACGCGGATTGCGGACGCCAAGCTCCGCCGCAGCATCGTCGAACTTGTCGAGCAGATCGCGGCGCGCGAGGCGGCCGAGCAGGCCTGATTCAGCCATATCCGTTTGAGAGATCGTCAAATCTGGAATATGCCATTCCGGCGCGCGCCAACGCGATGAGCTCAGCTTGAGCATCATCGCGCTTGAGCGCCTCCTTTGAGCATGATTCCTGATCGTGCTTCGGCGCGTGCGCGCAATGACAAAGCGAACTCACAGGCGACGACAACAGCATGTCCAGCAATCCGTTCGAAACCGCCGTGATTCTCGACGGCATCCGCCGCTGGGTCGAGATCGAATCTCCGACCGAGCGGCCCGATCAGGTCAACAAGCTGGCTGATCTCGTCGCGTCGGGCTATCGCGACCTGCCGGCCACGGTGGAGCGCATTGCGGGACGCGACGGCTGCGGCGACCACCTGGTGACGCGCTCGTCCTGGGGCCAGGACGCGCCGGGCATCCTGGTGCTGAGCCATCTCGACACAGTTCATCCGATGGGATTCATCGAACGGTTACCATTCAAGGTCGACGGCGACAGCGCCTTCGGCCCCGGCATCTACGACATGAAGGGCGGAGCCTACCTCGCCCATCATGCGTTCAGGCAGGTCTGCGCCGACGGCGCGCGCCCGCCGCTCGGCATCACCCAGCTCTACGTATCGGACGAGGAGATCGGCAGCCCGACCTCGCGGGCGCTGATCGAGGCCGAGGGCCGCAAGGCGAAATACGTGCTGGTGACCGAGCCGGCGCGCGACGGCGGCAAGATCGTCACCGGACGCAAGGGCGTTGCGCGTTTCGACGTGTTCATCAAGGGCGCGCCGGCCCATGCCGGCACGCGCCCCGAGGACGGCCGCAGCGCGATCCGGGAGCTCGGCAATGTGATCCAGGCGCTGGAGGCGATGAACGACCTGAAGCGCGGCGTCACCGTCAATGTCGGCGTCGTCCGCGGCGGCACCAAGCCGAACGTGATCGCCGAGGAGGCCTATGCGGAAGTCGACATGCGCGTGCCGACGATGGCCGACGCCGACGAGCTGGTGCCGAGGATCCTCGGAATCACCTCACGCACCGAGGGCGTCAGCGTGAAGATATCGGGCGAATTGAACCGTCCGCCCTATGAGAAAAGCAACGCCGGCGCCGCGCTCTACGAGCACGCCAAGGGGCTGGCCGCCGAGCTCGGCTTCGAGCTGGTGGATGTGTTCACCGGTGGCGGCTCCGACGGCAATTTCACCGCGCCACACACGGCGACCCTCGACGGCCTCGGCGTCGACGGCAAGGGCGCGCATACCCATTACGAGCAGCTCTACATCTCGTCGATCGAGCCGCGCGCGCGGCTGCTCCACCGTCTCTATCAAACGCTGCGATGACACCGGCTCCAGGCGACCGCGGCGATCGCGATTCCCCCGACGACGGCGCGATGGCGCATGCGCGCGGCTCGTTCTTCGGACGGCGCAAGGGCCACAAGCTGCGCCCGCATCAGGCCGACCTGATCGACACTCTGCTGCCGCATCTGGCGGTCGACATCTCGGCGCCCGCGCCCGAGGCGCTGACCGAGTTGTTCGATGACGGCATCGAGAATGTCAGGCTCGAGATCGGCTTCGGCGGCGGCGAGCATCTGATCGCGGAGGCACAGGCCTTTCCGGCCACGGGCTTCATCGGCTGCGAGCCCTATGTCAACGGCATGGCGAAGATCCTGACTCAGATCGAGGCGCTGAATATCGGCAATATCCGCCTGTTCGCCGGCGACGCGGCCGAACTGCTGGCCTGGGCGCCGACGCGTTCGCTTGCGCGCATCGACCTGATCCATCCCGATCCCTGGCCGAAGCGGCGGCACTGGAAGCGGCGCTTCGTGCAGGATGCGACGGTCGCTGCGATGACACGATTGCTGCCGCCGGGCGGCGAATTCCGCTTCGTCAGCGACATCGACGACTATTGCGCCTGGACGCTGGCGCATCTGATGCGCTCGCCCGACTTCGCCTGGCTCGCCGAGCGCGCGATCGACTGGCAGCAGCCGTGGCCGAACTACACAATGACGCGCTACGGCGCCAAGGCCGAGCGCGAAGGGCGCAAGGCGGCGTATTTGAGGTTCAAGCGCTTGCCTTGACGCCGTCATTCCGGGGCGTGCGAAGCACGAACCCGGAATCTCGAGGTTCCGGGTTCAATGCTTCGCATCGCCCCGGAATGACGGATATCTTCACGCCTGCCCCGCCAGCCGCGCCTTCCTGACGTCGGTCGCCTCCCACACCATCCGCTTGCCGCGCTCGCGGCCGAGCAGCTCGATCGGATCGTGATTGTCGATGTGGCCGAACTGGCCCTTGTAGACGCTGTAGCCGCACAATTCCTGCAGCCGGCGCGGAAAGCGAGCCGCGGTCTCGCGCGGAATGCCGAGCTGCAGGTTCTCCTGCTGCCGCATCCAGCCCCAGCAATAGGCGCAGGAGAAGGCAAAGCGCCTGGCGTCGCTGCTGTTGGCGCCGCCGCCATGCCACAGCGCGCTGTCGAACAGCATCACGCTGCCGGCCGGCATGGTCGCGGTGACCGCGTCGTACTCCTTGCCGTATTCGGGCGACAAATCGAATTTGTGGCTGCGCGGGATGATCCGCGTCGCGCCGTTATCTTCGCGGAAATCGGACAGCGCCCAGATCGCATTGATCGTGATCGGAATGTGCGGCCGCGGCAACGGGATCAATTGGGTGTCTTCGTGAATCGGCTGCGCTTCCTGGCCGGGCCCGAGCACCAGCGAGCAGAACGACGACAGCAGGCATTCCCTGTCCAGCACGCGTTCGACCACCGGCAGCACGTTGTCATGCAGCGGCACCTCCCAGAACAGATCGTCATAGGTCAGGAGGTTGTTGATGCGCAGCGTCTTGAAGCCTTCGAACGACGTCCTGGCAGGTGCGAGATTGTGCTCGCTCTCGATTCTCAGCACCGCCGCCTTCAACCCCTCGACCAGGTCGGGCGAGGCGGCGCGCTCGATCACGGTGTATCCGTCGTCGCGGATCCGCGCGGCGTGCGTTTGGATGTCGGCGTCCGTCAGCATGGCAATCTCCCTGTTGGCGCTGTGTCGCGCCTTGCGGAAAGCATAGCGGAACGATTTTGGGTTTGGGAAGTGTGCACGATGATCCGTCATGCTGAGGAGGCCGCAAAGCGGCCGTCTCGAAGCACGACGGCCCGGCTGCAACAGCGTGGCCGTGCATCCTTCGAGACGCGGCTGCGGCGCTCCTCAGAGCCTGACTGAAAAATGGGTGAGTGATCTCAGTGGGGTGTGATTCCATCGGATTTGCAAAGATTCGAGGGAGAGCACGATGCCCTGGACCAAGATCACTCGGGAGCAATATCGGCGGGACGATCTGCGTTATGCAAGCGATATGACCGATGCGGAGTGGGCGGTGATCAGACGCCTGTTGCCGCGAGCGAACCGGCGCGGCCGGCCGCGTAAGACGGAGCTGCGTCGTGTGATCGAAGCGATCCTCTATATCGTTTCGACCGGCTGCCAGTGGCGGGCGTTGCCGCAGGAGTTCCCGCCCTATTCGACGGTGCAGGGCTATTTTTATAGATGGCGGGATACAGGCCGGTGGCAGAGGATTGTCAGCGTGCTTGTCCGACGGGCGCGAAAAAAGCTTGGACGGACACCGAAGCCGACGGCAGCCGTGATCGACAGTCAAAGTGCGCCAACCACGCAAGCTGGCGGACCGCGCGGCTACGATGCAGGCAAGCGCATCTACGGCCGCAAGCGGCATATCGTGACGGATACCAATGGCCTCCTCCTTGGGGTTCATGTTCATCCGGCCAACGTTCAGGACTGCCATGGCGCCGTACCGCTGCTGAAGAACGTGCGAATGAACTTCCCCCGGCTGCGCCACGTCTTTGCCGACCGGGTCTACCGCGGAAATCAACTCCTCGACGCGCTCTCAGACTGCGGTCCATGGACTGTCGAGATCGTCGAGCGGCCTCAAGGCGTCAAAGGCTTCCAGCTTCTGCCGAGGCGGTGGGTGGTTGAACGCACATTCGCTTGGTTCGGCAGATGCCGCCGCCTCGCCAAGGACTTCGAGGCGACGGTGGCAACCGAAGCTGCCTGGCTGCTGATTGCACACATCAGGCTCCTGACCCGCAGACTCGCGGCTGCAGCTAAGGTTGGGTGATTTATGAGTCAGACTCTCAGGATGACGGAGCCAAGAGCAGTTAGCGTGAACTAGCGCGACTTCCAGAACTCCACGACGCGCTGCGCCGTCGAGGGCATCAGGCGCACGAAATTCACCCGCGCACCTTCGATATCGGCAGGAGACGGCACGCGGTTCGGCCCGAGCCGCATCAGGATCAGGGCGCGCACGGTCGGCCATTCGAAGCCGATCGTCTTGCTGGCGATCAGGATCGGATCGTAACGGTCGCCGGAGATCAGGCGATCGAGCGTGACGATTTTCACGCCGGCCATCGCGGCGAGCGCCGCCACGCATTCCTCATATTTGAAGGCCTTTGCGAAGCCGGCCACCGCGGCCTCGTTCAATTCGCCGGCGCGATGCAGTGCCAGGATGGCGCGCTGCGCGGCCGTGAAATCGCGGCCCTCGACCTGAACGATCACGCCCTCGATCTCGGTCATCGCCAGCTTGATCTCGGCTTGGCGTTCCGGCTTGGCGACGGCATGCAGACGGCGGCGGATCACGTCGATCGAGCCGGCGAGCAGGCCCTTCAGATGCTCGGGCGGAAGATCATCGCGGCGGCCGATCCGCAGCGTCAGCACGCCGTCCTGGCTGGCGCGTTGCACGAGCGTCGTGAAGGAGGCGTCCGAGAACGCCGCGCCCGCATTGCCGGCCGCGCATCGGATGACGTCGCGATCGCCGCGTCGGACGAGGACGTCGGTCAGCGCAGTCGAGAGCTTCGATCGCTCGGCCATCGCGAGCAGATGGCCCTGGCCCTTGGCATTGGCGATCTCGACCAGCACCTTTTCGTCAATCACCGGCGATCGGCGCAGCAGCGGCCCCGCGATCGCGACCTCGTCGTCGCGGGCGAGCTGCCCGACCAGATGCCGCGGCGCGTTGGCGAGCAGCGCGAGCCGTTCGGCGAGATCGACCCGCGCGGCAAGCTCGGCATGCGGGACCAGGCTGGTCAGCACCCCGTCGAACAGGTCGATATGGTCGGGACGGAAGCTCGCGGCGCCCTGCAGGAACAGCTCGCCGAGCCGCCGCGCGGCCTCGGCGCGGCGCTTGGGGTCGCCGCGGCGAACGATATCGTCGAGTTCCGGGATCAGCGCAGGGGCTGTCGTCATGGGCCTTGTCCAACCGGCGACTTCTGCCGATTTTCGGCAATCTATGGTCTCGTTCGTAAACGGAGGGTTAGATCAATCCGGCATCCGGAGAGCCGTAAAATCGCCTCCCGCCGGACCCGGGGGCCTTGCCGGACCCGGGCAAAAGAGCTATATCCAGCGCAACTTATGGTATCTCATACGATCGCGTAGGAGAGTGGGCCCCCCGGGACCCGCTCTTTTTTATTACCTGACGGGACCCAACGAGGCCGGGTCCGGTTTGGGTAGCGTTAGCGGCCCCTTAAGGCCACCTGAACAACACAACAGACCTCGGCAGCCTTTAAGACCTTAGACAGCCTTTGACACTGGATATGACCGAACCGACCGCCACGTCCGTGGACACCGAACTGCTCGCCGAGCCGCGTCTCGTCGTCGAGCCCGGGGTCGCGGCGCGCGTCGCCGCGGTCGCGGTCCCGGTGCTGCAGGGCATGGGCTATCGCCTGGTGCGCATCAAGGTCTCGGGCGATGCCGGCTGCACCGTGCAGATCATGGCGGAGCGACCCGATGGCTCGATGCAGCTCGAGGATTGCGAGGCGATCTCGCGCGCGCTGTCGCCGGTGCTCGATGTCGCCGACCCGATCGAGCGTGCCTACCGGCTGGAAATCTCGTCGCCCGGCATCGACCGCCCGCTGGTGCGCCGCTCCGACTTCGAGCGCTACACCGGGCATCTCGTGAAGATCGAGATGGCGGTGGCGCATCAGGGCCGCAAGCGGTTTCGCGGCGTGCTTGCCGGCGTCGAGGGCGATGCGGTGCGCATCAGGCGCGACGATCCGCGTCCGGACGAGGACGCCGAGGTTCTCCTGGTGATGGAGGACATCTCGGACGCGCGGCTGGTGCTGACCGATGAGCTGATCGAGGAATCGATGCGCCGCGGCAAGGCCGCCGAGCGCGAGCTGCGCCGCGAGCTCGGCCTCGCGCCGCCGCAACCGGCCCACGCCAAGAAGAGCGATCCGGCGAAGAGCCAGAAGCCGAAACCCAAGCCTGGTGATAAGCCTGCTCACAAGCCCGGCAAGAAACCGGCTCCGACTAACACCAAAAAGCACCGCCTGGCGGCCGAGCGCGCGCGCCGTGGCGAGATCGATCCATCCGAAGGAGACTAAGCCATGGCAGTCAGCGCCAACAAACTCGAACTGCTGCAGATCGCAGACGCAGTTGCGCGCGAAAAGTCGATCGACCGCTCCATCGTGATCGCGGCGATGGAAGACGCCATCGCCAAGGCCGCGCGTGCCCGCTACGGCAGCGAGACCGACGTCCATGCCGAGATCGATGCCAAGAAGGGCGAGCTGCGACTGACCCGACACATGCTGGTGGTCGACGTCGTCGAAAACTCGTCGAACCAGATTTCGCTGCACGACGCGCAGCGCGCCAATCCGGGCGCTCAGGTCGGCGACACCATCGCCGACACGCTGCCGCCGCTGGAATATGGCCGCATTGCCGCGCAGTCGGCCAAGCAGGTGATCGTGCAGAAGGTGCGCGAGGCCGAGCGCGACCGGCAGTACCAGGAATTCAAGGACCGCATCGGCGACATCGTCAACGGCATCGTCAAGCGCGTCGAATATGGCAGCGTGATCGTCGACCTCGGCCGTGGCGAAGCGATCGTGCGCCGCGACGAGATGCTGCCGCGCGAAGTGTTCCGCAACGGCGACCGCGTCCGCGCCTATATCTTCGACGTCCGCCGCGAGACCCGCGGTCCGCAGATCTTCCTGTCGCGCACCCATCCGCAGTTCATGGCGAAGCTGTTCGCGCAGGAAGTGCCGGAGATCTACGACGGCATCGTCGAGATCAAGGCGGTCGCCCGCGATCCGGGCTCGCGCGCCAAGATCGGCGTGATCTCGCGCGATTCCTCGGTCGACCCGGTCGGCGCCTGCGTCGGCATGCGCGGCTCGCGCGTGCAGGCCGTGGTGAACGAGCTGCAGGGCGAGAAGATCGACATCATCCCGTGGTCGCCCGACATCGCGACCTTCGTCGTCAACGCGCTGGCGCCGGCTGAAGTCGCCAAGGTCGTGATCGACGAGGACCGCGAGCGCATCGAGGTCGTGGTTCCCGACACCAATAACCAGCTGTCGCTTGCGATCGGCCGCCGCGGCCAGAACGTCCGCCTCGCCTCGCAGCTGACCGGCTGGGACATCGACATCCTGACCGAGCAGGAAGAGTCGGAGCGCCGCCAGGCCGACTTCGAGAACTCGACCCGCGTGTTCATGGAAGCGCTCAATGTCGACGAGGTGGTCGGCCAGCTGCTCGCCTCCGAAGGCTTCACCTCGGTCGAGGAACTCGCGCTGGTCGATGTCAAGGAACTCGCAGGCATCGAGGGTTTCGACGAGGAGACCGCCACCGAGCTGCAGACCCGCGCCCGCGAATATCTGGAACAGCTTGAGGCGGAACTGGAAGCCAAGCGCAAGGAACTCGGCGTCGAGGACGCCATGAAGGACGTGCCCGGCATCACCGGCAAGATGCTGGTCAAGCTCGGCGAGAACGACGTGAAGACGGTCGAGGATCTCGCCGGCTGCGCCACCGACGATCTGGTCGGCTGGACCGAGCGCAAGGAAGGCGGCGAACCGACCAAGCATGCCGGGTTCCTCGACGGCATCGAGATCTCGCGCGACGAGGCCGAGGCCGTGATCATGCAGGCCCGTCTGAAGGCCGGCTGGATCACCGAGGCCGACCTCGCCAAGCCTGCCGAGGAGGCCGAGGCCGCCGAAGCAGAAACGACGGCTTCGTAAGGAGATGCCCCACGGATGCTGGCTCAGGCTGACCCCGATCTCGACGATGGGCCGCGGACGCAGAAGTCCGCGACCACGCGGATGTGCGCGGTCAGCCGCGAGGTGCGTCCGATCGACGAGCTGATCCGGTTCGTCGTCGCGCCCACAGGCGAGGTGATCCCGGATATCAAGCGCAAGCTGCCCGGCCGCGGACTCTGGGTTTCCGCGTCGCGGCGCAGCGTTGCGGAAGCGGTCCGCCGTCACCAATTTAGCAAGGGATTCAAGCGCGACGTCCGCGTCGCGCCGACCCTTCCCACCGATACCGACACCCTCCTGGTGCGCAGCGTCACCGAGGCCCTGGCAATGGCCGCCAAGGCCGGTCAGGTCGTTTCGGGCTTCGGCAAGGTCGAGGACGCACTCAACCGGAACGAAACTGCAGCCCTGATCCACGCTTCCGACGGCGCGGCGGACGGAATCCGCAAATTGGACGCGATCGTGGGGCAAAGGGGCGAAAAACGTGGTGAATCGCCGGTAATCCCCGTCGTCAATGTTTTGACGTCGGAAGAATTGGATTTGGCACTTGGGCGGTCAAATGTGATACATGCTGCGCTGCTCGCGGGCCCGGCGAGCAAGACGTTCCTGTCGCGCTGCCAGATGCTGGTCCGATACCGGATGGCCGACGACGACAAGACCGCCGAAGCGGCCAGAAATTCCAGAGCGTGATCCGGGAAGGCGGACGCCGTCTTTCCGACCGGTCATGCTCAGCAAACGACGACACGTTGAAGGATTTGTGCGGCAAACGCACAGCGAAACGAGATTAGGACTGCTGAATGGTTGATACCAAGACCCCTGGCGACAAGACTTTGAGTGTCCCGAGCAAGACGTTGTCGCTGAAGCCGCGCGTCGAGACGGGCACCGTGCGCCAGAGCTTCAGCCACGGCCGGACCAAGCAGGTCGTGGTCGAGAAGCGCGGCAAGCGTCGCGTCGGTGGCGATGGTCCTCCCGGCGAGGCGCACGCGCCGGAACCCGTGGTTGCAAAGCCTGCGGCGCCGGCCGCCAGGCCGCCGCTCGGCCGCCCCTCAGGCCCGCCTCCCGGCCAGCAACAGCGTAACACCCGCTCCGGCGTGGTGCTGCCGACCCTGACCGAGGACGAGCGTTCCGCGCGCGCCAGCGCGCTGGCCGACGCCCGTCAGCGCGACATCGAGGAGCGCCGCCAGGCCGAAGAGGAAGCCAAGCGCCGCGCCGTCCGCGAGGCTGCCGAGAAGGCAGAGCGCGAGGCCGCCGAAACCCGCCGCAAAGCGGAAGAGGAGCGCCACCGCCACGAGGAAGAGGCCAAGCGCAAGGCCGAGGTCGAGGCCAAGCGCCGCTTTGGCGAGGGCGAAGCCAAACCCGGCGCTCCGGCCACAACAGCGGCCAGGCCCGCGACAGCCGCACCTGCGTCTGCTCCGCCTGCCCGCGCGCCCGCAGCACGCCCGACCACCACGACAACCGCGCGCGCACCAGCCTCTGCGCCGCGGCCGGCGGCAGTTGCGGCCGGGCCGGACGAAGACGAAGGTCCGCGCCTGGTGCGCCGCCCCGGCGGCGCCGTGCGCCCCGCCGCAGCTCCGAAGACCACCCACAAGCCCGGCCCGCAGAAGGAGCGCGGCCGCCTCACTCTGACCACTGCGCTCAACGCCGACGACGTGCGCGAGCGTTCGATCGCCTCGTTCCGCCGCCGCACCCAGCGCCTGAAGGGGCATGCGTCGAACGAACCGAAGGAAAAGCTGATCCGCGAGGTCACCATTCCGGAAGCGATCACGATCCAGGAACTCGCGAACCGCATGTCGGAACGCGCGGTCGACGTCATCCGCATGCTGATGAAGCAGGGCGCGATGCACAAGATCACCGACGTGATCGATGCCGACACTGCGCAACTGATCGCCGAAGAACTCGGCCACAGCGTCAAGCGCGTCGCGGCGTCCGACGTGGAAGAGGGCCTGTTCGACGTCGTCGACAATTCCACCGACACCGAGCCGCGCTCGCCGGTGGTCACCGTCATGGGTCACGTCGACCACGGCAAGACCTCGCTGCTCGACGCGCTGCGCCACGCCAACGTCGTATCGGGCGAAGCCGGCGGCATCACCCAGCATATCGGCGCCTACCAGGTGCTGTCGCCCGAGAGCGGCACCAAGATCACCTTCATCGACACACCCGGCCACGCCGCGTTCACCGCGATGCGCGCCCGCGGCGCCAAGGTCACCGACATCGTCGTGCTGGTGGTCGCGGCCGATGACGGCGTGATGCCGCAGACGATCGAGGCGATCAATCACGCCAAGGCGGCCAAGGTGCCGATGATCGTGGCGATCAACAAGATCGACAAGCCGGATGCGCGGCCGGAGCGCGTGCGCACCGAGTTGCTCCAGCACGAGGTGCAGGTCGAATCGCTCGGCGGCGACGTCGTCGACGTCGAGGTTTCGGCCAAGAACAAGACCAATCTCGACAAGCTGCTCGAGATGATCGCGCTGCAGGCTGAAATCCTCGACCTGAAGACCAACTCGGAGCGTCCGGCGGAAGGCACCGTGATCGAAGCCAAGCTCGATCGCGGACGCGGTCCGGTCGCGACCGTGCTGGTGCAGCGCGGCACGCTGCGCGTCGGCGACATCATCGTGGCCGGCGCCGAGATGGGCCGCGTCCGCGCCTTGATCTCCGACCAGGGCGAGAATCTCGAAGAGGCCGGCCCTTCGGTGCCGGTCGAGGTGCTCGGCTTCAACGGCCCGCCGGAAGCCGGCGATCGTCTCGCCGTGGTCGAGAACGAAGCCCGCGCCCGTCAGGTCACGAGCTATCGCGCGCACCAGAAGCGCGAGAATGCCGCGGCCTCGATCTCGGGCATGCGCGGCTCGCTCGAGCAGATGATGTCGCAGCTCAAGACCGCGGGCCGCAAGGAGTTCCCGCTGATCGTCAAGGCCGACGTGCAGGGCTCGCTGGAAGCGATCCTGGGCTCGCTCGAGAAGCTCGGCACCGACGAAGTCGCCGCCCGCATCCTGCATGCCGGCGTCGGCGGCATCTCGGAATCCGACGTCACGCTGGCGGAAGGCTTCAACGCCGCGATCATCGGCTTCTCGGTCCGCGCCAACAAGGAAGCGGCGGCCGCGGCCAAGCGCAACGGCATCGAGATCCGCTACTACAACATCATCTACGACCTCGTGGATGACATCAAAAAGGCGATGTCCGGCCTGCTCGCGCCTACGCTGCGCGAAACCATGCTGGGCAACGCGCAGATCCTGGAAGTGTTCAACATTTCCAAGGTCGGCAAGGTCGCGGGTTGCCGCGTCACCGACGGCACCGTGGAACGCGGCGCCAATGTTCGCCTGATCCGCGACAACGTCGTGGTGCACGAAGGCAAGCTGTCGACGCTGAAGCGCTTCAAGGATGAAGTGAAGGAAGTGGTCGCCGGCCAGGAGTGTGGCATGGCGTTCGAGAACTACGGCGACATGCGTGTCGGCGACGTGATCGAGTGTTACCGCATCGAGACGATCCAGCGCTCTCTGTAAGTCCAAATCTTACGAAGCGCAGATCTTGCTAGGCGTTGGGTCCATTTAACTGAAAATGCGACGGCGTGGCCGGACTTTAGTCCGGCCACCAGCGCATCGTCCGATTGAAAGCAAAGCAAGGACATTGATGCCCGCGGCCACGGCTGGCGGGCGCGACGGTTTTGGAAAAAGGTCATGCCCCGTCAAAAGAAGAGTTCCAGCCCCGGCGGATCGCAACGTCAGCTGCGCGTCGGCGAAACGGTTCGCCATGCAGTTGCCGAGATTCTGTCACAGGGTGAGGTTCACGATCCTGATCTGGAAGGCCACATCATCACCGTTCCCGAGGTGCGTATGTCGCCGGATCTGAAGCTCGCCACGATCTACGTGATGCCGCTCGGCGGACGCGACACCGACACGGTGATATCCGCGCTCGAGCGCAACAAGAAGTTCCTTCGCGGCGAGATCGCGCACCGCGTCAACCTGAAATTTGCACCCGACATTCGCTTCCGCGTCGATGAGCGGTTCGACGAGGCGGAGCGCATCGAGAAACTACTGCGGACACCTGCGGTGCAGCGAGACCTTGCACCCGATTCGGACGACGAGTGATGACTGTGATGACGACCAACAGCGTTATCGACGCGAAGGATACCGACGCGCGCGACGCTGAGCGGGATGCTTTTGCCGGCCATCGCACCGACGATGCGCGCCGCACCAACAACGACCCGCGCCAGAAGCAGGGCAGGCAGAACCAGCAGCCGCGCCGCGACAAGCGCGACGTCCACGGCTGGGTGGTGCTCGACAAGCCGATCGGCATGACCTCGACGCAGGCGGTCGCGGTGCTCAAGCGCCTGTTCCAGGCCAAGCGCGCCGGCCATGCCGGCACGCTCGATCCGCTCGCCTCCGGCGGCTTGCCGATCGCGCTGGGCGAGGCCACCAAGACGGTGCCGTTCGTGATGGACGGCCGCAAGCGCTACCGCTTCACGGTGTGCTGGGGCGAGGAGCGCGACACCGACGACACCGAGGGGCGGCCGGTCAGGACCGGCGAGAGCCGGCCGACCGCCGATTCGATCCGGGAACTGTTGCCGCGCTTTACCGGGGTGATCGAGCAGATCCCGCCGCAATATTCGGCGATCAAGGTGCAGGGCGAGCGCGCCTATGATCTGGCGCGCGACGGCGAGACTGTGGAACTGAAGCCGCGCCCGGTCGAAATTCACGAATTAACCCTTGTGGAACATGGCGATAACGGCCAGTCCGTGTTCGAGGCCGAGTGCGGCAAGGGAACCTATGTCCGGGCGCTGGCCCGCGATATGGGCCGGATTCTGGGCTGTTTTGGCCATATCTGCGCCCTGCGGCGGACCCTTGTCGGTCCGTTTACCGAACGGGACATGATTCCGCTGGAACAGTTGGAGGCTTTATGCAATAGAGCCGCGTCTGGCGAGGGCAGCCTCGCCGACGCGCTTTTGCCCGTTGAGACCGCGCTGGACGACATCCCGGCACTGGCCGTCACACGGGCTGATGCGGCAAGGCTCCACAGGGGCCAGGCCGTTTTGTTGCGCGGACGGGATGCGCCCAATACCAGCGGCACAGTCTATGTCACGGTGGCAGGCCGGCTTCTCGCGCTTGCCGAAATTGGCAATGGCGAACTCATCCCCAAGCGCGTGTTCAACCTGAACGGACTGACTGCCGGTCCGGCTCGCAACCATGAAAGTAACTGACGATGTCGATTACCGCCGAACGCAAAGCGGAAGTCATCAAGACGAATGCCAACAAAGCCGGCGACACCGGCTCGCCCGAGGTTCAGGTCGCGATCCTGTCGGAACGCATCAATAACCTCACCGAGCACTTCAAGAGCCATGTGAAGGACAACCATTCACGCCGCGGCCTCCTGAAGCTCGTGTCGACGCGTCGTTCCCTGCTTGACTACATCAAGCGCAAGGACGAGGCGCGCTACAAGGCGCTGCTCGAAAAGCACAACATCCGTCGTTGATTTGAGAAGCACGCGCGCGAGGGTTCGCGCGCGTTTTCGCATGGTCGTCCGTGAACTCGGGCTTTCGAATTGTCGAAAGATGACCATGCGCAGCATGGCAGTCGCGCCATGCACACTAGCGTCCAGCAGCAATCCGGCCGCTGGGCCGGGCAAGATGCCCAGATGACCGAAAGGATGGACGCCATCCGAAATCCAGGGACCATGGCAGGATCGCCGGATGCTGATCGCGACAGCGCATCAGTGTCTCGCCGTCTTGGCATGGTCTTTGTGTTTCAGGGCGCCGTGCTTTCGTGAAACCATGAAAGAAAACCGAAATGTTCAATTCGCATTCCGTCGAAATCGACTGGGGTGGACGTCCCCTCAAACTTGAAACCGGCAAGATCGCCCGCCAGGCCGACGGCGCCGTGATGGCCACCTACGGCGAGACCGTGGTGCTTGCCACCGTCGTTGCGGCGAAGGCGCCGCGCGAGGGCGTCGACTTCCTGCCGCTCACGGTCGACTACCAGGAGAAGACCTACGCCGCGGGCCGCATTCCCGGCGGCTATTTCAAGCGCGAAGGCCGTCCGACCGAGAAGGAGACGCTGGTCTCCCGCCTGATCGACCGCCCGATCCGTCCGCTGTTCGTCGACGGCTGGCGCAACGAGACCCAGGTGATCGTCACCGTGCTCTCGCACGACATGGAGAACGATCCGGACATCGTGTCGCTGGTCGCCGCCTCCGCCGCCCTGACGCTGTCGGGCGCGCCGTTCAAGGGCCCGATCGGCGCCGCGCGCGTCGGCTTCGCCAATGACGAATACGTGCTCAACCCGACGCTGGACGAGATGACCGAGACCCAGCTCGATCTCGTCGTCGCCGGCACCGCCGACGCCGTGCTGATGGTCGAATCGGAAGCCAAGGAGCTCAACGAGGACGTGATGCTCGGCGCGGTCATGTTCGGCCACCGCCACTTCCAGCCGGTCATCAACGCGATCATCGAACTCGCCGAGAAGGCCGCCAAGGAGCCGCGCGAAGTCACCACGATCGACAATTCGGAGATCGAGAAGGAGATGCTCGGCATCGCCGAACAGGAGCTCCGCAAGGCCTATGCGATCCCGGTCAAGCAGGAACGCTATGCCGCGGTCGGCGCCGTCAAGGAGAAGGTGCTGGCGCACTTCTTCCCGGAAGGCCAGGAGCCGAAATACGACAAGCTTCGCGTCGCCGGCGTGTTCAAGGAACTGGAAGCCAAGATCGTTCGCTGGAACATCCTTGACACCGGCAAGCGCATCGACGGCCGTGACGCCAAGACCGTGCGCAACATCATCGCCGAAGCCGGCGTGCTGCCGCGCGCCCACGGCTCGGCGCTGTTCACCCGCGGTGAGACCCAGGCGATGGTCGTGACCACGCTCGGCACCGGCGAGGACGAGCAGTACATCGATGCACTGTCGGGGACGTACAAGGAAACGTTCCTGCTGCACTACAACTTCCCGCCCTACTCGGTCGGTGAAACCGGTCGCCTCGGCGGCACCAAGCGCCGCGAAATCGGCCACGGCAAGCTCGCCTGGCGCGCGATCCACCCGGTGCTGCCGCCGCATCACGAGTTCCCGTACACGATCCGCGTGGTCTCCGAGATCACTGAGTCGAACGGCTCGTCCTCGATGGCTTCGGTGTGCGGCGCGTCGCTGTCGCTGATGGACGCCGGCGTGCCGCTGAAGCGGCCGACCGCCGGTATCGCCATGGGCCTGATCCTCGAAGGTCAGCGCTTCGCGGTGCTGTCGGACATCCTCGGTGACGAGGATCATCTCGGCGACATGGACTTCAAGGTCGCCGGTACCGACCACGGCATCACCTCGCTCCAGATGGACATCAAGATCGAGGGCATCACCGAGGAGATCATGAAGGTTGCGCTTGGCCAGGCCAAGGAAGGGCGCATCCACATCCTCGGCGAGATGGCCAAGGCATTGACCGCGGCGCGCGCCGAGCTCGGCGAATACGCACCGCGCATCGAGACCTTCAAGATCGCCACCGACAAGATCCGCGAAGTGATCGGCACCGGCGGCAAGGTGATCCGCGAAATCGTCGAGAAGACCGGCGCTAAGGTCAACATCGAGGACGACGGCACCGTGAAGGTCGCCTCCAACGATGGCGAGGCGATGAAGGCTGCGATCAAGTGGATCAAGTCGATCGCCTCCGATCCGGAGGTCGGCCAGATCTACGAGGGCACCGTCGTCAAGGTGATGGAGTTCGGCGCGTTCGTAAACTTCTTCGGCGCCAAGGACGGCCTCGTCCACATCAGCCAGCTCGCGTCCAACCGCGTGCAGAAGACCTCCGACGTCGTCAAGGAAGGCGACAAGGTCAAGGTCAAGCTGCTCGGCTTCGACGATCGCGGCAAGACCCGCCTGTCGATGAAGGCGGTCGACCAGGAGACCGGCGAGGATCTCGAGGCCAAGCAGAAGACCGAAGCGCCGGCTGCGGCGCCGCGCGAAGCTGCCGGCGAGTAAGCCAGGGCAAATCGATTGTTACCAAATCGACTGTTACGAAAAGGGCGGCCCTGTGGCCGCCCTTTTTGGTTTGCCGAGATTGGACGCGAATCAATCTCCGCTGATCGGCATGCGCGATTTTGACCCGGCATTGTGACCGGATTCGCTGGAACCCGTTCACAACTCGGGCCTAACATCAGGAAGCTTTCCCAGCACGGAGAACCACGATGTCCTCGATGTCCCGACGCCATTTGATCATCGCAGCAGGCGGCATCGCCGCGGCCGCAGCCGCATCGCGCACGGCATTCGCGCAGGCCACGGCGCAGGTCCCAGCCGGACCGTTCAAGATCGATCCGCTGACCTATCCCACCAATGCGCTGGAGCCGCATATCGACGCCAAGACGATGGAAATCCATCACGACCGGCATCATCAGGCCTATGTCACCAACCTCAACAATTTCGCCAAGGACAATCCGCAGATCGCCGAGAAGCCGGTCGTCGAGGTGCTCGCCAATCTCGGCAGCGTGCCGGAGGCGATCCGTACCGGCGTTCGCAACAACATGGGCGGCCACGCCAACCACACCATGTTCTGGCAGATCATGGGGCCGAACGGCGGCAAGGCGGACGGCGAGGTGCTCGCCGCGATCGATCGCGACCTCGGCGGCATGGAAAAATTCCAGACCGATTTCAACGCCGCCGGCGGGCGCGTGTTCGGCTCCGGCTGGGTGTTCGTCACCGTGACCAAAGACGGCAAGCTCGCGATCGAGACGCGGCCGAACCAGGACAATCCGATCATGGACGGCAAGCGCGCGCTGCTCGGCAACGACGTCTGGGAGCACGCCTATTACCTGACCTACCAGAACCGCCGCCCCGATTATCTCAAGGCGTGGTGGAATACGGTGAACTGGAAGGCCGTGGCTGAGCGCTATGCGGCAGCAAAGGCCGGCACGCTCGGCGTGTGAGCCGCCGGGCTCGCCGGTCGCAAACAACTACGCTAGAGTTGAAAGCTCCGCGAGGCGCTCGCGGGCTTTCACCTTTATGCACCCACAGTGTCGCGCCGCCGGCATCGAACGCGATAGGGAACAATGACGCTGCCGATCATCCGCCCCGCTCGTCCCGACGAACATGACGCGATCGCGCGCGCCTGGATGGCGAGTTGGGTTTCGACCGGGCTCTCACAAGCCAGCGACAACCTGTTGAACGATCTGCGTGTCCGCCTGCCGCGCGAGATCGCTGGTGGCTGGAGCCTGTTCGTCGTCGACGATCGCGGCGCCATCGCCGCCATGCTTGCGCTGCACCTGCCGACCTCGCTGCTCGATCAGCTGATGGTGGTCCCCACCTATCAGGGCCGGAGCCTGGGACGCGAGCTGCTTGCCTTCACGCGCCGGCAGATGCCCGACGAGATCTGGCTGAAATGCGTCCGGGAGAACGAGAAGGCCTGGCGCTGGTACGAGCGCGAAGGCTTCATCTTCGAGAAGGAAGCGCCCCATCCGGTCACCGGCTTCATGATGAAGCACTATCGGTGGATGAGAACAAACCGCACATCGGAGGCTAAGCCATGATCAAGGTGTACTGGTCGCCGCGCTCGCGCTCGTTCTCAGCCATCTGGCTGCTGGAGGAATCCGGCCTGCCATACGAACGGGTGCTGACCGACATCAGCACCGGGGCGCAGAAATCGCCCGATTTTCTCAAGATCAACCCGATGGGCAAGGTGCCCGCGCTGACCGACGGCGACGCGCAGCTCGCCGAGGCCGCCGCGATCTGCGCCTATATCGCCGACCGCTATCCCGAGACCAAACTCGCGCCGGCAGCGACGGACCCGAAGCGGGCGCGCTATCTGCAGTGGCTGTTTTTCTCGCCGAGTTGCATCGAGCCGGCGCTGATCCAGCTCTTCACCAAGCTCGAGGTGCCGACCAGCACCGCGGCATGGGGCAACGCCGCGCAGGTGTTCGACGTGCTCGACGCCGAGCTGCAGAAGGGGCCATGGATCCTCGGCGATCAATTCTCCGCGGCCGACATCGCGATCGGCGCGGGACTGAACTTTGCGGTGCGCGTGTTCAAGATGGTGCCGTCGCGGCCGTCATTCGAGGCCTATATCGGCCGCTGCGTGGCCCGGCCCGCGTTCCAGCGCGCAGAGAAGATCGCGGCGGGGTGAGACATGTAGCCCGGATGAAGCGCAGCGAAATCCGGGGCTCTCTGCCACAGAGGGACTGTCCCGGATGCGCTGCGCTCCATCCGGGCTACGAAGCTGTGATTGCGATGTTTCCCGAACGGCCTAACCCGGCACGACGCGGGGATCGACATCCTGCGTATAGTCGACGCCGTCGATGCCGAAGCCGAACAGGCGCAGGAACTGGCTCTTGTACTCGCCGAGATCGGCCAACTCGCCGAGCGTCTCGGTGGTGAGCAGTGGCCAGCGCCGCGACACTTCCGTCTGCACTTCGGGCGAAAGCTCCCAATCGTCGACCCGGACGCGCTGCGCGTCATCGAGCTCGACGCCCTTACCGAGCTTCGTCCGGAACAGGCGATCAATCTGCTCGATGCAGCCTTCGTGAAGCCCGAGCTGCTTCATCACCTTGAACAGCACGGTGCCATAGAGCGGCACCACCGGAATCGCCGAGCTCGCCTGGGTGACCACGGCCTTCAGCGCGACGACGCGGGCGGCGTCCGCACCGAGCCGGCCGCGGATCGCTTCCGCCTTGCTGTCGAGATCGACCTTGGCGCGGCCGAGCGTGCCGTTCCAGTAGATCGGCCAGGTCAGTTCGCTGCCGATATAGGTGTAGTTGAGCGTCTGGAAGCCCGGCGCCAAAACGCCGGCATCCGCGAGCTGGTCGATCCAGCGCTTCCAGTCGTCGCCGCCCATCACCGCGACGGTGGCCGCGGTTTGCTCCTCGCTGGCCGGTTCGAGCGTGGTCTGGAACACCTCGCCGGTCTCGGTGTCGAGCGTCTTGATCTCGACCGGGGCGCCCAGCGGCTTGATCACCGAACGATAGGTCTTGCCGGTGTCGGGATCAGTGCGGACCGGAGCGGCCATGCTGTAGACCAGGAGGTCGAGCTGCCCGAATTTCTCGCGCACGCGCTCGATGAAGGTCGCCTTCAGCTCGTCGGAGAAGGCGTCGCCCTCCAGCGTGAGCGGCGAGCGTCCGACCTTCTGGGCCTCGATCTCGAAGGCGCGGTTGTTGTACCAGCCGGCGCTGGCGCTTCTCTTTTCCGACGGCTCACGCTCCAGCGACACGCCGATCGTATCGGCGCCGCCGGCGAAGGTCGCGACGATGCGGCTCGCGAGGCCATACCCCGTCGAGCAGCCCAGCACGGCAACGCGCTTCGGGCAGTCGGCGACCGGACCCTGCTTCAGAACATAGGCGATCTGTTCGCGGACATTCGTGGCGCAGCCGACGGGATGTGCCGTCGTGCAGATGAAGCCTCGCACGCGCGGTTCAATAATCATTCCCACCCCATTCCGGATCGTTGCAATGTTCCCATTCGCTGCCTGCGGACCTCCCTCAGCAAGCGAGGAGAGGCGAAATCACGCGTCAAGCCGCCTGAACACCAGCGTCGCGTTGGTACCGCCGAAGCCGAACGAGTTCGACAGCACGGTGTTGAGCTTGGCGTTGTCGATGCGCCTGCGCACGATCGGCATGTCGGCAAACACCGGATCGAGTTCGGTGATATGCGCGCTCTCGCAGATGAAGCCGTTGTTCAGCATCAGCAGCGAATAGATCGCTTCCTGCACGCCGGTGGCGCCGAGCGAGTGGCCGGTCAGCGCCTTGGTCGCCGAGATCGGCGGGCACTTGTCGCCGGTGCCGAACACCTTGCGGATCGCCTCGATCTCCGGCGGATCGCCGGCGGGCGTCGAAGTGGCGTGCGGATTGATGTAGTCGACCGGCGTGTTCACCGTCGACATCGCCATGCGCATGCAGCGCTCGGCGCCCTCGCCTGACGGCGCCACCATGTCGTAGCCGTCGGAGGTTGCGCCGTAGCCGACGACCTCGCCATAGATCCTGGCACCGCGCGCCTTGGCATGCTCGAGCTCTTCCAGCACCACGACACCCGCGCCGCCCGCGATGACGAAGCCGTCGCGGTTGAGATCGTAGGGACGCGAGGCGGTGGCGGGCGTGTCGTTGTATTTCGAGGACATCGCGCCCATGGCGTCGAACAGCACCGACAGCGTCCAGTCGAGTTCCTCGCAGCCGCCGGCGAAGATGACATCCTGCTTGCCGATCTGGATCGTCTCATAGGCGTTGCCGATGCAGTGGTTCGACGTCGCGCAGGCCGACGAGATCGAATAGTTCACGCCCTTGATCTTGAACCAGGTGGCGAGCGTCGCCGACGCGGTCGAGGACATGCCCTTCGGCACTGCGAACGGACCGACCCGCTTCGGGCCCTTGGCGCGCGCGATGTCGGCGGCCTCCACCAGCGTGCGCGTCGACGGACCGCCGGATCCCATGATGATGCCGGTGCGGATGTTGGAGACTTCGTTTTCCTCGAGGCCCGAGTCGCGGATCGCCTGTTCCATCGCAACGTGATTCCACGCCGCACCTTCGGCAAGGAACCGCATCGCGCGGCGATCGATCACCTCGGCAGGATTGAGTGTCGGCGCACCGTGCACCTGCGAGCGGAAGCCGAGTTCGGCGGCCTTCTCCGCGCGCGAAATGCCCGACTTCGCCTCGTAGAGGCTCGCAAGCACTTCCTGGGTGTTGTTACCGATGGACGAGACAATACCCATCCCCGTGATGACAACCCGCCTCATGTTCGCCTCGCCCTGCCTTTATGTTGCCGCATGATGATCCTGCTCAAGATGGAGCCGTGCCCTGCTTGAACAACCCGACCTTCAAGTCCTTGGCGCGATAGATAATCTCGTCGTCCATGGAAAGCCACCCGTCGGCAATTCCAAGCACGAGCTTTGACCGCATCACGCGCTTGATATCGATGTTGTACACAACCTTGCGCGCTTGCGGCAGCACCTGTCCGGAGAACTTCAGCTCGCCGAGGCCGAGCGCGCGGCCACGACCTTCGCCACCGATCCAGCCGAGGTAAAAGCCGACCATTTGCCACATGGCATCGAGGCCGAGGCAGCCCGGCATCACCGGATCATTCTTGAAATGGCAGCCGAAGAACCAGAGATCCGGTTTCACCTCGAGCTCGGCGCGCACCAGCCCCTTGCCGAACTCGCCGCCATTCTCCGAAATCTCGCTGATCCGATCGAACATGAGCATCGGCGGCAGCGGCAACTGGGCGTTGCCGGGACCGAAAAGCTCGCCCCGCCCGCAAGCCAGCAAATCCTCGTATTCGTAACCGCCGCGCCGATCCAGCATCCTCTTTCCACCTCTGATGTCCCGATGAGCGCTTTGCTTGGTCGGACCTTGATCTACCCACGGGAACCGGAATAACCCGTCCCGCATCTTGGCGCTACCTGGGTACGCTACGGCCTGTTATCTCTGCCGAAAGCGCATATGTGGTCCGCGCGCTCTCTAACATAGCGCCAACTGGGCGGCAAAGCGGCATTCCGAGGATAAATGACCGCTTCTCCTTAGGTTTCTACCGCAGCTTGGATTCGTTCTAGTTGCGAAAAACTTGCATCTGATAGGCATCCTTTTTATATTTATGAGGAATATTGCCTGAGTTGGGTGCATAGAGTGGATATGAACGAGGAAGTACCGGCTGTGAACGATGATGCCGTGCACCCGGCTGCCCGGGGCGCTGGGCACCACCCTGCCCTGACCGGCTGTCCGTGGCATGACGTCAACGAAATGTTGCAGTCTGCCGGTCTGCGGCCGACCCGTCAGCGCATGGCGCTGGGCTGGCTGTTGTTCGGCAAGGGTGCCCGCCACCTGACCGCTGAAATGCTGTACGAGGAAGCCACGCTGGCCAAGGTTCCGGTGTCGCTGGCGACCGTCTACAACACCCTGAACCAGCTGACCGACGCCGGCCTGCTGCGCCAGGTCAGCGTCGACGGCACGAAAACCTATTTCGATACCAACGTGTCGACGCACCACCACTTTTATCTCGAGCATAACCACGAGTTGGTCGACATTCCCGACCCGAACCTCGTGCTGTCGAAGATGCCCGACGTGCCCGAAGGCTACGAGATCTCCCGCGTCGACATGGTCGTACGGCTGCGCAAGAAGCGCTGAACCGTCTTACCGTCGATTTGAGTTGTGATGGCCGGGCTCGTCCCGGCCATTTTCATTTGCGGTCGGGGAAGCTCAATCAACCTTCTCGTCGGCGTAGACGCCCCACAGGCGCTGCTGCTCGATCCAGCCGTCGAACCCGCTGCCGGTGACCCGGCACCAGTTATTGGCGCATTTCTTCACCTGCGCGACGACGCCGGCCTGTAGGCGCGCCGCGATCGCGCTGGTGGCGTCGGGACGATCGTAGAGCGAGGCCAGATCGTCCTTGTTCTTCATGGTGACGACGGCGGTGCGGCGCCCGGACAGCAGGGAATGATAGACCCAGCCTTCGGCGCCCTCGGAATCGCGCACCCGGCGCCAGTTCTCGAACTCGGCGGTGATTTCGACCGGCAGCCCCGACCGCGTATAGACCCAGGCGACGTCATTGTCCTTGGTCGGGCCGGCCCGGACGTTCACGTGATCCGACTTCAGGCTGACATAGCGCGGGATCGGCAGGCCGCTGGTGGTGGGGCTCAAATCCTTGGCGGAATGTCCGGGCATGACCGACGCGCTCAGCATGCTTCCGACCAGCGCCACCAATGAACTGAAACGCCAGAACGCCACCATCAACTCGTCTCCTGCCGAAATGCCCAACCCGCACTCGGCGAATTGCAACCCAAACCACGCCCGAAGGCCCCTGCGCCTGCGCCGTTCGCTCCCGCACTGCAAGTCCGAGGGGTTCTTGTCTTGGCCCGGCCTTCTGCTAGAGAGGACGGAACGCCTGAGAGCCAGAACACCCGAATTTGCCCGTCGTTTCGCCTTGGCGAAGAGCCGGGGCAAGCATCGGGGAACCCTAGGAAACGCGAAGGAAACGCCGGGACAGCGCGGCTATCAGCAGTGTCGAACAACCGGGTTAATGAGGCCTCAACGGTTTGCTTTTTGGCAAGCCGCGCGTCATGAAAGCAGGACATGTCGGTGAAGAAAAAGCCTCTCGTCGTCGTCACCCGCAAGCTGCCGGACTCGATCGAGACCCGGATGCGCGAGCTGTTCGACGCCAGATTGAATCTCGACGACACGCCGATGACGCCGGAGCAGATCGCCGAGGCGGCGCGAACCGCCGACGTGCTGGTGCCGACCGTGACCGACATGATCCGCGAGGACGTGATCAATCAGCCCGACTGCAAGCTGAAGATGATCGCCAATTTCGGCAACGGCGTCGACAATATCGATGTCGCCGCGGCGCATGCCCGCGGCATCACGGTGACCAACACCCCGAAGGTGCTGACCGAGGACACCGCCGACATGACCATGGCGCTGATCCTGGCGGTGCCGCGGCGCCTGATCGAGGGCGCCTCGATCCTGACCGAAGGCAGGCAGCACTGGGCGGGCTGGTCGCCGACCTGGATGCTCGGCCACCGCATCGGCGGCAAGCGCCTCGGCATCGTCGGCATGGGCCGCATCGGCCAGGCCGTGGCGCGCCGTGCCCGCGCCTTCGGCCTGCAGATCCACTATCACAACCGCCGCCCGGTGGCGCCCATGATCGCCGAAGAGCTCGGGGCGACCTATTGGGAAAGCCTCGACCAGATGCTGGCGCGGATGGACATCATCTCGGTAAATTGCCCGCACACGCCGGCCACCTATCACCTGCTCTCGGCGCGGCGGCTCAAGCTGATCCGGAAAGAGGCCTATGTCGTCAACACCGCGCGCGGCGAGGTGATCGACGAGGACACGCTGATCAAGCTGATCGAAGCCGGCGATATCGGCGGCGCAGCCCTCGACGTCTATGAGCACGAGCCCGCGGTGAACCCGAAGCTGGTGCGGCTCGCCAAGGCCGGCAAGGTGACGCTGCTGCCGCATATGGGTTCGGCCACCATCGAAGGCCGCGTCGAGATGGGCGAGAAGGTGATCATCAACATCCGAACCTTCCTCGACGCCCACAAGCCGCCGGATCGCGTGCTGCCGAGCATGCTGTAAGCGCTCGTAGCCCGGATGGAGCCAACGGGTCGCGCGAACGCGCGCCCGATGACAGGCTCCGCGCAATCCGGGACCGCTTCTTTCCATAACCTCCCCTTGAAAAGGGGAGGTCGCTTTGCTCGCCAGAGCAAAGCGGGTGGGGATCATCTCTCTCCACGAGCGACGGTGCGTGTGGCTGGACCCCCCATCCCGACCTTCCCCCTTTCAGGGGGAAGAAGAGAGATCTGTAGCCCGGATGGAGCGCAGCGAAATCCGGGGCCTGTATCCGCGGACAGGCCGCCCCAGATTACGCTTCACTCCATCCGGGCTTCTGTAACGGGCCTTGGTTAGTCAATCCCTTTTCGCGTCATCCACTCGCCGGGCACTTGCTTCTGTACGGGATCGGCGCGAAGGCCGTCGCCTGATGGGGTGCATTGAGGAGCCGGCCGGCCAATCTACGGATTGCGTGGTCGTGAGCCACTTCCCGGATGGCGGCCTGACCGGATCCATCGTCCCAGCGGAGGGACTTCGCTCGGGGAGAGCCTGGTGTCGTGGCCCGCCCGGAACCGATTGCTGCTCCTGGCTAGATGGCCTTGGTCATCGGGTTGAACGGTTTGGTGTCGGCGAGCATGCGATGCAGGATCACGGCGAGCTTGCGAGCCAGCGCTACCTTGGCCTTGCGCATGCCTGCGCGCCGGGCGATCCGCATCGCCCAGCTCTTCAATGCCGAGCAATTCTTGACCGGCTTGGTCAGCATGACGTGAGCTGCCTGGTAGAGTGCCTCGCGCACGGAGGCATCCCCGATCTTGCTGATGCGGCCGGTGTAGTCGGTCTCACCGGACTGGTACTTCTTCGGGGTGAGCCCAAAGTGGCTCCCGTGGCCTTCGAGGAGCGGAAGCGCTTCGGGTCGTCGATCGCCGCAGCATAGGTGAGCGCCACGATCGGACCAACGGACGGCGTTGTCATCAGGAGCTTGGCGGATGGATGCGTCCTGGCGAGCTTCTGGGTGTGCTTGTCCAGGCTCTTGAACTCCCGCAGCAGCACCGCATGGGCTTGGAGCAGCGCCGCCGCGACCAACTCCAGTCCGGGATGGCCGGTCACGAGCTCGCGGATGCGTCCGGCGAACGTGCGCTCGGTGGTCGCACCGACCTTCAGGCCAAAACCGCGAAGTATGCCGCGCAGGCTGTTCTCGACATCGCGAAGCTTGGATTGCAGCAGCTTGCGCGCCGTCAGGATGGCGCGGGTCTCCGCCGCGACCGACTTGCAGTGCACCGGCCGGAACCAGCCGAGCCGCATCAACTGCGCGATCCGGCGGGCATCGTTGCGGTCCGTCTTCACCGGCATCGACTTGAAGGCTTCGCGAACGTGCCGCGTTTCCAGCAGCTCGACCGCAAGCCCTGCGTCTCGCAGACCCGCATACAGCCATTGCGACAAGGGGCCTGCCTCCAGCCCGATCCGTTCCAGTACCAGACCCAGCGACCGGAACCAGGCGATCAGCGCCGCCGGCTCGCTCGCAACCTTCGTCTCGCGCAAAATCTTGCCTGTCCCATCGACAAGGCAAACGCTCGAGCATTCCAAAGACACGTCAATTCCTGCATAGTGGTACATGGTCGTCCCTTAATGATGCTTGGAGCGGGCTTGCCCGACTCCGTTGAACACCATCAGTTTGAGGGACGACCGCCTTCCAACCAACAGGCCGCTCGCGAGCGCGCTTCCAAATTGCGCCGTAGCGAGCGGGCGGCCGGCCCGTTACCCCATCTACGGGACGTGGGTAGTCACACGCGACAGCCCTGCCGTCGCAGGGGCGCGCTGCCAAAATATCGAAAACAACCCCATGCAAAGGAGCCGGTGCGGCCGGCGAGGCGCATGCTGTAATCACGCATTCGGTGTCGTCCCTGCGAAAGCATGCGAAAGCAGGGACCCATAACCGCAGGGCCTCGTTGTTGCGAGGGCTGTGGCCCCAGCGCTGCAAGGCAATCCGCATTTGTGGGTACGGGTCCCGGCTCAAGGCCGGGACGACGATGTGGCGAGGTCCTGCTCTACTTCTTCCGTCGCGCCTGCTTGCGCCAGTCGGCGACGAACGACACGAACGCAGCGAGCGCCGGCGGCGGCTGGCGACGGCTCGGATAATAGAGGAACGGTCCGTCGAATGGCGGGCACCAGTCGTCGAGCACGCTGACCAGCGCACCGGATTTGACGCCGTAGCGGACATAGCCCTCGAACGTCGCCCAGTAGCCGACGCCGTCATGGACCGCGCGCAGCGCGAGGCCGAGATGGGTCGCGGTCAGCCTGGCCGGCGGCGAAATCTTCACCACGCGGCCGTTCTTCTCGAACTCCCAATCGAACATCACGCCGTTGCTGAAGCGGCTGCGGATGCAGGGGTGCGCCAGCAGATCTTTCGGATGCATCGGCCGGCCGTGCTTTGCGACATACGCGCTGGACGCCACGATCGCGTAACGTTGCGGCGCGCCAAGCGGAACCGCGACCATGTCCTGTGCCAGGTGCTCGCCGTAACGCACGCCGGCGTCAAAGCCCTGCGCGACGATGTCCACGAACGCACTCTCCGCAACGACGTCGAGCTCGACCCGCGGATATCTGGCGAGGAACGGCGCGATCATCGGCGCCAGCACCAGATCGACCGCGGGCGGCGGCGCGTTGATGCGCAACCGCCCCGACGGCTCGGCGCGCAGGCCGCGCACCTCGGTGATCGCATCGGCGACGTTGACCATGGCCGGCGCGACACGGGCAAGCAGCCGTTCGCCGGCCTCGGTCAGCGCGACGCTGCGGGTGGTGCGGTTCATCAGGCGGACGCCGAGCCGCTCTTCCATGTCGCGCAGGCGCTGGCTGAGGCTGGAAACCGAGACGCGCTGCTCGAGCGCCGCACGCCGGAAATTGCGCGTGCGCGCCACCGCCACAAAGGCGTCGAGATCGCGAAGGTCGAAATCCTGCATTGTTCGATATAGTGAACAAGCCATTCGCGATTGTCCAGCTTATCGTCCGAAACCGTCCGGCCCATATCACCTCGGCATTTAGCGACGGATTTCCGCCGCCAACGTTCGAGGAACATCCACATGGACACACGCAAACTCGGCTCAACCGGGCCCACCGTCGCGGCCCTCGGCCTCGGCTGCATGGGCATGTCCGAGGTCTATGGCCCAGCCGATCGCGGCGAGAGCATCGCCACGATCCATGCGGCGCTCGATGCCGGCATCACGCTGCTGGATACCGGCGACTTCTATGCCATGGGCCACAACGAGATGCTGGTGCAGGAAGCCCTGAAGGACGTCGCGCGCGACCGGCTGACGATCAGCGTCAAGTTCGGCGCGCTGCGCGGCCCCGCGGGTGAATTCGCCGGAATGGACACCCGGCCGGCCGCGACGAAGAATTTTCTCGCCTATTCGCTGCAACGTCTCGGCACCGACTACATCGACATCTACCGCCCGGCACGTCTCGATCCCAACGTTCCGATCGAGGAGACGATCGGCGGCCTCGCCGATCTGGTGAAGTCCGGCTACATCAGACATATCGGCCTGTCCGAGGTCGGCTCCGACACCATCCGCCGTGCTCACGCCGTGCATCCGATCGTCGATCTCCAGATCGAATACTCGCTGATCGAGCGTGGCATCGAGCGCGATATCCTGACGACCTGCCGCGAGCTTGGCATCGGCATCACCGCCTACGGCGTGCTGTCGCGCGGACTGATCAGCGGCCACTGGTCGAAGGAGTCCGGCAAGATCGGCAGGGACTACCGGCTGATGACGCCGCGCTTCCAGGGCGCGAACCTCGATGCCAATCTCGCGCTGGTCGAGCAGTTGCGCGCCGTTGCCGCCGAGATCGGGGCGACGCCGGCGCAGGTCGCGATTGCCTGGGTCGCGGCGCAGGGCAAGGAGATCGTGCCGCTGGTCGGCGCCCGCACCCGCAACCGTCTCACCGAAGCGCTCGGCGCGACCAGGCTGACGCTGACGCAAGCTCATCTCGCAGCGCTGGCGAAAGCCTTCCCGCCGGATATCGCTGCCGGCACGCGCTATGCGGCCGAGCAGATGGCGCATCTCGACAGCGAGAAGCCGGCCAGCAGATAACGGCAGCAATCAGGTGCGATGGGCGCTGAGGTCAGTGATGACAGGCCCATCGCCATTGAGCGGGTTCTGCGGATCGCGCGCGTAGCGCAGGGTTTCGAACCGCATCGCGCGCGCATCCACCATCAGGAGGCGGCCGACCAGGCCCTCGCCGAAGCCGACGATCTCGCGGATCGCCTCCAGCGCCATCATCGATCCCAGGACGCCGGCGAGCGCGCCCATCACGCCGGCCTCGGCGCAGGCCGGCACCGTGCCCGGCGGCGGCGCCTCCGGAAACAGGCAGCGATAGGTCGGATTGAACTCGCCGTCCGCATTCTTCTCATGCGCGCGGATCGTGGTCAGCGAACCGTCGAACTGGCCCAGTGCGGCCGTGATCAGCGGCCGCTTCGCGAGGAAGCAGGCATCGGCGACGAGATAGCGGGTCTCGAAATTGTCGGAGCCGTCGAGCACGAGGTCGTAGTTCGCGCTCAGCGCCATCGCATTGTCGGCGGTGAGCCGCATCGAATGCGCCTCGAACGTCACATGCGGATTGAGCGCATGGATCTGTGCCGCCGCGCTGTCGACCTTGCGCTTGCCGATATCAGACGTCGCATGGATGATCTGGCGCTGCAAATTGGAGAGCGAGACGATATCGTCATCGATCACGCCGAGCCGGCCGACACCGGCGGCCGCCAGATACATCAGCACCGGCGCGCCGAGGCCGCCGGCGCCGATCACCAGCACGGAGGCCTGCTTCAGCGCATTCTGGCCGGGGCCGCCCACCTCGCGCAGCACGATGTGGCGGGCATAGCGTTCAAGTTCGTCGGCACTCAGCATTGTCTCATCTATCCTACCCGTGACCCTCATGGTGAGGAGCGCGGCACGCGCGTCTCGAACCATGAGGCCCGGTCCGTGGCCTCATCCTTCGAGACGCGGCTGACGCCGCTCCTCGGGATGAGGGTTGACGCGCTCCCTGAACCCAGGCGCGGTTGTTGCCGACCAAGCAGATGTGCTTAATTGCCTGGACGTCAATGGTGTCAGTCATTCCCCCCGGATTTGTCATGAGATCGGTGCTTTCGGCAACATTGATGGCCGCTTCCATTACGGTCACAGGGATGGGCATGGCGCAGGCCCAGATGACGCCGCCCTCGACGGCGGGGGCGAAGCCGAAAACCGTGGCGACGGTGCCGATACGCCCCGGGCTGCAGAAGCCGGAGGATACCGCTGGCGCGATGGCGCAGGCCGAGCGGCTGGCGCTGCAATCCGACCTCGCCTGGGTCGGCGAATATAACGGCGCCATTACCGGCGACGTCAGCGAGCGCATGGTCAATGCGATCAAGGAATTCCAGAAGAAGCGCGGCGGCAAGCCGACCGGGGTGCTGAATCCGCAGGAGCGCGGCGTGCTCGCCGACACGGCGCGGCGGAAGCAGGAAGGTGTCGGCTGGCGGATCGTCACCGAGCCGGCCACCGGGGCGCGGCTCGGCATTCCCACAAAGCTGGTGCCGCAGCTCACCAGCGACGCTTCTGGCGCCAAATGGACCTCGCCGACCGGCACCGTCCAGGTGCTGCTGACCCGGCGCAAGGAAGCAAGCCCCGCCACCGCAAAGCTTGCCGAGCAGGAAAGGAAGGAGCCGGCCGGGCGCACCATCGACTACACCGTGGTGAAGCCGGATTTCTTCGTGCTGTCGGGCATGCAGGGCCTGAAGAAGTTCTATCTGCGCGGCACCTTGAAGGGCGACGAGGTCCGCATCCTCACCATCCTCTATGACCAGGCGATGCAGACCACGGTCGAGCCGGTGGTGATCGCGATGTCGAGCGCCTTCAACGCCTTTCCGTCCGCCGTGCAGGCCGGTCCGCCGCCGCGCAAGACCGTCGAATATGGCACCGGCGTAGTGGTCAGCGACGACGGCGCCATCGTTACCGATCGCGTGGCGACCGACGACTGCATCACGCTGACGATCCCGGGCTACGGCAATGCCGATCGGGTCGCCGAGGACAGGGATCACGATCTCGCGCTGCTGCGCATCTATGGCGCGCGCGGGCTGAAGCCGCTCAATATCGCAGGCCAGGCGACGCAGACCGCGCTCGACATCACCGGGATTGCCGATCCGCAGAACCAGGGCGGCGGAGCGGCCGCGAGCAACGTGAAGGCTTCGGCCGCACAGATCGGCGGCGGCGATCAGGCGCTGTCACCGGCGCCGGCGCTCGGGTTCTCCGGCGCAGCGGCGACCGATAGCGGCGGCAGGTTTGCTGGGATCGCGGTGCTGAAACCCGTCATCGTCGCAGGCCCCGCAAACGCGGCGCCGCCGGCGCAGGCCGCGCTGGTGCCGGCCGACACGGTGCGCAGCTTCCTGAAGGCGCATGGCGTCACCGCGTCGGGCGACTCGGCAGACGCCAAGGCGGCCGTGGTCCGCGTGATCTGCGTCAGGAAGTAGAGCTACCTCGCCCCGCTTGCGGGGAGAGGTCGGATTGCATCGCCAGATGCAATCCGGGTGAGGGGGTACAGGTCCATCAATGGACACCACCTCGTGGAGTGAGCCCCTCACCCCACCCTCTCCCCGCGAGAGCGGGGCGAGGGAGCCTAACCAACCTCACCTCAACGCAAAGCGCACCCCGGCGCGGGCGAGGCCGCCGGCAATGCCGACCGGGGTGCCGTCGGCGCGCCAGCAGGCTGCGCCCGACATCGTGCCGTCGGCGTGAAACTGGATCGCGTTCATGCCGCCGGCCACCGTCGGCACGACCTGCACCTTGTGGCCCTTGGCTGATAGCGCGGCGCGGACAGCCTCCGGCACCGCCTGCTCGACCTCCAGCGCATTGCCCTCGGTCCAGACCCGCGGCGCCTCGACCGCCTCCTGCAGGCTCATGCCGTGGTCGATCAGATTGATCAGCGCCTGCATCGCGCTCGGGAAGATGCGCTTGCCGCCGGGCAGGCCGAGCGCGTAGGCGAGCTTGCCGTCGCGCAGCGCCATCATCGGCGACATCGAGGTGGTGACGCGCTTGCCGGCGGCCAGCGACAGCGCGTGTCCCGGCCGCGGATCGAACAGGTTCATGTAGTTGTTCGGCACGGTGCCGAGGCCCGGGATCAGGATCTTGGCGCCGAACAGATTGTTGATGGTCTGGGTGGTCGCGACCACATTGCCCATCGCATCCGCCGCAGTCATGTGCGTGGTGTGCGCGCTTTCGAGCTGGGTGACGCCGGCGCTCCAGGCTTGCGCGCGGTCGGGATCGATCGCGCGGCGGCGCTCCTCGGCATAGGCCTTCGAGGTCAACCGCTCCACCGGCACGTTGATATAGGCGGGATCGCCGCTCGCGGCCGCGCGGTCGGCAAAGGCGATCTTCAGCACCTCGGCAAGATAATGGATCGTCTCGGTCGTGCCGAAGCCGAGCCGCGCGATGTCATAGCCTTCGAGGATGTTGAGCATCTGCGTGATATGCACGCCCGATGCCGCGGGCGGCGGAGGCCCGAGGATTTCCCAGCCGCGGTAGTCGCAGCGGATCGGCTGCCGCTCGACGGTCTTGTAGGTCGCGAGATCCTCCTGCGCGATGAAGCCGCTGCTCTTTTTCATGTAGTCGACCAGGATGTCGCCAAGCGGCCCCTGGTAGAGCGCGTTGTCGCCATGATCGGCGATGTATTTCAGCGTCTCGGCATATTCCGCCTGCACCACGCGCTCGCCGGGCTTCAGCGGCGTGCCATCAGGCAGATAGATCGCCGAGATCGGCTTGTCCTTCAGCATCTCCTCGGCGCCGTCGGTGATGCATTCATGCAAATAGGGCGTCGCCGCATAGCCGCGCGCGGCGTGCTTGATCGCGGGCTGCATCACATCGGCAAGGCTCATGGTGCCGAAGCGGCGCAGCGTTTCGCACCAGGCTTTCAGCGAGCCCGGCACCGCGACCGCTTTCGGCCCGTTCAAATTCTCGTTGCCGACGGTGTCGAACACGTCGTGCGCCGATCCTGGCTTCGAAGTGTAGGTGTCCGGCCGCACCGCGTTCGGCACCGTGCTCTGGCCGTCGATGAAGCGATGGCTGCCGTCGGCGAGACGAATATGCGCCATGCCGCCGCCGATGATGCCGATCATCATCGGCTCGACCACGGTCAGCGTGAACAAGGTGGCGATCGCCGCATCGATCGCATTGCCGCCGGCAGCCAACATCTCGGCGCCCGCGCTCGATGCCAGCGGATGATTGCTCACCACCATGCCGCGGCTGCTGGTGGCCGGCTGCTTCTCGCATTGAAAACTTGTCGCGGCGCGGTCGCGCCAGGCGTCATTCATCGACATGCCGTTCATCGCCATTGTGTTCTCGTTCTTGATGGAGCGATCGCAGCCATGTTCTCCGGCCGCGCGTGCACGGTCAAGCCGCCGCGATTTTCCTCGCGGCGGTATTCGCAAATAAGGTCACGGCTTCGCGCGATCGCGCAACCAGGTCTCGCGCGTCACCTTCCACTTCTCCGCTCTGGATTCGCCATTGTGGTGCGGAAGCTCGACGAAGCCGACGAATTCGGCTCCGGTCTTCTGCTTGACCCGGCGCGAGCCGACGTTGGACGGCGCGTTGCAGACATGGAAGTGATCGAGGCCGAGCGCCAGGAAGGCGAAATCGTTCACCGCCGCGATCGCCTCGGTCATGAGGCCCTGATTCCAATACGGCTCAGCGAGCCAGAATCCGCGATTGCCCTTGCGGCCGTCGGCGCGCGGCCGGAAATTGATGTTGCCGATCGCCTCGCCATCGCGGGCACGCAACACCAGTGCCCATTGATAGCTTTCCTCTCCGGCCGCGATCTTGTCGAGCTCGCGCCTGATAAAGCTTTCCGCGCCGTCGCCGGGATAAGGCCACGGCACCACCGTGGCGAGAGTCTTGATCACATTCCAATTGTTGAAGTGACTCTGGATCGCCGCGGCATCCGACAGCGCAAGCGGCCGCAGGATCAGGCGTGGCGTCTCGATGCGCGGGGTCTCGAACATTGCTACTTCTGGCACTTCGGGCACCAGAACGTCGAACGGCCGTTCTGGGTGAAGCGCCTGACAATACCTTCGCAGCCCGACGTACGGCACGTCTCGCCCTCGCGGTCATAGACCTGGAACGAATGCTGGAAATAGCCGAGATCGCCGTTGGTCAATCGATGGTCGCTGATCGAGGAGCCGCCGGCCTTGATCGCCTGGTTGAGCACCGAATGGATCGCGTCGACCAGCCGCCTGGCGTGGTCGGTCGGCTCGCCCCCGGCAACGCCCTTGCGTTGTCCGGACTTGGTCGCGAGCGTCGCGGCCAATCGCCGCGGCGACAGATGCGAACGAAACAGCGCCTCGCAGACATAGATGTTGCCAAGTCCCGCCACCACGCGCTGATCGAGCAGCGCGGCCTTCAGGCTGGTCTTCTTGTTGTGACAGGAGCGCGCCAGCATCGCCGCGTCGAACTCGTTGCCGAGCGGCTCGGGACCGAGCCCTTTCAGGAGCGGTTCATCCTCGATCGCGTTGCGCGCGATGATCTTCATATAGCCGAAGCGCCGCGGATCGTTGAAGACGACGGCCGCGCCCGACGACATGTGGAACACCACGTGATCATGCACGCGATCCTCGCTGCGCGGATGGTGGAATTGCCCCGGCGTCGCCGCGCCGTCCTGCTTCAGCACGCGGAACGAGCCCGACATGCCCAGATGCATCAGCAGCACGTCGCCGGAGTTCAGGTCCGCCATCAGATATTTGGCACGGCGGCCGAGCCCGGTGATGGTCCGGCCCTCCAGCCGGGCGATAAAGTCTTTTTGAAACGGAAACCGCAAATCCTTGCGGCGAGCCTCGGCCTTGAGGATCGTGGACCCCTCCATGGCCGGTTGCAGGCCGCGGCGGACGGTCTCGACTTCGGGTAATTCCGGCATGGCAGGCATTCACCTTTTGGAAGTGACGTGATAGCGCCATTGCGGCCGCCGCGCTATGGTTTGGCTGGAGCGTTTTTCGAGCCAAGCGGCTACCGGTTCGCGTGAAGAAAACGCGACCAAAAAGGGTAAGAGTTCTGAGTGATGGATCGGCCGGATCAAACCACCCATTTCGGCTTCAGGGATGTGCCCCTGGGCGAGAAGCAGACGCTGGTGAACGACGTGTTTCACAGCGTGGCGTCCCGCTACGACCTGATGAACGATCTGATGTCGGCGGGCCTGCACCGGGCCTGGAAGGACGTCATGATCACGATGCTCGATCCGCCGAAGGGCGACCGGCCGTTCGCGCTGCTCGACGTCGCTGGCGGCACCGGCGACATCGCGTTCCGGGCCGCCAAGACCGCGGGCGCGGGCTTTCATGCCACGGTCTGCGACATCAATGCCGACATGCTCGCCGTCGGCCGCGAGCGCGCCGCGAAGCAGCACCTCGATGACCGGGTGTCGTTCGTCGAGGGCAACGCCGAAACGCTGGGTTTTGCCGACCGCGCGTTCGACGCCTACACCATCGCATTCGGCATCCGTAACGTGCCGCAGATCGACCTCGCATTGCGCGAGGCCTATCGCGTGCTCAAGCCGGGCAGCCGCTTCCTGTGCCTGGAATTCTCCACCGTCGACGTGCCCGGCCTCGACAAGATCTACGATCTGTTTTCCTTCAAGGTGATCCCGCCGCTCGGCCGCGCCGTCACCGGTGACGCCGAGTCCTATCAATATCTCGTCGAGTCGATCCGCAAATTCCCGCGGCCGAACGCGTTCGCCGAGATGATCGGCGCCGCCGGCTTTGCCCGCGTGAAGTGGCAGAGCCTCTCCGGCGGCATCGTGGCGCTGCATTCGGGCTGGCGTTTGTGATCTCTGCACTGACCCACATCACGCGCCTCGCCCGCGCCGGTTTCGTGTTTGCGCGCGAGGGCGTGTTCGGCGTCGTCGATCCCGCGCTGGTGCCGCCGCCCGGGCAGCTCGCGCTGAAGCTGGCGCGGCTGATCGAGCGCCGCTCCGCCAAGTCAGGTCCGCGGTTGTCGCGCGCACTGACGCGGCTCGGACCGGCCTATCTCAAGCTCGGGCAATTCCTCGCCACCCGGCCCGACGTGGTCGGCGTGGCGATGGCGCGCGATCTCGAAGCCCTGCAGGACCGGCTGCCGCCGTTCGCGCAGGAAGCGGCCGAAACCGTCATCACGCAATCGCTGGAACGGCCGCTGCCGCAGGCCTTTGTGCATCTGGGCCCTGCGGTTGCCGCGGCCTCGATCGCGCAGGTGCATCGCGGCGAAATCGAGCGCGACGGGGTCCGGCATCAGGTTGCGGTCAAGGTGCTCCGGCCCAACGTCGCCGCGCGCTTCCGCCGCGACCTCAGCGACTTCTTCTTTGTCGCGCACAAGGCCGAGGCGCATTCCGCCGAGGCGCGGCGCTTGCGCCTGATCGAGGTCATCAACACGATGTCGCGCTCGGTCGCGATGGAGATGGATCTGCGGCTCGAGGCGGCCGCGCTGTCCGAGATGGCCGAGAACACCCGCGGCGATCCGGACTTCCGCGTCCCCGCGGTGGATTGGGATCGCACCGCGCACAGCGTGCTGACGATGGAGTGGATCGACGGCATCGCGCTGAACGATCACGTCCGGCTGGCGCAGGCCAAGGTCGATTTGCCCGATCTCGGCCGCAAGGTGATCCAGAGCTTCCTGCGCCACGCGCTGCGCGACGGCTTCTTCCATGCCGACATGCATCCCGGCAATTTGTTCCTCGACGAGGCCGGCCGGCTCGTTGCCGTGGATTTCGGCATCATGGGACGGCTCGGGCTGAAGGAGCGGCGCTTCCTGGCCGAGATCCTGCTCGGCTTCATCACCCGCGATTATCGCCGCGTCGCCGAGGTGCATTTCGAGGCCGGCTACGTGCCCGGCCACCATTCGGTGGAGAATTTCGCGCAGGCGATCCGCGCGATCGGCGAGCCGATCCACAACCGCACCGCCGAGGAAATCTCGATGGCGAAGCTGCTGACGCTTCTGCTCGAGGTCACCGGCCTGTTCGACATGCAGACGCGCCCCGAGCTGATCCTGCTGCAGAAGACCATGGTGGTGGTCGAGGGGGTGGCGCGCGGCTTCGACCCGAAGCTCGACATCTGGAAGATCGCCGACCCCGTGGTGCGCGAATGGATCACGCAGAATCTCGGCCCGGCCGGCCGCATCCAGGGCGCGATCTCAGGCGCGGGCGAGCTCGGCCGCATCCTCGCCAACTTGCCGTCGATCGCCAACCGCGCCGTCACGGTGCTCGAGCAGCTGGAGACCATGACGCTGGAGGGCCACATGCTGTCTTCGGACTCGATCGACGAAATGGCCCGCGCCGAGGCCCGCAAGGCGCGGGTGCAGACCGTCGGCCTCTGGGTCATTGCGATCGCCTCCATCGCGATCTTTTTCGCGATCCGGGCACACTGATTGCAATGCATGCACCATGTGATAGCATCGCTATCATATTTATTTGAGCATGATGCCTGAGGGCACGCCATGGCCAGCCTGACCATCCGCAAACTCGACGACACGCTGAAGGCCTATCTGCGGCTGCGCTCCGCCAGGAACGGCCGCTCGGTCGAGGAGGAGGTCCGGGTGATCCTCCGGGACCTCGCAGACGGCGGTACGGAGCCCTCCGAGGCGCCCGGCCCAGGTTCCGCGACAGTGGCAGCCCCTGCTCCACGGGCCGCCAGCGTGGCCGGCGAGCCGCGCGTCACCCTGATCATCGGCGGGGGGATTGCGGCCTACAAGGCGCTGGATCTGATCCGGCGACTCAAGGAACGGCACATCCAGGTCCGCTGCGTGCTGACCAGGGCGGCCCAGCAATTCGTCACCCCGCTCGCCGCCAGCGCGCTGTCGCATGAGCGCGTCTACACCGACCTGTTCGACGCCGAGAGTGAGTTCGACGCCGGCCATATCCGCCTGGCGCGGGACTGCGACCTGATCGTGGTGGCGCCGGCGACCGCCGACCTGATGGCCAAGATGGCGCAGGGCCATGCCGACGACCTCGCCACCGCCACCTTGCTGGCGGCCAACCGGCCGATCCTGCTGGCGCCGGCGATGAACCCGCTGATGTGGAACAATCCGGCCACCCGCCGCAACGTGCTGCAGCTCCGCCGCGACGGCGTCCACACCGTCGGCCCCAATGCGGGCGAGATGGCGGAAGCCGGCGAGGCCGGCGTCGGCCGGATGGCCGAGCCGACCGAGATCGCCGCCGCCGCCGACCGCATGCTGCGCCCGCCGCAGCCACGTCCGCTAGCCGGCAAGCGGGTGCTGATCACCGCGGGCCCGACCCATGAGGCGATCGATCCGGTCCGCTACATCGCCAACCGCTCGTCCGGCAAGCAGGGCTTTGCCATCGCCGCCGCCGCGCGCGCCGCCGGCGCCGAGGTGGTGCTGGTGACCGGCCCGGTCGAGCTCGACGACCCCCAGGGCATTTCGGTCATGCGCGTGGAGTCCGCGCGCGACATGCTGCACCGGGTCGAGGCGGCGCTGCCGGTCGACGTCGCGATCTTCGCCGCCGCGGTCGCCGACTGGCGGGTCGCCACCGAGGGCAGCCAGAAGCTGAAGAAGACCGCGGCCGGCATGCCGCCGCTGCAGCTGGTCGAGAACCCCGACATCCTCGCGACAATTTCCAAGCTGAAGGAGCAGCGGCCGCCGCTGGTGATTGGGTTCGCCGCCGAGACCGAGCATCTGATCGAGAACGCCAAGGCGAAGTTCGCGCGCAAGGGCTGCGACTGGATCGTCGCCAACGACGTCTCGCCGGCAACCGGGGTGATGGGCGGCGACCGCAACACCGTTCACCTGCTCTCGCGCGAGGGCAAGGACGTCACCGTCGACTCCTGGCCTGTCATGACCAAGGAGGAAGTCGCGACCGCGCTGGTGTCGCGCATCGCAAGAGCGTTTTCGAGCGAAGTGGTCACCGGTTCGCGTCAAGAAAACGCGACCAAACAAAAGGATTAGAGCATGATCCGATTCAATCGGATCATGCTCTAGAGCCGTAGGAACCGCATCGTGAGCGCCACCATCAAGGTCGAAGTCCATCAACTGCCGCACGGCGCCGATCTCCTGCTGCCGATCTATCAGACCGCCGACGCGGCCGGGCTCGACCTGCTCGCGGCGGTGCCGCAGTCGGCGCCGCTGCTGCTGCTCCCGGGCCGCTACGAGATGGTTCCGACCGGACTGACGATCGCGCTGCCGCCGGGCTACGAGGCGCAGGTGCGGCCGCGCTCCGGCCTTGCCGCCAAATACGGCGTCACGGTGCTGAACTCGCCCGGCACGATCGACGCCGACTATCGCGGCGAGATCAACGTGCTGCTGATCAACCACGGCCATGAGGTGTTCTCGATCCGGCGCGGCGAGCGTATCGCGCAGATGGTGATCGCGCCGGTCACACGGGCCGAGCTGGTTCCGGTCGACGTGCTGCCGGCGACCGGGCGCGGCAGCGGCGGCTTCGGCTCGACCGGACGCTAGTGCGCGACGACTTCACTCGAGCGGCGGCGCCACTTCACCTCGCCCCGCGTGCGGGGAGAGGTCGGAACGCATCGTCAGATGCGTTCCGGGTGAGGGGGAGTCTCCGCGAACGCAGCTATCACCGGATATGCGGAGACGGCCCCTCACCCCAACCCTCTCCCCGTAAGAACGGGGAGAGGGAGCCAAGCGCCTTCGCATCGGACAAGTGTGCGGACGAGCTCGGGAAGATCACGCTTCGTGCGCGCTCTCCGCACCAATACGGAGTCAATTCGCGTAAAATCCGCCCCACCCGGCGGCATTTTTTCACAGGGGATTCTGCGTTCACGGTCTGGACTCTTACTCGCCGAGTCCCGTTGGGACTATTCTGTCTTGATTCGAGCACGACGGGGGGTCTTCGTCGGGCTGTCTGGTCCTGCTTGGGCATGATCGGCGGACAAACGTCGTACGTTTGCCGTGAGGGAACACCGGTCTCCTCTTTTCCGGATCATGCCTTAAGGTTTGTGCGTTCTGGGGCAACATATGTCGGGCGTAGTCGCGGCAATGCGTCGAACCCTGCTGTCATGCACCTCACTGGCGCGCGACGGCATGATTGGGCTCGCCATCACCGCATTGCTGCCAGCCCGCACCGCGTTTGCCGCCGAGAGCCCGGTCGCCCAGGCGATGTCGGATCATTTCGGCTTCAATCACCAGGAGGTCGCGGTCCTCGCGACGTCGCTTGCGCTGGTCGGCTTCTCGGCCGTCGCCGCGATCCTCTTGATGCGCACCCGCGTGCGCGCGACGAGGAACGAGGAACAGCTGCAGTCCGAGATCACGGACCTGCAGGCGCAATCGGACCGGCTGCGCGCGCTGCTGTTCGTCGAGCCGCAGGTCCTGATCTCCTGGGCCGCGGGCGACAACCGGCCACAGATCTCGGGCGACATCTCGCTGGTGATGTCGCAGGAAGGATCGCCGCAACGCGTCCTCGCCTTCGGAACCTGGCTGCCGCCCGAGCCGGCGCTGCAGATGGATCACGCCGTCGACGCGCTGCGCGAGAAGGGCGAGGCGTTCCTGCTCAACCTCTCGACCTCGGCCGGCCGTGCCATCGAGGCGATGGGCCGCGCGATTGGCGGCCAGGCCATCGTGCGGATCCGCGAGCTCGGCGGCCTGCGCCGCGAGCTCGCCGAGTCCAACCTGCGCTACAAGGCGCTGCAGGAGGAAACCGAGCTGCTGCGCGATTTCGCCGCCGCCGCGCCATGGCCGATCTGGGCGAAGAGCCTCGAGGGCAATCTGCGCTATGCCAACGCGGCCTATGTCCGCGCCACCGAGGGCAAGAGCGTGTCGGACGCGCTGCAGCGCAATCTCGAACTGCTCGAAAGCGACCAGCGCGGCGAATTGACCCGCGCGCTGAACGACAATGCCAATTATGCCGCGCGGCTGCCGATCGTCGTCAGCGGCGAGCGGCGGATCTACGACGTGCAGGCGCTCAAGCTCTCCGGCGGCAGCGCCGGCATCGCGATCGACGCCAGCGAAGCTGCGGCGTTGCGCGCGGCGATCGCGCGGATGGTCGAAGCGCACCGGCGTACCCTCGACCAATTGTCCTCGGGCGTCGCGGTGTTCGATGCCGACCGGCGGCTCACCTTCTACAACGAGTCCTATCGGCGGCTGTGGGGCCTCGATCAGGCTTTCCTCGACGGCAACCCCGACGATTCCAGCGTGCTGGACCGGCTGCGCGCCAACCGCAAGCTGCCCGAGCAGCCGGATTTCCGCGCCTGGAAGGCCAAGCTGCACGAGGCCTATCGCGCGGTCGAATCCGAAACCTATACCTGGTTCCTGCCCGACGGCCGCGCCATCAGCGTCGTCACCACGCCGAACCTCGAGGGCGGCGTCACCTATCTGTTCGACAACGTCACCGAGAGCCTCGACCTCGCGCGCCGCTACGACCGCCTGACGCGGGTGCAGCGCGAGACCCTGGATAATCTCGGCGAGGCGGTCGCGGTGTTCGGCAGCAACGGCCGCGCGGAACTGTTCAACCCGCCCTTCGCCAAGATGTGGAAGCTGCCGGCCGACGCGCTGCAGGGCGAGCCGCATATCGAGGCGGTGGAAGCACTGTGCCGGCCGCTGTTCGACGACGCCCTGACCTGGCGGACGCTGCGCGAGCAGATCACCGCGATCGAGAACCGCGCCCAGGTCGCGCTCAAGCTCGAGCGCAAGGACGGCAGCGTGCTGAATTGCATGACCATCCCGCTGCCCGACGGCAAGACCCTGCTCGCCTTCCAGGACATCACCGACACCGAAAATGTTGAGCGGGCGCTGCGCGAGCGCAACGAGGCGCTGGAAGCCGCCGACCAGATGAAGGTGGATTTCGTCCACCACGTCTCCTACGAGCTGCGCGCACCGCTCACCACCATCATCGGCTTCGCGCATTTCCTCAGCGATCCCTCGACCGGACCGCTGACGCCGAAGCAGGCCGAATATCTCGACTACGTCACCAAATCGACCAACGCGCTGCTGGCGCTCACCAACAACATTCTCGATCTCGCCACCATCGACGCCGGCGCGATGAAGCTCGAGCTCGGTCCGGTCAATATCGGCCAGGCGATCGAAGCCGCCGCCGAAGGCATCCAGGATCGCCTCGCGACCGACCGCATCACCCTCAAGGTCGATATCGAGCCCGACATCGGCGCCTTTGTCGGCGACGAGCGGCGCGTGGTGCAGGTGCTGTATAATCTGCTCGCCAACGCGGTCGGCTTCTCGCCGCACGACGCCACCGTCACGATCAGCGCCCACCGCACCGAGCACAGCGTGGTGTTTGCGGTGACCGACGCCGGTCCCGGCATTCCGGCGGAGATGCGCGACAAGGTGTTCAACTGGTTCGAGAGCCATTCGCACGGCTCGCGGCACCGCGGCGCGGGCCTTGGCCTGTCGCTGGTCCGCTCCTTCGTCGAACTCCATGGCGGACGGGTGCGCGTCGATTCGACCGTAGGCCACGGCACGACCGTGACCTGCGACTTCCCGATCGACCAGACCGCACACCGCAACGCTGCTGAATGACGGCGACCTCGACATTCTCGGTGGCACTCGCGAACGAGACCGCGACAGCAGAGCTGATGGCCGACCTCGCGCTGCTGATCGGCGCCGGCGACGTCATTACGCTGTCCGGCGATCTCGGCGCCGGCAAGACCACGGCCGCGCGCGCGTTGATCCGCTATCTCGCCGACGACGACGCGCTGGAGGTACCGAGCCCGACCTTCACGCTGGCGCAGAGCTACGAGCTGCCGTCGTTTCCGCTGGTTCATGCCGACCTCTACCGCATCAACGACGCCGGCGAGCTCGAGGAGATCGGGCTGTCGCCGCTGCCCGACGACATCGTGGCGCTGATCGAGTGGCCGGAGCGCGCGCCCGACGCGATGCCCGCCGACCGCATCGATATCGCGTTCAGCCATCGCCCGGCGCTCGGATCGGCGGCACGCGCGGCCGAGATCACCGGCCATGGCAAGGGCGCGGCGAAGGTCGCGCGGCTCAACGAGCTGCGCCAGTTCCTCGACCGCGCGGGCTTTCTCAATGCCCGGCGCGAACGCATGCCGGGCGATGCCTCGACGCGCTCCTATGCGCGGCTGCGCAACGACGACGGCACCGTCATCCTGATGAACTCGCCGCGCCGTCCCGACGGCCCGGCGATCTACAGCGGCCAGTCCTACAGCGCAGCGGTGCATCTCGCCGAAGACGTCAGGCCGTTCGTCGCGATCGGAAACGGCCTGCGCAAGCATGGTTTCTCGGCGCCCGCGATCCGTCACATCGATCTCGGATCCGGCTTCCTTATCACCGAGGATTTCGGCGCCGAGGGCGTCATCGAGGGCGACCCACCGCAGCCGATCGCCGAGCGTTACGAGGCCGCCGTCGACATGCTGGCGGCGCTGCACCGCGAGGTGCTGCCGGAGCAATTGCCGCTGACGTCGGACGAGAGCTACGACATCCCGGTGTTCGACATCGACGCCTGGCTGATCGAGATCGGGCTGATGCTGGAATGGTACCTGCCAGACCGCGGCGCGCAGCCGAGCGAGGAGCTTCGCGCCGAATTTCTCGGGATGTGGCGCGGCCTGCTGGAGAAGCCCGCAGCCGCACCGCAGACCTGGGTGATCCGCGACTTCCATTCGCCGAACATCATCTGGCTTGCCGAACGCACCGGCATCCTGCGCGTCGGCGTCATCGATTTCCAGGACGCGCTGCTCGGCCCCGCGGCCTATGACGTGGTGTCGCTGCTGCAGGATGCCCGGATCGATGTGCCCGAGCAGCTCGAGCTGTCGCTCTTGACCCGCTACATCAAGGCGCGGCGCGCGACCGATGAAAGCTTCGATCCGGCCGGCTTCGCCGAGCTCTATGCGATCATGTCGGCGCAGCGCAACACCCGCCTGCTCGGCACCTTTGCGCGACTCAACCGCCGCGACGGCAAGCCGCAATATCTCAAGCACCAGCCGCGGATCTGGACCTATCTCGAGCGGTCGCTGGCTCACCCCGCGCTGACCAGCTTCCGCATCTGGTACAAAGCCAACGTCCCTCCTCCAGTACCGTAGTTTACGGGTTGTTAGCCTGGCCTCCCCTAAGGTTGCGGAGCCCGCACCTGATCCATGGCGCGGCCGGATCTGGAGCGGGACCACACGATGGGGACGGAACGACGCAAGGGCGATCGTGTCACGTTTGAGCGCGGCATAGCAGCGCACATGATGGGCATCGACGGCACCTGGCGGCGCGACTGCACCATGGAAGACGTGTCGGAGACGGGCGCCAAGCTCTCCGTCGACGGCTCGGTCGAGGGCCTGAACCTGAAGGAGTTCTTTCTGCTGCTGTCGTCCACAGGATTGGCCTATCGCCGCTGCGAGCTGGCATGGGTCAATGGCGACCAGATCGGCGTCAACTTTCTCAAACAAGGCGACAAGAAGAAGAAAACCGCCAGACGCGGCACGCAAGCTGCCGACGTCTAGGCCAGGGTCGTCATTGCCGTCTTGCGGCCGTCATGTCTCGTGACTATGGCGTCTGATTGATGTGCTTGCCGAATCGCCGTGATATGATCGGCGCATGAGAGATGATGACCGAGAATATCCGGAAGATGCCCGTCACTCCCCATAAAGCCATGGTGCTCGCTGCGGGCCTCGGCGTGCGCATGCGCCCCCTGACCAACACGATGCCGAAGCCGCTGGTCAGCGTCGCCGGCCAGCCGCTGCTCGACCATGTGCTCGACAAGCTCGCCGGCGCCGGCGTCAGCGAAGCGGTCGTGAACGTGCACTATTTGCCTGACCAGATCATCGAGCACGTCAAGCCCCGCAGCCGTCCGCGCGTGATCATCTCCGACGAGCGCGACCAGGTGCTCGGCACCGGCGGCGCGGTAGTGAAGGCGCTGCCGCTGCTCGGCGATGCGCCGTTCTATCATCTGAACGCGGACACGATGTGGATCGACGGCGTGCGCTCCAATCTGGCGCGGCTCGCGGAAACCTTCGATCCCGCGCGGATGGATATCCTGCTGCTGATGGCGCCGACCGCTACGAGCATCGGCTATGGCGGGCGCGGCGACTATTCGATGTTGCCGGATGGCGCGTTGCGCAAGCGGCGCGAGCACCAGGTGGTGCCGTTCGTCTATGCCGGCGCCGCGATCATGTCGCCTGCGCTGTTCGCCGACGCGCCGGCCGGCGAGTTCTCGCTGACCAAGATGTTCGACCGCGCCAACGAGCAGGAGCGGCTGTTCGGCCTGCGCCTCGACGGCGTCTGGATGCATGTCGGCACTCCGGACGCGATCCAGGCTGCGGAAGAAGCTTACCTGGAAAGCGTCGCGTAGGCGGCGCCTTCGTCAGCCATCGGCGTCGATCGCGAGCACCGCGAAGCTCGCAAGCCAGTGTTCACCCATATAGTCGCTGGCGATATACGGCAGGCCGGCGTCGAGATGCCGGCGCGCGGCATCCTGCAGGATCGGACGGCGCGCATCGGCCGCCGGCAACGCACCGGCCAGCGCCCGCCAGCACCATGCGCGGCTGAGATTGAGCCCGTCGAGATGTGCCAGCTTGCCATCCGAGCGATCGGTGACCGTGGCGGGCCGGAACAGGGTTGCGGGTTCGCGCAGCTCGAGCCGCGGCAGGAAGCGGTCGAACCAGGGCAGGAAGTCACCCGGTGCCAGCAGCCGGCGCATGCACTCCGCTTCGATCAGCGCGGACGACTGGAAGTCATCACCGCTCGGCTCACCCCAGGCGGGGCAGTCCTGATCGGCGCCGTACCAGCGCAGCGCTGTGTCGCGCAACAGCGCACTGAGCGCATCGTCCTGTGTCACCGCGGCGTAGTCGGCTGCCATGCGCAGTCCGAACGCGGTGTTGAAATGGGTGCCGACCCGCACCGGATAGGTGGCGAGCGGCAGGAAATCGCGGTAGCGCTGCGCGAAGATCTCGGCGAGCGGAGCGATCCGATCGCGCCAGTTGGTGTTCTCGACGAGCGAGAGCTCTGCGGCGAGCTTCAACAGCCAGCCCCAGCCGTAAGGCCGCTTGAAGCCGCGCGCGGTCGGGGCGGCGAGATAGCTGCATTCGGCCGCGATCTTCTCCGCAACGAACTGCGCGTCGAACAGCGCGCGGATATCGTCCGCCGCCTCGGATGAGGGATAGCGGCGCAGCAACCGGGCAAGCATCCAGTAGCTGTGGACGCAGGAATGCCAGTCGTAGCTGCCGAAGAACACCGGATGCAGCTCGCGCGGCGTGCGCGCATCCTGCGGCCCCGCCAGCACGTGATCGGGCTTGTTCGGATATTCGCGCGTGACATGGCCGAGCGCGATGCGCGCGAAACGGACGGCGAGGTCTTCGGTCAGGATCGTCGCGCTCATGGTGAGGCATTCTCCTTGCGCTCGCGGCGAACAAGCATCTCGATCAGCCGCGGCGTCATATAGATCGGAAACTGCGTGGCGGCGAAGAACAACGCCGTCATCGGCGACACCGCGGCGCCCATCGCCGACCAGACCAGTCCGACATTGCGGTTGCCGAGAACGAGGCCACTTGTCAGCCGTGCAGCCAGATTGCCCGGCGTGAGCAGCGCGCCACACAATTGCAGGGCAAGATTGCAGGCGAAGGCAAGGCCGACGCAGGTGAACGCGGCGGCCGGTTGCGCTTCGATCTGGGTGCGCACCCCGGCCATGGTGGCGATCGCGAACAGCAGCAGCGAGGCCAGCACGAGCGCGTCGATGATGCGCGCATGCTGCACCAATCGTGCAGCGGCCTGACGGCGCAACAGCAACGCCAACGCGCCGGCGCCGCCAACCAGGAAGACCAGCCGCGTCGCAAGCGCCAGCGGATCGAGCGCGAGACCGGCAAATCCCGCGGCGATCAGCGGCACGGTAACCGGCGCCAGCGCCATCGACAGCAGCGTCACGGCAAGCGGAATGGTCGCATCGAAGCCGAGCATGCGCGCGACGGCCGCCGTGCCGCTCGACGGTGGCGCACACACCGACAGCACCAATGCGACGATCAGCTCGGGTCGAAAGCCGGCGCCGCGCGCGGCAAGGCCGACTGCAAGCGGGCTCGCCAGCATGGCCAGCGCCGGCAACAGCAGCCAGACCAGCGGCCGCTGCAACGCGCGCCGGAACGCCGTGCCGTCGACCTGGAGGAAGGTGCCGAGCACCAGGACGAAGATCGCCGCCGCCATCAGCGGGCGGGCGCCGTCCGCCAAGGCGGGGAAAGCCAATCCTGCCAGCACGCCGATGATCAGCAGTGTCGGCCCGCTTGGCACCAGCCTCGCAAATCTCGCCAAATTCCTGGGTCCCGTCGTCATGTCCGGCCAATGAGCATAGGCCGGGGCAAATCATTGTTGAAATCGATTATTCTTATAAGCATTATTGCTATAATGAATTTATCCGCCGTCGATCTCAACCTGCTGGTCGCCTTCGAAGCGCTGATGGAGGAGCGCCACGTCACCCGGGCGGCCGAGCGCATCGGGCTCGCCCAGCCGTCCATGAGCAGCGCGTTGCGAAGGCTGCGTGCGCTGTTTGCGGACGAACTGTTCCTGCGTGCCGGCGCGGGCATGCAGCCGACCGAAAAGGCGCTGGCGCTGGCCGGGCCGATCGGCGACGCGCTGCGGCAAATCCGGAGCGCGCTGGTGCCCGATCAGGGCTTCGATCCGGCGATCGCGCGACGGCGCATCACCATCGCCGCGACCGACTACGGCGATCTCGTCGTGGTGCCGGAATTGACCCGGCTGCTGCGCATCGAAGCGCCCGGCATTGACCTTGCGGTGCGCCCGCTCACCGATGCGACGGTGGCGCTGGCGAAGCTGGAGCGCGGCGAGCTCGATGCCCTGATCGGCGGGCACCTGCCGGACTCGCCGCGCTGTGTCCGGCACCGGCTGTTCGAGGAACGCTTCGTCTGCGTCCGCGATACCACGCGCACGAACCGATCGGAGCGCCTCAGTCTGGAAGATTACGCGACCTTGCCGCACGCGCTGTTCTCGGCGGCCGGCGGCGATGGCCTGCCGAGCGTGATCGACGCGCTGCTGGCGCGCCATGGACTGAAGCGACGGGTGGCGGTGACGCTTGCGCATGTGGTGGCCGTTCCGTTCGCCGTGGTCGGCACCGATCTGATCGCCACGATGTCCGAGCGCATCGCCCGGCGCTTCACGCATCTGGCCGACATTGCCGTCGTCGCGCCGCCGATCGACATCCCCGCCTTCGCGATCGACCTGATCCATACGAGCCGCGCCGCCCGGGATCCGGCGCTGCGCTGGTTCCTGGATGCCGCCGATCGCTGCGCCGGCCGATTGCGATATTGAGCGGTGACGGTTCTCCGACAGGGGTGGCTAACGACGGTCGCCGCTCCCTATATTGGCGCCGGATTCGAATCAGGCAGCCCATGCGCGTCTTCAGTGTTCCCGTTTCTGCGCCGTTCCTGCGGACCGTCATCTCGGCGCTGGTCGATGGCCGGCTGGTCGCGGGATTCGAGGCGCAGAGCGATCCGGCAAGGCTCGCCAACGCCACGCTGTATCTGCCGACCCGCCGTGCCGGGCGGCTGGCGCGGGAAATCTTCCTCGATGTGCTCAAGTCGGACGCCGCCGTGCTGCCGCGCATCGTCGCGCTTGGCGACATCGATGAGGACGAACTCGCCTTCGCCGACCAAAGCGAGGACGTCGGCGGCGCCGCGCCGCTGGAGATTCCGCCAAGGCTGGGCGAGCTCGAGCGCCGGCTGACGCTGGCGCATCTGGTCGCCGCCTGGGCGAAGACGCCGGTATCGGCGCCGCTGGTGGTCGGCGGGCCGGCCTCGACGCTGCAACTCGCCGGCGATCTGGCGCGGCTGATGGACGACATGGTGACGCGCCGCGTCGACTGGCGCGCGCTCGACCGCCTGGTGCCGGACCAGCTCGACAAATACTGGCAGCACTCGCTCGACTTCCTGCGCATCGCGCGCGACGCCTGGCCCAGCTACCTCAAGGAGATCGGCCGGATCGAACCCGCCGCGCGCCGCGATCTGCTGATCGAGGCGGAGGCGGCGCGGCTGACCGCGCACCACGCGGGCCCGGTGATCGCGGCCGGTTCGACCGGCTCGATGCCGGCGACGGCGAAATTCCTGCACGCGGTGGCGAAGCTGCCGAACGGTGCCGTGGTGCTGCCCGGGCTCGACACCGATCTCGACGAGGACTCCTGGGACACGATCGGCGGCGAGCGCGGCGACGACGGCAGGTTCGTAACGCCGCCCTCGTCGAACCATCCGCAATTCGCGATGCACGCCTTGCTCGACCGCTTCGGCATCACGCGCCGCGACGTCGAGAGCCTTGCCGAGCCGGCGCCGCTCGGCCGCGAGGTGCTGGTGTCGGAGACGATGCGTCCCTCGACCGCGACCGCGCAGTGGCACGACCGGCTGGAACGGCCGGAGATCGTGGCGCGGATTTCCGCCGGGATGACCAACCTCACCGTGGTCGAGGCGCCCAATCCGGAAATGGAGGCGCTGGCGATCGCGGTTGCGATGCGCGAGGCGCGGCATCTCGGCAAATCGGCCGCGCTGGTGACGCCGGATCGCGCGCTGGCGCGCCGCGTGATGGCGTCGCTGACGCGCTGGAAGCTCGAGTTCGACGATTCCGGCGGCGATGCGCTGATCGAGACGCCGGCCGGCGTGTTCGCCCGCCTGACCGCGGAGGCGGCGGCCAAGGGGCTGGAGCCGCCGACGCTGCTCGCGCTGCTCAAGCATCCGCTGTTCCGGCTCGGCGGTTCGCGTGGCGCGCTGCGGCGCGCGATCGAGGTGCTGGAGATCGCGCTGCTCCGCGGCACGCGGCCGCAAGCCGGGACCGGCGGCCTCGCCCGCGACTTCGCGCGCTTCCGCGCCGAGCTGGTCAAACTGCACGGCGGCGAGACCTCGTCGCTGCACGCCATGGAGCCGCGCGCCCGGCTGCGCGACAACGAGCTCAACCGGGCGCAGGACCTGATCGCCAGATTGCAGGCGGCGCTGGCGCCGCTCGAAGGCATGGCGTCGTCAAAACCCTATGATTTCGCGGAGTTGGCCGCGCGCCACCGCGAGGCCCTGATCGCGCTGTCCGGCGACCAGAACGGCGTTGCCGTCGTGTTCGAGGAGCGCGCCGGTGCGTCGCTGGCGTCTGCGTTCGACGAGCTGCTCGCCAAGCAGCAGCCGAGCGGGCTGATGACGCCGCTCGCCGATTATCCCGAGGTGTTCCAGACCGCGTTCGCCGACCGCATGGTGCGGCGGCCGGAATCGGCGCGCGCGCAGCTCAACATCTTCGGCCAGCTCGAAGCACGTCTCACCGAATCCGATCGCGTCATCCTCGGCGGCCTGGTCGAGGGCGTCTGGCCGCCGGCGCCGCGGATCGATCCGTGGCTGAGCCGGCCGATGCGGCACGAGCTCGGGCTCGATCTTCCCGAGCGGCGTATCGGGCTTTCCGCGCACGACTTTGCGCAGCTGCTCGGCCATGACGAGGTGATCCTCACCCACGCCGCAAAAGTCGGCGGTGCGCCGGCGGTCGCCTCGCGCTTCCTGCATCGGCTCGAAGCGGTCGCCGGCGAGGCGCGCTGGAAGGCCGCGACATCGGCCGGCGAAACTTACGTGCAATATGCCGCCGAGCTCGACCGGCCCGACAAGGTCGAGCCGATCCCGCAGCCGGAGCCGCGGCCGCCGCGCGAGGCACGTCCGCTGAAGATGTCTGTCACCGCGATCGAGGACTGGCTGCGCGATCCCTACACGATCTATGCGCGCTACATCCTGCGGCTCGATCCGCTCGACCCCGTCGACATGCCGTTGTCGGCGGCCGATCGCGGCTCGGCGATCCACGAGGCGCTCGGCGAGTTCACGCAGGTCTATGCCGACGCGCTGCCTGCCAACACCCTGCTCACGTTGCGCGAGATCGGGGCCAAATATTTTGCGCCGCTGATGGAGCGGCCCGAGGCGCGAGCGCTGTGGTGGCCGCGCTTCCAGCGCATCGCAACATGGTTTGCCGAATGGGAGCAGGCCCGGCGCGGCCAGATCGAGGCCATCAAGGCCGAGATCCGCGGCGAGATCGGCATCCCGCTCGACGATGCCAGGACCTTCACGCTCTCGGCGCGCGCCGACCGCATCGAGCGGCGCGATGACGGCAGCTTTGCGATCCTCGACTACAAGACCGGCCAGCCGCCGACTGGCAAGCAGGTGCGCATGGGCCTGTCGCCGCAGCTCACCCTGGAAGCCGCGATCCTGCGCGAGGGCGGCTTCGCCGACATCCCGGCCGACTCCTCGGTCGGCGACCTCGTCTATGTCAGGCTGAGCGGCAACAATCCGCCGGGCGAGCAGCGTTCGCTGGAGCTGAAGATCAAGACCAACGACACGCCGCAGCCGCCCGATGAGGCCGCCGACAGCGCGCGGCGCAAGCTCGAGGCCCTGATCCGCGCCTTCGACGACGAGCAGCAGGCCTACACCTCGCTGAACCTCTCGATGTGGGCGAACCGCTACGGCGCCTATGACGACCTCGCACGCATCAAGGAATGGTCCGCCGCCGGCGGCCTGGGGATCGAGGAATGGTGAAGGCGCCCCGTCCGATTCCGCCCGCCGTGCGCGACGCGCAGGCGCGCGCGTCCGATCCGAAAGCGTCGACCTTCGTGTCGGCCAACGCCGGCTCGGGCAAGACCCACGTGCTGGTGCAGCGCGTCATCCGGCTGCTGCTGTCGGGCGTGCCGCCGGAAAAGATCCTCTGCATCACCTTCACCAAGGCCGCGGCGGCGAACATGGCCGAGCGCGTGTTCACGACGCTTGGCCATTGGGTGACGCTCGACGACGCCGGGCTCGACGCCGCGATCCGCGAGGCCGGCATTGCCCATCCTTCCGCCACGCTGCGGCGCGAGGCGCGCAAACTGTTTGCCTGCGCGCTGGAGACCCCCGGCGGCTTGAAGGTGCAGACCATCCACGCGCTGTGCACCCGCCTGCTGCAGCAGTTTCCGTTCGAGGCCAACGTGCCGGCGCGCTTTGCCGTGCTCGACGACCGCGACCAGAACGAGATGATGGAGCGCGCCAATCTCGCGGTGTTCCTCGAAGCCTCGCGGATTCCCGACAGTCCGATCGGCCGCGCGCTGCGGACGGCGATGGCAAATGCCGCCGACGTCACTTTCAAGGAGGTGGTCCGCGAGGCCTGCCTCAGCCGCGACCATTTCATGGCCTGGACCGATGCCGCCGGCAACGCCGCGGTCGCCGCAGCGCAGATGTCGGCCGCGCTCGGCGTCTCCGCCGATGATCGCATCGAGGAGGTCGAGCGCGAGATCGTCGACGGGCCGAACCTGCCGCGCGCGAGCTGGAAGGAGATGGCGACGCTGCTCGATACCAGCAGCAAGGCGGATCAGAAGCAGGCCGAACGGCTGCGGAGCGCGCTGACCTTCACCGGTGCAGCGCAGGTCGACGAATATCTCGGCGTCTTCCTGACCGATGAACGCGCCCCGCGCGCGTCTGTCGTCACCAACAGTTTCATCAAGAAGAATGCGGTCGCGGGCCATCGGTTCGAGGCGGAGATCGATCGGCTCGGTCCCTTGATCGAACGCCGCCGCGCCGTGGTCGCGCGCGACCGCACCGAGGCGCTGATCCACATCGCGACCGCGGCCGCCGCGCACTATCGGCGCGAGAAGGTGGAACGCGGCCTGCTCGACTATGACGATCTGATCGACAAGACGCTGGCGATGCTCGACCGCGTCTCGTCGGGCTGGGTGCATTACAAGCTCGACCGCGGCGTCGATCACGTGCTGATCGACGAGGCGCAGGACACCAGCCCGCGGCAATGGGACATCGTCGCGCACATCATCTCGGAATTCACCTCCGGCGCCGGCGCGCGCGACGGCCTGGTGCGCACCGTGTTCGCGGTCGGCGACGAGAAGCAGTCGATCTTCTCGTTCCAGGGCGCGGCGCCGCGCGAATTCGACCTGCGCCGGCGCGAGCTGAAGCGGCGGTTCGAGGAGGCCGGGCTGAAATTCGACCCGGTGTCATTCACCTATTCGTTCCGCTCGGGGCCGGTGATCCTGCACTCGGTCGACCATGTGTTCCGCGAGCAGGAGATCTTCCGCAGCATTCATGCGGTCGAGAACGGCTACCCGATCCACAACGCGATGGCCGATGCCGGCCCCAGCCTGATCGAGCTCTGGGATCTCGCGGTTGCCGACGATCGCCAGGACATCGAGGGCTGGCGCGCGCCGTTCGACGGCGTCTCGGTGACCAGCCCCGAGGTGAAACTTGCGCGGCGCATCCAGGCCGAGATCAAGCGCCTCGTTGCCAGCGGCACCATGACCGGCAGCGCCGGTGGACGGCGGCCGCTCAGCTACGGCGACATGCTGATCCTGGTGCGGCGGCGCGGCAACGCCTTCGACGCGGTGATCCAGGCGCTGAAGCACGCGGGCATCCCGGTCGCCGGCGCCGACCGGCTGAAGCTGACCGAGCACATCGCGATCATCGACCTGATGAACCTCGCCGACGCGCTGCTGCTGCCGCAGGACGATCTCGCGCTCGCGGTGGCGCTGAAGAGCCCGCTGTTCGGCCTAGACGACGACGATCTGTTCAAGCTGGCGTACCAGCGTCGCGGCTCGCTGCGCGAGGCACTGGCCGCGCAGGCGCCGACCGATGAGCAATTTTCGGCCGCGCTGCGCCGTCTCGAACAATGCGAGCGCCGCTTCGCCCAGGAGACGCCGTTCGCGTTCTACGCCTGGCTGCTCGGCGGCGATGGCGGGCGGGCGCGCATCCTGCGCCGGCTCGGCCATGAGGCGAACGACGCGCTCGACGAGTTCCTCGAGCTTGCGCTGAGCTATGAGCGCAAGGCGCCGGCCTCGCTGCAGGGCTTTGTCGCCTGGCTGCGCGCCGCCGACACCGAAGTGAAGCGCGACATGGAGATTTCGCGCGACGAGGTCCGCGTCATGACCGTGCACGGCGCCAAGGGCCTCGAGGCGTCGGTGGTGTTCCTGGTCGACACCACGACCTCGCCGTCGGACACGCAGCGGCTGCGGCTGATCCATCTGCCGCAGGGCAACGCCGCGCCGAACGCGCCCGGCGTCGTGGTGTGGGCCGGCAAGAAGGCCGAGGATCCGCCCGGCGTCGCCGAGGCGCGCAAGGCGATGCTCGGCGACACCGAGGACGAGTATCGCCGCCTGCTCTATGTCGCGATGACCCGCGCCGCCGACCGGCTGATCGTCGGCGGCTGCATGCCCGGCAACATGAACACGGTGCGGAAATCGTCCTGGTACGATCTGATCACCAAGGGGCTCGCCAATTCCGGGCTCAAGCTCGAGGAGCTGGAGACGCCAGGCGGCAAGGTGATGCGCTATTCGCGGCCGGATGACGTCGCCGATCTCACCGGTGCGACTGCGTCGGCGGCCGCGGTGCCGATCGCATTGCCGTCCTGGCTGCGTGCTGCGGCCGCACCGGAAGCATCGGCGGCGAGCATGCTGCGTCCGTCCGATCCGGCTGATGACGACAGCCATCCGATCCGAACCGGCGAATCGGTGCTGCTGCGTGCCCGCGCCCTGCAACGCGGCACGCTGGTGCACCGGCTGCTGCAGTCGCTGCCCGACGTCGCCCTCGAGCGGCGGCGCGCCGCCGCGCTCGGCTTCCTCGCGCGCAATGCCGACGGCTGGAGCGAACAGGAGCAGGTCGCGCTCGCCGATCAGGTGCTCGGCCTGATCGGCGATCCGCGCTTTGCCGCCGTGTTCGCGCCCGGCAGCCGCGCCGAGGTCTCGATCGTCGGGCGGCTGGAGCGGCCGGGCCAGCCGAAGGCGCTGGTGTCGGGCCAGATCGACCGCCTGGTGGTGACGCCGACCGACGTCCTGATCGTCGATTTCAAGACCAACCACGCTCCGCCCAGGACGGCAGCCGAGGCGCCCAGGGGCTACGTCCGGCAGCTCGCGCTGTACCGCGCGGTGCTCGCCAGGCTTTATCCCCAGCTGCCGGTGCGGGCCGCCCTGCTCTGGACCGAAACGACTGAAATCATGGAGATTTCCGCCCCCGCGCTGGACGCCGCCCTGGCATAAGTTCATGTCGGCGTGAGCAAGCTTGACCCGGCAAGGGGGCGTTCATAGGTTTGACCCATGCTCCCGGGCGCGATTCCCAACCGCGCCCTTTTGTCTCAACCGAACGAGGTACTCACATGGCCGTTGGCAAGGTTTCTGACGCCGATTTCGAAGCCGAAGTGCTCAAGGCGACCGGGCCGGTGGTCGTCGACTTCTGGGCCGAGTGGTGCGGCCCCTGCCGCATGATCGCGCCCGCTCTCGATGAGATTTCCGGCGCGATGGGCGACAAGGTCAAGATCGTGAAGCTCAACGTCGACGAGAGCCCGAAGACCGCATCGAAGTATGGCGTGATGTCGATCCCGACCCTGATGATCTTCAAGGGCGGCGAGATGGCGTCCCGTCAGGTCGGCGCCGCGCCGAAGGCCAAGCTGCAGCAGTGGATCACTGCTGCGGTCTGATCCCGCTTCTTCTGATTAATAAATTCGTGCACGGCCGGCGGATTCGCCGGCCGTTTGCGTTGGGACCGTGTGTGTTGCGTTTGAAGGTCCCGGCACTTGCCCTCCCCGCGTCAAAAGCCCGCTTCCAGGTCCACGCCGCTCGTTGCGATGGAGGCGCGCTCGGTCGATGCCATCCCGCGCGGCAAGGAGTGGCAGTACGAACCCAAGTGGGACGGCTTCCGTTGCTTGCTGAAACGCGAAGGCCGCAAAGTCGACCTGCGCTCGAAATCCGGCGAAGACCTCGCCCGCTACTTCCCGGAGCTGGTCGCCGCGGCGCTGAACGTGAAGGCCAGATCGTTCGTGCTCGACGGCGAGATCGTGGTGCCGCACGGCCGAACGTTCTCCTTTGACGATCTCCTGCAGCGCATCCATCCTGCCGCCAGCCGGGTGACGCGGCTCGCACAGGAAACGCCCGCCTTGTTTCTGACGTTCGATCTCTTGGCCGCGCCAACCATGAAGAAGCTTTCCGGCCAGCCCTTGAGCAAACGACGACCGCAGCTCGAGGCGTTCGCCAAGTCGCAATTGAAATCCAATTCCAGCTTTCGGCTATCTCCCGCGACGACGAGCTACGCGCTTGCCAGGAAATGGCTGGCGCGATCCGGCGGCGGCTTCGACGGCGTAATCGCCAAGCGCCTGGACCTGCCCTATCAGGCCGGCAATCGCGACGGCATGCAGAAGATTAAGAGGTTTGGGAGCGCCGACTGTGTGGTCGGCGGCTTTCGCTACGCCACCAACAGGATCGGCGACCGTCAAGTGGTCGGCTCGCTGCTGCTCGGCCTCTATGACGACGACGGCTTGTTGCATCATGTCGGCTTCACCTCCGCAATCAGGCAACAGGACAAGGCGGCGCTCACCGACCGTCTCGAGCCGTTGATTGCAAAGCCCGGCTTTACCGGGAATGCGCCGGGCGGCCCGAGCCGGTGGTCGACCGAGCGCTCGGCGCAATGGTGTCCGCTGAAGCCGAAGCTCGTGATCGAGGTCTGCTACGACCATTTCAGTGGCGATCGTTTCCGCCACGGCACCTCGATCCTGCGCTGGCGTCCGGACAAGGCGCCGAAGCAATGCTCGTTCGAGCAACTGAAGCAGAAGGCGGCCGACCCGATGAAGCTGTTGAGGGGATAACGGCACTGCCGTTGCGGTGCAGCGAATAGGAACCCGGACAGGCAGTCGATGTTGAGGGATCAAATGGCCCTCAGGAGGGACCCATGTCGAACCCCAGATCAACCGCGCAGGTCGCGGGACATCCTATCCATCCGATGCTTATTCCATTTCCAGTCGTATGCTTTGTTTTGACCTTCGTTGCCGATCTCGCTTTCTGGAAGACGGGCACTGACTTCTGGGCCAGCGCCTCGCTCTGGCTGCTTGGCATCGGCTTGATCATGGCCGCGCTCGCCGCCATCGCCGGCGTGATCGATCTCCTCGGAGACGATCAGGTCCGCAATCTTTCCGATGCATGGCAGCACGCCGGCGGCAATGTCATCGCGGTGCTGATCGCGCTCTACAACTGGTATTTGCGCTTCGAGCACGGCGCATCCGCCATCGTGCCGACCGGTCTCGCGCTATCGTTCATCGTGGTCCTGATCCTGCTGTTCACCGGCTGGAAGGGCTGGGAGATGGTCTATCGCGAGCATGTCGGCGTCTCGGATGAGGCGCATATCCATTAGGCAAGTCAGCGAATCCATCCCGTCGCCAGCGCCGAGGCGAGTTCGGCCTGGCCGTGCTGCCGCGCCAGCGCCGCCATTGCTGCGTGGTCGTAGGGGATGTGGCGGAAGGTTACGTCCCAGCCACCATCGACCTGTTCGAGGATCGCATAGCGCGCATCGGGCGAACCGGCCTCGACGACATGCGGATGCGGCTTGCCGGCGCGATAGCCGGGCGAGCCGACGCTGCCGGGATTGACGATCAGCCGGCCGTCGCGAAGTCGCATGGCGCGCGCGGTATGCGTGTGTGCGCAGAGGATCAGCGATTGCGGCACGCCGGCCGCTCTCGCCTCGATCGCTTCCAGCGGGGACATGCAGACTTCGCCGCCCGGCAGCACCGTCTCGAGCCAGTAGGTCTCGTCATCCTGGGGCGTTGCATGACAGAGGAAAACCTCGTCGCGATAGATCGAATTCGCCGGCAGCGTGCGCAGCCAGTCGAGATGCCGCGGCTCGAGCTGGGTATAGGTCAGCCGCTCCCAGGAGCCCATTTTCTCATGCGGGCGGTCGATCAGGTAGCGGTCGTGATTGCCGAGCAGATGGACCGCATCGAGCGCCATCAGCGTATCGATGGTGGGGCGGGCGTCGAGCGGCCCGCTCACCATGTCGCCGAGGTCGACGATGTCGGAAATGCCCTGCGCGCGGATGTCCGACAGTACGGCTTCGAGCGCGAGATGGTTGCCGTGGATGTCGGCGATCGCAGCAAAACGCATGATGCTCGTCCTCCCTCATGCGCACCGCATCCGGGACGCGTCACCTGTTATGCAGGAGGCGTGCCGTTGGCCGCAAGCACGGGACCGGCCAGATACAGCGAGCCCGTGATCAGGATGCGCGGCGGCACCTCGTAGGCCAGCGCAGCAAGCCGCCGCAAGGCGGCGGCGACGCCATCAGCGATCTCGACCCGCATGCCGAGCGCGCGCGCGGCGTCCGCCAGCCTGTCCGGCGCCATGCCGTTGTCGCGGCCGGGCACCGGGACCGCGATGATGTGGCGGGTCAGTCCGGCGAAATTGGCGAGGAATGCGTCGGCATCCTTGTTGGCCATCATCCCGACGATCACCACCAGCGGCCGCGACACGCGCTCCTCCAGATCGCCGAGCGCAGCCGCCGCGACGCGGCCGCCCTCGGCATTGTGTCCGCCGTCGAGCCAGACCTCGGAGCCCTGCGGCCCCTGTCCGACGAGAGTGCCGGAAACCAGCCGCTGCATTCGCGCCGGCCATTCCGCATTGACGATGCCGGCTTCAAAGGCCGCGATGTTGAGCTTGAATGCGTCGATCGCGCGCAGGGTCGCGATCGCAAGGCCCGCATTGTCGAACTGGTGCCGGCCGAACAGTTTTGGCGCGGCGAGATCCAGCAGGCCGCGCTCGTCCTGATAGACCAGCCGGCCGCGCTCGACGCCGACATGCCATTGCTGGCCGGCCGCATGCAGCGGCGCGCGCATGCGGTTCGCCTGCGCCTCGATCACGGCCATCGCATCCGGCGCCTGCTCGGCACACACCACCGGCACCTTGCGCTTGATGATCGCAGCCTTCTCGCCGGCGATTGCCGTCAGATTGTCGCCGAGGAATTCCATGTGGTCCATGCTGACCGGCGTGATCACCGAGGCGAGCGGCGCCTCGACCACATTGGTCGAATCGAGCCGGCCGCCGAGCCCGACCTCGAGCAATGCGACGTCGGCCGGATGCTTGGCGAACAGGCAGAACGCCACCGCCGTTTCCATCTCGAAGATGGTGATGGGACTATCGGCGTTGATGCGCTCGCAGTGCTCGAACGTCTCGCGCAGCTCTTCGTCGCCGACCAGCTTGCCGCCGCCGACGGCGCCCAGCCGGTAGCATTCGTTGATCCGCACCAGATAGGGCGAGGTGAAGACGTGCACGCGCAGGCCGGCGGCTTCGAGAATCGCGCGCAGATAGGCGATGGTCGAGCCCTTGCCGTTGGTGCCGGCGACATGGATCACCGGCGGCAGCTTGCGCTCGGGATGATCGAGCCGCTCCATCAGGCCGCGCATGCGATCGAGGCTGAGATCGATGCGCTTGGGATGCAGCGCCGATATCCGCGCGATCAACGCCTCGAACGAGGCTTGCGGTGAGGTGGCGCTTGCGGTCACGCGTGCGGCGCGGCCGGCACCGTCTCAGGCGCCGTGACGATCTGGGCCGGCTCGGTGACCGCGGCCTTGGGCTTCGATGCGGATTCGAGCGCCGGCGCCTTGGTCAGCAGGCGGCACAGCCGCGCCAGCGTGGCCTTCATCTCGTGGCGGTGCACCACCATGTCGACCATGCCATGCTCGCGCAGATATTCGGCGCGCTGAAAGCCGTCCGGCAGCTTCTCGCGGATGGTCTGCTCGATCACGCGCGCGCCGGCAAAGCCGATCAGCGCACCGGGCTCGGCGATCTGGATGTCGCCGAGCATCGCATAGGACGCGGTGACACCGCCGGTGGTCGGATTGGTCAGCACCACGATGTAGGGCTGGCGCGCCTCGCGCAGCATCTGCACGCCGACGGTGGTGCGCGGCATCTGCATCAGCGACAAGATGCCTTCCTGCATCCGCGCGCCGCCGGATGCGGCGAACACGATGAAGGGCGACTTCTTCTCGACCGCGAGTTCGAGCCCGCGCACCATGGCTTCACCGGCGGCCATGCCGAGCGAGCCGCCCATGAAATCGAAATCCTGCACGGCGACCACGACGCCGGCACCTTCTAACTTGCCGTAGCCGACCTTGATCGCGTCGTTCAGCCCGGTCTTGGTGCGGGCGTCCTTGATACGGTCGACATATTTGCGCTCGTCGCGGAATTTCAGCGGATCCGCCGTCACCTCGGGCAGCGCGACGTCGAACCAGGTCTCGTTGTCGAAAATCGACTTCAGCCGCGCCACCGCGCCCATGCGCATGTGGTAGTTCGAGCCGGGGATCACGAACTGGTTGGCCTCGACGTCCTTGTAGAACACGAGCTGCCCGGAATCCGGGCACTTGATCCAGAGGTTTTCCGGCGTCTCGCGCCGCAGGATGTTGCGGATCTTCGGCCGGACGACGTTGGTGAGCCAATTCATGGTTCGCTCCGAAATGCGGATCGGTTCCGCACCAGCTGGATATATGGCGGGCCGGGCGAGCCCGGCAAGCCGCCATCGGCGGCCTTGTTGCCGCAAAAATGTGGCTTATTCAGCGGCCTGCTTGGCGCCCCGGACCCCCTGCGCCAGCGCCGACACCAGGTCCGCCACCGCGCTCACCGTCTTCGGCGTCGCACGGCCCTCGGCATCGAGATTGGCACGCACCACATCGACGATCGCGGTGCCGACCACCGCGCCGTTGGCGTTCTCGGCGATCGCGCGCGCCGTCTCCGGGGTGCGGATGCCGAAGCCGACGCAGACCGGCAGCTTGGTGTGCCGCTTGATGCGGGCCACGGCTTCCGCGACCACCTTCGAATCGGCCGTCGCGGCGCCGGTGATGCCGGTGATCGAGACGTAATAGACAAAGCCCGAGGTGTTGGCGAGCACCGCCGGCAGCCGCTTGTCGTCGGTGGTCGGCGTCGCCAGCCGGATGAAGTTCAGCCCGGCCTTCATCGCGGGGATGCAGAGCTCGGTATCTTCCTCCGGCGGCAGGTCGACGATGATCAGGCCGTCGACGCCGGCGGTCTTGGCGTCGGCCAGGAAGCGGTCGACGCCGTAGATGTAGATCGGATTATAGTAGCCCATCAGCACGATCGGCGTGGCGTTGTCCTCCTTGCGGAAGTCGCGGACCATCGCCAGCGTCTTGCGCAGCGTCATGCCGCCCTTGAGCGCGCGCAGGCCCGCGGCCTGGATCGACGGGCCATCGGCCATCGGGTCGGTGAAGGGCATGCCGATCTCGATGACATCGGCGCCGGCCTTCGGCAGCGCCTTGAGGATGTCGAGCGAGGTCTTGGCGTCGGGATCGCCGGCCATCACGAAGGTGACGAAAGCGGAGCGGCCCTGCTGCTTCAGCTCGGAGAAACGTGCGTCGATACGGGTGGTCACTTCTTCCTCGCCTTCAAGATGTCGCCGACCTGCGGCACGTCCTTGTCGCCGCGACCCGAGAGGTTGACCACCATCAGGTGATCCTTCGGCCGCTGCGGTGCGAGCTCGGACAGTTTCGCGATGGCGTGCGCTGATTCCAGCGCGGGGATGATGCCCTCGAGCCGCGACAGCAGCTGGAATGCGGCCAGCGCCTCCTCGTCGGTCGCCGAGAGATACTTCACGCGGCCGGTCTCGTGCAGCCAGGCGTGCTCCGGGCCGATGCCGGGATAATCGAGGCCCGCCGAGATCGAATGCGCTTCCTCGATCTGGCCGTCGGCGTCCATCAAAAGATAGGTGCGGTTGCCATGCAGCACGCCGGGACGGCCGCCGGCCAGCGAAGCGGCATGCAGCTGCGTCAGTCCGTGACCGGCAGCCTCGACGCCGAAGATCTCGATCAAGGGATCGTCGAGGAACGGATGGAACAGGCCCATCGCATTGGAACCGCCGCCGATGCAGGCGATCAGCGAATCCGGCAGGCGGCCCTCGGCCTCCTGCATCTGCTTGCGTGTCTCGTGGCCGATGATCGACTGGAAGTCGCGCACCATCATCGGATAGGGGTGCGGACCCGCCACCGTGCCGATGCAATAGAAGGTGTTGTGCACGTTGGTGACCCAATCGCGCAGCGCGTCGTTCATCGCGTCCTTCAGCGTGCGCGCGCCCGACTGCACCGGGACGACCTTGGCGCCCAGCATCTCCATGCGGATCACGTTCGGCTGCTGCCGCTCGACGTCGACCGCGCCCATATAGACCACGCATTCGAGCCCGAACCGCGCGCACAGCGTCGCCGTCGCCACGCCATGCTGGCCGGCGCCGGTCTCGGCGATGATGCGCTTCTTGCCCATGCGGCGCGCGACCATGATCTGGCCGAGCACATTGTTGACCTTGTGCGAACCGGTGTGGTTGAGCTCCTCGCGCTTCAGATAGATCTTGGCGCCGCCGAGATGCTCGGTGAGCCGCTCGGCGAAATAGAGCGGCGAGGGCCGGCCGACATAATCCTTCAGATAGACATTCATCTCGGCCTGGAACGCCGGATCGGCCTTGGCGTCGGCATAGGCTTTTTCGAGATCGAGGATCAGCGGCATCAGCGTTTCCGCAACGAAGCGTCCGCCGAAAATGCCGAAATGCCCGCGCTCGTCGGGACCGCTGCGGAAGGAATTGGGCAGATTTGGATTCATCGAACCATCAGTTCTTCTTGCCGGCTTGCGGCGCTGTTTCCGTTCCCTCGCCCCGCTCTTGCGGGGAGAGGGCTGGAGTGAGGGGTTTCTCCAATTGCTCGATCATCGTTGCAGCGCCCCTCACCCGCCCGCGCGTTGCGCGGTCGACCTCTCCCCGTGAACGGGGAGAGGTGAAGAAGGCTGGATTGCGCGCGCGGCGCGGATGAAGGCGCGGATCAATTCGGGATCCTTGACACCGGGCATGCGCTCGACGCCTGACGAGACATCGACGCCGCCGGCGCGCGTGACGCGGACGGCTTCAGTGACGTTGTCGGCGTTGAGCCCGCCGGAGACCATGTAGGGCAGCGCAAGATCGAGATTTTCCAGCACGTGCCAATCGAAGGGCGCGCCGAGGCCACCCGGCCGCGTGGCATCCTTCGGCGCGCGGGCATCGAACAGGATGCGATCGGCAACACCGGCATAACCCGGCAGCGGCGCGAGGTCGGCCGACGTCTCGACCGGCAGCGCCTTCATCAGCGGCAGGCCGAACTTCGCCTTGATGTCGCGCAGCCGCGCCGTGGTCTCCTTGCCATGCAATTGCAGGATATCCGGCCGCAGCGTCTCGACGATGTTTTCCAGGATCGCATCGTCGGCATCGACGGTGAGGGCGACCTTGACGGCGCGGCCCTTGGCGCGGCTGCCAAGCTCGCGCGCGGTCTCGAGGCTGATGTGACGCGGCGACGGCGGAAAGAATACGAACCCCACCATATCGGCACCGCCTTCAAGCGCGACGTCGAGCGTCTCGCGCGTGGACAGGCCGCAGATTTTGACGAGCAGGGGCATGGTCTCGAAACGGGTCTCAAAACGGGTTGTCGGGCGACCGGAACCGGGGTGAACCCTGGTCCGGTGGGGCGGGTTCTACAACGTCGCGCCCTGCTTGTCTCGCCCGGCGGCCCCGTAAAAGCCGAGTTGCGCCGGGGCCGGACGGCGCTGCGCGTCGTCCCGGGAGGCGGCGGCCTTGAGGTCGGCGAGCTCGGCGCGGACATGGCGAGCGTCAGCCTCGTGCTGCCGGGCCGCGCGGCGCCAGCGCCTTTGCTTGAACCAGGTTCCGATGCCGCCCGCGAGCACGCCCAGGATCGCGGAGGCGATGATGACGACGAACAACGGCAGCGTGACCGCAACCGTCGGGGTCACCGAATTGAAGGGATCAAACGACACCGTCACCCAGTGACGGTTAGCGACTGCAAAAATGATGAAGATCAGACCGAGCGGAACGACGACCACTGCCGTGAAGAACTTTCGCATGACCATCTCTCGCAGCGATGGAGCAAATGCGGGCATATCGCCCGCAACACGGCAACGCCTGACGTCGCGCCTTAGGCGTCGGCCTTAAGCATCAGCCTTGGGCGCATCGACCTTGGCGGCGCCCGCCTCGGTCACGTCGCGGTTGAGGCGCTCGCGCATTTCCTTGCCGGTCTTGAAGAACGGCACGCTCTTCTGGTCGACCGGCACATGCTCGCCGGTGCGTGGATTGCGGCCGGCGCGCGCCGGGCGGTGCTTCACCGAGAATGCGCCAAAACCGCGCAACTCGACACGGTCGCCACGTGCCAGCGCTGCGACGATTTCATCGAGAATCGCATTCACAATGTTCTCGACATCCCGCTGATAGAGGTGCGGGTTGTGCTCGGCGATACGCTGAACAAGTTCGGATTTGATCATCGAAAGTGGGATCCGGGCTCTTGCGGAAACCCATTTCCGTGAAAATGCCGTGCACTGTCAAGACGCTAAATCGATTTAGGGCGTCGTGAAATCACGTGACAAATAGCCCAATTGGGGCATGCGGCGATTCCCGCAAAGCGGGAATAGCCTGACGAGCACGCCTTTGGCAGCCGATCAGTTGGTTCCAGCCGGGCTCCACAGCGCCAGCATGCCGTCAAGCCCGAACCGGTCGACCGCCTCGGCCACGCCGCCCTGCTCGATCCGCCGCGCGATCGCACCAAGACCGAACGCATCGAGCGTCACGGACGCCGCCGTGCGCAGGAAGGTCAGATCGCCGAACCGCGGATTAAGCTTGTAATTGCGCACCGGCAGGTCGCTTTTGACCTTCTTCTCGGCAACCAGCCAGGCGATCGCGGTCTTCTCATCCCCCAGCTGATCGACCAGCTTGAGATCGACCGCCTGCCGGCCGGTGAAGACGCGACCGTCCGCGACCTTCTCCAGCAGGTCATCGTCCATGCCGCGCCGTTGCTTCACCAATCCACGGAACCATGCATAGGAGTCCTTGACGAGACCGTCGATCGCGGCACGGGCCTCCGGGCTGGTCGGCTCGAAGCCGTTCGGCGCGGCCTTCAGCGGGGAAGATTTGATCTCCTCCATCTTCACGCCGACAGTCTTGAGCAATTCCGAAACGTTCGGATACTGGAAGAGAACGCCGATCGAGCCGACCAGCGAGGTCTGCTGGGCGACGATATGATCGGAGGCGATCGCCGTGATGTAGCCGCCCGAGGCGGCCAATCCCTCGACCACGACGACAAGCGGCTTCTTCGCCTTCAGCTGCATCAGCGAGTCGTAAAGCTGCTCGGAGCCTGCGGTCGTACCGCCGGGCGAATTGATGTGCACGACAACAGCCGCATAGCTCGACTTGCCGAGCCGCTCCAGCGCCTCGACGCGATCCTGGTCGCTGCGGATCAGTCCGTCGATATTGACCCGCGCGATCGTGTTCGATGTCGAAAAGGTGCCGCGCCCGCCGGCGGCGATCACGCCCACGCCGACGATGGCCGCGATCGCAATGACCGCGGCGGCGACGCGCCAAAACGTCAGTTTGCGCCTGATGCGGCGACGATCGACGATCACGTCCGAATCCAGCGACATCCGATCTCTCCAGAAATGGTCAGCGCGCAATCCGCGCGTTTTGCAGTCGCAGCGTCACTATCAGCTTAGCCAAATACATCAATTGCGACGCAATATGAAGAAAACAAGGCCCGGTATTCGGAGGCACTCGTAGCCCGGGTGCACGTGCGCTTGATCCCGGCCGCGCCCTAACCTCCCCTTGAAAAGGGGAGGTCGCTTTGCTCGCCAGAGCAAAGCGGGTGGGGATCAGCTCTCTCCATGAGCAGCATCGCCTGTGGCTGACCCCCATCCCGTCCTTCCCCCTTTCAGGGGGAAGGGGAAGACAAATCCGTAGCCCGGATGAAGCGAAGCGTAATCCGGGAGGCTTCAGCAGCACGGATAGAAAGTCCCGGATTTCGCTTCGCTTCATCCGGGCTTCTGTAACGGGCCTTGGTTAGTCAATCCCTTTTCGCGTCATCCACTCGCCGGGCACTTGCTTCTGTACGGGATCGGCGCGAAGGCCGTCGCCTGATGGGGTGCATTGAGGAGCCGGCCGGCCAATCTACGGATTGCGTGGTCGTGAGCCACTTCCCGGATGGCGGCCTGACCGGATCCATCGTCCCAGCGGAGGGACTTCGCTCGGGGAGAGCCTGGTGTCGTGGCCCGCCCGGAACCGATTGCTGCTCCTGGCTAGATGGCCTTGGTCATCGGGTTGAACGGTTTGGTGTCGGCGAGCATGCGATGCAGGATCACGGCGAGCTTGCGAGCCAGCGCTACCTTGGCCTTGCGCATGCCTGCGCGCCGGGCGATCCGCATCGCCCAGCTCTTCAATGCCGAGCAATTCTTGACCGGCTTGGTCAGCATGACGTGAGCTGCCTGGTAGAGTGCCTCGCGCACGGAGGCATCCCCGATCTTGCTGATGCGGCCGGTGTAGTCGGTCTCACCGGACTGGTACTTCTTCGGGGTGAGCCCAAAGTGGGCTCCCGTGGCCTTCGAGGAGCGGAAACGCTTCGGGTCGTCGATCGCCGCGGCATAGGTGAGCGCCACGATCGGACCAACGGACGGCGTTGTCATCAGGAGCTTGGCGGATGGATGCGTCCTGGCGAGCTTCTGGGTGTGCTTGTCCAGGCTCTTGAACTCCCGCAGCAGCACCGCATGGGCTTGGAGCAGCGCCGCCGCGACCAACTCCAGTCCGGGATGGCCGGTCACGAGCTCGCGGATGCGTCCGGCGAACGTGCGCTCGGTGGTCGCACCGACCTTCAGGCCAAAACCGCGAAGTATGCCGCGCAGGCTGTTCTCGACATCGCGAAGCTTGGATTGCAGCAGCTTGCGCGCCGTCAGGATGGCGCGGGTCTCCTGCGCCGCGACCGACTTGCAGTGCACCGGCCGGAACCAGCCGAGCCGCATCAACTGCGCGATCCGGCGGGCATCGTTGCGGTCCGTCTTCACCGGCATCGACTTGAAGGCTTCGCGAACGTGCCGCGTTTCCAGCAGCTCGACCGCAAGCCCTGCGTCTCGCAGACCCGCATACAGCCATTGCGACAAGGGGCCTGCCTCCAGCCCGATCCGTTCCAGTACCAGACCCAGCGACCGGAACCAGGCGATCAGCGCCGCCGGCTCGCTCGCAACCTTCGTCTCGCGCAAAATCTTGCCTGTCCCATCGACAAGGCAAACGCTCGAGCATTCCAAAGACACGTCAATTCCTGCATAGTGGTACATGGTCGTCCCTTAATGATGCTTGGAGCGGGCTTGCCCGACTCCGTTGAACACCATCAGTTTGAGGGACGACCGCCTTCCAACCAACAGGCCGCTCGCGAGCGCGCTTCCAAATTGCGCCGTAGCGAGCGGGCGGCCGGCCCGTTACCCCATCTACGGATGCCCCAAAGCAAAGGGCCCCGGCTTGCGCCGGGGCCCCGATTGTTCGCCTCAAATCGCGCGAACGCTTACTTGTCGGTGCCGCGGTTCTTCAGCGCGGTGCCGAGGATATCGCCAAGCGTCGCACCCGAATCGGAGGAGCCGTACTGCGCGATGGCTTCCTTCTCTTCGGCGACTTCCAGCGCCTTGATCGAGACCTGCACCTTGCGGGCCTTCTTGTCGAACTGGATGACGCGGGCATCGACCTTCTCGCCGACGGCGAAGCGCTCGGCGCGCTGGTCGTTGCGGTCGCGGGCCAGCTCGGACCGCTTGATGAAGGTGGTGAACTCGGTGCCCGAAATCCGGACCTCGATGCCGCTCTCCTTCACTTCGAGCACTTCGCAGGTCACGACCGCGCCCTTCTTGACGTCGCCCGGCTCGGCGAAGGGGTCGCCTTCGAGCTGCTTGACGCCGAGCGAGATGCGCTCCTTCTCGACATCGACATCGAGCACCACGGCCTTGACCATGTCGCCCTTCTTGAAGTTGTCGATGACCTGCTCGCCCGGAAGCTTCCAGTCGAGGTCGGAGAGGTGGACCATGCCGTCGACATCGCCCTCGAGACCCAGGAACAGACCGAACTCGGTCTTGTTCTTGACCTCGCCCTCGACCACCGAACCGACCGGGAACTTCTCGACGAAGACTTCCCAGGGATTGCGCATGGTCTGCTTGAGACCGAGCGAGATGCGGCGCTTGACCGAATCCACTTCCAGCACCTGCACTTCGACTTCCTGCGAGGTCGAAACGATCTTGCCGGGGTGCATGTTCTTCTTGGTCCACGACATCTCGGAGACGTGGATCAGGCCTTCGATGCCCGGCTCGAGCTCGACGAACGCGCCGTAGTCGGTGATGTTGGTGACGCGGCCGGTGAAGCGGGCACCCAGCGGGTACTTGCCTTCGATGCCCTGCCACGGATCATCCAAGAGCTGCTTCATGCCGAGCGAGATGCGGTGCGTCTCGTGGTTGATCTTGATGATCTTGACCTTCACGGTCTGGCCGATGGTCAGCACCTCGGTCGGGTGGTTGACGCGGCGCCAGGCGATATCGGTCACGTGCAGCAGGCCGTCGATGCCGCCGAGATCAACGAACGCACCGTAATCGGTGATGTTCTTGACCACGCCGTCGATCACCTGACCCTCTTCGAGGTTCTGCACCAGCTCCTGGCGCTGCTCGGCGCGGGTCTCTTCGAGAACCGTGCGGCGCGACACCACGATGTTGCCGCGGCGGCGGTCCATCTTGAGGATCTGGAACGGCTGCGAATTGTTCATCAGCGGCGCAACGTCGCGGATCGGACGAATGTCGACCTGCGAGCGCGGCAGGAAGGCCACCGCACCGTCGAGGTCGACCGTGAAGCCGCCCTTGACCTGGTTGAAGATGACGCCGTTGACCTTTTCGTTGTTCTGGAACGCCTTCTCGAGCTTGCCCCAGCTTTCCTCGCGGCGCGCCTTGTCGCGCGACAGCACGGCTTCGCCGAGCGCATTCTCGATACGGTCGAGGAACACCTCGACTTCGTCACCGACCTTGAGATCGCTTTCACGGCCGGGGCCGGCGAATTCGCGCAGCGCAACGCGACCTTCGGTCTTCAGGCCGACGTCGATGACGGCCATGTCCTTCTCAATTGCAACCACCTTGCCCTTGATGACCGAGCTTTCCTGCAAATTGCCGCCGGCAAAGGACTCATCAAGCATCGCCGCGAAGTCATCGCGGGTGGGAGTATAGGAAGACGCAGAATTCGAAACCATTTGTTCTCCAGATGCGGGATCTCGCCGGCCGTTCGGGTTGATGGGCGCACCGTGCGTGAAGTGTCGGGGTTCCGCAAACCCTGACGACCGCTCATTGCAGGAGGTGCAACAGCGGGCCGGCAGCAAGACTGCACGTTCGGTACGTATGATTGATCCGGAGCCTGAAACGAAAATATCGACGGCAAGACCTGGGAGCGGGCGTTCCTCCAGATGCGGCGTTGGTTTCGTTTGAGATTGGTTCAAACCCATCGCCGGCCCGCTCAGACACGGCCTCGACATCGTCGATGCTGCTCCGAACGGCGCTGATATAGCCCTGCATGCGACTTTCGGCAAGCAGGAAATGCCCCATTTTGCTGGGTTTTCGGGCCGAGAGCGACGCGACGGCCCGCGATTCTAGCGCCTGGCGCGCGCGGCCTCGACGATGGCGATGGCGGCGCGGACGCCGGCCTCAATGTCCAGATTTGAATTGTCCAGCGTGTGGGCGTCCGGAGCCGGCCGCAGAGGCGCAATCGCCCGGTTCTTGTCTCGCTCGTCGCGCTTGAGGATGTCGGCGAGCACCGCCTCTTCGTCGGCGTCCTCGCCGCGGGCGCGCGCCTCCAGCGTGCGCCGCCGTGCCCGCACGCGGGGGTCGGCGACCACGAAGATCTTCACGTCGGCATCCGGGCAGATCACAGTGCCGATGTCGCGTCCATCCAGCACCGCACCGGGCGGATCGGCGGCAAACTGGCGCTGGAAGTTCACCAGCACCTCACGAACCTGCGGAATCGCCGACACCACGGAGGCGGCATCGCCGACCTTCTGGGTCTTCAGGATCGGATTGCCGAACTTTTCGGGGTCGAGCTCGAGCGCCGCGGCCACGGCCAGCACCTCGTTGCTGAGCTCGGCACCAGCTTGAATCATCGCATAGGCCACCGCACGGTAGATCACGCCGGTGTCGAGATGACGATAGCCGTAGTGGTGGGCGAGCCGCTTGCCAAGCGTGCCCTTGCCCGAGGCGGCGGGTCCGTCGATGGCGATGATCATGCGAAATCAGCTCCGAGCGCGCGCATCATCGGGATGAAATCCGGAAAACTGGTGGCGATGAAGGCGGTATCGTCGATTTTCACCGGCCGATCGGAGGCGCAGCCCATCACCAGCGCCGACATCGCGATGCGATGATCCATATGGGTGGCAACGAGGCCGCCGCCTGGAACATGGCCGCGGCCCTCGACGATCAGATCGTCGCCGGAGACCTCGACCTTGACGCCGTTGACCCGCAGCATGTCGGCGGTGGCTTCAAGGCGGTCGGATTCCTTGACGCGCAGCTCCTGCAGGCCGCGCATGATCGTGGTGCCCTCGGCGAAGGCGGCCGCGACCGCCAGCACCAGATACTCGTCGATCATCGACGGCGCGCGCTCCGGCGGCACTTCGACACCCTTCAGCTTCGAGGCGCGCACACGCAGCTGCGCCATCGGCTCGCCAGCATCGCCGCGCACATCGCTCTCCTCGATCGAGGCGCCCATCTCGCGCAGCGTGGTGAACAGGCCGGTGCGCAGCGGATTGGTCATCACGTCTGAGAACACGACATCGGACCCTTCGACGATCAGTGCGGCCACGATCGGGAATGACGCGGAGGACGGATCGGCGGGCACCACGACGTTGGCGCCGTGCAGCTCGGGCTCGCCGTGCAGCGAGATTCGCCTGCCGTGGCTGCCTTCCTGCTCGGAGGATATCTCGGCGCCGAAATGCTTCAGCATCAGCTCGGTGTGGTCGCGGCTTGCCTCCTGCTCGATCACCGTCGTGATGCCGGGCGCGGAGAGCCCCGCCAGCAACACCGCGGACTTGATCTGGGCCGAGGCGACCGGCGTCTTGTAGACGATCGGCACCGGATAGCGGGCGCCGTGCAGGGTGAGCGGCAGCCGGCCGCCCTCCCTTATGTCGCTGGTTCGGGCGCCCATCAGCTCCAGCGGGTCGAGGATGCGGCGCATCGGCCGCGAGCGCAGCGAGGCGTCGCCGTCGAAAATGGCGGCGATCGGGCAACCGGCCACCGCGCCCATCACCAGCCGGCAGCCGGTGCCGGAGTTGCCGAAATCGAGCGGCGCGGCAGGCTGGGCGAAGCCGCCGACCCCGACGCCGGACACCGACCAGGTAAACGGCGCCGTCCGCTCCACTTTTGCGCCGAGCGCGCGCATGGATTTGGCGGTATTGAGGACGTCCTCGCCCTCCAGGAGGCCGGAAATGCGGGTTTCGCCGACCGAAAGCGCCCCCAGGATCAGGGCGCGGTGGGAAATCGATTTGTCGCCGGGAACGCGGACCGTGCCGGCCAGGGGGCCGCACGCGCGCGATTCCAGCGAGGTCGGGGTGTCAGAATGGGCCAAGATTGTGTCCTCTCGCGTCGCGGCAGGTATCACATAGGCAACACCGCGTCACGCGCCCGTCAAATGCGCGCAGACCGCTATTGACAGCGGCTCCTCAACTAGCCAAGTGAAGCTCCGTTTTTCAGGAAAATTCTGGGATTACCACGTGGCCAAGTCCGAGCTCGGAACCAAGCGCATTTGCCCGACCACGGGCAAGAAGTTCTACGACCTCAACAAGAATCCGGTGATCTCGCCCTATACCGGCGAAGTCGTGCCGATCGCGCCGATCGCCCCGCCGCGGGGCCGTGGCGCCACGGTCAGTTCGCCTGCGACCGCAGCCGACATGCCGGAGCCCGCCGAGGCCGAGGAGATGGTCTCGCTCGAGGAGGCTGATGCCGAGGAGAACACCGGGAAGGTCAAGGCCCAGGTTCCCGAATCCGAGGACGATATCGAGGTCGATGAGACCATCGACGACGATGACGACGACGATTCGACCTTCATCGCCGACGAGGAAGAGGGCGATGAGGACGTGACCGACATCATTGGTGACGTCGGAGGCGACGAAGAGACTTGAGATCGGCGCCGATCTATGATCAACGGTGCTGCCGCGCGAGTCGTCCAGGCCGCGCGGACCGGGATCGATCCCCCAGGATCATCCCAACTGGATAAGGGGCCATAGCTCAGCTGGGAGAGCGCTTGCATGGCATGCAAGAGGTCGGCGGTTCGATCCCGCCTGGCTCCACCAGCCTTCGCTCGCTTCGCGAGCTTCGGCTCGGCAAGCCCGGATAGTCCATCGTAGCGAAGTGAGCGAAGGCTGCCGCGGCGTAGCCCGAAGGGCGGAGCCGGGCTCTCTCCGAAATCCGAATGCGTTAGCATCCACCCCATCAGCCGTGTGTTGGGGGGAACAGATGAAATACGTTTACATTCTCGAGAGCCTTGATTGCCTGCACTTCTATGTCGGGATTACCGATCTGCGGGCTAGACTGGCTAAGCACAATGCCGGGGAAGTGCCCCATACATCCAAATTTGGACCGTGGCGGCTCAAGACCTACGTCGCTTTCAGCGACGAGAAGCAGGCCGTCGCTTTTGAAAATATCTGAAGTCCGCATCCGGCCGCGCCTTCGCCAAGAAGCGCCTAACCGCCCCGACCGCCCCTACTCCCCCAGCACCGCATTCAGCCGGTCGCGCAGCGCGACGATCTCGTCCTTCATCGCCATCAGTTCGCCGACGGTGCAGTCCGAGGCCGCGAGGATCAACTGCGGCACGGCCTTGGCCTTTTCGCGCAGCGCGTGGCCCTGCGGCGTCAGCGCGATCAGCACCACCCGCTCGTCCGCGGTGCTGCGGGTCCGTTTGATCAACTCCGCCGCCTCCAGCCGCTTCAAGAGCGGCGTCAGCGTGCCGGAATCCAGGAACAGGCGCTCGCCGAGGTCCTTCACCGCGACGTCGTCGCGCTCCCACAGCGCTAGCATCACGAGATACTGCGGATAGGTCAGCCCGAGCCGGTCGAGCAGCGGCTTGTAGACGCGGTTGAAGGCGTGCGCGGTCGAATAGACCGCAAAGCAGATCTGATTGTCGAGCCGCAGCGCCTGATCCGCGGCCGTCGGTTTCCTGGCCATGATTCCCATCGAATCCATCTCGTTTCCGGGTCATTCTGGGCTCACGGGACCGCGGATTCAATTGCGAACAATTAAATGTGAGACCGCATATTTTATATTGTGCGCAATCTATTTGCGTGCAATACATGCGTCATCGAATTCAAGCTCAACCCACCAAGGGAGACCACGATGTCTGTGAACGTGCTCTACAAGACCAGCGCCAAGGCAACCGGCGGCCGCGACGGCCATGCGGCGACGCTCGACGGCGCACTCGACGTCAAGCTCACGACCCCGAAGGAGCTCGGTGGCGGCGGCGGTGCCGGCAACAATCCGGAGCAGCTGTTCGCGGCAGGCTATGCCGCCTGCTTCATCGGCGCGATGAAGTTCGTGGCGTCGCAGGGCGGCCCCAAGGTTCCCGCCGACGCCTCGGTGACCTCGACGGTCGGCATCGGCCCGCGCTCGGAAGGCGGGTTCGGTCTCGCCGTCGAGCTCGCGGTGTCGCTGCCCGGCCTTGCGCGCAGCGATGCCGAAGCGCTGGTCGAGAAGGCCCACCAGGTGTGCCCCTATTCCAACGCGACCCGCGGCAATGTCGACGTCAAGCTGAGCGTCGTCTAATTCCACATCACGCAATGGTCCGCCGCAACACGTGGCGGACCATTGCTCTTTCAGCGGCGCGTTCGCTTGGCGAACGCATGCGCCGTCTGCTGCATGGGCCTGCGCCGACGGAAGCATTGCTGCCCCGGCTGAAGACCGTTAGCTCTGGGACCCTCGTTATCTGATCCCAACTGAGCGAAGGTTGCTTCCATGAATACCCCAGCGGCTACGGGCGCGATGACCGGCCTGCGCGTGGTCGATCTGACGCGCGTGCTCGGCGGTCCGTATTGCACCCAGATTCTCGCCGACCACGGCGCCGACGTGATCAAGGTCGAGCCGCCCGCCGGCGACGAGGTGCGAGACTGGGGTCCTCCCTTCCACGAAGAAGACGCGGCCTATTTCGTCGGCATCAACCGCAACAAGCGCTCGATCGGCCTCGACCTCGCTTCCGAGGGCGGACGCGCGGTGCTGATGAAGATGCTCGAGACCGCCGACGTGCTGATCGAGAATTTCAAGCCCGGCACGCTCGACAAATGGGGCATCGGCAACGACGCGCTGCGCGCGAAATTTCCGCGCCTCGTGCATTGCCGGATCTCCGGCTTCGGCGCCGACGGCCCGCGCGGCGGCAATCCCGGCTATGACGCGATCATCCAGGCGATGACCGGCATGATCGCGGCGACCGGCTCGCCGGAGAGCGGCCCGATGCGGATCGGCGTGCCGCTGGTCGACATCACCACCGGGCTCTACGCCACGATCGGCATCCTGATGGCGCTGTCGGAGCGGCAGCGCTCGGGGCTCGGCCAGTTCATCGAGACGACGCTGTACGAGACCGGGCTCGCGATCATGCATCCGCACACCGCGAACTACTTCATGCACGGCAAGCCGCCGTCGCTCACCGGCAACGAGCATCCCAACCTCGTGCCGTACGCGATCTTCCCGACCAAGACCGACAACATCTTCATCGGCGTCGGCAATGACGGAACCTTCCGCAAGCTCGCCAAGGAGATCGGCAAGCCCGAGCTCGGCACCGACCCGCGCTTTGCCCGCAACAAGGACCGCATCGCCAACCGCGATGCGCTCCGCGTCGAGCTGGCCGCGGTGTTCAGCCAGCACGAGGCCGAGCCGCTGTGCAACCGGCTGCTCGCCGCCGGCCTGCCGGCTGGCCCGGTGCAGAAGATCGACCAGGCGCTGACCAACCCGCACACCATTCATCGCGGCGACGTCATCGAGAAGGATTGGTACAAGGGCGTCGCCTCGCCGATCCGCCTCGAACGCACCAAGCCGAACCTGCGCCGGACGCCGCCGAAGTTCAGCCAGCACGCCGCGGAAGTGCTCGGCGAGTTCGGCTACTCGAAGGACGAGATCAACGGCCTGGTTGAGAAGGGCGTGGTCTGCGGTCCCCAGCGCAAGCGCTAAAGGCGTTTTCGAGCCTGTCCCGCACGTGATGCGGGATGCGCACCGGTTCGCGTCAGGACAAAGCTGGAGCGTCGGCCCGTATCGAACCGGCCGACGCATCAACACTGCGGTGCAACGTCGCGTTTGGCGCTGCACCGCACGGAGCCGGCTGCGGTCTTCGCCTTTTTTACCGCTTCCCTTCGCTTCGGCTTCCCCCCTACCATGACTTTCGTTTATACGGTCATTTGAACGTCATCCGGCGCTGATAACGCGCGCAACGAAAGATGATGTTCCAATTGGGAGGGGTTTTGATGTTCTTTCGACGACTAGGCGCTGCCGCGGCAGCCGCTGCCGCGCTTGCATTCGCGTCGCCCGCGTTCGCGGTGACCGAGATCCAGTGGTGGCACGCGATGACCGGCGCCAACAACGACGTCATCGTCAAGCTGGCCAACGACTTCAACGCCTCGCAATCCGACTACAAGGTGATCCCGACCTACAAGGGCGGCTACGCCGACACCATGAACGCCGGCATCGCCGCGTTCCGCGCCGGCAACGCGCCGCATATCATGCAGGTGTTCGAGGTCGGCACCGCGACGATGATGGCCGCCACCGGCGCCGTCAAACCGGTCTACAAGCTGATGGCCGACGCCGGCGAGAAGTTCGATCCGGGCGTCTATCTGCCCGCGATCACCGGCTACTACTCGACCTCCAAGGGCGAGATGCTGTCGTTCCCCTTCAACTCGTCGTCGACGGTGATGTGGATCAATCTCGATGCGCTGAAGAAGGCCAACATCGCGGAGATTCCGAAGACCTGGCCGCAAGTGTTCGACGACGCCAAGAAGCTGAAGGCAGCCGGCTATAACACCTGCGGCTTCTCCGGCTCGTGGGTCACCTGGGTCAATCTCGAACAGCTCTCGGCCTGGCACAATGTGCCGCTCGCCAGCAAGGCCAATGGCCTCGACGGCTTCGACACCGTGCTCGAATTCAACGGCCCGCTGCAGGTCAAGCATCTCGAGAGCCTCGTCGAGCTGCAGAAGGACAAGACCTACGACTATGCCGGCCGCACCAACACCGGCGAAGGCCGCTTCACCTCGGGCGAATGCCCGATCTACCTGACCTCGTCGGCCTTCTTCGGCAACGTCAAGGCGCAGGCCAAGTTCAACTTCACCGCGGCGCCGATGCCGTATTATCCCGACGCCAAGGGCGCGCCGCAGAACTCGATCATCGGCGGCGCCTCGCTCTGGGTGATGGGCGGCAAGTCGGCCGAGGAATACAAGGGCGTGGCCAAGTTCCTGACCTTCCTCTCGGACACCGACCGCCAGGTCTGGATCCACAAGGCCTCGGGTTATCTGCCGATCACCAAGGCCGCCTACGCCAAGGCCAAGGAAGAAGGCTTCTACAAGGACCAGCCCTATCTCGAGACCCCGCTGCTCGAGCTCACCAACAAGGAGCCGACCGCGAATTCCCGCGGTCTGCGCCTCGGCAACATGGTGCAGCTGCGCGACATGTGGTCGGAGGAGATCGAGCAGGCGCTGGCCGGCAAGAAGACCGCCAAGCAGGCGCTGGACGCCGCCGTCGAGCGCGGCAACCAGATGCTGCGGCAGTTTGAAAAGACCGCCGTCCGCTGACATGATGCCTTCGGGCATGATCCGGAAAAGTGCGAAGCGGCTTTCCGAAAAGATCATGCCCAGACGACAAGCTAAAGCGCGATGACGATCCAAGCTCATCTCATCGCGCTTTAGGGCGATCAACCGGCAGGCCGCATCCGCGGCCTGCCCTTCCTCCGAGCCCATGCAAAAGCAAGCGATTTTCCAGTCAAAGCTGTTGCCTTACGCGCTGGTTGCCCCGCAACTCGCGATCGTCCTGATCTTTTTCTACTGGCCGGCCGTGCAAGCGGTGATCCAGTCCTTCCTGCTGCAGGACGCCTTCGGCCTCTCCACCAGCTTCGTCTGGTTCGAGAACTATCTCGAGCTGTTCAAGGACCCGGCCTATTTCGCGGCGATCGTCCGGACCTTCGTGTTCTCGTTCGCGATCGCGGTCTCCTCGCTGTCCTTCGCGCTGCTGCTCGCGGTCATGGCTGACAGGCCACTGCGCGGCTCGACGCTGTATCGCACGCTGCTGATCTGGCCCTATGCGGTGGCCCCGCCGGTGGTCGGCGTACTCTGGGTGTTCATGCTGCACCCCTCGCTCGGCGTGCTGTCGCGCTATCTGCGCGCCATGGGCATCGACTGGAATCCGCTGCTCGACGGCGACCAGGCGGCGGCCCTGATCATCCTCGCCGCGGCCTGGAAGCAGATCTCCTACAATTTCCTGTTCTTCCTCGCCGGGCTGCAGAGCATCCCGAAAAGCGTGATCGAGGCCGCCGCGATCGACGGCGCCCGGCCGATGCGGCGGTTCTGGACCGTGATCTTCCCGCTGCTGTCGCCGACCATCTTCTTCCTCTTGGTCATCAACATCGTCTACGCCTTCTTCGACACTTTCGGCATCATCGACACCATGACCCGCGGCGGTCCCGGCAAGGCGACCGAGACGCTGGTTTACAAGGTCTATACGGACGGCCTGCTCGGCGGCAATCTCGGCTCGTCGGCGGCGCAGTCGGTCATCCTGATGGTCATCGTCGTCATGCTGACGGCGATCCAGTTCCGCTTCGTCGAACGCAAGGTGACCTACTGATGGTCGAGGAGGAAGGCTTCCAGCGCTATCTGGCTCACGCCATCCTGTGGATCGGGATCGCGATCGTCGCCTTCCCGGTCTATCTCGCGCTGGTCGCCTCGACCCAGGACAACACCGTGATCGCCAACGGCCAGATGTCGCTGCTGCCCGGCGGCCATTTCCTCCAGACCTACTACCAGACGCTGTTTGTCGGCACGAGCGGCTCGACCCGCGAGCCGGTGCTCCACATGATGCTGAACTCGCTGGTCATGGCGCTCTTGATCGCGGTCGGCAAAATCGCGATCTCGATCATCTCGGCCTACGCGATCGTGTATTTCCGGTTTCCGTTCCGGATGGCGATCTTCTGGATCATCTTCATCACGTTGATGCTGCCGGTCGAGGTACGCATCTATCCGACCTACAAGATCGTCGCCGATCTGCATCTGCTCGACAGCTATGCCGGCCTGTCGCTGCCGCTGATTGCGTCGGCCACCGCGACGCTGCTGTTCCGCCAGTTCTTCATGACCGTGCCGGATGAATTGCTGGAGGCTTCGCGGATCGACGGCGCGGGCCCGTTCCGCTTCTTCTGGGATACGCTGCTGCCGCTGTCGCGCACCAACATGGCCGCGCTGTTCGTGATCCTCTTCATCCTCGGCTGGAATCAGTACCTCTGGCCGCTGTTGATCACCACGCGCGACGACATGCAGACCATCCAGGTCGGCATCCGCAAGATGATCACGACGACGGACGCGCTGACCGAATGGCCGATCGTGATGGCGACCGCGTTGCTCGCGATGCTGCCGCCGGTGTTCGTCGTCGTCGTGATGCAGAAACTGTTCGTGCGCGGATTGGTGGAGACGGAAAAGTAATGGCTAACGTCACGCTGCGCAGCGTCCGCAAGACCTATCCCGGCGGATTCGAGGCCATCAAGGGTGTCGATGTCGACGTCGGCGACGGCCAGTTCTGCGTGCTGGTCGGCCCATCCGGCTGCGGCAAGTCCACGCTGCTCCGCATGGTCGCGGGGCTCGAGACCATCACCGGCGGCGAGATCGACATCGGCGGCCGCGTCGTGAACCAGGTCGAGCCTGCTGATCGCGACATCGCGATGGTGTTCCAGAACTACGCGCTCTATCCGCATATGAGCGTCTACAACAACATGGCCTACGGCCTGCGCAACCGCGGCATGGCCGAGGCCGAGATCAAGACCCGCGTCGAGGAAGCCGCGCGCGTCCTCGAGCTCTCGCCGATGCTGGAGCGCAAGCCGCGCCAGCTTTCCGGCGGCCAGCGCCAGCGCGTCGCGATGGGCCGCGCCATCGTGCGCCAGCCAAAAGTGTTCCTGTTCGACGAGCCGCTGTCGAACCTCGACGCCAAGTTGCGCATCGCGATGCGGGTCGAGATCCGCAAGCTGCAGCGCCGGCTCAACACCACATCGATCTACGTCACCCACGACCAGCTCGAGGCGATGACGCTCGCCGACATCCTCGTCGTCATGAACGGCGGCCAGGTCGAGCAGATCGGTAATCCGCTGGACATCTACCAGAAGCCGGCGACCACCTTCGTCGCCTCCTTCATCGGCGCCCCGCCGATGAACCTGATGCCGCTGCGCGCGGACGAGCTGAAGTCCCAGATCACGGGCGCCGACGGCGCCGGCATTGTCGGGATCCGGCCGGAGGATTTCGTGATCTCGAGCGAGACCGCATCCGGCGGCGTCGCGCTTGGCCTTACGGTCGAGGCGATCGAGCATGTCGGCGCCGAGACCTTCGTCTACGGCAGCCGCCAGCGCGAGGAGCAGGGCGTTGCCGCCAATCCGGGCGAGCTGCCGCCCGGTGAGGTGATCGTCCGGGTTCCCGGTGTCTCGGGTCCCGCCATCGGCGAGCGGATCCGGGCCGTCGCCCCCCGCGACAAGCTGCATCTTTTTACCGCCGATGGCCGCAAGCGCGTCGGGGAGTAACCGATCGGGAAGAATTTACCCCCATGTTGCGGGCGTTTAGGCTGGTTTCGGGGCTGCTTGAACGCTATCCAGATCGCCCCCATATCCCTCACTGACCGGAGGCCAGACGGCCCGCCGGTTGCATGGGGCGCCGCAAGGGCCCCTCAAAGTCGCTTCGAGAGGACTTTGTAATGTCTCGTGTTCCATCGTTGTCCAGTCCGTTCCTTCTGGGATTCGACGAGATCGAGCGTGCGCTCGACCGCGTCGTGAAGGGCGCCGACGGCTATCCTCCGTACAACATCGAGCGGTGCGACCGTACCAACGGGCAGCCTGAGCGGCTGCGCATCACGCTGGCGGTGGCGGGCTTCACCCGCGACCAACTCGATGTAACTATTGAGGAAAATCAGCTCGTCATCCGCGGCCGCCAGCAGGACGACAAGGCCCGGCAATACATCCATCGCGGCATCGCCGCGCGCCACTTCCAGCGCACCTTCGTGCTGGCGGAGGGGATGCATGTGCTGGGCGCGGATCTGAAGAACGGGTTGTTGTCGATCGACCTGGCCAGGCCGGAACCTGAACGGGTCATTAAGACAATCGCTATCAATGAGCACGAATAATAGAAACAACGAGCGGACTCGACCGCTTATCTGACTGAGGAGTCGAGACCATGAGTGAACTGAGTACCACCACCATCGAATCCGAGAGCGTCACGCCGGAAGCGCTGGCCCATCTGGGCGAAGGTCATATCGCCTACGTGAAGCAGGTCCGCTCCGAGGACGTGCCGGATCTCTTTCCGCAAGCGCCGAAGATCGCGCCGGGCCTCAAGCTGTTCGCACTGCACGCCGCCGACGGCACGCCGATCATGCTGACCGACAGCCGCGAAGCCGCGGTCGCAAATGCGTGGAGCAACGAGCTGCAGGCCGTCAGCGTCCACTGACGCAAATCTACGGCTGAATTCAGCATCCGCGAATTCAATGCGCGGGCCTGCTTCGTCACCGAGGGGGCCTGCGCATTTTTTATGGCGATGAGGTCGACGTGGCGAGCATCGGGCCCATGCTGAGCTGCACCTCGCCGGGCACGTTGTAGTCGCGCATCAGCATGCGGTTGTTGCGCAGCCCGCAGGCTTCCCGCTGCACCACGAACATCCAGAGCGCATGGCCGGCCTCCCGCACCAGGAGGCGCCGTGCCTGTTGTGTTGACGTCGATGTTTCAGCGCGCGGATGGGCGGCATCGAACTCGCGCAGCCTGGCGAGTGCCTGTTCCAGCGCGCGGCCCATGCGGCCGAGCGCACTCGCCCTCTCTTCGGCGAGCTCGTAAGCGAGAACGTCGACGGGAACGCGATCAAGGCGAAAATCGCGGGACATCAGTCATCCCTGGTTCGTTGCGCGCGTCCGTCTTCCGGCGTCATCGGCTGGTTGTCAATAGGTGCTCGTGTCTTCGATCGCCAAGCGAAAGCTCGCTCAACTTGAGCAATTCATTGCGCAGCCTTGGGCAGCGGACCATGGCCGCGGCTCCATTTCGCTCCGTGCATTTCCGTGCTGTAATAAGTTCCCGCGAGAAGCACTGCGACAAGGAATTTCCAGCACGAATCATTCGCCGCCAAATCGATTGAAGGAGATGCGACCATGCAGAAGAGCTCGCTGATCAATCTCGTTGCTTCGGTGTCGATTTCCGTCCTCGCGACAGGTGTCGCGATTTCCGCGCAGGACAAGTACAGCCTGCAGGTGCCCAACGGTCTCGCGTTCTCCGAGTTCAGGGGATACGAGGACTGGCCCGTGATCGCGATCAGCGAGAACGAAGGCGTCATCGCCGCGATCCTGGGCAATCCGGCGATGATCGGCGCCTTCCGGGAAGGCATACCCGGCAATGGCAAGCCGTTCCCGGATGGCGCCAAGATGGCGAAGATCCATTGGATCCCGAAGAAGCAGGAGGCGTATCCCGGTCAACCGACGGTGCCGGGTGCGCAGCATGACGTCGACTTCATGGTCAAGGACAGCAAGAGGTTCGCAGACAGTGGCGGATGGGGATACGGCGCGTTCGAGTATGACGCGGCGTCAGATGTGTTCAGGCCCGCCACTACGGCGGACAATCCGCCGCAGGAAAACGACGCGAAGTGCGGCCATGCGTGCCACACGGTGGTACAGAATCGCGACTACGTGTTCACCGAGTACGGCAAGAGGTAGACATCGGATCGCACGGGCTAGCGTTGCACCAGCCGCGCGCGGATGTCCGGCTTCAGCACCTTGCCGACCTTGGAACGCGGCAGATCGTCCCAGACCTCGATCTGCTTCGGCGTCTTGATGCTGCCGATCTGCTGCTTGACGAAGGCGGCGAGCCCGCTCGCGTCGACAGTGTGGCCGACGCGCGGCTGCACCACGGCGACGATCCGCTCGCCCCATTTGTCGTCGGGCAATCCGATGACGGCGCAATCCTGCACCGCCTCGTGGGCGCGCAACGCGTTCTCGACCTCGATCGAATATACGTTGAAGCCGCCGGTGATGATCATGTCCTTGGCGCGATCGACGATATAGAGATAGCCGTCACCGTCGATGTAGCCGATGTCGCCGGTGTGGTGCCAGCCATGCGCCGAAGCCTCGCGCGTGGCCTCGGGGTTCCTGTAGTAGCCTTCCATGACAAGCGAGCCGCGTACCACAATCTCGCCGCGCGATCCCGCCGGCAACAGCTTGCCGTCGCCATCCATGATGCCGGCCTGCACCAGCGGGCCGATCCGCCCGGCCGACGAGAGTCGCTCCATCGCGATGGTGCCGTCCGGATTGTAGTGATCGGCGGGCGGCATCATCGAGATCATCATCGGCGCCTCGGTCTGGCCGAAGAGCTGCGCCATCGGCCCGATCCGCTTCAAGGCTTCCGCTAGCCGCGTCGCCGAGATCGGTGCCGCGCCGTACCAGAAGCATTGCAGCGAGCTGCGATCGGCCGCGTCGAGCCCGGGATGATCGAGCAGCATGTAGATCACGGTCGGCGGCAGGAAGGTGTGGGTGACGCGGTAGCGCTCGATCAGCGCCAGGAACTCGCCGATGTCAGGGTGGTGCATGATCACGACCCGGCCGCCCAACGTCATGATCGGGAAACAGAGCACGCCGGCGGCATGCGTCAGCGGCGCCAGCGCGAGATAAATCGGGCGGCCCTTGAACGGATAGCCCATCAGGGTCAGCGCGGTCATCGCCTCGATGTTGCGTCCCGACAGCATCACGCCCTTCGGCTTGCCGGTGGTGCCGCCGGTCCCCGGGATCATCGCGAGATCGTCGATCGTGGCGCGCTGATAGACATCATCAGTAAGCCCGCCGAGCCAGCGCTCGAATGACGGCGCGAACGGCAGCTCGGCGTCGAGACAGACCAGCGCGCGCAGCTTGGGCAGGTCCTGCCGGACCGCCTCGACCATCGGCGCAAAGCTGGAATGAAACAGCAGCAGGCTGCAATCGAACTGATCGAGGATGAACTTGTTCTCGGTCGCCTCGTTGCGCGGATTGATCGGACACCACACGGCAGCCGCGCGCGAGATGCCGAACACGCAGGCGAAAGCGAGCGGATCGTTGCCGGACAGGATCGCGACCTTCTCGCCCGGAGAGATACCCGACCGCTCGAGCCCGCGCGCGATCCGGTAGCTCAGCCGCTGCACCTCGCCATAGCTGAGGTCGCGCCCGTCCATGGTGAGACACGGCACGTCGGCGCCGAGCGAGGCACCCTTATCGAGATAATCGATGAAGCGCATGGCAGGTCTCGCGCAAGAGGCGGGTGACGCGCTACTGCGTCACCCGCGGAAGGTGCGTTTTCGAGCAAAACGAAAACGCTTCAGGGAAGGAGTGTCGAGCCCCGATCCGAGCGGGGCTCAAGCTCAATCATGCACGGTCAGGACCGGCTTGCCGACCAGCCCAAAACTGCGCAATTGCCCGAGCAGCTCGCGATGGCCGAACGCCTGACAGCCGGAGGCGAACCCTACACGCTTGGGCGGCTGCTGCAGCAGGTGCGCGGCAGCATAGGCCTGCAGCATGCCGGTCTGCTTGTAGTTGCTGTTGCCGTAGATGACGCAGTGCGCGCGCCCCAGCGGGCCGGAGGCATACACCGAATCCAGCGACTTGTTGACACGCGGGTTCTCGCGCGGCGGCATGGTGTTCATCACGCCGGCAGCGGTCTGTGCCAGCGCGGCGTAGCGCTCGTCGGGCTTCATGTCCTTGGTCGCCTCCAGCGCGGCGGCGACGATCTGCGGCACGCCCAGCATCAGCGCGCGATTGAACACGCCGCCCAGCACCTTCACGTTGGCCACGCGCGGATCCTGCTTGAACCACACCGGGTGCGACGTGCCGCCCCACGGCAGCGCCAGCGCCAGCTCGTGCTGGCCGGGGATGGCGAGGTTGTAGAGGCCGGCATCGGGCTGATGCTCGACGTACTTGTTCTGCTCCAGGTAGTAGGCCTTGGCCATCGCGGCGTTGACCAGGATGGTCTGCGTCGAGGCGATGGTCGGGCTGCCGCCCCAGAACACGGCGATATCAAGTGTGTCGAGGCCGGGCGTTTCCAGGCACAGCTGCGCGGCGATCTCGCCGGTGGTGTACATCTGCGCGATGCCCGGCGCCAGCAGCAGGCCGGCATTGGCGAATTTCGTGCCAAACTCCTGCTCGAGCGTGATCAGCCAATCCTGCTCGCCGGTCGTGTCGGTGTAGTGGCACCTGGCAGCCAGGCAGGCCTGCACCACCTCGCCGCCGAACTTGGCGAAGGGGCCCACGGTGTTGAGCACCACCGAGGCGCCCTTGAACAATTCAGTCAGCGCGGCCACGGTGTGCGGCACCGACACGACCTCGTAGTCGGCGGTCTCGATGCCGGCCACGTTCGACTTCATCGCGGCGTTGAGCTTCTCGGCGCTGCGGCCAGCGGCGATGAAGGGGATGTTGTACTCGCGCAGATATTCGCAGACCAGCCGGCCGGTATAGCCGGAAGCGCCATAGACGATGACGGGCTTCTTGTCGCTCATTGCGATCCTCCGAAATGCTTGTTGTCGGCTTTGTTGCTACATGCCCATGCCGCCATCGACCGGCAGGCCGATGCCAGTGATGAATCGCGCATCGTTCGAGCACAGGAACACGGCGGCGTCGGCGATGTCGGAGACCTCCGCGAGCTTGCCGAGCGGCGTCTGCTCCACCACCGAACCGACAGCGGCGTTGACGTCGGGCGCGAGACCGATCTTCACGATGTCGTTGGCGAGCTGCAGGCCCATGTCAGTCGGGATCAGGCCTGGATAGATGCAGTTGACGCGCACGCCATAGCCGAGCTTGCCGGCTTCCATCGCGCCGACCCGCGTCATGCGGTCGACCGCGGATTTGGTGCCGGAATAGACCGCGATGCTCGGGAAGGCGATCGTCGCCGCGACCGAAGCGATATTGACGACCGCGCCGCCCTTGCCCGCGGCGCCGCCCGGCCGCATCGCGCGGAAGGCGTGCTTCATGCCGAGCACGGTGCCGACGATGTTGACGTCGCACATGCGGCGCGCGTCCTCGGCCTTGATGTCGGCGACCAGCGACGTGATCTCGATGCCGGCATTGTTGATCAGGATGTCGAAGCCGCCGAGAGTTTCGACCGTCGCTGCGGCGGCCCGCTCCCATTGCGCATCGTCAGTGACGTCGAGCTTGACGAAGCCGGTCTTGACCCCGGCCTTGGCGATCTCGGCGGCGCTGGCCTTGCCGGCGTCATCCAGAATGTCACCGATCATGACCGCGGCGCCGGACCGCGCCAATGCCTGCGCGATCGCCGCGCCAATCCCCCGGGCGCCGCCGGTGACCAGGGCTTTCCTGCCTTCAAGGCTCTTCCCACTCATGACGTAGTCCTCCCTTTGCTTGCCGATTGATGGTGGTGCTGACAGAGGCAGCGCGGGCCGGGGCCTGCGCATTTGGAGCGCAATGGTGATCGCGGCCGGCGTCGGCAGGGCGCAGCGTTGGCGTGCCCGGCGGTGCATCTCCTCCTGTTTCTCGATTGGTCAGCCGTCTTGACGGTTGTCCAAATTTATTGCGCCAACCCTCATCCAGGAACTTGACACTTGTCAAGTCTGAATTTGACAAGTGTCAAAGAGGATGATTGTGAAGAGATGGAGCGCGCCGCGGTCGCCGCGGTATAGTTGCTCGAGGGAAGAAGCAGAGGGAAGGCACGGAATGGCGCGGCAAGCGACAGGAGCGGCCCAACGGGTGGCTGTAGCGGCCGAGGCGCTGCGCGACGAGAAGTTCAACGCGCGGCGCGTCGAGCTCGCGGAGGCCGCGCTGGAGACGCTTGGCGAGCTCGGCTTCGCGCGCACCAGCCTGCGCGAGATCGCGCAAAACTCCGCATTCACGCACGGCGTGTTTCACTACTACTTCAGCGACAAGCTCGATTTGATCTGCTGCTGCGTCCGCCACTACAAGGCGAAATGCGTGACGCGCTATGACGAGGTGGTGACGACAGCACGCAGCCGCGACGAATTGACCGAAGGTTTTCTCGCCAAGCTCGCGGCCACGCTCGAAAACGAAGCGCGCATGCATCGGCTCTGGTACGATCTGCGCTCGCAGGCGATGTTCGAGCCGGCGTTCCGCAAGGACGTGCTCGAGATCGACAAGAGCCTGGAAGCGATGATCTGGCGCATCGCCACGCGCTACGCCGAGCTCGGCAACAAGCGGCCGGCATCGTCACCGGCGGCGCTGTACGCGCTGTTCGACGGCCTGTTCCAGAGCGCGCTGCTCCGGCATCTCGCCAATGACGAGAAGGCAATCCCCGATCTGCTCGACGAGGTTCGCCGTCTGCTGCCGACGATCTGCTGAGAGGTTTGCGAACGCTCCGTAGCCCGGATGGAGCGCAGCGTAATCCGGGACTGAACTATCCGCAGTTAGAGTAGCTCCGGATTGCGCTTCGCTCCATCCGGGCTACGGACTACTCCAATGAAGCCTTGAGCGCCAACAGCGCGGCCTTCAGCGGTGGTAGATCATCCTTGACCTCGTGGCGTCAACGCGCTGGTAATCATGCCGCAAGATGTTGCCTATGCCTGCGATGTCTTTCCAGCGGACATTCTCGTGCTGAGCCTTTAACTCGCTGCCGAGGTGGCGGCTCGCTTCCGAAATGACTTCGATTCCGCGTTCAATTGCGGAGCGCAGCAGCCACGAGCGCTCGTAGTCGCGGATGGATTTTCCTGCCAACGCCTTTTCGATGCCACGGATGCTTTCGAGCATGTCGTGGATACGAAGCAAGGGGAGCGCACGATCATTCAGAAAACCCGCGTTGCCTCCGCCTCGATCCGCTCTCGAATCAGTGGATGAAGTCCTTTGCGTGTGGTGAGATCGACTTCGACGCCGAGACTCTCTTCGAGCAGTCGCTTGGTCGCGACCAGGTCGAGAGCATTGAACCGGCTGCGAGGATCGTAGTCCACGAAAAGATCAATATCACTCCCTGCACGAGCCTCGTCGCGCGCAGTCGAACCAAATAGATACAGCGAAGTCGCCCCGAGTGCCTTGATGGCATCGGCCTGGTCACGGAGCTTCCTGAGGGCTTCGGTTCGCGTCACGAACGAACTATACCACGGGCCGCCAAGCGCCCGCAAAATCGTACGGCAGGCGGCCTTACGCCGCGCTCGCCGGCGGCAGTGCGAGCACCGAGTAGATCGCCTGGGCGTCGCGTGAGGCGCGCAGCTTCTTGGCGACGTCCTGGTCGCGCAGCAGGCGGGCGATCCGCGCCAGCGCCTTGAGATGGTCGGCGCCGGCGCCTTCCGGTGCGAGCAGCAGGAAGATCAGGTCGACCGGCTGGCCGTCCATCGCCTCGAAATCGATCGGGCGCTCAAGGCGGGCGAAGAAGCCGAACAGCTTCTCCAGCTTGGGCAGCTTGCCGTGCGGAATGGCGACGCCATAGCCGACCGCCGTGGTGCCGAGCTTCTCGCGCTGCAGCAGCACCTCGAAGATGGCGCGCTCATTCTGCCCGGTCAGAGCGGAGGCACGCGCGGCGAGTTCCTGCAGCGCCTGCTTCTTGCTGATGACTTTCAAAGCCGGGAGAATCGCCTCGGGTGCGACCAAATCGGTAATCGGCATTGGGACGTTCCGAGGTGAATGACCGTCAGGTTGCGAAATAGGCTTTACAGCGGCGGCGTCAAGAAGATGAGGTGGGATGCGGGCTTAGCCCGGGTCCGGTTGGCAGGGCTTCTACTCCAACGTATCGGCGGTGCCAACACCTGCGAACCCTGTTCCGCCCCCCTTGTTCCTGGAGGCGGCGGACCATAAGCAGGGCCGGCTTCGGACGTCAATGCCATCTGCCAACTATCCTCAAGGGCTCACCGCCGGCGGATCGACCCAGCCGACATTACCGTCCGTACGGCGGTAAATGATGTTCAACCGGCCGCTGCCGCCATGCTGGAACACCAGGCAGGAGGCGCCGGTCAGATCGAGCTCCATCACGGCTTCGCTGACCGACAGCCGCTTCAGCGCGGTGGTTGCCTCGGCAATGATCACCGGGCTGTATTCGGTGACCTCGTCCTCGTTCTCGGGCGCCTCGATGACGTAGCTCGGCGCGTCGAGCCCGACGCCGTTCAATTCGGCGAGCGCGGCCGTCGCGGCATAGGTCTTGCGGGCGGAGCGATCCTTGAGCCGGCTCTTGTAGCGGCGCAGGCGCTTCTCGATCATCAAGAGCGCGGCGTCCGCGCTGGCATAGGCGTCGGTGGCGTTGGATTCGGCTTCCAGCGTGATGCCGGAATCCAGATGCAGCGCGCAATCGGTTCGGAAGCCGAAGCCATCCTTGCTCAGCGTGATGTGACCCGAATAGTTGCCATCAAAATACTTTCGCAGGACCTCGTCGGTGCGCTCGCTGACGCGCGCGCGAAGCGCCTCGCCGATGCTGATGCTCTTTCCCGAGATTCGAAGGGTCATTTGATGCCTCAATTGCTGGATGCCTCGATCACTCTTGCAGGAGCATGATGCTTGCTGGGCTTCCGGTTACCTCCCTTTCTGGACGACGTTCGACCTGGAAAGATTGAGACTATCCCGATTTGGCGCGAACGCAACGAGCGCATGGCCCGGTCCGTACCCGAACGGGGTCACGCTCAAGAAGTAACCTAAACGGAGGCCGTGTCGCGCGACCGGTCGGACGAGGAGGCAGGAGCCGAAAGGGCATTACCGAGCATGCTCTGTTTGTCACGGCGGCGCTGCACCGAGGATGGTATCCGCATCGCCTCGCGATACTTCGCGACGGTACGGCGGGCGATATCAATGCCCGAGGCGCGCAAACGTTCCACGATCGTGTCGTCGGACAGGATCGCCGACGCGGCCTCGCCGTCGATCAATTGCTTGATGTGATGACGCACCGCTTCGGCCGAATGCGCCTCGCCGCCGTCGGCCGACGCGATCGAGGCGGTGAAAAAATACTTCAATTCAAAACTGCCGCGATTGGTCGCCATGTATTTGTTGGCGGTGACGCGCGACACCGTCGATTCATGCATCTGGATCGCGTCCGCGACCGCCTTCAGATTGAGCGGCCGCAAATGCGCGACGCCATAAGTGAAGAAGCCATCCTGCTGGCGGACGATTTCGGTCGCGACCTTCAGGATGGTGCGGGCGCGCTGATCGAGCGCGCGGACCAGCCAGGTCGCGTTCTGCAAGCAATCGGTGAAATACGACTTGTCACCGTCCTTGCGGATCGTCTTCGACAGTTCAGCGTAATAGGTCTGGTTGACCAGCACGCGCGGCAGAGTGTCGCTGTTGAGCTCGACATGCCAGCCGCCGTCGGGACCCGGACGCACATAGACGTCGGGCACCATGGTTTGCGTTCGCGCGGTGCCGAACTTCAGTCCGGGCTTCGGGTCGAGCCGGCGAATCTCGGCGATCATGTCGGTGATGTCTTCGTCGTCGACGCCGCAGAGCTTTCGCAAGGCCGCGATGTCGCGCTTGGCGAGCAGGTCGAGATGCTCGACCAGCGCCTGCATCGCCGGATCGTAGCGATCGAGCTCGCGCAGCTGGATCGCGAGGCATTCGCTCAGGTTTCGCGCGCATACGCCGGGCGGATCGAACTTCTGCAGCACGGCGACGACCTCGTCGACCGCTTGCTGCGACGCACCGAGCCGCTCGGCGGCCTGGCCGAGATCGGCCGGCAGGTAGCCGGCGTCGTCGACCAGGTCGATCAGATACTGCCCGATCATGCGCTGCGCCGGCGCCGAGAACGCGACCGCGAGTTGTTCGGCGAGGTGGTCGGCAAGCGTCAGCTCGGCGGCCACGAAAGCTTCGAGATTGTACTCGTCGTCGCTGGAGGCGCCGCCGCCCCATTCGGTGTAGACCGATGGCGGTGCATCCTGCGCGGCGCGCGCCGCCGCCTCCGCCGGCTCCTCGGAAAACACGTTGTCGAGGCGGGTATCGAGCGTCTGCTCGATTTCGGCGCGGCTGCCGAGGTCGCGGTTCAGCCATTCCTCCTGGCCGGGATCGAATCCGGCCTCGCCGCCTGGGCCTGCGGCCATGTCGGAGGCGTCGCCATCGTCCCCATAGCTGCTGGAACCGTCGGAATCGCCGTAGTCCGGCCGCTCCATGGCGGGCTCGCCCGCCACCGGCGGCTCCGGTCCGTCGGCCGCCCGCTCCAGCAGCGGATTGCGCTCCAGCTCTTCCTCGACAAAGGCCGACAGATCAAGGTTCGACAGTTGCAGCAGCTTGATCGCCTGCATCAGCTGCGGCGTCATCACCAGCGACTGCGACTGGCGGAACTCTAGTCTTTGGGTCAGCGCCATGGAGGCAAGAACGATCCTAAAAGTTGGCTCGATTCTTGCTTATATTAGTCCGAAGCCCTTGTACACGGCTTGACGGATTGGAAAATAGCGATAACCGCGATCAGCAAAAGTGGACGCCCCTGTTTTGCGTCCGATCGCGCGTCAAATTCTTTAATTAGCGCATGATCTTATCGCCAAACCGCTTCACACTTTGGCGGATCATGCGCTACAGGCGGAATTCCTCGCCAAGGTAAAGCCGACGTACATCGGGATCATTAACGATCTCCTCCGGGCTTCCCTCAGTCAAGATTTCACCGGCATAGACGATATAGGCGCGGTCGGTCAGGCCGAGCGTCTCGCGGACATTGTGGTCGGTGATGAGCACGCCGATGCCGCGGTTGGTGAGATGGCGGACGAGGTCCTGGATGTCGCCGACCGCGATCGGGTCGATGCCGGCGAACGGCTCGTCGAGCAGCATGTAATTGGGGCGCGTCGCCAGCGCGCGCGCAATCTCGACGCGGCGGCGCTCGCCGCCGGACAACGCGATCGACGGGCTCTTGCGCAGCCGCGTGATGTTGAACTCGTCGAGCAGCGAATCCAGCTCGTGCTCGCGCTTCTTCTTCGAGGGCTCGACGACCTCGAGCACCGCGCGGATGTTCTGCTCGACCGACAGGCCGCGGAAGATCGAGGCTTCCTGCGGCAGATAGCCGATGCCAAGGCGCGCGCGCTGATACATCGGCAGCTTGGTGACGTCGTGGCCATCGAGCTCGATCGCGCCGCGATCGGCCTTGATCAGCCCGGTGATCATGTAGAACACGGTGGTCTTGCCGGCGCCGTTGGGCCCGAGCAGGCCGACCGCCTCGCCACGGCGCACATAGATGCTGACGCCGCGCACGACCTGGCGGCTGCCAAAACTCTTTTCCACGCTATGCACAGCCAGATAACCCGGCCGCTTGATCAGCTGCGGCGCGGCGGGCGCGCTGTTCCTGGCCGGCCTCGCCCGCGCCAGCGCTGCTGCCGGTTGGGATCGCGGCAGCTCGACGCCGGGAGCCGACGCGGCGCGCGCCATCGGCGGCGCGTCGCGCACTGGAGACGTCAGCATCTCGCCGAACTGGTCGTCGAGCGCCGTAATGTCGTCATGCGAGCGCGCAAATCCGGTACTGCGTTTCGCAGAGCGCCGCCGGAACATGCCGAGAAAATCCACCATCCCCGCTTCGCTTCAGCCTTTCACGGTGATCCCGCGACCTCGCCTGCGCATCGATCGATTCGCGTGCGAAGCCGCAAGCATGAGCCGGAAATCTGAATACCGGCCTTCCCGCGCGACAAAAGCGGACGCGTTTGCGCGGAGATCATGCTCGAACAACACGGCAAAGCGCGATCACCCGCGCCTTGAATGAATGGATGCCCCTGTCCCGGCCAACATATTCCCCTCGAGGCGCATTGTTCGGCCGGGCCGCTGCAGTAGATACAGTCTCGCCCCGCCGGCTTCAACCACGCGGCCGCAGAATATTATCTAACTGATTGATTCTGCTTGACCTTACGTGAAGCTTACTTGGACTTGCCGCCGGGAAGCAGCTGCATCGGCGACGGGGCCGGGGCTGAGCCGGGGGCGGCCGGCGTGCCGCACTTGCCGCTCTGTCCGCCCGGCGACTGGATGAACAGGCCCTGCACCTTGCCATTGTCGGCTTCGACGCGCGAGACGCCGGTGGTCATGTCGACCAAAAGGCGGTCGCCGCGCAGCACATTCTGGCACTGGGTCAGCACCACCTGGCTGCCGCCGCCGCCAAGCATCGTGATCAGATTGGTCTTGGTGTCGAAGATCGCGGTCTCGCCGGTGACGACCTGATCCTTCTGGGTCACGACGACATTGCCCTTCGCCTCCAGCCGCTTGATCGAGGAGGCGCCGCCGGGGCCCGGGGTTGCCGTCTGCATCGGCGCGGCGCCCTTGGCGTTTGCCCCCTTGGTGCCGGCCGGGGCGGGCGCCGGCGCCTGGGTCGATTTATCCTCGTAGAACACGACCAGCGTCTTCGACGTCATGGTGGTGTCGCCCTGCACGACCTTCACATTGCCGGCGAAGGTCGCCTCCTTTTTCTTGTCGCGCATTTCGAGCGAAGCAGCCTCGATCTGGATCGGCTGGTCGCGGTTCTGCGAGAAGCCCTGCATGGCGTTGGGCACGCCGCTCATCGAGCCCTGCGCGAACGCGGCACTCGCGGAGAAAAGCGCGAGCAGGAACGCCGCAATTGCCATGCCGTGCGGAAAACGTCTCATCATCAAAATCATTTCGTGTTGGCGGATTTGCGCGGCTTCGGCGGCGGCGGCGGTGGAGCGGGCTCGGCAGGCGGGGCAGCATTGTTGTCACCAAGCTTGTCGAGATTCATCACGACATTGCCTTCGAACCGCACCAGCTCGCCGCTGTTGTAGATCCGGAGCCTGTCGGCGGTCAGCGTGCCGTCGAGCAGCTTGACGTCGACATGCTCGTCCGACGACACGTTGCCCTTGTTGATGTCGACGAAGGCCTGCGTCAGCCTCGCCTCATAGCCGGTGGACGACTGCAGGAAGATGTCCTGGCGCAAGTCGAGCAGCTGCTTCTTGTTGTCGAAGAAGCCGGTGCGCGCATCCATCGTCACCGTCGACCGATCCTGCTGCGCCACCTTGGCGCGGATCGTCTTCAGCTCGACATGGTCGGGATCGGTGACATCCTGGATCGCCGCCTTGGCCCACATTTCGTAGGGCCGTCCGTCGTTGGAGAAGCCGGCGATATGCGGCGCTTCCATCGTGATCTTGGTGCCGGACACGACGAGGTTATCCATCTCGAGCGGCAGCTTGGGGATCAGGTCGTGGAACGGATTGAAGAGTGCGATGTAGATGATCACGGCCATCGCCAGCCCGACCATCGCGGGAACCGCGACGCGCAGAATCCGCACCATGCGACTGTGCCGCGCGGCGGCGGCAAAGCGCGCCTCGAGGCCCGTGACATAGGCTGGATTCTGAACCGAATTCACCTGAGCTCCAGAGGCGCGAAACTGCCCCTATTCTAGCCGGAGCCGCCCGAATATGCAGCCCGGACCTCACCTCGCGCCCCCGCAGCGGACCACGCGTGAACAGTTTGGCCGAAACGGGGCGGAACTGCCCCGGCCGAGACGAATTCGGCGCTCATCATGAATGGGCGAAAATGTCCTCGGCCTCCCAGCCGTCGAGATCGAGCCTGGCACGGGCGGGAAGGAAATCGAAGCAGGCCTGGGCGAGATCGGTCCGTCCCTCGCGCGCGAGCATGACGTTCAACTTGTCGCGCAGCGCATGCAGGTGCAGCACGTCGGAGGCCGCGTAGGCGAGCTGGGCCTCGCTGAGGCTTTGCGCGCCCCAGTCGCTCGACTGCTGCTGCTTCGACAATTCGACGTTCAGCACCTCGCGCACCAGATCCTTCAGGCCGTGGCGATCGGTGTAGGTGCGCGACAGCCGCGAGGCGATCTTGGTGCAATAGACCGGCGTCGGCATCACGCCGAACGTGTTGTAGAGCACCGCGACGTCGAACCGTGCGAAATGGAAGATCTTGGTGATCTTGGGATTGGCGAGCAGCGCCTTCAGGTTCGGCGAATCGGTGTGGCCCTTCGGAATCTGGATCACGTCGGCGGTGCCGTCGCCGTTCGACATCTGCACCACGCAGAGCCGGTCACGGTGCGGATGCAGCCCCATGGTCTCGGTGTCGATCGCCACCGAATCGGTGTAGCGGGACAGATCGGGCAGGTCGCCGCGATGCAGGCGGATGGTCATGCTGTCAAAAACCTCGTCGAATCGCTGTCGGAATAAACTACCGTCCAATCCGCCGACAGGCGAGCACGCGCCAGTCTTCGGATCGCGCATTGGTATCGGGGCCCGTCAGGGCCGGACACGAGCAGCGGGAATCCTTAATTGTTCCGGCACAGATAGTTCAGGGTGTACCGCCATTGTGCAGCGGAGACAATGGGTTGCTGTCCCCGCCGCGCGCCCCCCACGAGGGCGCGCCGTCATTGCCAGCTGACGCGGAGGCCGAAGCGGCCGGTGATGTCCTCGCGATGGAGGCTGTCCACCGAGGTCGTGTAGTCGGCGCTCGCATAGGCGCTGATCGTGCGATTGAGCTGCGCGGAGACGCCGGCACCGATCTCGACGGCGGTGCCGCGGCTTTGCACGCCGATCAGGTCCGTCGTCGCGAAGGCGATGCTGCGGTCGTTCGCGGCCGTGTGCCAGAGATTGGCCTCGAGATACGGACGCAATTCGGTCGTGCCGACGACGAAGGTTGAGGGAATGCGCACGCCGAGCCGCCCGGTCAACGTATCGGCACTGCCGAGCGCGACGCTCGAAAACATGTCGTTGAAGCTGTCGAACGACTGGCGCTGCCATATCAGCTGCAACTGCGGCTCGATCGCGAGAAAACTGTTCAGCGGGATCGGCGCGCCGGCTTCCAGCGATGCAGCGACGCCGGTGCCCGACACCCGTGCGCCGACCTGACGATCCGACTGCGGGCTTGCGCCGTAGAAACTGCCCATCAGCACGGCGCCGACATACCAGCCCGACGGGCCGACATGGGTCCAGTAGCCGCCGATGTTCTGGCTGTCGATCGAGAGCGTGCCGGTGCGGACGTCGTTCAGGCCGAGCGCGAAGCCGCTGATGTTGCCGCTGGCCCAGCCATACGCATAGAAGAAGCCGGCGCGATCATGATGCTCGGGCGCGGACTGGAAGCGCAGGATGTCGACGCCGACCTGCACGCCGGCCATGGTGCCGTCGAAGGCGGGGCTGACCGTGCTGGCCCAGCTCTGCGAGCTGTGCGAGCCATAGGCACGCGCCCACGCCGCCGACTGTTCGCCGCCGCTGGTCAGCAAGGCCTGATCGCCCTGGCGCTGATGGAAGGTGCCGAGCGTCGCCAGCCCGAGCTTTTGCGCCACCTGCGGCAGCGCCGAATAGACCGACACCTCCTCACGGTAGAGCTGGACCGGCGCGACGCCCGCCGGCGGCGGCGTCAGCGACGACAGATCCTCCGCAGGCAGCCCCGGAGGCGGCGGCACCACGTTGGGCGATAAAGGCGGCGCCGGCGCGGGCGCAGCCGGCGGCGCAGGCGAGGCCGTGCCGGGCAACAATGTCGAGCGCAGATACCAGTTGTCGGCGCTGCCGGCGGAGACGCCGCCGCGGAACAAGAGATATTCGTGCGCGCCCGCTACGACGGCGTTGGAGAGGCCGAACGCGCCCGCAGCCGTGGTGCCGCCGTTGACGGCCTGCACCACCATGATGCCGTCGGCGGTGGTCAGCGCGCCCGCGCCGCCGGCATTGGTGACGGTCACCGCGGTCGAGCCCGACGCATTGCCGCCGGAGATGACGAGCCGATCCGACGGCGACCCATCGCCGCCGAGCACGGTGCGCAGATAGAGCCCGCCGCCATTGCCGACATAGTTGCCGGCAATGGTCAGGCTGTTCGCCGCGGTAGCGCCGCCATTGGTCAGGTTGATGACGCCGGCATTGGTGACGGTGATCGGCGGGCCGCCCGGAAACGGCGTGATCGACGGATTGGCGCCGTTGCCCGCCAGCAGGCTGGTGCCGGCCGCGATCGACACATTGCCGGTCAGCGACGTCTGCAGCGTCAGCGAGCCGCTGTTGACGAAGGTGTTGGCGAAGGTGCCGGTGCCGGCCCAGGTCCAGTCATTGCCCTCCATCGTCAACGTCTGGAATCGCGCGAACGCATTGTTGGCCGTGCCGCTGCCTTGCAGCCGCACCTGGTTGTTGCCGCCGCCGCCATCGGCAAGCCCGACGATCTGCGATCCGGTTTGCAGGATCAAATTCACCGCACCGCCGCCGCCCGCGAGCGCCGTACCGCTGTTGCCGGCGATCAGGCCGGCATTGACGATGGTGGTGGCGCCGTTGAGCGTGCGGATCGCGGGTCCCGCCTGGCTGATGATCTTGCCGCCGGCGAGGTTCTCGATGCGGGCGGTGAACGACGATCCGGCGGTGTTGGAGAACACGCCGTCGGCATTGACGCCGCGCGCCTCGATCATGCCGCTGTTGCGCAACACACCCGCATTGCCTTGCATGAACACGGTGTTGTTGGCGGTGCCGCCCGCGTCCCCACCGGTCGTGAGCAGCGTGCCGGTATTGGTGATGGTCGCAAACTGGCCGGCGGAGAAGATCGCACGGGCGCCTGCGCCGGCCGTGGTGATGGTGCCGCTATTGGTGAAGGTGTTGCTGTCGCCGGTCTGCACATAAAGGCCGTGCGATTGCGGGCCCTGGGTGGTGATCGTCCCGGTATTGATCAGCGTGTTGTTGTTGTGCTGCGTGAGACCGGTGATGGCAAGGCCGCGCGAGGTGCCGTTCTGCGTCGTGATCGCACCGTTATTGATCAGCGTGTTGCCGTTGCTGCTGGCGGCGATCGCATTGCTGCCGGCGCCCGAGGTCGTGATCACGCCCGACGCGCCGTTGGTGAAGACGTTGCCGTCGCCGCTGCCGAAGATGCCGGTGCCACCGCCGCTGATGGTCAGCGTGCCGTTATTGGTGGCGGCACTGCCGGAGACAAGCCCGATCGCGGTCGCTCCGGCGCCGGGCGTGATGCCGGCGCCCTGCAGCACGTTCACGGTGACGTTCGAGCTGCCGGCAGCGGCCTGCACGCCGGCCGGCGAGGGATTCGGCGCTGCGGTCGAGCAGGTTACCGTCTGCCCGCTCGCCGGCGCGAGACTGTCGCAGGCGGCAAACGCCGGCGACGTGGACAACAGGCAACCGCCACTTAGAGCCGTGCACGACAGGATCGCCGCGAGCCGCGAGGAAACCATGCCCTTACTCCAACGTCGGCGCGAAGCCGAGCCCCCGGCCCCGCGCCACCTGCTACCCCCGCCCCGCTCTCAGCTCCGCTCCGTTCAAGCTTGAAACGATTTGCAGCGACCTGTTGCGCGGTCGCCACAGACAGAACCATGAGATGTATCCGCACGATTCACACCCTTGGCGTGCGCACGCTTTCAAGGTTGTGAAGTACAGCATTCACCCGTTGCAGTTATCGACCGACACAACCGGAAACAATCGCCATGGCGTCTCGGGTGCGCCGCTGTCCCCATTTTCTCGCCAAGTTCGACGTGGGCACGCGGCCAAGTCGGGGCCAAGTCATTGCCGCGACGCGTTCAATTTCGAGGGAACTGTTGCCCGCGCGCCCCCTGAAATCGGGCCGCGCCGACCCTATTTGTTGCCAGCCCGAACCCGCCGTCCCAAATGAAATGAGCCTTATGTCCGACCAGACCATCGCCGCGCCGATCGACGACCAGCAGGAGCGCGGCTTCTCGCGCTACCAATCGTTCCTGATCGCGCTGCTCGCCTTCACGCAATTCACGCTGATCCTCGACTTCATCATCATGTCGCCGCTCGGCGCCATCCTGATGCCGTCGCTGAACATCACGGCCGGGCAATTCGGCGTCGCGGTCTCGGCCTACGCGTTCGCGGCCGGGATTTCCGGCGTCCTCGCCGCCGGCTTTGCCGATCGCTTCGACCGCAAGCGGCTGCTGCTGTTCTTCTATGTCGGCTTCATGCTCGGCACCGTGCTCTGCGCGCTGGCGCAGAATTTCCACGTGCTGCTGCTCGGCCGCATCGTCACCGGCGTGTTCGGCGGGGTGATCGGCTCCGTCGTGCTTGCCATCGTCACCGACCTGTTCCCGCTGCAACAGCGCGGCCGCGCCATGGGCATCCTGCAGACGGCGTTCGCCGCGAGCCAGGTGCTCGGCGTCCCGGCCGGCCTGTTCCTGGCCAATCACTGGAACTGGCACATCTGCTTCGTGGCCATCGTCGGCCTGTCGATTGCCGCGATCGCGGCGATTGCGATCGCGATGCACCCGGTCGATGCCCATCTCAAATTGCAGCACGACAGCAATCCGTTCCGCCATCTGATCGCGACCGTCGGCCAGCCGCGCTACACGCTGGCTTTCCTGGTGACCACGCTGCTCGCGACCGGCGGCTTCATGCTGATGCCGTTCGGCAGCGCCTTCACGGTGCATAATCTCGGCATCGACATCGTCCACCTGCCGACGATCTATCTCGTCTCGGGCCTGTTCAGCATCATCATCGGGCCGCTGGTCGGCCGCGCCAGCGATGCGTTCGGCAAATATCCGACCTTCGTGTTCGGCTGCGTGGTGTCCGTCATCATGGTGCTGATCTACACCAACCTCGGCCACGTCTCGCTGCTGACCGCGATCCTGGTCAATGTGCTGATGTTCATCGGCATCTTCTCGCGCATGATCCCGTCCCAGGCCCTGATGTCGGCGATTCCCGACGCCAGCCAGCGCGGATCGTTCAGCGCGATCTCGGCCTCGGTGCAGCAGCTGTCGGGCGGGCTGGGCTCGGTCTTTGCGGCGGCGATCATCGCGGAAAATCCCGACGGTTCGCTGCTGCATTTCGACCGGCTGGGCTACATCGTCGTCGCAACGACCATCATTTCGATGATCGCGATGTATTTCGTGCAGCGGCCGATCGCGCGACGCGCGGGCCGGCGGATCGTGTGACGGCAGGGCCGCTCGTTCCGGCTACGCGGGCTTCGGCAGCTACATTTGAAGCAAGGAAACGAGAGGAATTGCGCAGAATGCTTTGTCAAGCAAGGCCTTGCGAAGGCGCTGCGCAACGCCGCGGAGCTTCGGATGGTGTTCCACCAACCGCTTGGTGCGGTCCACCGCGGACATCACTCCGGCGGCCTGTCGGCCGAGCCTGGTGAGCGGAATGAAGCTGTCGAACAATGGCTCGTCGTCCTTGCAGAACAGCCGCTTGTAGTCATGCGAGCCGAGGCCGAAGTCGAAGGCGCGATAGTGCCGGCCGGCAAAATGATGGATGATTTCCTGCATCAGGAGCAGGCCGGGACTGAGTTTCGCGTTGTCTGACAAAGTGTAGGTGTTGAACATCGTCGAGAAGCGGTGGCCATCGGCAGCCAAGGCGAAGATCGCGATCACTTCCTCGTCGCATTCGAGCGCATGGATTTCGATGACACGGCCGCCGTGGGACAGCCTTGTCGTGCAGGCGGCGCGGATGAATTTCTCCACGGCGCGTTCGGCGAACACGTTGGACACCTTCCGCTCGGCCAACCGCTCCGACTTCACGCGGAAAAACCAGTCGAGCAGGCGGGCGATATCGGCATCAGTGGAGGCAACGTGATAGCGGTAGCCGGTCAGCTCCAGCAGTTTGCGCTGCTTGAGCTTCATGCGGCGGGAGGGATTGCCGGTCAGGTTCGCGGCCGTTGCGCCCGGCTCGATTGTGCGCATCGGGCAGTTCAGACCAGGGGCTCATGAGGCAGCAGCGCCACCGGGTTTTGCACGCCGCGCCACTGCGCCGGCTGCTGGCGCAACGCCAGCACGTCGACTTTGTCACGCTTGGCGAGCATCGCCATGAATGCGTGGAGATCTGCCTTCGTGGCACCCAAGGCGAACCCACGCTCCCACAGGCCCATATTGAAGGTTGCGTGCTCGCCGCCCATGAAGCTCGCGCGGCGCACGCCGAGAGCCGTTTGCAGGGCGAGCGGCAGCAAGCCCCGTGGTTGGCCATCGCCGTCACGCGCGATGACGATGAAAGGCGACAGTCCCGCGCGCTCACCGACCTCACGCTGCCACGGGGCGAGGAAGTCGAACCGCTGAAAGGGCGTGATGGAATGGCTCGAGTTCTCAAGACTCCGCCAGATCGTCTCGGCGGCGTCGAGATCATGGACGACGTCGACGGCGGCGATGCGCGCTGATTGAGCTCGCGCCGTCCGGCTTTCGATCGCGATCATCGCCAAGCTCTGTCGTGGTGCATAGTCGGAGCGCGGCTGGGGCCGTCCAGTCGGCGCCCGATCTGAGCGTAATTCGATGTCGGGACAAAATTGGCAAAATGCCGCAGGACGAGAGAACTGGGATTACCTCCATCGTTTATTCGTTGGTCATGAAGCTGTCGCTTCGCGCGACGCGCGGGCCGACGGATCGTGTGACGGCAGGGGCTGCGGCGGCGATCGCCGGCGTTCTCAAATTCCCAGCATCGGCCGACGTGTTCAGCCAATCGCAAACATGTCGGCACGCTCAATGATCAGATCGCGGAATAGTCTCGCGCGGTGCGACATCCAATGCGGGTCAGGATAGACGAGATGCATCGGTAGCGATGGTACCGCATAATCCGGCAGCAGATGAACAAGCCGGCCTGCGGCGATGTGTTCGACGGCGCACCAGCTTGGCAGGACCGCGACGCCGAGCCCCTCAACCGTCGCGAGCGTCATCACGTCGGCGTCGTCGCAGGTCATGGACGGCGCGATCTCGACCACATGGCGGCCGGTCTCGGCTTCGAACGTCCACTGATTCCGCGGCGACAAGCGTGAATACGTTACGCTCGGCATGCGGCGCAGATGGTCGGGGAGGAGCGGGGCTTGATGCCGTGCGAGCAGTGAAGGGGCCGCCACCAGGAGGCGCTTGATGGTGCCGACGCGCCGCGCCACCAGCGAGCTGGAGTTCAGCATTCCGATCCGAATTGCCAGCTCCGTCCCGGTCTCCACCAGGTCTACGAACTGCTCGGTGAAGCTCGCATCGAGCCGCACGTCGGGATAGCGGCGAAGATACTCTGCGAAAATGCCGCGGAAAAAGTAGCGACCGAACGAGGTCGGCACAGTGATCCGCAAGGTCCCCGACGGACTGCGAACCCGGCTCTGCGCCGGCGTGCTGGCACTTTCCAACAGCGCGACGATATCCTTGGCGAGCTTGAGCACGCGATCGGCCTACGGCGTCGGACGAACCTTGCGCGTGGTGCGGACGAACAGCCGGCAGCCGAACTCCGCCTCCAACAACGCCACGCGCTTGCTGATGGCCGGCTGTCCGAGGCCCAGATCGCTCGCGGCCTGGCTGAAGCTGCCGGCCTCCATCACGCGAATGAAGGTTTGCAGCGCATCGATTCGATCCATGCATTCCTCCCAGGAATTTGTAATATTCTTATCATTCCCTACATGGACACAGTCGATCCGGTCTAGCCTCTCGGTAACCAGGGAGGATCAACAATGAACAAATCGATCGGGATCGTCGGCGCCGGAATCGGGGGCCTGCATCTGGCTCTTTATCTCCAACAGCATGGGATCCAGGCGACGGTGCTGACCGACCGCACTCCGGAGCAGTACGCCTCGGCGCGGCTGATGAACACGGTCGCCCATCACAGCGTCACGATCGCGCGTGAGAACGAACTAGGCGTGAACCATTGGGATGACGCCGCCACGATCTACCACCACCACGACCATTTCTTTAATTTCCCAGGCAACGGGCTGCTGTTTCGCGGCGCGTTCAAGAAGCCGAGCCGGGCAGTGGATTACCGCATGTACCTGCCCGCGCTGATGAGGGATTTCGAGCATCGCGGCGGCAGCATCGAATATGCCAGCATCCAGGACGACGACATACCGGCTCTGGTTTCACGCTTTGACCTTCTCGTCGTGTCGACCGGCAAAGGTGCGCTCGGGCGAATGTTCGCCCATCGGCCGGAGTTGTCCCCCTACAGCCAGCCACAGCGCCTGCTCTGCGTGGGCCTCTATGACGGCGTCGATCACGGCAGCCCGGACGGTGACGACCCGCGCGGTGTCACGCTCTCGGTGTCGCCCGGACATGGCGAGATGATCGTCATTCCGACGCTGTCATTCAGCGGCATGAAGACGGCGCTCCTGATGGAGAACATTCCCGGCGGCGACATGGCCGATCTGGTCTCGCTGAGCTACGACGCGGACCCTGCAGCCTTCCGCCAGACAATTCTCGACAAGCTGGAAAAGCATCATCCGCACACCTACAACCGGATCGACACCCATCGCTTCGGGCTTGCCCAGCCGCTCGACCTGCTGCAAGGCGCGGTGGTGCCGACCGTGCGGCAATCGTCGGTCGCCTTCGATGGTGAGAAATTCGCCGTCGCGCTGGGCGACGTACATTCAGTGGTCGACCCGCTGATGGGCCAAGGCGCCAACATCGCCTCCTACGCCGCCTTCGAACTCGGCAAGGCGATCGTGGAAACGGTGGCCTTCGACGCACGCTTCGTTGAGGAGGTGGATCGCGCCCGCGAAAATCGCGTGTTCGCGGCTGCGCGCTGGACGAATCTGATGCTGCGGCCGCCGTCCGAGGCGATGGGTCGGCTGATCCTCACCATGGCGCAGGACCGAGAACTCTGCGACGAGTTCACCGATAATTTCAACTACCCGGAGCGTCAGTGGGATCGTGTCGCGACCGACAAGCGCATCCACGCTTGGATCGACAGGCGCGCGCCGCTCGCTGCCTGACGCAACAATGATCGCGAGCCGGCCGTACGGTCCACTTGCACCAGGCCGCGACTGCGTGCCGACAAACCATCTCTCGAACCACACGCCGAAAGGCGCGACCTCTTGCGGTTTCGCCATGGAGCGCGATCGATGAACCCGCATCCCGATCCGGCGAGCTTCCGGGCGGCCGCTGCGCGATTCCCCACAGGCGTGACAGTCGTGGCGAGCATCGACCGCGACGGCACTCCGGTCGGCATGACGGCCAACAGCTTCACGACCGTCTCCACCAAACCGCCGACCGTGCTGGTCTCGGTGATGCGAGGGCGGACCTGGCAGGCGATCATGGATTCGAAGCGTTACGCCGTGAATGTCCTTCACGCGGAAGATCTCGCACTCTGCGCGCACTTCTCCGGCAGGCCGCAGGCCGAAAGCTCGCCATCGCTGGTCAACCGGGAAGAGTTTCCCGTCCTGTCGCAAGCGATCGCCCAGTTCGCTTGCGACGTGGTCCGGTCAATTGACGTCGCCGACCACACGCTGTTCATTGGCGAGGTCCGCTGGTGCCGGCAGCGAGACGGTTCCCCGCTCGCCTTTTATTCCAGCCGATTCTGCAACGGGCTCGGCATGACGATCGAGCCCGCGGAGGCAGTCGCCTATCCCGCCGACGGATGGGCGATCTAAGGCGAAGCGCGAAGCCTTCGCGCGACGACCCCTGGAGAACCCGAAATTTGCGGCGCACTGGAGCGGTGGCGCCACGGGGGAACGATCGCAAGCGCCAGCTGAGCAGGGTGCCTGCCAAGCTCGTCAAGCCCGTCCTGAGATGGTGGAATGAAGATCGGGGACAGAGTCGAAGTCGTGGCGATTCCAGATTCGCTACCGGAATACACGGGAACGCGGACATTCTTCACGAGGTGTCTCGGCCGCCATTTTCCGACCGTCGATCTCAAGGGAGAACTGGTCGAACTCGAAGTCGGCGAGGTGGTCGAGGAGTCCAGCTACATGCACTCGATTTGGATCGAACGAGAATACGTCCGTCGCGTCTAACGACGAGAAATGAGGGCCAACGGTAGAATCGCTGTCTCGCCTCTACCCTCGCTGGGTGATGGCTTGCCCGCACCCACCCCCCGGATACTGAGCGATTTCAATCGCTTAAAAGGGGGTGGTGCCCAGGAAAGGACTCGAACCTTCACGGCCGTTAAGCCACTGGCACCTGAAGCCAGCGCGTCTACCAATTCCGCCACCTGGGCATGTGGAGCGGCTTAGTAAGGATCGGTTGCGCGCTTGTCAAATTCGCGATTGGAAATTCAAATACCCTGTACAGGATAAGGCCGATGGCGTATCGCCAGACGGTTAACCTACGTCAATCGCTCTCGAATCCCACAGGAATCACCCCATGGCATCGAACCTGGACACGCTGGTCACGGTCTTCGGCGGATCGGGTTTTCTGGGGCGGAACGTGGTCCGGGCGCTCTGCAAGCGCGATTACCGCGTCCGAGTCGCGGTGCGGCGGCCCGAGCTAGCCGGCCATCTGCAGCCGCTCGGCCGGGTCGGGCAGATCCATGCCGTCCAGGCCAATGTGCGCTACCCGGCCTCGGTCGAGGCGGCGATGCGTGATTCGCATATCGCCATCAACCTGGTCGGCATCCTGGCCGAGGGCGGTGGGCAGAGCTTCGATGCCGTGCAGGTGAAGGGCGCCGAGACCATCGCCAAGGCGGCGGCCGCGGCCGACGGGCGGATGGTCCATGTCTCGGCGATCGGGGCCGACGCGGATTCGCCCTCGAGCTATTTCCGCGCCAAGGCGGGCGGCGAGGCAGCGGTGCTGGCGGCGTTGCCGTCGGCCACCATCATGCGGCCGTCGCTGCTGTTCGGGCCCGAGGATCAGTTCACCAACCGCTTTGCGGCGCTGGCACGGATGTCACCGGTGCTGCCGCTGGTCGGCGGCGGGGTCAACACGGTGCAGCCGGCCTATGTCGGCGACGTCGCGGACGCCGTGGTCCATGCCGTGGACGGCGAGGCGAAGCAGGGCGCAGCTTACGAGCTCGGCGGGCCGGAAGTGCTGACCATGCGCGAGGTGATGCAGATCATCCTCAAGATCACCCAGCGCGATCGCATGCTGGCGCCGCTACCGTTCGGCCTCGCCAAGTTCCAGTCGTACTTCCTGCAGTTCGCGCCGGGGCCGTTCACGCTGACGCCGGACCAGGTCGAGATGCTGCGTTCGGACAATGTGGTGTCCGACGCCGCCAAGGCCGCCGGCCTGACCTTCGCAGGCCTCGGCATCTCGCCGGATTCGATGGAAGCGATCGCCCCGCAATATCTCTGGCGCTTCCGCGCGACGGGTCAGTTCCAGAAGAAGAGCGCGTAGGCAGCTCTCTCCACCTGTCGTCCCGGCCAAGCCAACGGGTCGCGCGAACGCGCGCCCGATGACAGGCTCCGCGCGAGCCGGCACGGCACCACTACGTTTTTCCCACGCTACCAAGCCCTTCCCCGTCATCCCCGCGCAAAGGCTTTGCCTTTGTCGCTGGAGGTGCGAGCCTCGAAGGATGAACGGCCGGGATCGGGGCCGTCGCCCTTCGAGACGGCCGCTTTGCGGCCTCCTCAGGGTGGCGGTGATGGGATGGTGTCCGTCGCGCCTTACCGTCCCATCGCCAGCGCGATCAGGCCGAGCGTGCCGACGATCACGCGCCACCAGGCGAAGAAGGTGAAGCCGCGGCGGGTGACGAAATTGAGGAAGGCCCGCACCACGATCATCGCCGTGATGAACGACACCACGAAGCCGACCGCGATGACGCTGAGATTGTCGGAGGTGAAGTCGGCCCGGTTCTTGTAGAAATCATAGGCGAACGCGCCGACCATGGTCGGGATCGCGAGGAAGAACGAGAACTCCGCCGCCGAGCGCTTGTCGGCGCCGAGCAGCATCGCGGCCACGATGCTGGCGCCCGAGCGCGACACGCCGGGAATCATCGCCAGGCACTGCGCGACGCCGATCCAGAAATACATCAGCAGCGGGAAGCGGGTCGCATCGTCCTCGTACACTTTGAGATCGAGCTGATCGACCCACAGCAGCACGGCGCCGCCGACGATCAGCGTGAAGCAGACCACCCACGGATTGAACAGGAACTCCTTGATGTATTTGCCGGCGATCAGGCCGATCACGACCGCGGGCAGGAACGCCACCAGCACGCCGATCACGAAGCGGCGGTCGTCGGGATTGGTGAACATTCCGAGCGCCACGCGCCACAATTTGACGAAGTAGAGCGCAAGGATCGCGAGGATCGCTCCGAGCTGGATCAGGATCGCAAAGCTCTTCCAGAAATTGCCTTCGCCCAGATTGAAGAAGCGCTCCGCAAGCAGCAGGTGGCCTGTCGAGGAGACTGGCAGGAACTCCGTGACGCCCTCGATGATGCCGAGAATCACCGCCCGCAGCATATCCGTCATCATGTTGTGGCCTGCCCTGTGTGGAAAACGGGATTCTTCTCGCTTATTCGTACATTGGCCGCAATCGCAAAAAATCGTCAAACAATGGGTTACCCGGCCGATTTGCTGAGCTATAGCGTTTTTGTGACCCGCACCATCTGCGGGGATGGCTACCGGTTTGCGTGCTGACGCGACATAGAGACGACCGGAACTAGTCTGGCCAAAGCACAGGTCCAGACCGCACAGGTTGATGATTTCTTAAGCGCCGCGAAACTACCAAGGGCTTCATGTACACGCTGTATCACCATCCGTTCTGTCCGCATTCGCGCTTCATTCGGCTCGTGCTCGGCGAGTATGGGCTCGATTTGCGCCTTGTGGAGGAACGGGTGTGGGAACGGCGCGAGGCGTTCCTGGCGCTCAATCCGGCAGCCACCACGCCGGTGCTGATCGCCGAGAGCTTTCCGCCGATTCCGGGTGCGCCTGTGATCGCCGAATATGTCGACGAGACGCACGGCCTCGATGCCGGCGATCGGCGGCTGTTGCCGACGTCGACGGCCGAGCGCGTCGAGGTGCGCCGGCTGATGGCGTGGTTCAACGAGAAATTCTTCGAGGAAGCCTCCAACCCGCTGGTGACCGAGCGGATCTACAAGCGGTTCATGAGCGAGGATAATGGCGGCGGCCCGCCGGCGCCCGACATCATGCGCGCCGCCAAGGTCAATGTGCGCTACCATCTGAGCTATATCGGCTGGCTGGCGAAGACGCGGAACTATCTCGCCGGCGACCGCCTGACCTACGCGGATCTCGCCGCCGCGGCGCATCTCTCGGCGATCGACTATCTAGGCGACGTGCCATGGAGCGAGGACGACGCGGCAAAGTCGTGGTACGCGCGGGTGAAGTCCCGCCCGTCGTTCCGCCCGCTGCTCAGCGAATGGCTGGCGGGGGTGCCGGCGTCGCGCACCTATGTGGATCTCGACTTCTGAACCCGGCGGTCAGGCTCTCCCCTTCCGATCTCAAGGCAGCGCTTCAGCGCGAGGCGCATGCGCTCGGCTTCGACGCCGTCGGCTTCACCGCGCCTGATGCGACCAGCGAGCCCGGAAAATATTTCCTCGAATTCCTCGGCTCCGGCGGCCATGGCGACATGGACTGGCTCGCGGCCAATCCGGAGCGGCGCACCGATCCGCGCGTGCTGTGGGGCGGCGTGCGCTCGATCATCATGCTCGGCGTCAATTACGGGCCCGACGACGACCCGCTCGACATCCTTGCACGCCGGTCGCATGGCGCGATCTCGGTCTATGCGCAGGGCGACGACTATCACGACGTGATCAAGAAGCGGCTGAAGGTCCTGGCGCGCTGGCTCGCCACGATCACCGGCGATGAGGTGAAGGTGTTCGTCGACACCGCCGCTGTCATGGAGAAGCCGCTTGCCCAGGCAGCCGGCATCGGCTGGCAGGGCAAGCACACCAACCTCGTGTCGCGCGAATTCGGCTCGTGGCTGTTTCTCGGCGCGATCTATTCGGCTACCGAGCTGCCGCGCGATGTTGCCGAGGCCGATCATTGCGGCAGCTGCCGCGCCTGCCAGGACATCTGTCCGACCGCGGCGTTCCCCGCGCCCTACAAGCTCGATGCGCGGCGCTGCATCTCGTATCTGACGATCGAGAACAAGGGTCCGATCCCGCACGAATTCCGCAAGAGCATCGGCAACCGCATCTATGGCTGCGACGATTGTCTCGCGGTGTGTCCGTGGAACAAGTTCGCGCAAGCGGGGCGCGAGCAGAAGCTCGCCGCGCGCGATGCGCTGCGGGCGCCCGCGCTTGCCGATCTCGCACGGCTCGATGATGCCGCCTTCCGCGCGCTGTTCACAAAGTCGCCGGTCAAGCGCATCGGCCGCGACCGCTTCATCCGCAATGTGCTGATCGCGATCGGCAACTCCGGTGACGCAAGCCTTGTCGGCGAAGCGCGGCGTTTGCTCGACGACGCGAGCCCGCTGGTGCGCGGCGCCGCGGTGTGGGCGCTGTCGCAACTGACCGCCCGCGAAGCATTCGCGGCGCTGGCGTCGCGGGCTGGCGGCGAGCGCGACGTCACCGTGCAGCAGGAGTGGCGCGCGGCCACCGCCTCTTGATTTCATCGCGCCATTCCCGTCATGGTCGCACGCCATGACAAACCAGCCCTTCTTCACCAGGCACGGCGACGGCTTCATGCCGACGGCCGTTGCGAACGGACCGTGGAGTCCGGAATCCCTGCACGGCCGCGTCGTGATCGGCCTCCTCGCCTTCGTCATCGAGGAGCGCCACGGCTCCGACGAATTCGTCCCGGCGCGGCTGACGGTCGACATGTTCCGGCTGCCCAGCATCACGACGCCGATCGAGGTGACGACCAAGCTCGTGCGCGACGGCATGCGCATCAAGATGATCGAGGCCGAGTTTGTCTCTGGCGGCACCAGCATGGCGCGCGCCTCCTGCCAATTGTTGCGCCGGACGGAAAATGCCCCCGGCAATGTGTGGTCGCCGCCGAACTGGAACGTGCCGGCGCCATCAGACATTCCGAAGCCGACCGATCCGAGGCTCGGCATGAACGGCAAATGGGAGACGCGGCCGATCGTCGGCCATATGGGCTCGCTCGGCGAGCGCCGGCTCTGGATGAGCGAGGTGCGCGAGCTCGTCGCGGGCGTGAAGATGACGCCGTTCGTCCATGTCGCGACCGGCGCGGATTTCGCCAGCCCCTTCGCCAATGCCGGCGACCAGGGGCTCGGCTACATCAACAGCGACGTCACGATCTATCTGCATCGCTTGCCGGTGACCAACTGGATCGGCTTCGAGGTGGTCAACCATCACGCCACGGACGGCATCGCGATCGGCGAATGCTGGCTCTATGACGAGAAGGGTCCGATCGGCACCTCCACGGTGGCCGCGCTCGCCCAGCGCAAGCCGATGACCAATCCGCCGCCGCCATGATTGTCATTCCCCGGTGCGCAATTGCGCACCTGAGGGCGATGCGCAGCATCGAACCCGGAATCCATCGGGCCGTAAAGACCAACGGAGAAATGGATTCCGGGTTCGCGCTTCGCGTGCCCCGGAATGACGACGGGGGGATTGAGGCTTAGACTAAGCCAGATGCCGCTGCATCTCCGGCCGCGCTTTCAGCTCCGCGCCCTGCTTGCCGACGATCTTGGCGATCCGCTTCGGCGCGAAGTTCAAATCGACGAAGGCCGGCGCGGTGTTGGCGACCTCGTGGTACTCCGTGATCTTGCCGTCGCGCAGCCGCATGATCGCGACGCCCTCGAACATCGCACGCGCGCCCTTGGCTTCCGGCAAGGTCGAGCGGTAGCTGAACGTGTAGCGCGCGTAGAGCGTCGTGCCATCGCTCACGGGATCATGCATCACCCAGCGGAAATCGGTCGCGGTCCGGTAGAACCAGTCGTCGATCATCTCGCCGATTTTGCCGTGGCCCTTGAAGGCACCGTAGAACACATCGTGATAGACGCCGTCCTCGGTGAAAAGGCTAGCGAAGGCCTTGCCGTTGCGCTGTTCGACCGCGTCGCAGAACGCGCGCAGCATTGTTGTCGTGTCCATTGGTAGTCTCTCCCGGCTCCTCGCTTCTTCTTCCCTCTCCCCTTGTGGCAGAGGGTGGATCGAATGAGCGAGAGCTCATTCGAGACGGGTGAGGGGTCTGTGTCCGCGGAGAGAACCCCTCATCCGGCGCGGACATCGTCCGCGCCACCTTCTCCCACAAGGGGAGAAGGAAAAAAGCTTAGCCGATCTCCGCCACCGCGGCGATGATGCGGGCGATGTCCTGCGGACGCGACAAGCGGTGGTCGCCGTCCTGGATCATGGTGAGCACGACATCTTCAGCCGGCAGGCGGTGCACCAGCGCGAAGGCGTGCTTCCACGGCACGTCGGGATCCTGCGCGCCCTGCAGGATGCGCACCGGGCAGCCGACGTCGATCTTGCTTCCGAGCAGCAAATGTTTGCGGCCCTCCTCGATCAGATTGCGTGTGATCGGATAGGGCGTGCCGTCGCCATAGTCGGACGGACGCAGCCACATGCCCTTGGCCTCGATCTCGGCGCGGACCTCCGGCGAGAAGGCCTTCCACATCAGCTCCTCGGTGAAGTCGGGCGCCGGCGCGATCAGCACGAGGCCGGCGAGCTGTGCCTTCCCGTTCCCGCGCCTGGCAATCTCGCGTGCGAGCAGCAGCGCCATCCAGCCGCCCATCGAGGACCCGATCACGACCTGCGGCCCACTGCAGAACTGCGAGAACACGGCCACGCTCTCCTCGAGCCAGCGGCCGATGGTGCCGTCGGCGAAATCGCCGCCGGATTCGCCGTGGCCGGAATAGTCGAACCTGACGCAGCCGCGGCCGTGCTCGGCCGCCCACGCATCGAGCGCCAGCGCCTTGGTGCCGGCCATGTCGGACTTGAAGCCGCCGAGCCAGAACAGCCCGGGATTGCTGCCGGCACGGGCCCGCACCGCGATCCGGCGCGCCTCGCTGCCCTCGCCGACCTCGATGAAGGCAGGTTCCTGTTCCGATGCGGCGGTTTGGCTCATGGTTCGGTCACTCGCGTGTCAGGCATCTGCTTTTCAATTGTCGCGCGGCACCGGTCAACGGCTGCGACCCCTGCCTTGCGGAGCAGACGAGCCCGCTATATGTGCCGGGCGTGGCCAAAATGCCTCGCAATTGGCGGTTTTGCCGCTTAAGAAGCGAGTTCGCTTGCCCGTTGCAGCATCTTGCTTCAAAATATCCGCCTTCCCTTTCACAACTTTGGAGAGTTACCCATTCGCCGTCCCAATAGAGCCCCGCCCACAGTCGCCAAAGAAGGGCCGCGCACCAATGACGAGATTCGCAACGCACAGATCCAGCTGATCGATGCGGAGGGTGTCAATCAGGGCACCGTCGAAACCATGGTGGCCATCAAGATGGCCATGGAAGCCGGCATGGATCTCGTCGAGATTTCGCCGAATACCAGCCCTCCCGTCTGCAAGATCATGGACTACGGGAAGTACAAGTATTCCGCGCAGAAGAAGGCTGCCGAAGCTCGCAAGAAGCAGAAGGTCGTCGAGATCAAGGAGATCAAGCTCCGCCCGATGATCGACGATCACGACTATGACGTGAAGATGCGCGCGATGCAGCGCTTCTTCGAGGAAGGCGACAAGGTCAAGATCACCTTGCGCTACCGCGGTCGTGAGATGGCGCACCAGGAGATCGGCACCAAGCTGCTGGACAAGGTGAAGGCCGACGTCGCCGAATTCGCCAAGGTCGAGCAGGACGCGAAGTTCGAGGGCCGCCAGGTCGTGATGGTTCTGGCGCCACGCTAGTTCGAATTTGTCGCTTTGTTGAAATGAAATGGCCCGTCAGGCGATCTGGCGGGCTGTTTCGTTTCCGTAGCCCGGATCCACCTCCCCTTGAAAAGGGGAGGTCGCTTTGCTCGCCGAGCAAAGCGGGTGGGGATCTGGTGCCCCCGCAGACGGGATCGCTTGCGGCTGACCCCCATCCCGACCTTCCCCCTTTCAGGGGGAAGGGGAAGACGGTTCCGACCCCGATTTCGCGCCGCAAACGTTGCAAAACCGCCGATCCTCTGTCATAAGCCGGGCCTTCGCCGCCCGGCTGATCAAGGGCTGCCGTGGCGACGTCTGGTGCAGGTTCTTTCAATTCGGAAAAAACCTTAGCACTTTCAACGCTCTAACGAGCATTTTAGCCGGCCGGACGCCTCTCGGGGCGATTTTCGTGCTGTGCGACAGGAGAGCCAAATGCCCAAGTTGAAGACCAAGTCGGGCGCTAAAAAGCGCTTCAAGGTGACCGCCACTGGCAAAGTCATGCACGCCCAGCGCGGCAAGCGCCACGGCATGATCAAGCGGACGAAGAAGCAAATCCGTCAGCTCCGCGGCACCCGCGTGCTGTTCAAGACCGACGGCGACAACGTCAAGAAGTACTTCTTGCCGAACGCCTGATCGCACCGATCGCTTGAACCCTCGCCGCGACTGCGCGGCGCCCCGTCACCTCTTCCAGATCAAGGATTTCCGTCATGTCTCGCGTCAAACGCGGTGTGACCGCTCACGCCAAGCACAAGAAAGTCTACAAGGCCGCCAAGGGCTATTACGGCCGCCGCAAGAACACCATCCGCGTCGCCAAGCAGGCCGTCGAAAAGGCCGGCCAGTACGCCTTCCGCGACCGCAAGCGCAAGAAGCGCACCTTCCGCGCGCTCTGGATCCAGCGCATCAACGCCGCGGTCCGTCCGTTCGGCATGACCTACAGCGTGTTTATCAACGGCCTCTCCAAGTCGGGCGTCGTCGTCGACCGCAAGGTGCTGTCGGATCTCGCGATCCACGAGCCGGTTGCGTTCCAGGCGATCGCCGAGAAGGCCAAGGCCGCGCTGGCCGCCTGAATCCTGGCGGGGCGGCCCTAACGCGATTTGGGGCCCGCCTTCAGCGCCTTCTGCGAATAGCGCTGGGCGACGATCGCCCGGCAGAACGCCGTGAACGAGCGGTACATGGTGCCGCTTTCGTGGTCGTATTTGTGGTCGCAGCGCTTGAGCTGGCCGGCATAGGCCTTCTTCTGCGACGCTCCGAGGCCGGACAGGAAGTCCCCCTCGCACCTCTTCTCGACCACGGCGCCGAACTGGACGTCTCCGCTGGCGCCGTATTCGCACGCCTCGAAGATCTTCATCGCGCGGTTGCAGCTCGGCGCCTTCTGAAGCTCCGCGATGATGTCGTCCATCTGGGTCGATTTGGCGGGACATTCCTCGGTCGCGGCATGCGCCGTGGTGAGCATCAACAGCACCGCCGGCACGGCCAGGCAAGATCGCAGCAACATCGCGTGGGCCTCCTTGAACTCCCCTTGGGTAGCCCGGCCTCCGCGCGGGGTTCAATGCTGCCGGCCACCGGCTCGAAATGACCGGCTTTTCGCTTGACGTTACCGCCTTCGGGCGGCGACAACCCAGCCGAATTTTGGCGCATGGTACCGGTTCGGGTAGCGGTTCTTCCCACCGGATCATGCTCCGCTCAAGCGCAGGAATTGACCGTGTCCGACCTCGCAACGCTCGAACAATCCATCCTCGACCAGATCGCCTCAGCCGCTGACGAGGCCGCCCTCGAGGCGGTCCGCGTCTCGGCGCTCGGCAAGAAGGGCTCGATCTCGGCCTTGCTCGCCACCCTCGGCAAGATGTCGCCGGAGGAGCGCAAGACCGAAGGCGCGAAGATCAACCTCGCCAAGGATGCGGTGACGCAGGCGCTCGCGGCCAGGCGCGACGTGCTGAAAGCGGCCGCGCTCGATGCGCGCCTCGCCGCCGAGACCATCGACGTCACGCTGCCGCTGCGCGAGGCGCCGGCGGAGACCGGCCGCATCCATCCGTTGAGCCAGGTCTGGGACGAACTCACCACGATCTTCGCCGACATGGGCTTTGCGGTCGCCGAAGGTCCCGACATCGAGACCGACGACTACAACTTCACCAAGCTGAACTTCCCCGAAGGCCATCCGGCGCGCGAGATGCACGACACCTTCTTCTTCAACCCGAAGGAGGACGGCTCGCGCATGCTGCTGCGGACCCACACCTCGCCGGTGCAGGTGCGCACCATGCTGACCCAGCAGCCGCCGATCCGCGTGATCTGCCCGGGCCGCACCTATCGCATCGATTCCGACGCGACGCACACGCCGCAATTCCATCAGGTCGAGGGCCTCGTGATCGACAAGGGTTCGCATCTCGGCCACCTCAAATGGATCCTGCACGAGTTCTGCAAGGCGTTCTTCGAGGTCGACCACATCAACATGCGGCTCCGGCCGTCGTTCTTCCCGTTCACCGAGCCGTCGCTCGAGGTCGACATCCAGTGCCGCCGCGACAAGGGCGAGATCCGCTTCGGCGAGGGCGAGGACTGGCTGGAGATTCTCGGCTGCGGCATGGTGCACCCCAACGTGCTGCGCGCCTGCGGCCTCGATCCCGACGTCTACCAGGGTTTTGCCTGGGGCATGGGCATCGACCGCATCGCGATGCTGAAATACGGCATCGCCGACCTGCGCCAATTGTTCGACAGCGACGTGCGCTGGCTCAGCCACTACGGCTTCAAGCCGCTCGACATCCCGTCGATCGCGGGAGGGCTGAGTACGTGAGTCAGGTTCTCCTTGACCTACGTCGCGCTCTCTCCGACAGCGCAACGTCCTTCCGAGCAAGTGGCTTACGCCTCTCCCCAATCCTCCCCCGCAAAGGGGGAGGGAGCCCTGCCGCCGTCGCAAGCACGCTAGTCAACACCAACAAGAACCGAGGCATGCAGCCGTGAAGTTCACCCTCTCCTGGCTGAAGGAACATCTCGAGACCGACGAGCCGCTCGACAAGCTCGCTGACAAGCTCACCATGATCGGGCTCGAAGTCGAGAACATCGAGGACAAGGCGAAGGCGCTCGCGCCGTTCACCATCGCGCGCGTGATCTCGGCCGAGCAGCATCCGAATGCGGACCGGCTGCGCGTGTGCATGGTCGACACCGGCGACGGGGCTGAGCCGGTGCAGGTGGTGTGCGGCGCGCCGAATGCGCGAGCCGGGCTGATCAGCGTGTTCTCGCCGCCCGGCACCTACATCCCCGGCAAGAACATCACCCTCGGCGTCGGCACTATCAGAGGCGTCGAGAGCCGCGGCATGCTGTGCTCGGCGGCGGAATTGCAGATCTCCGAGGATCACGACGGCATCATGGAGCTGCCGGCGGACGCGCCGCTCGGCAAGGGCTATGCCGACTGGGCCGGGCTCGGCGATCCCACCATCGAGATCAATTTGACGCCGAACCGGCAGGACTGCACCGGCGTGCACGGCATCGCGCGCGATCTGTCCGCCGCCGACATGGGCAAGTTCAAAGACCCCGGCATCAGGCCGATCAAGGGCGAATTCCCCTGCCCGGTCGAGGTGAAGGTGGAAGACGCCACGCTGTGTCCGGGCTTCGCGCTGCGGCTGGTGCGCGGCGTGAAGAACGGCCCGTCGCCGGAATGGCTGCAGAAGCGGCTGACCTCGATCGGCCTGCGCCCGATCAACGCGCTGGTCGACATCACCAACTTCATGACCTACGACCGCGCCCGCCCGCTGCACGTGTTCGACGCCAAGAAGGTGCAGGGCAACCTCACCGTCCGCCGCGCCAAGGACGGCGAGACGCTGCTCGCGCTCGACGGCCGCACCTATACGCTCGACAGCAACATCTGCGTGATCGCCGACGAGCACGGCGTCGAATCGCTCGCCGGCATCATGGGCGGCGAAGCCTCGGGCTGCGACGACAACACCACCGACGTGCTGATCGAATCGGCGCTCTGGAACGAGATCAACATCGCGCAGACCGGCCGGAAGCTCGGCATCAATTCGGACGCGCGCTATCGCTTCGAGCGCGGCGTCGATCCGGCCTTCATGGTGCCCGGGCTCGAGCTCGCGACCAAGCTGGTGCTGGCGCTGTGCGGCGGCACGCCGTCCGAGAACGTCGTGGTCGGCAAGCAGTTCGGCGAGGATCGCGTCATCGACTTCCCGCTCAGTGAAGTGAAGCGCCTCGCCGGCATCGAGGTGCCGCTGGTCGAGGTGAAGCTGATCCTCACCCGGCTCGGCTTCATGCTGGCCGGCAACGGCCCCGTGGTGAAGATCGCGATCCCGTCCTGGCGCACCGACGTGCACGGCAAGGCCGACATCGTCGAGGAGATCGTGCGCATCGTCGGCGTCGACAAGGTGCCGATGACGCCGTTCGAGCGCGGCGAGGAGCCGCGCAAGCCGGTGCTGACGCCGATGCAGCTGCGCACCCGCCGTGCCAAGCGCGCGCTCGGCGTGCGCGGCATGGTGGAAGCCGTGACCTGGTCGTTCATCACCAATGACGCGGCAAAACTGTTCGGCGGCGGCCAGAGCGAGCTCGTGCTTGCCAACCCGATCGCGGCCGATCTTTCCGACATGCGGCCGAGCCTGCTGCCGGGCCTCGTCGCGGCGGTTCAGGCCAACATCAATCGTGGCTATCCCGATGTGGCACTGTTCGAGGTCGGCCAGGTGTTCCGCGGCGACCGCCCGGAGGACCAGTTGGTCGCCGCCTCCGGCGTGCGCCATGGCTTCGCCTCGTCGAAGGGGATCGGGCGGCACTGGGCCGGCTCGGCTGCGGCGGATGCGATGGATGCCAAGGCCGACGCCTTCGCCGTGCTGGCGGCCGCCGGCGCGCCGATGCAGGCGCTGCAGATCGTCCCCGGCGGTCCGGCCTGGCTGCATCCGGGGCGCTCCGGCACCATCCAGATCGGCCCGCAGAACGTGCTCGGCACTTTCGGCGAGCTGCATCCGCGTGCGGCCGAGGCGCTCGGCGCCGACGGCCCGATGATCGTGTTCGAGGTGATCCTCGAGCGCATCCCGCAAGGCAAGCAGCGGGCGACGCGCGCCAAGCCGGTGCTGGAGCTCTCGGCATTCCAGCCGGTGTCGCGCGACTTCGCCTTCATCGTCGATCGCAGCGTCAAGGCGGGCGACATCGTCCGCGCGGCGCAGAATGTCGACAAGAAGCTGATCACTGATGTGACCGTGTTCGACGTCTACGAAGGCAAGGGCATCGACCCCGACAAGAAGTCGATCGCGATCGCGGTGACGATCCAGCCGCGCGAGAAGACCATGACCGACCAGGAGATCGACGCGGTCGCCGCCAAGGTCGTCGCCGATGTGACCAAGAAGACCGGCGGCACGCTGCGCGGGTGATGTGAACCACAGGCGGTCTATTGCACCGTCACCCTGAGGAGGCCGCGTAGCGGCCGTCTCGAAGGGTCGACGGCCCCGCCTGTGGCCGTGCATCCTTCGAGGCTCGCTCTGCTCGCACCTCCAGCGACAAAGGCGAAACCTTTGCGCGGGGATGACGGGTCTGAGTAGGGGCGCTTTGAGTTGCCAGCCAGCTAGTCGAATCTCGTTATCCTTTCATGACCTCCTTCAGCCTGATCCCCTCCGACATCTCGACCAGCATCGCGCTCGCGATTTGCGCGATCGCCTTCGTGTCGGGCACGGCGCGCGGCTTCTCGGGCTTCGGCTCGGCGCTGATCTTCATGCCGCTCGCGAGCAGCGTCGCGGCGCCGCGGCTGGTGGCGGCGCTGCTGCTCGTCATCGACTTCATCGCCGCCACGCCGCTGCTGCCGAACGCCTGGACCCACGCCGACCGCAAGGCGACCGCGGTCATGGTCGCCGGCGCGCTGGTCGGCGTCCCCATCGGCACCTATTTCCTGACCGTGCTCGAGCCTGTCACGACGCGCTGGATCATCTCCTGCTTCGTCGCGGTGCTGCTCGCACTGCTGCTGTCGGGCTGGCGCTATCACGGCAAGGAGCACGTCGCCCTCTCCGTCGGCGTCGGCGGCCTCTCCGGCTTCTGCAGCGGCCTCGCGCAGACCGGCGGCCCGCCGATCGTCGCCTACTGGCTGGGCCGCCCGATCTCGTCGGTGATCTCGCGCGCCAATATCGTGCTGTTCTTCGGTGCCTCGGACTTCTTCTCGCTGGTCAGCTACTGGTTCACCGGCCTGATCACGATCGAATCGGTCAAGTTCTCGCTGATCGTCGGCCCGATCTACGGCATCGGAGTCTGGTTCGGCGCCGCGCTGTTCGGCAAGGCGAGCGAAAATGTGTTTCGCGCGATCTGCTACGCGCTGATCGCGGCTGCCGTCATCGTCGGCCTGCCGGCGCTTGATGGCATCCTGCGCGGCGGCTAGGGTCGCAGCACAAAAAAGAGACCAGGGAGACACCGATGATCGATCGCCGCAACGCATTGAAACTGGCGCTCGGCAGCGCCGCCGTGCTCGCGGCACCGGGCGTGCGCGCGCAAACCGACAAGGCGCGGACCCGCATCGTGTTCCTCGGCACCAAGGGCGGGCCGCGCGTCGGCAACGGCGCTTCGAACCCTGCCAATCTCGTCGTCGTCAACGATACCCCGTTCGTGATCGATTGCGGCATGGGCGTCAGCCGCCAGCTTGTGCGCGCGGGCGTGCCGATCCCGCAGGTCAAGTACATCTTCATCAGCCATCATCATTCCGATCACAATCTGGAATACGGCAATCTGTTCTACAACGCCTGGGCGGCCGGCCTCTCGACGCCGATCCATTCGTTCGGCCCCAAGGGCATCGAGGCGATGACCAAGGAATATTGGGAGCTGAACAAGTTCGACGTCGAGACCCGGATCGAGGACGAAGGCCGCCCGGACCCGCGCAAGCTGCTGATCGCGAAAGACATCAGGGACGACGGTGTGGTGCTGAAGACATCGGACGTCACCGTGACCGCGTTCCGCACGCCGCATCCGCCGATCACGGATAACTTCGCCTACAAGTTCGAGACCCCGGACGGCACCATCGTGTTCTCCAGCGACACCGCCTACAACCCGAAGCTCGCCGAATTTGCCAAGGGCGTCGACGTGCTGGTGCACGAATGTCTCTATGTCCCCGCGGTCGATCGCCTGGTCGCCACGACCAAGAACGGCGCCACGCTGAAGAAGCATCTGCTCGACAGCCACACCTCGACCGAGGACGTCGGCCGCATCGCAGCCGCCGCCGGCGTGAAGACGCTGGTGCTCAGTCACTTCGTCCCCGGCGACGATCGGCAGGTCACCGACGATGACTGGACGAGGGACGTGAAGAAGAACTATTCCGGCCGCATCGTGGTGGCCAAGGATCTAATGGAGCTGAAGCTGCCGGTGTGATCGGACAAATCATGTCGCGAGAATGCGGATTCATGACCACCTGCTGCGCAACATACTCGGTGCCGTCCCTGCGAAAGCACTAGTGCATCTACACGTTTGTCGGGCCATTTGCGAGGATTTGGAAGCGGGCCATTCCGGTGTGGAAGGTGATTGGTCCAGGTGGACGGTGGGAGGCGTAGCCGGTCCATCCGCCGAGTTTTGCGATGATCCATGCCGCCCAAGCAAGAGTGTTGGGGCGATGGTGGTTTTTCTGAAGCTCGGTGCGACCTTTCATGGTTTTGTTGATGGCCCTGAGCGTCTCGATCTCTTCTGCGGTGAAGACAAATTCAGCCGGCAATTCTTCGCCACTGTTGCGGGCCTGAACGAGTTGAATGACGATACATGCCGCTCTGGTGGCGACCGCCACGAGCTTGATCAGGCCTTCGGCGCTCTCGATCTGACTATCCTCGATGCGCAAACCCTGGCTCTTCAGCGAGCGAAAGAGTTGCTCAATGATCCAGCGCTGGCGGTACCAGGAGACGATCTGCCAGGCGTCTTTAACGGTGGCGACCGGATGAGTGGTCAGGAGCAGCCAGCGAATGGGCTCCGCACCTCTCGGCGGATGCAACTCGACCACTTCTACGAAGCTGAGTTTGATGCCCTCCGCCAAGTCGGTGACGCCGGGCCTCTGCGGCCGCTTGAGCACGACGGTTCCGAAGCGCATCGAGAGATGGGCCTGCCGGCCGCGCCGATCCATTCGCTGCGGCAGATCGATCACCGCGTTGTCGCAGAAGCGGCTCCGCTCGACCGCCTGATAAAGTGTGTCGCCATCGACCAGCGCATGGTCGTGCATGGCACGCGACAGAAGATGGACATTCTCAGCTGGCGTCAGCGCCCAGTGAGCAAAGAAATCCCCCTCGCGGTCGTTGACGACGGTGATCATGCGGGCATCTGCCAGGACGTCGCGGCCTTGCTCGGCGGCCGTCACCCAGCGCGCCGACTCCTTGTCGGCCAAGGCGCGCCGCTCATGCGGGATTTTTACCTTGCCTTTGCGCGTCCAAACGTTGCCGCCAGTAAGGCCAAGACAGACCCCGCTGTCGGCATCCACCGCCATCATCGCATGCAACAGCACGCCGCGAGCATTGCCCTTGCCGACTTTGCCCAGCCCGCGCCGCCGTCCCGCCTGGGTCTGGAACTTGACCTCGCTCGTATCCTGGATCGCCAGCACATGACGCCCGCTGACCGCAGTCCGCGTCTGCGTGTTCCAGCCCTCAATCAATTTATCGATCGTGACTTGGGGGTTGTTCACAAACCGCCAGAACGTCATATTGGCAGCCCAATCGCCCCGGGCCATCTGGCGCAAGCAGACGCTGCGCGTGCAAAGCATAGCCCGGAGAAGCGTCGCCCCCTTTTGTCGAGACGAACGTCCCCGAACTCACCCAAAGACAAATCCGGCTGCATCGCTGGCGCTCCTTCGAATCAAAGCGCCAGTGAGAGAATCATACAACATGCTGCAGAGACGCCACTTCTTGCTGCACCGAGTCAATCTGTCGCGCCCCAAAACCGTGTAGACACGCTAGTGCTTTCGCAGGGACGACATCTGTCGTGCGGCAGCACTCGCCACCAAATCAAATCATCGCACACACGACGGTAAGGCCGGCCGCGCTCAACCGTCACCTCACCCGACCGTCAATTCATCGCCCCGGAGCGAGGCGACGTGCGGCGCTTGTGTTTTGCGGCGGGCGCTGCGGGCGCCGGTGTCGCTTCCTTCGCCCCGCCGATCCTGCGCAGCGCGGCGTCGGCGGCGCGCTCGCCGCTGTCCCAGGCGCCGTCGATGGTGCCCCACAGCGTCTCATGGGTGGCCTCGCCCGCGAGATACATCGCGCCGATCGGCTCGGCCAGGATTCGGCGCGAGAATTGTGCGCCGGGTGCAGCAGCCGACATCGCGCCCATAATGAAGGGCTGCGCATTCCAGCGCGTCGCGCTGGTCTTCTTCACGGCGGCGCCGACCTCGCTGCCATAGAGCTTGGTCAGCCATCCCACTGCGAAAGCCGACATCGCCTGCTCGCCCTGCGCCGACAGGTCGCGGCCGAACGAGCCTGCGACGTCGATCGTACACAGCGAGGAGCCTGCAATATTGCCGTAGAGCAGCGCCGTCTTGGTCGAATTGCTCTGCTCGATGATGACGTCATCGCGCGACAGTCCGAGCGGATTGCCGGGGATCTGCAGCGCGATGCGATCGTAGCTGCCGAGGCTGAGCTTGGCGGCGGCATCGAGCGCGCGCTTCGGAAGCTCCGGCGCGAATTTGATATTGCCGCTCGCGAGCACGTTGCTCGACACCGTGACGATGGCGGCGCGCGCGGTGATCTTGCCGGAGGGCGTCTCGACCATGACGTCGCGATTGCTCCACAGGATACGCTGCGCCGGCGTCGACAGCGCCAGCGGCAGTCCTTCGCCGAGCTTTGCGATCAGCGCGCCGAGCCCCTGCCGGCAAGCGATCGCGGTGTTGCGATCCTGCGCGCGCACCTTGTCGACGGCGGAGAGATCCTTCAGATCCTTGCCGCAGAAATTGGGCCCGAGCAGGAATTCCGCGGTGCCGGCCCAATCGCCGAGATCCTTCGGCATCGCAGCGGCGCAGGCGATATCGGCCTTGCGCCCAGCGTCGTCGATGGCGCGATTGGCGCGCACCAGCGCCGCCAAAAACTCCTCGGTCTCGCCGGGGCGGGCATAGCGCCGGCCGATGCGAATCTTCTGCCCCGCAGGCGCCGTGACGATGTCGAGGCCCGCGGAGCGGGCCAGCCGGATCATCGGATTGGTCTCGGGATTGTGCATCCAGCGCGCGCCGCGGTCGAACGGCACGCCGAATGTCGATGCATCGGTCTGGCAGCGACCGCCGACCTGGCCCGCCGCCTCCACCACGATCACCTTGCGGTTGGCGGCAACGATCCGTCGCGCCGCGGCAATGCCTGCGGCCCCTGCGCCGATCACGACGATGTCGGCCTCGCGCGGCGGCGGCGCCGCAAGCACCCGGCCGCCCAGCGCAGGCACCAGCGCGAAGGCTGCGGACGCCGACAGGAAATCGCGGCGGGTCACGGTCATGACATAGCTTCTGGCATGGTTTCCGGGGACTTGCGGAGAACGGGAACGCTTCGCGAACTGTGCCGCATCTCACCGACCGCAGCAACCATCACGGTAAATCAATCATGATTGATCCGCCGATGGCATGAACTAAATTGCAACAGCTTGCGACCATGATTAAGTGAAACACAAGCGGTCATAGAACCGCTGGGGGAAATCCATGGGCGTAATGCTCGATACCGTCGGTAAATGGATCGCGGGGTACCTGCAGAAGGAAGTCCCCGGTTACGAGCCGTTCACGCCGAGCGACCCGGACCATCTGCGGAGCATCATGCAGCCCGGCGACGTGCTGCTGGTCGAAGGCAACAACCGGATTTCCGGCATCATCAAATACCTCACGCAGTCGACCTGGTCGCACGCCGCGCTGTTTGTCGGGCCGATCGACGGCGCGTTCGAGCCTGACGGCGAACAGCATGTGCTGATCGAGGCCAATATCGGCGAAGGCGTGACCTCCGCGCCGCTGTCGAAATATCTCGCCTACCACACCCGCCTCTGCCGTCCGGTCGGACTGTCGTTCGAGGACCGCACCACGGTGTGCCGCTACGCCATCAACCGCATCGGCTTCGGCTACGACACCAAGAACATCGTCGATCTCGCGCGCTATCTGTTTCCGCTGCCGATCCCGCAGCGCTGGCGCCGCCGCATGATCGCGTTCGGCTCCGGCGATCCGACCAAGATCATCTGCTCGGCGCTGATCGCGCAGGCGTTCGACGCCGTGCGCTATCCGATCCTGCCCAAGATCACGCGCGCCGCCAGCCGCAAGGCGCGCCGCGAGATCCTGCATATCCGCGATTCTTCGCTCTACATGCCTCGCGATTTCGACATCTCGCCCTATTTCGAAGTCGTCAAACCCACCATCGTGCACGGTTTCGACTATACGGCCCTGCACTGGGCCGACAAGCAGAAGCCGCTCCAGGAGGTGGCGGGCGAATTCGGTGTGTTTCCAGAACGTAAGTCGCCGCCGCTTGTTCCTGAAGCGACTGACGAAGAGACGGCGCTTCCGGCTGCGGAAATGACCGCGGAAGGTCGCGCGCCGGTGTGACGATCAGAACGTTGCCGCAAGCGTCAGCCGAACGGCAAGCGGCTCGGCAGGATGCACATGGCGGTCGGCGACGCCATCGATCGGCTCGCCCGGCAGCCGCGACAGATAGTAGTATTCGATCTGGTTGGTTTGCGCGTTGAAGAGATTGAGGACGTCGAGCTGCAGCCGCATCCCGTTGTCGAATTTGTAGCCGGCGCGGGCGTTGACGATGAATGACGACAGCGAGCGCACGCTGTCATCCTCGATCAGCGGGCGCGGGCCGAAATAGCGGGCGCGCAGGCTGCCGAACCAGCCGGTCTCGCGGCCGAAGGTGACGCCGCCGCTGGCGACCCAGGCCGGCGCACCCGGAATGAAATTGCCGGCCGGATCGACATCCGTGAAGCGGGCGCGGGTATAGGCGAGGTCGAAATCGAGGCTCACCCACGGCAAGAGCTTGTACTGGTTGGTCCACTCGACGCCGACGCGCCGGCTCGGCCGGCTCGGCTCGGTGGTGCCGGCATCGCCGACGAACAGCAGCTCGGAATCGAAATCGAGCACGAACACGGCGAGCGACGAGGTGAGGCCGTCGATCGCCCTGGTGCGGATGCCGAGTTCGGCGCCCTTCGAGCGCACCAGCAGCGGCACGCGCTCGAGCGGCGTCACCTTGTCATTGGGATCGACGGTGATGGTCGCGCCCCTGATGTCGTTGGAATGCAAGCCGAAGCCGGCATTGCCGTAGAACTCGGTCCTGGACCAGGGGCCGAGCACGATGCCGGCCTTCGGGCTCGTCATCGCCGCCTGGGCGTTGCCGGAATTCTGCGGCGTGTCGCTCAGCACATGGCCGGCAAAATAATCCTCGCGGATGCCGACCGTGGTGCGCAGCCAGTCGGTCCAGCGCGCGGTGGTATCGGCCCACAGCGCGACGCTACCCTCCTGCACCTGGTCGTTGCGCACGCTGGACAGGATCTCGCGCTGCACGGTCTTGAACAGACCGACATTGATGTCGTCGTAGCGGGTCTGCACGCCGACCCGGGTCTGCGTATCGACGCCGGCGAAACGAAGGTCGAAAGCATGGCTGGCGTCGAGGCCATAGACGGTGCGCCTGTCGGTCTGGCTGAACTGGTCACCGTTGACGGGGTCGTCGAGGAAATAGGTGAAGTTGTTGTCAAGCTGCAGCGACGAGCGGATCACATAGGCGTTGAGCTTGCTCTGCCCGTAGTCGCTGGACTGCGCCCAGTTGCCGGACAGGCTGAAGCGGCTGGCGGTGCCGCCATCGGTCGGATCGAGCGTGCCATAACGGCCGATCAGGCCCTGGTCGATCGCACGTTGCGCGACCTGGTCGGTCGAATTCCAGCCATTGGAATAGGCCATCGCGGTCAGCGAGAAGCCGTCGGTCGCGGTACCCTGGCTATAGCGCAGTACGCCGTTGAGCTTGCGAATGTCGTCGGGCACGTCCCACGGGCCATTGTATTTGTTGGCCTCGAAGGCTGCGAGCAGCGTGCCATCGCCGGCCTTGGCCGAGCTGGCTGTCATCGCGCGCAGATAGCCGAAGCTGCCAACCGTCAGCTCGGCGATGTTCTTCGGCAGTGCGTTCAGATAATTGATGTCGACCGCGCCGGCGGAAGCGAAGTCGCCCTTGTCCGCGTAGTATGGACCCTTGCGGACATCCATCGACCGGATCAGCTCCGGGATCAGGAAATTGATGTCGGCATAGCCCTGGCCATGACCATGGGTCGGCATGTTGACCGGCATGCCGTCGACGGTGATGGCGAGGTCAGTGCCGTGATCGAGATTGAAGCCGCGCAGAAAATATTGATTGGCTTTGCCCTCGCCGGAATGCTGAGTGACGATCAGACCCGGCACCACCTCCAGAACTTCGCCGACGCGCGAGATCGGCCGCGCATTCACCTCGTCGCCGCTAATCTGCCGCGCGCTGGCGGCGGTCGGTTGCAGATCGGACGCGGACACGGTCGCCGAGCCGCCGGTGATTCCGTCGCTCGCAGCGGTGGGTTGACTTGGTTGGAGCGCGGCAGGCTTGCGGCCGCCGCTGGCGACATGGCGCGGACGCCGGGACGGTCTGGCGTGCCTGGGTGGCGCCTGGTCCGGCGACGTTACCGTCACCGGCGGCAACTGGCCGGGCACGGTGGCGACCGCCTGCGCTTCGGCGGCCGGCGCAAATGCTGCAATGGACGCGGCGGCGGGAAATATCCGCCATGCAGTACGACGCAACGCCCATGCCCCCGCATGATACCTGTTACAGTCACGCGACGACCGCACCAGTCCAACCAACCTCGGCAAAGCGACGCTAGCAAGCACAGTATGACGTTACAAGAAAAATGTCATACCGCCAGGCAATCGAGCCACCACGGATAATCCATGCAACGCATCACCATCACCATCGAGGATGACCTGCTCGCGGAGATCGACGCCGCCGCCGAGGCGCGCGGCTATCAGAACCGCTCCGAGATCATCCGCGATCTCGCACGCGCCGGCTTGCAGCAGAGCGCGGAAGAGGCGCCGTCAGGGCAATGCGTCGCGGCGCTGGTCTATGTCTACGACCACGCCGCGCGCGATTTGTCGAAGCGGCTGGTGCAGAATTTCCACGGCCATCACGACCTGTCGCTGGCGACGCTGCATGTGCATCTCGACGACGACAGCTGCATGGAGGTGACGGCGCTGAAGGGTGCCAGCAGCGAGGTCCGCCATCTCGCCGATCACGTCATCGCCGAACGCGGCGTGCGTTACGGCCGCGTGGTGATGATCCCGACCGCCCCGGACAAGAAGCCGCGCAAGCGGGGGCACGGGCACGATTGAGAGCGTGTCGTCTCGTAGCCCGGATGGAGCGCAGCGAAATCCGGGAAGCTCCGTCTGCGGGCGAGGCCCCGGATTTCGCTTCGCTCCATCCGGGCTACGCAATGAATACGCTACGCCGCCCTCGCCTTGGTGCCGCGCGGCAGGCCGGCGCGGGCGAGACCGCCATAGAGCGCCTCGTTCGGCATCTCCGATTTCAGGATCGCGCGCACCTCGACCAGGCGATCGAGATCGATGCCGGTCGGAAATCCCTTGCTCTCGCAGAGAAAGACGAGGTCCTCGAACACGACATTGCCGGTGGCGCCCGGCGCGAACGGGCAGCCGCCGAGGCCGCCGAGCGAGCCGTCGAGCACGCGGGCGCCCTCATCGAGCGCGGCGGAAGCATTCGCGATGCCCATGCCGCGGGTGTCGTGCAGATGCACGCAGACCGGCTTCGATCCCGCGATCTTCACCGCGCCCCGCGTCAGCTCGCCGACCTGCTTCGGCCCGGCATAACCCACCGTGTCCGCAATCGCGACCATGTCGACGCCGACCTCGTAGAGCTTCTCGGTGAGGCGCAGCACCTCGTTCGGATCGACGGGACCGACGATCGAGCAGCCCAGTGCCATCGAGATCGCGGCATTGACCAGCGGCTTGTGCGCGCTGGCATCGCGCAGCTCGCAAAGCCGCTTGATGTTCCCGATCGCGGATTCGCGCGAGCGGTTGGCGTTGGCCTGGCTGTGCTCCTCGGTCGCCGATACCACCGAGGCGATCTCGGCAACGCCGGTGGCCAGCGCCTCGTTGACGCCGCGCTCGTTCAGCGCCAGCGCGACGCCGTGCGCCCCGGGCAGCGCGGCGATGGAGGCGACCACGTCGCGGACATCGACGAATTGCGGGAAGGTCTTGGCCGGCAGGAACGAGCCAACCTCGAAATGCCGTACGCCGGCGGCGTATTCATCGCGCACCCAGCGCTGTTTCGCCGCGGTCGACGGGAACGTCTTCACGAGTTGCAGCCCGTCGCGCAGGCCGACCTCTCGCAGGCTCACCTTGTCGCTCGGATAGATATCGTGGACACGGGTCATGTCAGCCTCATGCAGCGTTTCCGGTTGATGAAATCGTCTGTTGTGTGAGCTCGGCGCGCACCGCTTCGGTATCGGCGCCGAGCACCGGCACCTTCAGACCTTCGCCGATATTGCGGCCGTTCCATTCGAGCGGCAGCGCGGGGACGCGGAACGGCTTGCCGTCGGCGTTCACGTTGTTGACCAGCCCGCCGGGACGCAGCACATGCGGATCCCCGAGCAGATCCTCCGGCCGGTTGATCGGCGAGAAGCAGATGTTAAGCGCGTCGAGCCTCGCCGAGAGGTCCGCCACGTTCCAATCCTTGATCACCGCGGCAACGCGCGGAATGATCCGGTCGCGCGCCATGATGCGGTCCGTGGTCGAGCGCAGCGTCGGATCGTCGGCGAATTCCGTGAGGCCGAACTCGCGGCAGAAGCTCTGCCAATGACCTTCGGTGACGACGCCGATGAAGATGCGATCGCCGCCGGCGGTATCGAAGATGTCGTAGATCGGCCAGGCATGCTCGCGTTCCGGCATCGAGCGCGGCTTGCGTCCGGTCATCTCGTACTCGACCATGTGCTGGGCGACCAGGAACAGGCAGTTCTCGAACAGGCCGATGCGGATGTCAGCGCCGCTCCTGTCGCCGCCACGCTTCTGATAGAGCGCGGCGAGGATCGAGATCACCCCGAACATGCCGCCCATGATGTCGTTGGCGGAGGAGCCGACGCGCTGCGGCTTGTCGCGCGTGCCGGTCATCGCCGCGAGCCCCGACATCATCTGCACGACCTCGTCGAGCGCCGGCCGATGATCATAGGGACCGGACAGAAAGCCCTTGTGGCCGGCGATGATCAGCTGCGGATATTTTTGGCGAAGCTCCTCGGCGCCGAGCCCCTGCTTGTCGAGCTGGCCGTCGCGAAAATTCTCCAGGAACACGTCGGCGCTGGCAAGCAGCCGGTGCATCGTGTCGCGGTCCTCGGGCTTGGCGAAGTCGAGCACCACGCTGCGCTTGCCGCGGTTGAACAGCGGGAAGAACGACACTCCCATGCCGCCGAGCGAACGGGTCTTGTCGCCAGCGGGCGGTTCGACCTTGATCACCTCGGCGCCGAGTTGCGCCAGGATCATGCCGCAGGTCGGCCCCATCACCATGTGGGTCATCTCGACGACCCTCACGCCTTCCAGCGGCAGTCCGTTCCCGGTCATCGGTTTCTCCGTGCTCGTTGCGCTCTTGTTCTGACGCGTTTCTTCACGCGAACCGGTATCCGCTTCGCTCGAAAACGCTTTGTGATCGGCGCAGGTTAGGCTTCCGCACGCTATCTGAAAAATATAATCTGTCGAATAGAGTATTCGTGGTTCTAGAACGCTGAACCCTCATGGATTCGCGCCAGCTTCGCTATTTCATCGCGGTTTACGAGCAGCGCAACCTGTCGCGGGCGGCGGATCAGGCCAACGTCGCGCAATCCGCGCTCAGCCACCACATCGCTAATCTGGAAGCTGAATTCGCCACGCCGCTGTTCGAGCGCAAGCCACGCGGCATGGAACCGACCGCGGCGGGCGAGCGGCTCTATGAACATGCCCGCATCATCCTGCGCGCGATGGCGGCGGCCGAGCGCGAGATCAAGGAAGGCGCCAGCGTGATCGCCGGCGATATCTCGATCGGCATGGCCAATTCCGGGATGAAGGCGATCGGCGTGCCGCTGATGCGCACCGTGCTGACGAAATATCCGAACCTGAAGCTGTCGCTGACCGAGAGTCTCTCCGGCGCGACGCTGCTGCATCTGCTGAGTTCCGAGGTCGACCTCGCGCTGGTCTACAATCCGCCGTCGGAAAAGGACCTCATCGCCGAGCCGGTGCTGGAGGAACAGATGTTCTGCGTCGGCACCGAGAAGCTGATCGGGAAGAAAACGCCAATCACCTTCGAGGAGGTGACGCGGCTGCCCCTGATCCTGTTGCGGTACGGACTATCGGCGCGCGCGCTGCTGGATGATCCCGTGCTGCTGAAGCGGCTCGAGGCCAATGCGATCATGCATCTCAACTCGACCAGCGGCATGATCGGCGCGCTGACCGCGGGCTTGGGCTGCACGATCGCGACGACGCATTTCGTCAGCGAGCCATTGAAGGCACGATCGCTGGTCGCGCGCGAAGTCATCGAACCAAAACTGACCCGCACGCTCTATCTTTGCCGCTTGCGCAACCGCCCAATGACTTACGTCATGGAGGAGATGTGCCGCCTGATCCGCGCCCTGATCGCAGACCAGGTGGGCCGCGGCGCCTGGGAGGCGACGCTGCTGATCTGAATGTATGACCCAGTGGTTGCACAGGTTCAGTGTCGTCCCTGCGAAAGCAGTGACCCATAACCACCGAACCGCAAAGTTGCGCACCAGTGGGACGACGAGTCCCTTTCACGACACCCGCCGCGGAGTATGGGTTCCTGCTTTCGCAGGGGCGACAGTTGAACAAGCCGTTTGAAAGGTGAATCAATGCAACCCTCCCCCCTGAGTTCGAAAATATCGAACGATTCCTTCGATATGTTCGTCTGGATTTCTGGCTCCCGGCTGCCAAACATGCGCGACCGGCACGCCTTCGCAAGAAGGGCGGCCGTTGCACCATTCGGGGAGGACCATCATGAGCGCCGTCGAACTCGGCTCGGTCGCCGATCTCGCCACCACGACAAGCGGACCCGACCAGATTTCGCGACGGCTCGAGGCGCTGCCACCTCCTTGTATGTCTGGCGGCTGGTGATCCTGCTCTCGCTCGGCGGCTGCTTCGAAATCTACGACCTGTTCTTCACTGGCTATATCGCGCCGGGCCTTGCCCGCAGCGGATTGATGACCACGACGACGCAGGCGTTCTTCGGCTTCTCCGGGATCGGCGCCTTCGTCGCGGCGACCTTCGCCGGCCTGTTCGTCGGCACGTTCTGCCTCGGCTTCCTCGCCGATCGCTTCGGGCGCAAGGCGGTCTTCACCTGGTCGCTGCTGTTCTACAGCGCCGCATCCGTGATCATGGCGTGCCAGACCACACCCGGCGGCCTGCTGCTGTGGCGCTTCATCGCCGGGATCGGGATCGGCATCGAGGTCATCACCATCGACGCCTACATCACCGAGTTGGTGCCGAGCTGGATGCGCGGCCGGGCGTTTGCGATCAACCAGGCGGTCATGCTGTCGGCGGTGCCGATCGTCGCGGCACTCGCGTGGTGGCTGGTGCCGCTCTCGCCGCACGGCATCGACGGCTGGCGCTGGGTCGTGCTGATCGGCGCCGCCGCCAGCATGATCATCTGGGTGCTGCGGCTCTACGTTCCGGAAAGCCCGCTCTGGCTGGCCCGCCATGGCCGCGCTGCCGAGGCCGAGACAATCATGCGGACGCTCGAAGCCGCATCGCCGACGGCGGCGCCGCGCCCGACCGCGACGGCAGCGATGGCGCCGGCAGGTGCGCCGGCCGAGACCGGCTATGCCGACCTGTTCAGGCCGCCCTACGCCTCGCTCGTCGTGCTGTTCATGATCTTCAATCTCTGCCAGGCATTCGGCGTCTACGGCTTCTCCAACTGGGTTCCGGCGCTCTTGGTGCAGAAGGGCATCAACGTCACCAAGAGCCTGCAATATTCCTTCATCATCGCCTTCGCCTATCCGCTCGCGCCGCTCTTGGCCGCAACCTTCGCCGACCGCTTCGAGCGCAAATGGATCATCTGCGGCGCGGCCACCGCGATCTCGGTGTTCGGTCTCGCCTTCTCGCAGCTCACCGAGCCGGTGCTGCTGATCGCCAGCGGCGTGCTGGTGACGGGGGCCAACATGACGCTGTCCTACGCCTATCACGCCTACCAGACCGAGGTGTTCCCGACCGCGATCCGGGCGCGCGCCGCGGGCCTCGTCTATTCGATGAGCCGGCTCAGCGCGACCTTCTCCGGCTTCATCGTGGCGTTCATGCTGAAGGAGGCCGGCGTCGGCGGCGTGTTCGGCCTGATCACCGCGGCGATGGTCATCGTGATCATTGCCATCGGTGTCTGGGGACCGAACGTCCGCGGCAGGCCGCTCGACGCCTAGAGCATTTCGCTCGAAAACGCTCTCGCCGCGGCACAAACGGCACTTGCCGAAGCCATATTGGGTGTCTACCTCTCGCGGGTCATTTGTGCAGAGGTAACCCAGTCATGTTAGCCGCCGCCGTCAAGGCGCTTTCGCAAATCCTGTCGCCGCCGATGCGCTCGATCCTGTGGCGCTCGATCGGGCTTGCGCTGGTGCTGATCACCGTGCTGGCGATCGGATTGCAGCGGCTGCTGAGCTGGTTTGCCGACTATGGAGAGGTCTGGGCCGAAGGCATGCTCGGCCCCAATTTCCATTCCACGCTGCACGTGCTGTCCTGGATCGTCTCGATCTCGGCGGGCCTTGGCGTCGTGCTCGGCGGCATCTTCCTGATGCCGGCGATCACCTCGCTGGTGGCGAGCCTGTTTGTCGACGACGTCGCCGACCATGTCGAGCGCGAGCATTATCCGGCCGACCATCCCGGCGTGGCGCTGCCGGTGACGCTCGCGACGATCGAGGGCGTCAAGACCGCGCTGCTGACGATCCTGGTCTATCTGGTCGCGCTGCCGTTCGTGCTGTTCGCGGGCGCGGGCTTCATCATCTTCTTCCTCGCGACCGCCTGGCTGCTCGGCCGCGAGTATTTCGAGCTTGCGGCGATGCGGTTCCGCTCGCCTGATGACGCCAAGGCGATGCGCAAGGAGAACGCGGCGACGGTCTTTACCGCGGGCCTGTTCATCGCTGCCTTCGTCTCGATCCCGATCGTCAATCTGGCGACGCCGCTGTTCGGCATGGCCTTCATGGTGCACATGTACAAGCGGCTGTCGGGCCCGCGGCGCGAGTTGATCGAACCGGCGCGGCGAACCAACGTGTCCTCGGTCTAGGTGGTATCCGGAAGCTCGGGCAGCGATGCCGGCACCCGATCGCTTGCGAAGGGCACGAGCAGCAGTCCGACGATCGCCACGCAGGCGAGCATCGCCCATGCTTCGTTCACGGTGAGTGCGAGCGACGCCCGTTCGACCAACGGCCGGATGAATGCCACCGTGGCGTCGTCCGGCAGACCCGGCGGCCGGTCGATCAGCAACTTCGGATCGAGCCCGATCGCCTGCGCCGCAGTGACATCCCCCGCCAGCAGGCGCAGGCGGAAATCCTCGCCATAGATCGGGCTTCGCCCATAGAGGATGGTATCGATCAGGGCGATCCCGATCGCGCCGCCCAGATTGCGCATCAGATTGAACAGTCCGCTGGCGTCGGCAATGTCCGCCTCCGGCAGGGCGCCCAGCGCAATGCGCGTCGGCGGTAGCAGGCAGAACATGATCGCGACGCCACGCACGACCTGCGGCCAGAACATCTCGCCAAAATCCGCCGTGCGCGGCTGAATGGCGCTCCAGCCGAGGCCGAGCGCGAACAAGGCGAAGCCCGCGCCGGTCAGCCGCCGCGCGCCGACGCGGCTTTCGAGGATCGCCGCAAGCGGCGCGGCGGCGAGCTGCGCAACCCCCGTGACCAGCATGATCGTGCCGATCTCGAAGGCGTCATGGCGGCGGACGAAACCGAGGAATACCGGCATCAGATAGGTCGATCCATACAGGCCAATGCCGAGGCAAAAGCTCAGTGCGCAACCGATCGCGAACGGACGCCGCTTGAAAAGCGTCAATTGCGCGATCGGATCCACCGCGCGGAGCGTGCGCCGGATCAGCAATGCCATCCCGGCAATGCTTCCGATCAGCAGGCCGAGACCAGGCATCGACGCCCAACCGCGTTGCGGCGCTTCCTTCAGACCAATCATGAAGCTTGCGAGCGTCGCTGCGAGCAGGACAAGCGACCATTTATCCAGTCTGGAGAACGCCCGAAGCTGCACGCCTTCCCTCGGAAGCAGCAACGGCGTGACCGAGGCCGCCGCCGTTCCCGGAACCAGATTGATCAGGAACAGCCATGGCCACGACCAGGTCTGCGTGATCCAGCCGCCGACGACGGGTCCGACGGTCGGCGCGAGCACCGCGACGACGCCGCCGATCGTGGTGGCCACCGGATGAAGCCGCGCCGGGAACAGCGTGAACACGGCGGAGAACACTGCGGGGATCAGCACGCCGCCGGAAAATCCCTGCAGCACGCGAAACGCCAGCAGCGCGGCAAAGCCGCCGCTGAGGGCGCAGCCGACCGAGGCGGCAGTGAACAGGCTCACCGCAAGCGCGAACAGCCATCGCAACGACAGCGCATGCGTGAAGAGGCCGGTCAGCGGGATCGCGATCACCTCCGCGATCAGATAGGCGGTCTGGATCCAGCTCATCGCCGCCGGCGAGATCGCTAGCGCGCGCTGGATCGTCGGCAACGAGGTTGCGACGACCTGGATGTCGAGAATCGCCATGAACATGCCGAAGCACATCAGGAGAAAGCCGGTCCAGGTCGCAGCCGATGGGCCGTCGGTTCGGTGATCCGCCTTGCTCATGGCGTGCTTGTGCGCGGCCAATCGGAGACGGAGAGCGCGCGGTTCTCGATCCGAATCCGGACCGCAAGCACCGCGAGATTGAGGAGGGTAAAGATCAGCGCCAATCGCGGCAGGTGGAGCGCGAGGGGAAGAAGTGCGATTTCACCGACCACGACGGCGTAGTTTGGATGCGGGAAATATCGGTACGGCCCGGATGCGACCAGCGGCGCGCCCGGCAGCACGACGATTCGCGTGGTCCATCGCGGCCCCAGCGCGACGAGGATCCATATCCGCAAGCCTTGCAGCACCAGGAAACCCGCCAGCGCGGCCAGATTGACGTCCTGGTCGCGGCCCCAGATCCACAGCGCGGTCAGCCAGCCGGCGTGAACCAGGACAATGAGCGGGTAGTGATTGGCGCCGACCTCGACCGCGCCTCGTGCGAGAAGCCGCTCGGTGTTGCGACGTGACAGCACGAGCTCGCCGAGACGCTGCAGCGTGACCAGCAAGAGGATGACCGACGCGAAGCTCACGCCGCGTGCCTGAGCGCAACGCAGCTGAGCGTGAAGCCCGGCCCGAGCGCCGTGAGCAGCGAGCGCGGCGGCAATCCCTTGGCGCCGGCTCGTTCGAGAACAAAGAGAACCGTCGGGCCCGACATGTTGCCGCAAGCCGCGATGACGTCGCGTTCGTGATCGAGCGTGCCCTGATCGAGCGCGAGTGCCCGCTCCAGCGCGGCGATGACCTTGGCGCCGCCGGGATGGCAGAGGAAGCGGTCGATGTCATCGGCGGTCAGCTGCATCCGCGCCAGGATTTCGGCGACGGCTGGTCCAACATGGTCGCGGACGAAATCCGGAATGGTTCGCTGAAAGACCACGCCGAATCCTTCCGGATCGACCGTCCAGCCCATGATGTCGAGCGTATCCGGCCACAGCTTTTCGCCCATCGCCTCGATCCGCGTCGCGCCACCGTCGCCGGCACGCAGCACGATCGCGGCCGCGCCATCGCCGAACAGGCTGGCCGCAACGATATTTGCCTTGGTGAGCTCGTCGTGCCGGACCGCGAGCGTGCAGAGTTCGAGCGCAACCAGCAGCACGTTCGCTCCCGGCCGCGCTTCGGCCAGCCGCGCCGCGATCGACAGGCCCGACACGCCGCCCGCGCAGCCCAGGCCGAACACCGGCACGCGCGACACATCCGTCCGCAGACCGAGCTTGCCGGCGACGCGCGCCTCCAGCGTCGGCGTGGCTATACCCGTCGAGCACACCGTGACCACGACATCGATGTCCCCGCCGGTCAGGTCGGCGCGCGCAATCGCCTTGCGGGCCACGTCGACGTACAGCGTCTCCGCGCCCTCCAGGAACGCCAGCGTTCGCTCCGGCCAGCCGCGCCGTTCGAGATACCATTCGATCGGCTTGACGCCGTAGCGATGCTGGATGCCGGTGTTGGCGAACAGGCTGGAGAGCGTCTCGAATTCGGCATAGCGATCGGCGAGGAGATTGCGCGCGGCCTGCAGGACCTGTCCCTGATGGAATAGATGCGGTGGAACCGCCGTCGCCAGGGAAACAAGCGCGGCCGTCTGCTTTATCTCGATCATCATGGCTCCATTTCCCCCGCTCTTGGAACCGCGCGATGAGCAAAATATTTCAACACGCCTGCGACATCGCGCGAGCGCCGCATTCACTATAAATTGACCCGGCGCCGATATCCGCGCCGCCTCTTCGAAAATCAGGAAGCGGTGACGCCCAGCCTGCGCATCGCGCTCTTCACCAAGCCGAGCGGCGCCGGCGACAACGGGCCCTGCGGCGCGCGCGTGATGAAGGCGACCAGGACCAGCGCCAGGATCGCGAGCCAGAAGCACAGCCAGAAGCCGTCGATATAGGCGAGCGTGTTGGCCTCGCGCTGCACCAGCGCCGCCAGCGTGCCGACGGCGCGCCCCGTCGCCGTCCCAATGCCGTGGCCGGAAAATTCACCCGCCAGCCGCTTGAGCAGGTTCACGACGTCGATATCGCCATTCTGGACGTGCTGTCCGAGATAGTTCGAATGGATCTGCTCGCGGACCCGCAGCCAGGTCCCCATCAGCGCGACGCCGATCTCGGCGCCGCCGAGGCGCATGATCTGGATATAGGCCGCGAACGCCGTCGCCCGCGACGGATCGGAATTCGACAGCGCCATGATGATGATCGGCAGCAGCGTGAACGCCTGCCCGATCGAGGTGAGCAGGACGACGCCGACAAAGTCCTCGCGCGCCCAGACGTGGCTCAGCTGCGTGCCCCAGAGATTGGCGGCTGCGAACGCCGAGAAGCCGAGCACCACGACGATGCGCGGATCGAGGTGGCGCAGCAGCAGGATCGAGATCGGCACCAGCACGAACATCGGCGGCGCGCCGTAGGTGAACAGCAGCACGCCCGACTGCTCCGGCCGCAGCGCGCCGACGGTGCCGAGGAAATTCGGCACCAGCGACGAATTCGACAGGCTGGTCAGCGTGTACAGCAGGATGACGACCAGCGAGAGCCCGATATTGCGCGAGAACAGCACGTTGAAATGCGCCCAGGGCCGGCGCGCGATCATTTCGTTGATCATGAAGGCGACGATCAACAGCCCGCCGCCGATCAAGAGCGCCATCACCGTGCCTGACGAGAGCCAGTCCAGCCGGTTGCCCTGATCGAGCCCGGCATAGACCATCGACACCCCGGCGCCGAGCAGCAGCATGCCGCCCCAATCGGCATGGTGCAGCAGGTCGCGATTGACGGGTTCTTTCGGCGTGCCGAGATACACCATCAGCCCCATCAGCGGCGCGATCACCACGCCCTGCCAATACAGCCACTGCCAGCCGAGATGCTCGACATAGAAACCGACCAGCGAGCTTGACGAGTCGAGCGCGAAGCCGACGCGGATCGAGTACATCGCAATCGCCGGCAGCCACCATCGGATCGGCAAATTGCGCAGGATGATCATCAGCGTCGCCGGCACGAAGGTGCCGAGCAGCATGCCGTGGGCGATGCTGAGCGCGATCAGCGTCGTGTAGTCGCGCACGAACGGGATGGTCAGCGAGACCACCGCATAGACCAGGCTCGGAATGCCGAGCACGCGGCGCAGGCCGAACACGGTGGCAAGCCAGGCCACCGCAGGCGCGACGAAGATCTGCGAGCCGATGGCGGCCGTCGAGAGCCAGGCGCCCTCGTCGAAGCTGAGCGAGAACGCGCCGCGCAGATCGGGCAGGCCGACCGAGGTCAGGCGGCTGTCGAAATTCGCCAGAAACGCGCCGAGCAGCACGGCGACGACCGCGAACAGCGGATAGCGCGCGACGTCGCCGCGCGAGACCGGACCACGGTCGCGGTCGTCACTTTCCGCCATTGGCGACCGCCTCGCCGGTGTCGATCCGCGTGACGACCGACATGCCCGGCAGCAGGCGCTCGAGCAAGGGCTGGCCCTTGTCGAAGTGGATACGCACCGGAATGCGCTGCACCACCTTGGTGAAATTGCCGGTGGCGTTATCGGGCGGCAGCAGCGCGAATTGCGATCCGCTTGCCGGCGCGATGCGCTCGACGACGCCGCGCAGCCTTTGGCCCGCGAACGTATCCACGGTGACCTCGACCGGCTGGCCCGGCTTGACGTTGGTCAGCTGGGTCTCCTTGTAGTTGGCGATCACATAGACGTTCGGCAGCGGCACGACGTTGATCAGATTGGCGCCGATGTTGACGTAGTCGCCCGGCTGCACCTGGCGCTCGCCGGTGACGCCGTCGAACGGCGCAACGATCTTGGTGTAGCCAAGCTTGAGCTTGGCCGATGCCAATAGCGCCTTGGCGGCGTCGAGGTCGGCGGCACGCTGCTTCTTGGTGCCTTGCAGGACCTCGAGCTGATGGCGCTGTGCCGCGATGACAGCGCGGCTGGCGCGCACGTCGGCCTCCGCCTTGGCGTAGGATGCGGTCGCCTGCTCGAGCCGCTGCCGCGTGCCGGCGTCGGTTTGCGACAGCGACTGCTGACGCTCTTCCTCCTGACGTGCCAAGGTCTGCTGCGCCTCCGCGGACAGCCGCGCAGCTTCGGCCTGCGCGATGGTTGCGTATTGCAGCTCGACCTGGTTGTTGAGGTTATCGAGCACGGCCTGCGCACCGACCACGCCGGCCTCGGCCTGCGCCACCTGCGCCTGATAATCGGCGGGATCGATCTGCACCAGGAGATCGCCGGCCTTGACGTGCTGGAAATCGGAGACGGCGACGGTGAGCACCTCGCCGGACACGCGGCTGGAGAGCTGGGTCAATTCGGCGCGCACATAGGCATCATTGGTGGTCTGGATCGTGGCGCTGCCGACCCAGGCATCCCAGCGGCTGGTCGCCACCGCGACGAACACCAGCGCGACGAGCACGACAAACAGCGGAATCGCGAAACGGCTCCAGAAGCCGCTTGCCGAAGGTTGCGCCTTGGCAGGCGCCGCAGCAGTCGCGGTCTGGCTGGCGGGTGACGGACCATCTTCAACCTGCTCTGCCACACCGCACTCCCTCAATCACCCACCGGAACAGCCGACGAACCTATCACGCGGACCGGCATCCACTTCGCTCGAGAACGCCCTGATAGCACATGACGACGATCATGCCTCAGACGGTCTTTTCCGGCCACCGGCAGAGATCATTGATCAGACACACGTCGCAACGTGGACCGCGGGCGAGGCAGGTGTAGCGGCCATGCAGGATCAGCCAGTGATGGGCGTGCAGCATGAACTCGGTCGGGATCACTTTTTCCAATCCCAGCTCGACCTCGAGCGGCGTCTTGCCGGGCGCGAGCCCGGTGCGGTTGCCGACGCGAAACACATGGGTGTCGACCGCCATCGTGTGCTCGCCGAACGCCATGTTGAGCACGACATTCGCGGTCTTGCGGCCGGCGCCGGGCAGCGATTCGATCTCGGCACGCGTGCGCGGCACCTCGCCGCCGAACTCGGCGATCAGCTTCTGCGAGAGCGCGATGACGTTCTTCGCCTTGTTGCGATAGAGCCCGATGGTCTTGATGTAGTCGCGCACTTTGTCCTCGCCGAGCTCAAGCATCTTGTCCGGCGTGTCGGCGACCGCGAACAGCGCTCGCGTCGCCTTGTTGACGCCGGCGTCGGTCGCCTGCGCCGACAGCACCACCGCAACGAGCAGCGTGTAGGGATTGAGGTGCTCGAGCTCGCCCTTGGGCTCGGGATTGGCTTTGCGGAACCGGTCGAAGGCCTCGTAGACCTCCTCCGATGTCCATGGCTTTGACTTTACGGTTGGCTTGGCGGCCTTCTTGGCGGCCTTCTTTGCCCCGCGTTTGGGCAGCAGCCTTGCCGCATTCGCAGGCTTCTTCTTCGGTGCGGAACGAACGCTTGATGTGCTGGCGCGTTGAGAGCGGATGATTTTGGCCATGAACCGGATATACTGATAGGCCATGACCGCAGGCAACGACTTTGATCCGGGCGAAGACCGCAGGGCCAATGATCTCGCGGCTGATGCCGCTGAGGCCGAGCCCAAACTGTTCTCGGCATTGCTGACGCCGCACCGCTCGCTGAATCGCACCGGCTTTATCGTGCTGATGTCGTTCGTCACCGTGGTCAGCTTCATCGCCGGCGCGGTGTTCTGGTGGCTCGGCGCCTGGCCGATCTTCGGCTTCTTCGGCCTCGACGCGCTGGTGATCTATTGGGCGTTCAAGGTCAATTTCCGCTCCGCCAAGGCGAGCGAGGAGATCACCGTCACACCGTCGGAACTGCGGGTGCGCAGGATCAGCCATCGCGGTCATGTGGCCGAATGGGTGCTCAATCCGCTCTGGGTGCGGTTCGAACAGATCTCGCATGAGGAGTTCGGTATCGAGCGGCTCTATCTGGTCTCCCGGGGCCGCCGGGTCAGCGTTGGCAGCTTCCTCGGACCGGACGAAAAGGCCAGCTTCTCCAAGGCCTTGACGGCGGCGCTCAACGCCGCAAAACGCGGCCCGACTTACAACCCCATCCACTAGTGTGCTGAATGCGAAGTTCGTGCGATTTCGCGGCAACCACTTTCACGAACTTCGCATTCATAAAGCACACTAGAATCAAAGGTTTGCTAGTGTCCTTATCGAATCCGAAGTTCGCTCCGAAAGTGCGGCAAATGATGCGAACTTCGGATTCGGGACACTAGTCGAGCTTACTTTTGAGCATGATCTCGTCGGAAAACCGGTCCCCACTTTTCCGGATCATGCTTGTCAGAAATCGGGTGGTTTGGACGCGCCATGGCTCCTAAATCAGACACCATGATGACACTCGCCATACACGACCAGCGCCTGGCCAAGCCGGGCCTCCAGAGCGCCGCGCTGCGCGACTATGACTCGGTTCGGCGCGCCATCGCGTTCATCTCGGAGCATTGGCGCACACAGCCGACCATCGAAGCGATGGCCGATGCCGCCGCCGTCACGCCGGATGAATTGCACCATCTGTTCCGCCGCTGGGCCGGGCTGACGCCGAAGGCCTTCATGCAGGCGCTGACCCTGGACCACGCCAAGAACCTGCTGCGCGATTCCGCCAGCGTGCTCGATGCGGCACTCGACTCCGGCCTGTCAGGGCCGGGACGGCTGCACGACCTGTTCGTCACGCATGAGGCGATGTCGCCGGGCGAATGGAAGACCGGCGCCGGCGGCATGACGCTGCGCTACGGCTTCCATCCCTCGCCGTTCGGCACCGCGATCGTGATCGCGACGGATCGCGGGCTTGCGGGGCTTGCCTTCGCCGATCACGGCGACGAGCAGACCGCATTCGCCGACATGAAGCGGCGCTGGCCGAACGCGAGCTATGTCGAGGACACCGACGGTACCGCAGCATTGGCGCAGCGCGTGTTCGATACAAGGTTGTGGCGGGCGGACCAGCCGCTGCGCGTCGTCTTGATCGGCACCGACTTCGAGGTGCGGGTGTGGGAGACGCTGCTCAAGGTCCCGATGGGCCGCGCGGTCAGCTATTCCGACATCGCCTGCAAGATCAACAGCCCGAAAGCCTCGCGCGCGGTCGGCGCCGCGGTCGGCCGCAACCCGGTGTCGTTCGTGGTGCCCTGCCATCGCGCACTCGGCAAAAGCGGCGCGCTGACCGGCTATCACTGGGGCATCACCCGCAAGCAGGCGATGCTGGGCTGGGAAGCCGGCCAGGTGGGGTTGCACTAACCTCTATCTCGTCATTACGGGATGGTCCGAAGGACCAGACCTCAGGTGCGCAATTGCGCACCGGGGAATCTCGAGATTCCGGGTTCGATGCTGCGCATCGCTCCGGAATGACAACATCAAACCTCTACCCCGCGAGATCGACCTTTGACGCTACGGTGGAATCGGCATTGAGCCGATAGATCACCGGCGCGCCGGTGGCGAGTTCGCGCTTGAGGATCTGCTCGGGCGTCAGCTTCTCCAGCACCATGATCAGCGCGCGCAGCGAATTGCCGTGGGCGGCGATCAGCGTGCGCTGGCCGCGCAGCACACCGGGCAGGATCTCCTGCACGTAATAAGGCAGCGTGCGCGCCAGCGTATCCTTCAGGCTTTCGCCGCCGGGTGGCGGCACGTCGTAGGAACGGCGCCAGATCAGAACCTGGTCCTCGCCCCACTTCTTGCGGGCGTCGTCCTTGTTGAGGCCGGAGAGATCACCGTAATCGCGTTCATTGAGCGCGAGATTCTTCGTGGTCGGCAATCCGGTCTGGCCGATCTGCTCCAGCATCAGCTTCAGCGTGTGCTGCGCACGGGTAAGATCGGAGGTGAACGCGACATCGAACGACAGGCCCTGCGCCTTCAGCTTGCGGCCGGCCTCGTTCGCTTCGTTGACGCCCTGCTCGGTGAGATCAGGGTCCTTCCACCCGGTGAACAGGTTCTTCAGATTCCAGTCGCTCTGACCGTGACGAACGAGCACAAGGAGACGATCACTCATTTCAGATTCCGTTTTCGCTTAGCCTGATTTCATTCCGTCGAGCGGTGTCAGTCGCTCAACCCGAGGACGTCGGCCATCGAATACATGCCGGGCTTCTTGCCATGCGCCCACAGCGCTGCCTTCAGCGCGCCCTGCGCGAACAGCGCGCGATCTTCCGCATGGTGCGAGAGCGTGATGCGCTCGGAGGGGCCGGCAAAGATCACGCTGTGATCGCCGGCCGCGGTGCCGCCGCGCAACGAGGCAAAGCCGATATCGCCCGCGCGCCGCGCGCCGGTGAGACCATCGCGGCCGCGCGCCGAATGCTGATCGAGCGCGATCTTGCGTCCCGCGGCCGCGGCTTCGCCGAGCATCAAGGCGGTGCCCGACGGCGCATCGATCTTGGACTTGTGGTGCATCTCGAGAATTTCGATGTCAAAGCTCTGGTCGAGCGATTGCGCGACGCGCTTGACGAGCGCGGCGAGCAGATTGACGCCGAGGCTCATATTGCCTGACTTCACCACGATGGCGCGGTTGGTCACGCTGCGGATCACCGCATCGTCGGACGGCGACATCCCGGTGGTGCCGATGACGTGAACAAGGCCGCGCTCGGCCGCGATCGCGACGTTGGCGATGGTCGCGGCCGGCACGGTGAAATCCAGGATGCCGTCGGCGCCGGCCGACATCGACCACAGATCGGCCGACAGCTTGACGTCATTGGCGGGGAGGCCGGCGAGCACGCCTGCGTCCTTGCCGAGCAGTTCCGAGCCCGGCGCTTCCAGAGCGCCGACCAGCACCGCCCCCGGGGTTTCGGAAATCACCCGGGTCAGCGTGCGGCCCATCCGGCCGCCGGCTCCCGCAACAATCAGACGCATGTCAGCCATGGCTCACCTCTCCACGCGATATAGCGAGCCAAGGCTGTTCCGGCAACCGAACCGGCTACCCGATGTGCGGACTATGGGCTGTCGTACCCCTCGATGATGATGAGGTCGGCGATCGAATGCGGCTGCCGCACCTTGATGTTGGCTTGGTATTCCGGCGATTGGTAGCAAGCGAGCGCGGTCGCGTAATCGGGGAATTCGATCACGACATTGCGGGAGCGGCTCTGGCCCTCCACGCCGGTGAACTTGCCACCGCGAACGATGAACTTGCCGCCGAATTTCTGGAAGATGGCGGGGTTGGCCGCCATGTAGGGCTTGTAGCCTTCCTCATTGTGAACGTCGACGCGTCCAATCCAGTATCCCTTCGCCATCTCTGTTCTCCCTCTTGTTGTTCAGGCGAGCGCCTGGGCGATTTCGGCGTGAATGGCTTCGGCTGATGCCTTCGGGTCGGCGGCTTCCATCACCGGACGTCCGACCACGAGATAGTCGGCGCCGGCGGCAATGGCGCGAGCCGGCGTCATGATGCGCTTCTGGTCGCCGGTCGCCGAGCCTGCGGGGCGGATGCCCGGGGTCACCAGGTTCATCTGGTCGCCGACGATCTTGCGCAAGGCGGCGGCCTCCTCGGGCGAGCTGACGAGGCCGTCAACGCCAAGCGCCTGCGCCTGTTTGGCGCGCGCTTCGACGAGATCGGAGACGTTGAGGCGATAGCCCGCCGCATGCAGATCGGTGTCGTCGTAGGAGGTCAGCACCGTCACCGCGAGGATCTTCAGGCCGGAGCCGGCGCGTGCCTCGACCGCCGCCTTCATGGTCTGCGGGTAGGCATGCACGGTGAGGAAGGTCGCGCCAAGCCCGGCGACGCTTTCGACCCCGCGCGCGACGGTGTTGCCGATGTCGTGCAGCTTCAGATCGAGGAAGACCTTCTTGCCGCTGCCTGCAAGCTGCTTCGCCAGGATGAGGCCGCCGGCATAACCGAGCTGATAGCCGATCTTGTAGAAGGTGACGGCATCGCCGAGCCGGTCGATCATCGCCTCGGCGCTGGCGACGGACGGCAGATCGAGCGCCACGATCAACCGGTCTCTTGGAGCGATCCTGGCTGGCTGCATGTCACCTCACATCATGCGTTGGGATTGGTCGATCAGCTGCCGCACCAGCGCCTGCATCGCGTCGATGTCGGCTTGGTGCTTCAGATGATCCATATCGTCATAGGCCTGCTCGGCGAATGACAGCGCGAGCTGGTTCGGGATCACGGTGGCGCGGCACGCCGACAGGATCAGGCGCAGCGCCGCGAGCGCGCGGGTGCCGCCGAGCCGGTTGCCGGATGCGGCTGAGATCGCGAACGCGCGGCCGTGGAACACCTGACCTCGCACCTCATGCGGATCCTGCACGCGGCTCACCCAGTCGATCGTGTTCTTCACCAGCGCCGGCACCGAGGAATTGTATTCCGGCGTCACGATCAGCACGCCATGATGGGCGCCGATCATCCGTTTCAGATTCACGGCATGCTGCGGCACGCCGGATTTCGCCTGCAGGTCGCCATCATAGATCGGCAGCGGAAAATCGCCGAGCGAGATGCGGGTGACGTCGGCGCCGGATTGCGCCAGTTCGTGCGCCAGCACGGCAGCCAGCTTCGCATTGAGCGAGCCTGACCGAAGCGATCCGGGGATCACGAGGATTTTCAGCGCGGACATTTTGAAATCGCAGGTAAGGCGCTCGCCCGGCGCGACGGCGCCGGGTGGTCAGCCCTTGCGATACACCCAGACCCGCGCGGGCGGAAGGTTCATCCAGATCCGCTCGGAGGCCTCTGTGGACACGCCCGGCAGCGACTTCGGAATCGGAGGCACCACCGAATAGGTGAACTGAATGAACGGCGCGCCGGGTGCGAGCGCCAGGAAAGCGTCACGGACCAGCCTCAGGCGGGTCAGCATCGGCTTGGTGACGAGCGGCAGGCCGGAGACCACGGCCGAGGCGGGAGATTTCAGCACCTCCCACAGCGTATCACGGAGCGTATAGGCGTCCCCCTGGACGACCCTGGCGTGCGGATAACGTTCGCGCAGCAACGCGCAGAAGCCGGGATTGTATTCGACCAGGACGAGACGCTTCTGGTCGACGCCGTGCTCGATCAGCGCGTTGGTGATCGCCCCGGTGCCGGGTCCAAGTTCGACGACCGGCCCCTCGGCGTCGCGATCGACATATTGCGCCATGGTGCGGGCGAGCAACCGTCCGGACGGCATCACCGCGCCCATATGCAGCGGCTTCTCCATCCATGAACGGAGAAATCGAACCTCGTCGTCGAGACGGAGGGGCTTCTTCGACGCACGCACGGACGATTGCAAAGGCATGTCGCTACCAGGCGGGGACCGCACAATCGAGCGGTTGTCAGAAAACAGTCACAAAGACGTATAGATCGAAGTCGTTACGGTCAAGCATAACGACTGCGGCTAGACGGAGCGATTGCCAAAGAAGTCCTTGACCTTAGAGAAGAAACCCGCTGCCTCCGGCTGGGTTGCGCCGGACGACAGCTTTTCGAACTCCATCAGCAGTTCTTGCTGCTTCTTGGTCAGATTCTGCGGCGTTTCGACCACGACCTGGACATACATGTCGCCGGTCTGGCGCGAACGGAGCACCGGCATACCCTTTGATGCGATGCGGAATCGCCGGCTGGACTGGGTGCCGGCCGGCACCTTCACCTTGGTCTTGCCCTTGTCGATGGTCGGCACTTCGAATTCGCCGCCGAGCGCTGCGGTCACCATCGAGATCGGCACGCGGCAGTGCAGGTCGGCGCCGTCGCGCTGGAAGAATTGGTGCGTGGTCAGCGACAGGAAGATGTAGAGGTCGCCGGGCGGTCCGCCGCGGACACCGGCCTCGCCTTCACCGGCGAGACGAATGCGGGTGCCGTCCTCGACGCCCGGGGGAATGTTGACCGACAGCGTGCGCTCGCGCGTCACCCGGCCGGAACCGGCGCATGAGGTGCAGGCATCCTCGATCATCTGGCCGCGACCCTGACAGCCGGGACAGGTCCGCTCCAGCGTGAAGAAGCCCTGGGCCTGCCGGACACGGCCGGCGCCGCCGCAATGCGAGCAGGTCTTCGGCTTGGTGCCGGCCTTGGCGCCGGTGCCCGAGCAGGATTCGCAGGTGACCGAGACCGGAATCTCGATCTGCGCGGTCTTGCCCTGGAAGGCCTCCTCGAGCGTGATCTCCATGTTGTAGCGCAGATCGGCGCCGCGCTCGCGGCCGCCGCTGCGGCGCTGCCCGGCCATGCCGAACAGGTCCTCGAAAATGTCGGAGAAGGATGAGGCGAAGCCGGCGCCGAAGCCGGGGCCGCCACCGCCCATGCCCTGCTCGAAAGCGGCATGGCCGAAGCGGTCATAGGCGGCGCGCTTGTCGCCGTCCTTCAGCACCTCATAGGCTTCGTTGATTTCCTTGAACCGGACTTCGCTGGTGGCGTCGCCCGGATTCTTGTCCGGATGCCATTTCATCGCGAGCTTGCGGAAAGCCGATTTGAGCTTGGTCTCGTCCGCGTTCCGCTCAACCTCGAGGGTCTCGTAATAGCAGCGCTTGGTGGACATCCTTCAATTCCGTCCGAAGTTCATCGCGATCGCCAAAGATTGCGCCGACGATTGCGTCAAGGATTGCGCCTGTCTGGAAGATGCAGCGATCGCCTTAAAGAAAAATGACCCCCACTCCTCCGAGACGCGGCGCGTGCTCATTGGTGTGAGGGTCATGATCGCAAATCCGCGCTTAAGCAGACTTCTTGTTGTTCTTGTCGTCGTCCACCTCGGTGAACTCCGCGTCGACAACGTCATCCTTAGCAGCGTCCTTGGCCGCATCGGCCTCGGCCTGCTGCTTGTACATGGCCTCGCCGAGCTTCATCGAAGCCTGCGCCAGCGTGTTGGTCTTGGCCTTGATCGCCTCGGCGTCGTCGCCCTTCAGCGCTTCCTTGAGGTCGCTGACGGCGTCTTCGATCGCGCGGCGCTCGGTGTCGGCGATCTTCGAACCGTGTTCGGCCAGAGCCTTCTCGGTCGAGTGAACCAGCCCGTCGGCATGGTTCTTGGCGTCGACAGCCTCGCGGCGCTTCTTGTCCTCGGCCGCGTTGACCTCGGCGTCCTTGACCATCTTGTCGATGTCGGCTTCGGACAGACCGCCGGATGCCTGGATCCGGATCTGCTGTTCCTTGCCGGTCGCCTTGTCCTTGGCCGAGACGTTGACGATACCGTTGGCGTCGATGTCGAAGGTCACCTCGATCTGCGGCATGCCGCGCGGAGCCGGCGGAATACCCATCAGGTCGAACTGGCCGAGCATCTTGTTGTCGGCAGCCATTTCACGCTCGCCCTGGAAGACCCGGATGGTGACAGCGCCCTGATTGTCTTCGGCGGTCGAGAACACCTGGCTCTTCTTGGTCGGGATCGTGGTGTTGCGGTCGATGATGCGGGTGAACACACCGCCCAGCGTCTCGATGCCCAGCGACAGCGGGGTCACGTCGAGCAGCAGCACGTCCTTGACATCGCCCTGCAGCACGCCGGCCTGGATCGCAGCGCCGATCGCGACGACCTCGTCGGGATTGACGCCCTTATGCGGCTCCTTGCCGAAGAACTGCTTCACGACTTCCTGGATCTTCGGCATGCGGGTCATGCCGCCGACCAGCACCACTTCGCCGATCTCGCCGGCGGTCAGGCCGGCATCCTTCAGCGCCTTGCGGCACGGCTCGATGGTCTTCTCGACGAGATCGGCCACCAGCGCCTCGAACTTGGCGCGGGTCAGCTTCATCGTCAGATGCTTCGGACCGGTCTGGTCAGCCGTGATGAACGGCAGGTTGATTTCGGTCTGCGTGGTCGACGACAGCTCGATCTTGGCCTTCTCCGCAGCCTCCTTCAGGCGCTGCAGGGCAAGCTTGTCGTTGCGCAGGTTGATGCCCTGTTCCTTCTGGAATTCGTCGGCGAGATAGCCAACCAGGCGCATGTCGAAATCTTCACCGCCGAGGAAGGTGTCGCCGTTGGTCGACTTCACCTCGAACACGCCGTCGCCGATCTCGAGGATCGAGACGTCGAAGGTGCCGCCACCGAGGTCGTACACGGCGATCGTGCCGGACTTCGACTTGTCGAGACCGTAGGCGAGCGCGGCAGCCGTCGGCTCGTTGATGATGCGCAGCACTTCGAGGCCGGCGATCTTGCCGGCGTCCTTGGTGGCCTGACGCTGCGCGTCGTTGAAATAGGCGGGAACCGTGATGACGGCCTGCTCGACCTTCTGGCCGAGATGCGCCTCAGCGGTCTCCTTCATCTTCTGCAGAATGAAGGCCGAGACCTGCGAGGGCGAATAGGTCTTGCCATCGGCTTCGACCCAGGCGTCGCCGTTCGATGCCTTGACGATCTTGTAGGGAACGAGCTTCTTGTCCTTCTCGACCATCGGGTCGTCATAGCGGCGGCCAATGAGGCGCTTCACCGCAAAGAACGTACGCTCGGGATTGGTCACCGCCTGGCGCTTCGCCGGCTGGCCGACGAGGCGCTCGCCATCGTCAGTGAAAGCAACGATCGACGGCGTCGTTCGCATGCCCTCGGCATTCTCGATCACCTTGGCGTTCTTGCCATCCATTACGGCGACGCACGAATTCGTGGTGCCGAGGTCGATCCCAATGACCTTACCCATGGTTTTGATATCCTCTTTGCTACGGCAGGTTGGTTGGGCCCTGACGGCGCTCCGTACCGAACCCCCAGACGTTCACATACTCGCGATATTGCGACGGTGAGCCTGATATAGGAGAGAGGGTCCTGCCCGCAAGGACTGGACGCAACGTTGAGGCCTGAAAAGACTGACGTTTGAAAGATTGTGTCAGCCCGGCCGCAGCGCCGGTTCAAGCCCGATCCAAGTTAACAAATCGGCAATGATGCGGCCCGCTGGCGACCGCGAACATCCGCTGCACGACGTCCGCGCTGTTGAGTGAACACTCACAAACGTCGTATGCGGAAGCGGGCGCAGGCCGAGGGCGCGCTGTTTGGCCGCTGGTGGCCGATCGTCGGAAACGTGGGGAAACTGGAAAGTGCCGGCCAATCGGGACGAAAAGCCCCTGGAATCGGGCCTGCAGGCCCGGAGCGCGGCTTTGGCGGCCTGTTGCAGGGTCATCAAAACCGCTAAAAGCGGTCCGACTGAAAGAGGCCATCCAGCCCTGCACCGGCCCCGTTGCGCGGCCACCAAGCAAAACCGGTAGATCCCCCATGACGCCTTTTCGACTTCTCGTTGCGGTTGCCTTGCTGCTTGCTGCCACCTGTCGTGGCTTTGCCGCCGACGTGGTGTTTCCGCCGGGCGCGCATGTCGGGATGAAGCCGCTGGTGGGCCTCAACCGCGCCAAGTCGTTCATCGGCTTCGAGACCGAGGACCAGGGCGTGAAGGTCTTGATCGCCGATCTGCCCGCGGACGCCTACAACGAGGTCGTGAGCGCCTTCAAGGCCAACCCGGCCGGTAGCGGAAACATCAAGCCGGAGAGCCTCGAGACGCCGGCGGGCCTCGCCTATTACACCGTGGAGAGCGCGCGTGACGGCACCACCAATGTGCGGCGCTATTCCATGATCCTGCCGGGACCGACCTTCTCCGGCTATGTCGCGGTCCAGGTGCCGGAGAACGCGAGCAAGATCTACACCGACGACGCCGTGCGGCAGATGTTCGCCACCGCCCAGATCCGCAACGAGGTGCCGGTCGACGAGCAGCTAAGCATGATGCCGTTCAAGGTCACCGAGCTGAGCAGCTTCAAGAATGTCCGCATGCTGGCGCCGGGCGCCGCGCTGCTGATGGCCGACGGCGACGACAAGGGCCTTGAGACCAAGCCCTTTATGCTGCTTGGCATCATCGGCTCGGCCCCGGCCACACCGGATGATCGCGGCCGCTTCGCCCAGCAGATCGCCACCACGATCCCCGGCGTGCGCGACGGGCGGATCACCATGTCCGAACCGATCCGGATCGACGGCCAGCCCGGCTTCGAGACGCGCATCGACGCCGTCAGCGGCAAGGACAATACCCCGGTGACCATCGTGCAGTGGCTGCGGTTCGGCGCGCAAACATCGATGCGCATCATCGGCAGCTCCCCGCGCACCGATTGGGAGAAGGCCTTCCCGCGCTTCCGCGCGGTGCGCGACGGCATCCAGCCGCGCGGCTGACAGGCCCGCCGAAAAATCGGACTTTCGCAGCTCCACGAACGGAACTAGCCTCCTCGTGCAATTATCAAAGCGAGGAGGGGCGCGATGCCGGATCGACGACAGGTTGTTGCAGGCCTCGGTACGCTGGCGCTTGCCGCGCTGGTTCCAAAACATCTCTGGGCGGCTGCGATCAAGCCCGACGACGGCTCCGCGCTGCTCGTGATCGACGTCCAGAACTGCTTCCTGCCCGGCGGCAGCCTTGCCGTGAAGGACGGCGAGCAGGTGGTGCCGGTGATCAACCGGATCGCCAAGAGCTTTGCCAATGTGGTGATGACGCAGGACTGGCACACGCCCGGACACATCTCCTTTGCCTCGACCCATTCCGGCAAGAAGCCGTTCGAGACCGTCGACCTTGCCTATGGCAAGCAGGTGCTGTGGCCCGACCACTGCGTGCAGGGCACCGACGGCGCATCGCTGTCGAAGGAACTCGCGATCCCGCAGGCCGAGCTGATCATCCGCAAGGGTTTTCACAAGGACGTCGACAGCTACTCCGCCTTCACCGAGGCCGACGGCAAGACCACCACCGGGCTCGCCGCCTATCTCAAGGCGCGCAACGTCGAGCGGGTTTTCGTGGCCGGGCTCGCCACCGATTTCTGCGTGGCATGGACCGCGCTCGATGCGCGCAAGGCCGGCTTCGAGACCTATGTGGTGGAAGACGCCTGTCGCGGCATCGACACCCAGGGATCGCTCGCCAAGGCCTGGGACGACATGGCCAAGGCCGGCGTCAAGCGCATCCAGTCCTCGGATATCGCGTAAGACGCAGCCTCGCGAGATTCGCATGGCCGAGCCTGCGTCACCTCATGCATTCGATCTCGCGCAGCGCCTGCCGTCGCCGCGCATGGCTGGCCTGATCGTCCGGATCACCGGTTATCGCGAGACCGCAACGGGCCGGTTCGCGCAGCGGCAGACCGCGCCGCTGATCGTCCCGCTGATCATCAGTTTCGGCTCGCCGTTCCTGATCGCGCTGTCGCGCGAGCCCGGTGCGGCCGATCGTCAGCTCAGCTTCGCCGCCGGCCTGCATGCCGGGCCTGTCTACATCGAGTCCGACGGGCGCGCCGCCTGCGTGCAGGTCGATTTCACCCCGCTCGGCGCCTACGGCTTCTTCGGCGGCGCCGTGACCGACCTGGTCGGGCGCATGGTCGATATCGACGATGTGCTCGGCCATGATGGCCGTCGTCTGCGCGAACAGCTCGGCGCCGTGACCTGCTGGCAGCGCCGCTTCGACCTGATCGAGGCGTTCGTGCTGCGCCGCGCCGGCCACATGCCGTCTCCCGAAGTCGCGTTCGCCTATCGAAAACTGGCGCGTTCGGCCGGCGCTATCAGCATCACGGCATTGGCCGACGAGATCGGCTGGAGCCGCAAGCATCTGGCTGGCCGGTTTCGGTCCGAACTCGGCCTCGCCCCCAAATCGCTGGCGCGCATGATGCGGTTTCACCGGGCGAGCCGGCTGGCGCAAAGCGGCGCAGCGCTCGGCTGGGCGGGGATCGCGGCGGAAAGCGGCTATGCCGACCAGGCCCATCTCGCCCGCGAGTTCGTCGAATTCGCAGGCGAACCGCCAACCGCCTGGGCGCGCCGCCGGGCGCTGACCGACCGCCGGCTGGTTCACGCCGGCGATGGGCTGGCGGACTGGTAACAAACCTTCAAGCCAACGCCGCGTTGCCCCGTGCAGGATGGCGCCGTCAGCCAAGGAGGTGAGCGACCATGACGCACGACATCGAACCGCCCCGCATCTACCCGACCCTGCGCTGCAAGGATGCCGAGGCGATGACCAATTGGCTCACGACGGTGCTTGGGTTCACCGAACACGTCGTCTACCGCGATGGCGGCGTGATCCATCACGCCGAGCTCGCCTATGGTTCCTCGATGCTGATGCTGGGCCAGAGCCGCGACGACGCATATGGCAGGCTGGTCGGCGACCTCGACAACCGCCGCACCGACTCGATCTATATCGCCGTCGACGATCCCGACGCGCTGTACGCGAAGGTCAAGGCTGCCGGAGCGAAGATCGAGATGGAACTGCGAAACACGGATTATGGCAGCCGCGACTTCGCCTGCCGCGATCCGGAAGGAAATCTCTGGAGCTTCGGCACCTATTGGCCGAAGGCACACGAGAAGCCGCGACCGTGAGCCCGCGCAATCCGCGAGCTCACAGACGGGTGTCCGGGATCGGACGGATCAGGCGGTGATGTCGGCGGTCGGGGCGGCCTTGGCGCCGCCCTTGGAGACGCCGACCAGCGCCGGACGCAGGATGCGCTCGCCGATCATGTAACCGGCCTGCACGACCTGCACCACGGTGCCCGACGGCACCGACGGATCGGGCACCTCGAACATCGCCTGCTGGAAGTTCGGATCGAACTTCTCGCCGATCGGGTCGAACTTCTTGACGCCGTTCTTCTCCAGCGCGTTGAGCAGCGAACGTTCGGTCAGCTCGACGCCTTCGATCAGCGCCTTCAGGCCGGGATCGGCGGCTTCCTTGGTCTCGGCTGGCACCGCATCGAGCGCGCGCTGCAGGTTGTCGGCGATATCGAGCACGTCGCGGGCAAAGCCGGTGATGCCGTAGGTCTTAGCGTCGGCGACCTCGCGGCGGGTGCGCTGGCGGAGATTCTCCATCTCGGCCAGGGTGCGCAGCGTCCGGTCGCGCGCCTCGGCGAGCTCCTTGGTCAGCGCCTCCGCCGATCCGGCCTCGGGCTCGTCAGGCATGATGTAGGGTTTCGAGACCACGGGCTCACCCGTCGGCGCCGAATTCTCGGTGTTGTCATTGGCCCGGTTCGGATCGGTCATGGCTTGCCTTCTCGAAAAGTCGCGTCGGTTCAAATCTTGGGGATTGCTTGCCGGGATATCGTGCTTTGGCCGGCGAAAATCAAGCGCAACATACCGGTCTCGGGAACAGGAATCTCCGGCTTGGGTGAAGAAAACCCGTCAAATGAAAGCGAAATCGCCCTCCGGTCAGCCGCCCAGCATCTTGCTGACGATGCGCGCGGCATAATCGACGGTCGGGATCACCCGCGCATAGTTCAGCCGCGTCGGTCCGATCACGCCGAGAACGCCCACGATCCGCCCCTGGGCGTCGCCGTAGGGCGCGATGATGGTCGAGGAACCCGACAGCGAGAACAGCTTGTTCTCCGAGCCGATGAAGATCCGCACGCCCTCGCCGCGTTCGGCGCGGCCGAGCAGATCGATCACCCCGCGCTTGGTTTCGAGATCGTCGAACAGCGACTTGATGCGCTCGAGATCGTCGAGCGCGTGCAGGTCCTCGAGCAGATTGGCGTGACCGCGCACGATCAGCTGGCGGTCCTCATTCTCGCCGCCGGACCAGCTCGCGATGCCCGCCGTGACCACCTTTTGCGTGAGCTGATCGAGCTCGGCGCGATTTTGCGTCAGTGCCGTCTCGAGCTCGAGCCGCGCTTCGGCCAGCGTCCGGCCGCGGATCCGCGCATTGAGGAAATTGGTCGCCTCGGTCAGGGCTGAGGATGGAACACCCGGCGGCAGTGCCAGCACGCGGTTTTCGACCTGGCCGTCTTCGCCGACCAACACGACCAGCGCCTTCTCCGGCTCCAGCCGGACGAACTCGATATGCTTCAGCCGTGCATTCGACTTCTGCGTCAGCACCACCGCCGCGGCGCGGGTCAGTCCCGACAGCCGCGTCAAGGCTTCGCCGAGCGCGGCCTCGACGGATTGCGCGCGGCCGACGGCCGCAAGCTGGGTCTGGATCGACTGACGCTCGGCCTCGGTGAGGTCGCCGACCTGCATCAGCGCGTCGACGAAGAAGCGCAGCCCGAGTTCGGTCGGCAACCGGCCGGCGGAGGTGTGCGGCGCATAGATCAGGCCGAGTTGCTCGAGATCCGACATCACATTGCGGACCGAGGCCGGCGACAGCGGTAATGCGATCAGGCGCGAAATGTTGCGCGAACCGACCGGCTCGCCGGTTGCGAGATAGCTTTCGACGATTTGACGAAAAATGTCGCGCGAACGCTCGTTGAGCTGGGCGAGCCCGGCATGCGGCGCGATCAGGCCAATCGGATCGTGGTGAGTCACACTCCAGTCCCTCACAATTGCTGCATAATTTGTCGATCCGGGAGGCCGATGACAAGCATGCATTCGGCCCCCTCGTACCGGACCCCACCGGGGCCGAAAACCCTCGCCAAAACCCTTGCCGCTGCCCCTTCCCGCTCCTACAAGCACGGCCAGCCAATTTTCTCGGATTTCTGGAGGATTTCATGCGGCCAAGCCGCCGTGCACCCGACGAACCGCGTCCCGTGTCGCTGGAACGCGGCGTCGTCAAATATGCCGAGGGTTCCTGCATGGTGAAGTTCGGCGACACCCATGTGCTGGTGACCGCCACGCTGGAAGAGCGATTGCCGCCGTGGCTGAAGGGCCAGGGCCGCGGCTGGGTCACCGCCGAATACGGCATGCTGCCGCGTGCTACCCTGGAACGCACCCGCCGCGAGGCCTCGGCCGGCAAGCAGGGCGGCCGGACGGTCGAGATTCAGCGGCTGATCGGCCGCTCGCTGCGCGCGGCCGTCGATCTCGAGGCGCTCGGCGAACGCCAGATCACGGTCGATTGCGACGTCATCCAGGCCGACGGCGGCACCCGCACCGCCTCGATCACCGGTGCCTGGGTGGCGCTGGCCGACTGCATCAACTGGATGAAGACCCGCAACATGCTGAAGACCAACGTGTTGCGCGACAATGTGGCGGCGATCTCCTGCGGCATCTACCAGGGCACGCCGGTGCTCGATCTCGACTATGCCGAGGATTCCGAAGCCGACACCGACGCCAATTTCGTCATGACCGGCGACGGCCGGATCATCGAGGTGCAGGGCACCGCCGAGAAGACGCCGTTCTCGGAAGGCGAATTCCTGGCGCTGATGGCGCTGGCGCGCAAAGGTGTCGCGCGTCTGGTCGACTTGCAAAAGATCGCGGTGGCGTAGTCAGATTGGTCATGCACCGCCGAATCACCGGAAGGCTCGTCATCGCCACCCATAATCCCGGCAAGCTTGCCGAGATGCGGGAACTGCTGGCGCCGCACGGCGTGGAGGTGGTGTCGGCCGGCGAGCTCGACCTCGCCGAGCCCGAGGAGACCGGCGACAATTTTCGCGCCAACGCGGCGATCAAGGCGATCGCGGCAGCGAAGGCGACCGGACTGCCCGCCTTCGCCGACGATTCCGGCCTCGTGGTCGATGCGCTCGACGGAGCGCCCGGAATCTACTCGGCGCGCTGGGCCGGCGAGGGCAAGGACTTCATGGCGGCAATGACGCGGATCGAGCGGCTGCTGCAGGAACGCGGCGCCACCGCACCGGACCGGCGCAAGGCGCACTTCGTGTCGGCGTTGTGCGTGGCCTGGCCCGACGATCATCTCGAGCAGGTCGAGGCCCGCGTCGATGGAACCCTGGTCTGGCCGCCGCGTGGCACCGCCGGCTTTGGCTACGATCCGGCCTTCCTGCCCGACGGCTACACGCGGACCTTCGGCGAGATGACCAGCATCGAGAAGCACGGCCTGCCGCCGCTCGGGCTCGGCCTGTCGCATCGCGCCCGCGCCTTCGTGAAGCTCGCGGAGATCTGCCTTGAGCCACGCTGACCGAGAAGCCTTCGGCGTCTACGTGCACTGGCCGTTCTGCCTGTCGAAATGCCCGTATTGTGATTTCAACAGCCATGTGCGGCATGCGCCGGTCGACGAGGAGCGTTTCGTGCGCGCGTTCGCCCGCGAGATCGAGACGACGGCCGCGCGCGTGCCGGGGCGGCAGGTGTCCTCGATCTTCCTCGGCGGCGGCACGCCGTCGCTGATGCAGCCGAAGACCGTCGGTGCCGTGCTCGATGCGATCGGCAAGCACTGGCAGGTGGCGCGCGATGTCGAGGTCACGCTCGAGGCCAATCCGACCAGCGTCGAGGCGACGCGCTTTCGCGGCTATCGCGCAGCCGGCGTCAACCGCGTCTCGCTCGGCGTGCAGGCGCTCGATGACGCCTCGCTGAAAGCGCTAGGCCGCCTGCACACCGCGCGCGAGGCGCTCGACGCGGTCGCGATCGCGCGCTCTGCGTTCGACCGTTACTCGTTCGATCTGATCTATGCCCGCCCCGACCAGACGCCGCGGATGTGGGCCGATGAACTGAAGCAGGCGATCTCGGAAGCGGCCGAGCATCTGTCGCTCTACCAGCTCACGATCGAGGAAGGCACGCCGTTCTTCGGGCTGCATGCCGCCGGCAAATTGCAGACGCCGGACGAAGCGACCGCGCGCGCGCTCTACGACGTGACGCAGGAGGTCTGCGCCCGCGAAGGGTTGCCGGCCTATGAGATCTCCAATCACGCCCGCGCCGGCGCGGAGTGCAAGCACAACCTCGTCTACTGGCGCGGTGAGGAATATGCCGGCATCGGCCCGGGCGCACATGGAAGGCTCGACATCGATGGCGTCAGGCACGCGACCGCAACCGAGCGGCGCCCCGAGGCGTGGCTGTTGAACGTCGAGGAGCGCGGTCACGGCGTCGTCAGCGATGACAGCCTCAACAGCGAAGAACGCGCCGACGAGTTTCTGCTGATGGGGCTGCGGCTCGCCGAGGGCATCGATCCCAAGCGCTATGCGAAGCTCTCCGGCCGCCAGCTCGACCCGCACCGGATCGCGATGCTGCGCGAGGAAGGCGCGATCGCCGTCGACGCCGACGGACGACTGCGGGTGACGACGTCGGGATTCCCGGTGCTCGACGCGGTCGTTGCGGATCTCGCCGCCTAGAACCTATCCCGTTCCGATTGAATCGGAACGAGGCTCTAGATTCTTGTTTCGACGCGTTTTCTTCACGCGAACCGGTATCCACTTCGCTCGAAACCGCTCTAGGTGCACGCTGCCAAATATCGAAAACAACCCCATGCAAAGGAGCTGGCGGGTGCCGGCGCTCGACAAGGCAGCTTGACCGCCCGACGAAAATCAAGCGCCAAAGCTCTTCGGCGAGCCTGCCACCGGCGTGCTGCCGCCTGAGGCCACCTTCATGACCGCAAGGCCACGCTCATTGGTGCCGTCGGAGCGGAAGCGGAACAGACCGTCGATACCGGCAAAGCCGGACGGATTGGTCAATGTCTCCGGCGCAAAGCGCTGCGCCCCTTGCGTGCGCGCGAGCGCCGCCATCAGCGCCACGGCATCATAGGCAAGCGTCGCGGTGCGCACGGGCTCGCCGCCATATTTGCCGCGGTAGCGGCCGGCGAAGCTGCGGAAGCCGGACGGATCGGGCGCGGCGTAGAGGCCACCCTGCAAGACGGGGCTCGCGAACACCCGCGGATTGTCCCACAGCCCGGTGCCGAGCAGCTGGATGTTGCGCAGATTGGCGCCGGCTGCGGTCAAGGCATCGGCGGTCGCGACCACCGAATCACCATCGTCGGCGATCAGCAGCGCATCGGCTTGGCCGAGCGCCTGCGCCACGGTTCGCGCCGGCGTCGCGCGATCGGCGCCATATTTCTCGAATGCGACGACGCGGCCGTTCTTGCGGCCGACCGCCTGCTTGAACGCGGCCTCGACCACGTTGCCATAGGCGTTGTCCGGCACCATCGCGGCGAACGAGCGCTTTCCGATCCCCGCCGAGTAGTCGACGATGCGGTTGATGTCGGACTCCGGCAGGAAGCTCAGCAGATAGACGCCGCGCCCGGCCACGCTCGAATCGGTGGAGAACGCGATCACCGAGGTTCCGCGCGGCCGCGTCAGTTGCGCGACGGCCGGCACCGAGCCTGCGAACAGCGGTCCCAGAATGATCTCGGCGCCTTCGGACAGTGCCTGCTGGGCACCCTGCGATGCGCCCTGCGGGCTGCCGCCATCGTCCTTGATCAGGAGCTGGATGTTCGGGTTCTGAAATTCCGCCAGCGCCATTTCGGCCGCGTTCCGCATCGACTGGGCGGCAAGCCCGGCATTGCCGGACGCCGACAGCGGCAGGATCAGGCCGATCTTGACCTGCCCGGTGCCGACCGCCTGCGGCTGCTGCTGCGGGCCGGCAGGACCGCCTTCCTGGTTGCCGCCGAACGGGCTGGAAAACTGGCTCAAGCTTTGCTGCACGCCGGAACAGGCCGTCAGCAGCGGCGCGCCCACGATGAGGCCGAGCGCGGTCCGCCGGGTGGTGCCCGACGGCGGGGACTTGCGGTGATGCGGGCCTTCCATCGTCTCTCTTCTCTTGGCCGACCGTGATCAGCCAGGACTCCATCCAGCTCTGATGAGGCGGGTGGATTCAGGCATATTCTCGGCGAATAGTTAACTAAAACAAAAGGATTATGGCCCCGCGGCGCCCTTGCCGCGGCCTCCATTTCCCCCGTCAGCCAGCGTTCCGTCACCGCCGTTTGCGGATGTGGCGCAAGCGCCGCCATCCCTCTAGATTGGCATTATGCGCGCAAAAGCCAGTTCCCTCCACAGTTCGGATGCCACGACAGGCGCTGCGGCCAGAACATTTTCGATCGGCGGCCAGCAATTGGCCGCGCCAAGGGCAGCACCCGGGCTCCATCTGGTCGCGACCCCGATCGGAAATCTCGCCGACATCACCCTGCGCGCGCTGGAAACGCTGGCCGGTGTCGACGTCATCGCCTGCGAGGACACAAGGATCACGCGCCGGCTGACCGAGCGTTATGCGATCGCCGCGGAGCTTGCGCTCTACCACGAGCACAACGCGGCCCAGGCCCGTCCAAAAATCCTGGAGCGGCTGGCGCAGGGCGCCGCGATCGCGCTGGTTTCCGACGCCGGCACGCCACTGATCTCCGATCCCGGCTTCAAGCTGGTGCGCGACGTCTGCGCCGCCGGGCATGCCGTCATCGCGGTGCCGGGGCCATCATCGGTGCTGACGGCGCTGTCGGTCGCGGCATTGCCGACCGACCGGTTTTTCTTCGAGGGATTTTTGCCCGCCAAGGAGCACGCGCGCCGCGCCCGGCTCAACGAGCTGGCGAGGGTCGATTCGACGCTCGTGATGTTCGAATCCGGCAATCGCGTACAGGACACGCTGCGCGATCTCGCCGCGATCATGGCCGGCCGCGATGCCGCGATCTGCCGCGAGCTGACCAAGCTGCACGAGGAGATCACGCGCGCGCCGGTCGCCGCGCTGGCGGCAGGCGCGGACGCGCTGGAAACGCGCGGCGAGTTCGTGCTGGTCATCGGACCGCCGGCCGATGATGCCGGGGTGATGGACCAGGATACGCTCGACGATCTGCTGCGGGCGCAACTCGGCCGCGGCAGCGTCAAGGATGCGGTCGCCCATGCGGTCGAACTGTCGGGCCGGCCGCGCCGCGAGGTCTATGCCCGTGCCCTCGAGCTTGCGAAGACCATCGGGGACGGCAATGGCGAAGACTGACAGCGCCTCGCCCGAGCGCGTCGCGGCGTTCCGGACCGGCATCTCGGCGGAGAGCCGCGCCGCAGCGCTTCTGATCGCCAAGGGCTATCGCATCCTGGCACGACGCTTCCGCACCCCCTTTGGCGAGATCGACCTGGTGGTGCGCCGGCGCAATCTGCTGGCCTTCGTCGAGGTCAAGGCCCGGGCCAGCCTCGACGACGCCGCCTATGCGGTGACGCCGCGGCAGCAGCTGCGCATCATCAATGCCGCCCAGGCCTGGCTGATGGCGCATCCCGAACATGCCGAATTCGAGCTCAGATTCGACGCCGTGCTGATTGCGCCGAAGAGCCTGCCGCGCCATCTGTTAGCGGCATTCGACGCCAGCCCTAATTAACCTCAAGACCTCGCGGGACACGCTTATGAAATTGAAGATCGCCGTCCAGATGGATCCCATCGCGCGCATCAATATCCGCGGCGATTCGACCTTTGCGCTGCTGCTCGAGGCGCAAAAACGCGGCCACGACATTTCCTACTACACGCCCGACAAGCTGTCGCTGCGCGGCGAGGAGCTGGTGGCGCCGGTGCAGCCTCTCACCGTGCGCGACGAGGTCGGCAATCACTTCACGCTGGGCGAGCCGAAGCGCGAGGCGCTCAACGGCTTCGACGTCGTGCTGCTGCGGCAGGATCCGCCGTTCGACCTCGCCTACATCACCTCGACCCATTTCCTCGAGCGCATCCATCCGAAGACCTTGGTCGTCAACGACCCGGCCAGCGTGCGCAACGCGCCGGAAAAGCTGTTCGTGATGAATTTCCCGCAGCTGATGCCGCCGACCCTGATCTCGCGCGATCTCGACGAGATCAACGCATTCCGCGACCAGCATGGCGCCGTCGTCATGAAGCCGTTGCACGGCCATGGCGGCGCCGCCGTCTTCCGCGTGATGCCGCAGGACATGAACTTCGGCTCGCTGTTCGACATGTTCTCGGTCACGTTCAAGGAGCCCTGGGTGATCCAGCGCTTCCTCCCCGAGGTGAAGCATGGCGACAAGCGCATCATCCTGGTCGACGGCGAGTTCGCCGGCGCCGTCAACCGCGTGCCGGCGGCGGACGATCTGCGCTCCAACATGGTCCGTGGCGGCGCAGCCACGGCGACCGAACTCTCGGATCGCGAGCGCGAAATCTGCGCCACGCTCGGACCGGCGCTGCGCGAACGCGGCCTGCTGTTCGTCGGCATCGACGTGATCGACGGCAACCTGACCGAGATCAACGTCACCTCGCCGACCGGCATCCGCGCAATCCAACGGCTCAATGGCCCCGACGTCGCGGCGATGATCTGGGATACCATCGAGAAGAAGCGCGCCGCGAAATAATCCTCCCTTGTGCGCCGCACAGCTGGCTGAAATTTTAGCCAGCGTTCGATCGCGCATGCGTTCTCCTTATTCTTCTTGCCAGCTTGCGCGGGCGAGGGCAGCATCCGCTTGCCTGCGTCAGGTCAAGCAGCGGGTCAACGCGCGGGCACAACGCGAAAATCTTATAAAAATTCTGGAGGAAGACGTTATGACGCTCAATGTCTCACGACGATCCTTGCTCGCGCTCGGTGCCGGTCTCGGCGCCAGCACCCTGCTCGGGGGCACCGCACAGGCACGCGCGCCAAAGCTCGGCACGCAGACACCCTACTGGCACCGCTTCATGCTCGGCGAAGCCGAAGTGACCGTCGTATCCGACGGGCCGCTTCCGCTCGGCGACCCCTCCGGCACCTTCACCGGTGTGCCGAAGGAGGAGGTGAAGAAGATGCTCTCCGACAACTTCCTCTCGCCCGACAATGTCGTGCTCGAGCAGAATTCGCCGATCGTCAACACCGGCGACAAGCTGATCCTGTTCGACACCGGCATGGGCACGTCGCAACTATTCGGCAAGACCACCGGGCGGCAGCAGAAGAGCATGCAGGAAGCCGGCATCAAGCCGGAGGACATCGACGCCGTCGTGCTGTCGCACGCGCATATCGATCATATCGGCGGCATCGTCGGCGCCAACGACAAGCCGTTGTTCCCGAATGCGCAATATTACATCGCGCAGAGCGATCTCGAGTTCTGGACCGACGAAGGCAAGATGGGCAGCCCGTTGAAGGATTTCATCGTGCATGCCCGCAAGAACCTGCTGCCGGTGCGCGACCGCATCGTGTTCTTCAAGGACGGCCAGGAATTCCTGCCCGGCGTGACGGCAATCGCAGCGCCCGGCCACACCGTGGGCCACACCATCTTCATGGTGAGCTCGGGCGGCAAATCCTTCGCCTTCCTCGGCGACCTCTCGCATCACGCGGTGCTGCTGCTGGAGCGTCCGCGGATGGAGTTCTCCTACGACACCGATCCGAAGCAGGCGGCGGCGTCGCGGGTCAAGCTGCTGGAAATGCTGGCCGCGAACAAGACGGCCGTGATGTCCTATCACTTCGCCTGGCCGGGCTACGGCCATGTCGCCAAGGTCGGCGAAGGCTTCCACTACTATCCGGAGCCGATGCAGATGAACCTGTGACGGACTGATTGCGAAGACGGACTGCCTCGGGAGCGGCCGCCGCCGCTCCCGAATGCATTTGCCGCCCGGTGTAAGGAGTGCACGGGGCGCCCGGCCTATTCCGCCGGCGCAAGGCGGCTCGCGGAGCGAGTGCGCATCGTCTCTCGCGCGCCAATCCGCGCACGACGTTTGCGCCACCAGATCACGACGCCCGTCACCGACAGCGTCGCAACCACCAATCCCATCAGCGAGATCAGGATGCGCCCGGGCAGGCCGGCGATCCGGCCGGAATGCAGCGGAAACTGCATCTGCACGAACACGTCGGCCGCTGTGCCGACCCATGGCAGCCGCTCGCCGAGCGGACGGCCGTCCTCGCTGTCGTAGTAAAGCTGCGCCGGCCCGACGCCCGCGGCGCCATGTTCGTCGCCCGGCTCGAAGAATGCGACCGCATAGACGCCATGCGCCGGACCATAATTGATCGAACCGGCCGGTGTGGTCCAGCCGCGCGCCTTGCCGTCGGCCGCGGCGCGCGCGGCGATCTCCGCATAGGTGATCCTCGGCTCGATCGGATCGTCGAGATGACGATATGGTCGCTGCTCGTAGGGTGTCGGCGTGTAGTTGGACACGGTCTTCATCAACGGCGAGAACACCTCGAAATAGAGGTTCAGCGAGAATGCCGTGAATGCGATCACGAACAGCAAGGCCCAGGTCCACAGGCTGAAGGCGCGATGAATGTCGAAATTGATTCGATAGGCGCTGCCTGAGGTCTTGATCTTCCAGGCCGGTGCCCAGCGGGTCCAGAAACTCTTGCCGCGTGCGGCCGGTATCGCCGCCGCCCGCTGCGCCCTTGCGCGCCGCCGCGACGGCAGGGTCAGGTAGAAGCCGACGAAACAATCGATCGTCCAGATCACGGCGATGACGCCGAGGAAGCGCATGCCCCAGCGATCGCTGCCCCAGAATTCAGGGATATGCATCGTGTAATGCAGCTTGTAGAGGAATGAGACGAAGTTTTCGCGGGTCACCGGCCAGACCGCGCCCCAATAGCGGCGTCCGAGCTCGGCGCCGGTGTTTGGATCGAGAAAGACCTGGTTGTAGTCGAGCGCGTAGCGCTTGCCGGTCGCCGGATCGATCCGCGGCAGCACGAAGAACCACAGCGACTCGCCTTTCTCCGCCGTCATGAACATGTGGACGACGCGGGCGCGATGATCGCGCTGCTCGATCAGCCGGGCGAGCTCGACGGACTGGATCGCCGGTCCGGAGCTCGTCACCTCGAACAGCTTCCTGTTGAGCACATCGTCGATCTCGTGGTCCCACGAGATGATCGCGCCGGTGATGCCCGAGAAGAACAGGAAGGCCGCGGTGAGAAGGCCCGCCCAGCGATGCAGTCGTCCGAAGATGGGTCTCATGGGGATTTCAGCAAGTTGTGGGGTGATCACCAGCGATAGGTCAGCTTCGCGATCGCCTTGCGGCCCTCCGCGTAGAAGCAGCTGGTGTTGCCGTAGCAGGCTGCCACGTAGCGCGTATCGGCAAGGTTGGTGACGTTGAGCGAGAGGCGATAATTGTCCCTGGTATAGGCGACGAGCGCATCGACGACCGTCGACGCCGGCACCTTGAAGGTGTTGGCGTCGTCACCGAACGTCGATCCGACATAGCGGACGCCGGCCCCGAACTGGACGCCGGCGAGCGGGCCGCCCTGAACGGTGTAATCGCCCCACAGCGAGAAACGGTTGAGCGGCACCGTGGTCGGCGCCTTGCCGACATTGACGGGATCCTTGGTGACTTCAGCGTCGACATAGGCGTAGCCGCCGCGGATGTTGACGCCCTCGACCAGCGTCGCGGTGCCCTCGAGCTCAACGCCGCGCGACCTGACTTCGCCGGTCTGCTCGGCGAAATAGAACGGCGGGGCGTAGGTGACGACGTTGGACCGGGTCAGGTCGAAGGCGGCCAGCGTGATCAGCGCATTGATGCCGACCGGCTGGTACTTGACGCCGATTTCGTACTGCACGCCGGACTCCGGCTTCAGCAGCTCGCCGGCGGCATTGGTGCTCAGCACCGGCAGGAATGACTCCGAATAGCTGAAATAGGGCGCGATGCCGTTGTCGAAATTGTACATCACGGCGGCGCGACCGGTGAATGCCGAGGCGTCGGTCGACGTCGACGTTTTCGCGAGATTGTTGTCGAGGTCGGTGGTGACGAAATCCTGCCGCCCGCCAAGCAGAAACGACAGCCGGCCGAGCCTGATCTGGTCCTGCAGATAGAGGCCGGCCTGCGACTGCTTGATGCCGGTGTCGTCATACGGTCCGTTGTTGGTCCAGCTGTTGGTATAGACCGGCGCGAAGACGTTGAGCTTGCCGGTGCTGTAGCTCGAGGCCATGTCGCGGAACGAGGTGTTGCGGTAATCGACGCCGAACAGCGTCGTGTGGCTCAGCATGCCGGTGACGAACTTGCCCTGCAGCTGGTTGTCGACCGCGAAGGAATCGATCGTCGAGCTGCCGCCGGCGCCGCCGCGCGACAGCAGGCCCGCGGCTTCGTCGGCCGCCGATGCATAGCCGGTGCCGTAGAAGCTCTTCTGCTCGTTGTGCATCCACGAATAGCGCAGGTTCTGGCGGAAGGTCAGCGCCTCGTTGAAGTCGTGCGACAGCATGTAGCCGACCGAGGATTGCTCGGTGTCGAACTGGTTGAAGCCGGGCTCGCCGACGAAGCGCGTGTTCGGAATGTAGCGGCCGTTATTGGCCCAGACGGTGCCGGACGGCGGCAGGAATTGCAGGCCCCAGCCGGTGCGTTCCTTCTGGTAGTTCGCGAGGAAGGTGATCGTGGTGTCCTCGTTCGGCTTCACGGTGACGGCGGGCGCGATGAAGACGCGATTGTCCTTGGTGTAGTCGACCTGGGTCTCGCCATCGCGCGCGACGCCGGTCAGGCGCCACAGCACCGTCCCTTCCTTGTTGGCGCGGCCGCCGATGTCGAACTCGCCCTGATAGCGGTTGAAGCTGCCGCCCGACAGCGACACTTCCCCGAACTCGCGTGCAGTCGGCAGCTTGCTGACATAGTTGAGGATGCCGCCGGTGCCACTGCCGCCGAACATCGCCGAGGATGGCCCCTTCAGGACCTCGAGGCGCTCGGCTCCGTACGGATCGAGCCCGAGGAAGTGCACATAGTTGCTGCTCGGCAGCCGCAGGCCGTCGAGATAGAGGCCCGGCATCGTCATGTCGAAGCCGCGGATCTGCAGGCCGCCGAAGCGGGTGTCCGAGCCGCCATTCACGTCGCCGCTGACGCCTGCGGTGTAGCGCAATGCCGCGCCCACCGATTCCGCACCCTGGTTCCTGATCTGGTCGGTCGTGACGACCGAGATCGATTGCGGGATTTCGATCAGCGGCGTGTCGGTCTTGGTCGCCGTGCCCGAACGCGTGGCAACGAACCCGACCACCGGACCGCCGGCTCGCTCGCCGGCGCCGGCACCGGATCGTGCCGCAGCTGGCGTCGTCGCCTGCTGGGATCGAGCCACACGATTGGCGCGGCTCGCGCGTGCGGCCACCGGACGACGAACCGGTTTTGCATTCGCAGTGATCGCGCGCTGCTGAGGCGCGTCCACGCTCACCGGCGGCAGTTCCGATTGCGCGTCGGCGCGTTCGGTCGCGACTCCTGCGGCAAGGACGGCGGCGGTACATAGACCGATCGTTCGCAGCGCTGGATGTTGACGGGTGGAATGCGAAACAAGTCGACCGATCACGCGAAGGCGCCCCTGATGTCAGCCTGGATGGATTTGTGATCCGGCTCTACAGCGCGGGGCTCGCGAGTACAGACCTCGGCAGTTGGAATAGATCGAGACTGCGCGCGCGATCAGCGTGCGATCGCTGAAACAGCGGGGAAATCGACGACGCGCTGCGACAATAAGCGCGCGATGCTCGTCGTGCTGGAATGATTCTTGAGAATGATTCCTGCAGTTGTCGACGATGCGAGCTGTGTTCGATCGCGCGAGGCGCGCGTCATGGCGCCGACGCCCGACGCCTCCGCGCCGGCCGGAAACGGATGCGCCGCGCGGTGAACTGGTACCGGGCGACCAGCCCTCGGCGCCGCGAATGTTCCTGTAATGTTCTTGCACTTGCCGCCCGGTTCCGCTACCTTCGATTGCGGAAGAATAGGGGCAGCATGGTCCAGCGCGTTTCCACCGTCGCATTCGAGGGGATCGAGGCCCGCGCGGTCGACGTGCAGGTGCAGGTCGCGCCGGGATTGCCGGCATTCGCAATAGTCGGCCTGCCCGACAAGGCGGTGTCGGAAGCCCGCGAACGCGTGCGTTCGGCGCTGATCGCCTCCGGCCTCGCGCTTCCCGCCCGCCGCATCACCGTCAACCTCGCACCCGCCGACCTGCCCAAGGAGGGCAGCCATTACGACCTGCCGATCGCGCTCGGCCTGATGGCGGCGATCGGCGCGATCCCGCCGGATGCGCTGAACGGCTTCACCGTGCTCGGCGAGCTCGGGCTCGACGGCTCGCTCGCGCCGGTGGCGGGCGTGCTGCCCGCGGCAATCGGCGCCAATTCGCGCGACGAGGGATTGATCTGCCCGGCCGCCTGCGGCTCGGAAGCCGCCTGGGCCAGTCCGGACATCCAGATCATCGCGGCAGATTCGCTGATCCAGATCGCCAACCACTTCAAGGGCACGCAGGTGCTGTCGCGGCCGCAACCGAAGGTGCATGAGCGCGAGGAAACGCTTTTGGACCTGCGCGACATCAAGGGCCAGGAGAGCGCGAAACGCGCGCTCGAGATCGCCGCCGCCGGCGGTCATCATCTTCTGATGATCGGCTCGCCCGGCGCCGGCAAATCGATGCTGGCGGCGCGACTGCCCTCGATCCTGCCGCCGCTGTCGCCGTCGGAGCTGCTCGAAGTCTCGATGATCGCCTCGGTTGCCGGCGAGATCCGCGACGGCGCCCTGACCGCGCGACGCCCGTTCCGCAGCCCGCATCATTCCGCCAGCATGGCCGCGCTGACCGGCGGCGGCATGCGCGCCAAACCGGGCGAGATCTCGCTGGCGCATCAGGGCGTGCTGTTCCTCGACGAATTGCCGGAGTTCGATCCGCGCGTGCTGGATTCGCTGCGTCAGCCGCTGGAGAACGGCGAGGTTTCGGTGAGCAGGGCCAACCACCGCGTCACCTATCCGGCGCGCTTCATGCTGGTCGCAGCCATGAACCCGTGCCGTTGCGGCCATGCCTATGAACCCGGCTATTCCTGCAAGCGCGGCCGGCTCGACCGCTGCACCGGCGACTACCAGATGCGGATCTCCGGCCCGCTGATGGATCGCATCGACCTGCGGATCGAGGTGCCCGCCGTGACCGCGGCCGATCTGATCCTGCCGCCGCCGGCGGAGGGATCGGCCGAGGTTGCCGCCCGCGTCGCGGCCGCGCGCGACATCCAGCTCGCGCGCTATGCGGCTGCCGGCATGCCGCATGTCCGCACCAATGCGGAAGCGCCGAGTTCGCTGCTCGAGACCATCGCGCAACCCGACGCGCATGGGCAGAAGCTGCTGCGCGAGGCCGCCGACAACATGCACCTCACCGCGCGCGGCTATCACCGCGTGCTGCGGGTGGCGCGCACGCTTGCCGATCTCGACGGCGCCGAGACGATCGGCCGGCTACATCTCGCCGAAGCGCTGTCTTATCGTGCATTGGCCGACGATTTGCGCCGCGCGGCGTGATCTCCGCCGGCTTCCGGCCGGTGCCCGCCGCGTCAACGTGACAGTAACCACTCTCATTTACGCTCCGCAAACCATAAGCACCGCGATCGGCGGCAAGCTTGGGTCGAGCGAGTTGTGTCATGTTGCGTTTGAAGATTTTGACCTCGGTGGTCCCCCTTGCCGTGGCCGCGGTCCTTGCCCGCGCCGAATTCCTGCCGGGCCCGCGGCCCTGCATCGAGGTGGGCGGCGCCACGATGCAGATCGCATCGATCCCCTGGCTGGCGCAGCTTCACGTCAGCTTCACTGACGACCCCAGCCAGGCCACCGTCCGGGTCCAGATCGCCGACAGCGCCGACGCCGCCGACTTCACCGTGATCGACGACATCGACGACGCCGAGGCCGGCGCCTGCGAGAGCAGCGCGACGGCGCAGCTGATCGGGATTTCCGGCGATGCCTCGGCAACCGGCCCCGTCATCTATCTGACGCGTGATGCTGGCCCGTCCGACTACCGTGTCTTCGTGCAATCGAAGACGTTCTCGGTGCGGGATGCCGCGGCCTTGATCGTCAGCGCCCGCGGCGGACACCGCCGACTTGAAGCCGCATCGCCCGCACCTGACACGCGCGTCCCGAACCGGGTCATGGCGGAATTAACCTCCCACTAACCCTGTTCTGAGGGCAGCGCGAAATGGCCACCAATTTCAAGCACTTTGCAAGCTGGCCGACGCATCGTCAGCGCCAGATCAAGCTGTCTCAGGGTCACCATTGATGGGGCGTTTCTTCCGGATCAAGTTGCGCCTTCGCCGCTTCCTCCGGCGCCATTCCTGGCTCGCGACGATCGTGCGCTCGTTCACGATCTTCTCCGTCGCGTTTGGCAGCGCCTTCGGGTTCATTTCGGGCGCGCTCTCGCAACAGAGCGGCTACGATCCCAATGCATTCGCGATCGGGGTCAGCTTCCTGTTCGCGCTCGCCTGCCTTTGGATCGTGACGCTCGGCATCCGCCTGCGGCTGATGCGCAAGCGGCTGCGCACCATCGCCATGCACAATGAAGCGATGGCCGACCGCAACTGGGAACTGCAGGAGGCCGAGCAGCGCGCCTCTACCCTGTTCGAGGCGCAGGACGATTTGATCGTGCTGCGCGACCTCGACGGGCTCATCACCTATGCCAACGATGCCTATTGCGAGCTGGCGCAGAGGCCCCGCAGCGAATTGATCGGCAGCACCGCGACGCTGAAGGTGCTCGAACAAGGCGACACCGCGCTCGAATCCAACGGCACGCGGGTCTACGACCAGAAGATCGAGGGACCGCTCGGACCGCGCTGGATCGCCTGGCGTGAAGGCCTCGTGCGCAACGATGCCGGCGCGCCCGCGGAAATGCAGAGCGTCGGCCGCGACGTCACCGACCGCACCGAGAGCGAGCGCGCGCTCGCCGAAGCGCGCGATCAGGCCGACGCCGCCAACCGCGCCAAGTCGCGCTTCCTTGCGATGGCGAGCCACGAGATCCGCACCCCGCTGAACGGCATCATCGGCATGAGCGGATTGCTGATGGATACGCAGCTGACGTTGGAGCAGATGACCTACGTCAAGGCGGTCAAGACATCCGGCGACGCGCTGCTCGCGCTGATCGAGGAGCTGCTCGATTATTCCAAGATCGAGGCCGGCAAGATCGATCTCGAACACCGCGCGTTCGCGCTGTCCGGCCTGATCGAGGACATCACCGAGCTGCTGGCGCCGCGCGCGCAGACCAAGGGCATCGAGATCGCCGCCTATGTCGACGAACGGCTGCCGATGCAGGTGACCGGCGACGCCGCGCGGCTGCGTCAGGTGCTGCTCAATCTCGCCGGCAACGCCATCAAGTTCACCGCGACCGGTGGCGTGGCGCTGATCGTCGAGCCCGGCATCTGGCCGAACGAGATCAGCTTCCTGGTCCGCGACACCGGCATCGGCATCGCGCCGGAAGCGCAGCAGCGCATCTTCCGGGAGTTCGAGCAGGCCGACGACCGGATCGCGCGCAGCTATGGCGGCACCGGCCTCGGCCTCTCGATCAGCGACCGCATCGTCAAGCGGATGGGCGGCCGCATCACGCTCGCAAGCACGCCGGGCGCCGGCTCGACCTTCGAGGTGTCGATCCCGCTCGTCGCCGCCGATACCGGCGAGGCCAACGGCTTCGCCGCGCCCGACTTGACGGGACAGTCGATCATGCTGGTGGCGCCACACAGCATCGAGGTCTCGCTGATCTCGCGGCGGTTGCAGCGCTGGGGCGCACAGACCTGCATCGTGTCGGATGCCAACGTCGCCGAGGCGCTGCTGCCGGAGCGGAGCTGGCATGCGGTGCTGATCGACCACACGCTTGGCACGCCGACGATGGAGGCGTTTGCCGACGCCTCCCGCCTCCATGCAACCCATCGCATCGTGATGTTCACGCCGGCGACGCGGCAGGACCTTTCGGCTTCCGAGTCAGCCATGTTCACCGGCTACCTGGTGAAGCCATTGCGCGCGTCGTCGCTCGCCGCGCGCCTGACCGCATCGCCGGAAGTCGCTGCGCCGAGCCTTGCGATCGAGGCGGCCGCCGAGTCCGCGCCCACAGCGCTTGCATCCGCGCTGCCGGACAAGGGGTTCTCGATCCTGGTCGCCGAGGACAATGAGATCAACGCGCTGTTGATGCGCTCGCTGCTCACCCGGCTCGGCCACAACGTGGTCATCACCACCAATGGCGAGCAGGCGATGGAGTCCTGGCTGTCGGCGACCTCAGCCGGCACGCCCTATGATCTCGTGCTGATGGACATCCAGATGCCGCGCCTCAACGGCATCGAGACCACCAAGCAGATCCGCACCCATGAAGCGGCACAATCCGTCCGCCGGACCCCGATCCTGGCACTGACGGCAAATACGCTGGTGGAGGACCGCTATGCCTGCTTCGAAGCCGGCATGGACGGCTTTCTGATCAAGCCGCTCGACCGCGAAAAGCTGGAAGAAGCGCTCGCGGGCCTCGCCGCCGCACGGCACATTGCGGCGTAGCAGCCAATACCTCGGTGTCGTCCCTGCGCAAGCAGGGACCCATAACCACCGAAGCCAGTTTTACGCCCGCTGGGGCTACAGCGCTGCAAATCACAGACACCTGTGGCTATGGGTCCCCGCGTTCGCGGGGACGACAGCTGTGATGTGGCGCGTTCGCTGGAATGCGGTGCCGGCTACAGCCGGCGCAGCGCGACCGACTGCACCACGTGGTCGGCGCCCTTCTTCAGGATCAGCGTCGCGCGCGGGCGGGTCGGCAGGATGTTGTCCTCGAGATTGGCGAGGTTGGTGCGCTCCCAGATCGCGATCGCGGTCGCCGTTGCTTCCTCGTCCGACAGCGGCGCGTAGCGGTGGAAGTAGGACCTCGGATCGGTGAACGCGGTGTCACGCAGCGCCAGGAAGCGCTTGATGTACCACTCCCGCAGCACGGCCTCGTCGGCGTCGATATAGACCGAGAAGTCGAAGAAGTCGGAGACGAACGGCACCGCCTTGCCGTCGCGCGGCAGCCGCCCGGTCTGCAGCACGTTGACGCCCTCGACGATCAGGATGTCCGGCTGGTCGATCTCGACCCATTTGTTCGGCACGATGTCGTAGGTCAGATGCGAATAGACCGGCGCGCGCACGCGGCGCCGCCCCGCCTTGATGTCGCTGAGGAACGACAGCAGCGTCGGCAGGTCGTAGCTTTCCGGAAAGCCCTTCTTCTGCATGATGCCCTGCCGCTCGAGCACCGCGTTCGGAAACAGGAAACCGTCGGTCGTGATCAGATCGACCTTCGGCCGCGGCGACCAGCGCGCCAGCAGCGCCTGCAGCACGCGAGCCGTGGTCGACTTGCCGACCGCGACGGATCCGGCGACACCGACGATGTAGGGCATCTTGCGGTCGCGGATGTTGAGGAACTGGCGCTGCGAGTAATACAGCCGCTGGGTCGCATCGACATAGATCGAGAGCAGCCGCGACAGCGGCAGGTAGATGTCCTCGACCTCCTGCAAATCGAGGCGATCGTGCATCGAACGCAGGCGATCGAACTCGCCGGGCTCGAGCGTCATCGGCGTATCGTCACGCAGATGCGACCATTGCTGGCGCGTGAAGATGCGGTAGGGGTTGTACTGTTGATCTGGTGCCCGGATGTCCATGAGGCTGCCCCTCTCGATGCGCTCGATCATTTGCGCTAGTCGCGCTTGCGCGACGCCTTCTCTTCCAGTCCCGACATCGAGGTGCGCTTCTCCAGCGCGGCCTCGACGTCCTCCAGCTTCACGCCGCGGGATTTCAACAGAACCAGCAGGTGAAACACGAGATCGGCACTTTCGGCGATGAGGTGATCGCGGTCATTCTCGACCGCGGCGATCACGGTCTCGACCGCTTCCTCGCCCAATTTCTTGGCGCAATGCTCCGCGCCCTTGTCGAGCAGCTTGCGGGTGTAGGACGCCTCACCGCCCGTTGCAGCGCGGGCGTCGATGGTGGCGGCCAGATCGTGGACCGTGAAACGCGACATCAACTCAACTCAAGCATGCACAGCGGCACCGCACGGGTACCATCCCTTAGGTGGGGACTTAGCATTTTTGTGACAAGGAGTCCCAGCTCTCCCTGTTTGAGCGTGGTCTTCACGGAAAACCGGTTTCCACTTTTCCTGACCACGCTCACGCTAGGGATCGAGCCGCATCGGCAGGCCGGCGCGCACCATGTGATCCTTGGCCTGGCGGATAGTGAATTCCCCGAAGTGGAAGATCGACGCGGCCAGCACGCCGGTGGCGTGACCCTCGCGGACGCCGTCGACCAGGTGGTCGAGATTGCCGACACCACCGGACGCGATGACCGGTACGGGGACACTGTCCGCGATCGCCCGGGTCAGCGGCAGGTCAAAGCCCTGCCTGGTGCCGTCCCGGTCCATCGAGGTCAGCAGGATTTCGCCGGCGCCGAGCGAGACGACCTCCTGGGCGTACTCGATGGCGTCGATCCCGGTGGCATTCCGTCCACCATGGGTGAAGATCTCCCAGCGGTCCGAGCCGCCGGCGCGCTTGACCCGCTTGGCGTCGATCGCGACCACGATGCATTGCTCGCCGTATTTCTCGGCCGCTTCCTTGACGAATTCGCGCCGGCTGACGGCCGCTGAATTGATCGAGACCTTGTCGGCGCCGGAGCGCAGCAGGGTCTTGATGTCGTCGACGGTGCGGACGCCGCCGCCCACGGTCAGCGGCATGAAGCAGGCTTCCGCCGTCCGCCGCACCACATCGAGCATGATGCCGCGGTTTTCATGGGTGGCGGTGATGTCGAGGAAGGTGAGCTCGTCGGCACCGGCGGCGTCATAGGCGATCGCGGCTTCGACCGGGTCGCCGGCGTCGCGCAGATCGACGAAGTTGACGCCCTTGACCACGCGCCCGTCCTTGACGTCGAGGCAGGGGATCACGCGAACCTTGAACATGACCTCCTCCTAAGCGCCGCGGATCAGCTGAAGGGCGGCGGCCGGATCGAGCCGTCCGTCATAGAGCGCACGGCCGACGATCGCGCCGGCCAGCTTCTTCGCACGCGGCTCCAGCAGCGCCTTGACGTCGTCGATCGAGGCAAAGCCGCCGGAGGCAATCACTGGAATCGAGATGCGGTCGGCGAGCGCGATGGTGGCGTCGAGATTGAGGCCCTTGAGCAGACCGTCGCGGGCGATGTCGGTGAAGATGATCGCGGCGACGCCGGCATCCTCGAAGCGCTGTGCGATCTCGAGCGCGGTCACGTGCGAGGTCTCGGCCCAGCCTTCGACCGCCACCTTGCCGTCGCGCGCATCGAGACCGACCGCGACGCGGCCGGGGAATGTGTTCGCCGCGCCCTTCACGAGCTCAGGATCGCGCACCGCGGCGGTGCCGATGATGACGCGCGTGATGCCCTTGTCGAGCCAGGCCTCGATGGTCTTGAGGTCGCGGATGCCGCCGCCGAGCTGCACCGGCATGGTGACGGCCTTCAGCATCGCCTCCACCGCATGCGCATTCATCGGCTTGCCGGCGAAGGCACCGTCGAGATCGACGACGTGGAGATATTCGAAGCCCTGCGCGGCGAAGCTCGCCGCCTGCGCCGCCGGATCGAGATTGAACACGGTGGCGCGCGCCATGTCGCCCTGCTCCAGGCGCACGCACTGGCCGTTCTTCAGATCAATCGCTGGAAAGAGAATCACGGCTTCCACTTCAAGAAATTGGCGATCAAAGCGAGGCCGAAGCGCTGGCTCTTCTCGGGGTGAAACTGGGTGCCGATCGCGGTGTCCTTGCCGACGATCGCGGTCACCGGCCCGCCATAGTCGGCGCGCGCGAGCACGTCCGCCTCATTGGCGGCGTTGAGGTGATAGGAGTGCACGAAATAGGCGTGACGTCCTTTCGGCCCGAGCGGCAGCCGCTCCAGCACCGGATGCTCGCGCACCATGTCGAGCGTATTCCAGCCCATATGCGGGACCTTCAGGCTCTCGTCGCGCGGCTCGATCTTCTCGACATCGCCGCCGATCCAGTTGAAGCCCTCGGTGATCACGTGCTCCTTGCCGCGCGTCGCCATCAGCTGCATGCCGACGCAGATACCGAAGAACGGCCGGGCCTTGACCCGCACCGCCTCGGTCAGCGCCTCCAGCATGCCGTCGACCGCGTCGACGCCGCGGCGGCAATCGGCGAACGCGCCGACGCCGGGCAGCACGATGCGATCGGCGCGATACACCGCATCGGGATCGCGCGTCACCTTGATGGCTTGCGGATCCTCCATGCTGCGCGCGGCGCGCTCAAAGGCCTTGGCCGCCGAATGCAGATTGCCGGAGCCGTAATCGATGATTGCAACGGTCATCGCGTTCCTCCTGGCTCTGGAAACAATCCGATGATGCCGCCTTGCGGCATCGACGGGGGTTTTGAGAATGACTGACCCGGAACGTCGCGGGTCGGCGGCGGCGCGCCGCGATCGACGGAGCGCTGATCGTGGACGGCGCCGCGATGCCGCGCGGTCCAGCGCGCGAAGAAGCGGCGCTCGGCGGCCTCCGCATCGTCGCCCACGACGATGTCGATCTGGCGCCACCTGCGCCGCGACAGCGTCCAGCGCTGCAGGGTCGCGGCCTCGAGGCCGAGCAACACCATCAGCACCAGGTCGACGAAGAAGATCGCGCTACGGCCGACGCCAAGCTTGGCCAGCGCGTAATCGATCACGAAAGTAAGAACGAACCAGCCGATCAGCGCCAGCCAGAGCCGATGCCAGGCCAACCAGATCACGCCCGCAACCGCGGCCCAGAAATGGAAGCCGTCTCGCACGAAGACGAACTTGTCGGTCGCCGCGAGATCGGCGCCGTTGGCCACGGGGGCATGCACTGTATAGACCGGCATCGAACGCTCCGCCGAGGATGGACTCTTAGTTAAAGCACGATCTTTCGGAAAACCGGCATCCACTCTCCCGGATCATGCTCCAGAGATCAGCCGCCGAGCTGACCCTTGGTCGAGGGCACTTCGCCCTGGGCACGCGGATCGATCGCAATTGCCGTCCGCAGCGCCCTCGCCAGACCCTTGAAACAGGATTCGGCGATATGATGGCTGTTCTCGCCATATAGGGTCTCGACGTGCAGAGTCACGCCGGCGTTCATCGCGAAGGCGTTGAACCACTCGCGCACCAGCTCGGTGTCGAACTCACCGATCTTGTCGCGCGGGAATTCGGCCTTGAACACCAGCACCGGGCGGCCGGAAATGTCGATCACGACGCGCGAGAGCGTCTCGTCCATCGGCATGTGGATCGAGGCATAGCGGGTGATGCCGGCCATGTTGCCGAGCGCCTGCTTCACGGCCTGCCCGAGCGCGATCCCGACGTCTTCGGTGGTGTGGTGGTAATCGACATGGAGATCGCCATCCGCCTTCACCGTGATGTCGATGCGCGAATGCCGGGCCAGGAGGTCGAGCATATGGTCGAAGAAGCCGATCCCGGTCGAAACCGTGGATACGCCTGCTCCGTCGAGGTTGACCGTCACCTCGATGTCGGTCTCCTTGGTCTTGCGCTTGATGGTTGCGGTGCGCATGAAAATTGAGCTTTCCCGTGCCGAAAACGCCGGTCTTTTAACAGGCTGATGTCACCTTCGCTACTGCGGGATGACCTCGAAACGCCCCAACTTCCGGCCATGGTGACCGGAAATCGTTGTCGATCTGGTTCTGCCGCGCTTTCCTCACGCGAACCGGTGCCCACTTCGCCTGAAAACACGCCGATTTCGTCCCGATTGTAACCCCCTGCCCGACCGCCTAAATCTGCCCGGAAGAGAGGTAACCTATGCAAGCATCCCCAAATGAGCTGCCGGTCTGGCATGGCACCACGATCTGCACGGTCCGCAAGGGCGGCAAGGTGGTGATTGGCGGCGACGGGCAGGTCTCGATCGGCCAGACCGTGATCAAGGCCAATGCCAAGAAGGTCCGCCGGATCGGCAAGGGCGACGTGATCGGCGGCTTTGCCGGCGCCACCGCCGACGCCTTCACCCTGTTCGAGCGACTGGAAAGCAAACTGGAGCAATATCCGGGGCAGCTCACCCGGGCGGCCGTCGAGCTCGCCAAGGACTGGCGGACCGACCGCTACCTGCGCCGGCTGGAGGCCATGATGATCGTGGCCGACAAGGACGTTTCCCTGGTGCTGACCGGCACCGGCGACGTGCTGGAGCCCGAATCAGGGGTCATGGCGATCGGTTCCGGCGGCAATTACGCCCTCGCCGCGGCCCGCGCGCTGGTCGATACCGACAAGGACGCCGAGACCATCGTCCGCCGCGCCCTGGATATCGCCGCTGATATCTGCGTCTACACCAACCGGAACGTGACGATCGAGACGATCGGCGGCTGAGCATGGCCAGCCCCTATCATTTCCGCCCGATGACGCCGGCCGACCTGCCGCTGGTCAAGCAGTGGCTGGCGTTGCCGCATGTCCGGGAATGGTGGGGCGATCCGGCCGAGCAATATGCGCTGGTCAGCGGCGACCTCGATGAGCCGGCCATGGACCAGTTCATCGTCGCAACCGATGCGTCCGATTTGGGCTACATCCAGTGCTACGACCTGACGGCGTGGAATTCCGGCTTCGGGGTCCAGCCTGAGGGCACGCGCGGGGTCGACCTCTTCATCGGCGAGCCCGACATGATGGCAGGTGGCCACGGCTCGGCGCTGATCCGCGCCTTTGTCGATGACCGGCTGGCGCAGGGCGCGCCACGCATCGTCACCGATCCCGATCCGGCCAATGCGCGCGCGATCCGCGCCTACGAGAAGGCGGGTTTTCGAAAGATGGGTATGGTCGACACGCCGGACGGGCCGGCGCTGCTGATGGCGCGCGACGCATGACGATCGCGCACAAGCCCATCACCGGCGTTTCAGCGCGGCATTGGCTGGCGATCGCGGCAGCACTGCTCGTGCTGCAAGCAGCGCTGCTTTATGCGATGGGCCGTCTTCCGATCTGTGCCTGCGGCTACGTCAAGCTCTGGCATGGCTCGGTTCAGAGCTCGGAGAACTCGCAGCACATCGCCGATTGGTACACGCTGTCGCATGTGCTGCATGGCCTGCTGTTCTACGGTCTGACCTTCCTCCTGTTGCCGCGCCTCGCCTGGCCCGGGCGGCTGATTGTCGCGATGCTGATCGAAGGCAGCTGGGAGCTCGTCGAAAACTCCAACTGGATCATCGAGCGCTACCGCGCCGGCACGATCTCGCTGGACTATTACGGCGACACCATCGTCAATTCGGTGTCGGACACCCTTGCGATGGTTGTCGGCTTCCTGCTGGCGCGCAAGCTGCCGATCGCGGCGACCGTCGCGCTCGGCGTGTTGTTCGAAACCGTGCTGCTGCTTCACATTCGCGACAATCTGACACTGAACATCATCATGCTGATCCACCCGTTCGAGGCGATCAGGCAGTGGCAGGCCGGGCCGCCGATTCTTTAGGGGACCATGCCTTGGGGGACTGCCGCTTGCCGAGACCGCGATTCCAACCTAGCTAGAGCCAATGACTCACTTCTCTCCCCGTGAAATCGTTTCTGAACTCGACCGCTTCATCGTCGGCCAGACCGACGCCAAGCGCGCCGTCTCGATCGCGCTGCGCAACCGCTGGCGGCGGCTGCAGCTCGCCGGTTCCCTGCGCGAGGAGGTTCTGCCCAAGAACATCCTGATGATCGGGCCGACCGGCGTCGGCAAGACCGAGATCGCGCGGCGGCTGGCCAAGCTCGCCGGCGCGCCGTTCCTCAAGGTCGAGGCCACCAAGTTCACCGAGGTCGGCTATGTCGGCCGCGACGTCGAGCAGATCGTCCGCGACCTCGTCGAGGTCGCGATCGCACAGACCCGCGAGCGCAAGCGCAAGGACGTTCAGGCCCGCGCCCAGCTTGCCGCCGAGGAACGCGTGCTGGACGCGCTGGTCGGCCCGGGATCGAGCCCGGCGACGCGCGAGTCGTTCCGCAAGAAGCTGCGCGCCGGCGAGCTCAACGACAAGGAAATCGAGATCGAGACGCAGTCGGGCGGCAGCGGCATGCCGATGTTCGAAATCCCCGGCATGCCCGGCGCCCAGATGGGCGCGATCTCGCTCGGCGACATCTTCGGCAAGATGGGCGGACGCAGCAAGACTCGCCGCCTGACGGTGGAGGGCTCGCACGAAATCCTCGTCAACGAGGAATCCGACAAGCTGCTCGACACCGATCAGCTGGTGCAGGAGGCGATCAACGCGGTCGAGAACAACGGCATCGTGTTCCTCGACGAGATCGACAAGATCTGCGTGCGCGAGAACCGCGCCGGCGGCGACGTCTCCCGCGAGGGCGTGCAGCGCGACCTGCTGCCGCTGATCGAGGGCACCACGGTCTCGACCAAGCACGGCGCCGTCAAGACCGACCACATCCTGTTCATCGCCTCGGGTGCGTTCCATATCGCCAAGCCGTCGGACCTTTTGCCGGAGCTGCAGGGCCGCCTGCCGATCCGCGTCGAGCTGCAGGCACTGACCCGCGACGACATGCGCCGGATCCTGACCGAGCCGGAGGCGTCGCTGATCAAGCAATATGTCGCGCTGATGAAGACCGAAGGCGTCACGCTCGACATCACCGACAATGCCATCGACGCGCTGGCCGATGTCGCCGTGGCGGTGAATTCCACGGTCGAGAATATCGGCGCAAGGCGGCTGCAGACGGTGATGGAGCGAGTGCTGGACGAGATCTCCTTCACCGCGCCCGATCGCCACGGTGAGACCATCCAGGTCGACGCCGACTACGTCACCAAGCATGTCGGCGACCTCGCCAAGAACACCGACCTGAGCCGATTTATTTTGTAGGCGGCCACCATAGTCGTCCCGGCGAAAGTCGGGACCCATAACCCCGACAGTCCGCGGTGACAAAGACTCGGGCCGACATTCCTTCTAGAACTACCTTCGGTGGTTATGGGTCCCAGGTCGCGCTTCGCTTGCCCGGGACGACAAGAGTGGGCGATCGATGAATCTGCGGGTGTGGCAAAACCCCTGGCGCCTGATGCTGGCTGTCAATGCGGCGGTGCTGGTCGGCGTGTTCCTGCACAAGATCGCGCTGCCGCCCTTCGTTCCCTACATCCATCTGCTGGTCGACTATCATTACGGCTTCACCAAGCGCGCGCTGGTCGGGGCGATCGTGTCGCTGTTCACCGACAAGGTGCCCGTATGGCTGGTGTTCGCGCTGGCCGGCGCGATCTGGCTGGTGACGCTGGGGCTGTTCATCAAACTGTTCCGCCGCACATTCGGCTTCAACGACGCGCATTGGCCGTTGTTCGTCTTCATCGCGGGCTCGCCGTTCTTCCTGAAGAACTTCATGCACACGCTCGGCCATTTCGACATCTATGGCTGTGCGCTGACGATCGTGCTGCTGCTGATCCCGGCGCGCTCAGTGGCGTATGTGCTGATTGCCGCGCTGTTCTCGATCCTGCTGATCCTGGTCCATCACATCTTCGTCTTGATGTATGTGCCGACCATCACGGCGATCGTGGTGCTGCGCTTTTATCTGGTGCAGGGCGTGACGCCGCGGAACGCCGTCTTCGGCATCGCAGCGCTCGCAGGGATCGGCATCCTGTTCCTGGTCGCGCAATTCGCTGGCACGGTCGACGTGCCCTATGACGAATTCATCCGTCATCTGCAGAGCCGGATGGCCGATCCGTCACGCACCGACCTGCTTCAGTTCGGCTACATCTGGTACCAGCCGCTGTCGAAGGAGTTCGCCGACACCTGGGCGCGCATGCCCTCGAACATCCTGGGCGTTCCGGTGTTTGCGCTGCTGATCTGGCTGCACACGCCGCTGTGGCGCTATTTCGCGCGACTGATTGGCGCGCTCGCGAGTGAACTGCATCGCCGGATCGTGCTCGGAGCGCTCGTTGTGATCAGCGCCGGCTATTTCGTGATGTTCGTGACCGTGTTCGACTATTCGCGCTGGATCTCGAACTGGGCGGTCTGCATGTTCCTGATGCTGCATGCCACCAGGATGCTGCCGGCGTCGAAGGACGTGCCGGCGATCCCGTCGGACGACCGCAAGACGACGATATCAGGCTGGATCGTAACGCTGATCCCGCGCGTCGGGATCGTCCGCCCGTTTTAGCTTTAGGCTCGCGCGCGCCGGACACGCACGTAAAGCGCGCCCTCGCCGCCATGGCCGACATGCGCTTCCTCGAAGCCGACAACCAGCGAGCGGAATTCCGGCAGGCTGAGCCATTCCGGGACCTGGCGGCGCAGCACGCCGCGTTCGGAATCGAGACCACCGACCTTGCCCTTGCCGGTGATGACGAGCACGAAAGTGAGCCCGTCGCTGTGCGCGCGCTGCAGGAAGGTGAACAGCACGCGATGCGCGCGCAGCTGGGTCATGCCGTGCAGATCGAGCCGCGCATCGATCTCCTGCCGGCCGCGCGAGAGCTTTGCACGTTCGCGACGGCCGATCGGCGCCAGCGGCGGCGCGTGCGGGCGTTGCGCCGGCGCAGCCTTGACCGCTGTCGCCGGCTTGACCGGGATGGGTTTGGCAATCGCGTGATGGGTGGCCGGGTCAGAGGCGGCGGCGGGGGCCTTCGCGGCGACCGGCCGCTTGCGCAGTGGCTTGACCTGCTTTGCCACGCTCTCCCAGAGCGCGCGCTCCTCTTCGCTCAGCGCGCGCTTGCGCCGCGACGGCGCGGACAGATCGGGGATCGGCGCGGGTCGTTTCATTGATCGCGGTAATGGCGATAGCGCCGGAAGCGCCGCTTCTCCGGTTGCGGAATATCGGGCCGGGCGACCGGCAGCGGCACCGGTTCTGCCACAGGTGCGGCCTGCGCGACAGGGGTCGTCGCTGCCGGCGTTGCGGGCGCGACATCCTTCGCGGCCGGGTTCCTGGCGGCGCTATTGCCTGAGTCTTTCACCGCGCTTCTGGCGATGCCGGCGGTCGGCACATCCGCAGCCTTCGCCGCCGGCTTGTCCTTCGGCGGCTCGGTCTGCGGAAACAGCTTTGCGATCTTGGCCGAGGGCCGCTCATCCGGGAGAGGCAGCTTGTGGCCGCGCGCGACAGGGTCGAGACCCCTCGGCACCAGCATGACGAACTGCATGTTGTGCCGCAGGCGGCCCGAGACCTTTCCAGCTTCCGCGCCGGCGCCGAAATAAAGATCGGCGCGCGCCGGGCCGACGATCGCAGAGCCAGTGTCCTGCGCGATCATCAGCCGGTGGAACGGCGTCTTCGACTGCTCGGATTCGATCGGCAGCTCGCCGGCGATGAAGAACGGCGTGCCGTAGACATGCAGCGCCTTGTCGACCGCGATCGAGCGGCCCGGCGTCAGCGGCACGCCCTGCGCGCCGACGGCCTCGTCCTTGTCGGACAGCGGAACCTCGCGGAAGAAGACGAAGGAGCGGTTTTGCCGGCGCAGGTCCTTGGCGCCGTCGGGGTTCTGCTCCATCCACTCCCTGATCTTCTGCATCGACATCTGATCCTTCGGGATGATGCCGCGGTCGATCAGGACGCGTCCGACCGGCGTATAGGGATAACCATTATGCGCGTCGTAATTGATGCGCAGCGTGATGCCGTCCTCGAGCTTGATCCGCGCCGAGCCCTGGATCTGCGCGAACAGGAGATCGGTCTGGCTCTTCAGCCAGCAGATCTCGAGCCCGCGGCCGGCGATCGCGCCGTCCTCGATCTGGCCGCGGTCGTAATAGGGCACGAGCTTGCGGCGGCCGATCTTGCGATACACCGCGCCGCCATTGGGCAGCCCGACCGAATTCTGCGTCTTGCCGCGCACGAACAGGTTGGACGGACGGCGATAGACCGGCACGTTGTAGACGTCGGTCTGGGTCCGCGATCCATCGAGCACCGGCTCGTAGTAACCGGTGACGAAGCCGGCGTCCTCGCCGAGCCGCGAGATACGCAACGGCACGAAATTCTGCTCGAAGAAGTCCTTCGCCTTGACGCCGTCGCTCAGCGCGAGTCCCTTGGCGATCCGGCAGGGATCGCGCAGCGAGCTCCCGAGCGCTTTCGAATCTGCAGGCGCACCCTGCTGGGCCGCGATCGGCTTGCAGCTGGTGCGAAACGCCTTGTAGGCCGCGAGATGATCGTCGGCGCTCCAGCCGGCGACGTTGGACCAGGCGAGCGGCTCGTACTGGCTGCCGCTGACCTGCAGCGGCATTTCCAGATTGGGATAGGGGATCGGGTGGCTATGCTCGTGTCGCGGCGGAGGGTGCCGGCTTGATCTGTAGCGCGCGGCAATCGCTGCGGTGGAGCACAGCACCGCGAGCGCGCAGCACGCCACCGCGAGCCGCCCGTAGCTGAGATGCTTAGTGAGCGCTTCCAGTGCCAACCAGCTTCCAATTCGGATCGCGGGAAGTCGAGTCGCGGGCGAATGTCCAGATATCGGTGATGTCGGCGACCTTGTCCGGGCTGCCGTCGACGATGGTGCCGGCCTTATCGCGCGTGACCGAGATCATCTGCGACACGAAGCGGACGGTGAGCTGGGTCGAGCGGTCGCGCGTCTCCGCGCTGACGATCTCGGCCTTGTCGATCGAGACGAACCGCGTCTCGGTCTTCTGCTCGTGCTTCTCGCGATCCTTGATTGCGGCCTCGAAGCTTTCATAGACCTCGGTCGACAGCAGGTCGCGCAGCGCGCGGCGATCGCCATTGGCGAACGCCAGCACGATCATTTCATAGGCCGAGCGGGCACCTGAGAGGAAATGCCGCGGATCGAACGAGGAATCCTGGACGGCCACCGCGTCGAGACCCTGCGCCAGCGCCGTGCCGGGCTCGGCGATGCCCTTCCAGCGTTCCGTGGGCTCGACCGGCTCGGTGGGCGCCGCCGAGGCCGGCTGGTCGATCACCGATCCGGGGATCGGAACGACGTTGTTGTCCTGACCGCGCTGCACGACGTTGGGCGCGGCGCGATCATAAGGCGGCCGCTCGCTTCCCGTGCGCTGTCCGAGAACGCTGCGCAGGCGCAGGAAGATAAACACGGCCAGCGCCAGGAAGATGATGGTGTAAATATCCACGTCGAATTCGCTTTCTGGTCTCTGCCGGCAACGGGCCGGCCGTCAAAGCGTTCCCGGTCGGGAACAGCAGAGATCACATCACCGATAGAGTCCGAAGATGTAGGCACGAAACTATGCCCGGCCAATGGCGCTTTTTGGCACGGGTATTGTAGCGCGTTTTGACCCCCGGGGGAAACCGTTCCTTTTCAGGAAATCGCGCATCTTCAATAATTTAGGAAGCTGTTAAGAGATTGTGCAGGCTTGCGCGCGCTGCCCTTTGTCGGGAGAATTCGCCGCCGGCCCGCCCTTTCGTCGTCCTTGTGGACCGAGCCGGGCCTATGATAGCCACTCGCCCGGCATCGGCATTCTCAACACCTTAACGCGTGCCGTCGGACATTCTGTCCATCGAGCGCTGCTCCAGGAGACATTTTCATGACCAATGGCAACGGCGCCCCCGTCGAACAACCCGCTCCCCAGCTCAACGTACTGGCGCAGTACACCAAGGACCTGTCGTTCGAGAACCCGAATGCGCCGGCTTCGCTCGGCCAGCAGCAACAGCAGCCGGCGATCAACATCCAGATCAACGTCTCCGCCAACAACCTGTCGGAGAACGAGTACGAGGTGATCCTCTCGATCGAGGGCAAGGCCGAGACCGCAGGCAAGGTGATGTTCAGCTTCGACCTCGCCTATGCCGGCGTCTTCCGGATCGTGAATGTGCCGAAGGAGAACCTGCACCCGCTGGTCATGATCGAGTGCCCGCGGCTGCTGTTCCCGTTCGCACGCGAGATCGTCGCGACCGCGGTCCGCGACGGCGGCTTCCCGCCCTTGTTGCTCGACCCCGTCGATTTCCTCGGTCTCTACCGCCAGAACATGGAGCGGCAGGCGGCCGCCCAGGCCGCTCCCGGCGTCAAGCCGAGCTGAGTTCTAAACTCGAAAAAATGTAACACGCGCGGAAGTGTGATCCGTCATCCTGAGGAGCCCGCGCTTGCGGGCGTCTCGAAGGATCGACGGCCCGACTGCGGCCGCGCATCCTTCGAGGCTCGCTCCGCTCGCGCCTCAGGATGACGGGGATAGAGCGCAATAGGGGCTCAAGCCGCCGGTGCTGCAGCAGGCGCTGGCGGCGGCAGGTAATCGTTCCAGATCGGCTTGTCGCCGAGCGTGGCAATGAAGGCCCTGTGGGCCTCTCGATCGGCGTCACTGACCCGCGCGAGTAGCGGGGTTTCGCGCTGCCGCCGCGGCGTATCACCACTATGGCCGCCCGCGCGCGCATCCGACGTTTCCGATGCCAGGATCAGCTGCGACTGCCGCGCGCCGATCAGATCGATATAGACCTCGGCCAGCAGCTCGGCGTCGAGCAAGGCGCCGTGCTTGGTGCGGCGGGAATTGTCGATCTGATAGCGCGAACAGAGATCGTCGAGCCGGTTCGACACGCCGGGATGCTTGCGCCGTGCCAGCAACAGCGTATCGACCAGCTGGTCCTTCGGGATCGCCTTCCGCTTGATGCGGTCGAGCTCGGCGTTGATGAAGCTGATGTCGAACGACGCGTTGTGGATCACCAGCGGCGTATCGCCGATGAAGGCCAGGAACTCGTCGACCACTTCAGTGAACAGCGGCTTGGAGGCCAGGAACTCGGTCGACAGCCCATGCACGGCGAACGCCTCCGCCGGCATGTCGCGCTCGGGATTGATGTAGACGTGGTAGGTCTGTCCCGTCGGCATGCGGTTGAAAATCTCGACGCAGCCGATCTCAACCAGCCGGTCGCCGCGCAGCGGATCGAGGCCAGTGGTTTCGGTATCGAGAACGATTTCGCGCATGACGTGAATGAATCCGAAAAGGCGGGCGAATCAGGCGCGCCGCTTCGGCATCTTAACAACCTCGGCCAGAATGTCGCGGATACGCGCCCGCACCGGATCTAGGCCGTGCGAGGTATCCACTATGAAATCCGCGCGTTTGCGCTTCTCGGCGTCCGGCATCTGCTTGGCGATGATGGCGTCGAGCTTGGCCGCATCCATCGTGCCGCGGGCCAGCACCCGCTCGCGCTGCAGTTCCGGCGAGGTGGTGACGACAACGACGGCATCGACACGCTTCTCGCCGCCGGTTTCGAACAATAGCGGCACGTCGACAACGACGATCGGGTTACCGGCGGCTTCCGCATCGGCGAAGAATTTCTGGCGCGACGCGCCGAGCATCGGATGCACGATCTGCTCGAGCTGCTTCATCGCAGCAGGATCGTGTACCACGCGCGCTGACAGTTTCGCGCGATCGACCTTGCCGCCGGCGGTGGTGCCGGGAAAGGCGGCCTCGATCGCCGGCGCGGCTTCGCCTTCGTAGAGCTGATGCACGGCCGCATCGGCGTCATAGACCGGCACGCCGGCCTCCATGAACAGTTTGGCCGTGGTGGATTTCCCCATCCCGATCGAGCCGGTCAGTCCAACTATTAACATCGGTTCAGCATCTCTCCCGTCGCCACGCCTCACACCGCGAGCAGTTTCTCAGCACGCAGGAACGCAAGCAGCGACAATAGCGGCAGGCCGAGGATGGTGAAATGGTCACCTTCGATCCGCTCGAACAGATGCACGCCGAGGCCCTCGAGCTGGTAGGCGCCGACGCTGGTCATCACCGCCTCCCCGGCATGGTCGAGATAGCTCTCGATCTCGTCGGCGGCGAGCCGCCGCATCGTCATGCGGGCCACACCCACATCGCTGAACAGGACCTTTCCATCGCGTGCGACCGAGACGGCGGAATGCAGCTCATGGGTCCGTCCGGCGAGCAGGCCGAGCTGCTCGGCCGCCTGCGTGCGGCCGGCGGGCTTGCTGAACATCCGTTGCCCCAGCGCCAGCGTCTGGTCGGCGCCGACGACATATTGACCGGGCCTCTGCCTGGAGACGAACAACGCCTTCTCGCGCGCCAGGAGCGATGCGATCTCGCCCGGGGCCGAAAGGCCGGAATTCTTCTGCACCGCGCGTTCATCGATGTCGGCCGGCAGCGCCTCGAAATCGAGGCCGGCATTTTCAAGCAGCATCTTTCGCGCGCGGCTCTGCGACGCGAGGATCAGCTTCTGTGGGCCGCGCCAGATGCTCATGACGTGGGAATCATTCCGACGGCCGCGCGCGCTGGCGGTCGTTGAAGAGTTTCATCACCGCGGCCGCGGTCTCCTCGATCGAACGCCGTGTGACGTCGAGCAGCGCCCAGTTGAATTTCGCGCTGAGGCGCCGGGCAAAGGCGACCTCGTCGGCTACCGACTGCTTGTCGATGTAGGTGTCATTGTCGCGGTCGCCCATCGTGAGCAGGCGGTTCTGCCGGACCTGGATCAGGCGCTCGGGCGTCGCATGCAGGCTGACCACCAGCGGCTTCTTCAGGGTCTCGAGCTGGTGCGGCAGCGGGATGCCCGGCACCAGCGGCACATTCGCCGTTCGGATGCCGCGGTTGGCGAGATAGATCGAGGTCGGTGTCTTCGAGGTGCGCGATACCCCGACCAGCACGACATCGGCCTCCTCGAGGCCTTCGACATGCTGACCATCGTCATGCATCATCGTGTAGTTCAGCGCATCGATGCGGCGGAAATATTCCGCGTTCAGCACGTGCTGCGCGCCGACGCGCCCGGTCGTCGCGGCACCCAGATACGCCTCGAACAACTGCATCACCGGCCCGATGATCGACAGGCTCGGAACGTTGATCTCCTTGCACTTGCCCTCGAGCCGGCCGACCAGATCCTTCTCCAGCAGCGTGAACAGGACGATGCCGGGCGATTCCTCGATCTCGTCGAGCACGCGATCGAGCTGCTTCTGGCTGCGCACCAGGGGGTAGACATGCTCGACCGCGGTCACATTGGCGTATTGCGCGGCGACCGCGCGCGCCACGGTGATTAACGTCTCGCCGGTCGAGTCCGACACCAGATGCAAATGGAAGTAGTTGGAGGTCGTCGGCACCAGAGCCCCTGTCTATCCTGTGAATCCCTGTGGAGGTCGAGGAGAAGAATCCGGGTCCATGGCCAGGCCCCTGTATATCTCGCCCCCTTCTTCACAGCACGTCGCAAAAGGATAAGTCGACGTCATGGCGGAGATGATAGTGAAGCAGTGTGGATTTGTCTCTTCATAAGCTGGCCATAGAGGCGCACAACCAATTGAGTCCTGCGACAGATTCCGGATATCCGCCGCCGCCGACCGGAATGTTGAGGGATGTGAACAAGCGCGCAGCAACCGCTGGACCGGATTGCATGAGTCAAATTCACTGCCATTAAGACTCAAACCTTAGATTCTAAAATTAATTAGGTTTAGGAGAGCCGTGTGTGCGGATATGTATCCGTCCCTCGCCGGCGAAGCCTTGCGCGCAGCGCTGAGCCCTCCCGAACTGTTCCCCGAAAGGCATCACTGCGATGTTCGACTGGATCAACGCCCTGCCGATCTATGCCTGGGTCAAGGCCCTGCACATCGTCGCCGTGATCTCGTGGATGGCCGGCATGCTCTATCTGCCGCGGCTGTTCGTCTATCATTGCGAGGCCGAGGTCGGCTCCAGGCAGTCCGAGACCTTCAAGATCATGGAGCGGCGGCTTTTGAAGGGGATCATCAACCCCGCGATGATAGTGACCTGGCTGGCCGGGCTTTTCCTGGTCTGGGCCGGACACTGGTACCTATCCGGCTGGTTTCACGTCAAATTTGCGCTGGTGCTCGCCATGTCGGGTATCCACGGCTTTTTGTCCCGCTGCGTGAAGGATTTCGCCGCCGACCGGAATCAACGAACCCAGAAATTCTATCGTATTATCAATGAGGTGCCGACGGTTCTGATGATCCTGATCGTGATCATGGTGGTGGTGAAGCCGTTCTAGACATCACGATGGTCAAGACGCATGCTTCAGTCCTTCTTGCGAAGGACGAATCGATTTTCTATATAGGATTTATCCCACCCCACGCAGGCGGATGTGGTCGCGTTCCGGTTCTTTTCGGACCGGCGCCGCATCAGGTTTGAAAGCCCAAACGGCACTTTCCTGGCTGAGACCTGCGGACCTTCCTTTGGCGTCCGCTTTTTCCAGAGCCACCTCGCACCCCTTCCCTACCTACTTCCTCACAGGACGACCCCAATGCGGGAAATCAAACTCCAGGACCTCAAATCGAAAACGCCGGCCGAGCTCGTCTCGTTCGCGGAAGAGAATGGGGTCGAGAATGCCAGCACCATGCGCAAGCAGGAGCTGATGTTCGCAATTCTCAAGCAGCTCGCGATCGCCGAGACCGACATTATCGGTGAGGGCGTTGTCGAGGTGCTGTCCGACGGCTTCGGCTTCCTTCGTTCGCCCGACGCGAACTACCTGCCCGGTCCCGACGACATCTACGTTTCGCCGTCGCAGATCCGCCGTTTCGGCCTGCGCACCGGCGACACGATCGAAGGCCATATTCGCAGCCCGAAGGAAGGCGAACGCTATTTCGCGCTGCTGAAAGTCAACACGCTCAATTTCGAAGATCCGGAAAAGTCGAAGCACAAGGTCAATTTCGACAACCTCACGCCGCTGTTTCCCAATCAGCGTTTCCGCATGGAGCTCGAGGATTCCACCAAGAAGGACCTTTCCGCCCGCGTGATCGATATCGTCGCGCCGATCGGCAAGGGCCAGCGCGCGCTGATCGTGGCGCCGCCGCGCACCGGCAAAACGGTGCTGATGCAGAACATCGCGCACTCCATCACCGCCAATCATCCCGACTGCTATCTGATCGTGCTTCTGATCGACGAGCGTCCGGAAGAAGTCACGGACATGCAGCGCTCGGTGAAGGGCGAGGTGGTGTCGTCGACCTTCGACGAGCCTGCGGTGCGTCACGTCCAGGTCGCCGAGATGGTGATCGAGAAGGCCAAGCGCCTCGTCGAGCACGGCCGCGACGTCGTGATCCTGCTCGATTCGATCACGCGCCTCGGCCGCGCCTACAACACCGTCGTGCCGTCATCCGGCAAGGTGCTGACCGGCGGTGTCGACGCCAACGCGCTGCAGCGGCCGAAGCGCTTCTTCGGTGCCGCGCGCAACATCGAGGAGGGCGGTTCGCTGACCATCATCGCGACCGCGCTGGTCGATACCGGCAGCCGCATGGACGAAGTCATCTTCGAAGAGTTCAAGGGCACCGGTAACTCCGAACTGATCCTCGACCGCAAGGTTTCGGACAAGCGGACCTTCCCGGCGATCGATATTGCCCGTTCCGGCACCCGCAAGGAGGAGCTGATCACTGATCCGCAGGTGCTGAAGAAGATGTACGTCCTGCGCCGCATCCTCAATCCGATGGGCACCATGGACGCCATCGACTTCCTGCTCGACAAGCTCCGCAATACGAAGAGTAACTCGGAATTCTTCGATTCCATGAACACCTGAGGCCACGGCCGAAAAGAACAGGCGCTCCGCACAAACGGGGCGCCTTTTTTCATGCTGCGGATTTGCTGCAGCGAAGTGCAGCATAAAGGGAGCGGCTCCCCCCACTAACTTTTCATTTAACTATCTGAATTTATTTATATTTATATCGTAGCTTTGTGAGCTAGCTGACGACACCCGCAGCAAAATTGCTGCGCGGCTGCTTGCAGTGAAACCAGACGATGCTGCGCTGCAACATTCTGAGGAAGGCGTGCGAAATCGAAGCGGCATTGCCTTTGCCGATTTGCTGGAAGAAATAGGCGATGCATCCACGCGACCAGACTATTTTCGCGTTATCCTCGGGGCGGCCGCCGAGTGCGATCGCCATCGTCAGGTTGTCTGGCCCAATGGCCGAGTCGGTCATTGCAGGACTGGCGGGCAAGACGCCGGTGCCGCGGCTGGCGACCCGCGCGCTGCTCCGCGATTCGAACCATCAACCGATCGATGACGCGGTCGTGCTGTGGTTTCCAGGCCCGGCCAGTGCCACCGGCGAAGACGTCGCCGAATTTCATGTCCATGGCGGACGCGCGGTGTTGGCGGCGATGTTCGATGCGATCGCGGCATTCGACAATGTGCGGCCGGCCGAGCCGGGCGAGTTCACCCGGCGGGCCTTCGAGAACGGCAAGCTCGACCTGACCGAGGCCGAGGGCCTCGACGACCTGATCCACGCCGACACTGACCGTCAAAGGCGCCAGGCGCTGCGCCAGCTGAAGGGGTTGCTCGGCGACCGCGCGCGGGACTGGCGCGAGCGGATCATCGCGGCGTCGGCGCTGATCGAGGCCGGCATCGATTTCTCAGACGAAGGCGATGTGCCGGCCGAGCTGATCGGGTCGGCGCTCGAGAAAATCCGCGCGCTGCATGATGAGATCAAGCAAGTCCTTGCAGGGCAGGGGCTTGGCGAGCGGTTGCGCGACGGCCTGGTGGTCGCGATCGCCGGTCCGCCGAATGTCGGCAAATCAACCCTGATCAATCAGCTCGCCAAGCGCGAGGTCGCGATCGTCTCGCCGCATGCCGGCACGACCCGCGATGTGATCGAGGTGCAGCTCGACCTCGACGGCTATCCGGTGACGGTCATCGACACCGCCGGCATTCGCGAGACCGACGACCCGGTGGAGCAGGAGGGCGTCCGCCGCGCCCGCGCCCGCGCCGCGGAGGCGGACCTGGTGCTGTGGCTGGCCGACAGCGGCGATGCAAAGGCGGGACATGGCGGAGCGACGCCGACCTGGCTGGTGCGAAACAAGATCGACCTCGTCAGGACCATGACGGGCGAGGGCGGCAGTTACCCCGAATTCAGGATCTCGGCTGCTCGTGGCGATGGGTTGTCAGAGCTGATCGCCGCGCTGGTCGGGTTCGCTCAGGACTATTTTGGAACCAGCGAAGGCGGCTTGATCAGTCGGACGCGGCAGCGCGGATTGTTGCAGGAGACGGTCGAATCCCTTCAGCGCGGCATCGACGTGGTCGGGCAGGGCGAAGAACTGGCGGCAGAGGAACTCCGGCGGGCCGCTTTCTCACTCGGTCGTCTGCTCGGCCGGGTGGATGTTGAAGACATCCTAGATGTCATCTTCCGCGAGTTCTGCGTCGGGAAGTAGCGGGCGCCCATCTTGTTTCACGTGAAACATGGTTTCGATCTGGTTAAGGAACCCTCATCCTGTTTCACGTGAAACAATTGCCAATCATACAGCCGCACTGTTTCACGTGAAACGGTCCCATCCGTCATTGCGGGCGAAGCGAAGCAGTCCATATTTGCCTTTGCCTCGGGCTTCGGTCTCAGAGCGGCGATCCCAACTTCGTTCTTCCGGCTTTCATGACTCCACGATAGAAGTCCCGGCATGACTTCCAGGGCAGACTCATTTGACGTCATCGTCATCGGCGGCGGCCATGCCGGCTGCGAGGCCGCGAGCGCTTCTGCCCGGATGGGCGCAAAGACCGCCTTGGTGACCCATCGTTTCGCGACGATCGGCGCGATGTCGTGCAATCCCGCCATCGGCGGGCTCGGCAAGGGCCATCTGGTCCGCGAAGTCGATGCACTCGACGGTTTGATGGGCCGGGTTGCCGATGCCGGTGGCATCCAGTTTCGCATGCTCAATCGTCGAAAGGGTCCGGCGGTTCGGGGCCCCCGGGCCCAGGCCGACCGCAAGCTCTATGCGGCCGCGATGCAGGCCGCGATCGCCGAGACCGCGAACCTCAGCGTCATCGAAGGCGAAGCGGATGGACTGATCGTCGTCGACGGTCGCGTGACCGGCATTCGTCTGGGCGATGGCTGCCGGCTATCGGCGGGGGCGGTTGTCATCACGACCGGGACCTTCCTGCGCGGTCTGATCCATCTCGGCGAGAAGAACTGGCCGGCGGGCCGGGTCGGCGAGGCGCCGGCCATGGGCCTGTCGGCTTCCTTTGAACGGGCAGGGTTTGTGCTCGGCCGGCTCAAGACCGGAACGCCGCCGCGCCTCGACGGCACCACGATCGACTGGTCCGCGGTCGAAATGCAGCCCGGAGACGAGCCTCCGGAGCCGTTTTCGGTCATGACTGACCGGATTACGACCCCGCAGATCCAGTGCGGCATCACCCGGACCACGCCGGCGACCCACGAGGTGATCCGGGCCAATGTGCATCGCTCGCCGATGTATTCCGGCCAGATCAAGAGCTCCGGACCGCGCTATTGCCCCTCGATCGAGGACAAGATCGTCCGCTTCGGCGACCGCGACGGTCATCAGATCTTCCTGGAGCCGGAAGGGCTCGACGACACCACGGTCTATCCGAACGGCATCTCGACCTCGCTGCCGGAAGAGGTCCAGCTTGCGATCCTCGCCAGCATCCCGGGCCTCGAGCGGGTCAAGATGGTCCGGCCGGGCTATGCGATCGAATACGACCACGTCGACCCGCGCGAGCTCGATCCGACCCTGCAGACCAAGCGTCTGCGCGGGCTTTTCCTGGCCGGCCAGATCAATGGCACCACGGGCTATGAGGAGGCCGCGGGGCAGGGTGTTGTCGCCGGACTCAATGCCGCGCTCGCTGCCGGCAGTGCAGATCCGATCGTGTTCGACCGCGCCGACGGCTATCTCGGCGTGATGATCGACGATCTCGTGACCCGCGGGATCACCGAGCCGTATCGCATGTTCACTTCGCGCGCCGAATATCGGCTGACGCTGCGTGCTGACAATGCCGACCAGCGCCTGACCGACAAGGGCATTGCGCTCGGATGCGTCGGAACGGCGCGCGCCGAGCGCCATCGGACCAAGATGGCGGCGCTGGAGGCGGCCAAGCGGCTGGCGAAATCGCTCGCGATTACGCCGAATGAGGCCGCCAAGCACGGGCTCGCGCTCAATCGCGACGGCCACCGCCGGTCGGCCTTCGAGTTGCTGGCTTACCCCGAGATCGAGTGGCCCGCGGTCCGGGCCATCTGGCCGGAGCTGTCGGCCATTGACCCTGCGATCGCGGTGCATCTCGAGATCGATGCCAAATACGATGTCTATCTGAAGCGCCAGACCGCCGATGTCGATGCCTTCCGGCGTGACGAGGGTCTGGTTCTGACCGACGTCGACTATGCCGATGTTCCCGGTCTTTCGAACGAAGCGCGCGTCAAGCTGCAGAAGGCGCAGCCGCGGACGGTCGGGCAGGCGGGCCGGATCGACGGCATGACGCCGGCGGCATTGGGTATCCTGGCGGCCTATCTGCGGCGCGAGGCGCGACGGAAGACTGCGAAGGCCTCTGCCTGACGTTTCACGTGAAACGGCGGCGGCCCTCGTCATTGCGAGGAGCGGAAGCGACGAAGCAATCCATCGCTTCCTCACGCGGCACTACGGATTGCTTCGCTTCGCTCGCAACGACGAGCTCGACCGGCATTCCAGAGAATGGCTTCAATTTCGCAATCCGCCGAACTCAGTGTCTCCGTCAAGGACAAGGCCGCGGCGCTCGCGCTGACGCCTGTTTCACGTGAAACAGAGGCACGGCTCGACCGCTACGTCGCCCTCCTCCTGGCGTGGCAGGCCAAGACCAATCTCGTCGCGCCATCGACGCTGCCGACCCTCTGGACCCGCCACGTCTCCGATTCGCTGCAGCTCCTGAGTCTGGCGCCGACGGCGAAGTCGTGGGTCGATCTCGGTAGCGGCGGCGGCTTCCCCGGCGTCGTGCTGGCCTGCGCACTGGCCGAAACTCCGGGCGCGTCGATTCATTTGGTTGAGCGAATCGCCAAGAAGGCGGCATTCTTGCGCGAGGCGATACGGGTGACGGGCTCGCCGGGGACGGTGCACCTGGCTGATATCGGGGATACTGTGGATAGAATCCCGGGGCCCATCGATTGCGTCACCGCGCGGGCGCTGGCTCCGTTACATCAACTCATCGGCTTTGCGGAGCCGTGGGTCAAAAAGGGCGCCAAGGCGCTGTTTTTGAAGGGTCAAGATGTAGAGGCTGAATTGACCGAGGCCACTAAATATTGGATTATTGAGCCAAAGCTACACTCCAGCCGGACCGGCGGACAGGGCTGGATCGTCGAACTCGGGTCAATCGAGCGGCGCTAGGGGACTCCGCGAGAGCAAATGGTATTTTGGTATGACTGTGATGGACGAGGTTTATCAAGAGGATAAGGCGTCCCAGCCGCCTGGCCATCCGCGCATCCTGTCGCTCGCCAACCAGAAGGGCGGCGTCGGCAAGACCACCACAGCGATCAATCTTGGGACCGCACTCGCTGCGATTGGCGAGCGCGTCCTGATCGTCGATCTCGATCCGCAGGGCAACGCCTCGACCGGCCTCGGCATCGATCGCCGCAACCGCAGCTGCTCGACCTACGACGTCCTGATCGGCGAAGCGCCGCTGCGCGATGCCGTGGTCGCGACCGCGGTGCCGCGGCTGCACATCGCGGCTTCCACCATGGACCTCTCCGGCCTCGAGCTCGAGCTCGGCACCACGCCGGGCCGCGCGTTCCGGCTGCGCGATGCGATCGCAGGATTGAACAACAATGTCTCGCCGGAAGCCGACTACACCTACGTGCTGATCGACTGCCCGCCCTCGCTCAATTTGCTCACGGTGAATGCGATGGCGGCGTCGGACGCGATCCTGGTGCCGCTGCAATGCGAGTTCTTTGCGCTCGAAGGTCTGTCGCAATTGCTGCAGACCGTGGAGCAGGTGCGCTCGACGCTCAATCCGAACCTGTCGATCCACGGCATCGTGCTGACCATGTTCGACTCGCGCAACAACCTCTCCAACCAGGTCGTTGCCGACGTGCGCCAGTTCATGGGCGACAAGGTCTACGACACCATGATCCCGCGCAACGTGCGTATCTCCGAGGCGCCGTCCTACGGCAAGCCGGTTCTGGTCTACGACCTCAAATGTGCCGGCAGCGATGCGTATCTCAAGCTCGCCACCGAAGTGATCCAGCGCGAGCGCGAGCTGCGCACGCATTGATGTTGCGTAGGATGGGTAGAGCGAAGCGAAACCCATCACTCTCATTGCGAGCCGCGATGGGTTTCGCTTCGCTCTACCCATCCTACGTTTCTTTTGAAATTCAAGTCTGGAGTACTGCGTGTGAATCCAAGGGAGCTCGCAACAATGGCCGATGAAGCGCGTTCGCGACTGGGGCGCGGGCTGGCAAGCCTGATCGGAGATGTCGGCGGCGAGGCGGCCGCGCATGTCGAGCGGCCGCGCAACCAGCGCAAGGTGCCGATCGAATTCCTCAAGGCCAACCCGCGTAACCCGCGGCGCACCTTCGCCGACACCGAGCTCGGCGAGCTTGCCGATTCGATCAGGCAGCGCGGCGTGATCCAGCCGATCGTGGTGCGTGCGATCAAGGGCGCGCAGGACCGCTACGAGATCATCGCCGGCGAGCGCCGCTGGCGCGCCTCGCAACTCGCCGGCCTGCACGAAGTGCCGATCGTGCCGGTCGAGGTCTCTGATTCCGACGCGCTCGAGATCATGATCATCGAGAACGTCCAGCGCGAAGACCTCAATGCGATGGAAGAGGCGCAGGGCTATCACGCGCTCGCCGACGAGTTCAAACGCAGCCAGGAAGACATCGCCAAGATCGTCGGCAAGAGCCGCAGCCATGTCGCCAACATGATGCGGCTGACCAAGCTGCCCGTCGAGGTGCAGGCGCTGATCTCGAAAGGCGATCTCTCCGCCGGCCACGCCCGCGCGCTGATCGGCGTGCCGGATCCGCTCGCTGCAGCGAAGCGCATCGTCGCCGAGGGTCTCAACGTTCGCCAGGCCGAGGCGCTGGCGCATGAGGAGGGCGTGCCGGAGCGCAAGCCGCAGAAGGCGCGCAGTGGCAGCGCGGCCAAGGTCGACAAGGATGCCGACACGCTGGCGCTCGAGAAACGCGTCAGCGATGCGCTCGGCCTTGCCGTTACCGTCAGCCATCGCGATCCCGGCGGCACCGTCCAGATCAGCTACCGCAACCTCGAGCAGCTCGACGAAGTGGTGCGGCGGCTGGAGGGCGGCTAGCGGTTTCGTCATTCCGGGCGCGCGTCAGCGCGAACCCGGAATCTCTTTTTCCACATCTCTGGATTCCGGGTTCATGCTTCGCATGCCCCGGAATGACTTCTTCAATTTACCCCCGCCGCTTCGCATTCGCCGCGATCGAGAGCAGCGCGCGCTGCGCGATGACGGCGGCGAGCGAGGCCTGCTTGCGCATGTCGAGTGCCGCGGTGGCGAGCTGATCGATCACGTTCACCAGCCGCGGCGGCGTGAAATTGCGCAGCGCGATCTCGACCGCGGGTTTGCGCGAGAAGTGCAGCCGCGGGAATCCGCCTTCGAGCACGGCTGACGCCGGCGTGCCGTCCGCGATCGCGAGCGCTGATTTGTGCAGCCATGCCGCCTGGCGCTGCGCGGCCGAGATGATCACGCCGGGATAGGTGCCGGCGACCATTGCCTTGGTGAACTCGCTTTCGACCAGCGCGGCGTTGCCGGCGAAGGCGCCGTCGACGATCGGGTCGAGCTTCAGCTCGGAGGCGTCGGACACCACGGTCATGACGTCCTCGAGCGTGATCTCGCCCTTGCCGTGCGCGAACAGCGCCAGCTTGCGCAGCTCGTTGCGCGAAGCCATGCGGTCGCCGCCGAGCAGCGACATCAGTACCGCGCGCGCATCCTGTGCGAGCCGCAGATTCGATGCGCGCAGCTCGTCCTCGATCAGCTTGGTGAGATCGCGCTCGGTGTCGGGATAACAGCCGATCGCCACCGCATTCTTGGCGCGCTCGCAGATCTTGCGCAGCGGCGATTCCGGCCTGAGCTCGCCGGCCTCGATCACGATGCGGCAATCCCTGAGCGCCGTGGTCTCGGTCAGCGTCTCGACGCCACTCGAGAAGTTGCGCGAGCCGGCGCGGACGCGGATGGCGCGGCGGCCGCCGAACAGCGGCACCGTCATGGCCTCGTCGACCAGCCGCGACGGCTCGGCGGCGAGCTCGTCGCCATCGAGCCGCACCAGCGAGAATGGATCGTTGGGATCGTCGACCGCGGAGGCCATCAGCGCGTCGGCACGCTCGCGCACCAGCCCGAGGTCCGGGCCGTACAGCAGGATGATCGGACGGCCGGCGTCAGGCCGGGCGAGGAAGCTGTCGATCTCTTTTCCGCGAAGCGCGACCATCTCGCCTTAAACTGTCATTCCGGGGCGCCTCGTCAGAGGCGAACCCGGAATCTCGATCCATCATCTCCAGATCCCGGGTTCGCGCCGGTGGCGCGCCCCGGAATGACCTCCCGCCTCAGGTTCCGGTGGAGAAGAAGGAGGCGAGGCGGGTCTGGATGTTGTCGGCGATCTCCTGCGCGGCGCGGTCCTCGGCGTCGCGGAAGGCGCGGGCGCGGGCGAAGCGCTGGTAGGAGCCGGGCATGTCATAGGACACGCGCGAGAACGTGGTGCCGGTCATCACAGACTTGTTCGACGCAATCTCGATCAGGTTGAACTGGGCGTCGATGGCGTAGTTCTCGCTGGTCGGCAGCGCAGTGGCCGGATCGATCATCAGCGAGGAGCGGCTGGTGTTGAAGCGCAGCACCAGCCGATGCGTCGGCGGCATGCCGGTGGCGGTGCCGTAGAGCTTGAAGGCGAGGGCGTTGCGGACCTCGACGCCAACCCGGGCCTCGCGCGAGGCGTTCGGCTTGTCGACCGGCGGAACCTCGACGCCCATCAGCTTTTCGCGCAGCGCGGACGACTGGCCGTCGAGGGTACGCTCGGCATACATCGGCTGGAAGCATCCGGCCGTCAGCGCGGCCAAGGCAGCCACGGCCACGAGCCGGGCGGCGATCCTGATCCTAGCCGACAACATTGACGATCCTCATGGGCACCACGATCACCTTGCGGACGGGTTTGCCGCCCAAGGCGGCTTTTACCGCATCGAGCGCCAAAACGGCAGCCTCTATATCCGCATTTTGGGCCGCCCGTGGCACGGTAACATCACCTCGTTTTTTACCGTTGACCTGGACAACCAGGGTCACGCTGTCTTCGACCAGCAAATCGCGCTCGATTTGCGGCCAATCGGCCTCGGAAACCAGCCCGGTCTGGCCCAGAACCACCCAGCACTCCTCGGCCAGATGCGGCATCATCGGCGAAAACAGCTGCACCAGGATGGTCGCCGCCTCCTTGACGGCCCAAGAAACTTCTGGAGCCAGGTCCGGCGCCGGCTTGTCGCCCTTTGCCAGCACCTCGGACAGCGCATTGGCGAACTCGCGGATATGGGCGAGACACACGTTGAAATGCAGCCGCTCGATCCCGGACGACACCTTGTCGAGCGCGCCATGGGCGGCCTTGCGCAGCGCCAGCGCCTCGGCTCCGAACGTGGCCGGCCGGGCCGCCGGCGCCGTCTTGGCAATCTCGGCCGATTCGTTCACCAGCCGCCACAGCCGCTGCACGAAGCGTGAGGCGCCCTGCACGCGCTCGTCGCTCCAGATCACGTCGCGGTCCGGCGGCGAGTCCGACAGCATGAACCAGCGCGCGACGTCGGCGCCGTAGCTCGCGATGATGTCGTCGGGGTCGACGGTGTTCTTCTTCGACTTCGACATCTTCTCGATCGGGCCGATCGCGACGTCCTCGCCGGTCGCCATCAGCACCGCGCGGCGGCCGTTGCCGCCAACCTCGATCTTCACCTCGGCCGGCGTGACCCAGCTGCCGTCGGCCTTCTGGTAGGTCTCGTGCACCACCATGCCCTGGGTGAACATGCCGGCGAACGGCTCGCTCATGTCGACGTGGCCGGTGGCCTTCATCGCGCGGGTGAAGAAGCGGCTGTAGAGCAGATGCAGGATCGCGTGCTCGACGCCGCCGATATACTGATCGACCGGCATCATCCGGTTGGCGACCGCAGGCGTGGTCGGCGCGGTCTCGTTCCACGGGTCGGTGAAGCGCGCGAAATACCAGGACGAGTCCACGAAGGTGTCCATCGTGTCGGTCTCGCGCACGGCCTTGGCCCCGCACTTCGGGCAGCTGACGTGCTTCCAGGTCGGGTGATGGTCGAGCGCGTTGCCCGGCTTGTCGAAGCTGACATCCTCCGGCAGCGTCACCGGCAGCTGGTCGTCGGGCACCGGCACCACGTCGCATTTCGGGCAGTGGATCACCGGGATCGGGCAGCCCCAGTAGCGCTGGCGCGAAATGCCCCAGTCGCGCAGGCGGAAATTCACCTGCCGCTCGCCGACCGGCGCATTACCGCGGACTTCGCTTTCCAGCCGCTTGGCGACCTCTTCCTTGGCCGCTTCGATCGTCATGCCGTCGAGGAAGCGCGAATTGATCATGCGGCCGTCGCCGTCATAGGCGACGTCGGTGATGACGAACGTCTTCGGGTCCTGGCCCTCGGGGCAGACCACCGGCACATTGCCGAGATTGTACTTGTTGACGAAGTCGAGGTCGCGCTGGTCGTGCGCCGGGCAGCCGAAGATCGCGCCGGTGCCGTATTCCATCAGCACGAAGTTCGCGACATAGACCGGCAGCTTCCAGCTCGGATCGAACGGATGCACCGCCTTGATGCCGGTGTCGAAACCCTGCTTTTCTGCGGTGTCGATGATCGACTGCGCGGTGCCGATCTTCTTGATGTCGGCGATGAACTCCGCGAGCTTCGGGTTCTTCGCGGCAGCCGCTACCGCCAGCGGATGATCCGCCGAGATCGCCATGAACTTGGCGCCGAACAGCGTGTCCGGCCGCGTGGTGAAGATCTTCAGCTCGCTCTCGCCGGCCGGCGTGGTCGCCGCATCCAGTGCAAAGCGGATCAACAGGCCCTCGGAGCGGCCGATCCAGTTGCGCTGCATCAGCCGCACCTTGTCGGGCCAGCGCTCGAGACCATCCAGCGCTTCCAGGAGCTCCTGCGAGTACTTCGTGATCTTGAAGACCCACTGGCTCATCTCGCGCTGCTCGACGACGGCGCCCGAGCGCCAGCCACGGCCGTCGATCACCTGCTCGTTGGCGAGCACGGTCATGTCGACCGGATCCCAGTTCAGCTTGCGCTTCTCGCGCTCGGCGAGGCCGGCGCGCAGCATGTCCAAAAACATCTTCTGCTGATGCTTGTAGTAGCTGGGGTCGCAGGTCGCGAACTCGCGCGACCAGTCGAGCGACAGCCCGATCGACCGCAGCTGCTTCTTCATCGCGGCGATGTTGTCGTAGGTCCAGGCCTTCGGCGCCACCTTGCGCTCGATCGCGGCATTCTCCGCCGGCAGGCCGAACGCGTCCCAGCCCATCGGGTGCAGCACGTTGTAGCCCCTGGCGCGCATGAAGCGGGCCAGCACGTCGCCGAGCGTGTAGTTGCGGACATGGCCGATATGGATGCGCCCCGACGGATAGGGGAACATCTCGAGCACGTAGTATTTCGGCCGCGGATCGTCGTTCTTGGAGGCGAAGATCGCCTTTTCGTCCCACAGGCGCTGCCAGCGGGGCTCGGATTCACGGGCGTTGTAGCGTTCGGCGGTCATGAAATCGCAGGGATTTTGGGTGGCTCTGGGTGATTTTCGGGCCCCGTCCGGGGACGGCGGACTAGGCCACAAAAGCGCCTGCGCGGTCAACGGCTTGGGGCCTCCAAACGTCCCATCCCCTCGCGCAGCCGCCCTGCCGCTGTCGCAGGGGGGCGCCGTCTGCAGCCTTCTCGACGTCCTGGCGAAGGCCTGGACCACAGAGCTTTGTCGAGGAAGGGATCGTGGCCCCAGCTTCGCGCAATAATAAACGGTGGGGGTAATGGGTCCTAGGCTTCGCCAGGACGACGCTGAATATGCGGCGTCGCCGATGGTCATGGTTCCGCGCTCATGGCGCGGCTCGATCACGCACGATCTCAACTCGCCAGCGCCATCCCGGCTTCGTCCAGCGTCTGCAGGAAGCCGTGCTCGATCACGGCATTCCTGCCGCGGCGCTTGGCGGCGTAGAGGGCGGCATCTGCAGCTTCGATCAGGTCGCCGGGGCGCTGGGTCTCGTTCGGTCTGGTCGTCGCGACGCCGACGCTGACGGTGACGACGCAATGGCTCGAGGACGCGTGCGGCACGGCGAGGCCGAGCACCGCGGTGCGCACGGTCTCGCCGATCGCGAGCGCATGCGCGGCGTCAGTGTTCGGCAGCAAGAGGCAGAATTCCTCGCCGCCATAGCGGCCGGCGAAGCCCATGGTGTCGGCGGCGATCCCCGACAGCACTTCGCCGATTCGGGTCAGGCAGGCATCGCCTTCGGGATGGCCGTAGGTGTCGTTGTAGAGCTTGAAGTGATCGACATCGATCATCATCAGCGACAGCTCGCATTCATATTGCTGCGCCCGCATCCACTCGAAGTCGAGCCGGCTCTGGAAGCCGCGGCGATTGGCAAGGCCGGACAGCGCATCGATCGAGGCCATCACGGTGAGACGATCGTTGGAGGCGACCAGCTCGCGCTCGCGCTGGCTGAGCTGCGCCGCCATCGCGTTGAAGGCACGCGCCAGCGGCACGAATTCCGCCGGCAGCTTGTGCTTGGCGACGCGCGCCGACCAGTCGCCCTCGCCGAACCGCCGCGCCATGCCGGTCATCAGCTCGATCGGATGGATGACGAGTCGCTCGGCGCCGACCAGGGCGCCCAACAAGACGAAAAGGCAGACAAATCCAAGCTGCAGATAGGCGGTGCGGATCTCGCGGTTGATCGCCGCGGTCACCTTGGCCTCGTCCATGCTCACGATCAGCCGGGACTGCGTGCCGGCGATGCGCGCGAAGCTCAGCGTGCGCTGTGCGCCGTCGGACGCGGTGAACGACACCGAGCCGGACGGCTCGTCATAGCTCAGCGCCTTCTCGGCGATCGCTGCCATCAGCGGGATGGTGTCGAGCGAGCGGCCGATCAGGCTCGCATGATCGGCGGGCGCGGCGATCACGACGCCGGTAGAGTCGACCAGCACGGCCGACATGCCGGGCTGGCCGCCGAGATTGGCCATGATCTGCGACAGCCAGTCGATATTGATGCCGGCGACCACGACGGCATCCTGCTCCGGATTGATCGCGGCCACCGGATACGCGGCCATCATCATCGGGCGGCCATTGGTCCTGCCGCGCAGATAGTCGCTGAACACGAAGTCGCGGTTGTCCTGCGCCTTCTTGAAATATTCGCGGTCGCCGACATTGAGGCCGACCTGGACGTTGAGGGTCGAGCACTGCACCAGCCCGTCCCTGGAGACGAACATGATGCTGCGGATCCAGGGCAGCACCGTCGGCAGGCTGGCGCGCAGCACCTCGCAGCTCTGCGCGATGCCGCCGGAGGCGCGGATATAGGCGGCGGATTTCAGCATGGTCTCGACCGAGGAGACCACCTCGCGCTGGGTTTCCGCGGCATGCGCGGTGAGGCTGGCATAGCCGGCCGCGGCCTGCGCGATCTGCTTGCTGCGGGAATCCTCCAGCGTGCGGACGCGGTCCAGCATCAGGGGCGCGACCAGCATCAGCGCAAGCAAGGCCAGCCGGGCACGAATTCCCAGAACCTTCTTGAGCCTGACCCGGTTGCGGTTGAAAGTGACGCCCGACATTCTATTCCCTTGCCCGTGCGCAAGTTAGAATGCAGGGCTTCAAAAAGCCTTTCCCGAATTTGGTAAAATTCGAGCCAACCCCCCGCACCTGTCAGAGAACGGCACAAGCATGACGCAAAGCCCGACCACGCCGTTACCGGCCGATTCACCACATGGCCTCGCCGCCGTCGAACGCGAGATCGCCCATGCCTGCAAGGAAGCGCGGCGCGACCGCATGTCGGTGACCTTGATCGCGGTGTCGAAGACGTTCGCGGCCGACGCAATTTTGCCGATTATCGGCGCCGGACAGCGCGTATTTGGCGAAAATCGCGTGCAGGAGGCCAAGGGCAAGTGGCCGGCGCTAACCCAGGCTCATCCGGGATTGCAGCTGCATCTGATCGGACCGTTGCAGTCGAACAAGGCCAAGGAGGCCGTCGCGCTGTTCGATGCGATCCATTCGGTCGATCGCGCCAGCATTTGCGAAGCGTTAGCCAAGGAAATCAAAAATCAAGGCAAGCACCCGGAACTGTTCGTCCAGATCAATACCGGCGAGGAGCCGCAGAAGGCCGGCGTGGCACCGCAGGACGCAGATACCTTCATCGCGGCATGCCGTGACACCTACGGCCTGCAGATATCAGGACTGATGTGCATCCCGCCGGTCGACCAGGCGCCGGCGCCGCACTTTGCGCTCTGCGCCAAGATCGCCGCGCGCAACGGGCTGACGAATCTCTCGATGGGCATGAGCGCGGACTTTGCCGTCGCGATCCAGATGGGGGCCACCCATGTGCGGGTGGGCTCGGCGATCTTCGGGACGCGGACGGTGCCGCATAACTGACTGTCGTCCCGCTGCTTTCGAAAGCAGGGACGACAGCGGTGTGTGTGGCGCGTGCGCGGCCTACACGAACCGCACCGACACTTTTCCGATCGCGCCAAAATCGGCGGCGAATTTATCGCCGGCGGTGATCGGCAGCGGGGGATGGCAGGTGCCTGTGGTGACGACTTCCTCTGCCCGCAAGGTCAGCCCGAGCGCGCGCAGCTCGTTGGCGCACCAGGCGAGCGCTGCGCAGGGATCGCCGAGCACGTTCTTGCCGTGGCCGATATAGCGCTCGCCGCGCAGCGTGATGACCGGGCGGTCCTCGACCAGGTCGATCGCGCGCCAGTCGGCCGAGGTTGCGGGTCCGAGCACGAACAGATGCGCGCAGGCATTGTCGGCGATCAGCTGCGCCTCGCCGGCGGCGACAAAATCGGCGAAACGCGAATCCGGAATCTCGATCGCCGGATGCAGCGTCCCGACGGCCTCCAGCACCTCCTGCACGCTGTACGGCGTCGTGCGCGGCGCGAGATCGCGCGCCATGCGGAAGGCGTATTCCGGCTCGCCGACGCGCATCTCGTTGCCCTGCATCGACGCGGTGCCGCCATCCGGTATCACCGTCTCGGCAAGGATGCGCCCGGCGAGCGGTCCGGCGACATTGATGTGCTTCTGGCCGGCCGCGCTGGTCGCCGCGATCTTCCAGCCGAACAGTTTTTTGCGCGACGTCTTTTCCAGTTCGGCCTGCACCGCATAGCCCTCGGCGCGATCGCGCGGCCGAATGGCGACATCGAGCGCTGCGAGCTTGGTGCCGGCGTGCCAGTGATCGTGCAGGACCTTCGAGGCGGCGGCGATCTTGTTGTTGTCGAGCATGCTGTTTCGCTCCCCGCGGGAATTATTTTCTGGTGTGCACGATCTCAGCACAAACGCGTCGCGTCTGTCGCGCGGGAAAAGCGATGTTCAGCCATTCGACAACTCTAGCCGATGATGATCCTGGTCTGCGGCGACATCCGCCGCAACAACCGCAGCATCGAGGCCTTCGTCATCGAGACGCAGCCCGCGGTCGGCGAGAAGTTCGGCCGCGCCAGATGCAGGAACACCGCGCTGCCGCGGCCGGCGACGCGCGGCGCGGCGTTGTGATCGATCTCGACAATGAAGTCGTAGAGATGATCCTCGCGGGTCAGGCGGTCGCCGCCCTGCTCGCGGTCGAGCCGGATCGGCTGGTTGTAGTGACGGTCGGCGGGGTCCTCGCACCAGGCGTCCTCGCGGCGGATCGGCCGGGTCGGCAGGAAAGTCGCCGGACGCTGGTGCCGGTCGGCGCGCCACCAGAGCTGGCGCGGATGGAAGACGCCGCGCGGCGTGCCGCCGTCGCCCTCGCGCTTGTTGGCGAGGATTCCGCCGCGTCCGAGCGCCACCGGCACGGTCCAGCCGTCAGCCGACAGCCAGCCCCGGCGCGGGTCGCCGGCGGCTGCTCGGACCTCGATGATGGAGAGCGGTCGATCACGTTTGGCTGTCATATAAGTGATTGAAATAGCTGACCTTCCCTTAAGAATCGTTCCAAACTGAGCTTGCCTTGGAGGTTCAGAACATCCTATTTCCCGGCATTACAGGACATTCACGTCCTGCCCCGCCGGATTTGAGGTAGACTGCGTTGCCTTGTGAATCGGTAACAATCGCCTACCTGAACACATATCTAGCCGATGTTACGGCCATAAGCGTCCTCTGCTTCTGACCGCCCGCCCCCGAAGGATTGTACCTATGGCCAATGCCCGCAAGATCTTGATCGTGGATGACGATACCGATCTGCGCGATACGCTGGTCGAGCAGCTGTCGCTGCACGAGGAATTCGAAGCCTCCGCAGTCGACACCGGCGCCAAGGGCGCCACTGCCGCCAAAGCCAATTCCCCCGATCTGGTCCTGATGGACGTCGGCCTGCCCGACACCGATGGCCGCGAAGTGGTCCGCTCGCTCCGCAAGGGCGGCTTCAAGGCTCCGATCATCATGCTGACCGGCCACGACACCGATTCCGATACGATCCTGGGGCTCGAATCCGGCGCCAACGACTATGTGGCGAAGCCATTTCGCTTCGCGGTGCTGCTGGCCCGGATCCGGGCGCAGCTCCGCCAGCACGAGGCCAGCGAGGACGCGGTGTTCTCGGTCGGTCCGTACTCGTTCCGGCCCGGCTCGAAGATGCTGACCGGCGCCAATGCCAGGAAGGTGCGGCTGACCGAGAAGGAAACCGCGATCCTCCGCTTCCTCTACCGCGCCGGCCAGATGCCGGTGTCGCGCGAGACGCTGCTCCAGGAAGTCTGGGGCTACAATTCCGGTGTCACCACCCACACGCTGGAAACCCACATCTACCGCCTCCGCCAGAAGATCGAGAAGGACGCCGCCAACCCGGAAATCCTGGTGACGGAAGCCGGTGGCTACAAGCTGGTGCCGTGATACGCTTTGCGCTCAACGATTCGTGAAATCGAGGCGCACCGCGGTTACCGGACCTGAATGTCGATCGATGATGACGTAGCCCTGCTCGAGCGGGTCCCGACAATGCGTCTGTTGGGCGAAAGCTCCTTGCGCATGCTGGCGATCGGCTCCGAGCAACGTGATTTCAACGCAGGCGACGTGCTGTTCAAGGCCGGCGACGCCGCGGACGCCGGCTATGTCGTGCAGCGCGGCACCTTCCGCGTCGAGGAAGGCGGCGCCGAGATCATCGCCGGTCCCGGCGCGCTGATCGGCGAGCTCGCATTGATCGTCGCGATGAAGCGGCCATCGACCGCCACCGCGCTGGAGCGCGGCTCGGTGATCCGAGTCGCGCGTAGCTTGTTCCAGCGCGTGCTGGAAAGCGATCCCGCCGCGGCCCTTCGGCTACGCGACGAGCTCGCGCTGCGCACCAGCCAGCTCGCAAGCGATATCCTGATGGCGGGCGGGAAGCTGAGTACGTGATCTTTCCGCGCGTCATTCCGCAAGTTCATTGAACCGTCACCTGAGGTGCGAGCCTTGCGGCGCAATTGCGCCGCTGGGCGAGCCTCGAAGGGTCGACGGCCACCAGCCGGGCCGTGCACCCTTCGAGACGCGCGTTCCGCGCTCCTCAGGATGACGGGTCGAGGGTCGGCGGCGCACTTAAACCTCCATCACCGCCGTCACCGGCACGTGGTCCGACGGGCGCTCCCAGCTGCGGGCGTCGCGGGTGATCTTGAAATCGCTGACCTGATCCTTCAGCGCGCGCGAGACCCAGATGTGATCGAGCCGTCGGCCGCGATCGCCGACGGTCCAGTCCGCCGCGCGGTAGCTCCACCAGGTGTAGACCTTTTCCGACATCGGGATCCGCTCGCGCGCGATGTCGAACCATTCGCCATGCGCCTGCGCGGCGAGCAGCTTCTCGGTTTCGACCGGCGTGTGCGAGACCACCTTGAGCAGCTGCTTGTGCGACCACACGTCGTTCTCATGCGGCGCGACGTTGAGGTCGCCGACCAGGATGTGGCGGTCGTCGCCGCGCGGATGCAGCGGCTCGCAGGCCTTCATCTCGTCGAGGAATTGCAGCTTGTGCTCGAATTTCCGATTGAGCGCGGGATCAGGAATGTCGCCGCCGGCCGGCACGTAGAAATTATGCAGCACCAGCGGCTTTGACAGCTGCGCCTTCTCGCCGAACGACACCGAGATGTGCCGTGAATCGATCTTGTCGCAGAACGTCCTGATGTCGGTCGTCTCGAACGGCAGGCGCGAGACGATAGCGACGCCGTGATAGCCCTTCTGTCCGTTCAGCGCGACGTGTTCATAGCCGAGCCGCTTGAAGCGTTTCAGCGGAAACGCATCGTCGATGCATTTGGTCTCCTGCAGGCACAGCACATCCGGCCGCGCGCTCTTGATGAACTTGGCGACGGTGTCGATGCGCAGGCGCACCGAGTTGATATTCCAGGTGGTGACGGAGAACCGCATGAGAGGTGCGTCTTAGCACGGTTCTCGGTGCGGATTTCAATTGTCCACAGGGAGGCTCCCACCTCGCCCCGCTTGCGGGGAGAGGTCGGATCGCATGGAGCGAAGCGCAATGTGATCCGGGTGAAGGGACTCACCGCGTACTCGCGTCTTTCGGATTCGTGGAGGCAGCCCCTCACCCAACCCTCCAAGAGCGAGCTTCGCTCGTCTCGACCCCGCAAGAGCGGGGCGGGGGAGAAGGAAAGGCGATCAGCCCGGCGAGGTGCCGGGATAGGTCGTGAAGTCGATCTTGAACAGCGCCGGATCGGGCTTCTGCGTCGCGTCGAGATTGTAGACCGCAACTGTCGTGTCGTAGCCCTGCGGGTCGGTAACGGTCCACTGCTTGAGCTTGCCGTCCTTGGCGCCGATCATCAGCAGGAAGCGGCTGGTGCCGACCAGCGCCTGCTTTTCCTCGATCGTGATGCTGACGAACACGTCGTCGGCGGTGACGCTGATGACGTTGGTGTCCTTCATCAGGTCGATGCGGTCCGACAGCAGATAGCGCAGCGGGGTCTGCGACAGCGGATAGACGTCCTGGGTGGCGAGCCTGCGGTCGCGCACCGCGACCGAGGAGCCGTCCGCGATCACCTCGATCGGGCTCGGATCGTCATATTCGAAGCGCAGCTTGCCGGGCTTCTGGATGTAGAAATCGCCCTTGGTCTTGGTGCCGTCGGGGCCGACCTGGACGAAATTTCCGACCAGCGTTTGCAGCGACGAGAGATAGGCCGAGACCTTGGCAGCCTGCGCCTTCTGGTTGGCGTCGAAGGTCTGGAAGATGTTGGCGGGCACGTTGCGGCGCGGATCGGGAATCACCGGGTTCGGCGGTGCCTGGGTGGCGCCCGTCGTCGTCGGACCCTTGTCCGCATTGGTCTGCGCGCCAGCGTCCTTCTTTGGCGCAGCCTTGGATCCGGCGTTGGGCGCGGGCTTCGGGGGCGGCGCATTCTGCGCAGTCGCAGCGCCGGCGATCGCGGCGGTGACGAGAAGAGCGAGCGCAGTGCGCGTGCCGCGGTCAATGAGGTGTTTTGCCATCAGATATGTCAGGTCTCTGTTCGACGTCGTCCCGCTGCGCCGGATTTTATCCCGCCTCTTCCGAGGGAGATATGGTTTTTCCGTGATGATCGTCCCCGATCAGAACTGGCCTTCTTCCTCCCCGACCAGGATTTCGCGCTTTCCGGCGTGATTCGCCGGACCGACGATGCCCTCAAGTTCCATCCGCTCCATCAGCGAGGCCGCGCGGTTATAGCCGATCTGCAGCCGGCGCTGAATGTAGGAGGTCGACGCCTTGCGGTCGCGCTTGACGATCGCAACCGCCTGCGTGAACAGATCGCCGCCGCCGTCGCCGCCCATGCCGGTGGCATCGAACACGGCGCCGTCCTCGTCGGTCGGCTCTTCCGCGGTGACGGCTTCGAGATACTCCGGTGCGCCTTGCGTCTTGAGGTGACGCACGACCTTCTCGACTTCCTCGTCCGAGGCGAACGGTCCGTGCACGCGGCTGATGCGGCCGCCGCCCGCCATGTAGAGCATGTCGCCCTGGCCGAGCAGCTGCTCGGCGCCCATCTCGCCAAGGATGGTGCGGCTGTCGATCTTCGACGTCACCTGGAAGGCGATCCGGGTCGGGAAGTTCGCCTTGATCGTGCCGGTGATGACGTCGACCGACGGACGCTGCGTGGCAAGGATGACATGCAGGCCGGCGGCGCGAGCCATCTGTGCGAGGCGCTGCACCGCGCCTTCGATATCCTTGCCGGCGACCATCATCAGGTCGGCCATCTCGTCGACGATGATGACGATGTAGGGCAGCGGTTCGAGGTCGAGCTTCTCTTCCTCGTAGATCGCCTTGCCGCTCTCTTTGTCGAAGCCGGTGTGGACGGTGCGCGTCAGCTCTTCGCCCTTGGCCTTGGCTTCGACGAGGCGCGCATTGTAGCCGTCGATGTTGCGCACGCCGAGCTTGGCCATCCGCTTGTAGCGCTCTTCCATCTCGCGCACGGCCCATTTCAGCGCCACCACCGCCTTCTTCGGATCGGTGACGACGGGCGTCAACAGATGCGGGATGCCGTCATAGACGGAGAGTTCGAGCATCTTCGGATCCACCATGATCAGGCGGCATTGATCCGGCCGCAGCCGGTAGACCAGGCTCAGGATCATGGTGTTGATCGCGACCGATTTGCCGGAGCCGGTAGTGCCGGCGATCAGCATATGCGGCGTGCGCGCCAGATCGATGATGACGGGGTCGCCGCCGATCGTCTTGCCGAGGCACAGCGGCAGCTTCGCAACCGAATCGACGCTTTCCTTGGCGACCAGAAGCTCGCGCAGATAGACCTTCTCGCGATGCGCGTTGGGCAGCTCGATGCCGATCGCGTTACGGCCGGCGACGACCGCGACGCGGGCCGACAGCGCGCTCATCGAGCGCGCGATGTCGTCGGACAACCCGATCACGCGCGACGACTTGATGCCGGGCGCCGGTTCGAGCTCGTACAGCGTGACCACCGGGCCGGGATTGGCCTTGACGATCTCGCCGCGCACGCCGAAGTCCTGCAGCACGCCCTCGAGCGAGCGCGAATTGGCTTCGAGCTCGGCCTTGCTCAGCGGCTGTCGATCGCTGGCTTTCGGCGCGCTGAGCACGGAGACCGAGGGCAGCTCGAACTTGTCGGAATTCTTCTTCTTCGGCTCGGCCTTCTTGCGCGGGGCGCGGGCGGCGGGAGCTTCGTCCTCCTCGTCCTCCTCTTCCTCATCGTCGTCGAAAGCTTCAGCCTCGTCCTCATCATGGTCTTCATGCGCGGGCGCGATCGAGGGCGCCGGGCGGCCGCCGCCGATATTCGGCTCTTGGCGCTCGAACGCAGCGCTGCGGCTCTGGGCTCCGCTCGAGACCAGCGATTTGTAGGCGGTGGTCAGCAGCCAGCCGAGCCGCGCTTTGGCGCTCATCAGCGCATGGAACAGCCAGCCCAGCGAGACCGAGCTGCGGTCGTTGTCTTCTTCCTCGACGAACGGCTCGTCGTCGTCGGAGATCGGCGTCAGCTCGTCGTCCTGCTCCTTGGCACCCCAGCCGCAGGCGAACAGGAAGCTTGCCGCCATCGCGACGAACAGGATCAGGCCGAGCACGACGCGATAGATGAAGCCGGGCGGGCCGAACACGACGGCCGGCGCACGCAGCAGCGCGTCGCCGACCACGCCGCCGAGCCCGGTCGGCAGCGGCCATGCGGTGTTGTGCGGCCAGCAGCTGGCGAAGCCCGCCGCGATCACCGTGCACAGGATCCAGCAGCCGAGCCGCAGCGCCTCGCGGTCGAACGGGCGATGCGTCAGCATCCGCCAGCCCCACACCGCGACCGGCAGCAGCAGCATGATCGCGCCGAGACCGAGAATCTGCATCAGGAGGTCGGCGCCGATCGCGCCGGGATAGCCGAGCACGTTGCGGATCGCGCGCGAGGTGGCGTGGCTCAGCGACGGATCCTGCACCGACCAGGTCATCAGCGCCGCCGTGATGGCGCCGGACAGCGCGATCAGGCCGAGCCCGGTGAGTTCGCGCAGCCGTCGCGCCAGCGCCTCGCGGAGCGAGAGCGGCAGATGGCCGACCAGGGGGATGACACGTTCGATCGCTGGCATACTCAATCTTCGCGCTTCGCGATTAACCCAGGGTTTCGACCAGGCGATGCATCGCCTCGGCCGTCGATTCACTGTCGGAGACGAGCGCAAGGCGGATATAGCCCGCGCCCGGATTGGAACCGTCGTTCTGCTGGCGCGCCAGATAGCTGCCGGGAATCACGCGCACGCCGGCGTCGCGATAGAGCCTGACCGCCGCAGCCTCGTCGCCGCCGCGCTCGGAGACGTCGAGCCAGACGCAGAACCCGCCGGCGGGACGCTTGTAGCCGTAGCGGTTGCCGAGGATCTGGTCGGCGAAATCGAACTTGATGCGATAGAGCCGGCGGTTCTCCTCGACATGCGCCTCGTCGCTATAGGCGGCGACCGCGACATGCTGCAGCGGCACCGGCACCTGCGGTGCGGCGACATTGCGCAGCTCGTGGAATGCGGCCAGAAACTTCCTGTCGCCCGCGGCAAAGCCGACGCGCATGCCCGGCAGGTTCGAGCGCTTCGACAGCGACTGGAACGCCACGACATTGCTGAAGTCGGGACCGGCGCATTCGAGAACGCTGCCCGGCGCCTCGCGGGTGTAGATTTCCGAGTAGCACTCGTCGCTCAGGATGATGAAGCCATAGCGATCGGCGAGCTCTTTCAGCCGTGTGAAGTAGGCGCGCGAGGCGACCGAGCCCTGCGGATTGGCGGGCGAGGCGATGAAGAACGCGACGGTGCGCGCCAGCGTCGCCTCGTCGATCGAATCGAGGTCGGGCAGGAAACCGTTAGCGAGCGTGGTCGGCAGGTAGATCTGCTCGCAGCCGGCCGCGCGGGCGCCGGCGCCATAGGCCGGATAGAACGGGTTCGGCATCAGGATCGCCGGCCGGCCCTTGCGCGGCGCGACGTAGCGCGAGGCTGATATCGCGGCAAAGAACAGCCCCTCGCGGCTGCCGTTCAGCACCATCACCTCGCTCTCGGGATCGACCGGCCGCGGCAATTGGAACCGGCTTCCCAGCCAGGTCGCGACGGCGCGGCGGAATGGTTCGATGCCCTTGGCGATCGGGTAGCGGCCGAACTCGGCGGTATGCTTTGCCAGCACCGGTCCGACGAAATCGGGCACCGGGTGCTGCGGCTCGCCTAATGACAGCGTAATCAAGGGCTTGGCAGGCTGATACGGCGCCAGCAGCTCGGTCGTGCGCAGGAAAGGGGAACGCTCGGCCTGGCCGGCGGATGCGACATCGCCGGCGCCCTGCGCCAAGCCGGATGAGGCGGTCATTGCCATGATTGAAATGCCAGCACTTTCACTGCGGTCGGAGGGTAGGGGCGCCGACCGTAAACCGATCAAGTCACCATAGATAGGGCGAGGTTAAGACGCGATTAACCATCGGCGGTGCGGCACGATCGGCCGACGCGTGATATCCGCGCTGATCCCAAGGCACCGCATCGAAATTGCTCCGAGACATGATCCACCGCCGCGCCGTCCGGGCGCTCCTCATCACCGGCGAGCGCGAAGTCCTGCTGATGCGGATTCGCTCGCCGCACGGCGGCGACTGCTTCTGGATCGCGCCGGGCGGCGGCGTCGAGGGCGACGAGACGGCTGAAGCGACGTTGCAGCGGGAACTGGCCGAGGAGTTGGGGCTGATCATTTCGAGCCCGGGCCCGCAATATGGCGGCGGCACCACACCTTCAACTGGGGCGGCAGGCGGATTTCCCAGAAAGAGGAATACCGGATCGTTCATGCGGATCGCTTCACGCCGGTGATGGCCGACGAGGCCGAGGCGCGCGTGCTCGATTGCTTCCGCTGGTGGTCGATCGCCGACCTACCCGGTGCGAGCGAGCGCCTGACGCCGCTGTCGCTTGCCGACATCTTGGAGCGCTATTTGTGCAACGGCGCGCCAAGCGAGCTGCCGGATGAGGAAGTTTTGATCGACTGACGCGGCTCCATGGCGTGACCCACAACTTGTCATGCCCGGGCTTGACCCGGGCATCCATCGACTAAGCCAGAGTCTTGCGAAGCGGGATGGATGGCCGGGGCAAGCCCGGCCATGACGATTCCAATTTTCCGGTCCATCCGGGCTACGCGCGCGATGGGTGACGGCTACCGCGCCGGCAGCTTCTCGAACGACGGCTTGCCATCGGGCACATGGTGGAAGGTCTGCTTGTCGCAGGTGTAGATCGTCATCTGCGGGGTGAACACCGAGGGGTCGTCGAAGGTGCCGACCTTCAGGATGGTGGCGGGCAGGCCCGGCACCTTGGTCACGAGATGCGTGCCGCATTCCGGGCAGAACTCGCGGGTCACGGCGCGGTCGAGATCCTTGCGGGTGAACTGCTTGGGCTCGCTGGCGGTGTATTTGAAGCCGGTGGTCGGCATCGCCATGAACATGTTCGGTCCGCCGCCCGTGATGTACTGGCATTCGCGGCACAGGCACTGCGCCGCCATCATCGGCTCGCCCTCGGCCTCATAGCGCACGTTGCCGCAGTAGCATCTGCCTTGCACCTTCATGACGTCCTCCCGCTTTCGTTGTTTGTAGCCTGTCATTCCACAATGGCAGGCAATTCCGACAATATTTTCTCAAGCAGCGGAAAAAAGAAAGGGGCCCCAGCTTGCGCTGGAGCCCCTCAACGGTCCGGACATTGCCGGGTATGTGCCCGAACCGTAGTTCTGGACCCGGCCCCGGAGGGAGCCAGAGTCCCGGGAGAACTCACATGTTGTAGGCGCGCTCCGTGTGCTCGGTGATGTCGAGGCCTTCACGTTCGGTCTCGACGTTGGCGCGCAGGCCGACGATCACGTCGACGATCTTGTAGAGGATCGCCGAACCGATGCCCGACCACACCAGCGTGGTGCAGACGCCCCAGACCTGCGAGATCATCTGCGCCGCGAAGTCATAATCGGCGACCTTCGGCGGGATCGCGGTGTAGTCGATGATGCCTGCACCGCCGAGCGCCGGGTTGACCAGGATGCCGGTGCCGAGCGCGCCGACGATGCCGCCGACGCAGTGGACGCCGAACACGTCGAGCGAGTCGTCATAGCCGAGCGCGTTCTTCACGACCGTGCAGAAGAACAGGCAGACCACGCCGACCACGAGGCCGAGCACGATGGCGCCCATCGGGCCGGCATAGCCGGCCGCCGGGGTCACCGCGACGAGGCCCGCGACCGCGCCCGAGAGCGCGCCGAGCAGCGAGGGATGGCCCTTGATGATCCATTCCGCGAACATCCAGGCCAGCGCCGCCGCGGCAGTGGCCACGAAGGAGTTGGTCATGGCGAGCGCAGCGCCGCCATTGGCTTCGAGGTTGGAGCCGGCGTTGAAACCGAACCAGCCGACCCAGAGCAGCGAGGCGCCGATCATGGTCATGGTCAGCGAGTGCGGAGCCATCAGCTCCTTGCCGTAGCCGGTCCGCTTGCCGATCAGCAGCGCGCCGACCAGGCCGGCGATACCCGCGTTGATGTGCACGACGGTGCCGCCCGCGAAGTCGATCGCGCCCTTCTTGAAGATCCAGCCGGCATCGGCGTTGATCTCGTCGAGCTTGGCCTGCGCCGCGGTCTTCGCCGCGCCGTCAGCCGCGGCGGCGAGCGCCTTGGCGGCATCCTGGATCGCGTCCGGGCCCGGCCAGTACCAGACCATGTGCGCGATCGGGAAATAGATCAGCGTCACCCAGAGCGGGATGAACAGCGCGATCGCCGCGAACTTCATGCGTTCGGCGAAGGCGCCGACGATGAGGGCCGGCGTGATCGCCGCGAACGTCATCTGGAAGCACATATAGATGAGTTCCGAGATGTTGGCGTCGACCGAGAAGGTCGCCGCCTTCGAGTCCGGCGTGACGCCCATCAGGAAGGCCTTGGAGAAGCCCCCGATGAAGTCGGAGCCGCCGGTGAAAGCGAGGCTGTAGCCGTAGAGGGCCCAGAGCACGGTGACGAGGCAGACCGTGTAGAACACCTGCGCCAGCACCGAGAGCATGTTCTTGGAGCGGACCAGGCCGCCATAGAACAGCGCGAGGCCCGGGATGGTCATCAAAAGCACCAGCACCGTCGAGGTCAGCATCCAGGCGTTGTCGCCCTTGTTGACGGTCGGCTCGGCGTAGGCGGCGGTCGCGGCGAACAGGCCGACTGCAAGGGCCGCCAGTCCCGCGCCATAGGGACGCTTGAACGTCATGTTATTTCACTCCTGAGGTCTTAAGGTTTGAGCGCGAAATCAGAGGGCCGCGGCATCGGCCTCGCCGGTGCGGATGCGCACGGCGTGTTCGAGGCTGATGACGAAGATCTTGCCGTCGCCGATCTGGCCGGTCTTGGCGGCGGAGGTGATGGCGTCGATGGTCTTGTCGACCTGATCGGAGTTGACCGCGACCTCGATCTTGATCTTCGGCAGGAAGCTCACGGCATATTCGGCGCCGCGATAGATTTCCGTGTGACCCTTCTGACGGCCGTACCCCTTGACTTCCGTCACCGTGAGACCGTGAACGCCAATGGCGGTCAGGGCGTCACGGACCTCTTCCAGCTTGAATGGCTTAATGATCGCCATAACAATTTTCATGAGTCCTATCCCCGCTTGGGCCCGGTGCGAATGAACACCGGGAGTTTCGACTGAGGTTCACCACGCGGAGGACATCCACTACGCGGGCACAGCCTGGAGCCTTAGAATCAAATGCCGTGCCAAACGGCCGGAGCTCGCTAATGGATTATGAATCCGGACCTTTTCCCGCTTTACGGGTGGGAGGTGCCCCTGCGCTATTCCGCCGCGCCTAAAATATGGTCAGACCTGTCTAGAACGCAGGCACGGCTAACTCCGGACACAATTCTGCTCAGCCGCGGGGCAGCAGGCGGTATCCGGCGAGGGCTTCCGGGCTCGCCCCGCGGTCCGCGAACACCCTTTCGATCATTTCGCCATTGGCGTCTGTCGGACGATTGCGCGATGGGAATTTGATGTTGGGCTTCATCGGCTTGTTTGGGTTCCCACCCGAAACGGGACCGGCGCGAAGACAGTTGCGGGCATCCTCGCCGCGTCGTTCTGCGCGAAGCGGACAAGGGCTCGCATCAGGTACGCCCGCCCGGACAGCAATGCTGGACTTTTGCCGGCGCTCGTTACCGATCGTTAGCTGTCTGTAACATTGTCGTTCCGGCGTTAACGCCGCGGTTGCCGTCGTTGCGCTATTGCCGCCGCATAAGAACTTCAATGACAGGTGGGGCAACCAATGATTGATCGTATCCGCGCGCTGCTCGAGCAGCAGCCGATGATTTCGCTGGATTTCAACACAATCACCGACGACACGAATCTCTATGACGCGGGGCTGACATCCTTCGCCACGGTGCAGGTGATGCTGGCGCTCGAGGAAGAGTTCAACATCGAATTTCCCGAGGCGATGCTCACGCGTCGGACCTTCTCGTCGCTCGCCAACGTCGCGGACGCCGTTTCACGGCTGACACAGCGGGCGGCGTAAGACCATGAGCGTGGTGAGAAAGATAGAGCCCGTGCCGGCCTCTGCCGCCACGCCGGCCGAGCGCATGCGTCGGGTCGCCAAGGTCGCGGCGCAGCAGGTCGATGCGGTAGACCGTGAGGGCCGCTTCCCGGCCGATACCATCGAAGCATTGAAGCGCGAGCGCCTGCTCGGCGTCGCGATTCCCGTCGAGCATGGCGGGGAGGAATTGGGCACGATGGAGATCGCGGAGCTGATCGTTCAGCTCGCCCAGGCCTGCGGCTCGAGCGCCATGATCTACGCCATGCACCAGATCAAGACGTCGAGCTTCGTCAGCCATGGCGGCGCCAGCGACTGGCATCTGGCCTATATGCGCCGCATTGCGGCGGAGCAGTTGCTGATGGCCTCGGCGACCACGGAAGCCGGCATCGGCGGCAATCTGCGCAATTCGATCTGTGCGGTCGAAGTGGCAGACGGCCGCTTCTCGCTGACAAAGGAAGCAACCGTTATTTCCTACGGCCGCCACGCCGACGCGATTCTTGCCACGGCGCGGCGCGCTCCCGACGCGGCAAGCTCCGATCAGGTGATGGTTGTCATTCCCGCGGACCTGAACCGCACGCTGGAGCGCACCTCCGTATGGGATACGCTCGGAATGCGCGGCACCTGTTCGGACGGTTTTCATCTCGTCGCGCACGGTGACGCGGCGCAGATTTTCCCCAAGCCGTTCTCGGAGATCGCGGCACAGTCGATGCTGGCGAGCTCGCATATCTTCTGGGCGGCGACCTGGTTCGGTATCGCCACCGATGCCTTCAATCGCGCGCAAGCATTCGTCAAGGCTGCGGCGCGCAAGCAGGCGGATGGAAGTCTGCCGCCGGGCGCGCTTCGGCTCGCCGAGGCGGCCGCCCTGCTTCAGGAGATGAAGGGTCATCTCACGGCCGCCATTGACCGCTTCGATGCGGCCAAGGGCAATGACGACGCGCTCTCCTCGATTGGCTTTACCGCCGAGATCAACGCGCTGAAGGTCGCCGCGAGCGAGAAGGCCGGGGCGATCGTGCGGCTCGCCATGCTGATCAACGGCATCGTCGGCTACAAGAACGGCACGCCGTTCAGCGTCGGCAGGCATCTGCGCGATGTGAGCTCAGCGCCGCTGATGATTTCGAACGACCGTATTCTTTCCAACACCGCGACGCTCCTGCTGATGAGCCGCTTTGACACCAGCCTGAGAGGTTGAGATGGACGCCAAGACGTTCGATGCCAAGAGCCTGCTCGACACCCTGTTCGACAAGAGCATCCTGTTCAAGACCGGAGTAGACGGGCTTTATGGCCGCTCCGGCGTTTTCGAAGACGTGATCGAGCGCTTTGAGCGGCTCGTGACCAGCATCGGAGCGCCAGACAAGGCAACCCGCATCCACTTCCCGCCGGGCATGAGCCGCGCCACGCTTGAAGGCAGTGGCTATATGAAAAGCTTCCCCCAGCTTGCAGGCTGCGTGCATTCCTTCATGGGCGGCGAGCGCGAGCATGCGCAGCTTCTCGGCATGATGGCTGCGGGAGAGGACTGGACCGAACTGCAGCAAGCGACCAACGTCGTGCTGACGCCAGCCGCCTGCTATCCGCTCTATCCGACCGTTGCCGCGCGCGGTCCGGTGCCCGATGACGGTGTGCTGTTCGAGCTTTCCTCTTACTGCTTCCGTCATGAGCCTTCCCAGGATCCCGCGCGCATGCAGCTGTTCCGCATGCGCGAATTCGTCCGCATCGGTACGGCCGAGCAGGTGTGCGCCTTCCGGGAAAGCTGGCTGGAGCGCGGCAAGGCGATGATCGAATCCCTCGACCTGCCCTGCGAGGTTGATCTCGCCAACGATCCGTTCTTCGGTCGCGGCGGCAAGATGATGGCCAACAACCAGCGCGACGAGGGACTCAAGTTCGAGCTGCTGATCCCGGTGACCAGCATCGAGAAACCGACGGCCTGCTTGTCCTTCAACTATCATCGCGACCATTTTGGCCAGACCTGGGGCCTCAAATTCGCGGATGGCAGCCTGTGCCACTCGGCCTGCGTCGGCTTCGGGCTGGAGCGCGTGGCGCTCGCGCTGTTCCGCCATCACGGCCCTGACGTCGAGGCATGGCCGGCTTCCGTGCGTGACACGCTTTGGGGCAACTGAAATGCAGAGTGCCATCGCCGGGCTCGATCCGGCCGACTACAAGCCGCACCGGCTACACGATCCGGAGCGGCGATGGCCGCAGACCAACTGCTATGTCGATCTTCTGATCGAAGTCATGCATGCGAACGGGAATGACCCGGTCGCTGCGCTCGGCTTCACCGTGGCGCAGGATTTCGAAGGCGACCAGTTCACGTTCTTCAAATTCCCGACGGCCGACCTGCAGCGATTGGCCGGCCTGGATATCCAGGAACTGTCCGTGTTCGATCGTCTGGAGGCGCACGTTCTCAATCAGATCGAGCGCGGGCGGCTGCCGCTGGTCGAGGTCGATGCCTTCTACCTGCCCGATACGAAGGGCATCACCTATCGCAGTGGCCATTCCAAGACGACGATCGGCGTCAACGTGCTCGATCCCGGGCGCCGCCACATGGCCTACTTCCACAACGACGGCTACTTCGCCCTGGACGGCGAGGACTATGACGGCATTTTCGAGCAGCGCAACGGCGCGCCGGCCGGCGGCCTGCCGCTGTTTCCCTATGCCGAGTTCGTCAAGTTCGACACCACGCGCCCCTCGCGCGATCCGGTCAGTGCGGCCACGGAAATCCTCGCGCAGCATCTCCGGCGCAGGCCGAAGCGCAATCCGCTCGATGCCTATGCGGCCGTGTTCGGCGGCCATGCCGAGGCACTGGCTGCCCGGTCACCGGAGTATTTTCACATCTACGCCTTCAACACATTGCGGCAGGTGGGCGCCAATTTCGAACTCCTCTCCAGTCATCTGGAATGGCTGGGACGGCGCGGCGAGACCGGTCTGGCCGAGGCGATCGAAGCCGCCGCGGCAATCGCCGAGGGCGCCAAGGTCATGCAATTCAAGCTCGCCCGCGCCATGGCCCGGCATCGGTTCGATGGGCTCGCGGACGCCATCGGGCCGATGGCCAAGGCCTGGCAAACGGTGATGGACGCTCTGGACAGTCGCATGGCGGATCTCGCCAGCAAGGCAGCGTAGGACCGGCCTGCCGGCCATGGGAATGCATGTGTATGGACGCTTTGGTGTCGACGACCGACACGGCCGAGCCTCTGGACAGCGGCTGGTGCATGGTCGTCTCGCCGGCCGGCGCGTGGGCGTCTCCGGCGGCGATCGACGGCAGCGCCGAATGGCTGGAGGCGGCGTGCCCCGGCACGGCCGCTGCTGCGCTGGAACGGCTTGGCCGCTGGGACCGCAACCATCCCACTCCGCTGCACGACCAGGACGTCTGGTATCGTCGCCGGCTCGATGTCGCCGGCCCGGCCCGTCTCGTATTTGACGGCTTGGCGACGGTTGCAGAGGTCTGGCTCGACGATCGCCTCGTGCTGTCCTCGACCTCGATGTTCGAGCGCCATGATGTGGCCCTGACGCTTGCCGGCGGCGAGCAACTGGCCATCGCATTCCGCAGCCTCGACCGCCATCTGGAAACCCTGACCGGTCCGCGTGGGCGCTGGCGGCCGCGCATGATCGACGATCAGCGGCTGAGGCTCGTACGGACCACGCTGATCGGCCATATGCCGGGTTGGTGCCCTGGCTTCGACATCGTCGGACCATGGCGACCGATCAAGCTGATCCGCGATACCAACCGGCAAGGCGTGCGCGATGTGCAAATGCAGGCCGACCTTGCCGGCACAACAGGGCATCTTTCCATCGCGATTACGCTGGACGAGCCGTTTGATGACGCGCCGGCCACGGTCGCCTGCGCGGGCGCTGTCGCCGCATTGACCTCGGAGACAGCGACGCGGCTGACGGCGAAACTGGATATTGCGAACGTTGCGCCATGGTGGCCGAGCAGCCATGGCGATCCGGCGTTGCACGAGGTTGTCGTCACGCTCGGCTCGATGCGAGTAACGCTCGGCCGCGTCGGCTTCCGGCATATCGAGATCGATCGCGGCACCGACGGACGCGGCTTTCGGCTGGTCGTCAACGGCGTATCCGTCTTTTGTCGTGGCGCGGTGTGGACGCCGTCCGACCTGGTGCGGCTGCCGTCTTCACGCGAAGAGATCGCGCGCGACCTCGATCTTGCACGACGGGCGGGCGTCAACATGCTCAGGGTCGGCGGCACGTTCGTCTATGAGAGCGACGCATTTCACGAGCTTTGCGACGAGATGGGCATCCTGGTCTGGCAGGATCTGATGCTCGCCAATTTCGACTATCCGGCGAAGGACGAGGCCTGGTGCGCGTCGCTCTCGCGCGAGGTCGGGAATTTGCTCGGGCGGCTCAGGCATTCGCCATCACTCGCCGTTCTGTGCGGCGGCAGCGAGGTGGCGCAGCAGGCGGCGATGATGGGCATGCCGATGTCGATGGATCCGACGCCCTGGTTCGACAAGGTGGTGCGCCCCATCGCTGAAGCGAAGCGTCCCGACCTGGTGCTTGTGACGTCATCGCCATCCGGCGGCAACCTGCCTTTCACGGCTGATGGCGGGCCGATGCATTATTACGGGGTCGGCGCCTATTGCCGGCCGCTGGATGACGCGCGCCGGGCCGAAGTGCGCTTCGCGAGCGAATGTCTTGCCTTTGCCAATGTGCCTGACCAGGCAACGCTGGATGCGCATCTGCCGGTGCCGCCGGTGCACGATCCGCGCTGGAAGGCGGGTGTGCCGCGCGACGTCGGCGCGTCGTGGGACTTCGAGGATGTGCGCGAGCACTATCTGGAAACGCTTTTTTCCGTCGACGCGCGCCGGCTGCGCATCGAAAATACCAGACGCTATCTCGAGCTCTCCCGTGCGGTGACGACCGAGATAGTGGAGCGCACCATCGACGAATGGCGCAGACCCTGTTCGCCGACGGCTGGAGCGCTGCTGTTCTTCTGGAAGGACTTGCGGCCGGGCGCGGGTTGGGGCGTGGTCGATTCGACCGGCCGGCCTAAGCCCGTCTGGCACGGGCTGAGGCGGGCATTTGCCCCGCTACGGCTGATCCTGAGCGACGAGGGCGTCAACGGGCTGACCGTCCATGCCGTCAACGATACCGCGCAGACCGTTCGGGCGACATTATCGCTGACCTGTCTGCGGGACGGCGTCACGCCGGTGGTGTCGGCGCGCCAACCGATCAGCGTGCCGGCGCACGGCGGCCTGTCGCTTTCGGCCTTCTCGGTACTCGGCGCCTTTTTCGATATTTCCTACGCCTATCGCTTCGGGCCGCCCGGCCATGAAGTCACCGTTGCAAGGCTGGAAGGCGACGACGGGAAGGTCTTTGCCGAGGCCTTCCATGTGCTGCCGGGTGTCATGACCGCGCAGCGCGACGTCGGCCTGACTGTGAGTTTGGTGCGTCGGAAGGACGCGTGGCGGCTGCGGCTGGCCTGCAAACGCGCGGCCTACCACGTCTCCGTCCAGGACGATCGGTTCGTTCCAACGGAGAACAATTTCCACCTGATGCCGGGCATCGAGCGGGAGGTCGGCCTTGACGGTCCGTCCCTGGCGACACCTGGCGGCGCGGTGACAGCGCTCAATGCCGATCGCGACGCGAGCTACGAGGTGCCGAGAGCGGAAGAATTGGAAGTCGTGCGGACAAGGGAGTCCGCCGGGAGCATGACATGAAACCAGTTGTCTTTGCCGATACCATCGGCTGGCTGAACGTAGCGAAGGGGCGGCGGGGCGTTGTCATAGCCGGCGCGCATGGTCATGAGGATCTGTGCAGTCGCCGATTCCTGAAGCTGTTGTCCGACAGGGCGGCCGCGGGGGGCCTGCCTGTCCTGCTGTTTGACTATCCCGGTTGTGGCGACGCTGCCGGCGACCATTCGGCGCCGGGCCGGGTGATGGCCTGGACCGCAAGCATCGGCGCGGCGATCGACCGGTTGAAGCGGGATTGCGGCGTGGAGGATGTCATCCTCGCCGGCTTCCGTCTCGGCGCGCTGCTGGCCCCGCTCGCTGCGGCGGGGCGGGACGACGTGGCAGGCCTTGCGCTGCTTGCGCCACCGAGTTCCGGAAAAACCTATGTGCGCGAAATCACCGCGATGTCGCGCGTGATCGATGGGTCGCTCGCCAAGAGCGCGGCAAGCGACGCGACGTTCGCCGAGGGCCGCGAGGTCGTCGGCTTCCGGCTTTCGCATGAGACGCTCGCCGATCTGTCGAGGCTGGATTGGCGGCGGGCCGTCGCGGCCCTTCCGCCCGTGCCGATGCTTTTGATCGCGAACGGAAAGCCGTTGGCAGGCTCTGAAATCCGCGACGGTCGAACTTCTTTCGAAGGCGCGACAATCGCGGAGTTCAAGGACTATCACCTGCTCATGTGCGACCCGACCGCGAACCGGATCCCGGCCGACGTTGTCGATTGCTGGGCGGATTGGTTGTCCGACCGGGCCGTCGCCGGCGTAGCTCAGGGCGTCGAGTCCCTGACCGGCCACGAGCTATTGGAGGGATCGCACTACACGGAAGAAGCGGTTGTGATCAGGCAGGCGCCATTGATCTGTGGCGTGCTGACCCGGCCACGTGACGGCCATGCTGCGGCCGATCCGGTCATCTTCCTCAACTCCGGCGGCGTGCCGCATGTCGGTTGGGCGCGCGGCACGGTCGAGGCGGCGCGCGAGCTTGCCGCCGCCGGCGTGGCGTCGCTACGCATTGACCTGCCGGGCCTCGGCTTGAGCGACGATGCCGGGAGCAATCGTCTGTTCCTCTATGATTCCCGCACCCGCTTCGACGTCAGCGCGGCGATTGACTGGATGCAGCGGGCGGGCTTTGCCAAAGTCGAGCTTGTGGGCACATGCTCGGGCGCCTTCCAGGCCTTTCACACTGCGCGCGCGGACCGCCGCGTCCGCGCCCTCACCATGATCAACCCGCTCTGCTTTGCCTGGAACAGTTCCTACGCGCTGGAGCTTACGGCCTGGAAAGCATACGAAACCTCCAAGGCGAATCGCGGAAGCCAGCAGCAGATCGGTCCGGCGGACGGGCCTGCGATGACGACCAGGTCCGCCTGGAAGCTGTCAGTGTCAGATAGCGCCAGGCGGCTGGTGCGGCGCGGATTGGAAGCCGTCAAGTCGACGCTGTCGGCAATTCATCCGTCCGCCTTGCTTGGTCGTAACCGCGTCGAGCGCTGGATGCGCGAGCTTTGTAGCCGCGGCGTGCGCGTCCTCATGGTCACCTCGGACGGCGATCTCAGCCTGCAGGAGATCGCACGGCATTTCGGTCAGGACGGCAAACGGCTCACAAGTATCCCTGGCGTCACGCGGTTGACGCTGCCGAACGCCGACCATTCGCTGACGCCTCGTCATGCGCGGCGCGCTGTCGTCGCGCGCCTGATCGACCACCGCGGCGGCGGCAGGCGCGGAGGATCGAGCCGTCCCGATGCCGTGCGGGTCACGGCGCAGCATGCCGAGGTGAAGCCTAAATCGATGGCGCTGTCATGAAACGGCTTGGCCGCTCGAGCTACGAAGATCAGCGCGGCACCGGATCATGGTTTTTCGGCGGCGTCGCGTTCGGCGAAGACCTTGTCGATCAGTCCCCATTCGAGCGCCTGCTGCGCGGACATGAAGTGATCGCGATCCAGGGTCCGTTCCACGTCGGCTTCGGTGCGCCCGCAGTGCTGCGCATAGAGCCGGATGATGCGCCGCTTGGTCTCCTGCATCTCGGTGGCATGGATCAGGATGTCGGACGCCTGGCCCTGGAAGCCACCGAGCGGCTGATGCACGTGGAGGCTCGCATTCGGCAGCGCGGCGCGGTGACCGGGCTCGCCGGCCATCAAAAGGAACGACCCCATCGAGCGCGCCGTGCCCATGCACAGCGTGTGCACCGGCGCCTTGATGAACTGCATGGTGTCGTACATCGCAAGCCCGCTGGTGATCACGCCGCCATAGGAGTTGATGTAGAGGTTGATCGGCTTGTTGGGGTTGTCGGCTTCGAGGAACAGCAGCTGCGCGCAGACCAGGCCGGACATCGCATCATTGACCTCGCCGTTCAGGAAGATGATGCGCTCGCGCAGGAGCCTGGAATAGATGTCGAAGGAACGTTCGCCGCGGCTCGACTGTTCGACGACCATAGGGACGAGTTGCATCATGTCGCGCATCGGCGACCTCCGTTGCTGCAGGTGATGAAGTCTCAACGGGTGTTGAAGTGATCAGGCCGCGCGCATCAGGCAGCGGTTGTTGCTGTTGGCCGGTTGCGGCTGCTTTCCCCTGATGTCGCAGGCTTGCTGGATGATGCGAAAGCGGGTGCCGCCGGCCTCGTTCGGCTCGATCCGGAAGGTGACATGGCTTTCGCGAAACGGCGGCTCGGACTCGCGCAGCCGGAAGCGCACCTCTTCGCCAGCGATCGATGACAGGGGTTCAGCGTCCGCGAGATCGCAATCCGGGAGCCAGCGTTCGCGCAGAGCCGGAATGGTCACCGCACGCCACACTTTTTCAGGCGGTGCATCGAGCTCGTATTCGAGCACCAGGTCGGCGTCGGCATGATCAGGCTCTACTGTGTCGCTCATTGATCCATGTCCTTCAGCAGATCGGACAGAGCTTCGATGCGCTTCGGCCAATAGGCGCGGTAGCGGGCGAGCCAGGTCCCGATGCTGGCGATGCCGTCCGGGTCGACCTCATAGTTCACGAAGCGGCCCTGTCGCTGCTCGCGCACCAGCCCTGCCGCGCGCAGCACCGCCAGATGCTGCGACATCGCCGGCTGGCTGATCTCAAGTCCGTCGCGCAAGGCGCTGGCGTTCAGGCTGCCGCCGGCCAGCTTCTCAAAGACCTTGCGGCGGGTCGGATCGGCCAGAGCCTTGAAGATGTCGGTGTCGACCATGACGACACATAAGCATACACTTATGTGTCGTGCAAGCCCGAACCTTGCTCGCGCCGTACTTCGTGACGTCGCGGCGCTCGGGTCCTTTGCATGGGGTTGTTTTACAAATTCGCCCTCGCGGTGGCCGGCGTCGTTGTCCTGGCCCCGTGAGTCCGGCTGCCACCGCCGCCTCGGCTACTTACTGCAGCGCCTCGCCATGCTGGGAGATGTCGAGACCTTCGAGCTCCTGCTGCATCGAGACGCGCAGCGGGACGAAGGCGCTGACCAGCTTGAGCAGCACGAAGGTAACCCCGCCGCACCAGACAAAGGTGACCGCGACGCCGTAGAGCTGGATCAGCAGCTGCTTCGGATTGCCCTCGAGCAGGCCGGACGTGCCGCCGATTGCCGAGGCCGCGAACACGCCGGCAAGCAGCGTGCCGGTCAGGCCGCCGATGCCGTGCACGCCGAACACGTCGAGCGAGTCGTCATACTTGAAGCGATGCTTCAGCCAGGTGCAGGCCCAGAAGCAGACCAGGCCGGCAATGATGCCGATGACGACGCCGTGCCACGGCGCGACGAAGCCGGATGCCGGGGTGATGGTGCCGAGTCCCGCGACCGCACCCGAGATCATGCCGAGCACCGACGGCTTGCGGCGCGTCGCCCATTCGATCGCGCCCCAGGTCAGCGCGCCGGCGCAGGCCGCAAGATGGGTGGCGGTGATCGCCATCACCGCGCGCGAATTGGCCGCGAGCGCCGAACCGCCGTTGAAGCCGAACCAGCCGACCCAGAGCAGGCCGGTGCCGACCACCGCGAGCGACAGATCGAACGGTGAAAGATTGTCATGGCCATAGCCGTGGCGGTTGCCCATCACCTTGGCCGCGACCAGGCCGCTGATGCCGGCGGAGAGATGCACCACAAGACCGCCGGCGAAATCCAGCACGCCCACTGATGCGAGGAAGCCGCCGCCCCACACCCAATGCGCCAGCGGCACATAGGCGAAGATGAACCAGCCGATCGAGAACAGCACATAGGCGGAGAACCGCATGCGGTCGGCGACCGAGCCTGCGACCAGCGCCACCGTGATGATCGCGAACGTCATCTGGTACAGCATGAACAGCGCTTCGGGGATGGTCTTCGCCGCCGGATTGATGCTGTCCATGGTGATGCCGGCCAGGAACCAGCGATCGAGCGAGCCGAGCCAAGGACCGTCGCCGACGAAGCTCAGCGAATAGCCGAAGGTGACCCAGAGGATCGAGACGAGCGCAACGGCGGTGAGGCTCTGCGCCATCGTCGCCAGCACGTTCTTCTTGCGCACCATGCCGGAGTAGAACAGCGCCAGTCCGGGGATCGTCATCATCAGCACCAGCGCGGTGGCGACGATCATCCAGGCGGTGTCGGCGGCGTTGACGCCGGCGCTGGATGCCGAGTCTTGCGCGAAGGCCGGCGTGGCTTGCGCGAACAGGATTGCAGCAGTGATCGGCGCAGCTGATATCGCTGCACGAAGAGCTCGTGCCCCCATCATCATTCCCCGGCGGTCGTCGTTTCTTGGTGAGCGGTTGTGGCGTGCGCCGGCGTCGTTGCCGGCGATGATCTCGATCGTTTTGTTTGGGCATGATCTCCGCGCAAACGCTTTCCGCGTTTGTCGCGAGGGATCAGGCTCCAGGGTTCAGAGCGCGTCGTTGTCGGTCTCGCCGGTGCGGATGCGCAGCGCATGATCGATCGGCGTCACGAAGATCTTGCCGTCGCCGATCTGGCCGGTGCGGGCGTGCTCGGTGATGACGCTGACCGCCTTGTCGGCGAGCTCGGTATCGACGGCGATCTCGATCCGAAGCTTGGGCAGGAAGTTCACGACATATTCGGCGCCGCGATAGATCTCGGTGTGGCCCTTCTGGCGGCCATAGCCCTTCACCTCGGTCACAGTCATGCCGTGGACGCCGATCGCGGTCAGCGCCTGGCGCACCTCATCGAGCTTGAACGGTTTGATGATCGCGACGACGAGTTTCATGGTTCAGGCCTTCATTCCCTTGAGGTTTTCCGTGTGCGCCCGTCCCGGAGCGGCACTTGCCGTCCCGCGAGCCGGCACCTGCTGCCTCCCGGAGCGGCAATTTGCCATCCCCGAGCGGCACTTGCGTCCGCCAAATCTGGCAGCTTTCTGGGCAAATGGCATAAAAAACTTGCAGGCTGAAGCGGAAAACATGCGCAGCGCGTGTGCTCCCTCACTGTACGGAATGGAAACGCTCGGCCACAATGTGGCTTTCCCGCCCCGGCCAGCGCTCTTGCTGGTTCGTTTCGCCTATCGCGTGTCCCTGTGCGCGCGCCCCGAGGAAACAAGAAATGTCGAACCGAAACTGGTTTTATGCATCCGAAGGCCAGCAAAAGGGCCCCCTGCCTGAAACCCAGCTCCGCGACCTGATCACCCGGGGCACGGTGGGGGCCGACACCCTGGTGTGGACCGAGGGCATGGCCGGCTGGCAGAAGGCCGGGGAGATTCCGGGCCTCGTCCCGAGCGCCGGCGCGCCGCCGGTATTTCCGCAAGCCGGCGGACCGCCGCCGGTGGTGGCGTCCGGAAGCTATAGCGGCGGCACGCTGTCCGCCGACTTCCCAATCTGGGGCCTGTTCGGCCGCAGCCTCCTGATGTTCATCGGCCAGATTCTCGTCATCCCGGCGCCGTGGACCGCGACCGGCCTGTACCGCTTTGCGATCCCCTATATCCGCGTGCCGGGCCGGCCGCATTTCGCCTTCACCGGGCAGCCGCTCGACATCTGGTGGGTCTTCATCGTGCTCGGCCTTCTGACCTATGCCGGCGCGGCCGACAGCAACATCGTGACGCTGCTCTCGCTGCTGTTGCAGGGCTTCCTGAGCTGGATGATCGTGCGCTGGATCATCGGCCATCTCAGCTCGAGCGGCCAGGACCTGCCGATCTCGTTCAAGGGCAGCCCGGTCGCCTATGTCGGCTGGTACGTGGCGATGGTGGTCTCGGCCATCACCATCATCGGCTGGGCCTGGGTGCTGACCGCCTGGATGCGCTGGATCTGCCGCAACATCGACGGCACGCGTCGCGAGGTCAGCTTCAATGCGTCCGGCATCGAGGTGCTGTGGCGAACCATCGTGTTCACCATCGCCTGCGGCTTCCTGATCCCGATTCCGTGGGTGCTGCGCTGGTACGGCAACTGGTTCGTCTCGCAATTCGCGCTGACCGAGCGCGGTGCCTACGCCGGCCAGTAAGCGCGACCGCATCGTGCCGACCGGCTTTGTTCGAGCGTGAGGCCTCCGGAAACCGCTCCGCGCTTTTTCCGGATCGCGCTGTGAGCGCTACGCCTTTCGCTCGCGCACCGATCCTTCCTGCGCGACGGACGCCACCAGCGTGCCGTCGGGCTTGAAGATCAGGCCGCGTGTCAGGCCGCGGCCCGACTGCGCGCTCGGCGAATCCTGCGCGTAGAGCAGCCATTCGTCGGCGCGGAACGGGCGGTGAAACCACATCGCGTGATCGAGGCTCGCAGGCATCATGCGCTTGTCGAACAGCGTGCGGCCGTAGCGCGCCATCACGGCATCGAGCAGCGAGAAATCCGACGCATAGGCGAGCGCGCACAGATGCAGCGCGGGATCGTCGGGCAGCTTGGCGGCGGTGCGGATCCAGACATGGATGCGGCCGTCGTCGATCTTCTGGCCGAAATAACGGCCGAGCTCGACCGGGCGCAGCTCGATCGGCCGGTCGCTCTCGTAATAGCGGCGGATGAACTCCGGCATCTCCTTGAACATCGGCTGCTTCGACACTTCCTCCGCGGTCAGCTTCTCCGGCGGCGGCACGTCGGGCATCTTCTCCTGATGATTGAAGTTGCTCTCCTCCTCGGCATGGAACGACACCATGATGGAGAAGATCGCGTTGCCGTGCTGGATCGCGGTGACGCGGCGGGTGGTGTAGCTCTTGCCGTCGCGCAGCCGCTCGACCTGGTAGATGATCGGGATCTGCGGATCGCCGGGCAGAATGAAGTAGCAATGGATCGAGTGCGGCAGCCGGCCCTCGACGGTGCGGCAGGCCGCCACCATTGCCTGGCCGATCACCTGGCCGCCGAACACGCGCTGCCAGCTCGTCTTCGGGCTGTTGCCGCGGAACAAATTCACCTCGAGCTGCTCGAGATCGAGGATGGACAGCAGGTCGATCAGGCTCTTGGACATCGGCGGCTTTCGGTTTGACTTGAACGGTCATTCCGGGGCACGGGCAAGCGTGAACCCGGAATCTCGAGATTCCGGGTTCGATGCTGACGCATCGCCCCGGAATGACGTCCGTTAGGTTCGTGACCTTGTTTCTGGCCCCTGTTTCGCCCAGCTATTATCAGGTAGCAAGCATAGTCTGAGAGCGTGAGGCGCGTAAGGGAAGGGCAATGCCGGCACAGCGAAGTATTGTCATCTGCGGGGGCGCATTTGCAGGGTTGGCGCTGGCCGTGGCGCTGCGCCAGGGGCTCGGGCCCGACATCCCGGTCATCGTGGCCGATCCGGCGCTGAGCCAGCGCCCGAGCCGCGATCCGCGCGCGACCGCGATCGTGGCGGCCTGCCGGCGGCTGTTCGAGACCCTCGGCGTCTGGGGCCAGGTGGCGCCGACGGCGCAGCCGATCACGGATATGGTCGTGACCGACTCCAAGCTGGAGGACGCGACGCGCCCGGTATTCCTGACCTTCGCCGGCAATGTCGCGCCCGGCGAGCCGTTCGCCCATATGGTCGAGAACCGCTATTTGATCGATGCGCTCGCGAGCCGTGCCGAAGCCGAGGGCGTCGAGCTGCGCGCCGCCGCGGTGTCGAGCTTCGCGTCGCGGCCCGACGGCGTCAGCGTTACGCTGGCCGACGGCACCGTGATCGATGCGAGCCTGCTGGTTGCCGCCGACGGCGCCCGCTCGAAGCTGCGCGAGCGCGCCGGGATTGCGACCCATGGCTGGGACTACGACCAGTCCGGCATCGTGGTCACGGTCGGGCACGAGCGCGAACATCACGGCCGCGCCGAGGAGCATTTCCTGCCCGCCGGGCCGTTCGCGATCCTGCCGCTGACCGGTAATCGCTCGTCGCTGGTGTGGACCGAGACGCGCAACGATGCCGCGCGCATTGTCGCCTTGAACGAAGAGCAATTCCACGCCGAGCTCGAGCAGCGCTTCGGTCTGCATCTCGGCGAGATCAAGCCGCTCGACAAGCCGCGCGCCTTCCCGCTCGGCTATTTCGTCGCGCGCTCGTTCATCGCCGAACGGCTGGCGCTGATCGGCGACGCCGCGCATGTGATCCATCCGATCGCGGGGCAGGGGCTCAACATGGGCCTGAAGGATGTCGCTGCGCTCGCCGAGGTCGTGGTCGATGCGGCGCGGCTCGGCATGGACCTCGGCCAGGCCGACGTGCTCGAGCGCTACCAGCGCTGGCGCCGCTTCGATACGATGGCGATGGGCGTCGCCACCAACTCGCTGAACTTCCTGTTCTCCAACGAATCGACGCTGCTGCGCACCGTGCGCGACATTGGCCTCGGGCTCGTCGATCGCGCGCCGCCGCTGAAGGAGATGTTCATCCGCCAGGCGGCGGGACTGTCAGGCGAGGTGCCGCGGCTGCTGAAGGGCGAGGCGCTTTAGCCCTCGTAGCCCGGATGAAGCGAAGCGAAATCCGGGGCCGGCCTTTCAGCGGTGCGACTTCCCCGGATTTCGCTGCGCTCCATCCGGGCTGCGCGCTGACATCAATCGATCTTCCTCGCCTCTTCCGGCAGCATGATCGGAATGCCGTCGCGGATCGGATAGGCGAGCTTGGCGGAGCGCGAGATCAGCTCCTGCCGCGCGGCGTCGAATTCCAGCGGCCCCTTGGTGATCGGGCACACCAGGATTTCGAGCAGTTTTGGGTCGGCAGTGCTCTCGAGATGGTCGGTCGTGGAATTCATGGGAGTCTCCGGCTCGCCGTGATGTAGCACATCCAAATAAGCGCTGTCAGCGCTTGGCCATCCGCAGCAGTTCATCGATCGCGGCCTGCTGACGCGGCTTCGGCAGCGCCTGCTCGGACAGCGCGTAGCCGATGAACGCCCAGTAGAAGATCTGCGCGCGGTCGCGCGCCACGTCGTCCGGGAATCCGGCCTGCCGCAGCAGGGTTTCGATATAGCCGATCCGGCGCTCGTCGACCTCGAGCACGACGGCGCGCGCCACGGCATCGGCGGTGGCCCAGCTGCGCACCGCGCGTTCCAGCGCCAGCCGCGCCGAGAAGGCACGGCGCAGCAACAGCGCCAGCGCGTCGCCGCCCTCCGGAATGGTCTCGAGCTCGGCGATCACCTGCTCGGCCGCGACCTCGCGCCAATGGGTCAGGATCGCGGCGCGGTAGGCGCCGATGTCGGCGAAATGCCAGTAGAAGCTGCCGCGCGAGACGCCCATGGCCTTGGCCAGCGGCTCGGCCTTGAGCGCCGTGAAGCCGCGCCGCGCCAGCGTCTTCAGGCCCTGATCGAGCCAGTCCTTGACCGAGAGCTGATCCGTCATGGTTCCCCGTCCCGCCGCCACCATACACAAGTGTATTGACAGGCGCCAGCGGCCGGTATCATATCCATACAGTAGTGTATGGAGGCATCGCGATGCGTGATCTTCTGCTGCAGGGCGCCGGCGTCGTCGCCATTCTGGTCAGCCTGATCCATGGCGTGCTCGGCGAGACCAGGATATTCGCGCGCGCCACCGTCGAGCCGCCGCGGCTGCGGCTCTTGCTCCGCCTGGTCTATCAGGCCGGTACCGTCGCCTGGATCGGCGGCGGTGTGCTGCTGATCGCTGCGCCCGCGATGGCCTCCGATGCCGCGCGGCACTGGATCGTGGCGACGCTCGGCGTCGTGTTCGGCATCGCGGCGCTCGCCAACGCGGTGGCGACCCGCGGCCGCCACTTCGGCTGGATGGCGATGAGCGCCGTGGTGGCGCTCGCCGCCGCCGGCTATTAGCGAGGGCGACCATGACGACTGATCGCATCAGCCTCAGCATCGCCGATGGCGTCGCGGACGTCAGGCTCAACCGCCCCGACAAGCTCAATGCGCTCGATCCGGCGATGTTCGCCGCGATCGCCGAGATCGGTGCGCAGCTTGCGGACAACCGCAAGCTCCGCGCTGTGGTGCTCTCGGGCGAAGGACAGGCCTTCTGCGCAGGCCTCGACATGGAGCGGCTGGTCGCAACGACGGAGGGCGAGTCCATCCTGCCCTTTGCCGATCTCGGCCGGCGGACCCACGGCATTGCCAACTTTGCGCAGCATCTGGTGTGGCTCTGGCGCGAGCTGCCGGTGCCGGTCATCGCCGCCGTTCATGGCGTTGCGTTCGGCGGCGGCTTTCAGCTGATGCTTGGTGCCGACATCAGATATCTCGCACCCGGCACGCGCCTTGCGATCATCGAAGCCAAATGGGGGTTGGTGCCCGACATGGCCGGCACGCAGCTGATGCGTCATCTCGCGCGCGAGGATGTGGTCCGTGAACTCACCTACACCGCGCGCATCTTCTCCGCGGAGGATGCGCTTGGTCATGGCTTCGCCACCCGCATCGTCGAACAGCCGCGCGAGGCCGCGCTGGAGACGGCGCGCGCGATCGCGGACCGCAGCCCGGATGCGATCCGCGCGGCCAAGCGGCTGCTCAATCTTGCAGCCGATCGCGATGCGGCGACCGGACTCGCGGCCGAAACGGCCGAACAGGCGCTTCTGCTCGGCTCGCCCAATCACATCGAGGCCGTCAGAGCGAATCTCGAACGGCGACCCCCGCAATGGAGTTTTACATGACGACTGGCCCGGGCTTCGATCTCGAACGTCTCGTTGCGACCAATGCGTCGGCGGCCTTCAATCGGCTTGCCGGCTTCGAGGTCGTCTCCACCGGCACCGGCACGGTGGAACTGCGGATGCCCTGGCGCGACGATCTCACCCAATATGCGGGTCACCTCCATGCCGGCGTGATCGCGGCGCTGCTCGACGCCGCCTGCGGCTTTGCCGCGGCGTCGATCGCAGGTTCCGTCACCGCATCGCATTTCTCGATGAATTGCCTGAAGCCCGCGCTGGGCCGCTGCTTCATCGCCAGAGGAACCACATTGCGTGCCGGACGCAGGCAGGTCTTCGCGCGCGCGGAACTTTTTGCGGAGAACGAGCAAGGTGAGACCTCGCTGGTTGCAACCGGTGAAACCGTGCTCGTTCCGCTGCCAGGCTGAGCCGCGCGGATCGCGCATCGTTGTGAAATTTATGGAGCCATCAATTTCGGTGCGGAATCGGCTTACGCGCGGATAACCATGCCACTGAAAGTTGCAGAATATTATCGAGAAGACAATTCAATCAGCCTAGCCTGTGCGCACGGACAACCATGGACCGACGCATGTTTCGTGTTCTTACGTGCCTTTCAGGTGAGCATGACTGGCGGCTCGTTCTGCTCGCCGGACTGGTCTGCTTCGTTGCCAGTATTGTGGCCGTCAATATTTTTCATCGCGCAATTGCATCGCAGGCGAGGACCCGGCTGATCTGGATTGCGATCGCGGGAGCCGCCATCGGCTACGGCATCTGGGCAACGCATTTCATCGCCATGCTGGCCTATGAGCCGGGAATCCCGACCGGCTACGGTATCGTCCTCACCGCGCTGTCGCTCGCCGCGGCGATGATGCTGACATCCGGCGGCCTCGGGCTTGCCGCCAGCGACTCCAGCCGCTGGCGCGCGCCGGTCGGCGGCGCCGTGATCGGAGCCGGGATCGCCAGCATGCACTATCTCGGGATGTGGGCGCTGGAAGTACCGGGCCACGTGGTCTGGTCGTTCGATCTCGTGGCGGCCTCCGTCGTGCTCGGCATGCTGTTCGGCTACGCCGCGCTGGCGATCGCGGTGCGCCGTCAGGACCGCTGGATGTCGCTCGTCGCTGCGCTGCTGTTGACGCTTGCGATCGTGTCGCATCATTTCACCGCGATGGGCGCGGTCGAGATCGTTCCGGATCCGTTGCTGGCTCCGGCGGCCCTGTCGCTCTCGCCTGCCTTCCTCGCCATCGTGATCGCCGGTGTGGCGCTATCGGTGCTCGGGATGAGCCTGGTCGGCGTGCTCGCGGATCGCCGGCTGGCGCTTCGCACCCGCCGCTTCGAGGAGATCATCAGCCAGCTTTCGTCGGCGCGACAGCAGGTCGAGGCGTCGCAGAAGGAGCTGGAGGAGCAGAGGTTCCGGCTGGATACGGCGATCAACCACATGGGCGAGGGCCTCTGCATGTTCGATGCGGAGAAGCGCCTCGTCGTCTGCAACGATCGCTACGCCAAGATGTACCGGCTGCCGCCGGAATTGCTGCTGCCCGGCACGGCCCATCGCGCGATCATCAGGCATCGCATCGCCAACGGCATTCTCAAGGGCGAGACCAGCGACAGCGCCGCGACGCAGGTGCTCGCGACACTGAACGCGCTCCCGGCCGGCGAGATCAACAGCCGGGTCGACGAGCTCGCCGACGGCCGGCTGATCTGCGTGACGCGGCAGCCGATGCCCGGCGGCGGCTGGGTGGCGACGCATCGCGACGTCACCGAGCAGCGGCGCTCCGAGGCCAAGATCACCTATATGGCGCAGCATGACGCGCTGACCGATCTGCCGAATCGCGTGCTGCTCAAGGAATGGATGGAGCGCGCGCTGTCCGGTGCCCGGTGCGGCGGACCGAGTCTTGCGGTGCTGATGCTCGATCTCGACCGCTTCAAGGACGTCAACGACACGCTCGGGCATCCGGCGGGCGATGCGCTGCTGAAGTCGGTGGCCGCGCGCTTGCGCAGATCCGTCAGCGATACGACGCTGGTTGCGCGGCTCGGCGGCGACGAGTTCGCGGTGATCGACCATGTCAGCGATCCGGTCACGGAAGCGGGCCTGCTCGCCGAGAAGATCAGGAAGGCGCTCAGCGAGCCGATCGATCTCGGCGATCATCGGGTGACCACCACGACCAGCATCGGCATTGCGATCGCTCCGCGCGACGGCACCGATTCGGACGAGGTGCTGCGCAGCGCCGATCTCGCGCTTTACTCGGCCAAGAGCGGCGGGCGCGGCTCGTTCCGCTTCTTCGAGCCGGAGCTCGATCGGCTGCTGCAGGCCCGCCGCAGCCTCGAGCGCGACATGCGCAGTGCGCTCGCCAATGGCGAGTTCGAGCTGCACTATCAGCCGTTCATCCACGTCGCGAGCGGGGAGACCTGCGGCTTCGAGGCGCTGCTCCGCTGGCACCATCCGCAACGCGGCATGGTATCTCCGGCGCAGTTCATTTCGCTGGCGGAAGAGACCGGCCTGATCGTGCCGCTCGGGGAATGGGTGCTGCGCACCGCGTGCGCGGAGGCCGCCAAATGGCCCGACGACCTCAAGATCGCGATCAACCTGTCGCCTGTGCAGTTCAGGAGTCCGGAGTTGGTCCCGGTGATCGTGCACGCGCTGGCGAGTGCCGGAATTTCGCCGAAGCGCCTCGAGCTCGAGGTCACCGAAACGGCCATCATTCAGGACAGCGAAGCGGTGTTTACCGCGCTTAGCCAACTGCACGATCTCGGGGTGCGGATCGCGCTCGACGACTTCGGCACCGGCTACTCGTCGCTGAGCTTTCTGCAGAAGTTTCCGTTCGACAAGGTCAAGATCGACCGCAGCTTCGTGTCCGAGCTCTCGGGCGCGACCGACGAGTCGCGCCGGATCGCGCGCGCGATCGTGCGCTTTGCCGTCAGCCTCGGCAAGACCACGACGGCCGAAGGCGTCGAAACCAGGGAGCAGCTCGACATCCTCCGCGCCGATGCCTGCGTGGAAGTGCAGGGCTTCCACTTCAGCCCGCCGGTGCAGAGCGAGAAGGTCGCACAGATGATCGGCGGGCGAACCCCGGCAGCGGCCGAACGGCCTACGGTCCGTCTTGCAATGGCGGGTGCCGCGTCCTGATCGATGGGCTGCGCCGGGCGGCCCGATACGCATGAGGCTTAAGGCCGCAGCACGCGGTCAAAACCGATCTGCGCGTGGAGCGCAAAGGTGTTTTGGCGACCGTTAGAATTCCTCTAAAGCCAGCCGTCGCGGCGCTTCCTTGACTTGGCAATCGCGTCAGCATTCGTCACGCATGTGCCCTGCGCGAAGGCGTTGTGGGTAAGATTGTCAACGGAGGGGATATGCGCGTGAGAGTGACTTTGAGCGCTGCGCTTGCAGCATGCGTCCTTGGGAGCGTTCTTGGGCTGACCGGATCGGCGGCGCTCGCCGACGGCTACAAGAATTGCACCAAGCTCGACAAGGCGTCGTGGAAGCCGGCAAGCGAGGCCGAAGCCAAGGCCAAGGCGCTCGGCTACGAGGTGCGCCGGTCGAAAATCGAGGGCTCCTGCTACGAGGTGTACGGCGTCAAGGAAGGCAAGCTCTACGAGCTATTCTACAGCCCGGAAGACCTCAGCCTGAAGCACACGATCGCGAAGTGAAGCAGGCGCGATGACGGAGGCGGCGCGGGGCGCCCGCGGCGCGACCAGCCTGCAGGTCTGGGACCTGCCGCTACGGCTGTGGCACTGGGCGCTCGCCATCCTCGTCCTGGTCGCTTGGGTGACGCCCAGCACCTATGACCGGCTGCACCGGCTGGCGGGTTATTCGGTGATCGCCCTGCTGGCGTTCCGGCTGATCTGGGGCTTTGCCGGCACGCGCTACGCGCGTTTCGGCAGGCTCGGCGTCCGCCTGCGCGCCGCGCCGCGCTACATCTGGAATCTCCGGCGCGGCATCACCGGGCGCTACATCGGACTCAATCCGGCGGGCACCGTGATGCTGGTGGCGCTGCTGTTCCTGCTTGCGATCTCGACAATCACGGGCGTGATGGAGGTCACCGTGACCTTCTTCGGAGTCTGGTGGGTCGAGGACACCCACGCCTATGCCTCGGATGCGGTCATGGTGCTGGTCGGGCTGCATGTGCTCGGCGTCGTCGTGGTCGGTTTGCTGCAGCGTCAGAACCTGGTGCGCGCGATGTTCACCGGCCGCAAGCAGCTGCGCAATCGTTCTTAAGCTGAAGCCGCAACGGAAGTTTACCTCTCCCCGACGGGGAGAGGTGGACGATCGCGGGCCGAGCCGATCCAAACAACAAACGTCTGATCCCGGTCGGTAGCTACTGCACCGGCGGGTCGCCCGAGGTGCGCTTCTTGGCGAGGTCCATCTCGGTGACCGCGATCAGGATCTCGGCGCGGGTCTTCAGGTCCGGCGCCTCGAGCATCGCCTGCTTCTCGGCGGGACCATAGGGCGACATCATCGCCAGCGCATTGACCAGCGCCTCGTTGGGCGCGGACTCGATACCTTCCCAGTCGACCTTCAGATTGTTGGCTTCCAGGAAATCGGCCAGCACTTCGAGCAGCGCCTTGCGGTCGACGGCCTCCTCACCCTTGCGCGCCGTGAAATCGCCGACGAAGGAGAAGAAGTCGACCTTGCACTGCCGGTACGGCGTCTGCACGGTCAGCTCCTCGACCACCTTGAAGCGCGCGACGCCGGTCAGTTCGAGGATGTAGCGGCCGTCGCCGGATTCGGCGAGCTGGGTGATGCGGCCGACGCAGCCGATCCGGAACAGGACCGGCTTCGCCTCTTTCTGCGAATGCGCCACGTCGGGCTGGATCATGCCGATCAGGCGATGGCCGTCGCGCAGCGCGTCGTCGATCATCGCGAGATATCGCGGCTCGAAGATGTTGAGCGGCATCTGGCCGCGCGGCAGCAGCAACGCGCCGGGCAGCGGGAACACCGGGATCACCTCCGGGAGCTCGCCGGGCCCGCGATATTCGGCATTGATCGGCATCTGCGGTCCCGCTGCTGTGACGGGCGTGCTTTACGAGAACAGGATGGTCGACAACCGCTTGCGCCCCTCGACGGTTGCCTCATCGGTGCCGCCCCACGCCTCGAAGAACTGCACCAGCTGCTTGCGCGCGCCGTCGTCGTTCCACTTGCGGTCACGCCTGACGATGGCGAGCAATTGCTCGGTCGCTTCCGTGCGCTTGCCCATCGCATTGAGCGCGGTGGCGAGATCGAATCGGGCCTGATGATCGAGCGGGTTTGCGGCGACTTTCTGTTCCAGCTCCGCGACCGGGCCGACCGCTTCCGCCTGTTCGGCGAGATCGATCGCCGCCTGCACCGCCTTCACCGCGGCGTCGTTGCGCTTGGATTCCGGAACCATCGCCAGCGTCTGCTTGGCCTGCTCCATCGCACCCGACGTGACGTAGCACTTGGCGAGGCCGGCGAGCGCCGCGATGTTGGTGGCGTCGTGCGCCAGCACCTCGGCATAGATCTGCGCGGCCTGGGCGGCGTCGCCCTCGGCAAGCACGGCGTCGGCCTCGGCCAGGATCTCGGTGAGATTGGGCTCGCCGGCGGCCGGCACGCCCTTGGTGATCTTCTCGATGAAGGCGTTGACCTGGCTCTCGGGCACTGCGCCCATGAAGCCGTCGGCGGGTTGGCCGCCCACGAAGGCGATCACGGCCGGGATCGACTGGATGCCCATCTGGCCTGGGATCTGCGGATGCTCGTCGATGTTCATCTTGACCAGCTTGACCCGGCCCTTGGCGTTACGAACCGCCTTTTCCAGGATCGGCGTGAGCTGGCGGCAGGGACCGCACCACGGCGCCCAGAAGTCGATCATGACCGGCTGACGGCGCGATTCCTCGATGACGTCCTTGACGAAGGTCTGGGTCGTCGTCTCCTTGATCAGATCGGGCGCTGCCTCGGGCGTGGGGCCGCCCTGCTCCATTATCGTCACGTTGTCCTCGCCTGCTTCTGAGGTCGGAAATCCGGTGGGCGTTCTAGCACGCCCGGAACGGCACGTTCAGCCGTTCTGTCAGCTAGAGCATGATCCCGGAAAAGTGGGAACCGGTTTCCGGGATCATGCTCCGTAAATGGCAGTCAGCCAGCAAAATTCAATCGCTTGGCCGCCTGTCCCGTTCCATCGGAGATCGGGTGGGCTGGGTGCCGCGGAACGGCCGATGATGGCGATCCGTCATGACATCAGGGGAGCGCCCGTGGCAAAGGCCTATTACAGCACGGTGTTCGAGCAGCCGGCCGGCGAGGTCTGGAAAATCATCCGCGATTTCAACAATTACCCGGTCTGGGTCCAGGGCGCGGGGGCGAGCCAGATCGAGGACGGCAAATCCGGCGATACCGTCGGGGCCGTGCGCAATGTGCTGTACCGGGGGCGGCGGATCCGGCAGCGGCTGCTCGCGCAGTCCGACGTCGAGCGCTTCCAGACCTACGAATTCGTCGACACCCCGACCCTGCCGGTGACGGATTTCAGTGCGATCCTGCGGGTAACCCCGGTGATCGACGGCGACCGGGCCTTTATCGAATGGTGGGCCGTGTTCGATTGCGACCCGACCCGCCGCGTCGAGCTGACGCGGACGCTGACCGGCTGGTTCGAGACCTGGCTCGAATCGCTCCGGGACGAGATGGCCCTGAGGCCGGTTCCGGCGGAAATCTAAAAAGAAATCGGCGGCGCAGCCGGTTTCGGCCGATTCGGGGTCAATTTTTAGAGAAACCGTGCGATTTCGTGAGGTTCGGACCGCGCTCTTGTGTTGCATTCACAGACAGCTTTTGGCATAGGTCTGCCGTTGCCGGCGAGCGATCGCCGCCATTTCGGATGCGGGTGTAGCTCAGTGGTAGAGCACGACCTTGCCAAGGTCGGGGTCGAGGGTTCGAGCCCCTTCGCCCGCTCCAAAACTTCTCGCTGACCGAGCTGACAGTCTGATGAAGGCCCGCTATTGGCGCGGGCTTTTTGCTGTCCGGCCCGAGGTCGCGTCTCCACGGCGCGATTGCGAGGTCAAGATGCCGCGGCCCGCCGTGGCGGTTTCCGGCCTTTGTTAACCGGCAAACGTTGCATTCTCAAAACTGATAGAAATCTGTGGTTGTGTTGGCGCTGGAATGGTTGCCGCCGGTTTTGCCGGCGCGGCAAGCGCGTGAACGATGTCGATCTGTTGGAAGCCGGCTCCGGGTTAAGTCGCCGCTTGGCTCGCGCAAACGTCGCTGCGCTGGTCGTGCTGGTCGGCGTCTGGACATGTTCGGGCGCATCAGCGCAGCAATTGCCGAGCGACTCGGCGTATGCCCCGGCGCCCAGCTTCTCTCCCATGCCTGGCTTTGGGCCGGCGCCTGACTTCGAGCCGGCCGAACGGCCGCGAGCGCGGGTCTACATCACGACGCGGTCGCACCGGGGCGGCCAGCAAAACTTCTGCGTCAGGACCTGCGACGGCCGCTTCTTTCCGTTGCCGCGCGTCAGCGAGACGGCGGACGTCAAGGCATGCGAGGCGGCCTGTCCCGCCGCCGAGGTGAAGCTGTACTCCAGCTCCGATATCGACAGCGCCAGAACCGAAGCCGGCGAGACCTACAAGGCGCTCGCCAATGCATTCCGCTTCCAGCGCGAGATGGTGCCGCAATGCTCGTGCAGCGCCGGCGCGTCCACCGGCCTTTCGCCGATTGCGATCGAGGACGACATGACGCTTCGGACCGGCGACATCATCGCCGCCGATGACGGCTTCAAGATCGCGGCGATCACGAGCGGGCAGCGGCGCAGCGTGTTGTTCAGGCCGCTGTCGAAGGCCAAGGCGCAAGCGCTCGGTCTGGCGCGCCTGTCGTCGCGATAGAGGCGATCACGAGCGTTAGCTTCATTCGAATATCACGCTGCGGTGCAGAATGCCTTGTTATCAGGCAGGCTGCTCAGGAAAATTTCGTCTCAAATATCGTCTCAACTAGTTTTGACGCAGCGCACACCGGCGGACGCGCTTTTCAGCGTCGATGGATGTGCTACCATTTTGCCGTCTGACCTACCTCACAGACCGCCACCATCATCTCTCAGGGCGTTCAAAATCAATAACAGGCAAGCTGCAACGGCTTGCGTAGGGGAGTGACGCGATGAAATCCGCTTTCAATCGATCAATACTTGCGTTCGCGGCGATCGTGCTGCTGGCGGGGACGACCTTCGCCAGTGCGCAGCAACAGACAGACAAGAATCGTGCGCTGAAGAAGTACGAATCGGGCACCAAGGAATTCTGGACCCATCCGCCGGACGACTGGTTCCTCGGCGACGAGACCGAAGCGCAGAAGGGCCTTGCCCCGCCGTCCGGTCCGCCGACCGGCGCGTCGGATTCCGAGCTCGCGACGATGATGAAGAAGATCAAGCTGCCGCCGGGCTTCAAGATCGAGGTCTATGCCTCGAACGTGCTCGCCGCGCGGCAGATGGCCTGGGGTGACAAGGGCACGCTGTTCGTCGGCTCGTTCGGGCTCGGCAACGTCTATGCGATCAAGGACAACAACGGCAAGAAAGAGGTCAAGACCATCCTCAAGGGCCTCAACATGCCGACCGGCCTCGCCTTCCGCGACGGCGCGCTCTACGTCATCGCGGTCGACAAGCTGATCAAGTACGACAACGCCGAAGCCAATCTCGACAATCTCGGCAGCGGCAAGGTGGTGTATGACGACATGCCGTCCTACGCGGCGCATGGCTGGAAATACATCGCCGTCGACAAGGAAGGCTGGTTCTACATTCCGTTCGGACCGCCCTTCAACATCGGCATTCCGCCGACCTCGGTGTCGCAGATCCGCCGCGTCGATCCGAAGACCGGCAACGCGGAAATCTGGGCGCTCGGCGTGCGCAACTCGGTCGGCGGCGACGTCGATCCGCGCACCGGCAAGTACTGGTTCACCGAGAATGCCCGCGACTGGATCAGCGACGATCTGCCGAGCGACAAGCTCAACATGATCTCGAAGATCGGCGAGCACTTCGGCTATCCCTATTGCCACCAGGGCAACCTGCCGGACACCAAGTTCGCGATGGGTCACAAGTGCTCGGAGTTCACCCCGCCGGTGTACAATCTCGGTGCGCACGTCGCGCCGCTCGGCATGAAGTTCTATACCGGCAGCCAATTCCCGGCCGAGTACAAGAACAGCATCCTGATCGCCGAGCACGGCTCCTGGAACCGGCATAAGTACCAGGGCGGCCGCATCGTGAAGATCACCGCGAGCCCTGACGGCAAGAACGCCAAGCAGGAGATCTTCGCCGACGGCTGGATCGAGGGTGACCAGGGCTATCTCGGCCGTCCCGCCGACATCCTGCTCGACAAGGATGGCTCGATTCTCGTCGCCGACGACTGGGCCGGTGCGATCTATCGCATCAGCTACAGCAAGAAGTAACGGTTGAAACAATGCGGGGCTGCGGTGGCCGATCAGGCAGCCGCAGCCCCGTTTACGTGGTTCGGCAAGCCCAACGACGGAACAGACTCGTCATGCCCGGACTTGATCCGGGCATCCATCCAAACAACAACCCTTCTGCAAGCCAGATGGATTGCCGGGCCAGGCCCGGCAATGACCCGTGGAGAAAACTGGCAATGCGTGTTACGTCCTTTGCAATCCTGTTCGCGGCGGTGATCGCAGTTGCGTCGTCCGCCAATGCCGCCGATGTCGCCGCCGGCAAGGCGAAGGCCGAAATCTGCGCCGCTTGCCACGGCGACAACGGCATCTCGCAGACCGAGAACATTCCCTCGCTCGCCGGCCAGCTCGACCAGTACGTTCAATGGCAGCTGGTGTTCTTCCGCGCCGGCGCGCGCAAGAACGAGCAGATGCAGCCGATCGTCGAGCAGCTCAACAACGACGACATCCGCAATCTCGGCGCCTATTTCGCGTCGCTGACGCCGTTCAAGGGCGGCAAGGACGACAATCCGGACCTGTCCGAAAAGGGCAAGCAGGCCGCCGCCGGCCGCCGCTGCGCCTCATGCCATGGCGATACGTTTGCCGGTACCAAGGCGGTGGCCCGCATCGCCGGCCAGCGCGAGGAATATCTCGTCAAGGCGCTGCACGATTACAAGTCGGGCCAGCGCTCCGGCGGCGCCCAGGCCGCGATGGCCGATGTTGCCTATCCGCTGAGCGACGAAGAGATCACCGCGCTCGCGCATTATCTGGCGCATTTGTAGGTACGAAAAATGTGCGTAGCCTGGATGGAGCGCAGCGCGATCCGGAGCGCTCTATCTGCCGCGAGATGATTCCCGGATTTCGTTCCGCTCCATCCGGGCTACAAGATCACCCAGCCCGCTGCTTCTCATACGCCTTGAGATGCGTGTAGGCCGTGCGCAGCTTCGGCACCGGGATCTTGGCGGCGTCGGCGCGCACGATCAGGTCGCCGATCACGTGATCGGCCTCGACCGGCAGCCCCGCCTTGATGTCGCGGAACATCGATGCGGTCATCGGCGAGCCCTCGGTGGTCAGGAGCCCGCGGGTGCGCTGGAAGAACGGTCCGCCCGGGCCATGGCCGGCGTCGGCGGCGATCGCGCTGCATTCGTCGAGGATGCCGAGCAGGAAATCCTTGCCGCCGGGCGCGGCCAGGATGTTGCCGACCGAGGTCCGCATCAGGCTGGTGGAGGCGGCGAGCGAGGCCAGGAACACCCACTTCTCCCACATGTCCTGCATCACATGCTCGCTGGCGTTGGCGCCGTTGATCGCCGAGAAAGTTTCAGCGATCGCGCGCACCCGGTCAGACAGGCCGCCGGCGCGCTCGCCGAAGCCGAGCGACTGCATCGGCTGCAGCTGCACCACCTCGCGCTTCTCGTTCAGCGTCGCCGCGATCGCGCACAGGCCGCCGAGCACATGCTGAGCTCCGAACGTCTTGTCGAGCGTATCGAGATGCAGCATGCCGTTGAGCAGCGGGATGATCGCGGTCTTGTTGCCGACGGCGGGCGCAAAGGACTTGATCGCATCCTCGAGATCGAACGCCTTGCAGCTCAACAGCACGACGTCGAACTTGTCCGACAGCTTGTCGGCCTGCACGGTCGGCGGGTTGTTCAGCGTGACATCGCCGTTCGGGCTCTTGATCACGAGCCCGGCGGAGGCGAGCTCGGAAGCGCGGCGAGGGCGCACCAGGAAAGTGACGTCGCGGCCGGCCTGAAGCATCCGGCCACCGAAATAACCGCCGATCGCACCGGCGCCGACCACGAGAACGCGCATGGGAATTTGTCCTTCTTTGTTGTTGCCCGAGGAGGCGAGCGAATAGGGAGTAGCGAATAGATAAGGATACTGTTCGACTATTCGCTACTCGCTATTGGCCATTCGCTCATCTCACTTTCCCGATACCATTTCCTCGACTTCGCGCAGCTGCTCCTTGCCGAAGAAGATCTCGTTGCCGACGAAAAAGGTCGGCGAGCCGAACGCGCCGCGCTCGACGGCGGATGAGGTATATTCGATCAGCTTGGCCTTCACATCCGCGTCCTGTGCGCGGGCGAACAGTTTCGCGGCGTCAAGGCCGGAGGAGGCGATGGCTTTACCGGCGACCTCAGGATCGTCCATCTTCTTGGGCTCGACCCACATGTGGTGGAAGGCGGCCTCGATATACTTCTCGAACACGCCCTCAAACTGGGCGGCGACCGCCGCGCGCATCAGGTTCAGCGTATTGACCGGGAAAAACGGGTTCCAGGTGTAGGGCTTGACGTTGAAGCGCTTGAGAAAGCGTTCGGTCTCGATCTTCTGAAACTCCGGCTTGTTCCTGACGCCCGCCAGCGTCTCGGCCGGCGACTTGTTGTTGGTGGCCTTGAAGATGCCGCCGAGCAGGATCGGGACATATTCGAACTTGACGCCGGTGCGCTTTTCGATTGCCGGGATTGCTTCATGGCTGAGGAAAGCGTTGGGGCTGCCGAAATCGAACAGGAATTGCGGATTTTGGCTCACGGCGGTCTCTCCCTCGGCCTGTCTAGTTTGGGCTTATTTAGCATGGACCTGCTGTCGCAGGCGCCATCTGTAGAATATGATAGTCATCATGTGAGCCGCGGCGCGATGTCAAATCAGCCGCTTGATGGTCTGCTTGCGCCATACCAGGGCGTAATAGGCCATCTGCAGCACGAACATGGTTGCGAAGGTGACGGGATAGGCGATCCAGATGCCGCTGACTCCGATGGAGCGGCTGAGCAGGATCGCGACCGGCACCTCGACCACCGCGATCGCCAGCGTCGAGAGCAACAGCGGCATCCACACCGTGCCGCCGGCGCGCATCGCGCCCGAGAACACCGTCGCCATGCCGAACAGCACCATGCTCCACAGCACGATGTACAACAGCTGCTGCGCCAGCCTGAGCACGGCATTGTCGACGATGAAGAAGCCCATCAGCGGCCGCGCGAAGAGATAGCCGAGCACGACCAGCCCGCCGGTCAGCGCGAGATTCATCTCGATCCCGGTCCGGACGATGGCGCCGACCCGGGCGGAATCGCCGCGGCCGATCGCCTGCGCGCCGAAGATCGACACCGATATCGCGATCGAGATCGCCGGAAACTGCACATAGCCGATCACCTGGTTAACCGCGCCATAGGCCGCGGTGGCGTCCGAGCCGAAGCCGTTGACGAGGCCGAGCAGCACCAGTTCGGCGAGCGAGACCACCACCATGCCGATCGCGGTCGGAATGCCGAGCCGCAGCACGATGCGCAGCAGCGCGCCGTTCGGCCGCATCGCGCGCAGAAACGCGGCGTCGAAGGCCAGCGCATGGCGGTGCCGCAGCATATGGACATGCAGCCACAGCAGCGTGACCACGCCCGAGACCGCGGAGGCAACCGCAGCGCTGGCGACGCCGAGCATCGGCAGGCCGAGCCAGCCGCGGATCAGCGCCGGTGTCACCACCAGGCCGATGGCGGTCGAGACCGTCAGCGCAATCAGCGGCGTCACGGTGTCGCCGACGCCGCGCATCATCGCCGTCAGCAGCAGGAATGCGAAGGTGATGGGCATCGTGATCATCATGATCCGCGCATAAGCCGCCGCGGCGTCGAGGACGTCGGATGGCGTCGCGAGCGCGATCAAGAGCGGGCGCGCGAACAGGCCGCCTGATATCGCGATCGCCAGCGCGAGCAGCAGCGTCACGGTCATGGTGGTGCCGGCGACCGCTTTCACCCGGTCGGGCTCGCCGGCGCCCCAGGCCTGGCCGATCATGACCGAGGCGCCGGCGCTCAGGCCGATCACGAAGGAAATGAAGAAGAACATCACCGGAAAGAACACCGAGACGGCGGCGAGCGCGTCGACGCCGATCATCTGGCCGAGATAGACGCCGTTGACGGTGCCGAACAGCGACTGCAGCACGTTGCTGAGCAGCATCGGCGCGAGGAAGGCGAGGAAGGCTTTGCGCAGGGAGGGAGGGTTGGACACGTTCAACTTCCAAAAATTGCGACGTCAGGGACGGCGGCGGACCAGGGGCTGCGGTTCAGTTCGATCAGAACCGAATCGCCGGCAGGCCGGGCCGCCATCCATGTCACTCGAAACCAGTCAGTCCGCTTGATCGCCATAGGCGAGCCGGATCGCGTGATCGCGGATGTCGGCCGGCCAGTCCGCGATCAGCGTCGCAAAGCGGCGCCGGTCGTGGGCGAACAGCGCGCGGATCGCATCTTCATAGTTCGGCCGGTTGCCGGCCATGACAGTCATGAAGCGATAGGCGGCGTCCTGCGCGCTGCGCGTGCGATCCTTGTCGCCGCTCGCGCGGCGCGCCTCGTCGACCAGCTTGCGGATCGCAACCGATGCACCGCCCTTCTGCTGCGCGAGCCAGTCCCAATGCCGTGGCAACAGCGTGATCTCGCGCGCGACGACGCCAAGCTTCGGACGTCCCGGGCCGCGCGGCGCGGTCGGCGTCGGCTCCTCGTCGCGCGCAGGTGCGGGCTGCGGCAGCCGCGCCAGCACATCGTCGACCGAGCCGCGGAAATCGATATCGACCAGCGCCGAGGTGCGGCCGTTGAACACCAGGATCGCGGCGTCCTTGCGTTGGTCGAGGTGTTGCTTGGCGGCGCGCGCAACCTCCGGGAGGTCGCCGGCCCCGATGCGGTGCTCGCCTTCGAACGCGACATAGGCAGGATTCATGGTAGACCTCTCAGATTGCGCGACATACTGCCCGGATAATTCTTGGCAATCGCAGCGCGTGGATCTCGACTTTCTGGTTTCCCGCTGGCACCAAACGTCGCCCGATTGCGCTGATCTTTCAGAGGATGCCCATGCTGACGGTTCATCACCTCAACAATTCCCGCTCGCAGCGCGTACTGTGGCTGCTCGAGGAATTGGGTGTGCCCTACGAGATCGTGCGCTACCAGCGGCAGCCCGACATGCGGGCGCCGAAGGAGCTGCGCGCGATCCATCCGCTCGGCAAGTCGCCCGTCGTCACCAACAACGGCCACACGATCGCGGAATCCGGCGCGATCCTCGAATACATCATCGCGACCTACGGCAACGGGCGCCTCATCCCGCCGGCCGATACGCCGGAGCGGCTGCGCTACACCTATTGGCTGCACTACGCCGAGGGTTCGGCGATGACGCCGCTGCTGCTGAAGCTCCTGTTCACGCTGATGCCGAAGCGCGCGCCGGCGCTGCTGCGGCCCTTGGTGCGCAAGGTATCCAACACGGCGCTGTCCACGCTGGTCAATCCGCAGCTCAAGCAGCACATGGCCTATTGGGAAGGCGAGCTCGGCAAGAGCGAATGGTTCGCCGGCAGCGAGTTTTCCGGCGCCGACATCCAGATGAGCTTTCCGCTCGAGGCCGCCGCGGCGCGCGGCGGGCTCGAGGACGGCCATCCCAAGTGTGTCGCGTTCCTGGAGCGCATTCACGCCCGCCCGGCCTATGCGCGGGCGCTGGAGAAGGGCGGGCCGTACCAGGTCGGCCGGTAAATTCGCGCTCATCGCGGCAGCTCGACCAGCGGCAGCAGCCGCGAATCGGCCAGCGCCGCGGTGCGATGTCCGATGCCGGCGAGGTAGGCCTCCGCCACCGCGAAGGCGAGGAACGCGCCACGGCTCTTCTGCCGGATCAGCATCGCGCGGTCCCAGCGCTCGCCCTCGGGCCCGATCAGGAACGGGCCGCCTTCACCCATGAACAGGATGTCGCCGCCGCTCTTCCGCAGATGCGGGAGCGTGTGCGCGACATAGCGGTCGTAGGCCGCAGCTCCCGCGATCGGCTGCGGCGGGGCGAGCTCCGGGCTTTGCGAATAGTCGGCGATCACGCGGAAGCGCAACAAATTGAGCATCACCAGCTCGCCCGCGATCTCGCGCTGGGCAAAGTCGCGCCCGGCGTTCCAGGTCGGCTCGAGATAGCAGGCGGCGGTGTCCATGTCGGTGTCCCATCGAAGGTTGATGGCACTTTTTACCCGGGCATAATTGCTTTGTCAATAATACCCGGATATAAATAGCCCGGCAGAACGACAGGAGTCACCATGAAGACCGAGGACCGCAAGCAAGCCATCGCCGACTACAAGAAGCGCGCGAGCGTCGCCGGCGTGTTCGCGATCCGTTGCCGCGCGACCGGCGAGGTTTGGGTCGGGCAGGCGCTCGACCTCGACAAGATCGAGAACCGCATCTGGTTCACGCTGCGGATGGGCAGTCATCGCAACGCCGAGCTGCAGCGCGCCTGGTCGGGGCATGGCGCGGACAATCTCTCGCTCGAAACGCTGGAGCGGATCGAGGACGAGGAGCTCGCCTATGTGCGCGACACGCTGCTGAAGGAGCGCGTGCAGCATTGGCGCGCGGAGCTGAATGCGTTCGCGGTGTAGCCTAGTGTGACGGCAGCGGCTGCACGGTGACGCCGGGCGGCGGCACGTCGTCGTCGGGCACGAAGAAGTCCGACATCAGCGGCACCGAGGGATCGACGCGGTAGCGCTCGAAGTCGCGGACGCCATTGGCATAGAGCACCTTGTCGTCGATGCAGAAATGCCCGGTGAATTCGCGCGACGGCCGGGTGATGATCGCGTAGGCCGCATCGCCCATGATCTCGGGGGTGCGGCTCGCGCGCATCATGGCGTCGCCGCCGAGCAGATTGCCGACCGCGGCGGTCGCGATCGTGGTGCGCGGCCACAGCGCGTTGACGGCAATGCCGGCCGATTTCAATTCGCCCGCGAGCCCGAGCACGCACATGCTCATGCCGAACTTCGCCATCGTGTAGGCGGTCGAGTGCTCGAACCATTTCGTCTTCATGTCGAGCGGCGGCGACAGCATCAGGATGTGCGGATTCTCCGCCTTCTTCAGGTGCGGGATGCAGTATTTCGACACCATGAAGGTGCCGCGGGTGTTAATCCCCATCATCAGGTCGAACCGCTTCATGTCGGTCGCCTGCGAATTGGTCAGGCTGATGGCGCTGGCATTGTTGACGCAGACGTCGATGCCGCCGAACTCGGCGACGGTCTGCTCGATCGCCGCCATCACCTGCGCCTCGTCCCTGATGTCGCAGAGCACCGGCAGCGCCTTGCCGCCGGCGGCGCGGACCTCGTCGGCGGCGGTGTAGATCGTGCCCTTCAGCTTCGGGTGCGGCTCAGCGGTCTTCGCCGCGATCGCGACATTGGCGCCGTCACGCGCGGCGCGCAGCGCGATCGCCAGCCCGATGCCGCGGCTCGCGCCCGAGATGAACAGCGTCTTGCCCTTGAGCGATGTCATGAGAACCTCCTGTGAGGGACGCACGAGACGATGGCTCCCTCTCCCCTTGGGGGAGCCCGAGGCGAGCGAAGCTCGCTCTCAAGGTTGGGGTGAGGGGTATCTCTCCACACGGCATGCTGCATGGAGAGACCGCAACCCCTCACCCGGATCGCATCTGCCGATGCAATCCGACCTCTCCCACAAGGGGAGAGGCGAAGCGAAGCAAGCGGCAACGTCATCACGCTAACCTCAATAGGCTACCCATCCGCATGCAGCACGCGGCCGCGGGTTTCCGGCAGCGCGTAGGCGGCAATGAAGAACACGCCGTAGGCCGCCACCGCGAAGATCGCGATCGCGTTGGCGAGCGTGGTCGTGGTCGACAGCGCGCCGACCAGGAACGGGAACAGCGCGCCGATGCCGCGGCCGAAATTGTAGCAGAAGCCCTGGCCGGAGCCACGCAGCCGGGTCGGATACAGTTCGGTCAGGAACGCGCCCATGCCGGAGAAATAGCCCGAGGCAAAGAAGCCGAGCGGGAAGCCCAGCACCCACAGCACCTCGTTGGACAGCGGCAGCTGGGTGTAGAGCAGCACCACTGCGATCGCGCCGATCGAGAAGATCAGGAACAGGTTGCGCCGGCCAATCCGGTCGGCGAGCCAGGCGCCGACGAGATACCCGATGAAGGAGCCGATGATCAGCGTCGCGAGATAGCCGGTCGAGCCGACCACCGAAAGCTTGCGCTCGGTGGTGAGGAAGCGCGGTACCCAGAAGGTGATGGCGTAATAGCCGCCCTGCATGCCGGTGCCGACCAGGGAGGCCAGCAGCGTGGTCTTCAGGATCGGTCCGTGGAAGATCTCCCACAACGCGGCGGGGCCGCTGCCGGAGGCCTGCGCCTGCGCCATGGTCGCGGCGGAGATTTCCGGCTCGGTGACGTAGCGGCGCAGGTAGAACACGAGCAGCGCCGGCAGCGCGCCGATCACGAACATCCAGCGCCAGGCGTTCTCCGCCGGCAGCACCGAGAACAGGATCGCCTGCGCCAGCACCGCAAGGCCCCAGCCGACCGCCCAGCCCGACTGCACCGATCCGACCGCGCGTCCGCGATATTGCGGCCGGATCGCCTCGCCGATCAGCACCGCGCCGGCCGCCCATTCGCCGCCGAAACCGAGGCCGAGCAGCGCGCGGGCGATCAGGAGCTGATCGAAATTCTGCACCAATGCGCAGACCAGCGAAAAGAACGAGAACCAGACGATGGTGAGCTGTAGCGTCTTCACCCGCCCGATGCGGTCGGACAGATAGCCGCCGAGCCAGCCGCCGACGGCGGAGGCCAGCAATGTCACGGTGCCCGCGAGGCCGGCGGTGCCGGGGTCAACCTTCCACAGCGTGATGATGGTGCCGATCACCAGCGGATAGATCATGAAATCCATGCCGTCGAGCGTCCAGCCCGACGCGCAGGCCCAGAACGTGCGCCGCTCCTGCAGGTTCATGTCGCGATAGAAGGCGAGGAGGCTGGTGTCCTCGATCTCTGCGACTTCCATTGACTTGGATTCGGCCGTGCTCATGCGCGTTCCCCGGAGAAATCTTTCACCGGCTGTTTGCGATCCGCGGCCGGAGGTGCGCGGACCGCCAATCTATCGCGATGTTGCAGGCGGGGCAAAGCCGCGTTTGCACGCCTTAGGTGCGGATCATCCTTTAGTACCCCGCGGCCTCCGAGCCGCGCGTGCGCGGATCCGGCGCGCCGAGCAGACCGTTGGTCGTGACGAGGATCGAGTTCGCGGAGGAGTAGCCGAGCGGCTCGACCAGCTTGTGGCCCTTGGCCTTCAGCTCGGTCAGCACCCCGTCGGGAAAGCCGCGCTCGATCCGGACCTCGTCGGGCAGCCATTGATGGTGCATGCGGGGCGCGGCGACCGCGGCCGCGATGTCCATCTTGTAGTCGATCACGTCGACGATGATCTGCGTCACGGCGGAGATGATGCGGCTGCCGCCGGGCGAGCCCGTCACCAGCACCGGCTTGCCGTCCTTCAGCACGATGGTCGGCGACATCGACGACAGCGGACGCTTGCCGGGTCCCGGCAGATTGGCCTCGAAGCCGACCAGGCCGAAGGCGTTGGAGGCGCCGGGCGCTGCGGTGAAATCGTCGAGCTCGTTGTTGAGCAGCACGCCGGTGCCGTCGGCGACGAGGCCGACGCCGTACGGGAAGTTCAGCGTATAGGTGTTGCTGACGGCGTTGCCGCCGGCATCGACGACAGAGTAATGCGTGGTGTTGTCGCCTTCGTGCGGCTGCTTGGCGTTGCGCACATCGGTCCAGGGCGTGGCGCGGGCAAGATCGATGGTGGCGCGCTGTTTGGCGGCATAGTCCTTGTCGATCAGCAATTGCGTCGGCGCGTCAACGAAGGCGGGATCGCCGAGATAGCGCGCGCGATCGGCATAGGCCCGCTTCATCGCCTCGATCATCACATGCAGCGAGGCGGCCGAGCCCTGCTTCATGTCGGACATCGGAAAGCCTTCGAGGATGTTGAGTATCTCCAGCAGCACGACGCCGCCGGAGGAGGGCTGCGGCATCGAGACGATGTCGTAGCCGCGATAGCTGCCGCGGATCGGCGTGCGGATCACCGGTTGATAGGATTTCAGATCCTCGAGGGTGAAGATGCCGCCGGCGTTCTTGATGCCGCCGACGAGCTTCTCGGCGACGGCGCCTTGATAGAAGCCGCGCGGGCCTTGTTCGGCTATCGCGGTCAGTACGCCAGCGAGATCGCCCTGGATCAGGCGGTCGCCCTCGCGCAGCGGCGTGCCGTCGGCGTGCGAGAATGTTTTGGCCGAATTCGGCCAGCGCGACATGCGGCGATACATGTCGTTCAGCGTGTCCGATGTGTCGTCGGTGACGATGAAGCCGTCGCCCGCGAGATCGATTGCGGGCTTGAGGATCTGCGCCAGCGTGAACTTGCCGGAGCCGTATTTCTCCAGCGCCAGCGAAAGGCCCGCGACCGTGCCGGGCACGCCGATCGCGAGCGCGGAGTTGCGCGACTTGTCGGGATCGGGCTTGCCGGCGGCGTTCAGGAACATGTCGCGGGTAGCGGCCTGCGGCGCAGTCTCGCGATAGTCGATCGCGACATCCTCATTGCGCCCGGCGAGATGGATCACCATGAAACCGCCGCCGCCGATATTGCCGGCGCGCGGATAGGTCACCGCCATCGCGAAGCCGGTGGCGACCGCGGCGTCGACCGCGTTGCCGCCCTGTCGCAGGATGTCGGCGCCAACTTGCGCAGCCAGCTTCTCCTGCGCCACCACCATGCCGTTTTCGGCGTGAATGCTGCGAATCGTGTCCGCGGCTGAAGGTTCATAGAAGCGGCGCTGGACCTGGCCGAGGGCAGGCGTCGCGATACCAATCACCAGGAGAGCGGCAAACAGCCGTCGCGACATCGTTGCCGTCAGCGCCATCGAAATGTCCTGCCCTGTTCATCGCCGTATCAGTCAAACCGGCCCATGCTATATGGGAGCGGATTGGAGCGGCAAAAGCCTGCCTGTGGTTCGAGTTGGGGAATATCTTTCGCGATGACGGCAACAATGCAGACGGGCGCCGGTGACGCGAAGGCCACCACCAAGGTTTATCCTGGCCGCGCTGCCGTCATCAGCTGGATCTTCTTCGACTGGGCTGCGCAGCCATATTTCACGCTGATCACGACCTTCGTGTTCGCGCCCTATTTCGCGAGCTTCGTCGCGCCTGATGCCGCGAGCGGGCAGGCGCTCTGGGGCTTTGCCACCGCAGCCGCGGGACTTGCGATCGCGCTGCTGTCCCCGGTGCTGGGGGCAATCGCCGATGCCAGCGGCCGGCGCAAGCCGTGGATCGCGGGCTTCGGTGCGCTGCTCGTGATTGGCGCCAGCGCGATGTGGATCGGCAAGCCCGGCAATCCCGACATCATCCCGGCGCTGCTGCTCGCCTATGCGATTGCGAGCGTCGGCGTGGAGTTCGCGACCGTGTTCAACAATGCGATGATGCCAACCCTGGTGCCGCCCGACAGGATCGGGCGACTGTCGGGCACCGGCTGGGCCACCGGCTATGTCGGGGGCATCCTGAGTCTTGTTCTCGTGCTCGGCTTTCTTGCCGCCAATGCCGAGACCGGCCGCACGCTGTTCGGCTTCACGCCGCTGTTCGGTCTCGATCCCGCCATGCATGAAGGCGACCGCATCACCGGTCCGCTGACCGGGTTGTGGTTCATCATCTTCGTGACGCCGATGTTCCTGTTCACGCCGGACTATCCGACGAAGCGCCCGATGCGCGCGGCGCTCGGCGAAGGCCTGCGCGAGCTCAGGCAATCGTTGTCGAGCCTGCCGAAGCAGAAGTCACTGGCGCGCTTCCTGCTGGCGAACATGATCTACACCGACGGGCTGGTCTCGCTGTTTGCGTTCGGCGGCATCTATGCCGCAGGCACGTTCGGCTGGGACACGATCCGGATCGGTACCTTCGGCATCATCCTCGCGGTGGCCGGCACGTTCGGCGGCTGGATCGGTGGCAAGCTCGATGATGCATTCGGACCGAAGCGCGTGATCACGGCCAGCCTGCTGATCCTGCTGTTTGCGATCGTCGTGATCCTCACCGTGAACAAGGATTCCATCCTGTTCATCCAGGTCGTGCCGCCGGTGCCTGGCGGTCCGTTGTTCGCGGGCGCCGCCGAGCGCGCCTACATCGTGCTGGGCTGCCTGATCGGCGCCACCGGTGCGCCGCTGCAGGCCGCCTCGCGCTCGCTCCTGATCCGCCTCGCGCCGAAGGATCGCATCGCGCAGTATTTTGGTTTGTTCGCGCTTACCGGCAAGGTGACGTCGTTCATCGGCCCGCTCCTGATCGGCGCGATCACCGCGGCGACCGCGAGCCAGAAGGCCGGCATGGCGGTGCTGGTGGCGTTCTTCGTCGCGGGACTGGCGCTATTGGCGAAGGTGCGGGAATAATAAACACTGTCGTCCCGGCCAAGCGAAGCGCGAGCCGGGACCCATAACCACCGCTGCTCGTGTTGCGCGGCGCTGGAGCCTCAGCTCGTTCCAACAAGACACGCTTGTGGTTATGGGTCCCTGCTTTCGCAGGGACGACAGGTTGCTCTAGTGCCGGAAATGCCGCACGCCGGTGAACACCATGGCGATGCCGTGCTCGTCGGCGGCCTTGATCACCTCGTCGTCGCGCATCGAGCCGCCGGGCTGGATCACCGCGGTGGCGCCGGCCTCGATGCAGGCGAGCATGCCGTCGGCGAACGGGAAGAAGGCGTCGGAGGCGACCACCGAACCCTTGGTCAGGGGCTCGGCGAGCTTCAGCTCGGCGGCCGCGTCCAGCGCCTTGCGCGCGGCGATCCGTGCCGAATCGACCCGGCTCATCTGGCCGGCGCCGATGCCGACGGTGGCGAGATCCTTGGCGTAGATGATGGTGTTCGATTTCACGTGCTTGGCGACGCGGAACGCGAATTTGAGATCGCGCAGCTCGGCGTCGGTCGGCGCACGCTTGGTCGCGACCTTCAGGTTCATGTCCTCGACCACGGCATTGTCGCGGCTCTGCACCAAGAGGCCGCCGGCGACGGTCTTGGCGGTGAGGCCGACCGCGCGCGCGTTCGGCAGGCCGCCGGCGAGCAGCAGGCGCAGATTGCGCCGGCCGGCGATGATCGAGATCGCCTCCTCGGTTGCGTCGGGCGCGATGATCACCTCGGTGAAGATGCCGATGATGGCGCGCGCGGCATCCGCATCGAGCGTGCGATTGACCGCGATGATGCCGCCATAGGCCGAGGTGGAGTCGCAGGCGAGCGCGCGGGCATAGGCGGTGGCGAGATCGGGGCCCTCGGCGACGCCGCAGGGATTGGCGTGCTTGACGATGACGCAGGCCGCGGTGCGCTGCGGGTCGAACTCGCCGACGCATTCATAGGCCGCGTCGGTGTCGTTGATGTTGTTGTAGGACAGTTCCTTGCCCTGCACCTGGCGCGCGGTCGCGACGCCCGGCCGCTTCTCCGGCGTGGCATAGAACGCCGCGGTCTGGTGCGGGTTCTCGCCATAGCGCAGCGACTGGATCAGCTTGCCGCCAAAGGCGCGGAAGTCCGGCGCCTTGGTGTCGAGCTGTACGGCAAACCAGTTCGAGATCGCGGCGTCATAGGCCGCCGTGCGCGCATAGGCCTTGGCGGCGAGCCGCCGGCGCAACTGAAGCGAGGTCGCGCCCTTGTGCGCGGCGAGCTCGTCGAGCACGGCAGAATAGTCGTTCGCCTCGACCACCACGGCGACGTCGTCATGGTTCTTGGCCGCGGCGCGGATCATCGCGGGACCGCCGATGTCGATGTTCTCGATGCACTCCTCGAAGCCGGCGCCTTTGTCGACGGTGGCCTCGAACGGATAGAGGTTGACGACCAAGAGGTCGATCGGCGCGATGCCGTGCGAAGCCATCGCCGCGGTGTGTTCCTTGTTGTCGCGGATCGCGAGCAGGCCGCCATGCACCTTCGGGTGCAGCGTCTTGACCCGGCCATCCATCATCTCCGGAAAACCGGTGAGCTCGGAGACGTCCTTGACCTTCAGCCCGGCCGCCGCGATCGCCTTGGCGGTGCCGCCGGTCGAGACCAGCTCGACGCCATGGTCGGCCAGCGCCTTGGCGAAATCGATCAGTCCGGTCTTGTCGGAAACGGACAACAGAGCGCGGGTCACGCGGCGAAGCTGCTCGGTCATATCGGAAAATCCCTGGCTGTTAAGGCAGCCGGGTAGCATGGTTTTGTGCCGTACGAAACCGGTACATGCGCCTGATTCCCCGCAAATTGAGGGTGGTTCGGTATTCTTTCCCCGTCACCCTGAGGAGCGCGCAGCGCGTCTCGAAGGGTCGACGGCCACCGGCGGGGCCGTGCATCCTTCGAGACGCCGCTTCGCGGCTCCTCAGGATGACGGGTCGGAGGACTCACCCGTCCTACAGCGGCAGTTCCGGCTCGCGGCGGGCGTTGCGGCGCGCGGTGGTGGCGGAGGCCGAGGTCGAGGAGCGCACGAAGCTCCAGCGGATGGTGCCGGCCTGCCTCGCGTCCTGCCGGATCACGATCTGGGAGGTGCGGCGCGGGCCGTCATTGCCGGCCAGGAACACGCTGTCCTCGAGATCGACCTTGTCGTCCATCGCCTCGAAGGTCCAGACGTCGCGGTTGGGCAGCACCAGCATCACGCCGCGGGCATCCGACAGCCGGCTCGCCTTCACCGAGGGATGCAAATGGAAGCGCAGCGCGAAATCGGCCTCGCTGCCCTTGATGCGGCCGCCCGGCGCCGGCGACAGCGAATCTTCGCCCTCCAGCCGCGTGCCGTCCTGCGAGACCATCAGCACACGGCGGTGGATCACGCCGAAGCGCGAGAGATAGCCGTCATGCGAGGCGGTGAGCACGTCGCCGTCGGGAACGGCTTCGCGGTAGCTCTCGACATTGCTCGGACCGCTGGTGATGGGCGCGCCGCGGAGCAGCCGCTTCATCGCCGACAGCTCGACGAACTGGCATGACGAGGCGTCGCGATACGTCAGCGTCGAATGCGCCGCGGTGGAGCGCGCGAACGGCCGCCAATTGTCGCGGCCTGTGCTCGGCATGCCGCAATTGACGACGATGCGGCTCACCCCGGAGGAGAGCTCGAACGACAGGCAGCCGGCATGCGCGTCCTGGCTGACGCTTGCCGGCGGCGGCGGGCCGGTATCGATGATCAAAGCGGTGTTGCCGGCATCGAGCCGCTGAAAGCCGGTGTGCGGCATGCTCGCCATCGGCACGCCGCGGGTGTCGTCATAGGCGAGCAGCGTCGCGACGAGATCGGACGGTGCGGTGCTCATGCCGTTGAACAGCGCGAAGCTGCCGTCGCCGTGCCGGAAGAAGCGCAGCATCGGCATCATGCGGTCGATGGCGTTGAGCAGCGCCGGCGGCGGCGCGATATTCCGTGCGGCAAAGGTCTGCCGCAGCGGCAAGAGATCGCTAAGCAGCTCGACCAGCGCGCCGGGATTGCGCGAGATGTGGCCGCCATCGGGCAGGATCTGGCGCTGCAATTCGTCGGACAGCTTGCGCGTCGCCGATTTGATGTTGCGCGCCTGGTTGGCGAGACAGAGCGAGGCGTAGCACAACGCGATCAGCACCTGCAGGCGCGGAACGCCGTCATTGTCGAGCGTCGCGTGGCGCAGATAGCGGATCTCGCGCGCCAGCCCGCGCAGATATTTGCGGTAGAATTTTCCGTCGGTGTCGCCGAGCACCAATGGAGCCTGCGACAGCAGCGAGATCACCCGCCGCGCGCGCACATCGGCGCGGCGCTCCAGCGGCCGCTTGCGCGCCTGGTTGGAGATCCAGTCGTCGACCAGCGAACGGGCGTTGGCGCGGGTCAGCGCGGTGTCGGCGGCGCGCAGGTGGCGCAGCCAGCCAAAGCCGAGCAGGGCGGCTTCCCAATCCTCCGACGGTGGCTCGAGATCGAAGATCGAGCGGCCGTGGCAGGTGACGATCTTGCCGGCGAAGACGAATCGTCCGGCATAGATCTCGGCCGCGCGGGTGGCGTCGGCGGTCCGCAGATCGTGCGGGGCGATGACCAGCCGGTCGGTGCGGCCGGGCCAGAGCCGCGACAGCGCAACCGTGCTCCCGCTGGCGCGTGCGAGCATGCTGCGGGCAAAGCGGCCAGCAATCAGCGTCGAGATGCGTCTGCTTTGAGCGACCGACACGCCTAACCTTGCGGGGAGGGAATTTTCAACGAATCCTTATTTAGTCCGGAAACGCGGCCAAGACACCTGCCAAGAAACTTGCCCAGGCACCCTCTTGATACCGCACGAATCACTTCGAGCTTAGAGGACTGAAGTTTAAAATCAGGATTTAACCAGCCGGGCCGCGTAAAATCCATCCAGCCCGCCGAGCCGCGGGTCGGCATTGGGCAAATGGCTCGGCAAAGTGCGCAGATCGCCGTCGGCGGTGATGATGTCGTCGAGGCCGGCGACCTCGCTTGTCTCGACCGGCGCACGGCGCAGGCCTGATTCGCTCGCCAGCAGCGCGGCGATCGCGTGCTCGCCTTCCTCCGGCTCCAGCGAGCAGGTGCAGTAGACCAGCGTGCCGCCGGGCTTCAGCAGATTGGCGGCTTTTTGCAGCAGCCGCTTCTGCAGCGCCGACAGCGCGGCGATGTCGCCTTCCTGCCGCAGCCAGGCGACGTCGGGGTGGCGGCGGATGGTTCCCGTCGAGCTGCAGGGCGCATCGACCAGGATACCGTCGAAGCTTGCGGCCTCGGCGGGCCATTCGGCGGCGTCGGCAACGACGGTCTCGGCCTGCAAGGCCAGACGCGTGAGATTGTCGCGCAGCCGCGCCACGCGCGCCGGCGAGCGGTCGACCGCGGTGACGTGCGCGCCGGCCAGCGCGAGCTGGGCGGTCTTGCCGCCGGGCGCGGCGCAGAGATCCGCGACCGCCTTGTCCTTGATGTCGCCGAACAGCCGCACCGGCAGCGCGGCGGCGGCGTCCTGCACCCACCACTGTCCTTCGGCAAAGCCGGGCAGCATCGTGACGGAACCCTGCAGCAGCGTGCGCACGGTTCCCGTCGGCAGCGTCTCGCCGTGCAGGCGGGCCGCCCATTGCGCCGCGTCCGACTTCACCGTCAGATCGAGCGACGGCTCGTGGCCGAGCGCAAGCGCCATGTCGCGCGCGGTAGCTTCGCCGTAATGCGCGTTCCAGCGCGCCAGCATCCATGGCGGCAGGTCCAGGGTCTGCATGCTGATCTCGTCGATCAGGCCCTGGCCCTCGCGCGCGCAGCGCCGCAGCACGGCGTTGACGAGCCCGGCATATTTCGCGGCGCGCCGGTCGGACTGCACCAGCCGCACCGAGAGATCGACCGCGGCATGGTCGGGCACGTCCATCCAGAGAATCTGTGCCGCGCCGATCAGGAGCGCGCTCTGCGCGCGCGGCGCATCGGTCGGGATGCCGCGATCGAGCAGGCGCGACAGCAGATGGCCGAGCGTGCCGAGCTTGCGCAAGATGGTCGACACCAGCCGGCGCATCAGCGCACGGTCGCGATCGGCGAGCGATTTCAGGCCGGGATGCGCGCCGGCGCCGTCGAGCTGGTCGTCGAGCGAGCGGTGCTTGTGCAGCACGCCATCGAGGATGTCGGCCGCGATGCGGCGAGCCGCGAGACCGGGGACTTCGGCAGGTACTGCAAATCTTGAAGGAGGCATGAAGCGGAGATATCTCGAAGGTGCTGAGTTACATTCGGCTCATGCCCATCAACTCCATACCACCTCTGGCATGCGAATATGCCAAATGTAAGAATCGCCTTGCGGGATTTCGTGATCGTGATGTCGTCACTGAGCCAGTACAGAGATACGGAATCCGCAGGCAGAAAGTTTTGCCATGTCTGATAAATCGCCGTTGTCATCGCCGCTGGAGGCCGCGCCGCGCAAGCCGCTGACGCCAGCCGCGCAACGCGCGCTCGCCGAGGCCGCGGCGCGGCGCAGGGCTGCCGAGGAGGCGGCCGCGCAGAACGCGGCGGCGCGGCCGAAGGAGTTCCAGGGTCCGAAGGGGCCGGAACCGACGCGTTACGGCGATTGGGAGACCAAGGGCATCGCCTCGGACTTCTGAGAGCCTTGCCTGACGGCTCGACTCGCGCCAGTCTGGGAAAATGTCCCCATACGAAAGAATAAATGCTTATCGTGGGACGGGACGTCCGCCCTTCCGAAGATCACCTTGGGGCCGCCGCGTCTCGGCGGCGCTGCCATGGGTGTTCGTGCTCGGCATTGCCGTCGGCAGCACGCTGCCGATCCGACAATGGGTGCATCTGCCGCCGCATTGGTCGCTCGGCAGGTCGCGCGACACCGACGTGATCTGGCAGCGGGCCGGCGCGCCCGACATCAGGCACAACGTTGATGTGATCAGGACGATCGACGGCGACACGTTCGAGGCGCGGGTGCATTTCTCGCCGGGCCCGGATCTGTACACGCGAGTCCGGCTGCGCGGCATCGATGCGCCGGAGCTGAAGGCGTCGTGTGCGCGCGAACTGCAGATGGCGCAAGCGGCGACGGTGGCGCTGCGCGATCTGCTCGGCCAGGGCGATGTCGCGATCTACAATGTCGGTCCCGACAAATATCAGGGACGCGTCGTCGCCGACGTCGCGACCAGGAAGACCGACAACGTCTCGGCCGCACTGCTCGCGGCCGGTCATGCGCGGGCCTACAATGGCGGGCACCGGTTCGGCTGGTGCGGATATTTCGCGCGCTAGGCGACAGCGTCAAACCAGGCTGGGCAAACAAAAGCCGCGCATCTGCGCGGCCTTGCTTTGGACGAGGCGCTGTGCCTGATCAGCGGGTGACGACGACCGTCGTGCCAATCTCGACGCGCGAATAGAGGTCGGTGATGTCGGTGTTGAGCATGCGGATGCAGCCGTAGGAGACGAAACCGCCGACCGAGCCCGGCACGTTGGTGCCGTGGATCGCATATTCACCGCCGGCCAGCGTCATCGCAGCGACGCCCATCGGGTTATGCGGCGAGCCGCCGGCGATCACGTTCGGGATGCTGGGCTTGTCGCGCTTGACCTCGGCGGGCGGCGACCAGGCTGGGTTGCGATATTTGCCGTCGATCTTCGTGGTGCCGGCCCACTGCTTGCCGGACTTGCCGACACCGACCGGGTAACGCATCGCGTGGCCGGAATCGAGAATGAGGTAGAGCCGCCGTTCGTTGGTCTTCACCACGATGGTGCCTGGCTCATAGTTGTCGGCGTGTATTCCCACCATTTCCGGCCGGGCTTCGGCCGCCTGCGACGTCAAGACAACAGCACCAAGGGTAACAGCAGCTGTGGCAGCCAGCGCCACCGCAAACTTCATCGACATCAACCTCTCCACTTCCCAACAGCTCCCGCAAGGAAGCCAAAAACGAAATGCAGAGCCCTTGAAAAACCGGGCCTGCCGGTCTCACGCACGCAACATTAACTGCGTGTGTTAACCGGGTGGTTTCACACCGGCCGCGAGACACGTCCTGATGGCCGGAGAGAATGAAAAGTTCGGATTAAAGTAAATGACCTGGAAACAACACTTGGCCACAAACGCGCCTCAATCGCGCCTTGCCTATGACAATCCCGTGAAGCGCCCGTTGCAGGAAACGGGAAGGGCCGCGGCGGTGATCGCGCGCGGCCCTTGTTTGGTCTTCTGATCCTTGCTGCTGCTGGCCTTACGCCGGCGCGCCCTTCTTGTTCTGACGGTTCTGCACGAGGTCGTCGACCACGGCCGGATCGGCCAGGGTCGAGGTGTCGCCGAGGCTCGACGACTCGTCCTCGGCGATCTTGCGCAGGATGCGGCGCATGATCTTGCCGGAGCGGGTCTTGGGCAGGCCGGGCGCGAACTGGATCAGGTCCGGCGAGGCGATCGGCCCGATGTCCTTGCGGACCCAGGCAACCAGCTCCTTGCGCAGCGCTTCGGTCGGCTCGGTGCCCTTCATCAGTGTGACATAGGCGTAGATTCCCTGGCCCTTGATGTCGTGCGGGTAGCCGACGACGGCGGCTTCCGACACCGCCTCATGTGCGACCAGCGAACTCTCGACCTCGGCGGTGCCCATGCGGTGGCCGGAGACGTTGATGACGTCGTCGACGCGGCCGGTGATCCAGTAATAGCCGTCGGCATCGCGCCGGCAGCCGTCGCCGGTGAAATACTTGTTCTTGTAGGTCGAGAAATAGGTCTGCTCGAACCGCGCATGGTCGCCATAGACCGTGCGCATCTGGCCCGGCCATGACCTGGTCAGGCAGAGATTGCCCGAGGTCTCGCCGTCCAGCGTCTTGCCGTCGGCATCGACGATCTCCGGCACCACGCCGAAGAACGGCCGTGTCGCCGAACCGGGCTTCAGCTTCGTCGCGCCGGGCAGCGGCGTGATCAGGATGCCGCCGGTCTCGGTCTGCCACCAGGTGTCGACGATCGGGCAGCGGTCGTCGCCGACCACGCGGTAATACCACTCCCAGGCTTCCGGATTGATCGGCTCGCCGACCGAGCCGAGCAGGCGCAGCGATTTGCGCGAGGTCTTCTTCACCGGTTCGTCGCCACCCTGCATCAGCGCGCGGATCGCGGTCGGCGCGGTGTAGAAGATGTTGACCTTGTGCTTGTCGACCACGTTCCAGAAGCGCGAATTGTCCGGATAGTTCGGCACGCCCTCGAACATCAGCGTGGTCGCACCGTTACAGAGCGGCCCGTAGAGAATGTAGCTGTGGCCGGTGACCCAGCCGACGTCGGCGGTGCACCAATAGATGTCGCCGTCGTGATAATCGAACACGTATTGATGCGTCATCGACGCAAACACGAGGTAGCCGGCCGAGGTGTGCAGCACGCCCTTCGGCGTTCCGGTCGAGCCCGAGGTGTAGAGGATGAACAGCGGATCCTCGGCGTGCATATGCTCGGCCGGGCATTCCGTCGTCACCATCGCAGCGGCCTCGTGATACCAGAGGTCGCGGGTCGGGTTCATGTCGATCTTGCCGCCGGTGCGCTTCACCACCACGACCCAATCGACGCCGCCGGTCTTGGCGATGGCGGCATCGACATTGGCCTTCAGCGGCACTTTCCTGCCGCCGCGCAGGCCCTCGTCGGCGGTAATCACCACCTTCGAGTCGCAGTCCTTGATGCGCTGGGCGAGGCTGTCCGGCGAGAAACCGCCGAACACCACCGAATGGATGGCGCCGATCCGCGCGCAGGCCAGCATGGCGTAGGCCGCTTCCGGAATCATCGGCAGGTAGATCGTGACGCGGTCGCCCTTCTTGACGTTCCGCGTGCGCAGGATGTTGGCCATCTTGCAGACTTCGTCGTGCAGCTGGCGGTAGGTGATGTGCTTGGATTCGGAGGGATCGTCGCCCTCCCAGATGATCGCGGTCTGGTCGCCGCGCTTGTCGAGATGGCGGTCGATGCAGTTCCAGGCGACGTTCAGCACGCCATCCTCGAACCATTTGATCGAGATGTTGCCCGGTGCGAAGGAGACGTTCTCGACCTTGGTGAAGGGCTTGATCCAGTCGATCCGCTTGCCGTGCTCGGCCCAGAAGCCGTTCGGGTCCTTGACCGAGTGCGCGTACATCTCGCGATATTTGGCGTCATCGATATAGGCGCGCTTGGCCCAGTCGGCCGACACGTCATAGATCTTCTCGGACATCATTTTCCTCCACTCATTGCCGATCGCGCACGACGCGACGGCAAGCCGTCTTGATCATTGCCGCGATTATGCGTTGCCGCATTCCGGCCCGGCAAGGAAAAAGGACTGTCACTTTCGTCGCGTGGAAGCCGTCGGATAGTCCGCCGGCTTCCACTTGTGACAAGACGGCTTACCGCAACGCATCGACGAGAGAAACCTATGCGCCATCGCTTGCTCGGGGTCACTGGTCTCTTGGTCGTAGTGGTATCGTTCTCTGCGCGTTCGCCGTCACCGCAGCAGTGCCGCGTGCGATGACGATGCGCTGACGCTGAATTTGATGGACGGCTTCAGGTACAATTGAACGAATTGTCGGACGCCGCCGCGATGAGCTGCGTCAACACGTTCGTGACCGCATAATCCTTGATTGCGGCCAGCGGTTGGACCGTCCCGTGGCTGCCGAGCTCGAGCCGCGCCCCGGCGAGAGCGGCGCGCGAAAGGGCAAGGTCGCTGACCTGATCTGGGGGACCGCGGTGGACCTCCGGGCGTTCAAACGCCGGTTTCCGGCACCGCGCTCGCGTCATTTTGTCCGATCCCGGGCAGCCCAAAATCAACGTTAGCGGGCGAATGGCACCCATGAAAGGTAATTTAATACAGTCAATAACTGATTCGCGACTCGCAATGTCGGCCCCGACGCCCTAAATCGCGTTTCCGAGGCCAGACGGCCCACCGGAACGAAGCCCGAAGCAACGGCATTACCGGGAGAACAGCGGAACAAGGCGTCTTGCGAGAGTAATGATGGATCAGCAGAATATCGCGGCTGTGCGGCCCGTTTCCGCCGATCCCGCTGTCGCCTTGGCAAAGGCACTGGGCCAGTGGCCGACCAAGCCGCCGCGGGGCAGGCTGCAGCCGCCGGCAAAACTCAAGCTCGACGCGCCGGCTGCCATTAGAACGACGGTTGAAGAACTGGCGCGCGATCTGGGCCTGCGGCTCGGCGACCAGAACGAATTGACCATCCGCCGCATCAAGCGCGGCAAGACCTATTCATTCGTCCGTGCCAATGGCTCGCGGGTCCGCGATGCGCGCACCATCCGCCGGCTGCACGCGATGGCGGTCCCGCCGGCCTATCGCCAGGTGCGCTATTCCAGCGATCCGAATACGCATCTGCAGGCGGTCGGCCGCGATGCCGCGGGCCGGCTGCAATATCGCTATCACGCCGACTGGGAGAAGGTTCGCGAGCAGCGCAAGGCGCATCGCCTGGCCAAGCTGGTGGCCGCGCTGCCGAAGATCCGGCGCAAGGTCTCGGCGTTTCTGTCCGGCGACGAGCCGACGCGCGAGTTCGCGCTGTCGGCGGTGATCGAACTAATCGCGCGCACCGCGATCCGGCCTGGCAACGAATCCTATGCGCGCCTCAACGGCACCCGCGGCGCCACCACGCTCTTGAAGTCCAACGTCACGCTGGAAGACGACTCCCTGGTGCTGACCTTCAAGGCCAAGGGCGGCAAGGCCGTGCGCAAGGAATGCGATGCGGCCAAGCTGGTGCGTGCGATCGGCATCCTGCGCGGCGTCCCGGGCAAGCGCATGTTTCAGTATTACGACCGCTCCGGCGTGGTACGGGCCGCCTCGACCACGGCGGTGAACGCGTTCCTGCGCGAGATCGCCGGCATCAAGATCTCGCTGAAGGATTTCCGCACCCTGATGGCGTCGGCCGTCGTCGTGGAATCGCTGTCCCGGATCACGCCGGCCACCAGCCAGCGCGGCCGCAAGCGCCAGGTGCTGGATGCGATCCGTGCCGCCGCCGACCAGCTGTCCAACACGCCGGCGATCTGCCGCAAGAGCTATGTCCACGACACCATCGTCACAGCCTTCGAGGACGGCATCCTCGAACGCTTCGCCGCGACGATGGGAGGCTACCGCACCCAGTCCAAGCGCGAGCAATTGCTGGCGCAGGTGGTGATGGCGGCCGGGGCGTAGGTCCGCATCCCCTATCGTCGTCCCGGCCTTCGCCGGGACGACAGTAGAGTTGGACGAGACATCACAGCCCGCCCATCTTGCAGACGTATTTCCACTCCTCCGCGGTCACCGGCTGCACCGAAAGCCGCGAATATTTGACCAGCGCCATGTCGGCGAGCTTCTTGTCCGCCTTGATCGCGGCCATCGTCACCGGCGTCTTCAGCGGCTTGTCGGCCTTGATGTCGACGCAGACGAACTTGCCGGTCTTGTCGGTCGGGTCGGGATAGGCTTCCTTGATGATTTCGGCGATGCCGACGATCTCCTTGCCCTCGTTGGAATGATAGAAGAACGCCTTGTCGCCCTTCTTCATGTTGACGAGATTCTGCCGTGCCGTGAAGTTGCGCACGCCGGTCCAGGCTTCGCCCTTCGCGCCCTTGGCGACCTGATGGTCCCACGACCAGACCGACGGTTCGGATTTCACCAGCCAGTAATTCATCGCAACTCACCCCGTTCGATTGCGCCGCAATCTACAGCGACGTCGATGCCCGCGACAAGCACGGGCACCCGATCCAGAGCGTTTTCAAGCGAAGCCTGTCCCGCACTTGATGCGGGATGGATGCCGGTTCGCGTGAAGAAAACGCGTCAAATCAAGAAGCGCGGCACCTACTGCTTCAAATATCGATCGAAGAACTTGGCGATGTCGGCGAACGCCTCCTTCGTCTCGGGCGCGTCGGCGTTGAACTGGTACTGGGCGTGCGACTGCCCCTCATAGACATTGAGATCGGCGATCACGCCGGCGCGGCGCAATTTGCGATGCGTGCGAACCGTGTTGCTGAGGAACAGATCGCGCGTGCCCGATGTCAGGATGGTCGGCGGGAAGCCCTTGAAGTCACCATAGATCGGCGAAATGTAGGGATTCTTCAGGCTGGTGCCGTTTGCATAAAGCTTCGCCGCGCGGCCGAGCCAGCCGTCCCAGGTCACCAGCACATTGTCGACCCATTCATTGCTCGCGTAGCTGTCGCCGATCCTGTCGATATCGGACCACGGCGTGCCCGGCGCGATGGCGGCGGGCAGCGGCAGCTTCTCATCCTTCGCCCGCAACACCATCGCAAGCGTCATCGCCCCGCCCGTCGAGGTGCCGAAGATCGCCAGCCGGCGGTGTTCGTGCGATTTCAGAACTTCCTTCCAGACCGCCATCGCGTCGTCCATCGCGGCCGGATAGGGGAAGTCCGGCGGCATCCGGTAGTCGACCGAGAGGACCTTGAAGCCGCCAAAGCCCGCCATCATGATGGCTTCCGGCAGCGCGGCTTCGCCGGGACCGAACACGTAACCACCGCCATGGACGTGGATCAGCAGGCGTCGCCTGTTCTCGAGCGCGATCTTGTTCGGGGTGACGATGTAGCAGTGCACGCCGGCAAGCTTGGTTTCCTCGACCTTGACGCCGAGCTTCGCCTTCAGCGCCGGAATACCCGCGATCAGAAGCTTGGCGCGGCGATCGATCAACTCCTTCCATTCCGCCGGGGTTTTGGGGTCGGCATTGAAATGCGGCGGATAGGGCGCGCCGATCATTGCCTGCATCTCGGCAGACACGTCGGCGGTTGGATTGCCGATCGATTTGAGCGGCGCGACCCGCTTGCCGTTGTCCGCATTGGCGGCGGCCTCGCTCTTGGCAAGGTCGTCGTAGGTCGTGGCCGTTTGGGCGTGGGCTATGGCGGATGAGGCGGTGAATGCGACGGCGAGGCTGATCGAAAGGATGGCGCGATGCGGTTGACGCATGGGTTTTCCCTTGGGATCCGTTTTTCGATTTGTTGGACCGGGATCCGACGGTTCGCCGCCACGCTATTACGATGTGCGCGGATGGTGAAGCTCCGCCACGCGCGACCGTGACGTGCGTTACTCCGCCTTGAACGGCCGCGTCAGCAGGCCTTCGATCGCTGCGTCAATGGTCAGCCGGTCGCCCAGGATCGCGGCGACCGCGTTTGACACCGGCATGTCGACCTTCTGCGCGGCGGCGAGCTCGCACAGCACCGGCGCGGTGAACGCGCCTTCGGCGAGCTTGCCGATCGGCTCGGCTTCGCCGCGGCCGAGCGCGAGGCCGAGTGCGAAATTGCGCGATTGCGCGGTCGAGCAACTCAGCAGCAGATCGCCCAATCCCGACAGGCCGGCGAGCGTCTCGGCGCGGGCGCCGCAGGCGCGGCCCAAGCGCGCGAGCTCGCTGAAGCCGCGCGTGGTCAGCGCTGCGAGCGCGGAGGCGCCGAGATTCTTGCCGACCACGATGCCGGCGGCGATCGCCAGCACGTTCTTGGCCGCGCCGCCGATCTCGACGCCGCGCACATCGGTGGTGTGATAGGGCCGGAAGGTCGCCGAGCCGAGCGCCTGGACGAGCGCGCGTGCCAGCGCTTCGTCCCTGGTGGCCAGCGTTACGGCGGTGGGCAGTCCGCGCGCGACGTCGTCGGCAAAGCTCGGCCCCGACAGGATCGCGGGGACCGCGCGCGGCGCGGCTTCCGCGATCACCTCGGTCATGAATTTATGCGTGCCGTGCTCGATGCCCTTGGCGCAGGCGATGACAGGCGTGTCGGGTTTGAGATGCGGCGCAAGATGCCCGACCGCCGCGCGCAGATGCTGCGCCGGTGTCACGGCCAGGATGATGTCGGCGAGTGCCGCGACGGCGATATCCGACGTCACAGCGATGCCGGGATGAAGCTGGACACCAGCCAGCCGCGGATTGACCCGCGTCGCCTGGATCTGCGCGGCATGCTCGGCATTGCGCGCAAACAGCGTCACCTTGCGCCCGGCGCGCGCCGCGACATCGGCCAATGCCGTGCCCCAGGCGCCGGCTCCGATCACGCTCACTGACATATGCGCCGGCATCAGGCGGGCCTGTCTTCGCTCCCTCTCCCCGCTCTTGCGGGGAGAGGGTTGGGGTGAGGGGCTTTATCCGCGAGCGAGCCGAGTGTTGAGACCTGTACCCCCTCACCCGGATTGCTGCGCAATCCGACCTCTCCCCGCAAGCGGGGCGACGTGCGACGGTGCCTGATGCGCGCCCCGTCGTACATTGTTCAATATCCGGCGCGGCTGTTGGCGTGGCCGGCCGGCGCCTTGGCGTTGGCGTCGAGCAGCCAGCGCGCGCGCGGCGGCGCCTCCATCGTGTCGGTGAGGCCAAGTGCCATCCGCTCGGCGCCGGCCCAGGCGATCATCGCGCCATTGTCGGTGCAGAGCGCCGGCGGCGGGATGATCAGCGTGGTCTGCGCCTTCGCCGCGACCTCCTGCAGCGCGCTTCGAATCGCATGGTTGGCGGCGACGCCCCCGGCCGCGACCAGCGCGCGCGGCGTGCCGAACCGCTCCTGAAACAGCTTTAGGCCGACGCTCAGGCGGTCCGCGGTCGATTCCAGCACCGCGGCCTGGAAACTCGCGCAGAGATCGCTGACGTCCTGCGGCTCGAGCGGCTCCAGCCGGCTGGCTGCATTGCGCACCGCCGTCTTCAGTCCCGACAGCGAGAAATTCGCATCGGCGCGGCCGAGCATCGGACGTGGAAAGCCAAACCGCGTCGGGTCGCCGCCGGCGGCCGCGCGCTCGACCTCCGGTCCGCCGGGATAGGGCAGCGACAGCATCTTCGCCACCTTGTCGAACGCCTCGCCCATCGCGTCGTCGACCGTGGTGCCGAGCCGCACATATTCACCGACGCCGACCACGGCGACAATCTGGGTGTGTCCGCCCGAGGCCAGGAACAGGCAATAGGGAAACGCCAGTGCGCAGGTCAGCCGCGGCGTCAGCGCGTGCGCCTCGAGATGGTTCACCGCGATAAGCGGCGTATCGTGCACCATCGCGATCGCCTTCGCGGTGGTGAGGCCGACGATCACGCCGCCGATCAGGCCGGGGCCCGCGGCTGCCGCGACCGCCGACAATTGTCCGTAGCCGACGCCGGCCTCCTTCATTGCAGTGGCGACGATGCCGTCGAGCAGGTCGACATGGGCGCGCGCCGCGATCTCCGGCACCACGCCGCCGAAGCGGGCGTGCTCGTCGGTCTGCGAGCGCACGACGTTGGAGAGGATTTTCGCCTGCCCGTCAGCCTGGCGCTCGACCACGGCGGCCGCGGTCTCATCGCAGGTGGTCTCGATCCCCAGCACCAGCATCGGCGGTTCGTGTCCCAATTTCGGTCCTTGTGCTACGAGCATGATCCGGACAGGCCGGAACCGGTTTCCGGCAAGATGATGCTCATCAAAATGTCCGCTCCGGGGTAGCATTGCGAGGTCTTAAAGTGCAATCGGTCGCCAACGTCCAATTTATACGGCTGGAGGCCTGAAACCCTGACAATCCTTGTCACACGACCGCATCCGGATAATGACGCGACGCTCGCGACGCTGCGCCAGCGCGGCTTTGACGCCCTGTCGGCGCCGGTGCTGCGCTTCGAGCCGTTGCCGTTCCGCGGCGACGACGATGCGGATTATGATGCCGTCATCCTGACCAGCGCCAATGCGCTGCGTGCGGTCGATCTCGCGACCAGCCGCTTGTTGCGGCTGCCGCTGTTTGCGGTCGGGGTACACACCGCCGATGCGGCGCGCGCCGCCGGCTTCGACAAGGTGATCGTGGCGAAGGGCGATGCGGTCTCGCTGCGCAAGCTCGTGCTCGCACGGGTCGACGCCGGCGAACTGCCGGCGTCTGCGGCGCTGCTCTATCTCGCCGGCGCCGACCTGTCGCGCGATCTCGCCGGCGAGCTCGGCGAGCGCGGGCTCAGCGTCGTCACCCACACCACCTACCGGATGGCGCCGGTGGCCGGCTTCCCGAGGGAGGTCAGCGACGCCTTCATGGCGAACCGGATCACCGCGGTGCTGCATTATTCCCGCCGCAGCGCGCGGGCCTTTCTGGACACCGTGCGCGCCGACGGGATCGAGATTTCGGCGCTCGCCTTGCCGCAATGCTGCATCTCGGCGGCCGTCGCCGCGGTGCTCCATGACGCCGGCGCGACCAAGGTGGTGGTGGCGGCGCGGCCGGACGAAAATGCCCTGCTGGAGGCGCTCAGCCGCACCCTGCGACCGAGACCGGAATAATTCTTTCGTCTGACCATGATGTTAGGCAATGCTCGGTTATTCGGATCGTGCTCTAAGAACCTGGGCCGATTCTGGCGAGCGTTTTCAAGCGAAGTGGGGACCGGTTCGCGTTAAGAAAACGCGACCAAACAAAAGGATAAGAGCATGATCCAATTCAATCGGATCGCATCATGCTCTACAGTATGCGGCCAGTAGTTTTGAGGACCCCCGCGATGGCTGAAGAAAGGCCAGACGACCCAGGATCTTCGCCGGATTCCCGGCCCAAGCGCGCGCCGCCGACCATCGATCTTCAGGCGACCGAAATCTCCAGCGAACCGTCGAAGGCGGGGGGGACCGAGGAAGCCGCCAAGGAAGTCGCCAAGGAGGCCGACCAGGATGCCGGCAAGGCGTCCGCGGACGCGGCGACGCCTGAGGCCGAGCCCCAAGGCGACGCCGCAGCGCAAGCGGAGCCGCAGCCCGAGACCGCCTCCGCGGCGTCGGACGCCGAACCGGCGCGGCCGGTGTCGCCCTGGGTGGTGGCTCCGATATCCGGCGCCGTCGCGGCGGCGCTGGTGATCGGGGTCGGCTGGCTGCTCGGCTGGCCCGTCGTGCAGCCGGTCCCGGCGCCGCTACCCAATGCCGCCATCGACCAGCTCGGCACGCGCCTGAGCGCGCTGGAATCGAAGGCCGGCAGGCCGGTCGCGGCGGCCGCCGATCCCGCGGCGACGGCGCGGCTGGAGGCGCTCGACAAATCGATCGCCGCGCTGCGCACCGAGCTCGCCGCGACGCGGGCGCAATCCGACAAGCTTGCGGCGGCGGTCAATGACGCGAAAGCCGCGCCGCGCGATGGCGCGGCTGCGCCTGATCTCTCCGGCATCACGGCGCGTATCGACAAGGTCGAGAACGCAGTGAAGGCGCAGGGTGCTGCGATCGCGAGGCAGGACGGCAAGATCGCCGACACCAAGGCCGAGGCGAAGGCCGACGATGTGCCGCTGCGCCGCGTCGTCGCGGCATCGCTGCTCGACGTCGCGGTGCGTCACGGCGATCCCTATGCCTCCGCGCTCGAGGCCGCGAAGGCGCTGTCGGACGATGCCGAGGTGCTGAAGCCGCTCGAGACGTTTGCGAGGTCAGGCGTGCCGAGCCCGAACGCGCTGTGCCGCGAGCTGATCGAGATCGTGCCGAAACTTGCGCCGCCTCCGCCTGAGGCTGCGGCGGCCAGTGCCGGGCTGGTCGATCGTCTGAAGGCCGGTGCCTCCACGCTGATCCAGATCGAGCGGACCGACGGCACGGGGACCGATCGCGGCAGCATCGTCGCGCGCGTGACATCGGCCGCCCTGCATAATGACCTCGCATTGACCGAGCATGAACTGAAGTCGCTGCCGCCCGCGGATCGCACGGCGGCGCAAGCCTGGCTCGCCAAGGTGGACGCGCGCCGCGCCGCGCTCGACGCGTCGCGTAAATTTGCCGACAACGCCATGGCGGCGCTCGCCACGGTCAACCAGTAAGTCTTTGCAATAGGTCTTTGATGATCCGGATCATTCTGTTCCTGCTGCTGATCGCGCTCGCTGCAGCGGGTGCGGCCTGGATGGCCGATCAGCCCGGCGATCTCGTGCTGAATTGGGGCGGCTTGCGCTTCACGTCCAAGCAGCCGATGTACCTGCTCGGCCTCGTCGTCGTCGTCGCGATGGTCGCCGGCGTGATCCTGCGCGGGCTCTGGAAGATCCCCTCGCACATCCGCCGTGGCCGGCGCGAGCGGCGTCACGCCCGCGGCCGCCACGCCATCACGCAAGGCCTGCTTGCGATCGGGCATGGCGATTCCTCGGCGGCGCGCGCGCATGCCGAAGTGGCGCGGCGCCACGCCGGAGGCGATCCGCTGGCACTGCTGCTGCACGCGCAATCGGCGCAGCTCGACGGCGACCGCGACGGCGCGCAGCGCGCCTTCCGTGCCATGGCCGAACGCGAGGACACGCGGCTGCTTGGATTGCGCGGTCTGTTCATCGAGGCGCAGCGCGCCGACGATCCGGTTGCGGCCGTGATGATCGCCGAGGAAGCGCTGAAAGTGTCGCCGTCGTCGTCATGGGCCTCGCATGCGGTGCTCGGCTTCTGCTGCGCCAAGGGCGATTGGGCCGGCGCGCTGTCGATCATCGACAACAACCAGAGCGCCGGATTGATCGACAAGGCGACCTATCGGCGGCAGCGCGGCGTGCTGCTGACGGCGCGCGCGCTGGAGTTCGAGACCGTCGATCGCGACCTGTCGCGCTCGAGCGCGATGGAGGCGGTCAAGCTGGCGCCGACGCTGATCCCGGCCGCCGTGCTCGCAGCGAAGTTCGAGAGCGAGGCGCATCAGGTGCGCCGCGCGATGCGCATCGTCGAGACCGCGTGGCTGGCGCAGCCCCATCCCGATCTCGCCGAAGCCTATTCGCATGTGCGGCTCGGCGATTCCGCGCGCCAGCGCCTGGTGCGGGTCGAGACGCTGGCGGCGAAAACGCCGGGCCATATCGAGGGCGCGCTGGCGATCGCGCGCGCCGCGATCGACGCCGCCGAGTTCGCCAGGGCGCGCGCGGCGCTGGAGCCGTTTGTCGCGGCGCCGACGCAACGCGTCGCGCTGTTGATGGCCGAGATCGAGCGCACCGAGCATGGCGACAGCGGCCGGGCGCGGGCCTGGACCCTGCGCGCCGTGCGCGCGCTGCACGATCCGGTCTGGACCGCCGACGGTTATGTGTCGGACCGCTGGCGTCCGGTCTCGCCGGTCACCGGCCGGCTCGACGCCTTCCAGTGGCGGACCCCGGTGGCGGCGCTGCCGTCCGACAAGGGCCATGCGATCGAGCCGTCGCCCTTCGAGGAGGCGATGCTGGCGCCGCGCCGGGTCGAGCCGCCAAAGGAAGTCGCCAGCGAGCCTGAAGTGGTCAGTCCGGTTGAGCCGGTCGAGGTGAAGCCAGTCGAGGTCAAGCCAGTCGAGGTCAAGCCCTTGGAGCCGGCCGCGCCGACGGCGCAGGACAACGCCCCGCTCCCGGCGGCCATCGAGGCCGGGCCCGCCCCGGCCCCGGCCGAACCCGCCGCGCCGGAACCGGCTCCCCCTCCAGCCGCCGAATCGGCGCCCCCGGCGCCGGCCCCCTTGTTCCGGTCGAGGGCCGACCTGCCCAAGGCCGCGCCGGCGCCGATTCCGGCCGTGATCCCGATCGTCCGGGCCCCCGACGATCCCGGGGTCGACGAGGACGGCCCGGTCGACGAATTTGCGGAACAAATCGGCCCACCCAAGGCCCAGGTGGGCGGTTGGCGCGGATTTCTGTCACGTTTGGGAAGCTAATTCGGGGTTAGGTTAACGGCTGTATGGTTCGATACCCGCGTTGTCCTTGCCAATCGGGGTCATGCCCGATATCAGGTGGCCGCGTGATCCGGCCGTTGCCGAACGGTTCGCCGCAATAGCTCAGTTGGTAGAGCACGTCATTCGTAATGACGGGGTCGGGGGTTCGAGTCCCTCTTGCGGCACCACCAATTAGCTTGTCCAGCCCGGAGACATGGGTAACAGGTCGTACCTAAGACATGGGTGACAGCCTCGTGCCGAACGGGTTGTCGAGGGGTTGCAGGGTTTTCTGCTCCAGGTCGAAGTATCCCAAATCATAGTGCATGAAGCTGACGAGCCAAATGCCGTCGTCGACCTCCTTGATGCCGAGTTTTTGTCCAGCCAGCACGGTGGAGAGGTTGATGCGCTTGCGATGCAGGCAGAGCCGTCCACAGGCGGTGACGAGCACCTCGCGATCGTGGAACGGATAAGTCAGTTCCGGCAGGCCGGCATAGCCGCGCGTTGAGGCGGTGTAGCGCTCGGCGGGGCACTTCATATCGAGGGCCTCGTGCGGGCGTTCAGCATTGAACTCGCGGACGAAGGCGTCGAAGCGTTCCTGCTGTTGCAAGCCGTTGGAGCCTGGCGGCCGAGTGGTCTCCTGCTTGAGCGTGAGGTGCATGCGCTCGTGACGGCCGTTCTGCTGCGGATGGCCGGGCTTGATGCGTTCGATGGCAATGCCAAGCCGCAGCCACCACACCGAGAGCTTTGAGAGATTGAACAAGGCGTTGGGACTGGCAAACGGCACGCCATTGTCGGAGCGAATGGCGCGCGGCATGCCGCGCTCACGGAACAACCGCTCGAAGGCCGCAATGGCCGGCTCCTCGCGGGTGGAATCGAGCGCTTCGCACAACAGCAGGAAGCGCGAGGCATGGTCGGTGACGGTCAGCGGGTAGCAATAACGGCCATTGCCGAGCTTGAACTCGCCCTTGAAGTCGGCGCACCACAGATCATTGGGTCCGGCCCCCGCGGACAGAGGCGTGCCGCGCGCGCGGTGGCGCGGCACGCCTGCGCGCTTGACCAGGCCATGGCGATCGAGAACCGCATGGATGGTGCTCTTGGCCGGAACCCGGATATCGCCGTCGAGCCGCCGGACCAAGAGCTCACGGATCTTGCGCGCGCCCCAGTGCGGTTTCTCGGCTTTGAGACGAACAATCAGGCCCTCGATTGGCTCGGGGAGCTGATTGGCATAGCGCACCGGTCGCCGCGACCGATCGCATAGTGCCGCCGCGCCCTGTTCCCTGTAGCGATCGAAAATCTTGTAGCCGGTCTTGCGGGACACGCCGAACTCCCGGCAGACGTCCGTCATGGCCTCCCCGTCCAGCAGACGGGCGACAAAGCGAAGGCGCTCTTCCATCACCGAACTCGCTTTCCACGGCATCCACACCTCCCGCAGAACAAAAGCGGAAAGTGTAACCCATGTGTCCGGTACGAAATGTCACCTATGTCTCGGGCCGCTCAAGCCGACCGGAAGGGCTTCCTCTGGGTGCCAGTCCCGCCTCCTGCGCCTTTGCGGCACCCATTCAGTCGTTCCAAAATTGTCTGTCGGTCGCTGTGGTTACGCGCCGGTTACCGGTAGGAAGAGGCATCGGTCGGTGGTGCCGACTAGGTTTGAATCGTCAAACTGTATCAAGAGTGTTGAATGTCGAGCCTCGGCCCGTGTCGACGCACGAAGTGAGTTCGCCGTCCGCGAGCGATGGCGGGCGCCCGCCCTTTGAAAACGTTAGATCTTCGACAAAAGACTGATCGCTCAGGCGCTATTTCGCTGGACCGACCGAGACGATTGTGAAAAATGGTGATTGCAACCAACATGAGCTTCGGTGGACAAGGGGGATGGTTTGCACGACATAGCACTCCGCTCAGAGGTGCGTTCTGTTCCTAAGGTTTTTGAGGCGTACCAGACTACCAAAGGCAAGATGCTCTTTGGACGGATAGAAGACGCTCTGGAAAGTACTCACTTTAAGCGGATCAGGGGCAAGGTAAACCTAATCCTGACCTCGCCGCCGTTCCCTCTGGTTACAAAAAAGAAATATGGAAACGAGACGGGCGAAGCGTACCTATCTTGGTTGGCGAGTCTAGCAGGCCGCTTATCCGATCTGTTAGCCCACGATGGCTCAATCGTCATTGAGATCGGCAATGCCTGGGAACAGGGATCGCCAGCAATGTCTACGCTTCCGGTTGAAGCGTTGTTAGCATTTAAGAAGGCAGCCAAACTCAATCTCTGCCAACACGTAATTTGTCATAACCCCGCAAGGCTTCCGAGCCCTGCCGAGTGGGTAAATGTTCGGCGGATACGGCTGAAGGACTCATTCACCCATGTTTGGTGGCTATCTCGGTCGAAGATGCCTAAAGCCGATAATCGCAATGTCCTGAATCCGTACGGCAAAGACATGCGGTCTCTCCTCAAAACAAAGCGGTACAATTCTGGTGCGCGCCCATCCGGCCACGTAATTTCAGAGGCTGGATTTTTGACCAATCATGGAGGGTCAATATCTGCGAGCGTGCTCGAGTTGGAGGCAGCTCAATGTCCTGAAGCGCTCCTAAAATACACGGGGACTTCATGGGACAGAAACTATCGAGATTATTGCGCCGAGCGTCAGCTCATCGCGCACCCTGCTCGTATGCAGTCGTCGCTTGCCGGATTCTTCGTTCAATTTCTTACCGACAAGGGTGATCTTGTATTTGATCCTTTCGCGGGATCGAACACTACGGGAGCAGTTTCAGAAGATCTTGGACGTCGCTGGCTCGGTGTTGAAGCAGACAGTGCCTACATCGAGGGATCGCGCGGGCGTTTCGAGATCCTTCGCGCGCGACGAAAGAAGTCAGGATCTGGCCTAACGAAACGGAAAAAGTAAGGGGGCGTGTGCATCGTACCGCGCGCGGTTCAGCATGAAAGGAGGAAGTGAGAACGAAGCTCCGTTCTTAGGAAATCTGTCGTCTCTCAAACTCGCGACGGAATATCGGTCACTCAAAGATGATCCCGTCCGATCGTTCTATCGACGGTGTTTGCTAAACTCTAACCAGTATAAAAGAGCAGTAGGTTATTTTCGTTCTTCCGTATTCGTCGTAATCGGCCCCAGTATCATTGAGTTCGCGAGGAGGGGTGGCCGAACCCGGCTTATCTGCTCCCCAGAACTGACTCCCGACGACATTGACTCCATCGTCCTCGGCTACGCAGCAAGAAACGACAAAATCGTCGACCGGTTAGTAGAGCAGATCGATAGCCTATTGGCCGCCGAACAAACTCAGCAGTCTACACGAGTGCTTGCGACGCTAGTTTCCACTGGAGCAATGGACATCAAGGTTGCCGTTCGAGCCGATCGAAAAGGTTTGTACCACGAGAAAATTGGCATCTTTTCCGATGGATGGGGCAACCGAGTGAGCTTTAAGGGATCTGCAAATGAAACCTGGAGCGCTTGGGATCGAAACGGGAATTTCGAGTCGATTGAGGTCTTCTGCGATTGGCGGGATGGACTTGAGAGGGAGCGTGTGAAACGTCACGAAGCGCACTTCGACAGTCTCTGGTCGGAGGAGGATCCTGATGTTGAAGTGTTTCCGTTTCCTAGTAGGGCCATCGATCATCTCAAGAGATGCGCACTTGGAGGGCTACACGAGTTGGGTACGGAGCAACTGCCTTCGGCGGAGGCGCGAAGAGTTGGATTGCCTCATCAAGTCGATGCTATTGAAGAATGGAAGCGCCGTGGCCGACGCGGCATTTTTGAGCATGCGACCGGAAGCGGAAAGACATTCACCGCTATCCTAGCTATTGGCCAACAAGTAGCGGAAGGGCTGCCCACCCTGATCGTTGTTCCAAGCCGCCTGTTGCTTGATCAGTGGGCTCAAGAACTACGACAAGAATTGCCAAATGCCGCCTTGCTACTTGCTGGATCGGGGAATGAGGGGTGGCGCTCCCCGAACCGCTTGCGAAGCATGACCGACCCCGACTCTTCCCTGGGAGGACGAATTGTACTCAGTACAATGCAGACTGCTTCCCTGCCCGATTTTCTAAGCAACATGTCAAAGGGCGAGAACCTTCTGATTGTCGCTGACGAAGTTCATCAAATAGGAAGCCCTCAAAATTCAGCTATTATGACTATCTCGGCTTGGGCTCGACTTGGCTTGAGTGCAACTCCCGTACGTTATGGAGATCCTGAAGGAACAGCGAATATTTTCAGCTACTTTGGTGAGGTCGTGCCACCAAAGATATCGTTGATGGACGCCGTTTCAGCCGGGCGCTTGGTTCCTTACGAATATTATCCTCATCCTGTTCAGCTCACCGCAACCGAAGCTGATGACTGGAAGCAACTGACTAAAGCGATCCAGCTGGAGTTCTTCAAGAATAAGGCCGACGAGACGGGAAAAAAACCTCTCAGCGAACGAGTGAAGATGCTTCTCATCCGACGGTCTCGGATTGCCAAGAAGGCGGCAGTAAAGGTCAAGCTGGCTGCGGAGGTTCTAAAAGCTAACTTCGAGGCCGGTCAAAGCTGGTTGGTTTACTGTGAAGATACCGATCAGCTCTCGGAAGTGCTCTCCAGGATAAAGCAAGAGGGCCTTGAGGCGGTCGAATATCATTCGAACATGGTTGGCGACCGGGATGCCACTATGTCCTGGTTTCGATCGTTCGGAGGCATCCTAGTTTCTATAAAATGTCTCGATGAAGGCGTCGATATTCCGGCAGTTTCTCACGCGCTGATTTTGGCGTCGTCTCAAAATCCAAGACAATTCATTCAGCGCCGTGGACGAGTGCTGAGGAAGTCCGCGGGAAAGCAGATGGCAACAATTCACGATGCCATCGTCGTTCCCGTCAGCGCAGAAGAAGACGTCGGGCAATTGAGCCTGCTCAGGAGCGAACTTCTGCGCTCGGTGGAATTTGCGAAACACGCCATCAACCGTGGCGCCGATGCCGAGCTAAGAGCGATCGCAATTGGTATGGGTATAGATCCTGACGAATTTTCAATCGGTGGAGTTGAAGAGGATGAGTAGCAATGACGACTTGGCCTGGCAGACATTACTTGCTGCGAGGCAAGATGTTGCACCGGAGCTTGACGACACGCTGCTCCGACAGTGCTATGCGATCCAAAGTAAATACCAATTCAGTGACGATCGTTCACTTTCGTTGAGCGCTATGGAGCGCCTCATCGATGAGCAAGTATCGAAGCTTTTAGGCTAAGGAATCCCTATGAAGCTTCAGAAGCTCACGTGCCATAACTTCATGCCTTACAGGGGTGTAGTTGAACTCGAATTTCCTACGGACGATTTTCAGAATGTGATGATCGTCTTCGGGGATAATATGCGGGGCAAGACGAGTTTGCTCAATGCAATCCGTTGGGGTTTCTACGGACGAGCGATTGGCAGGCATTCGCGTCCGATTATGCTCCACGAATTGGTCAATAAGGACGCTGCACTAGAAGACGATTGGCGCATTGAGGTGTTCGTTCGTTTTGAGTCAAACGGGCGGCAGTATGATCTGCGGCGATCTGCCGTGCGCCGGCCGCACGTCGCAAATCCCACCCGGCCTGAAGATTTCCAGATGTCTGTTTATCTAAGCAGAGACGGAATGCAGCTCAGCGGAGATCAGGTTAACGTAGAAATAGACCAAATTGCCCCGGAGCAAATCTCGCGGTTCTTTTTGTTCGATGGTGAACTGTTGGGTGAGTATGAAAGCCTGCTCATCGAGGGGAGCGAGCAAGGCCGTCAGATAAAAGATGCGATCGAGCAAGTGCTTGGCGTTCCTGCGCTGATTTACGGCAGGGCAGAACTCGGCGCGATTCTGAAGAGCGCCACAAAGAGGCAGACAAGTGAGCTCGCACACATACAAGGTTTAGAAAAGCAAGCACAACGACAACAAGAGCTTACTGCGAAGCAGGACGCCCACGAGCGCGATATTCAAGATTTGCAGGCCCGACTCGCAAACGTACGTGCAGAAAGAAATAAACTCGACGATGAGCTTGAGGCTGCCGCTTCGGTATTGGCCGCGAAGGGCAAATTGGACGCTCTCACCGGTCAGAAGGACAGCCTCGAGACTAGGCGAGAGCAGAAGCGGCTGGAAAGGCAAGCGCTGCTAGGTCAGGCGTGGCGCGACCTCGTGGACGCGCGGCTGGAGACAAAGCGTGAGCAGCTGCAGCGACAGCAGATTCTACTCACGCAAGGGCTTAAGGAGCAGGGGAGGCTTCAGTCTAGAATTGATGACCTAGTTCGACTGCTAGATTCAAGTGAATGTCCTACGTGCGGACAGGAATTGAACCCAGATCGTCGAACGGAATTGGGATCATCCCTAGGAAGGCTTCAAGCAGAGGCATCTCAAATTCGCGATAACAACGACGAGCTTCAGGCCGTTTCGGGACAGCTCGCTTCGCTCGGACGGATCAGGGGCGTGAATGCCCGGGATCGATTGCGTCAGATCGACAAGGATGCCAAGGCAACCGAGGTCGACCTACAGAAAACAGAAAATGAAATTGAGCGACTTAAAGATGAAATTGCTGGGCAGGACACTGCTGATCTAGCTAGAAAGAGAGTGCTTCAGACTGAAGCCCTGAAGGAGGAGGGCCGGCTAACGCAATCCATTAACGATGTGCGCCGAGATATAGAGAAGATCAAAGAGGAGCTTGCGATTGCTCAGAAAGCGATCGAAAGCCTAGCCCCGGCGCGATCAAAGAGAAGCACACTAAAGGTGTCCCTCGCGAGTGACTTAGAGCGCGTCTTTGCAGCGAGCGTTGAAGATCTCCGAGACCGATTGAGAGAGCGGGTAGGCACTCTTGCTAACGAAGCGTTCAAGAAGATGACTACGCAGAGGGAATACAGGGGCCTGGAGATCAATTCAAATTATGGGCTCAGCATCTTGGATGGAGGAGGTCGCAAAGTTCCTCTTCGAAGCGCTGGTGCGGAACAGGTAGTGGCGCTTTCCTTGATTGATGGACTTAATCGAACCGGACGCGGCGTTGGGCCCGTCGTAATGGATACCCCGTTTGGTAGGTTGGATCTGAATCATCGGGACAACATACTCGGTTATCTGCCGTCTGTTACAAGCCAGTTTGTCCTATTGGTACACAGCGGAGAAATCCGCCCCGAAACGGATTTGGCATCAATTCGGCCGCGGATTGGTGCCGTGTACCGTATCGCTGAAGTGACGCCGACCCAGTCCTTGATCGAGAGAACGACAATATGACCACGCCAGACTTGATCAATATCGGGCTATCAGAGGCCGGAAATGATAAGCTCGATCGGCTGAAGGAGTTGGGATACTTCGCCGAGAAAATGGATGGCTACAGATTTGCCGTTGGCCTCGCGCTCGCCCAGGGCGTAATCCCACCTGAAATAAATAAGAGGACAACGTTTCTCAATGTTGGTTCTCTCGATCCAGATCAGACGCTGAAGCAAGCGGTAGAAGCCTTGCTACCCGATCAAATTGAGGCCGCTACTCCATATCGGATCGTGGAGCGTCTGGCCGATTGGGGGGTCACTGAGTTATTTCGCCAAGCTGAATTGGGCGATATCGATTTCGACCAAATGCTGCGTGCCGGTAGTTAGTTTGGGAACAGGATGAACGATGGCTACGAGTCTTCGAGCCTTCCTGTTGGCCCGAGCCCCTTCGGGCAACTGGACTGTCACTGTTCATCGCGATCTAGAGGATCTACTCAGCACGTGGAATAGCAAAGAGCGGCGCGAGGAGACTGTTGGCGTCTTGCACATAGGCTATGATAGACCGCCTGTTCGCGACTTTGATGAAGTGGCTAAACTACACATCGGGCATATGTTAGTTACCGCTGCAGCGAAGTACGCCCTTCCGCCGGCCTTTCAGACCTCTCGCTACGCTGTCCAAACGGTCTCCGATCTGCCACTCTACGTTGGCCTTCGTGGCTGGGGATATACAATCGAGGACGGTTCCGCTTCGGCTCCTCCGACCGATCGACCAAGTGAACGTCCTTTTGAGGGTTGGGTTCTTCGATTCGTCGAAAGTGCGCCCGAGCATCTTCAGACGCTTGTCGCGGCTGATACCTATTGCGATGCTGATTATTTGACTTACGAAGCTTCTTTCCCGCCGGATCTTCGACGACAACTCGGGATATATCGCGTTCGAGCGCTGGCGCAGGACTTGAACGATCCGTGCGCACTTGCAGCAGCTGCGCCTCCTTGGCTTGCGGTTCGTGCTGTTGAGACCATGAATCTTACCGTCCGAGTAGCCAATGTTTTCGCGAACAATGGGATCATGGCGGTGTCAGACCTAGCAAACTGGTCGACACAAAGACTTCTCGGACTAGCGAATTTTGGCCGAACATCCGTTCGCGATTTATGCGAGAGCCTCGAGTCGGCCTTACGGGAGGGGCCCGCGGATACCGAAACTCGCAAGAAAAATGAGGAAATAGAACAGCTAAGCTTGCTCTCTGGAGTTCGCAGGGCGTTACTTGTCTTTTCAGATCGCGATCGAGACATTTTACAACGGCGGATGGGCCTTCTTGGCGTATCGGAGACGCTACAACAAATTGCGGACGACTATAGCATCACGCGGGAGAGAGTTCGGCAGATAGAATCAAAAGCTCTACAGAAGCTAGTGCGGGGTTCAATCTGGGGAGATGTTCTAGAAGATAAGCTCCAGGCCCAACTGCGCGATCGAACCTATCCGCTGCCTGTAAAGGGAATAGAGGCCGCTGATCTTTGGTTCGAAGGGATCGGCGAGTTTTCTGACGTCCTGCACTACATGTTGGACAATTTCTGCAGCGATGGCATTGGCGTGGTGTCCGTGGATGGGGTGGAATACTTCGCTCAAATGAATCAATCGCGCTGGGATGCGGCGATGACTGAAGCGCGACGGCTCCTTGAATCCGGCGTCGGCAAGGCCTGGACTGAGGAGAATTGCCGCGCCTTAGTCGACAATCTCTTATCCGAGAAAAGCCGGGAGTTTAGAGAGCTGCTCTGGGACAAAGTTGCTGGTCTTTGTCATTTCTCAGCAGATGGAAATGGGAGCGTCCTCACTTCCTTTGGTCGTGGAGTCGAGCAAATAGTCGAAGCAGTTCTCAATGAATCCGACGAGCCTCTACACTTCTCGACCATATCCGCCCTTGCAGCGGACCGATCTGGGCGGCCAGTCGACATTCGTCGCGCGCACAATGCGGCGGCGGCCGTCGGATATCTCCTTGGACGAGGCACCTACGGCGTAGAACGCCACCTACCGGGACCTGAATTACTACAAAAGGTTAGCGAAGAAGCCGAAGAGGTAATCACGCTTGGTGCAGTCGGCAGGCAATGGCATGCATCGGAAATCCTCAGCTCGATCGTTGAGCGCCAAGCGGACGGCTCATTCCCAATTCAATTAAACAAATATATCGTTGATATAGCGCTTCAAAAGTCAGGCAACCTGAAGCGTCTCGGAAGAATGATTTGGAGCGGCGGCGACGCTGATCTGGAGGCGAGAATAGATATTCGCCAAGCGATCGTGTCCTTGCTCCAGCAGGCCGGCAGACCTCTACGAACCGACGAGATACGACAGCGATTGATTGCATTGCGTGGGGTGAACGAACACTTTCAAATCGCGTCACATGATCCGCTATTGAGAATTGGAGTCGGGTTATGGGGTCTCAATGATCGAGATATTTCTATCAAGCGCGAACATCAGCCTCGGCTATGGGAAGGGCTTGTAGGGATACTTCGAAATCGCGGGTCCGGCGTTCATGTTTCCGAGTTGGAGCGATCTAATTTAACATCTGCGACTGGGATGTCGGCTCAAGGTCTGTTTAGCCTGGCAATATTTGATGATCGCTTGAAGGTGAACTCAGGCCAGTATCTCTATCTCGCCGAATGGGAAGGGCCTCGTCGGGAGAGTGTGAGTGAGGCGCTGCGAGCGGTTTTGGCACCTTCAAACGCACCAATGGAGTTTGAGGAAATTCTTCAGCAAGTCGAGAAGCGCATGAACCGTCCATGCGAACGCCGAGCGCTGATCAATTGTCTGCAGGCGCTGGACGCTGAAGTCAAACCTGGAACTTCGCAATGGAGGCTGAATGTCCCAGATCCGACCGACGACGAGGCGGTCGAACAGCGGGAGGATGCACCATTGCTGTTTGTTAAATCAATGTAGATCGGCCATCGCAATTACGGTGACGAGTGGCTAATGGACCGGCGGTGGCACCTCGACCTCAGAAGCATCTGCAGAAGACGTTTGCAATTTGCATTTGCCGCGAAGTCCTACGCTCGGCTCCAAACGATTGGAGAGATCCGAAGTTATCGCGAAAAGAGAGATGCTTTGCTGGGTACCGACGCTATAAAAAAGAAGACCGAACGCGTAGTCATCCCATCGGGCAGCGAAGCTAATTTCAGTGGGCCTGGCGCCGTACCAAATGCGTAGCAGGCTTGGCTGTGCAGTTATTGCGATCACGTCGTGAGCAAGGACGACTGAATTTCGAAAACAACCATCTTTCCGTTGGTCTCCCTGATCTCAGTACGTGCGCGGATCAGCGAATTTCAGATCAATCGTAGGCGGCGCTTTGCAACATTAGATTGCGAATTCATTCCGAATCACTCTCTGATGATACGGCTAATTATCGGCCAGTGAATTCGCCTGCAGGCACGGGGGACCAGTGAATACCGCATCCAAACCGAAACCCGAAGAGGTGCGAGCAAAAATACGAGACGACCTCATTAGAAGGCTCTTCGCTGTAGCCATCAGCGTAGGTGCGGCTACGACTCTCTCGCGAATGCAATGGGTTGAACATGGTCGCTGGCCGTGCTTGGCCGAGTGGCAGCAATTAAGTATCTTATCGGCTGCGCTGACTGCTACAGTTTTGAGCTGGGACGGATATCTTTTTTCGATAGCAGAGCGTCCGTTGGGGAGTTTCTGGCGCTTCGCGATCGATATTCTGCTCGTCTTTATCTATATGTTCTTATTAATGACTTCCAAGCTCCTTGTCTGGTGGTTGTTCATTCATGCTTTCATTTATGTGCTGTACGCAATCTGGGATCTTCTCACCGTAATTGAGTGGACTCCCAAGTATTACTATCGAGAGTCAGCAAACCCATCGATAGCCTCGATCTACTCCGGTGGTCTTAGAGATAGCTCCGACGTCAGTCGAGGCCCAATAATTACACTGTTTTGGGGAATCTATTTTTGGGCACTCTACGCAATCAACATCCACGGTCTAATAGACCGGATTTTTGGATCAACTGTCTTCGTGTTGATCGGCTTGTATCTCTATAGGAGAGATAAAACGCTTCGCTTTACGATGATATGGAGGAGCGCCCTAGTCGTCGTCACCTTGATAGCAGATGCCGCTTACTTGCGGTGGGGCATCACTGATTCAACGATATGGAGCTGGGTGGGTCCATATATTGGATCGGCCTCCTGCGATCCTTGAAGTATTCGATCTCCCGTTGAATTCCGCGGCTTTGCTCCCAACCATCTAGTGTTAGCACGACTATCTCTGAGCACATTTCCATGAATGCTTCGTCGAAGGCTACCCAATAGTCCGATCCTAGCGTGTTCGATTCGCCCGCCAGCACAATGTCTATGGGATGAGTCATAGTAATCGGACTGAATACGATTCTGCCCTTTTTGATCAGATCTGCTGCAGCTCTCGTAGCGCTTTCGAAGCGATACCTTCGGACTGCTGGATCGGAATGGGTATAAGGGCAAGCCAAATACACTACATCGTAGGACTTTGGCTCGTTCGGCTCGGATCTTGAGCGGCTTGATATTGGTTCGTCCATCGCACCGTCCAGTCTTAGATGGCCAAGTCAGAGAATTTCGAGGCTACGAGACGTATATTCACCGCAGCGTTCAAATGCGCCCCCTGATAGCAGGTGTGAGCGACGTCTTACTGCCCTTGGTATGTAGCCCAAATGCACAGGGCACAAACGACCGATCGTGTAGTGGTCCAAAAGAGCGCGTAGGCGGTGATTTGTCACGAGGATGCACCGAAAGCTGCTACGCAGGATAGCGCCGTTTCACTTCAGGTGCACCATCGCAAATGAGGCGCCCTGTGGAAGGTGCTTTCTCAGACGCTGCAAGAGCCGCTGAAATCCACGTGAGGTCGACCCGACATGCAACACTCCCTCCGGGCAATCATGTACACGCCCTGCTGGATCGGAGCTTCCCGGCTTTGTTAGGCTTACCGAACATGGATACTGGTCAAATCGCCCACTCCGCGGCTCGGCGCAATGTAAGTCAGCTCTAGCTGGATAACCTTTCCGGCATCAAGACGAGCTTGCAGAGCCCAGAATGCCTCAGAAGGCAAATACGCGAGAACGGATCGGCGGTTCTTTTTCAGGGTCACCGAAAAGAGGCTCGGATGTCCGACAACGCTAGGAGGATCGATATTGTATCGCTTGGCGCAAATCAAAGAACACTCCAATGTCGCACCATTGTGATCCGGATTAGCCGGTTCTATTTCTTCAATCGTTGTTTCCAGGTCGATGATTGCCTCGTCGTCCACAAATGAAACGCCACTTGGGCGATGGTCGGCTATGAAGTAACTGAACTTGCTTGAGACGATGTTTGCGGTGAGCCTGTGCTCAGAGGCCTTACTAAGCTTCGTTTTCTTCGGCATCACTTACCCTCCTGAATTGCAATGTTGCAGGACCTCCAATGTGATTCGAGAAATTGTCAAAGGACGTTGGCGCTCCTAGATCGCGTTCCTACTAATGGAGCTGGCAGCGACGCCTCGAGTTCACGAGCGTCTGCAGAAGACGTTTGCAATTTGCATCCGCCGCGGAGTTCGACGCTCGGCTTCAAACAATCGGGGAGATCTGAAGTTATCGGGAAGAGAGACGCTTTACCGGGTGCCGGCACTATAAAAGAGGAGCCCGTACGCGTCGTCGTCCCATCGGGGAGCGAAGCTAATTTCAGCGGGCTTGGTGCCGTACCAGATGCGTAGCGGGCTTCCGTCAGTCGGCAAGCAGTCGAGCCAAAATTCTGGGTTTCCGTTGCGTCCAACGATCCAGGCCGTAACGCCTTCCCCGGTTTCGAGGTCAAAACTACCCGTCGTCGCGCCGTCCAAGTCGGCGCCTACCTCAATCAGATCGGCGCTTTCGATCATGGCTTCGCACAGAAAGTCTCCGTCGTGTAGCTCTCGTAAGAGTTCCTCGCCCAGCTCCGAGGGCTCACACCCCAATGTCAGCGCGTAGTGCCGGAGCGCCTGATCCTCGGTGCCCGCTTCAACAAACATGGTGCCGCCGCGGCTGTCGTAATGCCCGAAGAGAAAGCCTCTGTAAACGAAGCGCGTGGTGTCCACTGGTCGATCTTGGCGAAGAAAGAACGAGCCACTGCCTGTGGCCCAATGGAGGAATCGAAACACGGGGGAGCGCGCCACGCAATTTGCGCGCGTAGAGCCTCAACGCCGTAAAATGGCGATTAGCTCGCCAGGATCGAAGCCGACCCTCCCGGTCTATTTTCGTCGATAGTCCACGATGACTTCGACCTGGGCGACTGCCATTCTTAAGTCGTCCACGTCGAGTTGAGCTCCTGCGGCCCGCAAGCGTTCTTGCCAACGGCCTTGCTGCGAAAGTCGCGATTGGGCCTTAATAAGAAGATCGTTTGGAGTAACACCTAGGACCTGGCAAATGCGCAGAAGCGTTTGAAAGTCCGGTTGGCGCGCTCCACGAGTGTAGTGTCCATATCGGCGCTCAGCCAAGCCGGCGCGCCGGGCTACCTCGGCGTCCGAAAGCCCCAACTCCCGGGCTCGATCTCGCAAGCGTTTCGCGAATACTTCCATGGCGAACAATATGTTCTGCATGGTAAGTACGCGGTCCATGAACATTGTGTAGTTGATAAAGGTGCCTTATTGTTCCGAATGGAGATGGGGATAAGCCTATGATTAGATTCGCAATATTTGGACTGGCCCTCGCGGCTGCGGTCCCCGCTAAAGCTGGCGACGAACGCTCTGCCAAGGATCTGGCGAAATACTGCGGCAGCGATTCGGGGCCGGAGTTGGTGATGTGCATGGCATACACCGCAGGCTTTGCAGACGGCATTTCGGCGGGGGTGGCCTCGACCCTCGACCTCACGCTAGGAAAGGTCTGCATACCGACGAACATCAATGGCGCAATAGCAAGCCTGATCGCCAAAAAATTCCTGCGTGATAATCCTGACGTACTCGCCGAGTCTGCCAAGACGGCTCTCACTGTAGCGATGTGGCGGGCCTACCCATGCAAATGAACGGACTTGTCCTTAGGGGATTGGATTGCCTGGGCATGGCTCTTATGGCCGTCGTGCTATCGGGCTGCGCCAATCATCCATTGGATTGCTCTCTCGGGATTTCCCATCCGGATTGCCTGCCCGGGACGGCTGGCTACCAAGCGATAGTGAACAGTCAGAGTGCAGCCGACGCCCAGTGTCGATCGTACGGCTTGCGCTTTGGAACGCCCGAATACGCTCAGTGCCGGCAGAATATCGACGCGCAACGTGGAGCTAGAGAAGCGGCAATTGCCGGCGCGCTCCTCTCCAATAGGCCGGCCCCGAATTCGGCGCCAGTGCCCGCGGTCCGCCAGCCCCTGCAAACGTCTTGCGTCACGAACGGGCAGTACGCGAACTGCCAGACACAATAGTCCGGGTCACACTACGGATGCGCCAATCGATGCAGTCTACCGGTTCAACGCGGAGCCGCGGCTAAGCACCGATCGATTAAGTGAACTAGCCGCTGGCGCCAAAAGCTCTCTCCAATGCGGCTGCGGCGCTTTCGCCGCCTCTGACGGCTTGTGTGTAGTGCCCCAGCGTGACATTGGCGTTCGCATGTCCGGCGATCTTTGCGACCAGACCAACCTCTATACCCTGTGCCTGCAGCGTCGAAATGAACGAGTGGCGCGCGCTGTGGGGCGTTACGATCGGCAGTCCTAGCTTCTTCAGGGTCGACACCCAGAACCGTCGCCGGAAATTCCAATAGAGCAGGGGACCGCCACCTCCAATGCGCGGCAGGGGCCACTGCTGGGGACTTCCCAGGCCGGGAAACACACGATGCAGCTCGCCGTCGCGACGCGGGCAAGCGACCCTCCATTCGAGGAGCAGGCCTCGCAGCAGCCCGCCCATGGGTACGTCGCGGGCGCCCGCGGTCGTCTTGGTCAGGTTCGTAATAGTGCCGTCGCGCTCCTGCATGCGGCGGATCCGAATGACGTTCTCTCCAAAGTCCACGTCCTCCCAGAGAAGCCCGAGTTGTTCGCTGGGCCGCGTGCCTGCGAGGAATGGGAAAGCGACGTAGAGACCCCGCTCGCGGTCACGGAGGGCATTCTGGACTACCTTCGACACTTGCTCGGTGGTCAGTAGGGTCTTCTTGGTCTTCGGCTTCCCACGCCCGAGATTTCGGGGCATGGCGGGCGGGCGAATGTTTAGGTCCTCGGCGGCCAACGCGAGAACGCACCCGAGAAACATCTTCGCTCTGTTGGCCGAATACCAGCCGACTCGGAGGCGACTTGCTTGTGCCAAGCCCGAATGTCGCCGGTCGTCAGGTCCTGCACCCTGAAGTCGCCGAGTAAGCGGACGGTTTTGGCGCCTTCGGGCTTCTCCCCGGTCAATGCAAATCGAACCCGCTCTTGCGGCGTTCCGATCAGCAGGGGGCCGACAATGTTCGCGGCGGCTCTCCGGTACCCGTCCAGGGTGCCGTCCTTAATCTCGCCCTTGCGGCTCTCCAGCCATCGGTCGACGATTTCCTTAACAGTCACGGCACGATTGCGGTCGCCGGCGTATGTCCCGGTCTCGATCTCGGCGATGATCTGGTTCCGGCGGGCCTGTGCATCCTTCTGCTTCTCGAAGAACAGCTGGCGCCGCTTGCTTGTCCGCGGCTCACGGTAATTCAAGACATAGCGGGTCTGCATCACGACCGTGCCGTCCGTGAGCTTCCGCTTTCTCTCGCGCTTCGTGAGATTGACCGAGCTACTCATATAGCTGCCCCACATCCAAAAACGACGAGAAAAACTCCGACGAAGGACGGCCGCAATAATTCCGGAGTTGTCAGAACGCGGCTCGCTGCAACCGACGATGTAACCGAGGACTCCCAACGCCCCTTCGGACCGTGTCCGACGGCATTGGCTCCATCACGAGCGATGATGGGGTCGCATCAGGTCTGGATCATTGTTCGAGTCTCAGCCCTACCATTTCGATTTATGGAAGGGATATTCGGTCCGGTGCGTCGGAGTCCGAGCGCGAGCGCTCTATCGCGTTCAAAACCTCGGAGAGGCGGACAAGCTTTCTGTTGTTGAAAAGCGTGTAAGTAGGGAACAGCCGAGCTTTGGCTGCACGCCTTACCTTGAAGACGGGAACGCCGAGCTTGAGCGCTACAGCAGTCAGCGTGAGAAGAGGCTCAATGTGGGTTTGCGGTTGGTAGCCGTCAGACATACTTTTTCTCAGAGATGCGCGTTTGTGAATGAAGGCGAGATAGCAAAGTGACGAGCTTTGATCAGGTATGGACGTCGGCGTTGGACGAAGCTGATGAAACCGGCGATCTTCGGCCGCTGGTGAAGCTATTGCTGACCCAAGAGTTGCCAGACTGGATGTTCCCAGAACTCGCCCACCTATTTACCTTTCGAAGGCTAGATAAGGCGCAAGCCTCGAAAGCAGGCGTGGTGGACATGGCCTTCCACACGTACCAAGAAAGCCGCGGGAGCGGCTCGACGAGCATGCAGCGAGTCGACCTTGCCGCTAGCAAATGGGGCCTTTCGAAGAGCCAAAGGAATGCGTTGCAGAATCTAGTAGATGGCAAGGGACGCCCCAGTTCACATTATGGAAAACAAAAAAAACGGCTCAGCGCGGCTACCGAATATGAGACTTCGTTGCGAGCACTGCTGAAGCGTTAGCGTAGCGCCAAGCCTTCGTGATCCCACCGCTCGGCGGTGGGATCACGCGGCACTCTCAGTGTGTTTTTGTGAGGCTTCCTTAATCACTGGGAGCCACCAATGATGATCACCATGACTCGCACGGGTTCGCGACCCCCTGAGCATAATAAGCCGCGCTTCATAGCGTACACAGATCTTCGCTTTCGCTACGGGGAGAAAAGGAGCCGCACGCAAATTCGACGCGATGTAGCGGCTGGGCTGTATCCCCCGCCGAAGCAGATTTCTGCAGGCCGTATTGCCTGGGAGATCGCTGAACTCGACACCCACTACGACAATCTTTCCGTCGTTTCGTATGCAGACGAGGTGGCGGCGCGATGACCCAAACAGAACGGCCCGCCTCGGGACAGGAGGCGGGCCGAGGAAACGAGCATGCTAAGAATGGCTCTCACCCCAACACGGTCGGCTTTCGGACGCAAGTATATCGAGACCCCAACAAAGTCATTCTTCGGATACGTCGTACGCGAAATGATCTGGTGATCGTTGATCTCGAATGCGAAGAGGCACAATTCTTCGCGCTACGCTTTCTTCCCACGCCAACCCACAGAATCATCCGCTCCGACAAAAAGTCGCGCTGGGTGTACCGGGTGCGGTCATGACCGGTGTCAAACTGCGGCGACTCTCGTCGATCTTTGACCAACTGAAGCAACCATGCCTTGATCACGGCTTGCAGCCGCGCGAGATTATGCCGGGTACAAAAAAATGCCCCGCCAAAGGTTGGTCAGCGAACGTACCCACCGTGATGGCGCGGCCCGGTCCTAGTTACGGCCTCGGGCTGCGGCTCGGGACTAGGTTGCTAGACGGTACCTACCTAGTAGCCCTCGACGCTGACCGCGATGAATTCGTTTCACTGGCGTGCGCGCTGACACCAAATTCGATCGGTCGGTTGGGCAAAAAGGGTATCGCGCGATTTATGCGTGCCGCGGAGCCGACCAAGACGTTCAAACTCCAATTGGCTGACCGTAGCATTGCCGGTGAATTTCTCGGTGAGGGCGCTCTTTGCGTCATTCCGCCGACGATACATCCCGAAACCCACCGGCCGTACGTGTGGACTGATGAGCCGCTGCTAGAGATTGAGTTAGAGAGCTTGCCTCTGGTCGATCCCATGTTGATCAAGGGGGTATTCGCTAGTGAACACTTGGCCGCGATAATGAGCGGCGAGGGCACTCACGACGCGATGCTGAGATTTTGCGGCCAGCTGGTGCATTTCACAAATGACGACGATTGGATCGAACGAATCTCCAGCGCGGCGTTGCCTCAAGACTATCGAGGTAACAGCCGCGACGAACTAACTGGCATGATCAAGGATGCGCGCAGCAAGCTCGCTAGCGGCAAATGGGCAACCCAACTACGCTCCAATGTCGAGATTTTTCCCGATATCACCAAGTCCGGCAGACCCCGTGCAACGCTACCCAACACCAAAAAGGCAATCGAATTGCTCGGCATCGAATGCCGATACGACCTGTTCAACCTGCAACACTCAATCAACGGCCATAACCTCGACAGCTATATGACCGAAGCTATCAACGACCCGGCACTGTTGCGGCTACGTGAAATAATTCACGAAAGGTTTGGCTTCGATCCTTCAACCGACAACGTGCATACTGCTGTTCAGACGCTCGCCAATCATCACCGGTTTCACCCGGTGCGGGACTATCTCGACGCTTTACGCTGGGACGGCGAGCCGCGGCTCGACCGCTGGCTGGTCAGTTACGCAGGTGTCGAGGATACGCCCTACGTCCGAGCCGTTGGCGGCATTATGCTGATCGCCGCAGTGCGGCGTGTGCGCGATCCAGGCTGCAAGTTTGACGAATTGCCGGTGCTGGAAGGCGAGCAAGGAAACGCCAAGTCACAGGCGATTCAAGTGCTGGCGGTCAACCCGGAATGGTTCTCCGACCAGAAGGTGTTCGGCCTCGGCGGTAGGGACAGCATAGAGGCATTATCAGGCAAGTGGATTGTTGAAGCGGCTGAACTGCACGGCATGCGTCAAGGCGAGGTCGAGGGCCTCAAAGCCTTCCTGTCGCGCAGCACAGACCGGGGACGGATGGCCTATGCACGTACCCCTACCGAGAGTAAGCGGCAGTGCATCATCATCGGAACCACAAACAACGATGCCTATCTCCGTGACTTGACTGGCAACCGTCGGTTCTGGCCGCTGGCGACCAGCAGGATTGATATTGAGGCTCTGAAGCGTGACCGCGACCAACTGTGGGCCGAAGCTGCTACCCGGGAGGCCAGTGGTTCTAGCATCCGACTGCCCGAAGAATTGTGGCCAGCGGCATCGGAACAACAGCAGCTGCGGCTGATCGACAATCCGTTCACCTCGACTTTGGACGAAGTGCTGAGGGAAAAGGCCGTTGGAATAAAGGACGAAGTCACCTGCTTGCTCAAGTTTGAGCCCGGCAAGCCGATGACGGGCATCATCACGATGGAAGGATTATGGACGATCCTCGGCATCCGACCCGGTCAGCGTGGACAACACCACAACGAAAATTTGCACGCAGCGATGAAGGAACTCGGATGGGTCAAGACGAGACGTAGGATCGGAGGTGGACGAGCGTACGCATATCGGCGCGGTGACGATGACCGCCTCATCACGGCCTATCCTGGAGACATTGGTTTTCCGGCCACAGTTTCGTACGAAGACGATGGGGCCGCCTATTGAGCAGCCGTCCCGCTCGTCCTAATCGCGTCCTAACCTCTCGTTGGCAAGGGGGCAGGACGTTTTCGATCCCTTCGAAGGGGCTTCGATCGGGTCTCCCCGCCTCATCGTCCTAATTGTCCTACCTATGATGAGACACTGGCGGATAGAGAGAAGGGGTAACGTGTGCATCCCTCTTCCCAAAGTGGGGTCGTAGGTTAGGACATGGGACGGTTAGGACGGGACCGATCCCCGGGGGCTACACCGGACGTCACCGGGAAGCTCCATGCTACTCCGAGTGACTGGATTGCCCGCTGTCCCTCCCGTCCCGGCTGTCCTCGATGTTCGGGCCGTCGTCACGTGCGCGCGAACCGCTGGGAAACTGTAGTGAATTCGGCAATGCTGGAACACGGCTCGAGCAACATATTGAGGCGCTGGTTTCAGAGCGTTGTAACCACGCTTGTTACCGAGATACTCGGCGTGGCTCGTGACCGCGTCGCGACGATATTCGCTTCACCCCAGCCAATGATGGGGTCGCCGTGGTGGAGCATGTCGAACTCGGGACCGGCGTGCCTCCGGAACGCGCTAAGCGAATTCGGTCCGGCCGCATAGTCGTGCGCGGGCAGCTAAGCTGGAATTCCGGGCAGAACAACTTAGAATGCGTTTCACAAAGCTAGGGATACTACGGTGACTTCGGAAATCATCCGCGCGCGCGTGGATGCGGATTCCGATGATCGCGCGCAGGTATTCCAATCTGATGCCGCGCAGCGTTCCGATCTGATCGCGCGCAGGTGAAGTACCCGATCGTTAAAGGCAATTGGCACTATCGTTAGCCCGTGGTCAAGCGGCTGCCGAAGAGATCGCGTCGCATGTTTGATGGTGTCGCTCGATGGAGCGAAGCTGACCGGACGCGCGCCCCCAACAGTGCCGTAGCGGCCGGTCAGCTTCGCGGGCTGCAGTCCCGGTCTTCATTGGCAGACCGCGTAATCAAGGCCGAGGAAGAACGGGCGGGCGACGCATGGAGTCACCGTTCAGTTCGAGCCTGTGAGCGTTGTGAAGCAGGCGATCGAGTATGGCATCAGCATAAGTTGGGTCGTTTATGAGCTCATGCCATTTGGCAATTGGAAGCTGGCTGGTGACGAGCGTCGACCGACGGCCGTAGCGATCTTCGAGGATTTCGAGCAGATGATGCCGCGCGTTGGCGTCGATGGCCTGGAGGCCCCAATCGTCCAAAATCAGGAGCTCGACGGCGGCGATGCTCTTCATCCGCGAGCTGAGTCGGCCGTCGCCCCGGGCAAGGTCCAGTTCTTCGAACAACCGCGGCAGCCGGGTGTAAAGTACCGAGTGGTTGTCCCGGCAGGCCTTGTGACCAAGTGCACAGCCAAGCCAACTTTTCCCGATGCCTGTCGGCCCGACAATGGCGCAATTCTCGTGGTTCTTGATCCAGTCTCCCTTGAGCAGCATGTCGAACAAGCGGCGGTCGAGCCTACGGGGGGCGCGGTAGTCGATATCCTCGGGCACGGCATGATGACGCAGCTTTGCCTTACGAAGGCGAAGCGCCAGGCGCCGGTTGTTACGCCAGGTCGCTTCATGGTCCAGCAGCAGCGCCAACCATTCGGCGTGAGCGAGGCCATGGACCTCCTCGTTGTCGGCAAGGCTCTTAAAGGCCTCGGCCATGCCGGTAAGGCCGAGCTGGGTAAGCAAGTGGAGCGTGGGGTGTGTCAGCATTTTCTTCCCTATTAGTGGTAATAGTCCGAGCCTCTGATGTTGGTGTGTAGGATCGGCTCGCGCTCGGGGGACGTGGGCGTTGCAACGCGATCGAGCCCCTTCTCGAGGATCGATTTGACGCTCGGGTAGTTGCGAGCCTGGATCTCAATTGCGCGCAGCGCGGCCGCCTCGAGGCGCTCGGCGCCAAAGCGCTTCTCAAGCCGGATGATCCCCAGGCACGAACGATAGCCCTGTTCGGGATGCGGCCGATCCTCGATGATCCGGTCGATCAGCAGGCGCAGCATCGGGCCGATCCGGCTTGCCTCGCTGCGGATCTTTGCCGGCGTCCACTCGCCATAGCGCCGGTGGCTGGAGGGCATGTGGGCGCTGATCGTCGTGTGCCGCCCGTTGCCGCTGCCGCGCATATGCGCGGCAATACGCTCGCCCCCCAGGAAGATTTCAATCGTTCGCGCACAGATCCGCGCTTCTACCTCGCGACGGGCGAAGCGATAGGGCACCGAGTAGTAGTGTCGTTCGACCTCGACGTGATAGTCGAGCCCGACCCGACATCGGCGCCATTCGGCATGGACCCACGGCTCGCCGGGAAGCGGTTTAAGATTCGGCGCGTCAATTTCCTCGAACAGCTGGCGCCGTGTGCGGCCATACTGGCGCAGCACCCGTCCGTCATTGAGCTTGGCCAGCCACTCGGCGATCGCACCGTTGAGTTCGGCCAGGCTGTAAAAAGTTCGGTTGCGCAGCCGCCCCAGCAGCCAGCGCTCGATGATTCCGACGCAGGCCTCAACCTTCGCCTTATCTCTCGGGCGACGCGGCCGTGCCGGCAAAATCGCCGTGCCGTAATGCTGCGCCATATCGCTGTAGCTGCGGTTGACCATAGGGTCATAGAGGCAGGCCTTGATCACCGCGACCTTGGCGTTGTCGGGCACCAGCAGTTGCGTCGCGCCGCCAAAAAAGCTGTAGGCCGCGTTATGTCCCGCGATCCAGTCGCCGAGCTGCTCGGTCCAGGTCGCCAGCGCGAACGACAAGCTGGATGCGCCCATGACCGCCACGAAGATGTGCGCGTCACGCACCTCGCCAGTCTTACGGTCAACCACCGGCACCGTGTCGCCGGCATAGTCGACAAACAATTTCTCGCCGCCGCCGTGGTGCTGGCGCATCACCTGCGGCAGCCGGCCTTCCCAATTGCGGAACAAGTCACAGAAGCGGCTGTACCGGTACCCGTCCGGATGCTCCGCAATGTACTCGTCCCACAGCACCTGCAGAGTCACATGCTTGCGCTTGAGCTCGCGGGCAACAACGGACCAGTCAGGCTCGGCCACCTTGCGGCGACCAGGCTTCACGCCAGGCACCCCGTACAGCAGTTGCTCCAGCTCGGCGTCGCTTGTCGCTTCCGGGACCGGCCATGCCAGACCCGCGCGCGCAAACCGCTTCAGCGTGTCACGTACCGTCGTCGGTCCGATGCCGACGCGCTCGCCAACCACGCGCGTCGAGAGCCCAGCCTCAAGGCTCAGCCTCACAATCTCGCGCACCTGGCGCATGATAACCCTCCTCGTTGGCATCCAATCCTCCCAGCTGCTTCCAGCCGGAGAATTGGCCCAACGATCGGGCTTCACACCATCCGAAACTGCGCGCGATCAAATCGGAATGCTGCGCGGAGAATGCTCGGAATGCTGCGCGCGATCATCTCGGAACCCTGCGCGCCATCAAGTCGGTACGGTGCGCACCATCATCTCGGAATCCGCACGTGGATCCCCTGGCACGATAATGGCGTGAGCAATCCACTTTGACTATGGAGCGTTAGATGCCGGGGATAAATGAAGAAGAGATTCGTAAGAGAGCATATCAACTGTGGAAACAAGCTGGCGAGCCGGCCGGAAACATGGATACGTTCTGGTACCAGGCCGAGAAAGAACTGCTGAAGGAAGGGGCCGAATTCGGTGACCCTCCGCCAGGATTAACGGACAACCTTCCGATCTGAGCTGGGCTAAGACGCGCGCTGGCGTCAGGTTAACCGCAACGGGTCTAGCTCGGTCTGGACGTCAGCTTTGGTGACCAAGCGAACAACAATGCGTTTGCGAGCACCCGATCTAAGTAAAGCAAGCCTTGAGCTTTGCTTATTTCTTGTCCCCCGGCTCTACGAACTCGATCTGGAGGCTCATGCTAATGGTGCCACCATCCTTGCCGGTGCGCTCGTGACGCTCGCTATTGTACACCTTGGGCCGCTTGCCGCGCAGCATCAGACCAAGCAGCGTGTCGGAATACTCAGTCACTGAGCCCACGAGAATACCACCTTGATAAACCGGCTTCTCGACGCCCTCCACCGCGCGACGGGTAGCGGCATCCTCTAGCTTGTCGACGCCGGACTCGTAGGCGGTTTCCCATCGCTGCGCAAAATCATCGTTGTACGACCCGTCTTCTTGTCTTGATGCACATGAGTCAGCTTTCCAGCGTCTTGCTGTCCGTTCGTGTATTCCAGCTGCCCACGCAGACTTTGAAACCGACCAGCCACCACGCAAGCCGTCAAGGAAAGCTTCTTCAACCTGCCTAGAGCGCTTGCGCTCTGAAGCAGGGGGGCGGGACGCGAGCGAGTGCCTCTTGTTCTCGGCGATCTTTCTGATCGCTTCAGCATTTGGGTGCGCCAGCCTCTTCTTGTGCTTAGCTGCTCTTCCCACGCGCGATGGCTCCGAACATTCCTCAGGGCTCCAGCACAACACACAGATATCAGCCTCCGCAAGGTACCCAGTCCGCACAGCGAGCACTCTGGAATACACCTAGACCCCCCCCTAACAGCTGAATGATGCGGGGACGGTTGGTGCCCCGCACGAGGGGGCGACGAACCGCTGCTTCCGTGCGTGCTCTGGCAAAGCGGCTAGCAAGCGTGACAACCGCTCATCATGGAACGGGCACCCGGAGATTGTTGTTCAAACGCTCGAACGTGAGCTGCAGCTGTGTGTTGGTCACGTTCGGGTTCTGATCGGGACTCAAAGGCGAAGTTGCCTGCACCGTCCGCTTCGTCGTGGTCTGCTCCGTTGGATGATTTAGCGTGTCGATGAGCTGCCCCTTCGCTGTGACAAGATCTCGCCGCTGCGTTTTGACAGTCGCATCGAGATCTTGGAGCTCCTGTATTTTTGCGCTGTTGTCTGAAAGGAACTTGAACGCCTCGCTGCGCTTTGTCTCCATGAGGGACTTTTGGTCTTCAGGGACAGTGCTCATGATATTGGGCTGCGTGAGCCGTTCCGCCTCCTTTGCCTGTGCCAACAGAGGCGCGCCCTTAGCCAACGTTTCCTCGCCATCTTTGACCTTGCCGGTCAGATCCTTGATGGCATCCCGAATTTCGGCGAGAACCTTGAGCTGTTCGGCATCGTATTTTGCGGTTGTCTTCGAAACAGTGTCTGTGGCACCTGCGGCTTTACCGAGGGAAACGTCGACAATATTGTCCTCGAGGCGATCGATGGTGGCTGTTGGCGTGAGCGTCGTTGTCGGCGCCGGCACAATGGTGAATACCGGCGACGCATTCGCATTCAGATCGAGGCTGAACTCAAAGGTGTGCCCCAAACTGGCGATTGACGATGTCTTTGCTTGTATTGTGGGATCCGAGAGTACGCCAGCGAAAGCACGATCCATCCATTCTTCGAAACCAATTTTGCCGGCGAGCATGGGGTGACCCGAGACGGGTACCGGAGGGACGCAGTAAGGGCCATCTTTGACGCTCGAAAAGTCGAGGTTGAACTTCAAAATAGCCGTTCTGTTGGCGGTCGTCGTGAGACCGCCCCCTGCCCCGAAATTGAGACCCGCGCGAGAAGATATGATGATGGGTGTCGTGGTCGAGGCGAGCTTTGCTCCACCAGTTTCATTCCCCTTGAGCGTGACCGTGTATTGACCTTGCCACGTCTTAAGCCAGGTGTGACCCTTTCGGTAGATTTGGTAGCGGACCGCGTCTTTGAACTCGCAGTCAATGTTCGCAACCAGCATCTCGAGCGGCAAGATTTTCGGATCCACCAGCTCGGGAAGATGTGTTCCGCAGCCCCCGAGACACACCACGGCCGCACACGCAAAAGCGCAATAACGCATAGCCCGCCCCAATAAATTCCCTATTATGGAGCGAATGTTACCGCATACAACTCGTGAGTGAAAGGTGGCTGGTCAGGGATTTTTCTGCCAGAGGTTGAACCCTCGCACGACGTCGAGTCGGTGTCGTGGGTACTAAGCGCTAACGGCACTATCGTTTTTTGTCGTCCACCATGGACTACAGTATGACTATCGGTTCAGCGTTGATGGGTGCCGCCAGCGACACGCTTACCGTTTGTCCGGCGTCTTGTACGCCGTTGTTAGCTTGTAAATGCGGCTCTCTTGCATGCCATTTAACTCCGCAACTTTGCGCGGAACTAAGCGTTCGAGTAGGCTCGCTACATTTTTGCCGTTCATGCCCGCGACCCTACGGTGCAGGTGATGATCGGCCGCCCATCTAAACCGCCTCCGGTTACCCGACCATGGTCTTCCTGGGAAAGCCATCTGTCGTGACCAGCCAGCCTTCGAACCGATCCGGAGCCTGTTGAAGAGCAAACATCGTAAGTATTCAGATGGCAACGGCTTCCAATTGAGACAGGGTGGCCGCCGCCTTACGCGGTCAAAACTTGGTCCGTTCGCGAGGCAGGTTCCGTAAAAGGCCTCTAATGCCCCGAGACATCGGCGTCGCCGGCGGTCACAGGAGTCGTCACGGCAAACGTCGCCACCGCCACGAGAATGCACCTTAACAAACTGCCCGTCTCCTGCTTCTTGAGTGCGAAGCGGACAATCATATTTTGCCTCGCAAATTCGCGACCGGTTGGATCGCTCTGATTCTTCTATCGGCTTCCTCGCTTCCATTTCATGGCGGTTTTGGCAATGCTGCCCGGAGGCATTTGTCCGGGGCCATCATCGACAAAGCCAAGGTGTCTCATAAGGCCAGCCGTAAGATAACCAGCGTTGATCGTTCCGGCGTTTTGAGGACGGTACCGATCACCAAGTTCTGAGCGAATGAATGGCTCCAGGCCGGCCAGTGCCGGAAGTCCAGCCTCCACTGCCTTAAGGGCTTCGGATTTGTGCGCCCAAATTATTTCATCCATACGGATGTAGTCGGGATCGCTACTCAGCATGTCCCCAGAGCTGAGCGACAAGCCGTTCTGCTCAATCATGTCTACGATCGCTTGCCCTCCTCGATCCAATTGCTTCATGGCGTTCTGGTAGAGAACGGCGCGGCGGTCTGGAGTCATCGATTGAAGCTCCTCAAGTGAGTATGTCTTTGCCACTGTTTCCTCCTACAGTTAGGCGGCCTGGGTTTGCGGCGTTACAGGGCACGGACCCGGCATCAACGCTGAATGCCAATATTTTCCTGCGCTGCGTGAATTTGCGCGAGTCAGGGAGCGCATTAAGGGCGCTGTTCTCTCGCATAGCCCATCCGTTGCAGAAGCGAGGGCTCTGCTTCATTTGGTGACCTGACCCGTTGTCTTCCGAGCGCACGCTCGACTTCGTCGACGAAATTCCACCAGGCCTCGCTGACCGAGTTAGCGCCATTGAGAAGGTCAAGTGTGTGTCGCTCATCTAAGCCAGTCAGCTGAGCCATACGACGGTTTCGTCGATCAGACGCGTCGTCGGAAAATATGCTGTCGAGGCGCTGGCGGAGGCGCCGCGAATCGGTAAAGGGGTCACTCTCCGCAGACCGAGCTCCACTGCGCGTCGGGCGTTGGATTAGTTCCGCAGCGGATGCGACGCGGCAGTAAGTCGGATCATTCTGTCGCATTTCGATTTCGCGCTTGAACCGAGACCTTAGCTTCTCGACCTGTTTCGGATTCAGCTCTTTGGCATCGAACTTTGCATCGCTGCGCAGATGCGTAGACAGCCAGACCGCAAGCCGGGGCACCGCGTCTTGCCCGGTCCCGAACAGCTCGCTCCCCATTCGCCTTACTTCGTCGGCGTCGAACTGGCCAGCGCTGCCAAACACGATCTTGTCGATCTGCCGCGCGCCCGCCCGAGATGTCCGGATGCGCCTGAAAGAATCGTGGATCGTCGCGGGTGTATATCCATTCTCTGCCAGCAGTTCGATCAATCGTACGGTCTCGTGATCATACTCGGCTGTGGTTTCATCGAGATCCGGCAGCGCTCTGATTTTATCGAGCCACATGCGCGGTACTCGCCCATGCTGTTTATGTTCCTCGAGTGTTTTGACGGTGACCCCGAGGGCATCGGCGAGAGCCCGTTCTGGGCGCTTACCCAGGCTGATTTTCGTTCCCGCCATGTCGATCAAGGTATCGAAGGTGGGCTTCGAATCCCGTTTTGCGTCGCGCAACTGCTCAGCGAGCCGATTGGTCAAATCGCCGATTGTGACGGAGAGATCAGTCACATGAATGCCGGCGCTTGCCACCGTGGCCTTCATAATGTTTGCGAATAGCTCCGGGTTGTCCGGAGCCTGATGGAGGGCATGGGTTAGCTTGCGAGCCAGCTTGGATTTTTCGTCCAACGTCATAATATGCTCCTGCGGCTAGGTGTCGGGCGGGAGCCATCCGCCCGAACCCAGTGAACTAAGCCGTTGCTAGGGCGGTGCTCTCAGTTTGATCGCTGACGAGTGCCGCCCTTCTCCCGATCCTCACTATGCAGCAAGGAGCCTTCGCTGACGGGCTTCCCAATGACCTGCTCCATGATTGCGAGAAGTCGGTCGTTGGTTCTACGGAGGTCCTCCGCATGCCGCTCTGCCTGCTGGATCCGAACTTCCTTCTCTTCCATTAGCCGGGCCTGCACCTCGATCTCGTGCATAAGCTCCTCGACGCTGTCACCGACAACCGCCGCGGAGTGCTCGTCGAGCTTTTTATTGGCTCTGAGGGCGAGAACCGAGCTGATTGATGTAACGGCCTCCCGTGCCGTGTCCGGAAGGAACTGATTTGAGTCGAGGGCTTCAACCAACGCCCGAGTGGTCTCGGTCTCCGGCTCGAAGTCCAATTCCACACGTCCTTTCTTCAGGCCGGCGTCCTTCGCCCACTGCTCCCGTTCGTAGGCCCACTTCTTCTGCTGAGTGAGATGCACGTGGGTCCCGAGCGGAGGCTTGAGCATCATACGGATTGCCCTCAGCGCAACGCTTGCCTTGTAGGGATCGTGCTGTCCGGCTTGGGTGACATGATCCCGCAGCGTCTGGGGCGAGGCCGGATCAGCGGCGCTAACCTGCTTGATCACCGTATCGATCGTCTGCTCGATCGTGATTGTCTTAACAATTTCAGGCATCTGAACAACTCCTGACCTAGGGTTGGCGATCCTTAAGGCATCGCCACGACAGCTGTTGTCGCCTGGAACAAGGTAGTCGGTTCCACCAACATGGTAAACGAAAGGCTAACGACAAATCCTGAATTTTTTTGAGTCAAATCACTACAATATGGTCAAGGATCAGCGTTGTGAACGGCGAGCGGCGGGGGTAAGGTTAAAAAATGCTGAATAGTCCTGACAAAGAACTCGACGGTATCGGAATTTGGCTCAGCCTGGGGGAGGGCTATGCCCGGGTCGGGGGAAGTGTGAATTGGGACCCCGAACGCGGCCCGCTTTGGGTGGAGTTCCTGACAGGGTGGCCGGTGTTGACCATTCAGCTCGCCGCGGGGAGCCGCCGAGCACGCCTCCGCACAACCATGCAAATCAGAAAATCATCCTGGCATGCCCATCTGCCGCGCGGACGGTTGGGTATTCCCGATAGATTTGTGATTGGCTCCGCCGCATCCCGCAAGTGCTTGCGACAGCAGGGTGACACCTACGTGTTCGACTTCACTGGGATGAGCCCGCTTCCCCAAATCGACGACCTGGAGCGAAAAGCTGTCGTTTTGCTGGACGAGTTAGAAAACTTTCGGCGACATCATCCTGAGGTTTTGGCCCGACTAGGCATTGAGATCGCCGTTCGCTTCCAGGAAGAAAGCGACTGAACTGGTGTCGAGAGCGAGTACGTTGAGGGCGCCCTGATCGGTGGCCGGCTAGGTGTGAGTGGTGTGGTTACAGCCTCGGTTGCAGTTTATTCAGTTCGACCCTGTTCCATACCCGGCGCTGGAGTGCGCCCGAGTTCACCTCTCAAGGGGCGTGTCGATGCGGTTTGGACGCGTCGGGAAGCGCACTTTGGCGCAATGGCGTGCACCGGCGGTCACGACTGGGACACAACGAATTCGCGCTTCGTAATGACGGGGTCGGGGGTTCGAGTCCCTCTTGCGGCACCAGTTTTCAAGTTGGACTGGTTGAGCCTTACGCCGAGCGACAGCTCAGTGACAGCGGCATTATCGGGGCCCGGCCTAGGTAAGCTAGCGGGCGCTTGCGCGACATACGAATCCCCGCCAAATTCCACGTCTGGTCGTCGCGTCCACATTTCGGCTTCTCGCTCGCTTCGGGAAGAGCGGCGAGGCAGGCGGGGTATCCGCCCACACGAGTTGGTCCAAGCTGATGATGTCGCACAGGACCAGCGGCTCTTGCGACTCCAAGCAACAGCCTCGGCGCGCACCGCGCGACCGCTCGAAAGGTACTAGCAATGACACTTTACAAAGAGCACCAAGCTGCGCTCAAGGAACTTGAAGCGGCAAAGCAGCGCTCGCTGCGTCTCAATCCAGCCCTCAAGGGTGGCACTACCGACGTAGAGCGGTTGCAGGCGTTTGAACAAGCGTGCGCCGACATGGGTCTCTGGAGCGCCGAATGCACTCGGCTCGCGGGCCTTCTAGCGAAGGCTTAGAGCACGCCGCGTAATCCGCCGCGCCACCCTATGGCGGCGCGGCCCAAAATTGGGTCGTCTTCGACGAAGGCGGCACTACCGCTCTAACGAACGGTGCCTGGCGTGATAATATCGCTCAAGGGCGCGAGTCGTGAGCTTACATCAGGTTGCTTCCGAAAATCAAAAATGCGAAGGGCGTGCTTGTCGGCGAACTGACGATTCCCGGCGAATGGATAGTTGCGCATCTAGAGAATGCGACCTTGTGGCCGGTCACGGCACAGAAGGCGACCTATCGCGGTTATGACATCTGGATTCTTCCCATTGCCGAAGAACTTCTTCCGGCGGTTGCCATCCGGCGGCCGGCGGGACTCAGCCCTGAAGGGTGCGAGCGACTCTTGCTCCGTTTTCTCAGCGCACTCGCTTGGAGCGAGCGGACGGGTCTGCTTGTGCAAGGTCTCGGCGGAGGCGGCTTGCCTAGACAGATGATGGATAGCGTGCGGCACAGAGGCGCAATTTGTGAGCAATTTGACCTATCCTATCTGCCCGAACCGACGGACGACAAGGCGTTGCTCGCGCTCGCTTTGATGCGTGAAGGACGCGGCCTAAACCATCCGGGTTACTCCTTTCTCTCGTTCTATCGCGTTCTTGAAGTCGCGCTCGGCAAAGGAAGACGGCGTCAAATCGATTGGATCAATGATGAGATCGCGAAGGGCTTGGGGCACTCCTCGAGGGATGCCATCGGAGGATTGCGACAGAGGGGCATAACCGACATTGGCGAACACCTCTATGAATCAGGCCGATGCGCAATGGCGCACGCGGCCGAGGAGCCAATCATCGATCCGGACGACCCTACCGACACTCGGCGCTTGTGGACCGAACGGCCAATCGTGCTTGAACTCGCAGAACGGGCGATTGAGGGAAAGCTAGGCGTCGAAACGACCTTCACGGTCTATGACAAGCATCTATATGAGCTTGACGGTTTCAAGCGCATTCTTGGAGATGAAATCGTTGGGCACCTTGTGCGTGGAGATAATCCACCCGCAGGGACAATGGTTGATATACCGAACATCGGTGTTCGCATCCGGCATCGAGAACCCTACGTCCCGCTCTCGAATCTAATCATAAAGGAGATGACGCGTAGCGGGCCTCACGCCCTTCGTCTTGTCTACAACCTTGCAGATGACTTAATCGTCTTCCGCGTGACGCTGGACTTTGCCGAAGAACGCTTGCACTTCAGTTTGTTCACCGACATCGGCTATCGCGACGACGGCACTGCAGCGAGCGCTGAAATTATAGCGGAGGCCTTGCGCTTCCAAGCGGATTTGTTCGGCAACGGCCAACTTCAAATCGTCAACGCGGATACAGGCGAACTAATATCCAGAAAGGACGCCTACTTGCCGGTCAATATGTTCGCTAATCCGGAAGGGTCGGATGCACTTATTACTCGTTGGAAGTGGTTGGCGCACAAGCGCCGTACGCTTGGTTCCCTCTTCGCTGAAGAGATGGGCCGCTGGTCCAGAGGCTACAAAATGGCGATCGTTGCGACCGACTAGCTTAGTCTTTCCGCGACTGCCGGCCCTTCAATCGGAGCAGAACAAACCAACTCGGCGCGCGATCAGAGGTCGCCTAGATCCGCACCCCACACAATCCGCTCATGATCGCGATCGCGACCAGCCCGCCTATCGCGAGCCCGGTTGCCCAGATCCGGTTGGCAACTGCCGTGGCAACGCCGTGCGCGATCAGAACGCCGCGTAATCCCGACGTGAGATGTGCGAGGACGAAGAAGACGCCGAGCGCGTAATGCGGCACCAGGCGAATGCTCCAGGCGTCGTGGATCAGGCCGGTTGGTGCACCCGACGCCCAGGCCCAGTTGGTGTCGATGTGGCGCACGGCGCGCGCCGAGACCAATGCGGAGTTCAGATGGGTGACGATGAACGCCGCGAGGTAGACGCCGGAGCCGATCTGAAACACGCGGTACGCATCCGCTGGCAGCGCGCTCCAGCGCCAAGCGAGCCGCATCCCGACGGCGACCTGGAACAGCATCAATACGACGAGGATGGGCTCCACCACGGACGACCGATAGACGGTGCGCCCCGCCTTCATCACGGCGGCATGAACATCAGGTCCGAGCCAACCCAGCAGATGATTGGTGAGATGGAATGCGACGTAGAAAAGGATGATCGCTGCGGCGACGCCATGTGTCACGCGCCATTTGGCGATAGGGGGCGCAATCGCGGCTGATGGTGCCGCACGTTGCGCCTGCTCGCCGCCGAAAAGCACATAGAGGCACGCGACGAGCCAACCCGCGACCCAGACAATCTCGTCACTGACAGGGATGTGCAGCAGGCCGAGACCGACGCCGGTCAGCACGAACAAGGGCGGCGCGGCGATGCCGAGGTAGGCGAGGCGCCGGGCGCGCAGCGCGAACGATGACGGTGCGGCCTTGGTCATCCAATGAGCGCAAGCCAGAGCCAGCAAGGGCGCGGCGGTCGCGGCCAACAGGCAAAGCGCCGCCAGGGCCAGTCGCCCAAACGACATCGGACCAGCAGCGGGAGAGACCGCGAGGTGAAATGCATCGAGCAGGAACGGATAGGCCATCGCTCCAGCCGCCGGGATCAGCCAGCGAAGCCTGTCGGCGGTCGTATTCGCCAAGCCATTGTCGGCGGGCCGCACGCGACCTTGTTCGAATGCACTCACTGGGTTTCTCCGGAGTTCGGGCGTCGTGAAGGAGAAGGCCAAACCGACGAGTCTATTCCCAAGGCATCATCGGAGCTGCGGCACGCAAGCTTGTGCTGGACGCTGGCGTGCACGGGCGACGGCGTTGCGCCGAGACCATGTCTCAAGGCCAGAACCTACAGCGATACGGTCCCACCGATAGGACCAAGTTCCAACCATCGGACTGAACCATGCCAAGGTTCCTTTTGGCGTGCCACAAAATCCAGTCCAAGGGTGAAGACAGATTCGCCTAGCGGATTCACGGGTTGATCTTGTAAGCAGGTTGCCATGCAAAACACGGCCAAATCGCGGGCCGGAAGCGGACAGGGCGAGCGGCCAGATTCGCGGATCGCCGTCTCTGCCTCGAAGCTCGCCACCGCCGATCTCAACAACCTCATGCGGGCACTTGAGATCGATGTCGTCGCGCTCACCGAAATGCTGATTCCCTCAGGCCATCGCGCCGAGATGGGGACGATCGATGCACCGGCGGTCCATTACACCATTAGTGGTAGGGGACGAATTTCGATCGGCGATGGGCCTTGGATGTCGCTCGAACCCCATCTCCTCATCATCAAGCCTCCGAGCACCCCGTTCGTAATCGAAGTCGACGGAACCAGCGGCCCGAAGAGGCTCATCTCCCGCGATTGCTGGAAGCAGCATGACAGCGTGTTGCGTATCGCAACACCGACCGAGCAGCCCGAGATCATCCAGATCTGCGGCTTCTTCAACGCATCCTTCGGACAATCCGTCGGGTTGTTTCGCGAATTGCGCGAGCCCGTGGTCGAGAAGTTCGAGCCGACGGACAAGATCGACCTGAAGCTTCGCGAAGCGGTCGGGGAGCTTTGCGTGCAGGAAATCGGTATGGGCGCCATGACGGCGTCCCTGCTAAAGCAGGTCATCATCGCTCTGGTGAGGCGGTCGATGAAGTCCTCCCGCAGCTGGACTGATCGGTTTTCGATTCTCGCGGATCGGCAGATCACGCGTGCATTCGGCGATATGGTGGCGCGGCCGGGGGCCGCTCACACGGTTCAGAGCCTTGCGCATAGCGCGGGTCTGAGCCGGTCGGCATTCATGGCGAAGTTCTCGGAGATCTTTGGCCGTTCGCCGATGGCCATCCTTCGGGATCTCAGGATGCGGCAGGCGGCGCTCGATCTCACGACGACATCAGCCCCGGTCGATGTTGTGGCCTACAACGCCGGCTACGAAAGCCGGTCAAGTTTCGTGCGAGCATTCCGCAAAGCCTACAACGTTGATCCTAGCGAGTACCGGCTGCGCGTGAAGAACGCTGGGAGTGATAAGGGCACTTGAGCCAAGTACCGCCTCCGAGGCACCTCTCCCGTCAAGTGTGCGATCTGGATGGGCGTGCCAATAGCGACTCCGCTCATCGATTGAAACTGTTCGTCGGGCTATCAGCGTTGGCTGAACTCGCTGCCCGACCGAAGAAAAAACTGGAAACAGCAAAGGCCGAAAGCAAGCCGCGTGGGCTCGTGCATACCCGACGCTGCGCCCCAACCGGGCTCTTTCCCGTTCCCTAGCCAGAGTCGCGCACACTCGGCGCACTGATCCTCGGCGTTGGCGAGCTCTGGAGTCCAGAATGCGTGTCCGCGCGTCCAGGAACGCCCGCCGCGGGTTTCATCGCGCCGGGACCAGTGGCAACGTGGCTTTAGGAAATGCGCCGCGTCGATGGCATCGATTCAATATCCAAGGTCATTGGAGCCATCGAGTTTCGCCTTCCGGTTTTCGTTCGTCTGAAAAGGAGTTCGGAAGATGATGAGCTGCCACACTCAGGCAGGTGCACGATGAAGGCAATCGTTGTGACGGACCAAGCGGCGGGAACGGCCGGAATGAAGCTGGTGGAGCGGCCCGAGCCGCAGGCCGCGATAAACGACGTCGTCGTTGAGATTCATGCGGCGGGATTCACCCGGGATGAGCTGACGTGGCCCCCGACTTGGACCGATCGCCGCGAGCGTGACCGAACACCGTCGATCCCTGGCCACGAGTTGGCTGGAGTGGTCACCGCCCTCGGCTATGGCACGGCGGGGCTGTCGGTGGGACAGCGGGTATTCGGTCTCGCGGACTGGTATCGCGACGGCACCTTGGCGGAATATGTGGCCATCGAGGCGCGCAACCTCGCGCCGCTGCCGGGCGATGTCGATTTCACGGTGGGCGCGGCCCTCGTGATGCCAGGCCTTACCGCGTGGCAGGGGCTGTTCGATCACGGCCGGCTTCGGGCGGGGCAGAGCGTCCTCGTGCACGGTGCCGCCGGCGTCGTCGGTTCGATGGCAACCCAGCTCGCACGTGAGGCCGGTGCTTACGTCATCGGTACCGGACGCGCTGCCGGCCGTCAGACGGCTCTCGACTTCGGCGCACAGGAGTTCGTCGACCTCGACAACGACACTCTGGAAGATGTCGGCGGAGTCGATCTGGTGTTCGATGTGCTTGGCGGCGACATCGCGAAGCGGTCCGCGCGCCTGATTCGAGCCGGAGGAACGCTCGTGACCATCGCCGGTCCGACTGAGGCACGGCCCGCTGACGGCCGGACGATAGACTTCGTCGTCGAACCCGATCGCGCCCAACTGAGTGAGATTGTCCGGCGGGCGCGTGACGGACGTGTGCGGACAAACATCGGCAACGTGGCTGCCCTCGACGATGCCATTGCCGCCTTCAACCCGACCGAGCGGATCAGCGGGAAGACGATCATTCGCGCTCGTCCGTGAGCGGCGCGCGCCTATCGATGAATGCGGCCGGCCCGCTCTCAAAGAGGACGAAAGCACTCTCGCGCCTCAACCTATCCCTTCACTTATAGGACCAACCATGACCAATGCTGTTATCGAATGTATCCTGAGCCGCAGCTCCACCAAGTATTACGACCCTGCCGCCACCCTGAGCGACGACCAGATCCGAGAGCTCGTGCGAATCGGCACCGCCGCACCGACATCCTTCCACATGCAGAACTGGCGCTTCATCGCCGTGCGCACGCCTGAAGCCAAAGCCCGGCTGAGTCCGATCGCTTGGAATCAACCCGCGATCACCGACGCAGCCGTTACCTTCATCGTCTGCGGCAAGTTGGCCGATTCCAGCGTAATACCAGAGCGCCTGGCGCCGCTGGTGGAATCGGGCGTCATGCCAGCGAAGATGGTGCCGGAATGGGAGATCCCGGCGCGCAATCTGTACATGGAGTACCCACAACGCCAGCGCGATGAAGCGCTACGAACCGCCTCCTTCGGCGCGGCAGCGATCATCTATGCGGCCTGCTCGCTAGGCCTGGGTTCGACGCCGATGATCGGTTTCGACGCCGAACCAGTGCACCGCGAGTTCGGATTGGCGAAGGACGAAGTGCCGGTCCTGCTGTTGGCCGTGGGGCCGGAGCGTCCGGGAAACTGGGCGCAGAAGCCGCGCCGTCCGGTGGCCGATGTGCTGGACCTGGTATAATACGATCTACGGAGATTACTGATGGCTCGAACTGCATTGCCAACACCGGCTCAGGTGCCGGCAGCTTCGAAACCGACTCTCGATGGATTCACCAGGAACATCGGGTTCACTCCGAATATGATGACGACCTTCGCGCTGAGCCCGATCGCGTTCAACGCATGGGCTACACTGCTCAGCTCTTTGAGCAAGGCGCTTGACGTGAAGACACGTGACAGCATCGGCCTCGCTGTCTCCGAAGTGAATGGGTGCAACTACTGCCTGACGGTTCACAGCTTTACGGCCGAGCATATGGCCAAGCTGCCGGCTAACGAAATCATTCTCGCTCGGAAGGGTCATGCCAGTGATCCGAAGCGGGACGCCGCTCTCCAGTTTGCGCGCAAAGTCATCACAACCCGCGGCAAGGTCGGTGACGCCGATATGAAAGCCGTCCGGGACGCTGGCTACACAGATGCGAACGTCATGGAGATCGTCGCGCTAGTGGCCATGTACTCCCTGACGAACTTTTTCAATAACGCGTTCGATCCCGAGCAGGATTTTCCTGCCGTTGCGCCAGCTGGCTCGATCTGAACTCTATCCGATCGCATCAGCGTTTCCGAAGATGGTTGGAGGTTTCATGTGATGGGAGCGTGAGACGGGACAATACATCTCGGCCGATCCAAACACCCGCTGCGCCCGCGCCGGGGCGAAGGTGAGGATGCGCCTGGCCGGCACCATCGAGCAACCCGGTCAACGTTCCGGTGCTCCCGATCCGAACCACGAATGGAAACAAGCCGGTAGATGCTGCGTCGAGGGCTCAAGCCTTCGCCGTCTTGCAAAAGGAGGGCTCCAGAGGGCTATGGAGTAAAGATAGTTCTCATCTTCACCTGGTGCGGCGCACCAGCCCTCAAACGGTCAGTCTGGAGACGGCATCCGCCAGCTCCTTTGCATGGGGTTGTTTTCGATATTTTGGTTGAGCCGCAGCCACCGGGCGCGATGGTGCCACTCTCGAAGGCGCACGGGCGTTCAACGTCGTCCGGCCGTGTCGGATCAGCAGAGGGTGGCCGCGCTCAGAAAGCGAAAGCGCCCCTGGATCGGGTCCAGGGGCGCTTTGCGTTGAGAGTGCGTTCGCGGGGTTACTCGGCGACCGTCTGCACGACGTTGCCGATCGGCCGGCCCGTTGCGATCGGCTTCTCGGTCTTCGCCATCATCGCGTCGTATTCGGGCAGCGTCTCGAGCTGGGTCTTGGCCTTCATCCAGACCACCTTGTAGCCGCCGGCCTTGAGCTTGCGCAGCAGCGTCGGCAGCGCCTGCGCGGTGTGCTTCTGCAAATCGTGCATCAGGATGATGCCCTTGTGCTCCTTGTCGAGCTTGGTCATCACGTTGTTGATCACCTCGTCCGCGCTCTTGGACTTGAAGTCGTTGGAGTCGACGTCGACCGAGAACATCGCGATGTTGCGGGTGCCGAGATAGGCGGTTGTCGCCGGGGTGTGCGCCAGCGCCGGGAAGCGGAAGAACGGAGCAGGGTTGGCACCCAGCGCCAGCTTCACCGCGCTAAAGCCCTTTTCGATCTCGTCCTTGGCCTGCTGCTCGGTCAACTTCTTGCTGGCGAGATGCGCATGCGACCAGGTGTGGGCGCCGATGGTGTGGCCGGCGGCGGCGACCTGGCGCAGGATGTCCGGGTGATAGGTGGTGTGCAGGCCGATCGGGAAGAACACCGCCTTGGTGCATTCGTCAGCCAGCGCCTTGAGCACGGCCGGCGTGGTCGGCCACGGACCGTCGTCGAAGGTCAGCACGACCTCCTTGTCGGTCAGGAAGTCATACTGCTTGTACTGCAGGAAGCCGAAGCCCGGGCCGCCATTGGTGTCGACCACGACGGTGCGGCTGATGCCGAGCGCGTCGGGGTTGGCGCATTTGGGCGCGGCCGCAACGGGGGCCGGCACCGGCGCCGGGGCAGGAGTGGCGGCCGGGGTCGCGGCCTGGGTGGCGTCGGCGCGCTTCGACAGCGCGGCGGTCGTCTCGACATCGTCCCTGGCGGCCTGTTTTGCCGCCGCAGGCATCGGATCGGCCTTGGCCGCAGCCGTGGTTTGCGGAGGAGCCGCGTCGGCACGCGGCGAGGAGGTCCAGAACCACACGCCGGCGATCACGATCGCCGTTACAACACTGGCCAGCATCAGGCCCAACGCACTACGCATCGCTACACACTCTCTCGGAACTTAAGGATACGCCACAGCCGTAACGAGCGATTAATGCCAACAAGGTCTTAACGCGATCCCAACAAGGCGCCGGAAGGACAAGAAAAAGCGGGCGTTACCATGCGTGATGACCGTCACAGTCGGTTTCAAGCTTCTTCGCGGCACGGAAACGCTATAGAACCGGCGTCGCATTCCCTGGAGCCGCTTCCGCTGCGATGAAGTCGGAACGGGGCTCCGGATTCCTTATTTGACGCGTTTTCTTCACGCGAACCGGTATCCACTTCGCGCGGAAACGCTTGAGAGGCTTTGAGAGATGACCCGATTTCTGTTTGCCGTCGTTCCGCTGGTTTTGTTGACGTCGGCCGCCTCGGCGCAGCAGCAGGGGCGGGATGCCTGCTCGCGCGATGCCTCGCGGTTCTGCCGCGCCCATCTCGGCGAGGGCGATCAGGTCGTATTGGCGTGCCTGAAGGAGCATCGCAGCCGCCTCAGCAAGGCCTGCCAGCAGACGCTCGCCGATCACGGGCAGTAGACCCATCAGCTGTCATTCCGGGGCATTGCGGAGCGATGAACCTCAGATGCGCAACTGCGCATCGGGGAATCTCGAGCTGATAATCTCCAGATTCCGGGTTCGCGCTATTCGCGCGCCCCGGAATGACAATGGAGTGACTACGTACTGCTGCCCGCTGCGGTCGCGACCACCGGGATCACCTCCTTGGCGGCGCGGTCCGGGGTCTCGTCCTTCCAGCGCACCGATCCGAACGGACGCTCCAACATCCGGCGCACGCGGATCGGCTCGGCGCCGATGTGGAAGTCGGCCGCCTTCTGATGCAGTTCGCGCTCGATCTGCGTGGCGCGGTTGCGCTGGCGCAGGAAATCGAGCCAGGTCGGGCAATGATAGCGCTCGGTCCACAATTCGGGATCGGCGATGTCGCGGGCGATCGACCAGCCATAGGCGCCGTTGCGCTGGCGGCTGAGCTGCACGTCCTGCATCACGTTGTGGAAGGCGCGGGCATTGTCCTGCGCCACCCGGTATTCGATCTCGACCACCAGCGGCCCGCTGCGCCCGCTCAGTTGCAGCCGCACCTCGGGATCGGCCAGCGCATCGGTCGCGTCCTCGTTGCGTGCGCCGATCGGCGGCATCCTGAGCCAGATGCCGAGCAGCGGCGACAGCAGCATCAGACCGGCGGAGATCAACAGCGCCATCTCGACGCCGCCGACATCCGTGATGCGGCCCCAGCACCAGCTGCCGATCGCGATGCCGCCGGCGATCGCGGCCTGGAAGGCCGCCAGCGAACGTCCCGCGACCCAGCGCGGTGCGGAGAGCTGCACGCCGATATTGAACAGCGCGATCGCCAGCATCCACACCGCTCCGGCAACGACCAGCGCGGCGGCGGTGATCACCGGCTGCTTGCTCACGGCAACCGCGGCGATCGCCGCGCCCATCGTCAACGCACAGACGCGTATGGCGGCTTCGCCGCTGAGCCGGCTGCGAATCTCGCTGATGTTGAGCGCGCCGATCACCGCGCCCATGCCGAAGGCGCCGAGCATGATGCCGTAGGTCTGCGCGCCGCCATGCAACAGATCACGCGCCACCAGCGGCATCAGCGCCGAGACCGAGCCGCCGATGATGCCGGTCACCATGGTGCGGGTCAGCACGATCTTGATCGACGGCGAATTGGTGATGTAGCGCACCCCGGAGACGATGGCGCGGTTCAGCCGCTCGCGCGGCAGCCGCGACGGCTCGCTGACGCGATTCCACAGGAACAGCACGACGAGCAGCGGCAGATACAGCACGGCATTGGCGGCGAAGGCGGCCACGGCGCCCGCGGACGCGACCACGATGCCGCCGATCGCCGGACCAAAGCTGCGCGCGATGTTGTAGCTGATGCCGTTCAGCGCGACCGCGGCGGGCAGCGTCTCCGGCGGCACCTGCTCGCTGACCGAGGACTGCCAGGCCGGGCCGAACAGCGCCATGCCGCTGCCGACGACGAAGCACAGCGCGAGCAGGATGTTCGGCGTTACCAGATTGAGCCAGGCCAGCACGGTCAGGATGGTGGCGCCGGTCAGCGCGATCGCCAGCGACACCAGCGCGACGATGCGGCGGTCGTGCATGTCGGCGATCGCGCCGGCCGGCATCGAGATCAGCATTACCGGCAACATCAAGGCGGTCTGCACCAGCGCGACCTTGTCGGCCTCCGCGGTCATCTGCGTCATCGCCCAGGCCGCGCCGACGCCCTGGATCAGGATGCCTAGATTGGAGAGCAGGCTCGCGAGCCAGATTCGCCTGAAGATTGAATGCCGCAACGGTGCAGTGATACTGTCGGAGCGATCGCGCGGTTCGGTCATATCCAGTTCCGGTTGGCCTGCTATGGCTTGTTGGACGATTCCGGCTGCACCAACTGATGCCCGCGAAACGCGTGTTCTGTCCAGCGATTACGGCATCCTTGGCGGGGACAGGGCACAGCTAAGGCACTGAAAGACCTGAGGAAGGCCGAGGAAAGTCGGGGGAAGGGGCCAATGGCGCTGTCGCGGCGGAGAATATTGCAAGGGGCCGGCGCCCTGTCCCTGCTGGCCGGCCGCCTCGGCGCCCCGGCCTTGGCTCAGCCGGCGTCCGCCGGTGACACCCCGCCGATCCTGTTCGTGCACGGCAATGGCGATCACGCCGCGCTCTGGATGACGACGCTGTGGCGGATGGAATGCAACGGGGTGCCGCGCGAGCGCATGGCCGCGATCAATTTCACCGATCCGCTGGCACGCACCGACGACAAGATCGAGCAGGCGAGCCGCTCCTCGACCGAGGACCAGCGCCGCGAGCTCGCCGAGGCGATCAGGGAGCTGAAGCAGAAGACCGGTGCGCCGCGGGTCGCGCTGGTCGGCAGTTCGCGCGGCGGCAACGCGATCCGCAATTACATCAAGAATGGTGGCGGCGGCGACGTCAGCCACGCGGTGCTGTGCGGCACGCCCAATCACGGTGTGTATGCGTGGGACGACGGGCTCGGCAACGAATTCAACGGGCGTGGTCCGTTCCTGCGCGGACTGAACGATGGCGACAGCGAAGTGACTGTTGGCACCCTGTTCCTGACGCTGCGCAGCGACGGCCTCGACAAATATGCGCAAGCCGACGGCCGCTTCGTCGGCAAGCCGGGCACGCCGACCAACGTCACGACGGAAGGCCCGGCGCTGAAAGGCGCGACCAATCTGGTGCTCGGCGCGGTCGATCATCGCGAGACCGCCTTTCATCCGCGGGCCTTTCGCGAGATCTACAAATTCATCGCAAGGCACGAGCCGTCGCGGATCGAGATCGTGCCGGAGACCGCGGTGAGGCTGAGCGGCCTCGTCACAGGCATGCCCGGCGGCGTGCCGACCAACCGGCCGGTGCCGGGGGCCACGGTAGATATCTATCATGTCGCGGCGGAGACCGGCGAGCGCATCGGCGGCCCGCTGCACAGCTCGCAGACCGGCGCTGACGGTCGCTGGGGTCCGGCGCAGGTCGACCCGTCGTGGCCGCTCGAATTCGTGCTGACATCACCTGGTACGGCGACGACGCACATCTATCGCTCGCCGTTTGTGCGCTCGTCCGAGATCGTGCATCTGCGCGCGGCGCGGCCGCTGGGACCGGCCGATGCCGGCGCAGGCGCGGTCGTGCTGATGTCGCGGCCGCGCGGCTATTTCGGCCTGCCGCGCGATATCGTGCTGTTCGACGGCAGGGAGCCGGCCGATGTAAAGCCGGGCGTGCCGACCGATTCGGTGACGACGCTGCGGCTCGCCGCGGACGATGTCGGCCGTCCGGTCGCCGCGATCTTCAACGGGGAACGCATTATGATGCGGGCTTGGCCGGCATCGGAAAATCGGATTGCGGTCGCCGAGCTGACTTATTAGGTCTGGTGGAGGGTCCGCGCGCCTTCATGGCGCCGGGATCGCATGGCCGGATCGGCCGTCGCGTGAGGCAGGAAGCGAGGACCATGAGCATAGCCGAGGTCTACGATATCACGGTCACGCGGCGTCCCCTGGTCCCGCCGGCCCCGCCGCGTGCGCCGGACGATATGGGTGCATTCCAGCGCATGCGGGTGATGCGCAACTCGCCGATCGAGACCTGGGGCCAGCGCGCCTATGAGGACGACATTGTCCAGGGCCGTTTTCTCGGCCACTCGAGCTTCATCCTCAACACGCCGGATGCGATCCGCCATGTGCTGGTCGACAATTACGAGAACTACACCCGCACGCCGGCCGGCCTTCGCGTGCTGCGTCCGATGCTCGGCGAGGGGCTATTGATCGCCGAAGGGCGGGCATGGAAACACCAGCGCCGCACGCTGGCGCCCGCGTTCACGCCGCGCGCGGTGACGACGCTGGTGCCTTACATGATTGCGGCGGTCGACGAGACCATCGCCAAGCTGAACTCCGCCAGCGGCGGCCCGGTCGATCTGCGCGAGGCGATGCAGCGGATGACGCTGGAGATCGCCGGCCGCACCATGTTCTCGTTCGGCATGGATCGCCACGGCGCCGCGCTGCGCGACTTCGTGATGGAGTATGGCAACACGCTGGCGCGGCCGCACATGCTGGATCTGGTGCTGCCGTTGAATTGGCCGACGCCGCAGGATTTCCGCCGCGCCCGTTTCCGCAAGCGCTGGACCGCGTTCGTCGGCATGCTGATGGCCGAGCGACGTGCGGCCGGCAAGGATGACAACGCGCCGGCCCGCGACCTGTTCGACCTGATGGGCGCCGCGCGCGATCCTGAAACCGGCGAGGCCTTCACCGATGCCCAACTCGGCGACCAGGTCGCCACCATGATCCTGGCCGGCCACGAGACAACTGCGACCGCGCTGTTCTGGGCGCTCTATCTGCTGGCGCTCGATCCCCTGACCCAGGAACAGCTGGCAGCAGAAGTCGGGAGCGCGGCGACGTCTGGCGCGCTCGACATCGAGCGGCTGAAATTCACCCGCGCGGTGATCGACGAAACCATGCGGCTTTATCCGCCGGCGTTCCTGATCGCGCGTGCGGCAGGCGGTCCCGATACCATCGCGGGCCGTCCGGTCAGGAAGGGTGACGTAATCCTGATCGCGCCGTGGCTGTTGCACCGGCATGAGAAGCTGTGGCGTGATCCGAACGCGTTCGTGCCGTCGCGTTTCATGACGGGAACGCCGCCCGATCGGTTCGCCTATCTGCCGTTCGGGGTCGGCGCGCGGGTCTGCATCGGCGCGCATTTTGCGCTGGTCGAGGCGACGCTCGCGCTTGCGAAGATTGTCGGCGCATTCCGCGTAGCGCTGGCGGACAAAGATCCGGTGCTGCCGATCGGCGTGGTGACGACACAGCCGAACCGTTCGCCGGTGTTTACGATCAAGCCGCGCTGATCTTGCGCGGCGGTGTCCCAATGCTCATCTAGGGGCTCACCATGAGCGATACGCAGGCCCATTTCGCAGTCCTCAGGCAGACGACCGATCCGGCCGTGGTCGATGCGATGCAGCAGTTGATCGCGGACGGTCATGATCGGGATCTCAACCGTATCAATCTGCTGGATTTCTCGAGCCGCACCGGGCTCGACCAGGAGAAGGTGATCTCCGGTTTCCTGCATGCGTCGCGGCTCGGCCTGTTCGACATGAGCTGGAATGTGCTGTGCCCGGGCTGCGGCGGCGTGCTCGATGCGCATTCGACGCTGAAGTCGTTGCGCCATGACGACTATAATTGTGCGCTGTGCGCGGCCGGATACGAAGCGTCCGTCGACGATCTGGTCGAGGTCGCCTTCACCGTCAGCCCGCGCGTGCGCCGCATCGGCGCGCATGATCCGAATACGCTGCCGATCTGGGAATATGTCCGCCAGATGTTCTGGAGCTCGGGCATCGAGCTCAACGAAGACTCGCTGGAGCGCCTGCTCAAGGAGGTGACGCTGGAATCGCTGGAGTTGCCGGCCGGCGAAAAGGCGCTGCTGTCGCTGCAATTGCCGAAGCAGTTCCTGATCGTGTTCGAGCCGGTGACGCACTCGGCGCATTTCTTCGACGTGCAGGGCGAGCCGACCACCGAGCGCCAGCAATTCTCGATCGTGTTCAACAAGCTGCAGGCGCCGACCGGCACCACAGTGCTGCGGCCGGGGCCGCTCCGGCTGTCGCTGGACAACCAGACCGACACCCGCGTGCTGCCCGCTGTTTGGGTAGCGGCCGATGCGCTGCATGAACTGCTCGGCAAGCGCAAGCCGATCCTCACCGCGAAGCGGATGCTGTCGAACCAGACCTTCCGTGATGTGTTCAAGGCCGACAACCTCACGGTCGACCAGCGGCTGAAGATCACCGCGCTCACCTTCCTGTTCACCGACCTCAAAGGCTCGACTGCGCTCTATGAACGGGTCGGCGATCTCGCCGCGTTCGATCTGGTGCGCGCGCATTTCCACGCGCTGCTCGAGATCATCGCTTCCGAGCACGGCGCCGTGGTGAAGACGATCGGCGATGCCGTGATGGCGACCTTCATCCGGCCAGAGCATGCATTGTCGGCGGGCCTGCGCATGCGGGCGGCGATGAAGCAGCTCAACACCGAGCGCGGCAAGGAAGATCTGATCGTCAAGATCGGCATCCATGAGGGGCCGTGCCTCGCGGTGACACTCAACGAGCGGCAGGATTATTTCGGCCAGACCGTGAATATCGCAGCCAGGGTGCAGAGCCTGTCGACGTCGCAGGAAATCCATTTGACCCAGCCGGTGATGGAATCGGCTGAGGTCGCGGGCATCCTCGATCGCGCCGCGATCAAGCCGATCCAGAAGGAAGCGGCACTGCGTGGCATTGCCGACAAGCTCGTGGTGTACGAGATACCGTAGTTGAGCACATGGTCATTCCGGGATGGTCCGTCAGGACCAGACCTCAGATGCGCAATTGCGCATCGGGGAATCTCGAGATTCCGGGTTCGATGCTTCGCATCGCCCCGGAATGACTCAATCCATGTTGCCGAAACGTAATGTCGCAGCGGGAACCTGCGCGGATTGCACCGGTTCTGTTTCCACGCCATATAGATTTCAACGGAGCGGGATCCGGAAAAACTTGATAGCCGGATAGATCGCGCTCAAATCAGGCAGACTTCATTCCACAGAGAGAACGATGCTCGACGGACTTCGCCAATTCATTGCCGATATCGTTTCCCCCGACGCCCAGGCCGACCGCACCTTCGATGACGGCGACTATCGCCTGGCGGCGACCGCGCTGCTGGTGCATGTCGTCTCGCTGGACGGCGAGCCGACGCCGGCCGAGACGCGCAAGCTGCACGGCCTGATCGAGAGCCGTTTCCAGCTTGACCGCGGCGCGGCCGACAAGCTGATCGCCTCCGCCATGCGCGTCGAGGGTGAGGCCGTGGATCTCTATCACTTTACCAGTGTGATCATGCGCTCGGTGAACGAGGAGGGACGCCTGCGCATCGTCGAGATGATGTGGGAGCTGGTCTATGCCGACGGTCAGGTCAGCGAGTTCGAGGACAATGTGGTCTGGCGCGCCGCCGATCTGCTCGGCATTTCCTCGCGCGACCGCATCGATCTCAAGCATCGGGTTGCCGAGAAGCAGGCGGCGCTGCCAAAGGGCCCATGGGGCACGGCGGACGCCGCAATCTGACGCGATTGCCCGCGCCGGCGGACGCATCGTCACCGGTATCAGGGATGACGAAATTTTAATGTCCGCCGCGATTGTGGGCGATCCGACTGAAAATCTGGCGTTTCATCACAAAACCAGTGCCTCGCCGCTGTCCACAAGCTTACACACGGCTTGCGTCCCACCGCATGCCTATGCTCTCGTCGGCTTGTTGGGGACCTCACTAGAATTTGCAGTAAGAGTTTGAAACGTGACCGAGCGTGTGACGCTGATAACCGGGGCATCGGCGGGCATAGGCACCGAACTGGCGCGCGTGTTTGCATCGAATGGTCACCGTGTGGCGCTGGTGGCGCGGCGCGCCGACCGCCTGAAGGCGCTCGCCGACGAACTCGGGGCCAAGGGCGGCGCAGCGCCGATTGTGATCCCCTGTGATCTCCAGCACGCCGATGCGGGCGACCGGATCGCGCAGGCCCTGACCGACGCCGGGGTCGAGGTCGAATTTCTCGTCAATAATGCCGGCTTCGGCCTGTTCGGCCGCGCCATCGAGCGCGACCGCGCCGAGCAGCTCAACATCATCAATGTCAATATCCGCGCGCTGACCGATCTGACGCTGCGCTTTGCCGACCAGCTGATCCGCAACCGCGGCGGCATCCTCAATCTCGGCTCGATCGCCGGATTTCTGCCAGGCCCCGGCATGGCCGTGTACTACGCCAGCAAGGCCTATGTGTTGTCGTTTACCGAGGCGTTGCGCTGTGAGCTGGCGCCGCAGGGCGTGCGTGTCACCGTGTGTTGCCCGGGCCCGGTACCATCGGAGTTTCAGGATCGCGCCGGATTTGCCCCTGGATTCGATTCCGCCATCCTCAACGTTTCACCGGAAGAGGTGGCCCGTCAGGCCTATCGCGGGTTGATGGCCAACAAGCGCGCGGTGCTGCCCGGCACCTTCATCAAGCTGGTGCCGTTCCTGCTCCGGCTGTTTCCGCGCGACTTCATCCTGACGGCGGTCGGCGGATTCCAGCTCCGCAAGCGCTAGCTGCCCTGGAAAGCCCACTCGTTGCCGCTAAGGCTGTTTCTGGCCCGCGATTTGCTTCGCCTGGCTGTGCGCAAACTCACACGATGTTAACGACCACTTAGCTATGATCGCGCCTTACGTGCCGAAACTTTAAGCAGAGGCAATGTCGTTCCGGACTGACCAGAGCCGTGTCGTGGTGCCCTTCGCCAGCCGAAGGCCGGCCGCGGTCACGCCCAGAGATCAGGTCTTGGATCAGATCTCGGCTCAGGTCTCGTTGCGGCCGGTGCTGATCGTGCTGCATCAGGAGACATCGACTCCCGGCCGGATCGGCAACGCCCTGCGCGCGCTGGGCTACCGCCTCGACATCCGCCGCCCGCGCTTCGGCGACGCGCTGCCCGAAACGCTCGATGCGCATGCCGGCGCGGTGATCTTCGGCGGTCCGATGAGCGCCAATGACGGCGACGACTACGTGCGGCGCGAGATCGACTGGATCGCCGTTCCGCTGCGCGAGCAGCGTCCGTTCCTGGGCATCTGCCTCGGCGCGCAGATGCTGGCGCGGCAGCTCGGCGCCGAGGTCGCGCCGCATCCGCAAGGCCGTGTCGAGGTCGGCTATTATCCGGTCAGGCCGACCGAGGCGGGCCGCGCGCTTTGCCCGGACTGGCCGGCGCGGGTCTATCACTGGCACGGCGAGGGATTTCAATTGCCCGCCGGCGCCGACCTGCTCGCGGCGGGCGATGATTTCCCGGTGCAGGCGTTCCAGTTCGGCAACGCCTTCGGCCTGCAATTCCATCCCGACGTGACCTACGCGATGATGCATCGCTGGACCACGCGCGGTTGCGCACGGATGGATTCGCCGGGCGCACAACCGGGTCATCTGCACTTCGCCGAGCGTGCTGTGCACGATGCCGCCGAGCGCGCGTGGCTGAAGCATTTCATCGACGGCTGGATCGCGCGCGTGCCGCAGCGGCAGCTGCTGCAGGCGGCGGAATAGCCGCCACGCGGAATTTCGCGCCGGCTTTTCATTCTGGTGAATGTGCTACTGTCGGCCGCCGCGCGCAGGCCGCATCGCCGCGCGTATCGATAACAACAAGGCACAGGGAGATCGCCGTGAGCTACGAGCACATCCTCTACGAGGTCAGCGACAGGATCGCGACCATCACGCTCAATCGCCCCGATCGCATGAATGCGTGGACCGCGATCATGGAGCGCGACGTGCGCCACGCCATGGAGGCGGCGGCCAACGACGACAACGTTCGCGTCATCGTGCTGACCGGCGCGGGCCGCGGCTTCTGCGCCGGCGCCGACATGGACGCGTTGAAAGGGATCGATCCCAACGAGGTCAGGCGCGGCGAGAATATCCCGTTCGACATGAACCGCCGCGCCGACTGGCAGACGCGCTACGCCTACTATCCCGCGATCAGGAAGCCCGTGATCGCGATGCTCAACGGCGCCACCGCCGGCATCGGCCTGGTCCACGCGCTCTATTGCGATTTGCGCTTCGCCGCCGACACCGCGGTGTTCACCACCGCCTTCGCGCGGCGCGGCCTGATCGCCGAACACGGCATCAGCTGGATGCTGCCGCGTATCGTCGGCCACGCCAATGCGCTCGATCTGTTGATGTCGGCGCGGCGGGTGTCGGCCGAGGAGGCGCTGCGCATCGGCCTCGTCAACCGGCTCTCTTCGCCGGAGAACCTGCGCGAGGAGACCTATGCCTATGCCCGCGACCTCGCCGATTTCGTCTCGCCGAGCGCGATCGCGGTGATCAAGCGCCAGATCTACGACGTGCCGTTCCAGACGCTCGCCGAAGCCACCATCGATGCCAACCGCGAGATGCAGATCGCGCTGAAGGGCAATGATTTCAGGGAAGGCGTCGCAAGCTTCGTGGAGAAGCGGCCGCCAAGGTTTACCGGGACGTGAGGGGAGGGGCTAACGGATAAAGTCCGTCTTCGCCCTTCGGGCTTCGCCGGACACCACGCTTCGCCCTCCAGGCTCCTGCGCGGCTGCGCCACGCGTAGCCCGAAGGGCGAAGCGTGGTGGAGCCAGGCGGGATCGAACCGCCGACCTCGTCATTGCGAACGACGCGCTCTCCCAGCTGAGCTATGGCCCCATCGCGGCCGGGTGTTGCTGAGTATCCCGGCCGTCAGTCGGGCGCCATTTACAGTCCCGCCCAAGGTCAAGTCAAGAACGGTGAAAGCGCGGTTTTCGGCCCGTCCCGCCGGGAACTTCCCTTGTTTGCGGGGGGATGAACCGATATCTAGGGCGTGATCCCGACCCGGCGGACCGCCCGAGCGCCCAGTGCATAGCGGTTTTCCGAAACGATCCTGCTCAATCAAGAAGCGCGATGGCGGCTCAGTCCGGTCTCGTTGCGCTTCAATCGGTTGTCTTACCCGCGAGCCCCCCTCATATGCGCGCTGTTCTCGACATCGTCATCATCATCCTCGACCTCTATGTCTGGCTGCTGATCGCCTCCGCCATCCTGTCCTGGCTGGTCGCCTTCAATGTGGTCAACACGCGCAACCAGTTCGTTTCCGCGGTGGCCGAGTTCCTCTACCGGATCACCGAGCCGGTGCTGCGGCCGATCCGCAACGTGATGCCGAATCTGGGCGGGCTCGATATCTCGCCGATCATCGTGATCCTGATCATCATGTTCATCCAGCGGGTGATCGCCTATTACATCTATCCCAACGTGATCTGACCCTTTCTCGACGGGGCCTTGATGGATCCGTGGCGCTATTCCACCGAGGGCATCAGCATCGCGCTGCGCGTGACGCCGCGCGGCGGCCGCGACGACATCGACGGGATCGAGACGCTGGCCAACGGCCGTTCGGTGGTGAAGGTGCGGGTGCGCGCCATCGCCGAGGGCGGCGAGGCCAACCGTGCGGTGACTGAGCTGCTGGCCAAGGCGCTCGGCGTGCCGAAAGCCAGGGTGAAGCTGCTGTCCGGCGCCACCTCGCGGCTCAAGCAGGTCGCGGTGGACGGCGATCCGAAAGGGCTCGGCGATACATTGAGGAAGCTGACTGCGGCCAAGCCGAACCAGCAGACAAGGGACTGACATGACTGCCCGCATCATCGACGGAAAAGCCATCGCCGCCGAGCTTCGCGCCCGCGTCGCCGACGAGGTCGCCCGCGTCAAGCGCGACCACCAGCTCACGCCGGGGCTCGCCGTCGTGCTGGTCGGCCATGATCCCGCGAGCGAGGTCTATGTCCGCAGCAAGCACACCCAGACCCAGGCCGCCGGCATGGCCTCGTTCGAGCACAAGCTGCCGGAGGATGTGTCGCAGGCCGATCTGCTGGCGCTGATCGCGCGGCTCAACCGCGATCCCATGGTGCATGGCATCCTGGTGCAGCTGCCGCTGCCGAAGTCGCTGCACACCGAGACCATCATCAACGCGATCGATCCGGCCAAGGACGTCGATGGCCTGCACCCCAACAATGCCGGCCGGCTCGCCGGGGGCTTGGCGGCGCTGTCGCCCTGCACGCCGCTCGGCTGCATCATCCTGACCAAGAGCGTGCACGCCTCGCTGGAGGGCATGAACGCGATCGTGATCGGCCGCTCCAATCTGGTCGGTCGTCCGCTGGTGCAATTGCTGCTGAACGAGAACGCGACGGTGACGATCGCGCATTCGCGCTCGCGCGATCTGCCAAAGCTCTGCGCCCAGGCCGATCTGGTCTATGCCGCGGTCGGCCGGCCCGAGATGGTGCGGGGCGACTGGCTGAAGCCGGGCGCGACGGTGATCGATGTCGGCATCAACCGCATTCCGGTGCCCGGCGGCAAGCCGAAACTGGTCGGCGATGTCGCGTTCCAGGAAGCCCTCAATGTCGCCGGCGCAATCACGCCGGTGCCCGGCGGCGTCGGGCAGATGACGGTGGCGTGCCTCCTGGTCAACACGCTGCGCGCCGCCTGTGCGATTGCCGGCTTGGCGGCGCCGGCGGTTTGAAATGCTCCCTCGCCCCGCTCTTGCGGGGAGAGGGTTGGGGTGAGGGGCCCCTCTCCGAGATGGGACTGTCGAAAGACCTGTACCCCCTCACCCGGATCGCATTCCGCTCCGCTACATGCGATCCGACCTCTCCCCGCAAGCGGGGCGAGGATAGTCACTTCTTCTTCGCGCGCTCGATGCCTTCGAGGATCAGCCTGCGGGCTTCGTCGGCGTCGCCCCAGCGTAGCACCTTCACCCACTTGCCCTTCTCGAGGTCCTTGTAGTGCTCGAAGAAGTGCTGGATTTGCTGCAGCGTGATGTCGGGCAGGTCGCTGTAGTTCTGCACCTTGTCGTAGCGCTGGGTCAGCTTCGATGACGGCACCGCGATGATCTTCTCGTCGCCGCCGGCCTCGTCCTCCATCAGGAGCACGCCGACCACGCGGACGCTCATCACCGCGCCCGGCACGATCGCGCGGGTGTTGACGATCAGCACGTCGCAGGGATCGCCGTCGCCGGACAGCGTGTGCGGGATGAAGCCGTAATTGCCGGGATAGCGCATCGGCGTGTAGAGGAAGCGGTCCACCACGAGCGTGCCGGCTTCCTTGTCCATTTCGTACTTGATTGGCTCGCCGCCGACGGCAACCTCGATGATGACGTTGACGTCGTGGGGCGGATTTTTTCCGATCGATATGGCGTCGATACGCATGGATTGCTCCGCGTGGCCTTTGGAAGTTGAGAACGATGTGATTTTTTGGTTGGCGCCGCCGGGCCGCGAAACGGCTCCCGGCCCGGCCTTGGGGCCGGGCTGGCCGACGCGCGCAGCGCTGGAGGCTGGTTTAGCCTTGCTGCAGCTGCGAGAGAAGCAGGATTTTCAGTTGGCCCAGGCGAAAGCGACCTTGTCGAGCGACTTGGGCCCGAACCGCTCCGAAGAGCGCGCCACCATCCGGCCGCCCAGCGCACGGTAAAACTCGGTCGCCGGCTCGTTGTCGGAGAGCGCCCAGATCACCATGCTCTTGAGGCCGCTCTGCATCAGGTCGCGGCGGGCGGAGGCGAACAGGCGCCGGCCGAAGCCAAGCCCCTGGAATTCCGGCCGCAAATAGAGCTCGTAGATCTCGCCTTCGAAATGCAGGCTGCGGGCGCGGTTGCGGCCGTAATTGGCGTAGCCTGCGATCCGGTCGCCGAACACCAGCACGCTGACGCGGCTGCCCTTGCGGATGGCGCTGTCCCACCACTGCGGGCCGCGGCGATTGATCAGCTTTTCGAGTTCGGCGCCGGGGATGATTCCCTGATACGCCGAGCGCCAGGCTTCGTCATGGGTAGACGCCACCGCCGCCGCGTCTGCAGCTTTGGCCGGCCGGACCTCGATTAGCGTTGTGCTCATGCCTGTAATCAAAGCAAGTCGGCGGGCCGCCTTCAAGGTCCATCGTTAATTATCGGTTAATCTGTGGATTTTTTGCATCAGTGTCGTGAGAACTTGTTCCGAAAGAGGACACTTGCCGGAGTTCAAGCGGCCAACCGCCGATCCGGAGCTGTGCAAAGCGTGGATCGCGAGCGCAGTATGACACTGCCATAGTTGGAAAAAGCTCATTCGGGGGCTGATTCGCGGCCAGGATTCTGCGAGCGAATCCAGACGCGATGTGGGTACTCCGACCGCGCCACGCCTGCCCCGCCGCAGTGGATTTTCGCGCCCGACCGGCCTATGGCAGCGGCGGTATTTGTGCGCGCCGAAGTTGGCCTGATCACGAGCGGACTGCGATGACGCTCTACTTCCTGATCAAATATCTGCACGTGCTCGGGGCCATCGTGATCCTGGGCACCGGGACCGGCATCGCCTTCTTCATGCTGGCGGCGCATCGCACGCAGGATGTGGCGTTCATCGCGCGCACGGCGGCGACCGTCGTGATCGCGGACATGATCTTCACGCTGAGTGCCGTGCTGCTTCAGCCGGTGAGCGGCGGACTGCTGATGCTGTTGTCGGCAACGAGCATCACCGAGCGCTGGCTGGCGATTTCGCTTGCGCTCTATGTGCTGGCCGGCGTGTTCTGGGTTCCCGTCGTCTTCATGCAGATGGAGATGCGCAATCTTGCGCAGGCGGCCGTCGAAAAAGGTCTTCCGCTGCCGCCGCGTTATTTTGCGCTGTTTCGCCGCTGGATCCTGTTCGGTATTCCCGGCTTCGGCTCGGTGATGATCATCCTCTGGCTGATGATCGCGAAACCATTTTAGCGCAGTGTCGTCATTCCGGGGCGACGCGAAGCATCGAACCGCGGATGCGCAATTGCGCATCGGGGAATCTCGAGATTTCGGGTTCGCTTCGCACCCCGGAATGACGCCAAATAGTCTGGGGCCTCATGAGTGACGACGCATCACACAACATCCTCGTGCTCGGCGCCTCGGGCCTGATCGGGCGCACCATCACCGACGATCTGCGGGCGCGCGGCTTACACGTGATCGGGGTCGCGCGGCATTTCACGCCGGCGCAGAAAATCAGCGCGACCGACATCGAGCTGCCTGTCATGTCGATGGATGCCGCGGCGCTGACGCAGCTGCTTCGCACCCATGAGGCCGACATCGTGGTGAATTGCCTCGGCGTGCTGCAGGATGGTCCGGGCAGCGACACAAGCGCGGTGCATCGCGACCACGTCGCGCGGCTGTTGCAGGCGATCGGTGACAGCCACCGCGCCATTCGTCTCGTCCACATCTCGATTCCCGGCGCTGCCGATGCGGACCGCACCGCCTTCAGCACCACCAAGCGCGAGGCCGAACGGCTGATCGCAGCGTCCGAGATTCCCCACGCGATCCTGCGCCCGGGCTTCGTCATCGCGCCGTCGGCCTATGGTGGCAGCGCCATGCTGCGCGCGCTGGCGGCGCTGCCGGTCGAACTGCCGGCCGATGAGGCCGCGACGCCGTTCCAGCCGGTCGCGGTCGAGGATATCGCCGCGACCATCGCCTGGCTTGCGGCGCGCGATGTCGCCGATGAAGCGGTGCGATCGGTGACATGGGACCTGATGCAGAAGCAGCCGATCTCGCTCGGCGGCGTCATCGCGCAGTTCCGCCGGTCGTTCGGCACGGCAAAATATCTCCGTCTTCCGACACCGTCGTTCCTGATCGATCTCGGCGCCCGCCTCGGCGATCTCGCAAGCCGCCTCGGCTGGACGCCGCCGCTGCGCTCCACCGCGATCGCCGAGCTGCGCCGCGGCGTCACCGGCGATCCCGCAGGCTGGATGCAAGCGACCGGCATCGTGCCGAGGACAATCGCGCAAGCGATCGGCGGGCGCCCCGCGACCGTTCAGGACAAATGGTTCGCGCGGCTGTTCCTGATCAAGGCGCTGATCCTCGTAAGTCTCGTGCTGTTCTGGGTCGCATCCGGCTTCATCGCGCTGGTGATCTCCTATGACGCCGCGGCGGGCATTTTGCGTGCGCACCATTTCCCGGCGGCGCTGGTCGGGCCGATGACGGTGTTGACCAGCCTGATGGACATGAGCATCGGGGTGCTGATCGCGATCCGTCGCACCGCGGCGTTCGGTCTGATCGCAGGCATCGTCGCCTCGCTCGGCTACATGGCGGGATCGGCGATACTGACGCCGGATCTCTGGATCGAGCCGCTCGGCGCGCTGGTGAAGACGGGACCCGCGATCGTGCTGATGCTGATCGCGCTGTTGATCCTGGATAACCGGTAGCGTTTTCGAGCGAAGTGGGAACCGGTTCGCGTGAAGAAAACGCGTTGAGGGAATCGAGATGAGCACTTGGCCCGACGACGACGTGATCCTCTATGACGGCGTCTGCATCTTCTGCTCGCGCTGGGTCCGCTTCGTCATCGCCCGCGATACCGACAGGCGCTTTCGCTTCACGCCGATCCAGTCCGGCTACGGCACGCGGCTGGCCAAGAGCTTCGGCATCGATCCTGACGACCCCGACACCAACGCCGTCGTCCATGGCGGCATCGCCTACATGAAATCCGACGGCGCGCTGACGGTGCTGAGCCATCTCCCCGGCTGGGGCTGGACCCGCACGATGTTCGCGGTCCCCAAGCCGCTGCGCGACGCCGTCTACAGCCTGATCGCCCGCAACCGCTATCGCATCTTCGGGAAGTACGAGACGTGCTTCGTGCCCGACGCGGATATGCGGGCGAGGGTGCTGGAGTGAAGTCTGGTCGTTCGGACCATCCCGGAATGACCAATCTGACGGCTACCCCTTATGCGGAAATCCATCCGCTACTTCCTTCGCCGCCCGCTCGCCGCTGTCCCGCGCGCCGTGCGCGGTCGAGAAAAACTCCGGCGAAGTCGCTTCGCCGGCGAAGAACAGCCGGCCGTCGACCGGCGCGGCCAGCACGGCGCGCTTGTCGGCGTGGCCGGGCAGTGCGTGCGAGTAGGAGCCGCGGGCGAACGGGTCATGGGCCCAGCGGGATTCGCTGAGCGGCTGCAGCTTGCGGCGGAAATCGCTGCCGAGGAAGGAGACGATCTCGTCGATGCTGTGCGCGGCGATGGCGCCGTCGCCGGCATCTTCAAGCTGTCGCGCAAAACGGCCGCCGAAGAAACCTTCGATGCAGGGCTGGCCGAACGGGCGGATGTGATAGGTGCCCATCTCGGTGCGCATGGTGGCGCCGCGCAGATTGCCTTCCTTCGGCAGCGCCTCGGGCTCGGCGAGCGCCAGCGTCACCTTGTCGGCGAGGCCGAGCGGCAGGCCGCGCGCGGCGTCGAGCTTGTCCGGCAGCGCAGGTAAAAAGCGGATCGTCTGATCGGCGATCAGGTTGGTCGGCACGGTGACGATCACCTTGTCCGCCTCAAGCGCGCCGCGCGAGGTCTCGATGCGGATGCGCTTGCCGGAGTGATCGATCAGGCTGACCTCGCAGTTCAGCGCCACCGGCACCTGCGCGCCATAGGCCGCGACCAGCGCGCCATAGCCGCGCCGCACCCGCCAATTGATGTCGGTGTCTTCATAGGCATCGACATCGAGGATCGAGACCTGGTCGAGCTCGCTGCCGTTTACATAGGTCGAGATCGCATCGATCATCGGGTTCCAGCGGTTGCCGGGCTCGAGATACAGGCTGGCCGGGCAGTCCTTGCCGTGCCGCGCCGCCTGCTCGATGCGGTCGTAGAATTGGTCGAGTGCGTGCGTGAAGTCGTCGCGAGCGGCCTGCGGGAACGCCTCGCCGTAGGCGCGCTCGCGCCACGGCGGCAAGTCCTTGTTGAGCTCGAAGTTGAGTTGCCGGGCGATGCCGACAAAGCTGTTCCGGTCGGCCGAGTGCAGCCAGCCGCAGCCGACGTCGAACACCACGTCAGGCGCGGCCTGAATCGTATGCGCGCGGCCGCCGAGGCGGTCGCGGGCCTCCAGCACGATCGTGGAGAGGCCGGAATCCTTCAGCGCATTCGCGGCACCGAGGCCTGCGGCGCCGGCGCCGATGATGGCAACATCGATCGTGGAGGGAAGGGAAGTCATGTCCCGGCTCTAGCACGTCCGCCGCCGGGCCTGAAGCCGCCACATGCATGACTGTCATCACCCGCGCAGGCGAAGGCGGGTGATCCGTATTCCAGAGACAGAGGAGCTCAAGCCGACAGGTCGCGGCGTACTGGATGCCCCGGACAAGCCGGGGCACGACAGGCTACTACGCCACCGCTTAAGCGACAGCTTCCTTGGCCTTTTCGGCGCGCTTGCGGTCGTTCGGGTCGAGGTGCTTCTTGCGCAGCCGGATCGACTTCGGCGTTACCTCGACAAGCTCGTCGTCCTCGATATAGGCGAGCGCCTTTTCCAGCGTCATCCGGATCGGCGGCGTCAGGCGCACCGCCTCGTCCTTCGAGGTGGTGCGGATGTTGGTGAGCTGCTTGCCCTTCAGCACGTTGATCTCGAGGTCGTTGTCGCGGGTGTGCTCGCCGACGATCATGCCCTTGTAGACCTTCCAGCCCGGCTCGATCATCATCGGGCCGCGGTCTTCCAGCTTGAACATCGCATAGGCCACCGCTTCGCCCTGGTCGTTGGAGATCAGGACGCCGTTGCGGCGGCCCTGGATCTCGCCCTTGTAGGCGGCATAGCCGTGGAAGATGCGGTTCATGATCGCGGTGCCGCGGGTGTCGGTCAGCAGTTCGCCCTGGTAGCCGATCAGGCCGCGGGTCGGCGCGTAGAACACCAGCCGCAGGCGGTTGCCGCCGGAGGGGCGCATCTCGATCATCTCGGCCTTGCGCTCGCTCATCTTCTGCACGACGACGCCGGAATGCTCCTCGTCGACGTCGATCACGACTTCCTCGATCGGCTCCTGCCAGGCGCCGGTCGCCTCGTCCTTCTGCAGCACGACGCGCGGGCGCGACACCGAGAGCTCAAAGCCCTCGCGGCGCATGGTCTCGATCAGGATCGCGAGCTGCAATTCGCCGCGTCCGGAGACTTCCATGGAATCCTTGTCGGCGGCCTCGACGACGCGCAGCGCGACATTGCCCTCGGCCTCGCGCATCAGGCGGTCGCGGATCATGCGCGAGGTCACCTTGTCGCCCTCGGTGCCGGCGAGCGGCGAGTTGTTGACGATGAACGACATCGACACCGTCGGCGGATCGATCGGCTGCGCCGGCAGCGGCGTCTCGACGGTGGGATCGCAGAAGGTGTCGGCAACGGTGCCCTTGGTGAGGCCCGCGATCGCGACGATGTCGCCGGCCTCGGCCTCCTCGAGCGGGGTGCGCTCAAGGCCGCGGAAGGCGAGGATCTTGGTCAGGCGGCCGCTCTCGATCAGCTTGCCGTCGGCGGACAGCACCTTGACCTGCTGGTTCGGCTTGATCGAGCCCGAGGAGATGCGGCCGGTGATGATGCGGCCGAGATAGGGGTTGGCCTCGAGGATGGTGCCGATCATGCGGAACGGACCTTCCTCGACCTTCGGCGGCTCGACATGGCGCACGATCAGGTCGAACAGCGGCTGCATGCCGAGGTCCTTCGGACCCTCCGGGCTCTCCGCCATCCAGCCCTGCTTGGCCGATCCGTACAGGATCGGGAAGTCGAGCTGCTCCTCGCTGGCGTCGAGCGCCGCGAACAGGTCGAACACCTCGTTGATGACCTCGGTCGGGCGTGCGTCGGGACGGTCGACCTTGTTGATCACGACGATCGGCTTCAGACCGATCTTGAGCGCCTTCGACACCACGAACTTGGTCTGCGGCAGCGGGCCCTCGGCGGCGTCGACCAGCACCAGCGCGCCGTCCACCATGTTGAGGATGCGCTCGACCTCACCGCCGAAGTCGGCATGGCCGGGGGTGTCGACGATGTTGACGCGGATGTCCTTCCACTGCACCGAGGCGGCCTTGGCCAGGATGGTGATGCCGCGCTCGCGCTCCAGGTCGTTGGAGTCCATGGCGCGCTCGGTGACCTTCTGGTTCTCGCGGAAGGTGCCGGATTGCTGCAGCAGGCGGTCGACGAGGGTGGTCTTGCCGTGGTCGACGTGGGCGATGATGGCGACGTTGCGAAGGTTCATGGCTCTTCTTCTGGTCGTGCAATGGTCAGATGCGCGATCTCGCCGGACCAGTTTGGCCGGCCGCTCGCTCGCGTGGCCCATTCGGGCCCGGATCACGCTCATACCCAAGAAATTTGACGGGGACGCATCACCCCAAAAAGGAAGCCCGGTCAGAGGACCGGGCACCTTGCGCGTTGCGGCGCAATATAGTCAGAAAACGCCAAAAAACAATGATTTATTGGCTGTTTGGAGGGCTGATTTTGGTTCCAAAGGCGGGTTTTGAGGGGCTTTCAGGTCCTACTTCCGGGTAATCGCGAACACGATCAGGCCAAGCCCACCCAGCGCCACCATCATCACGAACATGGTGATGGGGTCGCCGCCGGCCCCGGCGCCCATCTTGGCGTTGAGAATGGCGCACAGGACGCCAGGGATCAGCAGGATCACCCCTACCACCAGCATGAGGGCGGTCAGGCAGCCGTTGCGCTGTCTCTGTTCCGGGTTTTGCTGAAAACTGCTCACGATACCCCGGACTAGGTGGTGTGGACATTTATCGCATCCATAAGACGATGGCTGCGAGAGTAACGACGGCCAGGTAATTTCGGGCGGTCTTTTCGAAGCGGGTTGCGACGCGGCGGAACTGCTTGAGTTTTGAGAAGCAGCATTCGACGAGATGACGCTGGGCATAGAGATGCTTGTCCAGCGGATATTTGAGCGCACGTGACGGGTTGTTGGGGATGACGGCGAGCGCGCCTTTGGCAGCGATCGCCTGGCGCAAGTGATCGGCGTCATAAGCCGTATCCGCCATGACGACCTGGGCAGGTAATCCCTCGATCAATTCGGCGGCTTGCGGTACGTCGCTCTTCTGACCTGCGGTGAGCTTGAACCGTACGGGACATCCCAGGCCGCGAACGGCCATATGTATCTTGGTGCTCAGGCCACCGCGCGAGCGACCGATCGCCTGATCTTCAGACCCCCTTTTTTCGCCCCAGCGGCGTGCTGGTGCGCCCGGACGATGGTGGAGTCGACGATCAGATACTCGAAGTCCGGATCACCGGACATCGCTTCGAATATGCGCCACCAGACCCCCTTGATGCTCCATCGACTGAAGCGCCGAAACACGCTGTTCCAGTCTCCAAACACCTCCGGAAGATCACGCCAGGGAGAGCCAGTGCGCACGATCCAAAGTACGCCCTCCACAAACATCCGGTTGTCCCGTCCGGTCGAACCCTTCTGGTCAGGCCGGCCGATGATCAGCGGCGCCATCCGCTCCCATGTCGCGTCGCTCAATACCAAGCGGTCCATCACACCCAAGGCGGCCTCCCCAAAAGCAGCCTTGAATCTGATTTGCGCCTAAAAGGGAATCCTTAGAGTCCACACCACCTAGCGTCCCTTAATCGCGGCGCGGATCAGCATCACGCCGGCGAAGCAGACCGCGAGCCCGAGCAGGATCAGGAACAGAATGGAGGGATCGGTTTTCGACTCGCTCAGGACGCCGAACCCGAACAGCAGGGCGCAGAGCCCCGGCAGCAGCAGGACCAGCCCGAACAGCACCATGAACGCGGTGGCGCAGCCGCTGCGTGGTGACGGTGGCGGCGGGACGTATTGGTAGGGTGGCTCCGGTGGTGCAGGCGGGATGGGCGGTGGATTGGTCTCGCTCATCGCGGCGCCTCCTCGCTTTGCCGGGCTTCACGATAGGTCTGGCCGGCCAGCGCGGCGCGGATGCCGTCGATCTTGCCGTCACGGTAGAACAGGTTGTAGGTGTCGAATGGGATGATCGCGCCGCTTTCGGTGACGAAGTGGATGCAGCTTCGCTTGACGTTGCCGACACAGAAATTGAAGCGGTCGAGAAACTGCACGATGGTGACGCGGAACACGTTCTCGTAGGTAAGCCCCTCCGGCACCTCGAAGCTCGGCAGGCAGCACAGCAATTCGCAGACCCGCTCCGATGTGTTCAGCGGCCCCGACGACAGCGAGAACAGGTCGACAAACTTCTCCCGCAACACCGGATACTTCTCCGGGCTGATGGTGTTGGGCATCACGGCGATGAGCTGCTCCTGCGGGATCAGCGAGGTCAATGGCAGCACCTTGTCGCCGTTGCGCAGGCCGTAGCCGATCGAGATGCTCTCGGGATTGCAGGGCAACGGGATCATGTCGTCAGCGCCGAACACCCCGGCCTCGATCACGCGCCGGCGGATCTCCGACAGCATGATGCGGTCGGTGTCCTTGTTGAAATGCTCGTTGCGGCCGGCATCCTGCACCGGCTGCAGCGTGACGCCGCGGACGCACTTCCAGGTCAGCGCGTGACGGACGATGTCGCCGATCTCGCCGTCGTTGACGCTGCGCTTAATGGTCGCGACCAGCGTGGTCGAGACGCCGTGGCGCTCGAGATTCTCCAGTGCCTGTTGGCGGATCTTGCGTAAGTCCGCGCCGCGCAGATTGACCAGCGCCTCGCGCTGTAGCGAATCGAACTGCAGATAGACCTCAAGCCCGCGCTTGTTCTCGGCGAGCTTCGCCACGAAGGCGGGCTCGCGCGCGATCCTGAGGCCGTTGGTATTGATCATGACATGGCGGATCGGGCGGGCGCGCACCGCATCCAGAATGGCGAAGAAATCCGGATGCAGCGTCGGCTCGCCGCCGGAGATCTGCACCAGGTCGGGCTCGCCCTCGCTCGCGACCAGCGCGTCCAGCATCTTCTCGATTTTCGCCAGCGGCGTGAAGCTGGTGCGCGCCGGCGAGGAATCCGCAAAGCATACCGGGCAGGTCAAATTGCAATGCTCGGTAATCTCGATCAGCGCCAGGCAGGAGTGCTGCTCGTGGTCGGGGCACAGCCCGCAATCATAGGGGCAGCCGAATTCGGTGTGGCGCTGGAACGCGAGCGGCCGGTCGCCGGGCTTGATGAAATCCTTGCACAGCCTCCAATAGGCCGCATCCGTCGAGACCAGCGTCGACTGCACGCCATGCTGCTTGCAGCGCTTCTCGTACCAGACCTCGTTGCCTGATATCTGGATCTTGGTCGGCACCAGGGTCAGGCAGGTTTCGCATAGCGACTGGGTCTGGCCCCAGAAGATGTAAGGGCGTGCCTTACGCAGCGGCGCGTTCATGCTTCAAGCTCACATTCGGCGCCGTCGCCAGCATGACGGCGGCGTAAATCACGACAAACAGCGACAGCAGGTGAAACAGCGAGAATGGTCCGACCAGCGCGCCATAGGGCTTGATGAATTCCCACAGGAAGCGCTGCAGCCCGTAGTAGAACAGCACGAGGTAGAATCCGTTGGTGATGACGGCGGCATTTCGGTTCAATACGGCCCAGACATAGAATGCCGCGAACCCCGCCATCGCCAGGCTTTCATAGAGCTGCACCGGATGGCGCAGCACGCCGTCGCCGAAATCATGGCCCCAGGGCAGCATGGTCGGCGTGCCATAGGTGAAGTCCTCGAGCCCCGCGAAATAGCAGCCGAGACGGCCGACCGCGACGCCGATCGCAAGCGGCAGCGCGAACCGCGCGCCGGTGCGCAACGAAATCCCGTGTCGCCATTTGTAGAGCTCGATCGCGACGATGCCGCCGGCCAGCGCGCCCTCGACCGAGCGGGCGATGCCGGACATGCCGGAGAACCACAGGTTCAGCGTGCCGAGGATGTAGGCGCCGATGCCGGCGCCGAATACCAGCGCGGCGATGTAGGTGAGCTCGAAGGATTGCCGCGGGAATTGCAGCCCCCGCACCCGGGACAGCCACCACATCGCGATGGCCGCCGCGCCCCATGCTGCGACGTCGAAAACGGCGTGAAGTTCAGCCCCACTCATGAGGCGAGTGTAGCGCGGTTTTCGCGGTCCGCGATAGCGGCTTCCCGATTGCAATGGCGGAACGAGGTTATAACCCGTCCGCCTGGGAGCGGCGGGCTGATGGACCACACCGGCGACGCCAGCCCGCAAAACGACAAAGGCTGTAACCGCGCCAGAACGGATATAGCCGATGTTACGGCGTCCATCCGAAGCGCTATATCCGAACTGACGGCTGGGCTTTCGACCTTACCAAGATGACATTCTGTCCGGAGTGCAAAACCCGTCCCGATTGCGCGGAGCGATTGCGATGAGGAAGGCTACGATGGATTTTTCGCGGATGTCGGACGGGATCCGGCTGCATCACGCCTTTCATCGCGACGATGGGCACGATGGTGACGACGAGTCGGGTCCGGCACCGAGCAGCCCGTTTGCAGGGCTCTATGCGCATCCCGCGACGTCGAATTCCCCGCCCTATGACTCTGGCCCAGGCCAATCCGACCATCCCACCGCGTCGGGGGTCGACACGTACGGCCACGTCGGCAACCACACTGCGGCGAGCCTGGATGCTTCGGCAACGAAGCCTGCTGCCGGCGCATCCCATTCCGCGACGGGCATCGTTTCGATCGAGAGCGGGGCGAACACCGCCGGGAACGGCGGAGACGGTTACTTTTACGGAGGTATCATTCACGCGTCCCTGTTGATCTATGAACCGATCAACATTTCGGTGAGTTTGGGATACGGCTCGGCCGCCGTGGCCAACCAGTCCAACGATTTGAATGTCGATCAATCCGCCTTTCAGATCGCCGGCGTCGGCGGACATGGTGGGAATGACAACCTTGCATCGGGGGGCAGCATCAGTGCTTCCCTGGGCCCCGGCGTGATCGGGAGCGGCGACAACGGCGCCGGAAATGGCGGCAGCGGCCATTTCTCGGGTGCGTTGGTGGACGCTCCCGTGGTGATCTATCATCCGATCAATATTGCGGTGGCGAGCTCAGGCGGCACGGCCCATGCAAGTCAATCGAACACAGTCGACATCGATCAATCGGCTACGCAGGTCGCGGGCGTCGGCGGCAGTGGCGGAAATGGCAATGTGGCCGTCGGCGGCAGCATCATCACGCTCGACCCCAGCTGGGGATCAAGCAACGGAGGGAGTGTCTGGGACGTTCAAACGGGCGGGAGTCAGGCCGGCAATGGCGGCGACGGCGCGTTCCACGGGAGTCTCGTGCATTCCTCGATCTTGGTGTACGACCCGATCAACATCGCAGTCGCGGGCTATGGCTCCAACGTTCATTCAGTCCAGACGAATGACGCTAACGTGGATCAATCCGTAGTTCAGATCGCCGCTATGGGCGGGCACGGCGGCAATGGCAACGCCGCGACGGGCGGCCATGCAAGCCTTCTTTCCCACGGCTTGTGGGGCGGCTCCGACACGATTGCGACCGGCTCGAACGGCGCAGGCAACGGCGGCAACGGCTATTTTGCCGGCAGCCTGATCGATGTCAGCGTCGCGATCTATGCACCCATCAATATCGCAATCGCGGGGCCCCATTCGACGGCCGTGGCCGATCAGGTCAACAATGTGCACATCGACCAGAGTGCGGTCCAGATTGCCGGACTTGGTGGGGACGGCGGCTACGGCAATCTCGCGCTGGGTGGCGATCTTTCCGCCCATCTTCTGTCCGATCTTCACCTGTTGGCATAGCGAAACATCGCACCGCTCGCGCAGGCCGGTCGCAAGGTAGCGGACTCCCTGCGCATGCAAATCTCGCGCAGGGGCGCCTCCCGATGTTTCGAGCTCCGATGTTGCGCGACGAATGTCATACTTTCGTACGTAGGTCGACCAAGCCGGATGGTGTCCGATTTGACATCTATCGGCAGCGCGCATCGCCGGATCAGACTCGCCCGTGCGCGTCCGCCTGATCGGGATGGATGATGCACGACAGCCAACACAAGGACGGAGGCTCAAATGTTGCCCAAGGCGATCAGCATCTCGGATTCGATCGAATTCAAATCGATCAACACCGGTGGTCAAAGTGTCGGAAATGGCGGCGACGGTACCTTCAAGGGAGCTATCATCAGCAAGCCGACCCTCAACTTCGATCCAACCAACAAGGCAGAAGGCGCCGATGTGCATGTGAACACCGGCGACCACGTCACTCAGACCGCAGATTGGGACGCCGGCGGCGCAAACGCGACGGCCTCGGTGTTTGCGAAGGCCCATGGCGGAAGCGCCGAGTCGAACGGAAGCCAGAAATCCTACAGCGGCCACGATACCTCCAAGGTATATGCCAATACGGATGCCACTCAGATCAACAAGCTCGCGGTGGACCAGCACCAGGAGGTCCTGGCCGGCATCGGCGGCAATGGCGGAGACGGCAACGCCGCGCTGGGTGGAGAAGTGAGCTTCCACCTCGATACATTCTGACCATCGGCTCGTCCGACCACGGCGGGACCGGCGGCCATTGCTGCCGGTCCCGCAGTTCAAGCCGATGCCCGCCGATGCCCTGCCGATGCGCTTCTTGGCAGATCGCGTTGGCCGTCGGGCAAGTGCGCCGGACTCCGATTTCAGGCGGTGACGATCATGCTGATGCCGCCCATTCGGTTGCCTGTCCTGCCGCAGATCTCGACGCCACTGCACGCGGCCCTTTGGTCCTGTGCGGGACCGCTTGGTCTCGTATTCGCGTATAGCTGCAGCTACAACCTGCTTTTGTTTGCGCCCTCCATCTACCTTCTTCAGATCTATGACAGGGTGTTGTCGAGCCGGAGCGGCGACACGCTGCTCCTGCTCACGCTCATTGTCGCGATCACGGTCGTGGTCGGCGGCGTGTTCGATGCCTTGCGGCGCGCTGTCCTGGGTCGCCTTGGCGCCTGGCTCGACGATCGGCTCCGTCCTTGCGTGCTTTCGGCCAGCCTCGAATCCGCGTTTCGCAGCGATTGGACGCGGGCTTCGGACGCATATCGGGATCTCACCGCGCTGCGCCAGTTCATCGATTCCGGCGCATGTCCGATGCTGTTCGACGCACTCTGGGCGCCCCTGTTCCTCCTGGTCCTCTTTCTCATCCATCCCCTGCTTGGCGTGGTAGGCGCCTGCTGTGTGGCTTTCCTCTTCGCTCTCACGGTTGCCGGAGATCTGGTTACCGAGGACGTTCTGCTCAGATCCGGCGCCGCGCTGTCCAGAAGCTACGGCCGCCTCCAGGCCGCCGCAGGCAACATCCATATGATCCGCGCCATGGGAATGCTCGATAGCGCTGCGCGCGCGATCTATCATGACGCGCAGCAGGCACGCATAGAGCACGATGTGGCAGTCCGGCGAAGCGAGATCGTGATGCTGGTCACCAAGCCGGTCCGCGCGCTGTCGCAGGTGTTGATAATGGGGGCTGCCGCGTGGCTTGTCCTCGAGCACGGAAAGAGTCCGGCGATCATTTTTGCTTCGACACTGATGTTCAGCCGCGCGCTCGCGCCGGTCGAAAGTGCGATCGCAGGCTGGAAGTCACTCAGGACGGCCGTGCGTGCCTGTCAGCGGCTCGACGCGGTTCTCGCCGCGTCCCCCGCCGCCGGACAGCAGGATCCGGAGGTTTCGCAGCGGCAGGCGTCGAGCGGTCTCGTTGTCGACAACGTCGGCGTGAGGCTATCGGGGACCAATCACCTGCTGCTGAACGGTGTCTCGTTCACGCTCGCGAGCGGAGAATGTCTTGGCATTATCGGTGCGTCCGGGTCAGGCAAGTCCCTGCTTGGCCGGGTGATTGCCGGGCTGTCGACGCCAACTCATGGCTGTGTCCTGCTCGACAATACCGACGTCTCGCTGCTTCGCGAGGGCCTAAGCGGTCACCGTCTCGGTTATCTCCCCCAGGACATCGACCTGCTCGGCGATACGATAAGCGATATCATCGCACGGCTTGATGATGCCGATCGGCGGAAGGTCGTGGAAGCGGCCAAGCTGGTCGGAATTCATGAGGCGATCATGCGCCTGCCGAACGGGTACGACACGGTGATTCACCGTGAAAAATCCTTCTCGCGCGGATATCGGCAGCGCCTCGGTCTTGCCCGGGCCTTTTTCGGCGGTCCACGCCTGATCGTTCTCGACGAACCGAATGCCAGTCTCGATTACGGGGGCGAGCGAATGCTGCTGGACGCTATCGAGCGCATGAAGCTCGCCGGTGTCATCCTGGTCGTCGTCACTCATCGTATGGGTCTCCTCGCAGCCACAGACAAGATTGCCATTATGGAAGAGGGGGCGGTCGTCGCTTTCGGCGACAGCGAGGAAATCTTTGAGCGGCACCTGAACCGACCCCAGGTTACATCGCGGATTGCGCCATGATCCGCAATCCTCTCACCATCTGGAAGCTTCCCACGATATCGAGGCTACCCACGATCTGGGACCGGCTCGTGCGAGCGCCGGCAAGCCCCCCGCTCGCCGGACGGCTCGGAGTCGTGGTTACCGCGATCGACGATTTCGAGCCCCTCGAATATCCATGGTGTGCGACCCCGACACCCATCTCTCCGCGTAGACGGCTTCGCGGTATCACGCTGGCGGGCAACCTGCTGGTGCTCTGCTTCATGCTGGGGCTTGGCACATGGGCGTGCCTCGCGCCTCTCGAGAGCGCCGCGATCGCTTCCGGCGTCGTGGAATCAGAATCGAGCCGCAAGACGATTCAGCACCTGGAAGGCGGGATCGTCAGGAAGATCCTGGTTGCGGACGGCGATATCGTGCGAAGCGGACAGACGCTGATCGCGCTGGACGACACACGGCCCGGTTCGGAGGTGCAAAGCCTTCAAGGCCAGTTGTGGGATGCAATTGCTCGTGCCGCACGGCTTCAGGCCGAGCAGCAGAACTTCGAGAGCATCGCAATCCCGAGCGCGCTGGAGCAGGACAGCAAGCGAAATGGGGTGGCCGCCGCCGCGGTATCGGCGCAGCAGTTCATTTTTCTGGCGCGCCGGCAGGTTCATGAGTCGCAGCTTGCGGTCGTTCGCGAACGGAGGCTTCAAGTCGAGAGGGAGATCGAAGGTCTCAAGGCTCAGCAGAACGCTACCGGGCAGCGGGTCGACATCGTCCGGGAAGAACTGGATATGGTCACGACGCTCGTGAACAAGGGACTCGAACGGCGGCCGCGGCTTCTGAACCTGCAACGTGAACTGGCCGACGTTGAGGGGCGCCGCGGCGAGATCACCGCGCAGATTTCTCGCGCCGGGCAGGTCATCAGCGAGCAGCAGGCCACATTGTTCAAGCTCGAGAGCGACAGGCAGAGCGAGATCGCACAGTCGCTTCGTGAAGCACAGAACCAGATGTTCCAGCTCCGCGAACGGTTGCTTGCGGCCAGGGACCAGCTATCGCGAACGGAGGTGAAGGCGCCTGAGGACGGCGCGATAACCGACTTGCGGATCCATACGACGGGCGGCGTCATCGGGGCGGGTGCTCCGCTCATGGAGCTGGTGCCGCGGCAAGACCGCCTCATCGTGACCGCCCGCCTGAGGCCCGAGGACATTGATGTGGTTCATCCCGGCCTCAATGCCGAGGTGCATCTCGTGCCGTACAATCAGCGTCGCGTACCGCGCCTGAAGGGAATCGTCGTGCACGTATCGGCAGACCGGCTACTCGACAAGCGTACCGACCAGCCATACTACGCGACCAAGATCCGGATCGACGATGCGCAGATCGCCGCAAACGACTTCCAGATCGTCCCCGGTATGCCGGTTCAAGTGTTCATCACCACGGGGCGCGGTACCGTCGCACTTTACGCGCTCAGGCCCCTGCTCGACAGCTTCCGCGGTGCATTCAGAGAGGATTGATCCCGCTCAGCGTGACTAGGTCTCCGGCATTGGGGCTGTGCCCGGGTCGTGATCGCGATTCTGCGCGAGCGACCGGCCGCGCCAGCGGAGGACCGCTTCCGTGCGATTGTGAGCGGCACATTTCCTCATGATGTGCTGAATGTGCATTTTGACGGTGCTTTCCGAGAGCTTCAATTTGGCTGCGATCAGCTTGTTGGGCAGGCCGAGCTCCAATTCCGCGAGAACGTGCTGCTCTCGAGGCGTGAGACCGCTCCTGTCGATGGCCGCCCTGGCTGCCTCGTTCATCAGATATGCGGACGCAAGCCCGCGCGCGTCCGGCGGATCGAAACCCGGCATCCTGTTCATCTCGGCGACCGGCAACGGCCTGTAGACGCCGCCGACAAGAACAAGGCGCAGGCCGGCTATGACGACCTCGATTGGTAGCGAGGTGGGAAGAAAGCCGCGAACACCCCGCTGCATCGCGGCTTGCGCGGTCGGCTCGTCGTCATGGTTTGACAGGATTGCGACGGCGGCATTGGGACAGTGCTCGGCCACGAAGGCGAGATCGTCCTCGACCGAGGGATCGCCGATGGGCTTGTCCGCGATGCTCAGCAGCACCAGACGAACGTCGCGGGTTGACATGCAGTCCAGGCCTCGGACTGTTGCCATGTCGAGGATCTCGAAGTCGGCCAATTCCCGCCTGAGGACGTTAAGAATACATGTGCGGGGCAACAGGTGCGGCTCGATGATCACCAGAACCGGTACGTGAAGCGCTCCATTGAGCCGTTTTGAGGTTATGTCGTCCATGATTTCCTCGGAATGAAAAGAATTTCTGCGACAGTCCCATCGATCCGTATTGCGCATTTACCGTTGCGGCATTCATCCTGAATGCATCATCACGCGCAGCCCCGACATCAGGATCGCATCCATTGCGGGATAGCCTGGCGCCTCGGTGGGAAATTCTTTCCGCTCAAATCATTTGGACGCGCGCCGTGGCGCGGTCGACGCATCCCCTATTTGCAGATATTTCGATACGCCGTTGACGCCGCCGACCCCGACTTGCCGTCGACGACATACGCTTCATCCTCCTTCACAAGATACAGAAACGGCCTCCCTCCAGTCTCTCCGCCCGACGCACTTCTTCCTTTCACGCGCCCGCAAATCGTATCCACGGCGCGTCCGAACGTGTTCTTTCGCATGGCGCGCTTCATGTCGCTGAATTCGGCCGATCCCGGATCCTCTATCTGCGCTGCAATCGTGACCTTCGCTTTGGTGAGGACAGGATCTGCCATGTCCGCGGCGTGTTCGGGTGTCGGGACGTTGATCCTCGTCCGCGGGGACGCCGCCTTGGCGAGGTCGGGCGGTCCGTGTTTCTTCGATGATGGTCTCCTGCCGGATTTTGCCGGGGTTGCAGAATTCGATTTGACGATCGCAGGCGCGGGCGCTAACGCCGCCGGCACTGGCTCCGTGGGTCGGGCGACTGCAACCTTGTCGAAACAGGGTCTTGACTCACACCCAAGGAAATCCCCTCGGGAAGGCGCGAACCAGCCAAAGCCGATCAGGATTCCTGCCAGCGCTCCGACAAAAAGCAGTCCCATCCGATTCCCCTCCTCGGGAGCTCGGTTCGCACTCATAACTAGGACTAATTCCGCGCTGGTGATCCTATCTGTTGCGCAAAAGCGTTAAGCGCTCATTAAGCGCGCGGGGTTGGGGCGATAGGACGAACCCCTACGGCGATATCGGGTTCAGCGTCGGCTTCCGGAAGCATGGCGGATGCGACGAATAATGAGTACACACCCTAGTTCTGCGGGTTGTCCTCGCTTGGATACACGCCGCGCAGCACTTCCTCGAAATGATCCTTGACGGCGTCGTTGCACAGGCAAGAGCGCTGCCGCAGCTTGTCCGCGTCGCGGATCACGATCGCGCCGCGACGCGTCTCGAGCACGCCTTCCGCCTTGAAGTTCTGGATCACGCGGCTGGTGTAGCTGCGGCCGACGCCGAGCAAAGTCGAGAGCTGTTCATGCGTGAGTGGCACCATGCCGTTGCCATTGGTGCGCTCCATCGCCGAGATGATCCATTTCGCCGCGCGCTGCTCGATCGAGTGGATCGCATTGCAGGCGGTCGACTGAAAGATCTGCGCCAGCATACAATCGGCATAGCGCGCGAAGATGTTGCGCACGGAGATCGACGTCAGCTTGGCGGCGTCGAGCTTGCTGACCGGCAGCCGCGCGAACGGGCCGCCGAACTTGACGGTGATGCGGGTGTAGGCCGGCAGGAAGCCCTGGCTGACGATGCCGCCGACCGCGCCCTCGCGACCGACCAGGATGGTCTCGACATCGCGGCCGTCCTCATTGGGCACCATGTAGGACGCAAGGCTTGGCCCGCATGGAAAATGCACGGTCTGGACGTCGTCGCCGGGATTGTAGAGCAGATCGCCGGCCGCGGCCTCGACCAAGGCAAGGTGCGGCGCGATCAGTTCGTAATCGGCGGCGTTCAGCCGGCGCAAAAGATTGTTGAACGGCCGGTCACTCGTCCCGGCCAACTCGGTCCGTTTCGTGATCATTGGAAATCCTGAGAACCCAACGCGGACCATAATCGGAAAGTTCCCAGATTTATGTTCACTAGTGAACAGACGCGGCAGCCCGCGATGTGATGGGTTTCACCTCGGGAACAGCCGGCGTGCTTTCAGGCGCCGGTCGCGGGCCAATCCGGCCGGACTGATCCGGTCTTTCATCCATGCTTTAAAAACGGAAACTGGCACGCCATGGACTTCACCCCCAATGCCGGCATGCCCGGTGACGTCCTCGTGGTTGAGGACGATCCGATCATCTCGCTCTATTTCGAGGACACCATCCTCGGCTTCGGCGCCCGGACGGTGCGCACCGCCACGAACGTCGCCCGGGCGCTCGAGCTGATCGCCGAACGCGCGCCGGATTTCGCGCTGCTCGACGTCGGCCTCGTCAGGGGCGAGAAGACGTTCGCCATCGCCGAGCGGCTGGATGCGCTGAAGGTGCCGTTCGCGTTCGTCACGGGCTATGGTGCGGACATCCGGCTGCCGGCATCGCTCGCCGACAAACCGCGGCTGACCAAGCCGTGCTCGGGCGAGGCGCTGGAGGCGGCGCTGCGAAACGGACGTTGACGCATTGCCGGCTTCGGCCTCGCCGTCGGCGCGTTCGTCGTCTACCATCCAGCCTGTCGGATTCGGTGACGCAAGCGCTTCGGGAAAGCGTCATGGTGGTCAGGATTTTTGCCGCGCCCGCAGCCGCGCTCGCTCTCGGGCTGCTGCCAGCGCCGCCGTTCGGCTCGGCCGTCGTCGGTCGCTTCGTGTCGCCAGCTCTCGCTACGCCGGCCGCACTTTCGAGCGAGCAATCGGCCGCGCTTGAGACCTATGACAAAGCCTTGAAGGGCTTCGAGTCGATCCTGCGCCAGCGCCGCGCGCAGATCGATGCCAATCAGCCGCTGCCCGACTTGCCGGGCCAGGCGATCTATCTGGCCCGTGTCGAGATGATGAGCGCCTACAAGGACCTCACCGATGCGCTTCCGTCCAGGATTGGCAGACCCAACAGATTCGGAATCCCCCCGGCCTACTTCAACGCCGACGATGAGCCGCTGCTCGATGAGTACAGGAAGCTCTTCGACGTCATGGAGGCGCCGCCCGCCGGTGCGCAAACATCCGATACGCCATTCAAGGACGTGGTCGATCTGGCGACGGTGATCGCGCGCGCCAAGGGTCTGGATGCCGCCGACGCCGCCGTCGCGGGCCGTATCAGCCTCGGCCTCTTCTTTGCCGAGACGAACGGCAAGCAGAATGCGGGCAATGCACGATCGAACACCTATAAAGGAAGCCTGCAGACCGGCCCGTCCGAGGATCGCGACGGCCGAAGGAAATGGGCTGCCATCAAGGGGTCGATCGCGACGCTCGATCCTGCGCTGAGCCGTCGCGACGACCGGGAAGAGGCGCGGGTCGGCAACCTCGACCACAGGTTCAATCACTGGACCGCCGTGCGGGACGGCCTCATGAACGCACACGCCGAACTTTTCCCGCAGGTCGCGGCGATCCAGAAAGCGCTGCCGGACCCGATCGATCAGATGAAGGTCTTTGAGCTGATCCAGATCATTCCCACGCCGACCAGGGCAGCGCTCAAATCGGGCAACCTCGTCGGCTACAGAATTTCCGATCCCAGGATCATGCGATATCTGCGCAACAACAGCGTCTTCGCGTTCGGCCGGGCCGACCGGGTAAGAACATCCGCGACCTTCCGCGAGATCCTCGATGCGATGTGGCTGTTCAACGCCAAGTTCGAGCAGGCGCTTGCCAAGTTCAAGGAGATCAAGTCGGGCAAGCCGGGCTGAGGAGGAGTCGATCGCTCGGCCGTCAGGGTGGACCGAGCAGCGCCCATCGCGGCTCGCAGAATTCCTTCACGGCGGAAGCAACGCTGCTGCTGATGAGGTTTTGGCGCTCGGGCGAGTCCATCTCGCGTTCCTCGTCCCGGTTGATGATCGAGCCCGCCTCCAGCAGGATCGCGGGCATCGCGGTCTTTCTCAGCACGATGAGTTCATCATTGCTGTAGACGCCGGTATCCTTGTTCAGCAACGGGTGCTGGTAACGACCCATGATGGCCTGGCTGTATTGCTCGGCATAATGCAGGCCCTGGGCCTTCATTTCCCCGGCGACCAGTTCGGCGAACCGGAGGCTGGTCTTGAAGTCCGGATTGTCCCGGGAGACGAACACGGAGTAGCCGCTGAAGCGGTCGCTGAAGTGGCTTTTCTTCCCCTCGAACTCCCAGTCCTCGAGCATCTTGTTGGGCACGGAGTCATGGTGGATCGACATCAGCAGATCCGCGTGCAGATTGTTGGCGGCGGCGACCCGCTTGAAGAGGCTCGGTCTCGCTTTGCCTTCGGTCAGTAGCAGCCTGGTTTCGGTAAAGCCTTCGGCCTTCAACCTCTCCTCGATCAGCCGCGCAAGGCGCAGGTTGAAGGTGAACTCGGCGACATTCCGCGCGCTGATCGCGCCTTCCGATTGCGCGGTATGTCCGACATCCAGCACGATCCGGAACGTCGCGGGATCGCATTTGGCAGCGGCCGGCTTGAGAGCCGAAAGCGGCAGGGTGACTGGCCCAAGGGCGGCCAGCCGCATAGCGCGGTGCCTGGGCGGAGCGCGGTGCCTTGCCAATTTGGCAGCCCTTGTCGCCTTCGCGCGCTTCGGCGACTTGGCATGCTTGGGTGAGCTCCTGAAGAGATCGGGCAGCCAGCCGGCATCGCTGACTTCGATCGGCAGCAGCGCGAACACTGCGATCGCGACGACCAACAAGCGGCGAGGCCGAAACCTCGCAACGCTACCACTGAGCACGCGAAAGAATTCGCAGCGCCTCATGCTCCGCCCCTCCGGGCCCCCAGCATAACGGCTCTGACATCGGTACCGGAAGATGCCGGGGAGGTCCATCCCCGGCAATCGCGTTGCCTCGCCTTGGCGGCAAGGCCGTCAAGACCAAGAGTCCGGTTCCGTCGTGGCTGTGACCGAACTAGTGTCCCGAATCCGAAGTTCGCATCATTTGCCGCACCTTCGGAGCGAACCTCGGATTCGATAAGGACACTAGCAAACTTATAATTCTAGTGTGCTTTATGAATGCGAAGTTCGTGAAAGTGGCTGCCGCGAAATCGCACGAACTTCGCATTCAGCACACTAGACCGGCTTCGGGTCGAGCGTGATCGCCCACAGCTCGGCGTCGACGCGGTCGCGCAGGCTTACCGTCATCTGCCCGCTCTTGCCGTCGATCTTGACGTGGCCGAAGAACTGCATGCCGGCCGACGGCGGCAGGTTCTGGTTGCCTTCGCCCGGCGCCTTGATGAACTTCACCTCGGGGCCGAAGGTGTTGTCGAGCTCGTTCGGACCGAACGTGCCGGCATGCAGCGGGCCGGAGACGAATTCCCAGAACGGATCGAACTCCTGGAACTGGGCCTTGTTCGGGTTGTAGTAGTGCGCGGCGGCGTAATGCACGTCGGCGGTCAGCCACACCGTGTTGACGATTCCCGCGGTCTTGATGAAACGCAGGATGTCGGCGATTTCGAGCTCGCGGCCGCGCGCCGGGCCATCGCCCTGCGCAAAGGCTTCCGAGCCCTTCTTGTTGGCGGCATCGTCATAGACGATCAGCGAGAGCGGCATGTCGGAGGCGATCACCTTCCAGGTGGCGCGCGAGTTGAGCAGCGCGCGCTTCAGCCAGGCCATCTGATCCGGGCCGATGAAATAGGCGTCGGGGCCGTACTGCTCCTGCAGGTTCGGGCCGTTGGGGCCGCGATAGCTGCGCTCATCGAGCATGAAGACGTCGAGATGCGGACCGTAGCTCAGCGTGCGATAGACGCGGCCCGGCTCGACGATGCTCTCGCGCATCGGATACATCTCGTGGAAGGCCTTTGCCGCGCGCGCCGCGAGCACGGTGATGTCGCGCTCCTTGTAGGCCGCCGGCAGCTGTTTCGACAGCGACCAATTGTTGGTCACCTCGTGATCGTCCCACTGCACGAAGATCGGCACCTCGGCATTGAAGGCGCGGACGTTGTTGTCGAGGAAGTTATACTTGTGGGCGGCCCGGTATTCGTCGAGCGTCTCGGCCACCTTCGCCTTCTCGGGTATAGTGACGTTCTTCCAGATCTTGCCGTCGGGAAGCTTCACCTCGGACGGGATCACGCCGTCGGCGTAGATCGTGTCGCCGGAGTGCAGAAGGAAATCCGGAGCGTGCTTCTTCATCGCGGCGAAGGTGATCATGCCGCCGTCGTCGGGATTGATGCCCCAGCCCTGGCCGGCGACATCGCCGCCCCACACGAAGGAGACGTCGCGGCGGTCGCTCGGCGCGGTGCGGAAGCGTCCGACCACCGGCTCGCCGACGATGTCGATATGGGCGAGGTCGCGGAAGCGGACGCGGTAGAAGATGTCCTGGCCGGAGGGCAGGTTCTCCAGCAGCATCTTGGCGGTGAAGTCGCTCTCGGGCAGCGCCGTGATCGGCGGCAGTGTATGGGCGTCCTTGAACGATTCAGTGGTCGCGACCTCGACCATCATCTGCGCCGGCCGGTCCGCACGCGCCCACACCACGCCGCCGTCGACGCCGACATCGCCGGACTGCACGCCATGGGTGATCACGGGACGGTCGGCGGCGCGCGACAGATAGGGCATCGCAATCACGCCGGCGCCGGCCGCAGCCGCCGTGGAGAGAAAGCGTCGGCGGGTGAGATTTCGCGAGAACCGGATCGTCATAGGGAGCCTCCTCAGGTCACAGCGACAATGCGCCGCAGGCGCGCCAAGACCTAGAAAAATTCCATGACGGAGAGATTACAGCGGCGGGAGTGCGGGACGTAAGGGAAGCGCATCTGTCAGGCTCCCTCTCCCGAGTGCGGGGGAGGCAAGGGGGATTTGCGGATAAAGATTGGCGGCGCCCCTACGCCGTGCCCGCCGCCCTGAACTGCGTCGCAGCCCGTTGCAAATTCTGCGGCATGCTGAACAACAGCGCCTTGCGGTCGGCGACGGCGTTATGAAGCTGCTCGAGCGCGATGTTGAACGCGGTCAGCGTGCCTTCCTCGATCGCGCCGTGCTCGAAGCAGTCCAGCGTGTGGCGCAGGATGTCGTCGGCCTCCGCCTGCATCTGGTCGAGTTCCTCGATCGAATCGCTGTGCCGCGCGGCTTTCAGCATCTCCAGCAGGCGTTCGCGCTGCGAGGTGTTGGTGTTGCGCTCGTCCTGCTTGAGATAGCCGGCGAACCACGCACCGGCCGAGCCCATCGCCGAGAACGCCATCAGACTCCACCAGATGTAGTCGCTGTAGCGGTCGAGGAAGGTTTTTTCCTCGCCGTCGACAAACGCGGCGGCGCCCGGATGCACCGGAATGGTGGCATCCTTGTCGGTGTCCGGCGTCTCGATCTTGGCGGCGAGCGGGAAATCGGTCTTGAGCGACTGCCGGATCGCGAACAATTGCCGCGTGAATGCCGCGACCGTCGAGTCCGACAGGCCCTTCCGCGCAACGATGTGGTGCGAGAAGCTGATCGTCTTCACCTCATCATCGGGCCGGTCAGCGGAGCCGAGCGAGCCGGCGGGGATTTCCGCGGCCTCATAGGCCGGATGGTTCTGCGCGATCGCCTCGGAGGCGTCGATCGCAAGGAAGCTGGGCTCGCCGCCGTCGCGGACCGACGCCGTGATCGCATCGATCGTGATCTTGCTGTTGGCCGGGCCGACGGCGAGATAGGCGTCGGCCTTGAGGTTCTTGATCGCTTCCGCCGCCTCATTGGCCGGGAATTGAACGATCTCGACCTTCATCGGGTCGACGCCGTATTGCGTCAGGATCAGCTTCAGCAGATTGACATTGGCCGGGGTGCGGCCGACGACGCCGATCTTGCGGCCGGCAAGCTGCGCGATCTTGGTGATCCGCGCGGATTTCCGAACCTTGCCCTTGGCGGGCGGAACCCACATCACCACGACATTCTTGCGCAGGGTCGCGACCGCCTGGGCATTCTTCGGCACCTCGAGATCGCCGCGGATGATGGCGAGATCGGCCTTGCCGTCGGCCAGCGTCTGGGCGCTGGCAGTGGCGCCCTCGGTCTGCACCGGCCTCAGCTTGACCTGGGTGTTCTGCTGGTTGTTGAAGGCCTGCGCCAGCGCCTGCACGACCTTGACGTCATCGCTGTTGGCAGGACCGACCGCGATCCGCAGCGTCACCGGACGCACGGCGAAATAATAGCCGGCCAGCAACGTGCCGATGATGGCCAGCGCGCCCGCGATCAAAACGAACATCAGCCGCCGCTTTGCCGAACGCAGCGGCTTGGGCGACATGCTGGCGGAGCCGTCTGTCATCGATCTCGCAAACAATCGTCGGGGCTCAATCTCGCAAAACTACCAACGCGCATACATCCTCTATGTGTAGCAAATTACTGAACGGACAGATGTTACAACTCCGTCATGGTTACCAGCGGCGATAGGACGCGATTTCGGCCTTAATTTGGGCGTGGATCCCATCCCGGAGGCCGGTTGTTAGGCTAAAGTCGGCGTCAAACGGGAGGGTTACCATGGTCGAACGGCTGTCAGCGGAAGCAAAGAAGGCCGCCCTTTGGGAACTGGCCGGCTGGTCGGAGATGTCCGGTCGCGAGGCGATCGCCAGGACTTTCGTGTTCAAGGACTTCAACGAGGCCTTCGGGTTCATGGCCCGCGCCGCCCTGGTCGCCGAGAAGAGCGACCATCACCCCGAGTGGAAAAACGTCTACAAGACCGTCGAGGTGGTGCTGTCGACCCACGATGTCGGCGGGGTGACCAAGCGCGATATCGACCTCGCCAAGGCCATGAACGCGATCGCAAGGCAGCTTGGGGTCAATTGACTCTGGCGCGTGGAACCTTGCGCGGGTCCGCCGATGTCCCCAGATTCGCATCGTCCGCCGCCGAACTGGCGCGGCGTCGAGGAACCTTGCGATGACATCGAGCGAACCCGGCGTGGGATTTGGGCCTGCCGATCGGCTGGCGCAGGACCCCGAAAGCGTGCGCCGCCGTTTCTGGATCAAGTTCAAGAAGGTGGTGGCGAGCCTGCCCTTCGCGGAGGACCTGCTGGCCGCCTATTACTGCGCCTTTGACCGGCAGACGCCGCGCCATGTCCAGGCGGCGCTGCTCGGGGCAATCGCCTATTTCATCCTGCCGTTCGATTTCGTGCCCGACATGCTGCCGATCCTCGGCTTCACCGATGACGCCGCAGTGCTCGCAACTGCGCTCCGCATGGTGGCAAGCCACATCACGCCGGAGCATCGCGATGCCGCCCGCGCCGCGCTGAAGCGCGGGGTGCCGGAAGAGGAGTGAGATCTGCCTTCTCCTTCCCCCTGAAAGGGGGAAGGTCGGGAAGGGGGTCAGCAACAGGCGACGCTGCAAGCCGGCAGATTTGGTCCCCACCCGCTTTGCTCTCGCGAGCAAAGCGACCTCCTCTTTTCAAGGGAAGGTTATGATGCATCCCGGATTTCGCTGCGCTCCATCCGGGCTACGAAACTTTCGATCCGTCATCCTGAGGAGCGCGAAGCGCGTCTCGAAGGATGTACGGCCACCAGCGGGGCCGTCGACCCGTCGAGACGCGCGCAAGAGCGCGCTCCTCAGGGTGACGGAGACGGTAGGGAGCGCCATGGTAGTCCGTTCGGCTCCTTCCGGGCTGCGCAATCTCGGTTCAGCTTCCCGGATGCAGGATCACCTTGCCCATCGCCTTGCGGCCGGCGAGCACCTTCAGGGCTTCTGATGTCTGCGACAGCGGGAAGGTGCGGTCGACATGCGAGGAGATCTTACCTTCCGCGGTCCACTGCACGAGCTTCTCGAGGTTCTTGCGGTTCTTGTCCGGATTCTGCCGCGCCCAGGCGCCCCAGAACACGCCGCGGATATCGCAGCCCTTCAGCAGTGCGAGGTTGAGCGGGATCTTCGGAATCTCGCCGGCGGCAAAGCCGATGACCAGGAAGCGGCCTTCCCACGCGGTCGAGCGCAACGCGGCTTCGGCATAGGCGCCGCCGACCGGATCGAACACGATGTCGGCGCCCTTGCCGTCGGTCAGCTTGCGCAGGCCCTCTTTGAGATCTTCCTTCGCATAGTTCAGCGTCAGCTCGGCGCCGTGTTGCTTGGCGAATGCCAGCTTCTCGTCCGACGAGGCGCAGGCAATCACCTTCAACCCCATCAGTTTGCCGAGCTCGCACGCAGCAAGGCCGGTGCCACCGGCGGCCCCCAGCACCGCGAGCGTCTCGCCCGGCTTCGGGCTCGCGCGATCTTCCAGCGCATGCAGCGCGGTGCCGTAGATGATGATGATGCCGGCGGCGCGGTCGTAGTCGAGATTGTCGGGAATCTTCACGATCGAATTCGCCGGCAGCGCGATCTTGTCGCGCGCGCCGTTGTGGCCGCAGGACGCGACGACGCGATCGCCTACCTTCAGGTCAGTAACGCCGGCGCCGACGCTTTCGATCACGCCGGCAACTTCGGCAGCCGGCGAGAACGGGAACGGCGGCTTGATCTGGTACTTGCCCTGGATCATCAGGATGTCGAAGAAATTCAGCGCCGCCGCCTTGATCGCGATTACGGCTTCGCCGGGAGCCGCCACCGGATCGGGCACATCAGCCAGCACGAGATCGTCGGGTTGACAGTATTGCGAGCAGAGGATGGCTTTCATGGACACACCTGAGTTTCGGACGCAGAAAGAGCTGCAAGATCTTGGACTACAAGCTTCATGCCGGATTTGCGGCGGAGCGACAATACAAAGCGGAGGGATCAAACTATGTTTGAAAAAGGCCTGCTAGCAAAAAAGCGCATCCTGATCACCGGCGGCGGCTCCGGCCTTGGTGCTGCGATGGGCTACCGCTTCGCCGAACTCGGCGCCGAATTGATCATCTGCGGGCGGCGCGAGGGGCTGCTGGAGGAAACCGCAGCAAAATTCCGTAGCGAGCTCGACGCCAAGGTTTCCATCGCGCGCTGCGATATCCGCGACGGCGCAGCGGTCGAAGCGATGATGGATCAGGTCTGGCAGGACGCGCCGATCGACGTGCTCGTCAACAATGCTGCCGCAACCTTTATTGCGCAGAGCGAACATTTGTCGTTCCGTGCGGCGGACGCGATCCTCGCGCCGACACTGCATGGCACGATGTACTGCACGCTCGCCGCCGGCCGCCGCTGGATCGACGGCAAGCACAAGGGCGTGGTGCTCTCGATCCTGTCGACCTCGACCATCACCGGCCGCGCGTTCACGGTGCCGTCCGCGATGGCGAAGACCGCCGTGCTGGCGATGACCAAGAGCCTGGCGGTGGAGTGGGGCCCGAAGGGCATCCGCACCGTCGCGATCGCGCCCGGCGCGTTCCCGACCGCAGGCGCGACCGGACAGTTGCGCCCCGAAGGGCGCGGCGAGAGCTGGGCGCATCGCAATCCGCTCGGCCGCGCCGGCGAGCATTCGGAGCTCGCCAATCTCGCGACCTTTCTGATCTCGGATCAGGCCGGCTACATCAACGGCGAGATGGTGGTGCAGGATGGCGGCTCGCACTTACGGAGTTCCGGTGCCGAGGACCTGCTGCAATGGACCGATGCGCAGTGGGAGAAGCAGCGCGCTGCGCGCGCCAAGTGATAACGCGTCGCGATTACGCGCCCGACGGTGAGCGGCGTTCGCCTTTCGGCCTAACTGCCTTCCCAAAAAAGCGTTTCCCGGTTATCCATCCGAGCCGGCGGAGGGGAATCGCCGGGCCATCTTGCAGTCACAATGATGGGGGAACCAGTTGGCCGTGCGGCAGATTCTGACATCACTGGTTGCTTGTATCCTGGGCGGGTTCATCACCCTCGCGCCGGCGCAGGCCGCGCCCAAGAAGGATACGGCCAAGGAAGCAGCCAAGCCGGCGCCTTCGGCCGCGGCGGCTGCGGCCGGCGGCGCGGAGCCGACGCTGATCGGCCAATTCGGGACCTGGGGCGCGTACACGGCATCGCCCAACGGCAAGAAGGTGTGCTTTGCGCTCGCCAAGCCGTCGTCGTCGAAGACCAATCCGGCGAACCGGCCGCGCGATCCGGCCTATGCCTTCATCTCCACCCGTCCGGCGGAGAAGGTCGTCAACGAAGTCTCGATCATGATCGGCTACACGGTGAAGCCGGGCTCCGAATCGACGCTTCAGGTCGGCGGCGGGACCTATGCGATGTACACGCAGGGCGACGGCCTCTGGATCAAGAATGCGGCCGAGGAGGAGCGGATGGTGGAATCCATGCGCAAATCGGCCGAACTGACGGTAAAAGCCGTCTCGGCCAAGGGCACCGAGACGACAGACACCTTCTCGCTGAAGGGCCTGGCGCAGGCGCTCGACCGGCTCGGGCAGGACTGCCGGCGCTAGAGCATGATCCGGAAAAGTGTGAAGCGGTTTTCCGGAAAGATCATGCTCTAAAAATCGACTTAAGGCCTGAAATCGAGGTATTCGGTGGCTTTGCAGCACCGGCTGGAAGGCCTATTTGAGGTTTCATGACCGACACCGTGACCACCCATGCCGTCTCCGGCGCCAGCGCGCTGGTCGAGAAGGTTCCGCTCGAGACCTACGTGCCGCCGGCCAAGCCGTCGCTGATCGGGCTGTCGCGCGCCGAGATCGCCGATCGCCTAGGCGAGATCGGGGTGCAGGCCGGCCAGCGCAAGATGCGCACCCAGCAGCTCTGGAACTGGATGTATTTCCGCGGCGCCAAGAGCTTTGCCGAGATGACCAACGTCTCGAAGGACATGCGCGCCGAGCTCGAGAAGCATTTTACCGTCGATCGTCCCGAGGTGGTCGCCGAGCAGATCTCCAACGACGGCACCCGCAAATGGCTGCTGCGGCTGCCGAGCGGCGACAAGGTCGAGCGGCCGCACGAGGTCGAGTGCGTCTACATCCCCGAGACCGATCGTGGCACGCTGTGCGTTTCCTCGCAGGTCGGCTGCACGCTGAACTGCGCGTTCTGCCACACCGGCACGCAGCGGCTGGTGCGCAACCTCACCGCCGGCGAGATCGTCGGCCAGGTTATGGTGGCGCGCGACCGGCTGAATGACTGGGCCGACCGCGAGGACGGCACGCGCCGCGTCACCAACATCGTGATGATGGGGATGGGCGAGCCGCTCTACAATTTCGACGCGGTGCGCGATGCGCTGCTGATCGTCGCCGACAATGAAGGCATCGGCATTTCGCGCCGGCGCATCACGCTGTCGACCTCGGGCGTGGTGCCGAACATCCAGCGCACCGGTGACGAGATCGGCGTGATGCTCGCGATCTCCTTGCATGCGGTGCGCGACGAGCTGCGCAACGAGCTGGTGCCGCTGAACCGCAAATATCCGATCAAGGAATTGCTGCAGGCCTGCCGCGATTATCCCGGCGCCTCCAACGCCCGGCGCATCACCTTCGAATATGTGATGCTCAAGGGGGTCAACGATTCGCTCGATGACGCCAAGCTCCTGGTGAAGCTGCTCAAGGGCATTCCGGCGAAGATCAACCTGATCCCGTTCAATCCGTGGCCGGGCACTGCCTACGAATGCTCGGACTGGGAGCAGATCGAAAAATTCTCCGAATACATCTTCAACGCCGGCTATTCCTCGCCGGTGCGCACGCCGCGCGGCCGCGACATCCTCGCCGCCTGCGGCCAGCTCAAGTCGGAGACCGAAAAGCTCTCGGCCCGCGAGCGCCAGGCGCTGCGCGCGATGGCGATGACCGATTGAGTGTGACGCCCTCCATGCAATCCGTCATTGCGAGGAGCGAAGCGACGAAGCAATCCATGCCTCGGCGAGCTGCGAGATGGATTGCTTCGCTCCGCTCGCAATGACGGGGAGGTCGTAGCATGGCCCTGATCGGCCGCCTGTTCGTCGTCGCCTTCGGCTTCCTGATGGCCTGCTTCGTGGCAGGGATCATCGTGGTCGTCGCGGTGCTGTATCCCGAGATCAGCGATTTCGGCGGGCAGATCGACCAGAGCGCGATCAACGTTGTGCTCGGCTTCGGGTTCATCTTTATCTCAGGCTTTGCGCTGCTGCCGGCGTTGATCGTGGTGCTGATCACCGAGGCGTTCTTCATCCGGAGCGTGCTGGCCTATGCCGTCGGCGGAGCGATCGTCGGCGCGGCGTGCTATCTCGGCCTGGTTCCGTTCGATCCCGACATGATGCAATTCCATGGCATCGTGCGCCGGCACATGGAGATCATGACCGGGGCCGGCATCGTCGCGGGCCTGGTCTACTGGCTGATCGCCGGCCGCACCGCCGGCGCCTGGCGCGAGCCGGCGCGACCGTTGCCGCCGCCCCCGCCATTGCCGTCGCAACGGCGGCCGCAAACACCGCCGTCATCCTGAGGAACCGTGCGCAGCACGGTGTCTCGAAGGATGGGCCGCAGCAAGACCGCATCCTTCGGGGCTCGCAAGAGCTCGCACCTCCAGCGACAACGGCGAAGCCGTTGCGCGGGGATGACGTCACTTCCCATGCTCATCCGCCTCGGCTAAACCGCGCGCCATGAACCGGACCGGACTTTTCATTGCGCTGGGGCTGGCGCTCATCATCGGCATCCTGTTCGGGATCTATCCCGAGCTCGACCTGAAGCTGGCGGCGCTGTTCTACGATGTGGCGCAGAAAACCTTCCCGCTGAAGCTCGACGCGGTGGCGTCGTTCGCGCGCGATGCGGCGATGTGGATCGCCTGGGCGCTGGTGCTGCCGGCGATCGTGACCATCGTCTGGAAATTCATCCGCCCGGACCGGCCGATGCTGATGTCCGGCCGCGCCGCGGTGTTCCTGCTCACCACGATGCTGCTCTCGGCCGGCGTGCTCACCAATTTCACCTTCAAGAATTATTGGGGCCGGCCGCGGCCGGTGTTCGTGACGCAGTTCGGCGGCGACCTGCAATTCATGCCGTGGTGGGACCCGCGCGGCGGCTGCCCGCGCAACTGCTCGTTCTTCTCCGGCGAGGGCGCCACCGCGTTCTGGACCTATGCACCGGCGGCGCTGACGCCGCCCGCGTGGCGGCCGCTGGCCTTTGCCGGGGCCACCGTGTTCGGCATCGTCACCAGCGGGCTTCGCATGGCCTTTGGCGGCCATTTCTTCACCGATGTGGCGATCGCGGGCCTGGTGTCGTTCTTCACGGTCTGGCTGTTCTACGCGCTGATCTACCGCTGGGCAGCGACCCGGCTGACTGACGCCCAGGTCGATGCCGCGCTGACGCGCCTTGCGATGCCCGGCTACCGGTGGATGCAGCGCTGGCGCCGGGGCGGCAAGGCGGCGTCCAGCCAGACCGAGGCCTGATTTGGGCCTGATTAAAGGCGTGCTCAGCGTTCGGAAATTTGATATCGCCACCCCGGAAACATCATTGATTTCGACCGATTGGACCGTCCCATGAGTACGATTCTGAAAAGCCTGCCCACTGGCGAAAAAGTCGGCATCGCGTTCTCGGGCGGGCTCGACACGTCGGCGGCGCTGCTCTGGATGAAGCTGAAAGGCGCCAAGGTCTTCGCCTATACCGCCAATCTCGGCCAGCCCGACGAGGCCGACTACGACGCGATCCCGCGCAAGGCGGTGGATTTCGGCGCCGAGAAGGCCCGCCTCGTCGATTGCCGCACCCAGCTGGTCCATGAGGGCATCGCCGCGATCCAGTCCGGCGCGTTCCACATCTCGACCGGCGGCATCACCTATTTCAACACCACGCCGCTCGGCCGCGCGGTGACCGGCACGATGCTGGTCGCGGCGATGCAGGAGGACGGCGTCAACATCTGGGGCGACGGCTCGACCTTCAAGGGCAACGACATCGAGCGCTTCTATCGCTACGGCCTGCTGACCAACCCGAGCCTGCGCATCTACAAGCCCTGGCTCGACCAGCAGTTCATCGACGAGCTCGGCGGCCGCGCCGAGATGTCGGCGTTCATGACCGCGCAAGGCTTCGCCTACAAGATGAGCGCGGAGAAGGCCTATTCGACCGACAGCAATCTGCTCGGCGCGACGCATGAGGCCAAGGATCTCGAGAGCCTTGCGAGCGGCATCACCATCGTCAACCCGATCATGGGCGTGCCGTTCTGGCGCGCCGATTGCGACGTCAAGGCCGAGAAGGTCGTGGTGCGCTTCGAGGAGGGGCAGCCGGTCGCGCTGAACGGCAAGACGTTTGCAGATCCGGTCGCGCTGTTCCTCGAGGCCAATGCGATCGGCGGCCGCCACGGCCTCGGCATGAGTGACCAGATCGAGAACCGCATCATCGAAGCGAAGAGCCGCGGCATCTATGAGGCGCCCGGCATGGCACTCTTGCACATCGCCTATGAGCGCCTCGTCACCGGCATCCACAACGAGGATACGATCGAGCAGTACCGCATCAGCGGCATGCGGCTCGGCCGCTTGCTCTATCAGGGCCGCTGGTTCGATTCGCAGGCCTTGATGCTGCGCGAGACCGCGCAGCGCTGGGTGGCACGCGCCGTCACCGGCGAGGTGACGCTCGAGCTGCGCCGCGGCAACGACTACTCGATATCAAACACCGAGAGCCCGAACCTCACCTATGCGCCGGAGCGGCTCAGCATGGAGAAGGTCGAGGACGCCGCCTTCACGCCGGCCGACCGCATCGGCCAGCTGACGATGCGCAACCTCGACATTGCTGACACCCGCGCCAAGCTCGGCCTGTACAACAAGACCGGCCTCATCTCGAGCGACGAAGGCTCGCAGATCTTCCAGCTCGAGAACGACAAGGACTGAGGCGGCACCCTCTCGCCTTGTCGTCCCGGGCAAGCGAAGCGCGACCCGGGACCCATAACCACCGGCCATGGTTATGAAGCACGCTGGTGCTCCAGCGCGCTTCCACGACTCCTCCCTGTGGTTATGGGTCCCCTGAGTTCACAAACGAAGTGCAACACTTCCTTGAGGAGGTGTTGCCATGGGGCGGACTTACAAGCAGCTCTCTCTGGACGACCGATGCGAGATTGCCTGCCGATCGGCCAATGGCAGCTCGGTCCGGCAAATCGCGGCAGCTCTGGATCGCTCGCCATCAACGATCTCTCGGGAACTGAGGCGCAATCGGGGGAGCCAGGTCGGCTACAAGCCGAGCTATGCCCAGCACCAGATGCGAGCGCGGCGCTGGACGGGCGGACGCCTCGAACGGGAGCCCGGCCTGCGCCGCGCGGTGTTGCAACGCCTTCGCCGCGGCTGGTCGCCCGAGCAGGTCGCTGGCCGGCTGGCCCGCGAGTACGGGCGCAAGGTGATCTCCCACGAGACCATCTACCGCTTCATCTATCGCCAACTCAGGCGCACCACGGACTTCAACTGGCGGCGCTATCTGCCGCGCGCCAAGAGCAAGCGCGGCTGCCGCGGCAAGCGGGGCGGCAGCCCCGCAAGCTTCATCGAAGGCCGTGTATCCTTGGCAAATCGGCCGCTCGAAGCGGCCGACCGCAGCGTGCCCGGACACTGGGAGGCCGACCTGATGATGTTCTCGAAATACGGTCAGGCCGTGCTGACCGTGCACGAACGCACCTCGCGGCTGCTGCTCGGCATCCGCCTTGCCAGCAAGGTCGCGCGCGGTGTCGCCCGCCATCTCGTGGGCTTCTTCGCGCCCCTTCCACAAGAGCTGCGCCAGAGCGTTACCTTCGACAACGGCACCGAGTTCGCCGGTCACCTGGCGCTGCACCGCCTCTCGATCGCGACCTTCTTCTGCGATCCCCATGCCCCCTGGCAGAAGGGTGGCATCGAGAACGCCATCGGCAGGATGCGCCGCTTTATTCCCCGCAAGACGGATCTTCTAACCCTCTCGACCGCCAAGTTCCGCCAGTTCATCGCCGCCTACAACAACACCCCGCGCAAATGCCTTGACTACCGCACGCCTGCCGAGTCCTTTGCTCAAGTGTTGCACTTCGAATGTGAATCCACCTCCCGGCCTTCGCCGGGACGACGTGGGGAGAGAGGCCTGCCTACTTCACCCTGAGCGCATCCAGCAGCGAGCGGAACGCGCGCGCGTAATCGGTGCCGGTCTTGCCGATATCCGGCCCCGCGGAGACCGCAACCGCGGCTTCCGTCACCGCGCCGAGCAGCAGCCGCGCCAGCGGCTCGATCGGCTGCTTGGCGATCACGCCGGCATCCATCGCGGCGGCCAGCGCGCGCGGAAACTTGCCGCCGAAATGCTTGGCGTCGATCTCGCGCCAGCGTTCCCAGCCGAGCACGGCGGGGCCGTCGCGCAAGATGATCTGGCCGGTCGGGCCTTTCGAGCACGCCGCGAAATAGCCCTGCGTGCCCGCCGCCATCGCCGCCAGCGGATCGTTCTCGGCGCGCGAGATGCGGTCGAGATCGGCAACAAGGTCGATCGACACCTGCTCGAACACCGCCTCGAACACCGCCTCCTTGGTCGCGAAGTGATGATAGACCGCGCCCTTGGCGACACGCGCGCCGGCGGCGATGTCGTCCATCGTCGCAGCGGCGAAGCCGCGCTCGCCAAAAATGCGCCGCGCCGCCTTGACGATGGCGGCTCTGGTTTTCTCGCGCCGTTCGGCCTGGGTTGCCATGGCGCATCTCTAGCCCAGTTCCAGACGCAAGCCAATTGACTTACCGACTACCAGTCGATAAATACCGACTATAAGTCGGTAAATGGAGAATGCTCGATGCCCTCGCTTAGGACGTTGCAAGCCTTCGCTGACACGGTCGAGTCCAACGACCATGTCGGCGCGATCAGGAACTTCTATTCAGTCGATGCCCGCACCCAGGAGAACGACGGCGAGTGGCGGGTCGGCCGCGAGGCGCTGGCGGCGCGCGAGGCGGCGGTGCTGGCCGCGGTCGCCGGCGTCAAGACCACGCGGCTCGGGCCGCTCCTGCTTGACGGCGATCATTCGGCGATCTGCTGGCGCTTCGAATTCACCGGCAAGGACGGCAGGGTCCGCAGCATGGAGGAGGTCGCCTGGCAGACCTGGCGCGGCGATGAACTCGTCGAAGAGCGCTTCTTCTACGATCCGCAGCAGATGGCGCGCTGAAATCGCGCCGGCCCTTGCGGCAATACGCCCCGGCGCCGCCTCATTGCGCCGTCATCCGCCGCCACTAGCCTCCGCCCCGATGCGCATGATGCGCAAGGGCGGAGCATCGATCATGATCAAGCGAGTTGCCGGCGTGGCCGTCACGCTGGTGTTGTCGGCAGCGCCGGCGTTCGCCCAGACGATCTATCCGATCGATCGCGCCGATATCCTCGTCGGCGCCAAATTCGACTTCAAGGTCGAGCTTCCGGAATTGGTCGATCAAGCAAAGCTCAAGGTCACGCTGAACGGCGCGGACTATGCCGCGGTGTTCGGCCAGGGCGGCACATTCACCGCGCACGAGGCCGGCCGGGAGCAGTCGGCGCTGTTGCTGCGCGATGTCTCGCTCGTCAAGCCTGGGCAGGTCGCCGTCGAAGTCAGTGACGGCACGCAGAGCCGGACCGTGAGCTGGACCGTCTACGACACCGGGGCACGCAAGGCCAGGAACGTGATCCTGTTCATCGGCGACGGGATGTCGCCGTCGCATCGCGTCGCCGCGCGAATCCTCTCCAAGGGAATCGCGAAGGGCAAGAGCCGCGGCAAGCTCGCGATCGACGACATGCCGCATATGGCGCTGGTCGCGACCGCCGGCTCGGACTCGATCATCACCGATTCGGCGAATGCCGCGAGCGCCTACGCCACCGGCCACAAGGCCGCGGTCAATGCGCTCGGCGTCTACGCCGATCGCACGCCCGATCCGCTCGACGATCCCAGGGTCGAGACCATCGCGAGTCTTGCCAAGCGGCGGGCGGGCCTCGCCGTCGGCATCGTCACCAACACCGAGGTCGAGGACGCGACCCCGGCGGCGATGGTTGCGCATACCCGCCGCCGCGCCGCCTATGACGCGATCGTCGCGCAATATTTCGACGCGAAGCCCGACGTGCTGATGGGCGGCGGCTCCGCGAACTTCCTGCCGCAATCCGCGTCCGGATCGAAACGCAAGGACGATGTCGACTATCTCGCGCGCTTCCGCGACGCCGGCTATCCGGTCGCGACGACCGCAGGCGAACTCGCCACGCTCGCGGCCAAACCGGACACCCGCCAACTGCTCGGCCTGTTCGCCGCCGGCAACATGGACGGCGCGCTCGACCGCAAGTTCCTGAGGGGCGGCGGCGTCAGGAAATTCCCCGAGCAGCCGGACCTGACCGAGCAGGTCCAGGCCGCGCTCACGGTGCTGTCGAAACACGAGGCCGGTTTCTTCCTGATGGTCGAGTCCGGCCTGATCGACAAATACGCCCATCTGCTCGACATGGAGCGCGCGGTCTACGACACCATCATGCTCGACAATGCGGTGCGGCTGGCAAAGGACTGGGCGAAAGCGCGCAACGACGACACGCTGATCCTGGTCGTGGCCGACCACAACCATCCGAACAGCCTGGTCGGCACCATCAATGACGACATGGCGGCGACACCCAACGTGCCGCTGCGCGAGCGCGTCGGTGTCTACGAGAAAGCCGGGTTCCCGAATTATCCGGCGCCGGACGCCGAAGGTTATCCGTCACGCGTCGATGTCAGCCGGCGGCTTGCAATCTTCTCCGCCAGCCTGCCAGATCACTACGAGACGTTCCGCCCGAAACTCGACGATCCGAACGAGCCGACCGTGAAGGCCGACCAGCCCGACACGTTCAAGGCCAATGACAAGTACAAGGATGTCCCCGGCGTCGTGCTGCGCTTCGGCAATCTGCCGGCGATGATCGGCGCCAGCGTGCATTCCGGCGAGGACGTCATTCTCACCGCGACGGGCCCGGGCAGCGAGCGCGTCCACGGCTCGATGGACAACACCGAGGTGTTCCGCGTGATGGTCGAGGCGCTGGGACTGGGCGAGGGGAAGTAACGAATGATGAGATTGGGTCGATCAGCATGCCCGCTGTACCTCTCCCGCTTGCGGGGGCGACGCTTCTCCAACCTCCCCTTGAAAAGGGGAGGTCGCTTTGCTCGCCAGAGCAAAGCGGGTGGGGATCTGCTCTCTCCGCAGCCACCGTCACCTGCGGCTGACCCCCATCCCGACCTTCCCCTTTCAGGGGGAAGGAGAGCAAACAAAAATGGCCGGGATCGCTCCCGGCCATTCCGTCATGTCGCGCCGGCTCAGCGCGCCGGCTCAGCGCGGCGGCGCGGCCGAGGCGGTGCCGCCGTTGAGCAGCGGGGTGATGCGGCGGACGGTGACGCGCCGGTTGATGCGGCTCGGTCCGTCGGTCTGCTCCTTCGGATATTGAGAGCCATAGCCCTGCGAGGTCAGGTTCTCAGCCGGCACACCGAACTGCTGCGTCAAGAGCTCGGCGGCGGATTGCGCACGGCGGTCCGACAGTGACAGATTGTCGGTGTCGTTGCCGGTCGCATCCGTGTGGCCCTCGATCAGGAACACCTCGCGCGGGTTGCGCTGGATGGCTCGGTTGAGGCCGTCGGCGATCACCTGCAGCCTCGCCGCCTGGTCCGGTGGGATGGTCCACGATCCGGAGTCGAAGTTGATCGTGTTGACGTCGATGCTCGGCATCTGCATGCGGACATTGGGGCTGTAGCGGATCTCGTCCAGCGAGTAGCGCCGTTCGATCCGCTGCACCGGCGGTGCCTCCATGGTCTCGTAGATCACGTCGGGCGACGCGTCCTGCGCGTCGACGATGTAGCGATCGTAGGGAATGTTGACCACGGGCGGCGGGGCGTCGACATAGAAACCACCGACTGCGCGCGGATCGCGATAGCTGTTGTCGATGATGACGACCTCGCGGCCGCCAGTATCCCTGCGGATTCGGCGCAACATCTGGCCGTCGGAGCCGACCACGGTGATGATCTCGCTGCCGTCGGGACGAACCACGACCGTCCGCGTCTCGCCGCCGATCGTCTCGGTGCGGATGTCGCGCGCGCCATAGCGGAAGCGATAGACGTCGTCGCCGCGCACATAGGCCTGGCCGCCGGGATCGCGGATGATGACGCGGTCCGGCTCGGTGTAGATGGTGCGGCCGCCTTCGACCACCTCCTGGCGCTGGCTGTGCAGGTCGGCGATGCTGCCGCCGATGATGGCGCCGGCGACCACGCCGGCACCGACGGCGGCACCGATCGCGAGCGGCTTGATGTTGTCATGGCGCGGTGGCGGCGGCAGCGGCGCTGCGACGGCAGGCGCGGCGCGGAAGGCGGGCGCAACCGTCGGCGGCGCATATTGCGCGCGGCCGGGCGGCGGCGTTGCGGCGGCCGAGCCGGGGACGACCGATGGCGCGGGCGCGCCCATCGCGGCGCCCTGGGCTGGCGATACGCCGGGCGCGACGCCCGGACGTGCTGCCGGCTGACCCGGAGCCGGGGTCGCGCCGGGCGCGCCCATTGCCGCGCCCGGGGTCGCCGGCGTTCCGGGCGGTGTCGCCGGACGTCCCTGCTGACCTGGCGCCGGTGGCGTCGGCGTCGCGCCGGGTGCCGGAGGCGTTGTTGCGGCAGGCGGGGTGCCTGGACGCGCGGGCTGTGCGCCGGCTGCCGGAGGTGTCGGCGTCGGTGTCGCACCGGGAGCTGTCGCGGCGGGCGGCGTGCCCGGTCGTGCCCCTGCTGCCGGAGGCGTTGTCGTTGCCGAAGGCGCGGGCGTTGACGTCGCCGCGGGCGGCGTGCCCGGCGGTTGCTTGGCGCCGCCAGGACGTTCACCGCGTTCGCCACCCGGACGATCGCCGGGACGGCGTTCGGCCGGCGCCGTTGTCGGAGCTCCCGGCGTTGCGGGCGTCGGTGTCGGCGTTGCCGCCGTGGGCGGGGTGCCGGGACGTGCTGCGGGCGCGGCATTCGGCGTGGCGCCGGGCGCCGGCGTCGGCGGTGTGTGCGCGGGTCCTGCGCCGGGCGGCGGCGTGCCGGGTCGCTGCGGTGCTGCGGCCGGCGGCGGTGGCGTCGGATGTGCGGGGGCGGCCGCCGGCGGTGGCGGGGTCGGCTTCGCAGGCGCTGCTGCGGGCGGCTCCGGCCGTGCCGGTGACGGCGATGGCTTCGCGGGTGCGGCCGCGGGCGGCGGCGGTGTGGGATGTGCGGGAGCAGCCGACGGCGGAGGCGTCGTCGGGCGCGCGGCAGGCGGCTCGGGCCGTGCGGGAGCCGGCGGCGGTGCCGGATGCGGTGCGGCTGCCGGAGGCGGCGTCGGCTTTGCCGGTGCAGCTGCGGGCGGCTCGGGCCGGGCAGGGGCTGGAGGCGGGGTCGGCTTCGCGGGTGCTGCGGCCGGCGGAGCGGGATGCGCGGGTGCCGCGGCGGGAGGTGGCGCCTGCGGATGCGGTGCTGCGGCCGGCGGTGCGGGACGTGCGGGAGCACCCGGCGCACCCGGCGCGCCCGGCGCCGGCCGCGCCTTCGGCTTTCCGTCAGGTCCGGTTTCTTCCTTCTGCGCCTGTGCGACGACCAGCGGCGAAGTTTGGGCGTGCGACGCTGAGGTGGCGAATTGCATCACCGTCAGCGCAGTCGTGGCAAGCAGCACGAGACGAAGCTTTGTCATTGTCTAGGAGTCCCCGGCGGAAAGTCTGGGCAGGAAAGCAAAGTGAGAACCGAACAATTCGGCAGGACGATGAACCGCCAGCCGTTAGGCCGGATTGTGGCGAGCCACGAATCATCGGCGAAGTTTATTTCGACATTATAACGGGTTGCGTGTGTGGTTGTTCACCGCGCGTTCAGAAGAAACGCGCCTACACATTTGCAATCGACGTGGAACTTGGGCGCAAGGGCGACTCACCGGCGGCGAGTCGATCTGTCGCAGGCGGCGGGCCGGACGGTCCAGGCGGTCCGCGCACCGGTGATTCGTCAGGTGTCTTGCCGGGCAACTCGTCCGGTCGCGGCGGCTCGCCGGGTTCGCGCACCGGCTCCGGAATCTCGGGGCGCGGACTGCCGGGCGGAATTCCCGGCGGCGGTTCGCTCGGTGTGCCCGGCGTCGTCGGCGGAATCTCGGGAGGCTCGATCGGCATCATATCGAGGCCCCGCGGCTGCCGCCGCCAGATCGCGTCGCGCGCATTGATCGCTCCATCGAAGTTCGAAGCGACAACGGATCGCGCGCCGCGGCGTTCCGATGTTTCACCCGGGCGTGTGGCAGACCGCCTCGATATTGTGGCCGTCGGGATCGAGCACGAATGCGCCGTAATAGTTCGGGTGGTAATGCGCACGGATGCCGGGCGCGCCGTTGTCACGGCCGCCGGCCGCCATCGCGGCCTTGTAGAAGGCGTCGACGGTAGCGCGGTCCCTGGCCGTGATGGCGATATGCACCGGCTTGTTCATTGCGCCTTCGCCGCCGATCCAGAAGTCCGGCTTGCCGTCGGCGCCGAAGCCCGCGGCGGGCGCGTGCCCGGTCACCTCCGCGGGCACTTCCATGATCAGGCCGTAGCCGAGCGGCGCCAGCGCCGTCTGGTAGAAAGCCTTCGCGCGTTGATAGTCGGAGACGGAAAAGCCGATATGGTCGATCATCGCGAGCCTCCCTTGTTGTGTGACGCTACAGACTCGTTGCACCTCCTCCGCAAGCGGGAGAGGGAGCAGATCTCAGAAGCGTAGCCCGGATGAAGCGAAGCGCAATCCGGGGCTGCTCTAGCCGCGGATGGTCTGGTCCCGGATTTCGCTGCGCTTCATCCGGGCAACCTCAGCCGCGGCCAGGTCTCAACTCCGCACCAGCAGCGTGTTGCTGCGCGTCCGGCCGTGCTCGACGTAACCGCGCGCATGCATGTCCGCAATGCAGTCGTCGGTCCACTCGTCCTTCGACAGATGCTCGATCACCACCGCGCCGGGCCACAGCGACTGCGGCGCGTCGCGGAAGAAGCCGATCAGCACGCGGTCCTCGAAACCCTCGACGTCGATCTTGAGCGCATCGACCTTGCTCGCGCCGGCCTCGTCGAGGATGCGTTGCAGCCGCAGCGACGGCACCTTGAACGCCTTGCCCGTCGGCGTGCCGGTGACGATGTGGCTGGCGCCGAGATTGTCGCCGTCGGTCTCGATCATCAGTTCGCCATCGGTCGGGCCGGCGGCCGCCGCAACCAGGCGCACCTGCGGAAAGCCGGAGGCCTGGGTGTTGAACTTGAGCCGCGCATGCGTCACCGGATGCGGCTCGATCGCGATCACCTTGCCACCGGGCCCGACGTCGCGCGCCAGCGCCAGCGCATAGGTGCCGACATTGGCGCCGAGATCGACGAAGGTGCCATCCGCGCCGACATGCGCCCGCAGGAAGGCGAGTTCTTCAAGGTTGTAATCGGGATTGAACAGCGCGCCGCGCTCGGTCGCGCTTTGCTGATGATAAAAGCGGAACGATGCGCCCTGATAGGTCACGTCCAGCGGCCCCGCGCCGAACAGATTGACCAGTTTTGACAGCCAGGGCCGGAACGCGCCGCGCTTCAATCCTGAGCCATGAGCCAGGCGGATGATGGCGGCCTGCGCCGCATTGGGCGCGAAGGCGCCGAACGGCGCCGGCGATATGTCGTTGCTCGGGATCACGCATGGCCTCGTCGAAAGCGCGGCATGCATAGCCGGTTTTGCCGGCAGCGCCAACGCCCGTTACGCCGCCCTGCCCGCTGCCTGCCGTTACCGCAGGAAGCGGCCGAGCAGCCTTCGCTTGCCCTTGCGCGGGATCAGATCGACGTCGCTGACCAGTTTGGCGCCGCCCTTGCGGCGCTCCAGCACGATCTTGCGGCTATGGAACGCTTCGAGCTCGACGCGGTGGGCGACGCTGACGATAGTCGCCTTCGGCAGTTCCGTCGTCACTGTCTCCATCATCTTGTCCTGGCTCTTCTCGTCGAGCGCGGACGTCGCCTCGTCGAGCACGACGATGTCGGGGGCATGCAGCAGCAGTCGGGCAAAGGCGAGCCGCTGCTTCTCACCGCCGGACAGGGTCTGGTCCCACGGCGCGTCCTCCTCGATCTTGTCCTTGAGATGGTCGAGGCCGACCTTGTGCAGGGCACGGCTGATCTCATCGATGGTCCAGTCTTCCGCCGCGCCGGGATAGGCCACCGCGCGCCGCAGCGTGCCCGAGGGCACGTAGGGCTTTTGCGGCAGCATGAACAATCGGCGGTCCGCGTGCAGGCCGATACTGCCGCCGCCCCACGGCCACAGCCCGGCGATGGCGCGCACCAGCGTGCTCTTGCCGGTGCCGGATTCGCCGGCGACCAATAGCCGCTCCCCCGGTTCGATCACCACTTCGGTCTCGCCGACCACGGCGGTGCCGTCGTCCAGTGTGACGGAGAGATCGTTGAGGCTCAGCATGGCCTCGCCCGCGGTCTCGCCGCGCTCGATGCGGCCGAAGCCGTCGCCGGTCTCGGCGCGTTCGAGCCCGTCAAGCGACGTCATCAGCGAGGCGATGCGCCGGGCGCAGGCGTTCCAGTCGGCGAGCCGCGGATAGTTGTCGACCAGCCAGCCGAACGCGGTCTGCACGATGGTGAAGGCCGAGGCCGCCTGCATCACCTGGCCGAGCGACATGCTGCCGTCGAGGAATTTTGGCGCGCACAGCAGCAAGGGTACCACCGGCGCAATGAGGTTAGATCCCTGCGACACCAGCGTCGTGCGCATGTGCTGCCCAGCGAGCCGCGCCCATTGCCGCAACACATTCGAGAACGTCTTGTCGATGCCGTCGCGCTCCTCGGTTTCGCCGCCGAGCAGCGCGATGCTTTCGCCATTCTCCCGCACGCGGGTCAGTATGTAGCGGAATTCCGCTTCCGCCTGGTTCTTGTCCTCGGAGATCTGCACGAAGCTGCGGCCGATCGCCGTGATCGAGCCCGACGCGATCGCAGCATAGATGATCGCGGCAATAACCAGGAAGCCCGGGATGCTGATCGACGAGCCGCCGAGCGTCACCGTCAGCGCGCCGCCGATGGTCCAGAGCACGACGATGAAGGTAACGGCCGAGAGCAGCGCCGACGTCACGCCGGCGATGAAGTCGACCGGAGAATCGGTCGCGATCCGCAGATCCTCCGCGATCCGGTACTCCGGATTCTTGTGATCGCCGTCGACGAGGTTGAGCTGGTAGTAGCGGCCGTTCGTCAGCCAGCGCGACACGACGGCGTTGGTCAGCCAGGCGCGCCAGCGCCGCTGGATACCCATGCGGCCGAACACCTGGGCGACCCCCAGCAGCACGCTGCCGATCGCCAGCGGAAAGAAGATGGCCGTCAGGTGGAAGACACTGGCCGCGTCGCGCTTTTCGATCGCATCGAAGATCGCGCGATTCCAGACATTGATGCCGTACTGAACGGCGACATTGGCGACGATCAGCAGCAGCAGGCCGATCGTGAACAGCCACGCCAGCCGGTCGCCGCTCCGGCCCCAATAGCCGCGCGCGCTGATCCAGAACCGAGTCAGCAAATAGTCCTTGCGCGCCTGTTCGGCTTCTTCGGCCGACAATTCGGGATCGGGTTCGACGATTTCCGGCGGCGGCGGTTCGACATCCTCGCCGCCTTCGGCAATCACCTCGACGAATTCCGACTTCTCATCCCCTTCGCTTGCCGCGGGATCCTTGCGCTCTTGACCGGCCGCCTTTGCGCTCGCTTTCCGAGACGATGAAGTCCTGGCCGACGACGGCCCGTCCGACGATTTGGATTTTGCCTCAGCTTTGCCCATGGCACGATAACGCCAGGCAAATTACCCGGTTCCGCACTGGGACCGGCGGTCAGTCGCGCGGATTGCAACGACTTCAGGGACTGAGGCCCGCGCATGCGGGCGATCCAGTACGCCGCGACCTCTTGATTCAAGCACAGCCGTCTCTGGGACACTGGATCACCCGCGGGTGATGACACCGATATTCGATATCTTGAAACGAGACCTATCCTCATCGTCGTCCTGGCTTTCGCCAGGACGACAACGTGCTTGAGATGTGCCGCGCAACTCACTCCGCCGGCGCCTGATCGCGCTTCAGCCGGCGCGAGCGCGTTGCTTTGTGCAGCACGCGCGCGAGCTGCTCGGCCGAATAGGGCTTCTGCAGCAGCTCGAAGCCGCCGCTGCCCTGCTGCGACAGCACCTGGCTGTAGCCGGAGGCGAGCACGATCGGCAGATCGAGGCGCTGCCGGCGGATCTCTTCCGCAAGCTCGATGCCGCTCATGCCGGGCATCACGACGTCGGTGAACACCAGGTCGAACCGGTCGGCGTCGACGGCGAGCTCCTCCAGCGCGTGGGTGGCGTTGTCCACCAGCACGCAGGTGCAGCCGAGCTGGGTCAGCGTGTCGGCGGCAAACTTTCCGACCTCGGCATTGTCCTCGACGATCAGGACCGATGCGTTGGTCCGATCGACCGAGGGCGCGTCCTCGGTGCGCTGCGCTCGCGCGCCATGCCCGCCGACGACGCGCGGCAGATACAGCGTGAATGTCGCACCCTTGCCGACTTCGCTGGTGACGGTCACCTCGCCGCCGGACTGCTTGGCGAAGCCGAACACCTGCGACAGGCCAAGGCCGGTGCCGTGACCGACCTCCTTGGTGGTGTAAAACGGCTCGAAGATGCGGCCGAACAGCTCCTGTGGAATTCCGACGCCGGTGTCGGTCACCGACACCGCGACGTGGCCGGGCGAGTTCGGCGGCGTGCTGGTCGCGGACGGCAGTCTGTCCACGGCGCGGACCGCGATCGTGAGCCGGCCGACGCCGTCCATGGCGTCGCGCGCGTTCACCGCCATGTTGATGATGGCGGTCTCGAACTGGCCGGCATCGGCGTTGACGAGACAGGTCTCGTCCGGCACCTGCGCTGTGATCTCGATGCGCGCGCCGATCAGGGTTGCGATCATCTCGCTCAGGGTGCGGACATTCTGGCAGGCGTCGAACACCTCGGGCTTGAGGGTTTGCCGCCGCGCGAATGCAAGCAGCTGGTTGGTCAGCTTGGCGGCACGGTTCACGGTGTTGGAGATCGCATCGATGTAGCGCTGCCGCCGCGGCTCCGGCAGGTCCGGCCGCCGCAACATGTCGACCGACGCGCGGATCACGGTGAGCAGGTTGTTGAAGTCGTGCGCGACGCCGCCGGTGAGCTGCCCGAGTGCCTCGAGCCGCTGGCCATGCCGCAATGCCTCCTCGGCCTCGATGCGCCGGTTGGCCTCCTCCTGCAGGCGCTGGGTTCGTCGGAAGGCGAGTGCGAGCAGGCCGAACAGCAGGGCGGTGGCCGGGATCCCGAAGATCAGGTGCTGGGCCATGGTCGACATCCAGCGCGACTGGATCGCCGAGGTTTCAAGGCCGGCACTGACATAGACCGGGTATTCCGCCAGCCGCTGATAGCGCATGCGCCGCTCGATGCCGTCGGCTGGGGATTGGATCGTCATCGTCCCGGCCTCGGGACTGGCTACGATCTGCCGCCCGAGCGGGCCGCTCGGCTGGAACCGGACATCGTGGCCAACGGCAGGGAAATGCGCCAGCACGGCGCCGTCGGTCCGGATCAGCGCCAGGAAGCTGCCCGGCTCGCGGCCGATCCTGGCGTAGAAATTCTCGAAATATTCCGGAAGCACGGAGGCCTGGATCACGCCGGCAAAGCTGCCGTCGTCGCCGTTGCGGCGCCGGCCGACGCTGAAGAACCGCGAGCCCTGATAGGGCGGCCGCGGCGTCAGCACCTCGCCGATATAGGTGCCGATGTCGCCCTGGGCATGGATCCGGAAGTAATCCCGGTCCGAGAAGTCGACGTCGGGGGCCGGCTGCACCAGGCTGTTGACGAGGGCACGGCCGTTGGCATCGAACACCCAGACCGATTTCACCTGGGGAAGCGCCATGGCGACCTGCCGCAGCCGCTCGTGCAGGCTCTTCTCGCGCGCGCCGATATCGGCATCGCCCATGCCGCGGACGACCTCGGTGACCTCGGCTAGGCCCCGATCGATGGTCTCGAACACCTTCAGCGCATGCTCATGGGCGACATCGAGCGTGCGCTGGATCTCCCGGTCGGCGGCCTCGCTGATCGAGATCCAGGACATTGCGGAGGCAAAAACGAACAGCGCCAGCGGAAGGGCCAGCGCGGCGGCCATCATCCATTGCAGCAGTCTCAGCGAATTGCGTTGTGCGGTCTGCACGGGCGCTCCGGCTCCGCGCGGACCATAACGCAAACCGTTGCACGGGAGGAAGCGAAACGGCGCCGCCGGGCGCGGCGCGGACGCCCGTTCGCCATTCCGCGACCCGTCAAGGTTACCGGAGGCCAACCCGGATCGATCAACTCGCAGCCGGCTCGCGTCCGGGGCAGCACGGGGCGGCTGCGGCGCGGCGGCATCACGACCTCGTTAGCGCCTCGCCGGCAGTCAAGCGGAAAATCGGCCTGGATGGCGCTTCCGGGCGCTGTTTTTAGGAGTTCTAAAACCTCTCACGGGCAAACGCTTGACCCTGTGACTACCTGCTGAAAAACAGGCCGCATGACAGGCGATCCAAACAGCTCCCGGGATGATTTGCAGGACGTCCGGCTCGGACATGCGGATCGCGGTTTTGTCGGAAAGATCATCAGGCTCGATGCGCTCGTGACGGGCTCATCGCTGTCTCCGCAGGAGCTGGAGCAGCGCCTGGTCGAGATGGGATTTGTCGAGGGCGCGCGCGTGGAAATCCTGCATGAAGGCACGATACGAAAGGACCCGATCGCGGTGCGCGTCGACAACATCACGATCGCGCTGCGCCGGAGCGAAGCCATGGCTGTGATCGTCGAATGACCGCTGCATCCCTGCGCCTGGCGCTGGTCGGCGCGCCGAACACCGGCAAGACGTCGCTGTTCAACAGCCTGACTGGCAGCCGTCAGAAGGTCGCCAACTATCCGGGCGTCACCGTCGAGCGCAAGTCCGGCGGCTTCGTCACGCCCGAGGGCCGCAGCGTGACCGTGCTCGACCTGCCCGGCACCTATTCGTTGCGCGGCCGCAGCCCGGACGAGGAGATCACCCGCGACATCGTGCTGGGCCGCTTCGACGGCGAGGCGGTGCCCGACCTCGTGCTCTGCGTCGCGGACGCCACCAATCTGCGGCTGACCCTGCGGCTGGTGCTCGAGCTGAAGCGCGTCGGCCGGCCGATGATGCTCGTGCTCAACATGATCGATATCGCCAAGCGCCGCGGCGTCACGATCGACATCGACCGGATGTCGCAGGAGCTGGGACTGCCGATCGTGACCTCGGTCGCGGTCCGCAAGGGCGGCATCGACGAGCTCCTGAAGCGGACCGACGAATTCCTCTCCAAGTCGCATGAGGCGGCGGCCAGCGAATGGACGACGCCGACGATTGCCGACCTCAAGGCGGCGCAGCGCGAGGCGGACCGCATCATCGCGGCGGCGGTGACGCTGCCGACCAAGCCCGACACGCTGACCAACCGGATCGATTCGGTCGTGCTGCATCCGGTCTGGGGTCTCGTGATCCTGGCCGTGATCCTGTTCGTGATGTTCCAGGCGGTGTTCACCTGGGCGCAGCCCGCGATGGAGTTCCTGTCGGACAGCTTCGCCGCGCTCGGGCAGCTGATCCACAATTTGCTGCCCGAAAGCTGGAGCCTGTTGCAGAGCTTCCTGCAGAATGGCGTGATCTCCGGCGTCGGCAGCGTGATCGTGTTCCTGCCGCAGATCATCATCATCTTCCTGTTCATCCTGCTGTTGGAAGATTTCGGCTACATGGCGCGCGCCGCGTTCCTGATGGACCGCATCATGGGCGGCGCCGGGCTGCATGGCCGCGCCTTCATTCCGCTGTTGTCGAGCTTTGCCTGCGCCATTCCCGGCATCATGGCGACGCGCGTCATCGACAATCGCCGCGACCGCCTGACCACGATCCTGATCGCGCCGCTGATGACGTGCTCGGCGCGCATTCCGGTCTACACGCTGATTATCTCCGCTTTCGTTCCAGCGACCACGCTGTGGGGTTTCGTCAATCTGCAGGGACTCGTGATGTTCGGCCTCTACGCCGCCGGCATCACCAGCGCGCTGACGGTGTCGGCGATCGCGAAATTCTTCTTGTGGCGCGATCACGCGCCGGCACCGTTCATGCTGGAATTGCCCGACTACAAGATGCCGCGGCCGAAGAGCATCGCGATCGGCGTGTTCACCCGCGCCAAGATGTTCCTGTACCGGGCCGGCACCACGATCCTCTCGATGATGGTGCTGATCTGGTTCCTGGCCTCGTTCCCGCAGGCGCCGGCCGGCGCCGAGGGGCCGGCGATCAACTACAGCTTTGCCGCGATGATCGGCCATGCGCTCGAGCCGCTGCTGCGGCCGATCGGCTTCAACTGGCAGATCGCGGTGGCGCTGATCCCCGGCATGGCCGCGCGCGAGGTCGCGGTTGCAGCCCTCGGCACGGTCTATTCGATCGAGGGCGGCAAGGAGGCGGCGGACCAGATCGGCCAGGTGCTGGCGCAGAAATGGACGCTGGCGACCGCGCTCTCGCTGCTGGTCTGGTACATCTTCGCCCCGCAATGCGCCTCGACGCTCGCGGTGATCCGCCGCGAGACCGGCGGCGCGAAGTGGATGGTGGTGACGTTCGTCTACATGCTCGCGCTGGCCTATGTCGCGAGCTTCCTGACTTTCAACCTCGCGCAGGCGCTCGGCCTGCATTGATCGGCAACACAGTTTCATCATCTCGACTCGAAACTGCGATAGGTGCATGCAACCAAGCGAAGCAGTAGAGTTGATCGAGGGCGCATGAAGCGGGCGCCTCCGCGTGTTCCCTGCGAGACCATGCAATGTCGACGTACGGCCTGGAGCGGCTATTTTCGCCTCGAAGCATCGCAATCGTCGGCGGCAGCCCGCGTCCGTCGTCGCTCGGCGCGGCGGTGCTCAGGAACATCAGAGCGAGCGGCTTCACCGGCCGCGTCGGCGTCGTCAATCGGAACTATGCCGACGTCGATGGTGCGCCGACCGTTCCCGACCTGAAATCGCTGCCATTCGTTCCGGACCTCCTCGTCATCAGCGCACCGGCGGCTGCGGTTCCGGAGATCGTCGCGGAGGCGGCTTCAGCCGGCGTTGTCGGCGCGGCGATCCTGTCGGCCGGTCTCGGCCATGGCCCGGGCTCGCTCGCGGAGACCGCGGGGCAGACGGCGCGACGGCATGGTATGCGCCTGATCGGGCCGAACTGCCTCGGCGTCATGGTGCCGCGCGCCAAGCTCAATGCGAGCTTCGCCTCGCATCAGCCGTCCGACGGACACGTTGCTCTGATCTCGCAGTCCGGCGCGGTCGCGTCGGCGATGATCGAATGGGCGGCGGAGCGGCGGCTCGGCTTCTCCGGCATCGCGTCGATCGGCGACCAGCTCGATGTCGACGTCGCCGACCTCCTGGATTATTTCGCGCTCGACGACCACACCAGCGCGATCCTGATCTATCTCGAAGCCGTCAAGGACGCGCGCAAGTTCATGTCGGCGGCGCGCGCCGCGGCGCGGCTGAAGCCGGTCGTCATCGTCAAGTCGGGACGGATGGCGCAGGGCGCCAAGGCCGCCGCGACCCACACCGGCGCGCTGGCCGGCTCCGATGCGGTCTACGACGCCGCATTCCGTCGCGCCGGCATGCTGCGCGTCTACGACCTGCGTCAGCTGTTCGATTGCGCCGAACTGCTTGGCCGCGGCTTCGTTCCGCGCGGCAACCGACTGGCGATCCTGACCAATGGCGGCGGGCTCGGCATCCTCGCGACCGACCGGCTGGCCGAGCTCGGCGCGGTTCCTGCGACACTGACGGCGGAGACCATCGAACGGCTCGACAAGGTGCTGCCGCCGGGCTGGTCCTGCGCCAATCCGGTCGACATCGCGGGCGATGCCGATGCCGATCGCTACGTGGTGGCGCTCAGCGCACTGCTCGATGATGCGAACAGCGATGCGGTGCTGGTCGCGAATGTGGAAACCGCGGTTGCGCCGGCCCAGGGGATTGCAGAGGCGGTGGCGCAATGCGTCCGCGACCGCAGGACGAAGCGGAGTGCGGTCGCCGCACTGGTGCTCGCGGCCTGGGTCGGCGCCGACGAGCGCACCGGCGCGATCTTCGAGGCGGCACGGATTCCGCACTTCCCGACCGAGGACGATGCGGTGCGCGCCTTCATGTATCTGGTGCGCTATCGCGAGGCCTCGACCGCGCTCGCCGCAACCCCGCCTGGCGTCGCATCGGTGTTCACGCCGGAGACGGCGGCGGCGCGCCATGTCGTCGTGAACGCGCTGTCGGAAGGGCGCGCCTGGCTCGATCCGGCCGAGATCGTCGCCCTGTTCGCGGCCTATCGTATTCCGATCGCGACGACGCTCGTCGCCAACAGTGCCGAGGACGCTGCCGAGAAGGCGGCGCCGTTCCTCGCCGAGGGACATGCGATCGTGGTCAGGGTGTTCTCGCGCGACATCCGGCACGCCTCCGATGTCGGCGGCGTGATCCTCGACCTGCGCACGAAAGACAGCGTCGTTGAAGCTGCCCGGACCGTCATGGCGCGGGCACGAAGTGCCCGGCCCGATGCCATCCTGCAAGGCGTGACGATCCAGCCGATGATCGTGCGGCGCGCGGCGCGCGAACTGATCCTCGGCATCGCCGAAGATCCGACCTTCGGTCCGGTGATCGTGTTCGGGCGTGGCGGCCCCGCGGTCGAGGTGATCAACGACAAGGCGCTGGCGCTGCCGCCGCTCGACATGAATCTCGCTCGCGAACTGATCGGGCGCACCCGCGTCTCGCGGCTGCTCGGCGGCTATGGCGATGTGCCGGCGGTCCCGGCGGACGTCGTGCCGCTCACCCTCGTCAAGCTGGCGCAGATGGCGGCCGACATTCCCGAGGTCGCCGAGCTCGACATCAACCCGATGCTGGCGGACGAGAGCGGCGTGCTCGCGCTCGATGCGCGGGTCGCGATCCGCAAGCCGGCGCGGCTGTTTGCCGGCCAAACGCGGCTCGCGGTGCGGCCCTATCCGTCGCAATGGGAAGGTGAGCTTGCGCTGCGCGACGGCTCGCGTGTCACGGTACGCCCGATGCGGCCGGAAGACGAGCCGATGGTCAGCGAGTTCTTCAAGCGCGTCACCGCCGAAGACCTCAGGCTGCGCTTCTTCCATGCGATGAAGGAATTCTCGCACGCCTTCATCGCGCGCCTGACCCAGCTCGACTATGCGCGGGCGATGGCGTTTGTGGCGCTCGATCCGAACACCGGCGAGATGATGGGTGCGGTCCGGCTGCATTCGGACTCGCTGTACGAGAATGCCGAATACGCGATCCTGCTGCAGTCCGATCTCAAGGGCAAAGGGCTCGGCTGGGCGCTGATGCAGCTCCTGATCCACTATGCGCGGTCGGAGGGATTGAAGCGTCTGTCCGGCCAGGTGCTGACCGAGAACACCACGATGATCGGGATGTGCCGCGATCTCGGCTTCACCGTGACGATGGATCCGGACGATCACAGCATCGTCGATGTCGTACTCGACCTCGATCGATCCGGCGTCGATGCGGTCGGCGCCGATATCCTGATCCGGCCTGCTGCGGCTGGCCGCTGATAACAGCGCCAGCCGCGGCTGCAACGGATCAGATCTGGCGTTCGACCAGCTTGAACTTGAGCTCGGCGATCGCTTCGGAGGGGTTGAGGCCCTTCGGACACGCCTTGGCGCAGTTCATGATGGTGTGGCAGCGATAGAGGCGGAACGGATCCTCGAGATTGTCGAGCCGCTCGCCGGTCGCTTCGTCGCGGGAATCGGTGACCCAGCGGTTTGCCTGCAGCAGCGCGGCGGGGCCGAGGAAGCGCTCGCTGTTCCACCAGTAGCTCGGGCATGAGGTCGAGCAGCAGGCGCACAGGATGCACTCGTAGAGGCCGTCGAGCTTCTCGCGGTCCTCGTGGCTCTGCCTCCACTCCTTCTGCGGCGTCGGCGTCGTGGTCTTCAACCACGGCTCGATCGAGGCATATTGGGCGTAGAAATTGGTCAGGTCCGGGACCAGGTCCTTCACCACCGGCTGGTGCGGCAGCGGATTGACCTTCACCGCGCCGCCGGCGCCGACGTCGTGCATCGACTTGGTGCAGGCCAGCGTGTTCTGGCCGTCGATGTTCATCGCGCAGGAGCCGCAGACGCCTTCGCGGCAGGAGCGGCGGAAGGTCAGCGTCGGGTCGATGTGGTTCTTGATCCAGATCAGGCCGTCCAGCACCATCGGACCGCAATCATTGGTGTCGACATGATAGGTGTCGACGCTCGGATTCTTGCCGTCGTCCGGGTTCCAGCGATACACCCGAAATTCGCGCGTCTCGGTGGCGCCGGCCGGCTTCGGCCAGGTCTTGCCGCCGGAAATCTTCGAATTCTTCGGAAGTGCGAATTCAACCATGCTTGCTCGCCTTCGTTCTCAGTAGACCCGCGCCTTCGGCGGGATGTACTGCACGTCATTGGTCATCGTGTAGCTGTGCACCGGACGGTACTCGATCGCAGTCTTGCCGGCCGGATCGATCCAGGTCAGCGTGTGCTTCATCCAGTCCTTGTCGTTGCGGTCCGGGAAGTCCTCGCGCGCATGCGCGCCGCGGCTTTCGGTGCGGTTCGCCGCCGAATCCATAGTCACGACCGCCTGCACGATCAGATTGTCGAATTCCAGCGTCTCAACCAGGTCGGAATTCCACACCAGCGAGCGGTCCGACACCGAGATGTCGCCGACGCCGCCATAGACCTTGTGGATCAGGTTCTGGCCTTCCTGCAGCACGTCGCCGGTGCGGAACACCGCGCAATTGTTCTGCATCACATGCTGCATGCTGTCGCGCAGCTTGGCGGTCGGCGTGCCGCCGGAGGCATGGCGGAAGTGATCGAGCCGGCCGAGCGCGAGATCGGCGGAATCCTTCGGCAGCTCCGGCTGCTTGGCGTTCGCGGTCAGCTTGTCGGCAAGGCGCAGCGCCGCGGCGCGGCCGAACACCACGAGGTCGATCAGCGAGTTGGAGCCGAGGCGGTTGGCGCCGTGCACCGAGACGCAGGCCGCTTCGCCGATCGCCATCAGGCCCGGCACCACCGAATTGTCGTCGCCATTGCGCTTGGTCAGCACCTCGGCGTGATAGTTGGTGGCGATGCCGCCCATGTTGTAGTGCACGGTCGGCACGATCGGGATCGGCTCGCGGGTGACGTCGACATTGGCGAAGATCTTGGCCGATTCGGAGATGCCCGGCAGCCGCTCATGCAGCACCTTCGGATCGAGGTGGTCGAGGTGCAGGAAGATGTGGTCCTTCTTCTTGCCGACGCCGCGGCCTTCGCGGATTTCGATCGTCATCGCGCGCGAGACGACGTCGCGCGAGGCGAGGTCCTTGGCCGACGGCGCATAGCGCTCCATGAAGCGCTCGCCCTCGGAGTTGACGAGATAGCCGCCTTCGCCGCGGGCGCCTTCGGTGACGAGGCAGCCCGAGCCGTAGATGCCGGTCGGATGGAACTGGACGAATTCCATGTCCTGCAGCGGCAGGCCGGCGCGCAGCACCATGCCGCCGCCGTCGCCGGTGCAGGTGTGCGCCGAGGTGCAGGAGGCATAGGCGCGGCCATAGCCGCCGGTCGCCAGGATCGTGGTCTGGGCGCGGAAGCGATGCAGCGTGCCGTCATCGAGCTTGAGCGCGATGACGCCGCGGCAGACGCCCTGATCGTCCATGATCAGGTCGATGGCGAAGAACTCGATGAAGAACTCGGCCGAGTGGCGCAGCGACTGGCCGTACATCGTGTGCAGCATGGCGTGGCCGGTGCGGTCGGCGGCGGCGCAGGTGCGCTGTGCCTGGCTCTTGCCGAAGTCGATGGTCATGCCGCCGAACGGGCGCTGATAGATCTTGCCGTCCTCGGTGCGCGAGAACGGAACGCCCCAGTGCTCGAGCTCGTAGACCGCGTCGGGCGCGTTGCGCACCATGTATTCGATCGCGTCCTGGTCGCCGAGCCAGTCCGACCCCTTCACGGTGTCGTACATGTGCCAGCGCCAGTCGTCCTGATGCATGTTGCCGAGCGAGGCCGAGATGCCGCCCTGCGCCGCCACCGTGTGCGAGCGGGTCGGGAACACCTTGGTGATGCATGCGGTGCGCAGCCCGGCTTCCGAACAGCCGACCACTGCGCGCAGGCCCGCGCCGCCGGCGCCGACCACAACGACGTCGTAGGTGTGGTCCTGGATCGGGTAGGCCTTGCCGTTCGTGGCCGGGCCACCGTTGGTGGCCTTGCCGTTTCCTTCACCGGCCATGGATCAAACTCCCGACGACAATTTGAGGATTGCGTAGATCGAGGCCAATGCGACCGCGACGCAGAAGAAGTTGTTCGCCATCACGCTGGCGATCTTCAGCTTCTCGTTATGGATGTAGTCCTCGATCACGACCTGCATGCCGATCTTCATGTGCCAGGTGCTGGCGACGATGAAGAGCAGCAGGATGATGGCGATTGGGATCGAGCCGAGGATCTGCGCCGCGCCGGCATGGTTGCGGCCGATCAGCGTGATCACCACGACGATCACGGGAACGATCAGCAGCGTCATCGCAACCGCGGTGAGGCGCTGGCGCCAGAAATCGCCCGTGCCGGTGTGCGCGGAGCCGAGGCCGCGGACGCGCTCCAGCGGCGTGCGCATCGAGGAGGGGCCGCTCATCGTCCACCTCCCACGGCGTAGGCAATGATCCAGACCAAAACGGTCAACGCGATGCCGGCGACCAGCGCGCCCCAGGTCAGGGCTTCGCGCTCATTAGCCTTGAAGCCGTAGCCGAGGTCCCAGACGAAATGCCGGATGCCGCTGCAGAGATGGTGCATCAGCGCCCATGTGTAGCCGAACACGATCAGCTTGCCGATCGCGCTGCCGGTGAAGGCCTGGACGTTGGCGTAAGCCGAGGGGCCGGAAGCGGCGGCGATCAGCCACCAGGCCAGCAGCAGCGTGCCGAAATAGAGGGCCAGACCCGTGGCGCGGTGGACGATGGACAGCGCCATCGTCAGCGTCCACCGGTAGGTCTGCAAATGGGGTGAAAGCGGTCGTTCGATCCTGGCGGTCATCGGCGGGCTTTATGTTGTGAGGGACCGCGGCCGGCCCATCGGGGAACGCGGTAGAGGAGTTCTATTTACGGAGTCGGATCACCCCGCGCAACGGCCAAATAGCCTTCGGTCGAACCGAAGTTCATTGTTAGAGTTGCCGAATTCTGGTTGATCCGCAGTGTGGTATACCAGATGCAAGGCCGAGCGAACAAAGTAATGAATCGGGATGCTCGTGGATCGGTTGGCGCGCTCAACTGCCCGCAAACGGGGGTCGCAAGGCGTCGATTTTGCCCCACCGTTCCACCAGATAATCGACAAATGCCCTGATCTTAGGCGATGCGAGACGTGACGGCTGAAGCATCAGATGTAGCGGCGTCGGCGCCGGCTCATGGTCGATCAACAGGCGCGTCAGGCGACCGTCGGCGAGCTCGGACTGCACTTGCCAGGACGGCACGCGGACGATGCCGGCGCCCTCCCGCGCCGCGCTGACCAGCGCGTCAAGGCTATTCATCCAGAGCCGACCGGATATGCGGATTTTGCGACCCGTCTTGCTGCCGTCGGCAAAGCGCCACTCCGCGCTGCCGGGCGAATCGGAAAACACCAGGCAGTCATGCCCGGCAAGATCAACCGGTGTCTGCGGCGCGCCGCGCCGGGCCAGATAGTCCGGCGACGCGCACACAATCATCTGCAGATCGGTGAGCTTGCGCGCTACCAGCTGCGAGTCGCGCAAGCGGCCGATGCGTATAGCCAGATGGATATCCTCCTCGACCATGTCGACGGCGCGGTCGACCAGCAGAAGGTCGACGGACAGCGCCGGATAGCGGCGCAGAAACTCGACCAGCAGCGGCGCGATCACGAGCCGACCGATCAGACTCGGCGAGCTGACGCGGATCCGTCCCGATGGCTGATGCGGGTCGCGCGCCAGCGCCGCCTCGATCTCCCTGATCTCGCCGAGGATCGATTTCGCGCGCTCGTAGAGGATGCGTCCGTCGTCGGTCAGCGCGAGCTGGCGGGTGGTACGCAGTAGCAGGCGGGTGCCGAATTGCTCCTCGAGCGCGCTGATCTGCCGGCTCACCGAGGTCAGCGAGCTCGGCAGCGAGCGCGCGGCCGCCGACAGGCTGCCGCTCTCGACCGCGCGGACAAAGGCCGCCATCGCCGCAAGCCGGTCCAAGCCCGATCCTTCCGCATTTCGCAAGAGAGCCTGCTCATCTGCAGCAATACCCCCGTCTTTCAGAAGGGTCTAGCCTGACGGCTCCACGATTTGAGGAGTTCGACATGGCCTCAACGTCCATCCGTCCAAATTCGCTCGAGCGGCGCGGACGTGCCGGCGCCGACGATCCGGCCATCCTGCTTGTTTTCTCCTGCGTCGGACTGTTAATCGACGTGCTGACGTTGCCGATGCAGGGCGCGACGTCCTCGATCCCACTCCGCTTTGCCTTGATTGCGGTCGCTGCTCCCGTGGCAGCGCTGGTCGCACTGTGGTTGGCCGACCGCACCGAGGCAGGCGCCTCCTGACGATGCGAAGGACATGATGGCCGGCCTCGATCCCAAGGAATTGCTCGAACTTGCGCTGCTGCTGATTGCGGTCGGGGCGCTGTCCGGCTTTCTCGCCGGCCTGTTCGGCATCGGCGGCGGCGCGATCCTGGTGCCGGTGTTCTACGAATGCTTCCGGCTGGCGGGCGTGCCGCTCGAGGTGCGGATGCCGCTGTGTATCGGCACCTCGCTCGCGATCATCATCCCGACCTCGCTGAGCTCGTTCCGCGCCCATTATCGCCGCGGCGCGGTCGATATGGAGATCCTGAAGCGCTGGTGGCTGCCGATCGTGATCGGCGTCGCCGCCGGCAGCGTCACCGCGCGGTTCGCGCCGGAGCGGCTGTTCAAGATCGTGTTCGTGATGGTGGCGTGGTCGGCGGCCGCGCGCCTGCTGCTGGCGCGCGAGACCTGGAAGTTCGGCGACGACGTGCCGAAGGGCTTCCTGATGCGCGCCTATGGCTTCTTCGTCGGCCTGTTGTCGACGTTGATGGGCATCGGCGGCGGCCTGTTCGCCAACCTCTTGATGACCTTCTACGGCCGGCCGATCCATCAGGCGGTCGCGACCTCTTCCGCGCTTGCGGTGCTGATCTCGATCCCCGGCGCGCTGGGCTACGTCTATGCCGGCTGGCCCGCGGCCGCGCGCTTCCCCGACGTCGCCGCGCTGCAATTGCCGTTCGCGCTCGGTTACGTCTCACTGATCGGGGCGCTGCTGGTGATGCCGACCACGCTCGTCACCGCGCCGCTCGGCGTCAAGGTTGCGCACGCGCTGTCGAAGCGGGCGCTGGAGGTGGCGTTCGGGGCCTATCTCTTCATCGTCGGCGGACGGTTCGTGATCAGCCTGCTGGGCGGGCACTGATCGGCTCGTCCTTCAGCCGTACTTCGCTGTGACCCCACGGTCGGAGGTCTCCGACGCCCTCGATCCGATCAGCGTGGGACAGGAATCGCAAGCGTGCTCCGATCATTTCAGGAGCTATCGGCAATTTCAGTTTCTCGCAGTCTGCCATCGCGACCCCTATAATCATCGCGACCTTCTGCCATCGCGATGTCAGGGCCGACATGATGACGTCGTCGAGCGCAGCTTCCGTAGCGCCACGGGGAAGACGCACGTCACTCCACTTCAGTTCGGAGGTCGGGGGAGGCAGTTCTTCGTGAAGCTCCAGCTTCATCAGGTCGCGAAACTGTTCGTAGAGCGGTAGCATCACCTGCCATTCCAGTTCGAGCAGGAGGTCATAAAGCCGGCCATCCAATTCAAGCCGCTCCTGCTTTCCGAGCTCCGCAATCGCGATTCGAGCCTTCTTCATCGCCTCGTGCGCGATGACGAGTTGATCGTTAATCTGGATAGCCTGCTCCCGCTCCATCTACCCCTCACGACGTTCTTGCGGCTTCATCCCTTCGCGTAAATATTCTTATACGTATCCCGCAGAATATTCTTTTGCACCTTGCCCATCGCGTTGCGCGGCAATTCCTCGACGACGAAGACGCGCTTCGGCATCTTGAACTTCGCCAGCCGTCCGTCGAGCGCCTTCAGCACCGCGGCCTCGCTGACATCGGCGCCCTTGGCGCAGACCAGAACGGCGGTGACGCCTTCGCCGAAATCGGCATGCGGCACGCCGATCACGGCTGACTCGATCACGCCGGGCATGGCGTCGATCTCGCTCTCGATCTCCTTCGGATAGACATTGAAGCCGCCCGAGATCACAAGATCCTTGCCGCGGCCGAGGATGTGGACATAGCCCTTGTCGTCGATCTTGCCGAGGTCGCCGGTGATGAAGAAGCCGTCGGCGCGGAATTCGGCCTTGGTCTTCTCCGGCATGCGCCAGTAGCCCTGGAACACGTTCGGGCCCTTGACCTCGATCATGCCGATGGTCTCGCGCGCGAGCTCCTTGCCGGTCTCGGGATCGGTCACCCGCACCGAGACGCCGGGCAGCGCGAAGCCGACCGCGCCGGGCACGCGGTCGCCGTCATAGGGGTTGCTCGTGTTCATGTTGGTCTCGGTCATGCCGTAGCGCTCGAGCACGGCGTGGCCGGTGCGATCAGACCATTCGCGATGGGTGTCGGCGAGCAGCGGCGCCGAGCCCGAGATGAACAGCCGCATGTGCCCGGTGGCGTCCTTGTTCAGGCCGGGATTCTGCAGCAGGCGGGTATAGAAGGTAGGCACGCCCATCATCACGGTGGCGCGCGCCATCAGCTTGATGATCACGTCCGGATCGAACTTCGGCAGGAAGATCATCGAGGCGCGCGCAAACAGCGTCACGTTGCTGGCCACGAACAGGCCGTGGGTGTGATAGATCGGCAGCGCGTGGATCAGCACGTCCTTGTCGGTGAAGCGCCAGTAGTCGACCAGCGAGTACGAGTTCGAGGCCAGATTGTCGTGCGACAGCATCGCGCCCTTGGAGCGGCCGGTGGTGCCCGACGTGTAGAGGATCGCGGCGAGATCATTGTTGCCGCGCGGCACGGTGGCGAATTCCTTCGCCGCCTGGTCGGCGGCCTCGGTCAGCGAGCCGTTGCCGTTGGCACCGAGCGTCTCGACCTTGGCGCCTACCTTGGCGGCGATCGCCTTGATGCCGTCCTGCTTGGAAGGATCGCAGACCACCAGCGCCGGCTCGGCGTCGGTGATGAAGTATTTGAGCTCGTTCAGCGTATAGGCGGTGTTGAGCGGCAGGTAGACGCCGCCGGCGCGCACAGTGGCGAGATACAGCACCAGGGCCGAAACCGACTTCTCGGTCTGCGCCGCGACGCGGTCACCCGGCTTGACGCCGCGCTCAACCAGCACGTTCGCCATCTGGCCTGCGCGCGCGATCAAATCGCCATAGGAGATGCGGCTGCCGTCGAGCTGCTCGATCGCGAGCCGGCTGGGGTCGTCGAGGCCGTCGAACAGGCGGGAAAACAGATTGGCGTTGGTGGTCGTGTTCATGCAAACATTCCCCGAGGGGCGAAGGGCCGGAAGATTTCGGCTGGATTAGCAAAAACGCCCTTCGGAAAGCAACGGAGACAGTTTGCATGACAAATAATGGGAAACGCGTGGCCTGGGTTACCGGCGGCGGTACTGGAATCGGCGAATCCGGGGCGGAATTCCTGGCTGCGGACGGCTGGACGGTGGTGGTCTCCGGCCGCCGCAAGGAAGAGCTCGACCGCGTGGTGGCCAACATCACCAAAAAGGGCGGCAAGGCCGAGGCGATCCCGCTCGATGTCAGCAACAAGGCCGACGTCAACAAGGCCGCCGAGGCGATCGTCGGCAGGCACGACCGCATCGACCTCCTGGTCAACAGCGCCGGCATCAACGTGCCGAAGCGCAGCTGGGCCGACATGGAACTGGAAGGCTGGGACAAGCTCGTCGAGGTCAACCTCAACGGCGTGCTCTACTGCATGCGCGCGGTGCTGCCGACGATGCGCAAGCAGAAGGACGGCTGCATCATCAACGTCGCCTCCTGGGCCGGCCGCCACGTCTCGAAGATGCCGGGCCCGGCCTACACCACGACCAAGCACGCCGTGCTGGCGCTGACCCATTCCTTCAACATGGACGAATGCGTCAACGGCCTGCGCGCTTGCTGCCTGTCGCCGGGCGAGGTCGCGACCCCAATCCTGAAGCAGCGGCCGGTGGTGCCGAGCGAAGCCGAGCAGGCCAAGATGCTGCAGCCCGAGGATTGCGGCCGCACCATCGCCTTCGTCGCCAGCATGCCGGCACGGGTGTGCATGAACGAGATCCTGATCAGCCCGACCCACAACCGCGGCTTCATCCAGACGCCGGCGAACCGGGATTAGATGAGGACCGTCTTCTCCTTCCCCTGAAAGGGGGAAGGCCGGGATGGGGGTCAGCCGCAGGCTATGCTGTATGCGGAGAGCGCTGATCCCCACCCGCTTTGCTCTGCGAGCAAAGCGACCTCCCCTTTTCAAGGGGAGGTTGGAGCTCCGTAGCCCGGATGGAGCGAAGCGTAATCCGACGGTCTGCCCGCGGAGAGGCTGGTTCCGGATCTCGCTGCGCTTGATCCGGGCTACAAACGACGGAGTCCCGCGCGACTCACTCGATGATCTCGTTCAGCTCTTTCCCGGTATGCTCCGGCACGAACAGGAACACGCCGATCGCCATCGCGATCATCAGCACCGGGATGCAGAGGAACGACAGCGCGAACGAGCCGGTGTGCTGCTGAAGCGCGATCGAGACGAAGGGAAACAGCACGAAGCCGACGAAATAGGCGATCGCCCAGACCACGCCGTTGGCGGCGCCGCGGATGCGGGTCGGGAAGATCTCCGCGGTCAGCGTCGTGCTCGGCCCCCAGAAGCCGAGGAAGCCGAGACACCAGGCGAGCCCGAACGTCCATAGCAGCACGCGGTCTTCGGAATAGACCCAGAGCGTCATGAAGATCGCACCCTCGATCAGGGTGATGATGAAGGTGCGGCGGCGGCCGATCTTGTCGATCAGCCAGCCCACCAAGCACAGTCCAAGGAAGCCGCAGAGCCCGTAGAACACGTAGAACAGGCTGTACTCGGCGGTCGACCAGTGCTTCTCGGTCGACAGATACAGCGGCATCCAGGCGCCGACCGTGCCGTAGATGCAGGTCGAGGCGCAGGCGACGAACAGCGCAACAAGCGTGGCGGGCAGCACGTCGGGCATGAACACCTGGCGGATGCCGACCGACTTGGCCTTGCCGAACCAGGCGCTGTCCTCGGCGCTGACCGTGCCGCCGCGCGCCAGCGTCTCCGAGATGCGCCGCTTGCGGTCCTGCGCGCGCACCCAATAGGGCGATTCCGGGCAGGTGGAGCGGATATAGATCGCAAGCAGCGCGATCACGCCGGGCACCATCACTGCGATGCGCCAGCCGAAATTGGCAGCCACGAGCCCGGTGATTGCGCCGGCGAGCGTGGCGCCGAGGCACCAGGCCGAGCGGGTGATGCTGATGACGCGGCCGCGCAGCCGGGCCGGCCAGGTCTCCGCGACCAGCATCGAGCCCAGCGACCATTCGCCGTTGAGCGCGAAGAACAACAGCGAGCGCGCGATCACGAACACCGCGAAGGTCGGCGACATCGCCGCGACCGGCATCAGGAGCGAGAACAGCGCGATATTGACGGCGAGCAGCGTGCGGCGACCGTAGCGGTCGGCGAGCCATGGCCAGAAGTAAAGCCCCGCGATGCCGACGAACAGCGCGATCTGCATGCCGGAGCGGTACTCCGGCAGGCTCAGCGAAAATTCCTTGATCACCATCGGCGAGATCAGCGCGAAGATCACGCCGTCCATGCCGTCGAAGCCCCAGCCGAGCGCGTTGGCGGTGGCGATATGCCAATGCGTTTTCGTGATCTCGGTTGTGTCCGCAACCGCGCGGTAGTTGGCGTATTGCAGGTGCTTCTGCTCGAGCGGACCGATGTCGATACTTGCATCGTTCACCGCAGGTGCGGCGTGGCCGTCAGCCGTGATGCTGCTCATGATGCCTCCCCGCGGCCGCTTTCTGCGAAGCTGTGCCGCAACCTCAAGCTGAACCAATCAGCTGACTGCGGCAAGCAAATTGCTCGCGGCAGCGCACGCGTCCATTCCGCTGAATGGAATGCATGCCGGGCAGCGCGAGGCGTCGCGTGTACGCAGCGCGCGCCGGCCGGTTTCAACAATCACAAAGAATTATTTCCGGAAACCGTCCGGAAAGCCTGCCGTAGCTCAGCCAACGACGACGCACTGATCAACCAGCACGCGCCGTTGTTGCCCCTTCAACGCCGGCGAAGCCTCGCCGGTCGGCCTACTCATCGGGAGATGAAACCATGTCGAAGCGTATTGCCTATCTCGCCGCCGCCGCCTTCAGCGCGCTTGCGATCACCGCCACTGTCGTGGCGCCGGTCCGTGCCGAGGAAAAGACCGTGATGGTCGGCGGCGCCGCGATGTTCCCGTCGAAGAACATCGTGCAGAACGCCGTCAACTCGAAGGATCACACCACGCTCGTCGCCGCAGTGAAGGCTGCGGGCCTGGTCGGCACGCTGGAAGGCAAGGGCCCGTTCACGGTGTTCGCGCCGACCAATGCCGCGTTCGGCAAGCTGCCGGCCGGAACCGTCGACACCCTCGTCAAGCCCGAGAACAAGGCGACGCTGACCAAGATCCTCACCTACCATGTGGTGCCGGGCAAGCTCGAGGCCTCCGACCTCACCGACGGCAAGAAGCTGAAGACCGCCGAGGGCGAGGAGCTGACCGTCAAGAAGCAGGACGGCAAGGTCTGGATCGTCGATGCCAAGGGCGGCAGCTCGATGGTGACGATTTCCAACGTCAACCAGTCGAACGGCGTCATCCATGTGGTCGATACCGTGCTGATGCCGGCGACGTAACACCTGGCGGCCTGCTTTAGTCCCTCAAAGGACCCGCGACATAGCGAGCCGGCGCCTCGCCCGGCTCGCATTTTTGTGACCATGTGAAGCAGCCTATATCAAACTGATGATGCCTGACCCCGTAACGGAACGCCGGTTCCGGGCGTATAACCTGGTAACGATCACGAGCAGAGACATCCCATGACGAGCCTTGCCGTCAGCGACCACCAGGCAGAGACCGCGACGCCCGCGAAGGCGATCCAGCCGGTCTGGGTGCGCATGGTGCACTGGATCAACGCCTTCGCGATGATCCTGATGATCATGTCCGGCTGGCAGATCTACAACGCCTCGCCGCTATTTAGCTTCACCTTCTCGCGGAGCATTACGCTCGGCGGCTGGCTCGGCGGTGCGCTGCTCTGGCATTTCGCCGCGATGTGGCTGTTGATGGCCAACGGCTTGGTCTATCTGGCGCTGGGTTTCGCCACCGGCCGCTTCCGCAAGAAGCTGCTGCCGATCACCCCCGGCGGCGTGATTGCCGACACCAAGGCGGCGCTGGCCTTCAAGCTGTCGCATGACGATCTCAGCAAATACAATTCGGTGCAGAAGCTGCTCTATGCCGGCATCATCGTGGTCGGCGTCGTCATCGTGCTGTCCGGCCTGTCGATGTGGAAGCCGGTGCAGCTGCATTGGCTGGTGTCGCTGTTCGGCGGCTACGATTTCGCCCGCTACGTTCACTTCACCTGCATGGCGCTGATCGTCGCCTTCCTGGTGATCCATGTCGCGCTCGCGCTGCTGGTGCCGAAGAGCCTGCGCGCCATGATCATCGGACGCTAGGGAGGTAGTCATGGGTCGTCTCCGCAAGCTCCTGATCCCCGGTGTCGACAAGAAGCTGCTCGTGCGCGATGCGGTGAAGACGATGCCGGAGCTGACGCGCCGCCGCTTCATCACGGCGGGCACCAGCCTCGGCGCGCTGACGCTGCTCACCGGCTGCGATGTGGTCGATTCGTCGTCAGCCGAGGAAATGCTGAAGCAGGTGTCGAAGTTCAACGATGCGGTGCAGGCCTGGATGTTCAATCCGGATGCGCTGGCGCCGACCTTCCCCGAGAGCATGATCACCAAGCCGTTCCCGTTCAACGCCTATTACGATCTCGACGACGCGCCTGAGATTGCGGCAGCGGACTGGAAGCTCGAGGTGCGCGGGCTGGTCGAGAACAAGAAGTCGTGGACGCTCGACGAATTGTACAAGCTGCCGCAGGTCAAGCAGGTGACGCGGCATATCTGCGTCGAAGGCTGGAGCGCGATCGGCAGCTGGACCGGTACACCCTTGCGCGATTTCCTCAAGCTGGTCGGCGCCGACACCCGTGCCAGATATGTCTGGTTCCAGTGCGCCGACAAGGACGGCTACAACTCGCCGCTCGACATGCGCTCGGCGCTGCACCCGCAGACCCAGATGACGTTCAAATTCGGCGACGAGATCCTGCCGCGCGCCTACGGCTTTCCGATGAAGATCCGGGTCCCGACCAAGCTCGGCTTCAAGAACCCGAAATACGTGCTCTCGATGGAAGTCACCAACGACTACAAGGGCGGCTACTGGGAAGACCAGGGCTACAATTCGTTCAGCGGGAGCTAACTCGCTGTCGTCCCGGCCTAATGCGCAATTGCGCACGGGAGCCGGGACCCATACCCCGCGGCCGCGGGAATAGGTACGAGGGGAGACGTTCCCTTCCATCGCAACCGCTTGTGGTTATGGGTCCCGGCCTTCGCCGGGACGACGCTGGGAGGGGACCTTCCTCTGAAACGCCGACAGCAGCGCGCCGAGCGCGAGCATCGCGGCCGAGACATTCAACGCGAATGACAGGCTGCCGACCGCGTCGGTGATGGCGCCGACCACGATCGGTCCGAGCGTCTGGCCGATGCCGAAGGCGATGGTCATCGCCGCGATCGCGGTCGGCCAGGCTTGCGGCGGGTAGTTGAAACGCACGAAGGCGGTGGTCGAGCCGACCACGGCGAAGAAGGCGACGCCGAACACCAGCGCCGAGATCGCCAGCAGCAGCGGCGAATGCCCGAAGATCGGCAGGCTGGCGCCGAGGGCGTTGACGCCGAGGATGATGGTGGTGGCGAGCCCGCCGCGGTCGAGCGCCAGCACCCGCCCCCAGACCCAGGGCGTCACGAATGCGCTGACGCCGATCAGGCTCCAGAACGCGCTCTGTGCAGCTGCGCCGCCGCCGCCGTCCCGGACATAGGCGATCATGAAAGTCATGTAGGCGATGTAGCCGGCGCCGAACAGGAAGTAGGCGGCGAGGTAGATCAGGACCGGCATGACAGCGAATTGGGTCCGCACGATGCCGCCGGCGGCGGTGTTGGCGTGGAGCGGCGCCAGCATCAGCGGCACGGTCATGATCGCGGAAAGTAGCGTCATCGCCCACCACACGATCGACCACGAGCCGGCGCCGAAGCCCTGCAGCACGAAGGGCGCGATCAAGCCCGATGCGAGGATGCCGACGCCCGGCCCGGCATAGAACAGGCTGAGCAGGAAATTCGCGCGTTCGGGTCGCGATTGCGCGATGGTTGCCGCGAGCGCGCCGCCGCCGACGAAGCCGATCGCGGCGGCGAAGCCCACCAGCAGGCGGGCAAAGCTCAGCACCACGAAATTGCCCGTGAGGGCGCAAAGCGCCAGCGACAGCGCGCAGGCCAGCGTCGACCAGCGCACCGATGCGGCAAGTCCGAAGCGTTCGATCAGGCGTGAGGCGAGCAGCGCGCCGACCAGATAGCCGGCGGCGTTGATCGTGTTCATGAAGCCGGCGGCCGAATAGGACCAGGCCAGCTGCTCGCGCATGTCGGGCAGCACCAGCGAATAGGCAAACCGGCCGATGCCGAGACCGACCGTCGGTGCGAGCGACAGAATAAGGATCAGCCGCGCGGCATGCGGGTAGGACGGGGCGGGGGCTCTCACAATTCACTCCGGCAATGCGGCCATTGTGACAGGCCGCGGCGGCGCTGCCCAGCGCCGATGCCCGCAACACTGTCTTGCGTATCAGGCAATCAGGCGATCAGGACCAGCGCGACGCCGATCACGGTCAGCAGGGTTCCGCCGACGATCCGCGCGGTGATCTCGACATGCTTGAGCACCACCGCGCTCATCGCCACGGTGACCAGCGGGTAGATCGCGGCGAGCGGCGCCACCAGCGTGATCGGGCCGTTGCGGACCGCGGCGAACAGGCTGAGCGCGCTGAGCCCGTTGCTGATCCCGGTCAGCGCGAACCAGAACCGGCCCTCGCGCGGCGCCTGCACCATGAAGCTGCCCTTGCGGACCCGTTGCACGGTCAGCACCACCAGCGAGGACATGACGTAGCCGACCAGGCAGGCCCATAGCGGGCTCGGCCAGATCGCAAGGCCGAGCTTGGCGATCGGCGGCACGATGCCGCGCACCAGCGCGCTGGTAAGCGGCAGCAGCAGCGCCCAGCTGCGCCAATGGCCGAGGTCGCGCGGCCTCGTCACGGTGATGATGGCGGCGCCCGCGACCGCGACGACGAGGCCGATGAGCTGCTGCGGCAGCAAGGGCTCGTGCAGCAGCACCACGGCGGCGGTGACCGCAAACAGCGGCGCCAGATTGCCCAGCGTCGAGGTGATGACCGGTCCCAGCGCCCGGTTTGACGCAAAGGTCAGGAGCGTCAGCGAGGCCGGGAAGAACAGCCCGATCGCCATGAAGATCGGCAGCGCACGCCAGACCACCGGCTCGCCATGCAGGATCAGCGGCGACAGCACCAGGAATAGCAGGGTGAAAGTGGGCACGCTGATCGCGGCGCCCGACAGCGGCTCGACGGTGCGCAGGCCAAGCTGCGCCAGCACCACCCCGGCGCCGAGGAAAATCGCCGAGGCGAAGGCGTAGACGATGGCTGCGGTCATGAGGTCCGTCTTGTTGGCTTCTAGAGGCGCGGGTTGCCCGTTGGGACCATTCTGGGCCGATCCGAGGTGCCTTGCCAATCCGGCTCCGGCGCTTTAGCACTCCGGCCGGATTTCCCCCGCTCGTCATGCCCGGGCTCGACCCGGGCATCCATCCATCTTCAGAGGCCTTTCGAAGCGGGATGGATTGCCGGGTCATCTGTGCGAGGACGCGCTTCGCGCTCTTGCCCGGCAACGACAACAACGATTAGCTCGAGGTAACACCATGGCGACCCATAAACTGCTGCTTCTCCCCGGCGACGGCATCGGCCCCGAAGTGATGGCCGAGGTGCAGCGCCTGATCGACTGGCTGAATGCGCAGGGCATCGCGAAGTTCGAGACCGAGCAGGGCCTGGTCGGCGGCTCCGCCTATGACGCCCACAAGGTGTCGATCTCCGAGGGCGACATGGCCAAGGCGACGGCGGCGGACGCCGTGGTCTTCGGCGCGGTCGGCGGCCCGAAGTGGGACAGCGTGCCCTATGAGGTGCGTCCCGAGGCCGGCCTGCTGCGGCTGCGCAAGGATCTCGGCCTGTTCGCCAATCTGCGCCCGGCGGTGTGCTACCCGGCGCTCGCCGAGGCCTCGAGCCTGAAGCGCGACGTGGTCGAGGGGCTCGATATCATGATCGTCCGCGAGCTCACCGGCGGCGTCTATTTCGGCGAACCGAAGACCATCACCGATCTCGGCAACGGCCAGAAGCGCGCGGTCGACACCCAGGTCTATGACACCTACGAGATCGAGCGCATCGGCCGCGTCGCCTTCGACTTGGCGCGCAAGCGCCGCAACAAGGTGACGTCGATGGAGAAGCGCAACGTCATGAAGTCGGGCGTGCTCTGGAACGAGGTCATGACCCAGGTCCACGCGCGCGAATACAAGGACGTCACGCTCGAGCACCAGCTCGCCGATTCCGGCGGTATGAACCTCGTCAAGGCGCCGAAGCAGTTCGACGTCATCGTGACCGACAATCTGTTCGGCGATATGCTGTCGGACATCGCGGCGATGCTGACCGGCTCGCTCGGCATGCTGCCGTCGGCCTCGCTCGGCGAAGTCGATTCGAAGACGAAGAAGCGGCGCTCGCTGTTCGAGCCGGTGCACGGCTCGGCGCCCGATATCGCAGGCCGAGGCCTCGCCAATCCGATCGCGATGATCTCGTCGTTCGGCATGGCGCTGCGCTATTCCTTCGACATGGGCGAGCTCGCCGACAAGGTCGATGCGGCGATCGCGGCCGTGCTCGCCAGCGGCCTGCGCACCGCCGACATCAAGTCGGAAGGCACCACGCCGGCCAGCACGAGCCAGATGGGCGAGGCGATCCTGAAGGAATTGCAGAAGCTGCACGCGTGACGGCTCTGCCGTCATTCCGGGGCGATGCGTAGCATCGAACTATGGTGTGCGCTTGCGCACCTTAGAATCTCGAGATTCCGGGTTCATCGCTGCGCGATGCCCCGGAATGACAGCACCAAAAATGAAAATGCCCGGCCGGAGCCGGGCATTTTCGTATCGGCTGCTCGCCGAAATTCTCAGTACAGCGGGAAATTCCGCGGATAGCCGCCGAGATCGGCCGGCGGGCTGAGCGGCTGGCGATCGATCGGGCGGTTGTTGTTCTCACGCGCGAACGAGGGATAACCGATCTCCGGCGGATAGGCGTAGTCGTTGAACTTGCGGTCGCCCGGCAGCACTTCGGTGCCGGCGTCGAGCCACGAGCGCGTGGTGACGTAAACGCGGGTGCGCGGACCCTGCTGATAGACCCGGTTCGGACCCTGCGCGCCGTAGTAGCGGCGGCCATCGCGGTCATACTGCTCCTGCTGCTTGCGTGTGCTCGGGCTCTGCGCGCTGGCTGCGGTCATGCCGAACGCGGTTGCGGTGACGGCAGCCGCGGCAAGCAACACCACGAGCTTGTTCGCGGCAGGGAATTCTAGGGTCATCGCATCCTCGTCATTACGGCCCCGTCGGGGCTGGCGCGTCCGCCGAAATCACTCGGAACACATTGTAGCCATGGTGGGGAGGCCGTCACTAGGTCAATTGCGCCACACCGGCCGAGATAATGCGTGTCCAAGTCCAAAAGTTTCATGAAAACCAGTGCCTTGCCACGGTCTCGCCATCAAAGGGCGCCGCGCAGGCGCGGGTTCTCGCTGCCCATGACCCAGTCGGCCGACAGGGCCGGCGCGCCGGAGGTAACGCAGTCGGTGCGCTTGAGCTCGGCATGCGCGAACAGGGCGGCGAGCCGCGGATCGTTGCCCGCGGCCAGCAGGGTCAGGCGGTTCAGCATGCAGATGATCGCGGCGCGCCGGGCCGGCAGGCTGGCGCCCTGGCAGGTCCAGCCGGAGATCCGGAGGTCAGGCGCGTCGGCCTGCTTGAGGAAGCCGAGGCAGGCGCGGTCGCCGTCCTGCCGCGCCGGGCGCAGCAAGGTGACGCTGCCGAACTTGCTGTCGACGATGCCGGCAGCCTCGAACTCGCGGACGCCGCCCGGGTGGAGCCGCCCGACAATCTCGGTGACCGCAGGCCCCATGGCCTCGCCGCCGGGGCGATAGATTTCCAGCTCGGCGACTGTTGCACCGTTGGCATCGGCCCAACGGAAGGCGTCCTTGCGGCCGCCCTCGGGGTGCCGGAAGATCTCGTAAGTCTCTGTTTTATCTCGCAGATCGAGCCGGCTTACGGCAAAGGCCGGCGCCGTGCGGCCGGCCGGGCTCCAGCCTGCGGCGGCAGGGGCCGCCATCGCCGTTGCGTCGGGCAGTTGCTTCCATAGATAGTTGCCGAGGACGACGAACAGCGCGAGCACGGCGACATAGGCGAACAGCCGGGAGAGCGTCGCGTACACCTCGTCGACGAAGCTCGTCAGTGCTGACGGATTTCTCGTATGATGGGGCGCGGCCGGATCGGCCCGAAATAAACGCATCAAAACGCTCAAAAGCTACGCAACGTTGTCTTGACGGGGTTTCTCGCATAGAAGCGCTGCCTCTTCCCTTTCCGCAGCTTGCGGGGGAACGGGCATTTTTCGTCGGAGAGTGAACGATGGGTTACAAAGTCGCGGTGGTCGGAGCGACCGGCAATGTCGGGCGCGAAATGCTCAACATTCTCGACGAGCGCAAATTCCCCGCCGACGAGGTCATCGTGCTGGCCTCGCGCCGCAGCGTCGGCATCGAGGTCTCCTATGGCGACCGCACGCTGAAGGTGAAGGCGCTCGAGCACTATGACTTCTCCGACATCGACATCTGCCTGATGTCGGCCGGCGGCTCGGTCTCCAAGGAATGGTCACCCAAGATCGGCGCCGCCGGCGCCGTCGTGATCGACAACTCCTCGGCCTGGCGCATGGACCCCGACGTGCCGCTGATCGTGCCCGAAGTGAACGCGGATGCGACCGCCGGCTTCACCAAGAAGAACATCATAGCCAACCCGAACTGCTCGACCGCGCAGCTCGTCGTCGCGCTGAAGCCGCTGCACGACAAGGCGACGATCACGCGCGTCGTGGTCTCGACCTATCAATCGGTGTCGGGCGCCGGCAAGGACGCAATGGACGAATTGTTCTCGCAGACCAAGGCCGTCTACACCAATGACGAGCTGGTCAATAAGAAGTTTCCGAAGCGCATCGCCTTCAACGTCATTCCTCAGATCGACGTCTTCATGGAAGACGGCTACACCAAGGAAGAGTGGAAGATGATGGCGGAGACCAAGAAGATCCTCGATCCGAAGATCAAGCTCGCCGCCACCTGCGTACGCGTGCCGGTCTTCGTCGGTCACTCCGAAGCCGTCAATGTCGAGTTCGCCAATCCGATCACGGCGGACGAGGCGCGCGACATCCTGCGCCGCGCGCCGGGCTGCCTCGTGATCGACAAGCACGAGCCGGGCGGCTACGTCACGCCCTATGAGGCTGCCGGGGAGGACGCGACCTATATCAGCCGCATCCGCGAGGACGCGACGGTGGAGAACGGCCTGTCTTTCTGGTGCGTGTCGGACAACCTGCGCAAGGGCGCGGCGCTCAATGCCGTGCAGATCGCCGAAGTCCTGATCAACCGCAAGCTGATCACCGCCAAGCAGAAGGCGGCATAAAAGCTGCCGCGGGAATACGGCGTCAGGAAGCGCGTGGCATGGCGGAAGCGGAACAACCGGGGACCTATCGGCCCAATCCGACGCTGAAGCGGGTTGAACGTCGTTTCGAGAACCTGCTGTTCAACAGCCGCTGGCTGATGGCGCCGTTCTATTTCGGTCTCGTCATCAGCCTCGCGGCATTGCTGTTCAAGTTCTGCATGGAGCTGTGGCACTTCATCCTGCATGTGCCGGATGCCAAGGAATCCGACATCATTCTCGGCGTGCTGGCGCTGATCGACATCTCGCTGACCGGCAATCTGATCCTGATCGTGGTGTTCTCAGGCTACGAGAACTTCGTCTCGAAGATCGATCCGGAAGGGCATCCGGATTGGCCGGACTGGATGACCAAGGTCGATTTCGGCGGCCTGAAGCAAAAACTGCTGGCGTCGATCGTCGCGATCTCGGCGATTCAGGTGCTGAAGGCGTTCATGAACCTCGATACCGCGTTCGATCCCAGCAAGCTCGCCTGGCTGGTCGGCGTGCACCTGGTATTCGTGGTGTCGTCCTTCATGCTCGCGATCTCCGACCGCTGGGGCAGCGGCCATCACGGCAGCGAGTAGATTACTGGTCTGATTTCAGCTCGTCGCGGACGCTGATGAATTCCTTCGCGACCCGGTCGAGCACGAACAGCGAGCCCTCGGCGACGCCGAAATAGGCACCGTGCAGCTGCATCTCGCCGCTCTCGACGCGTTCGCGCACGAATGGGAACGTCATCAGGTTCTCCAGCGAGCGGAACACCGCGGCCTTCTCGATGCGGACGACGAAGTCCTGCATGGTCTCATGCTCGCGTTGCTCGACGATTTCGCCGGGCTTGATGAACATCTGCATCCATTTGCCGATGAAGTCGCCGGGCGTGAGCGGCTTGATCTTGTCGACGAAGGCGCGGATGCCGCCGCACTGCGCGTGGCCCAGCACCACGATGTTCTTCACCTTCAAAACGGTCACGGCATATTCCAGCGCGGCCGAGACGCCGTGGGCGTTGCTGTCGGGCTGATAGACCGGAACCAGATTGGCGATGTTGCGGACCACGAACAACTCGCCGGGGCCGGCGTCGAAGATCACCTCCGGCGAAACGCGGGAGTCGCAGCAGCCGATCACCATGGTCTCGGGAAACTGGCCGCGCTCCGACAGGTCGCGGTAGCGGGACTGTTCAGTCGGCAGCCGCTGGGTGGCGAACGTCCGGTAGCCGTCGATCAACTGCTTCGGAAAGAATTTCATGGCCTCTGGCTAACCACATGCGGGTAACGGGAACAAGACTTTCGGCGTGTGGCCTGAGATGATACGGCAGCGTCGAAGAATGGTTCCGTCCGATGCCTAAACAATGGACAGTGGCGGAGCCCAAGCCCCCAGGAGAATGTCGATGACCCGTCCGCGCCGCAGCCTGTTGTTCATGCCGGGATCGAATGCACGGGCGCTGGAAAAGGCCCGGACGCTGCCGGCGGACGGCATTATCCTCGACCTGGAGGATTCCGTTGCCCCCGACGCCAAGGCCACAGCCCGGGAGCAGATCGCCAAGGCGGTCGCCGCCAAGGGCTTCGGCAAGCGCGAGATGCTGATCCGCATCAACGCGCTCGACACGCCCTGGTGGGTCGACGACATCGGCATGGCCGGCAAGGCGCAGCCGGACGGGATCCTGGTTCCCAAGATTTCGACCGTCGACGATCTCAACGCCGTCGCCGATCGCCTCAGCGACATCAATGCGCCTGCCTCGATCCGGGTCTGGGCGATGATCGAGACCGCGCGCGCGGTGCTCGACGCCGACAAGCTGGCCGCGGCATCGAAGGATTCCGAAACCCGGCTCGCCGGCTTCGTGTTCGGGCCGAACGACATTGCCCGCGAAACCCGGATCCGGATGAAGCCGGGCCGCGCGGCGATGATTCCGATGATCACGCATTGCATCCTGGCGACCCGCGCGCACGGGCTCGAGATCCTCGACGGGCCCTACAGTGACATCAGCAATGTCGACGGCTTCGCGGAGGAATGCGCGCAGGGCCGCGATCTCGGCTTCGACGGCAAGACGCTGATCCATCCGAGCCACATCGATGCCTGCAACGCGATCTTCACGCCGCCCGAGGCCGAGGTCGCCGAGGCGCGCAAGATCATTGCCGCTTTCGAGAAGCCGGAGAACGCCTCGCGCGGCGCGATCCAGCTCGACGGCCGCATGGTCGAGCGCCTGCACGCCGAGATGGCCAGGCGCACGATCGCGATCGCCGATGCGGTCGCCGCGATGGGGCATTAGCCCAGCGAAGCGTCTTCCTTCTCCCCCCTGTGGGAGAAGGTGGCGCGAAGCGCCGGATGAGGGGTATCTCCGCTTCCGGGATTCTCCCGTGGGAGAGAACCCCTCACCCGGCTTCGCTTCGCGAAGCCACCCTCTCCCACAAGGGGAGAGGGTGCAGCGGTGTTTGCGTTACGCTCCAAACCTCTCCGCCGCCCACGCGTAGAGGCTGCCCGGGATCGGCGCCTCCTTGCCGCGCCCTTTCGGCGAGATGTGCAGGCCGATGATCCCGGGATCGTTCAGGTAGCGCGAAAAATCCGACGGCTCGAAGAACAGCTTCGGCTCGGCATGCACGGCGTAGAATGATCGCTTCGGCAGCGCGTGCTGCAATTCGCCTGCGCGGCGCGCCAGCGCGGTGAGCGCCGCCGGGCCGTAGATCGCGACACGGATGTCGGCGAGGCGATTGGACTTGCCGCGCAGCCGGCGCATCGCAAAGGTCAGGCGATGGCGCAGCGCCAGCCAGTCCGGGATCAGCTCGTCCTGCTGCATCAGCGCCTCGAACGCGCGCACGATTGGATCGTCGGTCGGCAGATACAGCACGGAGTTGCCGAGCTGCCGCGGCCGCTCCCAGGCAAAATAGGGCTTGGCCGGATCGAGCTCGACGCCCTTCAGCAGCAGCACGTCAGCGTCGAGCCAGAGACCGGCGCGCCGCGCCATCAGCCGCATGCGGAAGAAGTCGCTGAACTGCAGCATGGTCCAGTCGCGCCACGAGCCGTCGGGCTCCGCCGGGCGCAGCTTCTCCGCGAACGAATGCGGCAGCACCGCTTCGGCTCCGGCATTGCCGATACCGTCGGGCAGGCCGGGAATCGGATCGAAACTGTAGACGGTGACCTTGTGCCCCGCCGCCGCCTGCGAGCGCAGGCAGGTCTGGCGCAGCGCGTCCATCGAGCCGTGCCAGAAGGTGACGATGTCAGGCAGCATGCGCGTCAGCTATCAGCGGGTTTGCGGCGAGCGAATTCGGCAAAGAAAAGCCCCGGCGCCTGACGGCACCGGGGCACGATGATGCGCTGAGCCTCAAGCCCAGGCGCGTTCCTTGAGCTTCGTCTCGTAGCTGTCGATCGACGATTTCTTTTCCATCGTCAGGCCGATGTCGTCGAGGCCGTTGATCAGGCAGTGCTTGCGGAACGGGTCGATCTCGAACTTGACCTTGCCGCCGTCGGGACCGCGGATCTCCTGGTTGGGGAGGTCGATGGTCAGCGTCGCGTTGGCGCCGCGCTCGGCGTCGTCGAATAGCTTGTCGAGGTCCTCCTGCGACACGCGGATCGGCAGGATGCCATTCTTGAAGCAGTTGTTGTAGAAGATGTCGCCAAACGAGGTCGAGATCACGCAGCGGATGCCGAAGTCGAGCAGTGCCCAGGGCGCGTGCTCGCGGCTCGAGCCGCAGCCGAAATTGTCGCCGGCGACCAGCACCTTCGCGTTGCGATAGGCGGGCTGGTTGAGGACGAAATCCGGGTTCTCGCTGCCGTCATCCTTGTAGCGCTGCTCGGAGAAAAGCCCCTTGCCAAGGCCGGTGCGCTTGATGGTCTTGAGGTATTGCTTCGGAATGATCATGTCGGTGTCGACATTGATGATCTTCAGCGGCGCCGCGACGCCTTCCAGCGTGGTGAACTTATCCATCGGTGCTCTTCCCGGGCAAAAAATAGCGGATATCGGCCGGATGTTTATCGCGAATGTGACAGCGGTAAAAGGGCCATTTCTGCAGGGCTAGCCCGCATCGGCCTCAATCGCCTCCATATCGGCGTCGGAGAGGCCGAAATGGTGCCCGATCTCATGGATCAGCACGTGGCGAACGATGTGGCCGAGGGTCTCGTCGTGCTCCGCCCAGTAATCCAGGATCGGCCGGCGGTACAGCCAGACCAGGTTGGGCAGCCGGGCCACGTCGCTATGGCTCTGCTGCGGCAGGCCGATGCCCTGAAACAGGCCGAGCAGGTCGAACTCGCTCTCGGCCTGCATCTCGTCGAGCACCTCGTCGGTCGGAAAGTCGTCGACGCGGATGATCAGGCCCTCGCAGAGGGCCCGGAACGTCTTGGGCAGGCGCTCGAAAACCTCGTGCGCCATGGCCTCCATCTCGGCCAGCGAGGGGGCTTTTTCTGTGGTCCACATGACACTCCTTTAGCGCGAGTGCTATCGGCGGCGCCAGCGCAGTTGACCTTGGCGGCGCAATGGGAGACCGTGCCGCCCACGAATGGGGCTCAAGAATCGAGCTTGGGTGGGCGTAATGAAACGGATCGTGGCGACAGCGCTGTTGGCTGTAGCAGTCGGGCTCTCGCTCCCGGCGACAAAGGCGCAGGCACAGAGCGCGGCGGCTGAGGCGCGCGTCGGCGAGGCGGCACCGGTCGCGCGCACGCGCGTCGTCGAGCGCCGCCGGCTGAAGCGCGTGCCGATCTACCGGTCCCGGCCCGATCATTGGGAACCCGATGTCATCCCGCGCTACAACCCCGGTCCGAACGCCGTGCGCGACTGCACCGCGACCTATGTGCAGGAGCACCGGCCGAGCGGTACCGTGATCACGCCGCGCATGAACTGCTTCTGGCGGCCGGGCTAGTTACGCGTATGTCGGCGCGTTGCGCCGATCATCGCAACAGCCGCGATCAAACCTGTCGCCCATAAACCGCCGCCGCCATCAGCATCCGCGTGCGATGGCTTGCGGTGCCGATGTCGTCGCCCGGTCCTTGGCGGCGAGCGCGACATCGCCGAGCATGATGGAACAGCTGAGCGCCGCGAGGGCTGTTCGAAGCAGCCACCTGCGTGCGCGTTTGTGTCATGGCAATCCTGCAACGGACAGAACGCGAGATACGACCATCGTCTATGTCGTTTGCACACCAACGCGAAAAATCGCGCGCAGTGCCGGAACCTGAAGCGCGCCGGCAGCATTCATGTTCGTGGCGCAGTCATTCACTTCCCATTCACGTCGTCCGCATTCTGCTAGCGATCTGCGTCGCGGCAACGGCGTCGATTCGAAAGCTGAAGCGTTTTCCAGCGGAGCCTGTCCCGCGCGTGATGCGGGACGGACACCGGTTCGCGTGAGGAAAACGCGTCAAGCAGAAGTTCAAGTCGTCGCTGCAAGACGTGACATCAAAGGATCAAGGAGACAATTCATGAAGGCGATGAAGGTTCTGGGGCTCGCGGCTGTCGGTGCCGTGTTGGTGTTGGCGGCGCCGGCCGAGCGTGCAAGCGCGATGTCGCTCGCCACGCCGGGCACAGCCGCCACGGTTCAGGACAACGCGAACCAGGCGACCACGCAGGTACGCTGGGGTGGGCGCGGCTGGCATCGTGGCTGGCATCGCGGACATCACCGCGGCTGGGGGCATCGTCGCCACTGGCGCCGTTGATCGCGCGGCGTATTAGCGCAGTTGAGACACAGGCCCGTGAGCAGCGGGCCTGTTGTCGTTCTCAGCCATCAAACCGGCAGATTCGCGCACGCGAGATGATATCCATCGCAATCTGCAGGAGTTGATCATGATGAGATGGATCGGTGTCGCGGCTGTCGCTTGTACATTCGCGTTGACGGCGCCGGCATCGGCAACCGCCGCGGCATCAGCCCAGCCGCAGGCCGCGGCACCGCAGCGGCAAGTAGGCAAGGCAACGGATATCAGCGCGCAGCGCTATCATCATTACCATCGTCGCCACTATCACTACGGCTACCGTCCTTATTACCGGCCGTACTACCGGCCCTATTCCTATTATCGGCAGTACGGCTCCTATTATTACGGGCGGCCCTATTACTATCGGCCGTACCCCTATGCTGCGCCGGCGCCATTCACCTTCGGCTTCGGGTTCGGCCCGTTCTGGTGATGCACGCAGTCGCGCCGTGCGCGACATCAGCCGTGCAACAAGAGAGCAGCTCTCCGATCGGAGCCGCTCCGTCCGCCTCAGGGCGCGAAGCCCTTCGCCAGCAGCACAATGCCCTGCGCACCCGCCTTGCGATCCCTGGAGATCTCGACATATTCGGGCGACTCCGACCAGGCGCGGAATGCGGCTTCGTCAGGGAATGACATCAGCACCAGCTTGTCGCGATCCCAGCTGCCCTCGAGCACCGCGGGCTGTTCGTCGGCCGACAGCAGGCGTCCGTTGAACTTCTTGAATACGTCGAAGAAGCGCGCCTGATACCGATCATAGGCGGCGCGATCGGTCATCTTGAGTTGCACGATCACATAGACAGTCACTGACGTTTCTCCCGGACGTTTCGCCGCAGCGTTTTGCGCGTTCATGGCGCATTCACTCAGCGATTTCTAGCGTCATGCCGGGAGCGACTGCAATGAACGCAATGAAACCGGCTGCCATGCAGCTTGGTGCTCGTTGCCGTTGTCAGGGAGGTTCAGAGATGAGGGAGAGCTATTTGCGGCGCGGATTGGTGCGCCGTCTCGGCGTTGCGGCGGCCGCTGTCTTCGCATTGTCGGTTGCTTCGCAGCAGCGCGCCGAAGCGCTGTCGCTGGCGAGCCCGGCCGCCGCGCCCGCGGCAAGGTCTGCGGCCGATGCCATGACGACCCAGGTCCGGCACGGCGGTGGCGGCCACGGCGGCGGAGGTTTTCATGGTGGCGGCTTCCGCGGTGGTGGATTCCACGGCGGCGGATTTCACGGCCGCGGCTTCCGTGGTGGCGGCTTCCGCGCCGCGCCGGCGTTCCATGGCGGCTATCGCTATGGCGGCTTCCATCGCCATTATGGTGGCTACCACCGCTTCTACGGCGGCGGTTACCGCTACGGCTATCGGCCCTATTACCGCCGGCACTTCCATCACCGGCGCTTCTTCTACGGATCGTCCTACTATTACCCGGCCTATTATCATCACCGCCGTTGCCGGGTGGTCTGGACCTATTACGGACCGCGCCGGATCTGCCGGCCGTGGTGGCACCACCGTCACTACTGGCGGCCGTATCGCGTCTATTGGTAAAGTTTGAAATGACAGCGGGCGCCTCACGGCGCCCGTCTTGTTGGGTCCCTCTCTTTGCGCGCTGGAGCGTGTTCGAACGAAGTGGGCGCCGCTTCGCGTGAAGAAAACGCGTCAAGAAAGGGGCGTTAGTCCCAGTTCTTCAGCTTCCAGGACTTTATCTTCCACGGCGTCAGGTTTTCCATCCGCCATTGCGTCCAGCGCTCCGGCGGCCAGTGGCTGAGGCGCGAGGTTTCCTTCACCTCGGGAAGCGGATCGATGATGCGCGCCACGGCACGACGGCGCTTCTGGCGCGTCGCGTCGCTGATCATGTCGACGAATTCGGGTTTATCGGCCACGGCACGCGCTCCTTGCGAAGGCTTGTTTTCGCAAGGAGGCAGTGTGCGTGCGCCCCGTTAACGAGCCGTTTCCGAAACGGCTCGAGCTTGAGACGAAGCAATAGCGTTTTCGAGCGAAGTGGCCCCGGTTCGCGTGAAGAAAACGCGTCAAAAAAGAATCTGGCGCGTACCTTACCGCCAGTCGCGGACGTCGACGAAGTGTCCGGCGATCGCGGCGGCCGCGGCCATCGCGGGCGACACCAGATGAGTGCGGCCCTTGAAGCCCTGGCGGCCCTCGAAATTGCGGTTCGAGGTCGAGGCGCAGCGCTCTTCCGGCTTCAGCTTGTCCGGGTTCATCGCAAGGCACATCGAGCAGCCTGGCTCGCGCCAGTCGAAGCCGGCCGCAATGAAGATCTTGTCGAGGCCTTCGGCTTCCGCCTGCTCCTTCACGATGCCGGAGCCCGGCACGATCATCGCGTTGACATTGCCGTTGACAGTCTTGCCCTCGGCGATCTTCGCGGCAGCGCGCAGGTCCTCGATGCGGCCGTTGGTGCAGGAGCCGATGAAGACGCGGTCGAGCTTGATGTCGGTGATCTTCGTGCCGGCGATCAGGCCCATATATTTCAGCGCGCGATGCTTGGAGATGCGCTTGGCCTCATCGGCGATCTTGTCGGGATCGGGCACGAAGCCGGTCACCGAGATCACGTCCTCAGGGCTCGTGCCCCAGGTGACGATCGGCGGCAGCTTGGCCGCATCGAGCCGGATCTCGTGGTCGAAATGCGCGCCCTCGTCGGAGCGCAGCGTCTCCCAGTAGCGCATCGCGGCGTCCCAGGCGGCGCCCTTCGGCGCCTTCGGGCGGCCGCGCAGGAAGTCGAACGCCTTCTGGTCGGGCGCAACCAGGCCGGCGCGCGCGCCGCCTTCGATCGACATGTTGCAGACCGTCATGCGGCCTTCCATCGAGAGCGCACGGATCGCCTCGCCGGCATATTCCAGCACATAGCCGGTGCCGCCGGCGGTGCCGATCTCGCCGATGATCGCCAAGATGATGTCCTTGCCGGTCACGCCTTCGGGCAACTTGCCGTCGACGATCGCGCGCATGTTCTTGGCCTTCTTCTGGATCAGCGTCTGCGTCGCCAGCACGTGCTCGACTTCGGAGGTGCCGATGCCGTGCGCGAGCGCGCCGAACGCGCCATGCGTCGAGGTGTGGCTGTCACCGCAGACGATGGTGGTGCCGGGCAGCGTAAAACCCTGCTCCGGGCCGATGACGTGAACGATGCCCTGGCGCTTGTCGAACTCGTTGTAATACTCGATGCCGAATTCCTTGGCGTTCTCGGCCATCACCCGCATCTGCTCGATGCTTTCAGGGTCGGGGTTCGGCTTCGAACGGTCGGTGGTCGGGATGTTGTGGTCGACGACGGCGAGCGTCTTCTCGGGCGCGTGCACCTTGCGGCCGGCGGCGCGCAGCCCTTCGAACGCCTGCGGCGAGGTCACCTCGTGCACCAGGTGGCGATCGATATAGAGCAGGCAGGTGCCGTCGTCGGCCTCGTGGACCAGATGGTCGTTCCAGATCTTGTCGTACAGCGTGGTCGGTTTGGACATGAGCTTCAGCTCCAGAAGAAATTCAGTGGTGGGATGGCATGAGCGCGTCTTAAGCGCGCGAGCAGGCGAAAGCGTCCAGGCAGCGTTACGCTGCGCGTCTAAGCTCGGACGTTGCCGACGTCGCAAAGCGACCGAAGAAGCGGCCGGGCAGCCGCGAGCGATCGTCGATCACGACGCGCTGGCAGGTCTGGCTTGCTTGATCCGGAACCATTCTAAATTTCTAACACAGGGCTCATAGCGGCGACAATCGATCGATTGCGCGGGCCTGCAAGTCAGATAGGCGCGCCGCAACAAAAAAGCGCGGGGCAGGCCCCGCGCTTTCGGTCACATCCCCTGAGGGAAACGTTACTCGCCAACGGCGGTCTGGCGGTCCTGCTTCTCGACGATGCGGGCCGACTTGCCGCGCAGGTTGCGCAGATAATAAAGCTTGGCGCGACGAACCTTGCCGCGACGCACGACCTTGATCGAGTCGATCATCGGCGACATCACCGGGAAGACGCGCTCGACGCCTTCGCCGTAGGAGATCTTGCGCACGGTGAAGCTCTCGTTGAGGCCCTGACCGGAACGACCGATGCAAACGCCCTCATAGGCCTGCACGCGGGTACGCTCGCCTTCGACCACCTTCACGTTGACGATGACGGTGTCGCCGGGGCCGAATTCCGGGATATCCTTGGTGGCGGCGAGCTTGTCGAACTGCTCTTTTTCGAGCTGCTGAATAAGGTTCATCGAAATCTCCATCGGCGGCGCGCCCAGCCTTTCGCGGGCTGCGCAAACGTCCATCTATCCTGCGCGGGTGCGGATTTGGCCGCCCGTATAAGGCAAAGCGCAGGGTTTGTCACCCGTCTGTCGTGTTTTTTGTCCCTCGCCGAGCGGCTTTTTGGCCGGCCTTGCGGGCCCAGAGATCGGGCCGCCGGGCCGCCGTCAGGGCCTCGGATTGGGCCAGCCGCCAGGCCGCGACCTTGGCGTGATCGCCGGAAATCAGGATTTCCGGGATCTGCCTGCCCTCGAACTCCTGCGGGCGGGTGTATTGCGGGTATTCCAGTAGTCCTTCGGAAAAGCTTTCCTCGGTTCCCGAGGCCTGCTTGCCCATCACCCCCGGCAACAGGCGGACGCAGGCGTCGATCAGGGCCATCGCGGCGATTTCGCCGCCGGACAGCACATAATCGCCGATCGAGACCTCCTCGAGGCCCCGCGCCTCGATCACCCGCTGGTCGATGCCCTCGAAGCGGCCGCAGACGATCAGGGGCCCGGGCCCGGCCGCCAGCTCCGCGACCTGGGTCTGGGTCAATGGCCGACCGCGCGGGCTCATCAAGAGGCGCGGACGGTCAGGCGCGATATCAGCGGCGTCGATCGCCGCCGCCAGCACATCGGCCCGCAGCACCATGCCGGGGCCGCCGCCGGCCGGCGTGTCGTCGACGCTGCGGTGCTTGTCGGTGGCCGAGGCCCGGATGTCGCGCGCTTCCAGCGCCCAGAGTCCGCCAGCCAGCGCCTTGCCGGCGAGGCTCACGCCGAGCGGCCCCGGAAACATGTCCGGGAAAAGGGTCAGCACGGTGGCGCGCCATGGTGTCGCCTGGGCTGTGGTGTCTTGCGATGTCATGGCCTCTGGTTACGGCACCACGGCCGTGAGGTCGAGGCTCTGCATCATCGCGGCCGCGTCCACCGCGCGTCGGAAGTCGGCAAGCTTGAAGGTCGCGACATTGATCTTGCGCAGGTCCAGCAGGCCTTCGGCGGCGAGGCCGGCGATCTGGCCTGGTGCCGTGCGGTCGTACATGAACTGCCCGACCACCTCCCAGTCGTTGGCCAGCATCTCGCGGAACGAGAGTTCGAGCGGCACCTCGGCGCTGCCCATCAGCACCATCCGGCCGCCACGCCTGAGCGCGCGCAGGGAGGACAGTGTGGTCGAGGTGCTCTTGGCGGTGCCGAGCAGATCGAGCGCGACATCGGCGCTGCCGCCAGCGGCGCGGCGGATGACCGCAAGGTCGGCTGCGGCATCGCCGCTGACGACGGCGGGAATGACGCGCGGGCCGAACGCGTCGCGCAACTGCTCGAGCGCGGCCTCCTTGCGGCCGACGGCGACGACGCGGCCCGCGCCCATCGCGACCGCGAGCATCACGCCGCCCGAACCGAAATAGCCGGTCGCGCCGTTGACAATGATGGTCTGCCCGCCGCGCAGGCCGGAGCGCTGCAAGCCGCCGAACGGCACGATCAGTTTTGCGAGCCCGATCAGCTCGGTCGCCGGCTTGTCGTCGAGATTGGCAAGTGGCGTAACGCAGGCGGCCGGCCAGTGCGCGATCTCCGCGAATACGCCGTCGCGCCAGCGCGCCTGCAATGCGAGCGCCTCCGGCGTCGTCACCGTGGCGGTGAGGCCGATCAGGATCTGCGGCGGATCGCGATCCGGCACGTCGCCGCGCAGATGCGGGCTCAGGAACACGCGGTCACCGCTTTGCACGTGCGTGACGTTGTCGCCGGCGGCGACGACGCGCGCGATCGCGTTGGTGCCCGGCACGAACGGCATCGGTGGCAGGCTGTAGGGCAGTGCGCCGGACAGCAGCCTGTTGGTGTAGGACAGCACCATGCCGGCTTCGATCCGCACCACGACGCCATCGGGCGCGGGCATCGGCGTCGTGACATCCTCGAAGCGCAGATCGTTGTGGGCGTGCAGCCGCCAGGCCTTGTGCGTGCTTGTCATTGGGATGCTCCGTGAGACCATTGCTTAAGTAGCCCGGATGGAGCGAAGCGCAATCCGGGAATCACGCAAGCAATGACGAGCGGCCCCGGATTGCGCTGCGCTTTATCCGGGCTACGGGCTAACCCACGTTATGGTCACGCCGTCGTCGGATCGTCAGCGAGATGCCGCGCGAGCGCGACGGCAAGCGGACAAATCGCCAGCGCCGTGAGCGCGGTTGCTGCGGTCGCGAGCGACGGGCCGAGCGCGTCGCCAAGCAGGCCGTAGATAACAGGCGCGATCGCGCCCGATCCGATCGTTCCGGTATAGAACAGCGCGAAGGCGCGCTCGGTCTGATGCGCGGGGGTGAGTTCGGGCACCGTGCCGTAGAGAACCGAGGAGGTGCCGTTGAGCATCACGCCGAGCAGCGGCAGCAGCACGATGGCCGGCGCCAGCGGCAACACCAGCACGGCCACGATCAGCGCCGCCGTACCACCTTCGGTGATCAGCACCGTGCGCAGCGTCCCGACCCGCGCGCCGAGCCATCCGCAGGTGAATTTTCCCGCCGCGCCGCCGATGAAGACCAGCGCCAGCGCAAGGCCGTTGGTCGGCAGCGAGGCGCCCTTGTCGCGCAACAGGAACGGCAGGAAGGTGAGAAAGCCCATCCTGACCGCGGTGTCGAGAATTCCGATCGCGAGCAGCCAATGAAAGCCGCAGCCTGTGCTGGCGCCGCGCGATGCTGATGCCGCCTTGTGCTCGGCGCCCTTGCCGACGGCCGGCATCCAGAGCGCAATGCAGACCGCGACGAGCAAGCCTGCGAGAGCGAGCACGAGCAGCGCGTGCCGCCACGACATGATCACCAGCAGGATCGAGGTCAGGGCCGGGATCGCCGCCTTGCCGAGATCGCCCGAGAAATTGTAGATACCGAGCGGCCCGCGCGCCGCTGCGCCATAGGCGCGCGACACCGCGGCGGAAGCGATCGGATGCTGCGTGCTCGATCCCGCGCCGGAGAGCGCGAGCGCCAGGCCGAGGCCAATGACACCGCCGGAGCATCCAGCAAACGCGTAGCCGACTGCGGACAGCGCCGTGCCCGCGATCAGGATCACCTTGCCGTCGATCCGCTCCGCGATGCGTCCGACCGGAATCTGCAGCCCGGCCATGGCGCCGGCATAGAGCCCGCGCAGCAGCGCCAGCAGGCCGTAGCTCAGCGCGAATTCGGCCTGCCAGACCGGCAGCAGCACGTAGATGACGTCGGTGTAGCCGTCGTGGAGGGCGTGGTTGAGCCCGGTCACGGTCAGGGTGCGGGTTGACCGGGCACGGTCGGGCCGCGTCGTGCCGGTTTCGGCCGACACGCTCATTGCCGCCCTCCAATGCAAGAAAATCTAAAGATTGCGCGGGCGAGCACCAGGAGGGGACCTCAGAAAAGAAAGCTATACAAGGAGCTTGCATGGCAGCATGCGCCGCCAAGGCGCTTGTCACAAATCAGTAATAATCGGATCATACGTTAGAAAATCTTGTATTGAGGGATCATGTTCGTCCCACGCCGCAGCCTGCCGCCGCTCAATGCGGTGCGTGCCTTCGAGGCCGCCGCACGGCTAGGCAGCTTCAAGGAAGCCGCCGCCGAGCTCAGCGTGACCCATGGCGCGGTCAGTCAGCAGATCCGCCTGCTCGAGGAATGGCTGGGCGCGCCGTCGCTGTTTCGGCGATCGGTGCGGCGCGTGGTGCTGACGCCGGCAGGCGCGGCATTGCTGGCAGAGTTCGCGCCCGCGCTCGACCGGATTTCCGCCGCCGTGCAGCAGCATCGCGAGCGGCGCGGCGATCTGGCGGTCGCGGTGTTGCGCGTCAATGCACTCGCGACCTTCAGCCTGCGCTGGCTGCTGCCGCGGATGAGCCGGTTTCGCGCCGAGCATCCCGATATCGAGGTACGCTTGAGCACGTCGAACGATCCGGTGGATGCGTTGTCTGAATCATTCGACGTCGTGATCCGCGGTGGCCCCGACACCTTCCACGGCTTCTCGTCACGCTTCCTGGTGTCGGAGCGGAGATTGCCGGTATGCAGTCCGTCGCTATTGGGGCAGCTGCCGCTCAATGAGATCGCGGACCTCTCCAGGCACACGCTGCTGCATGTCACGTCGATGCCGCGGCTGTGGCGCGACTGGCTCACCGAGGCCGGGCAATCCGCGCTGGAGCCGGCGGCCGCGCTGACCTTCGATCACTTCTATCTGACGATCCAGGCCGCGCTCGATGGTCTCGGCGTCGCGATGGGACCGACCGCGCTGATCGCGGACGATCTCGCGGCCGGGCGCCTGGTGACGCCGTTTCCGGATGTCAGCCTGCCGGCGCGGAGCTACTTCGCTTACTTCCCGGCGGGGCGCAGCAACGATCCGCACAGCGCGGTGTTCTGCGACTGGCTCGAGCAGCAGGGCCGGATGACGGGTTGAAGATTATTTTCGATCAGGCCGCCGACGGATCGTCGCCGTCGATTTCCTTGGGCAGGTCGATCACCACGCGGCCGCCGTCGAGATCGACAGTCGGCACCACGGCATTGGTGAACGGCAGCAGCATCGTCGCGCCCTGCGGCGGGGCGATCTCGATGATGTCGCCGGCGCCGAAATTATGGATCGCGATCACCTTGCCGAGCGGCTGCTCCGTCGTCGTCACCGCGGCGAGCCCGATCAGATCGGTGTGGTAGTATTCGCCGTCGTCGGTGTCCGGCAGCCGGTCGCGCGGAACGTAGAGCTCGAGCCCGTTGAGCCGTTCGGCATCATCGCGGCTGGCGACGCCCTTCAGCGTCACCACCAGATGGTCCTTGGCCTCACGCACATGCGTGACCTCGAACTGGCGCGTGCCGTCCCTGGTCATCAGCGGACCGTAGTCCTTCACGGCCAGCGGATCTTCGGTGAAGGTCCAAAGCCTGACGGCGCCGCGCACGCCATGCGCAGCGCCGATACGGGCGACACAGACCGGTGCAGCCACCGTGGTCGCCGTTCAGCCTTAAGCCTTGGCGGCGGCTTCGGCCTGCGCCTTGCGCTCCTTGCGCGGCACGGCCTTTTCCGGGTTGTTGCGCGGCGCGCGCTTCTTGACGCCGGCGGCGTCGAGGAAGCGGGTCACGCGATCCGACGGCTGCGCGCCCTTGGCGAGCCAGGCCTTCACCTTGTCCATGTCGAGCTTCAGGCGCGACTCGTTGTCCTTCGGCAGCAACGGGTTGAAGTGGCCGAGACGCTCGATGAAGCGGCCATCGCGCGGGAAGCGCGAGTCGGCGACGACGACGTGATAGACGGGACGCTTCTTGGTGCCTGCGCGAGCGAGGCGGATAACAACGGACATTCAGTTCTCCTTCAAAGGTCGATGTGTTCGATTGATTGGCATTCCGCGTCGCGCCGGCCGTATACGAGCCGTCGCGACGAATTCCTCATTTCTTCTTGCCCGGGAAACCGCCGAGGCCCGGCAGCATCGGCTTGCCGGAAAGGCCGGTTAGGCCCGGCACGTTCGGCAAGCCGCCGCGCAGCCCGGCCGGCAAATCCTTCGGCAGATTGGGCAGGCCGCCGCCGGCGCCGCCCTGCATCTTCTCGGCGAGCGCCTTCATCTCCTCGGCCGAGGGCGGCTTCATGCCGCCGCCGAATCCCATCGCCTGCGCGATGCCGGCGAGCGGGCCGCGTTTGCCGCTGCCCATGGCCTTCATCATGTCGGCCATGTTCCGGTGCATCTTCAGCAGCTTGTTGACGTGCTCGACGCTCTGGCCAGCGCCTGCCGCGATGCGCTTCTTGCGGCTCGCCTTCAGGATGTCCGGGTTCTTGCGCTCCTGCCGCGTCATCGAGTCGATGATCGCGACCTGGCGCTTCAGGATCTTGTCGTCGATGCCGGCCGCCGCGATCTGGTTCTTCATCTTGGAGATGCCGGGCATCATGCCCATCAGGCCGCCGATGCCGCCCATATTCGCCATCTGCTGCAGCTGCTCGCGCATGTCGTTGAGGTCGAACTGACCCTTGCGCATGCGTTCGGCGGTGCGCGCGGCCTTCTCGGCGTCGATATTGGCGGCGGCCTTCTCGACCAGCGAGACCACGTCGCCCATGCCGAGGATGCGGCCGGCGATGCGGTTCGGATGGAAGTCTTCCAGCGCGTCGGTCTTTTCGCCGGTGCCGATCAGCTTGATCGGCTTGCCGGTGACCGCGCGCATCGACAGCGCGGCGCCGCCGCGGCCGTCGCCGTCAACGCGCGTCAGCACGATGCCGGTGAGGCCGACGCGCTCGTCGAACGAGCGCGCGAGGTTGACCGCGTCCTGGCCGGTGAGGCTATCCGCGACCAGCAGCACTTCGTGCGGGTTGGCGGCGGCTTTGATCTCGGCCGCCTCCTTCATCATGTCTTCGTCGAGCGTGGTGCGGCCGGCGGTGTCGAGCAGCACGACGTCGTAGCCGCCGAGCTTGCCGGCCTCCAACGCGCGCCTTGCGATCTGCGGCGGCATCTGGCCGGCGACGATCGGCAGCGTCGGAATGTCGAGGTCGCGGCCGAGCACCGCGAGCTGTTCCATCGCCGCCGGGCGGTAGACGTCGAGCGAGGCCATCAGCACCTTGCGCTTGTCGCGCTGGACCATGCGGCGCGCGAGCTTTGCGGTGGTGGTGGTCTTACCGGAGCCTTGCAGACCGACCATCATGATCGGCACCGGCGGCACGGAGTTGATATCGATGGTCTGGCCGTCGGAGCCGAGCGTGGCGACGAGCTCGTCATGGACGATCTTCACCACCATCTGGCCCGGCGTCACCGACTTGACGACGGTGGCGCCGATCGCCTGCTCGCGGACCCGGTCGATGAAGCTACGGACCACCTCGAGCGCGACGTCGGCCTCGAGCAGCGCGCGGCGCACCTCGCGCATTGCGGCATCGACGTCCTTTTCGGTCAGCGCACCGCGCCCCGTCAGACGATCGAGAATGCCACCAAGCCGTTCCGACAGATTGTCGAACAATGCCGTTGTCCTCTTTTACCTCTCCCCGCCTGCGGGGAGAGGTCGCCGCGCATTTGCGCGGCGGGTGAGGGGGTACAGGGCTATCCACACGCACAGTGCGCGGAGAGAGCTCCTCACCCCGACCCTCTCCCCGCAAGAGCGGGGCGAGGGAGAAGGAAATCCAAACACTTTCGCGCCCGAGGGCGCATCGCGCTGTCGGGCGTTGGCCTCTGGCCTCCAGGACCAGTCGGCGGGTCGAAAAGACGGAGCTTTCCGAGAAAGTGGCCGGGTTAAACGCTGCCGGGGCGGCAAAGTCAAGGAAAGTTTCGCTGAAATCCGCTCAGTCTGGACAGTAAGGTACTGAAATCACGTCGATTTGCCCTATTGGTTCCGAATTCGCCGCTGCCACCCATATAACCGGAGCCTGCCTCCTATTCCGGAACCCGCGTGCTGATCACCCGCCGCCGCCTTCTCGCAACCTTGACCGGAGCCGCCGCAGCGATCGGTGTGCCCTCGATCTGGATGACGACCATGAAAACCTACGACGGCCCCGTGTCCGATCATTTCGACGGCCTGCACTTCTTCGATCCGGACGGCTCGCCGCCGAAATCGCTTGGTGAGGTGCTGCGCTGGCAGTTCGGGGGCGGCCGGAAGCGCGCAGTCTGGCCGGAATGGGCGCCGAGCCCCCATGCCGATACGCCGCCGCCCCGCGTCGAGGGCGACAAGGTGCGGCTCTGTTTCGTCGGTCATGCCAGCTGGCTGATCCAGACCGCGGGCCTCAACATCCTGTTCGATCCGGTGTGGTCGATGCGGGCCTCGCCGTTCAGCTTCGCCGGGCCGAAGCGGCACAACGATCCCGGCATCGCATTCGATAAACTGCCCAGGATCGATGTCGTGCTGGTGTCGCACGGCCACTACGACCATCTCGACGTCGCGACGCTGTCGAAACTTGCGGGTGCATTTGGTCCTCGCGTGATCACGCCGCTCGGCAACGACGTCACGATGCGTACGTCCGATGCCGCGATCAAAGCCGAGGCGTTCGACTGGCATCAGCGCGCCGAGCTCGGCAATGGCCTTGCCGCGACACTGGTGCCGACGCGGCACTGGTCGGCGCGCGGCCTGTTCGATCGCAACAAGGCGCTGTGGGCGAGTTTTGTTTTGGAGACGCCGGCCGGCAAGCTCTACATCGTCGGCGATTCCGGCTACGGCGACGGGGGACATTTCCGCCGGGTGGCCGAGGCGCATGGACCGTTGCGGCTCGCGATCCTGCCGATCGGCGCCTATGAGCCGCGCTGGTTCATGCGCGACCAGCACATGAACCCGGAGGATGCGGTGAAGGCGCTGGCCGATTGTGGCGCCGCCCAGGCGCTGGCGCATCACCACGGCACATTCCAGTTGACCGACGAGGCGATCGACGCGCCCGCGATCGCGCTTGGCGAAGCGCTCGACGCCGCCAAGGTGCCGCGCGGGAAGTTTGTCGCGTTGAAGCCCGGGCAGGTGTTCGAAATCTAAATGCTGTCGTCCCGGCGAAGGCCGGGACCCATTACCCCAAATATTAATTGTTGCGCGACGCTGGGGCCACGATTCCGTTCACAACTAAACTCGGTGGTAATGGGTCCCGGCCTTCGCCGGGACGACGTCAATTGGCTGCCTTGAATTACTTCTCCTTGATCGCCCAGGAGACGCTGACATTGACCGTCAGTGTTTCCTCGCCTTGCGCCACCGGCGTCGGCGCGGCGAAGCCTGCCGTCGCCATCTTGGGACGGAACACCGGGACCGGCGCCGAGCCGACCTCCGCAATATTCACGGGTGCGCCGAGCGTGACGCCGGCGGCCTTGGCGTAGATCTCGGCCTTGCGGCGGGCGTCGGCGATCGCCTTTTCGCGCGCCTCGTCGAGCAGCTTCGAGGCCTGCGACACCGAGAAATTGAGCCCGCCGATATCGTTGGCGCCGGCGCCGACCAGCACGTCGATGACGCTGGCGACCTTGCTTACATCGTGCAGCCTGATCGTGACGCGATTGCTCGCATGGTAGCCGACGATGCTGGGCGGGGCGTTCGGCGACGACGGCCCACGATTGGCGAATTGCGGCTGCAGCGACAGCCGCGAGGTCTGAAAGTCCTTCTCCGCGATCCCGGCGCCCTTCAGCGCGGCCAGCACCTTGCCCATCGTCACATTGTTGGCTTCGGCGGCTTCGCGTGCGGTCTTGGCGTCGGTGGTGACGCCGGCGTCGAGCTGCGCCTGGTCGGGCGGCGCCGACAAGGTCGCCTCGCCGGTGACCGAAACCGCCGGCGGAAAGTCGTCATTCGCCAGTACGGGCGCAGCCAGCAGCGTGGTCGCGATCAGGGTGGCGGCGAAGGAGAGGCCAACGGGGAGGCCAAGCGGTAGGCGATGGGTCATCTGGCTCACTTCAGGGGTACGTAGACGTTGATCACAAGCTTGTCCTCCGCGGTCTTCAGCGGATCGGTGATGTATTCCTCGATAAAGGTGTCCTTGGCTTCGAGCTTCTTGTCGTCGAGGTGGTTGGTGATCGCCTCATAGGTGTTGTCCATGTTGTCGTAGGAACCGCGATGGACGAACTTCAGCGCCTTGCCGTCGGGCGAATTGCCCATGCTCATGTTCTTGCCGAGGTTCTTGACGTCCTGATCGACCGGGATCTCGGCGATGAAGGTGAAGCCGGTGTCGTCGGTCGAGGTGTAGACGATCATCGGATTGCCCGATGCCTTGACGCCGTCCTTGTCGAGCAGCGCGGTGAGCTGCTTGAACGCCTCGATCAGGGCGTCGAAGGCGGAATCCCAATTGGCCGTGCCCTTCAGCATCACGACCTTTTTCGGCTCCAGCGTGAACGGCTCGCCGAAGGGATCGGCGGTCTGCACCGGGGCGGCCGGCGCCGGCGCCGGGGTCTGCGCTGCGGCCGGGCTGTCGGCCGGCGACTTGGTCTCGGCCGGCGGGGGCACCGGTGTCGCCGACGGTGCAGGGGCAGGGGTCGGGCTCGCTGCGGGAGCGGGCGAGGCTGACGGCGACTGGGCAGGGGCCGGGCTTGCCAGTGCGATCGCGGCCAAGGGCAGCAGCGCGACCAGGGCCGCGCGGAGCGTGTTGATACGGTTCATTGGTTTTTCTCCATCCCCTGCCTCGAACGGCCGCTCGATCTGTCCCGGCGCGCGGTCCGCGAGGTGCGATATTCCTAACACGCAAGTTCTGCATTCGTCCCATGACAGATGTGTCATGGGGCCATTCAGGCTGGCTAACTGGCCACCACTCGCCATATAACCGGGCAGAATTTGGGAAAATCGATGAGCGCGCTCGCCAATCACGCATTCGCCAAGATGAACGGCATCGGCAACGAGATCGTCGTCGTCGACCTGCGCGATTCAGCGGTACAAGGTCGGGCACAGGTGTCGGCAGCGGAGGCGCGCGCCGTGGCTTCGCCGGCGGGCGGCGTGCCCTATGACCAGCTGATGGTGCTGCAGCCGCCGCGGCTCGACGGCACCGAAGCGTTCATCTCGATCTACAACAATGACGGCTCGGAGGCCGGGGCCTGCGGCAACGGCATGCGCTGCGTGGTGCGGCGGATTTTCGAGAAGACCGGCCAGACATCAGCGACGTTCCAGACCCGCGCCGGCCTGCTCAATTGCTGGCAGGGGCCGGCGCCCGATCTCTATACCGTCGACATGGGCGCGCCGAAGTTCGGCTGGCAGGACATTCCGCTGGCTGAGGAGTTTCGCGACACCCGCTACATCGAGCTGCAGGTCGGGCCGATCGACAATCCGGTCTTGCATTCGCCCTCGGTGGTCTCGATGGGCAATCCGCATGCGATCTTCTGGGTCGACGACGTCAATGCCTACGACCTCGAACGTTTCGGGCCGCTTTTGGAACACCACCCGATCTTTCCGGAGCGCGCCAACATCACCCTCGCCCATATCGTCGATCGCGACCACATCACGATCCGCACCTGGGAGCGCGGCGCCGGTCTCACCAAAGCGTGCGGCTCGGCGGCCTGCGCGACGGCGGTTGCGGCGGCGCGGCTGAAGCGTGCCAATCGCAGCGTCGAGATCACGCTGCCCGGCGGCAAGCTCGGCATCGAGTGGCGCGAGCGCGACGATCACGTGCTGATGACCGGCACCGCCGATTTCGAATATGAGGGCCGCTTCGATCCGGCGCTATTCGCCAGCGTCGCTTGATCGGGCGTGAGATCGGTTATGGGCGTCGATGTCGTCACCTTTGGCTGCCGCCTCAATTCATTTGAATCCGAGGTGATCAGGCGCGAGGCGGAGCAGGCCGGGCTTACCGATGCCATCGTCATCAACAGTTGCGCCGTCACCAACGAGGCGGTGGCGCAGGCGCGGCAGTCGATCCGCAAGTTGAAACGCCAACGCCCGCATGCGCGCATCGTCGTCACCGGTTGTGCGGCGCAGACGCAAAGCCAGATGTTCGCCGAGATGGCCGAGGTCGATCGCGTCGTCGGCAATGACGAGAAGATGCGCGGCGAGGCGTGGCGCGTGACACGTTCAGCATTCGAGGCGCCGTTCGGCATCGATGCGAGCGAAAAGGTCGCGGTCGCCGACATCATGGCGGTGACCGAGATGGCGCCGCATCTGCTCGGCGGCTTCGAGCGCGGCCTGCCTCGCGTATTCGTGCAGGTGCAGAACGGCTGCGATCATCGCTGCACCTTCTGCATCATCCCCTACGGCCGCGGCAATTCGCGCTCGGTGCCGATGGGCGCGGTGGTCGATCAGGTCCGCGCGCTGGTCGAGCGCGGCCATGCCGAGATCGTGCTGACCGGCGTCGATCTCACGAGCTATGGCGCCGACCTGCCGGGCGCGCCAAAACTCGGCCAGTTGACCCGGCAGATCCTGCGCCATGTGCCCGAGCTGAAGCGGCTGCGCATCTCGTCGATCGATTCGATCGAGGCGGATCGCGACCTGCTCGATGTCATCGCCGACGATGCGCGGCTGATGCCGCATCTGCATCTGTCGTTGCAGTCCGGCGACGACATGATCCTGAAGCGGATGAAGCGCCGGCATTCACGAAAGGACGCGATCGATTTCTGTGCGCAGGTCCGCCGGCTGCGGCCGGACATCGCTCTCGGCGCCGACATCATCGCGGGCTTCCCGACCGAGTCTGAAGCGATGTTCGCGCGTTCGCTCGATCTGGTCGCGGAATGCGATCTTACCTTCCTGCACGTGTTTCCCTATTCGAAGCGCCCCGGAACGCCCGCCGCACGGATGCCGCAGGTCGATGGCGGCGCGATCAAGGAGCGCGCCAGGCGGCTGCGCGCGGCAGGCGAAGCCGCGCTGCTGCGCCGGCTTGACGCGGAAGTCGGCGCGATGCGCGAGGTGCTGACCGAGAGCGAGCGGCAAGGCCGCACCGAGCACTTCCTGCCGGTCGCGATCGAGAGAGATGTGCCGGGCATGGTACGCGCGATGACTATCCGCGGCCATGACGGTGCGCGGCTCATTGCATCGGGCCGCTGAGAAAGTTCGCTCCCATTGTTCTCCCGGCGCAGGCCGGGGCCCATTACCCCAGATCTCAATTGCTGCGCGACGCTGGGGCCGCGATCTCGCACGGTCACAGAATGCGGTGGTTATGGGTCCAGGCTTTCGCCACGACGACGAATGTGGGGAGCCGCGCATGGCGCGTCCGGAGCAGCGGATCACCTGCATTTCGCATGTGATGATACTGAACCAGCTATTTGACAGGTTGAATCTCTACATGCGCATCGTGCATGACGCACTCAGTGCGTGCGCCCGCCCAGCCTTGCCGGCTGCGACGCGCGAACCTGCCAGAACCGCAGCAGGCGATCGGCGTTTTCGCGGGTCAATTTCGTGAACTGGCTCTTCGCACGGGCGAGCTCGACCGGTCCCATGGAGCCGGTGGTATAGCGACATTCCATCACCGCGGCGGCGGTATCCCAACTCAGGCCTGCCGCCCGGCACGGCACCAGCAGGCCCTCACTGCGCAGGCTTTGCATCAGGGAGCGGATCACCTCGATGTTCGACTGCGCAAGATACGCCAGCGCAACGATGGTCTCTTCATATTTTCGCTGCCTGGCGAAACCGAGCAGTGAGGCTTCGTTGAGCTCGCCGTCGTCCTTCAGCTTCGCGACGTGGTGCTTGGCCGCGGTGAAGTCGCGGACTTGCGACATGTCGCGCTCGACGCCGGCGGCGACCGCTGCGATCGCATGCCGGATTTCTTCGAACAGATAGGGCGGGGCGCGTTCCAGCAGACGGCCGCGAACCTCTTCCGTCGCGCGGCGCAGGAGCTGAAGGCGGAGCTCCGACTGCAGGTCGGCGCGAATGCCGGTCTCGACCGCAAGCACCGGATCGTGCTCGGCCTGCGCGAGGATGACGGCAAATCCGCCCGGCGATACTTTGGCGCCGGGATTGGTGACCAGGCGGTGGCTCACGCTCGCAAAGCGACGCGCCAGAAGCGCGTCAGTGACGACCTCCTTTAGCCACCAGCGGCCGGCGACGGCGAGCAGATGCTGCTCGCTCTTGGTCCGTGCGATCTCGACCAAATCGTCCGCGCTGAGCCGCGACGATTCCTGCAGGATCGGCCGCGCGATCCTGATCTCGTCATTGCTGGCGAGACGGCGAATGATCGCGGGCGGTGCCTGGGCGACCGGTGCGAGCTGCTCGCTGATGTCGGTGAGCGCCATCCGGGCGCTGATGTCGGCGAGCGCGCGCAACTCGATGGTCTTCACCAGACGCTCGAGCACGTTGTCGAACAGCTCGATCTGTTCGCTGTTGAACTTGCCGGCGGATGCGAGGAAAAGGCCGGTGACGCGCCTTGCCGTGGCCAGGCATTTATCGGCGGAGCCGGCGCGTATCGCAGCCTCGACCTCGTCGACAATTGCTTGTCCATCATTCAGCATTGCTCGTCCTGAGCCGTCGCAGCGCGCTTTTCTAAGCTGCCTTCAGGACTAGCGGATGGGCCTGAATGTTCCGTAAAGGATAATTGTCCGTAAAATCACGGAGGCTAAAGCGCGATGAGGTTGGGCTGGATCGTCATCGCGCTTTAGCTCTTTGTTTGAGCATAATCTTTTCGGAAAACCGCTTCGCACTTTTCCGGATCATGCTTAGTCGCCGTTCCAGCCGCAGGCCCTGAGCCGCTCCCGCATGTGTTCGGGTGCCGGCGCGACCACATGCACCGGGTCCTTGTTCCTGGAGATCGGGATGCCGATCTCGCGGGAATGCAGATGCAGGGTCGGCTCACCGAAGCGCGGACCATTGCCATAGATATTGTCGCCGACGATCGGCCAGCCCATCGCCGCCGAATGCACCCGCAGCTGATGGGTGCGGCCGGTGACCGGCTCCATCGCGAGCCAGGTGAGGCCATCGCCACGCCCCAGCACCTTCCAGTTGGTGATCGCCTTCTGGCCATCCGGGTCCGGCTTCTGCCACCAGCCGCGCTCGGCGTTGAGCCGGCCGAGCGGCATGTCGATGGTGCCTTCATCCTCGGCAGGGCCGCCCTCGACCACGGTCCAATAGGTCTTCGAGATCTTGCTGTGCTTGAACAACAGCCCGAGCGAGGCGGTTGCCTTGCGGTGACGTCCCAGGACGAGGCAGCCCGAGGTGTCCTTGTCCAGCCGATGCGCCAGCACCGGCGGCCGCGGCAGGCCGAACCGCAGCGCTTCGAACGAGGCCTCCAGATTGGGGCCGCCCTTGGGACCGCGATGCACCGGCAGGCCGGCCGGCTTGTCGATCACCAGCATCAGGCCGTCGCGGTGGAGCACCCGGCCCAGGATTTCTTCCGCGGTTAGTTGGGGAACATCGATCAATTCGTCGAGACTTTCGTTTATGGGCCGAAACGGCTAACACGTCCGCGCCATGAACGATACCACTGCGGGAACTCCAAAACAGAGCTGGTGGCAGCGGCTGAAGGGCGGCCTGAAGCGGACCTCGAGTTCGATCGGGACCGCGGTCGCCGACCTCGTCACCAAGCGCAAGCTCGATTCGGCCATGCTCGATGACATCGAGGATGTGCTGCTGCGCGCCGATCTCGGTACCGATGTCGCGGTCCGCATTGCGGAGGCTGTCGGCAAGGGGCGCTACGACAAGGCGATCTCGGCCGACGAGGTCAAGGACGTCGTCGCGACCGAGGTCGAGAAGGTGCTGTCGCCGGTGGCGAAGCCGCTCGAGATCGATACCGCGAAGCAGCCGTTCGTCATCTTGGTGGTCGGCGTCAACGGCTCCGGCAAGACCACGACGATCGGCAAGCTGGCCGCGAAATTCTCCGCCGAGGGCCGCAAGGTCATGCTGGCCGCCGGCGACACCTTCCGCGCCGCGGCGATCGAGCAGCTCAAGGTCTGGGGCGAGCGCACCAAGTCGCCGGTCATATCAGGCGCCCAGGGCTCGGATTCGGCGAGCCTTGCCTTCAGCGCGCTGACCGCGGCCAAGGAGCAGCAGCGCGACGTGCTGCTGATCGACACCGCCGGCCGCCTGCAGAACAAGTCCGAACTGATGAACGAGCTGGAAAAGGTCGTGCGCGTCATCAGGAAGGTCGATGCGTCGGCGCCGCACGCGGTGCTGCTCGTGCTCGACGCCACGGTGGGACAAAATGCGTTGTCGCAAGTCGAGGCGTTTCATCGTACGGCAGGCGTCACGGGGCTCGTGATGACCAAGCTTGACGGCACGGCGCGCGGCGGCATCCTTGTCGCGCTGTCGGAGAAGCACAAGCTGCCGGTGCATTTCATCGGCGTCGGCGAAGGCGTCGAGGACCTCGCGCCCTTCGCGGCGAAGGATTTTGCCAAGGCAATTGCTGGAATCGAGGCATGACCCCGACCCGAAGGGCCGCGTTAGCGCAAAGTGGACACCGGTTTTCGGATCGGGTCATGCCTCAAATCAAAGTAGAGAGTTGATGGACAAGACCCAGCCGCATCCGCTGTTCAAGCTGGCGACCGAACTCGGGCCACTGCTCGTGTTCTTTATCGCCAACGCCAAGTACCATCTGTTCGTCGCGACCGGCGCGTTCATGGTGGCGATCGTGGCCGCGATGATCGCATCCTATGTGGTGACCAGGCACGTGCCGATCATGGCGCTGGTGACCGGCGCGATCGTCTTGGTGTTCGGCACGCTGACGCTGGTGCTGCACGACGAGACCTTCATCAAGGTCAAGCCGACCATCATCTACGGGCTGTTCGCGGCCGTGCTCGGCGGCGGGCTGTTGTTCGGCCGGTCCTTCATCGCCATCATGTTCGACCAGGTGTTCAACCTGACGCCGCAGGGCTGGCGCATCCTCACCCTGCGCTGGGCGCTGTTCTTCGCCGGCATGGCGGTGCTCAACGAGCTTGTCTGGCGCACGCAGACCACGGATTTCTGGGTGAACTTCAAGGTGTTCGGCGTGACGCCGCTGACCATGATCTTCGCCATCGCCCAGATGCCGCTGACCAAGCGCTATCACCTTGAGCCGGTCTCGCTGGAGGCGAGTGAGGCCGACGCGGGCGACGTGCGGAAGGGGTGATCAGCACTCTGCTCCCTCGCCCCGCTCTCTTGTCCGCCGAAGCCCGCCTTCGGGCGAAGGCGGATGCGGGGAGAGGGTGGGGTGAGGGTCTCTCCACGGATAGGCTCGGAGTTTATTACAAACACCGTCCAAAGCCCCTCGCCGTAAAGGACGGGGAGAGGTGAGCGCAAGTAACGGCTATCAACTGCCCGCCGCGAGCGCCTTCTCGATCTCGGCCTTGAGCACGCGGTTGACGTTGTCCGGAGTCACCGGGCCGACCAGCTTGTAGACGATGGTGCCCTCGCGCCCGACCAGGAAGGTCTCGGGCACGCCATAGACGCCCCATTCGATCGAGGCGCGGCCGTTGCCGTCGACGCCGACGATGCCGAACGGATTGCCGTAGCGGCCGAGGAAGCGCCGGGCATTCTCGGGCGAGTCCTTGTAGTTGATGCCGATGATCTGGAAGCGCTTGTCCTTGCCGAGCTCGGTCAGCAGCGGCGCCTCGTCGTGACAAGGCACGCACCACGACGCCCAGACATTGACGACCGAGACCTTGCCCTTGAAGGCGGCGGGATCGAGACCGGGGACAGGCGCGCCGTCCCGCACCAGGCCGTCGAGCGCGGGCAGCGCGGTCTGCGGCGCCGGCCGGCCGATCAGCGCCGACGGGATTTTCGAGGGATCGCCACCATAGAGCCGCAGCAGGAACAGCCCGGCAAGGCCGAGGAAGATCAGCAGCGGCAGCACCACCAGCAGGCGGCGGGCTTGCGGCGGGCTGTTGGTCGCCTGATCGCTCATCTTATATCCGCCGCGCTGCGGCCCGAGCGGCGCGTCACGCCGCTGGCCTCGATCTCCCTGAGGCGCGCCTGTTGCCGGCGATAGTCGGCGATGATCCAGACGATCAGCAGCAGCACGACCGCCGCGACCAGCGCATAGGAGGTCACGATAAAGGAGGCGTAGGGACCAAGCGCCATCGTATCACGCCGCTCCAATTTCGTTTGACGCGGTTGCCTGCGAACCGCCGCCCACCTCGCTCGTGAACGAGACGCGGCTCGCCTGCATCATCTGCAGGCTGCGAACGCGCCGGCGCAGGATCTCGTTGCGCATCGCCGCTAGGTGCAAGGTGATGAACAGCAGCGAGAACGCGATCGCCATCACCAGCAGCGGCCACAGGAACGCCTTGTCGAGCGTCGGCCCGCCCGCGCGAAACACCGAGGCCGGCTGATGCAGCGTGTTCCACCAGTCGACCGAGAACTTGATGATCGGGATGTTGATCGCGCCTACCAGCGTGAGCACCGCCGCCGCCCGCGCCGCACGCGACGGGTCCTCCACCGCGCGCCACAGCGCCATCAGGCCGAGATACATCAGGAACAGGATCAAGACCGAGGTCAGGCGTGCATCCCACTCCCAATAGGTGCCCCACATCGGCCGGCCCCACAGCGAGCCGGTGACGAGCGCAAGCAAGGTGAAGGCGGCGCCGATCGGAGCTGCGGCTTTCGCGGCGACGTCGGCGAGCGGATGCCGCCACACGAGGGTGCCGAGCGCGGCCACGCTCATGACGCCCCAGACGAACATCGACAGCCACGCATTCGGCACGTGGATGAACATGATCTTGACCGTCGCGCCCTGCTGGTAGTCGTCGGGCGCCATCGCCGACTGGTAGAGCCCGATCGCGAGCAGGATAGCGGTCACGCCCGCGAGCCACGGCAGCATGCGCGCGGTCAGCGCCAGAAACTTGGTCGGATTGGCGAGGTCGGTCAGCGTCATGGCACCCTGATAATCGTCCGATGTGTCGCAGGCAATCGGCCGATCTCCTCCCGGCGAGATTTGATCGGGCTCATTTCAGTCCAGCCCGTGCCGCAGGCTCGCGGCGGCGGCAAAGGGGCCGATCACGAGGCTGGCAAGTGACAGCGCGCAGAGGATCGAGAATGGTGTTCCAAAGGGCGGGGGGCCCGATATCGCCGCCTGCGAGGCCGCAACCCCGAAGATCAGCACCGGGATCGACAGCGGCAGCACCAGCACCGCCAGCAATAGCCCGCCGCGATGCAGCGTCACCGCCAGGGCCGCGCCGATCATGCCGGTGAAGGTCAGCGCCGGTGTTCCCGCCAGCAGCGTTGCGGCGACCGCGAGCGTCGCGGTGCCGTCGAGATTGAGCAGCAGGCCGAGCACCGGGGTTGCGATGATCAGCGGCAGGCCGGCGGCGATCCAGTGCGCCAGCGCCTTGGCGGCGCAGGCGAGTTCCAGCGGCGTCCGGCTCATCACGATGAGGTCGAGCGAGCCGTCCTCGTGGTCGGCCGTGAACAGGCGGTCGAGCGTGAGCAGGCTCGCCAGCAACGCGCCGAGCCAGAGGATGGCGGGGCCGAGCCGCGACAGCAGCGCGAGATCCGGGCCCACCGCGAACGGCATCAGCACCGTGACGGTGAGGAAGAACAGCACGCCGATCAGCGCGCCGCCGCCGACGCGCAGCGCGATGCGGATGTCGCGCCGGATCAAGGCGCCAAGCGCGCTCATGCCGCGCCTCCCATCCGCAGATCGCGCGCGTCGATGCCGAGCGGCAGGTGCGTCGCCGCGACGATCAGGCCGCCCTGTGCGAGATGGTCACGCATCAGCCCGACGAACAGCGCCTGTCCGGCCGCGTCGAGCGCCGATGTCGGCTCGTCCAGCAGCCACACCAGCCGCCGCACCGAGAGCAGGCGCGCGATCGACAGGCGGCGGCGCTGGCCGGCGGAAAGATAGGCCGCCGGCAGGTGCGCGGCGTGGTCGAGCGCCACGGCGGCAAGGCACTGCCCGGCATCCTTGGTCTCGCCGCCGAGAAATTCCCGCCAGAAGGACAGATTTTCCGCAACGCTCAGCGCCGGCTTCAGGGCGTCGCGGTGGCCGAGATAGTGGGCCTGCTCAGGCAGGCTGAGCTCGGCGTCGCCGCCTTCGAGCGCGACCACACCCTCGGCGGGAACCAATAGCCCGGCGAGGACGCGCAGCAGCGAGGTCTTGCCGGCGCCATTGGGGCCGGTGATGGCGAGTGCCTCGCCTGACGTGGCCGACAGATCGAGGCCGGAAAACACCTCGCGTCCGCCGCGCACGCATTTCAGATTTCGTCCCGAGAGCCGCATGGTTCGTCTTGTCACAGCCCTCTGAAATCTTTCGCTACCGCGTGAGAATTTTTGGGTCGCGCAACGCTGTCGCACGCTTGTCGGTGTGGCGGCGCTTCTAGAAAGGTTCTATAAGCCCGGAACTTGATGCAGCACACACAGTCGGCGGCCGCAACCCACCCCAGGCCATCCCTTGGCCAGTGTCGATCGCCGGTGTTTAGTTACCCTTGCCGGGTATAACTGAGAATTGGGATTCCTCGCATGACCTCGCTCGACAGCTTCAAATGCCGCAAGACCCTGAAGGTCGGCGGCAAGTCCTACGTCTATTACAGCCTGCCCCAGGCAGAGAAGAACGGACTGAAGGGGATTTCGAAGCTGCCGTATTCGATGAAGGTTCTGCTGGAGAACCTGCTGCGCAACGAGGACGGCCGCACCGTCAAGAAGGAAGACATCGTTGCGGTGTCGAAGTGGCTGAAGAAGCGCCAGCTCGAGCACGAAATCGCGTTCCGCCCGGCGCGCGTCCTGATGCAGGATTTCACCGGCGTCCCGGCCGTGGTCGACCTCGCGGCGATGCGCAACGCGATGCAGAACCTCGGCGGCGATGCCGAGAAGATCAACCCGCTGGTGCCGGTCGATCTCGTCATCGACCACTCGGTGATCGTCAACTTCTTCGGTGACAACAAGGCGTTCGCGAAGAACGTCACCGAGGAATACAAGCAGAACCAGGAGCGCTACGAGTTCCTGAAGTGGGGCCAGAAGGCGTTCTCGAACTTCTCGGTGGTGCCGCCCGGCACCGGCATCTGCCACCAGGTCAACCTCGAATATCTCGCGCAGACGGTGTGGACCAAGAAGGAGAAGATGACGGTCGGCCGGAAGACCGGCACCTTCGAGGTCGCCTATCCCGACTCGCTGGTCGGCACCGACTCGCACACCACGATGGTCAACGGCCTCGCTGTGCTCGGCTGGGGCGTGGGCGGCATCGAGGCGGAGGCCTGCATGCTCGGCCAGCCGCTGTCGATGCTGCTGCCCGAAGTGGTCGGCTTCAAGCTCAAGGGCCAGCTCAAGGAAGGCGTCACCGCGACCGACCTCGTGCTGACCGTCACCCAGATGCTGCGCAAGCTCGGCGTGGTCGGCAAGTTCGTTGAATTCTTCGGCCCGGGCCTCGACTATCTCTCGGTCGCGGACAAGGCGACCATCGGCAACATGGCGCCCGAATATGGCGCGACCTGCGGCTTCTTCCCGGTCGACGCCGCGACCATCGATTACCTGAAGACCTCGGGCCGCAAGGCCGATCGCGTCAAGCTGGTGCAGTCCTACGCCAAGGCGCAGGGCCTGTTCCGCACCGCCAAGTCGACTGACCCGGTGTTCACTACCACGCTGACGCTCGACCTCGGCGACGTCGTGCCGTCGATGGCCGGGCCGAAGCGCCCCGAAGGCCGCATCGCGCTGCCGGCGGTGTCGACCGGTTTCGCGACCGCGCTGGTCGGCGAATACAAGAAGCCCGAGGGCGAGCAGAAGCGTTATGCGGTCGAGGGCCGTGACTTCGATCTCGGCCATGGCGACGTCGTGATCGCGGCGATCACCTCCTGCACCAACACCTCCAATCCGAGCGTGCTGATCGGCGCCGGCCTGCTGGCGCGCAAGGCGGCCGCCAAGGGCCTCAAGGCCAAGCCGTGGGTGAAGACCTCGCTCGCGCCGGGCAGCCAGGTGGTGGCGGAGTATCTCGCCAATTCTGGCCTGCAGGCCGATCTCGACAAGGTCGGCTTCAACCTCGTCGGCTTCGGCTGCACGACCTGCATCGGCAATTCCGGCCCGCTGCCGGAAGACATCTCGAAGTCAATCAACGAAAACGGCATCGTCGCCGCCGCCGTGCTGTCGGGCAACCGCAACTTCGAAGGCCGCGTCTCGCCCGACGTGCAGGCGAACTACCTCGCCTCGCCGCCGCTCGTCGTCGCGCATGCGATCGCCGGCACCGTGACCAAGGATCTCGCGGTCGAGCCGCTCGGCATCGGCAAGGACGGCAAGCCGGTGTTCCTCAAGGACATTTGGCCGACCGCCAAGGAGATCAACGCCTTCATGAAGAAGTACGTCACCGCGACGATCTTCAAGAAGAAGTACGCCGACGTGTTCAAGGGCGATACCAACTGGCGCAAGATCAAGACCACGGAAAGCGAGACCTATCGCTGGAACATGAGCTCGACCTATGTGCAGAACCCGCCCTATTTCGAGGGCATGAAGAAGCAGCCGGATCCGGTCACCGACGTGGTCGACGCGCGGATCCTCGCGATGTTCGGCGACAAGATCACCACCGACCACATCTCGCCGGCCGGTTCGATCAAGCTGACCTCACCCGCCGGCAAGTTCCTCAGCGAGCACCAGGTGCGTCCCGCCGACTTCAACCAGTACGGCACGAGGCGCGGCAACCATGAAGTGATGATGCGCGGCACCTTCGCCAACATCCGCATCAAGAACTTCATGCTGAAGGGTGCCGACGGCAATATTCCGGAAGGCGGTTTGACCAAGCACTGGCCCGACGGCGAGCAGATGTCGATCTACGACGCCGCGATGAAGTACCAGCAGGAGAGCGTGCCGCTGGTGGTGTTCGCCGGCGCCGAATACGGCAACGGCTCGTCGCGCGACTGGGCCGCAAAGGGCACGCGCCTGCTCGGCGTGCGCGCGGTGATCTGCCAGAGCTTCGAGCGCATCCATCGCTCCAACCTGGTCGGCATGGGTGTGCTTCCGCTCACCTTCCAGGACGGCACGTCGTGGTCCTCGCTCGGCCTCAAGGGCGACGAGAAGGTCACGATCCGCGGGCTGCAGGGCGACCTGAAGCCGCGCCAGACGCTAACGGCCGAGATCGTCTCCGCTGACGGCGGCAAAAAGGATGTCCCGCTGCTCTGCCGGATCGATACGCTGGACGAGCTCGACTACTATCGCAACGGCGGCATCCTGCATTATGTGCTGCGCAAACTCGCGGCCTAAGGCCCCTTTGTTTGAGCATGGTCTGTCCGGAAAACCGTTTCACACTTTTCCGGACCATGCTCCAACGCGGATTTGTGATCGGTGCCTCACTGCTTAGTGAGTAGCGGCTAAAAAGAAGGCGGCCTATGAAAAGGCCGCTTTCTCGCGTTTTGGGGCACGCAAGTTCAGGGACAGACTTCATGCTCCGTACAATTACGGATGGAAATCATCACGACTGGTTCGCAGTATGACAGCGATGATGGCCTATAACTGTATCTCGCGATGGTCCAGCGCCCTTGGTATCTGCGCAATCGTCGCGATCATCCGCCCCGCCCACGCCGATCCGCGTGCCGTCGTCGAACTCTTCACCTCGCAGGGATGCTCGTCCTGTCCGCCCGCGGACAAGATCATCGGTGACCTCGCGAAGGACCCCAACGTCATCGCGCTGAGCATGCCGATCGACTATTGGGACTATCTCGGCTGGAAGGACACGCTGGCCGATTCCCGTTTCAGCGCGCGCCAGAAGGCCTATTCGCATGTTCGCGGCGACCGCGACGTCTACACGCCGCAAGCCGTGATCAATGGCTCCGCGCATGTGATCGGCAGCGATCGCGCCAGTATCGAGGACGCCATCAAGGACACCGAAAGGAGCGGCAGCGTGATGTCGGTGCCCGTGACGATGACGCTGAGCGGAAAGCAGATCAACGTGTCGGTCGCCGCATCGAAGTCGCCGGCCGTGTCGCGCGGCGAGGTCTGGATCTGCTCGATCTCGAAGTCGGTGCCGATCTCGATCGCGCGCGGCGAGAACCGCGGCCGCGAGATCACCTACCACAACGTCGTGCGCAATCTCCTCAAGGTCGGTGACTGGAACGGTTCGTCCGGGAGCTGGACCGTGCCGCTGGAGAACATCACGCGTGACGGTGTCGATGCTGCGGCGGTGTACGTCCAGGACGGCAACCGCGACAAGCCGGGCCCGATGCTCGGCGCTGCCTTCACCTCACTTCACTAGCGCCTCGCTGCGGTAAGGCGCGATGCGCTGGCTTCCGCCGGTCGCACGCATGTTTTCGTGCAGCCGCATGGCGACAAACCTGCATTCAGTGATCTGCCGAAAGGAAGGCGCCGGTGCTTGGCGCGCGCGTCTCGCTTGCGCAGGCCCCAAAACAAAAAGGACCAACTTTCGTTGGCCCAGTGTTGGGATTTGACTCCCCTGCGAACAGGCCCGATCCCGACGGCCCCGGGGGGCTGGGGGCTGAGGAATCCGGAACCGAAAGGACCGGGCCAACGCAGGGTTTCCTTTTCGCAGGGCAGCGGGGCGGGCGATGGGCGGAAGTGGGGCAGCAATATGATTCCGCTAACGTTCCCGTGACTCTGCGGTTTTTCGGACAATCCGCCGCGCGCGGCGGTGGTTAAGGCCCGGTTGCATTGCGATTGGCCCCTTGCGGGCCCGCGCGCTTAGCGCGATCATGTCACTCTCGTGACGATCCCGAAGAGGGGCCTTCGGAACCCGATCGCCACCGAGGTGACAGGAGGCGCTCGATGAGTTTGATCTCGGAGGACACTGATCCGAGCGGGAGTCGTGCCGCGGCGCGCACCGCCGCCGCGACCCCTCAGCCCAATCGCGTGACTTTCAATCGACTTGAACTCAACCGCATTCTCAATCTCTACGGCCGCATGGTCGCCGACGGCGAGTGGCGCGATTATGCGATCGACTTCCTGAAGGATCGGGCCGTGTTCTCGGTGTTCCGGCGCGCGTCGGAAGTGCCGATCTACCGGATCGAGAAGGACCCCCGGCTTGCGCGCAAGCAGGGCATGTACAGCGTGATTTCCGCGACCGGCCTGATCCTGCGCCGCGGCCATGAACTCGAACGCGTGCTGTTCGTGATCGACCGCAAGCTGTCGCTGGTCTAAGCGCGTCAGGTCAGTCTGCTTGCAGCCCGGATGGAGCCAACGGGCCGCGCGAACGCGCTCGATGGCAGGCTCCGCTCAATCCGGGGCCGTTGAAGCCGCGGATGAGCCTGTCCCGGATTTCGCTTGCGCTTCATCCGGGCTACATCACATCTCGCCTCGCCCAAAAGAAAAGCCCCGGCGGAATGGCCGGGGCTTGGATTTGATCGGCTCGCTCGAGGCGCTTAGTCGCGCTGGCCGAGCAGCTGCAGGAGCAGCGTGAACAGGTTGATGAAGTTCAGGTAGAGCGACAGCGCACCAGTGATTGCCGCACGCTCTGCCATCACGCCACCCTGCGAGGCGTAGCCGTAGATGTAGTCGTTCTTCAGCCGCTGGGTGTCCCAGGCGGTGAGGCCCGCGAACACCAGCACGCCGACCACCGACACGATGAACTGCAGCGCCGAGCTCGCCAGGAACAGGTTGACCAGGCTCGCGATGATGATGCCGATCAGACCCATGAACAGGAACGAGCCCATGCCGCTCATGTCACGCTTGGTGGTGTAGCCGTAGAGGCTCAGCGCACCGAACGTTGCCGCGGTGATGAAGAACACGCGCACGATCGAGGTGTGCGTGTACACCAGGAAGATCGACGACAGCGACAGACCCATCAGCGCCGAGAACACCCAGAACAGGAGTTGGGCGGTCGCGGGCTGCAGGCGGTTGATGCCGGCCGAGATGACGAACACCATCGCCAGAGGGGCGAGGATGAACAGCCACTTCAGCGGGCTCACGAACATCGCGTAGCCGAACTGCGTCAGATAGGCGTTGCCGAACTTGGCGACGGCGGCCGACTGGTCGGTCGTCACCGCACCCATGTAGACGCCGAGCGCGGCGAGGCCGGTGATGGCCAGGCCGATGCTCATGTAGTTGTAGATGCGCAGCATGTAGGCGCGCAGACCGGCGTCGACGGCCGCAGCGTCAATGCGCCCGGCGGCCCGGCCGAAAGGAGAAGCGTAGTTGCGGTCTAGGTCCGACATGGTCGAATTCCCGTGGTTGGTCCCGGTGGAGCGCAAGGGATTTGCGGCGCCGGTCGTAAATCTATCTCAGATGGCTCGGTTTGCGGAACATTAATTCCGTGTCATTCAAACCGACTATCCGACCCGATTGGTATGTGGGAAATTAACACATCCGACGCAAGCTTCCACGCGCGGCCGAATGTCGCTCTGCCCTAGCATCATAGGCAAAAACGGCGCTCGCGCCGCTACATTTTGTCACAAATTCCGCAACACTGAGGCCGGCTTCTGGTTTAGCGCGAGCAGCGTCCCGGCGAGCCCCAGTCCGACCGTGACGACCAGCGCGGCGACCACGACCAGCGCGGCGCTGCCGGCCTGCCAGATAAAACTCAGCGTCATCAGCCTAGTCACGATCAGCCAGGCCGCGATCGAGCCGGCGATCACCCCGAACACCGCGGTTGCAAAACCGATCATCAGATACTCCAGCGCGTAGGCGCCGAGCAGTCGCACCCGCGTGGCGCCGAGCGTCTTGAGAATCACGGCGTCATAGACGCGGTGGCGGTGTCCGGCGGCGAGCGCGCCGCCGAGCACCAGGATCGCGGAGATCAGCGTCACGGCGCTGGCGCCGCGGATCGCCAGCACCAGATTGCTGACCACGCTGCCGACCGTCTCCAGCGCCTCGCGGACCCGCACGCTGGTCACCATCGGGAACGCGTCGGCGACCTGCTTGATGATGCGCGCGTCGTCGGCGGAATCGGCGTGTGGTTCCGTCAGGGTCGCGACATGGCTGTGCGGCGCACCCCTGAAGGCATTCGGCGAGAACACCAGCACGAAATTGATGCCGAGGCCCTGCCAGTCGATGTTGCGCAGGTTGGCGATTTTCGCCGGCACGTCGCGTCCGAGCACGTTGACGACGATCTCGTCGCCGATCTTCAACGACAGGCCGTCGGCGATCTTCTTCTCCATCGAGACCAGCGGCGGCCCGCTGTAGTCCGGCCCCCACCATTCGCCCTCGACGATCTTCGAGCCCTTGGGAATTTCGCCGGTGTAGGTCAGGCCCCGGTCGCTCTGCAGCACCCACTCCGAATCGACCGACGGCTTGAGCTGGTCGGCCTTGACGCCGCGCGCGGCCACGATCCGTCCGCGCAGCATCGGTACATCCTCGACGGTCGAGCCGGCGGCGACCTTCGCCAGGAAGGCATTGAAGCGGTCGGCCTCGGTGGAGGGGATGTCGATGAAGAAGAACGACGGCGCCCGCTCCGGCAGGGCGGCCAGGAATTGCCGGCGCAGATTGCCGTCGATCTGGGTGATGGTGACGAGCACCGCCAGCCCGAGCCCCAGCGACAGCACCACCGACGGCGTCAGCGCGCCCGGCCGGTGGATGTTGGCGATCGCGAGCCGCAGCATGGTCATGCGGCTGCGCGGCAGCCGCCGCGCCACCGCCATCAGGAGCTCGGCGATTCCGCGCAGCAGCAGGAACACCGCGATCGACGAGGCGACGAACACGGCAGCGACCCGCTTGTCATAGGCAAGCCCGATCGCGACTCCGATCAGGAGCGCGATCACCACGGCCATCAGCGCCAGATAGCTCCAGCGCGGGCGATGCCACTCGCTGGCGACGGTCTCGCGGAACAGCGCCGCGACCGGCACGTCATGCACCCGGCCGAGTGGCCACAGCCCGAACGCCAGCGCGGTGAGCTGGCCGTAGAGGAAGGACAGCGCGAGCTCGTCGGGATGCAGCGCGGGCACTACCGGCAGCGGCAGCAGCTTGCCGAACAGGCCGACGATGACGAAGGGGAGCGCGGCGCCGAGCACGAGCCCGATCGCCGAGCCGATCCCGGCCAGCACCACCACCTGCGTGCAGTAGATCGTGAAGACGTCGCGGCCGGTGGCGCCGAGCGCCTTGAACGAAGCGATGACGTCGCGGCGCCGGTCGATATGGCTCTTCACCGCGTTGGCGACGCCGACACCGCCGACCAGTAGCGCCGCGAGGCCGACCAGGGTCAGGAACTGGGTGAAGCGGTTGATGGTGCGCTCGAGCTGCGGCGAGGCATTGCTGCGGCTGCGGAGCTCCCAGCCGGCCTCCGGCGCGGCGGTCCGCGCGCCGTCGATCAGCGCGGTGGTGGCGCGATCGTCGTTGGCGCCGTCAGGCAGCTTCACGCGGTAGATCCAGCGCACCAGGCTGCCCGGTTGCAGCAGGTCGGTGGCGTGCAGGCTGGCTTCGCTGACCAGGAAGCGCGGCCCGAGGCCGACGCCGCCGGCAAGCTTGTCGGGCTCGGCCACCACCACGCTGCGGATCTGGTAGGTCGCACTGCCGATGGTGACGCGGTCACCGAGCTTCAGGTCGAGCCGCGCCAGCAACGTCGAATCGGCGGCCGCGCCGTAGACGCCGTCGCGTTCGGCAAGCAGATCGGCGACCGGCATGTTCGGCTCGAGCGTCAGCTCGCCGAGCATCGGATATTTGCCGTCGACGGCCTTCAGCTCGACCAGCGCCAGCTTGCCGTCATTGCTGCGGGCCATCGCGCGCAGCGTGGCCGCGATCGAAACCTCGCCGCGCGTGCGCAGATAGGCGACCTCGTTGGGTTTGGCCTCGCGCGAGATCAGCGAGAATGCGACGTCGCCGCCGAGCAGCGTACGTCCCTCGCGGGACAGGCCGTCGCCAAGGCTCGCGGCGACCGAGCCGACGCCGGCAATCGCCATCACGCCGAGCGCGATGCAGGCGATGAACACGTAGAAGCCGCGCAGGCCGCCGCGCAATTCGCGCAGCGCATAACGGAAGGCAAGCGACGACGCGCGGCCCTGCACCGCGGCTTCGGACGCGATGCTCATGTCGTGGATTGTCCGTCGATGCGGCCGGAGCGCAGCCGCACGACGCGGTCGCAGCGCTGCGCGAGCGCGAGATCGTGCGTCACCAGCACCAGCGTCATGCCGCGCTCGGCGTGCTTGGTGAACAGCAGGTCGACGATCTGCTTGCCTGTCGTCTCGTCGAGATTCCCGGTCGGCTCGTCGGCAACGAGGATCGCGGGATCGGGCGCGAGCGCGCGCGCGATCGCGACGCGCTGCTGCTCGCCGCCGGAGAGTTGCGTCGGATAATGATGCAGCCGCTCGCCGAGCCCGACCGATTGCAGCTCCTGCGCGGCGCGCGCAGCGGCATCGGGATTGCCGGCGAGCTCGAGCGGCACCGCCACGTTCTCCAGCGCCGTCATGGTCGGGATCAGATGGAATGACTGGAAGACGATGCCGACCTGGCGGCCGCGGAAGCGCGCCAGCGCATCTTCGTCGAGGGCATTGAACGAGGTGCCGTTGACGACCACTTCTCCACTGTCAGGACGTTCGAGCCCCGCCATTACCATCAGCAAGGTCGACTTGCCCGAGCCCGACGGGCCGATCAGGCCGATGGCCTCACCCGCTGCCACACGAAGGCTGATATCTTTGAGGATATGGACCCGTGCCGCGCCGGTGCCGAGCGAGAGATTGACGTTCCTGACGGCAATGGTGTCCGGCTCGACGTCGGTCAGTGAAGAGGATTCGATGAGACTGTCCATGGTTCGGTCATATGGCACTTCCGCGTCTGCGGTCGAGGGCCGGTTGAGAATCTTCGTGCACATACTCGTGTTGCTTATGGGCTTGATGACGGCGGCCAGCGCGCAGACGCCAAGGCTGGAGAATGGCCCGGAGAAGGGCCCGGCGAAGCCGATCAAGATGGTGGTTCTGGGCGATTCCCTGAGCGCCGGGTACGGCCTCCCAGGCCCGGCGGCATTCCCGATCCGGCTGCAAAAGGCGTTGGAAGCCAAGGGGATAAAGGTCGAGATGAGCAATGCCGGGGTGTCCGGCGACACCGCCTCGGGCGGCCGCGAGCGACTCGACTGGTCGGTGCCTGATGGAACCGATGCCGTGATTGTCGAGCTTGGCGCCAACGATGCCTTGCGCGGCATCGATCCCGCCGTCACGCGTGCCGCGCTCTCCGACATCATCACAAAGTTGCAGGCGCGCAAGATCGCCGTGCTCTTGTGCGGCATGCTCGCGCCACCGAACTATGGCAGTGAGTATGCAGCGAAGTTCAACGCGATCTATCCGGATCTCTCGAAGACCCTTGGCGTGCCGCTCTATCCGTTCTTCCTCGATGGGGTTGCCGCCGACGCGAAACTCAACCAGGCCGACGGCATGCATCCGACGGCAGCAGGTGTGGACATCGTTGTGAAAAATATCCTGCCCACAGTGGAGGCATTTCTCGGCGCAATATCAGGGCAACGCAGTTGAAGCGCAGGCAGTGAGCCGTGCCGTGTCCGTAGGTTTACGAGCTGTTAACGGGTCATGCTTCGCAGAGTCACATATCTCGGGTACAAATAGGCATCGGTGATTCGTCGCCGGGCCGTTACAGGGTGCGGGCTCCCAAAACCCGCGCCAAGCATCGAGGATTATTGCGATGCCGCGTCTGTTCACTGGACTGGAAATTCCGGCCGATATCGGCCAAACCCTCTCCAGCTTGCGTGGCGGCCTTCCCGGCGCACGCTGGATCGATCCCGAAAATTATCATGTCACTCTGCGCTTCATCGGCGATATCGATGGCATGTGGGCCAACGAGATCGCGACGATGTTGTTTCGGGTAAACCGCAAGCCGTTCGAGGTCAAATTGCAGGGCCTGTCGAGCTTCGGCGGACGCAAGCCGCGCGCGGTGGTTGCCGCCGTCGAGCCGAGCCGGCCGCTGATCGAACTGCAGGCCGAGCTCGAGCGGATGATGCAGCGGATGGGGCTCGATCCCGAGGGCAGGAAATTCACGCCACATGTCACGCTCGCTCGTCTGCATGACGCTTCGAGCCAGGACGTCGCGGATTATCTGTCCGTGCGCGGCTACTTCCCGAGCCGCAGCTTCCTGGCGGACCGCTTCGTGCTGTTCTCGTCGCGCGCGTCGACAGGCGGCGGCCCCTATGTGGTCGAGGATTCCTACGCGCTCTGCGCGTGAGCCTCTTCACCTCGCCCCGCTTGCGGGGAAAGGTCGGATCGCATCGAAGATGCGATCCGGGTGAGGGGGTACGGGTCCGTCGATAGAGCGCGTCGGGTGGTGAGAGCCCCTCACCCCAGCCCTCTCCCCGCAAGAGCGGGGCGAGGGAGAGGAAAGTGCATACCCCACTGGCACAATTCACGGCTTGCAATTTGCCGCACACTAGGGCCGTAAGGTGGGCTCATGCTGTCCACCTCGCCCAGTTCCTTTCTCGAGCTCTACAAATCCCTGGTCGCCTCCGGCGCGATCGAGGCCGATCCCGCCCAGGCCCGCGCCGCCGAGGCATTCGGCGCGCTGGATGAGCGGCTCGCGAGCTACAAGCCGCAGCGCAAGCAAGGCCTGTTCGGGCGGCTGTTCGGCGGCGACAAGGACGACAAGCCGCCGCGCGGGCTCTACGTCCACGGCGAGGTCGGTCGCGGCAAGACCATGCTGATGGATCTGTTCTTCCAGCAGAGCCCGGTCGAACACAAGCGCCGCGCGCACTTCCACGAATTCATGGCCGAGGCGCATGAGCGCATCTACGGCTACCGTCAGCAGATCGCGCGCGGCGAGATCGCGGACGGCGACGTGATCGCGCTCACAGCGCAGGCGATCTTCGACGAAGCCTGGCTGCTCTGCTTCGACGAATTTCACGTCACCGACATCGCCGATGCGATGATCCTCGGCCGGCTGTTCGCCAAGCTGTTCGATCTCGGCACCGTGGTGGTCGCGACCTCGAACGTTGCGCCTGACGATCTCTACAAGGGCGGGCTCAATCGCGCGCTGTTCCTGCCGTTCATCGCGCAGATCTCCGACCACATGGACGTGCTGCGGCTCGATGCGCGCACCGACTTCCGGCTGGAGAAACTCGTCGGCGTCAAGATGTGGCTGGTGCCCGCGGATGACGCGGCCGATGCCGCGCTCAACGCGGCCTGGCGGAAGATGACCGGCAATGCCCCGTGCAAGGCACGCCTCATTCCGATCAAGGGACGCATCCTGAACGTGCCCTGCTCGGCGCACGGCGTCGCGCGCTTCAGCTTCATGGACATCTGCGAGAAGCCGCTTGCCGCGTCCGATTATCTCAGGCTCGCGCACGACTACCACACGATCCTGATCGACCACATTCCGGTGATGGATTACGCCGAGCGCAATGCCGCCAAGCGCTTCATTTCGCTGATCGACACGCTCTATGACAATGCCGTGAAGCTGATGGCCTCGGCCGAGGCCGATCCGGTGTCGCTGTACCTCGCGACCGACGGTGTCGAGGCGATGGAGTTCAAGCGCACGTCCTCGCGCCTGATCGAAATGAGCTCGGAATCCTACCTGGCGCTGCCGCACGGCCGGAAGGACTCCTCGGCGAGCGGCGCGTCGACTGGCCTTGTCGAGACCTGAATTCAGTCTCGATATTTCGTCTCGCGCGCGGTCCGGTTCGGCGCAACTTTTCGTGTCTCCGGGGCGGATGTTGCTGGCATGCCTGTTCGAATTCCAGGCAGGGCCCGCAATCGGGCAGGCCGCGACTTGAATGGATCATTCGAAAGGGATAACCACCCTTGCAACCGACTTCCCTCCCTCCCGTACACAGTTCAAAGGACTGATTTCCCATGGCACGCGACAAGATTGCTCTGATTGGCTCCGGACAGATCGGCGGAACGCTGGCGCACCTCGTCGGCCTCAAGGAACTCGGAGACGTCGTGCTGTTCGATATTGCCGAGGGCGTGCCGCAGGGCAAAGCGCTCGACATTGCGCAGTCGTCGCCGGTCGACGGTTTCGATTCCAATCTGGTCGGCGCCAATTCCTATGAAGCGCTCGACGGCGCCAAGGTCTGCATCGTCACCGCCGGCGTGCCGCGCAAGCCCGGGATGAGCCGCGACGATCTCCTCTCCATCAACCTCAAGGTCATGGAGCAGGTCGGCGCCGGCATCAAGAAGTACGCGCCCGACGCCTTCGTCATCTGCATCACCAACCCGCTCGACGCCATGGTGTGGGCGCTGCAGAAGGCCTCGGGCCTGCCGCACAAGAAGGTGGTCGGCATGGCCGGCGTGCTCGACTCCGCGCGTTTCCGCTATTTCCTGGCCGACGAATTCCACGTCTCGGTCGAGGACGTCACCGCCTTCGTGCTCGGCGGCCACGGCGACACCATGGTGCCGCTGACCCGCTACTCGACTGTCGCCGGCATTCCGCTGCCCGACCTCGTCAAGATGGGCTGGACCTCGCAGGCGCGCATCGATGAGATCGTCGATCGCACACGCAACGGCGGCGCCGAGATCGTCAACCTGCTCAAGACTGGCTCCGCCTTCTACGCGCCGGCTGCGTCCGCGATCGCGATGGCCGAGAGCTACCTGAAGGACAAGAAGCGCGTGCTGCCCTGCGCCGCCTATCTCAACGGCGAGTACGGCGTGAAGGACATGTATGTCGGCGTGCCGGTCGTGGTCGGCGCCAAGGGTGTCGAGCGCATCGTCGAGATCGAACTGGCGGGCAAGGACCGCGAGGCTTTCGACAAGTCGGTCGGTGCGGTGCAGGGCCTGGTCGACGCCTGCAAGAAGATCGCGCCCGATCTGCTCGGCAAGTAATCTCGATTGGCAATGGCCCGATAGGCGGTTTCAATCGCCTGTCGGGTGCAAGGCGATGAAATTCCGGCGGATTTTTTAGTTGCGCGAGCTTTGGTATATGGTATGCCAGTCTCAAGGCTGACGTAAAAGGTCGCCGCACGAGGGTTTGGGAGCGTCTTTCCATGAATATCCATGAATACCAGGCCAAGGCTTTGCTGCATGAATTCGGCGTGCCGATCTCGCGCGGCGTGCCGGTGCTGAAGCCGGAAGAGGCCGACGCGGCGGCCAAGCAGCTGCCCGGCCCGATCTGGGTGGTGAAGAGCCAGATCCATGCCGGCGGCCGCGGCAAGGGCAAGTTCAAGGAAGCATCGGCCGGCGACAAGGGCGGCGTCCGCATCGCCAAATCGGCCGCCGAGGTCGCCGAATTCGCCAAGCAGATGCTCGGCGCGACGCTGGTCACGGTGCAGACCGGTCCGCACGGCAAGCAGGTCAATCGCCTCTACATCGAGGAAGGCTCCGACATCGACAAGGAGTTCTACCTCTCGATCCTGGTCAATCGCGAGACCTCCGAAATTTCCTTTGTGGTGTCGACCGAAGGCGGCGTGAATATCGAAGAGGTCGCGCATTCGACCCCGGAAAAGATCGTCTCGTTCTCGGTCGATCCCGCGACCGGCATCATGCCGCATCACGGCCGCACGGTTGCCAAGGCGCTGAAGCTGACCGGCGATCTCGCCAAGCAGGCCGAGAAGCTGACCGGCCAGCTCTATGCCGCCTTCGCCGCCAAGGACATGGCGATGCTCGAGATCAATCCGCTCGTCGTCACCAAGCAGGGCCAGCTTCGCGTGCTCGACGCCAAGGTGTCGTTCGACAGCAACGCACTCTATCGTCATCCGGACGTGGTCGCGCTGCGCGACGAGACCGAGGAAGACGCCAAGGAGATCGAGGCGTCGAAATACGACCTCAACTACGTCGCGCTCGATGGCACGATCGGCTGCATGGTCAACGGCGCCGGCCTTGCCATGGCGACCATGGACATCATCAAGCTGTACGGCATGGAGCCGGCGAACTTCCTCGACGTCGGCGGCGGCGCCAGCGTGGAGAAGGTCGCGGCCGCGTTCAAGATCATCACCGCCGATCCGAACGTGAAGGGCATCCTGGTCAACATTTTCGGCGGCATCATGAAGTGCGACGTGATCGCCGAGGGCGTGGTCGCCGCGGTGAAGCAGGTCGGCCTCAAGGTTCCGCTGGTGGTGCGCCTCGAAGGCACCAATGTCGAGCAGGGCAAGAAGATCATCCGCGAGAGCGGCCTCAACGTCCTGCCCGCCGACAACCTCGATGACGCTGCACAGAAGATCGTGAAAGCCGTCAAGGGAGGCTAACGATGGCCGATCATCTCGACGCTCCGACACCGCTGGACGAACACCGCAAGCTCGCGGCGTTTGCGGGCGAGTGGAGCGGCGAAGAGATGGTCTATCCGTCGCGCTGGACCGCGGGCGGTCCGGCCACCTCGCAGGTCGTTGCGCGCATCGCGCTCAACGGCTTCTACCTGATCCAGGACAGCGTGCAGACCCGCGACGGCAAGGAGAGCTTCGCCACCCACGGCGTGTTCACCTACGACCGCGACGATCGGGCCTACAAATTGTTCTGGCACGACTCGCTCGGCTACTACCCGCCGTCACCGGCGTCCGGTAGATGGGCGGGCAAGTCGCTGATCCTGGTGCGCGGCTCGCTGCGCGGCAATGCCCGTCACGTCTACGAGGTCGTCGACGACAACACCTACAACATGAAAATCCAGTTCTCGCCTGACGCGGAAGGGTGGGCCGACGTGCTCACCGGCGTGTACCGGCGTATTCACTGAGCATGATCCTGAAAAGTGGTCTCCGGTTTTCCGACAAGATCATGCTCAAACCATAGAGTCCCATCACCGATCGTCTCGCGAAAGCATCTCGAACCATGTCCATTCTGATCGACAAGAACACCAAGGTCATCTGCCAGGGCTTCACCGGCAAGAACGGCACGTTCCATTCGGAAGCGGCGATCGCTTACGGCACTAAGATGGTCGGCGGCGTGGCGCCGGGCAAAGGCGGCTCGACCCATCTCAACCTGCCGGTGTTCGACACCGTCGCCGAAGCGCGCGAGAAGACCGGCGCCGACGCCAGCGTGGTCTATGTCCCGCCGCCGGGCGCAGCCGACGCGATCTGCGAGGCGATCGACGCGGAAATCCCGCTGATCGTCTGCATCACCGAGGGCATCCCGGTGCTCGACATGGTGCGTGTGAAGCGCTCGCTGTCGGGCTCGAAGTCGCGGCTGATCGGGCCGAACTGCCCCGGCGTGATGACCGCCGGCGAATGCAAGATCGGCATCATGCCGGCCAACATCTTCAAGCCCGGCTCGGTCGGCATCGTCTCCCGCTCCGGCACCCTGACCTATGAGGCGGTGTTCCAGACCACCCAGGAGGGTCTCGGCCAGACCACCGCGGTCGGCATCGGCGGCGACCCTGTCAAGGGCACCGAGTTCATCGACATGCTGGAGATGTTCCTGGCCGACGAGAAGACCAAGTCGATCGTGATGATCGGCGAAATCGGCGGCTCCGCCGAGGAAGACGCCGCCCAGTTCCTCAAGGATGAGGCCAAGCGCGGCCGCAAGAAGCCGATGGTCGGCTTCATTGCCGGTGTCACCGCACCTCCCGGCCGCCGCATGGGCCATGCCGGCGCGATCATCTCGGGCGGCAAGGGCGACGCCGGTTCCAAGACCGCGGCGATGGAAGCCGCCGGCATCAGGGTCTCGCCGTCGCCGGCGCGCCTCGGGCATACGCTCGCGGAAATGCTGAAGTAACCGCCGTCCGGCGAGTTCCCTTCGAGGTTCGGCGTGATTTGGGGCGGGTTCTCCTTGGGGAACCCGCTCTTTTATTGCGTTTTGGTGCCGGAATGCCGATCAATAAAAAATGAAAATAAATTCATTTCTTAGTTCTTTTAGGCAGGAATATCTGTCCTAGATAGGGTAAAGGGTATCAATCCAGCCGGCGCACTTCCAGACCGGCATCAGCGCCGTCTCCTACGCGCGAACCGAAAAAATCACCAGGACTGCCCATGTCTCGCCAAGACGCGAACGCCGCTTTTGCACTCTCATCATTCCTGCAGGGGACCAACGCCGCCTACATCGACGACCTCTACGCCCGCTACGAGCAGGACCCGTCGTCGGTCGACGCCGAGTGGCAGGATTTCTTCAAAAGCCTGAAGGACGCCCCGGCCGATGTCCAGAAGAACGCCGAGGGCGCCTCGTGGGGCCGCGACAACTGGCCGGTGACGCCGCGCGACGAGCTGACCTCGGCGCTCGACGGCAACTGGGCCCAGGTCGAGAAGGCGGTCGGCACCAAGCTCGCGGCCAAGGCGCAGGCCAAGGGCGCCGAACTGTCCGATGCCGACGTCCATCAGGCCACCCGCGATTCGGTTCGCGCACTGATGCTGATCCGCGCCTACCGCATGCGCGGCCATTTCCACGCCAAGCTCGATCCGCTCGGCATCGAGGCGCCGCGCGACCGCGAGGAGCTCGATCCGCGCTCCTACGGCTTCACCGAGGCGGACTTCGATCGCAAGATCTTCCTCGACCACGTGCTCGGCCTCGAATACGGCACGCTGCGCGAGATCGTGCAGATCTGCGAACGCACCTACTGCCAGACGCTCGGCGTCGAATTCATGCACATCTCGAACGCCGCGCAGAAGGCGTGGATCCAGGAGCGCATCGAGGGGCCGGACAAGGAGATCTCGTTCACGCCCGAGGGGCGCCGCGCGATCCTCAACAAGCTGATCGAGGCGGACGGCTTCGAGAAGTTCTGCGACACCAAGTTCACCGGCACCAAGCGCTTCGGCCTCGATGGCGGTGAATCGCTGATCCCGGCGCTCGAGCAGATCATCAAGCGCGGCGGCAATCTCGGCGTGAAGGAGATCGTGGTCGGCATGCCGCATCGCGGCCGCCTCAACGTGCTGACCCAGGTGATGGGCAAGCCGCACCGCGCGCTGTTCCATGAGTTCAAGGGTGGTTCGGCCAACCCCGACTCGGTCGAAGGCTCGGGCGACGTCAAGTATCACCTCGGCGCCTCCTCGGACCGCGAGTTCGACGGCAACAACATCCATCTGTCGCTGACCGCAAACCCGTCGCATCTCGAGATCGTCGATCCGGTCGTGATGGGCAAGGTGCGCGCCAAGCAGGACCAGCACGGCGATCCGCCGGATATGCGTATCTCCGTGCTGCCGCTGCTGATGCACGGCGACGCGGCATTCGCAGGCCAGGGCGTGGTGGCTGAATGCTTCAGCCTGTCCGACCTGAAGGGCTATCGCACCGGTGGCTCGCTGCATTTCATCGTCAACAACCAGATCGGCTTCACCACCTACCCGCGCTACTCGCGCTCGTCGCCCTATCCGTCCGACGTAGCGAAGATGATCGATGCGCCGATCTTCCACGTGAATGGCGACGATCCGGAGGCCGTGGTGTTCGCGGCCAAGGTCGCGATCGAGTTCCGGCAGAAATTCCACAAGCCGGTCGTCATCGACATGTTCTGCTACCGGCGCCACGGCCACAACGAGGGCGACGAGCCGGCCTTCACCCAGCCGGTGATGTACAAGAAGATCGCTTCTCACCCGTCAACGCTCGAGATCTACGCCAAGCGGCTGGTCGCTGACGGCGTGTTGACCGAGGGCGAGGTCGAGAAGGCCAAGGCCGACTGGCGCGCGCGGCTCGACGCCGAGCTTGAAGCCGGCGCCGGCTACAAGCCGAACAAGGCCGACTGGCTCGACGGCAAGTGGGCAGGCTTCAAGATCGCCGACCAGGAAGAGGACGCCCGCCGCGGAGTCACCGGCGTCGATGTCGCCGTTCTCAAGGATATCGGCCGCAAGATCACCAAGGTGCCGGACGGCTTCCGCGTCCACCGCACCATCCAGCGTTTCCTCGACAATCGCGCCAAGGCGATCGATAGCGGTGTCGGGATCGACTGGGCCACCGGCGAGGCCCTGGCATTCTGCACGCTGCTGCAGGAAGGTCATCATGTGCGACTGTCCGGCCAGGATTCCGAGCGCGGGACCTTCTCGCAGCGCCATTCAGTGCTGATCGACCAGGAGGACGAGAGCCGCTACACGCCGTTCAACCATCTCGGCGGCGAAGACACCGGCCACTACGAGGTCATCAACTCGCTGCTGTCGGAAGAGGCGGTGCTCGGCTTCGAATACGGCTACTCGCTGGCCGAGCCGAATGCGCTGGCGCTCTGGGAAGCGCAGTTCGGCGACTTCGCCAACGGCGCGCAGGTGGTGTTCGACCAGTTCATCTCCTCGGGCGAACGCAAGTGGCTGCGCATGTCGGGCCTCGTCTGCCTGCTGCCGCACGGCTACGAAGGGCAGGGACCGGAGCATTCCTCCGCGCGCCTCGAGCGTTACCTGCAGATGTGCGCCGAAGACAACATGCAGGTGGTCAATCCGACCACGCCGGCGAACTACTTCCACGTGCTGCGGCGCCAGCTGCATCGCGAGATCCGCAAGCCGCTGATCCTGATGACGCCGAAGTCGCTGCTGCGCCACAAGCGCGCGGTGTCGCAGCTCGAGGAGCTCGGCAAGAACGCCACGTTCCACCGCATTCTGTACGATGACGCGCAGATGCTGCCGGACGAGAAGATCAAGCTGGTGCCGGACGACAAGATTCGCCGCGTCGTGCTGTGCTCCGGCAAGGTCTACTACGATCTCTACGAGGAGCGTGAGAAGCGCGACATCGATGACATCTATCTGATGCGCGTCGAGCAGCTCTATCCGGTGCCGCTGAAGGCGCTGGTGCAGGAGCTCGGCCGCTTCAAGAACGCCGAAGTGGTCTGGTGCCAGGAAGAGCCGCGCAATATGGGCTCCTGGCACTTCATCGAGCCCTATCTGGAATGGGTGCTCAACCAGATCCACGCACCCAACAGGCGTCCGCGCTATGCCGGCCGTCCGGCATCGGCGGCAACCGCGACCGGCTTGATGTCGAAACATCTGGCGCAGCTCAAGGCGCTGCTCGACGACGCACTGAACTAACGACTTTCATTGAAGCCATGCCCCGCGAATGCGGGGCATCCGGTATCCCGCGTCATCCAGCAGAAGTGCTGTCGTCACGGAGTACCGGATCGCTCGCTTTGCGGGCGGTGGCGGACAAGTTTCACGACCGCAAATTTTGCGACCGCAGGGTTATCGAGGAAAAGACCATGACTGAAATTCGCGTTCCAACGCTCGGCGAATCCGTGACCGAGGCCACGATCGGCCGCTGGTTCAAGAAGGCCGGTGAAGCTGTCGCGGTGGACGAGCCGTTGGTGGAGCTGGAGACCGACAAGGTCACCATCGAGGTGCCCGCGCCGGTGGCCGGTACGCTCGGCGAGATCATCGCCAAGGACGGCGAGACGGTCGCCGTCGGCGCGCTGCTCGGACAGATCAATGACGGCGCCGCTCCGGCCGCCAAGCCGGCTGCTGCGGCTCCCGCCAAGGCCGCCGCACCGGCTGCCGCTGCTGCGCCGGCTGCTGCCGCTGCGCCGAAGGCGCCGCCGGCGGATGCGCCGCTGGCACCCTCGGTCCGCAAGCTGTCCGCTGAAAGCGGCATCGATGCGTCCACCGTTCCCGGCTCGGGCAAGGACGGCCGCGTGACCAAGGGCGACATGCTGGCCGCGATCGAGAAGGCCGCCTCGGCGCCGACCCCGGTCAACCAGCCGGCCGCCGCCGTGCAGGTTCGTGCGCCGTCGCCGGCGGACGACGCCGCGCGCGAGGAGCGCGTGAAGATGACCCGGCTGCGCCAGACCATCGCGCGCCGCCTCAAGGACGTGCAGAACACCGCCGCGATGCTGACGACCTTCAACGAGGTCGACATGACCGAGGTGATGAAGCTGCGGGCCCTCTACAAGGACACGTTCGAGAAGAAACACGGCTCGAAGCTCGGCTTCATGGGCTTCTTCACCAAGGCGGTCGTGCAGGGGCTAAAGGACATTCCGGCGGTCAACGCCGAAATCGACGGCTCTGACCTGATCTACAAGAACTACTATCACATCGGCGTTGCGGTCGGCACCGACCGCGGCCTCGTGGTGCCTGTGGTGCGCGACTGCGACCACAAGTCGATCGCCGACATCGAGAAGTCGATCGCCGACTACGGCCGCCGCGCCCGCGACGGCCAACTCAAGATCGACGAGATGCAGGGCGGCACCTTCACCATCACCAATGGCGGCATCTACGGTTCGCTGATGTCGACGCCGATCCTGAATGCGCCGCAGTCCGGCATCCTCGGCATGCACAAGATCCAGGAGCGGCCGATGGTGGTCGGCGGCAAGATCGAGGTGCGCCCGATGATGTATCTGGCGCTGTCCTATGATCACCGCGTCATCGACGGCAAGGAAGCGGTTACCTTCCTGGTGCGCGTCAAGGAGAGCCTGGAGGATCCGGCCCGCCTGGTGCTGGACCTCTAAGGTCGTATCGCGCGCGGCGTCCGATCGGCTCGGGCGCCGCGATCTGTTGGTTGCTCACATTTGGGGATCAAAGTGACGGATAAGGTCGTTGTCATCACCGGCGGCAGCCGCGGCATCGGCCGCGCCGCCGCGCTCGCTGCCGCCGCGCGCGGCTATCGCATCGTGGTCGGCTATGCATCCAACAAGACCGCGGCGGACGAGGTCGTCGCCGCGATCGAAGCCAGCAACGGCAAGGCGATCGCGGTGAAATGCGATGTCGGCAGCGAGCAGGACATCCTGGCGCTGTTCAAGGCGGCCGACGGCTTCGGCACGCTCGGCGCGCTCGTCAACAATGCCGGCATCGTCGGCAAGAGCGGCGTGCGTGTCGACGAGATGTCGGCCGAGCGTATCCAGCAGATGATGGCAGTGAATGTCACCGGCAGCATCCTGTGTGCGCGCGAGGCGGTGAAGCGCATGTCGACCAAGCACGGCGGCAAGGGCGGCGTCATCGTCAACCTGTCCTCGGTGGCGGCGAAGCTCGGTGCGCCCAACACCTATGTCGACTATGCCGCTTCCAAGGGCGCGATCGATTCCTTCACGATTGGCCTCGGCTACGAAGTCGCGAATGAGGGCATCCGCGTCGCCGGCATCCGGCCCGGACTGATCGACACCGACATCCACGCCGCGGGGGGCGAGCCCGATCGCGCGCACCGGCTTGCCCATATGGTGCCGATGAAGCGTGTCGGCACCGCCGATGAAATCGCCAACGCCATCGTCTGGCTGATCTCGGACGAGGCTTCCTATGTCACCAGCGCGATCCTCGACGTGTCGGGCGGTCGCTAGCACACGATCAAGAGCGGGCGGCGGTCTGCCGTCACGATCGCGCCCCGCGCAATTGTCACAGAGCTTAGCTACAGGACCTTCCATCATGGCTTCTTACGATCTCGTCGTCATCGGCACCGGCCCGGGCGGATATGTCTGCGCGATCCGCGCGGCGCAACTCGGCATGAAGGTCGCCGTCGTCGAGAAGGACGCGACGCTGGGCGGCACTTGCCTCAACGTCGGCTGCATGCCGTCGAAAGCGCTGTTGCACGCCTCCGAGATGTTCGAGGAAGCCGGGCACTCCTTCGCCAAGATGGGCGTCAGCGTCCCGGCGCCGAAGCTCGATCTGCCTGCGATGATGAACTTCAAGCAGCAGGGCATCGACGGCAACGTCAAGGGCGTCGAGTTCTTGATGAAGAAGAACAAGATCGACGTGCTCAAGGGGACCGGCAAGATCCTCGGTGCCGGCAAGGTCGAGGTCTCCGGCGACGGCAAGTCCGAGACCGTCGAGACCAGGAACATCGTGATCGCCACCGGCTCCGATATCGCCCGCCTGAAGGGTATCGACATCGACGAGAAGCGCATCGTGTCCTCGACTGGCGCGCTGTCGCTGGAGAAGGTGCCGGAGAAATTGCTGATCATCGGCGCGGGGGTGATCGGGCTCGAGCTTGGCTCGGTCTGGCGGCGTCTCGGTGCGGACGTCATGGTCGTGGAATTCCTCGACCGCATCCTGCCCGGCATGGACGGCGAGGTGGCAAAGCAATTTCAGCGCATGCTCGAGAAGCAGGGCTTCGTCTTCAAGCTCGGCGCCAAGGTCACCGCGGTCGATAGCTCCGGCAAGACGCTGCAGGCCAAGGTCGAGCCCGCCGCGGGTGGCGCTGCGGAAACCATCGAAGCCGACGTCGTGCTCGTCTGCATCGGCCGGGTGCCCTACACCGAGGGCCTCGGGCTGAAGGAAGCCGGCGTCGCGCTCGACAATCGCGGCCGCGTCGAGATCGACGCGCACTTCTCGACCAACGTGAAGGGTATTTATGCGATCGGCGACGTCGTGGCCGGGCCGATGCTCGCGCACAAGGCGGAAGACGAAGGCGTTGCCTGTGCGGAGATCATCGCGGGCCAGGCCGGCCACGTGAACTACGACGTCATTCCAGGTGTTGTGTATACCACGCCGGAAGTGTCGTCGGTCGGCAAGACCGAGGAAGAACTCAAGCAGGCCGGCGTCGCCTACACCGTCGGCAAATTCCCGTTCACGGCAAACGGCCGGTCCAAGGTCAATCAGACCACCGACGGCTTCGTGAAAATTCTCGCAGATGCGAAGACGGATCGGGTGCTTGGCGTCCACATTGTCGGCCGCGAAGCCGGCGAAATGATCCATGAAGCCTGCGTTCTGATGGAATTCGGCGGATCGGCCGAAGATCTGGCTCGCACCTGCCACGCGCACCCGACCCGTTCGGAGGCGATCAAGGAAGCCGCGCTTGCGGTGGGCAAGCGCGCCATCCATATGTGATGATCGAAAGTCCGGCGTCAGCCGGGTTGAGATCATAGCGATGCTGCGCCGCCTGCTTCAGCCGTTCTGGGTCCTGCTTGCGATCATCTTCCTGGTCGAGGCTTGGCTATGGGACCATCTCGAGCCGATCGTGGCGCGGGCGGTGGCGTGGATTCCGCTCCGCGCGCTCAAGCAATGGCTTGCCGACCGGGTCGATTCGCTGTCGCCGGCGATGACGCTGATCGTCTTCGTCGTGCCGGTCATCCCGCTGTTTCCGCTCAAGCTGATCGGGCTCTGGCTACTGGCGAACCAATATTGGTTCAGTGCGGTCTCGCTGATCCTGTTCGCCAAGTTCGTCGGCGTCGGCGTGACGGCCTTCCTGTTCGACGTGACGCGGCCGAAGCTGCTGGAGATGCCCTGGTTCGAGGCACTCTATAATTTCGTGATGGCGCTGCGGGCCAAGGCCACCGCGCTGGTCGACCCGATCAAGCGGCGCATTCGCGAGATGATCAGTGGCGACGGCGAGGGCTGGGCGGCGCGCACGCTGCGTGTGATCGCGCGCTTCCGCAAAAGCGTGCATCAGACCAGCAAGCCTCTCTAAGCAGGACTCTTCGGTCCGTCATCCTGAGGAGCCGCGCTCTGCGTGTCGTCTCGAAGGATCCCTATTCTCGTCATTGCGAGCGAAGCGAAGCAATCCATAAGTCGGCAGAACGGAAGGATGGATTGCTTCGTCGCTATCGCTCCTCGCAATGACGGCCATGAAAGCCTCACAGCCTCTCAGGATGACGGTTCGAAAGCGGCGCGCTGCGCTCAATGCAGATGCAGCAAGTGCGGCTGGAACAGGCCGAGCGCCGTCATCACGATGCCGGCAAGCGTCACCAGGCCGGAGACCCAGGCCAACGCGATGATGCCCGTGATGATGGTCGCCGATGCCAGCACGATGGCGATCTGGAAGGCGGCGGAGGCAAGCTCGAAATGATGATATTTCGCGGTGGCCTCGTCGCGCTCATGCTCGGCGTGCTTGGCGCGTTCGGAGAGCTGCTCCGAACCCTCGCCGGTTTCCGGCTCCGAGCGATAGCGCGCCGCGGTCTTCTGCCAATCGTCGATCTGCTTCTGCAGCGCGGCCCTGGCCGCCTCGTCGGTGGTGGTCGCGAGGTTCAGCTTGCCCTGTTCGGCCGCGGTCTGCACCGCGGTCCGGCGGATGCTCTTGGCCTGGAAGAAGGCCCACAGGTTGGAGGCCTCGACATTCTTGCTGATCGATTCGGTCTGGGCGCCCTTGCCGAGCGTTTCCGACAGCGCCAGGCACAGGGCGATCACGGCGATCAGGAGCGCGATCTTCTTGTTCTCGCCCGAGGCATGCTCGGCATGCTCCGCGTGCTCCATACTTTCATGTGCGCTCATGATTCCCCTCCGGATGAGACCGCGCCACGATTGCCGAATGCGGCGCACAAGGCAAGGGCCGAACGGTTTTGGGTAGCCGTATCAAGATGAACGGCGCATGACGGCGGGCCAAAGCCCGCGCTTTATTTTTTCAGAACCGAACGTTCAACCTCGGGGATGCGCGGAGCGATAGACTTCGAGCAGGCGGTCGCTGTCGATGCCGGTGTAGATCTGCGTGGTCGACAGCGATGCGTGGCCGAGCAATTCCTGGATCGCGCGCAGATCGCCGCCGCGGCTCAGCAGATGCGTGGCGAAGGAATGCCGCAGCGCATGCGGCGTTGCGCTGTCGGGGAGGCCGAGCGCGCCGCGCAGCCGCTCCATGGTGAGCTGGATGATGCGCGGGCTCAAGGGACCGCCGCGCGCGCCGACGAACATCGGCCCGGTCGGGCTGAGCTGATGCGGGCAGATCGCCGCATAGTCCGCGATCAATTGCAGCACGTTCTGCAGCACCGGCACCATGCGGGTCTTGTTGCCCTTGCCGGTCACCACGAGCACGTCGCCTTCGCCAGGTTTCGGCACGTCGCGGCGCTTCAGCCCCAGCGCCTCGGAGATGCGCAGGCCCGAACCATAGAGCAGCGCCATGACGGCGGCGTCACGCACCAGGATCCAGGTCTCGCGGGTTTCGTCCGCGCGCTCGTCGGCGTCGGCGAAGCGTTTCGCCGCTTCCATGTGAATCGGCTTCGGCAGGCTCTTCGCCACCTTGGGCGCGCGGATCGCCGAGAGCGCGCCGACCTTGCCCTTGCCCTCGCGTTCCAGGAATCGTCCGAACGAGCGCAGGCCCGCCAGCGCCCGCATCAGCGATCGCCCACCGATCTCCTCGGTTCGGCGCATCGCCATGAAGGCGCGCACGTCGCTCGCCTCGAGCGCGGCAAATGCCTTAAGCGTCACCCGCGCGCCCCAGTGCCCGGCCAGGAAGGCGAGGCATTGGCGCACGTCCCGGGCATAGGCCTCGAGCGTCTTCGGCGACAGCCGCCGCTCCGCACGCAGATGCGACAGCCAGCGCGTCATCTCCTGCGTGACCGATGCGTCGGCGCAATCGAGCTCGAGCGGCTGGATAGGCTGATCGGTCCGGGCCATGTCTGGGTCTTAAGTCCGTGTCTTAAGGGCTATTGGCGCTGCTCATCTCCTGATTATATCGCACTGCCTTCGTTTACCGTTCGCTAAGGCGCGAAGCGGTGGGAGAGCGTTTTCGAGCGAAGTGGACGCCTGTTCGCGTGAAGAAAACGCGTCAAAACAAGAAGCTGGAGATTTGGTTCTGATTCAATCAGAAACCAAATCTCTAGCCCGCTCGGGTTCAAGGTTTCTGATTCAATGGACCATACCACGCGCCCCGGCCCAGCCTCTGCATCGACGATACGTGTCGTCGACGTGCTGGTGCCTGTCGCGCTGAACCAGACCTATTCCTACCGCGTTCCGCGCGGCATGGAGCTTGCGCCGGGCGACGTGATCGGCGTTCCGCTCGGGCCGCGCGAGGTGGTCGCGGTGGTGTGGGCGGAAAATGCCAATCCGGATCCGCGGCTGCACAACCGGCTCAAGGACGTCAGCGAGAAGCTCGATGTTCCGCCGCTGAAGCCGGAGCTGCGCCAGCTGGTCGACTGGGTCTCCAATTACACTTTGTCGGCACGCGGCACAGTGCTGCGGATGACGCTGCGGATGGGCGAAAATCTCGGGCCGGAGCGGATGCGGCTCGGCGTGCGGCTGGTCGGCGAGCCGCCGCGGCGCCTGACGCCGGCGCGCCGGCGGGTGATCGAGGTGCTGTCGGACCGCTTGCTGCACGGCAAGTCGGAGGCGGCGCGGGAGGCCGGCGTCAGTTCCGGCGTGATCGACGGCCTGGTCGACGAAGGCACCCTGACGGTTGAGGCGATGCCGCCGCCGGCACCGCCGCCCGTTCCGGATCCCTCCTACGCGCAGCCGGATTTTTCGCGCGAGCAGCGCAGCGCCGTCGACGTGATGCGGACGCTGGCCGCGAGCGGCAGCTTTCACGTCGCGCTGCTCGACGGCGTCACCGGTTCCGGCAAGACCGAAGTCTATTTCGAGGCGATCGCCGAGAATATCCGCCGCGGCAAGCAGACGCTGATCCTGATGCCGGAGATCGCGCTGACCGGCCAGTTCCTCGACCGTTTCGCGCAGCGCTTCGGCGTGCGGCCGCTGGAGTGGCATTCGGAGCTGACGCCGCGCACGCGCGCGCGCAACTGGGCCGCGATCTCCGAGGGCAAGGCGCCGGTCGTGGTCGGCGCCCGCTCCGCGCTGTTCCTGCCCTATGCCGATCTCGGTCTCATCATCGTCGATGAGGAGCACGACCAGGCCTACAAACAGGACGACGGCGCGCATTATCACGCGCGCGACATGGCGGTGGTCCGCGCCCATATCGCAAAGATTCCGATCGTGCTGGCGTCGGCGACCCCGTCGGTCGAGAGCGAGGTCAATGCGCGCAAGGGGCGCTACCAGCGCGTGGCGCTGCCGTCGCGGTTCGGCGGCCAGCACATGCCGCATATCGAGGCGATCGACATGCGCCGCGCGCCGCCGCCGCGCGGCCGCTTCATTTCGCCGGTGCTGGCCGAGCAGATCGGCCATGCCATCGAGCGCCGCGAGCAGGCGCTGCTGTTCCTCAACCGCCGCGGCTATGCACCGCTGACGCTGTGCCGGGCCTGCGGCCACCGCTTCGCCTGCACCATCTGCGATGCATGGCTGGTCGATCACCGGTTCCGACAGCGGCTGGTCTGTCATCATTGCGGCTTCTCGATGCCGCGGCCGAACATCTGCCCGCATTGCGCGGCCGAGGAATCGCTGGTCGCGGTCGGGCCCGGCGTCGAGCGCCTGCAGGAGGAGGCCGCCCACATCTTCCCCGAGGCACGGACGATGGTGCTGTCGAGCGATCTCATCACCTCGATCGAGACCATGCGCAGCGAGCTCAACGAGATCGCCGAGGGCCGCGTCGACATCATCATCGGCACCCAGCTGGTGGCGAAGGGCCACAACTTCCCGCGGCTCAATCTGGTCGGCGTCATCGACGCCGATCTCGGCCTGAGCAATGGCGATCCGCGCGCCGCCGAGCGGACGTTCCAGCTGCTGAACCAGGTGGTCGGCCGCGCCGGCCGCGAGCAGGGCCGCGGCGTCGGCTTTCTGCAGACCCATCAGCCGGAGCATCCGGTGATCAAGGCCCTGATCGCCAATGACCGCGAGGCGTTCTATGCCAGCGAGATCGAGATTCGCGAGCGCACCGGCTACCCGCCGTTCGGTCGGCTGGCGAGCCTGATCGTCTCCGCCGGCGACCGTCCGACCGCGGAAGGCTTCGCCCGCAAGCTCGCCGCGGTGGCGCCGCTCGATGAGCGGATCCAGGTGCTCGGCCCCGCCGAGGCGCCGCTCGCCGTCATCAAGGGCCGCTATCGCTTCCGCCTGCTGGTGAAGTCGCTGCGCAATGTCGACCTGTCGCAATATCTGCGCGAATGGCTGGAATCCGGTCCCAAGACCAAGGGCAATCTGAAGCTCGAGGTCGACGTCGATCCGCAGAGCTTTTTGTAAGCAGCTTCAATCTTGACCGTCATTTGCGAGGAGCGAAAGCGACGAAGCAATCCATGTGTCCGCAAACGCGGTGAAATGGATTGCTTCGCTCCGCTCGCAATGACGGCGGCTGGCAGCACGTCCCGCAAAAGAAAAAGCCTGCCGTCATTTGCGACGGCAGGCCATTTTTTGGCGCGAAGCAGGCCTCGCGGCCGTTACGCAACGCAACGCTTACTGAAGGCGCTTACGAGACGACCTCAGCGGTGACGCGGCCGACGCCGGCACCGGTCAGGCCGATGGCGCGTGCTGCGCCGGTGGAGAGGTCGAGCACGCGGCCGCGGATGAACGGGCCACGATCGTTGATGGTGACGACGACGCTGCGGCCGCCATGGGTGACGCGGAGCCTGGTGCCGAACGGCAGCGAGCGGTGGGCCGCGGTCATGGCGTTCTGGTTGAAGCGCTGGCCGGAAGCGGTGCGGCTGCCCGACTCATTGCCGTAGAAGGAGGCCATCCCCGAGAACGAGTGGCCGCCGGACGGCTGGATCGATGCATTGGCGTCGCGCCAGGACGAGCCTTCGGCGCGGGCGTGGTGATGATGGTGGTGGCGATGATGGTGGTGCCGGGACTTCGCGGACGCCTCGGTCACGCTGCCCCCGACCAGAATAGTTGCGGCTACAAACGCAAGCGCCGTACGCGAGCGGGTTACGTTGCCCGCCGCCTTCTTGATATTCAGCATTGATAAGACCCTCAGACAGTATTGCCGCTAACGCGGCAAGTGGAACCCCCGTCCCTTCGTTGACCAAGGCCGTTTGGTTTCCCAATGAGGCACGAATTGGGCAGTAAATCCGGATTATCTCGTGCTGAAATATCTTGTTACCGCCTTGGGGTAGTCAATCGAGGTCCCGTAATCTTGCTGTTTAACCAATTTTTAACGATCAATATACTTGCCAATACTGATTATCGAGGCGACGGTAAGTTTTCGGTAAGTAATCGCTAAATGAAACCGCAGCCGGCCCGGAGTTCCCTGCGCGCTCGGCCATAGGCCTATGCAAATTTCGATGGAACAAAATCGCGGCGGCGCGAATCGGAGCCGACGCGCCGAATTTCCGCGCGCCAAATTTTCCGGTTCGGCCACCGGCTGCGGTCGGCAAAAAGCGCATGCGACAAGGCGGCACTCACGATGCCGTCATGTTGCACCTGCGCGATTGCTATGTTAGCAAAGCCGCGATTTTAACGGTCCCGGCACGTCCTGTGCCGGTCGAAAATCGAAGTCCCGCTTGAATTCCAAGGGCTTGGATCGCTAGGCGCTGCTTTGGTGGCGACGGTTTTTCCCTTGCGAATTTGACAGCAAAAAAGAGCGAGCTCGTGGCTGCTGAAGATCCGTCCGTTTCGGGAGTGTCCGGTCGTTACGCAACGGCCCTGTTCGAGTTGGCGCGCGACGAGCAATCCGTCGATCAAGTCCGGGCCGACCTCGACAAGTTCGAGGCCCTGCTCAACGAGAGCGCCGATCTCAAGCGCCTCGTCCGCAGTCCGGTGTTCGCGGCGGACGCCCAGCTGAAGGCGCTGACCGCGGTGCTCGACAAGGCCGGCATCGCCGGCACGTCGGCCAAGTTCCTCAAGGTGCTCACCGCCAATCGCCGGCTGTTCGCCGTTGCCGATGTGATCCGCGCCTATCGCGCGCTGGTGGCGAAGTTCAAGGGCGAGGCGACTGCGGAAGTCACCGTCGCCGAGCAGCTCAGTGACAAGAATCTCGACGCGCTGAAGGCCGCACTGAAATCAGTGACGGGCAAGGACGTCGCGCTCAACGTGAAGGTCGATCCCTCCATTATTGGTGGCCTGGTGGTCAAGCTCGGCAGCCGCATGGTGGATAGTTCGCTTCGCACCAAACTCAATTCGATCAAGAACGCGATGAAAGAGGCAGGCTGATGGACATCCGCGCCGCAGAAATTTCTGCGATCCTCAAGGACCAGATCAAGAATTTCGGCCAGGAAGCCGAGGTCACCGAAGTTGGCCAGGTGCTGTCGGTCGGTGACGGTATCGCCCGCGTCTACGGTCTCGACAACGTTCAGGCCGGTGAAATGGTCGAGTTCGAGAACGGCACGCGCGGCATGGCGCTCAACCTCGAAACCGACAACGTCGGTATCGTGATTTTCGGCGCCGACCGCGAGATCAAGGAAGGCCAGACCGTCAAGCGCACCCGCGCGATCGTGGACGCGCCGGTCGGCAAGGGCCTGCTCGGCCGCGTCGTCGACGCGCTCGGCAACCCGATCGACGGCAAGGGCCCGATCCAGGCCACCGAACGCAAGCGCGTCGACGTCAAGGCGCCCGGCATCATTCCGCGCAAGTCGGTGAACGAACCGATGGCCACCGGCCTCAAGGCGATCGATGCGCTGATCCCGATCGGCCGCGGCCAGCGCGAGCTGATCATCGGCGACCGTCAGACCGGCAAGACCGCGATCGCGCTCGACACCATCCTGAACCAGAAGCCGCTCAACGCCCAGCCGGACGAGAACCTCAAGCTGTATTGCGTCTACGTCGCAATCGGCCAGAAGCGCTCCACCGTCGCGCAGTTCGTCAAGGTGCTCGAAGAGCAGGGCGCGCTGGAATACTCGATCATCGTCGCGGCCACCGCGTCCGATCCGGCGCCGATGCAGTACATCGCGCCGTTCACCGCCTGCACCATGGGCGAGTACTTCCGCGACAACGGCATGCACGCCGTGATCATCTATGACGACTTGTCCAAGCAGGCCGTCGCTTATCGCCAGATGTCGCTGCTGCTGCGCCGCCCGCCGGGCCGCGAGGCCTATCCGGGCGACGTGTTCTACCTGCATTCCCGCCTGCTCGAGCGCGCCGCCAAGCTCAACAAGGAGCATGGTTTGGGCTCGCTGACGGCGCTGCCGGTCATCGAAACCCAGGCCAACGACGTGTCGGCCTACATTCCGACCAACGTGATTTCGATCACCGACGGCCAGATCTTCCTGGAAACCGATCTGTTCTTCCAGGGTATCCGTCCCGCCGTGAACGTCGGTCTGTCGGTGTCGCGCGTCGGTTCGTCGGCGCAGACCAAGGCGACCAAGAAGGTCGCCGGCAAGATCAAGGGTGAGCTCGCGCAGTACCGCGAAATGGCGGCGTTCGCGCAGTTCGGTTCGGACCTTGACGCTTCGACCCAGCGCCTGCTCAACCGCGGCTCGCGTCTGACCGAACTTCTGAAGCAGCCGCAATTCTCGCCGCTGAAGATGGAAGAGCAGGTCTGCGTGATCTGGGCCGGCACCAACGGCTATCTCGATCCGCTGCCGCTCAACAAGGTGAAGGCGTTCGAGGACGGTCTGCTGTCGCTGCTACGCGGCAAGAACGCCGACATCCTCGATGCGATCCGCACCAGCCGCGATCTGTCCGACGACACCGCCGCCAAGCTCAAGACGGCCGTCGAGGGCTTCGCCAAGACGTTTGCATAACGAATGGGGCGTCGCCCGGCTCGCCGCCGGGCGTGACGAACGGAGGCTTGCGATCTGACCATTGTGGTCGGATCGCCGGGGTGAACGAAGAATGGCGTCACTAAAAGACATGCGGGTCCGCATCGCCTCGACCAAGGCGACGCAGAAGATCACCAAGGCTATGCAGATGGTCGCAGCCTCGAAGCTGCGCCGCGCGCAGAACGCCGCCGAAGCGGCGCGGCCCTATGCCACCAAGATGGATGCGGTGATTTCCAACATCGCCGCGGCAGCCAACGGCACGCCCGGCGCGCCGGCGCTGCTTGCCGGCACCGGCAACGATCAGGTGCACCTGCTTCTGGTCTGCACCGGCGAACGCGGCCTGTCCGGCGCGTTCAACTCTGCCATCGTGCGCCTGGCGCGCGAGCGGGCGAACGCGCTGCTCGCGCAGGGCAAGGAAGTCAAATTCTTCTGCGTTGGCCGCAAGGGTTACGAGCAGCTGCGCCGGACCTTCGAGAAGCGCATCGTCGAGCACCTCGACCTGCGTTCGGTGCGCCAGATCGGCTTCGCCAATGCCGAGGACATCGCCAACAAGGTGCTGGCTCGGTTCGAGGCCGGCGAGTTCGATGTCTGCACATTGTTCTACTCGCGCTTCCAGTCGGTGATCGCGCAGATCCCGACCGCGCAGCAGATCATCCCGCTGGAGGTGGCTGAGCCCGCGGCCAATGCGGCGCCCTCCACGTCGTACGAATACGAGCCTGAAGAGGACCAGATCCTCGGCAGCCTTCTGCCGCGCAACCTCGCGGTGCAGATCTTCCGCGCGCTGCTCGAGAACAACGCCTCGTTCTATGGCGCGCAGATGAGCGCGATGGACAGCGCGACCCGCAATGCCGGCGAGATGATTCGCAAGCAAACCCTGATTTACAACAGAACCCGTCAGGCCCAGATCACGAAGGAGCTGATCGAGATCATCTCCGGCGCTGAGGCGGTCTAAGGCAGATTTTCGAAGGAGAACAGTCCATGGCTACAGCAGCCAATCAGATCGGTCGCGTTACCCAGGTCACGGGCGCCGTGGTCGACGTGCAGTTCGAAGGCCACCTTCCGGCGATTCTGAACGCACTCGAGACCAAGAACGGCGGCAACCGCCTGGTGCTCGAAGTCGCGCAGCATCTCGGCGAATCGACCGTCCGCACCATCGCGATGGACATCACCGAGGGCCTCGTGCGCGGCCAGGAAGTGACCGACACCGGCGAACCGATCCGGGTGCCGGTCGGCGAAGGCACGCTCGGCCGCATCATCAACGTCATCGGCGAGCCGATCGATGAAGCAGGCCCGATCAAGTCCGACGGCCTGCGCGCCATCCATCAAGAAGCGCCGACCTATACCGACCAGTCGACCGAAGCCGAAATTCTCGTCACCGGCATCAAGGTCGTCGACCTTCTTGCTCCGTATGCGAAGGGCGGCAAGATCGGCCTGTTCGGCGGCGCCGGCGTCGGCAAGACCGTGCTGATTCAGGAGCTCATCAACAACGTCGCGAAGGCGCACGGTGGTTACTCGGTGTTCGCCGGCGTCGGCGAGCGCACCCGCGAAGGCAATGACCTCTATCACGAGTTCATCGAATCGAAGGTCAACGCCGATCCGCACAACCCGGATCCGAGCGTGAAGTCGAAGTGCGCGCTGGTGTTCGGCCAGATGAACGAGCCGCCGGGCGCCCGCGCCCGCGTCGGTCTGACCGGTCTCACCGTTGCCGAGCACTTCCGCGACCAGGGCCAGGACGTGCTGTTCTTCGTCGACAACATCTTCCGCTTCACCCAGGCGGGCTCGGAAGTGTCGGCGCTCCTCGGCCGTATTCCTTCGGCGGTGGGTTATCAGCCGACGCTCGCGACCGACATGGGCGCGCTGCAGGAGCGCATCACCACCACCCAGAAGGGCTCGATCACCTCGGTGCAGGCGATCTACGTGCCGGCCGACGACTTGACCGACCCGGCGCCCGCCACCTCGTTCGCGCACTTGGACGCCACCACGGTGCTGTCGCGCGCGATCTCGGAAAAGGGCATCTATCCGGCGGTGGATCCGCTCGACTCGACCTCGCGCATGCTGTCGGCGCTCGTCGTCGGTGACGAGCACTACAACACCGCGCGCATGGTCCAGCAGATCCTGCAACGCTACAAGTCGCTGCAGGACATCATCGCCATTCTCGGCATGGACGAATTGTCGGAAGAGGACAAGCTGACGGTCGCCCGCGCCCGCAAGGTCGAGCGCTTCCTGTCGCAGCCGTTCCACGTCGCCGAAGTCTTCACCGGCTCGCCGGGCAAGTTCGTCGACCTCGCCGACACCATCAAGGGCTTCCGCGATCTCTGCCAGGGCAAGTACGACCATCTGCCGGAAGCGGCGTTCTACATGGTCGGTACCATCGAAGAAGCCGTCGAGAAGGGCAAGAAGCTGGCGGCCGAAGCCGCCTAAGCTTTGGGATGTCGTCATCGCCGGACCTGATCCGACGATCCATCGCACGTGAAGTATTTTGACTGATGGACCCGCGGGTCGAGCCCGCGGGTGACAGCGCAAAGAACGGAAAGACAATGGCCACCTTCCACTTCGATCTCGTCTCTCCCGAAAAGCTCGCCTTCTCCGGCGAGGTCGATCAGGTTGACGTCCCCGGCGTGGAGGGTGATTTCGGTGTGCTCGCCGGACACGCTCCGGTCATCGCCACGGTTCGTCCGGGCATCCTGACGATCACGACCGCCGGCAAGCGCGAGAAGGTGATCGTGCTCGGCGGCCTCGCCGAGGTCTCGGACAAGGGCCTCACCGTGCTCGCCGACGTCGCGACCGCGCTTGCGGACATCGATCGCGCGAAGTTCGCCGAGACGATCAACGAGATGCAGGAGAAGCTCGCCGAGAAGGAGGGCTCCGAGCTCGACCACGCGATCGAGCGGCTCGACCACTTCAAGAGCATCCAGCAAGAGCTCAACACGACGGCTATGCACTAGGGCGCGGTTGCCGACCGGCGATCGCGCCGCCATGTCGAGTGAGCCGACCCCTTAGTGGAATAGCTCACACTTTTTCGATCATCGCCTGAGAAGGCTTGAATAATTCAACGCTCGCCACGCCGTGGCGAGCGTTCAATGTTTATTGCGCGCGGGATCGTCTGGCGGCATTCTCCTCGGCATATCTGGGTTCGGGGGCCGCTACTCATGAAGCGTAAGGTCGCAGCAATCCTCGCGGCCGATATCGCAGGTCAGGGCCGATTGGTTGCCGACGATGAGGAAGCGACGCTGCGGCGGCTCGCCTCTTCTCGACAAGTCGCTTCTTCGCGGTCGGCCCGACCGAACGACCTGCAAATATGTGAAGCAGGTTACAGCAGGGATCGCGCACAAATGACAAGCTGCAGCGCGATGACGATACGGCCCGACCGCATCGCGATTTCATTCCTGACATAACGGACAAGCTGCCGTGCTGACCTTCACCACCGATGCTCTCCGCCCGCAGGACCGTTTCGAGCACTGGTGCGAGGTGCGCGGCAAGAGCCTGTTCGGGGTCACGATCGAGCTCGAGCGCGACAAGAGAGCCGATTTCCGCGGACACTTCTCGGCGACGACGGTGGGCAGTGCCGTGCTGGCGCAAATGTCGGCTTCCTCCTACCGCGTCAGCCGGACCGCATCCGACATCGCGCGCGTTCCGAGCAACAGCCTGCATCTCGCCTGGCAGGTGCGCGGCCCCGGCCACATGAATATCGGTCGCGATCGTGTCCAGTTCGTGCGCAACGGCGACCTGGTGTTCGGCCACTCCAATCTTCCGTTTGCCTCGACACCCGAACGGACCGACGGCTTTGACTTCTTCAGCCTCAAGATCCCGGTCACCGACGAGCTCGTGCTCGGCGCGCGGATCGAGGATGCGCCGCCGGTCGCGCTGGCGCGTGATGCGAGCCTGACCCGGCTTGTCGGCGCCATGTTCCGCTCGATGACGCGAGATCTCGCGCAAGCCGGGCAGTTCGCCGACGACGTTGCGCATATGGTGCGCCTGGCGCTGCTCGCGCGCGGACGCGTGCGGCCACGCCAGGACGAAATCCGTGCTGCGCTGCATGCGGGCTACCTTCATGCCGCCCGCGAAATTCTGTTCCGCGACCTGCATCGCGCCTCGCTCACGCCGGCCGTGGTTGCCGCCGAGCTCGGCATCTCACTGCGGCAATTGCATGCGCTGTTCGAGCCAACCGGCCTGTCATTTGCGCGGACGCTGACGGCGGCAAGGTTGAAGGCGGCGAGGCGCGCGCTCTACGCCATACGGGAGCGCAGCATCGACGAGATCGCGTTCTCGTGCGGCTTCGACAGCATCGCGACCTTCTATCGCGTCTTCCGTTCGACCTACGGCATGACACCGGGCGACGCGCGGCGCATACCGCCGCAGGATCAGCCGGCGAATTCCGCGAACCGGGTCGCGACCGCGCGATAGACGTTGCGGCGGAACGGCACCACGAGATCGGCAACGTGGTCGAGGCGCTCCCAGCGCCATTGATCGAATTCGGCGGGCTGGCCGTTGCGCGGCGTCAATGGATCGATCTCCTCGTCGCGTCCGGTGAAGCGCAGCGCAAACCATTTCTGCCGCTGGCCGCGGAACTTGGCGAGCCGGTGCGATGCCGGCCCGTCATAGGCGGGGAATTCGTAGGTCATCCAGTCGGTCTCGCCGAGATAGTCGGCGTTGACCGCCCCGGTCTCTTCCCACAATTCGCGCATCACGGCCTGGCCCGGATCCTCGCCGGCGTCGATGCCGCCCTGCGGCATCTGCCATTCGAGGCCGGGCAGCACGATCTCCGGACCGTCGTCCTTGATCCGGTGGCCGATCAGCACGCGTCCGTCGGCGTTGAACAGCGCGATGCCCACATTGGGGCGATAGGGCTTATCTGATGACATCTCGGTGGGTACGTCGCGCGTTGACCCGGTCGGCTACTTGGCCGCCAGACCGGCGAATTCCTTCACGACGCGCTCATAGACCGGACGCTTGAACGGCACAATCAGCTCCGGCAGATTCTTCATCGGCTCCCAGCGCCAGGTGATGAACTCGGCCTTGTGGCCGCCGCCCGGATTGGCGACGTTGATCTCGTTCTCATCGCCGGTGAAGCGTAACGCGAACCACTTTTGTCGCTGTCCGCGATAGCGGCCCTTCCAGGCGCGGCCGGCGACGGTGCGTGGGATATCATAGATCAGCCAGTCCGAGACCTCGCCGAGCTTCTCCACGGACTTGATGCTGGTCTCCTCATAGAGCTCGCGTCGCGCCGCCTGAAACGTATCCTCGCCGGGATCGACGCCGCCTTGCGGCATCTGCCAGACATGCGCGTCGTCGACATGCTCGATGCCGCCCGCGCGGCGTCCGATGAAGACCAGCCCCGCTGTATTCAGCAGCATGATGCCGACGCAGGTTCGATAGGGCAGGTCTTCATAACGTGCCATGCTGCCGCTACCTCGCACATTTTCTGGAGCCGCCCGACCCGGCCCCCCGGCAAGGTATCGAGCTGCACCAACGGATTGAATCTTTAGCCCGATTTTGATTTCAGCATCGCCGTTGTCAATGGCACAAGCATAATGCCCTTGGAGTCCAGTGTCTTGAGCCAGGCGCCGAGCCGCTCGATCGAGACCGGCAACGCCGAGGCGACGCCCACCGCCGTGCCGCGTTCCTTGGCGATGGTTTCCAGCTTGACCAGCGCGCGGTCGATTTCCGCCGACGTCGGCACCGCGTCGATGGCGAAATCGGCCTTGGCGAACGGCAATGACTGGCCCGCTGAGAGGGTCTGCGCGACGCTACGTGGGGTGGAACCGTCGTCGAAATAGCTCAGGCCGCGCTTGGCCGCTTCGCGGACGATGGGGTGCATCACGGGATCGGCCGCAACGAACCGGCCTCCCATGAAATTGGCTATCCCGGCATAGCCTTGCAGGCGGCTGAGGTGCCAATAGAAGCGGTCGAGGTTCTGCTCGCTGCTCAGCGTGGTCAGCAGGGTTTGCGGCCCGGGATCGTTGTCGGGATAGTCGAACGGCTCCATCGGGATCTGCAGCAGGATCTCGTGACGCTGGGTCCGGGCACGTTCCGCAAGCTTGCCCGGATCGGAGCCATAGGGCGTGAAGGCCAGCGTCACCGCCGGCGGCAGCTTCATGATGGCGTCGGTGGTCTTGGCGGCGCCGACGCCGAGGCCGGCGACCACAATGGCGACCACGGGCATCCGGGCGGCCTTGGCGCGGTCAGCCTCGGCCGCGTAGACCGTGAACGGCTTCAGGCCGTCGGTGACCACCGGGATCATGCCGTAGCGTGACTTTTCCAGCAGGCGCGGATCGATGCCAGTCATCGCAAGTGGCGGCGTATCGCCGTCGGCCTTGTCGGCCGGATCGCCGGCGCCGATCACCACGTCCTGGCGCTTGCCGTTGGAGCCGTCGATGATGGTGACGGTTCTCGCGTCACTGGCTGCGGCCGGGGCCTTGGCGGCGGATTTGGCCGCCGGTTCGGCCGCCGCCTGGGCGGCTGGAGCGTGCTTGTCGTCGTCGGCGGCGGGCGGGGGATTGCGCAGCGTGACACGGGCGATCGGCTCGCCCCCGAGCGGGTTGTCGTTGAACAGCGCGATGCCGACAAAGCCGACCAGCACGAGCCCGAGCAGCACGGCGAGCGCCTGCATCGCCGTGAATGGCAGGCGAAACCAGCGCGTCCTGCCCACGGTCGTCTGCCCAAGCGGCGTGCTCAGTTCGTCGGCCGCTTCTGCCATGACCCTCCCCGAATCAACAGCGCGAACGATAGCACGATGCGGTGCAATCCCGCGCGCCGGCCTGCCCGGCAAAGCACGGTTACGGGCGGACACCGAAAGCAGAAAGGGCGGCCCGCGGGCCGCCCTGTTCGCCGAATCGATCGGATTAAATCAGTTCGCGGCCTTGTTGCCCGGCTTGTCGACCGCGGCCTTGTCGCGCGCGGCCTCCGGCGCCGCTGGCGCGCTCGAGGTCGACTTGATGCCGTGCAGCAGGTCGTCGGCCATCTTCAGCGCCTTGTCGTCCTTGGCGTCCGGCGGGACGTAGGACTGCGAGCCGGTCTTCTCGTCGCCGTCGTTCTTGAGATGGCCGCGCAGCGAGGCTTCGCCCTTGGTGTCGGTGCGCGCCTTCAGCTCTTCCGGCACGTCCTGCAGCACCTCGATGTCGGGCACGATGCCCTTGGCCTGGATCGACTTGCCCGACGGCGTGTAGTAGCGCGCGGTGGTCAGGCGCAGCGCGCCATTGCCCGAGCCGAGCGGGATGATGGTCTGCACCGAGCCCTTGCCGAACGAACGGGTGCCGACCAGCGTCGCCCGCTTGTGGTCCTGCAGCGCGCCGGCGACGATTTCGGAGGCCGATGCCGAGCCGCCGTTGATCAGCACGATCACCGGCTTGCCCTTGGTCAGGTCGCCCGGATGGGCGGCGCGGCGCTGGGTTTCCTCGGCGTTGCGGCCGCGGGTCGAGACGATCTCGCCACGCTCCAGGAAGGAGTCGGACACCGTGACCGCTTCTTCGAGCAGGCCGCCGGGGTTGTTGCGGAGATCGATGACGTAGCCCTTCAGCTTGTCGCCGATCTGGCCCTGCAGATTGGTGATCTCCTTCTTCAGGCCTTCGGTGGTCTGCTCGTTGAAGGTGGTGATGCGGATATAGGCGATGTCATCGGCCTCGACGCGCGCACGCACCGAGCGGACGCGGATGTTGTCGCGCACCAGCGTGACGTCGATCGGATTGTCCTGGCCCTTGCGGATGATCTTGAGCTTGATCTTGGTGTTGACCGGACCGCGCATCTTCTCGACGGCCTGGTTCAGCGTCAGACCCTGCACCGCCTCGTCGTCGAGGGTCGTGATGATGTCGTTGGCCATGATGCCGGCCTTCGAGGCCGGGGTGTCGTCGATCGGCGAGACGACCTTGATCAGGCCGTCTTCCATCGTGACCTCGATGCCGAGGCCGCCGAACTCGCCGCGGGTCTGCACCTGCATGTCGCGGAAGCTCTTGGCGTCCATGTAGCTCGAGTGCGGGTCGAGGCCGGTCAGCATGCCGGAGATCGCGGATTCGACCAGCTTGCTGTCATCGGGCTTCTCGACATAGTCGCTGCGCACCCGCTCGAACACGTCGCCGAACAGATTGAGCTGGCGATAGGTGTCCGACGTCGCGGCGCGCGCGCTCGATCCCATCAGCACAGCGCGGGGCTGCGTAACGAAAAGCGTCAGGGCCGCGCCGGTGGCGGCGCTAAGGAGAATTACCGAAGTCTTGCGCATCATCCGCGAACCTTTTCGCCTTCATTTGCGGCCCACCATGGACCTGGATCGATTGGAGTGCCGTCTTTCCGGAACTCAACATAGAGCACTGGCTGGCTCGCATTTGTCGCGAGAATGGATGCAACTTGGGACGTCGACCCCATGGTCGCAACCGGCTCCCCCGTAAGTACAAACTGGCCGATGTTTACCGAAATACGCTCCATCCCGGCGATCAGGACATGATACCCGCCCCCGGCATTGAGGATCAAGAGTTGTCCATAGCTACGGAAAGGACCAGCGTAAACAACCCAGCCGTCACACGGGGTTGTGACCTGCGCGCCCGGCTTGGCTGCCAAAGAAATGCCTTTTTGTACGCCCCCCGCGCCGTCGGAACCGCCAAATTCGCGAATCTTGGTGCCATTCACGGGATAGGAGAACAGGCCCTTGGCCGAGGCGAAAGCGACCGCCGGGCTCATGCGGGCCGGGTCCTTGAGCGCCCCCAGATTCGGCTTGCCGTTAACCGTCGCCGGCGCTCCCTGGAGGCTGGCGGTGGCGGCGGCCTTGGCCGCGCTCTTGAGATCCTGCTCCATCTTGGCGATCAGGGTCTGCAGATTGTCGGCCTGCTTCGACAGCGCGATGGCACGGGCGCCTTCGGCCTCCATGTCCTTTTCGGCCGCGCTCTGCTGCCGTTGCCGTTCGTCGACCAGCGCCGCCAGCCGGGTCTGGTCTTCCTTCAGCTTGTCGCGGTCGGCCGCCAGCGCGTCGCGCTCGGTCGAGATGGTCTTGCGCAGCGCCACCAGCTCGCCGAGATCGGCCGCAAGCTTCTCGGCGCGGACGCGCAACTCCGGCACCACGGCGCCGAGCAGCATTGCGGTGCGCAGCGATTGCAGCGCGTCCTCGGGCCGCACCAGCAGCGCCGGCGGCGTGCGTCGCCCGGCGCGCTGCAGCGCGGCCAGCACCTCGATCACCTCGGAGCGGCGTGAATCGAGCGAGGCGCGGATTTCGCGCTCACGGCCGTCGAGCGGCTGCAGGCGTGCCTCGGCGTCAGCGATCCGCGTCTCGACGCCGCGGACCTGGCCGGCAATATCGATCAGCTGCTGATTGAGCTTGCTGCGGTCCTGGCCGATCGCGGCGATGTCGGCCTTCAGCTTCTCCTGCAGCTCGGTCGCCTTGCGCTGCTGCTCGCGCGCGGCCTCGAGTTCCTGTTCGCGCTGCTTGATCTCATCGGGCGACGGCTCCGCGGTTGCGGCCTGCTGCGCCGGCGGCGCAGATTGCTGCGCTGGTGGTGTCGCTTGCGCGTGCGCCGCGGCCAGCGGATAGGCGGCGAACATCGCGATCGACAGCGGCAGCGATGCCGGCAGCCGGCGGCGGCGCGCGGTGCCGGCATGCGAAGCCGAATACGAAGCTGTGTCCCGCTTGTGCTGCATTCGCGTGAGTTCAGTGGTTTCGACTGTCCGTCACCACGCCTTACGCGCGATGATAGGGGTGGCCGGCCAAAATGGTTGCGGCGCGATAAATCTGTTCCAGAAGCATGACGCGGACCATTTGATGCGGCCAGGTCGCGGAGCCGAATGCAATTCGCAACAAAGCCTTGCGCTGCAATTCAGGCGAAAGTCCGTCTGCGCCGCCGATCACGAAGACAGTATGTGCTGTTCCCTCGTCGCGCCAGCGGCCGAGCTGCCGGGCAAAGGTCGCACTGTCGATGCTCTTGCCGCGTTCGTCGAGGGCGACCAGCGCGTGCTTCTCAGGCAGCAATGCGGAGATCGCCGCAGCCTCCTCGGCAATGCGCGCGGCGGTGTCGCGCGCGCGGCTTTCCGCGATCTCGTGGATGTCGAGGCCGCGAAACCCGAGCTTGCGGCCGATATCCTCGAAGCGCTCGCGGTAACGCTCGGCGAGCTCCCGTTCAGGGCCCTGTTTCAGACGGCCGATGCAGATCACGACAAGGCGCATCAACGCAGACTAGCTGCGCTGCAGCCGATTCGCATCGGCTTCGAACCCCCTTAGACCGCCGCGACCGCCGGGTTCTGAGTCCACAACCGCTCGAGGTTGTAGAACTCGCGCACCTCAGGCCTGAACACGTGCACGATCACCTCGCCGGAATCGATCAGCACCCAGTCGCAATTGGGCAAGCCCTCGACATGGATGTTCTTGACCCCGTTCTCCTTGAGGCTCTTCGTCACATTTTCCGCGATCGCGCCAACGTGCCGGTTAACCCGGCCGGTGGTGACGATCATGTAGTCGGAATATGCGGATTTGCCCCGAAGGTCGATGGTGACCGTCTCTTCCGCCTTCATGTCCTCGAGGCGGGAGAGGATCAGGCTCAGCGTCTTGTTGGCATCCGGTTTGTCGGCGTCCGGTTGCGCCTGCAAGGCCGCGGTTTTCGTCGATGTTTTACGCGCAGTCTTTGGAACCTTGGGTAAAACAGACTTTGACAATACAGATGTGGCCAGGGACCATTCCTTTCACTGTATCGCGGGTGCCGAATCCTCGGCCCCACGCGCCATACTACGCATGTGGGGTTAATGGTTTCAATATTCCAGTAACCCTTTTGCGCTTCATGCCGTTCTCCAGCTCCCGTCCGGGTTCCGAAGTCCGGTCGAAGACAAATTGGATTTCATTCCTGTCAGGAACACCCAGGCCGGCGCCTGCTGGTCGGCCAGCCGTGTCGCCTGATTTTCGGGCATGCGATAGCGCGCGAGCGCCTGCGCCGCCGGTGCGGCAAGGGCGCGGAAGCTTTGGGGCGGACGGTCGATCACGGCAATCGGCACATCGGACGCGATGCGCCGCCAATCTTTCCAGCGATGAAATTGCGCGAGATTGTCAGCGCCCATGATCCAGACGAAGTGCACGCCGGAGACACGGCGGCGCAAGTGGATGATCGTGTCCACAGTGTAGCTGACGCCAATGACAGCTTCGAGACAGCTGATGTCGATGCGCGGATCATCGGCAACGCGGCGCGCGGCCTCGGCGCGCTCGGCAAGCGCATGCAGGCCGTCATGGTTCTTCAGCGGGTTGCCCGGCGTCAGCAGCCACCACACGCGGTCGAGCTGCAGGCGCTTGAGCGCAAACAGGCTGATGGCGCGATGCGCGGCGTGCGGCGGATTGAACGAGCCGCCAAGCAGCCCGATGCGCATGCCGTTGGTATAGAACGGAAGCGCCTGGGCTGCGGATAACGACACGCTCGATGCTTGCTGCAATGGCTTACCGTGCGCGTGCGACAATGATCACGGCCGCGTCTGCCCGGTGCCGTGGACGCGGTACTTGAAGCTCGTCAGCTGCTCGGCGCCAACAGGCCCGCGGGCGTGGAATTTGCCGGTAGCAATTCCGATCTCAGCGCCGAAGCCGAACTCGCCGCCGTCGGCGAACTGGGTCGAGGCGTTGTGCAGCACGATCGCCGAATCGACTTCGTTGAGAAACCTTTGCGCGGCAGCGGCATCCTCCGTCACGATCGCATCGGTGTGATGCGAGCCGTGATTTTGAATATGCGTAATCGCTTCATCGAGACCGTCGACGATCCTCGCCGAGATGATCGCGTCCTCGTATTCGGTGTCCCAGTCCTCGTCGGATGCGGGCTTCACCCTGGCATCGACGCCCTGCACGGCGTCGTCGCCGCGCACCTCGCAACCGGCATCGATCAACAGCTCGACCAGCGGTTTCAGCTGCGTCGCGGCAGCGGTGCGATCGACCAGCAGGGTCTCGACGGCGCCGCAGACGCCGGGACGGCGCATCTTGGCGTTCAGCACGACCGCCTTGGCCATATCGAGCCTGGCGCTGGCGTCGACGTAAATGTGGTTGACGCCCTCGAGATGCGCGAACACCGGAACGCGCGCCTCCGCCGCGACACGTGCGACCAGGCTCTTGCCGCCGCGCGGCACGATCACATCGATGCCGCCGTTCAATCCCGTCAGCATCAGGCCGACTGCCGCGCGGTCACGGGTCGGCACCAGGGTAATCGCGGCCTCGGGCAGGCCGGCCTCACGCAGGCCCTGCACCAGGCAGGCATGGATCGCGCGGCAGGAGCGGAAACTGTCCGAGCCGCCGCGCAGGATCACGGCGTTGCCGGACTTCAGGCACAGCACACCGGCGTCGGCGGCGACATTGGGCCGGCTCTCGAAGATCACGCCGATGACGCCGAGCGGCACGCGGACGCGTTCGATGGTCATGCCGTTCGGCCGCTGCCAGCTTTCGGTGACGGCGCCGACCGGATCGATGATCTCACGCACGGTCGCAACGCCATCGGCCATGCCGGCAACGCGCGCCTGGGTCAGCGTCAGGCGGTCGACGAAGGCGGAGGTCATGCCGCTCGCGCGCGCCTCGGCGACATCCTCGGCATTGGCGGCGAGGATGGCCGGCGCGTCGGCGCGGATCGCGCGCTCGATCGCGGCGAGCGCCCGGTCCTTCTGCTCCGGCGGCGCCAGCGCCAGCACGCGCGCCGCGGCGCGCGCCTTGGCGGCGAGGTCGGTCATCAGGGCAGTAAGATCGGCGTTGCCGTCGATCGCCTTCAGGGGGGCGCTCATGAAACTACCAGCTTTGGACTAAGGCCATGTTCTAGCATGGCAATTGAAGGGTGGCGAGGCGCGGAACCGGCATGGCAGGTGGGCGGCAGGCCGCCCCGCTCGGCCAATGGCCTATCCAGTGGCTTATTTGGGCGGGATCGCCCCGGCCGGGCCGATCACGAGGTCGTCGCGATGGATCATCTCGGACCGGCCGCTGATGCCCAGAATGGTCATCACGTCGGGCGAGGAGCGGCCCATGATCTTCTCGGCGTTCTCGGCGTCGTATGCGACCAGGCCGCGGCCGATCTCGTGGGTGTCGGGGCCGCGCACCACCACGGCATCGCCGCGGGCGAACTGGCCGTCGACCCGGATCACGCCAGCCGGCAACAGGCTCTTGCCGGCGCGCAGCGCCGCGACCGCGCCGGCATCGATGGTCAAGGTGCCCTTTGGCTCGAGTGAGCCCGCGATCCAGCGTTTGCGCGCGGTGACGGGATTGGCGGGGGTCAGGAACCAGGTGCAGCGGCCGCCGTCGGCGATCGCAGCGAGCGGATGCTCGATCTTGCCGGAGGCGATCAGCATGTGGGTGCCGGCCGTGGTCGCGATCTTCGCGGCCTCGATCTTGGTGGTCATGCCGCCGCGCGACAATTCGGACCCGGCCGAGCCGGCCATCCCCTCGATCTCCGAGGTGATGCTTTCGACCACCGGGATCAGCTTGGCGTCGGGATCGAGCGCGGGCGGCGCGGTGTAGAGGCCGTCGATATCGGACAGCAGGATCAGAAGATCCGCGCTCGCCATGGTGGCGACGCGGGCGGCGAGGCGATCATTGTCGCCATAGCGGATCTCGGTGGTCGCGACCGTGTCATTCTCGTTGATCACGGGCACCGCGCCCCATTCCAGCAGCTTTGCGATCGTCGAGCGCGCGTTGAGATAGCGGCGGCGCTCTTCGGTGTCCTGCAGCGTCACCAGAATCTGCCCGGCGCCGATGCCGTGATGGCCGAGCACCTCCGACCAGATTCGCGCCAGCGCGATCTGGCCGACCGCTGCGGCAGCCTGGCTCTCTTCGAGCTTCAGCGGGCCGCGCGGCAGCTTCAGGCGGCTGCGGCCGAGCGCGATCGAGCCCGACGACACCACCATGACCTCGCAGCCTCGTTTGTGCAGCTTTGCGATGTCCTCGACCAGCGCGGCGAGCCAGGACGCGCGCACTTCGCCGGCCTGCGAGTCGACCAGCAGCGATGAGCCGACCTTGACGACGATGCGGCGAAAGTTCTTGAGCGCGGGGCGTTTCATGGATTCGGTCTGGCAGGAAGGTGGAAGCAATAGACGCCACAATGTGGCTTGGGAAGTCCAGGCGTTGCGCGGCTTGTGCCGTTCAACCCTGCGGCACCGGCGTCGCCCACGGCTCCGCCTGGCCACCCTTGGCCTTGTTGGACACCGGCGCCTCGCCGATCACCTCGACCAGCGCGCGCAGCGCATCCTGCACGCCTTCGCCGGTCGCGCCTGACAGCAACAGCGGCGTCTTCTTCGCCGCCCGCTTGAGGCGGTCCTTCTGCTTCTTCAGTTCGTCGGGCGCGACGGCGTCGATCTTGTTGAGCGCGACGATCTCGATCTTGTCGGCGAGATGGCCCTCATAGGCTTCGAGCTCGGTGCGCACCGTCTTGTAGGCCTTGCCGGCATGCTCGCAGGTCGCGTCGACCAGATGCAGCAGCACGCGGCAGCGCTCGACGTGACCGAGGAAGCGGTCGCCGAGCCCGGCGCCTTCATGCGCGCCCTCGATCAGGCCGGGGATGTCGGCGAGCACGAATTCGCGGCCGCCGAAATTCACCACGCCAAGCTGCGGATGCAGCGTGGTGAAGGGATAGTCGGCGATCTTCGGCCGTGCCGCGCTGACCACCGACAAGAAGGTCGATTTGCCGGCGTTGGGCAGGCCGACCAGCCCGGCATCGGCGATCAGCTTCAGCCGCAGCCAGATCCAGCGCTCTTCGCCGGGCGCGCCGGGATTGGCGTTGCGCGGCGCGCGGTTGGTGGAGGATTTGAAATGCGCGTTGCCGAAGCCGCCATTGCCGCCTTCAGCCAGCACGAATTTCTCGCCGAGTTCGGTGAAGTCGTGCAGCAGGGTCTCGCGGTCCTCGTCGAACACCTGGGTGCCGACCGGCACTTTCAGCACGATCGGCTTGCCGTTGGCGCCATGGCGGTCCTTGCCCATGCCATTGGTGCCCTTCTGTGCCTTGAAGTGCTGCTGGTAGCGGTAATCGATCAGCGTGTTCAGTCCGTCGACGGACTCGATGATGACGTCACCGCCGCGACCGCCATTGCCGCCGGAGGGACCGCCGAACTCGATGAACTTCTCGCGCCGGAACGCGACGCAGCCGTTGCCGCCGTCGCCCGAGCGAATATAGACCTTGGCTTCATCGAGGAATTTCATGATTTTCACTAGTTAGGGCAGGGTGGCCGCGGCGGCAACCCGGAAAGGCCCTGACTTCAGCGAAAAGCCTTAATTTTCGGGCCTTTTTACGGCCCTTGCGGCTAACTCGGCCGCCGCCGGACCAGGAATTTCTGCATCCCCTCCAGCACCAGCTCGCGGCGCTGGTTGTGCACGGTCGAGCGCAGCGTCACGACGCCGGTGGTCTTGCCCGGCGACAGCTCGATCACCTCCAGCGCGGGGTAGATGGTATCGCCGGCATAGACCGGTTTCAGGAACTTGCTCGATTGCTCGAGGAAGCCGATCAGCGACTCCTCCACGACATAGGGGAACAATCCCGCGCCGGGCGCGGTGTGCACCAGGGTCTGGAAGCCGTGCGCGAGCAAATCAGGCATGCCGCGCGCGCGGCAATATTCGACGTCGTAATGGATCGGATGGGTGTCGCCGCTGGCGGTCTGGAACGCCGCGAACACCGCCGAGGTCTGGGTCCGGCTCGGAATCACGAAGCGCTCGCCGAGCACGAAATCCTCGAACCAGCGCTGCGCGGGGACCATGCGATGCTGGGTGGGGTCGAAGTCGCTCATGCGGCGTTTCCTGCTCATTTTGTTGCCGGGATCAGCTACCGGTATCGCAGCGGCGCAGGTGCGGCAATCCGTTCAATTCGTCATGCCCGGGCTTGTCCCGGGCATCCACGTCTTTAAAACCGGACGACTCGGGAACAAAAGCGCAAGTCTGCTCATGAGCCTGTTCGCAAAGCTGTCCTCCTACGACGACCGATCGGCGCGGCTCGCCGGCATCGGGTTGATGCTGCTGTCGATCTTCATGTTCTCGTTCGGCGATGCGATGGGCAAATTCATCGTCGCCACCTATTCGGTCGGGCAATTGCTGTGGCTGCGCGCCTGTGCGGCGCGGCTCGTGCTGCTGCCGATCGTGTGGCAGCGGCGCGCGGATTTTCTGCATCTGGAACGCCCGTGGCTGCAATTGCTGCGCGTCACGCTGTCGACGGTGGAGGTTGCGGCGTTCTTCCTGGCGACCGTCTATCTGCCGCTCGCCGACGTCATCACCTACTATCTGGCCGGACCGATCTTCGTCACCGCGATGTCGGGCCTCGTGCTCGGCGAGCATATCGGCTGGCGGCGCTGGACCGCGATCCTGGTCGGCTTCTGCGGGGTGTTGATCGCGCTTCGGCCGTCGGCGCAGACCATCAGCTGGCCGGCGATGATCGCGCTTGGCGGCAGCCTGTCGTTTGCAGTGCTGATGCTGATCACGCGCTCGCTGCGCGCGACCCCCGATATCGTGCTGGCGACGTCGCAATTCGGCGGCACCTTCATCCTGGGCCTCGTGCTCTCGCCGTTCGGCTGGGTGACGCCGTCAGCCGGCAGCCTCGTGCTGTTCTTCACCGCCGGCATCATCTCGGTCGCGGCGCTGCTTTGCGTCAATCGTTCGCTGAAGCTCGCGCCGGCGAGCGTGGTGGTGCCGTACCAGTATTCGATGATCGTCTGGGCGGTGATCTTCGGCTTCGTGGTGTTCGGCGACGTGCCGTCCTGGGCCACGATCATCGGCGCCGCTATTATCATCGCGGCCGGCCTCTACATCTTCGTGCGCGAGCAACAGCTTGGACGCCCGGACTCCGCGGTGAATCCGCCGGCGTGATGTTTACCCTCCCCTGGAGGGGGAGGGTCGACGCGAATGCAATGAGCGGCGGGGTGGGGTGAAGGTCTCTCCTCATCCAACGGTGCCCGAGTGGAGAGATCACCCCACCCCGTTGCGCCTTCCGCTGCGCTTCAGCAACGACCCTCCCCCTCCAGGGGAGGGTGAAGCCAAAAGTCTCAGCTCTCCCGCCGGGTCGAGTTGTTCCAGCGCTTCAGCGACGTCCAGACACCGCGTGACAGGCGGAAGCAGTCGACCGGGCTCGAGGAGCCCAGCGCCTCGAAGCGGTGCAGCTCGACGCCGCCCCACTGGAAGCCGCACTTCTCGAGGATATTGCGCGACGACGGATTGACGACGCGGGCGCCCGAGATCAGCTGGTCGAGATCGAACTCCTCGAAGAAGTAATCGATCACCGCGCGCGCAGCCTCGGTGCCGAAGCCCTGGCCCCAATAGTCGACGCCGAGCCAGTAGCCGAGTTCGGCCGATGTCTCCTCGCGCCAGTCGATGCCGACCATGCCGATCGGCGTGTGATTGTTCTCGATCAGGAAAACGGTTTCGCGCCCGCCGGCGCCGAGCGCGCGCACGAAGTCGATGGCGTCGTCCTGGGTATAGGGATGCGGCAGGCGGCGGGTGTTCTCCGCGATGCGGCGGTCATTGGCGAGGCGTGCGATTGCTTTTACGTCCGCGAGCGTCGGCTTGCGCAATGTCAGCCGTTCTGTCTCGAGGACGCAAGCTCTTGCCTCGCGCAAGGTCGGCGTCGGGATGTCCTGCAACATGTCGAGCTCCTGTGATGCGAAAAATCGGTACGCAACGCTTGGAACGTCACGCGCGGTCGAAGTGGAACGCGCGCAACAAAAAGGGGAGGCCGGTCATCCCGCCTCCCCTTGGAGCCCTTTGCGACTCCGCCGGTTCAACAGGACCCGGCGGACTCATGTGTGTCCACCGTCTACTCGGCCGCCTCTGCCATCGGAATAACCGATACGAATGTGCGGCCGTTGGCTTTGGCACGGAACTCGACATGACCCTCGACCTTGGCGAAGAGAGTATGATCGGTGCCCATGCCGACATTAAGGCCAGGATGCCAGGTGGTGCCGCGCTGACGCGCGATGATGTTTCCGGGGATCACGCGCTCGCCACCGAACGCCTTGATGCCAAGGCGCTTGCCCTTGGAATCACGCCCGTTGCGCGATGAACCGCCTGCTTTTTTGTGAGCCATGGCTCGTCTCCGACTTCGCTTTGATCTCTAGATCAATTCCTTGACGGAATCATTTCACGTTTTGTCACGCTTCACATCTGAAAGCGCGACGATCACTTCTTCTTAAGCCTTGGCCGCGGCCTTCTTGGCCGGAGCCTTCTTGGCGGCCGGCGCCTTTGCGGGCGCCTTCTTCTTGGCCGCCTTTGGCGCTGCATCCTCGCCATCGGCGGGCGCTGCGACCTTTTCCTTCTTCGGCCGCGGGCCGACGGTCGGCTTGGCGTTATCGGCGAGGATCTCGGTGATGCGAAGCACCGTGAGCTCGTCGCGATAGCCGCGCTTGCGGCGTGAATTCTTGCGGCGACGCTTCTTGAACGCGATCACCTTGGCGCCGCGCTTGTGCTGCAGCACTTCGGCTGCAACGGACGCGCCTGCGACGGTGGGCGTTCCCAGCACCGGCGTGTCACCGCCGAGCACCAGAACTTCGCCAAGCTGCACGATCGTGCCGACATCGCCGGCGATCTTGCCTATCTCGAGTACATCATTCGGAACGACACGGTATTGCCGGCCGCCGGTTTTGATGACTGCGAACATCGTTTGATTCCTTCGTGTTCGATCCCGGCCTCGGACGATTCGCCCGGGTCGGCTTTTTGTTCAGTCGCTATGGGTTGCGTGTCTCGTGCGAAGGGAATGAATTCCCAAATGGTCCGCACAAAAACGATCGGCGCGAGAAATCCCCGCGCCGGACGGGGGGACTTATAGCCGCAAACGACCGAGAGTCAAGGTAAAGCAGGGCAAAAACCGGCCAAAAATGAAGGGTTTGGCATGGTTTTGGCCGAGATTGGCGGCTCAAGCCTGCGCCTGGGCCGCGATCCTCGCGTGGCGTCGGATGGTCTGGGGCGGCTGGCCCAGCACCCGCAAGAACGCCCGCCGCATCCGTTCGCGGTCGGCAAAGCCGGTCTCTACGGCAATTTCGTCCATCGAATGGCGGCCGTCACCGATCAATTCGCGCGCCGCCTCGACCCTAAGATGCTCGATCGCCTTGGCCGGTGACTGGCCGGTCTCTGAACGGAAGGCGCGGCTGAACTGGCGCGGGCTGAGCCGTGCGACGGCGGCCAACTCCTCGACCGAGAGCTCGTTGCGCAGATGCGCCTTGGCGTAATTGAGCGCGTTCTGGATACGATCGGATTTCGGGTCGAGCTCGAGCAGCGCCGAAAACTGCGACTGTCCGCCGGTGCGGCGGTGATAGACGACGAGCTTGCGCGCCACCGAACGGGCGACCTCGACGCCGAGGTCATGCTCGACCATCGCCAGCGCCAGATCGATCGTCGCGGTCATGCCGGCCGAGGTCCAGATCGGCCCGTCGACGATGTAGATGCGGTCCTGCTCGACTTTCAGCTTGGGAAAGCGCGCCTGCAGCTCGGCGGCGTATTGCCAATGCGTGGAGACGCGCCGGCCGTCGAGCAGGCCGGCTTCGGCGAGCGAGAAGGCGCCGACGCAGGGCGCGGCGATGCGCTGTGACGCCGTCAGGGCGCGGCGAACATAGTCGGTCAGCTTCGGTGACGCTGGATGCAGCTCGGTGCCCGCGCCGACGAACAGCGTGTCGAAGCTGCGCGCGCTGAACGCTTCGGTCTCGACATTGAAGCCCGCGGATGACCGCACCGGGCCGCCATTCTCGGACAGCAGTGTGACCCGGTAGAAATTTTCACCCGCCACCAGATTGGCGATCTCGAAGGCGGTGATGGCGGTGAAGCCCATCACCTGGAATCCCGGGAAGACGACGAAGCCGATCTCCTGCATGGAACCCTCCAGCCACGATACGTGTCCTAAAAAGGTGTATATATGACATTTGAGACATGCAAGGGGGCCTGTAGAACCTGAACAGCGGCCAAAACCGGCCGTTCGGGTCAAACAGGAGACCAACATGACCAAGTCAGCCAAAGGAACGGCGCTCGTTACCGGTGCGTCGTCCGGAATCGGTGCCATCTACGCGGACCGGCTCGCACGGCGTGGCTACGATCTGATCCTCGTCGCACGCAACCGCGAGCGCCTCGATGGGCTTGCCAGGCGTCTGTCGGCGGAGACGGGCCGATCGATCGAGATCGTTGCCGCCGACCTCGGCAAGCGCGGCGACGTGTCACGGATCGAATCCATTCTGCGCAGCAATACCGGCATCAGCGTGCTGGTGAACAATGCGGGCGTCGGTGCGACCGCGCCGCTGCTCGCGTCCGATGTCGACAAGATGAGCGACTTGATCGCGCTCAATGTCGACGCGCTGATGCGCCTGACCTATGCGGCGGTGCCGGGATTCGTCGCGCGCGGCGGCGGCACCATCGTCAACATCGCCTCGGTGGTCGGCGTCGCGCCGGAGATGCTCAACGGCGTCTACGGCGGCAGCAAGGCTTTCGTCCTCGCCTTGACGCAATCGTTGCAGCACGAGCTCAAGGACAAGAACATCCGGGTCCAGGCGGTGTTGCCGGGCGCCACCGCGACCGAATTCTGGGGCGTGGCCGGTACGCCGGTCGAGCATCTGCCCGGCGAGATCGTGATGAAGGCCGAGGACATGGTCGACGCCGCGCTCGCCGGTCTCGACCAGGGCGAAGTCATCACCGTGCCGTCGCTGCCGGAGGCTGCCGATTGGCAGGCCTATGAGGCGGCCCGCCAGAAGCTGATGCCGAACCTGTCGCGCAGCACGCCTGCGGCGCGCTACGGGCTGAAGGCCGCCTGACGCCCCTGCGAAAATTGCGTCCCGCGCCTGGCCAGACGGCGCAGCGCGGGACGCAACCATTTGAGTTCCCGGCCGTTACAGCATGATCCGGAAAAGTGTGAAGCGGTTTTCCGAAAAGATCATGCTCAAGAAATAGTTCTGGGACCCTCAAGCGGGCAGGCACGGGCAAATGGCCGAAGACGCTGGATTGACCACGGGCATCGCGCACCACGGTGCCGCGCGGTTGCCGTCTGTCGACATCGACAGCTTCAACATCGAGCTGAAGGACGACGAGGGCTTTCTCGGCGATCGCGCCTCGAAGGGCGCGTTCCGCAAGATCCTCGACCGCTGGCGCAAGCCGCTGCGCAAATCGGACGAGGATCCGTTCGGCGACGAGCCGTCGGACAAGATCAGCAAGAAGAAGCTCGATGAGCTGTTGGTCGGCGACGACACCGAGGCCTCGGCGGTCGTGCACAGCGCCATCGAGGAGTTTGCGCAGGAGCTCGCCCATGTGACGCGGCGCTTCCTCAACACCAAGGCCTGGGCCAAGACCGAGCGCATCGTGGTCGGCGGCGGCTTCCGCGACTCCAGGCTCGGCGAACTCGCCATCGCACGCACCGAGATCATCCTGAAGTCGGAGGATTTCAAGGTCGATTTGCTGCCGATCCGCTTTCACCCCGACGATGCCGGCCTGATCGGCACGCTGCATCTGGCGCCATCGTGGATTTTCGAGGCCCATGACGGCGTCCTCGCCGTTGACATCGGCGGCACCAATATCCGCTGCGGCGTGGTCGAGTCGCGCTGGAAGAAGGCGCCCGATCTCTCCAAGGCGGCGGTCTGGAAATCGGAGCTGTGGCGCCACGCCGATGACGAGCCGACGCGCGAGGGCGCGGTGAAGCGGCTGGTGAAGATGCTGAAGGAGTTGATTGCCGCCGCCGAGAAGGAGAATCTCAAGCTCGCGCCGTTCATCGGCATCGCCTGTCCCGGCGTCATCAATGAGGACGGATCGATCGAAAAGGGCGCGCAGAACCTGCCCGGCAATTGGGAGAGCAGCAAATTCAACTTGCCGGCGAGCCTGGTCGAGGCGATCCCGCAGATCGGCGATCATGACACCGCGGTCGTGATGCACAATGACGGCGTGGTGCAGGGGCTGGCCGAGGTCCCGTTCATGCAGGATGTCGCGCGCTGGGGCGTGCTGACGATCGGAACCGGGCTTGGCAATGCCCGCTACACCAATCGCAAGCGGGAGAACGGCAAGGACGACAAGAAGGCCGAGAAGAAAGACAAGGATGACGAGAGCGAAAAGAGCGAGAAAAAGGCCAAAAAAGCCAGGAAAGCCGACGCCTGAGCCGTGCGGGCTGCAGCGATCGTGCGCGCTCCATCCGGGCTACGGTCTGCCTTCTCCTTCCCCCTGAAAGGGGGAAGGTCGGGATGGGGGTCGGCCGCAGGCGATGCTGTTTGCGGAGAGAGCAGATCTCCACCCGCTTTGCTCTGGCGAGCAAAGCGACCTCCCCTTTTCAAGGGGAGGTAAGCATGCGTAGCCCGGATGCAGCCAACGGGTCGCGCGAATGCGCGCCCGATGACAGGCTCCGCGAAATCCGGGGCACCTCCATCCGCAGATCCAGCGGCCGCGGATTACGCACGGTAAGGTTGATCGGTTAGGTTAAGATCGGGTTCGCGTTGCCGTTTCGACGTCGGTCGCTACCGTGGACCGTGTCGCTCCCGCCGACCGGCGAAGCCGCACTTCCCGGCCAGCAATATTAAGAAGCGGCACGGGACCGCCAGTTTTTGTCGCGTCCTGGCGGTCCCACCACTTCTACTTCCAATTGATCCGCCCGAAGAAGCCGGCGATCTCGGCGGCCGCGCGGTCGGGGTCCTCGCGATGCGGGAAATGCCCGACATCGGGAAACATCCCAAGGTCCAGATTGGAGAAGGTCTCGCCTAATCGGTCGGTCCAGGCATAGGGAAACAGCGGATCGTGCTCGGCCCAGCGAATGCAGGTCGGAACAGTGATCGGCGGCAGCGCCGGGGCTTCGCCCTGCATCATCTTCACGCGCGCCGCATGCGACGCGCGATAATGCGCAAAGCCGCCGGCGAGATTGCCGGGCTTGAAGAAGTTGTCGGCGAAGTCCTCGATCACGTCGTCGAACGCAGCCTTGCGGTGCGACCAGTTGTGCAGGAAATGGCCGATATAGGTGCGGCAGCTGTCTCTGTTGGCGCCGACCAGCGCCGGCGCCATCTCCATCTGGTGGAACGACTGGTACCAGATGTGGTTCAGCCGGTCGGGCGCGGCCATCCGCGGCCCGATGCCGGGATAGACGAAATCGAAGAAAAACAATCCGGCGATGCGCTCGGGCGCCTTGCGGGCGAGGGGCTGCATCACGGCGCCACCGACGTCGTGGCCAACCACGCCGGCCTTGTCGATCCCGAGCGCGTCCAGCAGCGCCAGCATGTCGTCGGTATGCTGATCGGGGCCATAGGGGCCTTCGGGCTTGTCGCTGTCGCCGAAGCCGCGCAGGTCGGGGGCGATCAGGGTGTAGCGGCCGGCGAGGCGCGCCATGACAGGCTTCCAGGTCAGCCAGAACTCCGGCCAGCCGTGCAACAGCAGCAGCGGCTTGCCCGTCCCGGTCCGCGCGACGTGGAACGCCGCGCCATTGGCTCGAATCGTCACATGCTCCATGGCCCGCTCCTGCTCCGGCTGGTTCGCTCGCGCGCCGATCGAGCCAGAACCGTTCTGCTAGCGCTTTGTTTCCGCGCGCTTTCTCCGGCCGTCCTGGTGCTTTGGTGGCGCGAGGCACGGGTGACGGAAATATTATTGCAGCGCCTTGTCTGGCCCGCCATCCTCGCCTAGAACACGCCCCGACCGCGGGTGGCGCAAATCACCCGGGCCATCGGAGAGGTGGCAGAGTGGTTGAATGCACCGCACTCGAAATGCGGCATAGGTGCAAGCCTATCGGGGGTTCGAATCCCTCCCTCTCCGCCACCCTTCGCCTGTCCAGCCCGGAGACATGGGTAACAGGTCGTACCTAAGACATGGGTGACAGCCTCGTGCCGAACGGGTTGTCGAGGGGTTGCAGGGTTTTCTGCTCCAGGTCGAAGTATCCCAAATCATAGTGCATGAAGCTGACGAGCCAAATGCCGTCGTCGACCTCCTTGATGCCGAGTTTTTTGTCCAGCCAGCACGGTGGAGAGGTTGATGCGCTTGCGATGCAGGCAGAGCCGTCCGCAGGCGATTGACGAGTTCCCCGCCGATCAGGCGTTCCTGGCTTCGCTCCGATCGGCCGGAATGGGCGGCTCGATCGATGTGCGCGCGGCGTGGGGGATGTTTTGCCACGACCTAGCGTGCTGGCGCTTGTTCGGTCATGGCGCGTTGATGATTGAGGTCACGGCTTCGAAGCAGTGCGTCGGCCAGGTCGGCATCAACCATGGGCCGCTGTTTCCGGAGCAGGAGCTTGGCTGGCTGCTCTATGACGGACAGGGCTACGCCACCGAGGCGGCGCTTGCCTTGCGCAACCGGACCTTTGCGGCAGCCGCGATCCGCTACAGCCTCGACCTCCCGGTATTTCGAACAGCCTTAGCGGGAAAACTAGCGATCCGAATCAGCCAACTGCGCCGTTTGGCGCCCGCCGTTCAACTCTCTCAACTGATTTACGTATTCCTCAGGCTTCAACAAATGGAATGGCGCCTTCAGGCCCATGAAGTTGGCGATGCGACCAATAAAGGCCGTGCAATTGGTCGTTTCCGCATTCCAAACAGGCGAGGTCGCCTGGAGGTGCTTGATGTACGCAAAGACCTTCTTCGCGTCGGCCTCGCTCAAGTACACGCGATAGCTGGCCGTCAGATACTGCTCGTCAAGGTCGCCGTAGCTCGCTCCGGTCTCGGAGGGCACCCAAGTAAGATGTCCGAGCACATAAGGCAGGACATCGCCCGCCGGGTGCAGCCCGGCGACTTCGACCTGCTTCTCGCTTGTCTTGCCGTACCAAACAAACGCATGCCCATAAGAAGCCGCCGTGCGGGCACGAAAGTCGACGTAGTACGGCCCTTTGGCCGAGGACCTTCGAACCGGCTTCGCGGCTGCTCCGGAAGCGGGACCGCTTGAACCCGCGACGGCCGTTGCCACAACCGACCTCGTCGACGGCTTACGCGGCTTGTCCTGCCGCAGCGGCGCTTGATCCGTTTGCGCAGCCAATTGCTGCGCATGACCGATGCCGGCTCCCAAAGTCACGGAAGCCACAATGACACCAATTCCGGCAAGCAGCCACAAGCCGCCCCGTGTCCGATTGGATTCTGGCACGTTCAAGCCCTCACAAGGGTAGTCGGCCCCAAGCAGCGCCTTCAGCAAAACTAAAGCGTGCGCTGACTGAGCGATCCTCGAGCTAACCCTTCGTCACGATCGGAGCAGGAGCTTTTCCAACCGGGTACTTGCCGACGGGGTACTTGCCAACCGGATACTTGCCGATCGGCATCTTGCCAACCGGAGCCGTAGCAGTAACCGGCTGCGGATGAGGAAGATCTGCCGCGCTGGCGGCAGCCACAAAACCAAACGTCGCAACTCCAGCAACCAGGAACTTCAACATCGTGATCTCCGAGATGGGTAGCGTGAACATGAACAGCCTACCCTCTAAAGGCCATGGCGTAATTAACGCTGTAGCAAAGCTGGCGCTTGCGCGGTCATTTCCTTGCCGAGTGTGACAAAAACGGCACGGCATTATTGCTTTGTGTGAGTATCCGGACGTGAGTTCGGCGAGAGGAGTCTCTTGTGGCCGGCTCGGAACAGCCTCGGTAAAAGGCGTCCGGTCCGGGCCATATATTCGCGATACTCGTCGCCGAAGGCTTCCAGCATCATCTGCTCTTCTCGGGCAACTCGCCCGAAAAACAAGGTTCCAAATCCGATCAGGCCTGCGAAACCGGCCACCCAGTTCGGAAGGAGCAATGCCTGAGCAGCAGCCCAAAGCCAGAATGCGGTATACATAGGATGGCGAACTGTCCGATAAATACCGTCTGTGATCAGGCGATGATTTTCCCGCACGTCGAGGCTTAAGGACCAATTCCGACCAAGAGCTCGGTGGGTCAGCCGGAACATGACCAGCGCCGCAACCGCGACGAAAACACCCAGCCAGGCTTGAGCTGGCCGGAAAGCGTATGATGCGAAATGAGGCATGGCCGTTGCGATGTAGACGAGCGGCACAATGCCAAGACCCGTGAGCGATATCAGCAGCAGGGTGTTTTCGCGCGAGCCTCGGGCGCTTCTCGCGACCTTTTCACGGCGAGCACGACGCGCGTGTCTGTAGCGGATGAGATACCAACCGACCGCCATCATCACGAACACGAACTTGGCAATACCGGGCGTCATCATGGACCACGCGCTTGTTTCGCTGGCGCGCCATCTTCGCCGATCATCGAAAGGGTAGCATCCTTGGCGAGCGTCTGAGATCTGACAGAAGCACGTCCACAGACCGGCATGAACCAATCATACAGGGCTTGCGGGTCGTTTCCACCGATTAGTTGGCAGTCCGACAGGTGGATCCTGGGTGGATGCGTCGCCCGGTTCGCTCTATCGAACCGGATAGCACAATGCCGGCATGGCAAGGCTTTTTCTATCTCGCGCGCGGCGGAGGCACGGTGGCTCTCCGGTCTATCTCCAACACTCGCGGGAGCAATTGCGACGCTATGAAAGCATGCCCGGCAGCCGTGAGGTGAATAAGATCGAAAGCGTAATACTGCGGAGGAATCTCTTCGTCGTACAAAATGACTTTGATGGCGCGATCACGGAGCCGTCGCTCCATCGCCGCGATGTTGGCCGCCCGCTGCTCCTTCGTGACAAGGAAGCGCCTATCGTTGCCTCCAGGCTGCAAGATGACGATGTCGGTTCCCTTTGGCACGTCGCTATCAATGCGCTTCAACATGCCGGCGGTGGTGTCAAAGGGAACTCCGGCATTGGCGACGGTCGCATTGACGCCCTTCTCTCTCAGCAGGGCTTCTAGCTTGGCCGGGTAAGCGCCTTGCCTCCCAACGTACCAGCCTTGGGTGTTGCTTGCGCCGACTGCCACGATATGAATCGGCTTTGTGAAGGCTGCACACACGGCCGCCACGCAACAAATGGCGATGGCGGCTGAGCGTTTTCTAAATGGCGTCACTGACTGTCTCCCGGCCTAAAGTGCTAAGCAAAAACAACACCGACACCGGGCTCCTGCAGGGACCTAATCTAAAGCCTCACATCTTGCGTCAACGCCAACTTCAAACTGTCCTTTTGGACGGTATGCTAAGAGTTGGTCGAAGCTCGGGCTGCAGATGAAACCGGGTTCGAAGGACTCTGATTTCTTCGTGGGCGCGCGACAGCCGATCCGATTGCCCTGATCTTTCGTAGAACCATGCTATGCAACGCCGTGTCTTTATCGATGTTGAAGTGAGTGACGTTTGCATTACGAACATAGAAATTCGTCAGCTCGCCGCGGAAGCCGGGTCCGCGACCTATTCTAACGCCTTCATTTTTGTACAGATTTAGAACGCGCCCTACGTTGGCCGATGCCATATGCGACGATGTTCCGTCGAATGGGACGACCAAAGCAACCGGCACGCCCATTTGGCCAAGGTGCTCTGCCATCGACATCACGGCATCTGCACCAAGAGAGTGCCCCACCAGTATGATAGGCCCGCGCTGGCCTGCCCTATATCTTACGATGATTTCGTCGGCGACGCTTCTCCATTGAGTGTGATTTGCGACAGCCGCGACAACGCCAGCCGCTTGCAACTGAGCGGCAAGGTCGTCCATGCCCAAAGAAAAGACGTTCAACAATCCGCGGAATAAATAAACGTGCGCCGCAGAAGAGTGCAGTCGAGCGGGCGAATTTGTCGATCTAAGCGCCACCGCCGTTCCGGGCTTCGCCTGAGCCCCATTGTTCAAAAGCAGACTGCTTGCCAAAAGAATCGTCAAGCCGGCGCAAATCAGCGCCGTGCTGCAACGCAATCTCTCCATTGTCAGAATCCCCGCCACCTCAGGTCGAGACGCATTAAATCAGACTTACGAATCGTGACAATCCTGAACGGCTTCGAAAAACGCGTTGAGGCGCGCAATTGGCTCGCTGTCGCGGATTTGCCACACGAAGAAAGCGATCGTGCCGCGACCGTCAGGACCCTCTACTGTCAGTGACTCCGGCGCCCTGCGCTTTTTTGCTCAAAGCCAAACTCAACGAGTGCCACCCCGCGGACGAAGTGGTAATTTTACAAGCCGAGATCCGCATCATCCATGTCAGGTTCGCCAAGGGCTGCGGTCAACGAGGAGTAGCGCCAAAGTGTCCATGCATTTCCGTCTTACAGAATGAGCGCCGATCAATATCTTTACAGAATTCGAGCTGCTGGATGATTCGACGACGGCACGTCTTTCACATTGGTGGTTACGATCCAATCACCCCCGAAGAGCAGGTCGAGCGCTTGCGGCGCTCGCTCTCGAGCTTCCAAAAGATTTGGGGCGCTTCTTCACGGCTGTCGGAGATATCGAACACGTCTGCAATTAGTGCTTCATGCAGCCTGGAAGCATGGGGGCCAAACTGGAAAACTCACGTCACCTTCGAAATACTCCGCTGGGATGATCTCATTCGGTGCGATTCGAAAGCCGGCTTCGTGTCTCGTCTCGTTCAATCCTTGAAAGCGCTATTCGACTTCATCGTGACGGGAACAATATTTAGATATGCGATCGCGAGCTGGAAGTACGCTGTCTTTTTCATCTTTCCATATTGCTGCTTGCTATTGATCGCATTTTGCAGCCTCGGGCTGTCATATCTGGTGATCAGGCTCATACACACTACATTTTGGATCGAATTACTGCTTGGACTTTCTTTGTTGCTTGCCATCTTCGTCGGCGCGATGCTCTGGATCGGACCAAAGCGTAGGATAAATCACATTCTCGATGATGCCATTTTCTCCCACCAATTTCTTTACGGGCAGAAGAACAAACTTGACGAGCGGCTCGGCGCTTTTGCGAACCTGATATCAAGAACGGTTCGGGCCGCAGAAGTTGATGAAGTTCTGATTGTTGGCCACTCCCTCGGCGCAGCGCTCACAATTGCGGCGGTGGCGCGCGCGCTGACATCGGATCCTCCGCTCGAAACGTGTGGACCCAAACTATGCGTTCTCACGGTGGGCGCTACCATTCCTAAATTCGCGCTGCATCCGATGGGCGGCCAAATACGGAAAGCGGCGCAACTTGTGGCCGGAACGTCTGCGATAGGCTGGGTCGAATACCAGGCTCGAGATGACGCAATCAGCTTCTATCGCTTCGACCCCGTCACTCTGAAACGTGTCAGTCGAGACCATTCAGGTGGCCACCCAAGGATTCGGCGCGTCCAAATACATTCAATGATAAGTCCAATCCGCTTCAGACGTCATCGATTCGATTTTATGCAGATTCACTATCAGTTTCTAATGGGAAACGATCAACGTTCGGCTTACGACTATTGCATGATTACTTGCGGTCCGCTCGATTTCGACGTTTCGACTTCACCGTGCGGAGCGGTTGGCCTGTTCGACGCGGACGGTTCGGTGATGACGACCAAAGTTGATGATCGGCTGGATCCGTCATGCCGAGAATAGACGCGAGCCAGCGCAGCCAGGCGTCGTGCACGACATCCGTCGTGCACGACATCCTCCGCGTCCGCGACCGAGCCCAGCATCCGATAGGCTAGCCGGATCAGGCGCGGACGCAGCTCGGCGAAGATTTCGGCCGCCGACGCTTCGGCTGCATCGTTCATGACGCTGCCCGAACGGTCGCCGTGGCCGCGTCACGGCCGCGCACGAACTAAAGCGCGGTTTTCGCGACCCGCTTTCCCAGGTGACCGGCGGTTGCGAGATCGGATCCCGGCGGCGCGGTGTCCGCACCCTCGCGGTGTTCGATTGCGCGCCGGCTCCCAGCCAAAATCCCAGCCTGTTCGGATCGGCTTCCGATCCCGATGCGGAGTTGTTCCCTGGGGGCAGATCGAGATTGACCCAATGCATCCCATGCTGCGCGGCGAACAATGCAAGCTGGATCAATGTGGACAGCTTGTCGCCGGCGTGTGCCCCCGAATTGGTGAAGCCTGCCGCGAGCTTGTCTTTCCAGCGATAGCCTTTGGACATCACCGCGCGTGAAGTTGCTTCCTGAAAGGCTTTGAAGGCCGCGGAGGCGGCGCCCATGTAAGTGGGCGTGCCGAAGATCAGCGCTTCCGCATCCATCAGCCGATCCCAGTTCTGTTCCACGTTCTCGACGGGCACCAGAAGCGCCTCTGCGCCATCGATATCCTGGACGCCGGACCTGACGGCCTCCGCCTGCCGCCGGGTATGACCGTAGGCGCTATGATAGACGATTGCGATCAGGGTGCGACCACCGCCGGTTCCGAGTGTGTGCATGCTGTCCTCTGCTGCTGCCCTTGCAGAAGCCAAGACAAGACAGCGCGTCGAAACGTGACATGCCCTGCGAATTTTCGTCCGGAGGATGTTGCTCCAATTGACCGCCACGCAGGCCGGGAGCGGCGGCCGCCGGCTCCTTTGCATGGGGTTGTTTTCGATATTTTGGTGGGAGCCGCGGTCGCGTCGGGGGCGATCGACCCTCGCCGAAGGTTGACCCCGACAATCCCATCCATCATCACCGGGTGTCGGCAGCGAGGTCGAACCTCGCGCGGTCGCGCCGGTAACCTTAATTTTTCCTTTCGATTGTCGATAAAGTTTTATCGATTATCCTCGTGACAGTTGAGCGGTGTGACGAACCGCACGATGAGCGGCAACAGCCGAGTGGCTGGACAACCGCTCTGAAATCGAAGGGTGGGCAGAGCGCAGTGCCAGCCACCTTTCGGGCTGTCCGGCGGCGGCCGGCGGGGCAAATCAATTTTGAAGTGCTTTTGATTGCCAGGTTGCGGCGCATATCGCTCCGCATGAAGCCTTTCAATTGGGATGTTCCAAGATGACGCTCGCGCATGTCTTGATCGCGGCCGGTGGCGGCTTTTTGTTGCTCGCTGGCTTCGTCGCATTTGCCCTTTGGAGAAACGCGCTTCATTCGACGGCGCGGATTTAGCAACAGACCAGATTCAGCTCCGACGGCCTCGCGCTTGGGGACAAGCGAGGCTGGCGGGATGGCCGCACCGCCGCGCGGCCTGACAGCCGAGCACCGCGCCTTACGACCTACCCCAAGGCGACGCGTGCTCGGCTGTTCACTTTCCTGATCAATCTTCGCCGTTCGAACATTGATTGCGCAATGGCAATTGCTCCGCTCTCCGCGTCACCTCCACGACGCGAGATCCAGTCTGCGCGTGATCGCGATGGCCTCGAGGAAGGCCTCATCGTGGCTGACGACCAGCAGCGCGCCGTCATAGGCGCGCAAGCCGGCCTCGACCGCTTCCATGGATTCGATATCCAGGTGATTGGTCGGCTCGTCGAGGATCAGGAAAGGCGGCGGCCTCACGCCGCCCAGCACACAGGCAAGACCGGCGCGAAGCAACTGGCCGCCGGAGAGGCTCGCAACGGGCTGCAGCGCGGCATCGGCGCGGAACATGAATCGCGCCAGCGCCGCGCGACAGGCGTTCTCGCCGGCATCCGGATTGATGCGCCGGAAATTGTCCAGGATGGAGGCCGACGCATCGAGCAGGCTGACCGCCTGATCGAACATGGCGAACCGGGTCATCACCTCGACGGTGCCGCGCGCCGCGGTCAGGTCGCCACTGACGAGCTTGAGCAGCGTCGTCTTGCCGGCACCGTTGGGGCCAGTGATCGCGACGCGCTCCGGACCCGACATGGAGAAGGTGACGTCACGCAGGGTCGGCGCGTCCGCGCTGTAGCCGACATCGGCCGCGTCGATCCGCAACACCATCCTGCTCGCCGGCAGATGCGTCGAGGGCAGCTGCACCGCGAACGGTTGCAGCACCTCGATGCGCTGCCGCGCCGCGGTGGCAAGTTCGAGCGCTTGCGTCCGCCGTCGTTCGGCGAGGCGGGCGTTCTCGCCGCCGCTGTCCTCGCTGCGGTCCTTGCGCAGCCCGGCGGCGATGCGCGGCAGATCGCCCTTGGCGCGCTTCCTTGCACCCGCGCCGTCCTTGCGCGCCTTCCGTTCGTTGGCTTCTCTTGTGTTACGGTCGATCTCGGCGACGCGCTTCTCGGCATCGGCCAGATCGTGTCGTGCTGCCGACAGCTCGATGGCCTTGCGTGCGCGATACTGGCTCCAATTGCCGCCGTACCGCCTGGCTTCCAGCGATGTCAGTTCGACGATCGCATCCATCGTCTCCAGCAGTTCGCGGTCGTGGCTGACGATGATGGCGCCTTGCCGCCAGTCGGCGAGCAGGTCGATCACCGCCTCGCGTCCCGCGCGGTCGAGATTGTTGGTCGGCTCATCCAGCAGCAGAAAATCAGGTTGCGCGAAGGTCAGGGCGGCGAGGCGCGCCCGGGTGGCCTGGCCGCCGGACAGCGCTGCCAGCGGCGCGTCGAGTGCATCGCTCAGTCCGACGCGCTCGAGCGCGGCCGCGATGCGCGTATCGAGCGTCCAGTCGACGTCGGCAATCTCCTCGGAGCTCGCAAGGCCCTGTTCGGCACGACGTAGCGCGGCCAATGCGCGGCGCGCGTCGAACAGGTCGACGACGCGTTCATCCGGCTTTAGCTGAACCGTCTGATGCAGCATCCCGACGCGTCCCTGAACCGAGACCGTGCCGGATTGCGGCGTGCGCACCCTCGCGATGAGGCCGAGCAGCGTCGTCTTGCCGACGCCGTTCCTGCCGACAAGGCCGGTGCGTTCAGGTCCGAAATTCAGATCGACATTGGAAAGGAGAACCCGGCCGTCAGGCGCGGACAGGGTCAGGTGAGAAAGCGCGATCGATGCAGGCATGAATATCCCCGAGGGCAAGGCTGATGGGCGTTGCTGTCAGGGTGAAATCCATGGTCGCCGGCATCCTCGTGGATTGATGATTGACGTGATGTAGTTGTCTATTGAGCCGGGATCAAGGCGCGAAGCCAGCCGTCACGCGGCCTCGGCGAAGGTCCAGCGGTCTGGATCGGGCGTGTGGCCGATCAAAGCGAGGCCGTAGGCGATCGATTCGAATTGATCCGCCGAAGTCAGCCGTGCCGCGCCGAAGCGCTCGGCGAACAGCCGCTGCACGGCCGGCACGAACGAGGTGCCGCCGGTCAGGAACACCTTCTCGACGTCGCGCGCGGTGATGCCCGCCTTGGCCAGCGCCTCGTCCACCGTCGCGCCGAGCCGCTCGATGTCGTCGGCGATCCAGGATTCGAAATCGTCGCGCGTCACTGTGGCGCCGATATCGATGCCGTCGCGGGCGAAGCGGAACTCGACACGGTCGCGGCTCGACAGCGCGACCTTGGTGTCGGACACGGCGCGATAAAGCGCGAAGCCGAGATCGTGGTCGACGATGGTGATGAAGTCTTGCAGCGGCGCCGGATCGAGCGCGGTGCGCGCGAGCTGCTGCAACTCGCGCAAATCGCCATTGCCCCGCATCATCGCGAGCTGATGCCAGCGGGCGAGGCTCGAATAATAGTGATTGGGGATCGGCAGCACCTTGTCGAACGAGCGGTAGCTAGTGCCCTTGCCGAGTCGCGGCGAGACGATGTGGTCGACGATGCGGTAATCGAAGGTGTCGCCGGCGATGCCGATGCCGGCATGGCCCAGCGGTTCGGCGCGCAGCACGCCGCCCTTGCGCGAGAACCGCATCACGGAGAAGTCGCTGGTGCCGCCGCCGAAATCGGCGACCAGCACGGTGGCATCGTGGTCGAGTGTGCGCGCGAAGGAGAACGCCGCGCCGACCGGCTCGTAGACATAGCGCGCATGGCCGGCGCCGAGCCGCTCGAATGCAGCGCGGTAGCGCTGCATCGCGAGCTCGTCATTGGGATTGCCGCCGGCAAATTTCACCGGACGGCCGACCATGATGGTCGGCGCGCCGAGATCGAATCCTTCGCCGGCATGGCGCGTCAGCGTGCGCAGGAACGCCGCGAGCAGGTCCTCGAACTTGTAGCGTTGCCGGAAGATCTGGGTGGTGTTGAAGGCCGAGCTTGCCGCGAACGTCTTGAACGACTGGATGAAGCGATGGATCGTGCGTCCCTCGAGGAACTGCTCGATCGCCCACGGGCCGCCCTCGGCGCGCGGATGCAGGCCCGCGCCCGGCCGCTCCTCCCAGAAGCACAGCGCGGACACATAGACGCTATGCGTGCGGCCGCCGTGGTCGAAACGAACAGCCTCGACGCGGCCGTCGCCGTCGGACAGCGCGACCACGGTGTTGCTGGTGCCAAAATCGACGCCAATCGAGACGGCGGGCGGGGCGCTCGACATGTCATGCTCGGATTGTCCGTGAAAGGGGGCGGACCTTTAGCGGCTTTGGCCGGATTTGCCAACCCGTCTGGAGCTATCCAGTTGGGCCAGTTCCACCTCCCCTTGGAAAGGGGGGGTCGCTTTGCTCGCCAGAGCAAAGCGGGTGGGGATCCGCGCCCTCCGCAGAGAGCATTGCCTGCGGCTGACCCCCATCCCGACCTTCGGGAAGGAGAAGGAAGATGACGGCCTCGATGACGCGGCTCAATCCTTCAACGCGTAGGCGATGACGTAGTCGCCGCGTTTGGTGCCGAACGAGCCGTGGCCGCCGGCCGCGGTGACGACGTATTGCTTGCCGCCAGCCTCGTAGCTCATCGGCGTCGATTGCGCGCCGGCCGGCAGGCGATCCTCCCAGAGCACCTTGCCGTTGCGGACATCGTAGGCCCGGATCGCGTACTCATAGGTCCCGGTGTAGAACGCAACGCCGCCGGCGGTAGTGATCGGCCCGCCCAGCATCGGCACGCCCATCTTGAATGGAAGCGGCAGCGGCGTGGTGTCCCGGATCGTGCCGTTGGGATGCTGCCAGACGATCTTCATCGTCTTCAGATCGATCGCGGCCATCGAGCCCCATGGCGGCCGGTAGCACGGCACGGAGAGCGGCGAGAGGAAGCTCGAGATGCCGACGCCGAACGGCGTGCCGTACATCGGCTGCACCCCGACCTCGCTGCCGACCGGTTTCTCGGCCGTCGGCGCCGGAGGATTGAGCGGACCGCGCGGAATGAGCCTGGAGGCGAACGGCAACGACATCGGATTGGCGATGGCGATCTGCCTGACAGGATCGACCGCGATGCCGCCCCATTCGAACATGCCGAGATTGCCCGGGAAGACCAGCGTGCCCTGCAACGAGGGCGGCGTGAAGGTGCCTTCGTAGCGCAAGCGGTGGAACATGATCCGGCACAGCAACTGGTCGAAGATCGTGCCGCCCCACATGTCGGCGCCGGTCAGCTTAGCCTCCGGGCGGAAGGTCAGTTCGGAAAATGGCTGGGTCGCTGCAGAGCGGTCGCCGGGCGCGGGCCCTTGCGGCACCGCGCGTTCCGGCGCCGGCACGATCAGCTCGCCGGTCCTGCGGTCGAGCACGAAGATGTTGCCCACCTTGGTCGGCTGGATCAGCGCGGGAACGACGCCCTTGGCCGTCGTCACATCGACCAGGCTCGGTTGCGAGGGAACGTCCATGTCCCAGAGATCATGATGCACGGTCTGGTACGACCAGACGCGCTTGCCGGTGTTGACGTCAAGCGCGACGATGGCGCTGGAATAGCGCTCGACCAGCGCATCGCGATTGCCGCCCCAGATGTCAGGTCCGTTGTTGCCGGTCGGGATGTAGACCAGATTCAATTTCGGATCGAACGAGGCCGTGATCCAGGAATTCGGCGACCCGTTGGTGTAATGACGCGTCGGCGACGGCAATGCGTTCTCGTCCGCCGCGCCGGAATCCCAGGCCCAAACCAGCTTGCCGGTATAGACATCGAAGCCGCGGATCACGCCCGACGGCACCTCGACCGCATAATTGTCGATCACCGCGGCGGCCACGACCAGGATCTTGTCGCTGACGACCGGCGGCGACGTCGGCTCGAAGAAGCCGGCGGTCTTGATCCCCATGCCTTGCTGCAGGTCGAGGATGCCGTGATCGGCGAAGCCATCGCAGAGCTTGCCGCTGTCGGCATCGAGCGCGATCATGCGGCCGTCATTGACGGGCAGGAAGATCCGCCGTGGGCATTCGGCCGGCGCCGAATTGCCGCCAGAGTCGACGGCGCCCTGCGCGGTTTCGTGATAGGAGACGCCGCGGCAAGTCATGTGCTGGAACGTCTTGTTGTGCACGAGCTTGGGGTCGTAGCGCCAGCGCTTCGTGCCGGTCTTGGCGTCGAGCGCGAACAGCACCTGGTGCTGCGAGCAGAGATAGAGCGTGTCGCGCACCTTGATCGGGGTGACCTCGAAGGTGGTCTCCCCGGAATCGTCTGGTGTCTTCACGTCGCCGGTGCGGAAGGTCCAGGCGACCTTGAGGTTGCCGACATTGTCAGGCGTGATCTGCTTCAGCGGCGAATAGCGCTGTCCGAACTGCGTACGTCCATAGGCGCGCCAGTCGCCGTCCGGCTGCGGGTCGGCTTCGCTTTGCGGCACGGCAGAGCCGGACTCGGCAATCGTGCCGTTGATGTCGTGATAGCTGGACAGCAGCCCGGCGATGAGCACCGCCGCAGCAGCGACGACGCCGATCCAGAGTGGCGCCGTCGCGCGCATGTAAGGCACCGGCCCGCTTCGTGTCAGGGCACGAACGATCACCGGCGTAAGCAGCCAAAGGGCCATGGGGAAGATGATGTCGCCACGCGCCGCGAGCGGCCACCAGTCGAACCGCACCTCATAGACGGCCCACGCCAGCGTGCCGAGCAGCACGATCGCAAACAGCCAGAGCGCCTGATGGCGCCGCGCCAGCAACAGCGCAGCCGTGGCGAGAATGCCGACGCCGAGGACAATGTAGAAGGGCGATCCACCTAGTGCGGCGAGCCAAATGCCCCCGCCCGCGAGGACCAGGCCGATCAGGGCGTAGACGATAGCCGTGATGAAGACTGCCCTGGATCGCTGCATGGTCGCCCCGGTGCGGGGGAGGGATCGGGCTTGTCCCGCACAAGCGCGACAGACCGCGTCCGCCATCGCGGACTGTCGTTCAGCCAACCGCAACTTGCAACCTGGAACTGCGATGTTGATGTGCCACAAGCGCGTAAGGTTGCTATGCGAAACCCGCCGAAGCAAATCATTCAAAATGCGCGCATCTTCAACGGGGAGCAGTGGAGCTGCGGGGCTGACGCAAAGGTGAGAGAATTCAGCGAATTTTGAATCGACGCGCTCTTCCAGTCCTGTGCAGGCGCTGCTCTATACCGTTCCGCGGATCGCACCGCGGATGGTTGGCGCGCAGGAGAAGCAACAATGACACTGAACCCCACTGCCGAGAATTATCGTGTCGCGGTCGCCGCCTACGAGGCGGGCCGGCCGAGCTACCCTGCGGAGATCGTCGCCGCGCTGCCGCTTGCGGCCGCGCGCTGCGTCGTTGACCTCGGTGCCGGAACCGGCAAGTTCACCCGCCTGCTGCTGCAGCATTTGCCCGCGGCTGCGCGCCTGATCGCGGTCGAGCCCGTCGCCGAGATGTCGGCCAGGCTGGCCAGGGAAGCCGGGGTGGAGGTCATCAACACGCGCGCCGATGCGATCAATCTTGATACCGGCAGCGTCGACCTCGTCACCTGCGCCCAGGCGTTCCACTGGTTCGACAACGAGGCGTCGGTGGCCGAGATCGCGCGACTGCTGCATCCCGGCGGGACGCTTGCGCTGGTCTGGAACAACCGGGATGACCGCACGCCGTGGGTCGACGCGTTGTCCGTCATGATCGAGGGCTATGCGGGCGACACGCCCCGGCAACGGACCGGACGCTGGCGCTGGATCCTGAAGGACCCGCGCTTCGTGCTTGAGAGGGAAATCGCGCAGGACCATCCGCACCGGATGAAGCGACAGGACGTCTTCGAGCGCATCGCATCGACGAGCTATGTCGCCAATTTGCCCGATGCGGAGAAGGCGATCCTGCGCGACAAGACCGACAATATCCTGCGCGAAGCCGGTCTCGGCGACGCCGACGAAGTGGTGTTTCCCTATGTCACGCAGCTCTTCTTGCTGAAGCGGGCATAGACCGCGCTATTGCGCGGCACGTCCTTGCTCGACCGCCTGCTTCAGGCGCGGCAGCGTCATGCGCCAGTAGAAGGCAACGTGTTTGGCGCCTGAGTCAGGCCCGATTTCCCAGCCGCTTCCGCGGCGGATCGGCGAAGGCGGCACCTGCTGGGTGACGGTCAGCACCGTTTCGCCGCCGTCAGGCGCGAGCGTCATCGTGATCGTTGCATAGGATTGCGGAACATCCGGCAGGCCGGAGACCTGCGACCAATAGGAGTATTCGAGCCGCATCGGCGGCTCGATATGGAGGACGCGGCCCCTGTCGCGATAGCGCTTTGTGCCGATCTCCGCCTCGATCTCGATCGGCGCGCCGATCCGCCAATCGGTCCTGAAATGCGCGTTGCGCCATCTCTCGCCCGCTTTGGAGTCCATGATCGCGTCCCACACCTGCCTTGGCTCGGCAGCGATGCGGATCGTTTCGGTGACGGACTGAAAGGCCGGGGGCTCGTGCGTCATCGAATGCTCACTTGTCGCCCACGACCTTCCATTTTCCATCGGCGCCGCGCCGCAGCGAGGGATCGCCGATGCGGATGTGTTGCGCAAGAAAATCGATGAAAGCGCGGACCCGTGCCGGCAGCGGGCCGGCATGGCCGACATAGACCGCGTGGATGTCCTCGCGGTCGCCGGGATTGAGATTTTGCAGCACCGGCACCAGGCGCCCGGCCTCGATATCGGGGCCGATGTGAAACAGCGCCAATCGTCCGAGCCCGATACCGCCGAGCGTGAGCTGGCGCGCGGCTTCGCCGTCACTGACGCGGGCAACCGGCGGCGGCAGCGCTTCTTCGATCCGTTCAGCGCGGCGAAACGGCCAGCCGCGGATGCTGCGTGGAAAGGTCCAGCCGATGCCGCGATGGTCGGCGAGGTCGGCCGGCGTCTTCGGCGTGCCGAAGCGGGCGAGGTAGGACGGCGCGGCGGCCACCACCATGCGGCTGGTGCCGAGCTTGCGTGCGATCAGCCGCGAGGCGCCGAGCGGGCCGACCCGGATCGCGACATCAGCGCGCGCCTGCATCAGATCGACCAGCGTGTCGGTCAGCACGATGTCGAGCGTGATATCGGGATGTTCGCGCATGAAGCGCGGCAGCAGCGGCATCACATGCAGCATGCCGAACGGGATGTTGCTGTTCACGGTGAGATGGCCGCGCGGCACGCATGAGGCGGCCTCGCGTTCGGCCTCGTCGATATCGGCGAGGATGCGCTGGGCGCGCTGATAGAAGGCCTGGCCTTCCTCGGTGAGCTGCAGCTTGCGCGTGGTGCGGTTGACCAGCCGCGTGCCGAGCCGGGTCTCGAGCCGCGAGACCAGCTTGCTGACGCCGGACGGTGTCTGGCGCAGGCTGTTCGCGGCAGCCGTGAAGCCGCCGAGATCGACGACGCGGACGAATACGTCCATCTCGCCGGAGCGGTTGGTATCTGTGCGGGCCATCTTGAATTCAAGTCACAAATGATTGGATTGCGGTCATTCTAATCCTTCCCCGCCCGGACCGCTATCTCGCTTTGCGGAATCCTTTTTGTCCGGAGCGACACATGCCTGCTGCAGTCCTTGCCTTGACCGCCGGTGCCTTTGGTATCGGCACCACCGAATTCCTCATCATGGGACTGCTGCTGCAAGTCGCCGCCGACATGCAGGTATCCGTATCCGCGGCTGGCCTGCTGATCTCCGGCTATGCGCTCGGCGTATTCGTCGGCGCGCCGATCCTGACGCTGGCAACACGGCGGATGCCGCGCAAGGCGGTTTTGCTGGCGCTGATGGCGATCTTCACGCTCGGCAACGCAGCGTGTGCGCTGGCGCCGAGCTACGGGCTCTTGATGGCGGCACGCATTCTCACCTCGCTGGCGCACGGCACCTTCTTCGGCGTCGGCTCCGTGGTGGCGACAGGCCTCGTCCCGGAAGACAAGCGCGCGTCGGCGATCGCCACGATGTTCATCGGGCTCACGGTCGCGACCCTGCTCGGCGTGCCCTTCGGCGCTTGGTTCGGGCTGATGCTCGGCTGGCGCGCGGCGTTCTGGGCGGTGGCGGCGATCGGCGTGATCGCGTTCATCGTGCTGGCGGTGCTGGTCCCCGGCCATGTCGGCGCCAACGACAAGCCTGCGCCGCTGCGCGAGGAACTCGCCGTGCTCGGCCGCCCGCAGGTGTTGCTCGGGCTTGCCATGACGGTGTTCGGCTTCGGCGGGCTGTTCGCGGTCTTCACCTATGTGCAGCCGATCCTGACGCGGCTCACCGGATTCTCCGACGCCGCGGTGTCGCCGATCCTGCTGGTGTTCGGTGCCGGCCTTGCGATCGGCAACGTCGCCGGCGGACGGCTCGCCGACAAGGGACTTGCGCGGGCGCTGCTGGTGTCGCTCGGCGGCCTCGCCGCCGTGCTCGTCGCGCTGACGGCGGTCGTCTCGATCAAGGCATTGGCGGTCGTGCTGCTGTTCATTCTCGGCATCGCCGCGTTCGCGACCGTCGCGCCGCTGCAGCTCCGCGTGCTCGAAGCCGCCGGCGTCGAAGGGCGGACGCTGGCCTCCAGCCTGAACATCGCGGCGTTCAATCTCGGCAACGCGCTCGGCGCCTGGGCCGGCGGCGTCACCATCGATCGCGGCCTCGGCCTCGGCGCGCTGCCGCTGGTGGCCGCCGTCATCACTGCAATCGGCCTGCTGCTCGCGCTGTGGAGCCTGCGCCTCGATCGGCCGATCGCGCTCGCCGCGCAGTGCCCGGCGGAATGAATCGGATCAAGGGAGCATGACCATGGAATACCGCAATCTCGGTGCATCCGGCCTGAAGGTCCCCGTGCTTAGCTTCGGCGCCGGCACCTTCGGTGGCCAGGGGCCGCTGTTCTCGGCCTGGGGCCGCAGCGACGCCAGCGAGGCGCGCCGGTTGATCGACATCTGCCTCGAGGCCGGCGTCAATTTGTTCGACACCGCCGATGTCTATTCAAACGGCGCGTCGGAGGAGATCCTCGGCGCCGCGATCAAGGGCCGCCGCGACAAGGTGTTGATCTCGACCAAGACCGGCCTGCCGATGGGCGACGGCCCGCTCGATGCCGGTACGTCGCGATATCGCCTGGCCGCCGCGGTCGACGCCGCGCTTCGCCGGCTCAACACCGACTATATCGACCTGCTGCAGCTTCATGCTTTCGATGCCTTCACGCCGGTCGATGAAGTGCTGTCGACGCTCGATGCGCTGGTGCGCGCCGGCAAGCTGCGCTATGTCGGCGCCTCGAATTTCTCCGGCTGGCATCTGATGAAATCGCTCGGTGCCGCCGAGCGGCACGGCTGGCCGCGCTATGTGGCGCACCAGGTCTATTATTCGCTGGTCGGCCGCGACTATGAATCCGAGCTGATGCCGCTCGCGCTCGACCAGGGCGTCGGCGCGCTGGTCTGGAGCCCGCTCGGCTGGGGCCGCCTCACCGGCAAGATCAGGCGCGGGCAGCCATTGCCGACCAACAGCCGCCTGCACGAGACCGCGCAGTTCGGGCCGCCGGTCGACGACGAGAAGCTTTACGCGATCGTCGACGCGCTGGACGCGGTCGCCACGGAGACCGGCCGCAGCGTGCCGCAGATCGCGATTGCCTGGCTGTTGGCGCGGCCGAGCGTGTCGTCCGTAATCATTGGCGCCCGCGATGAGGCGCAGTTGCGCGACAATCTCGGCGCGGTCGGATGGTCGCTCTCGCCGGACCAGATCGCGCGTCTCGACCGCGCGAGCGCAGTGATGCCGGCCTATCCCTACTATCCCTACCGAATCCAGGAAGGCTTCGCGCGCCTCAATCCGCCGCCAGTGTGAGTCCGTCGCAGACTCGGTCTCATGCCTGGACGGTGTGCTCGCAGACCTGCCGGCGGTATTCCGCCGGCGTCACGTTCATGTGCTGCCGGAACACGCGATTGAGGTGGCTTTGATCGGCGAAGCCGGCGAGCAGCGCGATCTCCTTCAGCGCGACGCGGTCCTTGCGCAGATGCTGGCACGCATGCTCCACCTTGCGCCGCAGGACATAGGCATGCGGCCGCATGCCGTAATGCACGCGGAATTTGCGGGCGAACTGGACCGGCGTGCAATTGCAGATGTTCGCGAGCTCCTCCAGCGTGATGTTCCGGAAGATGTTCTGCTCGATATAGTCCTCGATCAGCCGGGCATGCGCCGGGCGAAAGGGTCCTTGCGCGCAGGGCATCTTGAACTCGATCGCCGCATATTTCCGCAGGATATGCACGCTCGCCTGCAGCGCCAGTGCATCATAGCAGAGCCGTCCACCGGGACCGCCCGCGGCGACTTCCTGGACCATTTGATCGTTGATCCAGGTCAGCATTGGGTCTTCGACCTTGAGCAGGTCGTGAATCTCGATCGTTTCGGCGTCGCGGTCGAAGGCATCGCTCGCGGTCTTCGTCATGAGGGCAGGAGAGATGTAGAAATGGCTGACCTCAATGTCGTTGTTCCAATGCCAGCTTGACGGCTCGGCGCGCGTCATGAGCGACGTGACGCCGCGACCGACTTGATCCTGCTTCCACGCGCCGGTGACGCGGCGGTTCATCGACGTCACGCCGTCGCGATAGAGCACCAGGAGGAAGTTTGCCGACGGCGGGACCCAGATATCCGACGGCGCATAGCGGAAAATTCGCAGCCGGAAATCGCTTCTCCCGACTGACAAACTATCCAGCTTCATCTCGCCGGGAGCGTAGCGCGGCAGCTCCTCGACCGTGATCAATTGGCCCATCGCGTGAGCCTCCTCCCTGGGATTGGTGGCGCGGTTGACCGCTTGTTCTTGGCCGGACGGCTGAGCGCAGAATAGGCCGCTTTCGCCATTTGCCAAGCCGACCAACGGCCGGTGCTCGATTGCACGGTCGCGTTCCAGAGATTGTCGGTTTCATCCAAGCCGCGCGGCCGAACGGCCCGTAGCCTGCTCTGCGTTTCGGCGACAACGCGAACGGCCGAGACCCAAATTGACGCAACGCACCATCATCCGGCGACACCGCGGGTGGGAAGGTGCGTGCGAGAAGCCAGACACAGGAGGAAACCATGACCGAGACCGTCACAAGGTCGAAAGGAAGCAATGGTGCGCATGCAACGACCAAGCTCGACGCCGTGGTCGTCGGCGCCGGCGTCGCCGGTCTCTATCAATTGTTCCGCCTGCGTGAGCAGGGACTGAGCGTGAAGGCGATCGACGCCGGGTCCAGCGTCGGCGGCACCTGGTACTGGAACCGTTATCCCGGGGCGCGCTTCGATTCCGAAGGCCACACCTATCAGTACCTGTTCTCCGAGGAGCTCTACAAAGGCTGGAGCTGGAGCGAGCGATTCCCGGGCCAGCCGGAAATCGAGCGCTGGCTGAACTACGTCGCCGACCGCCTCGACCTCAGGAAGGACATTCAATTCGGCACCACGGTGAAGAGCGCGCATTTCGATGAGGCGACACAACGCTGGCTGGTCGCGACCGACCAGGGCGACGTGATCGATACCCAGTTCCTCGTCACCTGCTGCGGCATGCTCTCGGCCCCGCACGTGTCCTTCCCGGGACAGGAGACGTTCAAGGGCAAGCTGTTCCACACCGCGCGCTGGCCCAAGGGGCCGATCGAGCTTGCCGGCAAACGCGTCGGCGTGGTCGGCAATGGCGCGACCGGAATCCAGGTGATCCAGTCGATCGCCGGTGAGGTCGGCCACCTCAAGGTGTTCATCCGCACCCCGCAATACATCATCCCGATGAAGAACCCGAAATGGGACGCGTCGGATGCCGAGGCCTACAAGTCGAAGTTCAAATTCCTCACCGAGCGGCTGCCGAAGACGTTCACCGGATTCGAATTCGACTTCGAGCACGCCTGGGCCGACCTGACGCCACAGCAGCGCCGCGAGGTGATCGAGGACTGCTGGAACGACGGATCCCTGAAGCTGTGGGTCTCGTCCTTCGCCGAACTGTTCTTCGACGAAGCCGTCAACGCCGAGGTCACCGAATTCGTCCGCGAGAAGATGCGCGAGCGGATCAAGGACCCCAAGCTGTGCGAACAGCTGATTCCCGCCGACTACGGCTTCGGCACGCACCGGGTGCCGCTCGAGAGCAATTTCCTCGAGGCCTTCCACCGGCCCAATGTCGAGATCGTCAGCGTCAAGAACAATCCGATCGCCCGCATCACGCCTGAGGGCATCCAGACCGCCGACGGCACGGTGCACGAGTTCGACGTCATCATCCTGGCGACCGGCTTCGACGCCGGAACGGGAGCGCTGACGCGGATCGACATCCGCGGCCGCGACGGGCGATCGCTGAAGGACGATTGGGGCAGGGACATCCGCACCACGATGGGCTTGCAGGTCCATGGCTATCCGAATCTGTTCACAACGGCGGTGCCGCTCGCGCCCTCGGCCGCACTCTGCAACATGACCACCTGCCTGCAGCAGCAGGTGGAGTGGATTGCCGACTGCATCAAATATTTGCGCGGCAAGAACCTGAACGTCATCGAGCCGACCAGGGATACCGAGGATCAGTGGGTGGCGCATCACGATGAGACCGCCAACGCAACGCTGATCGCCAAGACCAACTCCTGGTACCTGGGCTCCAATGTCGAGGGCAAGCCGCGCCGGGTGCTGTCCTATTGCGGCGGTGTCGGCACCTATCGCCAGAAATGCGATGAGGTCGCCGCGAGCGGCTATCGCGGTTTTGCCACGCAGTAGGGCTGACCGCATTTCGACCGCGTAGCCGGATGGAGCGAAGCGTAATCCGGGCTGCGCGGGTCAACATCACAAAACACAGGAGGAAGACAATGAGCACGAATTTCAGTGCAGCCGCCGATGCAATCCTTGACGGCGTCGTGACTTCAAACCCGCGCGTTCCCGGCGTCGTTGCGATGGTGACCGACCGCCATCGCAACATCTATGAAGGTGCCGCCGGCAAGCGCCGCCTCGACCAGCCCGCCGATATGACGGCCGATAGCGTGTTCGCGATCTTCTCGACCACCAAGGCGATCACCGGGACGGCCGTCCTGCAGCTCGTCGAGGAAGGCAAGCTCGATCTCGACGCACCCGCCAGGACCTACGCGCCCGACATCGGCAAGCTCCAGGTGATCGAGGGTTTTGACGACAAGGGCGAGCCGCGGCTGCGTCCGCCGAAGCGCGACATCACCACCCGCATGCTGATGGTCCACAGCGCGGGTCTGAGCTACGACTTCATCAATCACACCTATAACCGGCTGGCGCAAGAGAAGGGGCAGCCCAGCGTCATCACGGCATCCAAGGCTTCGCTGATGACGCCGCTGCTGTTCGATCCAGGCGAGCGCTGGGAATACGGCACCAACATGGATTGGTGCGGCCAGATCGTCGAGGCCATCGCCGGCAGGCGGCTCGGCGAGGTCTTCAGGACGCGGATCTTCGAGCCGCTCGGGATCATGGACACGACGTTCGAGCTCACCGACGCGATGCGTCGCAAGCTCGCCGGCATCCACGCCCGCAACGCCGACGGCTCACTCACGCCGATGGATTTCGAGCTGCCGGCCAATCCCGAGATCCACATGGGCGGCCACGGGCTTTACGGCACCATCGGCGACTACATGCGATTCATCCGGATGTGGCTGAACGACGGCGCCGGCGAGCATGGGCGGGTCCTGAAGGCGGAGACCGTGCGGATGGCGGAGAAGAACCATCTCGGCAACAACAAGGTCACCGCGATCACCGGCGTGATCACCTCGCTCGCCAACGACGCCGAGTTCTTCCCCGGTCAGTCGAAATCCTGGGCGCTGAGCTTCATGATCAATGAGGAGCAGGCTCCGACCGGCCGCCCCGCCGGCGCGCTCGGCTGGGCTGGGCTGGCCAATTTGTTCTACTGGATCGATCGGCAGAACGGTTTTGGCGGATACTGGGCGACGCAGATCCTGCCGTTTGGCGATCCGACGTCCTTTATCGGCTACATCAATTTCGAGACCGCGTTCTACGAATCCCTGAGGCTGCGCAAGGCGGGATAGGGACAGCTCATCGAAGCGTGCCAAAGCTAGCTCGCTCCGAGCAGCTCCGTGATCAGCCCCGCCGCCTTGATCCCGGTGCCGCTGATGATGACGACGGTGCGCTCCGCCGGCCGGATCGCGCCGCGCGCCTTCAGGACATCGAGCGCGGCGGCGGCCGAGGCCGAGGTCGGCTCGACGAACAGACCGGTCTGCGCCAACCGCTTCAACGCGGCGACGATGCCGTCTTCGGGAATTGCGACGGTGCCGCCGCCGCTCTCCTTCAGTGCCGCGATCATCTGCTTCAGCCGCAGCGGATGCTTGATCGCGGTGCCCTCGGCGATGGTCTTGCGGACCGCGCGATCGACCGGCGTGTCGACGCCGGCGGCGAAGCTGGCATCGACCGGCGAGCAGTTGAGCGGCTGCGCCGCGAACAGGCGCGGCAGGCGCGCGATCTGCCCGGCCGCCAGCAGTTCCTTGAAGCCGATATAGCAGCCGAGCAGGCTGCTGCCGGCGCCGACCGGCATGATGACATTGTCGGGCGCGGTGAAGCCGAAATCTTCCCAGATCTCATAGGCCAGCGACTTGGTGCCCTGCAGGAAGAACGGTTGCCAGTTGTGGCTGGAGTAGAAGATCTGCTTCGACTGGCGGATCGCCTCTGCCTCGGATTCCTCGCGCGGGCCTTCGACCAGCTGCACCTCGGCACCGAAGGCGTGCATCTGCGCCACCTTCATCGGCGACGTCGTGGCCGGCGCAAGGATCCTGACCCGCATGCCGCCGGCCGCGCCATAGGCCGAGACCGACGCGCCGCCATTGCCGGAAGAGTCCTCCAGCACCGCATCGACGCCGAGCTGGCGCAGGAACGACAGCATCACCGTGGTACCGCGATCCTTGAAGCTTGCGGTCGGATTGAACCATTCGAGCTTGAAATGCGGCCGCAGATCATCCCACGCCTTCTCGACGGCTGGCGTGCAGCCTTCGCCCATCGTGATCGGCCGCCTGATCTCGACCGGCAGCGCCGCGCGGTAGCGCCACAGCGACCGCGTCGTGCGATCGATGTCGTCGCGGGAGATGCCCGGCAGCGGCGTTATCAGGAGCGGCTTGCCTTCGTCGGAGCACCAGCGCGGGATATCCAGCGGATAGAGCTTTCCGTTGAGCGGGTCGATGTAGCTGGGTGAAGGCATGTCGTGAAATCCCAAACGCGAGTGGCATTCAGCGGCCGTTACGCCGCACCGGCCTGCCTGCTCAGATAACTCTTTGCAAAATCGAGATACCAGTCGAGGCATCCTGGATTGGCCATCGCATCGCGATTGATGATCTTCTCGACGGGGTGGCCGAGCAGCAGCTTCTTGACCGGCAGCTCCTGCTTTTTGCCGGACAGCGTGCGCGGAATTTCCGCCACCACGAAGATGTCGTTGGGCAGGAAGCGGCGCGACAGCCCGGCCTCGACCGCCTTGTTGATCTTCGCCTTCATCGCGGCATCGAGCGCGATGCCCTCGCGCAGCACCACGAACAGCGGCATGTAGCTGTCGCGGCCGAGATATTCGAGGTCGACGACCATCGAATCCAGCACCTCCGGCAGCGCCTCGATCGCGGAATAGAGCTCGCTGGTGCCCATCCGCAAGCCATGGCGGTTGATGGTGGCGTCGCTGCGGCCATAGATCACGCAGGAGCCGTCGGGGTTGATCTTGAGCCAGTCGCCATGCCGCCACACCGGGCCGCGGCCACTTCCGTCGAAATTGTCGGGGTAGGTCTCGAAATAGCTGGAAAGGTAGCGCGCATTGCCGGGATCGTTCCAGAAGCGCAGCGGCATCGAGGGCAGCGGCTCGGTGCAGACGAGCTCGCCGACCTCGTCGATCACCGCGCGCCCCTGCTCGTCGAACGCTTCCACCGCGCAGCCGAGCAGGCGGCATTGCATGATGCCCGGCGTCTGCGGCAATTCGCGATTGCCGCCGATGAAGGCGCCGGCGAAGTCGGTGCCGCCGGAAATATTGGCCCACCACATATCGGCCTGCGCGGCGTTGCCGTTCTGCTTCGCAAGCGCGGCGAAGCGCTCGTTGAACCAGGCCTGGGTGTCGGCGCTGAGCGGCGAGCCGGTCGAGCCGAGCGTGCGCAGGCCGGAGAGGTCGCCGACGGCAGCGAGATCGATTTCCGCCTTGGTGCAATTGGCAAAGAACGCCGCCCCTGCGCCGAAGAAGGTGGCCTTGGCGTCGGCGACGAAGCGCCACAGCGTGGTCCAGTCGGGCTTGTCCTTGGTGCCGCCGGGACTGCCGTCGAAAATGCAGCAGGTCGTGCCGTTGAGCAGGCCGTTGGCCTGGCAATTCCACATGATCCAGCCGGTCGAAGAGTACCAGTGGAAGCGTTCGCCGAACGAGTTTGGCTGATAGCTGCAGCCGATGTCGTTGTGCAGGGTCGAGAGCGGCAGCGCCACGACGATGATGCCGCCATGGCTGTGCAGGATCGGTTTCGGCAATCCGGTGGTGCCTGAGGAATAGACGATCCAGAGCGGATGATCGAACGGCAGCCATTCCGGCTCGAAGGCGTCGATCTCCGCACTCCGGCCCGCGAGGATCGCTGACAATCGCGTCTCGGACGGCGCGGCGTCGCTGTGCAGGATGACATGCTGCACGGTCGGCAGCGCGCGCCGCAATTCCTCGATCACACCTTGCCGGTCGTGGCGGCGGCCGGCATAGGTCACGGCGTCGCAGGCGATCAGCACCTTCGGCTCGATCTGCTTGAAGCGATCGATCACCGCGGGTGCCGCCATGTCAGGCGCGCAGACGCTCCAGACCGCGCCCAGGCTCGCGGTCGCGAGGAACGCGATGATCGTCTCGGGAATGTTCGGCAAGTAGGCGGCGACGCGATCGCCGGCGCGCACGCCGTTGGCCTTCAGATGCAGCGCCAGCGCTGCCGATTTGCGCTGCAGCTCGGGCCAGCTCGTCTCCGAGAGCTTGCCGTCCTCGCCGCTCGAGATCAGGGCCGGCAGGCCTGCGGCATGCGCCGGCGCGACGTGGCGGAAGACCTGGCGCGCGTAATTCACCGAAGCGCCGGGAAACCACACCGCGCCCGGCATCTTGCGCTCGGCCAGCACCGCCGAATGCGGCGTCGGCGAGCGCAGGTCGAAATAATCCCACACGCTCTGCCAGAAGGCGTCGATATCGGTGACCGACCAGCGCCGCATCGCCTCGAAATCCGCAAATTCAAGGCCGCGCGTCTGCTTCAGCCATTGGCGGTAAAGAGCCATTTGCGGGACGTAAGCTGCTGTCATGGGCGGTTTCCGAAAGTCCTTGTGTCGTGGCGGGCGACCGAGGCCCGCCAGCGTGTCTTAACATAGTGATGCGAGCACGGGGAACGCAGTCGAGCAGCAAGCTGCGTCATATTCTTACCGCCGCCGCAGCGTGCTATCCCATCGGGCGCGGCTGATTCCATGCGGCAACTGAATCGAGCGGCCATGTCCGTCGGCGAACTCTTCATTCTCGGCTTTTACGGCAAGGTCGTTCCGCCCTGGCTGAAGGAATTTGCCGCGCAGTTCGGGCTCGGCGGGGTAATCCTGTTCGACTATTCCTGCCAGACCCGGCAGTATGACAACAACATCGCCTCGCCCGCGCAGGTGCAGTCGCTCTGCGCCGAGATCGCGGCGCTGCCGTCGCGGCCGCTGGTCTTCATCGACCAGGAGGGCGGCCTGGTGCGCCGGCTCAAGGACAGCTGCGGTTTTCAGCCGCTGCCGAGCGCGAAGGAGTTCAACCTGCTCGCGCGCGCGGAAAAGCAGACGGTGCTGGCCGCAAGCTACGGCGAGCTGCGCCGGCTCGGCATCCGCTACAATTTCGCGCCTGTCATCGACGTCGACTACAATCCCGACAATCCCAACATCGGCAGGATCAAGCGGTCCTATTCGCCCGATATCGGTGAGGTCGAGGCCAATGCCCGGCTGGTCGACGCTGCGGCGCGGCAGGCGGGAGTAGGCCTCTGCCTGAAGCATTTTCCGGGCATCGGCGGTGCAAGCGTCGATTCGCACCTGGAGTTCATGGACATTTCCGATGCGCTGCGTCCCGAGCAGGAGGAGCTGTTCTACGCGTTGGCGCCGCGCACCTATGGCGATGCGGTGCTGGTCAGCCACGCCATTGTCCGGCAGTGGGACGCGCAGCGTCCGATGACATTGTCATCGGCCGGGCTCGGCCGGCTTCGCCGTCGTCTGCCCGAGACGCTGCTGATCACCGACGACATGCAGATGCAGGGGCTGCAGAAGGCGCTCGGCACAAGCGCGGCCAGCCTGCAGTCGATCGCCGCCGGCATGGACATGATCTGCATCGGCAACAATCTGTTCGACCAGGAGCAGGGGATGGCCGGCATCGCCGCGGCGGTCGCGGGTGCGGTGCAGGATGGATCACTCGATCAGGCCGCGGTGCGGCGATCCATTGCGCGCGTGCAAAAGCGCAAGGCGCTGTTCGCCTGACGGCGTTGAACCAAATTTTGCGTCGGGCGACCACAAGGTGTGGAACCAAATTTCATTGCCGCGATTTAACAATGACGCTCATCGGGGCTGACAACCATGAAGATGCTCAAGCGTCTCTTCCGATTGACCTGGCTACGTCGGGCCGCACGCAAACCAGCCGATTTTCCGCCTGCCTCCATCGATCCTGACGAATTCAGCCGCCTGCTTTGCAGCGGGCGCGCCGAGGATTTGCGGATACTGGCAAAGCGATTGAGCCAGCGCTCGCGGGCCCACGCATAGGCGGTGGATCGGATCCAATCGCTAGCCTGGTCTTCGGCCAAAACCGGCAAGTCCGGCGCGCGGCCCTGACTCCCGGCATCGGTCTCGATGCGACCGGCTACTGCTTTGCTTTTTCATGATTGCCGATCCCGACCGCCTTGTAGTCGTAGGTCGGGTAGAACTCGGTGTGGTAGGCGCCCCAGGCGCTGTTCTCGATGACGCGGTTGACCTCGCGCAGCCGCGATGCCGGCAACCGCAGCGTCACCACCTGGCCGATCCCCATCATCACGTACCAGCTGACGACCTCGACACCCTCGGGCGGAAACGCCTTGTAGAAGCCCTGCCGCTCAAGCTGGGCATTGAGCTCACCGAGCGGTCGTGACTGATCATGCTTGAAGAAGATGGTGAGCATGACCGCGGTGTCGGGCGTCGGCGTTGCATCGCTGGTCGGCGGGGTCTGGGCCTGCGCGCCTGCGCTAAGCAGCAGTGCCGCGGCGAGCGCCGCAATCGTCATCAAGGAAATCCAGGATCCGTTCCGCCCTCGCTTCATGGCCGCGCCCTTATTGCTGATCGAGAGGCGGCGATCATCGCGACGCCTGCCGGGGCTGTAAATTGACATTCGCCTGATCCGGTGCCTGCCCGACGCTTCTCGGTTGATGTGAACCGTCTCATAGGTGCGCGCGCCCGCGTGCGGTATGCCGGGGCCATCCCGATGCCCAGAGGGATGATCGATGACGACCCGGCGAATGGCGTATTGGTGGTTCAGGTTCGTTCTTTCGGGGCGGTTCCTGCAGAAATTCCTTCGGCTCCGGCGCCCCTGAGGCGCCGGGCCGCGAATTCCGGCCTTTTTCAATCCGGAACCAGGGGGGCCGGAAATGGCTGCCCGAACCGTTGAAGGTCGATGCCCGGCGGAGAATCCCGCCGGTGGCAGCCTCGCCCATCCGTCCCGTAAGAATACTGTAATTCGACTCAAATATGCGAGGTTTGTTGCCAAATCAGCGGTAATCTGCACCTGCTTGGCAGGTCGGGGCCCGAGGTCACAGTTGCGTCACCCGTAGTTCTACGGAGTCCCGCGTTAACGCGGCCACAAGTTCACCTTTGGTAAACCATACTTATGACGCAACATGACAACCGAGCCGAGGCGCGCCTTCCGGCATGGACGGGTGGAACCGCGACGCTCGAGCCGCAGTCGCTTGACACTCAGGGACCCGCAGGGCCGCGGCCGCAGGCGGACGCCGGTGCCGCGATCGTCCGGCAGTTCAATGGGCCGGTGACGGCGCTGCTGCTCTATATGAACGAACTCAAGCAGCACAGTCAGCAATTCGCGCACGCGCCCGGCAACGGCGTCTATCTGCGGCAGGTGATCGAGAACGCGCTCGAGCAGACCGAGCGCGTGTCCGCGATGCTGAAGCAGATTTCCGACCTCTATCCCAATGCCGTCCCGGCCGCAGACCTCAAGCCGCCGGGCGACGACAAGCCGGCAGGCTCCCGGTCGCCGGATGTCGTGTTCGCACCGGAAGCCGGCCGCAAGCCATTGACCAAGCGCGAGCGTGAAGTGCTAAGCCTGATCAGCGACGGCTATTCCAACAAGCAGGGCGCGCTGCGGATGAACATCAGCCCGCGCACGTTCGAGAGCCATCGCGCCGAGGCGATGCGCAAGCTCGGGGCGCGCAACACCGCCGACCTCGTCCGCAAGGCCTTGCTGCATTCGGCATAGAGCGTTTTCAAGCGAAGTGGTTCGCGCAAAGAAGACGCGTCAAAACTGAAAACCAGAGCCCCGTTCCGATACCATCGGAATGGGGCTCTGAGCGGTGTTCGGTTCGTTAGGACCCGGTTCTCAGAAATCGTCTTTTCAGAAATCGTCTTCCGCGGCGAAGCACAGGCGCGGTGCGAGCCGCGCGGCCGTCGCGGATGCCTTCGGTTCATCCGGAACGATCGTGACCACCCATGCCGCGGTCGCGCCAGACCTGCTTTCGACGATCGCGCGCACGCGTCCCGTGACGATCGCGCCGGCCGACCGTATGGTGGCGGTCCGGCCGTTGAACTGGGCCATGCGGAAGCGCCGGGCTTCCTTCCGGTCGGTCGTCTGGTACGTGAACATCGGCTCCCCCGTGCGTCCACGTGAATGTGAGGAAACAGCGTTATCCGACGATGAAAATCGCACGCCGTAGAAGTACGGCTTGCACAGCGGTCAGAGCGCTTTTGAGCGAAGCGGGTGCCGGCTTGCGCGAAGAAGACGCGGCAAAAACAACAAACTCTAACGGCCGACTTCCTGACAATTCAGCAGTCCGGCATATTGCGCCTTGACCGCGGCGTAGCATTCGCACGCCGTCTTGATCAGCCCATCCGCGTTGGTGATCTCGATGTGCCCGCGGCTGTAGTGGATGAAATTGGCCTGTTGCAGGGTATGCGCGACCAGCGACACGCTGTTGCGGCGCGCGCCGATCATCTGCGCCATCGCCTCCTGCGTCAGGACGATCTTGTTGCTGCCGGAGAGATCGCGCGTGTGCAGCAGGCATCGCGCCAGCCGTGACTCCACGGTGTGCGCGGCGTTGCAGCCGGCGGTCTGCTGGATCTGGGCATAGACGGCGAGCCCGTGCCGGATCAATCTCGCGCGAAGCGTCGGGCTCTGGCCGGCAGCTGCGCGCAACGGCTCGAGTTCCACGGTCGAGGCGACGCCGGGCACCAGCACCGTGGCGTTGTTGAGGACAGGCCCTTCGACGAGCGGGGCGAATGCGCCATAGATGCTGTCGCGGCCGACCATCGCGACCTGCACGCGCTCGCCTCTAGCCAGCTTGACCACCAGCGAGATCACGCCCTTGTGCGGCATGTATGTCCGCTTGAGCATCTCGTCGGTCTCGACCAGGACCGAATCGGCCGCGAGGTCGACCGTCCGCAGATGCGGCCGAATCAATTCGAAATCGCTCGCCGAGAGCGACGCCAGGAATCCGTTGGGTGATCGAGGAACCGTTTCCAAAGCAACCTCCAGCCTGCCGGCAAAGCTTGTCTCTGGGCCCAGGGCTGACGTGCGGCTGGACGTCCTTGCAACCTATTCTGGCACGCCAGGGTTCCAATGGAAACATGTCTTGGTTCCAATAGGAATAGACCTATCGCCGCACATTCGGGTTGTCTGCTCGATCACAGTTGGGGCTGGCGGCGCGCCAGTCAGTCTTCCGGCCCGATCAATTGTTCGGCGTGCGCCTTGACCGTCGTATAGCATTCACACGCCGCCTTCCGCAGGCCGTCGATATCGGTGATCTCGATATGACCGCGGCTGTAACGCAGGATGCCGGCCTGCTGAAACCCATGTGCGACAATCGAAACCGCATTGCGCCGGACGCCGATCATCTGCGCCAGCATCTCCTGGGTTAGCGGCAACGCCTCGCTGCCGCACAGATCGCGTGCGCGCAGCAGCCATCGTGACAGCCGTGCCTCCACCGGATGCGAAACATTGCAGGCGACGGATTGTTGCGTCTGCGCCATCAGCGCCTGCTCATAGAGCGCGACCAGGGTCCGGAAATCCGCGCTGCGATTTGCTGCCTCGCGGAAATCCTCCGCCCGCATCATCGAGGCTGAGCCTGGCACCACGACAATCGCATCGGCAAGCAGCGGCCGCTCGTGCAGGGCGGCAGACGCGCCCACGACGCCGTCGCGACCGACGGTTGCAATCTCGACAGATTGCCCGTCGGACAGATTGATCATCATCGAGACCACGCCGCTATGCGGAAAATAAACCCGCTGCACCGGCGCGCCGGCATCGGCGAGCGCCGTTTCCTTGGTCAGGTCGACGGGTTCCAGGAGGGGATGAAGTTGCGCGTACTCCGTGGGGGGAAGTGCTTGCAACAGACGATTGGGCGGACGCGATACCGCGGACATTGCTGCTCCTGCCGAGGGCGGGAGCACTACGGTCTCGCATCACCTACTCTTGGCGTGTGGAAGGACTGCGAACATAGCTTGCCTGTCCAATTGCACAAGGGTTGTGGTGTTGAAACTATACCCTCTGGAGGGCAGACGGCGTGGCCGCCGCCGGGACCGGTGATCGACGTCGATCCGCGCGGCGCGAGATCCCAGCGCGACTTTATCTCTCATTTATTGATTTCCATTAACTCTGTTCCTCGCTGGACTTTGCATCGTGGTGACCTGCAACGCCGGCTATCGACGCGCCGGGCCTGCCGCGCCGGGATGTCGCAAGTCCTGCACATGCGCAGGAAATTCACGGCCATGACGTCGGTCCGGCGCCGACCGCGCGCTGCCGCGGCCAGCCATCGCGCCGGCCGCCCGTCGAATCACCGGCAAGGCCGTCCTGGGTATTTGTACGGACCAGCCCTTTAACGAACGGGTAGCGCGGACGGACCAGTGTGACGTGGGTCGCCGTGCGAAATTTACGGCGTCGCGTCAATCGTGTTCATCCAGAAGGGTATCCAGTATGTCCGGCATCGTTCTTTCGGCATCGGTCCGTCAAAACCTGCTTTCGCTGCAGTCGACCGCTGACCTGCTCGCCACCACGCAGAACCGCTTGTCCACCGGCAAGAAGGTCAACACTGCTCTCGACAATCCGACCAACTTCTTCACGGCGCAGTCGCTCGACAACCGCGCCAGCGACATCAACAACCTCCTGGACGGTATCGGCAACGGCGTGCAGGTGCTGCAGGCCGCCAACACCGGCATCACCTCGCTGCAGAAGCTCGTCGACAGCGCCAAGTCGGTCGCCAACCAGGCCCTGCAGGCCGCCGTCGGCTATTCCGCGAAGTCGTCGGTGACGACCGCCGCGATCCCCGGCGCGACCGCCGACAACCTGCTCGGCACCGCGACCCCGACCAATGCGACCCTCACCAGCACCGCCGCCTATACCGGCATCGACCTCACCGCGGCCGGCGCGAACCTGACGTTCCAGATCAACAGCCAGACTGTGACCTTGAACTCGGGCACGAACTACTCCGCCACCCAGGTTCGCGATGCGATCAACACGCAGGTCGGCGCCAGCGCCAAGGTCGCCGCCTCGATCGACGGCACCGGCAAGCTGGTCCTGACCAGCACCAACACCGCCGGCACCGGCGACACGCTCACCGTCGGTACGTTCAGCTCGGGCGACGCGACGCAGCTCGGCCTCCCGGCCGGTGCTACGGCAACCGCAACCGGCACGGCTGGCGCGAGCCCGCTGGACACCCTCACGCTGACCATCGGCGCAACCGGCAACGGCACCGCGACCAACATCACCTTCGGCACCGGTGCCGGCAAGGTGAAGTCCCTCAACGACCTGAACGCCGCGCTGGCGGCCAACAACCTGCAGGCCTCGCTCAGTGCGGCCGGTGCGCTCACCATCAGCACCACCAACGATGCCGCTTCGGCGACCATCGGCACGATTGGCGGCACGGCGGCCGGCGCCGGCAAGCTGTTCAACGGCCTTGCGGGCAGCGCTCCGGTGCAGGACCCGACTGCGCTGGCGAACCGCGCCAACCTGGTCAACCAGTACAACAACATCCTGGACCAGATCACCACGACCGCCCAGGACGCGTCGTACAACGGCATCAACCTGCTCAATGGCGATCAGCTCAAGCTGACCTTCAACGAGACGGGCTCCTCGACGCTGAAGATCCAGGGCGTGACCTTCGACGCCACCGGCCTCAACCTCACCAAGCTGACCGCCGGCACGGACTTCGTGGACAACGCTTCGGCCAACGCGACGCTGAAGACGCTGAACAGCGCGAGCGGCCTGCTGCGCACCCAGGCTTCGACCCTTGGTTCGAACCTGTCGATCGTGCAGATCCGCCAGGACTTCTCGAAGAACCTGATCAACGTGCTGCAGACCGGCTCGTCCAACCTGACGCTGGCAGACACCAACGAGGAAGCGGCCAACAGCCAGGCGCTGTCGACCCGCCAGTCGATCGCGGTGTCCGCGCTGGCGCTGGCCAACCAGTCGCAGCAGAGCGTGCTGCAGCTGCTCCGCTAAGCGTAGCGGCGACAGACATCGACTATCGGGGCGGCGGAGGAAACTCCGCCGCCTTTTCTTTGGCGCTTAGCCATCCCGCCGGCTTCAACCAATGAGCGATCGCGTTCGGATGCAGGCGGTCGTCATGTCGCGAACGTTTTGCTAGACTTAGCGGTCCTCAATTCCAATTAGTTCAAATTGCGATGACCGGTGGAACGGGCTCTTTCCCGTCCGGGTGGTAAGGCCTGTCCTTGTGAGACCGGCCGTGTTGTCGTGATGCGTCGTCGAACTGCAGAAGGGCTTCATCGTCCGTATTTGCACGGACGGCAAAATTAACGTCGCCGTGAAGCCGGCCAAGTTATCGATGCAAGGCGAGCGCTCCGTAGCACCTTGAGGGGACCTATCCATGGACGATCTGTTGCGCGAGTTCCTGACGGAGAGCAGCGAGAGCCTGGATACGGTCGACAACCAGCTGGTGCAGTTCGAGCAGGATCCGAACAACGCGAAGATCCTGGATAACATCTTCCGGCTTGTGCACACCATCAAGGGCACCTGCGGCTTCCTCGGGCTGCCGCGGCTCGAGGCGCTGGCGCATGCCGGCGAGACCTTGATGGGCAAATTCCGCGACGGCATGCCGGTGAAGGCGGAAGCCGTGACGCTGATCCTGTCCTCGATCGACCGCATCAAGGAGATCCTTGCAGGGCTCGAGGCGACCGAGGCCGAGCCCGAAGGCAATGACCGCGATCTGATCGATCAGCTGGAGGCGATGGTCGAGCACGGCATGGCGGCGATGGCGGTTGCCGCTGAAGAGGACGTGCCTGTCGTCGAAGCTCCGTCCGTGCAGGCTAACATGACCGAAGGCACGCTGGTGGTGCAGACGCTGGAGCGTCCGCTGCGTCCGGGCGAGGTCTCGCTCGACGAGCTCGAGCGCGCCTTCCGCGAGACCGAGACCGAAGTCGCCGCACCGGCGCCGGCCGCGAAGCCTGCCGCTGCGGCTCCCGCCGCCGAGCCGGCCGAGGCTGTGAAGAAGCCGGCCCGCAAGGCGGCCGCTGAGGACGTCCAGGAAGGCGACAAGATCGCCAACCAGTCGATCCGGGTCAATGTCGACACCCTCGAACACCTCATGACCATGGTCTCCGAGCTGGTGCTGACCCGCAACCAGCTGCTGGAGATCTCTCGCCGCAACGAGGACACCGAGTTCAAGGTGCCCTTGCAGCGGCTCTCCAACGTCACCGCCGAGCTGCAGGAAGGCGTCATGAAGACGCGCATGCAGCCGATCGGCAATGCCTGGCAGAAGCTGCCGCGCATCGTCCGCGATCTCTCCGGCGAGCTCGGCAAGCAGATCGAGCTCGAGATGCACGGTGCCGACACCGAGCTCGACCGCCAGGTGCTCGACCTGATCAAGGATCCGCTGACGCACATGGTGCGCAACTCCGCCGATCACGGGCTCGAGACCACCGCCGAGCGGGTCGCCGCCGGCAAGCCGGAGCAGGGCACCATTCGCCTCTCCGCCTATCACGAGGGCGGCCACATCATCATCTGCATCGCCGACAATGGCCGCGGGCTCAACACCGAGCGGATCAAGGCCAAGGCGCTCCAAAACGGTCTCGTCACCGAGGCCGAGCTCGAGAAGATGACCGAGGCCCAGATCCACAAGTTCATCTTCGCGCCGGGCTTCTCGACCGCGGCCCAAGTCACCTCGGTGTCCGGCCGCGGCGTCGGCATGGACGTGGTGCGCACCAATATCGACCAGATCGGCGGCACCATCGACATCAAGAGCGTGGCCGGCGAGGGCGCCTCGGTCACCATCAAGATCCCGCTGACCTTGGCGATCGTCTCCGCTTTGATCGTGGAAGCCGGCGGCGACCGCTTTGCGATTCCTCAATTGTCTGTCGTCGAGCTGGTGCGGGCCCGCGCCAACTCCGAGCACCGCATCGAGCGGATCAAGGACACCGCAGTCTTGCGCCTGCGCAACAAGCTGCTGCCGCTGATCCACCTCAAGAAGCTCTTGAAGATCGACGACGGCGCGACGACTACGGATGCCGAGAATGGCTTCATCGTGGTCACTCAGGTGGGTAGCCAGACCTTCGGCATCGTGGTCGACGGCGTGTTCCACACCGAGGAGATCGTGGTCAAGCCGATGTCGACCAAGCTGCGGCACATCGACATGTTCTCCGGCAACACCATCCTTGGCGATGGCGCCGTCATCATGATCATCGACCCCAACGGGATTGCAAAAGCGCTCGGCGCGTCCGGCTCCTCGGCCCATGACCTCGCCGACGACAATGCGAACGCCCACGCCGCAAGCGGCGAGCAGCTGACCTCGCTGTTGGTGTTCCGCGCCGGCTCCTCGCAGCCCAAGGCGGTGCCGCTCGGCCTCGTCACTCGGCTGGAGGAGATCGCAACCGACAAGATCGAGCTCTCGAACGGCCGCTACATGGTGCAGTACCGCGAGCAGCTGATGCCGCTGGTGCAGATGGCCGGCGTCGAGGTGCAGTCGCAGGGCTCGCAGCCGATCCTGGTGTTCGCCGACGACGGCCGCTCGATGGGGCTCGTGGTCGACGAGATCATCGACATCGTCGAGGAGCGGCTCAACATCGAGGTCGCGGGTTCGCAGGACGGCATCCTCGGTTCGGCCGTGATCAAGGGCCAGGCCACCGAGGTGATCGACGTCGGCCACTTCCTGCCGATGGCGTTCGCCGACTGGTTCTCGCGCAAGGAGATGCGGCCGTCGGCCTCGGCGCAGTCGGTGCTGCTGGTCGATGACAGTGCCTTCTTCCGCAACATGCTGGCGCCGGTCTTGAAGGCCGCCGGCTACAAGGTCAGGACCGCGGGCGGCGCGCAGGAAGGGCTCGCCGCGCTGCGTTCGGGACAGAGCTTCGACGTCGTGCTGACCGACATCGAGATGCCCGAGATGAACGGCTTTGAGTTCGCCGAGAACATCCGCTCGGACCACAATCTGATCGGGCTGCCGATCATCGCGCTGTCGGCGATGGTGTCGCCGGCGGCGATCGAGCGCGGCCGGCAGGCCGGCTTCCACGACTATGTCGCCAAGTTTGATCGTCCCGGGCTGATCGCGGCGCTGAAAGAGCAGACCGCCGAACTGCGCCGCGCGGCCTGACACGGGATAAGGACAGGGATCGATGACCAGCAAGACCGAGACAAGCGAAGGCGCGATGGCCGAATACGTCACCGCCGTGATCGGCGGGCAGCTGTTCGGCCTGCCGATCTCGCGGGTGCAGGACGTGTTCATGCCGGAGCGGCTGACGCGGGTGCCGCTGGCCTCCAGCGAGATCGCCGGCGTGCTCAATCTGCGCGGACGTATCGTCACCGTGGTCGACATGCGCGCCCGGCTCGGGCTGCCGAAGGCCGACGACGGTAAGCCTCCGATGGCGGTCGGCGTCGACCAGCGCGGCGAATCCTACGGCCTGTTGATCGACCAGATCGGCGAGGTGCTGCGGCTCTCCGAAAACAGCCGCGAGGACAACCCGGTCAACCTCGATCCCCGCATGGCCAAGCTCGCCGGCGGCGTCCACCGCCTCGACGGCCAGCTCATGGTCGTCCTCGATATCGATCGCGTGCTCGAACTGGTGCCCAAAACAGCTGCTGCAGCGTAACACTCCACCGCGGAGACGGTGGATTCCACAGGGAGGCCAACACATGAAGACATGTCTCGTCGTCGACGATTCCGGCGTGGTGCGAAAGATCGCGCGCCGCATCCTGGAAGGAATGGAATTCACCGTCATCGAGGCCGAGGACGGCGCGGTCGCGCTCGAAGCCTGCAAGCGCGCGCTGCCGGATGCCGTGCTGCTCGACTGGAACATGCCGGTCATGGACGGTTTCGAATTCCTCGTGCAGCTCCGTCGCATGCCCGGCGGCGATCAGCCCAAGGTCGTGTTCTGCACCACCGAGAACGGCATCGACCACATCTCGCGGGCGCTGCATGCCGGCGCCAACGAATACATCATGAAGCCGTTCGACAAGGACATCGTGATCGCGAAATTCCAGGAAGTGGGCCTGCTGGCGCTCGACGCGTCGGCCGAAGCCTGACACCCAGTTTCACCATTCAGTCCCTTGTGAGGCTCCCGTGACGCCCCCCGACTACGAGTATCTGCGTAAGCTCCTGAAGGACCAGTCCGGTCTCGATCTGTCCGCGGACAAGCAATATCTGATCGAGAGCCGCCTGCTTCCGCTGGCGCGCAAAAGCGGCCTGTCCGGCATTCCCGACCTTGTCGCCAAGATCAAGGCGGGCTCGTCCACGCACACCGTCCAAGTGGTCGAGGCCATGACCACCAACGAGACGTTCTTCTTCCGCGACAAGGTGCCGTTCGAGCACTTCCGCGACACCATCATGCCGGAGGTGCTGAAGGCACGCGCCGCGCGCCGCAGCGTCCGGATCTGGTGCGCCGCCGGCTCGACCGGCCAGGAGCCCTATTCGCTGGCGATGTGCCTGAAGGAAATGGGCGCGGCGCTTGCCGGATGGCGCGTCGAGATCATCGCGACCGATCTGTCGCAGGAGGTACTGGAGAAGTCGAAGGCCGGCATCTACAGCCAGTTCGAGGTGCAGCGCGGGCTGCCGATCCAGATGCTGGTCAAGTACTTCAAGCAGTCGGGTGAGTTCTGGCAGGTCAATCCCGAGTTGCGCGCGATGGTCCAGCACCGCCAGCTCAATCTGCTGCACGATTTCTCCCAGCTCGGCACGTTCGACGTGATCTTCTGCCGCAACGTGCTGATCTATTTCGATCAGGACACCAAGATCAGCATCTTCAACCGTCTCGCCCGGTTGATGGAGGCCGACGGCTTCCTGGTGCTGGGCGCCGCCGAAACCGTGGTCGGCCTGACCGACACGTTCAAGCCGATTCCCGAGCGGCGCGGCCTGTACCGGCCGAGCGGGGTGCGGGCCGGGCTCGCCATGCCGAAGCCTGCCATGGCGGTCGGATATTGAGCGATGACCGAGGACGGCAAATCCATCGAGCGGGTCACCTTCAGCCGGGGCGTCGATGTCTGCATCATGGCCATCGACGGCACCTGGCGGCGCGACTGCCAGCTCAATGCCATCTCCGACACCGATGCCTCGCTGACCGTCGAAGGTTCCATTCAGGGGCTCAACCTGAAGGAGTTTTTCCTCCTGCTGTCCTCGACCGGCCTTGCCTATCGCCGTTGCGAACTGGTCCGCGTCAACGGCACCGAAATGGACGTCAGTTTCCTCAAGGGGAAGCCGAGCAAACGCCGATCGGCCGCGGACGAAGAGCGGGCCAGGGCCTGACGTCAAGAAGGCCTATCCGACCGGGCGGGCAAGGCCCGCGGCCAATCCGGACGATGCGTGGAACGGATCGTCGCCTGATGGGTTGGGCGTCGTCGGGACAATCGAGGTGATTGGGCCGAACCCGTCGGTGGCGGCGGGTCAGTTCAGCAGACGCGCTGCTGCCCCGGAATCGCACAGGCGGTCGAGCGTCGTGCCGAGGCCGGCATCGCATGTCTTCAGGGCGGTGGATGCTGTGAGATAGCGCGGGGTAACGTCGTCGAGAACGACGGTGTCGACGTCGGCCTGCCGCGCGGCCAGCACGGCCTCGCGCGCGATCGCCGCTTCGATCAGCCGCAGGCTCGCCTGGACATGGCCAATCAGCGCGACCAGGTCCGTCACGATCAGACCGTAGGGATCATGGCCCTCGTCCAAGCGCGCTGCAACGCGGTCCGACGCTGCATTTTCCATGCATGTTTCTCCACTGCCCCCCACTTTTAGGGAACGCGGTGCTACTTGTGCGTTAAGCGGACGTCCCGTACAAATACGGGTCCATTGATCGAGATGGTCGAGTTAGTTCTTGTGCGGTCAGGGCAGCACGCTTCACCACTGATGGACGATGCATATGGTTGAAAATGGCGCTCCGCGCGGGGAAATCTTTGTAGTCGACGACGATCCTGCCGTTCGCGAGACGCTTTCAGTGGTCCTGTCGACCGCTGGTTACAAGGTGATCTGCTTTGCGGACGGCGCGGCGTTGCTCGCGGTGGCGCGCAGCAGGACGCCAGCCTGCATCCTGCTCGACGTTCATATCCCCGGCAAATCCGGCCTCGATATCCTGAGAGAGCTGCATGGCGAGGATTATCCGGCGCCGATCTTCATGATCTCCGGTCAGGGTGACATCGCGATGGCGGTCAGTGCCATCAAGAACGGCGCGCTCGACTTCATCGAGAAGCCGTTCCGCGGCAACGAGATCGTGAGCCGTCTGAACGAGGCGATCGACGCCTACACCAGGCGCCAGGCCGAGACCTCCGCGTCGCGGATCGCCGCGCTGCACTTCCCGGGTCGCGAGCCGCTGACCCGCCGCGAGCGCGAGGTGCTCGAGCAGTTCACCGCGGGCGCCTCCAACAAGGAAGCCGGGCGCCATCTCGGGATCAGTCCGCGCACGATCGAGGATCACCGCGCCAACATCATGAAGAAGCTCGGCGCGCGCAACGCCGCCGATCTGGTCCGCATCGTGATGACGGCGCAGCAAAAATAACCTAGGGCCGGTTTACGTTCCGATTGCCACATTGCGGAGCGTGTGCGGCGCACGTTCAGCGAACGGCACGTCTGCGCCGGGGGCGGGACGACATGTCAGAAAATCGAGTATATGCCTGACACAGGGCAAGCGCGCCGGAACCGCGCGCGTGCGAGCAATGTCGAGACCCATGGCGATGACGAAGAAGAACAAGACCCCGGATCAATTGCGCAGCGCGCGCTGGTTTGCGCCCGATGATTTGCGCGCCTTCGGCCACAGGTCGCGGGCAATGCAGATGGGTTACGCGCCGGAGGAGTGGCGCGACCGCCCGGTGATCGCGATCATCAACACCTGGTCGGATGCGCAGCCCTGCCACATGCATTTCAAGAGCCGGGTCGACGACGTCAAGCGCGGCGTGCTGATGGCCGGCGGTTTTCCGCTCGAGCTGCCGGCGCTGTCGCTGTCGGAATCGCTGTTGAAGCCGACCACGATGCTCTACCGCAACATGCTGGCGATGGACGCCGAGGAACTGCTGCGCGGCCATCCGGTCGACGGCGTGGTACTGATGGGCGGCTGCGACAAGACCACGCCCGGCCTGCTGCTCGGGGCCACCAGCATGAACCTGCCGGCGATCTACCTGCCTGCCGGACCGATGCTGCGCGGCAACTGGAAGGGCCGCACGCTGGGCTCCGGCTCGGACGCCTGGAAATACTGGGACGAGCGCCGCGCCGGCAAGATCTCCGACAGGGACTGGGTCGACATGGAGGCCGGCATCGCCCGAAGCTACGGCACCTGCATGACCATGGGCACGGCCTCGACGATGACCGCGATCGCGGAGGCCATCGGCATGACGCTGCCGGGCGCCTCGTCGATCCCCGCGGCCGACGCCAACCACATCCGCATGAGCTCGGAGGCCGGCCGCCGCATCGTCGAGATGGTGTGGGAGGATCTCACGCCGCAGAAGATCCAGACCCGCAAGGCCTTTGAGAACGCGATCACGGTCGCGATGGCGATGGGCTGTTCGACCAACGCCATTATTCACCTGATCGCGCAGGCGCGCCGCGCCGGCCAGGACATTTCGCTGGACGATTTCGAGAAAGCGAGCCGCAAGGTGCCTGTGATCGCCAATGTGCGGCCGAGCGGCGACCTCTATCTGATGGAGGATTTCTTCTATGCCGGCGGGCTGCCCGGCCTGATGAACCGCATCAAGCCGCATCTGCATCTCGACTGCATGACCGTGTCAGGCAGGACGCTCGGCGAGAACATCGATGGCGCCGAGGTGCACAATGACGACGTCATCCGCACCGTCGACAACCCGATCTACAAGGAGGGCGCGCTCGCGGTGTTGAAGGGGAATCTCGCGCCCGACGGCTGCGTCATCAAGCCAAGCGCCTGCGATCCGCGTTTCCTCAAGCACACCGGGCCTGCGCTGGTGTTCGACGACTATCCGTCGATGAAGAAGGCGGTCGATGATCCCGATCTCGACGTCACGGCCGATCACGTGCTGATCCTGCGCAATGCCGGTCCGCAGGGCGGGCCGGGCATGCCGGAATGGGGCATGCTGCCGATCCCGACCAAGCTGGTGAAGCAGGGCGTGCGCGACATGGTGCGGCTGTCGGACGCGCGGATGAGCGGCACCAGCTACGGCGCCTGCATCCTGCACGTCTCGCCGGAATCCTATATCGGCGGCCCGCTGGCGCTGGTGAGGAACGGCGACCGCATCACGCTCGACGTCGCCGCGCGCACCATCAATCTCGATGTGCCGGAGGCGGAGCTGGCCAGGCGCCGCGCCGAATGGAAACAGCCCGAACAGCGCTTCGAGCGCGGCTATGGCTGGATGTTCTCGAAGCACATCAAGCAGGCCAATGAGGGCTGCGACTTCGATTTCCTCGAGACCGGCTTTGGCAAGCCGGTCGGCGAGCCGTCGATTTATTGATCACTGTCGTTCCGGGGCGATGCGCAGCATCGAACCCGGAACCTCGAGATTCCGGGTTCGGTCGCTGTAGCGCCCGCCCCGGAATGACAATCGGAAAAATCATCATGTCAAAACTCAGCGACACCACCCGCAACAAGCTGAAATCCGTCTCCACCGCGACGGTCGCGACCGCGCTGTTCAAGCGCGGTTTCCGCATCCAGATGATCCAGGATGTTCATCCCCTGGGCCCGGATCAGCCGACCATGGTCGGCGAGGCCTTCACGCTGCGCTACATGCCGGCGCGCGAGGACCTCAACAAGATCGAGGTGTTCCGCGATCGCGCGCATCCGCAGCGCAAGGCGATCGAGGAGTGCCCCGTGGGCGCGGTGCTGGTGATGGACAGCCGCAAGGATGCGCGCGCCGCGTCGGCCGGCGCGATCCTGGTGACGCGGCTGATGAAGCGTGGCTGCGCCGGCGTTGTCACCGACGGCGGCTTCCGGGATTCGGCCGAGATCGCGCGGCTCGGCTTCCCGGCCTTTCATCATCGCCCGAGCGCGCCGACCAACCTCACGCTGCACCAGGCAATCGAGATCAACGTGCCGATCGGCTGCGGCGATGCGCCGGTGTTTCCCGGCGACGTCGTCCTTGGCGACAGCGACGGCGTCATCGTGATCCCGGCGCATCTCGCCGACGAGATCGCCGACGAGACCTTCGAGATGACCGCGTTCGAGGATTTCGTCACCGAGCAGGTCCAGAACGGTCGCGGCATCTTCGGGCTCTATCCTGCGACCGACGAACAGACGCTGAAGGATTTCGCGACGTGGCGGAAGGCGAAGGGGCGGTAGCGCCTCACTCTCCGCCGTCGTCCTTGATAAGCGATCGCCATACATCCCGCCGTCGTCCCGGCGAAAGCAGGGACCCATAACCACAGGGAGGAGTTTGGCGAAGACTGGCAGTTGCGTTGTGTGCCGTGGTACTGTGACTGCCTTGCTCGATAGATCACGCGGTATGGGTCCCGGCCTTCGCCGGGACGACGATGGGGAGGGGACCGCGCAAGCCAACCGGCACCCTACACCTCAGCCTTGTCAGCCATCCCGACCGCCCACAGCGCGAACGCGTAGACGATCGCGACCTCGTCGAGGCGGTTGAAGCGGCCGGACGCGCCGCCGTGGCCGGCGCCCATGTTGGTGCGCAGCAGCACCGGGCCGCCGCCGCGCATGGTGGCGCGCAGCCGCGCGATCCATTTCGCCGGCTCCCAATAGGTGACGCGCGGATCGGTGAGCCCGCCCATCGCCAGGATCGCCGGATAGTCCTTGGCCGCGACATTGTCGTAGGGCGAATAGGACAGGATGGTGCGGAAATCCTTCTCGCTCTCGATCGGATTGCCCCATTCCGGCCATTCCGGCGGCGTCAGCGGCAGCGTGTCGTCGAGCATGGTGTTGAGCACATCGACGAATGGCACTTCGGCGACGATACCGGCGAACAGCTCGCCGGCGCGGTTGGCGACCGCGCCCATCAGCATGCCGCCCGCCGAGCCGCCATGGCCGACGATGCGCTTCTCACCGGTATATTTCGCCTCGATCAGCGCCCGCCCGGCGGCGGCGAAATCGTCGAACGTGTTGGTCTTCTTCTCGCGCTTGCCGTCGAGATACCAGCCCCAGCCCTTGTCGGCGCCGCCGCGGATATGCGCAATCGCATACACAAAGCCGCGGTCGACCAGCGACAGCCGGTTGGCGGCAAACGACGCCGGCATCGCCATGCCGTAGGAGCCGTAGCCATACAGCAAAAGCGGCGCCTTGCCGTCACGAACGAAATCCTTGCGATGCAGGATCGAGACCGGCACTTGCGCGCCGTCATGCGAGGTCGCCATGATGCGCGTGGTGACGTAGTTGGCCGGGTTGTGGCCGGACGGAATCTCCTGGCGCTTGCGTAAGCTCCGCGTCCGCGTCGCCATGTCGTAGTCATAGACTTCCGACGGCGTCGTCATCGACGAATAGGCAAACCGCAGGTTGGTGGTGTCGAACTCGTAGCCGCCCATGGTGTCAAGCGAATAGGCCGCCTCGTCGAAGGCGATCGCGTGCTCTTCGCCGCTGTTGAGGTCGCGGATGATAATCGCCGGCAGCGCATTGGCACGCTCCAGCCGCACCATGTGGCCGGCATAGAGCTCGACGTCGAGCACATAGACGCCTTCGCGATACGGGATCAGGTCGCGCCAGTTGCTGCGCTCGGGTGCGGTGAGCGGCGCGGTGACGACCTTGAAGTCGATGGCGTCGTCGGCGTTGGTGAGGATGAACAGCTCGTCGCCGCGGTCGGCGATCGAATATTGTACGCCTTCCTCGCGTGCCGCGACCAGCCGCGGCGGCGCGTCGGGACTGGAGAGATCGATCAGCCGCTGTTCCGAGGTCTCATGGTCGCCGCCCGCGATCACGCAGAAGCGGCCGCTCGCGCTCTCGTGCAGGTGGGTGAACCATCCGGAATCCTGCTCCTCATAGATCAGCGTGTCGTCGGCCTGTTTGGTGCCGAGCTTGTGCCGCCACACCTGCATCGGCCGGTGATTGTCGTCGAGCTTGACGTAGAAGAAGCTTTTGGAATCCGCGGCCCAGACCACGCCGCCGTCGGTCTCCTCGACGAGGTCGTCGAGATCGCCGCCGGTGGCCCAGTCGCGCACCCGGATCGAGAAATATTCGGAGCCCTTGGTGTCGGCGCTCCAGGCGTGCAGGCGGTGATCGTTGGAATGCCGGCTGCCGCCGAACTTGAAATATTTGTGGTCCTTCGCCAGCGCGTCGCCGTCGAGCACGACATGAGCGTCGCCGCCGTCGCGCGGCGTGCGGCAGTACAGCTCGTGCTGGCCGCCCTCGCGGAACTTGCGGAAATAGGCGAACGGGCCGTCCGGCGACGGCACGCTGGAATCGTCCTCCTTGATCCGCCCGCGCATCTCCTTGACCAGCCGCTTCTGCAACACGTCGGTATGGCCGAGCAGGCTCTCGGTGTAACCGTTCTCGGCTTCGAGATAGGCCCGGATGTCGGGATCGAGGATCGAGGGATCGCGCAGCACCTCCTGCCATTTCGGATCCTTGATCCACGCATAGTCGTCGGTCACCGTGATGCCGTGGGTGGTGAAGGAATGCGGCCGGCGCGGCGCGACCGGGGGCGATGTTGTGGTGGCGGATTTGGTCACACGATCCTCATGGTGCGGGGTTCCGCTCTATATCGGGATGAATGTGGCGATTGCCAGATGGGGCGGGCATCCTTGGTTGCTTCGTCATTGCGAGCGAAGCGAAGCAATCCATCGTTCCCCGAAGGGATAGAATGGATTGCTTCGTCGCTTCGCTCCTCGCAATGACGACGTGGTTAGGGCGAGCTACCCGTTCCGCAGCCGCGCGCCGGCATTGCCGCCGGACATCGGAATCCGGTTCACTGCCAGCACCACGGCGAAGGTGATCACCAGCATCGCGATGCCGAGCACCGCGATCGCGGCGAGGTCGCCGCCTTCGTTGAGGTCGTAGATCAGGACCGACAGCACCTTGGTCTGCGAGGTGAACAGCACGATCGCCGCCGACAGTTCCCGCATCACGCCGATGAAGATGAAGCACCAGGTCGCGATCACGCCGGTGCGCAGCAAGGGCGCGGTGATCTGGCGCAGCGCCTGCAACCGGGTCGCGCCGAGAATGCGGCTTGCCTCCTCGAGCTCGGGATGGATGGTCGCGAACGCCGCCTGCAATTGCTGATAGGCGGACGGCAAATTGATGGTGAGGAACGCCAGCAGCAGGATCCACAGCGTGCCGTAGAGCACGAAGGGCGGCCGCGTGTAGCTCAGGAACAGGCCGACGCCGAGCACGATGCCGGGGACCGCGACCGGCGCGGTGGCGAGGAAGCCGAGCACGCGGTGGCCCGCGATCACCTTGCGCGTCGTGACATAGGCGATGACGAGCGCGAGGATGGTGCCGATGGTCGCGGTCGCGGTGCCGAGGATCACGGTGTTCTTGAGCGCGAGCTGGGTCGACGACAGCTCGGTGAACACGAAGACGATGTTGTGCAGCGTCGCCGTCGATGGCGTCACCAGCGTGGTCGCGTTCGGCGAGAACGCGGCGTTGAGCAGCGCGAGGTAAGGCAGGAACACCGGGTTGAGCAGCACCAGGAGGCAGAAGCCGAGCGCGGCCCAGCGCCAGCCGCGCAATTCGACCCGGCGCGGCGCGCCATATTTGCCGCCGATCACCGAATAGCCGCGGCGGCCGAGCAGCGCCTTCTGGCCCTGCAGCAGCAGGATGGTCAGCACTAGCAGCGGCACCGCGGCGGCGGCCGCGAGCTCGAGCTTCGGCGGATACTGGAACAGGCTCCAGATCTTGGTCGTCATGGTGTGGAAGCCGGCCGGCAGCGCCAGGATCGCGGGCGAGCCGAACAGCGTCATCGCCTGCAGGAACGCGATCAGGGCGCCCGCGACCAGCGCGGGCAGCGCGAGCGGGATCGTCACCCGCCGCGCAGTGGTCCAGGCATTGCCGCCGAGGATCGCGGAGGCGTCCTCGAGCTCGCCCGGCATGGTGTCGAGCGCATTGGCCACCAGCACGAACACGAACGGGAACGTGTAGCAGGAGATCACGAAGATGATCCCGGTCATCGAATAGATGTTGAACAGCGCGTCGGCGTCCTCGCCGGCGAACAGCCGGTAGAGCTGGTTCAGCAGCCCGGAATTCGGCGCCGCCAGCAGTTCCCAGGCGACCGCGCCGAGAAATGGCGGCGTCACGAACGAGGCCGTGACCAGTGCGCGGATGGTCTGCCGCCCCGGCATGTCGGTGCGCGACACCAGCCAGCTGATCGGCGCCGCGACGATGCAGCAGATCAGCGCCGACGTGGTCGCGATGATCGCGGTCGTCAGCAGCGGATCGAGGAAATCCGGATTGCTGAACAGCGTGACGAAGTTTTGCAGCGTCGGATACCGGCTCTTGTCGGTGAAGGCAAACACCGCGAGCCACGACAGCGGCAGCAGGATCAGCAGGATGAGCAGCGCCGCGAACAGCCACATCACGGGGCGTGTCCAGTCGATGCGGGGCTTTGCGGCGGGGGAGGCGGTTGTTGTCATGTTGGCACGCTGCAAGCTGTTTCGACTCCCTCGCCCCGCTCTTGCGGGGTCGAGACAAGCGAAGCTTGCTCTTGGAGGGGTGGGGTGAGGGGCTGCCTCCGCAGACACCGAATGCGCGGAGAGTCCCCCTCACCCGCCGCGCATCTTGCGATGCGCGTCGGCCTCTCCCCGCAAGCGGGGCGAGGCAAGGAAGTGTGCACCGCGCCCTTCATCGCTCAAACCCTGAACAAGCGCGCATAGCGGGTCTTGATCTCTTCGGTCATCGCCTCCACCCCCGCCGGGTCCTCTTTCATCAGCTTGATGTCGGAAAGCTTGCGCCGGCCGGCCTTCGGCTGCACCTGGGCGTGCAGCGAATATTGGCCGGTGAAGTCGACGAAGAATTGCTGGGTCGCGCGGCTGTGCAGCCAGGCCTGGAACAGCTTTGCGGCGTTCGGATGCGGCGCGCCGGCGAAGATGCCTGTGGGACCCGAGATCGTCGGCGTGCCCTCGGTCGGATAGACCGGCTCGACCGGTTGCCCGGCTTCCTTCAAGAGCACGATGCCATACTCATTGCCGTCGGCCATCACGGCGCGCTCGCCGAGCGAGAGCTTCTTCGGCGGGTCGGTCGAGGACTGCACCTGCATCACGCGCTGTTTTGCGAGCTTTTCGAGGTAAGGCCAGCCGAGCTCGCGCACGATCTGGAATGTGGTGGTCATGATGGTGCCGCTATAGGCAGGATGGCCCTTCACCATCTTGCCCACCCATTTCGGGTCGAGCAGGTCGGCAAAGCTCTTCGGCGCGTCCTCCGCCTTCACCAGATTGGTGTTGTAGGCGATCGACGACAGCCACAGCCGCGTGGTCACGGCCATGCCGTCGGGGTCGCGGTAATTGTCGGGAAAATGCTTCGCGACGTCCTCGGGCACGAACGGCATCAGCCAGCCGCTCTTCTTCCAGGGGATGAAATGCGAGGCATCGGCGCTGTTGACGACGTCGGCGGCGTGGATGTTGGAATCGAATTCCTGCGCCACGCGCTGAAACAGCCGCTCCGAGCCGGAACGCTCGATCTGCACGGTGATGCCGGGATAGGCGGCCTCGAACGCCTTGCCGAGCTTTTCGCCGACCGGCAGGTCCATCGACGAATAGAACACGAGCTTGCCTTCCTTGGTCGCGGCGGCGACGAGATCGGGCGTGATTGCGACCGGCTCGGGCGCGGCGGCGCGTGCCGGTGACGCGAACACCGTGCCGACCGCAAGCGCCGCAGAGCCTTTCAGGACATCGCGTCTGGAAATCGGCTTCCGCATCGCTCGCTCCGTTTCTTGTTGTTATCGGCTGAGCGCCCGGCAGCGCGCGGGCGGCAGGGTCAGCCAGACCTCGCTGCCCTTCTCGACTGCGGTTTCGGTCGGCGTGGTCACCCGCAGCGATGTGCCGTCAGCGGTCTCCAGCATGTAGTCGCGATTCATGCCGAGATAGACCTGCCGCGTCACGATGGCTTTGAGCGTGTTCTGCGCTGCCGCGGGCGGTTGCGTCGCGAACTGGATCTCGTGCTGGCGGATCGCGACCGGCGCACTCTGGCCGGTCGTCAGCGTGGCGCCGACCACCTCGAGCGTTGCGCCGGCGAACTCCACATGGTTCGCATCGCGCGCGGTGCCCTTGATCACGTTGGCGGCGCCGATGAAGCGCGCGACGAATTCCGATTCCGGCCGCGCATAGATGTCCTCAGGGCTGCCGAGCTGGTCGATCTTGCCGGCATTCATCACCGCGATCAGGTCGGCGGTCGTCATCGCCTCGGACTGGTCGTGGGTGACGTAGACGGTGGTGTAGCGATATTCGTCGTGCAGGCGGCGGATCTCGAATCGCATCTCCTCGCGCAGATTGGCGTCGAGATTCGACAGCGGCTCGTCGAGCAGCAGCGTCTCGGGGCCGACGATCAGCGCGCGCGCCAGCGCGACGCGTTGCTGCTGGCCGCCGGAGAGCTCGCCCGGATAGCGCTGCGCCAGTGGTTCCAGCTTGGTGGTGGCCAGGATCGCGGCGAGCTTCTTGGCGATGGTGTCGCGATCCATTTTGCGCAAGCGCAGGCCGTAGACGATGTTCTCCGCCACCGTCATATGCGGCCACAGCGCGTAGCTCTGGAAGATCATCGACATGTTGCGCTGCTCGGGCGGCAGCGTGCGCGCCTTCGATGACACCACGCGCTCGCCGACGCGGATCTCGCCGTCGGATGGTTCGAGGAACCCGGCGATCAGCCGCAGCGTGGTGGTCTTGCCGCAGCCGGACGGCCCGAGCAGGCAGACCAGCTGGCCATGATCGATCGTGAGCGAAACATCATCAACCGCGACAAACGATCCAAACCGCTTGACCAGGCCGCGCAATTCCACCGATGCCAAGCGGTCCCTCCATTTTGTTGTGTCGCAGGGATCCGTGCCCGGCTGTTGCCGGCAGTAAAGCGGAAAATGATGACGACGAAAAGTGCTCGTGCCCCGTCAAAAAGTCGTGGCACCTCTTCGTTGCGTTATTCCCCGACCACTCTTCCGTCATCCTGAGGTGCGAGCGGAGCGAGCCTCGAAGGATCGACGGCCCGGCTACTTCCGCGCACTCCGATTCGATCACGGCGGGAGCGCGGCCGTCGATCCTTCGAGACGCCCGACTTTGGCGGGCTCCTCAGGATGACGGGTTAAAGCCTCAGACCGGCTCAAGCTACGCCTTCACGTTCTCGCCGAGCCACTGGATGGCGGCGTCGGCGCCTGCCTTGCCGTGCGGGATGTTCAGCGCTGTCAGCGCGACCTCGACGACGCCGAGGGTGCCGAGAATCATCGGGGCGTTGACGTGGCCCATATGCGCGATGCGGAAGGCCTGGCCCTGCAAATCGCCGATGCCGGTGCCGAGCACGACGCCGCATTTCTCCTTGGCGTAGCGCTGGATCGCGGCGGGGTCGGCGCCCTTCACGGTCACCGTCGTCACGGTGTTGGAACGCTCGGCGGGCTCGGCGATGTTGAAGCCGAGCACCTGTCCTTCACCCCAGACCGCGACCGCGCGGCGCACCGCTTCGCCGAGCAGGCGATGCCGCTCAAAGGCATTCTCCAGGCCTTCGGCGTGCAGCATGTTGATCGCCTCGCGCAAAGCGAACAAGAGATGCACCGGCGCGGTGCCGGCATATTTGCGGTAGTGCTCCGAGCCCTCGCGCTCGGTCCAGTCCCAATAGGGCGTGCGCAGATCGGCCTTCTTGTGGGCGTCCCAGGCGCGGTCATTGGCGGCGACGAAGCCGAGGCCGGGCGGCGTCATCAGGCCCTTCTGCGAGCCACTCATCGCGACGTCGACATACCATTTGTCCATCTCGAACGGCATGCAGCCGAGCGAGGCCACGGTGTCGACCATGTACAATGCGGGATGGCCGGCGGCCTTGATCGCCTTGCCGATTGCCTCGATGTCGTTATAGGCGCCGGACGCGGTGTCGACCTGTACCACCAGGATCGCCTTGATCGTGTGCTCCTTGTCGCGCCGCAGCCGCGCCTCGACCTCGGCCGGACGGATCGCGCGGCGCCAGTCGCCCTTCAGCACCTCGACCTCGGCGCCCATCGCGGCCGCAGCCTGGCCCCACCCGATCGCGAAGCGCCCGCTCTCCAGCACCAGCACCTTGTCGCCGCGCGACAGCACGTTGGAGAGCGTCGCCTCCCACGCGCCGTGGCCGTTGGAGATGTAGATGTAGGACTTGCCCTGGGTGGCGAACAGCCTCGAGAGGTCGCGCAGCAGGCTCTCAGTCAGTTCGACCATCTCGTTGGAGTAGATGTCGAGCGCCGGGCGGTGCATTGCCTGCAGCACCTGATCAGGCATCGTGGTGGGCCCGGGGATGGCCAGAAATTCCCGGCCCGCGCGAACGGTCATCGTCCTGTTCCTTTTGGATAAAGCGCGCAAATCATGCGTGTGAGGGGTCAAGCGCGGAGACTATTCCATCGCGGCTTCGATTGCGAGCAGGACGAAGCAATCCAGCGTTTCCAAAACCGCGGGACACGATGCTATTTGCCGATCGATTCGACGACCGCGCGCCAGATCTGGTCCTTCAACTCGGTCGCGGCGGGGCTCGGGAGCTGCTCGACGGTGCCGTTGTTCTTGCGGCAGGCCTCGACCAGCCGCAGCACCCAGATTTCGCCGTCGGTGTAATAGGGATCGCCGCCGCCATTGCGGCCGTTGAAGGTCGGGCCGATGCCGGTGACCTGATATTTCGCGGTGACCATGCCGGCGGACTCGAGGTCAGTGGCGAGCAGCGCGCGTTCGGCGTCGAGGTCGGCCGCGATGTGATGCGTCACCGCGCCGGTGTAGTGGCTGACGCCGACGCTGCGGTCGAGCGTCGCAGCGCCCAGCCACACCGGACGTTTCTCCTCGCCCTGGTCGAGCACCCTCCAGAACCGGACATGGTTGCGGCGGTCCGCGCTCGATCCGACCGGCCGCTCGAAGGCGAGATCCTCGCGGCGGTCGAGATAGAACAGGTTGCTCACCGGCGCATCCTTGTAGGGACGATCGAGCAGCACGCTGCCCACGATCTCGATCGAGGATTTCAGCGTCACCGGATCGGCCGGAAACCAGCCGGCCTCGTGCATCGCGCAGACCACATCCTTGGTGTCGCCGATCAGCCCGACATTCATCGGATCGCCGGGAATGCCCTGCGCGGTGCGCGTCACCATCGGCAGATTGGCGAGGCCCTTCTGATGCTCGTAATGCGTCCACAGTGCCGGCAGCAGCAGATAGGCTGCGATCAGGTAGATCGCCAGGACGAGCAGCAATGCCATCTGCGCTTGCCTGAGGCGGCTGCGCCGGCGCACGGAAGGCGGATCGATCTCGACATCGGTCATGCCGTGGTCCTTCACCTCTCCCGCTTGCGGGGGTCGAGACGAGCGAAGCTCGCTCTTAGGTCGGATTGCATCGAAGATGCAATCCGGATGGGGGCTTTCTCCTCATAAAGAGCGTCGCAAGCGGTGCCGATGAGGCTACAACTCAATCGCACTTCCGACTAGCGCCGCGTCTCGCGGCAGCCGGCGGCCTCGGCTTCCTCGACCGAGCAGAACCAGCGCGTGCCCTTGCTGATCTTCATTTCGATCTTGGCGTACCAGCGGCTGGTCCGCTGGTGAAAGATGCATTCACCGGAGCGGTTGACGTTGCCCTTGATGGTGCAGTCGGGCGAGGGCGCCACCGGGCCGGAGGCCGAGGCGAGCAGGATCGCGTTGGCGCCATCCGGCGGCTTCACCGCGCCGAGCACGGTGGTCTTCTTGTTGCGCACCCGCCAGTCCCACGGCGCGATGAAGGCACCCTGCCACATCCCGGCTTTTGCCTCACGCGCGGCCTTCTCGTCGGCTTCGTAGTCATGCGAGGCGCGGGTGTAGGCCAGCGCCCAGCCGCTCGCGACCAGCCATTTCTGGATGTCCTCGCCGTCGACCTCGCAGCGCGCGATGGTGCGGCCGCGGCGATCGACCGAGCGGGCGTGGCAGGTCCAGGTCTTGTTGCCGGCATGCTTGATCAGCTCGTCGCGCGCCGCGACGCCGCAGGTCCAGCGCTCGCCTTTGGTGTTGAGGCAGAGCTGGTCGGTCGACGGCGCGTCGACGCCTGCGAGCCGGATGCGGACGCTGCCGATCATGAGCTGGTCGCCGTCGCGGATCTTCGGCACGCCGGTGATGTCGGCGGCGACAGCCAGCGTCGGCAGCGAGAGCAGCAGGCCCGCGGTGAGCAGCGTCTTGAACATCGGCGTTCCCGGCCAGGTTCTTATCGTTCAAATGGCTTTTAGCGTGCAGTGGTCAGTGCCCAACGATTGTGCGGGCAATTGGGCAACCGTGCCAGTGCTGTTGCGTTTCCGCCAGTTTCAACTTCGCGTCATCCCCGATGTCCGCCATCCTCCCCTGGAGGGGGAGGATCGGGTCGCATGAAGCGCAGCGCAATGCGAGCCGAGGTGGGGTGAAGGTCTGTCCACTTGAGCAGTGCCCGTGTTGAGAGATCACCCCACCCCATATCGCATCTTGCTTCGCGCGACGCGATACGACCCTCCCCCTCCAGGGGAGGGTGAAGTCCCGCAGCCCGGTTGAGTAGAGCGCAGCGTCATCGGGTATCAACGAGGCGTTGGTCTTTATCCGTAGCCCGGATGGAGCTCCGCGCAATCCGGGAATCTTTGTCGGCGGGCAACACCCCGGATTACGTTGCGCTCCATCCGGGCTACGAAACTACACCGCGGCCATTCGTCGCTTCGCCAGCGCCAGCGCCATCAGCACGAACGCCGAGGTCACCTCCGGCCCGCCGACCAGGATGCGGGTTGGCGTCTTCATCTTATTCCACTCATAGGCCCGGTAGGGCCCCTTGCGGCCGCCCTCGCCGAGGCCCTGCACGATGCAGTGCAGCGCCGGCGTGAAGGTCGAGATCTCGGCGCCGAGATGCGCCAGCGCCATCAGCGCCAGCGCGGCGTCGAACGGGTTCATCTCGTGGGCGATCAGCTCGTGCGTGACATAGCCGAGCACGCGGGCGCGGATCAGCGCGAACACGTTGCCGGGATCGATGATGCGTTGCGCCGCCAGCGGCAGCGCGACGAAGGCGGCATAGCAGCGGCCGAAATAGGCCGAATAGAGTTCGGGCAGATAATAGATGTGCGAGCGCGGATTTTTGAACGCGCCGCTTTCGACCAGATTTTTCTGGAAGGCGATGACGCGATGCACGGTCTCCAGCCGCTGCGGCGTCTCGATGATCTGCCAGCGGGCGAGGTTGCGGAACGAGACCTCGAGGATGTCGAGGTTCAGCGTCGGATCGAGGTCGTTGCCATAGGGCCGCTCGCCGGCGAGATTGTCGATCCAGGTGACGACGCCGCCCTCGTAATCAAGATGATCGTTGAGCGGCACGGTGACACGCGGCTCGTTGGCGCCCGATCGCACCTGGTAGCCGCGGTAGAAGTCGAGCAGCGGCTGCTTGAGGATCGGATCGTCGGAGCCGGCCTGGGTCGCGGCCGAGAACGAGCACGCCGTGGTGTCGCAGTCCGGCACATAGATGCCGAAGCCGAGATCCTGCTTGATCTGGGCGAAGAAGCGCGAGAAGCGCGGATGCCGGCCCGGCGCCAGCGCGGTGATGACCTTCACCGTCGAGCCGTCATGCGACGGCACCGCCTCGGCGCTGGTCTTGAGGCAGAAGTCCACCATGTCGGCGATCGCGCGCCGCGCGGTAGCAGCTTCGTCCGGCGAGGCGAGCCCGGTCTCGACGAAGCCGAGCAGCGCCTCGGTGAAGAAGGCGTCGTAATAGGCCGAGCGGTGGCGGATCTGCACCGGCTCCCACATCGGCTCGGCGATGCCGCGCCAGGCCGGGTTGATCAGCGCGCGCGCCGGCGAATGCGCGATGAAGATCCGCGCCAGATTGAACAGCAAGGTCGAGTTCTTGTAGCCGCGCGCGTTCAGCCCGGTCAGCGCCATCAGCAGCTCGCGCCCGCCGACGTCGGGGTCGCCGATCAGGTTGAAGGCGGCATAGGTCGGGATGAAGCCGTTCCTGCCGAACGAGCGCAACAGATGCGCGCCGGTCAGGCGGATCACGCGGTCGATCTCGGCGATCTCCGGCGGGCGGCCAGGTGCGGTCGCGGCGGGCGGTGCCGGATGGCGCACACCGATACCGTCCATCAATACTGCGACGGGCGTGCCGATCGCGGCCCAGTCCGGCGTCTCGACGTCGCGCGCCGCGGTGAGCGCCGCGCGCAGGCCGGAGAGGCGGTCGGGATCGTTGAGCGCGGGCAGGCCGGTGCGGCGGAGCAGCGCGCGCAGCGGCGGATTGCCGAGCGCGGTCCGGTAGAATTTTCCGAGATGGGCATCGCCGCCGCGATAGGCCTGCAGCACGGGGTCGCAGACATCGTACAGCGACGGGCCGTCCTTCTTGACAGTCAGCGACCGGCACACCGCGCTTGCGATCTCGTGAAGGCCCAAGAAGCTCAAACAATCCCCTTTCCCGAGGAACCGGTTAACGCCGCCGCCCGACGGAGTTTCCTGTCGCTCTGCCCCAAACTCGCAAGCCTTTGGAAAGCTACATGAATCCCTGAAGAATACAAATGTGACAGAGATCACGTAACGGGATCTTAACGGCGTCAATGGCCTCTGCCGGGCGGCGGCATGCGGCAATTCGGGTTGCCCCGAGCGGCCGTTCGGGTTAAAGGAGCGTTTGTTGCGGCGCCGCAAATTGAGTTCAATTCAACGGCACACACACCTCAACCCCATTAAACCTGAACGTCTTTGACGCGACTAACTGGCGCGATCTTCGCTTGAGCGCCATCGGGATAAGAATTGGGACTTAGGAACGCTATGGACCTTAGGCAGCTTCGCATTTCCCGCCGCACCATCGCCGTCTGCGTGGCGGTGGCCGGCACGGTGTCGCTGGCGATTGGCGCCCATGCCGCGCTCAACAAGCGCACCCTCGATGTCGCCAAGGGTGGCGACAAGATCGCCCCCACCGAGCTGACCGGCAGCATTCCGGCAGGCACGTCCCGCCTCGCGCTGATCATCGGCAACGGCCATTATCCGGACGCCGCGGCGCCGCTGGCCCAGCCGATCAACGATGCCCGCACCCTGTCGTCGGCGCTGCGCCGCGAGGGCTTTGACGTCGACGTGGTCGAGGATGCGACCAAGGACGACATGTTCCGCGCGGTCGAGCGCATGAAGGCCAAGATCCGCCCCGACACCGTCGTGATGCTGTTCTTCGGCGGCTACGGCGTGCAGGTCGGCCGCGAGAGCTACATGATCCCGATCGATGCCACGATCTGGAAGGAAGCCGACGTCAAGCGCACCGGCGTCAGCGTCGAGTCCGTGCTCGATGCGATGAAGGAGCGCGGCGCCAAGGCCAAGCTCGTCGTGCTCGACGCCTCGCGCCGCAATCCCTATGAGCGCCGCTTCCGCGCGTTCTCGCACGGCCTCGCCCCGATCAGCCCGCCGGAGAACACCATCGTGCTGAGCTCGGCAACGCCGGGCAAGGTCGCCGACGATAGCAAGGCGCCGAACAGCGTGCTGGTCTCCGAGCTGCTCAACAACCTCAACGCCCAGGCCGGCGCCGAAAGCGCCTTCAACAAGACCCGCGTCGCGATCTCGCGCGCCAGCGAAGGCGAGCAGGTGCCGAGCGTGTCGTCCTCGCTGCTGGAAGACATCAAGCTCGGCGGCTGAGCCCGACTCTTTCCCCACGTCGTCCCGGCGAAAGCCGGGACCCATAACCACAGGGCCGCATTGTCGAAGCGCGCTGTGGCGACAGCTCTTCAGACAATTCACATTGGTGGTTATGGCTCCCGGGTCGCGCGGAGCCTGTCATCGGGCGGCTCTTTGCGCCGACCCGTTGGCTTGCCCGGGACGACGCTGTAGATGGAGCGCCGCCTACTTTGCATCCGCGCTGGCGCCGACTGGCCGCACCGGATCGCCCTCGCGCAGCAGGGCGCCGGCGCGGGCGACGACGATGTCGCCTTCCTGGATGCCGTCGCGGATCTCGACCTGGCCGGCCGACATCAATCCGGTCTCGACCCGCCGCGTCTCGACGCGGCCGCCGCGCACCACCTGCACCACGGTGCCGGCGGTGGAATAGAGGATCGCGGTCAGCGGCACCGCGACGCCGCAGCTCTGCCCGGTCTTGATCTGGGCGCGGCCGGACGAATTCACCAGCAGCCGCTTGTTCGCGCCGATGCCGATGAACACCTGGCCGAGCTGGCTGTTCGGCTCGACTGTCGGCGCGATCCGCCGCACCTTGCCGTCGAGATCGCCGGCGCCGAGGACCTTGAGCTGCGCCGTCTGCTCGGTCTTCAGCTTGGCGATGTCGCGGGTCGGCACCATGCCGACCAGGTCATACTCGCTCTTGGCGATGATCGAGAACAGCGCGTCCTTGCCCGAGGCCGGGCTGCCTACAATCGCCGACGACGCCGAGATCGTGCCCGCCACCGGCGCCGTGACGTTGACCGAGTTGGCCCCATCGGTCAGCTTCGCCAGCACCTGGCCGGCGGTGACAGTGTCGCCGGGATCGACCATCACCTCCGCCACCTTCAAGCCGAAACGGTCGGGCCGGATCTGCTGCTCATCGCGCGGCAGCACGATGCCCGAAACCTCGACGATATTGCCGAAGCAGAATTTCGAGGCCTTCAGCACCGTCACCGCCGCGCCCTTCGGCACGGCGTCGGCCTCGCCCGCGGCAAGCGCGGGAGAGGCCGCGAGCACGAGCAGCGCGGAGGCGGCAAGGGCTGGGGCGCGCGTGCGAGGCAAAATCATCGGCAAACTATTCCCAAAATGAGGGCCTCTTGAATACCAGATGCCGCCGGGCCGAACCAGCCGCCTGCGCTGCCTCGGCCGGCCCCGCATCCGCCGCCAGCTCCAGCTTCGCCAGCTCCTCGGCGCGCCAGATATGCCGCAGGATCTCCGGGTTGACCCGATCGGCATGCGTCACCGGCAGCATATGGCCGGCACCCGGCAGATGCCGCAGCTCGGCGCCATCGATCAGCGCGGCGAGTTTTGCGACAATGCGCTGCGTCACATAGGGCGACAGCCCGCCCGAGATCAGCAGCGTCGGCACCTTCAAGGCACGCGCGGCTTCCGCCACGGCGTCGAGGTCGAGCGCGGCGCTGAAATCGCAAGGCAGCTTGTCGGCCTGCTCGATCATCCGCAGCCGCCCGCTCGGCGAGAACTGCTCGCGCGGCCCGGAGCCGGCCCAGAACGCGGTGAACGCCTCGACCGCCTCCATCACGGCGCCATCGACAATATCCCTTGAGACGATCTGCGCGATCCGCGCGAAGCGGTCGTACAGCCGCGCATCGGCAGGCGTGTCTCTGAGCAACGTAGGCAGGACGGGCTCGATCAGCGTAAGGCTGCGGATGTACTGCGCATAAGGCGTTGCCGTCGCCAGCCGAAACGCGATCGCCCCGCCATAGGAATGCCCGATCAGATGGAACGGCCCGTCGGCCTTGGTGAGCCAGGGCTCGAGCCGCGCAATCTCGCCATCCAGCGTCCGCGGCCAGTCGCGCCCGCAGGCGGCAACGCCATAACCGGAAATATCCGGCGCCATGAACCGGTCGCCGCCGAGCGCGGCCGCAAGCTTGGTCCATTGCCGTCCCGACCCCAGCGAGCAATGCAGCGCCACCACCGACGCCGCCGCGTGCGTCCCATCCAAACCCGTCATCAAACCCATCCTGCTTGTTCTTGTTGTCGCCGGGCGCGCGTTCGCACGCGCCCGTCATGACGCGAGTGAGGTGGGGGATGGGTTATTCCTGGGAGGGGTGGGAGAGGTGGGGATCGTGATTGCGGAGGTGATCAGATTCACTGGATGTTGATTTGAGGCTCGTGGCAATCGGCGCCCGGCCTTCCCTGCGCCCTCTCCTGTGTGAGGCTGGATTGATCGCATGACTCGGGCGCGATCGCGTCGCGAGGATGCGGGCGTGTGCTTCTCCCCTCGGGTCTATCCCTTGGCTGTTTGATAGTTGAATCAGAAACGGGGCCGCATATTCAGTGTCGTCCCGGCGAAGGCCGGGACCCATTACCACCGCTGCTTGCGATGACGCTGTGCTGCGGCCGCAGCCGTGTTCAATCCAAACATCGGTGGTTATGGGTCCGGCTTTCGCCGGGACGACGTGGGAGGGAGCCGTGTCTTGACTACTCCGCCGCCGCTTCCGCTGATGGCTCGCCCTTCCAGCTCAGGATCTCCGCGGCCAGGATCGGATGGTTGAATCCCTTCAGCACGAGGTCATCGATGGCGCGGCCTTCGACGAAGGGCTCGACCATGCCGTAGACGCGGCGGCTCACCACGATCTGGCCGGCCTTGGCCTCGCCGCACAGGCGCGAGGCGAGGTTGGTGACGCTGCCGATCGCGGCATATTCCAGCCGCTGCTCGAAGCCGACCTGGCCGAGCGTGGCATAGCCGAGCGCAATGCCGATGCCGAAGCCGAGACTGTGCCCGCGGTTGCGCCACTTCTCGGTCAGCGGGCCGACCGTGTCGCGCATCTCCACCGCCATCTTCACGGCACGCGCGGTGTGGTCGGCGAGCTGGATCGGCGCGTTGAACAGGATCATCACGCCGTCGCCGGCATATTTGTCGAGCGTGCCTTCATACTTGAAGATCAGCTTGCCGAGCGCGGCGTGATATTCGCGCAGCACGTTCATCGCCTCTTCCGGCTCGGTCGCCTCAGTGAAGGCGGTGAAGCCGCGCAGGTCGCAGAACACGACGGTGACCTCGCGGCGGTGGCTGTCGAGCAGGCCCTCGGGATTGTCCGACGAGGCGATCAGCTGCGCAACCTGCGGCGCCAGGAAGCGCTCGAGCCGGCGGACGCGCTCGAGCTCGCCGAGCTGGGTCTCGACCCGCTGCTCCAGCGACTTGTTCCAGTCCTTGAGCGCCTCGGTCTGCTCGCGCAGCTTGTCGGCCTGCTCGCGCACGGTGGCATTGGCCTCTTCCAGCGCGTGGCTCTTCTGGTCCACCTCGGTGAACAGCCGCGCGTTGCGCATCGCCAGCACCGCCTGGTGCGCAAAGGTTTTCATCAGGCCGATCAGGCTCGACGGGAAGTCGCCGGCCGCCTTGCGCAGCACCACCAGCGCGCCGAGCACGCCCTGCTGGTCGACCAGCGGCACCACGAGCACGGAGTGGAAGCCGGCGCCGACCACGACATCGCGCAGCGGATGATTTGGCTGGTCGGTGAGATCGGGAAACGCCAGCGGCTCGCCCTTCGCGGCGGCTTCGCCGAGCGGGCTGCTGTTCGCCGCATCGATCGCGCGATGATGGCCTTCGGTCGCAGCGTCGATGCCGATCGATTGCGTCAGGTTAAAGCTGCGTTGCGCGGCGTCATAGCCATAGATCAGCACGGCGTCGGCATGGGTGATCTCGAGCGCGCGGGCGCCGACCGTCGGCAGCACCGCATTGAGGTCGAGCGAGGACGCCACCGCGCGGCCGACCTCCTCCAGCACCTTCAGCTCGTTGATCGATTGCGCGAGGTCGCGGGTGCGCTCCTTCACCTTGGCCTCGAGGTCGGAATAGGTCTCGGCAAGCTGGGTGGCCATGCTGTTGAACTGGCCGGCGAGCTCTTCCAGCTCATCGGATGTCTTCACCTCGATGCGATGGCCGAAGTCGCCGGCCCCTAACCGCCGCGCGCCGATGCGCAGCGCGGTGATCGGCTCCAGCATGCGCCGCGCCAGGATCGTGCCGGCGATGATCGCGACCACGAGGCCGAGCGCGATCAAAAGCGCAATGCGCACCAGCTGGTCGCGGATCGGCGACAGCGCCTGCGCGGTCGGCTGCTCATAAAACACGTGCCAGCCGAGGTTCGGCGCGGCCGTTGCTGTCGTCAGCACCGCGTTGCCGTCGACATCCTTGCCGGAGGCGATCGGCCTGCCGCTAGGCGACAGCACCGCGGCGACCTGCGGCAGCGCGGCAAGGTCCTTGCCGACCTCCGGACCCTTCGACGAGCTCGCCAGCACGCGGCCCTTGCCGTCGACGACATAGGCATGAGCGAGGCGGCCGACCTGGGAGTCGCCGAAATAGTCATTGAGGAAGCGCAGGTCGATCTCGGCCATGGTGACGCCGGCATTGAAGCCGGAATGCTGCTCGCCGATCGACATGAACGGCCGCCCGTCGCGGAAATACGCCGGCGCGTAGGCGGTGCCGCGGGCGATGGTCTCGGTGAATCTGACATCGCGGGAGAAGTCGGCGTTGGAGTTCACGGTGGTGGTCTGGCGCGACAGCCGCAGCAGCTCGCGGCCCTGGCCGCTGATCAGGGTGAGCTGGCTCACCGCCGGCACCTGGCCGAGCAACTGCGCGTAGTCGGCGCGGCGCAGCTCGATCGTGTTGGAGGAGGCGCGGGTCACCCAGGAGATCTGCCGCTCGAGGTCGGAGATCGCCTGCTCGATGCGCTTGGCGGTCGCATCCGCCTTCTCGCTCATCGCGTCCGTCAGCGTGCCCTTGATGCCGCGGTAGCTGATCCAGGTCTCGAGCGCGCCGTTGACCGCCAGCACGAACACGACGAGGCCGACCAGCGCGAGGACATACTTGGCGAACAGGCCGCCGCGCAGGAACCAGTTCTTGCCCTTGTCCGTAGCCGAGTTCATCCAGCCTCGTCCGGCCCCCAATCGGGTGCGCCGCATGATCCGCCGCTGTTTAGCACGGATCGGCGAGGCGGAGCGGCCGCTCGGGCCGCATGGTTATCCCTTCATATCGGCGGGGGATATCCGGGAATATCAGCGATTGAACAGCTGACGCAGCACATCCTTCATCGCCGGACTGTCGTGCTGCTCGGCGGTCTCGCCGGGCGGAGGGGGCGGTGGCGGCGGGGCCTGGTCGGGGGCCGGCGGCGCCGGCTGGCTCAGGTCGCGGCTCGGGCGCGATGCGTTGCTCTGGTTGAGGGTGGAAAGGCCCTGCTGCAGCAAATTGCCGATGGTGTCGCCAAGCTGCCCGCCGAGCGGGTTGCTCTGGCCGGCGCCGCCGCCCTGGCCGCTGCTGCCGGGCTGCGCGCCGCCCTGCACGCCATTGAGCAGATTGGTCAGCCCGTTGAGGCCCTGACTCAGCCCCAGGCCGTTCGCCCCGAACAGGCCCTTGCCCATCTCCTTGAGCTTGGCATAGGCGGCCTGCGGATTGTCGAGGATGCCCTGCATCTCCGGATAGATCCGCGGCGATACCCAGGGTCCCTCGACCATCACGGGGATGCCGAGGCCGACCGGATTGCCGGTGCGGCCCTGGCCTTCGGTGGTCATCACGAGCTGCGGCTCGACGCGGAACCCGATCTGGCGGGTGTTGAGGTCGATGGTGCCGACCCCGGTCATCTTCACCAGCGGACCGATCAGATTGAGGTCGGTGGTGACGGCCTGGCCCTTGTCGACCTTGAACGAGGCCGAGAGCTGGCTGAGATCGGTCGACAATTCCTGGCTCTCCTGCCAGCCCGACAAGGTGCTGGTGGTGAGATTGCGGATCATCTGCGCCACGTTGAGGCCGAGGATCTTGCCGTCCTGGAACACGACGAAGGCGGTGCCGGCGAGATTGCCGACGATGGCGCGCTCGCTGCTGCCTTGCGAGGTCAGCGCGATCTTGGCCTGCATCTTGCCGTCGAGCTTGTCGAACTCGGCGAGGCTCTTCAGCACCGGCAGCGCGCGCGCGCCGGCGAGGTCGAGCCGTAACGCGTAGGTTGGATTCGTGGCTCGCGCGTCGATGGTGACGTCGCCATCGGCGGTGCCCTCATAGGCGCCGAGATTGGCGAACCGGCCCTTCAGCACGCCGCTGTCGATGGACGCATCGATCGCCGCCTGCGTGAAGCGGCCGTCGCCGATCACGAGCTCCGCCGCCGAGATGCGCGCCTGTGCGTCGACATAGTTGAGCCCGGCAAGATCGACCGACGCGTTGCTCCACGTATTCGTACCCAGCGGCTGCGTGGAGCCGGCCTGCCCCGGCGGCATCGCGATCGCAATGTGCTGGAAGTCGAGATCGAGCTTCACCAGCGGCTTGTTGCTGGCGAAATCGACCGAGGCCCAGCCGGTGAAGCCGCCGTCGCCGAGCGTGCCGGAGACGCCGTTGAACATCACCACCGTGCCGTTCAGCCGCGCTTCCGCATTCGCCTTGATCGCCGCGGGCAACAGGCCGGGCGCATCGATGCTGAATTCGGCCGGCACGCTCTGACGCTCCAGCGGTGCTTGCGGCGCGGTGGCGCGGATCTCGAATTTCAGCGGCTTGTCGCCGGCGTGTGCGTCACCCGTGACGACGATCTTGCGGTCGTCGCCGATGGTCGCGTCCGCATTGAGCGTCTCGATCCGGCTCTCGATCCGGTCGCGTACATTGGCGAAGACGACGGTGCCGCCGCTGACGCTGACATGCCGGATCGTGATGCCGCCGCCATCGGACGCGGAAGATTTCGCCGGCGGATTGTGGTCGCGGGTGCGCTCGCGCTGCAGCGGCAGATTGATCACCGGCTTGACGATCGCGAGGTCGGTGATGTCGGGCCGGCCCGACCACAGGCTCGACAGCGTCATCTCGGCCTCGACGCTGCTTGCCGCGAACCGGTTGTTGACGTCGCGCCCGCGCGGGTCCTGCAACACGACGTCGCTCAGCGTCAGATTGACCTTCGGCCAGAGGCCGATCTTGGCGCCGCCATTGATGGTGAGCTTGTAGCCGGTCTCGCGCTCGACCCGATCGGTGATGGTCGATGTGAGGAACGAGGACGGGATCCCGACCACGGCCACCAACGCGATGATCACGATCACGGCAGCGATGGCGGCCCCGGCGAATTTCAGTGCTCTCATGTCGTTGTTCCAGGCCGGGCAAGTGGGGTTCCGTTGCAGAAAGTCACGGCCGATCAAACGAGCTTATCCCGCAAGCAGGATCTGGCTCCAATGACCGGAAAAATAATCCGTTACCGCATGAACTTATGTGACCTCTCCCACACTCTTATGAGGGTGATTTTTGCTAACCGGGCGTCAGGGGACTGCTCGGAAGGATTTGGAAGGCAGTACAATGAGCAAACAGGCCGAATTTGCGGTCATTCTGAAGATGAATCCGATGTTCGCCGATCTCGGTGCGGACGAGTTGCAGCGGCTTTCCGGCCTCTGCCACACCCAGCAACTCGCGACCGGTGAGGTGCTGTTCCAGAAAGGCGATCCCGGCGATGCCCTGTTTGGGGTCCGCCGCGGCCAAATCCGGATCGAGACCGGTGCTTCCGACGGCAGCCGGCTCACACTGAACTTCATGGGATCCGGCGACCTGTTCGGCGAAGTCGCCGTGCTCGACGGGCAGGACCGCACCGCGGATGCGACCGCGGGCGAGCCCAGCGAATTATTCGTGTTGCGGCGGCAGGATTTCCTCGGCTTCCTCGAGCGCGAGCCGAAGGTTGCGGTCAGGCTGATCGAATTGCTGTGCCAGCGAATTCGTTGGCAGAGCGAGCGGATGGAAGAATCCGTGCTGCAGCCTTTGCCGGTCCGCCTCGCACGGCGTCTGTGCGCGCTGGCCGAGGATTTCGGTTCCGAGGTGCACATCTCGCAGGAACAGCTCGGCATCTTCGTCGGCGCCGCGCGCGAAAGCGTCAACCGGCAGCTGCAGACCTGGCGCAAGGACGGCATCGTCGACCTGCAACGCGGCCGGATCATGCTGCACAACATGACCAAGCTGACCGCGGTCGCCCGCAACGACTAGAGCGGACTGCATGCAACGCGCGCGGGAAGATTCAATTCTCTCGCGTGCTCTGCTTGCCGATGTTGACGCACTCCTGCCTAAAAGACGTGCTTGCATGATGAGGCCGGTACCGCTTTCATCCGGCCGCCGGTCCTTGGGGTGACACCCAGCCTTGCTGGCCTCACGCCATCCACCTGCAAACCCCTGCGGTCTCTCCCGTTGACCGCAGGGGTTTTGCATTTCGATAGATGCGTGACGCGAGCGCCTACCGCATCACCACTTCGGGATCGGCCCAGCGCAGATACTGGCGCGGCGCGGCGCCGAGCTCGCGCTTGAACATCGCGGCGAAAGCGCTCGGACTTTCATAGCCGACGTCGAGCGCAACGCAGGTGACGGCCTCGCCGGCGCCGAGCCGCGCCAGCGCTTCGAGCAGCCGCACCCGCTGGCGCCAGGCCGCAAAGCTCTGGCCGGTCTCGCGCCGGAACAGACGCGTCAGCGTCCGCCGGCTGAGCTGGCAGCGATCGGCCCATTCGTCGAGCGTAAGATCGGAACTCGGATCGACCAGCACGGCTTCGCAGATCGCGGCGAGCCGCGGATCGGGCGGCACCTGCACATGCAGCGACACTTCCGGCATCCTGCCGATCTCGTCGAGCAGGAAATCGACCAGCCTGCCGTCGCGCCCTTCCGGATCGTAACGGGTCGGCATGTGCACCGCTTCTTCCATCAACGCCTCGACCAGCGCGGAGACTTTGATCAGGCGGCATGTCGCCGGAGCATTCCTGATGCGGTCAGGCGTGACATAGATGGTCTGGATCTCGACCTCGCCCCATGCCCGCGACTGGTGCGCGACGCCGGCCGGAATCCACAGGCCGTGGCCGGGCGGCACGACGAAATGGCCGCGCTCGGTCATCATCGAGGTCACGCCCGCGGTCTGCAGGATGAATTGATCGCGTCGGTGCGCGTGCCGCGCGCTGGTGCTTTCGTTCGGATAGGAGGCCGCCATCGCCGCGAGCGGCCGTTCGACCTGTTGCAGCTGTCCGGCATAGTGCGCGGCGGCTGCGGGACCCGATTGCTTGCGGCAAACGCGCAAGCCGGTGGTGTCATTTCGTCGCGCTGCGACTTTCAAGTGTCGTGAGCTCCTGATCGATCGTCGTTTTCGCAGGGTGCTCATGCATCTTCCGGGCCACTTGGCCCGATCGCGATGGTTGTTGTCCCCCTTCAGGTAGCGCGGGATATGGCGTTTGGCAACAATGCCTCACCCCGCGGCATTCGCCGAAATCGAATGTGAGAGCGCGGAGAGGGAGAGGTCCGATGAACAGACGCGAATTCACCAAGGCAATGCTGGCCTGCGGTGCAGCCATCCCGTTCGGCATCACGCGGGCGGCGGGCCAGACCCGCGGTGGAACGCTCAACACCATCATCCAACCTGAGCCACCGGTCCTGGTGACCGCGCTGAACCAGCAGCAGCCGACCTTGACGCTCGGCGGCAAGATTTACGAAGGCCTGCTGAAATACGGCGCCGATCTCAAGCCGATGCCGGGCATGGCGCGGTCCTGGGAGATCTCGCCCGACGGCCTGACCTATACGTTCAAGCTGTTTCCCGGCATCACCTTCCACGACGGCAAGCCGATGACCTCGGAGGACGTGGTCTTCAGCTGCATGAAGCTGCTGGTGGAGACGCATCCGCGCGCACGGCAAAACTTCGCCCGCGTGGCGACGGCGGAAGCGCCCGATCCGCTCACCGTCGTGTTCAAATTGAAGCAGCCGTTCGCGCCCTTCATCGGCTGCTTCGATTGCACGTCTGCACCGATCGTACCCAAGCACATCTATGACGGCACCGACTACCGCAAGAACCCGGAGAACGACAAGGCGATCGGCACCGGCCCCTTCAAGCTGAAGGAGTGGGTGCGCGGCTCGCACGTTCATCTCGTCCGCCACGATGGCTACTATCAGAAGGACCAGCCCTATCTCGACGAGATCGTCTACCGCGTGATTCCGGATGCGGCCTCGCGCGCGCTGGCGCTCGAGAACGGCACGGTGCAGCTCGTGCAATGGTCCGACGTCGAATTCTACGACGTCCAGCGCTTCAAGGCGCAGAAGAACCTCGAATTCACCACCAGGGGCTACGAGTATTTCGCGCCGCATCAGTGGCTCGAGATGAACAACCGCATCGCCCCGATGAACGACAAGCGGTTCCGGCAGGCGGTGATGCACCTGATCGATCGCGAGGCGTTCAGCAAGCGGGTCTATTTCGGCAATGCCAAGGTGGCGACCGGACCGATCTCGTCGAAGACGCGGTTCTACGATCCGAACGTGAAGCGCTACGAGTTTTCGGTCGACAAGGCCAAGGCCCTGCTCGACGACATGGGACTGAAGCCTGGCGCCAACGGCAAGCGCGCCGAGATCAAGTATATCGTGCCGCCCTATGGCGAGTCCTATCAGCGGGCCGGCGAATTCTTCCGCCAGAGTTTTGCGCGGGTCGGCATTGATCTCGTGCTTGTCGGCACCGACATGGCCGGATGGGCCGAGAAGGTCGGCAACTGGGATTATGAGATGACCCAGAATCTGCTCTACCAGCTCGGCGATCCCGCGCTGGGCGTCGCCCGCACCTATATTTCGTCGAACATCAAGAAGGGCATCCTGTTCTCCAACACGCAAGGCTATTCGAATACCGAAGTCGACAAACTGTTCGACGAGGCCGCGGTGACGCTCGATGAAGCCAAGCGCCAGGAGCTCTACAGCAAGGTGCAGCAGATCCTGGTCGAGGATGTGCCGGTGGCCTGGACGCTCGAGATCGAATATCCCATCATCTACGACAAGGCGTTCAAGAACATCGTGACGACGGGCATCGGCTCGCACGAAACCTTCGGGTCGGTCTACAAATCGTGACCCGGCTCGGCAGCGCCGCGACGATCGGACTTCAGGCGGTCAGCCGCATCGCCCAGCTCGTCGCCGTGATCCTCGTCATCGCGACGTTCAATTTCGTGCTGGTGCGCGCCGCGCCCGGCGATCCGGCCCAGGTCATGGCCGGGCAATCCGGCGCGTCCGATCCAAAACTGCTCGACGACCTGCGCAAGGAGTATGGCCTCGACAAGCCGTATTTCGTGCAGCTCGTGAGCCACCTCGGCCGCGTCATCAGGCTCGACCTCGGCTATTCCTATCGCCAGCGTCGTCCGGTCGTCGATCTGATCCTCGAACGGCTGCCGGCGACGCTGCTGCTGACCGTCACGGCGTTTTGCCTCGCGCTCCTGATCGGCACCGCGCTCGGCGCGCTGGCCGGGCTCGCGGCCGGCAGCGTGCTCGACACGGTGTTCACCGTGCTCTCGCTCGTGCTCTACGCGACGCCGGTGTTCTGGCTCGGCCTGATGCTGGTGCTGGTGTTCTCGGTGACGCTCGGCTGGTTGCCGCCGTTCGGTTACGAGACCATCAACGTCCAGCTCTCGCCGGTCGAGCATGCGCTCGACATCATGAAACACATGATCATGCCGGTCACGTCGCTGGCGGCGATCTATCTGGCGATCTATGCGCGGCTGATGCGATCCTCGATCATCGAGGTCGCGCAGCAGGATTTCATCAAGACCGCGCGCGCCAAGGGCTTGTCCGGAACGCGCATCGTGGTCGGCCACATGCTGCGCAATGCGCTGGTGCCGGTCGTCACCGTCGCCGGCATGCAGGCCGGCGCGCTGGTCGGCGGCGCTGTGGTGATCGAGACGGTGTTTGCCTGGCCGGGCCTCGGCCGCTTGACCTTCGAGGCACTGTTGCAGCGCGACTATCCGGTCCTGCTCGGCATCTTCCTGATCCTCTCGATCGTCGTGATCGCGCTCAACCTGCTCACCGACCTGGTCTACCGGTTGATTGATCCCCGCATGACCACGGGAGCGGCGTGATGGACACGGTGCGCGCCTTCCTGCGTCATCCGAGCGGAATGATCGGCCTCGTCCTGCTGCTCGTCGTTGTTGTCGTCGCGATCGTTGCGCCGATCGCGTTTCCGGTCTCGCCCTGGGAGATGGTCGGCGCGCCGTTCACGCCGCCCGGCGAGGACGGATTATGGCTCGGCGGCGACACGCTCGGCCGCGACGTCGCCGCCGGCGTCGCCTATGGCGCACGCGTGTCGCTCCTGATCGGCATCGCCTCGGCGCTCGCGGCGATGGCGATCGGCGTCGTGATCGGCGCGATCTCAGGCTATTTCGGCGGCAAGGTCGATCTGGTGCTGATGCGGATGACGGAATTGTTCCAGACCATTCCAGCCTTCGTGCTGGCCATCCTGCTGGTCGCGACCTTCAATCCGTCGCTGCTCACGATCATCCTGACCATCGGCGCGGTGAGCTGGCCGCCGCTGGCGCGGCTCACGCGCGCCGAATTCCTCCGTCTGCGGCACCGCGAATTCGTCGAGGCCGCGCTGTGCCAGGGCGAACGCACCTGGCGCATCGTGCTCGGCCATATCCTGCCGAACGCGATCTCGCCGATCCTGGTGGTGACGTCGCTGACGGTTGCCACTGCGATCCTGCTGGAAAGCGCGCTGTCCTTCATGGGGCTCGGCGATCCCAATCTGATGTCGTGGGGCTTCATGATCGGCGCGGGCCGCACCGTGATCCGGAACGCGTGGTGGATGAGCGTGTTTCCCGGCCTCGCCATCCTCGTCACCGTGCTGGCGATCAACCTGTTCGGCGAGGGACTGTCTGATGTCCTCAACCCGCGCGTCTCGAGGCGCCGCTCATGAGCGAAGCCATGCAGTCCGGTGCGCCTGTTCTTGCCGTCGATGGTCTCTCGATCGCGCTCCCCAAGGGCGGTGATCGGCCCTTCGCGGTCGAGAACGTCTCCTTTGAGATCAAGCCAAACGAAGTGGTTTGCCTGGTCGGCGAGTCCGGCTCCGGCAAGTCGATGATCGCGCATGCGGTGCTGTCGCTGTTGCCGCGGGGCGTCGACATCGCGTCCGGCGCCGTGGCGGTCGCAGGGCAGGATCCGTCGAAGCTCGACGGCCGCGCTCTCCGCAAGCTGCGCGGCGGCAACGCCGCGATGATCTTTCAGGAGCCGTTGTCTTCGCTCAATCCGCTGAAGCGCGTCGGCAGGCAGATCGAGGAGATGATCCTGGCGCACCAGCGGCCTGCGCCCTCGGCGACCGAACTCCGCGAGCGGGTGCTGACGCTGCTGACCCAGGTCGGACTGCCGAATCCGCAGCTGCTGGAAAAGAGCTACCCGTTTGAGCTTTCCGGTGGCCAGCGCCAGCGCGTGATGATCGCGATGGCGATGGCCAACCGCCCCGCGCTCCTGATCGCAGACGAGCCGACGACCGCGCTCGATGTCACGACCCAGCGCCAGATCCTGCGCCTGATTGACGATCTCCGGCGCGAGCGCGGCATGGGCGTGCTGCTGATCACCCATGATTTCGGCGTTGTCGCCGACGTTGCCGATCGCGTCGTGGTGCTGCGCCATGGCAAGGTGGTCGAGCAGGGCACGGCCAGCGAGGTGCTTCGCAATCCGCAGGCCGCCTACACGCGCGAACTGATCGACGCGGTTCCGAAGGCGCGCCTCGCCGACATCCACGAGGCCATCCTGCGTCCCGAGCCGCTGCTCGAGGTCATCGGCCTGCAAAAGACCTTTCGGGTCAAGCGCGGCTGGCTGCAGCCGCCACGCGAGGTGACCGCCGCTGATGGCATCTCACTGACGCTGCACGAGGGCGAGACGCTTGCGGTGGTCGGTGAATCCGGTTCCGGCAAGTCGACGCTCGGGCGCATGATCATGCGGCTCACCGAGCCTGACGCCGGCGCCATCCGCTTTGGCGGCGCGGATCTCCGGCAGCTGCGCGGCGAGGCGTTGCGCCAGGCGCGGCGCCAGCTCCAGATCGTGTTCCAGGATCCGTTTGCCAGTCTCGATCCGCGCCAGAAGGTCGGCGATGCCATCGCGCGCGGACCGATGGCCTATGGGACGTCGCGGGCCGAGGCGATGGCCCAGGCGAACAAGCTCCTGGTGCGGGTCGGCCTGTCGGCGTTTGCCGCCGATCGCTACCCGCACGAGTTCTCGGGCGGCCAGCGCCAGCGCATCTGCATCGCGCGGGCGCTGGCGCTGAAGCCGCGGGTTCTGATCGCCGACGAGGCGGTGTCGGCGCTGGACGTCTCGGTGCAGGCCCAGGTGCTGGCGCTGCTCGCCGAGCTGCGCCAGGAGATGCGGCTTGCGATGATCTTCATCACGCACGATTTGCGGATCGCCGCCGAGATCGCCGACCGCGTCATCGTCCTGCAGAAGGGGCGTATCGTCGAGGAAGGCACCACCGCCGAAGTGTTCACCGCGCCGCGCCAGGCCTACACTCGCGATCTGCTCGACGCGATTCCCGGGCGCGATTTCTTCGACCAGCCGGGCTTTGCGGCCGTGGCCGATACACGCCCCACAGCAAGGATCAATTCATGACCGACAGCCGTTCAGTTCCCCTTCCGGCCGGCGCGCGCGAGCGCATCGAGGCGGCTGTCGACGCCGCCTTCGAGCAGCAGCTCGCGACCACGATCGCCTTCTCGTCGATTCCCAGCACGCGCGGCCAGGAAGGTCCGTGCCAGGACATGTTCGCGAAGCTGCTGCGCGAGCGCGGCTATGAGGTCGACGACTGGGTCATCAATCAGGACGAGCTGAAGACCTTGCCCGGCTACGGGCCGGTCGAGACCGATTTTTCCCGCGCGCGGACCGTCGTCGGCACCTATCGGCCGGCGCGCGAGGAGGGACGTTCGCTGATCCTTCAGGGGCATTGCGACGTGGTACCGGTCGGGCCGCTCGACATGTGGGAGCGGCCGCCGTTCCAGCCGGTGGTCGAGGACGGCTGGCTCTATGGCCGCGGCACCGGCGACATGAAGTCGGGCACCATTGCCGCGCTCTACGCGCTCGATGCGGTGAAGGCCGCGGACTTTGCGCCGAAGGGCCGCATCCATCTGCAATCCGTGATCGAGGAGGAGAGCACCGGTCTCGGCGCGCTCTCGACGTTGCAGCGAGGTTACCGTGCCGATGCCTGCCTGCTGCCGGAGCCGACCGAGGAACGGCTGATGCGAGCCCAGGTCGGCGTGATCTGGTTTCGCCTCAAGGTTCGCGGAATCCCGGTCCATGTCGCGCGCGCCGGCACCGGCTCCAACGCTATCCGCGCCGCCTATCATCTGATCGGCCATCTCGACACGCTCGAGGCGGAGTGGAACGAACGTGCCAAGTCGCATCGCCATTTCGGCGCGGTGCATCACCCGCTCAACTTCAATCCCGGCATCATCAAGGGCGGCGATTGGGCCTCCAGCGTGCCGGCGTGGTGCGACGTCGATTGCCGGATCGGAATCCTGCCGGGATGGAAAATCGCCGACTGCCAGGCCGAGATCGTCGAGTGCGTGACCAAGGCTGCCAGGGCCCATCCGTTCCTCGCCAACAATCCGCCAGAGATCGTCTGGTCCGGCTTCCTGTCGCCGGGCTATGAAGCGACCGAGGTGCAGGAGAGCGAGGCGGTCCTCGGCTCGGTCTACGAGCATGTGTTCGGGCGCGAGCTGACGGATTTTCCCTCGACCGCGCTGACGGATGCGCGCTTCTATGGCCTGGATTATGGTGTTCCCGCATTCTGCTTCGGCGCCAGGATGGAGAACGCGCACGGCTTCAATGAACGGGTCCAGCTCGATTCGCTGAAGAAGGTGACCAAGGCCTACGCCCTCTTCGTCGCGAGCTGGTGCGGGATCGACGCGGTATAGAGCATGATCCGGAAAAGTGCGAAGCGGTGTTCCCTCGCGACAAACGCGGAGCGTTTGCGCGGAGATCATGCTCAACGAATTGAGACAAACCAAACGGGAGGTTCGCTATGGGTGACCAGAGTGCGGGCGGCAAGCCGCCGGTCAAATCGCACGAGGATCTTCGTGCGCATTTCGGGCAATTGAGCCCGCTCGCCGAGAAAAAGGTGCTCTATCATCTCGACAAGTTCTGCCGCGACTTCATCGCGCTGTCGCCGTTCCTCGTCATCGCTTCCAGCGACGGCAAGGGTCATGCCGACGCCAGCCCGCGCGGCGATGCGCCGGGCTTCGTCTCCGTGCTCGACGACAAGACGCTGCTGATCCCGGATCGGCGCGGCAACAACCGGGTCGATACGTTCGGCAATATCATCGCGTCGCCCGGGATCGGGCTGATCTTCATGGTGCCCGGCATCAACGAAACGCTGCGCGTCAACGGGCGGGCCGAAATCTCGCAGGAGGCGGATCTGTTGACGCCGCTGACGGTGCAGAACGTCACGCCGATCATCGGGCTCAAGGTGCATGTCGATGAGACCTACTTCCACTGCGGCAAGGCACTGATGCGCTCGAAGCTCTGGAATCCCGCCGCGCAAGTCGAGCGCCACAGCTTTCCGACGCTCGGCCGGATCATCGCCGAGCAGACCGCCGCGATCGAGGTCGAAGTCGCCGAGAAGGCGATGGAAGAGGCCTATCGGACGCGGCTGTATTAGAACTTGAGATCACCCGCATGCGCAGGCGATGACACCGCCTGGTGTAACGCCCTGAATCGATATCCTTCCTCATCGTCGTCCCTGCTCCCGTGCGCAATTGCGCACCAGGCAGGGACGACGTGTTGGAGGAGTCGTAGACTCACACCATGATTTCGGAATAATGGAAAAATATCGCTGATTTGCCCGACGTGTCAAGTCGCCGTGTCGGATTCCGGCCGCCGTCGGCTCCTTTGCATGGGGTTGTTTTCGATATTTTGGAGTACGTCATCTCGTACGGGTCGCACCGCTGGCGAGGCGCGGCCTCAGCTCATTCCGCGGCGGGCGAGATCATGTTCGGCGGGCCGGGCGGGCGCTTGGTGTCGTCGGACTGGTGCTCGTTCGGGGTCAGCTCGTGGTCGGCATGCGAGACCACGAGCCGCTTGCCGAAGCGCCAGATCAGGCCGCCGACATCATCCATCACCATGAACATCGCCGGCACGAACACCAGCGACAGCGCGGTCGAGAAGATCAGGCCGCCGATCACTGCGAGCGCCATCGGCGAGCGGAATTCGCCGCCCGCGCCGAACGCAAGCGCTGACGGCATCATGCCGGCGGCCATCGCGATCGTGGTCATCACGATCGGGCGGGCGCGCTTCATGCCGGCGTCGATCATGGCTTCCTCGCGCGCCTTGCCGTCGCGGATCGCCTCCACCGCGAACTCCACCAGCATGATGGCGTTCTTGGTGACGATGCCCATCAGCATCAGGATGCCGATCCACACCGGCGTGGTGAGCTGCTTGCCGGTCAACAGCAGTGCGCCGATCGCGCCGCCGATCGAGAGCGGCAGCGAGAACAGGATGGTGATCGGCTGCAGGAAGGTGCCGAACAGCAGCACCAGCACGGCATAGACCATCATCAGGCCGGCGGTGATCGCGGTGGCGAAACCGTCGGACAGCTCGGCGAGGCTCTCGGCGTCGCCGGACGGGCTGACCCGCACGCCCTTCGGCAGGGTCTTCATGACCGGCAGGTCGTAGATCAGCTTGGTGGCGTCGCCGAGCGCGGCATTGCCGACAAGGTCGGCGGCGACGGTGGCCTGCCGCTCGCGGTCGTAGCGGTTGATGCTGGTCGGGCCCTGGTCGAGCTGGATGTCGGCGACGACGGAGAGCGGCACGCCGCCGCGCTCGCCCCGCTGGCCGAGCGGCACCCGCAGCTGCTCCAGCATCTGCAGGTCGCTGCGCGCATTGTCCTCGAGCTGGACGCGGATCGGTACCTGGCGGTCGCCGGCGTCGAACTTCGCCAGCGCAGGACCGACGTCGCCGATGGTGGCGACGCGAATGGTCTGCGACAGGCTTTCGGTCGAGACGCCGAGCCGGGCCGCGAGCTCGGCGCGCGGGCGGATGCGCAGCTCGGGCCGGTCGAGCGCGGTCTCCGAGATCACGTTGGCGATGATCGGAATCCGCTTCATCTGCGTCGCGAGTTCGCTGGCCACGTTGTTGACGATGTTGCTGTCGGTACCGGTGACGACCAGCGAGATCGCGCGCAGGCCGTTCTCGTCGAGGAACCAGAACCTGATGTCAGGAACGTTATCGAGCTCCTTGCCGATCGACAGTTCGAGCTCGCGCTGGGTGATCTTGCGGTCGGCCTTCGGCGTGTAGTTGATGATCAGCGCGGCGCGGCGGACCTCCTGCAGGCCCGGCGGCACCCGGCCGCCATCGACGAACACGCTCCGTACCTCAGGCCGCTTGCGCAGCCGCGCCACGATCTCCTCGGTGACCTTCTCGGTGTAGGCGAGCTGCGAGCCGGGCGGCAGCTCCATCGCGAGCAGCGAGCGCGCGGTGTCCTGCGCCGGCAGGAAGCCCTGCGGCAGCAGCGTGATGCTCCAGATCGACGCGGCGAAGATCGCAAAGCCGATCAGCACGGTGACGAAGTAATGCTTCACCGACCAGGTGACGAGGCTGTGATAGCCGCGCAGGATCGGGCCGGGCGGAGGATCATCGTGGTCATGATGCTTGAGGAAATAGGCGGCCAGCATCGGCGTCACGAAGCGCGCAGCGAGCAGCGAGAAGAACACCTGCACCGACACGGTGATGCCGAACTGCTTGAAGAACTGCCCGGCAATGCCGGACATGAAGCTCGCCGGCGCGAAGATCGCGATGATGGTGAGCGAGATCGCGATCACCGCAAGGCCGATCTCGTCGGCGGCTTCGAGGGCGGCACGATAGGGCGTCTTGCCCATCCGCATGTGGCGGACGATGTTCTCGATCTCGACGATGGCATCGTCGACCAGGATGCCGGTCGAGAGCGTGATGGCGAGGAAGGAGACGAGGTTGAGCGAGAAGCCGAGCAGGTCCATCGCCCAGAAGGCCGGGAAGATCGATAGCGGCAGCGAGACCGCCGCGATGATCGTGGCGCGCATGTCGCGCAGGAACAGCAGCACGATGATCACGGCGAGGATCGCGCCCTCGAACAGGGTCGAGATCGCGGCCTCGTAATTGCCCTTGGTGAACTCGACCGAGGTGTCGATCAGCTTCAGGTCGACATCGGGATAGGCCACCTTCAGCGCGTCGATCCGCTTCTGCACCGCGGCCGCGACGACGACGTCGCTGGCGCCCTTGGAGCGCTTGATGCCGAGCGCGACAACCGGCTCGCCGTTGAAGCGGGCGAAGGTGCGCCGGTCGGCGATGGTGTCGGTGACGGTGCCGAGATCGTCGAGCCGGATCTCGCCGCCGCCGAACAGCGGGATCATGGTGCCGGCGAGCTCGTTCAGCGTCTTGGCGCCGGCCAGCGTGCGGATCGCCTGGTCGTTCTTGCCGATCTCGGCGCGGCCGCCGGCGACGTCGACATTGGTGCCGCGCAGGATCTGGCTGACATTGACCGCGGTGAGCCCCACCGCCTGGAGCTTGTCGGGATCGAGCGAGACCAGGATCTCGCGCTCGACACCGCCGATGCGCTCGACCTGGGCGACGCCGCGCACGCCCTGCAGGGCGCGCTTGACCACGTCGTCGACGAAATAGGACAGCTGCTCCGGCGTCTTGCCGGGCGAGATCGCAGCATAGGTCACGATCGGCAGGCCGATCACGTCGACGCGCTGGATCAACGGCTCGGTGACATTCTGCGGCAGATTGGCGCGCACCCGCGTCACCGCGTCCTTGACGTCGTTGAGCGCGCGGTCGGTGTTGGTCTCCAACGCGAACTGGATCGTGGTCACCGACAGGCCGTCGGTGATCGAGGAGGAGATATGGCGCACGCCCTCGACGCCGGAGACGCCGTCTTCGATGGTCTTGGTGACCTGCGATTCAAGTTCCGACGGCGCGGCGCCGAATTGCGAGACCGCGACCGAGATCACCGGAATGTCGGCGCTCGGCAGCCGCGTCACCGCGAGCTTGGTGAAGGAGACCCAGCCCAGCACGAGCAGGATGATCGAGAAGACGATCGAGGGAAGCGGGTTCCGGATCGACCATGCCGAGATGTTCAAAGCCATTAGCGTGCCCGAATTACCGTGATCGCGTGCGATCGAGTTCGTCGGCGAACATGGTCTTGATCTGGTCGCCGTCATGCAACGAGGTGCCAGCGTCGGCCACGACGATTTCGCCGACGTCGAGGCCTTCAAGGATTTCGGTCGAGGTGTCGGAGGTCAGCCCGACGCGCACCCTGCGGGTCTCGACGGTGTTGCCCTTCACGACCTGCAGGGTCAGGCGGTCGATCGCGGTGCGCGGCACCGCGACGCCGCAGGAGCGCTTGGCGTCGATATTGGCGCGCGCGAACATGCCGACCTTCAGCGTCGGATTGTTGTTGATGGTGATGCGGACGTGCCCGAGCTGGGTGGTGCGGTCGATCTGCGGCGAGATCTGGCGGACCTTGCCGACCATGTCGGGCGCATCGTCGCGGCTGATCCGCACATTGGCGCCGGGATTGAGCTTCAGGAGCTGGAAGCCCGGCACCTCGGCGTCGAGCTCGATCTCGTTGTTGATGGAGATCTTGAACATCGGAGGCGCCTGCGGCGAGGCCGGCGCGCCGGGCGCGGTGCGCACTTCGGTGATAAGGCCGGCCGCCGGCGCCCGCAGCACAAGCGGCTTGGCATTGGCCTGTGCGGCCTGCTGCGGCGGCGGGGTCAGCCGCGCCAGTTCCTGGTTCTCGGTGACGGTGTCGCCCTCGCGGACCAGCACGTCGGTGACCTTGGAGCCGTCCTGGTCGACATTCACCTGCGCCTCGCGGCGCGGCACGATGAAGCCGGTGACGCGGACCATGTCGGAGAAACAGGCATTGGTCGACTTCGTCACCACGACCAGCGCCTGGCCCGGCGTCACCTTCTCTTCGGGATGGGAGCGATGCTCGAACGCGTAATAGGCGATCGCGAGGGCGAGGAAGAACACCGTGCCGAGCGCAGGCTTGAGGTATTGGGAAAAATTCATAGCCTGATCAATCCAGAGCTTGGCGCGTCATCGGTGTTGGTCGAAGTCTCATCATGCTCGCTATCGTATTGCCTGGGCATTCGGAAGGCCGGTGCCATTGTTCCGGATCATGCCCTGACGTCATGTGAGGCGGGTCACCTGTGGGCCGCGTTGGGGCTCGACCCAACAGCATTGGCCCTAAAGCAAATGCGCCCCGCCGGGGTGCGGGGCGCATTGTAACCTCAAAAAGGGGCCACGCCACCGCCCATCACTTGGCGGCGGTGGCCTTGTTTTCCACGTTCACGACCTGCACGCGCCGGTTCACCTCCGCCATCGGGTGGCTCGGGTCCTTCAGCTTGCTCTTGCCATAGCCGACGGTGACGAGATCGGTGCCGTTGATGCCGTATTTGTCGACGAGATAGCGCTTGATGGCGTCGGCACGGCGTTCCGAGAGGCCCTGATTGTAGTCCTCACCGCCGGCGGCGTCGGTGTGGCCGGCGACCACGAAGGTCGAGCCCTTCAGGTCCTGATTGGTCAAGGCGCGGCCGAGCGCCTGCACCGACGGCAGCGACTTGGCGCTGATATCGGCGGAGTTGTAGTCGAAGTTGATCTCGAGATCGATCTTGGGCTTGTCCTGGACGATGGTCGCGATTTCCTCGCGCTCGGCCGAGGACAGCGAGCGGGTGGTGCGGCCGCGGACGCTCTGCACGAATTTGGCCTGGTCGACGTTCAGCTCCGGCGAGGTGGTCTGCGGGCCGGCCGAAAGACCGCGGGTCAGCGGCTTCTTGTCGGGCGTCAGCGCCTTGATGATCTGGTCCTCGGTGACATCGTCACCGGCGCGGGCGGCTGCCAGGCAAAACGACAGCGCGGCGCCAACGGTCATGATTGAAACGATCGCGGCCTTTGCCGACGGCTTGAACATTTCGGTCCCTCCTGCGCAAGCTGACGCGGTTCCAACGACTATCCAGATTGATTGCCGGCATCGCCGCCCGGCTCGCACCCTCTGATTAGTCGCTCAATTCCGTCAGCGGTTCGAGCCGCGGGCAGACCTTCGTCCATTGTCACTGCACGCCGTAGTCGGCGAATTCCTTGACGATGTTCGGGTCCATCGCCTTGGCGTTGGCGATGTCGAGATCGCCCTCCGCGACCGCGCCGTTGCGCTGCTTGGCGAGCCCGCGCCCGTACAGCGACGAGGTCAGCCGCGGATTGATCTTCAGCGCGGCGTCGAAATCGGCGATCGCGTTCTTGTTCTGCCCGCCCTTCAGGTTCATCAGCCCGCGGCTGTCGAGTGCATCGACGAAGTTCGGACGCAGGCGCAGCGCCTCGTTGCAGTCCTTCAGCGCCGCCTGCAGGTCGCCGATCACGGTGCGGACCCAGCAGCGGTTGTTATAGGCCTCGACATCCTTCGGGTTCAGCCGCAGCGAATTGGTGAAGTCCTTCACCGCGAGGTCGTAGGCCCCCTTGCTGGCATAGACCTGGCCGCGGCGATACAGCGCCGCTGCGTCATCGGGATTCTTGTCCAGCTTTTCGCTCAAGCTCTTGATCGTCGGATCATCGGCGAGCACAGGCGAATTGCTCGGGGCCGGCGTGGGCTGGATCACCACCGGCGGCGGAGCCGCGGGCGGCGGCAGGGCGATCTCGGGCGCCTTGGGCTGGGGTGGCGGTGCAGTCGGCGCTGCCGCAATCGGAGGCGTCGGCGGCGCCGGTGATGGTGTCGGCGCTGTTGCCGCTGGTGGCGTCGGGGTCGCCGCGGGCGGTGTCGGCGTTGCTGCGGGCGGAGCCGGCGGAGGCGCGACTGGCGGTGCCGCTGCCACTTCCGGTGACGGCGACGCGGCGGTTGCCGGCGCGGCGTTCGACGGCCCGGCCGTGCCGGCCGGAATGAACGAGAAATCCTCGGCCAGTGACGACGAGATCCACGGCACCTGTTCCTGCCGCGAGGCGCGGGTGACGCCGACGCGGGTGCGGTTCAGCGTTTCCTCGGCCATCAGGTCGGGGGTGCGGATCTCCTTCAGGAGTTCCCGCACGAACAGGCTGTGGTCGCTGCCATTGTCGGAGACGACAGACGACAGCGCGGCCGAATACATCACCAATGTACCGTTCGGGGCGATCACCGGGGCGAGCCCTGCCGAAAAGCTGCGGAAGCGCCGCTCGAACGGGTTGCGCCGCGAGGCGTCGATCAAGGCGATCTTCACACCGGCGCCACGGCTGTTGATTTCCCCGAGCACGGTCTCGAGGCTGAAGCCGTCGCGGCGTACGTCCGCCTCGGCCCAGATCTGCGCATCGATCGGGATCATGTAGCTTTGCCGGTTCGACTGGATGCCGTAACCGGAGAAGAAGATCAGGGCGACCGAGCCCGGCTTGATCTTGCCGTAGAGCCGGTCGAACGCGCGGCGCATGCCGTCGCCGGTCAGGTTCTCCCCGACCTCGACGGTGAAGCCGTCGCGCTTCAACTCGTCGGCGACGTCACGGGCGTCGTTGACCGGCTCCTTCAGCGGTGCGTCGGCGTCGGGATATTTGGCGTTGCCGATCACCAGCGCGAAACGGTCGCCGGCAGCGAAGGACAAAGTGGGCGCCGCGATTGAAAAAATCAGCGTGGCGAGCAAGGCAAGGCGGATTTTCATAATCGCAGCAAATCCAGATCGCGGCATTCCAGTGAAACGGCGCCGCTTCCAGCCTGCGCCTCGGGAACCTTACTCTAGCGAAAATCCATTATCAAACCACGGCCAAGCCCCCGTCAACGGCTTGCGGCAGCATCGTTTATCGCGGTGATGCCAGCCAGACCGCAGTGCAGCAGCATGCGGTCATGGCGGCCATCGTCATCCGGCACGGTGCTGGTTCCTGCGGGCCGATAACGTGCCTGCACTCACGAAGGCTGTCGCCACCCTGTCATGCGCTCGTCGCACGCCGCGCGGTTTGACCTTTGCGCGAGGCGATGGCTTTGTGTTCGGGACGGCAGGCTATTCAAAGACAAGCCGTTCAAAACAGGCCTTGCAAACAAGAGCGAAACCGATGGGAAACGCCTACGAGATCTACGCCCTGCGCTATGCGACGATGTCGCCGCGCACGCCCCACCTCAACTTCCTGGTGCCCGATCCGCACGATACCACCGCGCAGGACCTGGATTATTTCGTCTGGCTGATCCGTGGCCATGGCCGCGACATCCTGGTCGACACCGGCTTCAACGCCGAGGAGGCTAAGGCGCGCGCCCGCAAGCTGACGCTCAACCCGGTCGACGCGCTGGCCGGCTTCGGCGTCAGTGCCGATAGCATCAAGGATGTCGTCGTCACTCACCTGCATTACGACCACGCCGGCAATCTCGATCGCTTCCCGAACGCCAAATTCCATCTGCAGGAACGCGAGATGAGCTACGCGACCGGCCGCTGCATGTGCAACGGCATGCTGCGCCATCCGTTCTCCATCGAGCACGTCACGCAGATGGTGCGCCACGTCTATGGCGAGCGCGTCACCTTCCACTCCGGCGACGGCGAGATCGCACCCGGCGTCACCGTGCATCGCGTCGGCGGCCATTCCGACGGCCTGCAAGTGGTGCGCATCGAGACCGCGCGCGGCCCGGTCGTGCTGGCGTCGGACGCCGCGCATTATTATGCGAACCTGCACAAGCGCAGCCCGTTCCCGATCGTCTACAATGTCGGCGACATGGCGCAGGGCTGGGAGACCGTCGAGCGGCTCGCCGGTCATCCGGACCGCTTCATTCCCGGTCACGATCCGATCGTCAGCGAGATCTATCCGCGCGCCAGCGACAAGGTCGATGCGTTCGCGCTGCATCTCGCGCCATCGCGATCGTTCGCGAAATAGCCTCGCCGATTGGGCGAGGCTCGTCTGCAACACGTCAAGAAACGTCAAAAGAAGCGATATGACTGACACCAAGACGACTGACACCAAGACTCTCGGGTTCATCGGCCTCGGCGTGATGGGTGAGCCGATTTGCCGCAACCTGGTCAAGAAGAGCGGCAAGCGCGTTGTCGTGTTCGACCTCTCGGCCGAACCGCTGCAGCGGTTGCGCGCCGACGGTGCCGAGGTTGCGGCGTCGGTCGCCGACGTCATCAAGCGGAGCGATGTGGTGTTCCTCTGCTTGCCGAGCGCCAGGCACGTGCGCGCGGTGTTCGAAGGCGACGGCATTTTGAAGAACACGAGAAGCGGCCAGATCGTGGTCGATCTCGGCACGTCTTCAGTCAGCCAGACCCGCGATTTCGCCGCGCAGTTGCAGGCCAAGGGCGCGGCGTGGGTCGACGCACCGATCGCGCGCACGCGGCAGGCGGCGCAGGACGGTACGCTCAGCGTGATGGTCGGCGCGGTGCCGGCGCTTTATGCCGCGATCGAGCCCTTGATCCGCTGCTTCGCCACCGATGTCACCAATTGCGGTGACGTCGGCGCCGGGCAGGTGACCAAGATCCTCAACAACATGGTGCTGTTCGAGACCGTGAACGCGCTGGCCGAGGCTGTCGCGGTGGCGAAGCATAACGGCGTCGATCCGAAGCTGCTGCTGGAAACCTTGTCGAAGGGCTCGGCCGACAGCTTTGCGCTGCGCAACCATGGCATGAAGGCGATCGTGCCCGGCGTGTTTCCCGAGCGCGCATTCTCGACCGAATATGCGCTGAAGGATCTGTCCTACGCGCTGGAGCTCGCCGCCGACGCCGGCATCAAGATCCGCGGCGCGGAGCTGATCGGCACGGTGCTGCAGGAAGCGATCGACAAGGGATCGAAGGACAATTATTTTCCGGTGATCGCGACACATATCGACAGGGCGTAACGGCACCGTCATTGCGAGGAGCGTAGCGACGAAGCAATCCATCGTCCCGCATGCTCGGATGCATGGATTGCTTCGCTTCGCTCGCAATGACGGTGGAAGGAGCCGCACAAGATTCCATCACCGTCACCCCCGCGCAAAGGCTTCGCCTTTGTCGCTGGAGGAGCGCGCTCTTGCGCGCGTCTCGAAGGGTCGACGGCCACCAGCCGGGCCGTGCATCCTTCGAGACGCGCTGCGCGCTCCTCAGGATGACGGGTTGAGTGAGCCTAATACGCGTCCTTCGCGTCGGCCTCTTCGCTGGTCTGCACCAACTCGAGGGTGCTCTCGACCTTGCCGAGCAGGCGGCCGAGGTCGCGGCGTTCCTGTGCGGAGAGGCAGGACAAGATCTCCTGTTCCTTGCGCAGCAGGCGCGGGATCAGTTCCTCGTAGAGCGCCTGGCCCGTTTTGGTCAGTCGCAGGCGGAATTCGCGGCGGTCGTCGGCGTTCTCGACGCGCTCGACGATCTCGCGCTCCATCAGCGCCGACACCGCGCGGCTGATGGTGGATTTATGGGTGCGCGTGCAGTGCGCGATGTACTGCGCGCTGCAGGGATCGCTGCGGAAGCCGAGCGTTGCGAGCACGCGCCACTCCGGAATGTCGAGGCCGTAGCGCGCCTGATATTCGCTCGACAGCGCCGAGGACACCTCGGCCGCCAGCCGGTTCAGGCGGAACGGCATGAAATGGAAGAGATCGAGGCGCTTCTTGGTCGGCGCGATAGTGTCGCGCAGCTCCGCTTCCACGGCACTGCGCGGCCGGGCTGGAGGCTGGCTTGCAGAGGTCCGTGCCAAAAATCCCTCCAATTTGAGTTGACGGCAGCCCCGACTGGGGGTTTAAGATAGTTGCAAGTGAGACTAATTTAGCAAGGTCGCGGCCGGCTCGCAAGGTCCCGGTCGCACGCCGGTCACACAGAACCGCAGCCAGAGGCCGCGGCGCAAGGGAAACATCCAGGGTCACGCAATGGCACACGCCAACACGGCACAGGCCAAAACCCAGTTCGGCTATCGCCGTCATCCCGACCAGGAGCGCTCGGGCGCCAATGTCGCGGAGCATCCCGTCGTCGTGGTCGGCGCCGGGCCGGTGGGATTGTCGCTCGCGATCGATCTCGCGCAGCGCGGCCAGCGCGTGGTGCTGCTCGACGATGCCGACCGGATCGGCGAAGGCTCGCGCGCGATCTGCTTCTCGAAGCGCTCGCTTGAGTTCTGGGATCGCCTCGGCGTCGGCGACCGCATGGTCGAGAAAGGCGTGGTGTGGAGCGTCGGCAAGATCTTCCACGGCGCCTCGCAGCTCTACCAGTTCAATTTGCTTCCCGAGGAAGGCCACAAGCGGCCCGCCTTCATCAACCTGCAGCAGTTCTACGCCGAGGCCTATCTGGTCGACCGGGTCGGGCAACTGCCTGAAATCGACCTGCGCTGGCGCAACAAGGTGATCGCGCTGGAGAGCCGCAACGATGGCGTTGCGCTGACCATCGCAACCCCTGACGGCTCCTACCAGGTGCACGCGACCTTCGTGGTCGCCTGCGATGGTGCTCGTTCCTCGCTGCGGCAGATGGTCGGCGCGGAGTTCGCGGGCCAGGTGTTCGAGGACCAGTTCCTGATCGCCGACGTCAAGATGACGGCGGCGTTCCCGACCGAGCGCTGGTTCTGGTTCGATCCGCCGTTCCATGCCGGACGCTCGGCGCTGCTGCACAAGCAGCCGGACGACATCTGGCGGATCGATCTGCAGCTCAACCCGGATGCCGATCCGGTGGCCGAGAAGCAGCCCGAGAATGTCCGGCCGCGGATCGAGCGCATGCTCGGCCATGACAAGTTCGAGTTCGAATGGATCTCGCTCTACAAGTTCCAGTGTCGCCGGATGGCCAAGTTCATCCACGGCCGGGTGATCTTTGCCGGTGATTCCGCCCACCAGGTCTCGCCGTTCGGCGCGCGCGGCGCCAATTCCGGGCTCGAGGACGCCGAGAATTTGGCGTGGAAGCTCGACCGCGTGCTGCGCCGGCTGTCGCCGGAGGGCTTGCTGGAGAGCTATCACATCGAGCGCAGCGCGGCGGCGGACGAGAACATCCGCGAGTCGACCCGCTCGACCGACTTTATGGCGCCGGTGACGAAACAGGAAGCGCGGCTGCGCCAGGCGGTGCTGTCGCTCGCCAACGATACCGAGTTCGGCAAGCGCATGGTCAATGGCGGGCGGCTGTCGGTGCCGTCGGTCTACGATACGCCGCTGTCGAGCGGCGATCGCGATGATTGGCGCGGCGGCCCGCGGCCCGGCGCCTCGATGCCGGATGCTCCGGTGACGGAGCAGGGCGGAGGTTCCACCTATCTGACCGATGTTTTCATCAGACAGGGAACGCGCTTCACGCTGCTGGAGTTTGGCAATGGCGCGGCTGCCGATGTGCCCGATGGCGTCGGCAGCATCCGAGTCGGCGGCGAGGATGGGCTGGTCGACGCGCAGGGCCTTGCCGGCAAGCGCTACGATGCCGAGCCCGGCACCGCCTATCTGCTGCGGCCGGACGGCTATGTCGCGGCACGCTTCCGCAACGCGGCGCGGCCGGCACTTGATGCGGCGCTGGCGCGCGCAGCCGGCCTGAACTGAGGAGCAGTCATGGCGCTGTCGACCAGTTCGAATTTCGCAAAGCCCGATGACGCCTTCCGCGCCATCGTCGAGGCCCATCGCGGCCTCACCGAGGCGCAGAGCGCCGATCTCGATGCTGCGCTGGTTCTGGTGCTCGCCAACCATATCGGTGATCTCGACGTGCTGCGCGAGGCGATCGCGCTGGCGAAGCGGCGGATGCTTGATGCAAGCCAGCAGCAACAGCAGCAACAACAATAGTTACGAGCTGAATCAGGATGGATCTTGATCAAGTCGCGCAGCAGCCTCCGCCTCACCTCGCCCCGCTTGCGGGGAGAGGTCGGAACGCATCGTCAGATGCGCTCCGGGTGAGGGGGCGCTTCCGCAGACACATCTGTCGCCGTGTATGCGGAGACAGCCCCTCACCCCAACCCTCTCCCCGTAAGAACGGGGAGAGGGGGCGAATGCTCTTGAACGGACAGGATTGAACTGATGGCCAAAGGTTTCGCATCGACCACGGATCTTTCGGAGAAGAAGGTCACCTTCTCCGAGATCGGCACCGACCTCTATGCCTTCACCGCCGAGGGCGATCCCAACACCGCCGTGATCGTCGGCGACGACGGCTGCCTGGTGTTCGACGCGCAGGCGACGCCGGCGATGGCCAACAAGGTGATCGAGCGGGTCAAGACCGTCACCGACAAGCCGATCAAATATGTCGTGCTGTCGCACTATCATGCGGTGCGCGTGCTCGGCGCCTCCGCCTATCACGCGCAAGCTATCGTCGCCTCGCAGGAGACCTATCGCCTGATCGAGGAGCGCGGCCAGCAGGATTGGGATTCCGAATATGGCCGCTTCCCGCGCCTGTTCCAGGATGCGGCAAGCATTCCCGGCCTGACCTGGCCGACGCTGACCTTCGAAGGCGAGATGTCGATCTATCTCGGCAAGCGCGAGGTGCGGCTGATGCAGCTCGGCGCCGGCCATACCTCGGGCGACATCGTCGCCTGGGTGCCGGATGCCGAGGTGATGTTCTCCGGCGATCTGATCGAATATCACTCGGCGTGCTATTGCGGCGATGCGCATTTGCGCGAATGGCCGACGACCTTGAACGAGATCCGCGCCTTCAATCCGAAGGCGATCGCGCCGGGCCGTGGCGATGCGCTGAAGGGCCTCGCCACCGGGCGCGATGCGATCGCGATGACCCGCGATTTCGTCACCACGCTCTACGGCGCGGCCGAATCATCCGTCGCCAAGGGCCGCAGCATGAAGGAATCGATGGCGGCAACGCGCGAGGTGATGGATCCGAAGTTCTCGAGCTTTGCGATCTACGAGCACTGCCTGCCGTTCAACGTTTCGCGCGCCTATGACGAGGCGTCGGGGATCGACGATCCCGTGATCTGGACCGACAAGCGCGACCAGGAAATGTGGGCCGCCCTGCAAGGAGGATAGCGATGAACATCAATACCTCGCCTGATCAGATCGTCCGCAGCTCAGGGCAAGTCACCCCGGGCTACATGTCCGGCTTCGGCAACAGCTTTGAGACCGAGGCCTTGCCCGGCGCGCTGCCGATGGGGCGCAATTCGCCGCAGCGCTGCGCCTATGGGCTTTATGCCGAGCAATTGTCCGGCTCGCCGTTCACGGCGCCACGCGGCACCAACGAGCGCTCGTGGCTCTATCGCATCCGCCCGTCGGTGCGGCACTCCGGCCGCTTCGCCAGGGCAGATAGCGGGCTGTGGCGCACCGCGCCGTGCCACGAATACGACATGCCGATCGCACAGTTGCGCTGGGACCCCGCGCCGATCCCGAAGGAGGACATGACCTTCCTGCAGGGCGTGCAGACCATGACCACGGCGGGTGATGCCAACACCCAGGCCGGCATGGCCGCACACATCTATCTCATCACCAAATCGATGGTCGATCAGCATTTCTACAATGCCGATGGCGAGATGATGTTCGTGCTGCAGCAGGGCAATCTGCGTTTCGTCACCGAGTTCGGCCGGATTGATGCCGAGCCGGGCGAGATCGTGGTGATCCCGCGCGGCGTCAAATTCCGCGTCGAAATTCCCGGCGGCCCGGCGCGCGGCTATCTCTGCGAGAATTACGGCGGCGCGTTCACGCTGCCGGAGCGCGGCCCGATCGGCGCCAACTGCCTCGCCAATTCACGCGACTTCCTGACGCCGGTCGCGAGCTACGAGGACAAGGACACCCCGACCGAGCTCTACGTCAAATGGGGCGGCTCGCTGTTCAAGACCACGCTGCCGCATTCGCCGATCGACGTGGTCGCCTGGCACGGCAATTACGCGCCCTACAAATACGATCTGCGTACCTTCTCGCCGGTCGGCGCGATCGCCTTCGATCATCCCGATCCCTCGATCTTCACGGTGCTGACCTCGCCGTCGGAGACCGCGGGCACCGCGAATATCGACTTCGTGATCTTCCCGGAGCGCTGGATGGTGGCCGACAACACCTTCCGTCCGCCGTGGTACCACATGAACATCATGTCGGAGTTCATGGGGCTGATCTACGGCGTCTACGACGCCAAGCCGCAGGGCTTTGTGCCGGGCGGCATCAGTTTGCACAATTGCATGTTGCCGCACGGTCCCGACCGCGAAGCCTTCGAGCACGCCAGCAACAGCGAGCTGAAGCCGGTCAAGCTGACCGGCACGATGGCCTTCATGTTCGAGACCCGGTTCCCGCAGCGCGTGACCGAACATGCGGCGAAATCGTCGACGCTGCAGGACGATTACTCGGATTGCTGGAAGGGCTTGGAGAAGAAGTTCGACCCGAACAAGCCGTGAGTTTGTGTCCCTCGTCATCGCCGGGCTTGACCCGGCGATCCATCGCGCTTTCCGAAGATGGATGCCCGGGTCAAGCCCGGGCATGACAGCTTCTTGATTGGAGGAATCAGTGACCCACCCCAACGACCCAAAGCTCCGCTCCTTCATCGACGTCGCCCCGACCTCCGACTTCCCGATCCAGAACCTGCCCTATGGTGTGTTCTCGTCGAAGGATGGCCTTGCGCCGCGCGTCGGTGTTGCGATCGGCGATTATGTGCTCGACCTGTGGGAGCTCGAGCAGGACTCGCGGCTCGATGTCGGACCGCTCGGCGTGTTCTCGCAGCCGTCGCTCAACGCCTTCATGGCGCTCGGGCCGAAAGTGTGGTCGGCGACGCGGGCGCGGATCAGCGAGCTGCTCCGCTCGGATCATCCGGAGCTGCGCGACAACAGGGAACTGCGGGCGCGGGCGCTGGTGCCGATGGCCGACGTCAGGCTGCACATGCCGTTCGCGGTCTCCGGCTACACCGATTTCTACTCGTCGAAGGAGCACGCCACCAATGTCGGCGTCATGTTCCGCGGCAAGGACAATGCGCTGCAGCCGAACTGGCTGCATATGCCGATCGGCTACAACGGCCGCGCCTCGACGGTGGTCGTGTCGGGCAGCAAAGTGCGCCGCCCCCGCGGCCAGCTGAAGCCGCCGACCGCTGAGGTGCCGAGCTTCGGCGCCTGCAAGCGGCTCGACTTCGAGCTCGAGATGGGCGTGGTCGTCGGCCAGGCCTCGCCGATGGGCGAGATGCTGACGGAGAAGCAGGCCGAGGAGATGATCTTCGGCTTCGTCATCCTCAACGACTGGAGCGCGCGCGACATCCAGCAGTGGGAGTATGTGCCGCTCGGCCCGTTCCAGGCCAAGGCGTTCGCGACCTCGATCAGCCCGTGGGTGGTGACGCGCGAGGCGCTCGAGCCGTTCCGCATGCAGGGCCCGGCGCAGCAGCCGGAGCCGCTGGCGTATCTCAAGCAGACCCAGCCGAACAATTACGACATGCAGCTCGACGTCGCGCTGCGCGCCGGTGCAATGAACGAGGCGAAGACAATCTGCAGCACCAACTTCAAATACATGTACTGGTCGTCGGTGCAGCAGCTCGTGCACCATGCCTCGAGCGGCTGCGCGATGAATGTCGGCGATCTCCTCGGCAGCGGCACGATCTCCGGCCCCGAGAAGCACCAGCGCGGCAGTCTCCTGGAAATCAGCTGGAACGGCACCGAGCCGGTCGAACTTGCCAGCGGCGTGACGCGGTCGTTCCTGGAGGACGGCGATTCGCTCGTGATGCGCGGCTGGTGCCAGGGCGACGGCTATCGCGTCGGCTTCGGCGAGGTCGAAGGCACGATCGTCGCGACGGAGTAGGTCGCGTTGTCATTCCGGGGCGATGCGTAGCATCGAGCCCGGAATCTCGAGATTCCGGGTATGGTCCTTCGGACCATCCCGGAATGACGGGTGGGCCAGCTACCGTTCCTCGGGCCTGACATCCCTCAAGCGCGCCGTATTCGCCGCGACGTCCTCGAGGCTGTATTTCAAATGCACCCGCTTGTCCGACGGCGGCTGGTTGACCGTGCAGACACCCGGCCGCCACGGCTTGGCCGGGCGGATCGGCCGCGGCGCAAAGCCGCCGCCGCAGTTCGGGCAGACATTGCCGAGCCTGGTCTCGGCGCAATCCGCACAGAACGTGCATTCATAGGAGCAGATCCGCGCGTCGGTGGCGCTGGGTGGCAGGTCCTTGTCGCAATATTCGCAGTTCGGTCGCAGCTGCAGCGCCATGGTTCGTCTCTCTTGCCGTTGCCGGAATGATCGCAAGTGGTGCCGCAAAAGCGAATGGCGGATTTCCCTCGATTCGAGCCATCACGCCTGTAGCGACTTCAGCGGCAGCCTGGTGCTCTCCTTCAGGCGGTCGAGCACGATCGAGGAGCGCACATGGGCCACGCTCTGGTGCGGCATCAGCACGTTGTTGACGATGTCGGACAGGCTCTTGAGGTCGCGCAGCATCACCTTGAGCACGTAGTCGGCATCCCCGGTCAGCGCATAGGCCTCCTGGATATCGTCGACCCGGTTGACCAACTCGCGAAACCGCTTGGCGTTGTCGGGCGAGTGGGTCGCCAGCGTGATGTGGATGAAGGCGATCAGGCCGAAGCCGAGCGCCTCGCCGGCGAGCTCGGCATGGTAGCCGGCGATGACCTTCTCCTCCTCCAGCCGCATCCGCCGCCGCGAACATTGCGATGCCGACAGCCCGACGAGGTCGGCCAGCTGCTGGTTGGTCAGCCGGCCGTCGTCCTGCAGGGCGGCGAGCATTTTCAGGTCGAAGGCGTCCACTTCAGGCATGCGTCAAATGTCCATTTCGTGCACGGATCGTGCGCAAGGCTAGCAAAATGGGACCGATTTTGCACGCACGTTGTGCAGCAAATGACGGAAACTGATCCCCAGACAAGTCAGGGAGTTGCCGCCATGGGTCCGTTTCCGCACGATGCGCCGCCGGCCGAAATCAACACTGAGAACCCGATGGGCACCGACGGCTTCGAGTTCGTCGAATATGCCCATCCGAATCCGGCGGAGCTGCACGCGCTTTTCAAGCTGATGGGCTTCGTCGCGGTCGCCCGCCACCGGACCAAGCAGATCACGGTCTATCGCCAGGGCGACATCAACTATCTCGTCAATGAGGAGCCGGGCAGCCACGGCTTCAACTTCGTCGCCGCGCACGGTCCCTGCGCGCCGTCGATGGCATTCCGCGTCGTCGACGCCAAGCAAGCCTATGAACGCGCGCTCGCGCTCGGCGCGGAGCCGGCGGATGTCGCGCCCGCGGCGAAGACGCTCGATGTGCCCGCGATCAAGGGCATCGGCGGCAGCCTGCTTTATTTCGTCGACCGCTACGGCGCCAAGGGTTCGGCCTATGATGCCGAGTTCGAGTGGCTCGGGGCCGTCAACCCGCGCCCGGCCGGGTCGGGGCTTTATTACATCGATCACCTCACCCATAACGTCCATCGCGGCCGGATGGATGTCTGGACCGGCTTCTATGCAAAACTGTTCAACTTCCGTCAGATCCGTTTCTTCGACATCGAGGGCCGCGCATCCGGCCTGTTCTCCCGTGCGCTGACCAGTCCGGACGGCAAGATCCGGATTCCGATCAACGAGGACGCCGGCGATTCCGGTCAGATCGAGGAATATCTCAACGTCTACCGCGGCGAGGGCATCCAGCACATCGCCTGCGGCGCGCGCGATATCCACGCGACGGTCGAGAGGTTGCGCGCCGACGGCCTGCCGTTCATGCCGTCGCCGCCCGATACCTATTTCGAGCGGATCGACGCCCGCCTGCCCAAGCATGGCGAGGACGTCGCCCGGCTCAGGACCAACGGCATCCTGATCGACGGCGAGGGCGTGGTCGACGGCGGCCAGACCAAGGTGTTGCTGCAGATCTTCTCGGCCAACGCGATCGGGCCGATCTTCTTCGAGTTCATCCAGCGCAAGGGCGACGACGGCTTCGGCGAAGGCAACTTCAAGGCGCTGTTCGAATCGATCGAGGAAGACCAGATCCGCCGCGGCGTGCTGAAGGTCGATCACGCGGCGTGAGCCATGGCGCGCCGCGCCAGCGCACAGCAAAGGGTGTCGTCCCGGCCTCGTGCGCAATTGCGCACGGGAGCCGGGACCCATACCGCGGAATCTATCGCGTGTGCCGGGTAGTAGTCCCGCGGAAAAAAGCCGCGCGCCACAACCGCGTGTCGTGGTTATGGGTCCCGGCTCGCGCTTCGCTTGGCCGGGACGACAACGAGATTTACTTCGCTGCTTTCCAAGCCGCCGTCACATCCCCGATATTCGCCAGCTCCGGCTCGCGGATCGCGGACGGCGTGCGCGAGAAGCGCGGCGCGGGGGCAGGCTGGGTGACGCCGTGGCGTTCGACGAACACCTGGCGCGCGGCCATGTGCGGATGCTTGGGCGCTTCCTCCATGGTCAGAATCGGCGCGAAGCAGATGTCGGTGCCTTCCATGATCTGGCACCAGTCCGCGCGCGATTTGCTCTTGAACACCCGGGTCAGCTTCTCCTTCAGCGCCGGCCAGGCCTTGCGGTCCATCTGCGCGTCGAAGTCGGCGTCGGTCAGGTCGGCATGCTTGCGCAGCAGCGCGTAGAATTGCGGCTCGATCGAGCCGATCGAGATGAAGTTGCCGCAGGAGCATTCGTAGACGCCGTAGAAATGCGCGCCGCCGTCCAGGAAATTCTGGTCGCGGCCGCCGCTCCAGCGGCCCTGCGCGGCCATGTCGTAGAACATCGACATCAGCGAGGCCGCGCCGTCGCACATCGCGGTATCGACCACCTGGCCCTTGCCGGACTTCTGCGCTTCCAGCAGCGCGGCGAGCACGCCGACCACGAGGTAGAGCGCGCCGCCGCCGAAATCGCCGACCAGGTTGAGCGGCGGCACCGGCTTCTCCTTGGTGCCGATCGCAGCCAGCGCGCCCGTGATCGAGATGTAGTTGATGTCATGGCCGGCGGCATTCGCCAGCGGGCCTTCCTGGCCCCAGCCGGTCATGCGGCCATAGACCAGTCTTGGATTGCGCGCGAGCACGACATCCGGGCCGAGGCCGAGGCGCTCCATCACGCCGGGACGAAAGCCCTCGATCAGCGCGTCGGCGTGGCCGAGCAGGTCGAGCACTTCAGCAATCGCCGCCTTGTTCTTGAGGTCGAGCTCGATGACCTTGCGGCCGCGGGTTGCGACCGCCTTCAGATTCTTGCCGGCGCCGACCCGATCGAGCGTGATGACCTCGGCGCCCATGTCGGCGAGCAGCATGCAGGCGAACGGGCCGGGACCGATGCCGGCGAATTCGACGATGCGGAAGCCGGCGAGCGGGCCCGAGGTGCGGGCGGCAGTCTGGGAGGCAGGTTTATCGAGCACGTTGTTCTTCCGTTGGTTGCGGGGCGCTAGGCGGCTGAGATGTCACGGCTGGCTTGGTGCCGAACTTCATGCGTTCTCCCAGCCGTCCGTGGGACGGTATTTTTAATTAGCTGATTAGCTAAATTGTCTCGCCTAAAGCCGGATGTGGCAAGCACCTTTTGTCCTGTGCCGCCGGTAAAAACGCGAACGGCGCGCATCGCTGCGCGCCGTTCTGGACTTGTGTTTAGGCGCTATCAGCCCGCGGCCGCGACCGCCCGCTGTCCCATCACCTTGATCAAGTTGGCGCGGTAGTCGGCCGAGCCGTGGATGTCAGCGAGCAAGCCGCTCGCCGGGATATTGACGCTGTCGAGCGCCGAGGCCGCCCAGTTCGCCTTCAGCGCCTGCTCGATAGGCGCCACCCGCATGACGCCGCTCTGCGATGCGCCAGTGGCGGTGGCGCGGACGTCACCCGACTTGGTCTTGGCGACGAACACGCCGGTCAGCGCGAAGCGCGAGGCCGGGTTCGGAAACTTCGCGTAGCCCGCCTTGGCCGGGACCGGAAACGACACCGCGGTGATGATCTCGCCATCCTCGAGCGCCGTCGTGAAAAGGCCCTTGAAGAAATCATCCGCCGCGATCGACCGCTTGTTGGTCTTGACCGTCGCGCCGAGCGCCAGCACCGCCGCCGGATAGTCCGCCGCCGGGTCGTTGTTGGCGAGCGAGCCGCCGATCGTGCCGCGATAGCGCACGGCAGGATCGCCGATCATCGACGCCAGATTGGCGAGCGCCGGGATCGCCTTCTGCATCGCATCGTTTTGCGCCACATCGTAATGCGGAGTCGCGGCCTTGATGGTGACGGTGTCGCCCGACACCTCGATGCCGATCATCTCCTGCACCTTGGAGAGGTCGATCACGTCGGAAGGCGCGGCAAGACGCTGCTTCATCACCGGAAGCAGGGTTTGTCCGCCGGCGAGGAATTTTGATTCCGCGCCTTTGGCGAAGGTTGCGGCGGCGTCAGCGACCGAGGAAGCGCGGTGATAATTTGTCTCGTACATGGCTCTTCCTCCCTCAACCGTGAATGGCATGCCAGACGCGATCGGGCGTCGCCGGCATTTCCAGCTTGTTGTTGCCGATCGCGTCCGTGATCGCGTTGATCACGGCAGCCGAGGCGCCGATCGCGCCGGCTTCGCCGCAGCCCTTGACGCCGAGCGGGTTGCCCGGACACAGCGTCGTGGTGTGGGAGAGCTGGAACGAGGGCAGGTCGTCGGCCCGCGGCATGGTGTAGTCCATGAAGGACGCGGTCATGAGCTGACCAGTGCCGTCATAGACCACACCTTCGAGCAGTGCCTGGCCGATGCCCTGCGCAAGGCCGCCATGGACCTGGCCCTCGACGATCATCGGGTTGATCAGCCGGCCGAAATCGTCGGCTGCGACGAAGTTGACGAAGGAGGTCTTGCCGGTGCCGGGATCGACCTCGAGTTCGCAGATATAGGCACCGGCCGGGAAGGTGAAGTTGGTCGGGTCGTAGAACGCCGTCTCCTTCAACCCGGGCTCCATGCCATCGGGCAAATTATGCGCGGTGTAGGCGGCGAGCGCGACCATCGGCAGCGCGATCGACTTGTCGGTGCCGGTGACCTTGAACTCGCCGTTCTCGATCACGATGTCGCTCTCGGACGCCTCGAGCGCATGCGCGGCGATCTTCTTGGCCTTGGCCTCGACCTTCTCCATCGCCTTCACGATCGCCGTACCGCCGACCGCGAGCGAGCGCGAGCCGTAGGTGCCCATGCCGAACTGCACCTTGTCGGTGTCGCCATGGACGATCGAGACCTGGCTGATCGGCACGCCGAGCCGCTCCGCGATGATCTGGCAGAACGTCGTTTCGTGGCCCTGGCCGTGGCTGTGCGAACCGGTGAGCACCTCGATGGTGCCGACCGGGTTGACGCGGATCTCAGCCGACTCCCACAGGCCGACGCCGGCGCCGAGACTGCCGACCGCCTTCGACGGCGCGATGCCGCAGGCCTCGATGTAGCAGGAGATGCCGATGCCGCGCAGCTTGCCGTCGGCTTTCGCCTTGGCCTTGCGGGCCGGGAAGCCGGCATAGTCGATCGCCTTCATCGCAGCATCGATCGAGGCGTGGAAGTCGCCGATATCATACGCCATGATTACAGGCGTCTGATACGGGAACTGGGTGATGAAGTTCTTCTTGCGCAGCTCGGTCGGATCGACCTTCAACTGCCGCGCCGCCGTCTCCATCATGCGCTCGATCAGAAAACTGGCCTCGGGGCGGCCGGCGCCGCGGTAGGCGTCGACCGGCGTGGTGTTGGTGTAGACGCCGATCACCTCGGCATAGATCGCCGGAATCACGTACTGGCCCGACAGCAGCGTCGCGTAGAGATAGGTCGGCACCGCCGAGGAGAACAGCGACATATAGGCGCCGAAATTGGCGTGGGTCTTCACCCGCAGGCCAAGGATCTTGTTGTCCTTGTCGAACGCCAACTCCGCCTTCGAGACATGGTCGCGGCCATGCGCGTCGGTGAGGAAGGCTTCCGAACGGTCGCCGGTCCACTTCACCGGGCGGCCCACCTTCTTCGAGGCCCACAGAGCCACCATCTCTTCGGGATAGATGTAGATCTTGGAGCCGAAGCCGCCGCCGACGTCGGGCGCGATCACGCGCAGCTTGTGCTCGGGCGCGATGTTGTAGAACGCCGACAGCACGAGGCGGGCGACGTGCGGGTTCTGCGACGTCGTGTAGAGCGTGTAGTGCTCTTCGGCCTGGTCGTAATGCGCGATCGCGGCGCGCGGCTCCATCGCGTTCGGCACCAGGCGGTTATTGGTGAGGTCGAGCGTCACCACATTGGCCGCCTTGCTGAAGGCATCCTTGACCGCGGCTTCGTCGCCGAGATGCCAGTCATATACGATGTTGCCGGGAGCTTCGGGATGAAGCTGCGCGGCGCCCGGCTTGATCGCGGCCTTGATGTCAGGCACCGCGGGAAGTTCTTCGTAATCGACGACGACCGCTTCGGCGGCGTCCCTGGCCTGGTTCTTGGTCTCGGCGATCACGACCGCGACGGCCTGCCCGACAAAGCGCACGGTCTCCGGCGCCATCGCCGGCCACGCGCCCATTTTCATCGGTGAGCCGTCCTTCGAGGTGATGGCCCAGCCGCAGATCAAATTGCCGACCTTGTCGTCGACGATCTGCTGTCCGGTCAGCACCGCGATCACGCCGGGCATCTTCATGGCCTCGGCGGAATCGATGCCCTTGACCTTGGCATGGGCATGCGGGCTGCGGATGAAGTGAGCGTAGCTCATGCCGACCATTTTGACGTCGTCGACGTAACGTCCTTGTCCGGTGATGAACCGGCGATCTTCCTTGCGCACGACACGTGCGCCAATTCCTTCAACACCCATTGTCTAGTCCTCCCGACCGGAGATTCGATTTGCCGCCGTTTCCATCGAGACCGGCGGTGGTGAGCTTGATCGTGTGCGGTGCGTGGCGCGCTATTCGGCGGCCTGCGCAACCTTCATGCGGCCGGCTGCGTCGAGCACCGCCTTGACGATGTTGTGGTAGCCGGTGCAGCGGCAGATATTGCCCTCGAGCTCGTGGCGAACCGTTTCCTCATCGAGCTTGCCACCATGGCGGTGCACGATGTCGACAGCGGACATGATCATGCCGGGGGTGCAATAGCCGCACTGCAGGCCGTGATTGTCGCGGAACGCCGCCTGCATCGGGTGCAGCTCGTCGCCCTTGGCGAGGCCTTCGATCGTGGTGACGTTGCAGCCCGCCGCCTGGCCGGCCAGCATGGTGCAGGATTTGACCGCCCGTCCATCGACATGGACGACGCAGGCGCCGCATTGGCTGGTATCGCAGCCGACATGGGTGCCGGTGAGGTTCAGGTTTTCGCGCAAGAGGTGCACGAGGAGGGTTCGGTCCTCAACGTCGACCGAGACCGCCTTGCCGTTTACCGTCAGTTTGACTGTAGACACGCGTTTCTCCCAATAGCTTCGTTATGGGCCCAGTAGACCACGCTTCATGTGGGTCGTAACCGCGATCAAAGTCGTAGTCGCGGCCCTGTCATGAAGGCGCCGGGCAGTGCCTGCGATCCTAGCAGGCAGCCGTTCAATGGGCAATTTGCAAGCAGCCTGCGGCGCACTCCAGCGCGACGAAATTGCCCGGCAGCGCAAGCGGTTTTCGGCAAACTGACGGTGCTCGCCGCACGCCAAAATCGTCGCCGCGATCGCTACTACCTTCCGCCTATAACGACGCAAGGGCGTTGCTGTCATTTTCATCGCCGACGCAGCGGCAGAAGATCGCTGGTTCATGAAATTCGGTAGCGATCCGCGCCCGCGATGCATCCATCGCGGCAACAAAATCATATTGGAGGAAGCCAATGAAGCTGAGGAGCGGGATTTTCTTTGCCGGCGTGTCGCTGGTCGCCATGGTGCTGGCAGGCATTGGTGCGTCGAAAGCCAATGATTCCGTCGTGAAGGCGGCGTCCGATCCCAACGGATGGGCAATTGCCGGCCACGATTACGGCAATACGCGTTTCAGCCCGTTGAAGCAGATCAACTCCGAGAATGCCGGCAAGCTGCAGCTGGTCTACTCGCTGTCGCTGGCTTCGCTCCGCTCCAACGAGTCGTCGCCCGTTGTGATCGGCAAGAACCTGTATGTGTCGACCTCGTGGGGTCCGAAATACGTCTATGCGATCGATGCCGCGACCGGCGCGCGCAAATGGACCTGGCAGCCCGATATTCCGGATGACGTGCTTCAATACGCCTGCTGCGACGTCAACAATCGCGGCGTGTCCTATGCCGACGGCAAGATCTTCGTCGGCCGGCTCGACGGCAAGCTGACCGCGCTCGACGCCGAGACCGGCAAGGAGCTCTGGACCTCGACGGTCGTCGACTACAAGCAGGGCTCGGTCATCACCTCGCCGCCGCTCGTCGTCCGCGACAAGGTCATCACCGGCTTCGGCGGCGGCGAATATGGCGTCCGCGGCGCCTTGCAGGCGTTCTCGCTCAAGGACGGCAAGCTGCTCTGGCAGACCTACACGGTGCCGGCGCCGGGCGAACCCGGCAGCGACACCTGGAAGGGCGACACCGGGCTGCACGGCGGCGGCGCCGCCTGGCTGGTCGGCTCCTACGATGCCAAGTCCGACACGGTCTACTGGGGTACCAGCAATCCGGGGCCGTGGAACACCGCGGTGCGCTCCACCGGCGACGGCAATTTCGGCAAGCTGACCAACCTTTACACGGCCTCGACGCTGGCGATCGATCCCAACACCGGCAAGATCAAGTGGCACATCCAGGGCACGCCGGCTGACGCCTGGGACTATGACGGCGTCAACGAGCTGCTGCTCGCCGACCTCAAGATCAAGGGTACCGAGACGCCCGTGCTGATGAAGGCGGACCGCAACGGCTTCTTCTTCGTGGCCAACCGCGAGACCGGCAAGATGATCTCCGCGGAGAAATACGTCTTCGCTAACTGGGCCAAGAAGTGGGACATCAACACGATGCGGGCGGAAGAGGATCCGGACAAGCGTCCGGGCCCGGGCCATCCCGCCAAGGACATCTGCCCGAACCTGATCGGCGGCAAGAACTGGCAGCCGATGTCGTTCAACCCGCAGACCGGCCTCGTCTACATCCCGAGCAACAATGTGTGCATGGACTGGTCGGTCTCTGACGTGAACTACAAGCGCGGCGTGTTCTATCTTGGCGCCGAATTCCCGACCAAGCCGGGCCCCGGCGGCTTCCTCGGCGAGCTCGTAGCCTGGGATCCGATCGCCAACAAGAAGGTGTGGAGCATCAAGGAAGACCTGCCCTTCAACGGCGGCACGCTGACGACCGGCGGCAATTTGGTGTTCTCCGGCAATCTGCATGGCGACTTCCGCGCCATCGATGCCAAGAACGGCAAGGTGCTGTGGAGCAAGAACCTCGGCAGCGGCATCGGTGCAGGTCCAGTGACCTATTCGGTCGACGGCAAGCAGTATGTCGCGATCGTGGTCGGACGCACCGCGGCGCTGCCGGCCTTCCTCGGTGACATCGGCAAGAAGATGGTCGCCGCGGCGCCCGAAGGCGGCTCGCTGTTCGTGTTCGCCCTGCAGTAAACGATCGTCTAGGAGGCAGCATTGTCCGTGTCCTGCATCGCCCGAAACGAACTGCGCACCCCCTCGCGCAACACGCGGTTGGAACATGCAATCCGGACCGTGCTGCTCTCCGCCCTGCTCATGGTGCCGGCCCTAGCGGCCGGCGCCGACGAGACAAAGCCGCCGCTGCGGCTCTGCGCCGACCCGACCAACCTGCCGTTCTCGAGCGACGACCCGGGCAAGCCCGGCCTCTATCTCGAGATCGGCCAGGCGGTGGCGCAGACGCTCGGCCGCACGGTGAGCACCAACTGGTACAAGTCCTATTTCGGCAAGCGCACGGTGCGGGAGACGCTGCTCAGCAAGCAGTGCGACGCCATGGTCGGCCTGCCTTTGATCGACGATTTCATGGGCCCGGCGGTGATCTTCTCGAAGCCGATCGCCCATGAGGGCTATGCGCTGGTCGGCAGCAAGGACCGCAAGCTTGCCGGCGTCGACGATTTCAGGGGATTGCGGGTTGCGGTGCAGTATCAATCGACGCCGCAGAACCTGCTCGCGCTGCGCGACGACGTCCGGAAGGTGACCGTGCTCAGCCCGGAGGAGGGCATGGCGGCGCTCGAACAGGGCAAGGCCGACATCGCCTTCATCTGGGCGCCGGTGGCGGGCTGGCTCAACAAGACCAGCTTCGGCGACAAATATCAGATCGTGTCCACCGAGGGCGACGGCCTGCTCTGGGCGACCGCGATCGGTTTCGCCAAGGCGTCCGGCGCGTTGCGCGATGAAGTCGACGGCGTGCTGCCGGCGCTGCAGCCGGAGATTGCCGCCCTGTTTGCCAAATATGGCGTGCCGAACGGCGCACCGGTGAAGTTCGGCGAGGCCGACCGCGCGACGACGTCGTCCGTCGGCGCCAGCGAGCCCGTCACGGTCGGGCAGGCCGCGGCCGCGGCGGCCGAGAGACCGGTTCAGACCGCCGCGACCGCCGGCGACGCCAAGGGGGATGCCACCGCCGGGCGGGAGGTCTTCAACGGAACCTGCGCGCATTGCCACGGCCCGGACGCGGTGCAGGCCGAGCGAAAGATCGATCTCAGGCTGCTCAAGAAGCGCTATGCTGACGACATGGAATCGACATTCTGGAAGACGGTCCATGACGGGCGGCCGGCCAAGGGCATGCCGGCCTGGAAGGACGTCTTCAACGACGACGAGCTCAGAAACGTATATGTCTATCTGCAGAGCGTGCAGGATACCGGCGGATCGAACTAGAAGCTGCGGTTCGCAAGAGGAGCGTTTTCGAGCGAAGTGGATACCGGTTCGCGTGAAGAAAACGCGTCAGAACATGAATCGAGAGCCCCGTTCCGATCCAATCGGAACGGAGGCTTGAGCAGTGCGAGGGTCCTCATGATGGGGTTCCTGATCATCGACGATCACCCCCTGTTCGGGGAGGCGCTTGGCAACGCCATTCGCATCTCGCATCCCGATGCCCGGATCTATGAGGCCACCTCGATCAAGGGGGCCCTTGGCATCCTCGCCAGCGAGCCGAATATCGACCTGGCGCTGCTCGATCTGCTGCTGCCCGACGTGGTCGGCTTCTCCGGCTTCCAGAAGATCAGGGATCGCTATCCGCGGCTGCCGATCGCCATCGTCTCGAGCGAGGAGGACAAGCACACCATCCGCGAGGCGCTCGAGATGGGCGCGGTCGGCTATCTGCCGAAGTCGACCTCGCTCGGCGAGCTCTCGCAGGCGATCGCGCGTGTGCTGAGCGGGTCGGTCTCCGCGCCGCGGGATTTCGTCGCGGTCGGTGCGCTGGAACAGTCCGAGACGGCGCGGACGCTGCGCGAACGCATTCAGAAGCTGACGCCGCAGCAGATCCGGGTGCTCCATCTGATCATCCGCGGCCTGCAGAACCGCGAGATCGCCGCCGAGCTCAAGCTCGCGGAATCCACCGTGAAGGCGCATGTCACCGAGATCCTGCGCAAGCTGAAGCTGTTCAGCCGCAACAAGGCGATCATCGAGCTCGGCAAGATTCCGCTTCCGGTCCCGGAGGCCTGTTCGGGCGCAAAGGCGGAGAAGGCGCCCTAGTGTGCTGAATGCGAAGTTCGTGCGATTTCGCGGCAGCCACTTTCACGAACTTCGCATTCATAAAGCACACTAGAATCACAAGTTTGCTAGTGTCCTTATCGAATCCGAAGTTCGCTCCGAAGGTGCGGCAAATGATGCGAACTTCGGATTCGGCACACTAGCCGTGCTGCACTGCGAGGCGGGCGCATTGGAAATCCTGCCTATAGGCTGCCATCCGGCTTTGAGATAACGTCGTGCGCACAATGGCTGTTATGAGCATCCGAGGGAGGACGGCGCAGCATTGACCACGACCGCGCCCCTGGCGGACGAGCCGCCGCTCGGCAAGGCGGGTACGCCTCGACTGCTGATCGTCGAGGATCACCCGCTGTTCCGTGCCGCCCTGATCGGCGTGATCGGGGCCGAGTTTCCCGATGCCGAGGTGCTGCAGGCGACGTCGATCGACGGTGCGCTGGATGTGATCGCGGCGCGCGACGGGCTCGATCTGATCCTGCTCGATCTGTCGATGCCCGGGACGACGGGCCTGCTCGGCGCCTACCGGGTGCGTGCCGCCGCGCCGCGCAGCGCGCTCGTGATCGTGTCGGCGCATGACGATCCCCGGATCGTCGGCGGCGCGCTCTCGCTCGGCATTTCCGGCTACATCCCGAAGTCGACGCCGAAGCTCGAGCTGGCGCGGCTGTTGCGCGGCATCCTCGAAGGCGCGGTGTGCCTGCCGCCGCGTTTTCGCGATACCGCCGCCGCGCGGAAGGCCCAGGCCGAGGCGCGCGAGCTGGTGCAGCAGCTCGGCCAGTTCACCGCGCAGCAGCTTCGCGTGCTCGACATGATCTGCCGCGGCCTGCAGAACAAGCACATCGCCTATGAGCTCGATATCTCGGTCACCACCGTGAAGGTGCATGTCTCGGAGATCCTGCGCAAGCTCGGCGTGCGCAGCCGCACCGAGGCCATCATCGCGCTGTCGAAGCTGGACTTCGGCAAGCACGACCACGCGCCGGTGACGGCCTCGCCGTCGTCGCATGGCGCCTAGAGCCTTTCCCGTTTCGATGGAATCGCAACGGGAAAGGCTCCAGGTTCTTGTCTGATGCGTTTTCTTCACGCGAACCGGTATCCACTTCGCTCGAAAACGCTCTGCTCATAACCGCGCGCCCGACTGCTCCGCCGCCAGCAGGAACGACAGCAGCGAGCGCATCTCGGCGGGCTTGATCGGCTTCTTCAACAGCTCATGGCCGAAGGCCGATACGTCGGAGGCGGCCTTGGCCGAGTAGTCGGCGGTCACGATGATCGCCGGTACCTTGGCGTTGATCGCGCCGCGGATGACATCGACGGCCTGAATGCCGGTCTCGCCATTGTCGAGATGCAGATCGGCGATGATGGCGTCGGGAATGCCGTCGAGCGCGTGGATGCGCTCGAGCGCCTCGGTCTTGGAGATCGTCACCGCGACGTCGCAGCCCCATTTCTCCAGCAAATGGGCGAGCCCCTCGGCGCTCGAGAGGTCGTTCTCGATCAGCAGGATCTTGGCGCCCTCCATGCCGCCATAGCGATAGTCGACGCTCGCCTGTTCGCGCACCGGGATCGCAACCGGATCCAGCGTGCGAGGCACGGTGACCGAGAACACCGAGCCTTTGCCGGCGCGCGAGCTCAGCTTGATGTCATGGCCGAGCAGGTCGGCAAACCGGCGCACGATCGAGAGACCAAGCCCGATGCCGGCCTTGTCGCCGGCGCTGGTTTCGCCGCGCTGAAACTCGACGAAGATGGCTTCGCGCTGCGCTTCCGGAATGCCCGGCCCGGTGTCGTGCACCTCGATGCAGATGTCATCGCCCCTGGCACGGCATCCCATCAGCACGCTGCCGCGCTGGGTGTAGCGCAGCGCATTGGCGACGAGGTTTTGCAGGATCCGTCGCAGCATCAGCGGATCGGAGCGAACGACCGCGGACGACGGCATGATCCGGAAACCGAGATTGCGCTTGGCGGCGGTCGCGACAAATTCCTGCTCCAGCGGCTCGAACAGCGAGGCGATCGCGACCGGCCCGAATTCGGGCCTGAGCACGCCCGCATCGAGCTTGGAGATGTCGAGCAGCGTCCGCAGCATGTCCTCGAGCGTCGCCAGCGAACGGTCGATCTGATCGGTAAGCGCGACGCTCTTGGACTCGGTTGCCATCTCGGTCAGCGCGGACAGCGTCAGCCGCGCCGCATTCAGCGGCTGCAACAGATCGTGCGTCACCGAGACCAGCACGGATGATTTCAAAGAGCTCGCCGCTTCGGCCTGCTGCTTGGCCTGCAGCAGGCGACCATTGGTTTTCTCCAGCGATTGCAGCGCCTGCTTGAGCTGCTGGGTGCGGTCGCGCACCTGCTGATCCAGCGCGATCGCGGTCTCGAACAGCGAGAAGGCGTTGAGCTGCTGATCGGTCGAGCGCTCGACGCGCGACATCAGCGCCGCGTTGATCTTGCGCAGCTTCTCGGCCTCGCGTTCGAGCGCCGCAATTCGCGTGGTCTTGGTATCCGTCATTGCGGCGCGAGTGTCCGCTTGCCGATGGCGATGCCGGTCAGCGTCTGGTTGACATGCATGGAGCGATACTGCTCGCCATAGGTCTGAAAGCCAATCACTTTGTTGCGGCGATAGAGCTCCGACATCTCCCGCGACAGCTGGCGCTGCTCGACGTCGAGCCGGCGCAGCACGCATTCGAAGCCGATGAACATCGAGACCTCGCCGAGATCCTCGGTCAGCTCCTTGAGCAGGCGGCTCGTCACGTCGATCGGGTCGCGCTCGCGCGCCACCGTCAGCACCATGCCCTCGTCGATGGCGCAGAAGAATTGCAGCGATCCGTCCGGGTTGGTGCGCTGGATCGACCGCGCGTAATAGGCGCCGCCGACGCGAACCAGCACGGGATGCGCGGCGAACGAGAACAATTCGAGCTTGCTGTCGCTGAGGCCGACGGCGCGGGAATATTCCAGCGCGGCCGGCTCGGCATTCAATTCCTTGACGATGCGGTGCTCGATGTCGGCCTCGGTCACCACCATCTTGGTCGAGGTCGGTTCGAAGTGGTCGCACTTGAACAGGCGGAACGGCAGCCGGGTCCGGATCAGGATCAGGACCGCGGCATCGGTAAAGGCCTCGCCGCCATGGAAGACCCACGATTTCTCGAAGCGCAGGCCGTCGCCGGCGGAGCCGCCGACCACCGGGATGTCGCCGAGCGACGCATAGATCGCCGACATGATGGTCTCCTCACGCTGGCACATGCCGTCGATGAAGAGCAGCCCGAAGGAATCATGGGTGTGATCGCAATGCTCGGTGCGTTGCGCGAATTCGTTCTGCAATTCGGTGCAGATCGAGCGGCCGTGATCGACCCGAAATGTCGAAAGGTCGAACAGCGGCCGGGCCGCGATGACGAAATCGGCCGCGTTGAAGCCCATCGCGACGACGCTGTCCTCGTCCCAACCGCCGGGCGACAATTCGCCGGCCGTGGTGCAGCCGAAGATCGGTACGTCGGGCATGCGGCTGGACAGTTCGGCAATGAATGTCCGCGGCTCGTAGACCGGCGACACGAACACCACGAGCATCGCGAGATCAGCCGCCGCCAATTGGCGCGCGATCTCGTCGGCTGCTTCCCGCGGCCCGTCGGTCTTTGCCTGCACCACGACAATACTGTCGGCGGCGCTACCGTTCTGCTTCGCCAAAGGCGTTCTCCCTAACCAGAATTTTTTTGCTTTTCTTGGCGCGGCCGACTGAACCCGCGCGGGTCGTGAGGGCATCCGGACCATGCCGCGATGGCTGGCGTTCCGGCTTGCCCGCGGCTTTCAGGTCGTGAGGGGAAATGCCATTGGCCGGGCTATTGCGCCGGCAGCTACGCTCGCCGCAAGCGCCAATGGCGCCGGTCGACGCGATGACATGGGACACCTCCCGATGTGTGTTCTCCTGGCCCGGGCAGGGACAGGATTTGATCGGTTCTAAACTATCGGGCCGGACCTGCGCGTCAATCACCTTACCCACCCGGCTAGCCCGACCAAGGTAGTATCGCGCCGGGCCCGGCGGCCGCTGCCCATTTACCGGGCCTTATCGATTCTGCCTTAGTTTTGCGCTCCGGGGTCTGGGGCGGGTTGCTGCCGGACCTCGCGTGGTTTTCAGAATGAAGACGGGGGTTGGAATGCCGGGGCTGAAGCGATCGTTGTCGATCAGGATCCCAACCCTCAGATTTCGCGCCAAGATCATGCTCGGCTTTGCCGTCACGCTGGCGCTTTCGGCAGCCACCATGGGCTTTGCCTATATGGGCTTCGAGCGGGTCTCCGCCGGCGTCGGCTCCTATCGCCAGAGCGTCGCGGAAGCCGATCTGGCCCGCAACATCGATCGCGAATTGATCTTCTACCGTTCGCTGGCGCGCTACTTCGTTGCGACCGGCAAGGAGGACGACGCCAAGGCCGCGCTCGCCGCCGAGGGCAGCCTGAAGGACGCCATCATGGCGTCGATGAAGGGCACCACCAATCCGGCCCGGCTCGAGCAGATCACCAAGCTGGAGCGCGAATTCCGCGCCTTCACCAAGATCTTCGCCGAGATCGTCCGCATCAAGGACGACAGCGCACAGACCGCGCAGAACAAGCTGACCCGCAGCGCGACCTCGATGCGCTACAAGCTCGACGATCTTCCGAGCAACGCCGATGATTCCGAGCTGCAGTCGATCCAGTTCGGCGCCAAGAAGGTGACCGACCAGCTCCAGTCGATCACCGGGGCCGTCAATACCTTCGTCGTCAACGGCGACAAGACGGTCGCTTCGAGCGCGCTCGCCCGGCTGAAATTCGCCGACAATCTCGTGAAGGCGATCACCTCGAATAACGAGCGGATCACCCAGAGCGTGAAGGACATCACCGCGCTGCTCGAAGAGTACCGCGAGGCGCTCGCCAAGCTGATCGCGAACGCGAAGTCGATCGACGAACTGACCGTCGAGATGACGGAGTCCGCGGCCGCTATCAGCCAGGGCGCGGCGGCGATGAAGTCCGATCTGCTCGCCGACCAGAAGCGACTTGAAAACGAATCGCACACCATGATCGGCGAGACCGAGCAGCTGATCCTGATGCTCGCCGCCGGCAGCTTCGTGCTCGGGCTGGTCTGGGCGTTCCTGCTGGGCAAGGGCATTTCGCGACCGATCGCGGCGATGTGTGCGGCGATGCGCGAGCTCGCGGCGGGCAATTTCGACGTTGTGCTGCCGGGCCTCGGCCGCCGCGACGAACTCGGCGAGATGGCCGGCGCCGTGGAGGAATTCAAGGTCCAGGCGATCGCCAAGGCCGAACGCGATGCCGCGACCCAGGAAGCGCAGAACAAGGAAAGTGCGACCGCGCGGCGCAACGAGCTGATTCGTTTTGCCGACGAATTCGAATCCGCCGTCGGCTCGATCGTCTCCAACGTGTCGGCCTCCGCCGTGCAGCTCGAATCCGCGGCCGGTACGCTGACCCGGACTGCGGAGACCACGCAGAACCTGTCGAGCCAGGTCGCCGGCGCCTCGGAGGAAGCCTCCAGCAACATGCAATCGGTCGCCTCCGCGACCGAGGAACTGTCGGCGTCCGTCGACGAGATCGGCCGTCGCGCCAAGGAATCCAGCCAGATCGCCGATTCCGCCGTGCGTCAGGCCGAGCAGACCGACGCGCGGATCGGCAAGCTCTCGCGCGCTGCGCAGGAGATCGGCGACGTCGTCAAGCTGATCACCGCGATCGCCGAGCAGACCAATCTGCTGGCGCTGAACGCCACCATCGAGGCCGCGCGCGCCGGCGACGCCGGCCGCGGCTTCGCCGTGGTCGCCGCCGAGGTGAAGTCGCTGGCGAGCCAGACCGCCAGGGCCACCGACGAGATCTCCACCCATATCTCGGGCATGCAGGCGGCGACGCAGGAATCGGTCGCCGCTATCAAGGAGATCGGCGGCACTATCGGGCAGATCTCCGGCATCGCGACCAACATCGCAAGCTCGGTCGAGCAGCAGAGCGCGGCAACGCAGGAGATCGCGCGCAGCGTGCAGAACGTCGCGCAGGGCACACAGGAAGCGGCGTCCAGCGTCACCCAGGTGAATCGCGGCGCCACCGAGACCGGAGCTGCTTCCGAAGAGGTGCTGAATTCGGCCCGCTCGCTGTCGGTCGAGAGCTCGCGGCTGCGCGAGGAGCTCGACCGCTTTATGGCCAATATCCGCGCGGCATAAGGCGCGCGCGGATCTATCCATCGTCGTCCTGGCGAAAGCCAGGACCCATAATCACCACTCACTATTGTTTTAAGTGCAACTCGCCGCGTGCCCTTTTGTTGGGCCGCGGCGTATGGGTCCCCTGAGTTCACAAACGAAGTGCAACACTTCCTTGAGGAGGTGTTGCCATGGGGCGGACTTACAAGCAGCTCTCTCTGGACGACCGATGCGAGATTGCCTGCCGATCGGCCAATGGCAGCTCGGTCCGGCAAATCGCGGCAGCTCTGGATCGCTCGCCATCAACGATCTCTCGGGAACTGAGGCGCAATCGGGGGAGCCAGGTCGGCTACAAGCCGAGCTATGCCCAGCACCAGATGCGAGCGCGGCGCTGGACGGGCGGACGCCTCGAACGGGAGCCCGGCCTGCGCCGCGCGGTGTTGCAACGCCTTCGCCGCGGCTGGTCGCCCGAGCAGGTCGCCGGCCGGCTGGCCCGCGAGTACGGGCGCAAGGTGATCTCCCACGAGACCATCTACCGCTTCATCTATCGCCAACTCAGGCGCACCACGGACTTCAACTGGCGGCGCTATCTGCCGCGCGCCAAGAGCAAGCGCGGCTGCCGCGGCAAGCGGGGCGGCAGCCCCGCAAGCTTCATCGAAGGCCGTGTATCCCTGGCAAATCGGCCGCTCGAAGCGGCCGACCGCAGCGTGCCCGGACACTGGGAGGCCGACCTGATGATGTTCTCGAAATACGGTCAGGCCGTGCTGACCGTGCACGAGCGCACCTCGCGGCTGCTGCTCGGCATCCGCCTTGCCAGCAAGGTCGCGCGCGGTGTCGCCCGCCATCTCGTGGGCTTCTTCGCGACCCTTCCACAAGAGCTGCGCCAGAGCGTTACCTTCGACAACGGCACCGAGTTCGCCGGTCACCTGGCGCTGCACCGCCTCTCGATCGCGACCTTCTTCTGCGATCCCCATGCCCCCTGGCAGAAGGGTGGCATCGAGAACGCCATCGGCAGGATGCGCCGCTTTATTCCCCGCAAGACGGATCTCGTAACCCTCTCGACCGCCAGATTCCGCCAGTTCATCGCCGCCTACAACAACACCCCGCGCAAATGCCTTGACTACCGCACGCCTGCCGAGTCCTTTGCTCAAGTGTTGCACTTCGAATGTGAATCCACCTCCCGGCTTTCGCCAGGACGACGAATTAATTGCCTGCGCCGGGACGACGCTGTTTGGTTGGCGGGATGATGCGACTAATCCCGTCCGAACTGGTGCTTCAACTCGACCTTGGCGCGCTCCAGCCGTGATCGCTCGGTCTTCGGCAGCGTCTTGCCGGCGCGGTTGATATAGAAGGTCAGCATCGAGAGCGCGGAACGATAGGCGCCGCTCTTGCGGCGCGCGCTGTGCTCGGCGGACCGCTTCAGCGATGATGCGATCTTCTTCGCGCTGGTCTGCTTGAACACGCCGCGCTTGAGGTCGAGCGCGTCGCTCTCCTTTGTCACCCGCTGCGACCAGCGCTTCGCCGTCCTCTTGCTTGCGCCGCGCCTGCGCCGCGTCGTGCCCATGGACCGTGCCGGTAATGTCCTTGCCGTCTTGCGTGTTGCTTTCTTGTGTGCGGCCATCGATGCCTCCGTGTGTTTTGAGCCGAGAACAGTTCGCCGCGATCGTGGTTCCTATGCCGCATTGCGGGAACCCTTGCCGGCCTGCCGCGTTGACACCGCGTGGCGGGCACTCCGTTTGCCGCAATTCCGGGTGAGTGAACCTTGGAACAGATCGTTCCGGGGTTTTTCTCATTGGTCGATTCTGATGACAGTGCAGCCGACACAATTGAGTTCCGCGACGACGCGACAGGCCGTGGCTCCGGTCACGCCGGACGATGACCGCATCATCGAGACCTCGATTCCGGTCCGGCTCGACAATCTCAGCTGGAGCCGCTTTCACACCCGCGTCGTGGTGGCGCTTGGCATCACCTGGATCCTCGACGGGCTGGAAGTGACGCTCGCGGGTGCATTGTCGGGTGCGCTGAAGGACAGCCCGACGATGAGCTTCTCCAATGCCGATGTCGGTCTTGCCAGCAGCGCGTATCTCGCCGGCGCCGTGCTCGGCGCGCTGGGGTTCGGCTGGCTCACCGACCGGATCGGGCGCAAGAAGCTGTTCTTCATCACGCTCGCGCTTTATCTGTCGGCGACCGCCGCGACCGCGCTGTCGTGGAATGTCGCGAGCTACGCGCTGTTTCGCTTTCTCACCGGTGCCGGCATCGGCGGCGAATACACCGCGATCAACTCGACCATCCAGGAACTGGTGCCGGCGCGCTATCGCGGCTGGACCGATCTCGTCATCAACGGCAGCTTCTGGATCGGGGCGGCGATCGGTGCGCTGAGCGCCATCATCCTGCTCGATCCCGCGTTCCTTGCGCCGGACCACGGCTGGCGGATCGCCTATTTCACCGGCGCGGTGCTCGGCCTCGTCGTGCTGTTGATGCGGATGTGGATTCCGGAGAGCCCGCGCTGGCTGATGATCCACGGCTATCCCGACCGGGCCCACAAGATCGTCGCCGATATCGAGACCTCCGTGCTCGGCCACGAACAATCGAGCGCGGACTTCGAGAAGATCAGGCTGCGGATGCGCGATCACACGCCGCTGCGCGAGGTCGCGGCGACGCTGTTCTCCACCTACCGGCAGCGCTCGCTGGTCGGGCTCACGCTGATGGCCGCGCAGGCGTTCTTCTACAATGCGATCTTCTTCACCTTCGCATTGATCCTGACCGACTTCTTCGGTGTCGCCGCCAGCAATGTCGGCTGGTACATCCTGCCCTTCGCCGCCGGCAACTTCCTCGGGCCGCTGCTGCTCGGCCGCCTGTTCGATACGCTCGGCCGCCGCACCATGATCGCGCTGACCTATGGCATCTCGGGCGTGCTGCTGGCGCTGTCCGGCTATCTGTTCTCGATCGGCGTGCTCAGCGCGCAGACCCAGACCATCGCCTGGATGGTGATCTTCTTCTTTGCCTCGCCGGCCGCGAGCGCCGCCTATCTTACCGTCAGCGAGACGTTTCCGCTGGAGGTCCGCGCGCTCGCGATCGCCGCCTTCTATGCGATCGGCACCGGCATTGGCGGCGTGATTGGACCGGCGCTGTTCGGCGTGCTGATCGACACCGGATCGCGCAACAGCGTCTTCGCCGGCTACCTGCTGGGGTCGGCGCTCATGATGGTCGCCGCAGCGGTCGCATGGCGCTATGCCGTCGCGGCCGAGCGGAAATCGCTCGAATCTGTCGCGCGACCACTGGCATGTGTGGAGTAGACTATGACGAAACATGACGTGGCCGAGATGCCCATGGATGATGACATCGCCCCTGACGCCAAGACGGACAGCGTGCCGACGCAGGCGTCGCTGATTCCGCCACTCCGCCAGGTCGCGGTGCTGCTTGACATCGACGGCACCCTGCTCGATTTCGCGCCGACGCCGCGCGAGGTCTGGGTGCCGCCGGAACTGTCGACCACGCTGAAGCAGCTGCATGAGCGCACCCACGGCGCGCTGGCGCTGGTCAGCGGCCGCTCCCTCAATGACATCGACCTGATCTTCGCGCCGGAAGTGTTTCCTGCGATCGGCGGCCACGGCGCCGAGATGCGGCTGCAGCCGGACAGCGAGGCGGTCGCCGCACACGCGCCGCCGCTCGACAAGGAGTTGAAGCGCCGTCTTGCCGCGATCGCAAAGCTCAGCCCCGGCATTCTGCTCGAGGACAAGGGCTATTCGCTGGCGCTGCACTACCGGCTGGCGCCGCAGGCGGAGAAGGCGATCTATGAAGCGGTGTCGCTGATCCGCGCCGAGTTGCCGAATGCGCCGATCGAGGTGCTGCCGGGCAAGAGCGTCTGCGAGATCAAGCATTCCGGCTTCACCAAGGCGACCGGCGTGCTCGAGCTGATGACGCATGAGCCGTTCAAGGGGCGGCGTCCGTTCTTCATCGGCGACGACGTCACCGACGAGACCGTGTTCGCGATCATGCCCGATTTCGACGGTCTAGCGTTCTCCGTCGGCCGTCGCGCAACCGGCGTCGCCGGACATTTCGACGGACCGAGCGATGTGCGCGAATTCCTCGCGCATCTGCTCGACGTTGATAGGGACGTCAGCCTGTCCTAACCGAAACGCATTCATCGCAGGCGAATCGAATACGGTGCTTTTGCGTCGTGGCGTCAACCTCGCGCGTAATTTTCTTTTCGCGAGTTCCCGCGAGTTCCGTTCGTGTTCGCCAGAATTTGGTTTCAATTGGGAGATTCCTTGGTCAGGAACCATCTTGATGAATGGTTGTTAATACGCGAGTTGACCAACAGGAGGGGACCTGGTGAACCTCGTCGTCGTATCGAACCGCGTCTCGCGCGGAAAACCCAATGAACCCATGACGGGGGGGCTGGCTGCGGCATTGTTGCCGGTGGTGGAAAAGACAGGGGCAATATGGGTTGGTTCCAGCGGACGCGTCCGCGACGGGAACCTGAAGGAACCTTTCGCAGAGGTCGAAGCGCTCGGGGCGGGCGCGCTGGCGATGCTCGATCTGCCGGCCGCGCACTATGGCGGCTATTACGAAGGCTTTGCCAATTCGGCGCTGTGGCCCGCGATGCATTCGCGCGCCGATCTGATTCGTGCGTCTCGCGAGGACTACGCGAGCTATCGCGAAGTGAACGCGTTCATGGCGCGCGCGTTGCTGCGCTTCCGCAAGCCGGATTCCGTGTTCTGGGTCCAGGACTATCATTTCCTCGCGCTCGGCGCCGAGCTGCGCGATCTCGGCGTCACGCAGCCGATCGGCTTCTTCCTGCACACGCCATGGCCGGCGCGCGCGGTAATCGCGGGCGTGCCCAATCATCGCGAGCTGATCGAGGCGATGCTGTCCTATGACCTGATCGGCTTCCAGACCGATGAGGACTGCGAGAACTTCCTGAGCTATGTGCAGCACGATCTCGACTTCGAGGTGCGCGACGGCGTGATCAATTCGTCGTTCGGCCGCACCCGCGCCGCGGTGTTTCCGATCGGCATCGATCCGGGCAAGTTCGCGCAGCAGGCGACCAAGGCGATGACGCATCCCGACGTGACGCGGCTGCGGCGCAGCCTCAACGGCGAGAAGCTCGCGATCGGCGTCGACCGGCTCGACTACTCCAAGGGCCTCGTCAACCGCATCAAGGCGTTCGACAAGATGTGGACGCTGCATCCGAACCTGAAACGTTCGGTGTCGCTGCTGCAGATCGCAACGCCCTCGCGAGGCGCGATCGAAGCCTACGGCAATCTGCAGAGCGAGGTGGCGAAGCTCGTTACCGACGTCAACGGCGTGCATGGCGAGGTCGACTGGACGCCGATCCGCTACCTCAACAAGGGCTTTGGCCAGGGCGTGCTCGCAGGCCTTTACCGCACCGCGCAGGTCGGCGTCGTGACGCCGCTGCAGGACGGCATGAACCTGGTCGCCAAGGAATATGTCGCCGCGCAAAACCCGGCGGACCCCGGCGTGCTGGTGTTGTCGAAATTCGCCGGTGCGGCGAACGAGCTCGACGCCGCGCTGCTGGTCAATCCGCACGATATCGACGGCATGGCGCGCACCTTGGCGACGGCCCTCGCGATGCCGCTGACCGAGCGGCGGATGCGCTGGGAAGCCATGATGGAGAAGCTCAACAGCGGCACCATCCAGCAATGGTTCGCCGACTTCATCGAGGCGCTGCAGGATACGCACAATGCGGGAAACGCGGCGCTGCCGGAGCCACCAACCCTGTGGCCGCGCCGCACGGCGGATTTTGCCGCGCGCTATCACTGAGCGAGCATGACGATGCAGGGTGGGTGCGTTGGTTCGCCCATCCGCGGTGCTGTCGTCCCTGCCTAGTGCGCAATTGCGCACGGCAGCAGGGACCCATACGCCGCGGTGGATGTTGTGAACGGGGCTCGTCGTAGCAGCATCGCGCAATAATCGGCACTTGTGGTTATGGGTCCCTCTTTCGCTGGGACGGCACTGAGTGTGTTGCGCGGTCAGTGGTCATAACCTCGCATGCTCGCGACGGGGCTCCCGAAGGCGAGAACCCGGCATCCATTCTTCCACGAGTGAGGCGCCCCAATAGATTCCCGGCTCTCGCCTGCGGCGAGCCCCCGGAATGACGAAACGGCGCGTCGATCGGATGAACTCATTGATTTGCGCCGGTCCCTGACCGACCGCCGGCCAAAATCGCGCGCGTCCACGCGCAAGGCGCAGCGCGCGGCTGTCGTCGCTATCAATTTACCCAATGTTTTCAATATGTTGTGGAAATTTCGCGCTCCCGGCCTGCGCTCCCTTGCAAAATCCGCCTCAGCCCTTCAAGAGAGGGCCTCCCGGAGAGATGGCCGAGTGGCTTAAGGCGCACGCTTGGAAAGCGTGTGTGCGGGAAACCGTACCGTGGGTTCGAATCCCACTCTCTCCGCCATTTCCACGATTTAGTGCGCCAAGCCGCGATCTTCTACGATTTTGTGCGACCGGCGGCGCGTATGCAGCGCTTACACAACATGCGCGGCCCCGCCAAGAGAAGTTGAGCCCTCTTGGAGCTCCCCCCGTTTCTGGCAATCGAAGCCGCAACCGCTCTTATGAGGCAGACAGCGAGAGCGCAAGCAGCGAAAGTACCAATGCCGGCGGCATGACCACAATGCCGAGTTGCAGAAAGCGAAGCGCGCCAACATGCTCACCCTCGCGCCGCAGCGCGATCAGCCACAGGATCGTGGCGAGTGAACCGGTGACTGAAAGGTTGGGTCCGAGGTCGACGCCGATCAGGATTGCGCCGGTGACGTGATGCGACGCCTGCGCGGCTTGCGTGGTCGTCGCTGCGATCAGACCCATCGGCAGATTGTTGATGAGGTTCGAGGCAATCGCCGTGATGACGCCGGCGCCCCATGAGGTTGCGTGCGGCGATCGCGCGGCGGTTCGCTCGAGCTCTTCCGCGAGTGCCGGCAGCACGCCGGTGCGATTGAGGCCCTCGACCAGGATGAACAGTCCGGCGACGAGAGGAAGGACCGACCATGAGATATCGCGCGCGATCGATAGCGGCGATGTGCGGCCGAGCAGGAGCACGATCACGGTCACCATCGCCCCGCAGGCAAATGTCGGGATTCCAAGATCCAGACCCAACGCCGATGTGGCGAGCAGGACCGCCGCCGTCGCGCCGATGCCGGCGGCGACGATCGCGGCACTTCTGGCAAGCACGGCCGGCTCTCCGTCGCGCACATCGACACTACCCGACAGGCTGTTCCGCAGGCTGAGCCGGAGCATGATGAAGGTCGCTGCAATCGCCACGATCGAGGGCAGCAGGAAGTAGTGCAGCCACTGCGGCAGCGTCGGCATCCGCGCGCCGAACAACACGAGGTTGGCCGGATTAGAGATCGGCAGCACGAAGCTGGCGGCGTTGGCGATGAACGCACAGACGAAAAGATACGGCAGCGGCTCGACCTTCGCGGCACGGGTCGCGGCGTAGACCGCGGGCGTCAGCACGACGGCGGTGGCGTCGTTCGACAGGAAAATGGTGACCAGCGTACCGACCGCATAGACGATCGAAAACAACCGCGACGCTGAGTTGCGCGAATGCTTGACGGCGAGTTCGGCGAACCAATCGAACAAGCCCTCTTTCCGAGCGACCTCGGCCAGCAGCATCATGCCGATCAAAAAGAAGTAGACGTCCGTTCCGTTGCCTGCCGCCGCGACGGCGTCTCGCCACGGCAACAGGTCGAAGGCGATCAGCAGGACGGCGCCGGTCACTGCCCAGATGTATTCCGGCAGATTCCAGGGGCGTGCAATGACGCCCAAGGTCGCAAGACCGGCGATTCCCCAGGTCGCGGCGTTGTGAGTGAACATCAGGCGACACTCGCGGCGCTTGAAACCATTGCATCCGATGCGTGCCCGGGCTTTGTCGCACAAGCAGGCTTCAACAACGGCGCGAAGACGCTCCACAGCGCGACTGAGACCGTGGCGCAGCCACCGAGAATGAGAAACATCGGCCCGTACCCGAACTCCTGCGCGATCCAGCCACCGATCGCAGGGCTGAGCGAGGCACCGATGTTTTGGACCGTCATGACCGCGCCATGGCCGGCATTGATCCGCCCGGTCCCGTCGAGAATCCGCGCGACGAGGCCGGGCACTGCCACGCTCTGCAATCCCGCGCCGACGCCGTCAAGAATCTGTACCGGATAAACGCCCCAGCTGTTCAGGAGCCACGCCGCGATGATGCCCCGGACCGGCAAGGCGATGAACGACACCAGCATGACCAGCCAGTAGCCCTCCCTTTCGGCCATCCGCATCGCAACCAGCGAGGTCAGGATCATGGTGCCCTGGGCGATGACGATGGTCATCGCGACGAAGCTCGCGGGGTCGGCCTGCTTGTCGGCCACGACCGCCAGGCCGTACAGCGGGAGCATCGCCGCATTGCCGAGGTGGAAGAACAGCAGAGTTGCGGCGAGGATCAGCAATGGCTTCGATTCGATCAGCACTTGCAACCCGCTCGCGCGCTTGTCGTCCGTGCTCTCGCGTTCGAGCCCGCGGGCTGCGTCGTCGTCGATGGACGCGCTCGGGATCATCATAACGGAAGCGATCGAGAGAACACCGAAGACCGCCGCGAGCCAGAACACCGCGGTGAAGCCGTACACCCAGCCGACGAATCCGGACAGCCCGGCGCCGACCATGTTGCCGGCGTGGTTGAAGGCCTGGTTACGGCCGTTCTGTCGATTGAAGCCTGCCTGGCGGACGATACCCAGCGTGATGCCGGCGACGGCCGGACCGATCGCGGCGCCGGCAATCGCCGTCGCGACCTGTGAGGCTGCCAAGAGCCAGAACTCCTGTGACAGCAGCACGATGCCGGAGGCGACGACACTGCAGATGCCGGGGATGATGACGAACAGCTTCTTGCTGCGCGTGGCGTCGATCAGGGCTCCGGCCGGCGTCGTCATCAACATCCCAGCAACGCCGCCCGCCGTCATCACCGTCCCGATCCAGCCGGCCTGCCAGCCCTGCGCGAGCAGAAATACGCCGAGGAACGGCCCGATGCCGGCCTGCATGTCGGCGATGAAGAAGTTCAGCGCGAGCAGCGGACGGAGCGCCTTCTCTGGACTTGCGCTGTATGAGGCCGTCGGTGCTATCGACACGTTGCATCCCGATGCTTGATTAAACAAACTGCCTGTCCGATGAGATCCTCGACGCACCCGAGCCGGTTGAGTCCGGTTCGGGTCCGGTTTCCTGTTACGGCTGCTCAGAGCGGCGTCAGTCGTCCCCTAAGCGTCAAGCAGCTTCGTGTCCGTTGCCGACGAGCTTGGCTTTCCGGATTCGTCCGCCCAATTCGACGTGCAGTTCGTAGGTCTCGCCGTTGCGCCGGCCGTCTATTTCGAAATGCTTGGGCTTGCGACGGGGCGTACCCATCGGTTCGAACCCGGCCGAGCGAGCGGCCTCGATCGCTGCGGCGGGGTCTACGGGTTCGTGGTGGGCGTGCTCGGGCTTCTTCTTGTGCTGGATCGTCACGCCCGCGCCATCGCACGCGAAATGCGTCACCTTGAGCTCAGAAGGCTTCTGCTCGCCTTCTAGTTCGACATCGGCTCCGATCCGGAGCTTGACGAGGTCTGCTCCATGCGGCGTGAGATCGGCAAGCACCATGCCTTTCGGGGTCTGAACCACAAAGCGGTGCGCAAAAACGTGCACGATCCTGCCGGACAATTTGATCTGGTCTTCCGACATCCTGATCTCCTGATTTTCTACTGTTCGTGATTTGCTCAAAGCGCTTTGGGCCCAGGGGGCGGTGGCGGTGCTCCGGGCGGTGGTGGCGGGGCGTCAGCCCGCGGTGGTGGGGGTGGTGTCCCTGGGGGCGGCGGCGGAGGCGGCCCGTCGGCCCGCGGAGGCGGCGGTGGCGCGCCGCGAGGCGGATGCGGCGGAGGACCGAAGGCTTCGGTTCGGCCGTCGGCATGCGAGACGATTTGAGCGCGGAAGATCCCCTGATCGAACATTCCCTGGACCGTCACGATCTCTCCCCTGGTGACGGCATCGGCATTATCCCCACGCGGTCCGAGATCGATCAGGGCGCGGCCGCCGCCGTCCTCCATCAAGAACATGTGGCCGAAGATCTCAGCGACGTTGCCGCGCACGGCGGACGGACCGCCGGGTTGCAGCCTGTCGATCGCGGTCGGCTGCAGCAGCATGACGCTGCGCGGCGGCCAATTCTGGGCGACGCGAACGCCACCGGCACCGGCCGCTGCGCCGGCGACAAGCACGGCAAGCGCGGCCCCTGCCAACAGGCCACGATGCCGGACCTGCCGGCGCCCAGGCAGCGACGGGCTCGTATCCCTCTGTGCATCGCTTTCGGTCATTGGACGCTCCTTTCATGATTGCGATGCCTGAAGCCTAGGACACTGTCCCCAATCCAGCCTGAACCGTTCCGTTCAGCTTGAGTTAAGCTTGGGCGCCTAGTTCCGGTCCGAGGTGTGAGCCGAATGAAAATCCTTCTGGTCGAAGACGATCGCCTGCTCGCGCAAGAGATCGCCCGAGCCCTGCGTGAGGAGAATTTCGCGGTCGACATCGCCGCCAACGGCGAGGACGGACAGCACCTCGGCGAAACCGAATCCTACGATGCCGCAGTGCTCGATCTCGGGCTGCCCAAAGTGCCCGGCGTCGAGGTGCTGCGCGGTTGGCGGAAGCAGGGCCGGCACCTGCCGGTGCTGATCCTGACTGCGCGCGACGGCTGGACCGACAAGGTGGAAGGCTTCAAGGCCGGGGCCGATGACTATCTCACCAAGCCATTCCGGATCGAGGAACTGGTCATGCGCCTTCGCGCGCTGGTCCGTCGCGCCTCGGGGCATGCTGTGCCGCGAATTTCCTGCGGACCCCTGAGCTTCGAAACGCAGACCGGCGTGTTCGAGCTCGATGGATTGCCGTTGAAGCTGACCGGGTTGGAGTGGCGTGTTCTCGAATGCCTGATCCTGCGCAAGGACACCGTGGTCGAGCGAGGCCTGCTGTCGGAAAAGGTCTATGAGGGCGACGTCGGGACGGATTCGAATTCCATCGAAGTGATCGTCGCGCGGCTCCGGCGCAAGGTCGGCAAGGCGCTGATCGAGACCGAAAGGGGCCGCGGCTACAAGCTCAACTCGGGATCCCCATGATGAGCCGGAATGCATCGCTCGGCCGGCGCCTCATGATCGGAGCCGGCGTGTTCATCACCGCAGCCCTGATCGTCGCCGCGATCCTGATATCGTTCGTGCTGCATCGATTCGTGCAGGGGCAGATCGATCAGAGGCTCGACGCGCAGATCCTCTTCCTCGCGTCCATGCTTGAAGCCGACGGCGCCGGCAACATTCGTCTGGCGGGATCCGCCGACGGGCCGCCATTCGATCGACGCCGACGCGGCTGGTACTGGCAGATTTTGGGGCCAAAGAACGCCTTGCGGTCGCGGTCGCTCGACGGAGCGGATCTGGCTCCTCCCGATATCAGCAACAGACCCCTGCCGCCCCCGCCGCCGCCTCCCCCGATCGGCGAAGATCCGCCTCCGCGAGAACGCCCGCTGCCTGCCGACGGCAAGGGTCCATACGACAACGTACTCCACTTTCGCATTTTGAACGTCGCGGTGTCCGGCACTCCTGTCACGATCGTGGCCTCCGCGCCGAGAGACGCGGTGCGCGGGCCGTTGTGGGAAGCAATGCGCACGTTGGCCTTGTCGCTCGCGGTGCTCGGCATCGCATTGATCTTAGCGATGCTGATCCAGGTTCGTCTGGGGTTGCGTCCCCTCGAACGACTTCGTCAGGCGGTCGCCGATGTAAGAGCTGGACTTCGCGACAACGTGCCCGACGCGCAGCCGGGCGAGGTGCAGCCATTGGCCACCGAACTGAATGCGCTGCTGGTTCAGAACGCCACCAACCTGCAGCGGGCGCGCAAACACGTCTCGAATCTGGCGCACGGACTGAAGACGCCGCTTGCGACGCTGGCGGTCGCGCTGCAGAAGCAATCGTCAGGCTCAGAGGATCTTCACGGTCTCGTCGTCCTAATGGACCGGCGCATCCGGCATCATCTGGGCCGCGCCCGATCGGCCGCACTTGGCGGTCCGGTTCGGACAAGAACAGTAATCGCGCCACGCGTCGCGGATCTCGGTCTCGTCCTCGGCAAAGTGAACGCCGACAAGACGATCGATTTCGTCAATCATATACCAGCCGGCCTGGCGGTAGCCTGCGAACAGCAGGACGTCGACGAGATGCTGGGAAACGTGCTGGAGAACGCCTTCTCCTGGTGCGGCAGCAAGGTTGTCGTCGAATCTCGCGAGGAGACGCGAAGTGTCGTCCTCGTCGTCGAGGACGATGGACCGGGGCTTTCGCCGGAGCAGATGTCGCAGGCGGTGCAGGCCGGCCAACGGCTCGACGAAAGCTCTCCAGGATTCGGCTTCGGGCTGTCGATCACGCGGGAACTCACCGAGCTTTACGCCGGATCCCTTAGCCTGGACCGGTCTCCACTCGGGGGACTTCGAGTGGCGATACGTCTGCCGTCCGCGGGGCTGGAGTGAGGGAAATCCCGGATGTTTGGTGCCGGTGACCGGTCCCTCGCTGCCGCGGCGTGGGGGGACACGCACAATGGATAATCCGGAAGGAGTAGTGGGCTCCCCCATGGGGAGAAATAGCGCGCGCCGATGAACTGCATGAAACTACGACAAAATCACCGATCGGCGAGGGCGGAGATCCCATGGGACAGACCGCAAAAAGGGAATTGCACCCGTTGCGCATGCTGGCGCTGCTGATTCCGCTGCTCACGACCGTTCCGCTGTCAAACGTGGATGCACAGGCGCAACCTGCTGCACCGCGTCAATTGCGCCGTGAGCCGCCGCCGCAAAAGCCGCAGGTGACGATGAATGCCTGGACGATCGGCCTCGCCGGGGGCCTGCTCGAGGGCGCGCCCATTCGTCTCGCGGCCGAAATCGCCCGCGTGGTAGACGATGGCGACAAGCTGCATGTGTTGCCGGTCGTGACGCGCGGGCCGACGGAGAATGTGAACTCGCTGCTGTATTTGCGCGGCATCGATGCCGCCATCATCAATTCCGACGTGCTCGAGGAATACAGGAGCCAGGTGCCGGATATCCAGCAACGGCTGGCTTTCGTGCTGAACCTGTTTCCGTCCGAACTGCATATCTTCGTTCGTCCCGAGATCCAAAGCCTGAGCGATCTCGCCGGCAAGAAGGTGAACTTCAATAATCTGGGTACCGCGGCGGCCTATTCGGGGCCGCTGATCTTCAGCCGCCTTGGCCTCGATGTGGAAAAAACGTTCATTCCCCATCAGGTCGCGCTCGAGCAGATGCGCAAGGGCGAGATGGCCGCGGTCGTCTTCATCACCTCGAAGCCGGTGGATGCCTTCGTGCGCGGCCGCTGGGACCCGGGGTTCAAGTTCCTGCCTGTTCCCTATGACAGGAGGTTCGAAGACTTTTATCTTCCCGCCTCGCTCGAGGCCACGGAGTATCCCAATCTCATCAAGCAGGGCGAGCGCGTCACGACAATCGCCGTGCCGACCGCCCTGGTGGCTTTCAACTTTCCGGCCAAATCGAACCGCTATGAGCGCCTTGCGCGCTTCGTGGAGTATCTGTTCTCGCGGATCGACAAGCTGCAGCAGCCGGGCTTCGACCAAAAGTGGAAGACGATCAATCTCGCCGCGACCGTTCCCGGCCTGACGCGCTTCCCCGCAGCGCAGGCGTGGCTCGATCGCGAGCCGCGCGCCGCCGCAAATACATCGCAATGAGACGCGCGGCGACCTGCGCGGTGGCTGGAGTCTTGCTCGCAAGCGGCATTGCTTCGGCGCAGGCGGCAGGATATCGCCAGATCGCTCAGCTCCGCGATTGCTCCGCCAAGGAACGCTCCGAACGGCCGGAGTGCTCCGAGAAGACACCGCGGGCGTCGGCGCTGCCCCAGGCGAACCTGGGTAACAGCTGGGTCGTCAGCCTGACGACTTCACCGCTCGACTATTCACCGGTCGCCACCGCCACGACGTCATCGCGCGACGGTGCTGGCGAAAGCGCAATGACGCTTTCGATTCGCTGCCATGGCGGGCGGAGCGAACTGATCGTCGCGGGCTCCCGCGTGTCCGGTCGCGGCGATGGATATGCGATTTCCTACCGCATCAACGACGGTCCGCCGCAGCAAGTAGCGGCAGCTGTGCCTGCGTCCGGGACCGGCGTTGCGTTCGGCGGTGACGTGGTTCGCTTGCTGCAGTCCCTTCCGGACGGCGGAGGTCTCAATATTCACCTCGCACCCCGTACCGGACCGGCGCTGGATGCGGTGTTTCCGTTGGGCGGGATGGATGTGGTGCGCGCGAAGATCACCGCTGCCTGCAGGTGGCCACAACCGACCGCAAAACCCAACGGCTAGGGATTTCAATAACGTGTCTTTAACAGGAGGTATCCATGCGCGTGTTTCAGCATATTGCGAAGGTAACCATCATCGGAGCCGCAACGGCGCTCCTGGCCGCTTCATACGCTGCGGCGGAGCAAGGCGGCGGACGGTACTGGACACCGACAACAACGAACCGCACTGCGGACTATCAGCACGTTTCAGAAAAGGTCCAAAGGGTTCATATCTCGCGCAAGGCGACCACCCACAAGAGGGAACGATCTCCTCTCGACGCCAACGCCCGGCTTCCATCCAACGCCAAGTCGCACAACCTGATCCTGCAGGTGAACACGAACGATCCCGCAGCCATGAATCTCGCGCTCAACAACGCAGTCAACGTTGCGCAATACTACAAGGATCTCGGCGAGAAGGTGAAAATCGAGGTGGTCACCTTCGGACCCGGCCTGCACATGCTGCGCGACGACACCTCGCCGGTGAAAGCCCGTCTCGAGGAAATGGCGCTGAGCACGCCGGAGGTCTCGTTCAAGGCCTGTGGCAATACCCAGGAAAAAATGCACAAGGCCGAGAACAAGGATATCCCGATTGTTCGCCAGGCGGAGGTGGTGAAGTCAGGCGTCGTGCGCGTGATGGAACTGCAGGAGAAGGGCTGGTCCTATGTGAAGCCGTGACCTGTGGCCTAACCCGAAAGGGGTGGGTGGGGTCCTCCATGCGGGCTGTAGGCTTCGCGCTGCGGTACGGCGCATAATGCCGTACCTCAACAGATCGTGTCGCCACGCGACAGGTGATTGCGGATGGGCCCGGTGATCCTCAAGGACAAGGCAGTTGCCGGCTGCGACATCGCAGATTCGTCGCGCCGCCTGCTGCCCAAGGCGGGACGGTCCGCGCTGTCGTGGACGACTGCTGCCATGCTCGCAATGATGTGCGCGCCGGAAACACGGGCTTCCCCAGATCCGGCGCGCCCTTCGACGCAACCGCAGCATTCGGCGGCTGCCGGTAGTCCCGCTTTCATCGAAGCGGCAAGGAACGGCGCTCCCGAAGCCTTGCCGCCGGGTCGAGGCGGCAATGACAGACCGGTGCAGGTCGCCCAAGCGAGCGTCGGCGACACGGGGCAGGCCTCGAAACGGGAATACAACTGGGCGGAGTCGCTCTCCTGCGAACTGACGAATGCAAGACGTGACATCGAGTTGCTGCAACGTCTCGAGCAAGAGCGCTATCGGGCCGAGTCGATGGAGCAGAGTCTCGCGGCGGCGCGCCGCGATATCGAGGCCCAGGCCGCGTTGACGGACAAGGCGGCCGATGAGAAGCAGGCCGCGCAGGGCGGCGCGGAGTTGCTGAACTCCCTGCAAGAGACGCGTGAGCGGGCGGAGCGCCTGGAGCGGGATCTGGCGGCAGCGCGGCGTGATGTCGAAACCCAGACCGTGCTGGCGACAAAAACGGGTGAGGAAGCGTCTCGGCTGAAAGCAGCGGCGGAAGGTGGCGCGGCGGATCTGCAGCGGGAGCGCGAGCGGTCCGCGCGGCTCGAGCAGGATCTCGAGGCATTGCGCCGCAACGTCGAGACTCAGACGGCGCTGGCGGCAAAGGCAGGCGAGGAGGTTTCCCAGCTGAAGGGGATGCGTGAAAGCGGCGCTACGGAGCTGCAGTCGGCCCTGCAAAGGGAGCACGAGCGGAGCGCGCAGCTGGAGCAGGATCTGGCGGCAGCGCGGCGCGATGTCGAGACCCAGATGGCGTTGGCGACAACGACAAAGGAAGAAGCCCTGCGGCAGAAGCAGGCAGCGGACGTCGGAGCTGCCGAGCTCAGGCAATTGCGCGAACGAGCCGAGGCGCTGGCACAAGACCTCTCGCTGTCGCGGAGCTCGATCTACGCATACGAAGCCCAAGTCCGCAAATCCGGAGACGAAGCGACGGAGCTCAGGCAGGCGGTTGCAAGCTGCACGGCTTCGGTCAGCAAATTCACACCCGACGAAGGTGAGCGGTTCGCACGGCTGGAGCGGGACCTTGCGGCTGCCCGCAGCAACGTCGAGACCCAGGCCGCGCTGGCGACCAAAGCCGGCGAGGAGGTTTCCCGACTGAAACAGCAAAGCGAAAGCGGAGCGGCCGAGTCGCAGGGCTCCCTGCAAAAGGAGCGAGAGCGGTCCGAAAGGCTGGAGCAGGATCTTGCGGTCGCGCGGCGTGATGCCGAGACCCAGACCGCGCTGGCGGCAAAGGCGGCCGATGAAGCCCTGCGGCAGAAGCGGACGGTGGAGGCCGGGGCCGCCGAGCTGCGGGACTCGCGTGCCAAGGCCGACGCGCTGACACAGGAGCTTTCCCAGACGCGAAGCACGATCTACGCCTTCGAGGCGCAGGCCCGCAAAGCCGGTGAAGAAGCAGCGGAGCTCAGGCAGGCGGCCGAGAGCGGCGCGGCTTCGGTTCACAAATCCACACCGGACGAACGTGAGCGACTGGTGCGGCTGGAGCAGGATCTTGCGGCTGCGCGCCGCGATGTCGAGACGCAAACCGCGCTGGCGACGAAAGCAGGCGAGGAAACCGCCCGACTGAAGCGGGAAAGGGAAAGCGGTGCGGCGGAGTTGCAGAACTCACTGCAAGCGGCGCGGGCCGACCGGCTGGAGCAGGATCTCGCGGCAGCGCGGCGCGATGTCGCGACCAAGACGGCGCTGGCGACGAAAGCAGACGAGGAAACGTCCCGGCTGAAGGCGGTGGAGAAGAGCGGTGCTGCCGAGCTGCAAAAGGAGCATGAGCGGTCCGCCCGGCTGGAGCAGGATCTTGCGGCGGCGCGCCGTGATATCGAGAGCAAGGCCGTGCTGGTGACCGAGGCGGGCAAGGAAACGTCCCGGCTGAAGGCGGTGGAGAAGAGCGGTGCGGCCGAGCTGCAAAAGGAGCGTGAGCGGTCCGCCCGGCTGGAGCAGGATCTCGCGGCGGCGCGACGTGACGTCGAGAGCAAGGCCGTGCTGGTGACCGAAGCGGGCAAGGAAACGTCCCGGCTGCAAGCTGTGGGAAAGAGCGCTGCGGCGGACCTGCAAAAGGAGCGTGAGCGGTCCGCGCGGCTGGAGCAAGATCTGGCGGCAGCGCATCGCGACAGCGAGACCCAGACGGCGCGGGCGGCAAAGGCAGGCGAGGAAATCTTGCTGCAGAAGCAGGCGGCGGAAGCCAGCGCTGCCGAATTGAGACAATTGCGCGCCAGGATCGACGTGCAGCCCCAGCACCTCCCTTTGTCGCGGAGCGCAATCCATGCGTATGAGGCCGAGGATCGCAAGGCGCACGGCGCGGCGTTGACGACCGGTGCGACCGCGCGGGACAAGTCCATCGAAGTGGCCACCAATCCAACCGCCGAACAGACGCGAGCGGCGCCTGCTCGCGCGGTTGCCCAGCCTGCTCCCGAGCAGGCTGCGGAAGCCGGAGGGTTGGTTGCGCGGGCGAGCTCCTTGTTGCGTCAGGGCGACATAGGCGCGGCGCGGCTTGTACTCGAGCGCGCCGTGGAAATGGGCAGCGCCCAGGCGAGCTTCGCGCTGGCAGAAACCTACGATCCCCTGATTCTTGCGAAGTGGGGGACTTACGGCACGCGCGGCGACGAGCGCAGGGCGCAAGACCTCTACGCCAAGGCCAACGCCGCGGGAGTTCATGAGGCGAAATCGCGTCTGGAAGCGCTGCGCCGATAGCGCATGTGCCAATCCACCGGCAATTTCACCGCAATCGTCCTAACGACGGGCGCCACCGCGACGAGCTTCGCTCTCACGCGCGTGGCGCCCCGCCCGGCCGCAACGTCCGGCGACGGGCTTCGCTTTAGCGTTCGCGCAGGGCTTCCTGCCGGTAGCGTGCCAGCGGCGACAGCAGGTAGCTGATGATCCTGCGCGTGCCGGTCTTGATTTCGACCGTCACCGCCATGCCCGGCCCGAGCTTGACGAGCTTGTCCTCGATTTGCATGTGCGTCCGGTCGAGCGAAACGCGCGCGGCGTATTCCAGCTCCTGACCTTTAGGCTCGCTGCTGCTCTGCGCCGCGCCCAATGTCCGGTCATTGGGGTTGCCCTGTTGCTTTTCGCGCGTGATGGCATCCGTCGACACGCTGAGCACATCGCCATGAAGCAGCCCGTACCGGGTGAAGTTGAACGTATCGACCTTGATCTCCGCCTTCTGGCCGGGATGCACGAAGCCGATGTCGCGGTTCGACAGCATGGCCTCGATCTCGAGCTGGCTCTCGCTCGGGACCACGACGGCCAGCGCCTGAGCGGGCGTCACCACGCCGCCCACCGTATGAACGGCAAGCTGCTGCACGACGCCGTCGACCGGTGCGGTCAGGCTCTGCAGTTTCGTTCGCCGCTCCGCCTTGACCACCTCCTGCGCGGCGCTCGCAGCTTTCTGCTCGGCCTTCGCAAGAGCATCATAGGTCGCGCGGCGATACTCCGCGGCAGTCTTGTCCTTGGTCTCCTTCAGCAGCGCGATCGCCGCATCGGCTTCGCGCAGCCGGCTCTGCTGCAGGACGAGGTCCTGCTGCATGGCGACCAGTTCCTGATATTCGGAGAGATAGACGACCTTCGACGCCAATGCCTTCTCGACGAGACCCTTGCGGATATCGACGCGCTCCTTCAGTACCGGAATCGTCGCCTCCAGCTTGTCGACGCTCGCCGATGTGGTCGCCCGTTCCGCCTCCTTCTGCCCCTGCTGACGCTCGATTTCAGAAAGCTTTGCGCTCTGTTCGGCGCGCTGGCTGATCAGGAACTGGCGATGCATCTCGATTTCGGCCGCACTTGCGTTTTGCGGCGGCCGGAAGGCCGCGAGCGGGTCTGCGGCCAGCGCGGCGCGCAGCCGCGCGACGTCCAGCTCGGCTGCAAGCAGATCGCTCTTCTGGCGTTCCTGGTCGGCTTCCGTCATTGTCGGATCCAGCTCGATCAGGACGTCGCCGGCCTTGACGCTCTGGCCGTCGCGGACGCGGATGGCGCGGACCACACCGGTCTCGAACGGCTGGATCAGCTTGGTGCGCCCGCCCGGCACGATCTTGCCGGTCGCGCTGGCGACGATATCGACGCTGCCGAGCGTCGCCCACAACAGCGCGATGCAGAACGCGGCGATGATGCAGGCCCCGATCGCGCGCCCGATCGGCGACGGCGGCGATTCGGCGATCTCGAGCGCCGCCGGCAGAAAGGCGATTTCGTGCTCGCGGCGGCGAGGTTCGCGTCTCGGGAACGCGACGACATTGCGGCTAGCGGACGTCATGGATACCGGCCTGCAGATAATGGAGGTTGGCGTAACGGCCGTTGGTGCGGATCAGCTCGTCATGGCTGCCGTCCTCGACGATGCGGCCATGCTCGAGGGTGATGATCCGGCTTGCATTGCGCACCGTCGACAGCCGGTGGGCGATGACGAACACGGTCCGGCCGGCGGAAATCCGCCTCATGTTCTGCTGGATCGCGCGCTCGCTTTCGTAGTCCAGCGCGCTGGTCGCCTCGTCCAGGATCAGGATGCGTGGATCGGTGATGAGTGCACGCGCGATTGCGATTCGCTGGCGCTGCCCGCCGGACAGGCTGCTGCCGCGCTCACCCACGACGGTGTCGTAACCCTCCGGCAGTTCGAGGATGAAGTCGTGGGCGCCGGCTAGCTCCGCCGCTTCGATGACGCGCTCCATCGGCATCGCCGGATCGGCCAGCGCGATGTTGTCGCGAACCGTGCAGTTGAACAGTACGTTCTCCTGCAACACGACGCCGATCTGGCGCCGCAGCCAGCTCAGATCGACCATCGCGAGGTCGACGCCGTCGACGAGCACGCGCCCGCTTTCCGGGACATAGAGACGCTGGATCAGCTTGGTGATGGTGCTCTTGCCCGAGCCCGACGAACCCACGATGCCGATGACCTGGCCTGGCTCGACGCTGAAGGACACGTCGTGCAGCACCTCGGGGCCGTCGATGCGGTAGCGGAAAGTCGCGTGCTCGAATGTGACCTGACCGCGGATCGGTGGCAGCGCCGCGCGGGCCGGCGTGAAGCTCGGCTCGGGAATGGTGTTGAGGATGTCGCCGAGACGATCGATCGACAGGCGGGCCTGATGGAAGTCCTGCCAGATCTGCGCGAGTCGCAGAACCGGCGCGCTGACACGCGCGGCCAGCATGTTGAACGCGACGAGCTCACCGACAGTCAGGTCCCCGCTGACCACCAGGCGGGCGCCGAAGTAAAGGGTCGCGGCGATGACCAGCTTGTTGATCATCTGGACCGCCTGGCTCGCCGTGTTGTTCAGGCTGAGCACGCGGAAGCTTGCGGACACATAGCCGGCGAGCTGCTCCTCCCAGCGGCGCTGCATCTGCGGCTCGACCGCCATGGCCTTCAGCGTCTCGATACCGGTGACGCTCTCGACCAGGAAGGCCTGGTTCTCGGAGCCGCGATTGAATTTCTCGTCGAGGCGCCGACGGAACAGCGGCGCGGCTCCCGCGGAGATGCCGATGTAGAGCGGGAAGGACGCCAGCACGATCCACGTCAACGTCGTCGAGTAATAGAACATCACTGCAAGGAAGACGACGGTGAACAGCAGATCGATCACCAGCGTGAGCGCCGAGCTGGTCAGGAACTGGCGGATGTTCTCGAGCTCGCGGACGCGCGCCACCGAATCGCCGACGCGGCGGGTCTGGAAATAGGCGATCGGCAGCGCCAGCAGGTGACGGAACAGCCTGGCGCCGAGCTCGACGTCGATACGGTTTGTCGTATGCGCGAACTGATAGACGCGCAGCGTCTCGAGAACGGCCTCGAACACGGTCAGTACGACAAGCCCGACGACCAGCACGTCGAGCGTGCTCATGCTTCGATGCACGAGCACCTTGTCGATCACCACCTGGAAGAACAGCGGTGAGACAACGGCGAAGATCTGAAGGAAGAACGACGCCGCCAGCACCTCGCCGAGCAGGCGACGATACTTTTGCATGGCGCCGACGAACCAGGAGATATCGAAGCGCCGCGCGAGGTCGGTCAGGCTGGCGCGCCGGGCCATCAGGATGATGCCGCCGTCCCAGATCGCCTCGAGTTGGGCCTGGGTGATTGCTTCGGGCCGCGGAGACAGCGGGCGCTGAACGAGAAGCTTGTCGTCGATAACCTTGCCGAGGATCAGGAAGCTGCCGTCGCGCAGCACCGCAATTCCCGGCAGCGGGGTGACGGCAAGCCTGTTCCAGCTCGTCCTCTGCACCTTTGCCTTGAGTCCGAAATCCTTGGCGCAGCGCAGGATTTCAGTAACGCCGAGGCGCGCCGCGCCGATCCGGTGACGAATTTGGCCGGGGTCGGCAGCGATGCCATGGCAACGCAGCAAGATCGCCAGCGCAATGAGCCCGGATTCATCGTCATGTTCGGATTCGACGCCGGCGGCCGGGGATTCGGTGTTTGTGTTCGCCGGATGGATTGCGGCCTCGTCGCGAGGCCCGCGCATCAGGATGCCAGGTCTCATCGCCAAGAAGCTCTTCGTGAGACCGTCACGAGCCCGCATCAGGCCCTCGCCGGCGCGGTGCATCAGGCCGGCGCCCAGGTCAAACGAGCGCGTGCGGATGCCGGCAAATGCATGACGTGCGCGCTGCGCGAGGCTCTGTGATCCAGCACAGATCAAACCGCCATCCCAGATCGCTTCGAATTCCGCGCGCGTCATCCGGCTCGGATGCGGCGAGGTCGGGTGCAGCACAAGCGCCACCTGGTCGTCGATCTTGCCCAGCAGCAGAAATCCACCGTCACGCAGCGAGGCGATTCCGGGCAGCTGGATACCCGCAAGGCGGGTCCAATCCATTGTCCGCGAGCGGACCTTGACTCCGAATTCGCGCGCGCAGCGAAGCATCGCGCGGACGCCGATCTCGTCGCTCCCGCAACGATCGCGGAGCTGGTCCGGCACAGTATTCACGCCATGGAGGCGCAGGAACAGAGCTAGCGCGCGAAGCCCTAGATCTGCGGCGGGGGCATTTCCGTTCTGGATCGCCATTCTTACTCAACCCTTCGCGGCTACCCGGCCGCGTTAGTGTTCCTTCTCATGCATTTCCAAAGACTGGGAATTCCAATGCCGCGCATCGACAGAGCATGCGACATACCGCTTGCTCGCAGCCAAAAAGGTGCAAGCAACATCAAAGCACTAGGGCCTCGAACCGCGAGGGGATTTCAAAGCAGTGGGATTTTAGACCTGCCCCCCCGACTGCTGAACCGGTTCGTTAATGCGCAAAAATGGCGAAAAAAGTTTCAAATCTTGATTTTTGCACCGTTATGTTGCGCGCAAATTTGCCGCATACCCGAAGCTGTTGCGCCAGCACGCATTTTGATCGCTTGGAAACAGATGCGAGCGATGAAGCCAACCGAGACCAGGACCCGCGCGTGGCAGTCCCTTCGCCGTTACCGTCCGCGATCGACCGCCCGTTTCCGACTCCCAACACGTTGATGGTACTGCACCCGGGCGCGGAGCCCCCGGGTGCAGTAGCCGGATCAACCCTGAGGTTTGCTCAGGAACGAGTTGTGCGTCCAGCTGTTCGCATTCGACATGGCCGCCGCGATCTGACCAGCGTCGACCCGACCGGAGCTGCCGGCCAGATACTGGTTCAGCAGCGCAAAGCCCTGGCTTGCCTGGGACGCTCGCGCGCCTTGATCGGCCCAACCGGTCGTCTGCGATGCTGTGTTCGCCAGGGTGCTGGTGTCGCCCATCTGCTGCTGCAACTGCGCAAAGCCGTGGTTTGCCCAGCTCCCTGCGTTTCCGCCAGTCCAGCTGGACGGCCGGGGATCCGTCACGCGGATCGTCTGCGGGTCCGACGACATCACAGCGCCGGTGGTCGGATCCATAGCGCTCGCGGTCAGCGTGAGGTTCGCGACCGGATGAGCATTGCCCTTGTAGTACGATGTCAGCGTCAGTCCGCTGTCGACCTGCGCGGACGTCAGGGTGATGTTGTTGCCCCTGAGCGTCGTGCCGTCGCCGGTCGTGATCGTCTCGTATCGCGGCAATCCCATGATACTGAGGGTGAGGTTATCGTTGGGGTCGGTCGTCGTAATGGTCGTCCCCAGGTCGACCTGACCGCCTCTGCCGGCCACCCAGAGCGACTTGTCCGCGACGTCGAGCACCGGTGCGGTCACGCTTGGAGTCGTGGGGGTTGTCGGCGTCGTGGGGTCGGTCGGCGTCGTCGGCTGCGCCGGTATCGTCGGATCGGTCGGCGTCGTCGGTGTCGTCGGTGTCGTCGGCTGCGTCGGTGTCGCCGGCGAAGAGGCGCCCTGCAGCGGAGGCGGCAGATCGCCCTGCAACTGCGTCGCATTCATCGTTGTGAAATAGAGTTGCTTATAGCTGGTTGTCAGATCGACCCAGTTGCTCATCCCGACGCCGGGATTATTCACGAATACGCCATTCTGGTAGACGTACCCGGCGGTGGCGTCTCTCCACCAGTCGGCACCGATATTGGCAACGTAGTGTTCGTTCGGATTGTCGACCTTCATGCTCGCCGTGACGAAAACGCCGTCGATCGTTCCGGGCGTGTAGGTGCCGCGGGATCCGCCCGGCCAGAAATGGTCGTTGTATCCGCTGGTCGGTGCATCGACGGATACGCTGCCATCCGCGTTTGTGGTTTGATTCCATGCAATGTTCGCGTTCCCGACGAAGTCAGCGGTGAAGTGGGCGCCTCCGAGGGAGCTCGTGTCCTGGTCCTGCACCTTGACCCAGCCGCCGCTCGTGAGATGCACCCAGGTCTCGAAATTTGCTATGTCGACGCTGCCCGGATTAACCGTCTGCCCGACCTCGGGATAGATCTGACCCCATCCGGTGATGGCCGAGAAGCCGGCAGGAGGGGTGCCTCCGCCACCGTTTCTGCCGGAATACCAAGAGTAGGATGAAGGAACGCCCAGCGGGAATCCTTCGCTATTGCCTGTGGTATTTTGAGTGATGACATCGTCTAGAGCGGCCAAGCTAATTCTCCATTGCAGACCAAATTGAGGACGAAGAATTCCACTGCCGCGCATGGGGGACGCGCGACATACTGCATGCTCGTAAGGTCTTGCGACCACGAACAGATTTCAATGCACTGCAGGCCTCGAACCGCGAGGAGATTTCAAAGCAGCGGGTTTAATGAATTTGCCCCCCCGACTGCTGCGCCGTTTGGTTAATGAGCAAAAATGGCGAAAAAACCTTCAAATCGTGATTTATACACACGTATATGGGGCGCAAATCCCTTGTTCTCGACCACGTGTGTCGCGGCGACGGATGCTTGTCGATGCAAGCGCGGATCGAGTTCTGCGCCGGGGTAGCCCGCAAGGATTATTGCGACAACCTCAAGATCAAGAACACACTCGCCGGTGGAGATGGATCGGTTCTCTTTGAATGGCGGCTCGTGGATTGGCGAATCTGAAGCCCGACAATTTGGCGATCCAACAGCGCTGGAAGGACGCGCGGTCGCCTGATCGCGTACGACGAACTCGAACGCACGCCCTCGGCGCGGCTGTGGTCCGCAGGCTGAGGCGAGCGCAATTCAATTGAGGGAGAGAACGATGGCTGTCGTCAGAGAGGCAGAGTTCGGGTCCAACGATCTCTATACCGGGAAAGGTTATGCTGAAGCCCATCCAGGCTGGCATGACGAAGATGCAGGAACCAAGGCCGCGAAGATCGCCAAGATCGTGCGTGACAACAACGTCACCTGCCGGACGATCGTCGACATCGGTTGCGGAGTGGGAGGCGTTCTGAACGCTCTGCTCGAGCACGACATCTTCCGTGACTCGACCGCCGTCGGCTACGATATCGCTCCGTATGCCATCACCGCCGCCAAACTGCGCGAGCGGGACAATTTGCGATTCCACTGCGGAGACTTCTCGCATACCAGCGAAAATTACGATCTTCTATTGTGCATCGATGTCTTCGAGCACATCGATGACTATATGGGCTTTCTGCGAAGGATCAGAGGGCGCGCGAAATACTACGTGTTTCACATCCCGCTCGACATGACCATCCTCGGCGTTCTGCGAGGTCTGCCCCTCCAGCGGCGCAAGGAGGTCGGTCACCTGCATTATTTCGACCAGACGACCGCTCTGGCGACGCTGCGCGATACCGGTTTTGAGATTATCGACAACCAGTACACCCGGATGGAGGATTTCCTCCATGTTCATCCCGAATGGCGAACCGCGAAATCAACCCTCGCCATGGCTGGGCGGCAATTGGTTCGGAGCATTGCCGGAGAGGACCTTTCGGTGCGCGTCCTTGGCGGAGCCTCGTTGATGGTCCTCGCCAGCTAGTCGGAATTCCATCGGGAGCCAGAGTTCAGATCGGCTATCGCAAGGGCGGCGGTGGATCGGTCTGCAGCTGCGATCTGGTCATGGTTGTGAAGAAAAAGTACTGGTAGGTCGTCGTCAATCTGACCCACGCACCCATGCCGATGCCAGGATTGTTCACAAACACTCCATCACGGTAGAGGTACGGAGCCGAGGTGTCTCTCCACCAGTCTCCGCCGAAGTTTGCAATCAGATTTGCGTTCGCGCTATCGGTGCGCAGTTCTGCCAACGAGAACACTCCGTCGACCGTTTCAGGAGCATACGAGCCCCTCGGCTCCATCCAGAAATGATCATTGTAGCCGGGCGACGGCGAGCTCATCCTGATGCTTCGGTCGGGCTCAAGAATAAGATCCATCGTTGTAGAGGAGTTGTCGGAGAAATCCGCCACGTAGTGCCCGCCATCGACCGAATTCGTTGCCTGATCCTGCACGAGCCTCCAGCCGCCACTCGTCAAGTGTACATAGACGCGATAGTCCTTCAGATAGATATTGGCAGCAACGTTCGGAGCACCAGCTTGCGGATAGATCTGCCCCCAACCCGTCAGTGAAGTGAAATCAGAAGGCGGAGCCCCGTTTCCGGTGGCAGCAGCGCCTCCGGCATACCACGAGTAGGAGGTTCTGACACCGTGGGGATAGATGCCGGCGTCCTGCCCGGAATTTTGCGATACGACGCATTCGATAGATAAGGACACGCAAATGGGCTGATGAGCACGCTTGCCCCCGGCACCCGGTGACGGGACGAGAGCTTCGAGGACCATGAGCGCGGTGAGGGAAATGGCAAGGTATGTCTTCACGCAAGAATTCCTAGCAGGGGCCAGTAGAACAGCAGCGAAGTTCGGCTCAGATGGCTCCAGGGCTCCCCAATGCTTCAGTCCGCGAACCGGCGATCATTGGGGTCGGCGATTCACGCGATCCGGGGGCGCGTTCAACAGCAGCTTCAGGTTGGGCCAGCACCAGGAAAATGCCGAGTATCAGGTACGACAACGCCACCGTTTCCCTGTTGAAGCTGTCATCGAACAACGCCACCAGCGTTACGCCAATGAACATGGCAATCCAGAGGTTCAGAGGTTGGATTTGCGCCGACCTCCTTCCATAGCAAGCAACAAGCTTCTGCCGGTCCGACATTGCGGCCAGCGGAAGGCTGAACCAGAACACGGTAAAGGAGATCAGGCCGACCACGCCGGTTTCGAAGAACATTTCTACGAACGCACTATGCGCAAGCAGGACGAATGGGCTGTAGAGCGCCGTTTGACCGGGGCCGTATCCAATCAGCGGTTGTTCGAGTGCAAGCGTGGACAGATAGTACCAATGGTAAATGCGCCAATGGACGGAGCTCGGAGCCGTGCGCCAATCCCAAACCGTGTAGTTTCCGCTCAAGATATAATCCGGAATCGAGCTTAGCTCCGAAAACGATGCTCCAAATGGAGATGTCCATATGACGACAACGAATGCTGCAGCGAACGCCGGCAAGAGGGCAGGCCGCTGAGCAAAGATATATATGGCGAAGGTTACCCCGAGTAGCGCGACCCCAGTCCTTGACGCAGCGAGGGCGAGGGCGACGAGAAAGAACAGATAAACGACAATGTCATTGTATCCCATGGAGAGGCGTAGTTTGCGACGCGACAGCTCGCAAAGGAAGAAGACCAGCACCAATTCGAGACTGAAGGATACCGGGTGCGCCGAGGGCCCCGCCGCTCGTGCATGCTTGTCGTATGGCGATGCGAGCTCGGTATATCCGGCCAGGTATTGGAACAATGCGATCGCCGACATCAGAAACAGCAGAACCATAAAAACACGATGGATGTTCGGGCAAAAGCCGGGAGATTGATAAATGGAAGAGACCAATATCACAAGCATGAACAGGTAGACGTACCTGATGATTTCGTACCACGCGGCGTATTGATCGATGATGCTCCTCGTATTGACGACAAGCGACAGTACGGCAGTGGCCGTGAAGACCGACAAGCATATTAACAGCGTGAAGAGTCTCCGGTGTATCCTGACATCGCGCATGTTCCAGGCTGCCACGAGGCCGACCGCGACGATGATCAACGAAAGAGTCGATGAAATGCCGGTGCCGTACAGACGATCAATTCCGTTGGAGAACGATCTCACAAAAACAAAGAAAAGAAAGAATGTCAGGAGGGCATTCATCTTGAGCGCAACTCCGGCTCAGTCAGGGGTCGAAAGACAGCCCGAATATCGGCGCGGCGTCGCGCCGGCTGGGGACGCTTCCAGCGCAAGGCGGCCAGCACGTGCTTGCCGCCACGCCACCCGAGCAACGCGCTAGGCTGCATGGGGAGGGGCGGTCCGGCGCCGCACGTCCTGGTGTGGCTCGATGGCTCTGCGATAGCATCCGAGCGTTCGTTCGGCGACAGAGTGCCAGTCCTCTCGCTCTGCCAACCAGCGGCGCGTTTTCTCGCGGAGTTCGGGCGGCCACGGACTGCTTGCAAAGAACGCCAGGCGACCCGCGAGCGCTGATACGTCTCCCAAATGGAAATAGTGCGAGTCGTCTAATCCGATCTCCAGAAGAGCGGGAATGTCACTGGCGACGACTGGCAGGCCGAAACTCAAGGCCTCCAGCAGCGCGATCGGCAAGCCCTCGTGCGAAGAAGGGAGGACGAAAATGCCGGCATGGGCGTACAGCTCCTGTAGCGCGATGCCGTACTGAAAGCCTGCCACGACTGTCCCAGAGGTCGCCTCGGCGCGCGCTGTCACCTCCGCGGTATAGGCATTGGGATGTTCGGATGTCCCGACCAGCACGAGCTTCCATTCGTCGAGCCTGGCAGCGGCAAAGGCCTGAATCAAGTCGAGGTGCCGTTTCTCCGGAACCAGCCGGCCCACCGTCAGCACATATCGTCCCGGCGTAAGCCCGAACTTCTCGAGCGCTGAGGTGCTACTTGGTACGTCGGGCAGGGTGATGCCGTTTGGAATAAGGTCTGAGTTCAAGCCGTACTTGTCCCGCACCAGCTTCCGAATGGTCTGCGAGATCACGATGCGGCCGTCGGAGAACCGCATGCCCCAGGCTTCGCCAGCGTGCAGAACCGCCTTGGCCAGTCGGCCCCACTTCTCGCGGTCGTAATCCGGGCCATGATGCGTCACGACAACATGCAGTCCCAGCAATCGCGCGAGCGGCGCCATCAAAGCCGGCCCGATGGCCTGGATGTGCAATACGTCCGGTCGTTGCCATGCGGCGACCAGCACGCCGAGAAACGAATGCACAATCGTCTCGAGGCCGGACGCTTTCGGGCACCATACCCGCTGGTAGCGCACTCCGTGCCACTCGTCGCCACGACTGGGCGGCATATACGAGGAGCGGACGATCACTTTGACATCGCACCCCAACTTCTTGAGATGGGGACACAGATGCTCCGCGTGAGTTTCAACCCCTCCCTGCACATTGGGGAATCCACGCAGGCCAAGCATGATTACCCTCAGTACGAGATGATCCGCACTCACTACAAATTCCTCCTAAAATCTACAAACTATTCATGGACTCCTTGCGCCATTTACCGCTGCCGCCACCACCGAGGTTCGCCCCGGCAGCAGTGATCGGTAGACGGCAATCAGCTCGGCGTTGTGCTTGTCGAGGGAGAAGTGCTTCTCTACACGAACCCGTCCGGCGGCCCCCATCTGTGCGCGGAGCTCGCCGCTGCCCATGAGGCACTCGAGATGGGTTCGAAGCTCGTCGACATTGCCGGGCTCGAACAGAAATCCGGTCTCCCGGTCGTTCACGAGCTCAGGAATGCCGCCAATGCGGGTCGCAATGATGGCCTTGCCCTGCGCCATCGCCTCCAGGACCGACATCGGGCAATTCTCGCACCACTCCGAAGGCACAACCACTACGGATGCTTCGGCTATTGTTGTGCTCAGCGTGTCTCCGGAGAGGTGACCCGCAAACTGCACGTTTCGTGCAAACTGCGACTTCAAGTCATCAGTCAGCGGGCCCGTGCCCGCAATGACAAGTGGCCACGAACATCCCGCCGCCTGATGGGCACGCAACAGCGTCTCAGCACCCTTGCCCGGTGCGAGCCGGCCGCAGTAAAGAACGTATCCGTTGTCCCGGCCGCGCGGCGAAATGTTCCTGACATCCACGCCGTTGTAGAGCAGCACCGTTCGGTCTGGGGAGAAGCGGCGGGATACCGAATCCTGCATGAAGAGACTTGGTGCGATAAAGCGATCCACTTTCTCGTAGCTTCCGAGCCACTGTTGCGTGACCGCTTCGAGGTAAAGCGTGGCACTCTGCGCCAACGAGCCGTCGGAACAACGATGCGTCAGCACGTGATGGAAGCCGCCGGTGAGGCACAGCGAGCACAATTGGTTTCCGAGCGCTCGCGTGTGTACCGGACAGACCGGCTTCGTATCATGCAGCGTCAGGACAACCGGGATTCCGCGCGACTTGGCGACGCCGACGATCGATGGCGTCAACTGATGATAGACGTTGTGACAGTGCATCAAGTCTGGTCGCGTCTCGTCGATCAGCGATGCGAGCTTGCTTACGGCCTCGCGCGAGTGGATCAGCGCGAGGGCGCCCCTTATCCTGGCAAGGTAGCCGCCGTTGCGATAATCCTGGCGAGACACAAAATGAGTCGAGTAGGGTGACTCGATATTCCGCTCGTGCTGCATTGCGAAGTCAATGACTTCCACCCCGCTGCCCGTCAGGAATGCTCGTTCCTGAAACAGAACGGTCTCTGCGCCACCATTGTTGAAGAGGTATTTGTTAGCGAGGAGTACCTTCATTAAGGAGCCGTTCCATCGATGCGCAGATCACAACAGCCACCCGCGCCTGGTGCTTTTTGTGCTCGACAGAAAAAGGCTACCTTGAAAGCTATCCGAGGCAGGTGGCGCATTCAGGGTGGGATGGGCGAATTGAGGGGTACCTATGAGTGAGTACCGGTGTCGCAGTTGCGTAGATGCAGCGGTTCCACGATAAATAGGCAATGCCTGCCAGTGCCTACGAGACGCTCACTGTTCTCACGATGGACAATTTGAAGATGAATATCGGCAGCGCGCCGCGCGTGGAATTAAGCCGGCCTCAGATTCATGTGGTGAATTCTCTGACCAGCGGTGACGAGGGGGCGCCGTGAGGCAGAGTTTCAAGGCAGCCGTATTCCAGGCGGTGCGTTGGTCCGGACTGACGCCAGCTCTGCGCAAGATTTTTGCAGGCAGAGCCGCTATTCTGATGTTCCACGAGGTTCAGCGGGATTTCCGCTCAGAACTGATGACCGGAACGTCAGAGGACTTGTTTGAGTATTCGCTCAAGTGGCTGCGCCACGAAGGGTGGGAGATCGTCAGCCTGGAAACATGTCTTGAGCGGTTGGCAAATGATTCGCAGCCGCGCCGCTATGCTGTGGTTACCTTCGATGACGGTTATCGAGACAACGTTTCGACGGCGCTTCCGATCCTCGAGCGCAACAACGCCCCGTTCACGGTCTACGTTCCTACGGGCGCTCCGACGCGGACGCTGCAGTCATGGTGGCTCGGCTTGCGCGAAGTTCTTCGCTCGCGAGACACCGTTACCATTGACGCGATGGACATCCGGTTTTCCTGTCCCGATCTGAACAGCAAGGCGTCGGCCATGAGCAAGGTAGCGAAGTGGGTTCACGAAGATTATAACCGGGCCGAATTGCTCGCCCCGACGTTCCGCAATGCGGGTGTATCTCTATCGGCCTTGAACGACGTCTATTTCCTGGATGAACGCGAGCTTCAAGGCTTGGCGCAGCATCCTCTCGCTTCAATTGGCGGCCACACGGATTCCCACCCGGCACTGGCCTGTCTGGATGCAGCCTCTGCGCGAGCCGAAATGGCGGGCAACCGCAGCTATCTGGAGAATTTGCTTCAGAATCCCGTCCGGCATTTCGCCTATCCTTACGGCACCCCCGGAGCGTGTGACACTCGGGAGGAACGTCTTGCGGAGGAAGTCGGTTTTTCGACCGCGGTGACTACGCGGCATGGGCAGGTGTCCGATCGCAAGCCAAATCCACTGGCACTGCCTCGTATCGGCGTGGGTGGACAATTCGACACAAAGCTTGCGTTCGAGGCCCGAATGAACGGTATCCAGTCGGCGATGCACGGACTGCTGGGTCTTAGCTAGCAATCTTACACTCTGGTGATGGCGGTGAGCCGCTCGTGCGTGAGGCACGAAATCAGATCGCTCGGGCTCTCAATCTATGAGGCGCTCCGCCAAGATCATCCGTAGCGACGCCCGGCGCGCTTATGCGCGACCGGCAGCCCGTTCCATCCACTGGTGGAAGCCGCTCCCTGGTGGGCAGGTTACGAAATTGTAGCCAATTTTCGGGTTCGTCTTGACCCTGTCCAGAAGGCCGAGTTCCTCGACCTTCGTAATTGCCCCGTCCATAGCGATGGAGAAGACCGGAAATCCTTCGGTATCGAGCATGTACCTCGTGGTCGTGTGGCTCCGGTCGTTGCCGTGATCCTCGTAGATGATCAGCGTATCGCGCTTTAGCACTTCGCGCGCCCCTTTGAAGGCCGAGATTTCCGCACCCTCGACGTCAAGCTTGACGACGAGCCGATCGCGGTCGGTCATCTGCAGCTGCCGTGCCAGCGAATCAAGCGTGATCGATACGACCGGTTCGACGTGCTTTGAGCGCATACCTTGCGACGTAACGATGTGTCGGGCGTCATGAGATCCGTCGTCGGAGAAGGACAACATCTGTCCGTCAGTCTCGAACAAGGCCTTGCGGCAGATCTCGAAGCGCCGATCGTTGGCGCTACGGTTCTGCTCGAGAATCGCGAGCGTTTGCCGCGATGCCTCGACAGCTATTGCGCGCTTGCGACCCAGCATTTCCGACGTGACGAGAACGGACCAGTACCCGATGTTGGCGCCGCAATCGAAGAACGTGTAGTCGACATCCTTCAGCCGCAGCAGAAGCATCGCTATGTCTGATTCGTAGGTACGATGGGGCTGACCGACAAAAAACGCATTCCAGTAGGCGTCGTCCAGCTCAAAGTACAGGCGGCTACCGTCCGCGAAATGGACGCAAGGCGTCTGGGAATGGATGAACGGACGGACCGCTCGCATTGCTAGTCCCATTCCACGCCCCGTACTCCGCGCAACAATCGTGTGCAGAAGCTTCACCAGCCCGATCGAAATCGGGTTTCCCGACACTTCGTAATCGAATGTATCCTGGTCCATGAGGTGCCGTCTCTCGCGCCCAATTCCGATTACAGCAGTCGCGTCCTCGTATGGCAACGAACGCATTCAACTATCTCCCCGAATCACGCACGTCGTGTCCCGACCGCCGCACGCGCGGCCGCAAGTCGAGAATGGTCGCGCCGGTTTCCGGCCGCACCGCGTCCATGAGCGGTTCGGATGGGCCTCGCCGCATTGTGCGCCTTACTAGCGCAATGAGCGTCGTGGTGGCCGTGATATCGATCCCCTCCGCGGCGTACATGTAGGCCGCTGTCCATACCCTGGTTGCCACGCCTGCGCAGGAGCCAGCAACTGCCGCTCCTAGAGCCCCAAAGGCCCAGGTCGCGCTGATCATGGCCAGGAGTCCCACGGCCCAGGTTGCTACCACGATTTGCATCGCGGCCCGCTGGTGTCCGGTCATATTCAGTGCGATAGGGCCGATGCCGAAGTATGTCGAGATTAACAGGCCGATTGCCAAGACCATCAGGACGCTGTAGGCGCGGGTGAAGTCGGCTCCGAACGTCATCAGCGCGAGGTCGCCGGCGGCCGCCAATGTTGCAACGCAGCCGAGGACGGCGACGAACGCAGCCAGTGACGCTCCTGATGTGATGCGTGTGATTTCCGCATGACGATTTTCATCGAACAAGCGTGCCATGAGGGGCGCTGCGGGTACGCAGAAAGTTGCCAGAAAGAAATCAAGCAGGAACGCGATCCGGGTGGCAGCGTAGTAATATCCGCCGGCTTCCGGGCCGACCATCACCGAGACGATGATGACATCTATCGTGCCGCCCATCACGCTGGTGATGCTGGTTACCCAGAACGGTCCCGAAGTGGAAAGGATGTCGCCAATCCGATCATTCGATCGCTTCACCGCCACGGTGAATACGTTATAGCCCTCTGCGAGGCGTCGTAGGTAACCGTTCTGAGCGGGGATCAGCGCGACCAGGATGCCGGTCGCAATCATCAGAACGTCTCCCGCCTGCAGCGGGCGGCCAAACGTCGAGAAGAGAACGCCGCTCAACAGAATGATGAGCAACCGCCACAAAACATCCTTGGTCATAAGCGCGAGGTTGACGGAACCGAGCGCGCGCCCCAACGAGCCCTGCATTTCGATCAAGGCCAATGGCAAGATCAGCAGCACGCTCGTGCAGTATTGCCACCGTCCGAATATACCATCGCGGCCGTGCGCGACGACGAACAAGAGGAGAGAGACCAGAGTAACGGCAATGCTGCCGAGACACGCCAAACGAACCTGCTTTGCAACAATCGAACCGATCTCTGGGAAACATTTCCGGACGGCGATGCTTGGTATTTCCCGCAGCACGCGAAACTGCTGGCCGAAGAGGCCGACCGTGGAGGCGACGACCGCGAATGTCATCAGCGACATGAGCGCCCCGTATTCCTCTATGGTCATCATCCGCGCAAAACTCACGCCGAAGAGGAAGGACACGGCGGCGCCCGAGCAGCGATAGACCATAGCCAGCCATGACTGCCGGAGGATATTGCTGAGCATGGTCACCGATCCGCCGGACGCCTGAAAAAAGCTCGTCATTGCGCATTCCAACGTTGGCTAACGCTACGCGACGCCCAGCGATTGTAATCGAGCTCTTCGCGGGCGGATGGTGGGTTGCGCACTGACTGAAGGTTCAAGAGCCAATTTTCCATCGTGTGGCGGATTGTCGCATGATAGAGGCCGAATGTAACTTCGTGGATGCGGAGGGCATTCGGCCCTTCCGGACTACCTACTCCGGTGGCCGTAACGAGAAACATGCTGCCTTCATCGCGATGAAGGCGGTTCGCCGACGAGCATTGTTCGACGGGTGATGTACGGGGCGTTTCAATCGAGCTTGCGGTATCGCGATCGGAGCCAATTCATGCGACTATAAGTCAGGATTGGCCTCCTTGTAGGTGTGTTGCTTCTCGACCTTGAACGAACCATCGAAATGGGGCTTGACGCCGTTCGCCTTGAGCCCCTGGACGACTGCAGTTCCTCCGGATGCGGTGGCTGCAGACCTGCGCGCGGGCGCGCGTTCCCGGTCCGACCTGTCGCGCAGCAATCCTATTCCGATCCCCAGGAGCATGCCGCCGAGGATCGCTGATCCAAGTATCAAGCGGGCGTTTGGCGAGCTGGCCGTGTAGGGGTGAGACACCCCCGTGAGCAGACGAGCCTCGAACACCGGCGCGGATTGCTGCTGCATGGCGTCCATGTAACGCAGCATCCGGAGGAAATTGTCATACGTTCTGGTGGCGGCGTCCGCCGTGGCTTCCAGTTCGCGGAGTTCGTCTTGCGTCGCTCCGGTCGATTGCGACGAGGGTGGACCTGCCCCAGCGGTGTTCGCGGGAGCCGCGACGCCATTCCTGGCCCTGTTGTAATCCGCTACGGCCTTTTTGGCAGTCGACGCCTGGCTGCTCAGTTCGTTGACACGTTCCTTGACCCATTTCTCGTTTTGCAGACCCCATTTGTATTTCGCGTCCATTTGCGTCGTGATGTAGGTCTCTACGACGGTGTCCAGGACCTGCGCTGCCCGATCGGGATCGGCGGAGCTGAAGGCGAGATCGACTATGTAGGTGAGGCCGGCGCGCTTCACCGAGAGCTTGCGCGCGAATGCTTCCATCGCATCACGCGTGACGACGTCCGTGTCCGGTCTGCTCCATCCGAGCAGCCGGGACGTCGACCGACCGAGTCGGTGCAGGACGCCGCCTGAGAATTCCGGATCCCCCGCCAAACCGAGCTTCGCGATCGCCGCGCGAGCGACGCTCTCGGACCTCAGGATTGCGACCTGACTCTCGACGGCCGTCGTTGCCGACGCCGTGTCGTTGGAAGAAGTCGTCTTGGCGTCGACGATGAGTTGCGCGGTTGCCGTAAACGTCGGAACTGCGACAACGAGATAGAGCAAGCCGGCGCCAAACATCAAGAAGCACGTCAGCAGTATGATCGAGAGGCGGCGGCGCAAGAAGGCGAGACCCTCCGCCACGAATTCGGCCGGCGAACCAAATTCAGGCGGCATCGTGTCCTGAGGTGCCGAATTGTCAGTTCTGTGAGATTGCAGCATTGTCTCGAACCTGCAGTTACTGGTGGCCTACCGAAGCCTCCGCCGATCAAACGGGAACGGGATCGACTGCAATGCCCTTGCGATCTTGCTGTACGGACTGCATGCAGCAATCGTCATCGCGCTAGAAGGCATTCCAATAGACCTTTCTGGAGAAGAGGGTCATGACGATGATCTTGAGATCGAGAAGGAATGACCAATTGTCGATGTAATAGAGGTCATGCTCGATACGACGTTGCATCTTCTCCAGGGTGTCGGTTTCGCCACGATAACCGTTGACCTGTGCCCAGCCGGTAATGCCGGGCTTGACGTTGTGACGGCGGGAGAATGACGAAATCAGCCGGGCGAAGCTCTCGTTCTGCGAGGTCGCGTGCGGACGAGGCCCGACGAGTGACATATCGCCGACCAGCACGTTGAAGAGCTGTGGAAGCTCATCGATATTGGTGTGGCGCATGAAGCGTCCCAACCGGGTCACACGTGGATCGTGTCTGGTCACCTGCTTGAAATTGTCGCCGTCCTCCGTCACGGTCATCGATCTGAATTTCAACACGCGAATAGTCTCGTTGTTGTAGCCGTGCCGCGTCTGACGAAATAGCACCGGCCCGGGCGAATCGAGCTTGATTGCGATTGGAATGATGACGAAGAGGGGACTGATGATGACAAGTCCGGCAATTGCGGCCGCGATGTCGAAGGCTCGTTTGATCGCCCGGTGGAACGGCGTCAGGGGAGACTGGAAGATGCGCATCGTCACCATGTTGCCGAATTGCGTGATGCGCGACACGGCCATGAGGTCGATTGCACCGACCGGGACGACGTGAACGTCGACCGGGAGCTCTGACAGGGCGCCGGCGAGCGCGAGGGCCGCCCGAACATCCGATTCCGAAGTCAGAATGACAATGTCATCCGCTCGCAGGGGCCGGCACTCTGCGATCAGTTCGCGGACATGGGATAGCACTTCGACCGCCCCGAAGTGCTCCGATGCCGAAGAGCCCTTGCGAAAGGTCGGCAACTCGAACGAGCGAATGGTCCGGATTCCGGTGGCGCTTACTCGTGCGGAAAAATCCAGGCAGTGGCTCGGTTCACCTATGAGGATGACGCGCCTGGCGTCGATCAGTCCGGATGCGATGGCAGGCTGCAGCAACGAGAAGCATATTGCCCGCGCGAAGAGCACCATGACGATAACGCTTGCCGCCTGGGCCATCACGGTCGCGCGCGAGTAGCCGTCCGAGATCTTGAGAAGAAATATCGTTGAGATGAAGAAGGAGAATACGAAGAAGACGGCGCTGACGCCGCTCCATAGGAAGATGTGGCGGGGCTGCGTCTGGATCCGCGAATACTGCCGGAGCCCAACGGATACGAGCAGTTGCAACGTGGCAATCAGAAGAGATTCCAGGATGTATTTGGGAGTGTCCGGATAGTCGAGCGCAAGGACCAGCCGATAATAGAGGACGGCAGCGGCAAAAGCCCCGACGGCTACGAGGAGGAACTCGGCGCCTGCCGCCAGTACCAGCAAGGCGGCCAATCTGTTCTTGCCAAGGTCAGCCGCAATCGCCTTGCGGCCAGTGACCGAATGCGCCGAACGCTCGGTAGGGGCCGGCGAATTGGTGAAAAACGCATAACTCACCGGTTACTCCCAAGCAGTCCGTCACGCAGTCCGTCCCCCTGACAAAAACATAGCATTCGGGTCAGGAGGCGGATTGGCAATAAATGGGTAGCCGGGAGTAACTACGATGGTCAGTTGAGCCGAGGCGCTGCGGGATTAGATTGTCGATCAATCCGTGAGACCGAGCCATCGAGCACGCCATGCCGCACGCCAAGCTGCGTAATTTCCTCCGCCTTGACAACCGTCGCGGTCAACCAGGCCATTGTGTCAGGTGGGGCCTGGTGGCTGTTGGCCTGACGATTTCCGCGCAGGCGAAAGCCGAATATCGAGTGAGCGTCGGAGATGTTCTGGAGGTCGCGGTAGCCGGCGTGCCGGAACTGCGGCAGCGCGCGCCCGTCCAAGTCGATGGCAATATCTCTTTGCCGCTGGTCGGGATGGTCCCGGTCGCCGGCCTGCCGTTGCAAGAGATTCGGGCCAAGGTCGGGGCCGCAATGACGAGCAAGGTCTTTCGACAGAGGACCGTGGACGGCCGCGAGGTCGTGGTCGTGATAGATGCAGATCAGGTCACGGCGATCGTTGCGGAGTACAGGCCTGTTTACGTCAACGGGGACGTGTCGAAGCCAGGGGAGTATCCTTATCGTCCCGCGAGCACCGCGCGCCAGCTCATCGCCATGGCGGGTGGCTACGACATCATGCATATCAGGATGAACAACCCGTATCTCGAGTCGGCCGACCTGAGAAGCGAGTATGGTTCGCTTTGGACAGAACTCGCCAAGGAACAGGCGCGTATGTGGCGCATCAAGAGCGAGCTCGGGGAAGGGACGCAGATCAATCCAAGCGCTTCTCTTGCCGACCTGCCGATAGCCCGGTCGGCGGTTTCGGAAATCGTCAATGCGGAAGCCGAATATCTGAAGACGAAGCAGAGTGACTATCAGCAGGAAAAGGCGTACTTGCAGCGCAGCGTTCGGCAGGGAGACGACGAGGTCCGCGTGCTGTCGGAGCAGCAAAAGAAAGATGAAGAAGGACTTCAGTCCGACGTCGAGGACCTTCAGAAAGCGACCGACCTGTTCGGCAAGGGATCGTTGATCAGCCCTCGCGTGACGGATGCGCGTCGCGCGGTTCTGCTGTCGGCGACCCGGAGGCTGCAAACCTCTGCGCAATTGCTCCAGGTCAAGAAGTTGCAAGACGAGTACGCCAGACGGTTGGCAAAGCTCGACGATCAGCGGAAGCTTGATCTGTTCCGTGAGCTGCAAGAGACCAGCTTAAAGCTCAATCAGATTCGCGAGAAACTGCAGAGCGTCGGTGAGAAGCTTCAATACACTTCGATGGTTCGATCGCAGCTCGCACGGGGAGCCGGCAGTAAGCCGGATATTGCTATTATCAGAAAGAGCGAGAAAGGGCCGGAACGGATTGTCGTGAACGAGGATGCCGAGTTGCAGCCGGGTGATACCATCGAGGTCTCGCTGCGATACCAGGATGGTCCCGACGCGGCACCCCGAAAGCTGAGCAGTTCAAACGTTCCGGTCGTGATAGGCCGGACCGACGTGACCGCGGCAGACTCGCGGCGTGACAGCAGGTGACAAAGCCGGAAGCGGCAGAGTGATCGGGATTGGCACGTCGAGAAGACACGAGCAGCCACGGAGTTTGATGCCGCTTGTCCGTATATTTTTAGCCTATGCGACGGTGTCGCCGCTTAGGCATAGGCATAGGGTAATTCCGCTTGATCTGAACCTTGAATATTTTGTGACTTTTGCCGTTCTCGATCCGCTGTTCCGCTTCGCTGCGATCTGAACTTACAGAAGGGGCAACCTCCTTGTGCGGCTTCGTTGGCATCTTTGGATTTAAAGAATCGCTCGAGACGGCGCGCGGCCGGGCGCTCGAGATGGCCAAAACGGTCAGGCACCGCGGGCCAGACTGGAGCGGCATTTATTCCAGCGACGGCGCAGTGCTCGCGCACGAGCGCCTTTCCATCGTCGACGTGGAGCACGGCGCTCAACCCCTTCTCGACGTGACCGCGGGTCGCGCTTTGGCCGTGAACGGAGAGATCTACAATCATGTCGGTTTGCGCGCGGCGCTGAAGCTGCCGCACGCATGGAAAACGAAGTCCGACTGCGAAATCATCCTGTATCTCTACGACGAGTACGGCCCTGCCGTGTGCAATATGCTGAGTGGAATCTTTGCATTTGCCCTCTTCGATGAGCGCAGTGGCGATTTCTTCGTCGCCCGAGACCACATCGGCATTGTTCCGCTTTACATCGGATGGGGCAGCGACGGCACGACTTACGTCGCGAGCGAAATGAAAGCCCTCGATGGCGTATGCGAGACGATCCGGGAGTTTCCTCCGGGACATCATTACAGCGCCAAGGCCGGAAAGTTCGTCAAGTGGTATGATCCACAGTGGGCACATACTCTTCCAAGCAGGAAGGTGTCGCTGCAGGAGCTCCGATCTTCGCTCGAAGCTGCGGTCAAGCAGCAGATGATGTGCGATGTGCCTTACGGGGTGCTTATTTCCGGCGGGCTCGACTCGTCGCTTATCGCGGCGCTCGCGGCGCGCCACCGCTTCAAGCGGATCGAGTCGGGAGAAACCGAAGAGGCATGGTGGCCGAGGCTGCACTCGTTCTCGGTCGGCCTCGAAAACTCACCTGACATGAAGCATGCGCGAGACGTCGCAGCTCACATCGGCACGGTCCATCACGAGATTGTTTTTACCGTGCAGGAAGGATTGGACGCATTGCCGGACGTGATCCGGCACCTGGAGACCTTTGACGTCACCACCATTCGTGCCGGCACGCCGATGTATCTCATGGCGCGCAAAATCAAATCAATGGGCATCAAAATGGTGTTGTCCGGAGAAGGCGCTGACGAGGTATTCGGCGGCTATCTCTACTTCCACATGGCGCCGTCAGCAGAAGAATTCCACGACGAGACTGTCCGAAAGATCTTTGCGCTCAGCAAGTATGATTGCTGTCGCGCGAACAAGGCAATGGCGGCGTGGGGGGTCGAAGCCCGTGTGCCCTTCCTGGACAAGGAATTCCTGGACTACGCAATGTCGATAAACCCCGCCGAGAAGATGTGCCCTGGCGAGAAAATCGAGAAGGGCATATTGCGGGAAGCATTTACCGATCTGTTGCCGCAAGCGATCTTGTGGCGTCAAAAGGAGCAGTTTTCCGACGGGGTAGGGTACAGCTGGATTGAAAGCTTGAAGCATCAAGCCGAGAATAAAGTCTCGGATCAGATGCTCGCAGAGGCTAGCAAGCGCTTTCCGCGGCAAACGCCGACGTCCAAAGAGGGATATTTCTACAGGACCATCTTTGATGGCATTTTCAACAACCCGACAGCCTGCCTGACTGTGCCCGTCGGTCCTTCGATCGCATGCTCCACGCCGACCGCGTTTCTTTGGTCTCAGCAATTTGCGAGCATGAATGACCCATCCGGAAGGGCCGTGAAGGGGATCCACGTTCAGGCCATTGATCATGTTCGGTCAGTTGAAAACCTCAACAGTTCGAAGGCCCCATCGGGCGAACGGGTTGCAGCGGCGGAGTGAAATCGTCCTTCAAGTGAATTTCAGATTCCACGCAGCGTCGCCCGGTGTTCGGCGGAATGACGCCTGCCGGATTTCGTGGGTGAATCCGGCGCGCCATATGCTGCGTCGGTCGCCGCGACCCGGCGCGGATGCCGAGACCATTCAAAGCCCGGCCCGCCGCGCGAAGCGCCGGCACTTGGCCTTTCTGCAAGCAACGCCAGAGCGACGCCTCAACGCCGCGTCAGGATCATGACATCGATGCGACCACCTCAAGCATCACTTCGGTCGCGCCGCCGGCGATGGAGAGGACGCGGGCGTCACGCGCGACGCGCTCGATCGCGCTCTCGCGCATGACGCCCATGGCGCCGTGGAACTGCACGCAATCATACGCGACCTCGTTGACGAGCTCGCCGCAGATGGCCTTCAACATCGAGATCTCGCGCAGGCAATCGTCATCGGCCGCCATGCGCCAAGCGGTGGCATAGAGAAACCCGCGGCTTGCCTCCACTTTCGCAGAAAGCATCGCGAGCCGTTGACGGATCGCCTGCATGTCCCAAAGGACGCCCCCGAATGCCCGGCGGGTTTTCACGTAGGTGAGGGTCATGTCGATCGCTGCCTCGGCCATCCCTATCGCCATGGCGGCGAGGACAAGGCGTTCGTTCTGCAAGTTGCGCATGATTGAGTAGAAGCCTTGTCCCTCCGCGCCGAGCACGTTGTCGGCGGGGATGCGGCAGCCGTCGAAGACAAGTTCCGCCGTGTCGGAGGAGCGCCAGCCGAGCTTGTCCAGCTCGCGCGCGACGCTGAAGCCTGGCGTTCCCTTCTCGACGAGGAACATCGTGATCCCGTTGCTCCCGGCCGAGGGATCAGTCTTGGCCGCGACGCAGTAGAGATCCGCGTGGACGCCGTTTGTGATATAGAGCTTGGTGCCGTCGAGCACGAAAGAGTCGCCGTCCCGCACCGCGCGCGTGCGGATGGCTTTCACGTCCGAGCCTGCATCCGGCTCCGTGATCGCGATCGCGGTGATCACCTCGCCGCTGATAATGCCCGGCATCCAGCGCGCCCGCTGGGCTTTGGTCCCGTCGTGAAAGACGTACGAGGAAGCCATGTCGGCATGGACGAGCATCGCGTCGGCGGCGCCGCCATAGGTCGAGCGCCCGAGCTCCTCGGCGAAGACCGTTGACGCGACAGAGTCCATTTCGGCGCCACCATACTCAGCCGGGTAGCGGATGCCGAAGAAGCCGAGTTCGCCCATGCGGCGCAGGATCGAACGGGGAATGAACCCGTTCTCTTCCCATTGATCCGCGCAGGGCTTGATTTCCTCCTTGACGAACCGGCGGACCTGGTCCCGCAAGAGCTCATACTCCGCCGCCATCCAGGGCAGCTCCGGCTCTCGTGCCGCGTTCCAAGCTTTGTCCATCATCTTCATCCGATCTGCTGCGAGCCTGACTCAAAGGCTCCTGTCCCGCCCAAGACCAGGCGGAGACCTTTCGGCTAGAGTTCGACCTCCTCTCTCGGTCCCTCCGAGAGGGAAGGGGCATTGGAATCGGCCACCCAGCGCATTCCGTCGATGACTTCCGCCAGTTCGGCCAGTGTCGGCCGCTCAAAGAGGTTGCGAAGCTGCACGTCGACGCCGAAGATCTTTCGCATGCGCGACACCGCCCGCACCACCAGGAGCGACTCCCCGCCCAGTTCGAAGAAGTTGTCGTGGCGTCCGATCGACTCGAGCTTCAGGAGTTGACACCATAGAGCGGCCAGCGCCTTCTCGGTCTCTGTCGAGGGGGCGGCGAAGACCTGCGCCGGCTGGATGTTTTCCGCCGTCGGCTCGGGAAGCGATGAGCGGTCGATCTTGCCGTTGGGCGTGAGCGGCATCCGCTCGAGGCGAACGTAGTGCGTCGGAATCATGGACTCCAGCAGTTCTTCGGCGAGGTGCGCGCGCAGGTCCGCCACGGTCAGGGGTTTCGACGCAACATAGTAGGCCACAAGTCGTGCGATGCCGTCTTCGGGCGTCGACGGTTCGCCATGGCCGATTTGGGCCGTTTTTTGTGTCGCTCCTTTCGTCATCGAGGTGACGACGGCGCATTCGTGAACGTCCGGGTACTTGAGAAGCCGTGCTTCGATCTCGCCGAGTTCGATACGGGTGCCGCCGACCTTCACCTGATGATCGGCGCGGCCGAGAAATTCCAGGCGTCCTTCCGAGTTCCAGCGGGCGAGATCGCCCGTTTTATAGAGCCGCAGCTTCGAGCGCCCATCTCGGGGATCGGTGACCGTACGGAAACGCTCGTCGGTCAGATCGGGGCGATTGAAATAACCTCTCGCGAGACCGTCGCCGGCAATGAACATCTCACCGATAATCCCGGGGCCGGTGGGCTGATATTCTATGCTGAGGACGTAGATGCCCGCATTCGCGGCCGGAACGCCGATCGGCACCGATGCGGATTGATCCCGATCGGTGTCGAAACGGTGAATCATGCAGCCCACCGTGGCTTCGGTGGGTCCATACTCGTTGTAGATCTCGATAGGATGGGGAATAGCGCTGGTGATATCGCGAGCCAGCGCGGCCTTGAAGTCCTCACCGCCCACGATGAACTTGCGCAGTCTTGTGGTCTCAAGATTGCGGTCGCGGATCATCGCGAGATGAGCCGGCGTCAGCTTGATGATATCCACTGCATTGTCGTCGATCACCTTCAGCACGACCATGCTCTGCACTCCGGGATCGCCAAGATAGACCGTGATGCGGCCGCCGGTGATGAGTGGCGTAAAGAGCGTTGTGACGGTCAGGTCAAATGCGAGAGATGAGAAAAGGGGCCATGCGAGACTTTCGCCGGAACTGTACACCCGGGCGGCCCACCAGATGTAGTTCACCAGGCTTCGGTGCTCGATCTCGACGCCCTTGGGAGTGCCGGTCGAGCCGGAGGTGAAGATGATATAGGCGGCGCCGTCCGGCGTGGCAGCGGACGGTCGAGCCGAGGCCGGCTGATTCGAGATCGACGCGAGATCGGCGTCGAGTACGAGAATGTCGGCAAGGTTCGGGGGAATGCCGGAACGCAGGCGCGACTGGGTGATCGCCACGGGCGCCCGCCCGTCGGTCCCGTTGGAAATGTCCTGCAGGATTGTTGCGATACGCCCCTTCGGCGTTGCCGCATCCACCGGCACATAGGCCGCGCCGGACTTCAGCACCCCCAGGATCGCAACGACGACTTCAATGGAGTGCTCCATGAAGACAACGGCAATCCGGCCCGGGCCCACGCCGGTCGAGCTCAAATACGCGGCCATCTGGTTGGAGCGTTCGTCGAGCTGCCGGTAGGTCAGCGTTGCATCGCCAAAGCGGATCGCTTCAGCGTCAGGACTACGCGTCGTCTGGTCGCGGAAGAGATCGATGATCGTCTTGTCCGACGGATAGCGTGCCGCCGTGGCGTTGTAATCGACAACCAGCGCCTGATGATCGGAATCCTTCAGCAGGGGAAGCGCTACGCCCTCCGGCGCGATAGGTAGGACTTCGTTCATGAAATACGCTCCCGTCGGGAAAACTAAAAACGAAAATCACGTGTTCTGCTTCTGGGTTGCCTGGCGATAGAGGTCTGCGATGGCAGGTGCGTCAGGTTCCATCAGCATCGAGGCTTCGTTGCAGTCATCGGGCCCGAAGTAAAATTCGGCATGCGGCACTACTTGTAGCCATCGGTGTGGCGCGGCGCCCGATCGCAGCCAGGCTTTGTTGGGAAGGATGATGCAAACCCGACCGGAATACGGAGTGGGAGTGTAGCGCTGAAAAGCCGCGATCGCCGTGGATTTGAGCAGAGCCCTGCTCGCCAATACCGGGTCTGTCGCGACAGGCTCATTGCTCTTGCCAACGAGGGGTACGAGGGCGCGGACGTGCTCGCGCAGGCGACTGCCGAAATATCGGAGACGGGCGCCGAATGTCGGCAGCTTCGCTGTCTCATGCAGGAACGATTCCGCCTTGCCCCTGGCAATGAAATACAGCCGGCGCGGCCATTCCCCATAGGTGGTGGGGTGAAGCGGGCCAAACAGCGCAACGCATGAGACCTCGGACTCGCGCTGTCCCAGGATTCTCGCCAGTTCAAAAGCTGTTGGAGCGCCCGAGCAATAGCCGACGATGATGTACGGACCGGTCGGCTGATATTCGACGATCTGGCGGGCGAAGTACTCGGCGATATCTTCGACGCGATCCATCGGCTCGCTCTGCCCATCGAAGCCAGGCGGTTGGAGGGCGTAGAACGGTTGATCGACGCCCAGGTGCTTCGAGAGGTCCAGGAATGAGGACGGTGCCCCGACATGACCGGGGACTGCGTAAATGGGTATGCGTGTGCCGCGAGACTGCAACGGAACGATTGCAGACGGTTGCTTGGCCGCGGCCGTGGCCATGTTCAGAAACGCGATGATCTCGCCCTTCCGCCCCTGCAACTGATCGCGAAGCTCCGCCGTCAGCGCGCCGGCCGGGGCGTTGCAGCGCAGCCGGTCGCCATCCACCCAGACCTTGATGTCCTTGACCGCGAGGTCTGCGAGCAGCTCCGAAAACTGCATCACGTGCGCTGACATCGGGCTTTTCATCGATGAAGCTGACATTTCCTGTTCCGTGCGCCATCGCGGTGACTTCGACTCCGGATGACAGTTTATTTCCGGACGACCACGCTCCCAACATATCCAGGTTGCGGTACGAAGCTTCGGACAGCCCAATCCCTTTCATCCCAGGAAATCGGCTGTCCCAAGCCACACCCCAGCGCCTTGGAGACAGCCTCCAGCCGGGTCCAACGCTGGAGGAAGCCTTCCAGCCGGTCTTCCGGATCGAGGGCGGCGTAGGACTCGTATTCGGAGGTGGAAAGGCAGAGCGCTGCGATCTCGTCCGCTTCGGGCACAGGGAGGATTGCCTCGATGTCCACGCCGACCTCTTGCCTGATCGAGAGGGCGATGACCGCTACTTCTCCAGATCGCGAGGCGCTGAAGCGCACGTCGCGGGCGGGCATGCGGCGGGAGAGGTGGGGTTTGCCCAGCCGTCCATATTCCAGCTCGATCTCTGAAGGCGAAATTCTCAGTCTGGAAGCGAGGACCTGGCGCAGCTGCCCGCGGCTAACAATGAAGCGGCGGCGATCGCGCTCCAATCTCAATCCCGCGGCGCGCCGATGTTCTTCCTCGTTGAGGCAAGCGCTTAGCTCCCGGATGACGTCCTGCTCCACATGGAGCATGAATGCCAGGACCTCCAGACCATCATGCTCGAGAACCGGCGTGATGACCCCGGGTCTCAGCTCAACTGCTTTGTCCAAAAAGCTCAAAGGGGCGGTGCCGGCTCCGCGAGCCCCACATTCAAGTTTGCGATAGCCTCGCCCGTCAAAGGAACGACTATTTTCCCACTCGCTCTGTTCACAGGCACCCGTGCGAAAAGCCATCACAACTTGCTTTCTATTAGCCTCGATCCGGATTGCCGCCGGTAGGTTGCGAACGGTATTGCGATGGGCATTCGAGCGGACTGCTGATTGAAATTTTAATCGCGCACCGCCATGGCTCAATGGACCATCGTAATTACCCATTTTTTGCCAGTTCCCGTCCGGTGCCACGGATCGGACTGCTTGAGTTGAGTGACCTGGTGGCAAAGTGCCGCGTCCTTCCGCCAAAAGCGCAAGCGGCGGAATATTCCTGGGGGAATCGGACCGCTAGACGGTCAATGGATGCAGTCCAGGCGTCAGCGCCTGCCCCGGCCGGCAGTCAGAGGGGGAGAAGCACCGACATGGCCACATCGCTGACCTGGACATTGGTTCTCGCCAAGGAGCCCAAGCCGATCGACTAGGAGCCAGCCCCGAATACGGAATACAGAGCCGCGGTCTTTTTTGGAAGATTCGTGGCAATGGTCCGTAGCATCCGCTTGGCACTGCGGAGCTTGGCCTCGATGTGGCGCTCTGGACTGTCTCTGCCGACAGCGATCCACGCCATGGCCTGCTCCCTGTTGGCCAGATGGGACTTGTGCCCGCCGCCACCGGCCAGGAAGTCGTAGCCGCTTTCCCCGCGTGCAATGCTGTCCTCAATAGCCAGCACATGGCTGACGAGCCCGGGCTTGAGCCGGCTATCGCTCTCATAGAGAAAGCCGCTCTGGTAGTTCAGGACACGGCCGTCATGCACGAAATTGTACACGACCCCAATTGTCTCGTTCCCAACCAGCGTCCGTGAGATACGAACGGCCCCCGTCGGGACTCCGCGCGCAATCAGCTCCTCGTGAAACGGACGGAAGCCGGGATTGGCGAAGGCTCCCCTGCGTCCCCATCGCGACCGATGAAAGTCGCCCAGCAATTCGAATGCGGCGAGGGCCTCCGTCGTCGTTTCCATGATCCGGAGTTCAACGGGGCCGCGTTCGGCATACAGCCGCATGGCGCGGTTTACGGCCTGGCGCGTACTGCGGCCCAATGTGGCGCGATAATCCCCCCCGCGCTGGCGGACCGGGGCAAAATCGACCCACAATGCCGCATCAGCTTTTTTCACCTCGGTCACGAGCCCGGCCCGGCCTGCGGCGCGACTGGCAGTCGCCTCAAGGTCCGGATCAATTCCGGAGAGCACCAGCTGATCCGAGCGGTGCAAGCGGGACGTCAACGCATTGAGGCCTGCGGATATGATGGCATCGGATTGCTCTGCAAGAATACCGTTGTACTCGATGAACAATCGGTCGAAGCGAGTATCTCCCGTTTCATTGAGCAGCCAGCGCGTCCGCGCATGCGGCCCGAGACTCCACGCCCTCCGCCGGCAAATAATCGCCAGGCCAACGATCTTGCCTGATGACCGGGCCACGAGGACGTGTGGTCGCGCGCCATCCGGGATATGCCGCACCCAAGTGCCGATCCAGAGCCAGGACAGGAAGAACGAGTGAGTCACTCGCGCTTCGAGCTCCTTCCATGAGGATTCAAGCCACGCAATGCTCTCCAGGGCATCCAGGCTGACATCGGTAACCGTCTCAGGCATGCTTTCCCGTTCCAACGCCAGAGGGCTGAACGCGCGATGTGACGGGAATACCGAAGGATCGAGCTGCAATGTTCGCGCAAGATCCGATGATGGATGGCTCGTCACGCGCGGATATCCCTCTGGCAGACACGTCCTGGCGTCTCTGACCGTTGTCTCGGCGAAGGCCGATCACGGCAACTATATCCGGAATTCGATCGAGGTGCGGACCCTTTCTGGTTACCCACGGTAGCTGCTTGTGCCAGCGCAGCAACTGTGCCGAGGTGAAGCTGTGATCGACCGGGTTCGAGGCGGGTGCAGCGCGGTCCGGCCTTCGGCGTCCGACGGCCTCGATGCTCCGCCCGCTCATCGGGGCGTGTCATGGCTGACGTCCGATTTCTCACGTGGCGCTCGATCCCGAGGCGAGTTTTTCAAATCTCCGCCGCAGGTGATCCACGAGCAGTTCCGCACCGATCAACAGGCAGCCCGGATGTCCGCCAGGCACCTGTATCAATTCCAGTTGAGAGCTGAGATGCCGCCACGCTCGGCCATCGTGGTCGGCCGCGTAAAAGGCTACCGGGATCTCGAGCGGCGCCGGACAATACCGCGCCATAGCGATTGAATGAGCGTCCCACAACGCCGTTGGAATTTCGACCTTCGCGGTCGCAGGCTGTTCGTTCGCCGGAAGCTTCAGGTATCGCTCCAGTCTCACCATTTGCTCGAAGGTCCAACGCAGGAGATAAGGCGAAACCAGCGGCTTCAGCAGCCCCAGGATCGCCCGCGGCATTGGACGGGCACTGACGGTCGGCGGGTCTACCATCGTAACCAAATCAACCGTGTGGCCGGCAGCCATCAGCTGGCGGGCCACTTCGAACGCCACCATGGCGCCATTGCACTTGCCGCCCAGAAGAAAGGGACCGCTCGCTTGCCTTGCCAGGATGAACGGCAGGCGGTCGGCGGCCATCGCCTCGATCGAGCCCGGAATCGGCTCGCCATGAAGCCCGTGGGGATTGATCGAGATGATCGGATAATCCGGCCCCAGAAGCTCTACCACCCGCCGCACGCTCGCGTGGCCGCTGACAAGATCGCCGTTGAAGAAGTACAGCGGAGACCGCGTGCCAGGCGCATGGGGCTGGAAGAACGGCGTCGTCCACGTGTCCGTTGGTGCGGAAACCCTTGCGGCAAATTGCCGGACGGTTTCTGCCCCGAACATGATGGTTTCCGGCACGGGATAGCCGACGAGCCGCTCGACCTCGATCAGCATCTCCATCGCGAGAAGGGAGTCTCCGCCGCTGGCAAAAAAATCATCGTCAACGGTCACGGCCTCGTTCTTGAGCAGCCTGCGCCAGAGGGTCAGCAACTCGGCTTCCAAATCCAACGGCCCGTTCGCGACGGGCGCCGGCGTCGTCGCCTCGTGCCCCCGTGGCCGGTCGACCAGCTCGCGCAGACGTCGCCGCTGAACCTTTCCCGTCACCCCCTTCGGCAGATGGTCGAGCGTCAGAATGCGTCTCGGAATCTTGAACGAGGCCAGCTCGCGTTGAAGGAACAGGCGAAGCTCCGCAGCGCTCGCCTGCGCGCCGCGATGAGGGACGATGGCGACTGCGACGTCCTCGCCCAGGCGCGGATGCGAGATCGCGAAGGCCGCAGCTTCGGCGATGGCCGAATGTCGCAATAGCGCGGCCTCGATCTCGGCGGGAGAAATCTTCTCACCACCGCGATTGATCAGCTCGCTCAGGCGGCCGTGCAGCGAAAGGAAGCCGTCTTCGTCGAGGCTGCCGATATCGCCGGTGCGAAACCAACCCTTCGTGAAAGCGGCTTGATTGAGTTCCGGCGCATCGAGATAGCCCGACGTCACGGTCGGTCCACGAATCCAGATCTCTCCGCGCTCGCCGGCTGCCAGGGGATGTCCATCCTCGCCAACGATGGCCACGGTATCGGGCCAGGGTCTTCCGCAGGTGCCCGGCCTGTTCGGACCGGGCGGCAGCTGGTTGGCGGCGATCTGGGCCGCCTCGCTGGAACCGTAATGCTCCAGCACCGGCACGCCGAGAGCGTGTTGCAGGTCGTCCTGCACGGCCCTCGCGAGCGGCGCGCCGCCCGACATGGCGAACCGCAAAGTGTGCGCCGGCTGTGCATTCTCGAGGCTTCGTGCCTTGTCCAGCACCGTGGTGTGAAGCGTCGGGCCTGCCGAGTACCAGGTCGGCCGCAAGACATCGAACCACTCATCGAGTGCGACGACGGCACTGTTCGCCGGGATGGCAATGCTGCCTCCCGTCAGCAACGGCGTGAAGACCGTCACTTTGAGCCCATGGGAATAGTAGGGGGGCGACACGCTCAGGCATCGGTCCCGGGACGTGAGGCCGAACCAGGCCTGAAGGCGTTCGGCCGCCGCCAGCATATTGTCATGGCTGAACGGAATGAGCTTCGGCTGCGCGGTCGTGCCCGACGTCTGCAAAATGAAGGCGGGGGAGCGCGGATCCGGCTCGGCGTCGATGGCAGGGGAGCCGGCAACTTGCACGGCGATCTCGAGCCCAAGCTGGCCCTGTCCGACCGGAGCGGCTTCTATGACGGCAAGCGTTCTGCGGGCTGCGGCCTGGCGAGCTTCAGGGGTACTGCCCTGCAGCACAACGAGGGCGCTCAAGTTCAGCATGTCGAGACGCTGCTCGATTTCAGGCTGGGAAAGGCGTGGGTCGAGAGGAACCGCGACGCTACAGCAGGCGACTGCCACGATGGCGAGAACCGCCTCCGGGCCGTTCGGCATCAAGACCCCGATCCGGGTATTACAATCGAAACCGGCCAAGCGCAGCCGCCGGCGGATTGCGTTCAACTGGCGTTCAAGACCGTTGTATGTCAGGGGCTCGAAAGCGCTCGAGACGATCGCCGGCTGGTTCGGAAACCGACTGGCAGTTCGACCTATGACCTGGCTTATTGTGAGCCGGGCTTCCGACTCCCCATGGTCGCGAGCGTGGAAGCTCTCGGAACACATGGTGGCGGCAGGCGTCTCGTTGTCCAGAAGCATTCCGTCCTACCTTGAACAACGTAAGTCGGCTCGCACAACCATAGCCCGCCGCTCCCGAAGATGCCTTGCCGTACAGCAAGTGAAGCTAGCAATTAAGGATTAGCCAATATTCGGTGCGTCATCCTGCCATCCTGCCGATTGCGACCATTGCTGAGTGGTGGCGTAACCAGGCAGCGGCGCGACTTGAGCTTGCCGATGAGAGCAGTCGTCTGGCTCGCGCGGGATTGAGCAGGCCTCGAACAAGACAGAAATTCTCGAAGACGCAAATGGCTCTCGCCGACTACGTGCCGCGATAGCCATTCGGGTTCTTCATCTGGAAATGCCAATGGTCGGCACACATCTGTGTCAGCGATCGCGCTGATGTCCAGCCCAACAGGTTCTTCGCGAGAGTTGGATCGGCATAGCAGATTGCGACGTCACCGACCCTGCGTTGGTCGATCACATACGGCACGGGCCGGCCACTCACTTCCTTGAATGTCCGGATCACGTCCATGACGCTACTGCCGCTTCCTGTTCCGAGATTGACCGTCAGAAGGCCGGGCTGTCTCAGTTGGCTAAGGGCGCTCAGATGTCCGGATGCAAGATCGACAACGTGAATGAAGTCGCGGATCCCGGTGCCGTCCGGAGTATCATAGTCGTTTCCCCAAACATGCACCGTCGGACGTCGTCCGATCGCCACTTGTGCCACAATAGGCAACAGATTGTTCGGCACATCCAGGGGATCTTCTCCGATCAGTCCGCTTTCGTGGGCGCCAACCGGATTGAAGTAGCGCAAGATGGCAATCCGCCAATCCTTGTCGGACTCATGAAGGTCCTTCAGTATTTCTTCGATGAAGTATTTTGTGCGGCCGTACGGATTGATCGGTGCGACGGGATGCTTCTCGTCCAGCGGCAGGTACGCGGGTGTCCCGTAAACGGTTGCGGATGAACTGAAGACCAGCGTCTTGACGGATGCTCGCGTCATGGCCGACACGAGCCGCATCGTTCCCACGACGTTGTTGTCGTAATAGGTGATGGGTTGAGCGCTGGACTCGCCCACCGCCTTGAGGCCGGCGAGATGAATGACCGCAGTCACGTCGTGGGCGCGCAGGATCTGGTAGATCGCCTCTTCATTGCGAATATCGGCATGCCGGAAAATGACCGATCGCCCGCAGATGGCTCGTATCCGTTCGAGAGAGGCGCTGTTGCTGTTGGAAAGATTGTCGACCGCGACGACATCGAGCCCGGCGTCGAGTAGGGCGACAGCGATGTGGGATCCGATATAGCCGGCACCGCCGGTCAACAAGATCATTTCCGCTTCCGTTTCGCGTCTGCGTGGTCAATGCTCGCCGCGCGCGGGAAATCATCCCGCGCGGTGATGCCGATGCGCCAGACCGGACGAGTCTCAGCTATTTCCGCAGTCGGATCGCCCCGTCGGCTTTTGAGCTCATGTCCTTGCGGGTATGGCCGTTGGCGAGGGAGACTTCGAAGTAGTTCTCCGCATGGTCGATCGCGCCAAGTGGCGCCGGCCGGCCCGCTCTCGCAATCTTGGGAATTTCCCGGCCAGGTGGGAGGAGCCGCTCGGTTACGTCAACGATCTGATGCGCCGAACTGCTGTTTCTCGACCAAGCCGCAGATCGATGGTTCAATCCCCAGATTGCTGCCTGCGTTCTGTTTTGAACCCGAATCTTGCGAAGGATCGCCTTGATGTGAACCTTCACCGTGGCTTCGGCAATCTTGATCTTGCGCGCAATGCACTTGTTGGAATCGCCTTCAATCAGGCACTGCACAATTGAAACTTCCCGCGGCGAAAGTTGCTGAGCCAGCGTGTCATCTGCCGTTGCGACGGCATGATCGTCATCGTTGGGTACAGGAGCATCGTCCACCTCGCGTTTCTCGGTCTCGAGAGCGGACTCCAAGAATGCCGGCGGGAATACCGTCCCACCCATCATGACGAGTTCGATGGACTTGATGAACGCGTCGCAGTTCATCACGTCGATGAAATATCCGGTGGCGCCGGCTCGGAATGCGGCAACCAGATCATTCAGATGAAAGTGATCCGCGACAACTGCGACACGTGCATCCGCGTGACGGCGCTTGAACGAGTCGATTTGCTCGACTGTCGGGCGAAAATCATCGCCACTATGAACGATGAGGAACAATGACGGACTCGCGGGGGCTTTCTGAAGCGCCTCATCGCTGGGCCAATCATCCGCGTCGTATATCGAGGTTAGGACGAAATTCTCCGAATTTAGAATTCTTGCAAGGCCTTCTTTGCGAAGACTATTTTCACCAACCAGTGCAATGGCAAAAGGATATCGTCGTCTCATGGAAACTCTCCCGGACGCTACAATGATACAAGCGGTTGAAGGGTTGAACCCGATTCATTTTTGGTGGCCCGCCCAGCTGAAAAGAACGACGTAAAAACAAGCTTCCTCAGATTCGGTCGATAGAACAAACCTGGGACGAAAAGCGCTTAACCCACTCCGAAAATATTTAAGAATGTTAGATGCTAATCCCCAATATCCCTATATACCGTTGGTTATAGGCATTTGGGGCCGCCAAACTGACGAGGGTGGTCTCTCGATCCTCGTCGACAGGCACTCGCTGAGGGTGCCTCGGATCGTCGCTGCGATTACGCGTTGTGGAATCTGGTTATCGGCGCGCTCCAGGCGGTAGATTCACGGGACCAAACGACAACAAAACCTTACTGAAATGCCTCATATTGGAGTAGCTTATTAATGTCATGGGCGCCGATCTGAACTGAGGGGGATTGAGGGTTGATCGGAAATGCATTTCAGTCGTGTAGTCATTGCCAGTAGATATCCAGTCGTTTTATTGGGTCTGAACTGCCTGCTCGAAGCAGAGCGTGATTTCAAAGTTGTTGCTCGCTGCAATGATATTGCGAGCTGCTTCAAGGCAATACAGAGCCTCGCGCCCGACATCGCCATTTTGGACATGTCGATGCCTGACATTTCTGGGCAGGCCATGCTCGAGGTCGCAAACTCCGGGGCGCTTGGTGTGCGGCTCGTGTTTCTTGCCGCCTCGGTTGAGGATCGCGATCTCGCCATGCTCGCAGCAGCGGGAGCTTGCGGTGTTCTTCTGAGCGAGGAGGAGCCCGAAACGCTCTTGCAGACGTTGCGGCAAGTCGCCGACGGCCAGAAGACATTGCCTCCGCCCTCGTACGAAGAAGCCATCCCTTATGCGCAAACGACGATCCCGGAGAAATATCTTGCGGTGCTGACGGACCGCGAGCGTCAGATCATGCGTTTGGTGTCGGAGGGCTTGTCGAACAAGGAGATTGGCCGCCGTCTGAAGGTGGCCGACGGTACCATCAAGGTTCATCTGCACCACATCTTCCGCAAGCTCGAGATCAGCAACAGGACCGTCCTTGCTACGCTTGCCGTCTCATATTCCGGGCCGACCGGGTCTCCATCCGTCGAATAGCGGCGACGGACCGGCGTTTTTCATCGAGCTTCATGCGCGATGATCATCCCCGCTAGGCCAACGGGCTGTCTGTCCGCCTGGAGATTGCGGAAAACGAGCGTCTCAAGGCAGTTGCGATGAAAACGCCTGCACAACAGCCGGCGCCTTTGACGAACATGTCCTTTACGTATCCATGTCTGTCGGGGAGCAGTCTTTGGATGAGTTCGAAGCCGACGACGATAGCGAGAAGGACGAGCAGGATTGGCAGCACGTGCTTCGGATAGGCGAGCGAAAAGGCGACCCCGATAATGAACAGAGCTGCAAAACGATCGATGTTCGCCGATATCAACGTGTGCGGACGGAATGCCAGCGGTGTATCGGTGACGATGAAGAGGCCTAGGATCAAACCCCAAGCCAAGCATCGGAATACGGTTTGCGTCATCCCTTGTGGTTCAGCAAGAGCGCAGTAACCTGGTTTCATCATTCGCATTCGCAACTACTCTTCAGGCGCGGCCGTTTTAAAGAGATGGATCGTCGTTGCACGATGGGGGCAAGCTCAACTGCGGATCACCATGGCGGGCTAGGTTTTGCCAAGCCACTGGCCAATGTCTCTGGATCCGATGACCCGTTTGGGCCGGTACGGGTTGATCGTTCCAGCTGAAAGTCTCTCGATGCGCTGGTCCTCCGCCAGTTTCCTTGTGAACTGCTTCGCATCCTGTTCGGATACGAATGTCGCAGTCCTTCGTGCGTGCCTGTCGGGCGGAGCATCGCGTTGATCAATGAAGGAGACGTACCAGATGTGCCTTGCTGTCATGCGGGACCTCCGAGGTCAGGTCTAGGCGCGAATACAAATTCGAGACACCAGGCGGTGATATCTGAAAGCTGATCGGCAGAAAGCTTCTTCTCCATTGTGTAGTCGTGATTGGTTTCTGCGAGCCAAAGCAAGCCGGCGATTGGTCCGTCCGCAATGGACGGGAATTGCAGCTTTCGCTCAGCGTGTCGCCGGGGCTTTCAGAGTACTCCTCCTGGACATCAAGCTTGCACGCTTCGTTCCATCGCGAAGTTTGAAGATGGCCACGAGGCGCCGCAGGCGAGCGCTGCGTTCGCTGCTATTCATGCCGCAATGGAAAACTGAAGGACGAACAGTGACTGGCCGCCCGGCTCGGGGCTGTCGCTGATTTCGACATGCCAGCGAAGATGACGCAAGAATGGCTCCGTCACGTCGTGCTTGAGTATCTCGCCGCTCAGTTCAATCGCCGTCGTCCGTGCGGCGAAAATGTCGGGAAGATCCAGGCCGACATCATCGAGCACTGAATGGCCGCCGTGGATATGAAAAAAATACCGCGGCATTGGTGTCTCCGGATGAGGCGAACATTCCGACGACTGCGACGAGCTCGACGCATCAAAGTGGTGTCATCGCACCACGGTGAGGCGGACGGCAAGCCGCTATTCTAGGAGGGCGGATCATCATTGTTGGGTACCCCGACGTGGACCTGCACCATCATCGGTTCGGAAGGTCGAGCGACGCATCGGGTCGAGAGGAGACCAGCCGAATTCGTGCGGGCTTGTCGGCAATGAGCCAGCGATTCGGTCACCGTGATTTCGAGACTATGGCAAGCGGCCGGCGGCAAGCAGAGAACGCCGCTCGTCAACGCGAATACAATCACGCCGTTACGGAAACTGAGGCAGGCGGCCGACCAGCAGGAAACGGCTGCGGACCACGGACGCGCCGAGATCTCTCGGATGGTCAGGGAAGCGTGCGGCAATACCTGACACCCGAAGCCGGCAAGCAGTATTTCGCGACGGCCCCCGGTACTCGCCAGGCGCGTCGGCGATCAATTATTTGTGCGGTGCGGCAATATTGATATTGCATTGCAATAATAGCTGACTAACTCTGCTTCTCACGTGCCACTGAGGAGCCTTCCGTGATCAAGATTTCCCTCTCCACCCTTGCCGCCGCTCTCGCGATCGCAACCGCCGCGTCCGCTGCGGAGCTTCCGACCTATGAGGCTGCGGGCCTGCCGATCTCGGCGGTGCAGGCCGGCGTGATTGGCGCCGCCAACGCCCGCGAGCAGGCGCCTGTTGCGACCACATCGGCGACGCCGCATCAGCTCAGCGTTCTGACGCCCCGCAACAAGATGACGACCGCGCGGGCCGCTGCCCGCACCGACCGCTCGGTCCACTGATCGGCATAGCCGTTCCCGGAAGGCCCGCGACGACGTCGCGGGTCTTCGGCGGGCGTAGAGCAAATGCATCGCGCGCTCAGCTGCGTCCGACGCAAGCTCGCGCCGCTCGCCGCCGCCAAGTGGCGCCTCACGCCGTTGGCGCGAACTCCCGCAGGTGGAGTTTGATTGCGGCGTCGACCTCGTCCGGGTGATCGACCTGAGGCAGTCGCCGAGGTCGAGAAATGGTGGCCGATCGTCAAGTCGGCGAATATCAAGGCGGAATAGCTGCAACGATGATTTTCGGCGTGATCGGCAGATGCGCGTTAAGGCATCCGCTGTCATGGCAGGGCTGGCAGCTTGCAGGCTCGGCACTGGAAATCGTCGCCGCGCTCGTCGGCGCGAACTTCGAATTCCTCCGAAACCCGAACAATTCGGTTGCGAAGCGGGGCGACCTCGGAAAGCTCAGCGTGGCCCGTGCGTCGGCATTTCGGGCACCGCAGGATCTCAATCCAGTAGGTTTGGGTCATGACGTCGTCTGCAAACGCTCGCGCAATGATAACCCCGTCTGGCGCGAAGAAAATTGATCCAGCTCAAAAACGCGGCCGCATCTCCTCCAATTCCGCACCTGTTCAAACGCCAAAGCGCGTTTCGAGCCCCCGGGGCGAGCGCTGCTCAAATCGGTGAAAACTCTGACCGCGTTAACCTTTGATTAACCATGCGGTCCGATTGTTAACCATTCGACAAGACAACCGAGTCAGGGGCGATGGACGCAACTCAACAGGTCGCACGTCAGCAGGTCCGCATGCGCGGCCGTTCCTACGTTGCGTTCGTTTTCTCGCCGGTCGTGCCTGTCGTGTCCTGGCTGGCCGAGATCGACGCGACGCTGGCGAAGTCGCCGGGCTTCTTCACCGGCAAGCCCATCGTGCTCGACCTCTCGGCGGTCGATCTCAGCCAGACCGCGATCGCGCATCTGATCGGCAGCCTCGGTGAGCGCAACATCCGCATCCTCGGCATCGAGGGCGTCGACGAATCGAAGCTCGGCGCCAACATGCCGCCGCTTCTGACCGGCGGCCGGGCCTGCGCGATCACCCATGTCGAGCCGCAGAAGCCGCAGGTGCAGGAAAAAAACAAGGACAAGGACAAGACCAAGCTGCCGTCGCTGCTGCTGGAGAGCCCGGTCCGTTCCGGCCAGTCGATCGTGTTTGCCGAGGGCGACGTCACCGTGCTCGGCTCGGTCGGCTCCGGCGCCGAGATCGTCGCCGGCGGCTCGATCCATGTCTACGGCACGCTGCGCGGCCGGGCGATGGCCGGCATCAACGGCAATTCGGCGGCCCGCATCTTCTGCCAGAGGATCGAGGCCGAGCTGCTCGCGATCGATGGCTACTACCAGACTGCGGAAGAAATCGCCGACAGCTTGCGCAACCGGCCCGCCCAGGCGTGGCTCGAGGGCGAAATGCTGCGCATTACACCATTGAACTGACCGACCACAAGGAGAGAGAGAATGGCCAAGGTATTGGTCGTGACGTCTGGGAAGGGCGGGGTCGGCAAAACGACCTCAACCGCCGCGCTCGGCGCGGCGCTCGCGCAAATGGGTCAGAACGTCGTCGTCATCGATTTCGACGTCGGCCTGCGTAACCTCGATCTGGTGATGGGCGCGGAGCGTCGGGTGGTGTTCGACCTCATCAACGTGGTGCAGGGCGTCGCTAAGCTGCCGCAGGCGCTGATCCGCGACAAGCGGCTGGAGAATCTCTGGCTGCTGCCGGCGTCGCAGACCCGCGACAAGGACGCGCTGAGCGAAGAGGGCGTTAAGCACGTGATCGCCGACCTCAAGACCAAGTTCGACTGGATCCTGTGCGACAGCCCGGCCGGCATCGAGCGCGGCGCGACGCTCGCGATGCGCTACGCCGACGAGGCCGTTATCGTCACCAATCCGGAAGTGTCGTCGGTTCGCGACTCCGACCGCATCATCGGCATGCTCGATTCCAAGACGGTCCGCGCCGAGCGCGGCGAGCGCGTCGAGAAGCATCTTCTGGTCACCCGCTATGATGCCGGCCGCGCGGCGCGCGGCGAGATGCTGTCGATCGACGATATCCTGGAAATCCTTGCGACCCCCTTGCTCGGCATCGTCCCGGAAAGCCAGGACGTGCTGCGCGCCTCCAATGTCGGCTGTCCGGTCACGCTGAACGCAGCAAGCAGCGCGCCGGCGCGGGCCTATACCGACGCGGTACGCCGCCTGATGGGCGAGGCGGTGGAGATGACCGTGCCGGTTCAACGCAAGGGGTTGATGGATCGGCTACTGCGACGGAGGGCGGCATGATGAACGTAATGCGGCTGTTCGGCGGCCGCGCCGCATCGGCGCCCGTCGCGCGGGAGCGGTTGCAGATCCTGCTTTCGCATGAGCGTGGCCGGACCGGCGCGCCAGATCTCCTGGAGACACTTCGCTCGGAAATCCTGAGCGTGGTTTCCAAGCATATCGACGTCGACCCCGACAAGGTCGTGGTCCGGATGGACCGTGGCAAGTTCGTCTCGATGCTCGAGGTCGACATCGAGGTTCCCAATGGCGTGCAACGATCGAAGATGGTGGCGGCCACATGACGGCAGACAGCGATAGTCACATTGCCTGGCAGCGCGCGCAGCTCAAGAAGCTGCGGGCGGCGTTGAGGGCGATCGAGGCCGATCAGCTCGGCAAGGCCAATTGCGGCCGTGCGACGCAGATGACGATCGACGAATTGCAGCGCAAGATCGGCGAGTCGGGCCGCTGCATCGCGGAGTACGAGCGCCGGACCCGTCGCCCACTGGCGACGGACCTCGGCAGCCTCGCCAGCGTCAGCTGGACGCACTGGAACGCCAACATGCCGATGGCCAAGGCGCCGCGCCACCGCGCGTAGTGCGATGATTCTCCCATCGTCATTGCGAGCCACCCGGTCGGCGCAAGGCGCCGCCGGATGACAGGCTCCGCGAAGCAATCCATTTTTCCGCATAGGCGGCTCGATGGATTGCTTCGTCGCTATCGCTCCTCGCAATGACGGGAAGAGACAGGCGACCTACAGCAAGAACGCCAGCGCGCTCTCGCAACTATCCTCGACTTTGAGGGTGAGCAGTTCGTCGGCGCGGGTGCGGCCGAGATTGACGGCGGCAATCGGCAGGCCGTGCTGCTCTGCCATCCGGACGAAGCGAAAGCCGGAATAGACCATCAGCGAGGAGCCGACCACCAGCACGGCGTCGGCCTGCTCGAGATGCGCCTGCGCCGACGCGACCGTATCGCGCGGCACGTTCTCGCCGAAGAACACCACATCGGGTTTCAGCACGCCGCCGCAGGCTTCGCAGGCCGGCACCACGAACGACGAAAAATCTTGCTCGAGATCGGCGTCGCCGTCGGGAGCGTCGGCGGCATCGAGCGTGAGCCAGGCGGGGTTTCGTTGCGCGAGCTCGTGCTGGAATTGTTCGCGCGGCATCGTCGCGCCGCAGCCGAGGCAGCGCACCACGTCTAATCGGCCGTGCAGGTCGATCACCCGCCGGCTGCCGGCGGCCTGGTGCAGGCGGTCGACATTCTGGGTCAGCAGCAGCTCGCAGCGCCCCTGCTGTTCGAGCTTGGCCAGCGCGCGATGCGCGCCGTTCGGCGCGGCGCGGCCGAACCGTCGCCAGCCCACCATGCTGCGCGCCCAGTAGCGCTGCCGCGTCGCCGCCTCGCCCAAGAACGCCTGGATGGTGACCGGGCGGGTCCGCTTCCAGTTGCCGTCGCTGTCGCGATAGTCAGGAATGCCGGAATTGGTGCTGCAGCCGGCCCCGGTCAGGACAAACAGGCGCTGGTGGCCGGCGACGAAATCCTCGAGGGCGGGGTGTGGCATGGCAGCACATCTAGTGCGGCGTGCGTATCTGCGCCAGATGTGGGGCCTGCCGCGAGCGGACCTTTCACGCCGCCTCTGCGTTGACGGCATGGCACCCGAGGCGTGGTGCTGCGCGCGCCTGTTTGCCTGGCGCAATTGCCGACGGAGTGATCGATGCGGCCGGGATTCATCGTCGTCGTTTGCGGGCTGATGTCGTTGGCGTCATCGCCGTCCCATGGTCAGGATGCGGGCGTGTCCGGCGAGCAGGCGTTCAACAATTCCTGCCGCACCTGCCGCACGGTCAAGGACGGCGACAACCGCGTTGGCCCGAACCTGCACAATGTGGTCGGCCGCAAGGCCGGATCGGTTGCGAACTTTCCTTATTCGGAGGCGATGAAATCATCCGACATCGTCTGGGATGAGAGCACGCTGCTGCGCTTCATCGAAGATCCCGAGGCCGTGGTGTCGGGCAACGGCATGAAGCCGTATACCGGCGTGCGCTCGGCGGAGGATCGCGCCAGGATCGTGGCGTTCCTGAAATCCCCCGGCAAGTGACCGTTGGCGGTAGGCCGGTCTCACTTTGCCGGCACGACGAAGACCTGGCCGGGATAGATCAAATTGGGATTGCGGATCTGCTGCGAATTGGCCCGATAGATCACGGCGTAGCGCTGTCCGGCGCCGAATGCGCGCTGGCTGATCCGCCACAGGCTGTCGCCGCGGGCGACGGTGGTCGTGGTGATCTTCGGCACGATCACAGCGGAGGCGGACTTCACATCGGATGCGGTGGCGGTTGCCGCCGCGGCGAGCTGTGGTTTGGCGATATCCGCACGGCCGGACGAGGTTGGCGATGCCGGGATCGATGCGGTCGTCATCGTGTCCGGAACGTTGAATGGCACCTCGGCACGCGCGCGGACCTTGCCGGAAGTGGGGTCGACGTCGTCAAGCCGCACCTGATAGTTGCCGGCCGTCACGCCCTTGTTGATCGTGACCGAGAGGTGCCCCGCCTCGTCGGCCGTCGCGGACGTGATCAAGCTGCCGTTGAGATAGAGCCTGACGGTCGCGCCGGGAGCTGCCTGACCGCTCACATGGAGCTTGCCGTCCGGTTCGGTCTCGACGGCCTCGATGGCCACTTTCCCAGCCGCCGGCGCCGTGGCCGCAGGTTGCGACAGCACGCGGACCGGTTTGTCCGGTGTCATCAGCGCCACCATCGGCCGCTCCCGCGTCGCAGCCTCGAGCGCCACCGCCACGCTTTGCTTGGAGGTCACCTGCTTGCCGTCGCGCGTCATGCGCAGGGTGAGGTCATAGTTTCCCGGCGGAAGCGGGCGCGGGACCATGACGAACTGGCCGGACTTGTCCGCCACGACGCGATCGTGCACCTCGCCATTGCGCAGCAGTTCCACCGTCGTGCCCGGTAGCGCCCGGCCGGCAACAACGGTCTCGCCGGTCGGCTCGATGTTGACGACGTCGAACTCCGGCACCGCGTCGCCGCCTGGTGCCGGCGCCGGTCCCGCCAGCACGTCGGCCAAGGCCGCGGTCTCGGTTTGCGCCTTTGCCAGCGCGGTCTTGTTTTGGTCTCGCGCCGGAGCCGCTGGCGCGGATGGTGCTGTCGCCGTCAAAGGCGTGCTCCCGCCCAGGATTTGCTGGGTTTGGCGGATGCCGAAGACGAGCGCCGCCGTGCCGCCGGCGGCAAGTGCCAGCAACGGAATGACCAGTCGGATCGCCGTGGCGTTCATGATTGTCATCCGCGGATGATGTCCCCCGCGCATCCGCGCGCGACCCCCGCCCCCCGCGGGGATTTAGTGAGAGACTGCGCCGGTTTGCGCCGGCCATCAAGTCGGATGAAGGGATTACTTCTCTCGGGCAGGCCGGCCGATCTGGCGGCTCGCGGCGCCCGGCCCGTGCCGGGATGACGTCAGGTTCAAAACTCCAGCGCCGCATTGTCCACCACCTCCTTCATGACGAAGAAGGTGCGGGTCTGCCGCACGCCGGGCAGCGCGATCAGCTGGTCGCCATGGATGCGCTTGAAGTCGTCGACGTCGCCGGCGCGGATCTTGAGGAAGTAATCGAAATCGCCGGCGACGAGGTGGCAGTCGAGCACGCATTTGAGCTTCGCCACCGCCTGCTCGAAGCTCGCAAAGCTTTCCGGTGTCGAGCGGTCGAGCACGACGCCGACCATCACCAGCGTGCCCTTGCCGAGCTTGCGCGGCGCCACCATGGCGCGGACGCCGCTGAGATAACCCTCGTCGAACAGCGCTTGCGTCCGGCGATGGCAGGTGGCGGGGCTGACGCCGACCTGATCGGCCAGCTCGGCATTGCTGAGCCGGCCGTTCTTTTGCAGCAATCTCAACATCTTGAGGTCGATGCGGTCGAGTCGGGCGGACATGGAAGAATCTCTCACTATTGGTCGATTTCATGAGAGAAAATATACCATCAGGGCCAGATCCGGCAATCTTCGGCAATTGTGCGGGCTGAGTTAGAGAGCACCTTTCGCGCCAGGGGTGATAGCTGTGGCCGCCGTTTCAGACCACCAAAGAGGATGCCAGCATGCTGGAGAAGTTCGCGCGCTATCCACTCACATTCGGGCCGACTGCCATCGAGAAGCTCGATCGGCTGTCAAAGCATCTCGGCGGCAAGGTCGAGCTCTATGCCAAGCGCGAGGATTGCAATTCCGGGCTCGCCTATGGCGGCAACAAGCTGCGCAAGCTCGAATACATCATCCCCGATGCGATCGCCTCCAATGCCGACACGCTGGTCTCGATCGGCGGCGTGCAGTCGAATCACACCCGCATGGTCGCGGCGGTCGCGGCCAAGATCGGCATGAAGTGCCGGCTGGTGCAGGAAAGCTGGGTGCCGCATGAGGACGCGGTCTATGATCGCGTCGGCAACATCCTGCTTTCGCGCGTCATGGGCGCCGATGTGCGGCTGGTCGACGAAGGCTTCGACATCGGTATCCGCAAGAGCTGGGAGCAGGCGATCGAGGAAGTGAAGGCGGCGGGCGGCAAGCCCTACGCGATTCCGGCCGGCGCCTCCGTGCACAAATTTGGCGGGCTCGGCTATGTCGGGTTCGCCGAGGAGGTGCGCGCGCAGGAGCGCCAGCTCGGCGTCAAGTTCGACTACATCATCGTCTGCACGGTGACCGGCTCGACCCATGCCGGCATGCTGGTCGGCTTCGCCGCCGATGGGCGCGCGCGCAACGTGATCGGCATCGACGGTTCGTTCACGCCCGCGCAGACCAAGGCGCAGGTGCTGTCGATCGCGCAGAACACCGCAAAGCTCGTCGAGCTCGGCCGCGACATCGTCGAGGATGATGTCGTGCTGATCGAGGACTACGCCTATCCCGCCTACGGCGTGCCGTCGGAGGAGACCAAGGAGGCGATCCGGCTCAGCGCGCGGCTGGAAGGCATGATCACCGACCCCGTCTACGAGGGCAAGTCGATGCAGGGCATGATCGATCTGGTGCAGAAGGGCTATTTCCCGGCCGGATCGAAGGTGCTCTACGCCCATCTCGGCGGCGCACCGGCGCTCAACGGCTACGCCTACGCGTTCAGGAACGGCTGAGGCGAGCGGGCTTCTAATTTCGTGGCTTCGTAGCCCGAATGAAGCGAAGCGCAATCCGGTAAGGTCTCTCGGCGGCACGATCCCCGGATTTCGCGGAGCCTGTCATCGGGCGCGCGTTCGCGCGACCCGTTGGCTCCATCCGGGCTATGCATTCTTACCTCCCCTTGAAAAGGGGAAGTCGCTTTGCTCGCAGAGCAAAGCGGGTGGGGATCTGCTCTCTCCGCTTGCAGCGTCGCCTGTAGCTGACCCCCATCCCGACCTTCCCCCTTTCAGGGGGAAGGGGAAGAGAAGTCCGTAGCCCGGATGAAGCAAAGCGTAGTCCGGCAGGCTTCAGCAGCGCGGATAGAAAGTCCCGGATTTCGCGGAGCCTGTCGTCGGGCACGCGTTCGCGCGACCCGTTGGCTCCATCCGGGCTACGTTCGATGTCCCACGTCAGGTCCGCGTCAGCTTCGCCCGGTATTTTTGCCTGGCCGGGCGAGTTGGGAGACCATCGCGTGAGGATGATGAATGCGGCCGGCCGAGCCATCGCCGCGCTCGGCGTTGGCATCGTCGCCGTGGGGCACTGGGTCTGGACCTACCAGGGCCAGGGTGCCGCGCCGCATCCCCGCCTGCTGGCGATGAATCATGCGGTCGAGCTCTACGCCGGCATCTTCCTGATCGGCGTCGGCGTCCATGCCCTCGCATCCTGGTACTGGTTCAGCGATCCAAATCCGCCGGCGCGCTCCTCGGTCGGGGAGCCGCAGTAGCGTCCGCCTTGGCGGCAATGCTCCGGTTGAGGTGCTGTCCTGGTTAGGGCACTCGTACAGGGGAATTAGGACATCTGATGCCCGGTGGAATCTGGAAATTGGACACAGCCGCTGACTGACATACGCTAAAGCGCCCGCCGATCCGACGTGTAATGCTTTGAACATTATGTTCAGGACCGATTTAGATGGCGTCGAGTTCAGCCTCATAGGCTTGGCGGGGATATCGCTCGTCGCGTTCATCATCAGCTTAGGCTGGCTTCTGATCGGCTGAACTGCCGTAGCTCATTGGAAACGTCAACTTGGCCTTAGCGCTCTCCCGGCGCTGGGGCCGTTTTCTAATCAGGACACTTCCAAAGTCAACTTGGGACACGGGGGCCTAAATGCGGACAGCACCCCGGTTGAGATGCTGTCCCAGTTAGGACATTCGCTTGGGGAAATCAGGACACTCATTCACATATGCAAATGCCCTTCCGTACCATCGAGGTTCTAGCTCACGCGGGGGTGTCCATAATCTTTCCCTACCCCACGGGCGCTCCTCGGCCTCAGCCTCCTTGCCCGAGTGCTGGGGCCGTTTGCTTGAGTGCCGCATCGCATCTGCGATGAAACGCATGCTGACTTTCCTATGCAAATGCGGGAACAGACCTATTGGGCGCAGGGTCGAGTTCTCATGGGAATGACAATCCCTCTGGCCCCGGCGCTAGCTACGTGCCGGGGCCGCCTTATTCTCAGCGGCGCGGCAAGGCGGCTTCAGCGTTCGTTCCAACGCGCTGGGGCCGTTTCCTTGAGGGCGTCACGGGGAACAGTCTCGCTGGAAGGCCTGATTGATCGCCACTCTCTACGTAGCATCTCGGATTGGTGTGCCAGCATACGCGATTGGGCTGCGACGTTCCGGACGATGGCGCGCTCGGGAGCGAGTAGCTTCACGGCCACATCATCGCACTGTGCTGCCATCGCTCGCATCTCTTCCGACGTCATGGTGTCGTATTAGAGGGCGCTTCGACCGGGCCTGCATTTGCCTATGTTTCAGCCCCAAGCCGGGGATTGTGCCGGAGATTCAGCCGCGAGCTTGCGGAGGATGGATCGCAACCACAGGAAGGGAGGCGCCGCTCTCATTTGGCGTGACGGCTAACTCGGAAGCAGAAGTGCGCGAGCGATTTGAATCGAGCTTGCGCCGATGGATCGAGATCATAAACGGAGAGGCCGCCAACTGAGGCGGCGTTACTCAACGACGCCTTTGATATCGGACCTTCGCCGGAACAGTTTTATTTGTCCGATCAGCGGTCGGATCAGATATTTTAGAACAAGGCCGAGACCTATGATCGACACCAGGATTGGCCAGTAGGCCAAGATCGCAAGAACGGCCAACCATTCCGGGCTGCGCTGCTCCCGCCAATACACCGACGCCGCGATGACGTGGGCCACCAATAGCGCGGCCCAAATAGCAAGCGCGACGATGACGGGCTCATCGAATGTCAACGCTTCCCACGCGGCTTCACCCGGCCCTGAAGGCGCACTTTCGCTTTCCATGGCTTGGTCGACCTCCCTCAGCTTCCAACCCCTGCGATGGCGGGCTTATTCCATCGGAATGCTAAGGGGGACGGTAGCGGAGGCTGGAACTCCGTTCACCCACGGAGAACCCCGGTAACACTTCTGCCCTGTGGAGCGAGAACACTTGGCGGATTGCAAAAGCCAGAACATCTGGCGTGCGACTCAGTAGTCTTGCCGAGAACATCGGCCAAGTTACGGTTTTCGTTCGCTTAATCGGAATTAAGACACTCCAAGATTCAACTTGGGACACGGGGCTTAAATGCGGCCAGTACCTCGGTTGACATAGGAACATAATAGGAACATAGGTTCTGTAACCTGAGGGCGTGGCGATCGCCTCATCCGCGGCGGACTTGCGTGGCCGCAGGACCAAAGACCAAGCCGCGCACCACTTGCGGATGAATTTCGACGCCTCCTATGATGGGTTGTGGCTGGGGGGAGTGCGCGTCATGAGAGTTGCGATCTGGGCGGCCGTTGCGGCCGCGTGGCTGTTTGCGTCTGCAACTCCGTCGAGCGCCCGCGGTCCCTACGGCTCGATCACGGTCGGCAACTGGAAGGGCGGCGCTTTCACCAACGACAAGAATGGCGCCTTCACCCATTGCTCGGCGGGCACCACCTATCAAAGCGGCATCTTCTTCATGGTGTCGATCGCCGAGAATGGCAGCTGGCGGCTCGGCTTTGCCCATGACAGCTGGCGTCTGACGCCGGGCGAGGCCTTTCCGCTGGCGCTGACCTTTGACGGCCAGCCGGCGTTCAACGTCTACGGCATGCCGCTCGGCACCCAGCTCGTGAATGTCGAGATGCCGGTGAATTCCAGTCTAATCAACCAGTTCCGCAAGGCGCGCCAGATGACGGCATTCGCGCAGGGACAATTGTTTCAGTTCAACCTCAATCAGACCGCGCAGCTGTTGCCGGCTCTGCTCAACTGCGTCGTCTCGGTGAAGAAGAACGGCGTCTCCAATGCCGGCGAGTTCGCGGTCGCGACAAAGCCTGCGGCGGCGCCGCCGCAGCAGGCTGCAGCACCCAGCGCGCCGCGCCGGCGAAGCAGGCGAGATCGGGGACCGGCACCGGCTTTGTGGTCAGCAGCAGCGGCCACGTCGTCACCAATCACCATGTCGTCGGCGGCTGCAGCGAGATCACGGGCAACCTGAGCGGCGAGGCGCCGGTCAAGCTGCGCCTGGTGTCCGATGACGAGACCAATGATCTCGCGTTGCTGCAGGCGCCGACCCCTTTCAAGGATGTCGTCAGCCTCAGGCAAAACCCCATCCTGGTCGGCAACGGCGTAGTGGCGATCGGTTATCCCTATCACAGATTGCTGACATCCGATTTCACGGTCACCACGGGCATTGTCTCTTCGCTGAGTGGCATCCTCAACGATACCCGTCATCTGCAGATCAGCGCCGCCGTGCAGCCGGGCAACAGCGGCGGTCCGCTGTTCGACCTTACCGGCGCGGTGGTCGGCGTGGTGGCTGCCAAGCTCGACGCGGTCAGGATGGCGCGGGCGACGGGGACCATCCCGGAGAACATCAATTTCGCGATCAAGACCGGCGCGCTGCGCGACTTTCTCGACAACAGCGCGGTGGCGTACCGGACCGCCGAGTGGCGCGAGGAGATGAAGAAGGAAACCGCCGAGATTGCCAAGAATGCGCGCGGCTACACGCTGCTGATCACCTGCACGGTGAACGAGCAGAGCGCGAGTGCGAAGAAGGGCAATTGAGACCTCCGCTACGCCCTCTTCCCGTCCTTGCGGCAGGGCGACTGCATCTGGCTACCGGCCACACGTCTTTCCTTGCGACGTCCGGGCAGCCGCCGACTCCTTTGCATGGGGTTGTTTTCGATATTTTGGCAATGGGCGCCTGCGACGTACGAGCGGAGTATGCTCAACCGAGCCGCCGCAGCGTATGCACCGTGATCTCGGCCGGGCAGTTCAGCCGCACCGGCGCGAGGCTGGTGCCGGCGCCGGCCGATGTGTAGCCGGCAAGTTCACCGAACCGCCATACGCCTCGGCCCATCCGGCGCGGCAGCCGCGCCTCGAGCTTGATCGCGATGCCGCCGGGCAGGCAGAGCTGGCCGCCATGGGTATGGCCGCTCAGCATCAGGTCGAAGCCGGCTGCCGCCGCCGCGCGGTAGGATTCCGGCGTATGTGCCAGCAGGATCGAGAATGCATCGCGCGGGATCGCCGTGGCAGCCCTTGCAATGTCGTCGGTGCGGTAGAAGTGCGCGTCGTCGATCCCGGCGAGGTGGATCGTCGCGCCATCGCGCGTGATCGACTCCTGCTCATTGAACAGCATCCTGATGCCCATCGCCTCCAGCGCCGGCGTCATGCGGATGCTGTCATGATTGCCGAGGATGCCGTAGAGCGGCAGCTTGATCCGCGCGCACAGATCCCGCATCAACGCGAGGCTCGTTTCAAACGGCCCATACGTCTTGCCGCGGTAGTCGCCCGTGAGAACGCAGATATCGCAGGCGATATCGCTCACGATGTCCATCAGATGCCGCATCGCGCGTTGGCTGATGTCGGCGTGGAGATCGCTGAGCTGAAGCATGGCGAAGCCGTCGAAGGCCGCCGGCAGGCGCGCCGACGTCACCAGATTGTGCCGCACTTCGACCCTATCGGCATTACGCCGCGCGCGGCCGTGCAGGCCGGTCACCTTGAGCGCGGTCTCGATGATCCGCGGCGCCAGTTTCCAGTTCTCGACGTTGAACAGCAGCGTGCCCTGGCCGAACACCTGCTTCTCATGCGCGGCCTCGATCCCAAGCCGGCGCACGACGTGATCCGCGCCGATCCGCTCGACCAGTCCCTGCAATGCCGTGTCGGCCATCGTCCCCCGTGCGCTCCGCGATGCCAAGCGCGGACCGGCGCGACACTATCATGCGCAATCCCGGCGGGGATACCGCCGGCACTCAGACCACGGGAACCCGCTTCGCGGCGACCGCGGCCGGCGAGATCACCTCGATGTCGAGCGGTACCTGCCAGCGCTCGGTGAAGCGCACCTGCGGCGGTGCATTGCCGTTGCGCCCACCCTGCAGCACGAAGCCGTCGTAACCCGAGTTCATCACCTCATTGCACTTCTGCACATAGATCGGGAAGCCGCCGATATAGGGCATGAACACGCGGGGACGGCCCGGGATGTTGGCGCCGACATACCAGGAACTGCAGGTCGAGCGCAGCGAAACCGTTGATACGTCGTTGACATGGGTGACCCAGGCGTCCTCGTCGTCGCGGACCGCCTCGATCGTGCCGGCGCCGATGTCGCGCATATGACTGATGCAATCCGCCAGCCAATCGACATGCTGCTCGATCGCCTGGATCATGCTGGCGAGCACCGACGGGCTGCCGGGCCCGGTGATCATGAACAGGTTCGGAAAGCCCTCGGAGGCAAGGCCGAGATAGGCACGCGGGCCCGCCCGCCATTTCTCGGCCAGCGTCTGCCCGCCGCGGCCGGTGATCGCGATCTTGTCGAACGAGCCGGTCATGGCGGCAAAGCCGGTGGCGGAGACGATCGCGTCGAACTTGTATTCGGTGCCGTCGACGACAATGCCTTCCGTCGTGAAGCGATCGATCGGCGTCGTCGACACGTCGACCAGCTTCACATGCGGCAGATTGTAGGTCTCGAAATAATTGGTATCGACGCAGAGCCGCTTGCAGCCGAACACGTTTCGCGGGCACAGCAATTCGGCGGTGGCGGGATCCTTGACGATGCCGCGGATCTTCTCGCGCGCGAAATCGGCGATGGTGTCGTTGGCGGCCTTCTCGAACAGGAGATCGCCGAACGCGCCGAGGAAGGGCAGGCCGCCGCGCTGCCACGCTTCTTCGTATTGCTGCTCGCGCTCCCGCTCGCTCGCCTGCAAGGCGGGCTGGGCGTTGAACTGGAAATAGAAGCCGGTCGGGCGCGCACGGGCCTTGGCGCGCAGCTCCGGATAATGCGCCTTCGCTTCCCTCAGATATTCCGCCGACAGCCGCTCGTTCCACGCCGGCACCGACCAGGTCGCGGTGCGCTGAAACACCGTGAGCTCGGAGGCCTGCTGCGCGATGATCGGGATCGACTGGATCGCCGACGAGCCGGTGCCGATCACGCCGACGCGCAGGCCGCTGAAGTCGACACCCTCATGCGGCCATTCGCCGGTGTGATAGATCGGCCCGCGGAAATCCGCCATGCCCGGGAAAGCCGGCCGGTTCGGCGCCGACAGGCAGCCGACCGCCATGATGCAGAACTTTGCGGTAACCCTGTCGCCGCGGTCGGTCTCGATCAGCCAGGTGCCTGCCTGCTCGTCGAAGGTCGCCGCGGTGACGCGGGTGTCGAACACGATCTGGCTGCGCAGATCGAAGCGATCGGCGACGTGATTGGCGTAAGCGAGAATTTCGGGCTGCGGAGAATATTTCTCCGACCAGCTCCAGTCCTGATCGAGTTCCTCGGAGAACGAGAACGAATATTGCAGGCTCTCGACGTCGCAACGCGCGCCGGGATAGCGATTCCAGTACCAGGTGCCGCCGACGCCGCCGCCGGCCTCATAGACCCGCGCGGTGAAGCCGAGTCCGCGCAGCCGATGCAGCATGTACATGCCGGCGAACCCAGCGCCGATCACCACGGCATCGAACGTTCCGGTCTCGGCAGGGCGCACAGTTTTGCGCGCGGTGCTCTCCTGAGCCATGGGCCGTCTCTTCCCTATATCGTTATGTCTTGTCCGCGCCTCGTTGGACGCGGTAGGCAAAGATTAGGGCGAGGGCGGCGCGGCCCGCAAGCAAGCGTATTGCCGTCCAGCGAATAGCTCCTATGCTGTCTCTGGGAGAGGATGAGGGTAAGCGGTGACCGGGTAGTTGTTCTGTCGTGACCGTTCATCTGCCGGCAAAGATCGAGGTCCCATGAAGAAGGAAGAAGTAGAAGCTATCTTCGAGCGGGGCGATTTGGGGCCGATCGAAGACTATCTTGAGGCCGTCGCGACCGAGAAACAATTGCCTGCGGCCGCAGTCGGAATGTGCCTGATCAGAATGGAAGAAGCGGCCCCCGCGCTGCGCGCCATCGTCGCCCGGGCAGGGAACGGCGAGGAACTGTCCGACGATGAGGCCAGGCTGCTGTTCCGAGGTGTCTACATCCTCGGTGGAGCTCGTGACACGGATGTTTGCCGCGACCTGCTGCGACTGCTGCGCAGACCCGAAAGCGAACTTGATGACCTGTTGGGTGACTGCCTGACCGAAAGCATGGCGCGCATTGTCGCGGGTGTCTTTGACGGGGATGTCGACACCTTGTTGAGTCTGGTCGTGGATCAGTCCGTCGATCAATTTGCGCGCGAGCAGGTTCTCGCCGCGGCCACCTTCCTCACATGGAATGGGATGATCGGGCGGGAGCGCATGCAGCGCCTGCTCAAAGCATTCCACGAGCAAAACCTGGCGGATGACGAGAACCATGCCTGGTACGCGTGGCAGCAGGCAATTGCCCTCCTGGGGTTGCGCGAGCTGGCGCCCTTGGCGTATCGCGCTTTCGATGACGGGCGTATACCCGATTGGATGACAGAACGCCGCGAGTTCGACGAAATGCTCGTCGATGCCGAGCAGCGACCCGAGGAAATCGCACGATTCGAGGAAGTTGGCCTCGGCTATATCAAGGATGCGGTCCAGGAAATGGAAGGGACCGACTACGGCTACAACGAGACCTTCGACGATCTGGATGCCCCCTTTGGCGACGATCTCGATACATTGTGGAGCCACACCGAACCCGTGAGGAATCCCTTGCGCCATGTCGGGCGCAACGACCCATGCCCGTGCGGCAGCGGCAAGAAATACAAGAAATGCTGTCTCGCTGACCAGCGTTGAGCTGCGGCTCCCTCGGTCTCAGCGCCGGCCAAAGCGACTGTCGTCGCTTCGGCGTAGAGAGGACCGGTCACGCTCCTGTCGTCTTCACGATCCGGATCAGCTCGTCGCCGTAGTGCTCGAGCTTCTTGTCGCCGATCCCTGCGATGTTGCGCAGCTCGCTGAGCGTGTCCGGCCGCATCGCGGCGATGCCGTCGATGGTGGAATCGTGCAGCACGACATAGGCCGGCACGCCGCGCTGGCGCGCGACATCCGAGCGCCAGGCGCGCAACGCCGCATGCAACGCGGGATTTGCGGCGCCACCCGGGCTGTCGGCCGCGGGCACAAGCTCGCCGCGGCGCGACTTGCCGCGGACCGCGCGGTTGCGCGCGCCCTCCGGCTGCTCACGCAGCATCACCGCGGTCTCGCCCTTCAGCACGCCGCGGGCGCTGTCGGTCAGAACAAGCGCGCCGAAGGCATCGCTGTCGGCGCGCAGATGGCCCATCGCCACCAGCTGGCGCAGCACCGCGCGCCATTGCTTCTCGTTGAGCTCGCGGCCGATGCCGAACACCGACAGCTGGTCGTGGTTGAACTGCTTGACCCGTTCGGTCAGCCGCCCGACCAGCACGTCGATCAGGTGCATGGCGCCGAAACGTTGGCCGGTGCGGTAGACGCAGGACAGCAGCTTTTGTGCAAGCACCTTGCCGTCGCGGACGCGCGGCGGCGTCAGGCAGTTGTCGCAATTGCCGCAGCTATCCTCCGCGCGGGTCTCGCCGAAATAGCCGAGCAAGCGCTGCCGGCGGCAATGCACCGTTTCAGCCAGCGCAACCAGCGCGTCGAGCTTGCCGACCGAGACGCGCTTGAAGGCGTCGGAGCCGGTCGATTCATCGATCATGCGGCGCTGCTGCACGATGTCGGACAGGCCGTAGGCCATCCATGCCGCCGACGGCTTGCCGTTGCGGCCGGCACGCCCGGTCTCCTGGTAGTAGGCTTCGATGCTCTTCGGCAGATCGAGATGCGCGACGAAGCGCACATCGGGCTTGTCGATCCCCATGCCGAAGGCGATCGTGGCGACGATCACGAGCCCGTCCTCGTTGAGGAAGCGGTCCTGGTGCCGGGCGCGCACGCCGGCATCGAGCCCGGCATGATAGGGCAGTGCCGGAATGCCGGCCTCGCTGAGCGCCGCCGCGACGTCCTCGACCTTGGCGCGGGACAGGCAATAGACCACGCCGGCGTCGCCGGCATGCCGCTCCTTGATGAAATTCTTCAGCTGCGTGGTCGCATTCTGCTTGTCGACGATCTCGTAGCGGATATTGGGCCGGTCGAAGCTCGCGACGAATTGCGGCGCGTCGGTAAGCTGCAGCCGCTCGGCGATCTCCCTTCGGGTCAGCGCGTCCGCGGTCGCGGTCAGCGCGATGCGCGGCACCTTGGGGAAGCGCTCGGCGAGTGCGGACAGGCCGATATATTCCGGGCGGAAGTCATGGCCCCATTGCGAGACGCAATGCGCCTCGTCGATCGCAAACAGCGCGATCTGCGCCTGGCCGAGCAGATTGAGGCAGCGCGGCGTCAGCAGCCGCTCCGGCGCCACATAGAGCAGGTCGAGATCGCCGGCGAGCAGCCGCCGCTCGACCTCGGAGGCTTCCTCATAGGACAGCGTCGAGTTCAGCACCGCGGCGTTGACGCCGGCTTCAGTGAGGCCCGCGACCTGGTCGCGCATCAGCGCAATCAAAGGTGATACCACGATGCCGCAGCCGTCGCGCAGCAGCGACGGCAATTGGTAGCACAGCGACTTGCCGCCGCCGGTCGGCATCAGCACCAGGCAATTGCCGCCATCGGTGACGTGACGGATGATGTTTTCCTGCGCGCCGCGGAAGCCCGACAGGCCGAACACGGAACTGAGCACGGACAGCGCATCGCGAGACGGGGCGGAGGCGCGATCGAGGGCGGGCTGGGCGGTCATGATCCCTTGCGCGATCCCTTTGGGATTTTCCAGGATTCCTTGAGGTCAACAGGCGGTGATCGAGGTCTTCTGGCCGAACGATACCGGAATGAAAGGTGTTAATACACGTCCCAACAACAAACTCAATTCAGCATGACTGGTCAGCTGCGGATCATCACAGGCATTGCCGCGATCGTGCTGGTCGCGGGCGCGGCGGCAGCCTTTGCCGTCGCCTGGCGGCCGCAGATTGCCGCGATTGCGCCGCCGCGGGCCGATACCTTCGACCCTGATGTGGTCAAACGCGGCCGCGAACTCGCCGCGATCGGCAATTGCAACACCTGCCACACCGTGCAGGGCGGCGCGACTTATGCCGGCGGGCTCCCGGTTCCAACGCCGTTCGGCATCGTCTTCTCATCCAACATCACGCCGGATGCCGAAACCGGCATCGGGCGCTGGCCGGAGGAGGCGTTCGTCCGCGCGATGCGCTCGGGCGTGGCGCGCGATGGCCAGCATCTCTACCCGACCTTTCCTTATGACCATTTCACCAACGTCTCGGATGCGGACGACCGGGCACTGTATGCGTTCCTGATGACGCGGCAGCCGGTCCACGCGTCGCCGCCGGCGAATCAGCTTTCGTTCCCGCTCAACTATCGACCGCTGATTGCAGGGTGGAAGCTGCTGTATCTGCGCAGCGGCGATGCCCCTCAGGACTCGGCGAAGGGCGCGGAATGGAACCGCGGCGCCTATCTGGTGGAGGGGCTCGCGCATTGCGGCGCCTGCCACACGCCGCGCAACGCGCTCGGCGCCGAGCGGCTGAATGCGCAGTTCGCCGGCGGCGAGGTCGACAATTGGCACGCCTACGCGCTGAACGACACCTCGCACGCCCCGGTGCGGTGGACCGCCGACGCGCTCTACGCCTATTTGCGCCACGGCTGGCAGGCCGATCATGGCACCGCGCGCGGGCCGATGGCTGAAGTGGTCGGCAATCTGGCGACGGTGCCCGACAGCGACGTGCGGGCCATCGCCGTGTACATGGCCGATATCTCGGGCACGCCGGCGCCGGATCGCAAGCGGCCGGCCGACGTCGTCGCACAATCGTCTTCCGATGATGCGGCACAGACCCATGCGGCCGGCGCGGCGATCTATGCCGCGGCGTGCGGCTCCTGCCATGAGGGTAGCCGGACGCTGCCCTATGGCGGCGTCAATCTCGCGCTCAGCACGGCGATCGCAAGCCCCGACCCGCGCAATCTCCTCAATATCGTGCTGTCGGGCGTCGGCGCCGTCGAAGGCGAGCGCAGCCCGATCATGCCGGGCTTCGCCAGCAGCATCGATGATACGCAGATGGTCGCGCTCACGGCCTATCTGCGCGAACGGTTCGGCAAGCGGCCGGCGTGGGCCAATCTCGACAAGGCGGTGCGCGATGCGCGGGCGGTGCAGGCCACGTCGCTTGCGGCGCGCGACACGCCAGCGGAATCCAGACAGCGAGGCAAGCCATGATGACATTGAAGGTCAATGGCAGGGATCATCAGGTCGATGCGGAGCCGGATACGCCGTTGCTCTATGTGCTGCGCAATGATCTGGCGCTCAATGCCGCCAAGTTCGGCTGCGGGCTCGGGCAATGTGGCTCCTGCACGGTGATCGTCGACGGCAAGGCGGTGCTGTCCTGCGTCACGCCGCTGGTCCTGGTCGAGGGCAAGCAGGTGACGACGCTCGAAGGGCTCGGCACCGTGGCCGCGCCGGCGCCGATCCAGCGCGCCTTCATGGAGGAGCAGGCGGCGCAGTGTGGCTACTGCATCGCCGGGATGATGATGCGCGCGCAGGCGCTGCTGATGCGCAACCCGAAGCCATCGGATGCGCAGATCCGCGCCGAGCTGGAGCCCAATCTCTGCCGCTGCGGCACCCATATGCGCATCCTGCGCGCGGTGCACCGCGCCGCCAGGTTGATGGATACGGCCGACGCCGCAAGCGACAGGAGCGTCCGATGACCGCGCCGGTAATTCTCGATCGCCGCAGCGTGCTGGCCGGCGGCGGTGCGCTGATTGTCAGCTTCTCGCTGCGCCATGCGGTGGCGCAGGAGCAGAAGGCTGCGCAGGGCCCGGCGTTGCCGGGCAGCCTGGCCAAAACGCCCAATCTGGATTCCTGGATCCGTATCGATGCCAATGGCCAGGTCACGGCCTTCACGGGCAAGGCCGAACTCGGCCAGGGATTCCGCACCGCGTTCCAGCAGATTGCGGCCGAGCAGCTCGATATTCCCTTCGATGCGCTGAAGGTGATCACCGCCGACACCAAACTCACGGCGAACGAGGGCTACACGTCCGGCAGTCATTCGATGCAGGACAGCGGCACGGCGATCCTGCATGCCGCGGCGCAGGCGCGCATGTTGCTGGTGGCCGAGGCGGCAAAGCGTTTCGGCTTGCCGCCCGACGGCTTGCGAACCGAGAATGCGGCCGTCATCGCTCCCGATGGCCGGCGTCTGGGCTATGGCGAGCTTGTCGCCGCGGACATGTTGCACGTCCAGGCGCAACCGACATCGAGCCTGAAGGATCCGGCGAGCTTCAAGGTGATGGGCCAGCCGGTGCCACGCGTCGATATTCCGGCCAAGGTCACGGGCGGCGCCGCCTATGTGCAGGACATGCGGCTTCCCGGCATGGTGCATGCGCGCGTGGTGCGCCCGCCGAGCTACGGCGCGCAGCTCGTGGAATGCGACACGGCCGCGATCGAGAAAATGCCCGGCGTGATTCAAATCGTGCGCGACGGCAACTTCCTGGCCGTGGTGGCGGAGAAGGAATTTTCGGCGGTCAAGGCCATGCACGCGCTGGCCGCCGCGGCGAAGTGGCGGGAGAGCGCGAAACTGCCGAACCAGCACGATCTGGCCAACGTGCTGACCACGCTGCCCTCTCAGGATTTCGCGATCTTGCAGCGTAGCGATCCCACGGTGAGCGGCGCGCGGTCGCTCGAAGCGACCTATGCGCGGCCTTACCAGTCGCACGGCTCGATCGGGCCGTCCTGCGCGGTCGCGCAATTCGTCGACGGCGCGATAACGGTGTGGACGCACACGCAGGGCGTCTATCCCGACCGGCAGGCGATCGCCGAGATGCTCGGCATGACGCCCGCCAGCGTCCGCCTGATCCATGTCGAAGGCTCCGGCTGTTACGGCCACAATGGCGCCGACGATGCCGCGGCCGACGCCGCGCTGATCGCCCGGGTGCTGCCAGGGCGCCCAATTCGGGTGCAGTGGATGCGCGAGCAGGAGCACGGCTGGGAGCCGTATGGTCCGGCGATGGTGACAAAATTGAGCGCGTCACTCACGGCCGACGGCAAGATCGCCGACTGGAATTTCGCGGTGTGGAGCAACACCCATTCGATGCGGCCGGGCGGCGCCGGCGCGCTGCTTGCGGCCCAGCACATGGCGCGATCATTCGCGGTGCCCGCACCAAAGCCGTTGCCGTTGCCGGAAGGTGGCGGCGATCGCAACGCGATTCCGATCTACAATTTTCCGAACGCGCATGTGATGCATCACTTCATCCCCGCGATGCCGCTGCGGATCTCCGCGATGCGCGCGCTCGGCGCCTATCACAACGTGTTCTCGACCGAGAGCTTCATGGATGAACTGGCCGCTCTCGCCGGCGCCGATCCGGTCGAGTTTCGGCTCAGGCATCTCGACGATCAGCGGGGCCGCGCGGTGGTCGAGAAGGCCGCGGAGGAATTCGGCTGGACGCGCGGACAGCAGCCGCCGCGAAATCGCGGCTACGGCTTCGCTTTCGCGCGCTACAAGAATCTCGCCGCCTATTGCGCCATTGCATCCGAGGTCGAGGTCGATCGCGAAACCGGGCGGGCCCGGCTGGTGCGCGCGGTCGCCGCCGTCGACGCCGGCCAGGTCGTCAATCCGGACGGCATCACCAACCAGATCGAGGGCGCGATCGTGCAGTCGACCAGCTGGACGCTCTATGAAAGCGTCACCTTCGACGAGACAAGGATCACCAGCATCGACTGGCAGACCTACCCGATCCTGCGCTTCAATGCGGTGCCCGACAGTATCGCCGTCCACATCATCAACCGCCCCGGCCAGCCGTTCCTCGGCAGCGGCGAGACCGGGCAGGGCCCGGCCGCCGCCTCGCTCGCCAATGCCATCGCGCATGCAACCGGCAAGCGGCTGCGCGAGCTGCCGCTCAGCCGCAAACGGATCAAGGACGCGATCGACGCGTAATGCGGTCAAGCCGTTGCAGCGGGGGGAGCCGGGGGCGGCGTCATCGGCTCGACGTTGTAGGTCATCGGCATATTGATCGGCTTGTAGGCCGGATCCTTCTCCATGCGCTCCAACACCGAGGCATGGATGGTCGCGCCGTCCGCAATCGGCCGCGGCTCGCCGCGCGGCAGATAGAAGCCGAGGAAGGATTTCCGCTCCGACCATTCCTTCCATTTGTCGCTCTTCGGAATCCATTCCAGGATTTCCCAGGCGGCGGTCAGCGAATTGTGCAGCGGAGCGGTCGCGCTCGGCGGCACATATTCGTGCTTGTGCGGCGGCAACGGCATCCCCCAGGCGAGATGATCGATCAGCGCCTGATCCATGTGCAGCCCGGCTGCCTTGGCCTGCTCGAGCATCCAGATCAGCGGAAACTTCGACGGCCCGCTCTGGTCTTCCGGATAGCCGCCGCCGACGTCGGAGTGCACGCCGGCAAACCAGACCTGGCGGATGTCCTGCTCCAACTCCGTTGCCGGATCGAATGGATCCGAGCGAAATTTCTGCGGCTCGATCCAGCGATTGAGTCGGAACATGCGCCTGCGCTCGTCGATCGAGATCGCCTGGCGGAACCGTTTGACGCTGGAATTGGTGCGGGTGAACAGCAGCGTCTGCAAGTCGAACAGGAAATTGTCCTGTCGCGGCACGATGATCGAGGCCACGGTGTCCCAGACCCCGACGAACTCGATATCGATGTTGCGGCCGCCGGCAATCTGGCTGAAATGCCAGGCCTCCTTCAACGGAGCATAGTCGAACGAGCCGTCGGACTTCTGGGCGTCGGAGCTGGCTTTCTTGTAGGTGCCGAAGGCGTAGCTCGCGAGGTCGAGCTGGTCGACGGGCAGCAGGCCCATCACATGGACGAAGGCCGCGAGCACGCGCACCGTGTAGGCACCGCGGCTGAAGCCGAACATCCAGACCCGGTCACCGGGCTCCCAGGTTCGGCACAGGAACAGGTAGGCGCCGAGCGTGTCCTGGTCGAGACCGGCGCCGAAGGCCAGCCCGAACAAGCCGCGCATCTGCTGCTTGAAGCGGCCCCAGGCGTTTTGCAGGCCGATGGTGCCGAGGCCGGGATGATAGTAGATTCGCTGCCGGTCATTCTTGTCGGCGACGCGGAACAGCTTCAGCACGTTGGAAATATTGTCACCGATCTCGTTGCCGGTGCCGTCGCAGCAAATCACAATATCCTTCGGCATCCGTTGCCCTCGCGGCCGCCGTGAAAATTCGCAGCCTCTATGTACGGCAGAATGCGGTGAAAATTCAATCTCCAATTGAAGACGGTTCTGTGGCGGCGGCGTGACCGCCGGTGGTGCCGGGTAGCGAAGCGCGATGCGCGCCGGCGTTGCCTGCCGTTGGCTTTCGAATTCAATCTCGCCACAGCCGGCCAAAGCTGCGCCAAGGACGGCATCGCTTCAGCTCGCCGATGCCCGGCCGTGACGGAGTGTCCGTGAGAGACCCAATTGCGTTCGCGATGCTTTGGGCCAGCCGCCAATGGCGCTCTCAAAATTCAATTGCAACACTTCGGAAAAGATGGAAATCTGCTCGTCGATCATTGCTATATGCGTCGACATTTTCTCCCTTTCAGGGACTCCGCGGTGCACGCGATCATCTTTCCTGCGGCTTCCCGCAGCTTCCTCAGCAGCAACAGGAACAGGTCGGCATGAGCCCTCAAGCTCTCGTGACGGCCATTCTCTTGGGACTTGTGGTGGTGGCGTTCGGGCTGTTCTGGTGGGTCGGCAGCTATTCCGATCGCGTGTTCGCAAGCAGGTTCCGCACCCGCTTTCCGGAGAAGACGCTGAGCTACACCGGCGACCAGCTCGGCGAGCTGGTGCAGTCCGATCTGCGGATGAAATATGTCTTTCCGATCCTGTTTCCGCTCGACCTGATCGTCATGCTGGCGCTGGCGGGTGCGATGGGGGCGGCGTCATCGCACTGGCTCAGCCGGATCTACCCGTCCGCTGCGTGGCTCGGCCTGGTCGTGCCGGCGGTGTACCTGCTCAGCGACCTGATCGAGGATTGTCTCCTGGTATGGCTGCTGCTGCACGGCGACCCGCATGCGGCGGCGCGGTCTGTCTCGATCCTGAAGGCGATCACGACGATCAAGCTGGTCGGCATCTTCGCCTCGATCGCTCTGACATTGGCTGCGTTCGTCGGGTGGCTGTTCCACGGCGAGTCGCTTGCCATCTAAGTGCGGCGGGCGGCCTATTGATAGGTCGCGACGATATCCGACACGGCACGCTCGAGCTGCTGCGCGGTCGCGCACTGCCGCAACACGCTGCAGAAGGTCGCGTAGCGCGGCATCTCGGAATCGCCAAAACCCCAGACCATGCGGCCCTCGGGATTGAGCCAGACCAGCCGTTTGGAGCGCTCGCCGATCCGGCGCAGGATGTCGGCGCGCGGATCGAGGTTGTTGCTGCGGGCGTCGCCGAGCACGATCACCGTGGTCTGCGGCGTGATCGCGCTCATCCAATTGTCCTCGAAATCGGCGAAGGAATTGCCATAATCGGATGAGCCGAAGCCGACCTTGGACATGATCTCCTTCATCGCCTCTTCCGGCGATTTCGATTCCAGGATGTCGCTGACCTCGATCAGGTGGCCCGAGAAGGCGAACGAGCGGACGTCGTCCACCACTTCGTGCAGGCTGTGGATCAGGAGCAGGAAGAAGTCCGAGACGCGGGCGACCGAGCCCGAGACGTCGCATAGCGCGACGATCTTCGGCCGGTCGCGATGCTTGCGCTTCCACGCTGTGAGGAAGGGGACGCCGCCCCAGGCTGCGTTGCGGCGTAGCGTGCGGCGGACGTCGAGATGACCGCGGCGCTGGCGCTTGCGCGGCTTGGAATAGCGCTCGCGCAGCCGGCGCGCGATCTGGCGGATCAGCGCGCGCATCTGCTCGACCTGCCGCGGCTCGATCCGCGCCAGCGGCGCGTTGCGCAGGATCTCGTTGCGCAGATTCTCCGCTTCCTCGCGCCCGTAGAGCAGCAGGGCCTGCGAGACCGCATCGCGAACGGTGCCGCGCAAGCCGTTGAGCGCCTCCTGCAGCCGTTCGGCGAGCGCGGGATTGCGCGTGGTCTGGTCGTCGATGTCGTCGCGCAGGCGCTGGATCCCCATCGCATCGAGGATGCGGGTCTGGAAGATGCCGCGCTGGGTGAAGTAGCGGATATCCGGCAGCGAGGCGGCGCCGGAGGCGTTGGCGATCGCGCTCGATATCGCGGAGCGATCCTGCGACAGCAGCATCTGCGCCAGCGGCCCGACGTTCTCGCTGGCGGCGCCGCCCGACGCATCGCCATGCTCGTCGGCCGATGGGTTGGCACCGGATTCGCTGCCGTCGTCGGTCTTGCTCTGCTCGGCGTTCTCCTGCTGCGGCTCGGGCTGGCTGAAGAACAGGTCGAAGCATTCGCCGAGCGCGCGCTTCTCGTCCTGGGTCTTGGCCAGCGTCAGCAGGAAGGTGTCGCGCAGGATGTCGCGATCGGCAAAGCCGACCTGGGCGACCGCCCGCATCGCATCGATGCTTTCGGCGGGCGAGACCCGGACCCCGGCTCCCCGCGCCGCACGAAAGAAGCGATGCAGGTTCTCGCGCATCTTGGTTTAGCTGAACACGCCCTGGCGCGACGCCTTGGCGATGAAGGACGAAATCTGCGGTGTCGCGGCCTCGATATCGGCCTCGTATTTCAGGAGCACGTTGAGCGTGTCCTTGACGATCTCGTGGTCGAGCTCGCTGGCCTGCAGCAGCACCAGCACGCGCGCCCAGTCGATCGCCTCGCTGACCGAGGGCAGCTTCTTCAGGTCGAGCGAGCGGATCTCGTGGATGAAGCCGACCATCTGCTTGCGCAGCGTCTGCGAGATGCCGGGCACCCGGCTCTCGACGATGCGCTCCTCCAGCTTCTGTTCGGGGAAGCCAATGTGCAGATGCAGACAACGCCGCTTCAAGGCATCGCCAAGATCGCGCTCGCTGTTCGAGGTCAGGATCACGGTCGGCGGCGCCACTGCGGAGACGGTCCCGAGCTCGGGGATCGTGACCTGGAAGTCCGAGAGGATTTCCAGCAGCAGCGATTCGAATTCGGCATCCGACTTGTCGATCTCGTCGATCAGGAGCACGCAGCCGGCCGGCTGCTCCAGCGCCTGCAACAGCGGCCGCGGCTCGACGAACTCCTTGGAAAAGAACACATCGCCGAAGGTGTGGAGCTGGTCGAGCGCAGCCGCCAGCGACTGCGCGCCGCCGAGCACCTCGCCGAGCTTGTCCTTCAGGATCTGGGTGTAGAGCAGCTGCTTGGCGTATTTCCACTCATACAGCGCCTTGGCCTCGTCGAGGCCCTCATAGCATTGCAGGCGGATCATCTTCATGCCGCGCCATGCGGCGATCGCCTTCGCCAGCTCGGTCTTGCCGACGCCGGCAGGGCCCTCGACCAGGATCGGCTTCTCGATCTGCTGCGACAGATAGACCGCGGTCGCGATCTGCCGGCTCGCAATATAGCCTTGCGCGGCGAGGCCGCTTTCCACGGCCTCGATCGAGGCGGTGGGCCTGGTGTCAGCCACGAGGATCAGCTCCGAATTTGCCTTGAACTCGGACCTGTTCTGCGCCCGTTGCGGACAAAGCACAAGGCTCGTTTGGCCCGCATAGCGCATGGTTCCGGGTATTTCCGCCAAACGCAATACGGGCTACGCTTGTTAGCGTGTAGTTCGAACCTCCCCTTGAAAAGAGGAGGTCGCTTTGCTCGCCAGAGCAAAGCGGGTGGGGATCTACTCTCTCCATCAACGCCGGCGTCTGCGGCTGACCCCCATCCCGACCTTCCCCCTTTCAGGGGGAAGGAGAAGAATCTCGTAGCCCGGCTACCGTCAACCCGCGCAGCTCTTCACGAAATCCTTGCGCTGCGGGCCCGTGATCTTTTGGTCGATGGCCTGCTTCAGGCAGTCGAGCCGCGCCTGCGCCATGCAGAGCTGCATCTGGTCGTGCCGCTCCTGACCCTTCAGCGCCTTCGCCGCGCTCTGGCAGGCCGCGCGCTTCGCGCCGGGCACGGGCGCCGCCGTCGACGCGCTCTGTTGCGCGGGAGCTGCCACCGGCGCTGTTGTGGGGGCTGGTGTTTGTCTGCGCGAGCGCTGCGACCGGGATCAGCAGCGAACCAGCGGAGACAAGGGCGACGACAAGACGTTTCATGGGAAGTGCCTCCGCGAGGCATGATCCGGAGAAGTGGACGTCGGTTTTCCGGAACGTCATGCTCAGAGCAGGAAAGGGGTCACGATGCGATCGCGCCGTGACCCGAGGGGAGGCCGACAATTAGAAGCCGCCGCGTGAATGCGGCATGAACAGGCGCGTAGCCCGCTTCACCTCAGCGTGAGGCCGGTCGCGGCTTCAAGCTCGCCGATCGCCTGCGCGGCATTCGCGACCTTGATCGTGGTCATGCCCATCTCGCGCGCCGGCTTCAAATTGACGCCGAGATCGTCGAGATAGACGCAGTTCTTCGGGTTCACCTGCAGCGTCTCCACCATCATCTGGTAGATCCGTGGGTCGGGCTTGCGCAGGCCGATCTTCGCGGACTCGATGACGTGATCGAACAGCGCCATCACCTCGGCGACGTAGAGCGTGCGTCCGCCGCGGCTGCCGATCGCGTTCGCCGGCAGGTTGTTGGTGATGCAGCCGGTCTTGAATTTCGCCTTGATGCGCTTCAGCGCCTCGACCATCTCGGGGCGCAGGTCGCCCGAGAGCAGCGGCAGCACGTCCTTGCCGCGCACCTCGGCGCCGAGCGCCTTCGATTCCGTGGCGAACAGCGCGTCGAACGCGTCGATATCGATCTCGGCGCGCTCGAACTTGGCCCAGGCGTTCTCGAGATGATTGGCGGCGTTGGTGCGGCGGATGATGTCGATCGGCAGGCCGCGCTCGGTCTCATAGCGCGCGAACGCCTCGAACGGCGAGGTGGTCAACACGCCGCCGAAATCCCAGATCACTGCCTCGATCATGCTTTCCTGCCCAATGATGCGTTGCTTGAGGAGCGGCTAACACGGATCGCAGACCGGGACCAGCCCGATCCGGCGCTTGTTCGATGCTCGTTCGGTGCTTGGCGACCCGCGCGGAGCGGGCTATTGCTTCGCCGATGAAGACATCCCGCCTGATCCTCGCCGTTCTCGTGTCGCTGGTCTGCCCTCCGGCTTTCGCCATCGTCGGCGGCGGCGCGCCGTCGACGGATGGCGTTGCGCGCTCCGTCGTCACGATCGTTGGCTCGCGCGGCAATTTCTGCACCGGTGCGCTGATCGCGCCGAAGGTCGTGCTGACCGCGGCGCATTGCGTGCAGCCCGGTGCCGATTACAAGATTGTCGAATATGGCGCGGACAGGCAGCCGAAGCTACAGGACGTCAGGACGGTTGCGATCCATCCCGGCTTTCGGATGCAGGCGATGACCAATCATGTCGCGACCGCCGATGTCGCGCTGCTGCAGCTCGCGGCGCCGGCCGCAGGCAAGGCGCCGGCCGCGCTCGGCATGCCAAACATTCCGATCCAGGTCGGCGGCCGCTTCACCATCGCGGGCGTCGGCGTCACCGTGCGTGGTGACGGCAAGAGCGGCGGCGCCACCCGCGTCGCCGGCCTGATCGCGAGCGGCAAGCCCGGCACGTTGCAGATCCGTCTCGTCGATCCGGTCGGGCAGGGCGTGCGCGACGGGCTCGGGGCCTGCACCGGCGATTCCGGCGCGCCGGTGTTCGAGGACAAGCAGGGCGGTCCCGCAATCGTCGGCGTGGTGAGTTGGTCGACGGGACCGAACGGCGCCGCCGGCTGCGGCGGCATCACCGGCGTGACGCCGCTGACACTCTATCGCGACTGGGTGATGCAGACCGCGCGGCAATGGGGCGCGAGCTTTTAGAGCGTTTTCGAGCGAAGTGGATACCGGTTCGCGTGAAGAAAACGCGTCAAAACAAGAATCTAGAGCCCCGTTCCGATTCCATCGGAACGGGAAAAGCTCTAGCGCGCGGTGGCGGTCGAAGCGCTGACGGGCTCAGAGTTCCGTCATCCCCGCGCAAAGGCTTCGCCTTTGTCGCTGGAGGAGCCGCGAAGCGGCGTCTCGAAGGATCGACGGCCACCAGCCGGGCCGTGCATCCTTCGAGGCTCGCTCCGCTCGCACCTCAGGATGACGGGGAAGGAAAAAGCGAGTATCGAACCCTAATGCCCCGCGGCCTTGTTCGCGGCGGCGTTGTTCAGCACGATCAGGCCGTCGACGGCGACGCCGAGCTTGCTGTTGATCAGGAACGGGTTGACGTCGATCGAGGCAATGCGGCCATTGGCGTCGGCCATCAGGTTGGAGAGCCCGACCAGCGCCTTCACTGCCGACGGCTCGTGCAGCGCGGGCTTGCCGCGATAGCCCTTCATCTTGACCCCGGCCTTGGTCCTGGCGATCAGCTCCTTCGCCTCGGCGGCGTCGAGCGGCGCGCCGGCGAGCGCGACGTCCTTCATCAGCTCGATATCGACGCCGCCGGTGCCGAACAGCGCGACGGGGCCCATCTCGGCGTCGAGCGAGGCGCCGACCACGAGCTCGAGGTCGGCCTTGACCTGTTGCGCGATCAGGATGCCCTCGAGTTTCGGCTTGCCCTTCAGCTTCTTCACTCGCGCGGTGATGTCGTTGAAGGCTTTCTTCACCTCGGCCGCATTGGCGAGATTCAGCACCACGCCGCCGATATCGGATTTGTGCAGGATGTCGGGGCTGACCACCTTGGCGACCACCGGGAAGCCGATCTGCTTGGCGATCTTCACGGCCTCGGCCGCGGTCTGCGCAACCTCTTCCTTTGAGATCGGGATGCCGTAGGCCTTGAGCAGCTTCTTCGAGGCGACCTCGTCGAGCGCGGCGGCGCCGTTGGCGGCCTTCAGCGTCTTCTCCAGCACCGCGCGCGCCGATGCCTTCGAGCTCGACGCGATATCGGGCACCTCCTTGCGCAGGCCGGCATATTCGATCAGCGATTTGATCGCGCCGACCGCGCGGTCGAGGCCCTGCATGACCGCGATATCGGGCAGCGATTTGCGCAGCCCCTTGGTAAATTCGGTGAAGCCGATCGACATCGCGCTGATATAGATCACCGGCTTGTTGGCCCGGCCCGCCATCTCGTTGACGATGCGCAGATTGCGCTCGCGCAGCTCGTGCGGCGCCTTCGGCAGCTCGGCATCGATGATGACGATATCGGTGTCGGGATCGTCGATCATGATCTTGATCGACTTCATGTAGACGGAGGGATCGACCACCGCGGCAAAGCCAGCGTCGAGCGGATTGCCGACAATGCTGCCGGGGCCGAGCATCTTCGCCAGCTGCTCCGATGCGTTCGGGCTCAGCGGCGCGAAGTTCAGCCCGGCGGAATAGAACGCGTCGATCAGGAGGCCGCGCTTGCCGCCCGACAGCGACACCGCCGCGAGGCGATTGCCCTTCGGCGGATCGGCATGCACGAAGCACTCGGTGGTTTCGATCAGTTCATCCAGCCCACGCACCCGGATCACGCCTTCGCGGGTCGAGATCGCATCGAAGGTCTCGATCGAGCCGGCGAGCGCGCCGGTATGCGCCATCGCCGCCGCGCGGCCGCCTTCGGAGGCGCCGAGCTTGAGCGCGATCACCGGCTTGCCGGCGGCGCGCGCGGCCTTGCAGGCATCGCGGAATACCTTCGTGTTCCTGACGCCTTCGAGATAGACCACGATGACACGGATGCTCGGATCGGCGGCGAAATAGCTCATCAGGTCCGGGGTCTCGAGGCCGGATTCATTGCCAGTCGTGACCATGTAGCCGACGCCGACCCCACGATCCTCCAGCGCCTGGCGGATCGCCATCACGATCGCGCCGGATTGGCCGGCGATCGCCACCGCGCCCTGCTCCATGGTGACGATGCGGTCGTCGATATTGGTGAACAGGTTCTCGCCGGCGCTGAGATTGCCGAGGCAATTCGGACCGGTGACCGCAAGCCCGGTCTCCTTGATCGCCTGCTTCAGCTCGACCGCAAGCCGCTGGCTTTCCTCATCCTGCAGCTCGCTGAAGCCCGAGGTGACGATGGTCGCCGAGCGTGCGCCGGCCGCGGCCGCATCGCGGATCACCTGCACGGCAAACCGGGCCGGCACCAGCACCAGCACATGGTCGGGTTTTTCGGGAAGGCTAGCGAAGTCCTTGTAGCAGGTTACGCCCCAGATCGCTTCGCGCTTGGCGTTGATCGGATAGAGGCCGCCGGCATATCCGTATTTGACCAGATTGTTCCAGATCCGTTCGGCGTAATTGCCGGGCTTGTCGGTGGCACCGACCAGCACGATGTTGCGCGGATGCAGCATCGCGTGGATGCTCTTGACGATATCACTGGCGTCAGCGGGCGGCGCCCATTCGTGGGACACATGAGACGCGGTGCTTGCGAAAGCTTCCATGGAGCCTGCCCTTATCCTTGTTGTCTTTGTTTCCTCTGGCCACGGCGGATCACCGTGAGGCGCGCGATTTTTCATTGTTTTTATGGCGAGGGAAAGGGGGTAGCAACTCATGCCGGCGCAGGTCAGGGCACCGCGCGCAATATCCCGGCAGGCGCAAAATTGATTGCGTATCAGGAACCCGATCCGCGCGGGCGCGAATCCGTTTCGACCAAAGTCGCGTGCAACAGATAACGCTCGGGCCCCGATGTCAGCGCATCGAACGGCCAGCAGGTCGACAGCACCAGTTCACGACGGTCGGTGAGCGGATCGATCCCCGATTGATCGAAGCGGACCACCGAACTGCGATCGGCCCGATAGCGAAACGTCTTGCCGTCGCTTCGCGTGACGTCGATCTCGTCACCGATTGTGACATCCCTCAGAAAGCGAAAATGCGTGTCGCGGTGAGCGGAATAGACCGCGACGCCCCGCTCGCCGGCATCGACTGTCTGTTCGACATGGCCGGGGCCGAACGCCAGCGCCTGGCCGCTGCTGCCGGCAAGCACGATCGCGGAGGCGTGCAGACGCTTCACCTCGATCCGCGCCACTGGCCAGGTATCGGCCCAGCTCCACGGCCTCACCGGCTGGCCGGTCGCGATGCTTTGTGTGAAGGCGCGCTCCAGCAGCACCTGTGCGAGCAGCGCCTTGGCGTGGATATAGGCGCCCTGGCCGAACAGGATCAGGCCGATGAGGGCGAAGGCGAGGGATGGGATGAAGCGGGGCATTGTTGCGCCTGTTGCTGTCATTCCGGGATGGTCCGAAGGACCAGACCCGGAATCTCGAGATTCTCAGGCGCGCAAGCGCGCACCATAGTTCGATGCTGCGCGTCGCCCCGGAATGACATTGCGGGTTGGAAAAAAAGTTGCGCGCGCGGCCCCTGGGGGACGGGTGGGAACGCCGCGCGCGCTCTTGAAGGAGGAGGTTGGGGGGCACCTCCTCCTTTCATCCGACGTCATTGGGGCGACGTCTGACGCCGGTTGAACACCAGGAGGAGAATGCTCACCGTGAGCAGGATCACGCCCGCGATCATCTTCAGCTCCGCATCGGTCGCGGTCTTCGGCAGCTGGATCGTGCCGGGACCTTGCGTGGCGACCGGTGACCGCTTCAGCGCAGCGAGCTGCAGGTTGCCGTCGCCGGCGCGCCGCTCGCCCGGGACGGCCGGCAGACTCGGACGCTCGCCGAACAGCTTCGCGAAATCCCAGCCGGCGGGCAGGTTGAGCGGGAGTTCGCTCAACTTCAGCGGCTCGCCTTCCGGGCGGCTCGGCGTCTTGTCGACCGCGACAAGGCTGGTCAGCCGCGTGACGAGCTGATGCTCCAGCGCCAGCGCGAGGATGGTCTTGTCGGCGTCCTCGGGGTTCTGCTGCCGCGTGGTGCGCGCCACTTCGGCATCGGCGATCTTGCGCCGGGCCCACAGTTTCGACAGGCCCTTGCCCTCAGCGGCATTCGCGAGCGGCAGCGTCACGCTCCACGGGCGATCGCCGATACGGCCCTTGATCTCGACCGAGCCGGCCAGCTTGTCGAGCTTGGCGGCCAGCACCAGCGGCTCGTCGCGATAGACGTCGGGCAGTGCCGACGGTGTCAGGTCGGCCGTCGCCTCGGAGAATTTCGCGGAGAGGCTAGTCACCGCGGGATTTTCCAGCTTGGCGAACAGGCCGCGCATGCGCTCGTCGACCTGCTCGACCGAGCCGATATGGGTGAAGGTGCCGCGGCCGAGTTCGGCGGCGCGCGTCATCAGATAGGTGTTCGGCGCCGAGCCGATGCCGACCATGAACACCCGCGAGCGGCCGCGCAGCGCGCTGATGGTCTCGAACAATTGCTGCTCGTTGCCGATGGCGCCGTCGGTCAGGAACACGACCTGACGGACGTAGTTGGCGTCGTCATGGTTGGTGTCGGACAGCGCTGCGCGCATCGCCGGCACCATCTCGGTGCCGCCGCGGGCCTGCAGCGCGCTGACGAACGCCGTCGCGTTGCCGACATTGGCGTTGTTTGCCGCGACCGGTGCCGGATACAGCGTGTCCATGGTGTCGTCGAACCGGATCACGTTGAAGCGATCGGTCGGCTGCAAGCGACCGATCGCGTAAGTCAGGCTCGCTTTGGCCTGGATGATCGAGGTGCCACCCATCGAACCGGAATTGTCGATCACGAAGATCACTTCGCGCGGCAACGGCTTCTGTTGCGCCTGCTCGACCGACGGCGGGGTGACGAAAGCGAGCAGATAGTCGGAATTGCCGACATGCTCGCGGAATAGCCCGACCGACGGCGCCTTCTCGGCGGCCGGCTTCCAGGTGAGCTCGAAATCACGATCGGCCGGCACCGGGCCTTCGGCGAGCTTGACGAGCCGCGTGGTGCTGTCGGGGCTCTCGATCCTGACCTGGTGGAAATGGCTCGTCACCTCGCCGAGCGCGAAGCCGGCGTTCAGATGCACCGTGATGTTGGTCGGATTGACCGGCGCATTTGTGGCAGGGTCGAGCACTTCGGGGGAGATGCGGTCGCGGTCCGGCACGGGATCGGTTGACGTGGCGCCCCAGCCGTTGCCGTCGGCGCGGAGATCGACGCTTTGCACCACCGGGCGCGGATTGTAGCGCGGGCCGACCACCATCGGCACCCGCAGCGAGAACTCGCTGCCGTTCTGCTGCACCGGCTCCTGATATTCGATCTGCACCAGCACGGTTTCGCCGGGGCCGATATTGGCAACGGAATTGGTGAAGATGTTGGGCCGCTCCTGTTCGGTGAGCGCGGCCTTTTGGCCATTCTGCTTGGCCTGCTCATAGATGGCGCGAGCCCGCTGCCGCTCCTTGATGTCGCCGACCACGACGTGGTCGCCGACCACCATCTTCAGCGTGTCGACCGCGCCGCCCGCCGGCAGCGGATAGACATAGGTCGCCTCCACCCAGTCCTTGGTCGGGTTGCGGAAGATCTGCGTGACGCGGGCGCGGACCGTCGGACCCGACACGGTGAGGTCGACGTCAATGCCGAGCCTCAGCGCATCCCGATAGCCGTCATCGGTCTTGAACAGCAGCGAGCCGGAGCGCGCATCTGATGGACGCAGCACCGCCTGTCGCGGCAGTTCGGCCGACCACACCGGATCGAAACTCACGAACAAGGCCGCAAAGCCGATCACCAGCGCGGCCACACCTTCCACCAGAAAGAACAGCGCAATGCGCATCCTGCGCGACAGGCGGATCTCCGGGCTGCTCTCACATGCATCGTAAATCGTCATTTTCGTCACTCCCGAGCGAGGCTTTCGCTGCCTCGCGATCATGGAGAACGGCGGTTTTGGCGCGAGCAGAATGATCGGCAATGATTGGCCGCCGTCCGGCGCGGCCCGCCGCCGGCTGAGGCGGATTTGTGCGGTTTGGTGATGGATTGTCCGGTCTGCTAGACTGCGCGGAATCAAGGGGAACCGGGCAGGAATCTTGATGCCGACGCCTGACAAGCAGCTATCCGCCGAGCAGAGCCAGCAGGTAGCGGAGACCATCCGCGAGGAAATCGCGCGCCGCCGCATCTCGCGGCAGACGCTGGCCGAGCAGGCCAAGCTCAGCCTCTCGACCCTGGAGAAGGTGCTCGGCGGCCGCCGCCCGTTCACGCTTGCGACCACCGTGCGGCTGGAGCAGGCGCTGGGTGTGTCCTTGCGCAAGCTGCCGGAGACGATCACGGTGGCCGCACCCGCCAATGGCGGGATCGCACCCGACAGCCTCGGGTCCTATTCGCGCCGCGCGGTGGCGCGCATCGAAGGGACCTACATCACGGTGCGGCCGTCGTTCGGCGAGCAGGGCGCGCTCTATGCCTATCGGACGGAGATCACCTGGGACGAAGCGTCGTCGTCGCTCGGCTTTCGCGAGGGCGAGCGGCAGGACGCCGACTATACGCAGTACGGCGAAGTCGCGGTGCCCAATGAATCCGGCTTCGTCTACCTCGTGACCAACAGGCACGGCCAGCATCGCGTGATCACGGTGTCGCGCCCGCGCAATTCCGGCGAGATGTACGGCATCATCACGACGCTGCTCGCCGGCCGCGGCTCGCTGCTGACGCCGGTCGCCGCGCCGATCGCGTTCCTGCCGGTGAAGAACGTGCCCAAGCCCAGCCTCGGCCGGGTGTCGGCGGATGACGCGAACTACGCCGCCTATCGCGAGCATTTGCGTCGAACGATCGATGAGCCGTTCGCGATTTTCTTGCCGGGATGACAACGGCAGAGTTAGGTCCGTCATCCTGAGGTGCGAGCCTTGCGGCGCGATTGCGCCGCTGGGCGAGCCTCGAAGGATGCACGGCCCGTATGCATCGACTCGGGAGAGAGCCCGGCCGTCGACCCTTCGAGACGCCGCTTCGCGGCTCCTCAGGGTGACGGTGAGATAGCTTGCGCGTCGCTCGGCTTGGCTTCACCCGCGATTCGCAAAACAAACGAAGCCGCCCGGATGGGCGGCTTCGCGATGGCTGATGTTTGGTGGCGGTGCGCGTCACGCTAGCCGCCGGTCTCGGCGCTGATGATGTCGCCGAACAGCTCCCACTGCCCGTTCTTGAACTGCATCATCTTGAGCTGCTCGACCGGCGCGAAGTCGGTCGCGCTGGTGTTGATCCTGATGCCGGGGATCAGCGTGTCGGGCGCAAAATCCTTCAGGCTCGCGGCCTGCTTCATCACGTTCTCACGTGTCAGGTTGTCGCCGGCCTGCTTCAGCACCTGCACCATGGTCTGCGCCGCGGCGTAGCCATAGACCAGATTGGCGTCGGCGAGGTTGGAGCCCGGCATGTACTTCTCGGCGAAGGCCATGAACTTCTTCATGCCCTCGTCATTCTTCCATTGCGGATCGGACGCGTCCTTCAGGTAGCCGGCCGACAGCACGCCTTCGGAAGCTTCAAGCCCGGCGGGCTTCATCACCGCGCCGATCGAGATCGAGACGTCGGTCATCACCTGCATCGGCTTCCAGTTGAGCTCGGCGATCTTCTTGATCGCCTGCGCCGCGAATTTCGGCGTCGAGATGTTGACGAACACGTCGGCGCCGGTGTCCTTCAGCTTGACGATGTGGGAGTCGATCGACGGTTCGGTGGTCTCGTAGCTCTCTTCGGCGACGATCTTGACGCTCGACTTGTCGAGGATCTCCTTCAGGCCGACCAGGTAATCCTTGCCGAAATCGTCATTGGCATAGAAGATCGCGACCTTGGCATCCGGCTTGGCCTTCAGGATGTACTTGCCGAAGATCCGCGCCTCGACGCGATAGCTCGGCTGGAAACCCATGGTCCACGGGAAATCCTTCGGATCGTTCCACTTGCTGGCGCCGGTGGCGAGGAACAGCTGCGGCACCTTCTTGGCGTTGTGATACTTCTGCACCGCGGTCTGGGTCGGCGTGCCCAGCGCGTTGAACACCAGGAACACTTCGTCGCTCTCGATCAGCTTGCGGATCTGCTCCACGGTCTTCGGCGGCGAGTAGCCGTCGTCATAGGAGATCCAGTTGATCTTGCGGCCGTTGATGCCGCCCTGGTCGTTGATCATCTTGAAATAGGCTTCTTCGGTCTTGCCGATGACGCCGTAGGCGGAGGCGGGACCGCTATAGGCCTCGACATTGCCGATCTTGATCTCGGTGTCGGAGGCGCCGGTATCATACTTCTTTTGTGCAAAGGCGGCCTGGGTGGAGAGCAGGCAGAGCGCCGTGGCGGTTGCCAGCAGCGACAGTGTTGTTGTTCTCATAAAGGAAATTTCCTCGATTGATCTTGGTTGGGGACTTACGCAACGAACCCGCAGCCGGTCCCGGCAGACGGCAGCGGGGCAATCCTTGTCGCGGCGAATTCCGGAACGCGCGGCGCGCGTCTGGCTCACCCCGCGGTATCGGTTGGCTTCGGCCGGCTGAATTGTTGCCGGAGCGTCGGCTTATGAATTTTGCCTGTCGCGTTTCGCGGCAGGACCTCGATGAATTCGATCAGGCGCGGGCATTTGAACCGCGCCAGATTGGCCTGGCAATGCGCGTGGACCTCGGCCGGGGTCAGCGAATGGCCGGATTTCACGGCAATGATCGCCATGCCGACTTCGCCCCATTGCTCGTCGGGGATGCCGATCACGGCGGCTTCGGCGACGGCCGCCAATTGATGCAGCACGCTCTCGACCTCGGCCGGATAGACGTTCTCGCCGCCCGAGATGTACATGTCCTTCCAGCGGTCGACGATGTAGTAGAAGCCTTCCTCGTCGATCCGCGTGGCGTCGCCGGTGTGCAGCCAGCCGTCGGTGAAGGAGGAGGCATTGGCGTCCGGCCTGTTCCAGTAGCCCGGCGTGATGTTCGGGCCCTTGACCCAGAGTTCGCCGAGCTCGCCGACCGCGGCGTCGCTGCCGTCGGGCCGCACGATGCGGACCTCGGTGTGCAGCACCGGCTTGCCGGAGGAGCCGGCCTTGCGCGCGGCATCCTCGCGGTCGAGCACCATCACCGCCGGCGAGGTCTCGGTCATGCCGTAGCCCTGCTGCAGCGCGACGCCGCGCGCCTCCCAGGTCTTGAGCAGCGGCACCGGCATCGGCGCGCCGCCGACGCCGCCAATCACGAGGCGGCTGAAATCCGCTGTGGCGAAGGAAGGATGCTGCGCCATGAACTGGTAGATCGCGGGCACGCCGAAGAACACGTTGATGCCCTGCAAGGGATCGCCGATCAGCTTCAGCGCCTCGCCGGGATCGAAGGCGCGCATGATCAGCACGGTGCCGCCGGCATGCAGCACCGGGTTGGTGTAGCAATTCAGCCCGCCGGTGTGGAACAGCGGCAGCACCGTGAGCAGCACCGAGGCCGGCGAGATGTAGGCGGGGCCGCCGAGATTGACGCAATTCCAGAACGTCATCCCATGAGTGATGATCGCGCCCTTGGGCTGGCCCGTCGTCCCCGAGGTGTACATGATGGTCGAGATGTCATCGAGCATGACCTCCTCGAACCGTTCGAGCGGCGCGGCTGCCGCAATGCCGGTCTCATAGGCGCCGCCCGGGCCGAGCCTCACGGTCGCAGCGACATTGCAGAGCTTTGCCACCGCAAGCGCGGTCTCGGCGAGGTCGTCGTCATGGATCATCACCTTCGGCGCGGCGTCGCCGGTGATGTAGCGCAGCTCGGGAACGGTGAGGCGGGTGTTGAGCGGCAGAAAGATCGCGCCGATCCGGAAGCAGGCGAACTGCACCTCCAGCGTATCCGTCGTGTTCAGCGCCAGCACCGCGACGCGGTCGCCGCTGGCAACCTTGAGCCCATCGCGCAGCCAGGCCGCGAGCCGCGACACGCGGGCGTCGAGCTCCGCATAGCTGAAGCGGCGTCCGCTGGCGAGATCGACAAGCGCCATCTTGTCCGGCGTGCGCCGGCGATGATGCGCGATCCAGTCGTAGTAACGAACCGGCAAATTTCCCTCCTCCGGAACGGCAGTCTTGCGCCGCCTGTTCCTGGCTCAATTGATGCCATGAATTGGCAGTGGAGGGGGCGTATAAGGATACTGTCTTGCGTTTAGTGGCTGGCAAATCGCCGGACCGGGCGTCGGCACCGATGGCAGCCACTCGACGCAAGTGAACCGGGAGAAATCCGGACATCGTCGGAGGGAAGAATCAACGGAGCACGCGGATGGCAAACCCGTTCTACACCGGCGAGCATGAGGCCTTTCGCGAGGTGATGCGGCGCTTTGTTGCCAGGGAAATCGAGCCTTATGCCCATCAATGGGACGAGGACGGCGAGTTTCCGCGCGAGCTCTATGCCAAGGCGTCCGCGATCGGGCTACTCGGCCTCGGCTTCCCGGAAGAATATGGCGGCATCGCCGCCGACCAGTTCATGAGAATCGTGGCCTCGCAGGAGCTGGCGCGTGCCGGCGCCGGCGGCGTCTCCTCGAGCCTGATGAGCCACACCATCGGTTCGCCGCCGATCGCCCGTGCCGCGCGACCCGAGGTCAAGGCGCGGGTGCTGCCGGAGGTGCTCGCCGGCAAGAAGATCTCCGCGCTCGCGATCACCGAGCCGAGCGGCGGCTCCGATGTCGCGAACCTGCGCACCAGGGCGCGGCGCGACGGCGATCACTACGTCGTCTCCGGCGAGAAGACCTTCATCACCTCGGGCATGCGCGCCGACTATCTGACGGTCGCGGTGCGCACCGGCGGCGAAGGTCCCGGCGGCGTCAGCCTGCTGTTGATCGAAGGCAATACGCCCGGTCTGTCCCGCACCAAGCTGAAGAAGATGGGCTGGTGGGCGTCGGATACCGCGACGCTTCACTTCGACGAATGCCGCGTGCCGGTCGAGAACCTGATCGGCGAGGAAGGGCAGGGCTTCAAGATCATCATGCAGAACTTCAACAGCGAGCGCATGGGCATGGCGGCGAGCTGCACCGCCTATGCGCGCGTCTGCCTCGACGAGGCGGTCGCCTATGCCAAGGAGCGCAAGACGTTCGGCAAGCCGATCGCGCAGCACCAGGTGATCAGGCACAAGATCGTCGACATGGCACAGAAGGTCGCGGTCTCGCAGGCGATGCTGGAAATGCTGGCATGGCGGCTCGGCCAGGGCGAAAGCCCGGTCGCCGAGATCTGCATGATGAAGAATCAGGCGACCCAGACCATGGCGCATTGCGCCTCCGAGGCGGTGCAGATCTTCGGCGGCGCCGGCTTCATGCGCGGCGTCAAGGTCGAGCGTATCTACCGCGAGGTCAAGGTCAACGCCATCGGCGGCGGCACCGAGGAGATCATGAAGGACCTCGCGAGCCGGCAGATGGGGTTGTGATCGCGTCAGGTGATGATGTGGTCGCGGCGAAAAGGCGGATTGTGAACCCTCCCCCTGAAAGGGGGAGGGCAGGGTGGGGGTCAAGCCGCGAGTCGGACTGCTAGTTTGACCCCCACCCGGCCCGCTCGGCATAGCCGAACGTGCCGACCTCCCCCTTTCAGGGGGAGGTGAGAAGGCAAGGTCATTCCGGGGCGCGCGCCAGCGCGAACCCGGAATCCAGAGGTAATGGATCGAGATTCCGGGTTCGATGCTTCGCATCGCCCCGGAATGACAAAGGATAGTTCGAGAACATGCTCTTCACCGCCGACCACGACGAACCGCGCCGCGCTCTACAGAAGTTCATCGCGGCCGAGATCAATCCCCATGTCGACGAATGGGAGAAGGCCGACATCTTCCCGGCGCATGAGCTGTTCAAGAAGCTCGGCGATCTTGGCTTCCTCGGCCTCAACAAGCCGGTCGAGTTCGGCGGCCAGGGACTGGATTATTCCTACGCGCTGATGATGGCCGAGGAGCTAGGCGCCATCACCTGCGGCGGCGTGCCGATGGCGATCGGGGTGCAGACCGACATGGCGACGCCGGCGCTGGCGCGGTTCGGCTCCGACGAGGTGCGGCGCGAATTCCTCAGCCCGGCGATTGCCGGCGATCAGGTCGCCTGCATCGGCGTCTCCGAGCCCGGCGCCGGCTCCGACGTCGCCTCGATCAAGACCAGTGCGCGCGCCGACGGCGACGACTACGTCATCAATGGCGGCAAGATGTGGATCACCAACGGCACCCAGGCCGACTGGATCTGCCTGCTCGCCAACACCAGCGACGGCCCGGTCCATCGCAACAAGTCGCTGATCTGCGTGCCCATGAAGACAAAGGGCGTGCAGATCGCGCGCAAGCTCGACAAGCTCGGCATGCGTTCGTCGGATACGGCGCAGATCTTCTTCGACAATGTCCGGGTGCCGAAGCGCAACCGGATCGGCGAGGAGGGCCAGGGCTTCACCTACCAGATGATCCAGTTCCAGGAGGAGCGGCTGTGGGGTGCGGCCGCCTGCCTCAAGGCGCATGAATTCATCATCAACGAGACCATCGACTACACTCGCAACCGCAAGGCGTTCGGCGGCTCGATCCTCGACAATCAGGTGGTGCACTTCAAGCTCGCGGAAATGCAGACCGAGGTCGAGCTGCTGCGCTCGCTGATCTATCGTGCCGGCGAGGCGCTGGTGGCCGGCGAGGACGTGACGCGGCTCGCGACCATGGCCAAGCTGAAGGCCGGCCGGCTCGGCCGCGAGCTTACCGATGCCTGCCTGCAATATTGGGGCGGCATGGGTTTCACCAACGAGACGCCGGTCAGCCGCGCCTATCGCGACAGCCGCCTGACCTCGATCGGCGGCGGCGCCGACGAGGTCATGCTCATGGTATTGTGCAAGATGATGGGCACGCTGCCTGGCCTGAAGCAAAAGGGAAACGCCTGATGATCACGCTCTATCACTGCGACGCCGCGCGCTCGTTCCGTCCGCTGTGGATGCTGGAGGAGCTCGGGCTTGCCTATGAGCTGAAGATGCTGCCGTTCCCGCCGCGGGTGTTCGCCAAGGAATATCTCGGCATCAATCCGCTCGGCACCATCCCGTTCATGATCGATGGCGAGACCAGGATGACGGAGTCCTCCGGCATCTGCCATTATCTCGGCACCAAATACGGCCCGACGCCGCTGATCGTCGGCGTCGACGAGCCGGCCTATGGCGCGTTCCTGAACTGGATGTATTTTTCCGACGCGACGCTGACCTTCCCGCAGACGCTGGTGCTCCGCTACAGCCAGCTTGAGCCGGAGGAGCGGCGCAACCCGCAGGTCTCGGGCGATTATGCAAAATGGTTCCTGGGCCGCCTGCGCGCGGTCGAGGCCGCCGCCGCGAAGTCGGAATTCCTCTGCGCGGAACGCTTCACCGCAGCCGACATCGCCAACGGTTATGCGCTCCGTCTCGCCAGCAATATCGGCCTCGCCAAGGATTTCGGGCCGAATGTCGCGGCCTATTGGGCGCGGCTGCAGCAGCGCGACGGTTACCAGCGCGCGGTCGCGGCGGAGCAAAAAGCCGGTCAGGAACAGAGCGTTGCGCCGCGGGCGCGGCGTTAGCGCTCGTCATTCCGGGATGGTGCGTTAGCACCAGACCCGGAATCTCGAGATTCCGGGTTCGATGCTGTCGCATCGCCCCGGAATGACGACGTTTCGTTGCAGTGACAGCGTGCGAATTTGCGTTATGGTAGCTCCGCCGCAGCGGCCCAAAGAGCCGCGCGAGGAGGAACCGCCATGGACGCGATCGTGGACGCGAAGTGCCAGAGCTCCAGCCAGCAATCCGGTCACCGGATGCTGATCACGCCGGAACGGGTGTTCTATGCCGGGCTGCTCGGACGCCCGCGCGAGCGCTGTCCCGGTGCATTCCATGTCTATGTCGCGATCCGCGACGGCTTGCATCTGTCGACCAGCGAAGGCCGCGAGTCGCATGGCGAACTCGCGGTGACGATGCCGAACCTGCGCCACACCATCACCAGCGAATATCGCTCGGCGATCTGCGTCGCGATCGAGCCGGAAAGCGTGCCCGACGGCACGCTCGAAGCCGTCGCCCGCCGTCTGCAAGGATCGGACTCCCATCTGTTCGCCAATCGCATTCGCAACGCCTATGCGACGCTCGCCGAGATGCAGCATCGCGACGCGATCGCGAATGCCGAGTTCGACACCATGTGCTTCGGCGACGCGCTGCCGCAGCGCGTGCTCGATCCGCGTGTCGTGCGCGCGATCGGCCGCATCGGGCAATTCTCCGGCGAGCCGGTGACCGCGGCAGGCTGCGCCGCCGAGGCCGGGCTATCGCCCTCGCGCTTCCTGCATCTGTTCAAGGAGGAGACCGGGATCTCGTTCCGCTCCTTCCGCGCCTGGAAGCGCGCGCGGCATCTGCTGCACTTCGCCAACCAGGACATCAACCTCGCGCATCTCGCGCAGGATATCGGCTATCCCGATAGCACGCATTTCAGCCACTCGATCCGTCGCTTCTATGGCTTGAAGCCGCGCGCGATCTTCTCCGGCTCGCGGGACCTTGCGATCTACCGCACCGGGCAAACCGCGAGCGAGCGCGCGCTGACGTAACCTCCGCTGTCGTCCCGGCTTTCGCCGGGACCCATACCGCGTGATCTATCCGTGATGCGGGATGGCAGACGCGCTGTTAAATAATGAGCAGCGGTGGTTATGGGTCCCGGCCTTCGCCGGGACGACATTGGGGTTGTTCTCCGCTACAAATTCGCGCCCTGGATCACCTCCCCGAACCGCAGCCAGCCCGGACCTTCGATCCGTTGCAGCTGAAGCTGCTGCAGCGGGTGATGATTGGTCGGGCTGGTGTTGACGCGGATGCCGGGCAACAGCGTCGGCACCTCGATGTCCTTCAGGTTGTTGGCCTGCGCCATGATGTTGTCGCGCGTGAAATTGCCCTTGCACTGCTCGAGCACGATCTTCAGCACCTGCGCCACCGTGTAGGCGTAGAGGTTGTAGCCTTCCTTCGGATTGCCGTCGGGGAAGTACTTCTCCATGAAGGCGAGGAAGTTCTTCACGCCGGGATCATTGGCCCAGGCGGGGTCGGCGACGTCCTTGACATAGGCCGACGAGATCGTGCCCTGCGACTTGTCGAGGCCGACAGGCGCGATGGTCGAGGAGATCGAGGCGGCGCCGCTGGCGATGAAGTGCATCGGCTTCCAGCCGAGCTCATAGATCTTGCGGATCGACTGCGCGCAGAACTTTGCCGTGGTGCCGGAGATCAGCACATCTGGGTTGCCGCCGCGCAGCGCAACGATCTGGGAATCGATCGTGGGATCGGTAACCTCGTGCGAGGCCACCACGGCCGCGGTCGCGAACCGCTCGCCGAGCACGTCCTTGGCTCCGGCGACGAAATCCTTGCCGAGGTCGTCGTTCTGGTAGAGCACCGCGAATTTCGCGTTCTTGTTCTGGCTCAGTGCATACTTGACGAACACCTGCGCCTCGGTCCGCGCGCTCGGCGCAAAGCCCATGGTCCAGGGATAGGTCTTGTAGTCGCCCCATTTGTCGCCATTCACCGACAGGAACAAGTGCGGCACCTTGGCGGCGTTGATGTATTTGACGACCGACGAGTTCGGCGCGGTACCGAGCATGTTGAACAGGAAGGCGACATTGTCGCTTTCGATCAGGCGGCGCACCTGCTCGACCGTCTTCGCCGGGTTGAACGCATCGTCGTAGTAGATGTATTTGATCTGCCGGCCGGCGATGCCGCCCTGCTCGTTCAGCATCTTGAAATAGGCTTCCTGGCAGCGCGCCTGCACGCCGAGCGCGGATACCGGGCCGCTCAGGGAGGTGGTGCTGCCGATCCTGATCTCGGTCGCGGTGACGCCTGGCGTGTCGTCGGCCAGCGAAGGCTTAAGACCCGCGACCGCGGCAAGTCCCGCGCCTGCCGCGCCGGTGAGCCATGTGCGCCGGTTGATCGAGACCATGACGTTCTCCCCGTGATGCCGGCTTGTTGCGCCGCTTCTGCTTGGCAGCAAGGTTAGGCGTGATACGGGCGCCGCGTCTTGTGTTAACCGGCTGGCGGCAGATCGTGTCGTCGCCGCATCCACTTAGCCAGTCAACGCAAGATGGCGCGAAGGCAAAGTTCTCATCATGGCGAAATCAGCAGCGCATGTGCGCTGCAAAGCGGACAAGAGACCCATGAGCGACAAGGCCGTCATCACCTGCGCGCTGAACGGCGTGCTTACCGACCCGAAGCAGCACAACGTTCCGGTGACGCCCGAACAGATGGCGCGCGAGGCCAAGGCCGCGTTCAACGCCGGCGCCAGCATCATGCACATCCATCTGCGGCAGCAGGAGCCGAACAAGGGCCACCTGCCGTCGTGGGATGTCGGCGTCAGCAAGGAGATCCAGCAGGCGATCCGCGAGGCCTGCCCCGGCGTGATCATCAACCACACCACCGGCACCTCTGGCCCGAACTACCAGGGCGCGCTCGATTGCGTGCGCGAGACGCGGCCCGAGATCGCCGCCTGCAATGCCGGCTCGCTGAATTATCTGAAGGTGAAGGCCGACAACACCTGGGCCTGGCCGCCGATGATGTTCGATAACGCGGTCGAGAAGGTGCAGGACTATCTCGACGTGATGAAGGCGGCCGGCACCATTCCCGAATTCGAGTGCTTCGATGTCGGCATCGTGCGTTGCGTTGGCATGTACCGGCAGACCGGGATGTATTCCGGTCCGCTCGAATACAATTTCGTGATGGGCGTCGCCTCGGGCATGCCGGCCGATCCGGAGCTGTTGCCGATCCTCCTGAAGCTGAAGGCGCCGGAGGCGCATTGGCAGGTCACCGCGATCGGCCGTGCCGAGATCTGGCCGCTGCACCAGCGCGCCGCCGACCTCGGCGGCCATCTGCGCAGCGGGCTCGAGGATACGTTCTATCTCGGCGACGGCACCAAGGTGACGTCGAACGGGCAGCTCGTCGAAGGTCTCGCCGCCTGCGCGCGCCGCGCCGGCCGCGAGATCGCGAGCCCGGCCGAGGCGCGGCAGATTTTTGGAACGCGACACTGACCGTCATTCCGGGGCACGCGAAGCGTGAACCCGGAATCTCGCGCCACACCTCTGGATTCCGGGTCTGCGCTTCGCGCATCCCGGAATGACGGAGCCCGGGAGGAGAAACGCATGCACAATCTCGCAGCAACCGGCGGCGTCACCGGGCCGGGTCGTATCGGCCGGGTCGCGATGGGCGACCTGTTGAAGCGCGCCGCGCGGCGGTTTCCGGATCGCATCGCGCTGACCGACGGCAGCAGGCAGGTCACCTTCACCGAACTCGAGCGCGACGCCAATCGCTTCGCCAATCATCTGGTGCAGCGCGGGCTGAAGCCGGGCGAGAAGATTTCGACCATCTGCAACAACTCTGTCGAATTCGTCAAAGCGCTGTTTGGCATTCACCGCGCCGGGCTGGTCTGGGTGCCCATCAACACCATGCTCGGACCGGCTGATATGGACTACATCCTCGGCCATGCCGAGGTGCGTTTCGCCATCATCGATGACGCCCTTCATGCCCAGGCCGACCGCCGCGCCGCGCTGGAAGCGCGCGGCATGGAGATGATCGCGATCGATCTGACCGGCAATGCCGGCAAGACCGGATTGCAGGAGTTCAACGGTCTGCTGGAGGGACAGTCCGATATTGAGCCTGACATCGAGATCAACGACCGCGACCTCGCGATGATCATCTATACGTCAGGCACGACCTCGCGGCCGAAGGGCGCGATGCATTGTCACCTCGCCGTTGTCATGGCCGTGATGAGCAATTGTATCGAGATGCAGCTCTCGCGCGATGACGGGATCACCGGACAGTTTCCGCTGTTCCACTGCGCCGGCCACGTGTTGCTGCTCAGCTATCTCTCGGTCGGCGGCCGCATGGCGCTGATGCGCGGCTTCGATCCGGTCGCGTGCATGGAGGCGATCGTGCGCGATAAGCTCACCGTGTTCGTCGGCCTGTCCTTGATGTATCAGGCGATCCTCGACCATCCGCGCCGCCGCGACTACGACCTGTCGGGTCTGCGCTGCTGCATCTACACCATGGCGCCGATGGGCAAACCGCTGCTCGAGCGCGCCATGGCCGATCTCTGTCCGAACTTCGTGCTATCCAGCGGCCAGACCGAGATGTATCCGGCGACGACGATGTCCCGCCCGGAGGTACAGCTCGACCGTTTCGGCAATTACTGGGGCGAATCGCTGATCGTCAATGAGACCGCGATCATGGACGACAACGGCAATCTGCTGCCGCGCGGCGAGATCGGCGAGCTCGTGCATCGCGGGCCCAACGTGATGATGGGCTACTACAAGGACCCCAAATCGACCGAGGAGGCGCGCAAGTCCGGTTGGCACCATACCGGCGATCTAGCCTTGATCGACGGCAATGGCGAGGTGCTGTTCCTCGACCGCAAGAAGGATATGATCAAGTCGGGCGGCGAGAACGTTGCCTCCGTCAAGATCGAGGAGACGTTGCTGGCGCACCCCGCCGTGCAGAACGCCGCCGTGGTCGGCCTGCCGCATCCGCAATGGGGCGAGGCGGTCTCCGCCTTCGTCAAGCTGAAACCCGGCGCGGAGGCTGACGAGGCCGGCATCGAGGCGCATTGCAGAAAGCACCTCGGCGGCTTCCAGGTGCCGAAGCTGGTGCGTATCCTCGAGGAGATGCCGATGACCGCGACCGGCAAGCTGCGCAAGGTCGAGCTGCGGCAGCAATACAGCGGACATTTTGTGGAGCGCGCCTAGTGGCCATCATCGAGAACACGATTTCCACCGGCAGCGCCGCCTTCCAGGGCAATCGCGACGGCATGCTGGCGCTGATCGCCCGGATGCGCGCCCTGGAGGAGCGGACGCGCGCAGCCTCCGCCGCGGCAAAGGACCGCTTCCACAAGCGCGGCCAGCTATTGCCACGCGAGCGCGTCGCGCTGGTGCTCGATCCCGGTTCGCCCTTCCTCGAACTGTCGACGCTCGCCGGTTACATGTTCGACGTAGCGGATGCGGACAAGAGCGTGCCCGGCGGCGGACTGGTCGCGGGCATCGGCTTCGTCTCCGGCATCCGCTGCATGGTCAGCGCCAATGATGCCGGCATCGACGCGGGCGCATTGCAGCCTTACGGCCTCGACAAGACGCTGCGGGTGCAGGAGCTCGCGCTGGAGAACAAGCTGCCCTATGTGCAGCTGGTCGAGAGCGCCGGCGCCAACCTGCTGCGCTACCGTGTCGAGGACTTCGTCCGTGGCGGCAACATCTTCCGCAACCTGGCGCGGCTGTCGGCGGCAGGGCTTCCCGTCGTTACCGTCACCCACGGCTCCTCGACCGCGGGCGGCGCCTACCAGACGGGCCTGTCCGACTACATCGTGATGGTGCGCGGCCGCACCCGCGCGTTCCTTGCCGGGCCGCCTCTGCTCAAGGCGGCCACCGGCGAGATCGCGACCGAAGAGGAGCTCGGCGGCGCCGAGATGCACACCCAGATCTCCGGTCTCGGCGATTATCTCGCCGAGGACGACCGCGACGCACTGCGCATCGCGCGCGACATCATGGCCAAGCTGCCTTGGGATCGTTCTTGGGATCGGCCGGCCGCCGAACCGGCCGCGTTCAAGCCGCCACGTTATGACGCCGAGGAACTGCTCGGCATCATGCCGATGGATCACAAGCGCCCCGTCGACATGCGCCAGGCGATTGCGCGCTTCATCGACGATTCCGACTTCGCCGAGTTCGGCGCCAATTACGGCCCGGCGACGGTCTGCGGCCACGCGCGCATCGAGGGCCAGGCGATCGGCATCATCACCAATAATGGCCCGCTCGACGTGCCCGGCGCCAACAAGGCGACGCATTTCATCCAGGCCTGCTGCCAGTCGCGCACACCGATCCTCTACATGAACAACACCACCGGCTACATGGTGGGCCGGGCCTATGAAGAGGCCGGCATGATCAAGCACGGCTCCAAGATGATCCAGGCGGTGACCTCGGCGACGGTGCCGCAGATCACGCTGTATTGCGGCGCCTCGTTCGGCGCCGGCAATTACGGCATGTGCGGCCGCGGCTTCCATCCGCGCTTCTGCTTCTCCTGGCCCAACGCCAAGACCGCCGTGATGGGCGGCGAGCAGGCCGCCGAAACCATGGCGATCGTGACTGAGGCCGCCGCCGCGCGGCGCGGCAAGCCGATCGAGAAGGAGAAGCTGGACGCGATGAAGGCGCAGATCACCGGGGTGTTCGACAGCCAGATGGACGTGTTCTCGACCAGCGCCCGGGTGCTCGACGACGGAGTGATCGATCCGCGCGACACGCGGACGGTGCTTGCCGAGGTGCTTACAATCTGCCGCGAGGCCGAGGCCCGCAGCCCGCAGCGCATGCAGTTCTCGGTGGCGCGGCCATGAGCGGGGCAATCGTGAAGCGGACGCCGTTCTTCAAGATCCTGATCGCCAACCGCGGCGAGATCGCGCTGCGCATCATGCGATCGGCACGGCGGCTCGGCCATGGCGTCGTCGCGGTCTATTCGGACGCCGACCGTGACGCGCTGCATGTGCGCGAGGCCGACCAGGCGGTGCGGATCGGCGAGGCGCTGCCGGCGCAATCCTATCTGAAGATCGACGCGATCATCGCCGCGGCCAAGGCGAGCGGCGCCGGCGCGGTGCATCCCGGCTATGGCTTCCTCGCCGAGAACGAGGATTTCGCGCGGGCCTGCCGCGATGCGGGTCTGGTGTTCATCGGTCCGTCGCCGGAGGCGATCCTTGCGATGGGCAACAAGGCCGGCGCCAAGGAGATCATGCAGCGGGCCGGCGTGCCCTGCGTGCCCGGCTATCAGGGGGCCGACCAGAGCGATGCCGTGATGCTGGCGGAAGCCAGGGCCATTGGTTTTCCGGTCATGATCAAGGCGGTCGCCGGCGGCGGCGGCCGAGGCATGCGGCTGGTCGAGGACGCGGCGGCATTTCCCGACGCGCTGCGCAGCGCGCGATCGGAGGCGCAGGGTGCGTTCGGCGATCCGACCGTCATTCTGGAGCGCGCGATCGTCAATCCCCGCCACATCGAGATCCAGGTGTTCGGCGACCGCCATGGCAACGCCATCCATCTCGGCGAGCGCGATTGCTCGGTGCAGCGGCGGCACCAGAAGCTGGTCGAGGAGGCGCCGTCGCCGGCGGTGACGTCGGAGCTGCGCGCGCGGATGGGCGCGGTCGCGGTGCAGGCGGTCAAGGCGATCGGCTACGAGGGCGCCGGCACGCTGGAATTTTTGCTCGATCGCGCCGGCAATTTCTACTTCATGGAGATGAACACGCGGCTGCAGGTCGAACATCCCGTCACCGAGGCGATCACCGGGCTCGATCTGGTCGAATTGCAGCTGCGCGTCGCCAGTGGCGCGCCGCTCGGCTTGACCCAGGAGGACGTCAAGTTCTCCGGCCATGCCATCGAGGTGCGGCTCTGCTCGGAGGATGCTGCGCACGATTTCATGCCGCAGTCCGGTACGATGGCGCGGTGGCAGATGCCCGACGGTATCCGCGTCGAGCACGCGCTGCAGTCCGGCTCGGAGATTCCGCCGTTCTATGATTCGATGATCGCCAAGGTTATCAGCCATGGCACGACCCGCGAGGAGGCGCGCGGCAAGCTGATCTGTGCCCTGGAGCAGGTCACGGCCTTCGGCGTCACCACCAACCAGGGCTTCCTGATCGACTGCCTGCGCTACCCTGTCTTTGCTAGAGGCGAGGCGACCACGGCCTTCATCGGCGACAACCGCGACGCGCTGTTGGCGCCGCGGCCGGATCGCGGCAGCGACCTCGCGCTTGCGGCGCTGCTGCTCTACGTCACCAATCCGCACGCCCCGCCATGGCGGCGCGGCCGGTCGCTCGCAGCGACATTCCCGCTCGGCCTGCGGATTGATCTCGGCCACGGCGTGCAGGAGATCGAGATTGTCCGCGAGCGCGACGGCAGCTACATCGCGACCCGCAACGGCGATCGCTTCAGCTTCGTGATCGACGAGCTCAGCCGGGACAGCATCCGCTTCCACCACGATGGGGTGATGGAGCATGCCCAATTCCTGCGCGATGGCGACCGGCTCTATATCCTGCATCGCGGCGTCACGCTGTCGGTGCGCGATCTCACCCTCGCGCCGCCGGAAAGCGCGACGGCGGCCGGCAGTGACGGCAAGGTCCGCGCCGCCATGAACGGCCGGGTCGTCGCGGTGCTGGTGAAGCCGGGCGACAAGGTCGCGGCCGGCCAGCCGGTGATGACGCTGGAAGCGATGAAGATGGAGCACGTCCACACCGCCGGCGTCGCGGGCACGGTATCGTCGATCGATGTCGCCGAGGGGGAGCAGGTGACGACGGGGAAGATCGTGGTGGAGATCGAGGCGGCGGCATAAAGACTGTCGTCCCGGCGAAGGCCGGGACCCATAACCACCGCTGTATGTTGTTGGAGCAAGCTGTGGCCCCAGTTTGGCAAATCAACGGGCATTCGGGGTAATGGGTCCCGGCCTTCGCCGGGACGACATTTATGAGGCCGCTTGCCCGGTCCCGTCATTCAGCCAGCAGGCGACCTGATGCGCCGGGCCGGCCGCCTCCAGCGCCGGGCGTTCGCTCTTGCAGCGATCCATCGCGTAACGGCAGCGGGTGTGGAAGGCGCAGCCTGAAGGTGGATTGATCGGGCTCGGGACATCGCCGTCGATCAGGGGCGCGGTGCGTTTCGCCTTCGGGTCGGCGATCGGCACCGAGGCGAGCAGCGCCTGGGTGTAGGGATGGCGTGGATTGGCGAACAGCTCGTGCTTGTCGGCGATCTCGACGATGCGGCCGAGATACATCACCGCGACGCGGTGGCTGATATGGGCGACGACCGCCAGATCATGCGCGATGAACAGGTATGAGAAATTCTGCTTGCGCTGCAGGTCGATCAGCAGATTGATCACCTGCGCCTGGATCGAGACGTCGAGCGCGGACACCGGCTCGTCGCAGACGATCAGACGCGGCCCGAGCGACAGCGCACGCGCGATGCAGATGCGCTGGCGCTGGCCGCCGGAGAACTGGTGCGGAAAATTCTTCATCTGGTCGGGCCGCAGGCCGACCTGCTGGAACAGTTCCGCGACGCGCTCCTGCTTCTTCGCCCCGGTCGCGAGGCCATGCACAATGAGGGGCTCGCCGACGATGTCGCCGGCCGTCATGCGCGGGTTGAGCGAGGCGAACGGATCCTGGAACACGATCTGCATCGAGCGCCGGTACGGCCGCAGCGCCGTCTTGCTGAGCGGCGCGATGTCCTCGCCATCCAGCTTGATGGCGCCGCTGGTCGGCTCGACCAGCCGCAGCACCGTGCGCGCCACCGTCGACTTGCCGCAGCCGGATTCGCCGACCAGGCCGAGCGTCTCGCCGGCGCCGAGCGCGAAGCTAACGCCGTCGACCGCATGCACGGTGCCGACCTGCCGGCGCAGCACACCGCCGCGCACCGCGTAGTGCTTGACGAGGTCGGTCACCTCGAGTAGCGGGCGCTGTTCGGTCATGACGCCTCCGCCATCTCGCCGGCGCGCCAGCACGCGGCCCAGTGATTGCTCTTGATCTCGTCGAGCGGCGGATATTCCTGACGGCAGCGGTCGACCGCCAGCTTGCAGCGCGGCGCGAAGGCGCAGCCGGGCGGCAGCTTGGTCAGCGACGGCACCATGCCGGGGATTTCGGTCAGCCGCGCATCGGTCTTCGCGCCGAGCGCGATCACCGCCGGCATCGAGGCCATCAGTCCGCGGGTGTAGGGGTGCAGCGGCGTCTCGAACAAAGCTTCGACCGTCGCCTCCTCGACCTTCTTGCCGGCATACATCACGATCACGCGCTGCGCGGTTTGCGCGACGACGCCGAGGTCGTGGGTGATCAGGATCAGCCCGGTGCCGAGCCGCTTTTGCAGATCGACAATCAGCGCCAGGATCTGCGCCTGGATGGTGACGTCGAGCGCCGTGGTCGGTTCGTCCGCGATCAGGAGCGCCGGCCGGCACGCCAGCGCCATCGCAATCATCGCGCGCTGGCGCATGCCGCCGGACAGCTGATGCGGATATTCCTGCGCGCGGCGCTCCGGCTCTGGAATCCGCACCAGCCGCAGCATGTCGACCGCCTGCTTCCAGGCCTCCTTGCTGCTGACCTTCTGGTGCAGCCGCACCGCCTCAATGATCTGGTCGCCGATCCGCATCACCGGATTGAGCGAGGTCATCGGCTCCTGGAAGATCATCGAGATGCGGTTGCCCCTGATGTCGCGCATCGCGGCATCGTCGAGCTTCAGCAGATCGGTGCCCTCGAGCGTCACCGAGCCGCCGACGATGCGGCCGGGCGGATCGGGCACCAGCCGCATGATCGACAGCGCGCTGACGCTCTTGCCGCAGCCGGACTCGCCGACGATCGCCAGCGTCTCGCCGCGGCGGACCGAGAACGAGACGTCGTCGACCGCGCGGAACAGGCCGGAGTTGGTGAAGAACAACGTTTGCAGGTTCTTCACGTCGAGAATCGTATCGAGCGTCTTGGCCTCGCTCATCAGCCGCGCTGCCTCGGATCGAGAATGTCGCGCAACGCGTCGCCGAACAGATTGGTGCCGAACACCGCAAGGCTGATCGCAATGCCGGGGAAGATCACCAGCCACGGCGCGGTGCGGACATATTCGGCGGCGGATTCGGACAGCATGCGACCCCAGGACGGATAAGGCTCGGGGATGCCGAGGCCAAGGAACGACAGCGACGCTTCGGTCAGGATGGTTGAGCCGAGTTGCGCGGTGGCGAGCACGATCAGCGGCGCGATGGTGTTGGGCAGCACGTGGCGCAGCGCGATCCGCATCTCGCTCATGCCGATCGATTTGGCGGCCTCGACGAACGGCTGCTCGCGCAGCGCCAGCGTGTTGGCGCGGATCACGCGCGCGACCGTCGGGATCAGGGGAATTGCGATCGCCAGGATCACGTTCGGCAGCGAGGGACCGAGCGCCGCGGTCATGACGAGTGCGAGCACCAAGAGCGGCAGCGACTGCAGGATGTCGGTCACCCGCTGGAACACGAGGTCAACCCAGCCGGAGAGATAGCCGGAGGCAAGGCCGACGATCACGCCGAGCGTGGCGCCGAGCGTCGTCGAGCCGATGCCGACCGCAAGCGAGATCCGGGCGCCATGGATGATGCGGCTCCAGACGTCGCGGCCGAAGGAGTCAGTGCCGAACCAGTGCAGCGCGGACGGCGCAGCCAGCCGGTGCGCGGAATCGACGCTGAGCGGATCGTAGCGGCTGATGACGTTCGCGAAGATCGCGGTCAGCACGAACAGCAGCATGATGACGAGGCCGATCGTGCCGAGCACATGGCGCTGCGCGAGGAACGCAAACCGTCCCCAGCCACCGGTGGCGTTGGCCCCGGCACGTCGCAATTCGCTGTCGAAATTGATCGTCGCCACGTGTCAGCTTCTTCGCCTGATGATTGCAGAACGGTCTTCTCCCTCTCCCCGCTTGCGGGGAGAGGGTTGGGGTGAGGGGGGCTCTCCGCAAGCGCGGTGGGCGTTGGATTCGCGGTGAGCCCCCCTCACCCGGATCGCATCTGCGATGCGATCCGACCTCTCCCCGCAAGCGGGGCGAGGTAAGAGTTGGACTCGGCCTTCGACCAATCCTGTCATGTCACTCTCCAAACCGGATACGTGGGTCGATTGCCGCATAAAGCATGTCGACGATGAAGTTCACCACCACCACGACGACGGCGATGAACATCACGAGGTTCTGCACGATCGGGTAGTCGCGCCAGCGCAGCGCCTCGACCAGGAAGCGGGCGATGCCAGGGATGTTGAACACGGTCTCGGTGACAATCAGGCCGCCGATCAGGAACGCGGCCTCGATGCCGATCACGGTGATGACCGGCAGCACCGCGTTCTTCAGCGCGTGGTGATAGTTCACGGAGGCCTCGGAGGCGCCCTTGGCGCGCGCGGTGCGGATATAGTCCTGGCGCAGGATCTCCAGCATCGAGGAGCGGGTGATGCGCATGGTGAGTGCCGCGCTGCGGAAGCCCACCGCCATCGCCGGCACCGCATAGATGGTCAGCGCCTCGAGCCAGGTTTTCGGGTTCGGATTGAAGATCGGCATGGTGCCGAACAGCGAGACCGAGGCCATCAAGACCAAGAGGCCGAGCCAGAAAGACGGCAGCGACAGGCCGCTGAGGCTGACGACGCGCAGCGCATAATCGAGCCGTGAGCCCTGGTGGACGGCGCTGATGACACCGAGCGGAATACCGATCGAGGCGGAGAACAATAGCGCCAACCCGGCGAGCCGCGCCGTGATCGGAATCCGCGGCAGGATTTCCTCCAGCGCCGGCTTTTCCGAAACGTAGGAATAGCCGAGATCGCCGTGCAGCAGGCCGCCGATCCAGTGCAGATACTGGATCACGATCGGCTGGCTCAACCCGAGCTCGCGCTCGAGATTGGCCTTGTCGGCGGGGTCGACGAAGCCCGCGGCGTCGAACAGGATGTCGACGATGTTGCCGGGAACGACGCGCAGCAGCACGAAGATGATGACCGAGATCCCGAACAGGGTCACCAGCATCAGGAACAGCCGCCGCACGATATAGGCAAACACCCTGGCTCTCTCCTTGATCCCGCCTGTGTCTTGTCTTCCGACGCGCTTTCTTTGCGCGAACCGGTATCCACTTCGCCCGAAAACGCTACGCCTACTTGTCCAGCCAGACGTCTTCGTAACGATAGCCGTTATAGGAGCTGTTGGACATGATCGTGACATTCTTCACGTAAGGCTGCCAGCAAGTGCCGGTGCGGGCATGGAAGATGATCGGACGCGCGACGTCTTCCTGCAGCTTCTTGTCGATCTCCCAGACCAGCTTCTTGCGCTTGTCGACGTTGGTCTCTTCCGACTGCTGGTCGAACAGCTTCTCGATCTCCTTGTTGCAGTAGTTGGTGTAGTTCCGCTCCGAGCCGCAGGCGTAGTTCTCGTAGAACGACTGGTCGGGCTCGTCGACGGCATTGCCGGTGAGGTTGAGACCGAGCGAATAGTCCTTGCGGGCGATCTTCGGGAACCATTGCGCGGTGTCGACGACGTCGAGCTCGGCGTCGATGTAGATGCTCTTGATCTGGTCGATCAGGATGATCGCGGGATCGCGATAGACCGCGATGTTGCGGGTCGAGACCTTGATCTGCAGGTGCTTGTCCGGGCCATAGCCCGCCTTCTGCATCAGCTTGCGGGCTTCCTCGCGGTTCTTCTCGATGTCGGGACCGTAGCCGGGGATCTGCTCCAGCATGTCCTTCGGCATCGCCCACAGCCCGTCCGGCGCCGGCTCCATGGTACCGCCGATGTCGCCCTGGCCTTCGAACATGATCTGGATGAACGCCTTGCGGTCGAGCGCCAGCGCCAGCGCGCGGCGGATGTCGAGATTGTCGAACGGCGGCGCGGTCGAATTGATGATGATGTTGGTGGAGACGTTGTTCGGTTCCACCATGCAGACCGCATTGGCCGCCTGCGACTTGACGTCCTTGAGCAGCGGGATCGAGACCTCGGTCGGGAACGTCATGTCGAACTTGCCGGAGACGAAGCCGAGGATTGCGGTCGAGCGGTTCGGGATGATGGTGAACTCGATACCGTCAAGATAAGGTAGGCCCTTCTTGAAGTAATCCGGGTTCTTGGTGAGCTTGATCGATTCGTTGGCCTTGAACTCGACGAACTTGAACGGGCCGGTGCCGACCGGCTTGGTGCGCATCTCGGCCGGCGACACATGGCAGGGATAGACCGGCGAGTAGCCCGAGGCGAGCAGCGACAGCAGCGCCGGCTGCGGCCGCTTCAGCTTGAACGACGCCTCATGGTCGCCGTTGGTCGTGACCTCTTCGACTTGCTCGTACCAGGACTTGCGCGGGTTCTGCCGGAACTTCTGCTGCGACTTGCCCATCAGCATGTCGAAGGTGCATTTGACGTCGGCCGCGGTGAACGGCTTGCCGTCGTGCCATTTCACGTCCTTGCGCAGCTTGAAGGTCAGCGTCTTGTTGTCGCCGCTCCAGGCCCAGCTTTCCGCAAGCTCGGGCCGGATCGTGCTGGTGCTGTTCTGGGCGATGTGCTGGTCGAAGATGACGAGATTGTTGAAGATCGGCATGAACGGAACGTTCAGCGAATAGGTCGCGCCCTCGTGGATCGAGGCGCTGCCGGGGCTGTCGCGGTGATAGATCCTGAAGATGCCGCCCGGTTTCGGCTCGGCTGCGCGTGAAACGTCGCTGATGATCAGCACAGACAACACCGCGACGGCCAGCGCTTGCACGCTCCGCATGGTCCCCTCCCACATTTCGGTCTCAATGGCCGATTGGCATCGACGATACCACGGTGAGGCTGTCGGGCAACCAGCGAGGATCGCGCGGGGATTGGCAATTCGGATGACCCCACAACATTAAAATTTCCACGGATCGGGAATAATGGCTGTGATTGCGGGGAACCTGCGTCGTTTTGCTATGCAGCGGCGAAACTCCGTTTGAATTCGGTTGCCGATGCCGATGTGTGCGGCGTGAAGCGGGCTGCAATCAGCGACAGTATGTCGCCGATGTAAGCCGCGCACTGCACACGCTCTCCGTCATCCTGAGGAGCGCGAAGCGCGTCTCCAAGGATCGACGGCCCAGCTGGTGGCCGTGCATCCTTCGAGGCTCGCTCCGCTCGCACCTCAGGATGACGGGGAAACATTCGCATTCACCTCACTCCGCCGCCTGCGGCGAAGGCAGGTGCATGTTGGCGACGCCATCGGCCTCGGTCGCCGAGATCGTGGTGCGAATCATCAGGCGGCCCTCATGCGCCGGCCAGGGGCGGCCGCGATGCATGGTGGCGCGGTTGTCCCACATCACGACGTCGCCCTGCTTCCATTGATGCAGATAGCTGACGCCGGGCGCGGTCGCGGCTTCGGTCAATTGCTCGATCAGCGCCCTGCCGGCCTCGGTATCCATGCCCTCGACGCCATAGGCATGGGAGGCAAGATACAGCGCGCCGCGGCCGTTGACGGGATTGCGCCAGACCATCCGCCAGCATACCGGCGGCAGCGCGTCGACTTCTTCAGTCGTTGCGAGGCCGGTGGCCACCTTGCTGCGCGAATGCGCGTAGGAGTGCCAGGCGAACGCGTTCTCCAGCCGACTTGCCGCGTCCTTGTCGAGCCGCTCGAAGGCAAGCCGCATCGAGACGAATTCGGTCTCGCCGCCATGTTCAGGAATGATGCGCGCCGACAGGATCGAGGTCAGCGCCGGCACCTGCTTGAAGGAAGAGTCGGTGTGCCAGAGCTGGTTGGCCCTGGCGCGCAGCTGCTGCCGGTGATCGGATGGAACCACCTTGCCGTCGGGCCCGAAGGTCGAGAGGATCACGAAATGCGAACCGGTGCCCATCGAACCGACCTTGGTCACCTCGGGCGGACCGAACCGGCGCGAGAAGGCGAGCTGGGTGTCGTTGCTGACCTCCTGGCGGCGGAACACCAGCACCGAATGTTCCTCGAACGCCGCGCGCACCGCCGCATAGGCGGCATCGCTGGCGGCAACGTCTGACAGCGTGACGCCGCGCAGCTCGGCACCGAATCCCGGACGCAGTGGGATCACTTCCATCGCAAGTCCTCCCTTTTCTTTGTTGTTGCGGCGAGGTTAGGGGAAAAGCCCGCGATCGGCAACGCGGCCCGCGGCGCCTCAGCCCATTGCGATCAGATTGTGCCGCGTGCGCCGGTCCGCGACCTCGATGCGATGTGTGACGAAGGCGAACAGCGCCCAGCTGGAATGGAAGGCGACACCGGCCAGAATCACGATGGTTCCGGGAATCGGACCGATCGAAGCGCGGTCCAAGATCGCGCTCATCGTGGTCAGCGGCAGCGGGTGGATCGCCAGCTTGCCGTAATAGGCGATGGCCTGGATCGCGAAGATCCAGCCATAAGTCCGTCGCAGGCGCCGGCCGATCGCTCTGACATAGCTGATGTGATAGCTGGGGCGGCGGTAGTCGTTGGCGAGCAGGTCGGTCCAGGCTGCGTTCGGTGTGGGGCCCTCGCCGCGGATCATCGGCGCGTAGAAGTCGGTTTCGAGCAACCGCGCCCGGGCGCGCCAGACGTTGAAATAGCGATAGCGCCGCGCCTCGAATAGCAGGAACACGGTTACCAGCAGTCCGACCAGGACCATCGGCAAGGGCGAAGCCTCTGCGCTGCTATAGGTCGCCGACAGCGCGATCCCGGTCGTGACCACCGCCCAGTTGGTCGAGCTGTCGAGACGGGTGCGCCAGACCGTGCTGCGATAGACCTCGCCACGATAGAGATGGGCGAGTGCACCGATCTCGGCGGCAGTGAATTCGAGCCTTCCGGCCTGCACCGGCTCCGGCTCGCGCGGCTGGGGCAATGGCATGGCGGCCTCCGGCGAAGCTGGCTTACGATCCCGGAGCATAGCGCGAAATCCGCGCGACCGGCGAGTCCGTTGCGTCCGTCGGCTTGGTTGGCAGCATCAGTCCGGATGCCGCACCGCCGCTCACACGATCCGCGAGGTCTTGTTGCCCCAATAGCGGTCACGCAGCAGGCGCTTGTAGAGTTTGCCGGTCGGCAGCCGCGGCAGCTCGGCTTCGAAATCCACCGAGCGCGGCACCTTCTGGCGCGACAGCGAGCCGGCGCAGAATGCGATCAGTTCCTCGGCAAGCTCCGGCCCCGGCGCGATGCCGTCGACCGGCTGCACCACCGCCTTCACTTCCTCGCCGAGATCGACATTGGGCACGCCGAACACCGCGGCGTCGGCGACCTTGGGATGGGTGATCAGGAGGTTCTCGCATTCCTGCGGATAGATGTTCACGCCGCCGGAGATGATCATGAAGGTGGCGCGGTCGGTGAGATAGAGGAAGTTCTCGTCGTCGACATAGCCGACGTCGCCGACCGTGCTCATGCTGCCGTCGGCCGAGCGCGCCTCGCCGGTCTTGGCGGGGTCGTTGAAATATTCGAATGGCGTGGCGGTCTTGAACCACACGGTGCCCGGCGTTCCCTTGGGGCAAGGCTGCATGTTCTCGTCGAGGATATACAGATCGCCGAGCAGGACCCTGCCGACGGTGCCGCGATGCGCGAGCCACTCCTCGCTGTTGCAGGCGGTGAAGCCGAGCCCCTCGGTCGCGCCGTAATATTCGTGGATGATGGGGCCCCACCATTTGATCATGTCGTCCTTGACCAGCGCCGGGCAGGGCGCGGCGGCATGGATCGCGATCTCGAGGGTCGACAGATCGTAGCGGGCGCGAACCTCCTCGGGCAGTTTCAGCAGGCGCGAGAACATGGTCGGCACCAGCTGGCTGTGGGTGATGCCCCATTGCTCGACCAGCTGCAGATAGCGCTCCGGGTCGAAGCTCTCCATAATGACGACCGTGCCGCCCATCCGGATGGTGAGATTGACCGCGGCCTGCGGCGCCGAGTGGTAGAGCGGCGCCGGCGAGAGGTAGACCATGCCCTCGCGGTAGTGCCAGAGCTTGGTCAGGAAATCGAACAGCGGCAGGTTCTGCGATGGCGGCTGCTCCGGCAGCGGCCGCACGATGCCCTTGGGCCGGCCGGTCGTGCCGGAGGAATACAGCATCGCGGTGCCGGCAAATTCGTCCGCGATCGGCGTTGACGGCAGGCCTGCGGTGGCCTCTCGCAGTCCGACAATGCGATCGCTCTCGCTTTCGCCGTCGACCACGATGCAGAGCTCGACCCGCAGGCACTCCTTCAGCGCCTCGCGCGCGATGTCGAGCTTCAGCTTCGAGGTGATCAGGATCCGCGACTGGCTGTTGGTCAGGATGTAGGCGAGTTCGCCCGCGGTGAGGTAGGAGTTGACGCAGGTGAAGTAGAGCCCGGCGCGCTCGCCGGCGCCGCAGGCCTCGAGGTAGCGGTTGTTGTTCTCCATGAAGATCGAATAATGATCGAGCCGACGCAGCCCCTGCTTGCGGAACAGATGCGCGAGCCGGTTGGAGCGCGCCTCGAGCTCACGATAGGTGACGGTCTCGCCGGTCCCGGCCATGATGAAGGCGGGTTGCAGCGGGCGCAGGTAAGCATGCTTGCCGGTATACATCGAACTCCAGATCCCCCTTGATCGTGCTTGTTCTTGTTTGACGCGTTTTCTTCACGCGAACCGGTACCCACTTCGCTCGAAAGCGCTCTATGCAGCCATCTCCAGAATCTCGCGAACCTGGGATGGATCGTCGATCTTGCGCGGATTGCGCGGCACCCAGGGCGTTCGCATCGCTTGCTTTGCGATGCGGTCGAAATGCTCGGGGCCGACGTGGACCTCCTGCAGGCTGCGCGGCATGCCGAGGTCGCGGATGAAGAGGTCGAGCACGTCGCCGGCGTCCGCGCCCGCATGTCCCATTGCGGCCGCGACCAGCGCGTGCCGGTCGGCATTGTCGCGCTTGTTCCAGCGCATCACCGCGGGCAGCATCACGCACGAGGTATAGCCGTGCGGCACGTCGAATTCGGCGCCGAGCACGTAGCCGATGCCGTGGCTCGCGCCCATCGGCACACCCGAGGCGAGCGGGCCGGTGGAGAGCCAGGTGCCGATCTGGCAATCCATTCGCGCCGAAATATCCTTCGGGTCGGCTTTCACCCGCGGCAGGCCGGCTGCCAGCATCTCCAGTCCCTTCAGCGCCTGCGCGTCGCCGTAAGGATGCGCCTCGCGCGAGCAGATGCCTTCGACGCAATGGTCGACGGCGCGGATGCCGGTCGACAGGAACAGCCATTCCGGCGTGTGCACCGACAGTTCCGGATCGAGGATGGTGGCGCGCGGCATCACCAGCGGATGGCGCAGCATCTCCTTCTGCCGCTTGGCCTCGTTGGTGACGCCGGCGATCGACGAGAACTCGCCGCCGGCGATGGTGGTCGGCACGCTGATCTGGCGCACGGTCGGTGGGTTCATCGCGGGCGAGACGCCGCCATGGGTGCGGATCGTCTCGATGCCGTCGGACGTCGTGACGTTGTTGGCGAGGCAAAGCTGCACCGCCTTGGCGCCGTCGGTGATCGAGCCGCCGCCGATCGTGACGATCAAATCCGCTTTCGCGCCGCGCGCCTGCTCCGCCGCCGCGATCACCGCGGCGCGCGGCGTATGCGCCGGCATCTTGTCGAAGGTGCCGACGCAGCGGCGCCCAAGCGCCGCGCGAACCTTCTCGATCTCGTCGGTCTCGCGGTTCAGCGTGCCCGACACCATCAGAAAGGCGCGCTCGGCGCCAATCCGGTCCAGCTGCTCGACGATGGCCTCACGCGCGGGCCGCCCGAACACGACCTCGTCCATGGCACCGAATACGACACGGCCTTGATGCAAGCGCCTGTCCTCCCTCAACACGGTCCGCCTTGCTGGCGGACCTTTGCGGCGAGGTTAGCGGAGGAAATCGGGGCCGTCATCAGGGCTCTGGGCCGGTGGTTTGATACGGTCGCGCCGCCCATTCCGCTGTCGTCCCTGCGAAAGCAGGGACCCATAACCACAGGGTTGCGTTGTTGAAGTGAGCTGTGGCCCGAGCGCTGGCTAAACAATTGGCATCGGTGGTTATGGGTCCCGGGTCGCGCGGAGCCTGTCATCGGGCGGCGCTTCGCGCCGACCCGTTGGCTTGCCCGGGACGACATCGAATATGTAGCGCTCGCGTGAGTCATACATCCGCATCCTCGCGGCGCGCTGCATCCGAGTCTTGCGTTTACTTGCCTCCCCCTGGAAGCAGAGGGCGCCCCGGAATGACGGTGAAAGCTTCAGGTCGAAATCGGATGACCGGCAGAAATCTTGACGGCAACATCGCCGCGTGTGTTACACCTCGAAAGCAACAGGGACGTGCGCATGACATCGACCGTCGATCTCGCGAAACTGCATATTGACGACTTCACGCCGCATCAGGATGCGGAGTTCGCGATGCAGGCGGAGAGGGATTGCGTCGTGCCGCTGAAGCTCGCCAAGGTCGAGCCCGCGGGCAACAGCGGCCGGCCGGGCGGCGCGTTCTCGCTGCTGTTCGCGGGCCCGAAGGGCGCGTGGCTGCCGCAGGCGATCTATCCGGTGCGGCATCCGGCATTGGGCGTGATCGAGATGTTCCTGGTGCCGATCGGTCCGGTCGCGGACGGCAATGGTTATCAAGCGATCTTCACCTGACGCTCTGCCGCCCGCCAGCGCATCAGGTCGTAAACGCCCTTGTCTTCCTCGGTGATGAAGCCGAGCCGCCGGTAGAGCCGCATCGCCGGGTTGAGCTTCTCGACGTGGATCGAGACGTCCTTGCCGGCGGCCTTCGCCTCGTCGATCGCGTCGCGCAGCAACGCTTCGCCGTAGCCCCTGCCGCGATGCTCGGGCAGGAAGGCGATGTCGATGATGCGGTGCTGGCTCGGCCAGCGTTCGAGATAGAACCGGCCGACGTCTTCACCCTGGCGCGCGATCACCAGCCAATCGGCGTTCGGATAGTGCTGCTGGTAGTGCGCGTGCTGGGCGCGGAATTGCTGCTCGAGAAAGGCAGCCTTGTCGGCCTCGCTCCACGGCACCGGCGCAAGTTCCTCGGCGCGCGTCGAGGCATAGAGGCGGCCGAGGAACGGCAGGTCCGCCTCCGACAGGCGGCGAAAGCCGCAACCGACTTCGGCCGCGCGCGCCCAGCCGAAGGCGGACGTGATGGTGCCTGGCGCGTCGAGAGCCAAAACGAGCTCAGCCTCGCGCCGGGAAGACGCCCTGCAGTGCGATGCAGAAGTTCAGCGTGAGGTAAGGTTGCATGTTGTTGTGCGGAAGGTTGCCGCCCGTCATGCCGATCATGGTTGCGTTCATCTGCGTCAGTGTTGGCGCCGGGCTCCCGGGCACGTAGGCGAACGCGTTGGCCGATTTGCCGAGGATGCGGGTCGGGCTCGGGACTTGAACGTCGGCCGTGTCCTGCGTACCGACGTTCACAGGGTGGTTGTGCTGCGGTATCTGGTTTTGCAGCAGCGTCACATTGGGGGAGCCGGTGGTCTCGCCGAGGTCATACAGCGACAGCCCCGGGCCCTGTCCGGGCGCCAGCGGCGCGTTGCCCTGCATGTTGGGAAGCGCGAAATTCGAGGTGCCGTTGCCGCCATAGGTGACGCCGAGCAGCGAAAACAGCGCCGTGTTCTGCGAGATCGGCAGGATCTGGCCGCTGCAGAAGGCCCAGCCCTTGGGAGCGAAGTTGAACGGAAAGATGCGGATTTCGGCGACGAAGGGGTCGGCCATGGTGTCGCGCTCCTAGCCCTGGCTCGGGAAAATGCCGGACAGCGAAATGATGAAGGTGACGCAAAGCAGCGGCTGCAAATTGCTGTGCGGCAGGTTTCCGCCGGTATTCGTCAGCATTCCGCCTGCCATGGGCCCGTCGGGCGGCTGGCCGTCGATATACATCGCGATTGTGCCGGTCGTCTGATCGAGAATATTTCCCTGCGGGTTCGACGCGGTGCCGGTCTGCTTCGCGGCGATGAAGGCGTGCGAATGCTGCGGGATCGTCTGCGTCGTGAGTGTCACGTTTTCGACGCCGCCAGTCTGCCCCATGGCATAGGTCGTGCCGCTGCTGGCGGTGCCCGTGTGGATTGGCACACGGCCGCGCAGATCGGGGACCGCGAAGGTGGATTGGCCATCGCCGCCATAGGTGGTGCCGATCAGATTGAACAGCGCGTCGTACTGGGAGATCGCCAACAGGCTGCCGTCACAGAAATTCCATCCGACCGGGGCAAAGCTGCCGCCGAACATACGGATTTCGCCTAAATAGGATTCTGACATCGGCGCTTCTCGTCAATTCTGCGAGGGGAAAATGCCCTGGAGGGCAATGCTGAAATTGATCGTCAGGAACGGTTGCATGTTCTGATGGGCCTGGCCGCCGCCGGCATTGCCCACGGTCAATGGATTGAGCGGGGTGATGTCGGTCGTCGACGTGCTGTAGCCGTTGTTGAAGGCACCGAGATAGGCCCCCGAATCGAGCGGCTGGCTACCGTTGCTGTTGGTGGCGTTGGCCAAATGATTGTGCTGCGCCATCTCGTTGATCGTGAGCGTGTGGCTCTCCTCGCCGCCGCGTTGGCCGAGCGTATAGCCGGGGCCCATACTTATCGGCACCCGGCCTCGAAGGTCGGGCAGGCCAAAAGTGACGCGCCCGTCCCCGCCATAGGTCGTACCTAGCAACGAGAACAGTGCCTGATTCTGAGCGATGGGAAGCAGTTGGCCGTTGCAAAATGCCCAACCCTTGGGCGCAAAGCCGAACGACATCATGCGGACTTCGGAAAGAAACGGATCGGCCATCGGTCCTCCGCGAATACGTCGTACGATTTGTGAAAAATTCGAAGCAATGATGCTGCGTGTGCAACGTCTGCACGATAGCGTGTTTTGCGGCTAGTGCAACCTCAACGATTGTCTGGTTTCCGCGATTTTTTCGATTCCGCGGCCGCGCGAGCCATTCGCAGTTCGCGACGAGACGGTATCGCTGCTGACGGGACCGTTGTCACGAATCGGACATGTCCAAGCGGACATCATGAGGCGATTGAAGTTTGCCGGGTCGACGGAAGCGCGGATCCCATCCATCTGAGGCAAGCCTGCCGGAACGCTTCGGCAGGCGTTGTGTAGTCGATACGGTGCCCGGTCAGACGATCAGGTCATGGTGCAGCTGGGCGTGGTTGTCGGTCGGCGTGCCGCCCATGGCGGCAAACGTCGCCTCATGGCCGACCCACCATGGGGTGCCGGCATTGGCGTGCCCGCTGAACAGATCGGACCAGGTCTGGGTGTTCGCGGCCGGGTCCGCGTGGCTCGTGCTGGCCTGCGACGGCGTCTGGGTGAACGACGAGAAGTCGAAGCCGTCGCGGTTCAGAGTCGAGGATGTGTTGCTCTGCATGGGCATCGCCTTCGCCGATCCCACGTTGGCCTGCGTGACATCCGCGGCGATTGGGAGCCGCCGCTCGCCGTCGGCGAGACTGATATACATCAGGTCGTTGACATCGGATGACGACGTCAGGTCGGGGAGGCCGAGCACGTGTCCCAATTCATGGACCACGGCGGTCAATAGATCGAGATGACCGGCGGCGGCCGTCGACGAATCGGTCTGCAGATCGGAGCCGGAAGCATTGAGCGCGTGGGTGAACTCAAAATTGTCAAACGGTGTCGAATCAACAAACCAGCCATGGCCGGCGGCGTCGGCATCGATCGTGATGTGGCCGGCGCTTTCCAGGCCGACGACCTGGCCGGCGAGATCAGCGACGCTGAAGGTGACGGCATGCAGCGCGGCCAGTTGATCCGCGTCCACGCCAGCCTTTGCCCATTGGGTAATGGCCGCCGAGACGACCGAGTCGAGCTGGCTTTGCGTCAGGTGGGTTTCACCAGGGGTCGCGATGGCGGCCTGCACGCCGCCATCCGCGGCGATCAGCGGCGACGAGCCGAAGCCGTTGGTGCTGCCCGCCGTGACGCTGATGGTCGGTGCCGTGGTGACCGTATTGTGCGCCAGGACGTAGGCTGAAATCGCGGCGGTATCGGTGGAGCCGCCGCCGTAGGACGTGCCGTCGCCCGCGTGCAGGCCGACGGTGGTGGCAAACCGATCGCGCAGCCGGATGTCGGTGCCGGTCGCGCCCGAACCGAGGAACTGATTTTCCTGGGCGCCGGTGCCGCCCAGCGTCAGCGAGACGCTCTGCGCATCGCCCGCGACCGTGCCGGCATTAAGTTCGAAGCCATGAGCGCCGAACGCACCCGGGTTGGACACCGTGTTGCCCATGACGATCGCGGTCAATAGGGCGTTGCCGCCGTTCGCAGCGTCACCGGTCTGCAGTTCGATTCCGTCGTTGTTGTACTGATACAGATGATTGTTGGTGATCGTGACGCTGGAATTGGCCCCGCCCATCGTGACGAAGCCGATGTCACTGCCCTGGGCGGAGCCGCTGTTGGCGACGCCGGCGACGCCGATCGTGTTGGAATCGATCGTGCCGTTGAACGAGCTTGCTCCTGATCCCGTGCTGATGCCGAGCGCGGTGCCGAGGGCATCACGCATGGTATTGTTGGCGATGTTGAAGGTCAGGTTGGCGTGGTCGCCGGTCCCGCCGGAGCTGATGGTGATGCCGCCGCCGCCCGAGACGATATTCTGGTTGTTGTTCGAGAAACTGTTTCCGTTCAGCACGAGGTCCGAGTTGACGCCGCCGTGCAGATCGAGCTGGAACAGGTCGCCGCGCGCCGACGTGAATGTCGAATTCTGCACGGTCGCGTTGAATGTTCCGTCGGTGGCCTGGAACACCAGGGCATCGCCCGAGCTGTTTCCGGCCGCCGAATTGGTCGCGAAGGTCGAGCCGGTAATGGTGATGCGGTTGAGTGTCTGACCGCTGTTGTTGAAGACGTGGAACGCATCGAGCGCTGCGCCCGTGAAGGTCGAATTCGTTACCGACGCCGTGCCGGACAGGCCGGTGAAGTAGACGTCGCCCTCGCCGATGCCGCCGACGTTGGTGCCGTTGGTGCCGGTCACCGTGGTGTTGCCGAGGGCAAAGCCGGTGACGCTGGTGCCGACGATGCCGTAGTTCTGGAAGTCGTGCATCGCCAGGTAGGAGAGCTGAACGTCCTTGGTGTTGTTCAGATAGACGCCGCTGCCCTGCGTGGTGCTGCCGTCGGCGCCGGTCTTATTGGCGATGGTGCCGCCGCTGCCCGCCGTCGAACCGTCGCCGGTGATGTGCAGGCCGCCATTGCCGGCGGCCGTGCCGGTATTCGACAGGATGATGCCGTTGTTGGACCCACCGCTCGAGGTGATGCTCTTGAGGATGAGGTTGGACGAGCCGATCTGGGTGTTCTCGACATCGAGCGCGGTGCCGGTGCCTGACGTGATGGAGTTGTTGGTGCCGGTCAGCGTGATGGTGCCGCCATGCGTGAAGCTCATGCCGGTGCCGCTGGCAGTCTTGACCGTGATGTCGGACATCGTGACGGTGCCGACATTGAAGCCGTCGTCGCTGATGCCCACGCCGGTCGAGGCCGAGGTGTCGATGCTGACGCCGCTAATGCTGTGGCCCGAGGTGCCGAGCAGGTCGATGCCGTTGTCGGCGCCGGTCACCTTGATCACCGGATCGGTGCCGGTCGCGGTGTTCGCGGTCACCACAGCGCCGGTCACCGGATTGGTGAACGTCAGGGAGTGACTGCCGCCGACCAGGTTGACGCCATTGGCGAGGTTGATGCCGTTGGCCTCGGTATAGGTGCCGGACCTCAGCACGACATAGTCGCCAGAGCCGGCCGGATTCGCCGCGTTGTAGGCGGCGATCGAGGTGTATGGATCGGCCGCGGTGCCGAGATTGGCGCTGTTGGCCAGCGCCGTGGGCGAGTTGTCGATATAGAACACCTGCGGGACGACGCCGACGTGGAAGGTCTGGGCGCCCGACGTGAGCGGCCCGCCGGTGCCGGTGTTGCCGTTGTCGTTGATGTTCAGCGTGACGGTATCCGAGCCGGTGAAGCCGTCGTCGCTGTTGTATGTCAAGGTCGCCAGCGCGGTGTTGACCTGTGCGACGGTGCCGGTCAGCGTCACCGTGTGGCTGCTGTTGTTGGTGGAGCTGGCGAGCCCGGCGGTATTGAAGGTCAGGTTCGCATGGCTTGAGGCAATCGTCGCCGTGACGTTGCCGCTGGCGGCATCGATGTCGGCGACCGAAAGTCCTGAAATCGCGAGGTTGGTGTGCGAGAACGCCGTTCCGATCGAATTGTCCGCCGGCACCGACGCGGTCGGGCCATCGTCCACGGCGGTGACGCTTCCCGTCGTCGATCCTGTGCCGGTGTTGCTGCCGCCATTGGCGGTGCCGCCGTCATCGTGCACGGTCAGGCTGTAGGAATGCGCGGTGGTGTCGGGGTTTTCGCTGGTGTTGTTGAACTGAATCAGGTCCAGCGCCGCATTGTAGTGCGCAAGCGTGTCGGTGCCGGTGAAGCTGATCGTTTCGGTGCCCGCGGTGCTGGTGATCTCGAAGTGGATGCCGCCGATATCGCCGCTGTTGCCGGCGTGGCCTGCGATCGACAGCGCATCCGACGGCTTCAGATTGTTCAGAACGAAGGTCGCATCGGTCAGGTTATTGCCTTCGGCGTCCGTGATCGTCAGGTTCGGCGTGATCGTGACCGGCGTCGAGTTCGCTGCCGGGGTGCCGTTCGGCGGCTCGGAGAAGCCGGTGATGGCCCCGAAGCTCACGACCGGCGCGTCGTTGACCGGCGTGACGTGGATGATCGAGGTCGAAGTGTTGCTATTCGCCGAGCCGTCATTGACGGTGAAGCTGACGGTGCGATCCGCGCCGGACGGATTGTCGCTCGAGTTGAAGTAGGTGATGGAATCGAGCGCGGCCTTGTAGTTGGCGACGCTGGAGGAGCCAAATAGCGTCAGCACGCCGGTCAAGCTGTTGTACGATCCGGAGATGCCGTTTTGGCCGGCGAAGCCCAGCACGTCCTGGCCGGCGGCGAAGCCGCCGGTGATCTGCACCGTCGCGCCGGTCATATTGGCGCTGTCGACATCGGTCACGTTGACCGACGCATCGATCACGGTCGCGGCCTGGTTTTCGGTGTAGTTCAGCGTGCCGCCGGCGGTCGTGACCGGCGGATCGTTGACCGGCGTGACGTTGATGGTGCCGGTGACCGGCGTGGAGGTCGCCGTGCCGTCGTTTGCGATGATCGTGACGGTGCGCGCCAGGCCCGACGGGTTGTCGCTGGTGTTCTGATAGGTCACCGAGGCGAGCGCCGCCTGATAATCGGCGACGCTGGCGGTGCCTGTCAGCGTCAGCATGCCGGTTCCCGCATTGAACGAGCCGGTGATGCCGTTCTGGGACGTAAAGGCGAGGACGTCCTGACCGTTCGCGTAGTTGCCGGTGATCTGCACCGTCGCGCCGGTCAGCGTAGTGTTGTCGACGTCGGACACGATGATCGCCGGGTCGAACGCGGTCGCGGCCTGGTTCTCGGTGTAATTGAGGGTGTGACCGGCGGTGACGACGGGCGGGTCGTTGACCGGGGTGACGTTGATGGTGTCGGTGACCGGCGAGCTGTCGAGCGTGCCGTCATTGGTCGTGATGGTGACGGTGCGCGCCAGCCCGGACGGATTGTCGCTGCTGTTGATGTAAGTCACCGACGCCAGCGCGGCCTGGTAGTTCGCGACGCTGGAGGAGCCGGTCAGCGTCAGCGTTCCGGTCGCGGCATTGAACGAGCCGGTGATGCCGTTCTGGTTGGTGAAGCCGAGGACATCCTGGCCGCTGGCATAGTTGCCGGTGATCTGCACCGTCGCGGACACCAGATTGGCGTCATCGCCGTCGGTGACGGTGATCGCCGAATCGATCACGGTCGCGGCCTGGTTCTCGGTGTAGTTCAGCGTGTGGCCGGCGGTGACGACCGGCGCCTGGTCGACCACGACGGCGATGGTGAAGGTCTGCTGGCTGTGCAGCGTACCGTCGCTCGCATCGACCGTGACGTCATAGGACGGGTCGGCAATGTTGATCTTGCTGGGATCGGCGACCGTGATCTTGCCGGTGGTCGCATCGATGGTGAAGCCGCCGCCGGAAGTGTCGCCGACCAGCGAATAGGTCACGGCGGGGCCGTTGACGTCCGTCGAGGATGCCGTGACGCTGGTTCCCGCGCCGACCGGTGCGTTGACCGCAACGCGGTTGGCGCCGGCGTCGGCATCGACCGGGGTCGACGGCGCGACGTCGGTGACGGCGATGGTGAAGGTCTGCGAACTCGTGAGCAAACCGTCGCTGGCCTGCGCGGTGACGGTGTAGGCGTGTCCGGCCGGGCTTTCGTAATCGATCTTGGAGCTGTCCGCGACGGTGATGACGCCCGTCGTCGCATTGATGGTGAAGCCACCGCCGGAGGTGTCGCCGATCAGCGACCAGGTCACGGCTGGGCCGTTGACGTCGGTTGCCGCCGCGGTGATGCCGACGGTCGAGCCGTTGGCAGCGCCTTCGGCGATCGTGTTGGTGCCGGCGTCGGCATCGACCGGGGTCGACGGTGCGGCGTCGTTGACGGCGATGGTGAAGCTCTGCGAGCTCGCCAGCGTTCCGTCGCTGGCCTGCGCGGTCACCGTATAAGAATGGGTCGGGCCGCTGCCCTCATAATCGATCTTGGTCGGGTCGGCGACGGTGATGACGCCGGTCGTCGGGTCGATGGTGAAGCCGCCGCCGGAGGTGTCGCCGATCAGCGACCAGGTCACGGCCGGGCCGTTGACGTCGGTCGCATGCGCGGTGATGCCGACCGCAGTGCCGGCGGCCGCGCCTTCGACAACGCTGTTGGCGGCGGCGTCGCCGTCGACCGGCGTCGATGGCGCAACATCCGCGATGTTGATGGTGAAGGTCTGCGAGCTCGCTAGCGTGCCGTCGCTGGCTTGCGTGGTGACGGTGTAGCTGCCGCCCGAGCTTTCGAAATCGAGCTTGCTCGAATCGGCGACCGTGACGACGCCGGTTGCGGCATTGATGGTGAAGCCGCCGCCGGAGCTGTCGCCGATCAGCGACCAGGTCACGGCCGGACCGTTGATGTCGGTCGCCGACGCGGTGATACCGACGGTCGAGCCGTTGGCTGCGCCTTCAATGACGGTGTTGGCGCCGGCGTCGGAGTCGACCGGGGTCGACGGCGCGACGTCGGTGACGGCGATCGTAAAGGTTTGCGAACTCGCCGTCGTGCCGTCGCTGGCCTGCGCGGTGACGGTATAGGAATGGGTCGGACCGCTGCTCTCGTAATCGACCTTGGTGCTATCCGCGACGGTGATGACGCCGGTTGTCGCGTCGATGGTGAAGCCGCCGCCGGAGGTGTCGCCGATCAGCGCATAGGTCACCGGCGGGCCGTTGACGTCGATCGACGACGCCGTGACACCGACGGTCGAGCCGTTGGCGGCGCCTTCGGCGATCGCATTGGCGCTGGCGTCGCTGTCGACCGGGGTCGAGGGCGGGGCTTCGGTGACGGCGATGGTGAAGGTCTGCGAGGTCGCAAGGGTGCCGTCGCTGGCCTGCGCGGTAACGGTATAGGCGTGGCCGGGCGCGCTTTCGTAATCGAGCTTGCTCGGGTCGGCGACGGTGATGACGCCTGTTGTCGCGTTGATGGTGAAGCCGCCGCCGGAGCTGTCGCCGGTCAGCGAATAGGTTACCGCCGGGCCGTTGATGTCGGTCGAGGATGCGGTGACGCCGACCGTGGTGCCGACGGCCGCACCTTCGACGACGGTATTCGCGGCAGCATTGCTGTCGACCGGGGCCGACGGCGCAACGTCGGTGACGTTGACGGTAAAGGTCTGCGTGCTGGTCTGCGTGCCGTCGCTGGCCTGCGCGGTGATCGTGTAGGCGTGGCCGGGCGCGGTTTCGAAATCGACCTTGGTGGGATCGGCGACGGTGACGACGCCGGTCGCGGCGTTGATGGTGAGGCCGTGGGCATCGCCGACCAGCGAATAGGTCACGGTGCCGCCATTGATGTCGGTGGCGTGCGCGGTGATGCCGACGGCGGTGCCGATGGCGGCGCCTTCGACCACTGTGTTGGTCGCGGCGTCAGAGTCGGTGGGAGCCGACGGCGGGGCGTCGGTCACGCCGATCGTGAAGGTTTGCGTCGTCGTGGTCGCGCCACTCGTCGCCTGCACCGTGATGGTGTAGGCGTGGCCCGGCGCGCTCTCGTAATCGAGCTTGTTCGGATCGGCGACGGTGACGACACCCGTCGTGGCATTGATGGTGAAGCCGCCGCCGGAGGTGTCGCCGGTCAGCGAATAGGTGGTTGCGGGGCCGTTCGGATCGACCGCGGAGGCGGTGATGCCGACCAGCGTATTGACGGCAGCGCCTTCGACGACGCTGTTGGCGGCGGCATTAATGTCGACCGGGGTGCTGACCGCCACGTCGTTGACGTTGATCGTGAAGCTCTGCGAGCTGACGCCGCCATGGCCGTCGCTGGCCTGGACCGTGATGGTGTAGGCGTGGCCCGGCGCGGTCTCGAAGTCGATCTTGGCGGAATTGGCGACGGTGACGATGCCGGTGGTGGGATCGATCTTGAAGCCGCCATTGGAGGAATCCGATGTCAGTGAGTAGGTGACGCCGGGGCCGTTGACGTCGGCCGACGACGCGGTGATGCCGACCGAGGTGTTGACCGCGGCGCCCTCGTTGACGGCGTTGGCGGTGGCGTTGCCGTCGGTCGGTGTCGAGGGCGGCGCATTGCTGACCGCGATCGTGAAGCTCTGCGACGAGACGAAGATACCGTCGGTCGCCTGCACATTGACAACGTAGCTGCCGCCGGAGCTCTCGAAATCGACCTTGGAGGGATCGGCAATCGACACGACGCCGGTATTCGGATCGACCTTGAAGCCGCCATGCGAGGAATCGGACGCCAGCGAATAGGTGACCGGAAGACCGATCAGGCTGGTGGATTGCGCGGTGATGCCGACCGATGTATTGGCTGCGGCGCCCTCAACAACCGTGTTGGCGCCGGCATTGGCGTCGGTCGGAGGCGACAGGAAGCCGGGCACGGGCGGCCACGGCGTGCCGGGAGGACAACCCAGGTAAAGATATTGCAGACCATACGTATTGACGAACGCCTGCGCGGCCGGATCCAGAATGATATTGCCGCTCGGATCGAGATGAAGCTCGGGGCGGGTTAAACCACCGATTGTATAGGCAGGTATGGTCGTCATGAGCACTCCCGCGATCGGCGTGAAAGCCGATCAACTAACTACAATTTTTGGGGACGACGAGGTGTGAAGCAGTTCACACGTTGAGGTTGACTACTTACGATCCGAGATCGCACCGGTCCGCTCGCAATATGCGGACACCGCGACGGTTGCGGAGTCCCGACATCAGCAAGTTCAAATGCGCTTGCCATTACGTAATCGCTTCCACTCACTCACGCCGCGAGAAAAGCCCAATGAATGTTCGAGAAAAGCGCGGCGGCCAAGAAAATTTACCGGTTGGCAACCACGACCGTATTGTCGATGCTTCCGAGTGTCAATGTGTGTCCACGTGACACCGCGCCGTTAACCACGATTCGGCCATGCAGCGGGAGGTAGAGTGTGGGAACTCGACCATTTTTAATCTTGTGCGACCCCCGGTAGTTTCTGCGCCGCAGGCGGAATTGTCGTTGTGTGACGAACATGTGTCGGTGATTCGCCTTGGGATTGATTCCCGGCAAGCCGTCTGTGATCTCTCCTCACCCGAAAGGCCAGTGAATCTGTCCCTTCCTGTCGTCACGGCTTCGCGATCACGTCGTAAGGCTTTCAGATTGCGCAACTATTCGCTTGATCCGGCGGCCATCTTGAACAGACTGGGGAGCGGCTACATCTGTGACGTCCGCTGCCGCGACATTGCGGTGGTCCATCCGCGTTGAATCACCGCAAGTTTAATTGCGACTTTCGTAGTCCTGCACTGATCCTTGGGGAGAGGGAATTGAGTTCGATTGACAGAACGGGGCGTGTGGCTCCGGTGACCGGCGTCGAGCGTCATTCGCTTCGCCGCCATGCCTCACGCGGCCTGTCGCTCAGGCCTTGGCTTGGCCTTGCGCCGATCGGGCTGCTGGCGGCGCTGGCGCTCGGCGGCTGCGACAACAAGAGCGCGCAATCGCAGGCCGCGCCTCCGCCGCCACCCGTGACCGTCGCGCAGCCGGTCAAGCGCACCGTCACCGACTGGGACGAGTTCACCGGCCGCTTCGAGGCGATCGAGGAGGTTCAGGTCCGCGCCCGTGTCGGCGGCTTCGTCAACAGCGTCGAGTTCAAGGATGGTGCGATCGTCCACGCCGGCGATCTGCTCTACATTATCGACCCGCGGCCGTTCGAGGCGGTCGTGCTGCAGGCCGAAGGCCAGCTGGCCGACGCGCGCGCCAAGGGGGAGCTTGCCAAGCGCGATCTCGAGCGCGGGCTGAACCTCGTGCAGACCAGCGCGGTCTCGGAGCAAGTCGTCGATCAGCGCCGTCAGGCGTTGCAGGCGGCACGCGCCGCCGAGACCCAGGCCGAGGGCACGCTGAAGGCCGCGCAGCTCAACGTCGAATTCACCCATGTGCTGGCGCCGATCACCGGCCGCGTCAGCCGGCATCTGGTGACTCCGGGCAATCTCGTGCAGGGCAGCGAGGGCGGCGCGACGCTGCTGACCTCGATCGTGTCGCTCGATCCGATCTACATCTATTTCGACGTCGACGAGGCGACCTATCAGCGCAATAGCAAGCTGTGGTTCGAAGGCAGGCGGCCGAGCTCGCGCGACACCGCGAACCCGGTGCAGGTGACGCTGACCGGCGAGACCAAGCCCTTGCATGAAGGCAAGATGGACTTCCTCGACAACCGGCTCGACGTCTCGACCGCGACGCTGCGCAGCCGCGCGATCATTCCGAACAAGGATCTGTCGGTCCTGCCCGGCCAGTTCGGCCGCGTCCGCATCATCGGCTCCTCGCCCTATGAGGCGCTGTTGATCCCGGACAGCGCTGTTGCCACCGACCAGTCGCGCAAGATCGTGTTCGTGGTCAAGGACGACAACACGGTGGAAGCAAGAGCGGTCACGCTCGGGCCGCTCGACGATGGCTTGCGCGTCGTCCGCGAAGGCCTCAAGGCGGAGGATCACGTGATCGTCGACGGCCTGCAGCGCGCCCGCGTCGGCGCCAAGGTGACGCCGAAGATGGCGCAGGCTCCGGCGGATTCCAAGCCCGCCGCAGGCGACAAGCCCGCGGCCGCTGACAAGCCCGCCTCAGGTGCCAAACCATGAATCTCGGCAGGCTCTCCATCAACCAGCCCATCCTCGCGATGGTGCTGTCGATCGTGCTGCTGATCGTCGGCGCGATCGCCTATCCGACGCTGCCGGTCTCGGAATATCCGCAAGTGGTGCCGCCGACCGTCGTCGTCACCACGCAATATCCGGGCGCCTCGGCGCAGACCGTGTCCGACACCGTCGCCGCGCCGATCGAGCAGGAGATCAACGGCGTCGAGGACATGCTGTATCTCTACAGCCAGGCGACGTCGAACGGCCAGCTCACCATCACAGCGACCTTCAAGCTCGGCACCGACCTCGACAAGGCCCAGGTGCTGGTGCAGAACCGCGTCGCGATCGCGCAGCCGCGGCTGCCCGAAGAGGTGCAGCGCAACGGCGTGACCACGCGCAAGAACTCGCCCGACATCCTGATGGTCGTGTTCATGCTGTCGCCCGATGACACGTTCGACCAGCTCTACATCTCCAACTACGCGCTGCTGCAGGTCCGCGACCAGCTGTTGCGGCTCGATGGCGTCGGCGACATCCAGATGTTCGGCGCGCGCGATTACTCGATGCGGCTGTGGCTCGATCCCGACCGGATCGCCAATCTCGGTCTGACCTCGACCGAGGTGCTGGCGGCGATCCGGGCGCAGAACCTGCAAATCGCCGGCGGCCAGATCGCCGAGCCGCCGATCGCCGATCGCGCATTCCAGCCGAACCTCGTCTTCACCGGCCGCCTCAAGGACATCAGGCAGTTCGAGGACATCGTGGTGAAGGCCGGCTCCGACGGCCGCACGGTACGTCTGCGCGACGTCGCCCGCGTCGAGCTCGGCGCGCTGTCCTACGCCACCAACAGCTTCCTGCTGCGCAAATCCGCGGTCGCCCTGCTGGTGACGCAACGGCCCGGATCGAACGCGCTCGCCACCGCCAAGAGCATCTCCGACACGATGGAGCGGATGAAGGCGAGTTTCCCGAAGGGGCTCGACTACAATATCGGCTACAACCCGACCGAATTCATCGCCCAATCGGTCCACGAGCTGATCAAGACGATCTACGAGGCCATGGCGCTCGTCGTCATCGTGGTGCTGGTGTTCCTGCAGGGATGGCGGCCTGCGATCATCCCGATCATCGCGATCCCGGTGTCGCTGGTCGGCACCTTCGCGGTGATGGCGGCGCTCGGCTTCTCGATCAACAATCTGACGCTGTTCGGCCTCGTGCTGGCGGTCGGCATCGTGGTCGACGACGCCATCGTGGTGGTCGAAAATGTCGAGCGGCATCTCGAGCACGGCATGAGCAGGCGCGACGCTGCGCTCAAGACCATGGAGGAGGTCGGCGGCGCGCTGGTCTCGATCGCGCTCGTGCTGTGCGCGGTGTTCGTGCCGACCGCCTTCCTCGGCGGCATTTCCGGGCAGTTCTTCCAGCAATTCGCGGTCACCATCGCGGTCGCGACCGCGATCTCCTGCTTCTGCTCGCTGACGCTGTCGCCGGCGCTGGCCTCGCAGATCCTGGTGCCGCATGAGGAGAAACGCCCGCCGGCGCGCTGGAACATTATCGCGCGCGGCTGGGACAGCTTCACCGCGCTGTTCAACCGCGTGTTTGACCGGCTCGCGCACGGCTATGCATCGGTGGCCGACTTTGTGATCCGGCATACGGTGGTGATGCTTGCGCTCTACCTCGTACTTATCGGCAGCGCCGGCTGGCTGCTCGCGACCACCTCGCAGGGCTTCATTCCGGCGCAGGACCGCGGCTACGTCATCATCTCGGCGCAGCTGCCGGGCGCCGCGTCGCTGGCGCGGACCACCGCTGTTGTGCGCGAGATCGAGCGGATTGCGCTGGATACGCCGGGCATCGTTCGCGTCGCGGCTTTCGCCGGCTTCTCCGGTGCGACGCGCACGCAGCAGGGTAACGCCGCGGCGCTGTTCCCGGTATTCGACGAGCCGGAGGCGCGCCTGAAGAAGGGGCTGACGGCGAACGCGATCACGGCCGAATTGCGCAAGCGTCTGTCGGTGATCCAGGGCGCCTTCATCATCGTCATTCCGCCGCCGGCCGTGCCCGGCATCGGCACCGGTGGTGGCTTCACCATCCGCGTCCAGGACCGGCAGGGGCGCGGACCCGAACTGCTGGCTTCCGCGACCGATGAATTGGTGACAGCCGCGCGCAAATCGCCGTCTCTCACGTCGGTGTTCTCGCCGTTCACCGCGAACACGCCGCAGCTGTTCGTCGACATTGATCGCGTCAAGGCGCAGAAGCTCGGGGTGCCGATCGCCAACATTAACGACACGATCCAGACCTATTTTGGTTCGACCTATGTCAACGACTTCAACCTGTTCGGCCGCACCTATCACGTTACCGCGCAAGCCGATCTGCCGTTCCGGAAAGACAGCCCCGATCTCGCAAGGCTGCGCACCCGCAACGTCGCCGGCGACATGGTGATGCTCGGCAGCATCGTGGACTTCAAGGACGTCTCGGGACCCGACCGCGTCGCGCGCTACAATCTGTACTCGGCGTCCGAACTGCAGGGTGAGCCGGCACCCGGCGTGAGCTCGACGACGGCGCTCAACACCATCAAGCAGCTCGCCGACCAGACATTGCCGAGCGGCTTTTCGTTCGAGTGGACCGACCTGTCCTATCAGCAGGTGACCGGCGCCAATGCCGGCCTCTACGTGTTCCCGATCTGCGTGCTGTTCGTCTATCTGGTGCTGGCCGCGCAATATGGCAGCTGGACCTTGCCGTTCGCGGTGATCCTGATCGTGCCGATGTGCCTGTTCGCGGCCACGATCGGCGTGCGCCTGATGGGCCAGGACGTCAACATCCTGACCCAGATCGGCTTCGTGGTGCTGGTGGGGCTGGCCGCCAAGAACGCGATCCTGATCGTCGAATTTGCACGCGACATCGAGCTCGAGGGGAGGTCGCGGCTGGACGCGGTGATCGAGGCCTGCCGGCTCCGTCTGCGGCCGATCCTGATGACCTCGTTCGCCTTCATCCTCGGCGTGCTGCCGCTGGTGGTATCGACCGGTTCGGGCTCGGAGATGCGGCAGGCGGTCGGCGTTGCCGTGTTCTTCGGCATGCTCGGCGTCACCCTGTTCGGCCTGATCTTCACGCCGATCTTCTACATGGTGGTGCGCAACCTCGCGGAAGGAAAGAACGAGGGCAAGCCGGCCGAGCCCAAGGCAACCGTGGCGGGTTGAGGGCGGCACCCAACGTTCCGCAGCAGCAAGTCCTTCCCCGTCATCCTGAGGAGCCTGCGAAGCAGGCGTCTCGAAGGATGCACGGCCACCGGCCGGGCCGTCGACCCTTCGAGACGCGCGTTCCGCGCTCCTCAGGGTGACGGGAAGCTAGCAAGTGCTGTCGACGCAGCCCATACTTTTGGCTGAGCGGAAAGAGATGGGCAGGCGTGGGGTTATAAAATAATGTCGCGCCGATTTTCCTGATAGAAACTGCTGGGAGAGCATAGAATGAAGTCCGGATTTTTGGCCGCAGTCGCGGCCTGCAGCCTGATGCTTGCGGCGCCGGCGATGGCCCAGGGCGTCAAGATCGGCATCCTGAACGATCAGTCCGGCGTCTATGCCGACTACGGCGGCAAATATTCGCTCGAAGCCGCGCGGATGGCGGTCGAGGATTTCGGCGGCGAGGTGCTGGGACAGAAGATCGAGATCGTTACCGCCGACCATCAGAACAAGCCGGATCTTGCGACCGCGATCGCGCGGCGCTGGTACGAGGTCGAGAACGTCGACATGATCACCGAGCTCACGACGTCGTCGGTCGCGCTCGCGGTGCAGGAGCTGTCGAAGGAAAAGAAGAAGATCGACATCGTGGTCGGCGCGGCGACCTCCCGTATCACCGGCGATGCCTGCACGCCCTACAGCTTCCACTGGGCCTATGACACCCGCGCGCTCGCCGTCGGAACCGGCGGTGCGCTGACGGAAGCCGGCGGCAACACCTGGTTCTTCCTGACCGCCGACTACGCCTTCGGCTACGCGCTGGAGAAGGACACCAGCGACATCGTCACCTCGAAGGGCGGCAAGGTGGTCGGCTCGGTCCGCGTGCCGCTCAATTCGTCGGACTTCTCGTCCTTCCTGCTGCAGGCGCAGAGCTCGAAGGCCAAGATCATCGGGCTCGCCAACGCCGGACTCGACACCACCAACTCGATCAAGCAGGCGGCCGAGTTCGGCATCGTGCGCGGCGGCCAGAAGCTTGCCGGCCTGTTGATGACGCTGTCGGAGGTGCACGGTCTCGGGCTCGAGGCGGCGCAGGGTCTCGTGCTCACCGAGGGCTTCTACTGGGACCACGACGACGCCTCGCGCGCCTTCAGCGAGCGCTTCTTCAAGCGCACCAGCCGGATGCCGAGCATGATCCATGCCGGCACCTATTCGGCGACGCTGAGCTATTTGAAGGCTGTGAAGGCCGCCGGCACCAAGGACAGCGAGGCGGTCGCCGCCAAGCTGAAGGAGCTGCCGGTCGATGACGCCTTCGCCAAGGGCAAGGTGCTCGCGAACGGCCGCATGGTGCACGACCTCTATCTGTTCGAGGTCAAGAAGCCCTCGGAGTCGAAGAAGCCGTGGGACTATTACAAGCAGATCGCCGTGGTGCCCGGCGACAAGGCCTTCTTCACCGCCAAGGAAAGCGGCTGCCCGCTGACCAAGTGAGGCGAATATCCACGGGTGGTGTCGTCCTGGCGAAAGCCAGGACCCATTACCCCGATTGGATGTTATTGCACCACGCTGTGGCCATCAGATTGCCCATAACCACGCTCTGTGGTTATGGGTCCTGGCTTTCGCCAGGACGACGGTAGTGGTTATGGCGCGACCGCGCCTTCAATGCGCCAGCCGCCACACCGCGCCGCCGATCGCGCCAACCCAGAGGATGACGCAGGCGAGCGCCTGGATGGCGAAGCCGGGGCTGCGTTTCGCCACCGCTTCGCGATAGCCGATGAAATAGACGATGCGGCCGATCACCCAGATCGCGCCGACCGCCGCCGCGGCGGCATCGCCGACATAGACCGCGAACAGCCAGAGCGACGGCAGGAAGATCGGCATCCATTCCAGCGTGTTCATCTGGATGCGGTAGATGCGCTCGAAATCCGGATTGCCCGTGATCGCCGGCAGCTTGACGCCGTAGACCGCGCGGGCGCGGGCGACCTGCAGCGCGAAGAAGAAGTGCAGCGCGACCGCAAGGCAGGTGACGATGGCGGTGTAGTGGTACATGTCAGGCGTGTCCTCTTTCCATTGGCCCCGATGTCATGACGGGACAGCGAAGCCCGGTGTGACATGTGGCCTTGCTTTACCTCTCCTCGCGCGCGGGGAGAGGTCGGAACGCATCGTCAGATGCGTTCCGGGTGAGGGGGGACCTCGGCGAGACCAACTGTCACCGAGTACGCGGAGACGGCCCCTCATCCCAACCCTCTCCCCGTAAGAACGGGGCGAGGGAGCACAGTTATGCCGCGGCCCCATTCGGACCAATTCCGTCACGTCCTAGTACCCCGTCATCTCAAGATAGCCGATTCCGGCGTGGCTGCCTGAGAAGCGGATCGGGCCTTCCCAGTACGGGAAGCTGGTTCCCATCCAGCTCCGTGCATTGAGCGGCGTGGTCTCGATGGCAAGGCCGCGTGCGGGCAGGCTGACGCGCCATGACGTCGGCAGCTTGCGGCCGTCGATCTCGGTGGTCGCGAGCGGCGCGATGCTGTTGCCGCTGGCGGCGATCTCGGCCGAGCGGCCGTCCGGCGTGATCCAGTTGCCGAACAGGTTTTCGCGGCCGTCCTTCTGGCGCAGCCGGTACAGCATCAGCTTCTCGTCGCCGGGCAGATGCAGCGAGAACCAGTCCCAGCCGGTCTGATCGGCCGCCAATGGCTGGCTGCTCCATTCGCGATCCATCCACGCCGAGCCCGTGACGTCGACCGGTCTGTCGTCGATTACGATGCGGCCGGACGCCTTGTAGAACGGCTGGCTGTAGTAATAGGAGGCTTGCCCGCGATCCGACTTGCGGCTGTAGCCGCGGTCGCCCTGCAGCACCAGCGCGCGGTCGGCCTCGAGCCGCAGCGCGGTGCTGAAGTCGGCGGCGGAGGCCTTGAGCTCGAGCGGTGCGACGCGCTGAGCATCGAACGCGTCGCGCCCGCGCAGCTCCCAGGCGTCGATCCAGGCGCGGAACGGCGTGGCTTCGACAGCGGCCTGCCCGACGCCGCCGCGGGCAAAGGTTTCGCTGAAGCGGTGCGTGCCGGCGCTGGTCACGGCGGCGTGGCCCATCCAGAGCTGCTGATTGGCCCAGCCCTCGGCCGGTCCGCCCGCTTTCATCGCCTGGCGGAACAGCGTCCATTGCGCGCCATAGGCCGCGCCGCTCGTGTCGGACAGGTTGGCGGTCACGTACCACCATTCGATCCGGAATTCCGGATGCGGGCCGTGGTCCGCGGGGAACGTGAATGGCTTGCCCGGCGTGACGGCGGCAAATCCTTCCGCCGTCTCGCCGAGCCCGGCGAAGCCCTGCGCGAACGTCTTGCCGCCGAGCGCCAGCCCCAGCGCACCGCCGGCAAAAGCGCGACGGGTGATGGTGCCGCTAGCGCTCATTGACAAAGATCCTGATCAGGCTGGCGGGCTGCATGCGCGCCAGCCTCGCGACCGGAAGCGCCGCGGCACAAAATGCGGCGGCCAGCGCCACCGCGAGCAGCTCGATCAGCTGCAGCGGGAAAATGTGGAACGGCAGCCGCCAGCCGAACGCCTTGACGTTGACGATCGCAAGCAGGCACCACGCCACCAGCAGGCCGAGCGGCAGCGCAAACAGCGCGGTGATCAGCGCGACCACCATGGTCTTCAACAGTTCGAGCGCGGCGAGCCGCCGCCGGGTCAGGCCGATCGCCCACAGCGGCGCCAGCTGCGGCAGCCGCGAATTGGCCAGCGTGAGCAGGCTGGTCAAAAGCGCAATGCCGGCGACGCCGAGCGTGAAGGCGTTGAGCGCGGCGGTCACCGAGAAGGTGCGGTTGAAGACCCGCTTCGATTCCGTTTTCATCCTGGCCTGGTCGGCGATGTTGCGATCATCGAGACCGAATTTCTCCTGTAGCGCGGTGATCAGCGGTGCGATCTTATCCGGTGCCACGCGGAGGCCCATCCGTGTCATTGGTGTCTGCGGGAAGCGCCGGGTCAGCGCGGCGAAGTTGACCGCGATCTGGCCCTTGGGGTTGCCGTAATCGGCATAGATGCCGACGATCTCGAGCGGCCAGTTGCCGCCGGGGGCGGGTACCTCGATATGATCGCCGATCGCCAGCTTCATCCGCCGCGACAGCTGCTCGCTGACGAGGCAGGTGTCGCCGGGCCGCAGCCGAACCCACGCATTTGCGACGCTTTCGAGCAACGGCCAGCTGTCGTGATAGGTGGCGTGGTCGGGCAGGCCGAGCACCTCGATCGGCGCGCCGTCGAGCTGGGTGTCGGCGCGGCCGCCGGGCAGGATGGCCTGAACCTCGGGCCGATCGCGCAGCCAGGCCTTGATCTCCTTTGCCTGCTGATCGCTGGCGGCGCTGATGTAAACGTCGGCGGCGAGCCTTCCGTCGAGCCAGACCAGGAAGGTGCGGTTGAAACTTTCCACCATGGTGCCGACGCCGACATTGACCGCGAGCGCAAGCAGCAGCGCCATCAGCGCCAGCGACAGTCCCGACAATTGCTGGCGGCTGTCGGCCCAGAACCAGATGCCGACCGGCGCCCGCGCGCTGCGCTGCCCGAAGGCCAGCGCAATCTGCAGGACCATCGGCAGGATCAGCGCCGCGCCGAGCATCAGCGCGGCGAGCACGGCGAAGCCCGCGATCAGGGAATCGCCGAACCAGATCAGGCCCGCGGCGACCGCAAACACCGCGAGTGCCGCCGCGCTCTGGAGCAGCAGCCAGCGCCGCTGCGCCTGCTGCCAGGCCTGCGGCTGCGCCGTCGCCAGCACCGGCATCCGGATCGCCTTGGCAAGGCTCGCAGCCGCCGCGGCGAGCGCGCCAAGAATGCTGATAGCGATGCCGGCGAACCACCAGGCGGGTTTAAGCGAAAGCTGTCCGGGAATCTGCGCGCCATAGAGCCCGCGCAGCGAGGCCGCGACATCCGGCAGCAAGGCAGCCGCAATGAAGTAGCCGCAGACGAGGCCGATGAGGCCGGCGACCAGCGCCAGCGACACCAGCTCGATCACCAGCACGGTGTTGAGCATTCGCGCCGAGACGCCACAGGCGCGCAGTGTGCGCAGCATCGGCAGCCGCTGCTCGAAGGCGAGGCCGATCGCGGAGTTGACGATGAACAGGCCGACAAAGAACGACAGCAGCCCGAACGCGGTGAGGTTGAGATGGAAGCTGTCGGTGAGGCGTTCGAGGTCGCTCTCCGCGCTCGGCTCGACCAGGCGGAGCTTGTCACCCGCCACGTTTTCGAACGCTGTGTGCGGCGCTTTGGACTTGCCGACGAGCAGGCGCGAGACCTGGCCGGGCACTTTGAGGATGTCCTGCGCGATGCCGATATCGACGATCAGTGCGCCGGGCGCGAGCTCGGCCTGCACGCGCAGCGGCGGCAAGCTCATGCCGTTGGCCTGCGGCCGCTCGCCTTCCTTGAGGCCGAGATCGCGCAGCGTTTCGCCCGCCACCAGCATTTCGCCCGGCGGCGTGACGAAGGACTGCAGGCTGCCGCGTCCGACCGCCGGCGCGTTGCCGACCTCGGACGGCAGCGTCACCGGCTCGACGCCGAGCAGGCGGAAGCTGCGCCCGTCGATCTGGACCCGGCCCTCCAGCATCGGCGACACCGGCCAGCCGGCACGGCGCAGATCGACGAACAGTTGTTGCGGGAAGGTCGCGCTGTCCCTGGCGACCAGCATTGCAGTCCGCGACCCGCCGAAGGTCGCGGCGGCGCGATCATAAGCGATGCGGGCCTGCTGGTTCAGCGCCTGCACGCCGCTCCACAGCGCGGTGGCCGAGATCAGTCCGATCAAGAGCGTTGCGAGCTGCATCGGATGCCGCCGCCAGTGGCTGAGCAGCACCGCGAGGATCCACAGCGCGCGCCTCATGCGACGATCCCGGCATGCAGGGTGACCTGGCGGTCGAGCGTCGCGGCGAGCCGCGCGCTGTGCGTGACCATCAGGAAGCCGCAGCCGGTGCGGGTCACCAGATCGCGTGCCAGTGCCAGCACCTCGTCGGCAGTGTCCTCGTCGAGATTGCCGGTCGGCTCGTCGGCGAGCAGCAACAGCGGCTTTGGCGCCAGCGCGCGGCCGATCGCCACGCGCTGCTGCTGGCCGCCGGACAGTTGCTCGGGATAGCGCTTCAGCAACTGCTTCAGCCCAAGGCGCTCGACCAGTTCGTCGTGCCAGGCCGCGTCATGCCGTCCGGCGATGCGCGACTGAAACACGAGATTGTCCGCGACCGTCAGGCTCGGGATCAAATTGAACTGCTGGAACACGAGGCCGAGCCGGTTGCGGCGCAATTCGGCACGACCGGCGTCGCTGAGGTGGGAGACGACGGTGTCGGCGAGGGCGATCTCGCCGCTATCGGCGGCATCGAGCCCCGCGATCAGATGCAACAGCGTGCTCTTGCCGCTGCCGGATTCGCCTGATAGCGCCACGCTCTCGCCGGTCGCAACGGCAAGGTCGACGCCGCGCAGCACAGCGACGTCTTCGCCGGCAGAACGGTAACTCTTGGTCAGGCCGGTGACGCGAAGCACCGCGGCGGTCTGGTCAGATGAAGCGATGGCTGGGCCTCATTGCGGCTTCTGGTATTTCAGGACGAACTCGTCGATCGGCACCGGTGCCTTGAAGACGGGAATGTCCTTGGGGTCCTCCGCATGATGCAGGAAATCGCCCTCGGCCACCAGCTTGAAGCCCGCCGCCTCGATCTCCTGCTTCAAGGTGCTCTCCTCGATCCGGTGCAGCGTCTTGGCGACACCGGTGCCTGCGCCCGTCTTGGCCGAGTGATCCGCGATCACGAGCAAGCCGCCCGGCTTGAGCGCGGCGAACATCTTCTTGTTCATCGCGGCGCGGTCGACAGGCAGATAGGTGATGTCGTGATAGAAAAAGAAGAAGGTGATCATGTCGAGGTCCTTGACCTCGGGCGGGATCGGGTCGTCATAGTCCCGCACCACATGGACCACGTTCTTCATCGCCGGCGCCTTGGCGCGGGTGTCGAACTTGTCCTTGACGAAGCGCTCGAGCACGGTCGCGGAATCCTGTGCGTAGACCTTGCCCGACGGGGCGACGGTGCGCGCCAACAGTTCGGTGCTGTAGCCGGCGCTCGCCGCCATGTCGAGGATCGTCATACCCGGCTTGACGCCGGCAAAGGTGAGCATCTCGGCCGGCTGCCGGCGCTGGTCGACCTGGCGATCCGCATCGCTGCGATCGGGTGCGGCGACGATCGCGGCGTAGTCGGGATTGGCGGCGTCTTCCGCGCGGACTTGAGGCGCGGCAAGCAGCGCGGCGGACATAAGTGCAGCGCAAGCGGTGGCACGTAGGATCAATCTGTTCATGAAATAACCCCGGGCTTTTCGTTGGCCCTGAACATAGCAGTCGGGACATGACAGTTCACCGCTCCACTGGCGCGACCGACGCGATCGTGATCGGGCCGTTAGAAGCGCTCCGGGGCGCACAACCCCGAGGAAATGCGGTGTTGCGTTGCACGGCGAGGCGTGGCTAGCATCGCCGGACGGGGCCGATTTACGAAGCCAAAACGAAACGACGGGGAGCCGGACATGACTACGCAAGCGACGTCCAAGAGGACGTCAGAGGGGCTGTCAAAGGGGACGCCGAAGGGCGCCTGGCAAATCACCTTCCTTCTATTCCTGTTCATGGTGGTGAACTTTGCCGACAAGATCGTGGTCGGGCTCGCCGGCGTGCCGATCAAGAAGGAAATGGGCCTCACCCAGGAGCAGTTCGGCGATCTCGGCTCGTCATTCTTCCTCTTGTTCTCGATCTCGGCGATCGTGGTCGGCTTCATCGTCAACCGCGTCGCCACCCGCTGGGTGCTGCTGATCCTGGCGGTGATCTGGTCGCTGGCGCAATTTCCGATGGTCGGCACCGTCAGCTTCACGACGCTGGTGATCTGCCGCATCATCCTCGGCGCCGGCGAGGGGCCGGCGTTCTCGGTCGCGGCGCACGCGATCTACAAATGGTTTCCGGACGAGAAGCGTACGCTGCCGACCGCGATCCTGTCGCAGGGCTCCGCGTTCGGCGTGATCCTCGCGGTGCCCGCGCTGAACTGGATCATCGTCAATCACAGCTGGCATCACGCCTTCGGCGCGCTCGGCATCGTCGGCCTGATCTGGGCGGTCGCCTGGTTCGCGCTCGGCAAGGAAGGGCCGCTGGTGTCGACGTCTGCCGTGGCGGCCGACGAGCCGCGGATTCCGTATTGGAAGCTGTTGACCTCGCGCACCTTCATCGGCTGCGTGGTAGCAACCTTCGGCGCCTATTGGGCGCTGTCGCTCGGGCTCACCTGGTTCACGTCCTTCATCATCGAGGGGCTCGGCTTCTCGCAGCACCAGGCCGGCTTCGTCTCGATCCTGCCCTGGATCTTCGGCGCGACGATCGTGCTGCTGACCGGCTGGATCTCGCAGCTGATGCTGACGCGCGGCTTCACCACCCGCGGTGCGCGCGGCGTGCTCGGCTCGGTGCCGCTGATCTTCGGCGGCGCCATCCTTGCGATGCTGCCCTATGCGCCGCCCGGCGGGATCATGATCGCGCTGCTGGTGATCGGCTCCGGCCTGTGCGGCTCGATCTACGTGGTGTGCCCGCCGATGCTCGGCGAGTTCACGCCGGTGTCGCAGCGCGGCGCGATCATCGCGATCTACGGCGCGCTCTACACGATCTCGGGCATCCTGGCGCCGATGGTGATGGGCAATGTGATCCAGCACGCGGCAACGCCGATGGCCGGTTACATGTCCGGCTTCACTATCAACGCGGCGATCATGGCCGGCTCCGGCCTGCTCGGATTGCTGCTGCTGTGGCCGAACAGCGAGCGGGCGCGGCTGACCGGCACGTCGCAGCCGGCGGGCACGATCAAAGGTGCGATGTCGCCGACGTAAGGGGCGCACCTCTGGCAACTCGCTCCACTTCGCCTTTCCCCTTGTGGGAGAGGCCGGATTTCGCGCGTCAGCGGGAAATCCGGGTGAGGGGTCTGCCTCCGCGAGTTTCGTCCCTCGAGAGACCGCAACCCCTCACCCGGATCGCATTGCGCTCCGCTGCATGCGATCCGGCCTCTCCCACAAGGGGAGAGGCGGGAGTCCTGTCGCCCGGATCGCTGCGTCTCTCAATTCATCCCCTGCGCGCCGCGGACGAGCTTGCCCGGGCGTGCGCCGGTGGCCTTGCCCTCGCGCTGGGTCACGATGCCCGACACGATGGTGGCGTCATAGCCGTCGACCTGCTGCAGGAGGCGGCGGCCGCCGACCGGCAGGTCGTAATGCACCTTCGGAGGGTGCAAATGCAGCCGGTCGTAATCGATCACGTTGACGTCGGCCTTGAAACCAGGAGCGATCACCCCGCGATCATACAGACCGACCGACAGCGCGGTCTTGCGCGACTGCGCCGCGACCACGAACGGGATCGAGAGCTTCTCGCCGCGGCTGCGGTCGCGCGTCCAGTGCGTCAAGAGATAGGTCGGGAAGCTGGCATCGCAGATGATGCCGCAATGCGCGCCGCCGTCGGACAGGCCGGGCACGGCACTGGGCTCGCGCAGCATCTCATGCACGGCGTCGAGATTGCCGTCGGCGTAATTCAGGAACGGCACATAGAGCATGCCGCGACCCTCGTCGGTCAGCATCGCGTCATAGGCAAGCTCTTCCGGCTGACGGCCCTGGCGCCGCGCCTGCGGCCCGAGCGCGTTTTCCGGCGGCTGCTCATAGTTCGGCGGATTACCCAAGAGATACATCTTGTCGTAGTTCGGCCGGAAGAACAGCGGATCGTCGGTCGCCGTCGCGCTCTCGCTCAGGATCGTCGCGCGCACCTCGGGTCGGCGCAGATGCGCGAGCCGCTCGGCCAGCGGCAATTTGGCGATCTCGCGATAGCTCGGATGGGTCTGGAACGGGTTGCGCGACAATTCGAGCCCGAGCAGCAGCCCGACCGGCCGCGCCGCGATCTGGGTCGTGATCGACAGGCCGCGGGCGGCGGCTTCGTTGATGGTGTCCATGGTCTGCCGCCAACGCCGCGGCGCCTTGTCGGCCTGGGCGACCGAGAACGAGATCGGACACCTTGTGTTCTCGGCGACCCGCAGCATCATCGGCAGGTCCTCGTGCACGGTGCTCTGGTCGAGCACGAATTGCAGCACGCTGCGGCCGACGCCGTGCATCGCGCCGGCGATCGCGGTCAGTTCATCCTCGCCGGCTTTCAGCGTCGGCGTGTAGTCGCCGGTCGAGGTGCGGTGATTGAGCGTGCGCGAGGTCGAGAAACCCAGCGCGCCCGCCCGCACCGCGTCGCCGGCGAGCGCCGCCATCGCCTTGTTGTCCTCGGCCGTTGCGGGATCGCGGCGCGCGCCGCGCTCGCCCATCACATAGACCCGCAGCGCCGCATGCGGCAGCTGCGCGCCGATGTCCATGTCGAAATTGCGCTTCGACAGCCACTCCATGTAGTCGGGGAAGCTCTCCCACGCCCAGGGAATGCCGGCGGAGAGCACCGGCTCCGGAATGTCTTCGACGCCTTCCATCAGCTGGATCAGCCTGGTGTGGTCGCTCGGCCGGCACGGCGCGAAGCCGACGCCGCAATTGCCCATGATCGCCGTGGTGACGCCGTTCTGCGACGACGGCGTGATGTCCTGGCTCCAGGTCACCTGGCCGTCGTAATGGGTGTGGACGTCGACGAAGCCGGGCGCCACCAGCTTGCCGCGGGCGTCGATCTCTTCCTTGCCCTTTGCCGAGACCTTGCCGACTTCGGTGATCTTGCCGCCTGTGATCGCGACATCGGCTTCATAGAGGTCGCCGCCCTTGCCGTCGGCGATGGTGCCGCCGCGGATCACGAGGTCTGGGGTCGAGGTCATGGCATTTCATCCCGAGGCTGTTTTTGGTTGACGGCATCATGGGTCAGCCCCTGATGCTGTCAACCAGCGCCGATGAAGCTCTGGGATGCGCTGATGCTGATTTGCCAGCTGGGATCGAACGTTGCCGCCCGACGGAAATTTGTTCCTCGACGGCAGGCGGCGCTGCGCTCCCTCTCCCCGTACTCACGGGGAGAGGGGTGGGGTGAGGGGCTGTCTCCGCATAAGCGGTGATAGCTGCGTTTGTGGAAGCTCCCCCTCACCCGGAACGCATCTAACGATGCGTTCCGACCTCTCCCCGCACGCGGGGCGAGGTGAAACGGAGTCCGCGGCTCGATTCGAAATGAACTCGTATTGCGCTATCGCGCGCCGAAGAACGCCGTCTTCTGGGTCTCTTCGGCCTGCAGCCTGGCGCGGACGCGCATCAGGTCCTTCCAGCCGATATAACCGACGAGGCGCTGATCCTCGCGCGAGATCACAGGCAGATGCGAGACGTTGACCTGCATCAGGCGGTCGGCGAGCCGGTCGAGATATTCGTCGGGATAGGCGACGGTGATCTTGCTGCCGGCCAGCAGCTGCTTGAGCGTCGCGGTGCGATGCTTGCCGGCGCGGCGCCAGCGCAGCACGGACGGCGGGTCGATCACGCCGAGCACGTGGTGGTTGGCGTCGACGACGGGAAAGCTGGGGTGACCGGTCTTCGGGTTGGTCAGGAAGGCGGCCGCGCCGTGCAGCGTCATGGTGTCGGCGACGGTCTCGACCGCCTTGGTCATGACGTCGCGCACGCGGGTCAGCGCGAACGGATCGACACGGTACTCGCGCACCAGATGATGGCCGCGCCGAGCCACCTTCTCGGTCAGGATCGAGCGCCGCATCAAAAGCACCGTGACGCCGTGCGCGGTGCCGCAGGCTGCGATCAGCGGCAGCAGCACATGGGTGTTGCCGGTGAGTTCGACGGCGAAGAAGGTCGCGGTCAGCGGCGAGCGCATCGTGCCGCCCATTGTCGCCGCCATCGCCAGCAACGCCCAGAAGCCGGGGCTCGCTTCAGGCAGATAGCCGCTCAGCGCCGTTCCCATCGCGCCGCCCATGATGAGCAGCGGCGCCAGCACGCCGCCCGAGGTGCCCGAGCCGAGCGCGACCGACCAGATCACGGCTTTCACCACGAGCAGCAGCAGCGCGGCCTTCAGCACCACATCGCCTTGCAGCATCGACGCGAGGTTGTCATAGCCGACGCCGAGCGCCTGCGGCTCGATCAAGCCGCCGAGGCCGACCACCAAGCCGCCGATCAGCGGCCACCACATCCAGTGGATCGGCAGCTTGAGGAAGATGTCCTCGCAGCCATAGACCAGCTGGGTGAGCACGCCCGACAGCAGCCCGGAGAGGATCCCGATCAGCATCCAGGCGCCGAGCTGCAGCACCGAGATGTCGACGCCGCCGGTGAACGGAAACAGCGGCGCGGGCATGTGCAGGAAGGTGCGTCCGACCGCCGCCACCACGGCGGCGACGGTGACGGGAATGAAGCTGCGCGGCGTCCATTCGAACAGCAGCAGTTCGACCGCGAGCATGATCGCGGCGATCGGCGTTCCGAACACCGTGGTCATTCCGGCGGCGGCGCCCGCCACCAGCAGGGTCTTGCGCTCGTTGTCGCTGACCGGGAGCATCTGCGCGATCAGCGAGCCGATCGCGCCGCCGGTCATGATGATCGGGCCCTCGGCGCCGAACGGGCCGCCGGTGCCGATCGACACCGCCGACGACAACGGCTTCAGGATCGCCACCTTGGGGTCGAGCCGGGAACGGCCGAGCAGGATGGCCTCGATGGCTTCCGGGATGCCGTGGCCGCGGATCTTCTCGCTGCCGAAACGCGCCATCAGCCCGATGATGAGCGAGCCCGCGACCGGCACCAGCACGGTCCAGAGCCCGAGCGGCGAATCCTGCAATTTCAGGTCGGCGAAGCTGAACTGGCCGAAATAGGCGATGTTGGTGGCAAGCTTGATCAGCTGCAGCAGTCCCGCCCCGGCCAGCACGCCTGCGGCGGAGACAAACACGGCGATCGCCGAGATCACCACGACGCGCGGATCGGTCGTGAAGTCGCTCAGGAGGTGGCTGGCCTTCTCGCCGATTTTGGCGGTGTTTGGGGCGGTGTTCGTGGCGGAGACGCTCGATTTGGTGGAAATGGCGCTCATTGGTGGCGTAAGGCTCGGGTGAAGTGGACGCGGCGTCATATCGCATTGCGATATAATTACAAGCGGGAGACATCGAATGGCAGCGTTGAAAGCACCGTCGAAATCGCCGAGGCAGGACCAGAAGCGGGTTCCCAGCCAGGGCGATTACGAAACGCTGTCGCAATTTCGCTATCTGATCCGCCGGTTTCTGGAGTTCAGCCAGGACGCCGCGAAGGCCGCAGGCCTGACACCGCGGCAGCATCAGGCATTGCTGGCGATCCGGGGGTATCCGGGCGGCGGGCCGGTTGCGGTCGGTGATCTGGCCGAACGGCTGCGGCTTCGTCACCACACCACGGTCGAACTGGTCGACCGGCTGTCCGAGGCCGGGCTGGTCGAGCGCGTGCTCGATCCCGCCGACCAGCGGCGAGTGCTGCTGAAATTAACCGGCCTTGCGGCCGATCATCTCGCCGAATTGTCGGCGGTCCATCTCGATGAGCTGTCGCGCATCGAGCCGCTCCTGAAGCAGGTGCTGTCGCGACGGTCGGAGTGAGCGCGCTGCGTGCGCAACGTTTCGCGTTTCAGGCGCGCGGGCTGGCGGTCTCGGCCTCGTATCCCGAAGCCTGCGGCTTGCGCTCGGTGACGAGGGCAAGCAGCACGGTCAGCACCATGAACACCACGGAGGCGCCGAACACCCAGTGCGGCATGTGCTGGTCCATGATCCAGCCGAACAGCAGCGGGCTCACGATGCCGCCGAAGTTGAAGCCGGTGGAGACGATGCCGAAGGCGCGGCCGGCGGCGCCGGGCGGTGCCGCGTTGCGCACCATCATGTCGCGGGACGGCGCGATCACCCCGCCGAGGAATCCGGCAAGCCCCATCGCCAGCGTGAGCGCCACCGGCGGCAGGTCGAGCAGCGCAATCAGCAGCACAAGGGCGGCATTGACCGCGAAGCAGCCCGCGGCGACCTGGCTGTGGCGGTGGGTCCAGTCGGCGAGGTAGCCGCCGGCGAGCACGCCGGCCGCGCTGGCGCCGAGGAATGCGGTCAGCGCGATATTGGCCGTCGAGAACGACGCGCCGTAGCCGCCCATCAGTGCGACCACGCCGAAATTGTTGATGCCCGAGGTCGACAGGCTGAGCAGCGTGAAGAAGGCCGTCAGCACCATCAGCGCCGGCGTGATCACGCTCGCCTTCGGCGCGGCGCCCTCCTTTGCCTTGTTCTTGTTGGCGCCGGCATCGGGAATGCCGAGCACGATCAGGAACAGCGCCACCAGCGGCCCGACCGCACCGGCGACGATCAGCGCGCCGAGGCCGCCGATCGAGGCCACGAGCGCCGCCATGATCGCGGGCGCCACCGCGCCGCCGAGGAATCCGGCGAAGGTGTGGATCGAGAAGGCGCGGCCCATCCGCGCCTCGTCCATATGCGCCGAGAGGATCGCGTAGTCGGCCGGATGATAGACGCTGTTGGCGAGGCCCAGCAGCACCGCGCAGACGATCAGCGACGTATAGCTGAGATGCAGGCCGAGCCCGATCAGCGCGCAACCGCCGACGGTCAGTCCGATCAACAGGATCTTGCGCGCGCCGAAATGGTCGGCGAGGTAACCGATCGGCGCCTGGGTCAGCCCGGAGACCGCCGCGAACACCGTCAGCGCCAGGCCGAGCTCGACATAGCCGACGCCGAGCTGCTGCTTCAGGAACGGGAACAGCATCGGCAGCACGAAGATATGGAAATGGCTGACCCAATGGGCGACCGAAATCCCCGTCAGCGTGCGCAGCGCACTGTCGGCTTTCGCTTGCTGCGGTGCGGCCAGAACGTCGACCATGTCGTCGAAAACCCCAGTTCCATAGCGTTTTCAAGCGAAGTGGGTACCGGTTCGCGTGAAGAAAACGCGTCAAACAAAATGCCCGGCAGGGCCCGCCGAAAATAGAGATCGGCCGCTAATTGTCTATGAACGCGGGCGCATGGCTGCCCCCGGCGCGGGCGTGCCGGATCGACACATGCGGCATTAAATGCGGCGACAAAGCACGGCGGCACGGCGATGATCGGCCATGATCGACGCCAAAAAGCAGCTCCGCGTGCTGGTGTCGGAGGGCTCCAGCACCTCCGGCCGCGAGGCGATCACGATCCTGGGCCTGGCCGGCCATCACGTCGAGGTTTGCGACCCCTCGCGCTGGTGCCTGGCGCGCTACTCGCGCTTTGTCCGCAAATACCACCATTGTCCGCCGCTGCGGTCGGATCCGGCCGGCTTCCTGCGCTTCGTCGAGCGCCTGTTGGCCTCGCGGCATTTCGATGTGCTGCTGCCGACCCATGAACAGGGATTTCTGTTCGCCCGCGCCGCGGCGGGGCTGGCCTCACGCACTGGCCTCGCGCTGCCGGATTTCGCCAGCTATCGCGCCGTGCACAGCAAGGCCGGGTTCAGCCGCCTGCTCGACCGGCTCGGCCTGCCGCAGCCGCCGACCCGGATCGTGAACTCGGCCGAGGAGCTGCGCGAGGCGGTGCGCTTTCCCTCCGTTGTCAAAACGTCGGTCGGCACCGCCAGCCGCGGTGTCTGGTTCGTGCGCGACGCTGGTGATCTCAATCGCGCGCTCTACGACCTCGAATCCTCAGGCGATTTTGCCGGCGAGGTGCTGGCGCAGGATCTGGTCACCGGCACGGTCGAGAAGGCGCAGTCGGTGTTCTGCCACGGCACGCTCGTCGGCTTCCATGCCTACCGCCAGATTGCGGCCGGTGTCGGCGGCGGCGAGGCGATCAAGGAGAGCGTGAGCCGGCTGGCGATCCGCGCCGGCCTCGAGACCATCGGCGCGCATCTTGGTTGGCACGGTGCGCTCTCGGTCGACGTCATCATGCCGCTCGACAGCGCGACGCCGCTGCTGATCGACTGCAACCCACGGCTGGTCGAGCCGATGAACGCCTTTCAGTCGGGCGTCGATCTGGTCGACCTGCTGCTGCGCGTCTCGCGCGGCGAAACGCCGGCGCCGCTGGCCGAGGGGCGCGCCGGGGTGCGGACGCATCTGGCGATGCAGGCGCTGCTCGGCAGTGCGTCGCGCGATGGTACGCGGCGTGACCTGATCCGGGAATGCGGCCGCATCGCCGCGGGCGAAGGGCACTATTGGGGAAGCAGCGAAGAGCTGACGCCGGTGCGGCTCGACTGGCTCAGCGCCGTGCCGCTTGCGATGACGACAGTGCTGCTGCTGGCATCACCGCAGATCGCCTCATCGCTGGCGCGCGGCGGCTTTGGCGCGCATCTGCTCGATCGCGGCAGCATCAAGGCGATCGAGAATGGCGATTTCCGCTAGTATCCCTCCAGCGCGAATTCACCGCACGATCTTGTCTGCGCGCTTCAAGAGCTCCGGTGGAATCTCGACGCCCACGGCCTGGGCCGCCTGGAGATTGAATATCAGCTCTCGCTTGGTGACGACGCCGACTGGCAGGTCGCCCGGCTTCGCGCCCTTGAAAATCTTGTCGGCGAATGTCGCAAACTCGCGCCATGTATCGGCGACGTTGGCCCCATAAGTAATCACCCCGCCGGCGTCCGCCTGGCCGCCGGGAAACATTGCCGGCAAGCGGTTCTTGATGGCCAGTTCACCGACTCGTTTTCGATTGCTCCAGGGCACCGGCACTTCAAGGACCAGCAGCGCCTGCGCGCGCTCCTTTGCCATCCCGGCAATCGCGGCCTCCAGATCGTCTGCACCCTTGACCTTCACGATTTGCGGCTCCACCCCCTGGGCCTTGGCTGCTGCCTCGTTGGCACGATCAATCGGGGCGAGCCCGCGTTCATCCGCGCCGGGGATCGTTTGATCACTGAGAATCGCAACGCGCGTGATCCCGGGGAATGCCTCCTTCAGAAGCTTGAACTGGTCGCTGGCCTGCTGCGGATCGAGGTTGGTGAGGCCCGTGACGTTGCCTCCCGGTTTTTCCATCGAGGCGACAAGCTTCAACGCGACCGGATCGGTCACGATCGCAAAGATCACCGGGATCGTCGACGTGGCTTTCTGCGACGCGACCGACGCCGGGCCGCCGAGTGCGAGGATGACATCCACATTCGCACCGACCAGCTCCGAGGCGAGGCCCGGAAGGCGCTCGAGCTTCGATTCGGCAAATCGCGGTTCGATGACGATGTCGCGTCCTTCGAGATAGCCGCGCTCGGCGAAGTCGCTCAGAAGGTTCTTCTTGATGGAGTCGAACAGCGGCGACGGGCTGCCGTTGACGAGGATTCCTACTTTCCTGGGGGCCTGTTGCGCATCGGACGGGTCGCACATCGACGCGATCATGCAGAAGACCGTGAGCACCGCCTTCGCAAACCTCATGGCACCGCCCCCAGCAAGGACCCAGCGTCCATGCGAAGCCTAGCATCCAGGGGGTGGGCAACCAATCCGGAAGGGTGGTCCGGCCGATGACCTCGCTGCGACCTAATGTCTGCTTGGCGACGACGAGCCGGGCTCGGTAGCTCGCGAGCTACGAGGCCGCCGCGCGCGACTGCGCGCAGGATCTGTGGATCGATATTCGCCGGGCCTCACAACGGCTCGTCATCATTGCCGTAGCGGTCGAGCTTCGGTGTGGCGATATCGCCGTCCTCGTAATAATCATCGTCCTGTAGCGCTGCGGCTGGCGGAGGTTTCTTCGCCTTGTCGTCGGTCTTGTCTTTGGTCTTCGTGCCGCCCTTGGTCTGCTTCCCGGCCTTGGCCATGCGTTTCCCCTGCGCGGGTCAAATCAGCTGCCGGAACTCTACCCCAGTTTCGGTGCGTTTGTAATGTTCGGGGACGGTGCGGCGGGGCAGACCCGCCCCACCGGTTCACGCTCTAGAACGTCGCGCCGGCCTTTACCATGTAGGTGCGGCCGGGCAGCGGATAGGCCGAGAAGCGGCCTTCGGTGAACGTGCTCGCGATGGCGTAGTCGTAATAGAGCGCGTTGAACAGGTTGTTCACGCTCAGTGACCAGAAGAAGCGGTCAACTTGCCCGCTCAGCTTGATATCGGCGGTGGCGTTTCCGGGAATCCGGCTCTGGGTGTTGGCCTGATCGTTGTCCATGATGCGCGAACTCCAGGCCCGCACCGTGGCGTCGAACACCAGATAGTTCTGCCAGATATTCCAGGTGACGCCGAGATTGCCGGTGTAGCGCGACACCAGCGGCACGTCGTTGCCGGCCCAGATGCCTTCGCGGAACACCGCGCGGGTGATCGCCATGCCGCCGCGCAGGGTCACCGTATCGCTGAACTTGAGCGAGGCACTGGTTTCCGAGCCATAGCGGCGGGTGGGGTCGAGGTTGGTGTTGAAGAACAGCACCGGGTTGAAATGGATTTCGTTCTCGAGATCCATCAGATAGACGCTGGTCTGGACCTGAAACAGGTTGGTCCTGACGCGAAAGCCGCCCTCGACATCCTGCGAGGTCTGGGTCTTGAGCTGGAAATTCTGCGGGATCGGGGCGAAGGTCAGCGGGTCGAATGACGGACCCGACGCGACGCGTTCGTCGACATCAGGCGTGCGGAATGCGCGTGCCGCGCGGCCGAACACCGAGAAGGTGTCGGTCAGGCGATGCTCGGCGCCGACATGCAGGGCGTATTGCGTCTCGTTGCTGTCGAGCGGTGCCGCCTGCGTGTCGAACGCGAACGGCGCATTCGGGTCGTAGCGATCGCGCGCCGAGATGCTGGTATTCTGGACGCGCGCGCCGTAGGAGATGTCGGTCGTTGGCAACAGGCCCAGCGTATGTTGCCAATAGCCGGCCACGCTCTGCTGCTCGATATTGTAGATGTGGAACGGGTCGACGCCCTGATAGGCGCCGCGCGCCTCGCGGAAGCTCGAATCGTAATAGTCGATGCCGGTCAGGATCGTCGACGGCACGCCCAGCATCACATTCTTGACGCTGAGCCGCGGCGTCAGCGACCAGGTCTGCAGCGCGGCGTCATTGTAGGTCGAGGCGAAGCTGATGGTCGGCACCGTGCCGAAGAAGCCGCTCTGCGTCTCGCGCTGCCGCCAGCCGCCGTCGACGATGAGGTCGACGCCGTTCATCAGCGTCTTGGTGAAGCCGGCGGTGACGCTGGCGGTCTGCTGGTTGGCATAGTCGAAGGGCGTCGCGGCGCCGCGGCGATCGGTGAGCAGCTCGTTCACGCCGATCGACGGATCGACCAGCCGTCCGCCGGGTAGGCCGAGCTTCTGGTCGCTGCCGGTGACGGTCAGGAAGGCGGTGAGATCAGGCGTCGTGTAGTTGATGTTGCCGACGGCGTTGCGCTGGTCGAGCGCATTGTTGACGCGGTAGCCGTCCGACTTGATGCCGTTGCCGTAGAACGAGGTGGACCACGGGCCGGAATTGAGCGCCGCGGAGACCGCGGCCATGCGGGTGTTGAACGAGCCAACTCCGGCCTCGGCCCGCATCGTCGTCGGCGGGCCGCCGACGCCGGTCTTGGTGATGATGTTGACGACGCCGCCCACCGCGTTGTCGCCGTAGAGCACCGCGCCGCTGTTGCCGCGCGTGATCTCGATGCGCTCGATCGAATCGAGCGGAATCGTGGTGAGGTCGAAGCCGGCCTTGTCGACGTCGTTGAGGCGGCGGCCGTTGAGCAGGAAAAGGGTATTGTCGGTCGCGAATGCGCCGAAGCCGCGCAGGTCGACCGACGTCTTGGCGCCGTTCGGTCCGCCATAGGGCGTTTGCAGCTGCACGCCCGGCACCTGCGCGAGGATCTCGGGTAACGACTGCACCGGCGAATGCGCGATGTCGTCGGCGGTGATCACGGCCGAGGAGGAGCCGACAATGCCGGCGAACTGGCGGCCGCCGGTGCCGCCCGTTCCGGTGGCCACGCCGGTCCCTGTCGTGCCCGATCCGGCTCCGCTGCCTGTATTGTTGCCTTGCGAGGTGCCCGGCGCCGGGCGTCGCGGCGCCGGCGCTTCGTCAGCGGCCGGCCTGGCGCGCGTGACGTTCTGGTCGCCCGGCTTGGTGACTTCGATCGCCGGCAGCTGATCGGGAGCGGGTGCCTGCTGCGCCCGCGCTGCGGAGACAAGGATCGCCGGCGCGATCATCGTCGACGCGAGCAGAAGCGCGCGGCGCCGCCGATGGAAAGGGAAGGAGAACATAAGCAAGGCCTCGGCAACGTCAGTGGCACGTCACCGCGAACCAGTCTCACCATCGTGCTCACAGCATCAGGTGAAGCTCATGCCTGTACTCCCCGACCGGCAGCATCGCGTGTGACCACGGCTGACGGCAGGTCTCCTGGCTCGCGGGTCGTTACCCTTCGTCGCCTTCCCAGGACCGAGATTCCCAGTGGCCTGTGACGAAGGATTCACCGCATACAGTTGCGGGGGCAGCCGCGGCGTTGGGGAAGTTTCCCCGTACCGCATTCCCTTTTCATCTCATGAAAGAACCGTCATGTTCATCTAGGGTTCGGCCGGGTAGCAAAGTCAATCCGGCGGAAGTCGGGCGGCGGCCGCGCGGCCACGGTTTTTGTCGAGTGTCGCTTGTCTGCCACGGCGATCGCTGTAAGAGCATGGATCCGATGAGCGCGCAGGATTTTGCCTTGGCGGCCGAGGTCGCGGCGCGGCGCCGGTGGGGCGCCACGGCGGCGCTGCTCGCGCTCGTGGTCCTGCTGTGTGTGCTCTCGCTCGGCATCGGGCCGGTGCGGCTGTCGCCGCTCGCGGTGATCGAGGCGCTGTTCGGCGGCGGCAGCGATGTGGCGCAGGTGATCGTGCGCGAGATCCGCCTGCCGCGCACCATCCTGGCATTTGCGATCGGCGGCATTCTCGGGCTGTCCGGTGCGGCGCTGCAAGGGCTGCTGCGCAATCCGCTGGCCTCGCCGTCGCTATTCGGCGCGCCGCAATCGGCGGCGTTCGGCGCGGTGCTGGTGATCGCGCTGGGCCTCGCCGATGTGCGCTCCTACGCGCTGCCGGTGGTGGCGATCATCGCCGCCTTCGGCTCGGTGTTCGCGCTGCTTGCGATCGCCGGCAGCAATGCCGGGCTGTTGATCCTGATCCTCGCTGGGCTCGCGATCTCGAGCTTTGCGGGAGCCGCGACCGCACTGGTGATGAATCTCTCGAGCAATCCGTTTGTGGTGCTGGAGATCGCGTTCTGGCTGCTCGGCTCGCTGGAGGACCGCAGCTTCCAGCACGTGGCGCTGGCGCTGCCCTTCATCGTCGCGGGCGCCGCCATCCTGCTCAGCCAGGCGAGCGCCTTCCGCGCGCTGACGCTTGGCGAGGAGGCGGCGCAGAGCCTCGGCGTCGACGTCGGGCGGTTGCGGCTCTTCGTGATCACGGGCGTGGCGCTTGGCGTCGGCGGCGCGGTCGCAGTCACCGGCACGATCGGCTTCATCGGCCTGGTTGCGCCGCATCTGATGCGTCCCGTGATCGGTCACGATCCGGCGCGGCTCTTGGTGCCCAGTGCGCTCACCGGCTCGGCGTTGCTGCTCGCGGCCGACATCGCGGTGCGCATCATTCCCTCGACCTCCGACATCAAGGTCGGCGTGCTGACCTCGATCATCGGCGTGCCGTTCTTCCTCTATCTGATCATGCGCGAACGCCGCGCGCTCGGCGGAGGCGTGGCATGACGCTGCTCTCCGCCGCCGCTCTCAATGCCTCGCTCGGCAGCCGCAAGGTGCTGCACGATGTCTCGCTGTCGTTGCCATCGGGCCATCTGGTCGCGCTGGTCGGGCCGAACGGCGCCGGCAAGACCACGCTGCTGCGCGCACTCTCCGGGCTGATTCCGTCGGGCGGCGAGATCCGGATCGGCGGCGATCCGCTGGCGTCGCTGCCGCTGCGCGAGCGTGCGAAACGTTTTGCCTACCTGCCGCAGGGGCACATGGTGCACTGGCCGCTGCCGGCGCGCGACATCGTCGCGCTCGGCCGCTATCCGCACGGCGCGACCGATCCGGCGCGGCTGTCGCAGACGGATATGGAGGCGGTGCTGCGCGCGATGCAGGCGGTCGACGTCACTGAGTTCAGCGATCGCCGCGTCACCGAACTCTCCGGCGGCGAGCGCAGCCGCGTCGCGCTGGCCCGGGTGCTCGCGGTGGAGGCGCCGGTGATCCTCGCCGACGAGCCGACCGCCTCGCTCGATCCACGCCACCAGATCGACGTGATGCAGAAGCTGCGCAACGTCGCCGATGCCGGTGTGCTGGTGATCGTGGTGACGCATGACCTGGGACTCGCCGCGCGCTTTGCCGATCATGTGCTGGTGCTCGCGGAGGGGCGGCTGGCAGCGCAAGGCGCGCCCGTCGAGGCACTGTCGGAGAGCGTCCTCGCCAGCGTGTTCCGGGTCAGCGCCTATCGCGCCGAATTTCAGCGCGAAGCCGTCATCGTGCCGTGGGCGGACGTCTGATGTGGCCACGGCCTCACCACAAGCTCAGTTCACCTCTCCCGCTTACGGGGGAGGTCGCTGCGCTCGACGAGCGCAGCGGGTGGGGGCTCTCTCCACGATATGGCTCGCGGCGAAACCCCCACCCCAACCCTCCCCCGCAAGCGGGAGAGGGGGCGCACCTTCAGCGTGGCAGCCATCTCGCTTCGCTTCATCTTGGTGCGGTGGTCGCGATACTGCTGTGGCTTATTTCCGCCGGCGCCGCGTTCGCCGCCGGACCGCGCATCGTCTCGATGAATGTCTGCAGCGACCAGCTCGTGCTGTCGCTGGCCGATCCGGACCAGATTATCGGCCTCAGCCGCTTCTCGCGCGATGCCTGGCAATCCTGGGCCGCGGAGAAGGCGCGAAACTTTCCGCGCCTGTCCGGCGAGGCCGAGGACGTGCTGCTGCTCAAGCCCGACCTCGTCGTGGTCAGCCTGTTCGACAAGCGCGCGACCCGCGATCTGTTGAAGGCCCACGGGCTGCACCTCGTCGAATTCACCGTGCCGCGCACGCTGGACGAGGTGAAGGACCAGATTCGCGCGATGGGCGATGTGGTGCAGCATCCCGATCGCGCGGAGGCCGAGATCGCGCGCCTCGATGCGACGATCGCGCATGCGCGGGCGGCGGCAAGCGCGCATCATTACCGCGTGCTGCCGCTGGAGCGGCGCGGCTTTGTCTCGGGCGACCATAGCCTGGTCAGCTCGCTGCTGGCGGCAGCCGGCCTCGCCAACGCCGCCGGCGAACTTGGCGTCGGCGCAGGCGGGTTTGCTTCGCTGGAGGCGATCGTAAAACTCCGGCCGGATTTCATCCTGGTGTCGGAAGCCGGCGACCGCGCCGAGGATGACGGTCGCGCCTTCCTGCTGCATCCGGCGCTGGAGCGCTTCTATCCGCAAAGCAAGCGCATCGTGCTGCCGGAGCGGCTCACGGTGTGCGGCGGCGTGATGCTGGCGGATGCGCTGGATCGCCTGACGGAAGAGTTGCAGCGAGTGACGCAGTGACCTTCCAAACCCGTCATCCTGAGGAGCGGCGAAGCCGCGTCTCGAAGGATGCACGGCCCGGATACTTCCAGGAGTTCGCGGAAGGAGTGTGGCCGTCGCCCTTCGAGGCTCGCTTCGCTCGCACCTCAGACGGTGAGATATTTGCGAGCGGGCTAAAGGGTTATGAGACTATCCCATCACCACCGGCCCGCCGGCCTTCTTCCACGCATCGATGCCGCCATCGATATGCGCGGTGTTGGCCAGTCCCGCCTTCTTCGCGGCGGCCACCGCCATCGCCGAGCGCTCGCCGAAGGCGCAGAAGAACACGACGCGGCGGCCGGTTGCGGCGGCGACCTCGCGCAGCATGCCGCCGGGCTGCAGGGTGGCGCAAATCCCCGGATAGGGCGCGTGCAGCGCGCCCGCGAGCGTGCCGTGCTTGGCCCGCTCGCCGCTCTCGCGCAAATCGACCAGAAGGATATCGGGGCGGCCGAGACTCGCGATGGCGTCGCGCGCGCTGAGGGAGAGGCCTTCCTTGGCGAGTTCGTCCTGGTGCAGGCCGACATGCATGTTGGCGGGCACCACGACGTCCATCAGCTTCGGGTTCGGCAAATTGAGGTTGTTCATCAGCTCGACATAGTCGTCGATCGATTTGACCTGCAGCCGCGGATTGTAGCGCTTCTCCTCGCCGATGGTGGAGACGGTGTCGCCCTTGTAATCATGCGCGGGGAACACCATGGTCTCCTCCGGCAGCTTCAGCAGCCGGTTGAAGATCGAATCGTACTGCGCCCGCGCGCTGCCGTTCTGGAAGTCGGTGCGGCCGGTGCCGCGGATCAGCAGCGTGTCGCCGGTGAAGACGCGGTCGCCCATCAGATAGCTGTAGGAATCGTCGGTGTGGCCGGGCGTGTACAGCGCCTCGAGGCAAAGGCCCTCGATCGTCACCTTGTCGCCGTCGGAGACGCGCATCGACACCACGTCGGCCTTGCTCTGCTCGCCCATGATGGTGATGCACTGGGTGCGGTCGCGCAGCTCGCCGAGGCCGGTGACATGATCGGCGTGCAGGTGCGTATCGACGGCCTTGACCAGCCTGAGGTCAAGTTCCTGGAGCAGCTTGCAGTAGCGATCGGCCTTCTCCAGCACCGGATCGAGGATCAGTGCCTCGCCGCCGGCGCGGCTCGCGAGCAGATAGCTGTAGGTTCCGGATACGCTGTCGAAGAGCTGGCGAAAGATCATGACGGCTTACCTATTCTCCGGGCCGAGTCACATGGAGGATATTATTCCATAGATAGGGTCCGTTCAAAGCAAATCCATCCCCACCCCAGCCGGATCCCGTCACCCTGAGGAGCGCGCTCTTGCGCGCGTCTCGAAGGGTGGACGGCCCGGGTCTTTCCGCGAATGGGACAAGGCATCTGGGCCGTGCATCCTTCGAGGCTCGCTCCGCTCGCGCCTCAGGATGACGGGATATGCATCGAGGTCGTGGAAGAGACGAAGTTACGGCCGCACGTAACTCCAGCCTGCTCCTGCGGGCGCGCGTTCGCGCGACCCGTTGGCTCGCAATGACGACGGGGCCGTTACGGCCGGACCAGCGTGTATCCGTTCTCGGTGAGCAGCAAGATCTGCGCGACGCCGACCTGCACGGGGGTGGCGACGGCGATGTAGTCCGGCCGCTTGCCGCTGTCGCGTTCGATCGTGTCGACGGTGTTGAGGCAGATGTCGACCCGCGCGCCCTGCGCGACCAGGCTCTCGACCAGCTTGCGGTTCGGGTTGTCGGGCTTGAGCAGGTCGATGCCCGGGCCGAAGGCGACGATCTCGACCGCGACCTTGTCGGGGTCGTAGTGCTTCATCAGATTGTTGGCGACGCTGATGACGAGGCCTTGCTTCCTCGGATCGTTGTCGGAGAGCTGCAGCACGACCTTGTGCTCGGCGAACGGCTTGTCCTGCAACGGCGCCTGCTGGGCACGCGCGAGCGGCGTCGCCAGCGCGAGCGCAGCAAGGCCGAATGCCGCGATCAGCGCGCGGCGCGTCATCCGTGCCTCGCGATGCCCGGGTTGTCCTCGACGCCTTTCAGCGTCACGCCGGGTTCGTCGCGGTTCGGCGGCCGGCCGGAGCGCAGGTGCCTGGCGACGACATCCCAGATCGGCGCGCCGCTCTGCTGGTTGACCGAGGCCCAGCCTGCGACCTTGTAGTGCTTGCCGGCTTCGAGACGCTTGCCGTTGCCAAGCTTCAACTCGGAAATGCGCTTGCCGACAGTCTCGGCCGGCGTGCAGGTGTAGGCGAGGCCGCCGACGCGGACCATGTCGCCGCCCTGCTGATAATAGGGATCGACGTTGAACAGATTGTCGCAAACGTCTTCCAGCACATCCTTGATCTGGCTACCCGTCATCTTGGCGACGTAGGTCTCCGGATAGGTGATCGCGGTTTCCGACAGCACGTCTTCCATGGTCAGCGGCTGGCCGGCGAGCGTGGTGATGCCCCAGCGGAAGCCCGGCGACAGCGCGATCTCGGCGTCGAGCTCGTTCAGCAGCGCATCGCAGATCAACTGGTCGACGGTGCCGGAGAAATTGCCGCGGCGGTAGAGCAGCCGGTCGGCCGAGGCCAGCTTGTTGTTCCATTCGTCGGCATGCGGATCGCGCATCTTGTCGATCAGCGTCTGCATCGCAGGATCGGGCTTCAGCAGTTCGGCGAACACCGGCAGCAGCCGGTAGCGGACATTGGCGACCTTGCCCTTGGCAAGGTCGAGATCGAGCACGCCGATGAATTTGCCGTTGGAGCCGGCATTGGTCACCAGCGTGACGCCGCCGGCATTGGTCACCGTGATCGGGATCGGGATCGCGTCGTGGGTGTGCCCGCCGAGGATGACGTCGATGCCGGTGACGCGGCTGGCGAGCTTGAGGTCGACATCCATGCCGTTATGCGACAGCAGGATCACCGCCTCGACCTTGTCGTTGTTGCGATGGCCGTCGACGAGCTTCTGCAGCTCCTCGTCGCGGATGCCGAACTTCCAGTCCGGCGTGAAGCGCTTCGGATGCGCGATCGGCACGTAGGGGAAGGCCTGGCCGATGATCGCAACGCGATGGCCGCCGATCTCCTTGATGAAGGACGGCTTGAACACCCGTCCCGAAGCCGGGTCGAACGCCTTGGCGTCGTTGAACGCGGCTTCCTCGGTCAGGAACACGTTCTGCGCCAGGAACTCGCCCTTGAAGCGGGAGAGGTTGTCGCGCAGCACCTGCTCGCCATAGGTGAATTCCCAGTGCCCGGTCATCGCCTCGATGCCGAGCAGATTGGCGGCCTCCACCATGTCGGCGCCGTTCATGGCGTTGGCGAGCGCCGAGCCCTGCCAGAGGTCGCCGCCGTCGAGCAGGATCGAACGCTTTTCGCCGACATCGGCGCGCAGCTTGTCGACCAGTGTCTTCAGGTGGGCGAAGCCGCCGAGCCGGCCGAAACGGCCGGCGGCCTTCTCGAATTCGACGCAGGTGAAGGCGTAGGCGTCGGCGCTGTCGGGCCGGATGCCGAAGCGGTCGAGGAACGCCTTGCCGACGAGGTGCGGCGGCTGGCCGGCCATCGCGCCGACGCCGAGATTGACGCCGGGCTCGCGGAAGAACACCGGCTTCAGCTGCGCATGCGTGTCGGTCATGTGCAGGATGCGGGCGTTGCCGAACCGCTCGAGGTCGTAGACGCTGGCGGTATCGGCGCTGCGCGCAAGGCGGGGCAGGCCGGCCGTCAGCGTTGCGGCGGCCGCAGCTTTCAGGAATTCCCGGCGGCGGATGATCATCATTCTCTCCGCGCGGCCCCTGGCCTGCGCGCTCTTAACGAACTTCCATGTCCTTCCAGCGTTCCTTTTCGCTGGTGGCCTGGAAGATCGAGGCCTTTGCCAGCGCCTCGGCCTCCTTGGCCCTGGCGACTGCGGTGTCGAAATCACCAGCCTCACCGGCCTTTTTTGCGGCAGATAGTGTCGAGGCGGTGGTGGTCCACTGGTTGCGCAGGTTGCCTGCTTCCTTGTTGGCGGCTTCGGCGGCGGCGTAGGCGGCCTTGTAGTCGGCTTCGGAGGCGGCGAGGGCACAGGTCGCCGCTGCGATCAGCAGGGCTGATGCTGCGAGGACAGTTTTGATGGCCGCGCTCATGGCCGTGCTCCCGGACCCGAAATCGGCAGCCCGTTGCTGACATAGGACAGATAGTATTCGAGGTTGCGGTACTCGTCGTCCTGCGGATTGAGCGGCACGCCGCGGATCTGGCTGTTGCAGGTGGTGAAGCGGCGGCTGGTCGTGCCCATGCCGCTCCATTCCGAGCGGTAGATCGGCATCGCGTTCAGGATGCCGAGCGCCGGCGCCAGCACCTCGGCGCGGATCCGCTCGCCCGGGCTCTGGATGTGGCAGGTGGCGCAGGAGAAATTGAGCTGGCCGCGGCGGGTGTAGAAATACTCCTTGCCCTTCTGATAGGCCTCGAGCGCGCGCGGATCGTTCGGGATCTTGATGTCCATCGGGTTGCCGCGCGAGGTGAAGGCCATGTAGGCGGTGAGCGCCGCCATGTCGTCCTTCAGATAGGAGAACGGCGCCTCGCCATTAGCTTCGCGGCAGCGGTTGAGCGCGAGCTCGAGCGTGACGACCTTGCCTTCCTTCTCGTCGAAATAGGGATAGTTCTGGCGGATACCGATGCCCTTGTTCGGGAAGCAGTCGGCGTAGGTCTTGCCGTTCTTGAACGGCGTCGCGAACATCTCCTTGCCGGCTTCGAGCGAGAACTCGTAGGGCGGAAACTGCTCCTTCTCCTCCCACTGCCTGTGCAGGTCCTCATTCATCGAATAGGGACCGTTGACGAAATCCTCGAGCTTCAGCTTGGGGAATTTGCTGGTGAAGAATTTCTGGAAAGCGGCCTTGTCGGCGGCGGGATCGACGGTGTCGGCCGCCCGCGCGACCGGCGCGAGCGCCAGCACGCCGAGCGCGAACGTGGCAATTAGATTTTTGTTTTGACGCGTTTTCTTCACGCGAACCGGCGCCCACTTCGCTCGAAAACGCTCTAGAGCACGGATTGCGAGGCGCCGCGTCATTGAATCTTCGCCGTGGCGGTGTCGGTCGCGCCCTTGTTGTCGACCCAGCTGACCTTCAGATCGTCGCCCTTCTTGCCGCCCTTGAAGGCGAACTTGACATAGGGATCCTTGGAGACGCCGCCGCCCCAGTCGGCGACGAACACCGGCTTGCCGTCATATTCGAAGGTGAGCTGCTGGATGAAATGCGGCGGAATGATCTCGCCCTTGGCGTCCTTGACGAAGCCGGAATCCATCGGATGCTGGATCAGAGCCTGCACCTCGGTGGTGTCGCCGTTTGACGTGGCGCGCACGCGAATGCTCGATGCCATCTGATTATCCCTATTGTTTGCGCATGTTCTTGTCGGAAAACCGGTTCCCACTTTTCCGGATCATGCGTACTCAGCCGCCGCAGCCGCCGACGGTGACCTTGATTTCCTTTTTGGCGCTGTAGAGCTTGCCGCCGGCCTCGACGATCGCGGTGACGTTGCTGGTCTTCGCCATCTTGATGCGGTTGGAGACGGTCGGCAGCGTGCCGGCCGGAATCCTGTATGAGGCGACCAGCGAGATCGGATTCTCGCTCACCAGAAACGAGATCGAGGTGACGTCGGCCAGCGTCGTGGTGGCGGAGATCGGCACCACCGCGCCGTTCTCGGCGATCTCCGGCGCATCCATCTTGATCTTGTCCGACGGCTCGGCGGTCTTGCCATAGAGCGCCTTGATCGCGTCGGCCTCGTTCTTCTGCTTGAATGCGTCTTCGGGATATTTGTCGTTGGCGGCGGCGAGCGCCTGCGGCACGTCGAACGGAATGACCCCGAGGCCGATCAGCGCGGCGACGCCGGCGCCCTTCAGCACCATGCGGCGCGCTTTGAAAAATTCGCTGGTCGTGATGTTCATCGAAAAAAATCTCCTCAAGCGACGGTCGCGGCGTCACAGCGTCTGCAGGAAGTCCACCACCGCGTCGATTTCCTTCTCGCTCAAAATCCGGTTTCGGCCGAACGGCGGCATCACCGTCTGCGGATTGCGCCTGGTTTCGTCGGTCACGATCGCGATCAGCTCGTCACGGCTGTATTTGGCCTTCAGGCCGCTCAGCTCGGGGCCGATCGTGCCGGGCAGGTCGCCGCCCTTGATGACGTGGCAGGTCAGGCAATTGCCCTTGCCGCGGTCGAAGGCGAGCTTTTGTCCCTCGGCGGCGGATTGGGCCTTGGCGGGCGCGGCCATGGCGGTGCCCGCCAGCAGCGCCAGGACGAAGGCTGGCTTGGAGAAAGTGGCGATCAAGGACGTTTCCCGGGCTTCAATCTCGATGATCCCATCGCAATATAAAGCGTGGAAAGCACAAAGGCCATCGGCTGGCAACACGGAGAATAGGCGCGTTGCGACGGGGTTAATGCCACAGGGGCAGTCCGGCACTGGAGCGCATGTCCTGCGCCTTCCGCCTGTCATGTTTGTGCGGTTGAGATGTGGCTGAGGCGTAGGGAGAAGCGCGGTGGCGGAATTCGTGGCGGAGTTTGGCAAGGACGGCCGGCCGGTCGAGGCGGACGGGCGGCTCGATGCGCCCGCGTTCCATCGCAACCATAAGCCGATCTGGGCAGTTCTGAAAGATCATCTCGCCGGCCAATCCGGCGACGTGCTGGAAGCCGGCAGCGGCACCGGCCAGCATGTCGTCTATTTCGCCGGTCAGACGCCCGACATCACTTGGTGGCCGAGCGACCTCCATGCGGCGCACCTGCGCAGCATCGAGGCCTGGCGCGCGCATGCCGCCCTTCCGAACATCCGGCCGCCGCAGCCGATCGATCTGTCCGACCCGGCTTGGTCGCCGGCGCCGCCGGACGGCAAAGGTCCGGACAAACTGCTCGCGATCTTCTGCGCCAATGTGATCCACATCGCGCCGTGGCGCGTGGCCGAGGGCCTGTTCGCCGGCGCCGCGCGGCACCTGCGCGCCGACGGCCGGCTGTTGCTCTACGGCCCGTTCAAGCGCGGCGGCAAGCACACCGCGCTCAGCAATGCCGTGTTCGACACGTCGCTGCGCGAGCGCGACGCCGAGTGGGGGGTGCGCGATATCGCCGATCTCGAGACGCTTGCGGAGCGCGTCGGGCTCAAGCTCGCCGGCAGCTTCGAGATGCCGGCCAACAACATGATTTTGGTCTTTGCCCGCAAGTAGCCGCGCTCAATCGTAAGCCAGGCACCAGCCTGGCCCACGCAGCCAGCAACGTTCATCGGGGATCCCGGCGTCGCGATAGAGCCGCGTCACTTTCTGCCAGCCGCCGCGGGCGAAGGCTTCGGCGAGCGTTTTTTCGGACGTCTCGTCCCGGCCGCCGTCGCAGGGAATGATCGCGACCGGTGATATCCAGTCCGCCTGGTACGCTGCCTCCTCGCGCCGGATCCGGAACACGGCGCCGGATCGCGCCACCTGATCCGGCGCGCCGCCCTTGAATCCCTCATCCGAAGTCAGCGGCAGGATCAGGCGGCCGCCGGCGGCGAGCCCGTCGAGCCATCGCGTGGCAGGCCGGGTGCAGCCGGCGTTGACATAGATCACGTCGGCGGACTCGAACGCAACCTGTGTGCCGTCGCCCTGGATGATCTCGACATTTGCGTAAGCGGCGAGATTGGCGCGAGCGTCTGCCGCAAGGTCCGGATCGTATTCGATGCCGGTCACGCGGCCGGACGGTCCGACCAGATGCGCGAGGATCGCGGTGTAGTACCCCGTGCCCGTACCGATATGCACCACGTGCTCGCCGGCGGTGGGTGCGGCCTGGTGCATGAGATAGGCATGCAGCGACGGCTGGCCGTTGTTGAGACGTCGCTCGGGTCGCAAGGCGACGAGATCGTTGGTGTAGAGATAGATCGGGTCGGCATCGGGCGTCGGCGCATAGTCGCGGCTCCACCAGCGCAGCATCATCCATGGTCCCGGGCCGACGAAGTCCTCGCGGCGAATGGCGGCGAAGGCCTCCGTCAGCCGCGGATTGATGGTGTTGGCGGCGGCCAGGATCTGCTTGGCATAGGCCGCGCGGACGATGCGGAGTTCGGCTTGCGGGTCCATTGCCGCGCGCTCCCACGATGTCGCGTGTTGTGTGATTTGACACACCGAGGTGTGTGAAATAGCATACTGCGGCGACGGAGGCCAGAATGAAGAGACGGCTTTATCCGGCCGTGCTGGAGCGCGGGCCGCGCGGCGCGTTCGGGGCGTGGTTCCCGGACTTTCCCGGCTGCGTCGCCGCGGGACGATCGCAGGAAGACGCGATCGAGCGCGCCGAGCAGACGCTGGCGCAAACCGTCGACGGCTGGGTCGAGCAGGGCAAGCCATTGCCGGAGCCGACCCCGATCGAGCGCATCGTGGCGCCGAAGGGCTCGGACGTCGCCGCCTTCTTCATGGTCGGCGTCGATCCGCCCGACCCGTCCGAGCGCGTCAACGTCTATTTGCCGAAGAGCCTCATCGCACGGATCGACAAGCATGCCGCCGGACTCGGCATGAGCCGTTCGAGCTTTTTTGGTTTCGCCGCGACGCTTGCGCTTGAATGGCACGTTCACAAGCCGCACCTCGTCGGGCCGCGCTCCAAGGTGCACAAGACCGGCGCGTTGCGCGCCGAGAAGCGGATGGGCAAGAAGCCGGCGCGGTAGGCGATCGATCATCGAGCGACAGCTCTCTCACCGTCACCCTGAGGAGGCCGCAGAGCGGCCGTCTCGAAGGGTCGACGGTCCGGCTGTTGGCCGTGCATCCTTCGAGACGCGCTACGCGCTCCTCAGGATGACGGTACTGATAGAAGTGCCGGGCTGCTGTGACGTCACTCTGTGAGAGCAAGCGATCCCCTCGTGCGCCTCCTGCATGGCGTACGTCCGTTTGCGCCGGTTGATCGGCCTCGACCCGCTCTCCATAGTGCGCCCGATTGGGGGCTCCCGCCGGGGCTTCGGGGCGGGACCACCGATGATTGACGTGACGGCTGCGGATGAGGCGAGCGACGACGCGCGGGCGCGCAGCAATGTGTGGCGGCTTGCGGCGGCGCAGGCGCTGACCGGCGCCAATTCGGCGGTGATCTTCGCCACCGGCTCGATCGTCGGCGCGACGCTGGCACCCGACGTCTCGCTCGCGACGGTGCCGCTCTCGATGTATGTGCTCGGGCTTGCCGCCGGCACGCTGCCGACCGGCGCGATCTCGCGCGCCTATGGCAGGCGCGTCGCCTTCATCATCGGCACCTTCTGCGGCACGCTCACCGGCGCGCTCGGCGCCTGGGCGATCCTGCATTCATCGTTCTGGCTGTTCTGCGGCGCGACCTTCCTCGGCGGGCTCTACGGCGCCGTCGCGCAGTCCTACCGCTTTGCCGCGGCCGATGGCGCCAGTGTCGCGTTCCGGCCCAAGGCGGTGTCCTGGGTGATGGCCGGCGGCGTGTTCGCCGGCGTGCTCGGGCCGCAGCTCGTGCAATGGACCATGGACATCTGGCCGCCCTATCTGTTCGCGTTCTCCTTCGTGATGCAGGCGCTGGTCGCGCTGGTGGCGATGGCGGTGCTCTCGGGCGTCGACGCGCCGAAGCCTGCGGCGGCGGACCTGCATGGCGGCCGCCCGCTGCTCGAGATCGCAAAGCAGCCGCGCTTCATCGCCGCGGCGCTGTGCGGCGTGATCGCCTATCCGATGATGAATCTGGTGATGACCTCGGCGCCGCTCGCCATGAAGATGTGCGGGCTGTCGGTCAGCGATTCCAATTTCGGCATCCAGTGGCACATCGTGGCGATGTACGGCCCGAGCTTCTTCACGGGCTCCTTGATCGCGCGGTTCGGCGCGCCCGTGATCGTCGCGCTCGGGCTGGCGCTCGAGGCGGTCGCCGCGATGATCGGACTGTCAGGCGTCACTGCGCCGCACTTCTGGGCGACGCTGTTCGTGCTCGGGATCGGCTGGAATTTTGCGTTCGTTGGCGCTTCCGCGCTGGTGCTGGAAACGCACCGGCCGCAGGAGCGCAACAAGGTGCAGGCGTTCAACGATTTCCTCGTGTTCGGCATGATGGCGATCGGCTCGTTCTCGTCGGGCCAGCTGCTCGCGCATTACGGCTGGAATGCCGTCAACTGGGTGGTGTTCCCGCCTGTGCTGCTCGGCCTTGCCGTGCTTTCGTTCGCTTCATTCGCCAAGCGACGCGCGAAATTGCGCGCGGTGGAAGAAATCCCGGATCCCAGCATCTAAAGCTTGTCGTTTGACCATGGTCTGTTCGGAAAACCGCTTCGCACTTTTCCGGACCATGCTGCTGCCAATTGCTGACACTTCGATCGGCTTCGAAATGATCCGCTTGCAACGCTGTTCACATCATGGGATCGGGTTGGTCCGGCCATGACGATGTGAGAAGCAAAAGCAAGAAATGGACGCATCCTCAGCCACGCTGCCTGATGAATCCTCGCTTGGCTACGAAGGCTGGCGCATCGTCGTCGTCTGCTTCCTGCTCGCGACCTTCGGCTGGGGACTGGGCTTCTACGGCCAGAGCGTCTATGTCGCCGAGCTGCAGCGGCTGCACGGTTGGCCGGCATCGCTGATCTCGTCGGGCACGACCTTCTTCTATTTGTTCGGCGCCGCGCTGGTCGCCTTCGTCAGCGAGGCGATCAAGGCGTTCGGCGCGCGCAGCTGCCTGATCGCCGGCACCTTTGGGATGGCGATCGCAGCGGTTGCGATCGGCGAGGTGCGCGAGCCCTGGCAGCTCTATCTCGCCGATGCGCTGCTGGCGTTCGGCTGGGCCGGCACCAGCCTCGGCATCATCACCAACACGCTCGGCCTGTGGTTCGACAAGAAACGCGGCATGGCGATCAGCCTGGCGCTGAACGGCGCGAGCTTCGGCGGCATCGTCGGCGTGCCGCTGCTGGTGGCGGGGATCGGCACGTTCGGCTTCTCCGGCGCGATGATCGCGGCCGCGGGGCTGCTGATCGTGGTGATGGTGCCTGTCATCCTGATCTTCGTCGGGCAACCGCCGGTGCATCTGCACGCGGTCACGGCCGCCGCTGCCGACGCGCCGTCAGCGACCCAGGTGCGCAGCCGGGCGCTGCGCGACATCCGCTTCCTCTCGGTCTCGATTGCCTTCGCGCTGGTGCTGTTCGCCCAGGTCGGCTTCATCGTGCATCTGATCGCCTATCTCGATCAGGTAATCGGCCGCGAGCGCGCGACGGTGGCGATGGCGCTCTTGACCGCGATGGCCGTGGTCGGGCGCGTCTCGTTCTCCTTCGTGATCGACCGGCTCAACCAGCGGCTGGCATCGGCGCTGTCTTTTATCAGCCAGGCGGTCGCGCTCGCCGTCATCATCAATGTGCACAATGACGTGGCGCAGATCGCCGCCTGCGCGCTGTTCGGCTTCTCGGTCGGCAATCTGATCACGCTGCCGGCGCTGATCGTGCAGCGCGAGTTCGATCCGCGTGCGTTCGGCGTGCTGGTCAGCCTGATCACCGCGATCAACCAGATCACCTACGCCTTCGGCCCCGGCGTGGTCGGGCTGCTGCGCGATCTCTCGGGCAGCTATTCGCTGCCGTTCTACGGCTGCATTGGCCTGGAGCTGATCGCGGCGGCGACGATCATGGCGAAAGGGAAGTAGCTTTCCACCTCCCCTTGAAAAGGGGAGGTCGCTTTGCTCACAGAGCAAAGCGGGTGGGGATCAGCTCTCTCCATGAGCAGCATCGCCTGCGGCTGACCCCCATCCCGACCTTCCCCCTTTCAGGGGGAAGGGGAATAAAGACCTGTCCCCGGATGTCGCTTCCCTCATCCGGGCTACGTTCTACGACTTGCGGCGTGACTTCCGCGCCTTCTTCTCGCCGATCTTGCCGGCCGCCGCGACCCGCAGCAGGCGGCGGAAGGTCGGGCATTCCATGTGGCTCGGAGCCGGGCAGACGGCGGCGTGGCGCAGGCCGTCGCGCATCGCGTTGAGCCTGCGGATGGTGCGGTCGAGCTCGTCGGCCTTGGCAGAAAGCATTTTCCGGTCGATGCGTGGTCTTCCATCGGGCGCGAACATCCTTGCGATCTCGTCGAGCGAGAAGCCGGAGGCGCGCCCGAGCGCGATCAGCGCCAGCCGGTCGAGCACGGCCGGATCGAACAGGCGGCGCAGCCCGCGCCGGCCATGCGAGGCGATCAGACCTTTCTCCTCGTAGAAGCGCAAGGTCGAGGCGCGCACGCCCGATAGCTCCGCCACCTCCGCGATATCGATGTCCCGCATGGCCCTTGACCTCAAGTTCACTTGAACTGGCAGTATCCAGCCCTATCGGTTGCGTAAGGCAAGCATCAACAAGGACGAGAATCATGGGTGTCGCAGCGCAAGTCGACGACGAGCAGGTCAAACTCTGGAACGGCGCCGCCGGCCGCGCCTGGGTCGAGACGCGCGAGGTGCTGGAAGGGATGTTCAGGCCGCTTGAAGAGCTGCTCCTTCAGGCGGTGTCCGATGCCGCGGCAAGCCGGGTGCTCGATATCGGTTGCGGCACGGGCGCCACGACTTTCGCTGTGGCCCGCGTGCTCGGCCGTCAAGGGCATTGCACCGGCATCGACATTTCCGAGCCGATGATCGCGGCGGCGCGCGCCCGCGCGGAGCGGGAGGGGCGGCCGGTCAGCTTCATCTGCGCCGACGCGCAGACCTATCCGTTCGCGCCCGCGAGCTTCGACATGATCATCTCGCGCCTCGGCGTGATGTTCTTTGCCGATCCGGTGCAGGCTTTCGCCAATCTGCGCCGCGCGGCCCGGCCGGATGCTGCGATCCGCTTCATCGCCTGGCGCGGCGCCGCCGAGAACCCGTTCATGACGACGGCGGAACAGGCAGCGAAGCCGTTGCTGCCGGATCTTCCGCCGCGGCGTCCCGATGCGCCGGGGCAGTTCGGCTTTGCCGACCGGAAGCGGGTCGAAACTATCCTGGAGGATAGCGGCTGGGACGCGATCGCGATCGAACCGGTCGATGTCGCCCTCGGCTTTCCGGCATCACAGCTGGCCTGCTATGTGAGCTGGCTCGGCCCGGTCGGGACGATGCTGCAGGCGATGGAGGAGCCGCGCCGCACGCGAGTGATCGAGACCGTGCGCGGTGCGTTCGATCGCTACATCCACGGGACCGAGATTCGCTTCACCGCCGCCTGCTGGATGGTCGCGGCACGAGCGCCGGCGGAGGCCGCGCATGGTTGAAGCCGCGGAATTTGTGGCGAGCGCGGTGCTGACCGGGATCGGTGCGACCGTCGTGATGGACATCTGGGGGATGGTTCGAAAGCGCCTGCTTGGCATCCCGTCGCTGGACTATGCCCTGGTCGGTCGCTGGCTCGGCCATCTCGTATCCGCTCGCCTGCGCCACGACCGCATCGCCGCGTCACCACAGGTCGTGGGCGAACGGGTCATCGGATGGACCGCGCATTATCTGATCGGGATCGGCTTTGCCGGCGTGCTGCTTGCGATCTTCGGCCTCGATTGGGCGCGGCAGCCCACCATCGCTCCGGCTCTGATGGTCGGGATCGGCAGCGTGGCCGCGCCGTTCCTGGTGATGCAGCCCGCGATGGGCGCCGGCATTGCCGCGAGCCGTACGCCCCATCCATGGGCGGCGCGGCTGCAGAGCCTCGTGACGCACACGGTGTTTGGGATTGGGCTTTATGCGGCCGGCTGGCTCGCGCACCCGTTCCTGAACTCGTAGCCCGGATGAGCGAAGCGCAATCCGGGAACAGTATCACCCCACGGCGCCAACCCCGGATTTCGCGGAGCCTGTCATCGGGCGCGCGTTCGCGCGACCCGTTGGCTCCATCCGAGCTACCTCTTCACCTCCCCTTGGAAAGGGGAGGTCGCTTTGCTCGCAGACCAAAGCGGGTGGGGATCTGCTCTCTCCACTTGCAGCAGAGCCCGCGGCTAACCCCCATCCCGACCTTCCCCCTTTCAGGGGGAAGGGGAAAGCATTCGTAGCCCGGATGGAGCGAAGCGTAATCCGGGAGCAGTATTACCTCATGGAGCGAACCCCGGATTTCGCTGCGCTTCATCCGGGCTACGAAATTATCGCCTTGCGGAATTACGTCGCGCGCTGCTTCAGCAGGTCGTCCAGGTCCAGCCGTCGCGTGAACATCGCGAGCTTGCCGTCCGCGCTGCGCGGCCATTCGGTCTCGGGGCGGTCCCAATAGAGCTCGACGCCGTTCTCGTCGGGATCGCGCAGGTACAGCGCCTGGCTGACGCCGTGGTCGCTGGCGCCGTCGAGCTGGATGCCGGCCGACAGCACCCGGTGCAGCGCATCGGCGAGCGCCGGGCGGGTGGGATAGAGGATGGCGGTGTGGAACAGGCCCGTGGTGCCCGGCGGCGGCGGATGGCCGCCCTTGCTCTCCCAGGTGTTGAGGCCGATGTGGTGGTGATAGCCGCCGGCCGAGATGAAGGCCGCGTCCGCGCCCAGGCGCTGCTGCAGCTCGAAGCCGAGCACGCCGCAATAGAAGCCGAGCGCGCGCTCGAGATCGGCCACCTTGAGGTGAACATGCCCGATCCGGGTGCCCGCGATGATGGGGGGATTCTCTGGCATGAGCGGACCCCGTTGACGTCAATGCCCCTGCCATCAGGGGCGAGGTTTCGCCGCCTGATATAGTCCGGATTTGCCGACGCCGGAGCGTTCGATCCGGAAACGCAAGGTTTTCGAAAGGCGCCACGGTCCGCCGGCGTCTAGCAGAGCTCCGACAGCTCGCCGCCGGGCAGCTGGAACTCGAACGTGTTCAGCGTCATCGACACCATGGTGTAGTAGCCGCAGAGGCCGATCACCTCGACCAGGCCGCGCTGGCTCAGCACCTCGACCGCCTCGTCATACAGTGCCTTCGGCAGGCCGTGACCTTCGTGCAGCGCCTTGGCGACGTCGTAGATCACCCTGGCCTTGGGATCGTCGAACGTCGGCGTCCGGCGCACGCGAATGTCCTCGATGATCTTCGGGTCGAGGCCGCCCTTCAGCGCCAGGCGCTTGTGGGCATACCATTCGTAATGCGCGGTCCAGTGCCGCGCGGTGACGAGGATCGCGATCTCCGACAGCTTTGGGGGAAAGATCGTGTCGAAGCGCAGCACCTCGCCGAGCCGCGTCGCATGCCGTGCCATCTCCGGGCTGTTCAGCCAGGCCATCATCGGCGCCGGTGGCGCGCCGCGCTTGCCGGCGATCGACTCGTCGTAGGTTTCTTTCTGGGCGGCGTTCATTTCGCTAGGCGAAAGCAGCTTCAGCCGCATGTCCGTTTCCTCTTGTTTTTCAAGCGTTACCCCATCTCGGCGATACACCCGATCGCGCGCAGTGAGTAGCGACGCCAGAGCATGGCGCGGCCGCGAGGCATATTGAATTCGGCGGCTGCGTAGGTCTAAGGTCGAATCCAATTCGACGATTTTTTGACTGGAAACGCACCATGGCCGACCTCGAGAAATTCCGCGCGGAGACCCGCGCCTGGCTGGAGCAGAATTGCCCGGCGGAGATGCGCAAACCGATGACCTCGGATGGCGACACCTTCTGGGGTGGCCGCAACACGAAATTCTCGTCCGAGGCGCAGCGCGTCTGGTTCGAGCGGATGCGCGACAAGGGCTGGACCGTGCCGCATTGGCCGAAGGAATATGGCGGCGGAGGCCTCGACGGCGAGGAGGCCAAGATCGTGCGCCAGGAGATGGCTGCGATCGGCGCGCGTCAGCCGCTGACCTCGTTCGGCATCTCCATGCTGGGACCGGCGCTGCTGAAATACGGCACCGAGGAGCAGAAGAAGGAGCATCTGCCGAAGATCACCGCGGGCCTGATCCGCTGGTGCCAGGGCTATTCCGAGCCGAATGCCGGCTCCGACCTCGCCTCGCTGCAGACCCGCGCGGTCGGCGACGGCGACGATTACATCATCAACGGCCAGAAGATCTGGACGTCCTACGCCAACTACGCCGACTGGATCTTCTGCCTGGTGCGCACCGATCCGGCGGCGAAGAAGCATGACGGCATCAGCTTCATCCTGTTCGACATGACCTCGAAGGGCGTGTCGACCAAGCCGATTCTCCTGATCTCGGGCTATTCGCCGTTCTGCGAAACCTTCTTTGACAATGTTCGCGTGCCGAAGTCGCATGTCGTCGGATCAGTCAATCGCGGCTGGGATGTCGCGAAATATCTGCTGCAGCACGAGCGCGCGATGATCTCCGGCATGGGCGAGCGCGGCGTCGGTCGTCCGCTCGGCCAGATCGCCGCCGACTCGGTCGGTGCGGACGCGCAGGGCAAGCTCGATGACGCGCAGCTGCGCAGCCAGATCGCGAGCTTCGAGGTCGACGAGGCCGCGCTCGCTGCCGCCGCCGAGCGCGCGGTCGATCTTGCCAAGGCCGGGCAATCGCATCCGGCGTTCTCCTCGGCGATGAAATATTACGGCACCGAGCTCAACAAGCGCCGCTATGAGATCCTGATGTCGGCCGGCGGCATCGACGCGCTGGAATGGGAGAGCGACAGCTCCAAAGGCGGCGCCCGCCCGCGCGCCTGGCTGCGCACCAAGGCCAATTCGATCGAGGGCGGCACCTCGGAGGTGATGCTCGGCATCGTCGCCAAGCGCATCCTCGATTTGCCGGGCGCGTGATCGCTGCACCGTCGTTCCGGGGCGTCGCGAAGCGGCGAACCCTAATGCGCAGTTGCGCATTGTGGAACCTCGAGATTCCGGGTTCGATGCTGTCGCATCGCCCCGGAATGACGAACTCAGACCGTTGCTTAGAACGTTAGATCGGATTTCCTATGGCCCTCGTCCTCACCGAAGAACAATCCATGCTGCGCGACAGTGCGCGCGGTCTCATCAGCGACAAGGCGCCGGTGGCGCATCTGCGCGGCCTGCGCGATGCCAAGGATGCCACCGGCTTCTCGCGCGATCTCTGGAAGACATTTGCGGAGATGGGCTTCTCCGGCCTGCTGGTGCCGGACCAGTTCGGCGGCAACGGGCTCGGTTGCGTCGAGGCCGGCATCGTCATGGAGGAGATCGGCCGCACCTTGATGCCGTCGCCGTTCCTCGCGACCTCGGTGCTCGCCGCCTCGGCGCTGTCGCGCGGCGGCAGCGAGGCGCAGAAGGCGCAGCATCTGCCGAAGATCGCCGACGGCTCGCTGCTGGCGGCGCTCGCGATCGATGAGGGCGCCAAGCATCGCCCGCTGCAGACCAAGTTGCAGGCCACGCGCTCCGGCAACGGCTTCAAGCTGTCGGGCGACAAGGCCTTCGTAGTCGACGGCCACACCGCCGACCTCCTGATTGTCGCCGCGCGCGGCGCGGGCAGCGCCGGCGACAGGAACGGGCTGACGCTGTTCCTGGTCGATCCGAAGGCGAAGGGGCTCGCGGTCGAGCGCACCGCGATGGTCGATTCGCACAACGCGGCGCGCATCGTGTTCGACAATGTCGAGGTCAACGCCGACAGCGTGCTCGGCGAAGTCGATCAGGGCTTTGGGCTGCTCGAGGGCGTGCTCAATATCGGCCGCGGCGCGGTGGCGTCCGAAATGGTCGGCCTCTCCGACGAGGTGTTCGGCCGCACCGTGGCCTATCTGAAGGAGCGCAAGCAGTTCGGCAAGGCGATCGGCGAATTCCAGGCGCTGCAGCACCGTGCCGCGCAGCTCTACATCGATATCGAGATTACGCGCGCCGCTGTGTTGAAGGCGCTGCAGGCGCTCGACACGGACATCGACAAGGCGGCCACCGCGGTCGCGGTGGCAAAGGCCCGCGCCGGCACCACTGCGACGCTGGCCGTGCAGGAGGGCGTGCAGATGCATGGCGGCATGGGCATGACCGACCAGTTCGACATCGGCTTCTTCATGAAGCGCGCCCGCGTCTGCCAGGAGCTGTTCGGCGACAGCAACTTCCACACCGACCAGCTGGCGAGCGGCAAGGGGTATTGATCTTCGCCGCGTCATTGTCGCTACGCAACACGCTGTCATCGCCCGGCTCGCCGCCTTCGCTCAAGCTTCGGCGCGCCTGAAAGCGAAAGCCTCGTCGAAGCCTTGGCGTAGACGGGACCGGGCGTTCCAGTATTCCAGAGACGTCGGCGCTTGAGCCGAGAAGCCGCGGCGTACTGGATCACCCGCTTTCGCGCGGGTGATGACAGCGGTGAGGGCGGCTTGGCATAGGCTCGTCATTGCGAGCGAAGCGAAGCAATCCATCTCTCCACTTGTGGCGAAATGGATTGCTTCGTCGCTTCAGCGCAAAATTGCTTTGCAATTTTGTCGCGACCTCCTCGCAATGACGATGGAGAGTCTACCGGATCGGCGGCGCGTACTGGACGCCGCCGGCGTTCCAGAGCTGGTTCATGCCGCGCGGGATCTTCAGCTTGGAGTCTGCGCCGACGTTGCGGTCGTAGACCTCGCCGTAATTGCCGACATGGCGGATGATGCGCACCGCCCAGTCCTTGGTCAGACCGAGATCCTCGCCATAGCTGCCCTCGGTGCCGACCAGCCGCATCACCTCCGGCTTCTTCGACTTCAGCGCCTCGTCGATGTTCTTCGAGGTGATGCCGAGCTCTTCGGCGTTGATCATGGCGTACAGCGTCCACTTCACGATCATCATCCAGTCGTCGTCGCGCAAGCGCACCACCGGCGCCAGCGGCTCCTTGGAGATGATGTCGGCGAGGATCGTGTGGTCGCTCGGCTTGGCGAGGTTGAGCCGCAGCGCATAGAGCTGCGAGGCGTCCGATGTTAGCGTATCGCACTGGCCGGAGTTGTAGGCGTTCACGACGTCGTCCAGCTTGTCGAACTTCATCTCCGTGTACTTCATGTTGTTGGCACGGAAATAGTCGGCGAGATTGAGCTGCGTCGTGGTGTTGGCCTGCACGCAGACCTTGCTGCCGTTCAGGTCGAGCGCGGAATCGATGTTGCGCGAGCGTGGCAGCATGAAGCCCTGGCCGTCATAATAGGCGACCGCGGGGAAATAGAGGTCGTAATTGGTCTCGCGCGACATGCTCCAGGTGGAGTTGCGCGAGAGGATGTCGACCTTGCGGTTCTGCAGCTCCTTGAAACGCTCGCTGGCGTCGAGCGGAACGAACTTCGCCTTCGACGGGTCGTCGAAGATCGCCGACGCGACCGCGCGGCAGAAGTCGACGTCGAAGCCGGTCCAGTTACCCTTGTCGTCCGGGATCGAGAAGCCCGGCAGGCCCTTGTTGACGCCGCACAGCACGTCGCCGCGGCGGACGGTGCGCTTCAGCGTGCGGGTGTCGTAACGCTCATAGGTGATGGCGGCGGCCGCAACCAGCGCGGCGATCGCGAGCCCGATCGTCAGGCCGCCTCGAAATGTACGCATGGGTTCTCTCTCGCGAAGGATCGGGGAAATCAGGACGGATATCGAAGGCGGGTAGAGATCAGAGTTCGGGCTTCTGCCGGATGATCACCTTGGTGCCGACCGGAACGCGGTTGTAGAGATCGGCGACGTCGTTGTTGACCAGGCGGAAGCAGCCGGAGGAAACGGCGGTGCCGATGGTGTCGGGCCGGTTGGTGCCGTGGATGCGGTAGACCGTGGTGCCGAGATACATCGCGCGTGCGCCGAGCGGATTGCCCGGGCCGCCCGCCATGAAGCGCGGCAGATAGGGCTGGCGCGCGATCATTTCCGGCGGCGGCACCCAGTCGGGCCACTCGGCCTTACGGGTGATGCTCACGAGGCCCTGCCATTGAAAGCCTTCGCGGCCGACGCCGATACCGTAGCGGAGCGCGCGGCCATTGCCCTGCACCAAATAAAGATGGCGCTCGGCGGTCGCGACGATGATGGTGCCCGGCGCCTCACTGGTCCGGTAATATACGACCTGCTTCTGCCATTCCGGGTCGAGCTCGTAGCCGTCGTCAGCAACAAGGCCGGGCTCGTCGGCGTCCGGGCGGTTCTGGGCGAAGCCCTGCGACGTCGACAGCACGAGCGCGCCCGTCGCGATCAACATCCAGACCAGGTGACGAAACTTCGTCATTGAAAGCTCTCCTTGTTGGCACGCGGCCAAATGGTTGCTCCACCCGCAAATCAGGCAGCATCAAATCTCAGCGGCAGCTTGATGGCAAGCTTAGGGCGGCATCACAGGTATATCCCTGTAATGCTTCTGTTTTTTGTCATTGATTGTCGCGGCACGTTGCGCGGGCCGCCTCATTTCGGCGCGATCCAGAGTCGCAAGGCGAACGAGATCAGCGCCACGGTGCCGACGCCGCCGAGCCAGAGCGCTGCGAACCACAGCAGGCGCTGGCCGAGCGGCCGCTGATTCGGGCTCTCGGGCATCAGTGGTATCCGTGGCCGGGGCGCACCTTGCCGCGGAACACCCAATAGGCCCAGGCGGTGTAGCCGAGGATCAGCGGCACCAGGATCGAGACGCCGACCAGCATGAAGACCTGGCTGTTGGTCGGTGCCGCCGCCTGCCAGATCGTGATGCTCTGCGGCACGATGTACGGATACATGCTGATGCCGAGTCCGGCATAGGACAGCGCGAACAGCCCGAGCGTCAGGAAGAACGGCTGGTGGTCGTTCTTGTTGCTCAGCGCGCGCAGCAGCAGTGCGGTGACGGCGGCGACCGCGATCGGCACCGGCGCGGTGAGGATGATGTTGGGCCAGGCGAACCAGCGCTGGGTGTACTGCACGCTGAGGAAAGGCGTCGCGATGCTGACGGCGCCGATTGCGCCCAGCATCGCGACCAACAACATCCAGCTCAGATGATAGGCGCGGTCGCGCAGCTCGCCCTCGGTCTTCATCACCAGCCAGGTCGCGCCGAGCAGCGCGTAGCCGATCACCAGCGCGACGCCGGTCAGGACGCTGAACGGCGTCAGCCAATCCCACCAGCCGCCGGCGTATTGGCGGCCCTCGACATGGATGCCCTGCAGGATGGCGCCGAGCGCGATCCCCTGCGCCAGTGTCGCAAGCAGCGAGCCGCCGGCGAAAGCGATATCCCATTTGTTGCGCGCCTTCTGGGTCCGCCAGCGGAATTCGAAGGCGACGCCGCGGAACACGAGGCCGAGCAGCATCGCGATCATCGGCGTGTAGAGCGCCGGCATCAGCACCGCATAGGCCAGCGGAAACGCCGCCATCATGCCGCCGCCGCCGAGCACCAGCCAGGTCTCGTTGCCGTCCCACACCGGCGCCACCGTGTTCATGATGACGTCGCGGTCGGTCTTTTGCGGAAACAGTGGGAACAGGATGCCGAGGCCGAGATCGAAGCCGTCCATCACGACATAGACGAACACGGCAAAGGCGATGATGAAGGCCCAGATCGTGGCGAGATCGATCATCGCGCGCCCTCCACGGCTGCGCCCGCCGCCGGCGTGATGCCGGCCGCGCGGGCCGGAAGATCCTTCGTCGGGCCTTGCTCGCCGGGATGCGGCGGCTGCGCCATCAGCCGCAGGATGTAGATCACGCCCGCGGTGAACACGGCGAAATAGACGATGATGAAGGCGATCAGCGACGAGCCCACCGCGGGCGCCGCCAGCGGCGACGCCGAATCGGCGGTCCGCAGCAGCCCGTAGACCGTGAACGGTTGCCGCCCGGTCTCCGTGGTGATCCAGCCCGCGAGCACCGCGATGAAGCCGGCGGGGCCCATCAGCACGGCGAAGCGATGCAGCAGCGACGACTGGTACATCATCCCCCGCCAGCGCATCAAAAGGCTGAGCAGGCCGAGCCCCATGATCAGGAAGCCGAGGCCGACCATGATGCGGAACGACCAGAAGGTGATCGGCACCGGCGGCCAGTTCTCGCGCGGCACGGTGTCGAGGCCGGCCAGCGGCGCGTCGAGCGAATGCTTCAGGATCAGCGACGACAGTTTCGGCACCTCGATCGCATACTTGACCTTCGCTTCACGCTGGTCGGGCCAGCCGAACAGGATCAGTGGCGCGCCGTCCTTGTGGCTCTGGTAATGCCCTTCCATCGCCATCACCTTGGCGGGCTGGTGCTCCAGCGTGTTGAGGCCGTGCTGGTCGCCGGCGAGGATCTGGATCGGCGCCACGAGGGTGGCCATCCACATCGCCATCGAGAACATCACGCGCGCTCCCGCCAGATGCTGGTCGCGCAGCAGATGCCAGGCGCCGACCGCGCCGACCACGAGCGAGGTGGTAAGGTACGCCGCCAGCACCATGTGCACGAGGCGATAGGGGAACGACGGATTGAAGATCACCTTGAGCCAGTCGGCGGCGACGAACTGGCCATCGGCGTTGACGGCGTGGCCGGTCGGTGTCTGCATCCAGGAATTGGCCGACAGAATCCAGAACGCCGAGATCAGCGTGCCGATCGCGACCATCAACGTCGCCACGAAGTGCAGCCTGGGGCCGACGCGCTCGAGCCCGAACAGCATCACGCCGAGGAAGCCGGCTTCCAGGAAGAATGCGGTCAGCACCTCATAGGCCATCATCGGGCCGATCACCGGCCCGGTCTTGTCGGCAAAGGACGACCAGTTGGTGCCGAACTGGTAGGACATCACGATGCCCGAGACCACGCCCATGCCGAACGCGACCGCGAAGATCTTCAGCCAGTAATTGAACAGGTTGATGTAGACCTCGCGCCTGGTGGCAAGCCACAGCGCTTCCAGCACCGCGAGATAGCTCGCAAGCCCGATCGAGAATGCGGGAAACACGATGTGGAACGACATCGTGAAAGCGAATTGCGCGCGGGCGAGTACGACCGCATCCCAGCCTTCGAACATTACGCACCATCCGTCGTCGACCTGGCGTGGACCTTACCACGTCAGCTGTGACGACAAAGAGGGCGGATTGTCCGACTGGAGCGGGTTGAGTTTTGGCTGGATCGGCTTGGCGCGGTCCCGGTTCACCTCTCCCCGTCGGGGAGAGGTGAGCTTTCGACGCCGTTCCAGCTCAACCTGATTTTCATCAGGCTTTAGCTGTTGGCGTTGAGCAGCCGCGCGACGGTGCGGTCGATCTCGTCGTACTGTCCCTCGCCGGCGTGCTGGAACACGATCTTGCCGTTCTGGTCGATCACGTATTGCGCCGGCCAATACTGGTTGCGGTAGGCGTTCCAGGTCTGCGAATTGTTGTCCTGCGCCACCGGATAGAGGATGCCGTGCCGCTTCAGCGCCGCCTGTACGTTGGAGGCCGAATGCTCGAACGGGAATTCCGGCGTGTGGACACCGATCACGACGAGGCCGCGATCCCGGTACTTCGAATAGAGCTGGGTGACGTGCGGCAGCGTGTTGACACAGTTGACGCAGCCATAGGTCCAGAAATCCACCAGCACGACCTTGCCGCGCAGGTCGGCGAGCCTGAGCGGCTGCGAATTGAACCAGTTGCTGATGCCGACGAATTCGGGCGCGGTCTGGCTCTGTCCGGTTGTCATGGCGATCGCCCGCGGCACTGGCTGTGCCGGCGCGTCTGACTCGGTGCAGAGGCCGGGAATGACGGCGCCGCCGAGGCCAAGGCCCGTAACCAGAGCGGATACGGCAATCAAGCGCAGGGACATCGATATCTCCTTTGGCTTACAGGCCGATCTGGCCGTTGGGATAGAACTGGGTCAGCCACGCCACGATCAGCGTGTCGTATTGCAGGTAGGACAGCGCGGCGAATGCGACGATCACGACGCCGAAGCCCTGCTGCAGGCGCGGCGCGATCCGCGCCATGCTGCGCGCGCGCGTGGTGACGGCCTGTCCGCCATAGGCAATCGCAAGCATCGGGATCGCGGCGCCGATCGCGTAGGTGACGAGCTGCAGGCTCGCCCACGCGGTGTCCTTCGAGGTCGCGACGATGGTCAGGATCGAGCCGAGCACGGGGCCGGCGCACGGCGTCCACACCAGGCCGAGCGTAGAGCCGAGCACGAAGCCGCCGAACAGGCTTTGCGACGGCGCGGCATGACCGAGGCTGCCCCCTTGTTTGGACGTGTTTTCTTGACGCGAACCGGTATCCACTTCGCTCGAAAACGCTTTGGTAGCGCCGGTGAGCCGGATCGACAGCCATTCGAACGGCGCCGGCCAGATCATCAGGAGGCCGAAGCCCGCGAGCAGCACGGCCGCGCCGGTCCGCAGCACGTTCGGATCGAAATCGAAGGCGCGCGTGATCGCGCTCAGCAGCAATGCCACCGCAGAGAATGACATCACGAAACCGAGCGCGATCATCGCGGGCCGCGCCTTGCCGGTCTGGCCTATCGATACCCCGAGCAGGATCGGCAGCATCGGCAGGGTGCAAGGGGCGGCGACGGTGGCGACACCGGCAAGCAGGGCAAGGGCAAGGCTGAGCATCGTCATCCGTCCATCAGAGTCCCGGCGCGCCAGAGGGCCGTGCCGGGTACGCCTGATGTTCTTCGCGAGGACGGTTTGGCCGTTACGGCGGGCCGGTCGCGGGCCGCGTCACGTCTGTGTGAGGCGAGGTGCACTCGGCTTCACGACGTCGCGCCAAATACAGAGCGACCCGGCTGGGGGGCATCCCGGCCGGGTCGTTGGAGGCTACTTGGGAGGTTAGAACGAAGAGGTATCGAAATCGGTTCAGTGGATTGGAGTTGGGGTTGCGTCGTTGGATATAGGTATAGAGGTCGCGTTTTTCCGGGTGATGTCGTCGATTGTTTCAATTGTTTCGTCGCCTGGTTTTTTCGGCTTCGTGGATAATTGCCCGGGTCGCGCGATTTCCCTTTAAGGTATTGAATTTGCAGTCTTTTATGCGGCGACGCTATCCACGCCGGCACCCCGCAGGAGGTCGGCGAGCTGCTTGCGGGCATAGAACATGCGGGTCTTCACCGTGCTCTGCGGGATCCCGATGATCTGCCCGGCCTCCTCGACCGACTTCTCATGGTAGTAGACCAGATTGATGATCTCGCGGTGAGCCGGCGACAGCTTGGCCACGCAGGCGCGGAGGATCTCGCTGGTGGTGGCGCGATCGAGCGAGGTTTCCGGCGTGTCGGCGCCGTCGGCGATCTCCAGCACGTCGTCCTGGTCGATGTCCTCATGCTTGCGCTGGCGTAGCGCGGTCAGCGCCTTGAAGCGGGCGATCGAGAGCAGCCAGGTCGAGACCTGCGAGCGGCCCTCGAATTGGGCCGCGGTGCGCCAGACGTCCAGGAACACCTGGCTCACCAGGTCCTCGGCCATCGTGGTGTCGCGCACCATGCGGAGCACGAAGCGGTAAACCCGGACGTTATGACGGGAATAGAGCGTGTGCATCGAGGTGCGGTTATTCTTGGCGATACGCGCGAGCAGCGTTTCATCCGAGGTCGCGCGAGCAGCGTCGATATGCTTCGTGGCTGCAGAGTTGATGGCGATGACGTTCGGCATGACAGGCTCCCAGTTCGCCGTTGGGCGGCGGTTCGTTGGGAGAATTGTTAGTTACGGCCCGTTTCCGGATGTCTGCGCGAAAAGCGGAAAATGGTTTCGTGAACGGGAGAATTGTTTCGTCGCCGGCCCGACGACGAAACATCCGGGACCAAAAAGCCAATAATTTCAATGCGAGGAAAATTCGAACGGCCGGATTCCCGCCGTCGGAACGAATCCGGCTGTTATGACTTCTGGCACTGTCGGGGCTTATTCGGCCGCCTGCAGCGAGGGCGCCGCCTTTTTCGGGGCAATCCAGAACGCATCGGGCCGTTCGAACAGGAAATTGGCCCGCGCCGCCAGCGCCAGCCGCCAGATCACGAGCGAGCCGGCGACGCCGACCGCGGTCACGATCAGCGAGATCAGGCCGATGTCGTGGATGACGCCGAAGCGCAGCAGAAGGGTGCGTGACGCCGCCATCGGCAGGAAGAAGGCGAGATAGATCACGATCGAATGCTCGCCGCAGAAGCGCAGGAAGCCAAGCCAGTGCGCGCGCGCCAGCAGCGTGCCGGTCACGATGATCGCGCAGGCGCCGGCAAAGCCGAGTGCCAGCGAGACGACCGGCCATTCGCTCACCTCGAGCGCAACCAGGCCGCCATTGATCAGCGCCCAGAGCCCAAGCCCGAGCAGGGCAAGCGCAGGCCGTGCCCGCGCGCGGTCCGAGAGCGCGAACACGTAATCGGCGAGGACATAGCCGGTGTAGAAGTAGACGAAGCGGGAGCAGAACTCGTCGATCACGGTCCAGCCGGTCGCGACATGCGCGGTCTCCAGCGCTGCTGCGATCAGCCAGATCACGAGCGGGTGGACGTTGCGCGCGAGCTTGGTGACGACGAAGAAGATCGGCAGCAGATAGATGAACCACAGCGTGCCGAACGGCTCGATGAAGGATTCGAGGTATTGCAGTCCAACCTGGGGCCAACCGGTCTCGGCGGCCAGCGACGGCGCCTTGAAGCCGAACTGGATCGTCACCCAGAGCACGTAGAAATAGGCGAAGTGCATCACCTTGCGGTCGAGATAGGTGCGCCAGTCGCGATCGATCACGACCGACAGGAACAGGCCCGAGATCAGGAAGAAGTCAGGCATCCGGAACGGCTTCGCGAACATCACGACGTAATGCATGAAGCCGGTCTGCTCGGCGGCCTTCTCGACCCCCAGCACCGAATGCATCATCACGACCATGATGATGCAGATGCCCTTGGCATAGTCGACCCAGTCGACGCGTCCGCTCGCGCCTGGGGCGGAACGATCTGTCGCAGCGGCTGTGCCGTTCGTGGTCATCTTTGTCTCGTTTCGGCGTGATCGGGCCTATCATCGGCCCGATCGGTTGCTTTCTCCTTTATTGATACAAATGGTGTGCCACCAAACCGGACCTTTCCGCGGGTTTCCCGTAGCCGGCGAATGGTCTAAGAGGCCGAGGAATCCAAGAGAAGAGACCATTTGTTAACCATGGGACGCACCGGCCCGAGCGCCACTGCGATGATGAAAGTCCTTGCCGCGCCAATTCGATAGTCCGCTGCCGATCGACGCCGTGCTCGACGAGCTCGATCGCGCGCTTGAGGGCCACAACGCCGCGGTGCTGGTGGCGCCGCCGGGCGCCGGCAAGACCACGCGCGTGCCGTTGGCGTTGCTCGATGCCCCCTGGGCGAAGGGCAAGAAGATCATCGTGCTGGAGCCGCGCCGCATCGCCGCGCGCGCCAGCGCGGAGCGGATGGCGAAGACGCTCGGCGAGCGTGCCGGCGAGACCGTCGGCTATCGCGTGCGCTTCGGCTCGAAGGTGTCGCGCGCGACGCGGATCGAGGTCGTCACCGAAGGCATCTTCTCGCGCCAGATCCTCGACGATCCCGAGCTCAACGGCGTCGCCGCGGTGCTGTTCGACGAATTCCACGAGCGCTCGCTCGATGCCGATCTCGGGCTGGCGCTGGCGCGCGACGCGCAGACCGGCCTGCGCGAGGATCTGCGGATCCTCGTGATGTCGGCAACGCTCGACGGTGCACGCGTCGGAAAACTGCTCGGCGACGCGCCGGTGGTCGAAAGCGAGGGGCGCGCCTTTCCGGTCGAGACCCGTTACGTCGGCCGCAAGGTCGACGCGCCGCTGGAGCGGCAGATGGCCGAGACGATCGCGACCGCGCTGCGTGCCGATGCCGGCTCGGTGCTTGCCTTCCTGCCGGGCGCCGCCGAGATCCGCCGCACCCAGACCTTCCTCACTGAGCGTGTGCACGACGCCTCTGTCGAGATCGTGCCGCTGTTCGGCGCGCTCGATGCCAGCGTGCAGGATCGCGCCATCGCGCCGGCGCCGAAGGGCACCCGCAAGGTGGTGCTGGCGACCTCGATCGCCGAGACCTCGCTGACCATCGAGGGCGTCCGCATTGTGGTGGACTCTGGCCTTGCGCGGGTGCCGCGCTACGAGCCAGACATTGCATTGACGCGGCTCGAGACCGTGCGGGCGTCGCGCGCCGCGGTCGATCAGCGGCGCGGCCGCGCCGGCCGCATCGAGCCCGGCGTCTGCTACCGGCTCTGGGACGAGCCGCAGACCGCGTCGCTGCCGGCCTACACCGCGCCCGAAATCCTCTCCGCCGATCTGTCCTCGCTGGTGCTCGACCTCGCGCAATGGGGCGTCAGCGATCCCGCGGGCCTTGCCTTCCTCGATCCACCGCCGGGACCGGCGCTGAAGGAAGCCAGATCGCTGCTGTCGGAGCTCGGGGCGCTCGACGGTGATGGCCGCATTACAGACGAAGGGCAGAGCCTGCGCGCGCTGGCGCTGCCGCCGCGGCTGGCGCGCATGATCGTGGATTCCGCTCGCTTCGGTATGGGCGAGGAGGCGGCCGAGATCGCCGCGGTTCTGACCGAGCGCGGGCTCGGCGGCGACAGTGTCGATCTCGACGTCAGGCTCGACCAGTTCCGCCGCGACCGTTCGCAGCGCGCATCGAGCGCTCGCAGCATGGCGGCGCGCTGGGCCGCGCAGGTGAAGTCGGCTGTCGGCGAAGCGAAGGATCTCTCCACCGGCGTCATGCTGGCCTTCGCATTCCCGGATCGGGTCGCCCGGAACCGCGGCAATGGCAGCTTCGTGCTGGCCAACGGCCGCGGCGCCGCCGTCGAGCAGACCGCGGCGCTGGCGCGGCTGCCTTATATCGCGGTCGCCGAACTGACCGGCACGGCCGCGAGCGGCCGCATCCTGCTGGCGGCGCCGATCACCCAGGAGGAGATCGAGCAGCGTTTCGCCGACCAGATCGAGAACGTGGAAGAGGTGACGTTCGACCGCGGCGCGATGGCGCTGCGCGCGCGGCGCCGGCGTTCGCTGCACGCGATCACGCTGTCGGAAGCACCGATGTCGCTGTCGCCCTCGGCCGAGACCGCGCGCGTCTTCGCCGACGGGCTCATCGCGGCCGGGCTCGACCGGTTGCCGTGGTCGAAGCACTCCAAGCAATGGCGCGACCGTGTCATGTTCCTGCGCAAGGCCGAGGACGAGAGCTGGCCCGATCTGTCCGACACCGCGCTCGCCGCGCGTGCCGACGACTGGCTGGTGCCGGCGCTCTACGACAAGACCGGGCTGAAGGACCTGTCCGCCGGCGACCTGTCGGACGCGCTGATGGCGTTGCTGCCGTGGGAATTGCGCGCGCGGCTCGATCGCGAGGCGCCGACGCATTTCGAGGCGCCGACCGGAACGCAGCTCGCGATCGATTACGAGGCCGAGCAGGGCCCGACCATCGCGGTGCGGCTGCAGGAGCTGTTCGGGCTCAACACCCATCCCTCGATCGCCAAGGGCGCGGTGCCGCTGGTGCTGGAACTGCTGTCGCCGGCACAGCGGCCGGTGCAGGTGACGCGCGATCTGCCCGGCTTCTGGCGCGGCAGTTACGCTGCGGTGCGTTCCGACCTGCGCGGCCGCTATCCGCGCCATCCCTGGCCGGAAGATCCCGCCAGCGCGATGCCGACCAGGCGCGTGAAACCGCGCGGCACGTGACGGGTCGCGAATCTCATGCATCGCCATCATTGCGAGGAGCGATAGCGACGAAGCAATCCATCGTTCCGCGCATGCCGCACGATGGATTGCTTCGCTTCGCTCGCAATGACGGGCATAGACCCGCACCATCCGGGACGTAACGCTGGCGAGCGTCCGCAAACGGTGGTTAGATTTGCACGCTGGGATGGGATCACGGGCTCGCAGTTTGGGGAGGTCACCGTGGAGATCAAGAACGCATCGCCGTCGCTGTACAACGAAGACCTGGCGCCGGCCAAGGAACGTAACTGGGGCGCCTTCAGCATCTTCAACGTCTGGACCTCGGACGTGCATAGCCTGTGGGGCTATTATCTCGCCGCCAGCCTGTTCCTGCTCTGCGGCAGCTTCGTCAATTTCATCCTCGCGATCGGCGTCGGGTCGCTGGTGATCTTCGTGCTGATGAGCCTGATCGGCAATGCCGGCGTGAGGACCGGCGTGCCCTATCCGGTGCTGGCGCGCGCCTCGTTCGGGGTCTGGGGCGCCAACATTCCGGCGCTGGTCCGCGCCGTCGTCGCCTGCTTCTGGTACGGGGCGCAGACCGCGGCGGCCTCGGGCGCGATCGTTGCGCTGCTGACGCGCATCGACAGCTTCAAGGCGTTCCACCAGTCCAGCCATATGCTCGGCCATTCCACGCTCGAGGTGATCTGCTTCGTCGTGATCTGGGCGCTGCAGCTCCTGATCATCCAGCGCGGCATGGAAACGGTGCGGCGCTTCCAGGACTGGGCGGGACCTGCGGTGTGGTTGATGATGCTGATCCTTGCGATCTATCTGTGCATCGCGGCCGGCGGCATCTCGCTCACCGCGCCGATCCCGCAGGACGTGCTGCTGGAGAAGACCAAGGAGGCTGGCGTACCCGGCGTGCCCGGCTCGTTCCCGGCGCTGTGCGCCGTCGCCGCGACCTGGATCACCTATTTCGCCGCGCTCTATCTCAACTTCTGCGACTTCTCGCGCTATGCGCCGGATGCAGCCGCGCTGCGCAAGGGCAATATCTGGGGCCTGCCGGTCAATCTGATCCTGTTCTCGCTGGTCGCCGGCGTCACCACGATCGCGGCGTTCAACGTCTATCACGAGGTGCTGCTGCATCCCGACCAGATTTCGGCGAAGTTCGACAGCTGGTTCCTGGCGCTGCTCGCGGCGGTCACCTTCGCGGTGGCGACGCTCGGCATCAACGTCGTCGCCAATTTCGTCTCGCCGGCGTTCGATTTCTCGAACGTGTTTCCGCGGCATATCGACTTCAAAAAGGGCGGCTACATCGCGGCGCTGATCGCGCTGGCGCTGTATCCGTTCGCGCCCTGGGAGGGCAGCGCCGCCTCGTTCGTCGGGCTGATCGGCGCGACGATGGGACCGATCTTCGGCGTCATGATGGTCGACTATTACCTGATCGCCAAAGGCCGTGTGAACGTGCCGGCGCTGTATCAGGAGAACGGCGAATATCGCTTCCAAAACGGCTGGAACGTCAGCGCGCTGATCGCCGCCGGCATCGGCGCGCTGTTCTCGTCGGTGCTGCCGAACTTCACCTCGATCCTGCCGGCGTGGTGGGCGGTCTATGGCTGGTTCTTCGGTGTCGGGATCGCGGGCGCGGTCTATTACGCGCTGCGCGTTGCGATGCCGAGCCCGGTCGCCAGGACGGCCTGAGAGACGGCCTGAGGGCCGGAAATTGCGGCCCTCGCGGGCGACCGACGTCATTCGGCCGCCCCTTGGGGCTCGCATTAACCCTTCGCTCATCCTTTTCGCCAAAATGGCAGGCTCGTGCCGCCGCCCTCGCTCGCGGCGGGGCGGGCGGCGTGGTGAAATTGCGTGTTCGGTTTTCCGAGTATGGTGTCATGCGTAACCTGATGATTTTCGCGGCCATCCTGATCGGGCTGGGCACCTTCATGGCTCAGATGGCCAGCAAGATGTCGCCCGCCGCCGCGACCACCACAAAGCAGACCATGGCCCCAGCCGTCACGGTGGCGCAGGCCAGCGCCCGCACGCTCAGTATTGCGCCCGATCCTCGCGGTCATTTCGCGACCGACGGCCGGATCGACGGCCAGCGCATCAACTTCATGGTCGACACCGGCGCCTCGGTGGTAGCCCTGAACGAAACGTCCGCGGCACGCTTCGGCCTGCGTCCGGTGCCGGGCGATTACACCTCGCGCGTCACCACTGCCAACGGCACCATCAAGGCCGCGCGCGCCCGCATCGCCATGATCGAGATCGGCGGCCTCACCGTGCGCGACGTCGATGCCCTGGTGCTGCCCGACGAGGCGCTGTCGGAAAACCTGCTCGGCCTGTCCTTCCTGTCGAAGCTGAAGCGCTTCGAATATGCCAACGGCAAATTGTTGCTGGAGCAGTAAGGCCGATTGGCATCAAAGCCTATCCAAGTCTTCCGCCGGATGTCTTCCTCCGTGATGCGCATCGTCTCCTCAGAACGGCAGAAATTCCGCCGAAACTGAGGAAGGCGGACACACGAGTCGCCGCGAGGGAATTCAGTGCGCTGCTTGTTCACATTTTGGGAATGAGAGCGTAGTCGAGTCGATCTTCGCGACGGCGCGGCATTTGCGCCAGACGTTCGCGGGCAACGTCAGACCTGAGGCGCTTTCGCAGAGCGTCGCGCCGATCTCCCGCCGTGCTCACTGTAAATCCCTACTGCACTCTCTGATATAGCCGGGCGGGTCGTCGACATTCGGGCAGCGCACGACCTGAACGCAAAAGACTTCATCACCGTGTTTGAATATCGAGACTTTTAAACGCTCGCCTCTCTCCGTCGGTTTCCCGGTAATAGCTATGCCTAGGCCGGCATCGTCACCCGATAGCGACACCTCATCTTCCCCAAAAGGAAAAACGGATAAACACTCTTTCGGCACATCAATCCATTGCCCATTGTGTTCAATGCGCATCGACCGTTCCAAGCCTACCCCAAACCCTTTCTTTTCCGGGTTTCGGTCGCAAACTGCCTTGAGGGTGCGAAGTTCGATCTTCGCAAGATCCCCGCCTTGTTGATTTTTGAAAGTCAAAGTCACGACACCGGCTTACACCAGGGGCCCGAGTTTGCCTTGCATACCGTTGAATTGGCGAGCAGAAGGCATAAGGCTCCGGCGAGCACGAACATTTTCATCGGCATGACTCAATATTTGTATCGATTCCAATCAGGCATTCTCGACCCCGTTGGCTTGCCGTGAAGCCAATACAAATAGCTCCCATCCCAAGATCCAACCCACGCTCGATAATCCGGAGTTTTCTGCGAATAAGCCTTCGCATTGTCTAGATCTCCATCAATCTCGTGCTGATCATCCCAGTGCATGTGCCGACGTGCCACCGCACCGCTGTCGCCAAACCCCACACCACCGCCCAGCGCTCCGTCTTGGAATCCGCGCGCTATCTGATCGTAGTAATTCCGCGCGCTATCTGATCGTAGTAATATAGTCCGCCGCGCTTATGAATTTCCACGCCCAGTTCCGGGATAAAGCCCCTGCTCTTGGTCTCTTCCGGGTAATATTGGGCACCAAGGTCTATCATTTCCTTACGGGCAGCGTCCCATGCGCGCTCCGCGCTCTCGAAACCGATCCCCGCATTGCGGCTCGGAAAGTCGCCACCTTCGGCGCCGCCAAAGCGCTTGATGCCAGCGACGCCACCCGATCCGCTGGGGCTGTTGCCAGTCGCCGGCCCGTTGACGCCGGGCTGACCGGCTGCTGTCGCGGGCTGCTGCGGCTGGGGTTGCGCTGGTTGAGTCGGTGTCGGCGGCTGCTGAATCTGCGCCTGTTGAGTTACGCCATCCGCGGCGAACGGGTCGTGGTCAACGGGAACGAGCGAGTAGTCATCGAAATCCGGCTGATGGTCCACCGGCACCAGAAAGTAATCAGGCATCATCAATCACCTACAGATATTGCGGACACCTTCGGGGGAGCCAGCGCGTGACCGCACCTCGCGGAGAGGGCTGGGTTGGCTTTAGATGTTTGAAGCCAAGTGCTTGAAGGATGGCTTGCGCAATGGCGCGGAAGTGTCGCTTCCGGTTCGGCTTGCAAATCGTCTTCGCCGGACGCCCGCCTGTCGGCGGGGGCGGCCTTGGCCGTCAGCCAGTTCGGCTCGCTGCGGTGGCCGATTTCGGCGCGCTGCTGGGTCGGAGCGATTAGCGGTCAAGCAGCGCGTAGGGCGCAACAGCGCGGCGTATTGCGCCGGCGTGCAAGTATTGGCCGACGCCAAATCTGGCGCAATTATTAGCCACCAGCCCCAGTCTCTGCTTTCGCCCGGCCCGCGCATTCGCTAAAGGCTGCGACGATGTTTTTCTGCATACGACCATAAGGCCGAACCATGTTTCCCAAGCCGAAATCCGCGCTGGTTCCGAACACCTATGCCTTCGAATCCGAGCCGATGGTGAAGCCGACCGGGTTTCGCGAGTACGATGCGCGCTGGCTGTTCAACAAGGAAATCAACCTGATGGGCGTGCAGGCGCTGGGCATGGGGCTCGGCGCGCTGATCGCGGAGCTCGGCGTCCGCCAGGAGATCGTCACCGGTCACGATTTCCGCGGCTATTCCGCCTCGATCAAATACGCGCTGATCTCGGGGCTGATGGCGGCGGGCTGCAAGGTGCATGACATCGGGCTCGCGGTGACGCCGATGGCCTATTTCGCGCAGTTCGATCTCGACGTGCCCTGCGTCGCCATGGTCACCGCCTCGCACAACGACAATGGCTGGACCGGCGTCAAGATGGGCGCCAACCGTCCGCTCACCTTCGGTCCTGACGAGATGTCGCGGCTGAAGGCAATCGTGCTCAACGCCGAATTCAACAACACGGCTGGCGGCTCCTATCAATTCCACGAGAATTATCCGGCGCGCTACATCGCCGACCTCACCAGCCGGCCGAAGCTGAAGCGCAGGCTGAAGGTCGTCGCGGCCTGCGGCAACGGCACCGCGGGCGCGTTCGCGCCGCAGGTGCTGGAGGCGATCGGTTGCGATGTGATCCCGCTCGACACCGAGCTCGATCACACCTTCCCGAAATACAATCCGAACCCCGAAGACATGGAGATGCTGCACGCGATCCGCGATGCGGTGCTGGCGCACAAGGCCGATGTCGGCCTCGGCTTCGACGGCGACGGTGACCGCTGCGGCGTGGTCGACAACACCGGCGAGGAGATCTTCGCCGACAAGGTCGGCGTCATGCTGGCGCGCGACATGTCGGCGATCAACGCCAACGCGCAGTTCGTCGTCGACGTGAAGTCGACCGGGCTGTTCGTGACCGATCCCGTCTTGCAGAAGCAGGGCGCGAAGACGGTCTACTGGAAGACCGGCCATTCCTACATGAAGCGGCGCACCAATGAGCTGGGCGCGCTCGCCGGCTTCGAGAAGTCGGGCCACTTCTTCTTCAACAAGCCGTTCGGCCGCGGTTATGACGACGGCCTGGTGTCGGCGATCGCGATCTGCGAAATGCTCGACCGCGCCCCCGGCAAGTCGATGGCCGACCTGAAGAACGCGCTGCCGAAGACCTGGTCGTCGCCGACCATGTCGCCGCATTGCGCCGACGAGGCGAAGTACGGCGTCGTCGACGCTGTCGTGAAGCACTTCGAGGCGTTGCAGCAGCACGGCGGGAAGGTCGCGGGCCAGAACATCCGCGACCTCGTCACCGTCAATGGCGTGCGCGTCACGGTCGAGGACGGCAGTTGGGGCCTGGTGCGCGCGTCCTCGAACAAGCCGGAGCTCGTGGTCGTGGTGGAAAGCCCGGTCAGCGAGCGGCGCATGCACGACATGTTCGAGGCGATGGATGCCGTGCTGCGCACGCATCCCGAGGTCGGCGAGTATAATCAGAAGATTTGAGCTGGGTGCTCCTGGGTCGTCATTGCCGGGCTTGACCCGGCAATCCATCTCGGAAAAGCTTTCTTGAAAATCGATGGGCACGCGGGTCAAGCCAGCGTGCGACGGTCGGTGTCCGCAGCTTCACGCCGCCCGCAGCGAGGCCAGGAAGCGGTCCAGCTCGGTCTTCAGCCACTCCGATTGCGACGACAGGCCGTTGGCCGCATCGAGCAGTTGTGCGGTCGCGCTGCCGGCCTGTTCGGAGGCGCGGTTGACGTTGAGGATGCCCTTGTTGACGTCCCGCGTGCGATCGGCGGCCTGCTGCAAATTGCTGGAAATCTCACGGGTCGCCGCGCCCTGCTGATCGACGGCGGCCGCGATCTCGCCGGAGACCTGGTCGATCTCCGCGATCGTGGACCCGATGGTCCCGATCGCGCTGACGGCCGCGCCGGTCGCGCTCTGGATATCCTGGATCTGGGCCGAAATCTCCTCGGTCGCCTTGGCGGTCTGGTTGGCCAGTGCCTTGACCTCGCTTGCGACCACGGCGAAACCGCGGCCATGCTCGCCGGCGCGCGCCGCTTCGATGGTGGCGTTCAGGGCGAGCAGATTGGTCTGGCTGGCGATGCTCTGGATCAACGTCACCACCTCGCCGATCTTCTGCGTGCCGGCGGCAAGGCCTTCGACGACGCTGTTGGTGCGGCGTGCCTCGTCGGCGGCCTTGGCGGCGATCCGCGCCGAGCGCGTCACCTGCTCGGCGATGTTGTTGATCGAGGCCGTCAGCTCTTCGGTCGCGGACGCGACGGTTTCCACATTGCTCGAGGCCAGCGTCGATGCGGAGGCGGCGGCGGTGGCCTGGCGGATGGTTTCCGCGTTGCTGCCGTTCATCGTTGCCGACAGGTCCTGCATCGCGCCGGCCGCCACCGCGACGGCCTCGACGACCTCGCCGATCTTGCGCTCGAAGCCGGCGGCGAGCTCGCGCCGCGCGGCATCGCGATCCTGCTTGGCGCGTTCGGCCTCGATGCGCTCGGCGTTGGCGCGCGCCTCGGCGGCACCGGCGGCCTCGGCCTCCGCCGCCTTCAGCGCCGACGTCCTGAACAGTTCGGCAAGCGTGTGCGCGAGCCAGATCAGCACGCCGGCCTCGATCAGCAGGATCACGGCGTGGAGAACGACGCGACCGAAATCGGCGCCGCCGGGATAGATCGCAGCCGGCAGGATGAAATTCAGCGTCAGGTGGTGCAGGGCAACCGCCAAAGTGCCGGCGACGATCGGCCGATAGTCGCAATAGGCGACGAGGCACGCCAGCGCGGCGAAGAAATACATGTGCATGTCGACCTGCCAGCGGTGGCCGGCAAACTGGTAGACCAGTATCGACACGCCGGCCATCAGGGCCACGGCAACGATCAGGCGGGTTGAAACGCCGTTCCCCGAGACGCGCCACGACAACGTCGCGGCCAGCGCCATCGCGACCGTGAAGCCGGCCGGCATCAGCCAGTCGGTGTGCAGTGTGATGCCGACGATGATCGCGATCGGAACGTGCAGCCACAGCACCACGAGCAGGATCTTGCTCGCCGTCTCGCGCAGCGCGGCCATTTCATCGCCTTCGAAGGTCATCCCCAACCCCCAGATCGTCATCCGCCGTGAAGCAGCCGGCGATCGCCTGCGGATCCATGGTCAGCAAGGCGCCGGCCTCGTACAGCCGGCCCAGCCCGCCATTGCGGTCAGGCCGCACCACCAGCAGGGCCGGGATCGCGGTCATCCGAACGATCGACGCATCGGCGGATGCGGCGGCCAGCAGCGCGCGCTCGGCGCGCCACCATGGCGGAAAGGCCACGGCCACCACATCGCTGCCCGCACGCACCTTTAGCGACAGCGTTGCGACCGCGATCCAGCTCGCGATCAACAATGCGGCCGCGCCCAGCCAGGCAGGCCGTCGTCTCGCTGGGATGATCTCCCCCGGCTCCATCGCAGCATGATACCGCTGCCGGCGCTAACTTCAGGTAAATACCGAACCGGCGAACTACCTGGGAGCGTATCGACCTATCGTGTGGGGTGTGCGGCGGCGCTTACGCCGCGGGCACCGGCAGCGCCGTCACCGACTTGATCTTCTCCATCGCGAAGCGCGAGGTGACGTTCTTCAGCGGCACGGCACTGATCAGCTTCTTGTAGAAGACGTCGTAGGCCTGCATGTCCGCGACCACGACGCGCAGCATGTAGTCGACGTCGCCGGCCATCCGGTAGAACTCCATCACCTCGGGCATGGCGCTGACGGCGTCGGCGAATTTGCGCAGCCAGGCTTCCGAATGGTCGGCGCTCTCGACCGAGACGAACACCGAAATCCCGAGGCCGATCTTGTTCTGGTCGACCAGCGCCACGCGGCGCAGGATCACGCCGTCGGCCTCCAGCCGCTGGATGCGCTTCCAGCACGGCGTCGACGACAGGCCGACCCGGTCGCCGATCTCGGCGACGGAGAGCGACGCATCCTCCTGCAGCACGGTTAGAATCTTGCGATCGATCGCATCGAGGCGGCGGCTGTTGTCATGAAGCTGAATGGCGACATCGGTCATAGAAGAAAGTTCCATATGAGGGTTCAATATCCCTCATATAGAGAAGAATCTTCCAAATCAAGCGATTCGTGGCGGCTCAGGCCGGCCTGGCGTCGGCGTGTTGACCCAAAAACTCTTCAACTTCAGTACGTTGCGGTGCGGCATAAGCACCCCCGAAGCGGGTGCATTTCAGCGCTGCAGCGGCCGAGGCGAAGCGGAGCGCGTCCCGTAGCGGCTGTTTCTCGGTGATGGCGAGGGCGAAGGCCCCGTGGAAGACGTCGCCGGCCCCGAGCGTGTCGACGGTATGGACCGGGAAGGCCGGGGTTTCCTCGAGCTCGCCGTTCTCGTTGAGCCAGATCGTGCCCATCGGCCCGCGGGTGCCGGCCAGGAAGGAGGGGGTGAGCTTGGCGAGCTTGTGCAGCGCCTGGCCGTCGTCGGTGACGTCGGCGGTCTCCTGCAGCGGCTCGCTGGAGAACACCAGGTGGGAGGAGGCGGTGAGCAGCCCCTCCCGCATCGACATCGCGCGGTCGACGTCGACCACCACGGGGATACCGCGCTTGACCGCCTCGGCGCAAAGCTCGGTGCAGAACGGCGCGCAGCGGCTCTCGGTCAGGATCGCCGCGCAATCCTCCAGCAAGAGTTCGGTCGGCGGCAGCTTGACCTTCCAGAGCTCCGGATCGCGGAAGGTGACGATGGTGCGTTCGCCGCTGTCGTCGATCATGATCGCCGAGATCGGGGTGACCAGGTTCGGCATGTGGATCAGATGATTGGTCTCGATGCCTTCCTGGGCGAGCTTGTCGAAGATGTAGCGGCTCGAGGTCTCCTGCGAATCGCCCATCGGTCCGCAGATCGAAGCGCGCCCGCCCAGCCGGACGATGCCGATGGCGGCGTTCAGCGCATTGCCGCCGCAGATCTCGTCGAAATGCGTCGCATTCTCCTTGGAGCCGCGCGCCGGGACGCTGACCCGAAAGGTCAGGTCGCGCACCGGCAGGCCGATGCAGAGGATGCGGGGCGGGACTTTCGGGGCGCCGTTCTGAAAATTCATGCGGGGATCCGTCGCGGTGGTTCCGTTACTGCCAGAACTGTGTCCAGCTTTAATCGGCAGAACGATGTCCGGTTCCCGCTATTTGTCCAACGGGTTCTGGTGATGCACCCAGCGGCCGAGCAGATGATGGGCAATCGCGAACGGATGCGGGCCGGCGAGCCCTTCGGGATGCTGGCGCTTCAGCATCAGCGACGCCTCGGCATGGTCGAACCAGCGCGCATCTTCCAGCTCGGTGCGGTCGACCACGATGTCCTCGTTGGTCGCGCGCGCGGTGCAGCCGATCATCAGCGATGACGGATAGGGCCAGGGCTGCGTCATGTAGTAATTGACGTCGGTGCAGCGGATGCCGGACTCCTCGAAAATCTCGCGCCGCACGGCGTCCTCGATGGTCTCCGCGGCTTCCACGAACCCGGCGAGGCAGGAATACATGCCGGGCATGAACTGCTTCTGCCGTCCCAACAGCACCTTATCGCCATACGTGACCAGCATGATCACCACCGGATCGGTGCGCGGAAAGTGCTCGGCCTTGCAGCTCGGGCATTCGCGCTTCCAGCCGCCGTCCTTCATCGCCGTGCGGGTGCCGCAGTTCGCGCAGAAGCCGTGGCGCTGATGCCAGGTCACCATCGATTTCGCCATCGCGATGGCCGAGAGCTGCTCGGGCGGCACCACGCCCTGCATCGCCATGCCGCGCAATTCGGTGATCGCGACGTCGGCGCGTCCGACCAGCTTCTCGGCCGCCTGCGGCGCGATCCCCATGCCGAAGATCGGCGCGGCGTCGCGCAGCCCCAGGAAGATCGTGCCGGGATTGGCGCCGTAGCTGCGGGCTTCCTCCAGCGACAGCAGCGCGCGGGCGCCGCCGTCCTCCTGCTTCACGACCAGCGAGTCGCGATAGATCACATAGGCTCTAGCCTCGCGGTGGCCTTCCAGCGCGAACAGCTTCTCGTCGTTGGTGCGCAGATGCGCGGCGCGGTCCAGCACGTGGGTGACGAAGGCCGGCTGGCCGAGCGGAAATGAATCGAATGCAGACATTGAATGTTCAACCCAACCAGATCTTGCGGCGAAGCGCGCTGATGAAATTCTGCACTTCCTCGGCGTCATGCGCCAGCGGCGGCATCACGCCCCAAACGGGACGCGGCCATGCAGCGTCGCTGGTGCGGCGCGCGATGACGTGGACGTGCAGCTGCGGGACGAGGTTGCCGAGCGCGGCGACATTCAGCTTGTCGCACTTGGTGACCTCTTTCAGGGCCCGCGAGACGCGGGTGATTTCCGTCATCAGCTGCGCCTGCGCGACCTCGTCGAGGTCGATGATCTCGACCGCGCCGTCGCGCCGCGGCACCAGCAGCAGCCACGGATAATGCGCATCCTTGATGACGAGCACCTTGCACAGCGGCAGGTCGCCGATGTCGATGGTGTCTTTCTTGAGCTGCGAATGCAGCGACCAATTGGAGGCGGGCATGGGGGGCAAATAATGCCTTTCCGTGTTCCCAGACAAGCCCCGCAAAGCCAGCCTTACAAAGCCGGGTCAGGCCGCTTGCTTTCCGGCGGTTTTGGCCCCAAATAGGGACCGGGAGATTGGCGGTGGACGAGCCACTCGCCAACCGGGTCAGGTCCGGAAGGAAGCAGCCCTAACGAGGTCCGGATCGGGTCGCTCGTCAGTCTCCTACCTGTTTTTCCGAGCGAATCGCGCTGGAATGGCGGTCTCCGCGCCCGGCGCTCGATTTTGGCTCCTATCCGCACGCCGGCTGAAGAGACAATTCCCAAGTTGCGGATCGATGCATGAATGACGCTGGCGACCCCTCCCATCCGTCCGACGGCGCAGGCAAAGGGAGCCTTGACGGCGGTTTCGATCTCGGCGGCGCGCCGGACGCCGCAAAACCCTACCGCGTTCTTGCCCGCAAATACCGCCCCTCCAGCTTCGAGGACCTGATCGGCCAGGAGGCCATGGTGCGCACCGTCTCGAACGCGTTCGAGACCGGGCGAATTCCGCAGGCCTGGATTCTCACCGGCGTCCGCGGGGTTGGCAAGACCACCACCGCGCGCATCCTCGCCCGCGCCTTGAACTACGCCAAGCCGGACGGCTCGGTGCAGGGGCCGACCATCCACATGCCGGACCTCGGCATCCACTGCCAGGCGATCATGGAAAGCCGGCACATGGACGTGCTGGAGATGGACGCCGCGTCCCACACCGGGGTCGACGATGTCCGCCAGATCAATGACAGCGTGCGCTACGCGCCGGCCAGCGCGCGCTACAAGGTCTATATCATCGACGAAGTCCACATGCTGTCGACGGCGGCCTTCAACGCCTTCCTGAAGACGCTGGAGGAGCCGCCGGAGCACGCCAAATTCGTGTTCGCCACCACCGAAATCCGCAAGGTTCCGATCACGGTGCTGTCGCGCTGCCAGCGCTTCGACCTGCGCCGCGTCGAAGCCGACGTGCTGATGAAGCATCTCGGCAATATCGCGACCAAGGAAGGCGTCGAGGTCGAGCCCGAGGCGCTCGGCATCATCGCGCGGGCGGCCGAGGGATCGGTGCGCGACTCGCTGTCGCTGTTCGACCAGGCGATTGCGCATGCCGCCGGCAATGTGAAGGCCGACGCGGTCAGGCAGATGCTCGGCCTCGCCGACCGCACCCGCGTGATCGATCTGTTCGAACAGCTGGCGCGCGGCGATATCGCCGCCGCCTTCGCCGAATTCCGCGCGCAATATGACGTCGGCGCCGATCCGGTCGTGGTGCTGTCCGACCTTGCCGAGTTCGTCAATTTCGTCACCCGCGTGAAGTTCGTGCCGGGGACGGCCGACAATGTCGCGTTCGGCGAGACCGAGCGGGTGCGGGCGCGTGAATTCGCCGCCAAGCTGTCGATGCGGGTGCTGTCGCGGATGTGGCAGATGCTGCTCAAGGGCATCGCCGAGGTGCAGACCGCGACACGCCCGGCCGCTGCCGCCGAAATGGTGCTGGTGCGGATTGCCTATGTCGCCGATCTGCCGACGCCGGATGAGGCGATCCGGATGATCGAGCAGAATGGCGGTGGCGCTGCGCCCGCGACGTCGGGTTCCGCCGCGTCGTCACCGTCACGCGGCGCACCGAGCTCGGCGATGTCGGCCATGCCGTCGGCGCCGGTGCGCACGCCGCAGGCCGCGCCGCGCGGCGATCTCGCCGCGCGTCCGCAGATGGCAGCGCCGGTCGCCGATGCCGCGCCGGCGCTGCGGATATCAAGCTTTCCGCAACTGATCGCGCTCGCCGGCGAGAAGCGCGACATCATGATGAAGAGTGCGCTGGAAGCCGATGTGCGGCTGGTGCGCATCGAGGACGGCCAGCTCGAGATCGCCCTCGAGCCGAAGGCGCAGCGCGCGCTGGTCACCGATCTGTCGCGCAAGCTCGAACTATGGACCGGGCGGCGCTGGACCGTGATCATCTCCAACGAGGCCGGCCAGCCCACGGTGCGCTCGCAGAACGAACTGGCGCGCAGCGAGCACCAGCGCGCCGCCGAGGCCGATCCGCGCGTGCAGGAGGTGCTGGCGCGCTTCCCCGGCACCAAGGTGGTCGAGGTTCGCCGCCTTGCCGCCGAGGTTCCGGTTTCGGATGCGTCAGGCGAAGACCCGATTGAAACTTCCGACAGCGACGACGATTGATATTTGGCTATAGGGACGCACGCATGGCTGATTTTCTCGGCATGATGAAGCAGGCAGCGCAGCTGCAATCCAAGATGCAGGAGATGCAGGAACAGCTCGGCAATGTCGAGGTCGAAGGCATCTCCGGCGGCGGCCTGGTCACGGTGCGCATGACCGCCAAGATGGAAGTGAAGGGCATCAAGATCGATCCGTCGCTGATGAAGCCGGAGGAACGCGAGGTGCTCGAGGATCTCCTGGTCACCGCGCATGGCGATGCACGCCGCAAGGCCGAGACCGCGATGCAGGAGAAGATGATGGCGCTCACCGGCGGGCTCGGCCTGCCGCCGGGATTTGGTCCGACTTAAATGGCTGCAAGCGTTGCCGGCCCCGAGATTGAACGCCTGATCCAGTTGCTGGCGCGGCTGCCGGGCCTCGGGCCCCGTTCGGCGCGGCGCGCGGCGCTGCATCTGATCAAGAAGCGCGAAGCCCTGATGACGCCGCTGACCGCGGCGCTGCAGGTCGCGATCGACAAGATCCAGGTCTGCAAGACCTGCGGAAACATCGATACACAAAACCCCTGCACCGTGTGCACCGATCCGCGCCGCGATCCCTCGATCATCGTCGTGGTCGCTGACGTCGCCGACCTCTGGGCGCTGGAACGCGCCAATGCGACCAATGGCCGCTATCACGTGCTCGGCGCAACGCTGTCGCCGCTCGACGGCGTCGGTCCGCAGGATCTCACCATCGATCAGCTGGTGGCACGCGCGCATGCGCCTGAGGTCAGCGAGATCATTTTGGCGCTCAATGCGACCGTCGACGGCCAGACCACCGCGCATTACATCACCGACCTGTTGTCGGAGGCCAATGTGCGGGTGACGCGGCTGGCGCATGGCGTGCCGGTCGGCGGAGAGCTTGATTACCTCGATGAAGGTACGCTATCTGCAGCCATGCGGCAGCGGACGCTGTTCTAGCGCGCGATGCTGGCGCCGAGCACGCGTCAGGCGCCAAGCGATCGGTCACAATCCGAAAAGATCGCACCAAAACAAAATGGTAGGGTGGATGCCGATTCGGGGACGGTCATTCACGCTCTGACGAATCAAGATACGGAACCACTGACAATGACGGCACACCGATTCGGCGTACGCTTGTTCGGCGTACGTTTGGGCTTTGCGCTTCTGACGGCAACGTTCGCCGCGCCTTGCGCGCTCGCGCAGCAGGCCGACGCCCCGCAGAAGCCCGGCAAGATGATCCACGCCGGCGACGTGCTGTCGGGAGAGCTCGGCGTCATGAAGGTGCGTGACGCCAAGAACCGCGGCAAGCGCGTCGCGACCTACCAGATCACCAGCGAGCCGCGCCGCCTGCCGCCGCCGAACGGTCTGTGCAATCTCGAGACCGGGCCGGAAACCTTCCAGCTGATTCCGACCAACGACGCCCAGGCCGCGCAACTCAAAAGCCTCTCCGGCAAGGAAATCTCGGTGAAGGTCGACGAAGTCGCCTGCGCCAAGGACGCCGGCGAGATGAGCGAAGCCATCGTCACAAAGTGGAGCGTGGTGGCGAAGTAGGATCGTGCCTCGGTTACGGTGTCATCGCCTGGATGCGCGGGTAATGACACCGCGCTGTTTCTTGAGTTGCGACCCATCCTCATCGTCGTCCTGGCGAAGGCCAGGACCCATAATCACTGGCCTTGCTTGTCGGATGGATCGTGGCCTCGACATCGCGCAACAATTCGCATTTGGGGTAATGGGTCCTGGCTTTCGCCAGGACGACGCGCGGAGAGAGTGGTTCCGCCGCTTCCCCGCTGAATTACGAACGCCTCTGGAATACAGGGCGGATTCACCCGGTCAAGCCGGGCTACAGGCGACTAAACCCTGACCGGCCCCAGCTCGTCGAAATGCCCGCGCCGCTGCAGCCAGGCGAGCAGGATCAGGCTCGGGATCGCGACCAGCACGCAGATCACGAAGAACATCTGCCAGCCGACGGCCTTGGCGACATAACCGGCGCCTGACGACAGATAGGTGCGGCCGACCGCGGCGAGCGCCGTGAGCAGCGCGTACTGGGTCGCGGTGTGCAGCGGATTGCGGCACAGCGCCGACAAATAGGCGACGAAGATCACGGTGCCGATCGCGCTGGTGAAATTCTCCGCGGTGATCGCAAGCGCGAGCGCCCATTGATCGACGCCGACATGGGCGAGCCAGGAGAATGAGAGATTGGCGACCGCCTGCAGCACGCCGCCGATCCAGAGGCTAGTCGCGAGCGAATAGCGCCGCGCCACGAAGCCGCCGGCAAAGCCGCCGATCAGGGTCGCGGCAAGGCCGACGCCTTTCACGATCGCCGCGTAATCGACCTTGGAAAAGCCGATGTCGATCACGAACGGCGCGGTCATGGTGCCTGAAAACGCGTCGGTGAACTTGAACAGCACCACAAAGGCGAGCGCCGCGAAGGCGTCCTTGCGGCTGAGGAACTCGGAGAACGCGCCGAGCGCGGCATGTAGCACGCGTTCGGCCGGGTTCTGCGCATGCGTCGCCGCCTCCGCGCCCTTCGATTGCGTCGGCTCGGTCGCCGCAAGCGCGGTGACGATGCCGATCACGACCAGCGCGGCCATCACCACGTAGCCCCACATCCAGGCCGACAGGCGCACGAGGCCAGCGGACTCGAAGCCGCTGACGATGAACAGCGCGCCTGCGGTCGAGACCAGCATGCCGACGCGGTACGCCGCGACATAGGACGCCATGCCGGCGGCCTGCTCGCTTTCAGGCAGGCTTTCGACGCGGAAGGCATCGACCACGATGTCCTGCGTCGACGATGCGGTTGCGACCAGCAGCGCGGCGAAGGCCGCGAACCACGGCGATCGCGCCGGATCGGCCATCGCCAGCACCAGGATCGCCGCGATCAGCAGCAGCTGCGAGAACAGCAGCCAGCCGCGGCGGCGGCCGAACATCTGCGTGAACAGCGGAACATGCAGCGCGTCGACCAGCGGCGCCCAGAGGAATTTCAGCGTGTAGGGCGTGCCGATCAGCGCCAGCAGCCCGATGGTGCCGAGATCGACCCCGGCCTCCTTCATCCAGACCTGCAGCGTCGAGCCCGACAGTGCCAGCGGCAGCCCCGAGGAGAAGCCCAGCAGCAGCACGATCAGCACCCGCGGCTGCAGATACACCGCAAAACTGTCGCGCCAGGAGGTGGCGGCGGGGGGATTCTTTTCCGATTGGGTCGCGGTCACTTCGGGCGCGGTCATGTCCCTCTGTTAGCAGATTCGACCGCAGCTGCCTTGGCTCCCTCTCCCCGCTCTTTCGCGGGGAGAGGGTTGGGGTGAGGGGCTTTCTCAGCGAATTATGACGGGTGCAATGTGCGGAAGCTCCCCCTCACCCGAAATTCGCGCGATGCGCGAATTTCGACCTCTCCCCGCAAGCGGGGCGAGGTGGCTACTCCCCTGCCTGCAGCTTGCGCGGGGCGGGGAACAGGTCGGGGGCGGGCTTGACGAAGCGGGGGACCTCGATCGGGGTCTCGGACTTGCTGAAGTCGAGTTCCTCGATCCGGCCGGCGCGTTTCTCGATCTTGTCGGCGGAGATCAGGATCTGCCTGACGTCCTCGTTCACCTGGCCGAAATGGGTCTGCAGCTTGAGCACGCGATCGCGCAGGCGGCCGAGGTCGTCGCCGAGATGCATCACCTCGTTGCGGATCTGGTCGGCGGCGTCGCGGATGCGGGCGTCCTTCAGGATCTGCTGCATCACCTGGATCGCCAGCATCAAGAGCGAGGGCGATACCAGCACGACGCGCGCGCGATAGGCCTTCTGGATCACGTCGTCGAAGCCGTCATGGATCTCGGCATAGACCGATTCCGACGGCACGAACATCAGCGCGGTGTCCTGGGTCTCGCCAGGGATCAGGTACTTCTCCGCGATGTCGCTGACATGCTTCAGCACGTCGGCGCGCAGCCGCTGGCTGGCGAATTTGCGCTCCTCGTCGCTGCGCGCATCGTGCAGCGCGGTCATGGCCTCGAGCGGGAATTTCGCGTCGATGCAGAGCGGGCGCTGGTCGGGCAGAAACACCACGCAGTCCGGCCGCTTGCCCGACGTCAGCGTGTACTGGAACTCGAACGAGCCCTTCGGCATGCCGTCCTGGACGATCGCCTCCATCCGCGCCTGGCCGAAGGCGCCGCGCGATTGCTTGTTGGCGAGCACGTCGCGCAGCGTCGTCACCTGGGTGGTGAGCTCGTTGAGGTTCTTGTGGGCGTGGTCGATGATGCCGAGCCGCTCGTGCAGCACGCGCAGCGAATCCATCGTGTTGCGGGTCGATTGCTCCATCGACTGGCCGACCCGGTGGGTCACCGAATCGAGCCGCTCGTTGACGGCGCGGGCCATCTCGGCCTGGCGGCCGGCCAGCGCCTGCGCCATAGTATCAACCTTGGCATCGACCCGCCCGGAGGATTCGCTCTGGGCCCGCAGCATGTCGGCGAGGCGCTCCTCCAGTTCGTCGGCGCGGATGGCCTGGGCCATTGCGAGTTCCGCGCCGCGCCGGCTGGCGCGTGCGATCACCACCGCAATGGCGAACAGCAGGATCAGCGCCAGCGCCCCAAGGCCGATCAAGGCGTCGGAGACACGGACGGGAAGGTCGCCAATCGTGAGGAGAATCTCGTTCATGCCGGCAGTTGTAGCCGATTCGCGGCCAGGTGCGAACGAAGAGGGAACGTTTAAGGCAAATGCATTCCTGATTTTCCGGGTTAATGCGGGGTGAAGAAACGTGGTTAAGGTTGTCCTAACGGGTTCCTGAGCGCATTGACCCCATGAAGTCAGCAGCTTAAATCGCCGCCATGGCATTAAGAGAAATTATCATCCTGCCGGACAAGCAGTTGCGGCTGGTGTCGAAACCGATCGAGAAGGTGACGCCGGAGATCCGCAAGCTGGCCGACGACATGCTCGAGACCATGTATGACGCGCCCGGCATTGGGCTCGCGGCGATTCAGGTCGCGCAGCCGCTGCGGCTGATCACCATGGATCTCGCCAAGCGCGACGAGAACGGCGAGACCACGGCGAAGCCGCGCGTCTTCATCAATCCGGAGATCATTGCGCGTTCGGAAGAACTGTCGGTGTACGAAGAGGGCTGCCTGTCGATCCCCGAATATTACGAGGAGGTCGAGCGGCCGGCGCGGGTGCGCGTGCGATTCACCGATCTCGACGGCACGGTGCATGAGGAGGATGCGGAAGGGCTCTACGCCACCTGCATCCAGCACGAAATCGATCATCTCAACGGCGTGCTGTTCGTGGATTATCTGTCGAAACTGAAGCGCGACCGCGTGTTCAAGAAATTCGAGAAGGCCGCCAAGCGCGCGGCGGAGTAGGCGCGGTCGCTTTCCCGGACGCGTCATGGCCGGGCTTGACCCGGCCATCCACGTCTTGCTTCGCTGTCGCCGAAAACGTGGATGCCCGGGGCTTCTTGTGCGAAGACGCGCTTCGCGCTTAAGCACTCCAACTGCTACCGAGCCTGTCTAATGCCTCTCCGCCTGATCTTCATGGGCACGCCCGATTTCGCGGTGCCGACGCTGCTGGAGCTCGTAGCCCATGGCCATGAGGTCGTGGCGGTCTACACCCGCGGGCCGAAGCCGGGCGGGCGGCGCGGCCTGCAATTGCAGCCGACGCCGGTCGAGCAGGAGGCGCGCCGCCTCGGCATTCCCGTGCTGACGCCGAAGACCCTCAAGACCTCGGAAGCGCTCGAGGAGTTTCGCGCGCATGACGCGGATGCCGCCGTCGTCGTCGCCTATGGCATGATCCTGCCGCAAGCCATTCTCGACGCGCCGAAGCTCGGCTGCTTCAACCTGCATGCCTCGCTGCTGCCGCGCTGGCGCGGCGCCGCGCCGATCAACCGCGCCATCATGGCTGGCGATGCCGCGAGCGGCGTGATGGTGATGAAGATGGATGTCGGCCTCGACACCGGGGACGTCGCGATGGCCGAGCGGTTGCCGATATCGGACAGCATGACGGCATCCGATCTGCACGACGCGCTGGCGCCGCTCGGTGCCGACCTGATGGTGCGCGCGATGGCGGCGCTCGGGCGCGGCGGCTTGCAACTGACGAAGCAGAGCGAGGACGGCGTCACCTATGCGGCCAAGATCGAGAAGGCCGAGGCGCGGATCGACTGGACACAGCCGGCGCATATGGTGCTGCGGCACATTCACGGGCTCTCGCCGTTTCCCGGCGCCTGGTGCGAGCTTGCCGGCGAAGGCGAGCCGGTGCGGCTGAAGATCCTGCGCTGCGAGCTGGCGAAAGGCTCGGGCGCACCGGGCGATGTGCTCGACGACAATTTCGCGATCGCCTGCGGCGACGGCGCGATCCGGATCCTCGAACTGCAGCGCGCCGGCAAGGCGCCGATGAAGGCAGCGGATTTCTTGCGCGGCACGCCGTTGAAGCCGCCTGCGCGGCTCGGCTGATGCCCCGCTACAAGCTCACCATCGAATATGACGGCACGCCGTTCTCCGGCTGGCAGATCCAGGACACCGCGCCGACCGTGCAGGGCGCGCTGGAGGCGGCGGTCAAGGCGATCTGCGGCGAGGACGTGCGCGTCCACGGCGCAGGGCGTACCGATGCCGGAGTGCATGCGCGCGGCCAGGTCGCGCATTGCGACATCGCCAAGCATTTTCCGCCCGGCCGCTTTCGCGACGGGCTGAATGCGCATCTGCGGCCCAATCCGATCGGCGTGCTCGCGGCTGACATCGTGCCCGACGATTTCGAGGCGCGGTTCTCCGCGACCAGGCGGCACTATCTCTATCGCATCACCAACACGCGCGCGAACCTCGCGCTCGACATCGGCCGCGTCTGGCGCGTGCCGCGCGCGCTCGATGCTGACGCGATGCACGCCGCCGCGCAGCGCCTGCTCGGCAAGCACGACTTCACCACCTTCCGCGACACCGAGTGCCAGGCCAAATCGCCGGAGAAGACGCTCGATCAGCTCGATGTCACCCGTGACGGCGCCGCCGTCAACATCGTGACGTCGGCGCGCTCGTTCCTGCACAGCCAGGTGCGTTCGATGGTGGGCTCGCTGGTCTGGGTCGGCGAGGGTCGCTGGAGCGCCGACGATCTTGCCGGTGCGCTCGCCGCCCGCAACCGCGCCGCCTGCGGCCCCGTGGCGCCGCCGGACGGGCTCTACCTGATGCGGGTGGATTACTAGGCGGGAATGATCTCGTAGGATGGGTGAAGCCAACGGGTCCGCGCAACGCGCGGCCCGATGATAAACTCCGCGAAACCCATCACTTCGAATCCGCGGCGCCCATGATGGGTTTCGCTGCGCTCTACCCATTCTACGGATGTGAGTACCCGAAATACCACGCTGTATCTGGTGCGGGTGGATAACTCGGAGCCCCAACCCCTACTGTGCATGGGGTTGTTTTCGATGTTTTTGTCCAGCCGGGCGGCTGGCCTACCCGAAATACCGCTCCAGCACGCCCCGATAGATCCGCGTCAGCTTCTCCAGATCGGCCACCGGCGTGCGCTCGTCGACCTGGTGCATGGTCTGACCGACCAGGCCGAACTCGATCACCGGGCAATAGCTCGAGATGAAGCGCGCGTCCGAGGTGCCGCCGGAGGTCGATAGCTCCGGCCTGCGGCCGGTGATCTCCTCGATCGCGGCGACCGCGAGGTCGGTGAACGGGCCGGGCTGGGTGACGAACACGTTCGAGTTCGACGGTTGCCAATCGATATGGGCGCGGATCCGGTTGCCGCAGGCTTTCGCCAGCCGCTCATCGACCATCTGCCGCAGGCTCTCCTGGGTGTGGTTGTCGTTGTAGCGGATGTTGAACTTCGCCCGTGCCTGGCCGGGGATCACGTTGGTCGCGGTGTTGCCGACATCGACGGTGGTGAATTCGAGGTTGCTGGCCTGGAACTGCGCGCTGCCGTGATCGAGCGGCTCGTCACTCAGCGCCACGATCAGCCGCGAGATATCAGGCACCGGGTTGGAGGCGCGGTGCGGATAGGCGACATGGCCCTGCACGCCGTCGACCACCAGCGTGCCGGACTGCGAGCCGCGCCGGCCGATCTTGATCATGTCGCCCAGCACTTCGACATTCGAGGGCTCGCCGAGCACGCAATGATCGAATGTCTCGCCACGCTCGGCGCACCATTTCAACAGCTTGACGGTGCCGTTGATCGAGACGTCTTCCTCGTCGCCGGTGATCAGGAAGGAGATCGAGCCGTTGCCATTCTCTTGTGGCTTGCCGCCACGGTCCTGCAGATATTGCAGCACCGCGGCGACGCTGCAGGCGATGCCGCCCTTCATGTCGACGGCGCCGCGGCCATAGAGATAACCGTCCTTCACCTCGCCGGAGAACGCGCCGAGCGTCCACGCCGCTTCATCGCCGGGCGGCACCACGTCGGTGTGGCCAGCGAAGGTGATATGCGGCGCCGAGGTGCCGATGCGCGCATAGAGGTTGTCGATATCGGCGGTGCCGGGCTCGGAGAAGGTCACGCGGTGGACTTCGAAGCCTGCGGCTTTCAGCAGGTTTTCGAGAACGCCAAGCGCGCCGGCGTCGGCCGGGGTGACGGAGGGGCAGCGAACGAGATCGCGGGTAATCGAGACGGCATCACTCATGCGCCTCGCTTAACACGTCACACGGCGGGTGGACCAGCTTTGTGCGGCACGATATCGATCTCGCTCTGCTGATCCCAGCCGCGCGCGGAGCGCGACCCGCTGTCGCGGCCTTGCCGCACATGGGTTTTCCCAAGCGGATTGGGGCCGTAGCGATTGGGGTAGCTGGTGCCGCGCAGAAAGGCGAGCTCGACGAAGCCCCAGACATAAAGCACGAAGACGATCAGGCCCGCGGCCGTCACCCAATAGGATTCATCGGAGAGCCGGTCCGAGAACTGGCTCATGAGACCCGGGATCGCGAAGAACGGGACCATCCACCAGCCGCTCTTGTCGCGGTCGTGCAGTCGCTTGATCGAGACAGCGACATAGACCCAAACGAACAAGAACGTTCCGCAGGCCTTGACCAGCAATGCCGGCAATCCGGCCCAGCTCAGCGATTTGTAGCTGTCGGGGTCGAAGGCCCGGAAGATGTCGTCGACATTGAAGCTGAACCCGTTCTTGCCGCCGAGGCCGGCCGAGACCGCGAGTAAAGCTAGGAACATCATCCAGCAGACGATGATCAGCCCTGCGAGCCAGAATTTGGCCCGGTTGACGCGGCCCTTGAAGCCGAACAGGTAGTTGGCCCAGTCCATGAAAATAAGCTCCGGGCTGCGGCAATTCTTCGCAGCCCGGAGATATGTCGGCGTCGGATCGAAATTGGTTCGATCAGTCCAGACCCGTCGTCCTGAGGTGCGAGCCTTGCGGCGCAATTGCGCCGCTGGGCGAGCCTCGAAGGATGCACGGCCCCGCTGGTGGCCGTCGACCCTTCGAGACGCCTGCTTCGCAGGCTCCTCAGGGTGACGGTGATGGACTGATCTCGCGGCGGAAAAGCGATCAATCCCGCAGCAGCTCGTTGATGCTGGTCTTGGCGCGGGTGCGCTCGTCGACCCGCTTGACGATCACGGCGCAGGCGGTGGCAGGTCCCGGCTGGCCGTTCTTCAGCGGCTTGGCCGGCAGGGTGCCGGGCACCACGACGGCATATTCCGGGACCTCGCCGACGAAGATTTCGCCGGTCTCGCGGTCGACGATCTTGGTCGAGGCGCCGAGGAACACGCCCATCGACAGCACCGCGCCCTTGCGCACGATCACGCCCTCGGCGACCTCCGAGCGCGCGCCGATGAAGCAGTCGTCCTCGACGATCACGGGCTCGGCCTGCAGCGGCTCGAGCACGCCGCCGATGCCGACGCCGCCGGAGATGTGCACGCGCTTGCCGATCTGGGCGCAGGAGCCGACCGTCGACCAGGTGTCGATCATGGTGGCTTCATCGACATGGGCGCCGAGATTGACGAAGGAGGGCATCAGCACGACGTTGCGGGCGATGAAGGCCGAGCGGCGCACGATCGCGCCCGGCACGGCGCGGAAGCCGGCGTCGCGGAAACGGTTCTCGCCCCAGCCCTCGAACTTCGACGGCACCTTGTCCCACCACGATGCCTTGCCCGGGCCACCCGCGATCTGACCCATGTCGTTGAGGCGGAACGACAGCAGCACGGCCTTCTTCAGCCACTGATTGACCTTCCACTTGCCGCTCGTCTCGCGCTCGGCGACACGGGCCTCGCCCTTGTCGAGCAGCTCCAGCGCGTGGTCGACCGCCTCGCGGACCTCGCCCTTGGTCGAGGTCGAAATGCCTTCGCGGGCGTCGAACGCGGTGTTGACGGTGGTTTCGAGGGCGGACAGCGACATCGGGACAATCCTTGGCGTATCGGGGATTATGACGGGATTTTGCGGGGCTTTTTCGGAATTTGGGGCCGCGGAGTCAAGGCAAACTCCTCCGTCGCCGAGTGGTCTCTCTTCCGTCGTCCCGGCCAAGCGAAGCGCGAGCCGGGACCCATAACCACAAATGCCCGTGTTGCGGCACGCTGGTGCCACGGCGCGTAGCCAAGCGCAGATTGGTGGTTATGGGTTCCGGCTTTCGCCGGGACGACACCTGTTGAGAGGCTACGGCTTCAGCTGCTGCAGGAAGCCGGTGAGATCATCCGTGACATGGTCGACATGGGCGGCGTCGCGGCCTTCGAGCTCCCAGGTCTCGCGCACCACCTCCTGGCTGCCGTCGGGCACGACGAGCACGGTGGTCATGCCGAGCTCATGCGGCACCACCAAATTGCGCGCGAGGTCCTCGAACATCGCAGCCCTCGCCGGATCGACGTCGTGGAGCCTGAGGAACTTCTGGTAGGTCTGCGGTGCCGGCTTCGGCTCGAGATCGGCGGCGATGATGTCGAACACGCCGTCGAAATGGTTGCCGATGCCGAGCCGGCCCAGCACCGCATCGACATGGTCGACCGAGCCGTTGGTCAGGATCAGCTTGCGCCCCGGCAGTTTTGCGATCGCGGCTCCCATCGCCGGATTCGGCTGCAGCGGCGAGTGGTCGATCTTGTGCACATAAGCGAGATAGTCGTCGGCCTGCACGCCGTGCTCGGTCATCATACCGCGCATCGTGGTGCCGTAGCGCAGGTAGTAGTCCTTCTGCAGCCGCCGTGCTTCCTCGGGAGAGATCTTCAGCCAGTTGCTGACGAACTCGCCGATCCGCGCATCGACCTGCTGCCACAGGTTGACGTGATGCGGGTACAGCGTGTTGTCGAGGTCGAACACCCAGGTCTCGACATGGCTGAAGCTGCGGGGAGTATTCATTGTGGCTCTCCACTTGTCAGCGTGAACGTCGTTCCGCCCTCCGCCGTCGTCCTGGCGAAAGCCAGGACCCATACCGCGGAATCTATCAATGTGGCACGGTGCTCGTCGTTCTTCGCCAAACGCAGTCTTGTGGTAATGGGTCCTGGCCTTCGCCAGGACGACATCGATGTTTGCGGCCTCATTATCTTCATCACGGCATCGCAAAGCGCAGCGTCTTGCCGCCGCTGGTCATGTCGACGGTGGTGAAGCCGAGTGCGGCGAGGCCGCGGGTGCTGCAGTCGCCCTGTTCGTTGATCTCGAACTTGCTTTCGCGGGTGCAGAGCTGGACCCCGCCGCCCCAGTTCAGCGGCTTGTCCTTGATGCGGATGGCCCGGTTGTCGTTGTCGACCGCTTCAGCAAACGAATAGATCTGCTTCGGCGTGCCTGACACGTCCGGATGCAGGCACTTGCCGGGGTCGATGCGATACCAGCCGCGGCTGGTCACCACCTTGCCGTCGTCGGTTGCAACCGCGGCCATCACCTTGTGCGGCGTGTCGTTGCACCAGGTCAGCCCCGATGGCGACGGCTTCTGCACGGCATCGATCATGGTGGCGAAGAAATTCGGCGACTGCACGATGTCGCTGGCGAGCCCGCGACTCCTGAGGAATGCCGCCAGCGCACTCTGGGTCTTCGGCCCGTCGACGCCGTCGATCGGCGCGGCATCGTAGCCCGCGATCACCAAGAGGCGCTGGATGCCGGCGAGGCGCGCCTGCTCGTCGTCATATTCGCTGTCTTCGGCGAGATAGGCGACCAGATGGCCGTCGTCGGTCTTGGTCGGCGTGATCTGGGTGAATTGCGCGGGCATCTGGCCGGAACGGCATTGTCGCGCGGCGGCGATCACGAAATTGTCCTGCGCCACGCAGAGCGTGTCGGTGCCGTTCTGCGGGATCGGCGAGGCGCCGTAGACGCCGAGCGCCCGCGCATTGAGCAGCACGCGGTCGGCGGTGAGCGCGCCCTGCACCACGACCCGGCAGGTCGCGGGATCGATGCGGAACCAGCCGCGTGTCGCGGTCGCGGCCTTGTCGTCGATGCCGATCGCGGCCTCGATCACATAGCTCATGCGGTTGCAGAGCTTGAGATCGGCATGCGCCGGCGCCGACGAGAACAGGAACGACACCAGCGCGGCCGGCAGCGACATCGCGAGCCGCGCCGGCAGCGACCGGCGAGGAATCCTCGCCGTGTGTCCCGCGTCTGCCATTACTTGTGGATCAGCGTGCCGGTGCCCTGGTTGGTGAAGAGCTCGAGCAGCACCGCGTGCTGCGTCTTGCCGTCGATGATCACGACGCCCTGCACGCCCTGTTCGAGCGCGTAAATGCAGGTCTCGACCTTCGGGATCATGCCGCCGGAAATCGTGCCGTCGGCGATCAGCTTGCGGGCTTCCTTGATCGACAGGTCCGGAATCAGCTTCTTGGACTTGTCGAGCACGCCCGGCACGTCCGTCAGCAGCAACAGGCGCTTGGCCTTGAGCGCGCCCGCGATTGCGCCGGCGAAGGTGTCGGCGTTGATGTTCAGTGTCTGGCCGTCCTGCGAGGTCGCCAGCGGCGCCAGCACCGGGATCAGCTCATAGCCGATCAGCTGATTGAGCAGCGTGAGGTCGACCTTTTCGGGGTCGCCGACGAAGCCGAGATCGATGGCCTTCTCGATGTTGGAATCCGGATCGACCATGGTGCGCGTCGTCTTCGACGCCTTCACCATGTTGCCGTCCTTGCCGGAGAGGCCCACGGCCTTGCCGCCCGCCTCGTTGATGTAGCCGACGATCTGCTTGTTGACCGAGCCCGCCAGTACCATCTCGACGATCTCGATGGTCGCGGCGTCGGTGATGCGCAGGCCCGCGGCGAATTCCGACTGGATGCCGAGGCGCTTCAGCATGGTCGCGATCTGCGGCCCACCGCCATGCACGACCACCGGATTGATCGCGGTCTGCTCGAGCAGCACGATGTCGCGCGCGAACGCCTTCGCGGTGTCCTCGGCGCCCATGGCATGGCCGCCATATTTAATGACGATGGTTTCCTCGTCATATTCCTGCATGTGCGGCAGCGCCTCGGACAGAATGCGGGCCTGATCGAGCGGGCTGATGTGCTGGTCGGTCATGGGGCTGGTCTCGTCGTCAGCGGAGGGGTGGCGCGGTTCTATCTGATTGGCGGGCAGGGCGCAAAGCGGTCTTGACCCTCTCCCCTTGTGGGAGAGGGTGGCTTCGATGCGACGGCATCGAAGCCGGGTGAGGGGTCTGTCTCCGCGGATAGAGACCCCTCATCCGGCGCGGATTGCATCCGCGCCACCTTCTCCCACAAGGGGAGAAGGAAGTATGGCGGTCATCACCGCTTCGGCCACACCGCCGCGACCGCCAGTACCAGCCAGCTCAGGATCAAGAGCGTTCCGCCGGTCGGCGCAGCCATCGGAAACAATCCATGGCCGGCATATTGGCGCAGCACGAGGTCGCCCGCGAACAATGACGCCGCGATGACGAAGCCGGCCGCCGCCACGACTGCGAGCTTCGCATGGATGATCGCGCGATCCGTGACCGCGATGGTCGCGACTACGGCGGGTGCATGGAACAGCAGCATCGAGGATGCCGCCGCCAGCCGCGTGGCGTCAGGCAGATGGGCTGCGGCCGCCGCCAGCATCACGCCGCAAGCGCCCATGATGGCGGCAAGGCCGATCAGGAAGCGGGATGCGCCGCTCATCGGCGCCGTTCCTCGATCAGGCGCACCATGGCGGCACGCAGCTCCGGCATGCCGTCGCCGGTGCGCGACGAGGTCACCAGCACTTCGGGGAAGGCGGCGGGATGTTTTGCGAGCGTTGCTGACGTGTCGGCGATGACGGTCTTGAGTTCGCCGGCCTTCACCTGGTCGGCCTTGGTCAGCACGACCTGATAGCTCACCGCGGACTTGTCCAGCGTCTTCAGCACGTCGAGATCGACGTCCTTGATGCCGTGGCGCGCGTCGATCAGCACGTAGACCCGCGCCAGTGTCGCGCGCCCGAGCAGGAATTTGTGGATCAGCGCCGTCCACGACGCCACCTTGGTCTTGGGCGCCGAGGCGTAGCCGTAGCCGGGCATGTCGACCAGGCGGAAGCCCGCCTTCTCCGGCCCCTCGAAGAAGATCAGCTCCTGGGTGCGCCCGGGCGTGTGCGAGGTGCGAGCCAGGTTGCTGCGGCCGGTCAGCGCGTTGATCAGGCTCGACTTGCCGACATTGGAGCGGCCGGCAAAGGCGACCTCGAGGCCGGCCATCGGCGGCAGCGTCTCGATCGAGGGCGAGGCCCAGATGAAGCGCCAGTCGCCGGCGAACAGTTTCCGGCCTTGCTCAATTAGCGCCGCATCGGGTTCGGTGCTCATGCGAAGGATTCCATCTCGTCGCGGCCAGACAAAGGCCCAAGGCGGGTCCTTGGCGTAGGACGACCCGGCCATCCAGGTCAACGTCCAGAGCCTCGGTTCTGGCCGTCCTCCAATATGTCGATGCCCGGCACAAGGCCGGGCATGACGTGGTGACGAAGCGCCGTTGCTGGAAGCTACGTCGCCTTCTTTGTCTCAGTCGTCACGCTTTTTTTTTGAAACGTCGACTTCAGATTGTCGAACAGCTCCACCTTCACGCCGTTGCGCCGCATGATGTAGCTCTGCTGCAGCACCGACAGCAGGTTGTTCCAGGCCCAGTAGATCACGAGACCCGCCGGGAAGCCGGCCAGCATGAAGGTGAAGATCAGCGGCATCCAGTCGAAGATCATCTTCTGGGTCGGATCTGGCGGCGCCGGATTGAGCTTCATCTGGACCCACATCGTGATGCCCATGATGATCGGCCAGATACCCATCACCAGATAGGCGCCGAAATGCGGTCCGAGCAGCGCGATCGGATCGAACGGAATGAGGCCGAACAGCGTGAACAGGTTGGTCGGATCGGGCGCCGAGAGGTCCTTGATCCAGCCGAAGAACGGCGCGTGCCGCATTTCGATGGTGATGAACAGCACCTTGTAGAGCGAGAAGAACACCGGGATCTGCAAGGCGACGGGAAGACAGCCCGCGATCGGGTTGATCTTCTCCTTCTTGTAGATCTCCATCATCTCCTGCTGCTGCTTCACGCGGTCATCAGGATAACGTTCCTTCAGCGCCTGCAGCTGCGGCTGCACCGACTTCATCTTCGCCATCGAGGCGTAGGACTTGTTGGCGAGCGGGAAGAACAACAGCTTCACGATCACGGTCACCAAGAGGATCGCGATGCCGAAATTGCCGACCAGGCGATAGAACCAGTCGAGCGCCAGGAACATCGGCTTGGTGATGAAGTAGAAATGGCCCCAGTCGATCAGGAGATCGAAATGGTTGAGGCCGAGCTGCTTGTTGTAGCCGCCGAAGCCGACCAGCGGGAAGTTGAGGCCGACCGTGGCGGCCTCCTTCGCGCCGGCGAACAGCCGCCCGTTGGCAACGCCGGTGCCGCCGATCGGAATGGTCTGCGCGCCGAGCATGTAGTCGGTCTGGTAGCGCTTGTCGCCGGTGGTGAAGCGGGCGCTTTCGAGCGTTGCGGTGGTCTCCGGCAGCAGTGCCGTGGCCCAGTATTTGTCGGTGATGCCGAGCCAGCCGTCGGTGACCTTCGTGAACACGATGCCGCGCGAATTGCCGCCGGTTGAGGTCTTGGCCTCGTCGATGTTCTTGTAGCTGAATTCCTGCAGGCCGTGTTCGCCGAGATAGCCGATCGGGCCTTCATGCAGAATCGCGTAGCCGGAGACCGGCGGCTTGCCACCGCGCGAGATCAGACCGAACGGATACAGCGTCACCGGCGCGCTGCCTTGATTGATGACCTCGTCCCTGATGCTGAAGAGGTAGCGATCGTCGATCGAGATGGTGCGGCGGAAGGTCAGGCCCTGGCCGTTCTCGTATTTCAGAATCACCGGGGTGCTCGGCGACAGGGTGTTCGATCCCTCCTGCTGCCAGACGGTTTCGGCGTTCGGCGTCTTCACCGATGAGCCGTTGGCGGTCAGCCACAGGAACTCGGCGTAATAAGGCTCGGCCGTGCCCGACGGGGAAAGCAGCACGACAGCCGGCGATTTGGGATCGACCGTCTCGCGGAACTGAACCAGCGCCAGGTCGTCGATCCGGGCGCCCTTCAGCGCGATGCTGCCGGTGACGCGCGGGGTCTCGATCTTGATGCGCGGGCCGGAGGCAAGCACCGTCTCGCGGCTCGCGACCGGAGCGTCAGCAGCAGGCGCGCCGGGAGCCGGAGAGGGAGTCGCCGAGGTACCCGGAGCGGTGCCGGGAGCAGCACCCGGAGTCGCCTGCGGCGCCGGCTTCTGCAACTCCGCCTGGCGCTGCGCCTCGCGCTGCTTCTCCATCTGCGGCACATTGTAGAAATATTGCCAGGCGATCAGGACGAGGCCGGACAGAATGACGGCAAGGATCGTGTTGCGGTTGTCGGACATCTCTTAGGGTCTCGTCATTCCATTCGGATTGGGCGCGCTCTTGTTACCCGCCTTGTTGGTACCCGTCTTGTTATTACCCGTGTTGGGCGCAGGCCGGTCGAGGCGGCGCAGCGCCGACCGCAGGTCGTCAAGCATGGTCGCAAAGTCGCGGGTCAGCGCGTCACGACGGCCCACTAGCACATAATCATGGTGCGGCCGCATGAATACGGCGTCGACCTGTCTCATCACTTCGCGAAGCCGGCGGCGGATGCGGTTGCGCTCGGTCGCGGTGCCGTTCTTCTTGGTGACGGTATAGCCGACGCGGATCGGGCCCTGATCGTCGCGGCGGCGGCCCTGCAGCACAAAAGCTGTGGTATTCGCCCGTGCGCCATTGGCAACGGCGAGGAAATCCGCCCGCTGCCTCAGCCGATCCATAATGGGTATCTCCGGAGAGGAGACGTCCGGGCTCAGGCGCTCAGGCGCTTGCGGCCACGCGCGCGGCGCGCAGCGAGGACCTTGCGGCCGCCGGCCGTGGCGAGACGGGCGCGGAAGCCGTGACGGCGCTTGCGCACCAGTTTGCTGGGTTGATAAGTCCGCTTCACGGGTAATTCTCCGCTGACCGGGCAATTTGCCGTTGTATTGAGATGGAGTCCGGTGATGCTGGCGGGCCCAAACGAGCCGTTGACGGCCCCAAAGAGCCGCCCCCGGGTCAAGAACCGGGCCATCGCGGACAGTTGGCGCGGCTTATAAGGGAGCGCCCTGTTTTCGTCAATGTCACAGGCCGTCGCAAAAAGGGTTCTTCGAAACGTCGTAATTGGGGCGAATATATCTGATTTCGCGGGGTATTTGACGGTATGGAGACGCTTTGGGGCGTTCGGGGAACCGTCCACATTAGCGATCCGTAATTTGACCGGCTTGGGGGCCGGGCCGCATCTTCTGACCCCTAAGCCAAACAAGGCCTTATCTTGTGGCTCTAACTGACGATCAGGCGACCGCGCAGAAGCAGCGGCCCAAGCCGTCCCCCCGGCTCGGGCTGTCGGGCAAGCTTTTGCTGCTGACGATTCCCCTGGTGATGATCGCCGGGCTCCTGATCTACGTCCCGGCCATCGCCAACTTCCGGATGAACCGGCTCAATGACCGCCTGGCCGCCGCCAATACCGCGGCGCTGGTGCTCGATGCCGCCCCGTCCGGCCTGGTGCCGGATTCGCTGGCGCGGCAGATCCTGACCAGCATCGGCGCCCGTGCCGTCGCCATCAAATTGGGACAGCAGCGCCGGCTGCTCGCCAGCGCCGATTTGCCGGCGGCGATCGACCATGACGTCGACATGCGGACCATGACGGTATGGTCGGCGATCGTCGATGCCTTCGAGATCATGCTGGAGCACGGTGACCAGACCATCCGCGTGGTCGGACCCGCGCCGGGCCAGGCGCAATTCATCGAGGTCGTGATCGACGAGAAGCCGCTGCGGCAGGCGATGTACCGCTTCTCGCGCAACGTTTTGGTCGTTGCATTGTTGATCGCCGGCCTGACCGCCGGTCTGGTCTATCTGGCGCTGCATTATCTGTTCGTGCGCCCGATGCGGCGGCTGACCGCGAGCCTGGTCGGCTTCCATGAGAATCCGGAGAGTTCGGCGCGAATCATCGTGCCGAGCCAGCGCGGCGACGAGATCGGCGTTGCCGAGCGCGAGCTGTCCGACATGCAGCGCGACCTCGTCTCGATGCTGCATCAGAAGAGCCGGCTTGCCGCGCTCGGGCTCGCCGTCTCCAAGATCAACCATGATCTGCGCAATCTGCTGGCGTCCTCGCAATTGCTGTCGGACCAGCTCGCCAGCGTGCCCGACCCGCGGGTGCAACGCTTTGCGCCGAAATTGTTGCGCTCGCTGGAGCGCGCCATCGCCTTCTGCCAGTCGACACTGTCTTATGGCCGCGCGCAGGAGGCGGCGCCTGATCGCCGCGTCATCATGGTTGAGCCCGCGGTCGCCGAGGTGCGGGAGTCGGCCGGGCTTGCCACCGATGTCGCGATCACCTGGATCAGCGCGATCGAGCGCGGCCTGACCATCGACGCCGACCCGGACCAGCTGTTCCGCGTGCTGCTCAATCTGGTGCGCAACGCGGCGCAGGCGTTGGAAACCCGGCCCGCAGGTGACGGCGGCGCGCAGCAGATCCGCATCACCGGCCGCCGCGAGGGGACGGTTGCGATCATCGAGGTCTCCGACACCGGTCCGGGCGTCCCGACCAAGGCGCGCGAGCATCTGTTCGAGGCATTCCAGACCTCCGGCCGCCCCGGCGGAAGCGGACTCGGCCTTGCCATTGCCGCCGAGCTGATCCGGGCCCACGGCGGCCACATCCATCTGGTCGAGGGCACGATCGGCGCCACCTTCCGGATTTCGATCCCGGATCGTCCGGTGGAACTGCTGTCGGTCCGCAGCGAGCGGGCGAGGGCCTGAGGCCGTTCCGGTATTCCGGGGCGGCCAAAACTGCGGCCGAAATTGGCGTTTCCAGACCTTGCCAACCGGACCCGGAGCCTGTAGCTAGAGCGCTCTTTCGCGACGTTCCGGGCCTCCCGGGACCATGCGGGCTCAAGCCCACCCGCGAAAATGCGCCCGTAGCTCAGCTGGATAGAGCATCAGACTACGAATCTGAGGGTCGGACGTTCGAATCGTTCCGGGCGCGCCATTTTACGACAGGGCGCGGTACCACGCCCTTCCCGCGGTGGCGCCCGCGTCACGAATGATTCCGGCGTCGTGCGGCTCGCCAGGCCGTGAGCCGCGGAATCCAGCGCGGGACATTGGCCCGGAAATCCTCGTACTCCGTTCCGAACATACGAACGAGCGCCGGCTCCTCGTACCCCACGACAAACGCGTGGAAGGCGAGCCACACCAACACACCGTACCCAAGAAGGCGCTGGTCGCCGAACAAGACCGCTTGGCCCAGAATGACGGCGACAAGGGCAACGTAAATAGGATTGCGCACATAGCGATAGAGACCCGTCACCACGAGGTTCTGCGTCGGTGCGACCGGCGCCGGCGTGCCCAATCCTTGCAGCGCAAAGCGTGCAAACGAGTCGACAAGCGCGGGTAGACCGGCGACGATCAACAGGATCCCGACGGCGCGCGTCGCGTCGAGATCGAAGAAGGGCGGCCGAAACTCCCAACGCGTAATCCACCAGGGAACGAGCCCCGCCACCGAGCTGGGCGCAACCGCAAAGAAGAGGGCAGAGCCCAATACCGCGATCGTTTTCGGCATGGGCACCTCCTTTCCGTCCTGTCGCAAGGCGGTCGGCAAAATTGAACCGTTGCATCATGGCGCCACGGCGAACACGTAGTGCCCATCTTCATCGGCCACGGCGCGCCATTCACGCAAGCTCCCATTGGTTCGGGCAGCTGATGCGTGCTCGTCTTCAGTAGAGCATCCCCAGACACTTCTGGATCGATTGCGTTCCACTGCACTCACACAGCCCGTGGTCACAGTTGGAGGGCGCTGTGGGTGTCATTGGCTTCCCTCCTCAATCCTCAAGAGCCCGGTAAACCGACGCGCGGCCAATCTTGAGCGCCTTCGCGATAGCGGACGCTCCCATGCCTTCAGCCTTAAGCGCCTTCACTTTGGCGGTGTCGATGGACGCTTTGTGGTCTTGGTAGACCCCGCGTGCCTTGGCCTCCGCGATACTCTCAAGCTGCCGCTCTTTGCGGAGGTTGGTCTCGAACTCGGTGAACACACCGAGCATGTCCAGGAAGCGCTTGCCCGCTGCTGTGCTGGTGTCGATGGGTTGCTCTGTATAGCCCCTCAGGGATGCACCACGCGCCTTCACGGTGCGCACAATGTCCCGCGGGCGGGCGCGGGGTTCGCTTCAGCGGGCTATCGCCGCACCGGATCGGAGACCGGCCCGGAAAAAATGCGCCCGCGCGGGCCAGAATCGGGCCGAAGACGAGGGCCGCCCCGTAAAAACCCTGCTTGCCCCCGCCGGAGCGTTGAGAAAAAATAAGCTTTTTTAGCTTATAGGCACAGCAATGTTTTTATTCTTATTGTCTGTCCTTTTGAACCGGCGAGTCATCCCTCATGCAGAGTGACATCGCAAACGCCATATTTTATGCGGCCGTGTTTCTGGGCATCGTCTACACCAGCCGCATCCTGGAAAAAAGATGGCCGATTGCGGACGTTCCCTACGCCGAGTTTCGTGATGATTGGCTCGCGGTGATCGTGAGCCTCGGGTTGTCGTCCATGCTCGCTCCGATCGCGGCGATCACCGCGGGCAAGATTGCGAGCTATACCGGTCTCGGTTGGATCAAGCTGCCGACCGACGGTTACTGGTGGTACGTCTCACTCGCAATCATCGTGGTTGCATTCGATCTCTACAAGTACACGTATCATCGTCTCCAACATGCGATCCCCTTTCTATGGGCGATGCACTCGTTCCATCACAGCGCGAACGGCGTCACGTTCATTACCGGCGGCCGGCATTTCTGGCTGGAGCGGGTGTTGTCCGACGCCTTTCTTCCGATCATGGCGATCCTGTTCCGCATCCCGCCGGACATGGTGATCGCGGTGGGATTTATCTTCTTCATGCCCGATGCGTGTGCCCATCTCAACGTCCGCATTCCGCTCGGTCGGTATGTGACATGGATCAACAATCCGCAATGGCACCGGATCCATCATTCGGTCCTTCCCGAGCACAGGGACAAAAATTTCGCTGCCTGCTTTCCGTTTCTCGACATTCTGTTCGGCACGGCCTGGATACCGAAGCCGGACGAATATCCTGCAACGGGCCTCGTGCCTGCCGAGCGCGTGGACATCATCAATAGTGTGATCTGGCCAATCCGGCATCTTCGGCATTACTGGCATCGGGAGTCTCGGAATGAATTGGGTTAAGGGTCTTTTGGTGCTCCTCGCGCTGCTGCTGGGTTACGCCGACCTTGAGTCGACGAATGTGATCCTGAGTCTCGGATTGGGTGAGTTGAACCCGTTCATGCATCTGGCGCAGACATGGTTCGGCGTCTGGTGGCTGGTGCCCAAGCTTGGCTTGACGTTCGTGGTCACGTGGCTGCTTTGGCGGAGCAACAACGTTTACAACATCGCTCTCGTCGTCGCGTTCTGCTCCACGCCTGTCCTGAACAATCTCGTCATCATCGCGGGCACGAACTGAATCAATCCCTTCGCCGGTTGCCGCAATCGGCGACGTCAGGAGGATCAGCGATGTCGGACAGGTTCGTTGTCGCCTGCATGGTCTGCTGTGCCCTGATCCTGGGGGCTCCGGGGGCGACCGTGCACGCGCAGACGCCGTCGAACTGCAAGGAGCCGCAGACCGGCACCAGCCGCGTCCCGATGCTGTCGCCGCCGCTGGCCAATGTGGTGACGGGCACGGGACGGCTGCAATTCTACTCCGCACCGAATCTGCACTGTCCGATCCGCGGCGTGTTCGTCATTCCGAATGACGCACTGATCGCGTATGCGCAAACCAGGGATGGCTGGTCGTCGGTGATGTATCTCAATCCGGGGACGGGCAACGACGTCTCGGGTTGGGTGAGATCGGCGAGACTGAAGGTGACCGGAACCGTCGGACCGAAGTAGCGTTCGACCAGGATCGCGGCAGGCGGGCGGCTACCCGCACCGAACCTGCTTGAGCGAGGCCTGCACGAGTGCGCTGCGTGCGGCGAGCCGGCCGTGAAGCACGTCCGTTGCGGCGATCAATGAATCGCCGCGTACATGATCTTCTCCTCGGTGGCTTCGAGCGCGGAGAATTCCTCGACCACCTTGCCCTGACGCGAGACCAGGATGCGGTCGGACAGCGCCATGATCTCGGGCAGATAGGACGAGATCACCACCACCGCCTTGCCTTCGTCGGCGAGCTGGTTGATCAGCTCGTGGATCTCGACGATGGCGCCGACGTCGACGCCGCGGGTCGGTTCGTCGAAGATGATCAGCTCGGGCTCCTGCACCAGCGATTTGGCGATCACCACCTTCTGCTGGTTGCCGCCTGACAGCTCGACCACCTTGGCCTCGTCGCCGATGGCGCGAACCTTGAGGCGCTGAGTCCAGGTCTTGCCGACCGAATTGGCCTCGCGTAGCGACAACATCATGCGGCCCCCGGGAAACTTCGAAAGCAGGCCGAGATAGATGTTGCGGGCGATCGAGGCGGTTTCGAAGAAGCCCTCGACCTTGCGATCCTCGGTCACATAGGCGATGCCGGCCTTGACCGCCGGCGCCGGAACCCGGTAGCGCACCGGCTTGTCGTGCAGCATGATTTCGCCGCCGTGGAAGAAGTCGCGCTTCAACACGCCGGAGACGATCTTGAAGGTCTCGGTGCGGCCCGCGCCGACCAGGCCGAACACGCCGGTGATCTGCCCGGCGAACACCGACAGCGAATTGTTCTTCACCATCGGCGCCATCTTGAGGTTCTGCACCGCGAGCACGCGCGCACCGGCCGGCCGGACGCTGGTCTTCCGCGCGCCATACAGCGTGTTGGAGAGGTCGCGGCCGACCATCGCCTGCACGATCGCCGCCCGGTCGAACTTCGCGGCGTCGTCGGTGATGACGTGCTTGCCGTCGCGCAGCACGGTGATGCGGTCGGCGAGCAGCAGCGCCTCTTCCAGCGCGTGCGAGATGAAGATGATCGAGACGCCGCGCTTCTTGAGGTCACGGACCAGGTCGAAGAAATATTTCTTCTCTTCCGGCGTCAGCGACGCGGTCGGCTCGTCGAAGATGATGACCTTGGCCTTGTGCAGAACCGCGCGCGCGATCTCCACCATCTGCTTCTTGGCGGCGCCGAGCCCGCTCACGGTGGCGGTCGGCGTCACGTCGAAATTCAGCGATTGCAGGAACTGCTGGGCGGCGATGTAGATGCCGCGCAGCCGGTTGTAGAATTTCTCCTGCCCGAGGAACAGGTTTTGCGCGACCGTCATGGTCGGCACCAGGCTGTTCTCCTGGAACACCATGGCGATGCCGAGATTGCGCGCCTCCAGCGGCGTCCGCGGCGCGACCTCCGCGCCATCGACACTCATGCCGCCGGACGTCAAGGTCACGACGCCGGCCATCACCTTGGTCAGCGTCGACTTGCCGGCGCCATTCTCGCCGACCAGCGCGTGAATCTCACCGCGGCGCAGATCGAAGTCGACGCCCTCGATGGCGGGCACGCCCGCGTAAAGCTTGGTGGCCTTGCGCAGGGACAACACGGTGTCGCTCATGAGCCTGTCTCCTCGGCGAGCCCGGCGAGGGGCAGTTTCAGCACGCGGCCCGGTCCCTTGGCGATCAGCACAAGATCGCCGCCCAGCTCCAGCGCCGCGACGACGCCGTGATTGACGCCGTCGACCCGGCTGTGCAGCGAATACTTTGGCTTGCCGTCCTCGCTCAGCCGGATGACGAGGCCATAGGAGCGCGGCGGCGCCCACGGCTTGATGACGCCCATCGTCTTGATGTGCGCGCCCTGCATCGGCTCCTTGAACGAGAACCCCGAGCGCAGCCGCGGCGCCACCCAATAGGCTGGGTCGATCTCGGCCATCATGCGGCGCCGGTAGGCCGGCTCGCGCAGCACGAACTCGATCAGCTGGGTGCGTGCGGTGAATGCGGTGAGCCAATAGCCGCCGCCCGCGGCCTTCGACAGCCGCGACGGATAGACGGGCAGGTGACCGAGCACGACCTGCGGCGGCCTTCCGTTCGAGACGAGGACGAGGCGATGCCGCCAGCTCTCGCTGACGAGCACGCCGTTGCCCCGCGCGCAGGCGCCGAAGGCGTAGCCGAGCTTCGACGCCAGCAGCTGCACCGATCTGGTCCTGGGGTCGAGCCGGAACACGCGGCCGCTTCGGTTCAGCTCCATCAGGTCGCGCGCCCAATCATCGATGCCGCAGGTCGCCGAGCCGTCGGTTGCGATCAGGGTGCCATCGCCGGCCTGCGTCAGCGCGTTGATCGCGTTGAAGGCGGCGTCGTTGAACGTCACGCTCGGCTCGCCCGACGAGGGGTCGGCGTAGAGCCGCACCTCGCGGCCGCCGAGCGCGACCGCGATGCCGCCGCCGGTGAGCGCGCAGAGCGCCGAAATCGGCTGCTCGAAGCTGCGCAGCTCGGCCGCTCCGCCGCCGTCGAGGCGCAGCAGACGCCGGCCGTCGGCGACATAGAGGTTGCGGCCATCGGTTGCGAGATCCTCGGGCGCCTCGCATTCCAGCAAGGTGGTCGCAGATTCCAGTTTCTGGTTCGGTTTGAGTGCGCCGTCGAACGACGGCACGGTGATGGTGGCCTCGCCACGGCCGAGAAAGCGGTTGGAGAATTCCCTGACGGCCGCGATCACGACAGCTTCCCCCAGCGCTTGTCATACTGCACGAAGTTCGGGTCGGCGTTCTCCAGCTTGTAGCGGCCGATCCGGTTGTTCATGATGCCGCCGAGATAGAGATAACCGCGATGCTCACGCATCGAGGTGATCATCGGATGGTTCTCGCCGTGCAGGTCCCAGAACGATTCGAGGATCTTGCCCTGCTCGTTGAACTTGACCACGCAGCCGGTGTTGATGTTCGGGAACAGCCATTCGTCGACCGGGACGCGCTTGGCCATGCGGCGGCGGAAGCCCGGCATCTTCCAGGCGAGGTCGAGCGAGGGGCTGCGCATGCCGACCAGCGCCAGCCAGTAATTGCCGTCGGAGGCGAGATTGATGTTGTCGGGATAGCCCGGCAGATTGTCCATCACCACCTCGACCTGACCCTTCTTCGGCCCCGCGAACCACAGCCGCTTGATCGAGCAGCCGAAGGTCTCGGCGAACAGGATCGACTGGCCGTCGCTGGCGACGCAGATGCCGTTGGGGAATTTGAGGCCGCGCAGTGCCGTATGCGTGGCGCCGGTCTTGGTGTCGTAGCAGATGATGCGGCCGTTGCCGCGCGCCTCGAGGCCGTCGATCGGCCATTCGTCCATCTCGTAGCGCACGGTGGCTTCCGAGAAGAAGATCAGGCCGTCATCGGTGATGTCGAGGTCGTCGGCCAGCCGCAGGCGGCTGTCGTCGTTCACCGAATGCATGCTGCGGTTGGTTTCGTCGGTCGCCTTTTCCACGGTGCCGTCGGGCGTGATGCGGTAAAGGCCCATGCCGCCGATACAGACATAGAGATTGTCCTGCCGGTCGAACGCCATGCCGAGCGGCTGACCGCCGATATGGGCGAACACCTCCATCCGCTGATAATCGGGCGCATGGAAGCGGATGATGTCGCCATGGCGCGAGCCGGCGTAGAGATTGTTGTTGCGATCGAGGATCACGTCCTCCGGCGCCTCGATGCGGCCGAGGCCGATCAATTCGACGTCGCGCAGCTTGTCGTTCTGCTCGAACGGGCCACCCTGGCCGATCTCGGTGGCCGGAGGCGGCGGCAGCGCATGATAGGTCGGCGCGACATAGACCTTGCTGATGATGCGGGTGCGGTTCTTCTGCCAGCGGATGTCGACCATCGCGGCGACCAGCAGGATGCCCGCCAGCGCCATGCGGTTGATACCGCCCCGTGCATTGAGCGTGGTCAGGCCGTTGGTGATCAGGAGCACGATCAGCACGCCGACCAGCGATTTGGCGACCGAGCCCTTGCCGCCGCCGAGCGTGATGCCGCCGAGCACGGTCGCGGTCAGCACGATCACCTCGAGGCCGACGCCGATGTCGCCGCCGACGGTGCCGAGCCGGGCCGCGAAGAACAGCGCTGCGATGCTGGTCAGCACGCCGCTTGCGACATAGCAGAGCGCGATGGTGCGGCGGACCGGAATGCCGGAATTGTAGGCGGAACGGCGCGAGCCGCCGATCGCGGTGATGTGCCAGCCGGGACGCAGCCGGGTCATGAAGATATGGCCGAAGATGGCGATCGCGATGTAGACGATTGCGACGCTCGGAATGCCGAACACGTCGCCGCCGCCGATGAAATTCCAGGACGGGATGTCGGGGAAGGCCGCGGCGATCGAATTGGAGTAGCGTTGGATCAGCAGATCGAACGCCGAGCGGTAGATGATCAGGGTGATCAGCGTGGTGATGAAGGCGCGCAGCCTTAAGTAGCCGATCAGGACGCCATTGACGGCGCCGAGCAGTGCACCGCAGACGAGGGTGGCGACGACCACCGCGGGCACCGGCCAGTTCAGCACGTCGAGCAGATAGAGCGCGCAGAAATCCGTCAGCGCGAAGATCGAGCCGACCGACAGATCGATGCCGCCGACGATGACGACCAGCGCCATGCCGAGGCCGATAAAGCCGATTTCGCCGGCCTGCCGCGCGGTGTCGGCAAGGCTCGACGGCGACAGGAAGTGATCGATGGAACGGCTGAGCGCGAAGCCGACGATCAAAAGCAGGATCACCGGTATTGCGGTCTCGGTCCAACGCTTGGACAGGATCTCGCCGAGGAGATGATCCGGCCAGTAGCGGTAACGCAGGCTCGTCAGGGTGTCGCGCATCGGCATTCCAGCAAGGCGTTCGATTTGGGAAAATCGACGTCCCGGGTGAGATCGCCCGGGACGTCGAGCGGGAATGGTTCGACTATTTTTTCAGGTCACTGAGATTCCAGCACGCGGTCTGGCTGTCCGCGTTCTCTTTGGTGATCGGAATCAGCGTCGTGTATTCCGACCCCTTGATCGAGCCGGCCTTGGCGCCCGACGACAGCAGCCATTTGATCGTGCCGGCCATCTGCGCGGCCTGGGTGGGCACGTCGTAGCTCATGTTGAGATCGAACGCGCCGGACTTCACCAGCTCGCAGGCGCCCTTGCGCTCGCCGCCGCCAGAGGTCGCGACGAACACCTTGCCGGTCAGGCCGGCTTCCTTCACCGCAGCGGCGGTGCCGATGTCCATGCCGTCCCAGAAGCCGACGATGCCGCAAAGATCAGGATTCTGCTTCAGCACCGTCTGGGTGATCGCCTTGGCCTTCGCGGCATCCCAGTCGGCCGCCTGGCTCGAGACCACCTTGATCTCCGGATGCTTGGCGAGCACGTTCTCGACGCCCTTGAGCGTGTAGGCGCTGGCGGCCGCCGAGAGCGCGCCCTGCACGATTGCGATCTTGTTCGACTTGCCCTGGCAGGCCTTCACCACGGCTTCGGTGTCGCGCTCGCCGATCTCGATCCAGTTGGCGCCGACAAAGGCCGACGAGCGATAGGCCGATCCCATGTTGATCTGGATGACGTAGATGCCTTCGTTCTCGGCGCGCTGCAGCAACTTGGCGTAGGTCTGCACGTCCGGATTGTGGATCACCATCACGGCGGGCTTCTCCGAGATCAGCGAGGTCACTGCCTGCGCGCCGGCATTGGTGTTCCAGTTGGGATCGCGGATCTCGAACTTCACGCCGAAGGGCTCGAGCTCCTTCTTCATGCCGGCGTACCAGCCTTCGGTGAGGTCGAAGTTCATGGCGACCGGAACGTAGGCCACCGTCTTGCCGGCGAGGGCTTCCCTGAACGGCTTCTGGAACGGCTCGTCCAGGCCCTGCTGGGCCAGAGCCGGGGCGGCGATGGCGGCAAGCCCAAGCGCCGCGGCGATCACCTTTGCAGTCCTGACAGCGTATTTCATTGCTTCCTCCTTGGTCGTGATTGAATGTTCTTGTGGCTTGGTTCAGATGTCGCCCTGCTGTGCCGTTTCTTCGTTGCGCGGATTCAGGAATGAATCCGTGATGACGGCGAGCAGCAGGACGACACCCTTGACGAGATTTTGTCCGGCGTAGGAAATGTCCATGATGGTCATGCCGTTCAGCATGGTGCCGATCAGCAGCGTGCCGATGACGACGTTGAGCACGCCGCCGCGGCCGCCCGACAGGCCGATGCCGCCGAGCACGACGACGAGGATGACGTCGTAGATCAGGGTCGAATTGAAGATGCGGGTCGGCATCGAGTTGACCGATGCCGCCATCACGAGGCCCGCGAAGCAGCCGATCAGCGCCGCGACGACGTATTGCAGCACGATGATCGGGCGCGAGGGGATGCCGGTGACGCGGGCGGCGTAGGGATTATCGCCGATCGCGTAGATATAGGCGCCCCAGCGCGTCTGGCGCAGCAGGAACGCGACCACGACGCAGGCGATCGCGAACATCACGATCGAGGTCGGAATGCCGAGGATGGTGCCTTGTCCGAGCCGCTCGAAGCCCTTCATGCCGTCGCTCCACTGCACGACGTCGAGCTGAAACAGCGCGGCCTGCCCAAGGCCGGCGAGCAGCAGGCCGGTCGCCAGCGTCGCAAACAGCGAAGGGACCTCGGCATAGGCGATCAGCCAGCCATTGACCAGGCCGAACGCGATCGTGAGCAGCACGGCCGTCACCAGCGCGGTCGGCAGCGAGTGGCCGTTCTGCACCATCTGCAGCACAAGCCCCGGCGGCACCGCGAGCGCTGCGATCAGGGAGATGTCGATGCCGCGCCCGATCACGACGATCGCCATCGCAAGCCCGAGGATGCCGAGCACCGCGACGTTCTGCAGCAGCGTCAGCATGTTCTCCGGCGTCAGGAAGCCGCGCAGGAAGATCGAGAACGCCAGGAACAGCACGGCAAAGACGGCGAAGACGATCTCCTGTTGATTGAACCGCAAGCGCTTCATTGCCTCGCCCTTCCTTGCGTCTATAGGTGCGCCGTCTGCCTGGATCTGGTGCGGGAGCCGGTCGCGACGCGGCCGGGCCGCGTCCTGGCTGCGACCGCAGCGTCGACGAATGCGCCGACGGTGTTGATGTAGGCCTCGATCGAGGTGCCACGTCTGCGGTACTTGGCGCGCTTGACGTACCAGTCCTGCAGCAGCGGCTTGATCAGCGATGCCGTCAGCGTGACCTGGTCGATCGTGAAGACGCCGCTGGCGACGCCCTGCTTGAGGACGCCGGCGATGATCTTCTCGGTCATCACCTCCATCTCGATGGCGCGCTGGCGCTCCGCCGGCGGAAACGACTTCGCTTCCATGAAGCAGAACACGAACCAGGGCTGCATCGCCTCGCTCATCCGGACATGGGTCGCGATGATCCAGTGCAGATGCTTGCGCGCATCCTGCTTCACGTCCGCGGGCGGCGAGTTGAGGACCTCCGCCACCGTCTCGGCGACCTCGCCGAGGATCATCGACAGCAGCGTCGGCTTGCTGTCGAAATACGTATAAAGGCCGCCCATGCTGAGGCCCGAGGCCTCCGCGAGCTGGCGCAGCGTGGTGGCGTGAAAGCCGTGCTTGTTGGAAAGCGTGAGCGTGGCGCCGATGATGCGCGTGAGATTCGGAACGGCGAGATGGGTTTTCTGGACCCGGATGGAATCCCGATGACGTTCGAGGATGCGCGCGCAAAGCACGTCCATCGCGAACGCATTCGCCGTCCCCGGTCGCTGACGCGCGAGACCCACGTTGCCTCCCTGGCTATGCTCCGGGACCATTTCATTTTGTTGCTGGTCCGAGCCGGGCTTTACGCCCTTGTCTAATTCCTAGCCCACGAAACGGCGCCCGGAAAAGGGGGATGATGAAATTTTCTGAGAGAGCGCTCGCTCGTTTTTTGGGTCCGCGGCCGTGTTGCCGGCCTGGGCGCGTCGTCGTTCTGGCCATCGTCGGGAACTTTTCGCGCTGAAAGCACAGCACAAATTCCAGGTAGTCTGGTCGACCAGCACGCCGGTTAGACGGGCGTCACATTCCGATGATGGGCGTGTGGGAAGCTCAAGAGCGCAACGGCTTGCTGATTCGATGCGAAAATCTGACGTGACGTGCCCCCATTGCCAGGCCGGCTATCGCCGGATCGAATTGACGTCGAAGGGCGGCGTCGCGGGTGAGTTTCGCTGTCTGGTGTGCGACCACATCATCGAGCTGATGGATGGTTCGACCGATGTCGCCTTTCGGCTGACCGTGCGGCCGGGCAAGACGTCCTACGCCTACTAGCGTTTTCAGTTCGGGTGAAAGGACACGCGTCCGAAACAGGGTAGCAGCGCCGGTCGGTGGCGCCACGCTCAACGCTGCTGCGGCAGGTTGACCTCGCTCCTTCGCGCCTCCTGGCTGCGGCGCTCGGCTTCGCCGCCCGATCGGGACAGCATGCCGATCGCCACGATCGCTGCGGCAAAGCCGGCGGCGGCGCCGACGCCGAGGGCCCAGCGCGGGCCGAGGTGATCGGCGACCCAGCCGACGATCGGCGCGCCGATCGGCGTGCCGCCGAGCGCAACGCCGAGCCGCAGCGCCATCACCCGTCCGCGCATCGCCGGCTCGGTCGAGAGCTGCATCAGCGCGTTCGAGGTGCTGGTGACGGTCAGCGCGGCGACGCCGATCACGACCAGCGCCGCGGCAAACAGCCAATAGCTCGGCGCCAATGCGGCGAGCGTGCAGCCCAGCCCGAAGATCGCGGCACCCAGCATCAGCGAGCCGAAGCGCGGCTCCTCGCGGCTCGCTGCCAGCAGCGCGCCCGACATCGTTCCGAGCGCCATTATCGACGACAGCAGGCCGAAGCCGCGCGCATCGGTGTGGAAAACGCCAACCGCCATGGTGGAAATGAAGATCGGAAAGTTCAGTCCGAAGGTCCCGATCAGAAACAGCATGATCAGCGTCGCCCTGAGATCGGGCCGCGACCAGACATAGTGGAAGCCCTGCATCACGCTGCCCTTGGTGCGATGGGCGCGCGCGTTCGGGCGCAGCTCGGAGGTGCGCAGCAGGGTCAGCGAGGTCAGCACCGCCAGGAACGATGCGCCGTTGAACAGGAATGCCCAGCCGGTGCCGACGGAGGCGATAATCAGGCCGGCGACGGCGGGGCCGATCATGCGCGCGGCGTTGAACGAGGTCGAGTTCAGCGCGATCGCATTCGACAGATTGGTATCGCTGACCAGTTCGGCGACGAAGGTCTGTCGCACCGGGGCATCGAGCGCCGCCGCGCAGCCGAACAGGAACGCGAAGGTGTAGACGTGCCAGAGCTGCACCAGCCCGGTGACGGTGAGAATGCCGAGGATGAGTGCGAGCGCGCCCATCGTCGCCTGGGTCGCCATCAGCAGTTTGCGCTGGTTGAAGTGATCGGCGGCAAAGCCGGTCCACGGCATCAATAATAGTTGTGGCCCGAATTGCAGCGCCATCACGATGCCGACGGCGGACGCGCTGTGATTTGTCAGCTGGGTGAGAACCAGCCAGTCCTGCGCCGCGCGCTGCATCCAGGTGCCGACGTTGGATACCAGCGCGCCGGCCGCCCAGACCCGGTAGTTGAAGCTCGCGAGCGATCGAAAGACGCGTCTCATGTTCTCTGAGGTTCATTCCCGCCGTGAAACCGCCCGAACCGCCGCGCCAGGAACAGGCCGATCAGAAGACCGCCGAGACCGAGCGCTGCGACGTCGCTGGTGGTTCGCAAGCCGAAGTCGCCGACGCGGCAGACCAGGAGATATCCGACCGCGAGGTTGAAGAAGCCCCACACGATGTTGACGGTCGATGAGGACAGGCCTTCGCCGGGCGGTTTGGCGAACGGGCTCTGGAACGCTTCGCCCATCATGCCGGCGACGACGTGGGGGATCGCATTGGTGAGAAAGGCGCCGCCGAAGAAATAGGCGACGAGATCAAGCCAGTTCATGCGCGTTGGTCCTTTCAACGAGATCGATGATCGCCTGCGTCGAGCCGGTTTCGCCAAGCCGCGGGAACACGTGCTCGATGCTGTATTCATGTGCGTGCGACCGCGCATCGGTCATGGCGTCGATTGCGAGCGTGACGTTGAAGCCCGCCTCATAGGCCTGTCTCGCCGTCGATTCGACGCCGCCCGCGGTGGCGACGCCGGCGATCACGACTTGCGTGACGCCACGCGCTCTCAGCAGGCTTTCGAGGTCGGTGCTGGCAAATGCGCCTCGCGTTCGCTTGGTCACAACGATGTCGCCGGGCTGTCGGTCGAGCTCCGGAATGAGATCGGTCCATCCGTCGGGAAGCGGGCCGCCAAATGGATTTCCAATGGGATTTCCAATTGGATTTCCATGGCGCGGCGCCTGCTCGGTTCGTCCCGGCGAGCTGCCGTCGACATTGACCAGCGCGACCGGCAGACCGTGCCGCCGGAACGCAGCGCCAAGCGCGGCGGCGCGAGCCACGATGTCGCCGATCGGATGGGCGAAGGGCCAGCCCATGAGGCCGCTTTGCAGATCGATGACGATCAATGCGGTGATCGGATCGAGCGTGGTCAGGGCCATAGTCGTTACCTTTCTCGCAAGCTGTCGCAGCGCAGCCGGCCTCAATCCTCGACCAGCCGCTTCAGCAAGCCGACGGCGGCGGCGAGTTCGTCCTGCTCCCGCGCCGACAGCCGCGCGGCGATGGTGCGCGACAGCCAGTCCTGCCGTGCGGCGCGGCCGGTGCGAAGCCGCTCGCGGCAGCTATCGGTGAGCGACATGATGGTCTGCCGGCCGTCGTCCGGATCCGGCGCGCCGCGGACCAGGCCCGCAGCCTCGAGCGCCGATATCGCCGAGCTCATCGATTGCGGACGCATACCCTCCGATCGCGCGAGGCTGGACACGGTCGCGGGGCCATCCTTTTCGAGGCGAAGCAGCACCGCGACCTGGGAAGGCGGGAGGTCCTCGCGTTGACCCTGCTCGCGAAGCCGCCGCTTCAGCCTTCCAATCAACAGGCGAAGATCTTCGGCCAGCGCGGATGTGCGCGCCGAGCCGGGGCGGGCCGGTCCATTGCTCATGCCGGATCGGATAGCATATATGAAGGTAAACTGTAAAGATTATCTTCGCAGTTTATCTGCATACGTGTCCTGCTGTAGCCAGCCGGCTGGTCTGACGCTGCTCGCGGCCGGAATCGGCGCGGCACGCGAGAGCGTCCGCGCACATGTGACGTCGGCCAAGCTTCAACGGAGAAATGCTGGACGGTGAGGGCTTCGAGCGCCTCAGCGTAATGGCGCGCGCTTACTCGGGCGCAGGGTCGCTGCTTGCCGCGGCCTCGTACATCTCGCGCGCGCGCCTGGTCACGGCCGCATAGCGCGCCGTCGCGCTGAGGCTCATCAGGCCGGCGCGCACCAGTCCGAGAATGGCGCGTCGGGAGTGGAACGGCCCCGTCTTGCTCGCGGCATATCCGCGCGGATAGAGCTGCAGGCGGCCGGCGAGCGCTTCCTGCAATGCCATCTTCTGGGTTGCGCTCAGGCGCCGGCGCCGCGCGGGCTTGCTTGCTTCCGCCAGCATGCGCAGCTCGATGCCCGACGGTTTCCGTGGTGCGCCCTTCATTGTCAGCTCACATTCCGGCCGACTGGCGCGACCTTTCGCGAGGCCCGGCGCCCGGCCGGCATCGCCATGGACGCCGGCATGTGGCACATCATGGCTTGCGCTGTTGCTCATTCGTGAGACAGAACCGCATTTCGAGCAGCCGCGGCATCTGACGAAGGTCAGGACCGGTTGTGACGAAAGTCATATTCGTTTGCGACCGCTGCCGGCTTACGCCAGAGTGGGCTGCTCGCTGAGCTGATGGGCAACGCATGATCGATCTGAGCGCGGATTTGCTTGCGGCCGCAGAAGCCGACGTCATCGGTCTCGCCGTCATCGGCGCCGATCGAAGCATGCAGCGGAAGATCGGCCGGCTGGTCGAGTGGCTTCCGGCAACCGGCGTCGATTGCTGCGAGTGTGTGTTGCTGGTCGGCATGGAAGCCGAGTTGGCGGCGCTTGCCGGAGGCCAGCGGGACATGATCGCGCTGGCCGGTGTGCGTGGCGCGTCGCCTGACATCACGCAACCGATGACGGCGGTCGTGCTGTGGAACGGCGCGCAGTCGCATTACTTCGTCATCGCCATGCCGGATTTTGCCGGCCGTCAGGTCGAAACGCTGCTCGGCAGCGAGCGTCGCGCCCGGCGCCTGATGGAGCAGCAGCTCGAGGCGGCGAGCGCGGAGGTGCGCTTTGCCTCGCTGGCGCGGACGCGGTTGCGGCTGGCCCGCGATCTGCACGATACGCTGGTGCACTCGATCGTGGCGCTGCTGACCCAGATCCGGCTGATCCGGCATTATTTGTCGGCCGATCCCGCCCGTGTGGCGGACAGCCTCGCGACCGCTGAAGATGCGGCCGCGAGCGGCCTGAACCGCGCCCGCGAAGCCATCGATCGCCTGCGCACGCCCGACGATCTGAAGCTTGATCCCGACGTCGAGGGGCTGCTCAGCGACTTCGCCGCGCGCAGCGGTGTCAGGGTGTCGATCCAGATCGACGAAGCGGCGCGCCCCGGCTTGCGCGATTGCGGCTTGACGGTTCAGCGCATCCTCAGCGAGGCACTGCGCAATGTTCAGACGCATGCGCAGGCGCGCCGCGTCTCCTTTCACGCCTTCGACGAACCGGCCGCGGTCGGCCGCAAGCTGATTGTCGAGATCCGCGATGACGGCCGCGGCTTCGATCTCGCGGTCCCGACGCCAGGACATTTCGGATTGATTGGCATGGCCGAATTTGCTGAACTTGTCGGCGGCAGCTGCGCGGTGGAGAGCGCGCCCGGGCAGGGAACGCTGGTCCGGATCTCGCTCCCCGTGGCGGTGCCGCCGGCGGCGTCTGCCGGCGTGCTGGCCGATTGAATTCGTTGCCGCGCATGCAACGCGTTTTCGAGAGGATGACGGAAAGCCCGTGAGCAGAATTGAGAAGATACGGGTGCTGATCGCCGAGGATCAGACGCTGATCAGGGAAGGTATCGCCACGCTGCTCGCCCAGCAGAACGACGATTTCGAGATCCTTCCCGGCGCGGCCGACGGCGAGCAGGCCATCGAATTCGCGCGGCGCTATCGGCCGGATGTCATCCTGATGGATCTGCAGATGCCGCGGGTCGACGGCATCGCCGCGACCCAGCGGATTCTCCGCGAATTGCCGCAGACCCATATCGTGGTGCTGACGACGTTCGAGACCAACGACCTGATCTTCGAGGCGGTGAGCGCAGGCGCCAAGGCTTATCTCTTGAAGGACGCCAGGATGGAGGAGATCGCCTCGACCATCCGCGCGGTCATCAACGGCCAGTCCGGGCTTTCGCCCGGCGTCGCCGCGCGCATCCTCGATGAGTTCAAGCGGCTGCGCGGCCCGCGCGTCTCGGCGAAGCTGCCGGTTCGCGATGGGCTGACGGCGCGGGAGAATGAAATTCTTACGCTGATCGTCGAGGGCAAGAGCAACACCGAGATCGGCGAGCAGCTGCATTTGGCCGAAGGAACCGTGAAGAACTATGTCAGCACGATTCTGGAGAAATGCCAGGTCAAGAACCGTACAGAACTCGCAATAAAGGCAATAACTTACTAGAAATAATTGGCCGTGATCGCACAACCACGCGGTTGATCCGGCTGAGATTGCTCGCCTTTCTCTGGGCCGCGCCCGCAAAATTGGCTATAGGTTTGTTTCGGATTTGCTTTTTGACACCGCAGGTCCGGATTGCACGGCTATGAGTAAGCGGGAAATGACCATGAAGGGTATCGAGCGCCAGACCAAAGGTACGGACGGACCGGCGGACGCTGCGGCGGCCGGCAACGGCGTGGATCCGGCGGCGCATGGCATGGCGGCGATCGATCAGGTTCGCGACCTGCTGTTCGGCGGCGCGCAACGTTCGCTCGAGACCAACCTCTCGGGTCTGCGCGAGGAGATGCAGGCATCGCTCAAGCAGATGCAGGCGGACTTCACTAACGAGCTCACCGCGCTTTCGGCGCGGCTCTCCGACCTCGAGCGGGATACCGAGCAGAAGCGGCTCGACTCGCTGAAGGATGTCGGCGCGGCGATCACCCAGCTCGGCTCGGTCATCAGCGGATTGGGATCCGGCCGCACGGGCAAATAGCATGGCAGCTGCTGCCGGCCAGAACCGCGAGATCGAGCAGCTCAAGACATTGCTGTTTCAGCCCGAGGCGACGCGCCTGACGTCGCTGGAGGCCGACCTCGACTCGCTGCAGCGCTATGTCGGCAACGCCGACCGCCTGGAGACGGCAACCGCGGGCATCCTGGTCGAGGCGCTGGAGCGCGCCGAGGTCAACCGGCCGCGCGAGCTCGCCAGCGCGATTGCGCCGGTCGTGGTCTCGGCGATCCGCAGCGAGATCAAGAACTCGCGCGAGCAGATGATCGAGGCGCTCTATCCGATCGTCGGCCGGCTGGTCAGCGCCGCGGTGGCGAATTCGTTCAGGGAGCTGGTTGCCTCGCTCGAGCAGCGCATCAATGCGTTGACCTCGGCGCAATTGTGGGTCGGCCGCGTCAAATCGCTGGTGACGGGACGCCCGATCAGCGAATTCGTGCTCGCCGATCAGCCGCCGCAGATCAACCGGCTCCTGATCATCGAACGCGGCAATGGCCGCCTGATCGCGGACTGGAAGCGCGATGCGACCGCCGACGAACGCGCCGACCTGCTCAGCGCGATGGTCGCGGCGATCCTGGAATTCTCGGTGCAGGCGCTCGCCGGCGAAGGCAATCTGCAGACGCTCGATTTCGGCGGACGACAGCTCGCGCTGCGCGCCTCGCCCCGCTTCATTCTGGCGGCGGAGTGCCTGGGACCGTTGCGGCCAGCCGACAATGCCAGGATCAACTCGCTGTTCTTCGATGCGATCGAGCGCATCGACCGCGGCGCGGATTGCGACGGGCCGATGCTGGCGTCGCTGGCAGCCGCGATCGAGACCGACGATACGCCACGGCGGATCGCGAGCCGGCGCGGCAAGGTGATCCTGTTCGCCTTGCTCGCGGCCGTGGCCGCGCTGCTGCTCTGGCTTGCCGCGACATCGGTGACGCGCGGCCTGTTGGAGCGGCGGACCCAGGCGGCGCTGGAACAGCTCGCCGCAAAGCAGCCGTTGCTGGCCTCGTTCCCGCTGCGGCTCGACTTCGATCACGGCAGCCGAAGCGTGGCCGTTTCAGGCATCGAGCCGAGCCAGCTGGAAACCGCGCCGTTGATCGATGCGCTCGCTGCGGCCGCGGCACCGTACAAGATCGTCAACCACATCGGTCTGGTGTCCGCACCCGAGCAAATCGCGGCATCGCAGGCCGGCATCGCGGGCCTGCAGCAGAGCCTGACGCGCCTGCAGGCGAGCCTCGACCAGATGCGCGAGGCGATCGGTGCGCAGGCGAAGTCGGGCGACCAGAAATATGTCGCCCTGACCGAGCAATATGACAGGCTCGGCGAGCAGTATGCCAAATTGGCCGAGCAATATTCGAAGCTGCAAGCCGTCGCCGACGGTCCGGCGGCGCGGCTCGACCGCTTCATCGCCACCACCGCGATCTTCTTCGCGAACAATTCAGACGAAGTCCTCGACAACGACCAGGCCGAGCAGCAGCTGCGCGAACTCGCCGGACTAATGGCGAACAACGATCTCAGGCTGCGCATCGTCGGCTATGCCGATCAGAGCGGCACGGAAGGCACCAACCGGACGCTGGCGCGCAAGCGGGCCGAGCAGGTCCAGCGCAGGCTGACCGCGCTCGGGGTCGATTCGTCGCGGCTGATTTTGGTTTCGCGCGCGGCGACGATGCCGATCACCGACCGGGTCGACTCCACCGTCGGCGGTAATCGCCGCGTGGCGTTCGAGACGGTCTATCGAGGCGAAGTGGCCCGCTGATGCTCACCGCGAAAGTCATGCTGCTCGGCGATATGGGGGTCGGCAAGACGTCGATCCTCTATCGGCTGATCTACAACCGGTTCGAGGGCCAGTACAAATCGACGCTGGGCGTCGAGATCCTGAGCCACGACGTGGCGCCGGCGGGTGGCAGCGATCCGACGCGCCTCGTGCTGTGGGACACCGACGGCGATTTCGGCACGCAGATCTTCGACACCGTCTACGTCACCGGCGCGTCCGCCGCCATCATCGTGTCCGACGTCACGCGGCCGCAGACGGTGACCCGCATGGTGGAACTGGTCCGCGGCTTCGAGGAGCGCTTCCCCGGCCGGCCCTACCGGGCGCTGCTGAACAAGATCGATCTGCCGGAAGCCGCGGGCAGCGCGGGCGCGATTGCCGGGCTTGCGAAGTCGAGCGTCAAATCGGTCAGCGCCAAGACCGGCGTCGGCATCGCCGAGAGCTTTGTCGAACTCGCCCAGACCATCCGCCGCCGCCAGCTCTAGTAGCGACAACGCGCACACGTCTGTGTCAGCCGCCCCGACTTCTCGGGGCTGGCGAATCGGGCCGGGACGGCTGACTTCATCGCACGTGGGGCGTACGATGAAAGGCTCTCGCGCGGCCGCAGAAAGCCGCACGCTTTCTCCGCCGACAGCACCACGCCGTCCCACACTCCGATAGTGACGATGGTCATCTTCCGCTCGGCCAATGGCCTGCCTATCGTCCGCCCCGTCACCGGAAACAGCCACGGGACGAACGGTGTCTCGGGCGCACGGAGCGAGAGATCATGAGCATTTTTGGAAGCATCATGGGTGCAATCTTCGGCCACGGCGCCCAGGCCAAAACCGCTGAGAGCACAACGGCGGCCGCGCCCGGCGCAGCGCCTTCGACGTCGACGGCTGCATCCGCTGCGCCCGGCACGGCGGCGGCACAATCCGTCGTCGTCGCCGCGATCGTCGACAAGGCGGCCGCGGCCACCGGCGAGAAGCTCGACTGGCGCAGCTCGATCGTCGACCTGATGAAGGCGCTCGGCCTCGACAGCAGCCTTGCGGCGCGCAAGGAGCTCGCGAAGGAGCTGCACTACACCGGCGACACCAGCAACACCGCCACCATGAATGTCTGGCTGCATCAGCAGGTGATGGCGAAGCTCGCCGCCAATGGCGGCAAGCTGCCGGACGACATCAAGACCTGACGTCCCGCCTCGAGCCGTGCGCGGCGCTCGCGCCCGAGCGGTTCCGAACGATGTCTATTGCGTGAGGAGCAGTTGCGATGACCTCATCTCATCCTGCCATCCTGAACAGGCCGCGCGCTGGTGTGGTGCGGTCCGTCGCATTGGTCGGCGCGGCACTCGGATCCGTCGCGCTGACGCTCGGCATCCTTGTCGCCACCGCCCGCGCGGATAACGCCCGCGACGAGCCGCGGTCGGAAAATGCGAATGTGCAGCGCGCCGCGCAGAACCCGCCGCCGGCGCGGGTCATCCTGCCGGCGCCATGGGAGCAGGCCGCGCCTGCGCAGCCAGTCGCGGCGCCCGCGAAGCCGGCCGATCGCAAATAGTCTTTCGCCCCCTTGGAGCGGCCGGCGATCCAGTCGCCGGGGCGTGCCACCGCATTCATTTGGAAAACAGGAGATCAGATGCTGAAGGAATTCAGGGAATTCGCCATGAAGGGCAACGTCGTCGATCTCGCCGTCGGCGTGATCATCGGCGCGGCATTCGGCGCGATCGTCTCGTCGATGGTGGCCGATGTCATCATGCCGATCATCGGCGCGATCAGCGGCGGGCTCGACTTCTCCAACTATTTCACCGCGCTGTCGAAGTCGGTGACGGCGACCAACCTGGCCGATGCCAAGAAGCAGGGCGCGGTGCTGGCCTGGGGCAACTTCCTGACCCTCACGCTCAACTTCCTGATCGTCGCCTTCGTGCTGTTCATCGTGGTCCGCCTCATGAACCAGCTCAAGCGCGAAGCGCCCGCGGCGCCGGCCGAACCGCCGAAGCCGACCAAGGATCAGGAGCTGCTCACCGAGATTCGCGATCTCCTCAAGTCGCGCGCGTAGCGATCGCGCCTCGTATCGCGCGTACAGCCCCAGCTCTGGAGCCTAGCCATGCCAGATCAGGTCAAGCTGCCCCGAAAATTATCGCAAGAGCCCGGTGGTGCAGAGCCGCTGCGGCCGAGCCATCGGCGGGTGATCGAGGAACTCGACCGCTGGGCCAACAGTCCCGGCCTGCAGCCGCCGAGCGATGAAGAAAAACCGGACGACGACAAGCGCTAGGCGGCCGTGACCTCGCATGGCCGGATCGCGGCCGTTTCGGTCAAGCCCGCCGGGCCGTCGCGATCAGCGCGGTCGACGGAATCGCGAAGCTGTCGCCGACCCGCCTGCGCTCAATCTCGGCGCGGAAGGCGCGCGCGACTGCGGCGCTCTGGTCTGCATCGAGCCCGCTCCAATGCGGCATGAACTCGAACAATTTGTCGACGTCGGCGGGATTGGCGACATTGAGCTTGAAGTCGTGGGTGATCTCGGCAATCGCCGGATCGGAGAAGCCGGCGGCGATGAGCGCAGCGGCGAGGCGGCCGGGGTCGGCGAGCTCGGCGAGGCCCGTGCACGGCATCGGCGTGACATTGTCGGGATAGAGCCGCCGGATGATCTGCGAGAGCAGGAGATGCACGGCGGCGCCATCGGCGCTCTTCCAGACCGCAATCGCCGCCGATCCGCCCGGTCGCGTCACCCGTGCCATCTCGCAGAGGCCGGCGCGCCAGTCCGGAAACAGCATCACGCCGAACACCGACACTGCCGCGTCGAAGGCGGCATCCGGCAGATCGAGCGCCTGGCCGTCCATCTGCCGCGCCTCGATATTCGCCACACCATGCGCGCGGACACGTGCCACCATGCCGGCGGAGAAATCGATCGCGGTGACCTCGGCTCCGGTGCGGGCGGCGGCCAGCGCCGCGGCGCCCGTGCCGGTGGCGACGTCGATCACCCTGGATGACGGGTCGATCGGAAGCGTTGCGACCGCGGCGTCGGCGAACAATGTCGTGAACGGCTGCGACTGCGCCTCATAGGCGGCGACCATTTTGTCCCAATGCGCGGGATCGTTGTACGGCAGAGGTTTCGCCTGCTCACTTGACTGCATGAATCTGGTCCTCGAGATTTTGCTTGTGTTTGGCGAGCCGGCGCTTGAAATCCTTCGCGAGCGCTTCGAGCGTCACCGCGCCGAGCCGCTTCAGGAACAGCGCTTCGACCTCGCGAAACGTGTCTCCGAGCGCGTCGTTGACGGCCTGTTCGACCAGGCAGCCGGGATTTTCCGAGCGATGGCCCATCGCAACGATCGTGGGCGCGCCGACCGCGCGATAGATGTCCGCGAGCGTGATGTCGGCCGGATCGCGCGCCAGCGTCCAGCCGCCGCCATGGCCCTTCTCCGAATGCACCAGACCCTGCTCGCGCAGCCCCGCCATCACGCGGCGTACCACCACCGGGTTGGTGGCCATCGCCTGCGCAAGTTGCTCCGACGTGACCGGCTCGCCGGCCCCGATCATGTGGAGCAGGCCATGCAGGACGCTCGACAGGCGGCTATCACGTATCATGTAACTTCATATGTTACATGAAGCGGCGGCCGTCAAGGGGGCGGTGGTCTGTGGCCCTCCTACCTCCCCTTGAAAAGGGGAGGTCGCTTTGCTCGTCAGAGCAAAGCGGGTGGGGATCAGCTCGCTCCACTTGCAGCGTCGTCTGCGGCTGACCCCCATCCCGACCTTCCCCCTTTCAGGGGAAGGAGAAGAGATCAAGGACCTGCACCTGGGCTTTGATTGTTCAACCGAGATTCGCGTGCCGGATTTCGCGGCGTCGCCCGTTTAATCCGCATCGGGGTCGTTGGCAGGGGCGGTATCGTGGGCAGCGTGGCGGTCGATCGGATGTTGCGGGATGCGGTGGCGCATTATGGCGCGGGCCGCGCGGCGGAGGCCGGCACGCTGTGCGGCGACATCCTCACCGCCGATCCCGACCATGTTCCGGCGCTGCATCTGTCCGCCGTCATCGCCTTCGTGACCGATCGTGTCGCGGAAGGTGCTATGCTGCTGAACCGGGTCTTCAACCTCGATCCGGACCATGCACCGGCCTTCGCCACGCTCGGCGATGCGCTCGCCGTGAAGGGCGAGCACGAAGGCGCGGTGGCGGCGTTCGAGCGCGGCGTGACGCTGCGGCCGCAGGATGCCGGCCTGCACATCAAGCTCGGCGTCGCATTGTGCGATCTGTCGCGCTTCGATGAGGCCGAGACCGCGTTCCGCCGCGCGATCGCACTCGATGGCGGCCTGACGCGGGCGCGGTTCAACCTCGCCGTCGCGCTGGCCGGGCAGCAGCGGCCGGTCGAGGCGGAGCAGGCCTATCGCGAGGTGATCGCGCGCGATCCGGTCTACCGCGGCGTTTGGCTCAACCTCGGCAATGTGCTGAGCGATCAGAAAAGGCACGAAGCGGCCGCCACGGCCTATCGCCGTGGACTTGCCACGGATCCCGACAATGCCGGACTGCATTGCGGCCTTGGCGCGGCGCTCTATCGCCAGGGCTTGCTGGAGGACGCAATCCTGCACTACCGCCGCGCGATTGCACTCGATCCCGACAACATCGCGCCGCAGCGCCTGCTGGCGATGGTGCTGCACGAAGCGGGCGAGCGCGCGGAGGCCGTCCGCATCTATCGCCAGGTCTCGGCCCGCGACCCGTCCGATCACGTCATCCTCAACAATCTCGGCGCCTGCCTGTTCGAGCTCGGACAGCTCGACGACGCCATCGCCTGCGCCGAGCTCGCGCTGGCGCTGAAGCCGGACTACGCCGCCGCGCACACCAATCTCGGGATCATCTTCGAGGCGCAGAACCTGGTCGAGGCCGCGGTCGCCGCGCATCGGCGCGCCATCGAGCTCGAGCCGCTCTATGCCAAGGGTCACGCCAACCTCGCGGTCGCGCTGCGCAATGCCGGCGAGATCGATGCGGCGCTGATGGCCTCGCGCCGGGCGATTGCACTCGATCCCGAGCAGCCGCTCGCGCACTACAATCACGCGCATTTCCTCCTGATGAACGGCGAGTTCGAGGAGGGCTTTGAGGAGTATCAGTGGCGCCGCAAGACCAGGATGCTCAGCGACGGCGATCCCGTGTTCGAAGAGCCGGAATGGCAGGGCGAGCCGCTCGCTGGACGCACGCTGCTGCTGTTTGCCGAATATGGACTCGGCGACGCCATCAATTTCGTCCGCTATGTGCCGATGCTGGAGGGCAGGGGCGGTCGGATCATTCTGCAGGTGCAGCCGGGGCTGGTCGCGCTGCTGCGGCCGATGCTGCCCGATGTCGCGGTGTTCGCGCGCGGCGAGCCGCTGCCGCCGTTCGATCTGCAACTGCCGCTGCTGAGCCTGCCGCGGATCTTCCGCACCACCGTCGAGACCATTCCTGCAGCGATATCCTATCTGCGGGCGGATGTCGTCAAGCTCGCGCGCTGGCGCGAGGCGCTCGCCGGCGTGACCGCGCTGAAGGTCGGCGTGGTCTGGGCCGGCAATCCCAGGCACAAGGGTGACCGCCAGCGCTCGCTGCCGGCGGACGCCGTGCTGCCGCGGCTGGTCACATCGGGCGTGCAGCTGTACAGCCTGCAGAAGGAGCCGCGGCCGGACGATGCTCCGGTGCTGCGGGGCCTTGGCGCCGACATCATCGACCTCGCGCCGACGCTCGGCGATTTCGCCGACACCGCGGCGGCCGTCTGCGCGCTCGATCTCGTCATCGCCGTCGACACCTCGGTGGCGCATCTCGCCGGCGCGCTCGGCCGCCCGGTCTGGATGCTGTGTCCCTATGCGCTCGACTGGCGCTGGCTGCGCGATCGCGCCGACACGCCCTGGTATCCGACCATGCGGCTGTTCCGCCAGGACAGACCGCAGGCCTGGGATCGCGCGCTGGCGCGCGTGTCGGACGAACTCGCGCGGCTCGCCGGCGGCGAGCGCGAGTTGCTGTTGCCGGCACGTTTAGTGCGTTGACCGGCCATCACCCCGCACTCATCCCCTGCGCGCCGCCGAGCAGCTTCACGTTGAGCCGGCCGCCGTCGAACAGCATCTCGTTCAGCGCTGCGCCGATGTCGTCAGCAGTGACATCCTGGCCTCCCCCGCGGGCGATGCTGGCCTGAGCGATGCGGCGCATCAGCTCCTTGATGAATGCGGCGCTGACCCCGGCGGTGCGCTGCACCGCTGCGTCAACCACGGGCGGTTCGAGCGGCAGGCCCTTGCCGTACAGTCGGATCAGCTTGCCGCGCCCGGTCTCGTCGGGCACCGGCACCTCGATGGCCTGGTCGATGCGGCCGGGCCGGCCGGCCAGCGCGCCTTCCAGCTCCTCGGGCCGGTTGGTGGTCAGCACGAACAGGATGTCGCAGTCCTCCTTCAGGCCGTCCATCTCGTTGAGCAGCTTGTTGAGCAGCGATTCCTCGCACGGTCCGCCCATGTCCTCGCGGTCGCGCGCGATCAGGTCGACATCCTCGATCACGACCATGGTCGGCTGCAGCAGCCGCGCGAGGCTCATATAGGCGCCGAGCAGGCCGACCTGCTCGGCGGTGATGATCAGCGTGGTGTGATCCGGCAGGTTGGTGGCGAGATAGCGAATGGTGTGGGTCTTGCCGGTGCCGGGCGGGCCGTAGAGCAGGATGCCCTTGCGGGTCGACTGCCCGAGCTTGCGCAACAGATCGCGGCTTTCGACGAAGTCGAGCACGTTGCGGTCGAGCAGCCGCAGCGTCCGGTCCGGCAGGATCACGTCATCGCGCGCGACCGTCGGCAGGCGATGCACGGTCACGCCGCGGGCGCGGCCGCGATAGTCGGCGGCATCCTCGAGCGACAGGATCTTGCCGCGATAGGATCGTGCCGCGTGCACGGCCGCTTCCAGCTCGGCAAAGGTCCGCTGCACCAAGGCGTTTCCGGCGACGCCTGCGGGCACCGCGAGCTCGATCCGCAAGCCCGGCTCGGTCTGATAATCACGATGGTAGCTGAGCAGCACCGCGTAGCGCAGCTCTCCGGTTTGGCATAGCCACAAGCCATTGGTCAGGCATTTCACCGACTCAGGCTCGCCAACGTCGACGTCGTGATACTGCGGCGGCGCGATCGGCGGCGCGTTGCGGCTGTTCTCCATCAGCGAGGCAATCGCGAGGGTCTCATAGCGGTGCTGCTCATGAATGCCGAAGAAATGGATCGGCACATCGAACAACCTGTCGATCGCGATCTGAACGTCCGCTCGCATGTGACCGGGAAATTGTCGCGACCGGGTCATGATCTGATTGCGCGGCGTCCCGGCAAAATGCCAATCGAGCGCCATGAAGGCATATCTGAACTCCTCGCTCGGTAGATTTTCCGAGCTTGCCCGCGCGGCGATCAGGCAGTTGCCGCACAGGCAGACTGTCCGGCGGATGAGAAACACGTCGGTGACGGGCTCCAGCGCGCCACAGAGATCGCACGGCCGGTCCGCGTCGGCGGCCGATGCGGTGATCAGCAATGGATGCCCGTTGTTGCGGATCAGCTGTTGGGCGGACTCCAGCAGTGCCTTGGCCACCGTCGCGGGATAGGGGCCGCATGCGAATCCGTTCTGGGCCTCGATTCGCGCGGTGACGGCAACAGCCTCTTTCCGGGACTTGCCGAATACCGTGCGCAGCAGGTTGCGCATGAATTCTATCGGTGTCTCGTCGTCATCATGGATGAAGAGCCTGACCGGACCGTTCTCGGCAAAAACGTCGTGCATGAAACCCCCGAAACGCAATTGGGAACAAAAGAACAAAGTAAGAACATCACGGCGGCTCCTGCGCGTCAAGCGAAAGATTCTGCGGTCTCACCCCTGACGTGTAGTGAGCCGGCCGGGAACGCGCACTGGAAGTGTAAACGCGGCTCAACGCCTGTGACGATTGTGTTGCGGCAAATGCCAAGAGATGGCCGTCACAGCGGCAAACTTCCGACACACCATCGGGGCGAAAAGGAGTATCCGACATGGCGCGAGCGCGAGAGCAGATTCCTCCCAAGGGTTTGCGGTCGCGCAGTTATTTTATGAGGCCCTCGTGTCGCACAAACTTCGCCTTGCGCTGCTTCTCGTCTTCACTTTGTTCGTCTCTCCCGCGCTGGCGCAGCCGGCCGCCAAGCCGGCGCCGCCGCAACCCGCTACCGGCGACGCGCTGACGCCCGAGCAGGCGAAACGTGCGCTCGACACGCTGCAGGACGACAAGAAGCGCGGCGAGATCATCAACACGCTGCGCGCCATCGCCAATGCCTCGCCGCAGGCGGCGGCCCAGCCGGCGCCTGCGCCGGAGCAGCATTCGCCGATCCCGCTCACCGCCGACAGCCTCGGCGCACAGCTGTTGCTGATGGTGTCCGAGCAGGTCGGCGAGATGTCGCGCGAGGTCGCCGACGTCGCGCGCACGCTGACGCATTTCCCGGCGTTCTACTACTGGTTCGTGCGTACCGCCAACGATCCGGTCGCCTATGGCCTCTTGATCGATATCGCCTGGAAGCTGGCGCTGGTGTTCGGCTGCGCGCTGGCCGCCGAATGGGTGGTGTTCCGCCTGATCAAGCGGCCGGTCGCGTTCCTGGAAGCGCGGCTGCCGCAGACCGCGCGCATGCCGGTGCAGACGCTCGCCATCGTCGATCCGCCGTCGTCGGTTGCCGACGTCACGCCGGCGCCCGAGTTGCAGCGGCGCCGGCTCAGCCTGGCGCGGGCCTGGCAGTCGCTGGTCCGGCTGCCCTTCGTGCTTGGGCGCCTTTTGCTCGAATTGCTGCCGGTCGTCGTGTTCGGCGGCATCGCCACCGCGCTGCTCGGCACCGAGATCGGCGATCAATCGACCACGCGGCTCGTGATCCTGGCCGTCGTCAACGCCTATGTGTTCTCGCGCGTCTTGATTTGCGCGGTGCGCGCGCTGGCGGGGCCGTTCGGCCTGTTCCGCGTCCGTGCCGAGACCGCGGCCTATATCGAGATCTGGGCCCGGCGCATCGTCGCCGTCGGCGTCTCCGGCATCGCCTTTGCCAATGTCGCGCTGCTGCTCGGGCTGCATCGCGCCGGCTATGCCGCGCTGATCCGGCTCGTGATGTTGGTCGTGCATCTGTTCGTCGTCGTCATCATCCTGCAGTGCCGCCGCCAGGTCGCCGACGCCATCCGCGCGCCGGCCGATCGCACCGGGCTTGCGGCGCGAACGCGCAACCGTCTCGCGGCGCTCTGGCATGTGCTGGCGATCGCGCTCGACCTCGCGCTGTGGGCAGTGTGGGCGCTCAACATCCGCAACGGCTATTCGCTGCTCCTGCAGTATTTCGTCGGCACTGTCGCGGTGCTGCTGGTTACCCGCCTCGTCACCATGGTGGTGCTGAGCCTGATCGATCGCGGCTTCCGCATCAGCCCGGAGTTGATCCAGCGCTTCCCGGGGCTCGAGACCCGCGCCAACCGCTATCTGCCGCTGCTGCGCAAGGTGGTCACGGCGGTGATCGCCTTCATTGGCTTCGTCGCGCTGCTCGAGGTCTGGGGCGTCGATGCCATCGTCTGGTTCTATGGCGGCCAGATCGGAAGCCGCCTGATCTCGGCGCTGGTGACGATCGGCATTGCCGCGCTGGCCGCGGCCGTGATCTGGGAAGTCGCCAATGCGCTGATGGACCGGCAGATCGACACCCTGTCGCGCGACGGGCATTACGCCCGCGCCGCGCGCCTGCGCACCTTCCAGCCGATGCTGCGCACCGCGCTGTTCTGCATGATCGTCGCGGTGGTCGGCCTCACGGCGCTCAGCGAGATCGGCGTCAATGTCGCGCCGCTGCTCGCCGGCGCCGGCATCGTCGGCATCGCGATCGGCTTCGGCTCGCAGAAGCTGGTGCAGGACCTCATCACCGGGCTGTTCCTCTTGATCGAGAACACCGTGCAGGTCGGTGACAACGTCACGGTGTCGGGCCTCTCGGGCGTGGTCGAGAACGTCTCGATCCGCACCATGCGGCTGCGCGCCGGCGACGGTTCGGTGCACGTCGTGCCGTTCAGCGCGGTGACGACGATCACCAATTCCAGCCGCGGCGCCGGCAATGCCGCGGTCAGCGTCAACGTGTCCTACAAGGAGGACACCGACCGCGCCGGCGAGGTGCTGAAGGACATCGTCGCCCAAATGCGCCAGGAGACAGCGTATCGCGCATTCATCCGAGGCGACCTCGAATTGTGGGGCGTCGACAAGGTCGACGGCTCGGTCGTGACCATCGTCGGCCAGATCCGCTGCACCGATAGCGGACGCTGGGCGGTGCAACGCGAGTTCAACCGCCGCATGAAACGGCGCTTCCAGGAGGAGGGCATCGAGATCGCCTCGATGGGCCAGACCATCCTGATGCAGCTTCCTCCATCCTCCGAGCCCGATACCAACGCCCAGCCGCGCCGCGCGGCGGGCTGATCCGGCGCTCCGCTTCACCTCGCCCCGCGCGCGGCAGGGGTGTCCGGGGAAATTCAGGCATAGCGGAGCTCCATCTGGTCAGGTGAGATGGTTGATTTCCGACGGCTGGGGTTGATGGGCGGAGGTTTGTCGATGGCAGCGAGGGATCGACGCGTGAGCAGGAGCTGGCCGACGAGTTCGGCGAACCTGAGCGGGAGCATTTTGATGCAGTTGGTGTGAGCGGCGATGCGCAGCAGCAGGTAGGCAATCATCGCAGCGAGCACCTGAAGGCGGATCGCGTTGTCGTTGGCGCCGAGGAACTTGCGAATATCGAGATGCTGCTTGATCCAGCGGAACAGCAGCTCGATTTGCCATCGGCTCTTGTAGAGGGCGGCGATCTCGACGGCGCTACGGGCAAGGTCGTTGGTCAGGAGTGTGATCTTGCCGCCTTTCTCGCGTCTGATCTTGATGCGGCGGAGCGGGATTGGAAGGCGCGAATCGCCCTTGCTGGTGAGCTTCACCTCGTCATCGGCAAGGATTTCGAAGCCATCCCCGTTACGCTTGCGGATGGCGCGATGCCTGAGCGAGCGAAGACGGATGCTCGTCTTCGCCCGGGTAACGAAGAAAGCCTTGCTATCATTGATCTTCTGCCACCAGTCGAAACGGCAATAGCCCTTGTCAAACACATAGGTGGTGGCGGGCTGGATTGGGGTCTGTCGGCCGATCTCGATGTCATTGACGTTCGCGGCCGTCATCTCGACGCAGGTCGGGACATCGCTCCTTGGGTCGTAGACGACATGCAGCTTCATGCCGCGGATGCGGCCGTTCCACGTCGCCCAACTGCAGACCTTGCCGAGCGGGATCGGACTGGCGTCGATCAGACGCACCATCTCCATGCCTTCACTCCGCAGCTGGCGACGCGCCATCGCCGACAGCGCCGCAAAGGTTTGCGCGAAAATGCCGATCGGACGGCGGGCATTGGCATCGGACAACGTCGAGCGCGACAGCTTGCCGGTTCCCAAGTGATAGTGATGCTGCGAATTGGCGTTGAAGCCAGTCACCACCCCGCGCAGACTGCTGTTGCCGCTAAGCTGGGCATAGATCAGCGCCACCAGATGATCCCAGCTCCTGAACGACTTGTCGTAGGCATCCCCGTCCAGACGATCCACAACCGTCTGAAACTGCCGTCGATTGATCGGTTCAAGCAGCCTTCCAAAAATGCTACCGCGATATCGCATGCTCGGCCCTCTGTGTCTCGACAACCAGAAAAGACCGATTTGCCTCGGTCCTGCCGAGCATGCACCGCGACACAGTGAATCATTCCCCGGACACCCCTGCCGCTTGCGGGGAGAGGTCGAATTCGAGCGAAGCTCGAATTCGGGTGAGGGGGAGTCTCCGCGAGAGTATCTGCTTCCGTGTGTGCGAAGGCAGCCCGAGCCAGCGGGAATGCTTGCCGGCGCGTCTCATGGTTGCGACACGTCTCGCGACGGTGAGACGCCGCCAGCCTTGCCAAGCCCGCTGACCGGCGCGCAGCCGGCCGAAATCCGGCCGTTCTCACCCATTCCCTGCGACTTCCTCCGCTGGCACAGCGCTTGCTGATCGTCATGCAATGCGCGGCAAGACGCATTGCACGACTGAACCCAACGCGAAGGAAGGAAACGCACATGGAGCTTGGATACTTCACCATGCCCTCGCACCCGCCGGAGTGCGGATTGAAGGAGGGCCACGACTGGGACCTGCAGACGCTGCGCTGGCTCGACGAGCTCGGCTACCAGGAAGCCTGGATCGGCGAGCATCACACCGCACCCTGGGAGCCGCACCCGTCGCCCGACCTGCTGGTGGCGCAGGCGCTGCTGCAGACCAAGAATCTGCGCATCGGGCCCGGCGGCTTCCTGCTGCCGTATCATCATCCCGCCGAGCTCGCGAACCGCGTTGCGATGCTCGATCATCTCTCGAACGGGCGCCTCAACTTCGGCGTCGCGGCCTCGGGCCTGCCCAGCGACTGGGCGATGTTCAATGTCGACGGCATGTCGGGCCAGAACCGCGACATGACCCGCGAGGCGCTCGAGATCATCCTGAAGATGTGGTCCGAGCCGGGACCCTGGACGCACAAGGGCAAGTACTGGACAGTGAGCAAGCCGGACACGATGTTCGACTTCCTCAAGCCGCACATCAAGCCGTTGCAGGGGCCGCATCCGCCGATCGGCGTCGCCGGCCTGTCGAAGAATTCGGACACCTTGAAGCTCGCCGGCGAGCGCGGCTTCATCCCGATGAGCCTCAACCTCAACCCGGCCTATGTCGGCAGCCACTGGGATTCGGTCGAGGCCGGCGCCGCCAAGACCGGCCGCAAGCCGAGCCGCAAGGACTGGCGGCTGGTGCGCGAGGTGTTCGTGGCGGATACCGATGAGGAGGCGTGGAAGCTGTCGACCGGCGACATGATGGGCCGGATGATGGGCGAGTACTTCCTGCCGCTGCTCGGCCATTTCGGCTTCAAGGACTATCTGAAGCACGCGCCCGACGTGCCCGACAGCGACGTCACCGTCGAATATTGCGCACGCCGGAATTGGATCGTCGGCTCGCCCGCGACCGTCACCGAGAGGATCGAGAAGATCTACCGGGAGGTCGGCGGCTTCGGCGTCCTCTGTGTGTTCGGCTTCGACTACAAGCACAAGCCGGAAGCCTGGCGGCACTCGCTGGACCTGCTCAAGAACGAGGTGATGCCGCGGCTCAAGCATCTCGGAGCCGAGTTCGAGAAGGCTGCATGACAGCTGCGCGGGGTGCGGGGCTTGCCTCGCACCCCGCCTCGCATATCTTGAACGAAGTGTTTTTACCGAAGCATGATCCGGCGGATCATGCTCAAACAGGGTTTGCGGCATGACGGTCGACGCACAGAGTTTCAAGCAGGCGATGCGCCATTGCGCGGGCGCCGTCGCGCTGGTGACGGTCGGCTCCGAGACCGGGCAGCGCACCGGCCTGACCGTGACCTCGGCCTGCTCGCTGTCAGACAATCCGCCCTCGGTGCTGGTCTGCGTTAACCGTAACGCCAGCGCGCATCAGCGCATCCGCGAGGAGCGCCATTTCGTCATCAACTTCCTGAACGAGGACCACGCGCTGCTGGCCCTGACCTTCTCCGGCCAGAAGGGCGTCAACGGCGACGACCGTTTTGCGTTTGGGCGCTGGACCACCGGCGCCACCGGCGCCCCGGTGCTGGAGGATGCCGTCGCGGCGTTCGACTGCGTGCTGGCGCAGGAGCTCGAGACCAAGACCCATTCGATCTTCATCGGCGAGGTCCAGCACGTCCGCGCCGCGACCACAGTCGACCCGCTGATCTATCTGCGCTCCGGCTTCCAGAGCGTGCGCAACATCCATGATCCGGTCGAGCTCGGCGACGTCGATGCGCGGCGTGTGAGCTGGAACGAATTTTCCTGAAACGTACTGACATCTGCGAGGCGGACGGGTCCAGGTACCCGATCCTCTCTCAATCGTTTGAGAGCTGTCGGGCTGCGTCGCCTTGAGGGCGCAATGCTGACGACCCGTCTTGCACGCGTTTGATGGCTTTGGCCCGGCCGTGCGACCGCTGGCCGAGCCAACGCTCATGTGAGGCGTCGCTGTCCTTGCCGTGGTCCCGCGGACGCTGCGCTGCTATGACCCCGGCGTTCTCACGACCAGTTTGATGTTCAGAAGATTGACCCCCTTGAAGGGGTTCGGCGCGCTTTCGATCGTTCCTGTGCCCGTTGCATTCGCATAAGCGCCCGTGCCCGAAAGGATCGTATATTCGCCGTTTGATTTTCCGTCCTTGATCGCGCCGGTGTAACGCGCGGTGATCGCGCCTTCCTCGAACGTGTAGGTGCTGTAACCGTAATAGGAGCCCGAGCCCTTCAGCATGTCTCCTGAATGGACGAACTCCTTCACCCCGATATGGCCATCACTGAAGATGGCGACACCAAAGAACTTGCCGGAAACGACCGTCTGCCCCTCGACGTTTGCTGCCTCGATGACCTTGACGTCGACAGGCTTGGTGACGAGCTTGAACTCGAGCACCTTCTCACCCGCTAACGCGGTCGACCCCGCAACGACGATTGCCACGCTGGAAACGAAAAAGGTGATAAAATTCCGCATAGACTCCTCCTGCGTTTGCTTGAAATCAAATCAAGGAGTGCACAGCGGGCTAAACGTCATGCCCAGCATTTGCGTTGCAGCACGAAAGAGAGCCCGCGGTGATATCCCGGCAGCGGCCGAAGCTTTCGGTACCCCAGCACGCTGGCTGGAACGCACGCATTAGTCTACGTGACGGTAAGAGGTTCAGCAAGCGTAGCCACCAACGTCTCATGCTCGTCAGACGACGCATCGGATGACAGGTTCCGCGACATCAGAACAGCCGTGGCATGCTATAGTGTGGTTGCTTGCGGGAGAGCGATCGAGGAGGTAGCGCGACGTACCCATGACGATTTCCGCCGGCAAATCCGGCAAGCATGTCTCAAGAAACCTCGTTACCGACAAGGAGCATCACCATGAAGATCGTTGTGATCGGCGGTACCGGACTGATCGGCTCAAAGACCGTTGCCATTCTGCGCCAGCGCAGCCATGACGTCGTCGCCGCCTCGCCGAAGAACGGCATCAACGCCATCACCGGCGAGGGGCTGAAGGAGGCGCTGGCCGGCGCGGCCGTGGTGATCGATCTCGCCAATTCGCCATCGTTCGAGAACAAGGCCGTGATGGAGTTCTTCGAGACCTCCGGCCGCAACCTGCTGGCGGCGGAGAAGCCGGCCGGCGTCAGGCACCATGTCGCGCTGTCGATCGTCGGCACCGACCGGACGCCCGAGAACGGCTACTTCCGCGCCAAGGTGGCGCAGGAGAAGCTGATCGAGGCGTCCGGGATTCCCTACACCATCATCCGCGCGACCCAGTTCATGGAATTCGTCGGCGCGATCGCCGATGCGGGCGCGGTTGGAAACACCGTCAGGCTCTCGCCCGGCCTGTTCCAGCCGATCGCGGCGGAGGACGTGTCCGCGCTCGTCGCCGATATCGCGCTCGAGCCGCCGCGCAACGGCATCGTCGAGATCGCAGGTCCCGACCGCGCGCCGTTCAACGAGATCGTGGCGCGCTATCTGAAGGCAAAGGGCGACCCGCGCGAGGTGGTGAAAGACCCTGACGCGCTTTACTGGGGCGGCCGGGTCGAGCAGCACTCGCTGGTGCCGCTCGGCGAGGCGCGCCTCGGCCGCATCGATTTGAACGAATGGCTGCGCCGCGCGCGGCCGGCGGCGTGACGGTATCGGCTATTTGAGCCAAACCAGCAGCGGGACGGGCGCGCGTCCTTCGCAGGACAGCGTGCCCTCGTAATTGCGCGTCTTGCGCGCGCTGTAGGTGCAGGGCGCGCCGTCCAGCACCAGCTCGGCGGTGACCTGCGAATCCGCGCCCGTGATTTGCAGCTTGATTTCTCCGGCGCGTTCGTCCGGCCCGTCTTGCGTGCAGATGCCCACATGCTTCATCTTGAGCGGTCCGGAGAACTGCCTCGGCGCGTCCGGCGCGCTTTCGGTGAGATGTCCGGTCAGCTCCCATTCGCCGAGCACGCCGGCCTGGCCGAGGATCTCCATCGCGCCAAGCGGCAGGGTATGGCAAAGCGATAGCGCAACGGCGCCGAGCAGCGCCGCTCCACCGTTGCGCCATGTCGCCCGTGGCATCACAGCTTGCTTCCGGTCGTCTGGCGCAATTCGATCAGCTCCGGCCGCGACAGATCGGCATCCGCGGTGAGCCGGGCAATCTGATCAGCGCATTCCCGGATCTTGGCCTGATCGCCGGCCGCCTTGGCGCTCTTGATCATGCCGAGATAAGTCGCCAGCCGGTTGGGCTCCTTCTTGAGCACGGCCTCATAGGCGGCGAGCGCCTCCCTGGCCATGCCGCGATCGAGCAGCATCGCCGCGTAGAGCTCGCGCGCCGGCGCCAGCGGTCCCGGCGTGACGGGGTGCTTCTCGGTCTTGTCTTCCGCCTCCGCGGCGGCATTCATCGCGCTGAGCGCATCGTCGTATTTGCCTTCCGCGTACAGCACCCAGGCGCTCGCGATCTGCTGCTGGATGTCGACGATGTTGGACCAGTAGGCGTCCTTGGCGTCCCTGAGCTTGTCGCGCAACTCGACGAGCTTGGCGACATCGGCCTTGGCGGCGGCGGGGTCACCCGAGCGCGCGGCGCCGACCGCGCGGGCGAAATAGGTGATGGCATCCGCATAGGCGTATTTGGTGGGATGCACTTCAAGCGCGGCGGCACCCTTCCAGTCGCCGCGTTCGAAGACATAGCGGGCCTGGCTTGCCGCCACCGCGAAGGGGCCTGCGAACCGGTCGAGCTTGAACTGAAGCTTGCCGAGCTCGTCGATCACCGCACGCGCTTCCTTGTCTTGGCCGAGCTGGAGATAGGCATACACCAGATAGTCCATCGCGTGCGCCTGGTCCTGCTGCTCGCCGTCTTCCCTGGCGATGCGTGCGGATTCCTTGTTCGAGGCGATCGACTCCTTCCAGTAGCCGACGCGCGTGAAGATGTGCGACGGCATGTGCTGGGCATGCGGCGCGTGTTCGGCGATCTTGGCATAGCGCATCGCCGCGGGGAGGCCCTTCTCCGCGAGCGCCGGGTAGTCGTAGAGATGGATCAGATAGTGGGCGATGCCGGGGTGCTCGGGCTGGCGCTTGAAGATCGGTTCGAGCAGCGCCGCGCCCTTCAGCTGGTTGGCATAGGTCTTGTCGCCCGGCGAGGCCGCGACGTTGAGCGTGATCGCATAGGCGATCTGCGCCTCGTCATCGTCGGCATAGTGCGTCGCGACCTGCTCTTCGGCGGCGAGGAATCGCTGCACGCGGGTGCGGTGATCGACCTTGTCGTAGTCGACATACATCGCCGCGATCGCATCGATGTATTCCCGCTCGCGCGGGGTGCCGGCATTCAGCGCCTGGCCTTTTTTCGCTGCTTCAAGGCCGAGCGGAAGGTTTTCCGGCGGCGGAGGCGCGTGCGGATTGTAGAGATAGCTGAGCGCGATGCCCCAATAGGCGATGGCGCATTGCGGGTCGGCCTCCAGCGCCTCCTCGAAGGTGCGCCGCGACGCGCTGTACCAGAACGAATGCTGATACAGCATGGCGCGATCGAACAGCTCCTGCGCTTCGGGCTTGCAGGATGTCACGAAATGGACTTTGCCCAATCGTTGCTCGGTGGAATCCGAGGCGGCAGGCTGCGAAATGGTCGCGGCAATGAGGCCAACGACCACAGCGAGGGGAAACCGTGTCATGGGACCCGCTCCGTGGCGTTGAAGGCGAAAACCGTACGATATCACCTTTCCCGCACCGCCGGAACAGCAGGGGCCGTTCTGGTCTAGCTGTCCAGCGCGATCCCTAACGCTTTGATCTTTCGGTACAACGTCGCGCGGCTGAGCCCGAGCGCCGTGGCCGCGTCCGTCACTCTTCCGTCATTGGCTCGCAATGCATCGACGATCGCGGTGCGCTCGCCCGCTGTGTGATCGGCCTCCGCGCCGCGTGCGCTGAACGGCGGCAGATCGAGATCGGCCTCGGTGATAAGGCCGTGCTCCGCGGTGGCGCCGGCGAGCCGCAGCACGTGGCGAAGCTGGCGCATGTTGCCGGGAAACGGATAGGCCATCAGCTGCGCCCAGGCGTCGGCCGCGATGCGGCAGTGCGGCGCTTCCTCGTCGGCGATCTGCGCGATGACGTCCTTGCGGTCGGCGCGCTCGCGCAACGCGGGCAGGCGGATCTCCATGCCGCGCAGCCGGTAATACAGATCGGAGCGGAAGCTGCCGTCCTCCGCCATCCGCGCCAGATCACGGTGCGTGGCGCTGATCAGGCGGATGTCGACCGCGACAGGCTTCAGCGCACCGAGCGGCCAGACCTCGCGGTTTTCCAGCACGCGCAGCAGCCTGGTTTGCAGCGAAAGCGGCATGTCGCCGATCTCGTCGAGGAACAACGTGCCGCCGCTGGCTTGCACGATCAGCCCCTTCGATCCCTCGCGCCGCGCGCCGGTGAAGGCGCCGGCTTCGTAGCCGAACAGCTCGGCATCGATCAGGCTCTCCGGCATCGCCGCGCAGTTCAGCGCGACGTAGTTGCGGCCGGCGCGATTGCTCGCCGCATGGATGGCGCGCGCGAACACGTCCTTGCCGGCGCCGGTCTCGCCATGCAACAGGATCGGCAGATCGAGATTGCCGACCGTCATCAGCCGCTTCACGCCCTTGATCAGCACGGGATCGCGGCCCGCCAGCCGGTGCAGGCCGGAAAACTGTCCGGCCGGCTTTTCGCGCGGCGGTGTGGATGGTGGACGCGGCGAACGCGCCCGCACCGGCGGCGCCAGACGGCCGCGTCCCCACGGCGTGCCGTCGGCGCGACGCAGCGCGACCTGCTCGTCCGCGGCGCGTGCCGCGCGATCGTCGAGTTGAACGAGATGCGACAGGTCGATGCCGTCCTCGATCATCGCATCGGTCAGGCCGAACGCGGCGCGCGCGGTGCGGCAGGCGCCGACGACACGGCGGTCGTCGTCATAGGCCAGCATGCCATGCCCGTCGCCGGGCAGCATCGCGATCCAGGAGGCGCGGTAGCGCCGGCGGAAGAACGACTGCTCGATCCGCCGCGTCGCCTCCGTAGTGACGGCGAGCGCCAGCTCATGCGCGCTGCGGCCGAGATCGCTGCGGCACGAGGTGATGTTGACGGCGCCGGCGAGCCGCCCGGCATGATCGAACAGCGGCGACACCGCGCAGGTGAACATGTGCCACTGCTCGCGGAAATGCTCGTCGCCATGCACCAGGATGGGCCGCTGCTCGGCGAGCGCGGTGCCGAGCCCGTTAGTGCCCTCGAAAGTCTCGGCGAAGTTCGAGCCGGTGTAGATCTTCCATTCCAGGAACATCCGCGCGTAGTCGCCGCCGGGCAGCCGGCTCACCAGCATGGTGGCGTTGGGATCGGCGAGATTGACGCAGTAGCCGGAATCGTGGAGCACGCGGGCGAGGTCCTCGAGCTCGGGGATCGCGACCTGGATCAAATCCTCCATCGGCTCGGCGATGTGCCGGATCTCCGCCTCGGTCAGGGTCTGCGGCGGCCCGCGCCGGGCCGGATCGAGGTTGTGATTGACCAGGCAGCGCCGCCAGGACGCGGCGATCCGCGTCTCGGTGTCGACGCCGGCCACCTGGTTGGCCGCCGACAGAACACGGGCGACGTGATTTGAGGCCGAAAGATTGGCCATCCAGAGGTCTCCACCCCTAATTTTCCGCGAAGTCTGGCAGTCCGCGGCCGAATGTCAATTGGCCGACGGCGTCGCGGGACCCTTACCTCCCCTTGCAAAGGGGAGGTCGCTTTGCTCGTGAGAGCAAAGCGGGTGGGGATCTGCTCTCTCGGCTTGCAGCATCGCCTGCGGCTGACCCCCATCCCGACCTTCCCCCTTTCAGGGGGAAGGAGAAGGCGGATCGCAGCCCGAGTGGAGCCAACGGGCTACGGGGATGACTTCACCTCGCCAGCGGTGAAGAGCACGAACGAACGCCCCACCGCCTTGTACGTGCCGTCGAACGCAAACTGCGCGCCTGCCGGCTGTTCCGGCGCGTTGGTGTCGAGCAGCCGCGACCAGCGCGGTCCGGCTGACGTCGGCGGCAGCTTGAAGTCGACCTCGCCCTCGTAGCTGTTGAGGATGACAAGCACAGTGTCGTCCTCGCCCTCACGCGCGATCGCGGTCTTGCGCGCGCGGCCGTCGAGCACGACGCCGAAGCATTTGATCCAGCCGGTGCTCCAGTCGGCCTGCGTCATCTCGACGCCCGAGGTGCTGATCCAGACCACGTCGCGGATCTCGAGCTGCGGATCGCGATCGCCGGAGAGGAAGCGGCTGCGGCGCAGGATCGGATAGTCGCGCCGCAGCTTGATCATCCGCTTGGTGAAGGCGAGCAGCTTCCCGGCGTCGTCGGAAAAATTCCAGTCGAACCACGAGATGTCGTTGTCCTGGCAGTACGCATTGTTGTTGCCGCGCTGGGTGCGGCCGAACTCGTCGCCGCCGAGCAGCATCGGCGTGCCCTGCGAGGCGAGCAGCGTCGCCAGCATGTTGCGCTTCTGCCGTTCGCGCAAAGTGCGGATATCCGGATTGTCGGTAGGGCCCTCGGTGCCGCAATTCCAGGAGTGGTTGTCCGACGAGCCGTCGTTGTTGTGCTCGCCGTTGGCCTCGTTGTGCTTGTTGTTGTAGCTCGCCCAGTCGTTCAGCGTGAAGCCGTCATGGGCGGTGATGAAGTTGACGCTGGCCCAGGTGCGGCGGCCCTCGCGGTTGAACACGTCGTGCGAGCCGAGCAGCCGCGGTGCCAGGCTGCCTGGCGCCGCCTCGCCGCGCCAGAAATCGCGCACAACGTTGCGGTATTTGTCGTTCCACTCCGCCCAGCCCGCCGGGAAGCCGCCGACCTGGTAACCGCCGGGGCCGCAATCCCAGGGTTCGGCGATCAGCTTGACGGTCGCGAGCAGCGGGTCCTGGTTCATCGCCTTGAGGAAGCCGGACTGCTCGTCGAAGCCGTAAACCTCACGTGCCAGGATGGTGCCGAGATCGAAGCGGAAGCCGTCGACATGCATGTGGCCGGCCCAGTAGCGCAGGCTGTCCATCACCATCTGGATCACCCGCGGATGCGACAGGTTCACCGTGTTGCCGGTGCCGGTGTCGTTGATGTAGTAGCGTCGCTTGTCCGGCAGCAGGCGGTAATAGCTCGCATTGTCGATGCCCTTGAACGACAGCGTCGGGCCGCGCTCGTTGCCTTCGGCGGTGTGGTTGTAGACGACGTCGAGAATGACTTCGAGGCCGGCGCCATGCAGCCGCGACACCATCTCCTTGAATTCGCGCAGGCTGTTCGGCACGTCGGCGGCGTAGCGCGGATCCGGCGCGAAGAAGCCGATGGTGTTGTAGCCCCAGTAATTGGTGAGGTGCTTGTCCAGCAGGTTGCTGTCGTTGATGAAGGAATGCACCGGCAGCAGCTCGACCGAGGTGATGCCGAGCGCCTTGAGATGGTCGATCGCAGCGTTCGAGCCGAAGCCGGCATAGGTGCCGCGCAAATGTTCGTCGATGCCCGGGTGCTGTTTGGTGAACCCCTTGACGTGGGTCTCGTAGACCACGGTCTCGTCCCAATGCACGTCCTGCCGCTGCGCCTCCTGGACCCAGTCGAAATTGGGATCGACCACCACGCATTTCGGCATGAACGGCGCGCTGTCGCGCTCGTCGAAGGTGAGGTCGTCGCCGCTCTCCATCTTGTAGCCGAACACCGCCGGATTCCAGGTCAGGCTGCCGGCATGGGCGCAGGCGTAGGGATCGAGCAGCAGCTTGTTCGGGTTGAAGCGGTGGCCGCCGTCCGGCTGGTAGGGACCGTAAACGCGATAGCCGTAGAACGTCCCCGGCTGCACGCCATTGATGAAGCCGTGAAACACCTGGTCGGTATATTCGGGCAGCTCGAAGCGGTGCGTCTCGCGCTCGCCGTCGAACAGGCAGACCTCGACCTTGGTCGCGTTGGCGGAAAACACCGCGAAATTGGTGCCGTGGCCGCTCCAGTGGGCGCCCAGCGGATAGGGCAGCCCCTCCTCAATGACGTAATCGGACATCGGTCCCCCAAGGCCCCTGACAGGCCGTCAGATCAATCTGCAACAAACGCCGCCGCGCGGGAAACGTTGCATGGGCTAGTTTAGCGGCAGTTACGCTTGGTTCGTATGACGCGGGCGGAACGAGATGCAAGGCTCGGCAAGAGATGTCGCGAGAATGCGGTCGTATGACTCTCTGCCACAATCTCGATGTCGTCCCGGGCAAGCGCTGCGCGACCCGGGACCCATAACCACGAAAGCAAATTGGCTTGCAAAGCTGGAGCCACAGCGTGCTTCGACAACGCAACTCCGTAGTTATGGGTCCCGGCCCCCGTGTGCAATTGCGCACTAAGCCGGGACGACAGCGGAGGGCTTGTTGAGTGCAATGCTAAATCAGCCGCATGCCCTTGAAGCTGGTATGCCCGTTCTTGCCGACGATGATGTGATCGTGCACGGCGATTCCGAGCGGCTTTGCGATGTCGACGATGGCTTTCGTCATCTGGATGTCGGCCTGCGACGGCGTCGGGTCGCCGGACGGATGGTTGTGCACCAGGATCAGCGCGGTGGCGGACAATTCCAGCGCGCGCTTGATCACCTCACGCGGATAGACCGGGGTGTGATCGACGGTGCCGGTCTGCTGCACCTCGTCGGCGATCAGCTGGTTGCGCTTGTCGAGGAACAGGAGGCGGAACTGCTCCTTGTCGGCGAACGCCATGCCGGTGCGGCAATAGTCGATGACGTCGTTCCAGGACGACAGCGCGACGTTGCGCCTGATCTCACCCTTGGCGATCCGGCCGGCGGCCGCGGCGAGCAGCTTGAGCTGGTTGATCGAGGCATCCTTGACGCCCTCGACCTCGCGCAGCCGCGCCACCGGCGCGTGCACGACCTCGGCGAACGAGCCGAACTTCTTCAACAGCGCCTTGGCCAACGGCTTGGTGTCGCGGCGCGGGATCGCGGCGAACAGCGCCATTTCCAGCAGCTCATAGTCGGTCAGCGCGTCGGGACCGGCCGCATAGAAGCGCTCGCGCAGCCGTTCGCGATGGCCGTGATAATGTGGCGTCTCGTCGGGCTGATCGGGGCTGTCACTGGCTTTGGCGGGCATCGGCTACAACCATGCCGTGCTCGCGGCGATTTGCAAGAGCCGATGCAACTGCCGGGTTTGCCACGATGCTTCGGGCGAATTACCGTCGGCGGCAACGGTTCGAGAGCAAGAGGGGGAGGGCGGCGTGACATCATTCAAGGTGATCCGCTCGCGCGCGGAGAAGCGCAAGGGCGGGCCGAAGGCGCTGGAGAAACTGCTGCGGCCGCCGGCGGGCGCCAAGGCGCTGGCAAAGCTCAGCGACGACCGCGTGCTGGCCGAGATGACCAGGCGCGTGTTCTGCGCGGGCTTTGCCTGGAGCGTGATCGATGCCAAATGGCCGGGCTTCGAGGAGGCGTTCCTCGGCTTTCAGCCCGCCAAGCTCGCCTTCAAGCCCGACGAATTCTGGGAGAAGCTCGTCAGCGACGCCAGGATCGTGCGCAACGGCGCCAAGATCATGTCGGTGCGCGACAACGGCCGCTTCGTGCAGGAGATCGCGCGCGAGCATGGCAGCTTCGGCAAATTCCTTAGCGCCTGGCCGTCATCGGATGAGGTTGGACTGCTGGAGCTATTGGCCAAGCGCGGCAGCCGGCTCGGCGGCAACACCGGACAGATGCTGCTGCGCTTCCTCGGTTGGGACGGCTTCGTCACCTCGCGCGACGTCGTCGCCTGCCTGCGCGATGCCGGCCTCGATATCGCCGAGGAGGTCAAGTCGAAGCGCGATTTCGCCAAGGTGCAGGCGCAGTTCAACGCCTGGGCGGAGGAGACCGGACTGTCCTATCTGCATCTGTCGCGGATCTGCGCGATGTCGATCGGAGAGAACCATACGCCCGAGGAGATCATCGAGCGCACGCGGAGCGATTATTGACGAGGACGGTTACAGCTGAACCCGATTAGACCTGAACCCACGGCTTCTCGCCATGGCGTTCGGACAGCGTGAAGATCTCGACGCCGTCGGCGGTGACGCCGACCGAATGCTCGAACTGCGCCGACAGCGAACGGTCGCGGGTCACCGCGGTCCAGCCGTCGGACAGGATCTTCACATGCGGCTTGCCGAGATTGATCATCGGCTCGATGGTGAAGAACATGCCGGGCTTCAAGGGCGCGCCTTCGCCGGGGCGGCCGATATGGATGATGTTCGGCTCATCGTGGAACAGGCGGCCGAGGCCGTGGCCGCAGAAGTCGCGCACCACGCTCATGCCCTGCGGCTCGACATAGCTCTGGATGGCATGGCCGATATCGCCGGTGGTGGCGCCGGGCTTCACCGCGGCGATGCCGCGCATCATCGCCTCATAGGTCACCTCGATCAGCCGCTCGGCCTTCCGCGCGATGGCGCCGATCGCATACATGCGGCTGGAGTCGCCGTACCAGCCGTCGACGATGAAGGTGACGTCGACATTGACGATGTCGCCTTCCTTCAGCGGCCGGTCGCCCGGCATGCCGTGGCAGACCACGTGATTGATCGAGGTGCAGGTCGAGTAGCGATAGCCGCGATACATCAGCGTCGCCGGATAGGCGCCGTGGTCGAAGGCGAACTTGCGAACGAACTCGTCGATGACCGAAGTCGGGATGCCCGGCTTGACGATGTCGGTGAGCACATCGAGGCATTTCGACACCAGGGCGCCCGCCTTGCGCATGCCGGCAAAGCCGCTCGGTCCGTGCAGCTTGATCTGACCGGTCTTGCGAAGCGAGGTGTCGGTGGCGTCGATATAGCTCATGGGCGGGCTGTTTCTGCGGGCAAGGGGCTGATTTCAGGCCCTAATTTAATGATCGGCGCGCCCGGCGCAAGCCAAGGTTGGGCATGGGGACATGTCCAAACGGCTTGATTTTCAGGCCATATCCGGAACAGCGGCCACCGCTGCGGCGAAAAGACCGCGCTCAAGCGCTAATTGGAGACCTCGACCACGCTCTCGACCGGCAGCGCGCCGCCGCGGATGCGGAGTTCCCGCACCGGGTAGGGCACCCTGACCCCCTCCTGCTTGAAGGCGTCCCACAGCGACAGCATGACGTCGCTCTTCACATTGTCCATGCCGTCGGGGTCGGCGATCCAGAAGGTCAGGGAGAATTTCATCCCGGCCTCGGCGAACTCGGTCAGGATGCAGTTCGGCGTCCGGCCCTTGGTGGCGCGCGGATGGGCCGCCGCGGTCGTGATCGCGAGCTTGCAGACCTGCCGCGGATTGGCGTCGTAGTTGGTGGAGAAGGCGATCTTCACCAGCGTGTTCTTGTCGGTATAGGTCCAGTTGGTGACCTTCTGCGTCACCAGGTCCTCGTTCGGGATCAGGAACTCGCGGCCGTCGCCGGCGGCGACCGAGATGTAGCGGGTCTTCATCGCGCTGATCCGGCCCGAATTGTCGCCGATCGTGACGAGATCGCCGGGCTTCACCGATTTGTCGACCAACAGGATCAGGCCGCTGATGAAATTGGCGACGATCTTCTGCAGGCCGAGACCGATGCCGACGCCGGCCGCGCCGGTGAACACCGCGAGCGCTGAGAGGTTGATGCCGACCGCGCCGAGCGCGATCACGATCGCCGTCACCATCAATCCGATGCGGATGATCTTGACCAGCAGCACCTGGATCGACGGCGTCAGATCGGTGGCGCGGTTGATGCGGCTCTCGGCGAAATTGCCGGCGAGGTTGGTCAGCCACAGCGCCACGATCAGGAGCGCGCCGGCCTTGATCAACAGCAGCGGAGAAAGGCGGAGGCCGCCGACCACGACCGCATACGCATCCAGCGTGTCGGCCGCCCAATCGAGCTGGCCGATGATGCTGAGGGCGGCGACCACCCATGCCGCGATCGAGACTGTTTTCACGATGAAGGCGTTGTCGATCACCGAGGTGACGAGGCGGATCACCAGCCAGGCCAGCGCCAGCTTGGCGGAGACCGCGATCAGATAGCTGCGGCTCGGCCAGGTCGCGTGCCACATCACGATGCGGGAGATGATCATCAGGACCGCGAACACGGCGGTGGAAGCGCTCTTCACCATCACGCGGGCGAAGTGCCGGAGCGGCAGCGGCCAGCGCATCGCCAGCGACGACATGTCGACCCGCGCATGAATGGCGGTGTCGGCGGCGTAGGCGAGGCCGGCGGCGGCGAGGATGATGCCGAATTGCAGATAGAACCAGGGCGAGGCGACCTCGGCGCCGACCGAGCGCGCCGCCATTTGGATCGATTCGAGGACGTCCTTCCAGTTCATGTCCATCGGCAAAATCTCAACTCGAAGCGCGGGTCAGCCAAATGTGATTCGAATGCCCCGCGAGAATCCCACAAAGGCGCACACGCGACCATCGATACAACACAGTGTCGGGGCGACCTAGGGCTGATGAGACCGGGCACATTGCCGCTTATGTCAGAAATCGGTTGGCGTCCCAGTGTGGCGACGATAAGGATGCAATTGCAAGTATTTGAGACCTCCGAAGGCGCATGGCATCCCTCGACTCCGTCAGTATAGCGATCCTGCTCGGTGCGGTGCTGGTGATGGCCGGCATCCTGTCGAGCCTGCTGGCCTTGCGGTTCGGCGCTCCCTTGCTGCTGGTGTTCTTGCTGGTCGGCATGCTGGCGGGCGATTCCGGCCCCGGCCGGCTGCAGTTCGACGACGTCCGCACCACCTATCTGGTCGGCTCGGTGGCGCTGGCGCTGATCCTGTTCGACGGCGGATTGAAGACGCGGTTTGCCAGCATCCGCACCGTGCTGGTGCCCTCGATGGTGCTGGCGACCGCCGGCGTGCTGTTGACCGCGCTGATCACAGCGCCGGTCGCCCGTTTCGTGCTCGACCTCAACTGGACCGAGTCATTGCTGGTCGGCGCCGTCGTGGCCTCGACCGACGCGGCTGCCGTGTTCCTGCTGGTGCACACCCAGGGTCTGCGGCTACGCCCACGCGTCGGCGCGACGCTGGAGGCGGAATCCGGCACCAACGATCCGTTCGCGATCTTCCTCACCTTGATGCTGGTCGAGTTCATCTCGATCGGCCAGAGCTCGGCCTCGCACATCGCGCTGGAGTTCATCCAGGAGGCGGTGTTCGGCGCCATCATCGGGGTGATCGGCGGCCGGCTGGTGGTGATCGCGCTGAACTATGTAGCGCTGCCGCAGGGCCTGCATGCGCCGTTCGTCACCACCGCGGCACTGGTGATCTTCGGCGGCTCGCAGATCGTGCATGCCTCGGGATTTCTCGCGGTGTATCTCGCCGGTATCATCATCGGCAACCGGCCGACCCGCGCGCATAATTCGGTGGTGACGTTCCTCGACGCCGCGACCTGGCTGGCGCAGATCGTGATGTTCGTGCTGCTCGGCCTCCTGGTCTCGCCGCATCGCCTGCTCTCCAGCGCCGGCGGCGCCGTGCTGGTGGCGTTCGCGCTGATGCTGGTGGCGCGGCCGCTGGCGGTGCTGATCTGCCTCGCACCGTTCAAGTTCAACTGGCGGGAGAAGGTCTTCATCGCCTGGACCGGCCTGCGCGGCGCGGTCGCGATCTTCCTCGCCTCGATCCCGATGCTGGTCGGCCTGTCGAAGGCCTATCTCTATTTCGACGTCGCCTTCGTCGTCGTCATCATCTCGCTGCTGTTGCAGGGCTGGACACTGGCGCCGGCGGCACGGCGGCTGCACGTCGCGCTGCCGCGCGCCGAACGCGGCCCGCGCCGCGTCGAGCTCGATTTGCCCGGCCAGCTCGAGCAGCAGCTGGTCGGCTATCCGGTGCGGCCGAAGAGCCTGTACTTCCGCCGCGGGCTGATCCCGTCCTGGTCGAAGCCGACGCTGGTGATCCGCGACGAGCGGATCCTGACGCCGACCGAGGCCGATCCGGTCGCGCCCGGCGACTACATCTACCTGCTGGCGCCGCCGGAGCGCGCCGAGGCGCTCGACCGCTTCTTCGTCGACATGGCGCCGTCGAGCGCGCCCGATCCGCATCTGCTCGGCGACTTCATGGTGTCGGCGGAGCATACGCTCGGCGAACTCGCCGAGATCTACGGCGTCAAGGTCGACGAGCACCAGGCCAAGCTGACGCTCGCCGACTATTTCGACGTCAATCTCGACCGCGCGCCGAAGGAAGGGGCCGAACTGGCGCTCGACGAGATCGTGCTGGTGGCGCGCAGCATCAGCGGTGGCCGCGTTAACGTCGTCGGCCTGCGCCTGCCGGAGGAAGAGGAGAAGGTCGCGCCGCAAACGCGGATGCAGATCGTCAAGCGCAAGCTCGCCGATATCTGGGCGTCGGTGGCGGGGGTCTGAGGCGCGCCGTTACGTCTTGCGCAGGAAGCTCGAATCCGGCGCGAACTTCCTGATCATGTCGGATAGCCCGTCGTCGGCCGGCGGACCGGATGGGCCCTTGGACGCCGCGTCCGGCTTGGTCTCGCCCTTGATTTTCTGGCCGGAAATCTCGGCCAGCGCCGCGAGCAGCGTCTCGTCGAGATTGTCGGCCGCTGTCTTCGCAGGTGGTGTCGTCGCAGCTGGCGTCGTGGCGGGCGCAGCGGGAGCCGGCGGAGGTGGCGTCGGTGGAGTGGGCGCGACCGCACGGATTTCGGGCTCGCGCCGCGCCGGCGGCGCTGACTCCGGTGCCGGCTTGGACGCGTCCTTGGACGCATCCTTGAACGCATCCTTGGGGGCGTCCGCCCGCCGGGCGGCGGCCTCGCTGACGGCGGCGATCAACGATGCTTCGAGAGCGGCGGGCGTGTCGGCCGGCATGGGCGGCGGTGTAGCCGGCATCGGCGGCGTTGTGACCGGCACCGGCGGCGGCCCGGCGGGCTTCGCGTCCCGGGTGGCGCGACCGAACAGCGGTTCCCGCTGGCTCGCCGCCTGCGGTCGGCTGTCGGTGGCCTTGCCCGGCTCCTTTCCAGGCTCCTTGGCAGGCTTGAAGAGACCCGCGCGTTCGGCGGCCATCTTGGCGGAAGCCTCCTCGACCGTGGCGAGCAGGGACGCTTCGAGCGCGTTTGCGCGATTGCTTGGCGAAGCCGCCGCCTTGGCGGCAGGGATGATCACCGGCTTTGGCTGCGGCGGGGGCGGCAGCGGTGGCGGCCGAGATGCTTCGACTGGTGCGGGCGGCGGCGGGATCGGCTGACCGTCCCCGGCGCGCGCGATGATGCCGTCGACGATCGCCGCCAGGCGGCCCTTATCGGGGGCGGCCAGATAGCTCGCCGCCAGCTCATCGACATATTGCGGGCCGTAATCGGCGAGCACATTGGCGATCTGGGCGAGATCAGGATCGCTGTCGACAAGCCGGCGCCAGGCCTCGCGGTCGTAAGTCTCCCGGCCGTAGGCTGCGTCCCCCTTCTTGTCGGGCCAGGCCACCCGGCGCGACTGACGCTGCCCGGTATCCTGGCCTGCGATCGGATCGAGGGTCGGCGGCTGCAGCCCGTCGCTGAGGCGCGGCGGGGTAAATCCCGAGGCGCCGGCCGGCACGGCGGCATCGGCCGGACGCCGGGGCCGCTCGTCGACCTGCAGCGCGATCAGGCCGACGCCCATCAGCAGGAAGCCGAGCGCGGCCCACGAAATCGTGGCGCACAGCAGCCCGCCGATCAGCAGCAACACCCAGCCAGTCAGTCGCACAAATACACCCTTCCCTATGCCCGATCGGACGTCCCGACGCGGGCCTGGCAGACAAGATAGGCTATCTTATGCCGACTTTCGGAAAAACGGCCAGCTAGGCGCCCGCCGTCAGCACCTTGACACCGCCGAACGCGGTCACCTGGCCGCCGCGCAGCATCACGATCTGGGTGGCGAGCTGGCGCAGCTCGGCCGCGTCGTGGCTGACATAGACCATCGGGATGCCGGCTTCGTCGCGCAGCCGCACCAGATAGGGCAGGATCTCGAGCTTGCGGCTTTCGTCGAGCGCCCCCAGCGGCTCGTCGAGCAGCAGCAGCCGCGGCTTGGACAGCAGCGCCCGGCCGAGCGCGACGCGCTGGCGCTCGCCGCCGGAGAGCTTTCCGGGACGGCGGTCGAGCAGGGCGCCGATGTCGAGCAGGTCGACGACGCGCCGGTGTTGGGCGGGATCTTCGGTGAGGCCGTTCATGCGGCGGCCGTAGTCGAGGTTCTGGCGGACATCGAGATGCGGAAACAGCCGCGCGTCCTGGAACACGTAACCGATGCGGCGGCGCCAGCTCGGGACGTGGATGCCGGTCGCGGTATCGTCGACGGTCTCGCCGTCGATCACGATGGTGCCGCGGTCGGGACGCAACAGTCCCGCGATGGTGTTGATCAGCGAGGTCTTGCCGGAGCCGGACGCGCCGAACAGACCGGTGACGCGGCCCTCGCTGGTGAACGAGGCTGCAAGCGAGAACTCGCCGAGCTGCTTGGTGATGTCGACGCGCAGCATGGCTAAAGCGCGATGAGATTGAGTTGAATCGTCATCGCGCTTTAGCTCCTTGTTTGAGCATGGCCTCTTCGGAAAACCGCTTCACACTTTTCCGGATCATGCTCTATTGCCCATGCAGGCGCGCGGTGGCGCGACGCGCGAACACTTCAGCCGCGACCAGTGCGCCGACCGCGAGCACGATCGAGATGATCACGAGCCGCGCGGCGGCGGGGTCGCCATCCGGCGTCTGGATCAGCGAATAGATCGCCGACGAAATGGTCTGGGTCTCGCCGGGAATGTTGGAGACGAAGGTGATGGTCGCGCCGAACTCGCCGATCGCCTTGGCAAAACCGAGCACCATGCCGGCCAGCACGCCGGGCAGCGCCAGCGGCAGCGTCACGGTTGCGAACACCCGCCACGGCGCGGCGCCGAGCGTCTCGGCCGCCTGCTCGAGGCGGCGGTCGACCGCCTCGATCGAGAGGCGGATCGGCCGCACCAGAAGCGGAAACGACATCACGCCGCAGGCGAGCGCCGCGCCGGTCCAGCGGAATGCGAACACGATGCCGAGATGGTCGGCCAGCCAGCCGCCGACCAGGCCGCGCTTGCCCAAGGTCAGCAGCAGCAAATAGCCGGTGACGACGGGCGGCAGCACCAGCGGCAGATGCACGGCGGCATCGAGCAGCGACTTGCCCCAGAAATCGCGCCGCGCCAGCAGCCAGGCAAGCGCTACCCCGAACGGGGTCGCCACCAGTGTTGCGATGACGGCGACCCGCAGCGACAGCAGGATCGCCGTCCATTCGGTCGGCGAGATCTCAAACACGCTTAGGTCGTCGGGCTGATCAGGAACTTGAAGCCGTACTTCTCGAGGATCGTCTTCGCCGTCGAGGAGCGTAGGAAGGCGAGATACTCGGCGGTCTCCGGTTTCGCGGTCGTGGTCGCCGCGACCGGATAGATGATGGCCGGATGGGTGTCGGCCGGGAAGGTGCCGACGATCTTGACGCCCGGCTCGACCTTGGCGTCGGTCGAATAGACGATGCCGAGCACGGCTTCGCCGCGCGCCACCAGCGTCAGCGCGGCGCGCACGCTCTCGGCCATCGCGAATTTCGGCTCCGCCGCCTGCCATGCGCCGAGCTTCTCCAGCGCGGCCCTGGCGTATTTGCCGACCGGCACCGCCTTGACGTCGCCGGTCGCGATCCTGCCGTCGCCGGCGAGCTTGGCGAGATCGAAGCCGGGTCCGATGTTGACGTTGTCGAGCTTGGAATCCTTCGGCGCGATCAGCACGATCGAGTTGCCGAGCAGGTTCACCCGCGTCTGCTCATTGATGTTCTTCTGCTTGATCGCATAGTCCATCCAGTCGGTGTCGGCGGAGACGAACACGTCGGCTGGCGCGCCCTGCTCGATCTGTTTTGCCAATGCCGAACTCGCGGCATAGCTGGCGGTGATCTTGACGCCGCTCTTGGCGGTATAGGCCGCGTCGATGTCGTCGAGCGCGTTCTTCATCGAGGCGGCGGCAAAGATGGTGAGCGTCTTGTCCTCGGCGCTCGCGGGCGAATGCAGCGCGCCGAGCAGGATGACGAAAGCGGTGAAAAGTCCGGCAAGCCTTGAAATTGAAAGTCGTGGCATGGAAAGCGCTCCGTGCGAGTTCGCGCGCGAACGATCGCGCGCAAATCAGGCGTTGGGTTGGGGTCTGGCCTGCGACGGACGGAAGCGCTGTTCCGCTGGTCCCCGATGGACTTACGGTCCTCAGGGATATCGCACTGCAAACATAGCAGGCTGGGGCTTACGGTAAAGGCGACCGTTTGTCTAACCGCCCGTCCTATTCATCCGCCGGCTGGATAGCGATCGACAGCGAGTTCTCTTTTGAGCCGCTGACCTGCAGCACGAAGGGGCTGGCGGCGAGGTCGTATTTCACGGTCTTGCGGATACCGTCGCAATCGGTCGCGCCGCTGAACGCCTTGGGCTTCAGGAGATGCCCGTCCTGCACCAGGTCGACCCAGGCCCCGGCCGACAGGCTGACGGTATAGAGCCCGGCCTTCGGCGCGGCCTTGAAGTTGGTGAAGCCGGCGAAGGTGCCTTCCTTCGGCGCGCGCTCCGGCGGGGTCGGCAATTTGGCGTCGCCGGGGGCCACCAGCGCCAGCGTGATCGCGGTCGCCGGCAGCGCGGCCTGCTCGCTTCCCGATACGACCCGGGCACGATTGGGTGCGGTCAGCGCGGCGCGTGCGCGCTCGATCGACCATTTGAACTTGTCACAGCCGCTCGGCTCCTCCGCCGCGAAAGCGGAAGTCGAGACGAGCACGAGCGATGCGGCGAGGAGCGATTTGCGCATGTCTGGTCCATTCATGATGACGGATAGAATAGATCAGCCGCCCCGATCCATCGCCCGAACGCCTTACGGCGCGACGGCACGAGATCATATCGTAGTTCGAGCCGGCCGGCATAGCCGCCTGACAAAGATGTTATTGCCCTGGCAGCTGCTGTTTGGCGTCGGGGGCGTTCAGCACCGTCCTGCAGTCAGCCGGCATCTGCGCAAGCGTCATCGGCGGGCGGGGTTTCGGCGGCTTCGGCGGAGGCTTCGGATGCAGCACCGAATCCTTGAACCAGAAGGCGAGATCGGACGGCTTGCAGCCTTCGCCCTCCGCTTGCGGCTTCTGTCCCTCGCAGCTAGGGCTGCCGGGCGGACATCGCATACGAATGTGGAAGTGGTAGTCGTGGCCCCACCACGGCCGGATCTTCGACAGCCAGCCGCGATCGCCCGTGGCCTCGCGGCACAGCGCCTTCTTGATCGCGGGATTGACGAAGATGCGCTGCACCGCCGGCTCCCGCGCCGCGTCGCGGATGACGAGCACGTGGCCCGGCGTGAAGACGCGTGGATCGATGTCGAGCCGGTCGTCGCGCACCATCATCACCGCCGACATCTCCTCGCGGTCCTCGCGCGATAATTTGCGATCAGGCATCGGCGTCAGCCAGATGTCGGCGTCGAGTCCGATCTGGTGGCTGGCATGACCGGAGAGCGCGGGGCCGCCGCGCGGCTGGCCGATATCGCCGACCAGGATGCCCGGCCAGCCGGCGTCCTTGTGCGCGTTGGCCGCAAGCCGCTTCAGCAGCGCGATCATGTTGGGGTGACCCCAGTAGCGGTTGCGCGACAAGCGCATCACCTGCCAGGTCTCGCCGTTGAGCGGCATCTGCGCGGCGCCGGCGAGACAACCCTTGGTGTAGCCGCCGATCGACCGGGTCGGCAACGCCGCCGGCAGCACCTTGCGCGCGAACAGCTGCTTCGCCCCGATCTTTGGATCATTGGGGTTGGCGAGCGGCGGCAGCGGCTGTGGATTGAGCGAGCCCCTGTCCTGCGCCCGCGCGGAGATGGTGCAGGCGACGAGGGCTAAGATCAGGAGTGGGAACAGACGCAGGCGGGGTGTCATTCGGATCACTCTGTCGGCGCAAGGCTAGCATGGATTCGGAGCAGGCGGACCGCGCTTTCATCCCATTCGCTTGATCGCCCACAGGGTGGATTAAGATTACCTGCGGCTTCCAGGCTCCGATGTGAGCCACGCCACTTTACAAGCGCACGTTGTGGGCGACATCATGTCCGCAATAATTTCAGGGTAGGCGTTATTGTGACGAGCGTATCGTGCGTACGGCTGGCGTTTGCCGCCGCGATTGCCGCGCCGATTTTGGCGCTCTCGCCGGCGCGGGCCGACGTCGTCGTTCACATCGATAAATCATCGCAGCGCATGGCGGTCAGCGTCGATGGCGCGAGACGCTACAACTGGCCGGTGTCGACCGGCCGCCGCGGCTATGGCACGCCGAGTGGGGTGTTCCGTCCGCAGATGCTGGCGCGCCGCTGGTACTCGAAGAAGTACTATAACTCGCCGATGCCGCACTCGATCTTCTTCCACCGCGGCTTTGCCATCCATGGAACATACGAACTCACGCGCCTTGGCGGGCCGGCCTCGCATGGCTGCGTGCGCCTGCATCCCTCGCACGCCGCAATGCTCTATGGGCTGGTCGAGCGCAACGGCCGAGGCGGCACGCGCATCGAAATCACCAACTAAGGTATGATCCGGCAAAATCCGAAGGCTGAGGCGCACCGCGCTTTAACCGCGCGATAACCCTGCCGCACGCTGACGAACATTGATGCGCTTGAAGCGTCTTCGGCGCATTCATTGTGCAATCGCGCGCCGGTTTACGCTTCCTTCACCAAGCGCCGGCGCTTCCACGCTGCGAATCTGTGCCGTGCGCCGCCGGCGCGCCGGGAGCAAACTCGCGCCCGGCGTGAATTCGCCTGCAAAGCAGGCATGCAAGGGTTTCTCAGGCAGCGCAGCTACTCGCCAAGAGATACCAATTTTTCAGAGACTTATCGCAGATATATCGCCGAACTGGAATGCGCGTGGGGCGTGCGATACCGATGATGCGGCCGAAGAAAAAGACCAAGAAACCGAACCAGGCCAAACTGTCCCGTCCTCGGGGCCGTCGTCCCACACCGATGCCGAAAGTGTCGGGCAGATCGCGCCGCCCCGCGGTCGAGATCGGCGAACTGGTGCGCCAGCGCGCGCAGGCCGAAGCCGCGATCGCCGAGGCGCGCAAATCCAACGCGCGGCTGCGTGAGGCGATCGACATCCTGCCGCAGGGCATCGTGTTCCTGGATCCGGAAGGCCGCTACACACTCTGGAACAAGAAATACTCGGAAATCTACAAGCGCAGCTCCGACCTGTTCGAGCACGGTGCGCGCCTGGAAGACACCATCCGCATCGGCGTCGCGCGCGGCGACTATCCCGAGGCTGCCGGCCGCGAGGAAGAGTGGATCGCCGAACGGCTCAGGAAGATGTACCAGCCCGGCGAGCGGCACGAGCAGGTGCTGGCCGACGGCCGCGTGGTGTTGATCGAGGAGCGGCTGACCGCAGATGGCGGCATCGTCGGCCTGCGCGTCGACATCACTGAACTGAAGCAGCGCGAGGCGTCGTTCCGCCTGCTGTTCGACGGCAATCCGGTGCCGATGATCCTGTGCGCGCTCGACGGCGAGCGGATCCTCGCGGTCAACGACGCCGCGATCGCGCATTACGGCTATGTCCGCGCCGAATTCGAGCGGATGACGATCAGGAGCCTGCAGGCGTTCGATGCCGAGCTGCCTTGGGCGGCAGGCCGCAGCAGCGACGAGCAGGCGGCGCGGACCTGGAAGCATGTGCGCGCCGACGGCACGCTGATCGACCTTGCGATCTATTCGCGCCAGCTGATGCATGGCGACCAGCCGGCGATGCTGCTCGCGCTGATGGACATCACCGAGCGCAAGCGCGCCGAGGCGCGGCTCGCCTTCATGGCCCAGCACGACAGCCTGACCGGCCTGCCCAACCGCAATCTGCTGCGCCAGCAGATGGACGAGATGCTGCAGCACACCCGCCGCTCGACCGACAAGGTTGCGGTGCTGATGCTGGGTCTCGACAATTTCAAGGCGGTCAACGAGACGCTCGGCCACGGCATCGGCGACAAGCTGCTGCGCGCGGTCGCCAAGCGCCTGCGCTCGACGCTGCGCGAGGAAGATGCGCTGGCCCGTCTCAACTCCGATGAGTTCACCATCGTGCAGGGCGGCGTGATGCGGCCCGAGGACGCGGTGCTGCTGGCGCGGCGGATCTTGGATGCGATCGGCGAGCCCTATCTGCTCGAGGGGCATTCGGTGGTGATCGGCGCCAGCATCGGGATCGCGATGTCGCCCGGCGACGGCGAGGATTCCGAAAAGCTCCTGAAGAGCGCCGACATGGCCTTGTCGCGCGCCAAGAGCGAATTCCGCGGCACCTTCTCCTTCTTCGAGGCGGAGATGGACGCGCGCGCCCAAAGCCGGCGCAAGATCGAGATCGACCTGCGCGATGCGATCCAGAACGAAGGCCTGCGGCCCTATTACCAGCCGCTGGTCGATCTTGCGAGCGGGCGCATCACCGGCTTCGAGGCGCTAGTGCGCTGGCCGCATCCGGAGCGCGGCATGATCTCGCCTGGCGAGTTCATCCCGGTGGCCGAGGAGACCGGGCTGATCAATCCGCTGGGCGCGCTGATGCTGCATCGCGCCTGCATGGACGCGGCGCAATGGCCGGATGACGTGCGCGTCGCGGTCAATTTGTCGCCGCTGCAATTCCGTACCGGCAATCTGCTGGCGCTGGTCACCGACGCGCTGCGGCAATCCGGCCTGCCGGCGCGGCGGCTCGAGCTCGAGATCACCGAGACGCTGTTGCTTGAGAAGAGCAGCCAGGTGCTGGCGACGCTGCATGCGCTCCGCGCGCTCGGGGTTCGGATGTCGATGGACGATTTCGGCACCGGCTATTCCAGCCTCAGCTATCTGCGCAGCTTCCCGTTCGACAAGATCAAGATCGACCAGTCGTTCGTGCGCGACCTCGGTGCGAACCCGGACGCGCAGGCGATCGTGCGCTCGATCGTCAGCCTCGGCATCGGGCTCGGCGTCACCATCACCGCCGAGGGCGTCGAGACCGAGGCGGAGTTGAGCCGGCTGCGCGCCGAAGGCTGCCACGAGGGCCAGGGCTTCTTGTTCAGCCGCGCCCGGCCGAACCCCGAGGTCATCAGCCTGCTCAAGGCGCAGCGCGTCGCGACGGCGCTGGTGGCGTAGTGGAGCCTAGAGGCAGAGATGTAACCTCGATCGAGCGTCGGGCTCCCCTTACCTCGCCCCGCGTGCGGCAGGGGTGTCCGGGGAAATTCAGGCATAGCGGAGCTCCATCTGGTCAGGTGAGATGGTTGATTTCCGACGGCTGGGGTTGATGGGCGGAGGTTTGTCGATGGCAGCGAGGGATCGACGCGTGAGCAGGAGCTGGCCGACGAGTTCGGCGAACCTGAGCGGGAGCATTTTGATGCAGTTGGTGTGAGCGGCGATGCGCAGCAGCAGGTAGGCAATCATCGCAGCGAGCACCTGAAGGCGGATCGCGTTGTCGTTGGCGCCGAGGAACTTGCGAATATCGAGATGCTGCTTGATCCAGCGGAACAGCAGCTCGATTTGCCATCGGCTCTTGTAGAGGGCGGCGATCTCGACGGCGCTACGGGCAAGGTCGTTGGTCAGGAGTGTGATCTTGCCGCCTTTCTCGCGTCTGATCTTGATGCGGCGGAGCGGGATTGGAAGGCGCGAATCGCCCTTGCTGGTGAGCTTCACCTCGTCATCGGCAAGGATTTCGAAGCCATCCCCGTTACGCTTGCGGATGGCGCGATGCCTGAGCGAGCGAAGACGGATGCTCGTCTTCGCCCGGGTAACGAACAAAGCCTTGCTATCATTGATCTTCTGCCACCAGTCGAAACGGCAATAGCCCTTGTCAAACACATAGGTGGTGGCGGGCTGGATTGGGGTCTGTCGGCCGATCTCGATGTCATTGACGTTCGCGGCCGTCATCTCGACGCAGGTCGGGACATCGCTCCTTGGGTCGTAGACGACATGCAGCTTCATGCCGCGGATGCGGCCGTTCCACGTCGCCCAACTGCAGACCTTGCCGAGCGGGATCGGACTGGCGTCGATCAGACGCACCATCTCCATGCCTTCACTCCGCAGCTGGCGACGCGCCATCGCCGACAGCGCCGCAAAGGTTTGCGCGAAAATGCCGATCGGACGGCGGGCATTGGCATCGGACAACGTCGAGCGCGACAGCTTGCCGGTTCCCAAGTGATAGTGATGCTGCGAATTGGCGTTGAAGCCAGTCACCACCCCGCGCAGACTGCTGTTGCCGCTAAGCTGGGCATAGATCAGCGCCACCAGATGATCCCAGCTCCTGAACGACTTGTCGTAGGCATCCCCGTCCAGACGATCCACAACCGTCTGAAACTGCCGTCGATTGATCGGTTCAAGCAGCCTTCCAAAAATGCTACCGCGATATCGCATGCTCGGCCCTCTGTGTCTCGACAACCAGAAAAGACCGATTTGCCTCGGTCCTGCCGAGCATGCACCGCGACACAGTGAATCATTCCCCGGACACCCCTGCGCGTGCGGGGAGAGGTCGGATCGCATCATCAGATGCGATCCGGGTGAGGGGGATTCTCCGCGAACGCAGCTATTACCGAATGTGCGGAGACGGCCCCTCACCCCAACCCTCTCCCCGTAAGAACGGGGAGAGGGAGCGCACCGCCGTCGCCTTCACGCCCTACGATTCTTTCTTGTTGAGATGATAAGTCAGCGCCAGCGCCACGCAGTGGCGCAGCGCGGGCTCCGGCAGCTTGCCCGCGACATCGAGCAGGATGGCGCGGTTGCCGCTGTAGCTGAGCTCGGGATAGAGTTCGCGGAAGGTCTCGACCAGATTGGTCTGGCAGTGGAAGTAGACCGCGACCTGGTCGGCAGCCGGCTTCACCTGATCAATCCGGACCGTGCTGCCGCTGCCGGTCTCCGGCGTGAGGTAGCTCGGCTGGCCCCACTTCAATGTCTCTTCCAGCGCGCCGACGCCCTTGGTTGCCTTCGCGGTCTCGAAGATCAGCCGCCGCAGCGCCAGCAGCTTGGCTCTGACCGGGGCAGGGTACGTGTCGAACAGCGCAGCTGCCGGTTTAGCGTGCGGCCGTCGCGCCGCCTTGCTGGTCGATGCTGGCGGCTTGCGCATGGTGGGCTCCGTGAGGAGGACGTACCTATATCTATCTACCACAGCGCCTTGAAGGTCATATAGACCGCCATCAGCGAGACGAAGACGATCATCGCGTTGCGTAACCGCGCGCGGTCGATGCGGTTGGCGGCGCGGGCGCCGAGATCGGTGCCGGCCAGCAGGCCGACGATCACGCCCGCCAGCACCGGCCAGGACGCCAGCGAGCCCTCGCTCCAATAGATCCAGGCCGAGGGGATCGTGGTCGGGATCAGCGACATCACGAGGCTTGCCATCTGCGCCTGATGCTGCGGCACCCCGAGCACGGCGCTTAAGCCCACCACGGTCGCCAGTCCGCCGCCGATGCCGAGAAAGCCCGACGACAGGCCCGCCAGCAGCCCGACAATGAGCAGCGCCGGCCAGGATATTTCGCGCGCGGTGACTTTGTCGTCGTGCTTCGCCTGGTCGCGTCCGCCGCGCAGGATCAGCATCGCGTCGAGCACGACGAGATAGGCCATATAGGTCCAGCGCAGCGCGGGCTCGGCGACATGGTTGGCGGCGAGTGCGCCGGCCGCGCCGCCGGCGACAAAGCCGAATGTCAGCAGCGCGATCCAGCGCAATGGGGTGCGGTTGCCGCTCTGCCAATAGCGCCGGATCCCCGTGAGGCTGGTCGGCGGCACCTGCGCGACCAGCGAGATGCCTTGCGCGACATGTTGGCCGGCGCCGAGCAGTAGCATCGAGAACACGACCAGTCCGCCGCCGGGGCTGACGCCGAGCAGCCCGGCGGTCAGACCGCCGGCGAGGCCCGCGCCGATGCCGGCGAGGAGGTCGGGGACGATCACCGCATCCCCCGTCAGCGCCTGGCGGCAAGGCCGGCAAGGAAGATGTCGAAGGCGTGCATCGCTTCCGCGGTCGAGACGGTTTCGCCCCACAGCCGTTGCAGCACGATGCCCTGAAACATCGCGACCATTGCCCGCGCCGCGCCGCGCGGCTGCACGCCGCGGTCGATCGCGCCGCTCTTCTGGCCGCGCCGCAGCAGGTCCACGATCAGGGCGATCGGCTGGCGGATTCCGCTCAGCACCTGGTCGCGGACCACGTCGTCGCGCAGCGCCTCCGCCCAGAGCTGCAACGCGACGCGGCGGGCGCGCAGGCCTTCTTCCTTCTGCAGGTCGCCGAGAAAGCCGCGGGCGATCGAGCGCAGGCTCTGCAACACATCGTCCGGTGGACCCTTGAGCGCCAGCAGCGCGCTGTCGCGGCCATGGCGGCTTTCGCCGATCGCCTGGATCAGCTCCTCCTTGCCCGTGAAATGCCCGTAGATGCAGCCGGCGCTGAGCCCGGACTGCTTGATCACGTCCTGGATCGTGGTCTGGTGAAATCCCTGGCGGGCAAAGCAGATCTCCGCGGCCTGCAGAATCTCCTCGCGACGGATCGCGAGCGTCTCGGGTTTCACCTTCGGCATAGTCGGTCCTTGTCAGGTCGCGGCCGGCCGATGCGGCGGGCTTGACGATCATTCGTTGCCATTATAAAGAACGAATATTCGTTTTGTAAAGAGGGGAGGCTGACGGCATGATCGGCTTTGCAAAGCTTCTGTGGCATCCGGGCGCGGCTGAGATGGCTCATGTCGAGCTGCCGTCGACCGGCGCGCGGATCGCGTTCCTGCTCGCGTCGTTCGCGATCGTGCTGCTGTTCGAGGCCGCGTTTCCGCTGTTCAGCTACGGCCGCAGCGACCGGATGCGCAATATCGGCCGCAACGCCGCCATCACCGTGATCTTCGTCGGCGTGAACCTTTTGCTCAGCCCGCTGTCGCCGCTGGCCGCGCAATGGACGCTGGATGCGAAATTCGGCCTGTCGCACTGGCTCGGCCTGTCACCCCTGAACCAGCTCCTGCTCGGCATCATCGGGCTCGACCTGTTTGCCTATTTCGCCCACGTCTCCATGCACAAGCTCGGCTGGATGTGGCGCTTCCATCGCATGCACCATGCCGATCGCTTCGTCGACGTCACCACGACGTTCCGCGAGCATCCCGGCGAGACGCTGTGGCGGATCGGCTGGCACATCGCCGGCGTCTTCGTGTTCGGTACGCCGGCCTGGGTGCTGGTTACCTATCTGACGCTGTCGGCGCTGAACGCCCAATTCGAGCACGCCAATATCCGCCTGCCCGAGCGGCTCGACCGCTGGCTGCGGCTCGTCTTCGTGACGCCGAACATGCACAAGATGCATCATTCGCGTCATCAGCCGGAGACCGACAGCAATTATTCGAACCTGCTCTCGATCTGGGACCGGCTCGGCGGCACCTATAATCGTGGTCCACGCTTCGCGGAGCTGCGCTATGGCCTCGACGGCTTCGATGATCCCGAGAAGCAGTCGCTGCGCGGCCTGCTGAAGATGCCGTTCATGCGCGATTGGGGGCGGGTCGACGCTCGGCCGGACGACAAGTCCGACCGGTCCGCTCCGCCGCCCGTGCTGCCCTGGCCATGACTTGAAGCCCGGCGCCGCCGCTCAGGCGGCGTTGCGCAGTCCGGCGAGGAAGGTGTCGACGCTGTGCGACAGCGCGGCGGCGTGATCGCCGAGCTGGCCGGACGTATCCAGCACATTGCCGGTGAGGGCGCGGGATTGGCTGGCGGCCTCGCTCGCGCCCGCGATATTGGCGGAGACCTCGACGGTCCCGGTGGACGCCTGCTGCACGCTGCGGGCGATCTCCCGCGTCGCCGAGTCCTGCTGCTCGACGGCGGCCGCGATCGCGGTGGCGATACCCGAGATCTCGCGGATGGTGCCGCTGATGTCGCCGATCGCGCTGACGCAGTTGCCGGTGGCGGACTGGATCGCGCCGACCTGGCCGGCGATCTCCTCGGTCGCCTTCGCGGTCTGGCTCGCGAGGTCCTTCACCTCGGCGGCGACCACGGCAAAGCCGCGGCCGGCCTCGCCGGCGCGCGCCGCCTCGATGGTGGCATTGAGGGCCAGCAGATTGGTCTGGCTCGCGATCGCGCTGATCAGGCGCAGCACGTCGCCGATCTTCTCTGCCGATGCGGCGAGGCTCGTCACCATCTCGGTGGTCTCCATGGCCTTGGTCACGGCGCTGTCGGCGACGCGGCTGGAATGGGTGACCTGGCGGCCGATCTCGGTGATCGAGGACGCCAGCTCCTCGGTTGCGGCGGCGACCGCGTTGACGCTGGCCGAGGCTTCCTCGGACGCGGCGGCTGCCGCCGAGGTCCGTTCGGAGGCGCCGTTGACGCTGGCGGTGATCTCGCCCGCGACGCGCTGCATGTCGCCCGAGGACCGCGCGACGGCGGCGACCATGCCCTTGACGTCGGCTTCGAAACGATCGGCCATCTGCCGCTGCAAGGCCTGCTTGTCGGCCTCCGCCTTCACCTTGTCGGCCTCCTGCGCCTCGCGCAGCGAGGAGGTTTCGACCATGCTGCGGCGGAACACGTCGACCGCCTTCGCCATCGTGCCGAGCTCGTCGCGGCGCTCGCTGCCGGGTATGGTGACGCTGGTGTCGCCGCTGGACAGGCGGTTCATGACCGCGGTGATCGCGGTGAGCGGCCGCGACAGGCCACGGCCGAGCAGGAACGCGAGCAGCACGGCGGCGGCCATGATCGCGACCACGCCAAGGATCAGATTGCGCTGCGCGCTTGCCGCGGCGGCTTCATAGTCGCTGGTTTGACGATCTCGAGCACGGCGACCGGTTCGCCGGCGTAGTTCTTGATCTGGCCGAGATAGAGCTCCACCGCATGGCCGTCGAGAACGGCGTCGCGCAGCAGGGCCGCACCGTTCATCACACGCTTGAGCTCGTCCTGGGTCGCGACCACGGTATCGCCGAAGGTCGAGGACAGCCGCTTGAAGCTCTGGCCGTCGAAGGAATGCACCGCAAGGTCGATGCCGAAGCGCTTTTTGGCGCGGTCGACGAATTCCTTGCCGAAGGCGGCGCCGACGTCGACATTGGCCAGCGTCTTGCCCTCGTGCATGATCGGGGTCATCCCGAAGATCGAAAGCGCCTCGCGGCCGGGCTCGACGCCGACGATCGGCTTGCCGGTCTTGTTCGATTCCACCACCGTCGTGCGCCGCGTCGAGGCGTCATCGCCGAAAGTCTTCGGCGCATGGACCCGGTAGAAGCTGGTCGCCGGGGGCTGCCAGAACGAGATCAGCGGGATGCCCTGCGCCTTCATCGACGCCCAGGAGGCGCCGAGCAGCTTTCCGAGGCCGTCGCGGTCGCCCTTGGCGATGGCGTCCTCGACCGGCGGCAAGGCGGCGATGACCGCCGAGACCGCGAGCGCCGCGCGCCCCTCGTAGTCGATCGCTGCAATCACGCTGTCATATTGCAGCTTGAGCTGCTGATCGAGCGCGAGCCGCGTCAGCGCCCGCTGCTGGCTGATGGAGAAGCCGCCGAGGATGGCGCAGGCGACTGCGACAGTCAGCGAAATCGCCAGAATCAGGCGGGCGGCAATCGATCGAAGCGTGAACATGGGACCAGCGAAACTCCAGGCATTAGCGCCGCCCGCAAAGTCTCAGAAAAAGCTTAACAACCGGATGTTGCGCCGCCGGTATTCGTGCCGCGACCATGGCCGCCGGTGCTACTTTCGTACTGTTCAACGTCTGGCCTGACAGGGCCGGCCGGCTGCGCGCATCAATAGGCATGTGTCACTCAGGGGCGAACGCGGATGATCGTACTCCCTTTGCGTCGACCGGTCGGATTCAAGGCAGCGACGGCCTCGTCGAGAGTCGAGACGTTGCCGATGTTTGTCCGCAGGCGTCCGTCCCGCACCCGCCGGACGATCTCACTCAGTTGGGAACGATCGGACTCGACGACGAAGTCGACCGCCAGGCCGTCGGAAGGTCGCGCCCCGGCCGGCCCAACGACCGTCACCAGCATTCCTCCGCCTCGAATCAGTTTTGCCGACCGCTTCTGGATTTCACCGCCAATGACGTCGAACACCAGATCGACTTTGCCGACGTCCTCAAGGGCGTCGTTGTCGAGATCGACGAACTCCTGCGCGCCGAAGTCGAGCACAGTCTGACGGTCGGCGGACCGCCCGGAGCCGATCACATACGCGCCGGCCTCTCGCGCGAGTTGCGTCACCATCGACCCGACTGCGCCGGCCGCGCCGTGTGCGAGGACACTCTGCCCCGCCTGGAGGCGGCCGTGCTGAAATAGTCCTTGCCATGCCGTCAGGCCCGAGACCGGAAGGCTTGCGCCCATTGTGAAGTCGACGTCGCCCGGTAGCGGCGCGAGGTTGCGCGCCTCGATCGCCACATACTCGGCCAGCGTGCCGTCGCGATACCAGTCCGCTAGACCGAACACCCGCTGTCCCACCGATAGCCCTGTAGTGCCATATCCGAGAGCGGTGACCACTCCGGCCAGCTCGTGCCCCGGGATCGACGGTGTTCGGTCACGATCGAGGCGATCGGTCCAGGTCGAGGGCCACGCCAGCTCAGTCGGGACAAATCTCGACGCATAAACCTGAACGACGACGTCGTTTATCGCTGCCTGCGGCTCGGGCCGGTCCACCAGCTTCATCCCGGCCGTTCCCGCGGCTTGGTCCGTTACAACGATGGCCTTCATGGGAATACTCCTTGTCTCTTGGTGGAACTGCTGCAGAGCGCGCGGACGCGCCGACTAACCAAGAACTGCCAAGGCAGTTCGGTTGCTTAGTACGAACGAATAGATGCGCTGCGCCTGCTCATAAAACAGCACCAAGATTGCGAATTTTGGCTGTACCAAGCGCGACGGCTGCCCTCTGCGAGCTCAATGCGTTACCGCACCGCTGAAAAATCCGGGCAGTCGACAGAATCCATTTTGCACAGTCGGGGACAGAATTCAGATTGCGAGGGCCGCCAGTCGTCATGCCCACTGTTGGGCCCAAAACCGACATGATCTTTTCGGAAAACCGCTTCGCACTTTTCCGGATCATGCTTTAGCGCGCGGTCGGCGGAGCGCCGAGATTGCCTGCCAAAATCGCCTTGCCGGCGTCCTCGTACTGGGTGTCGCGGGCCTGGATCTGCTGCGCGATTGCGTGCATGTCGCGAAACCGTCGCTCGAACGGATTCTTGGCGAACACCGCCGTTGCCCCCGACATGTGATAGGCGATGTCGACCACTGCGGCCGACTGGTGGATGGTCCAGGTCGAGGCGATGCGGATCGCGACGCGATGTGCCTCGGTGATCGGGTCGCCGCGGACGAGATCGTTCCAGACCTCGTGGGCCGTCGCGTACAGATAGGCGCGCGCGGCGCGCAGGCTGGCCTCGGTGCGCCCGATCTGGCCCTGCACGGCATTGTTGTCGCGCATCGCCTTGAGGCCTTGCGGGGTCTTGCCGCGGGCAAGCTCGGTCGCCGCGTCCAGCATGGCGCGCGCGACGCCGAGCGAGGTGGCGGCAAAGCCCATGCTGAACACCATGTTGGTGGAGAGCTTGTAGAGCGGCCCCGGCTCGCGGCACGCGGCGGGATCGTCGCGCAGCGCGGCGAACTGCTCCGGAATGAAGAGGTTGTCGACCGAGTAGGAATCGGTGCCGGTGCCTTTCAGACCGATCACGTCCCAGACGTCATACATTGTCGCTGACGACATCGGGAACAGGATGGTGCGGATCTCCGGCGAACCGTCGGCCTTCTTGCGCGGTGAGCCGTCGTCCTCGACGACGCGGACATGGGCGCCGAGCCAGCTCGCCTGCCGCGAGCCCGAGGCGAAATCCCAGCGCGCGCTGGCGCGATAGCCGCCGGGCTCGGCGCGCACCTCATGGGCGATAGCGCCCCAGGCGAGGATGCCGGGCGTGGTGTTGAAGATCTCGTTAGCTGCGTCGGGTTCGAGATAGGCCGCGGTCATGGCGCAGACGCTGCACTGGCCGAGGCACCAGGCGGTCGATGCATCGGCCTTGGCGATCTCCTCCTGCATCTGCATGAAGGCGTCCAGTGTCGCCTCGGCGCCGCCAAAACGCTTCGGCAGCAGCGCGCGATACAGCCCGTTCTCGACCAGTGCCGCGGTGACGGATGGCGTCAGTCGCCGTGTCCGTTCGATCTCGTCGGCTTCACTCGTGATCAGCGGCGCCAGCGCGCGCGCCCGCTCGACAAGGTCGAATCCCTGCGGCTTGTTCATGCGTGTCCTCGGCGCCTTCTGTCATTCTTGTTGGGCAGGCCGGGCGATGGTGGCTCATCCGGCAGGAGAGGGCAAGGGAAGGCAAGGCAGGACGGCGCCGATGCAGATCAGCTATCCATCCGCTGTGCCGGTGCGCGCGAGTGTGACGAATGCAGCCGCGCTCAGGCGGCGGCGCGGCCGAGATCGAGCGACGGCTGGCGCTTGGTCGAGAAACTCAGCGCCACGGCGACCGCGGCGAGGCCGATCGCAAAGGAACCGGCGTGCAGCCACGTATAGCCGTGGAACGTGTCGAACACGTAACCGCCGGCCCACGGCCCGAGCGCCATGCCGAGGCTCGCGAAGGCCGACACCGCGCCGAACACCGTGCCCATGATGCGCGCGCCGAAGAACTCGCGCACCAGCACGGCGTAGAGCGGCATCACTCCGCCATAGGCCAGCCCGAACACGACAGACAGCGCGTAGAACTCGCCGAGCTGCGCCACCGCGAGATAGGTCGCGATCGACAGCGCCTGCACCAGGAGGCCGCCGACCAGGACCGGCTTGGCGCCGAGCCGGTCGGCGAGCACGCCGAGCAGCAGCCGGCCGCCGAGCCCGGAGAAGCCGGCGAGGCTGTAGACTGTGACCGCGGTGAGCGGCGCGATGCCGCACACCATGGCGTAGGACACCATGTGGAAGATCGGTCCCGAATGCGCCGCGCAGCAGGCGAAATGCGCCAGTGCCAGCGTGATGAATTGCGGCGTGCGCAGCGCCTGCGCCGCGGTCCATTCAGTTTGCGGCACGTTCGCGGCGGTCGGGATTGCGACGTCCGTTCCCTGCGGCGCCGGGCGCACCAGGAACGATGCGGGGATCAGCAACGCCCATGCGGCGATGCCGATCACGAACATCGCAAAGCGCCAGTCATAGGCCGTGATCAGCCAGCTCGCGGACGGCGCGACGGTCAGCGGCGATACGCCCATGCCGGCCGACACCAGCGCGACCGCGAGGCTGCGATGCTTGTCGATCCAGGCGCTGGCGAGCGCCATCATCGGCGCATAGAAGCTGCCGGCGGCGATCCCGATCAGCACGCCGAAGCAGAGCTGGAATTGCCACAGGCTCTGCGCCTGGCTTGCCGTCACGAGGCCAAGCCCGAGCAACAGGCTGCCCGCCAGCACCACGATGCGGGTACCGAAGCGGTCGGACAGCGCGCCCCAGGCGAACGCCGCAAAACCCATGCAGAGGAAATCCAGCGTCGCCGCCGCCGAGACGCCGGCGCGCGACCAGCCCATCGCATCCGAGATCGGCTGCAGGAACACCGCGAGCGACAGCATGGTGCCGAAGCCGACGCAGGTCATCAGCGCGCCCGCGCCGACGACGACCCAGCCATAGTCCAACCGAGCGGCCTTGCTCATGCGTTTCCCCGGCGCTGTTGTTTGTTGTGGTGCGCGCAGGGAGGATGCTGGCCTATCTGAGGTCCAGGGGCAACATGACGGGCAACATGCCTCTCATTCCGGGATCAGCGGATTGTGCGTTGCATGCGCAAGATGTCGCAGCGAGGTGCGGCTAGAGCCTTTTCCGTTCCGATAGAATCGGAACGGGGCTCTAGATTCTTGCTTTGACGCGTTTTCTTCACGCGAACCGGAGCCACTTCGCTCGAAAACGCTCTAGCCGCACTGCCAGGCGCGCCCGATCGGCGTCCAGGTCCAGCACGGGCCAAAACTGCCGCCATTGTAGCGGCCGCGGTAGAATCCGGGGCGGCCGAAATAGTACCAATCCCCGCCATACCAATATTGCGGCGAATAGTCCGGGTAGCCGCGGGCGGCGCCGCGCGGGCCGAACACCGGAATGGTTTGGTTCGGCGGCTGCCGGTAGCCGGGCAGGAAGCCATAGCCGTGCCAGCGGGTGCCGTGCCGCTTCTTCGAGGAGGCGGCGGAGCTCAGGTCCGGCTGCAGCAGTGCGAGGATGACGATAAGGAGGAACAGGATGCGCAACATGATCGCAGTCTAGTCGGAGCGCGATGCAGTGGCGATTCAAATCATGGTGCGTTTTGTTGCTGGGACAAGAATGGGCAACAGTCGCGCCGGTAGCGCCGCCTCAGCTGTCCACCTTGAGCGCGGCGATGAAGGCTTCCTGCGGGATGTCGACCTTGCCGAACTGCCGCATCTTCTTCTTGCCTTCCTTCTGCTTCTCCAGAAGCTTGCGCTTGCGCGTGATGTCGCCGCCGTAGCACTTCGCGGTGACGTCCTTGCGCAGCGCGCGGACGGTTTCGCGCGCGATCACCTTGCCGCCGATCGCCGCCTGGATCGGGATCTGGAACATGTGCGGTGGAATCAGCTCCTTCATCTTCTCGACCATGGCGCGGCCGCGGCCCTCGGCGCGGGTGCGATGCACCAGCATCGACAGCGCGTCGACCGGCTCGGCGTTGACCAGGATCTGCATCTTGACCAGATCGGCCGGCTTGTAGTCGGTCAGATGATAGTCGAACGAGGCGTAGCCCTTGGAGACCGACTTCAGGCGATCGTAGAAGTCGAACACCACTTCGTTGAGCGGCAGGTCGTATTTCACCATCGCGCGGGAGCCGACATAAGTGAGCTCCTTCTGCGAGCCGCGGCGGTCCTGGCACAGCTTCAAGACGCTGCCGAGATATTCGTCGGGCGTGAGGATCGTCGCCTCGATCCACGGCTCCTCGATCTCGGCGATCTTGACCACGTCGGGCATGTCGACCGGGTTGTGGATCTCGAGCTCGGTGCCGTCGGTCAGCTTCATCTTGTAGATCACGCTCGGCGCGGTCGCGATCAGATTGAGGTCGAATTCGCGCGACAGCCGCTCCTGGATGATTTCCAGATGCAGCAGGCCGAGAAAACCGCAGCGGAAGCCGAAGCCGAGCGCGGCGGAGGTTTCCATCTCGTAGGAGAAGCTTGCGTCGTTGAGCCGCAGCTTGCCCATCGCCGCGCGGAGCGTTTCGAAGTCGTTGGCGTCGACCGGAAACAAGCCGCAGAACACGACCGGAATCGCCGGCTTGAAGCCCGGCAGCATCTCGCTGATCGGCTTCTTGTCATCGGTGATGGTGTCGCCGACGCGGGTGTCGGCAACTTCCTTGATCGCCGCGGTGATGAAGCCGATCTCGCCGGGGCCGAGCTCCTCGACCTGCTCCATCTTCGGCGTGAAGAAGCCGACGCGTTCGATATCGTAGGCCGCGCCGGTGCCCATCATGCGGATGCGGCTCCCCTTCTTCATCACGCCGTCGACGACGCGGATCAAGACGACCACGCCGAGATAGACGTCGTACCAGCTGTCGACCAGCAACGCCTTCAGGGTCGCGTCGCGGTCGCCCTTCGGCGGCGGCAGGCGGGTGACGATCGCTTCCAGCACGTCAGGCACGCCGACGCCGGTCTTGGCCGAGATCATCACGGCGTCGGACGCATCGATGCCGATCACGTCCTCGATCTGCTGCTTGACCTTCTCGGGCTCGGCCGCGGGCAGGTCGACCTTGTTCAGGACCGGCACGATCTCGTGATTGTTGTCGAGCGCCTGATAGACATTGGCGAGCGTCTGCGCCTCGACGCCCTGGCTGGCGTCAACCACGAGCAGGGAACCCTCGCAGGCCGCCAGCGACCGCGAGACCTCGTAGGCGAAGTCGACATGGCCGGGCGTGTCCATCAGGTTGAAGATGTAATCCTTGCCGTCCTTGGCGCGGTAGTTCAGCCGGACGGTCTGCGCCTTGATGGTGATGCCGCGCTCGCGCTCGATATCCATCGAATCGAGCACCTGCTCCTTGCCCGCCATTTCACGATCCGACAGGCCGCCCGTCATCTGGATCAGGCGGTCGGCAAGGGTCGATTTGCCATGGTCGATATGGGCGACGATGGAGAAGTTGCGGATGTTCGAAATCGGGGCAGTTGTCATGGGCGCGGGATAGCATCCGCACCCCCGCGCGGGCAACCAAATTGCGGTATTTTGCAGCGGTGTGACGACGAATCACGGCGCCGTTTCCGGCTGGGTTGCCGTGACCGATTCCCGGGCATGTTCCTGCCAGGTTCGGCGGCCCGAAAATCGTCTTTCGCGTCGCCGACACCGGGCGGATGAGCATGCACGGCTACGCCGCCGCCATCGACCTCAACCTGAAAGTTCGGGATGACCGGCTGTGGGCCGGCAAAGGCAAGACCATCCCCTGCAACAACTGGATGCGGCCGGGATCGTCGGCATCTTCGAGCGCCACGGATTCATTCGGGGCGGCAAGCGGCGTCACTACGATACCATGCATTTCGAGCACCGGCCGGATTTCCCCGAAAGTGAATCCGCTGGCTGGAGGCGTTCTCACGCCAAGCTGATTTCACTGGCCACAAAAACGCGCTAAAGCGCGCTGAAATGCGGATGAGCACTCATCGCGCTTCCGCTTCCATTCGGGCATGATCCTTCCGGGAAACCGCTTTCCACTTTTCCGGGGCATGCCTCAGGCACAGGCCATGTCGACCGCCTCCACGCTCCCCGCCGCCCGGCGCACCAACCGCAAGCTGACGATCCGGCGGATCGCCGCCTGGATCGCCTCGCGCGCCACCGATCCGAGGACCAGCCTGTGGTTCGTGATCGGCTTCGCGCTGGTTCATGCGGTGCTGTGGACGCTGATCCTGGTCAAGCTCAAGGCCGCACAGGACATCCATATGGATGTTGCGGAAGCCTATGCCTGGGGCCAGCGCTTCCTGCTCGGCTATGGCAAGCACCCGCCGCTGTCGGGCTGGATCGCCGGGGTCTGGTTCAGGATTTTTCCCGTCACCAACTGGTCGACCTATGCGCTTGCGATGACGACGGTCAGCTTCGCGCTGGTGGTGTGCTGGCTGATCGCGCTGCGCGTCGTCGATCGCCGTCGCGCGTTCTTCATGGTGGTGATGCTCGCGCTCTACCCGATCTTCAATTTCAAGGGCTTCAAATACAACGCCGATCTCGCGCAGCTGGTGCCGCTGCCGCTGCTGGTGCTGGCCTATCTGAACGCGTTCGAGAAGCGCAGCTTCAAATCGGGTCTCTGGCTCGGCTTTGCCGGCATGCTGGCGCTGATGACCAAGTACTGGGTGGTGACGATGATCGGCGCCGTCGGGCTGGCCGCGCTGATCCATCCGCAACGGACGCAATTCCTGCGCTCGCCGGCGCCATGGGTTGCGATCGGCACGATGGCGGTGGCGATGATCCCGCACCTGGTGTGGCTGGAGGAGGTGGACTTCGTGCCGTTCACCTATGCCGGTGACGTCTACGCGCTGTCGAGCCGCGCACTCAATGTGCAGCTCGTGATCGGCTATGTCGTACACAATGTCGGGCTGCTCGCGATTCCCGTCGTGCTGGGCCTGGTGGCGCTGCTGCTGGGCTCGGTGCCGTGGCGGCCGTCGGACGTGCTGGCGCGGGTCTGGTCGCGCGGACCCAATCCCGCCGTCAACCTTCCGCAGGCGCTCAACGTCTGGATCATCCAGCTGATCGTCGCGATCGGGCCGCCGCTCGGCGCGCTGGCGTTCACCGTCTATATCAAGACCGATTGGGGCATCCCGCTGTTCTTCCTGGTGCCGCTTGCGCTGGTCGCGATTCCCTCGCTTCGCTTCCCGCGCATGGCGCTGTTCTCGATCACCGCGATCTGGTTCGTGGCCACGATCGCCACGCTGATCGCCGCGCCCAGCATCGCCACGCAGGAGATCGCGTCCAACCATGTCGGCGGCTCGACCTACGCCGCGCGCTCCGAGCTCGCGCGCGAACTCACCCAGACCTGGCAGGACAGATTCCATTCGCGCTGGGCCGTGGTCGTCGCGCGGTCCGATATCGGCGAGCCGATGACGTTCTACAGTCCGGATCATCCGGCATCGCTGGTGCCGGGCGAAGCCTGGTCGTCGGGGCTGACGTCGCTCGACGAAGCCAAGCGTCTCGGCTTCATCGGCGTCTGCGACACCACCGATCCGGTGTTCCTGAAGCCCTGCGAGGCGTGGATGGCGGAGCACGCCAAGGACGCCGAGCCGCTGGTGATGACCACCATGCGCTTCTTCAACGGCCATCCCGGTCCGTCGACGGTCTGGAAGGTCTATCTGGTGCCGCCGGCGAAGTAGCTGTCGCTCCCTCGCCCCGCGCTTGCGGGGTCGAGACGAGCGAAGCTCGCTCTTAGAGAGTTGGGGTGAGGGGCTCTCGCCGCGATGGCGATCTATCGATAGACCTGTACCCCTCACCCGGATCGCATCGTTCGATGCGATCCGACCTCTCCCCGCAAGCGGGGCGAGGTGAGAGGTGACTGCCTTACGTGCCTTCCTCGTTGAACTTGCTGGCGACGAGTTCGGCGATGGCGTCGAGCGCCTGCTGCGCTTCGTCGCCCTTTGCTGAGACCACGACCGTGGTGCCGGGCCCGGCGGCGAGCATCATCAAGCCCATGATCGAGGTGCCGCCGACGGTCTCGGTGCCGCGGGTGACCCAGATCTCGGCGTTGAATCGCTCGACCAGCTGGACGAACTTGGCCGATGCCCGCGCATGCAGGCCGCGCTTGTTGACGATCAGGAGCTCACGGGAAATGGCGCCCGCTGGCACGCCCGGGCCGACCTGATTTCCGCCCGGGGCCTCGTCGCTCATTTGCCTGCGAGAACGCGGCTGGCGATGGTGACGTATTTGCGGCCGGCTTCCTGGGCCATCGCGATCGCGTCGGGCAGCGAACGCTCCTCGCGAACCTTGGCAAGCTTGACCAGCATGGGAAGGTTGATGCCTGCGAGCACTTCCACCTTCGGGCGGCTCATGCAGGAGATCGCAAGGTTGGACGGCGTGCCGCCAAACATGTCGGTGAGGATCGCAACGCCGTCGCCGCTATCGACGCGGTTCACCGCCTCGATGATGTCGCTTCGACAGAGATCGGAATCGTCCTCGGCCCCGATCGTAATCGCTTCAATTTGTTTCTGCGGACCCATGACGTGTTCGAGCGCCGCTCTGAACTCGTCGGCAAGGCGCCCATGGGTCACCAGCACTAGACCAATCATTGGAAACTCCTCGCGGGCGCCCTTTGGTGCACCGCACGAACGCGCCACTTTGACCATCCAGAGGCCCTACGCAAGAGGGCATCTTGGCTAGTCTCCCGGTTCCTGGCGATAGAGAGGGGAGGCTGCGCCGGCAAAATCCGACGCGATAGTGGATGTGATATGGTTACCAATTCCCTTCCCACAATTGGCCGCAAGATTACGGGAACATGAACTTTCAGGTTGTCGTCAGCGCGGCGACAACCAGCGGCAGGGGTTGGAAGCCAACGCCGACGGGAATTCGCGGTAACAAAGCACCATTAAGGCGAATCGTGAGCGCCTCCGGCGGCGGCAGCCGCTCGGCGTCGTCAGCGGCGAGGTCGACGATCAGCCCCACCACGGCTTCATCTGCGAACGGACAATGGCGGATTCCGAGGCCTCGGATCTCGATCAGACCAGCCAATTGCTGGACCGGACGAACCCACAATTGTTCGCCGGCTGTGTCGAGACGGACACGGTCATCCCCCACCAAAATGGCCGGCGGAAGCGCTCCGGTGCGCCCGGCGAGAATCAGGTCAAAGGCCAGACGCGACTTGCCGGCGCCCGACGGGCCGCGGATCAGCACCGCACGCTCGCCGACCAGAACGGCGGATGCGTGCACGCTTGAATTGTCGCTCATAGTGTCGGCAGCCTGACCACGAAGCGTGCGCCGGCGATGGTGGGCTTGCCGTCTGCGTCCGCAGGGCCAGCGCGGTTCTCGGCCCAGATGCGTCCGCCATGGGCTTCAATGATCTGCTTGGAGATCGCAAGCCCGAGGCCGGAGTTCTGGCCAAACCCTTGGTGCGGCCGGTCGGTGTAGAAGCGCTCGAAGATCCGCTCCAGCGCGTCCTCGCCGATGCCGGGCCCGTCATCGTCGACCACGATCTCGACCTCGCCGCGGTTGCGGCGGCAGACGATGCGCACCTTGTCGCCCGGCTTGGAGAATGATTGCGCGTTCGACAGCAGGTTCGAGATCACCTGGCCGAGCCGTGAATCATGGCCGGGCACAGAGAGCGTATCGGTCGGTCCGCGGCCCTCGAAGCGGGCTTCGACGGCGACGTCGTGGCCGAGCCTGGTCTCGTTGGCGACGCCGGTCAGCGTCGTCAGCAGCCGCCGCAGATCGACCGGCGCCATGTCCTGGCGCTGCAATTCGGCATCGAGCCGGCTGGCGTCGGAGATGTCGGAGATCAGGCGGTCGAGCCGCCTGACGTCATGCTCGATCACGGCGAGCAGCCGCGCGCGGCTGTTGTCGTTGCGCGCCAAAGGCAGCGTCTCGACCGCGGAGCGCAGCGAGGTCAGCGGATTCTTCAGCTCATGGGCAACGTCGGCGGCGAACATCTCGATCGCCTCGATGCGGCTGTACAGCGCGTTGGTCATGTCGCGCAGCGCGCCGGAGAGATGGCCGATCTCGTCGCGGCGCCCGGTGAAGTCGGGAATCTCGACGCGGGTCTGGATGCGGTGGCGGACGCGCTCGGCGCCGTCGGCGAGCCGTCGCACCGGGCCAGCGATCGTGCTCGCCAATAGCAGCGACAGCATGATCATGACGGCGGAGGCGACGCCGCCGATCTTGAGGATGGCGAGGCGCTCGGACATCACCAGCTGGTCGATGTCGTCGCCCTGCGTGGTCAGCATCAATGCACCGCGCACGGCGCGGAAATGCTGCACCGGGACGGCGACCGACACGATGATCGCGCCGCGCTCGGTGACGCGCACGGCGCTGCCCTTCATGCCCTCGAGCGATTGCGCGACTTCGGAATAACCCTTGCCGCCTTCGGGACCGAGTTCGCGATAGATCGGCAGGTCGCCGCGGTTGAGCCAGGTCTTTATGGTGGCCTTGGTCCTTTCATAGAGCGACGGCTTCTCCGACGGCGGCGGCAGCTCCATGCGCAGCACGTCGCCGCGCGCGAACAGATTGCGGCTGTCGAGGATCAGGCCGCCATCGCGGTCGAAGATGCGGGCCCGCGTCTTGGTCGGCGCGATCAGGCGGCGCAGGACCGGCGCGACCCGCTCGGGATTGATCGGGAAATCCGCCGATTCATCCGGCTGGCCATAACTTTCGCCGGGCTTGAGGTCGAGCAGGCGATCGGGGTCGATCGTGACGGTGTTGCCTTCGACGGTGGCCGAGGCCGCGATCGCCTCCGAGATGATCTCGGCATAGACTTGGAGGCTCTGCGTGCGCGCCTCGATCAGGCCAGCGCGGAATTGCGAGAGATAGAGGATGCTGGCGACCAGCGCGACGAGGCCGGCGAGGTTGAGCGAGACGATACGGCGCGTCAGGCTCGAGAACGACAGCGCGAAGAAGAACTGACCGGCGCGGCGCAGCCAGCCGAGCGGACGGCGCCAGCCCTTGTCCTGCGCCACGTCTTCGGCAACGGCGTCCTGATCGAGGAGCTGTGACGCGTCCTCGGTGTTCAGGCCTTGCTCGAGCTGCGTTCGATCAAGCACTGGCAAAGCTGCCGGTTGGTATGGATGTCGTCCCGCGAAGCAATCGTTCGCCCGAGCTTACCCCAGCCGTGCGGAGCCTGTCAGTTAACAAGCCGCCCGGGAAGCGCAGATCAGGCTTCCTTGAAGCGATAGCCGACGCCGTACAGCGTCTCGATCATCTCGAAGTCGTCGTCGACCACCTTGAACTTCTTGCGCAGCCGCTTGATGTGGCTGTCGATGGTGCGGTCGTCGACATAGACCTGGTCGTCATAGGCCGCGTCCATCAGCGCGTTGCGGCTCTTTACGACGCCGGGGCGGGTGGCGAGCGCCTGCAGGATCAGGAATTCGGTCACGGTGAGCGTCACCGGCTCGTTCTTCCAGGTGCAGGTGTGGCGCTCCGGATCCATCCGCAGCAGGCCGCGGTCCAGCGCGCGGGCGTCCGGCTCCTTCGGCGCGGCGGTCGGATCCTTCGGCTGACCGCGGCGGAGTACGGCCTTGACCCGTTCGACCAGCAGGCGCTGCGAGAACGGCTTGCGGATGAAATCGTCGGCGCCCATTTTCAGGCCGAACAATTCGTCGATCTCCTCATCCTTCGAGGTGAGGAAGATCACCGGCAGGTCGGACTTCTGGCGCAGCCGGCGCAGCGTTTCCATGCCGTCCATGCGCGGCATCTTGATATCGAGGATCGCGAGATCGGGCGGCGACGTGCGAAACCCATCCAGCGCCGACGCACCGTCCGTGTAGGTCATGATGCGATAGCCTTCGGCTTCGAGCGCGATCGAAACCGAAGTGAGAATGTTGCGGTCGTCGTCGACCAGGGCGATTGTGGGCATGTGCTGCTTTCACAATGAGAGTGGCTTAGACGGCGGGCACTCTGGCGACGCGCCGTAGAATTGGGCTTCGAACGCGGTCAACGAGCAATGCAAGCTGGGCTGAAGTGTGACCGAGTTCCGCAAAAATCCGCTTCTGCGACCCACGCGATGGGTCCCCATATAGCACCCTTAGACCATGAGAAAAGGCCCTTTTTTCATAGGGAACCCACCCGATTCGTGCATAAAATGACCCGATAGGCCCATGCAACCGACCGCCGACTTCGATCCTGCCCACCTTGCCCGCTCGCTGCTCCGCCGCAGCCGCCAGGGCGCCCTCGCCACGTTGATGGCCGGCACCGGCGATCCCTATTGCTCGCTGGTCAATCTGGCCAGCCATCCCGACGGCTCGCCGATCCTGCTGATTTCCCGGCTGGCGCTGCATACCAAGAACGTCCTGGCCGATAGCCGGGTGTCGCTGATGCTGGACGAGCGCGCCGAGGGTGATCCGCTGGAGGGCGCCCGGATCATGCTGGCGGGCAAGGCGGAAGAGGTCGGGGAGGCCGGGCGGGAGCTCGTCCGAAGGCGCTATCTCGCTGCCCATCCGTCAGCGGAAGCCTTTGTGGAATTTAAGGATTTCTCGTTCTTCCGGATCAAGCCAAGCGGTGCCCATCTGGTCGCCGGGTTCGGCCGCATCGTGGACCTCAAACCCGCGCAATTCCTGACCGATCTCGGCGGAGCCGAGGCGCTGCTCGAAGCCGAGCCCGGCGCGGTGGCGCATATGAACGAGGATCACCGCGAGGCCATGAACCTTTACGCGACGCGGCTGCTCGGCGCGGAAAGTGCCGACTGGCTCTGCACCGGCTGTGATCCGGATGGCATGGACATGCAGGCCGGCCGCGACACGCTGCGGCTGGATTTCCCTGAGCGCGTCACCACCGGCACCGAGCTGCGCAAGATGCTGGTGCGGCTCGCCGGCGAGGCGCGCGCCAAGGGATAGCAAGGATAGGAGAAAGACCTGTCCTCACGGCGGCGCTGCGGCTGTGGCGAGGCATGGTGTCGCATGGCTGCGGCGGCGCGATTGCGCGGTCCGGATTTGACAGCGCGATCATTTCGCACGGGCGTGTCGTGTCATCGCCCGTTGGCTCGATCTGCATGCAAGAATGTCTGGCGCGGCTGCATCCGAAAATCAGCCGGATCGCGATGTCGACCGCGATGACGCGCGCGTGCGACCACGCTGATTGCGTTATCATCGATCGCGGGGTCAGCGATCGCCTCGCCGCCGAACGCTACGCGTTGCGGAACGTTCACGGCAGTTGAGCGTTGCACCAATCGGGCTTCAACGAAGGTGTGTTGAGCGCAGTCGAAACTGCTCATCAGCAGCTTCTCACTTGCAGCTCAATGCCGATCAGGTGGTGCCGCGTGCAACACGATGGTCATGCTCGGCTCTGCAGCGCTGCGTCAACGCGCGGCGGCTCATCTCAACGATACATCCTCAGCGCGAAATGCATACCCGGCATTCTCCGCGCCGTTCGCCTCGATCGGCGAACGCGCCGCCCGCCGGCTGGCACTTTTTGTGCATCGCAAAGCTCCGTGCGCGGCGGGAAAGGCGATGAAACGTCGCCCGACTGCCGGCAAAACAATGAGAAAACGAAAGCAAGACGAAAGGGTTTCGCGCTGCGGTATTCGCGCCAGATGATGGGCCTGCCTTGGAATCAGCCAAAAGCCGTTCGATTGGCTTGGCAAGCCCGGCGATCCCCACTATTAGGTCGCCGGACCGAAGCCGAGAGGCTATATTCTGATCACGGTCACCGCGGCGGGGCGCGACTAGCGACATTCGCGCGAACAAGGATACGCGGGTTCGAGGAGGTTCTTCGTGCAAGAGACGGGCGTGCATAACGGTGCCTTCGGCGCCGACAAATTCGGCTTAAAAAAACTCAAGGGCGTGCATTGGAATTATGGCGCACCTCAGCTTTACGAGCATTCGCTGCGTAATGGCGAAGCGGTGCTGTCGGCCGATGGCGCGCTTTGCGCGGATACCGGTGTGTTCACCGGGCGCAGTCCGAAGGACAAGTTCACGGTCCGCGACGATCTCACCGACAAGAACATGTGGTGGGCCGGCAACCAGTCGATCACCTCGGAGCAGTTCGCCACGCTCCATGCCGACTTCCTCAAGCATGCCGAAGGCATGACGCTGTTCGCGCAAGATCTTCACGGCGGCGCCGATCCGAAGCATCGCATCAAGACCCGCGTCTTCACCGAGCTTGCCTGGCACTCGCTGTTCATCCGCACGCTGCTGATTCGTCCCGAGGCGTCGGAACTCGCGAGCTTCGTGCCCGAACTGACGATCATCGACCTGCCGAGCTTCCGCGCCGATCCGAAGCGTCACGGCTGCAAGTCGGAGAACGTCGTCGCGATCGATTTCGCCCGCAAGATCGTCCTGATCGGCGGCTCGCAATATGCCGGCGAGATGAAGAAGAGCGTGTTCACCACGCTGAACTATTACCTGCCCGAGAAGGGCGTGATGCCGATGCACTGCTCGGCCAATGTCGGCGCCGACGGCGACACCGCGATCTTCTTCGGCCTGTCCGGCACCGGCAAGACGACGCTCTCGGCCGATCCCAAGCGCACGCTGATCGGCGATGACGAGCATGGCTGGAGCGAGGACGGCGTCTTCAATTTCGAAGGCGGCTGCTACGCCAAGTGCATCAAGCTGTCGGGCGAGGCCGAGCCGGAAATCTACGCCGCCAGCAAGCGCTTCGGCGCGGTGCTGGAAAACGTCGTGCTCGGCGCCAATGATCGCGTGCCCGATTTCGACGACGGCTCGAAGACCGAGAACACCCGCTCGGCCTATCCGCTCGATTTCATCCCGAACGCTTCGCGCACCGGCTGCGCACCGCATCCGAAGAACGTCGTGATGCTCGCCGCCGACGCCTTCGGCGTGATGCCGCCGATCGCCAAGCTGACGCCGGCGCAGGCGATGTATCACTTCCTGTCCGGCTACACCGCGAAGGTCGCCGGCACCGAGCGCGGCCTCGGCAACGAGCCGCAGCCGGAATTCTCCACCTGCTTCGGTTCGCCGTTCCTGCCGCGCGATCCGTCGGTCTACGGCAACATGCTGCGCGAGCTGATCGCCAAGCACAATGTCGATTGCTGGCTGGTTAACACCGGCTGGACCGGCGGCAAGTACGGCACCGGCCGCCGCATGCCGATCAAGGTGACCCGCGCGCTGCTCACCGCGGCGCTGAACGGCTCGCTCCGCAACGCCGACTTCCGCACCGACAAGTATTTCGGCTTCGCGGTGCCGACCTCGCTGCCGGGCGTCGAGCCGCACATCCTCGATCCGATCAAGACCTGGGCCGACAAGGTCGAGTTCGACAAGACCGCGCGTGCGCTGGTCGGCATGTTCCAGAAGAACTTCGCCAAGTTCGAAGCGCAGGTCGACGCCGAAGTCCGCGCCGCCGCACCGGAAGTGAAGCTGGCGGCGGAGTAAGCCGCGCAAGCGATACGCGATTTGAAAAGGCGGCCCTCGTGGCCGCTTTTTTGATTTTTGACGCAGTCAACGAAGCGCGCACCTTTTCGATCCGGCAAGCTGAGCAGCCAACGGCGCCACATACTCCAGTGTCGTCCCGGCGAAGGCCGGGACCCATACTCCGCAGCGGATGTTGTGGTTGGGACTCGTCATTCCACCGGTGCGCAACAATGACAATCGGTGGTTATGGGTCCCGGCTTTCGCCGGGACGACATCGCGTGTGTTGCTCCACTACTCCCCCATCTCCGGCAGCACCGCGTTGCTCGGCGTCTGCCGGTCGGTGATCTGCAGGCCGAACAGGCTGCCGATCAATTCGACCGCGACGCGCGCGGTGCGGCCGCGCTCGTCGAGGAAGGGATTGAGCTCAACGATGTCGAGCGAGCGCACCAGCCCGGAATCGTGCAGCAGCTCCATGATGAGATGGGCTTCCCGATAGGTCGCGCCGCCGGGCACCGTGGTACCGACGCCGGGCGCCACCGCCGGATCGAGGAAGTCGACATCGAACGAGACATGCAGCACGCCGTTCTTCGCCCTGACGCGTTCGATGACGCGGCGCGTGAGCACGGCGACGCCGAACTCGTCGATCTGGCGCATGTCCGCGATCGACACGTTGCGCTGCCGCAGCAGCTTGCGCTCCAGCGGATCGACCGAGCGCGTGCCGATCAGGTCGAGCTGATCGGGCGGGATCGAGGCGCGCGGCAGTCCGCCGAGCAGATCGTCGAGACCGGGCTCGCCGCACAGGAACGCGGCCGACATGCCGTGCATGTTGCCGGTGATGGTGGTGGCCGGCGTGTTGTAGTCAGCATGCGCGTCGACCCACAACGCAAACAGCGGCCGGCCCTTTTCCTGCCAGTAGCGCGCGACGCCGTTGATCGACCCCATCGACAGCGAGTGATCGCCGCCCATGAAGATCGGGATCGCGCCGGAATGCGCCAGCCAATAGGCGCGCTCGGAGAGCGCGCGGGTCCAGGTCTTCACCTCGTCATAGAACCTGGTGTTGGCCGGCACCGGGCCGTCGGCGACGACGGCGGGGATCGCAAGGTTGCCGTGATCATCGACCTGGAAGTCGAGCTGCTCGAGCAGGCGCGCGATGCCCGCGGTGCGCAGCGCATCCGGTCCCATCAGCGGGCCGGCCTGCGATGCGCCGATCTCGATGGGAACGCCAAGCAGGGCGATGCGCGAGGGCTTTGACGTGTCGGCTTCGGACATGCAGCAGTGCTCCCAAAGGTGTGGAACAGAAGCGACGTGCCAATGTTCCCTCAACCCTTGAAATAGGCAATGCGGTCGTAACAGACCAATGTGGATATTTGGCTACGCCTTGAAATAAGCGATCTGCGTCGTGGTCGCGAGCAGCCGGCCGGACGGCGACCACAATTCGCCGTGCTGGTCGCCGTAGCTCTTGTGGAAGCTCTTGGCGTCGGCGGTGGCGAGCACGCGGGTGGTATCCTCCGCGTCCAGGTCGGCCGCGTCGGCGTGGAAATAGGTCGTCAGCGACACGGTGCCGAACGGCACCAGCTCGTGCCTTGCGTGGAAGACGCGGCCGAAGAACGCGTCCGACATCGACATCAGCGACAGCGCATCGAGCTTGCGCGGCACACGGTCGGCGATCCAGAGCTTTGAATAGGGGCTCGACGGCTGTTTCGCGCCGCCGCCGCCGGCGAACTTCGGCTCGCCCTCGGCGAAGCGGAAATCGTACTGGTTGGCCCAGGTCATCTTGAGCTTTGGAAAGGACCGCAGATGTTCGAACGGCACGGCGCCCGGAAACCCGGCCGGTTGGTGCGACCAGGACGGGCGGCGCTCGGCGAACACGGCGGTCGCCAGTGTCGCGACCTCGCCGCCGCCCTGCGTCATGTCGACCGACCAGTGCTGGCTCGAGCGGTTGGCCTTGACCAGGCGGACATCGAGATCGAACGCGCCCTCGGCGACCGGCGCGCAGTAGTTGACCGTCAGCGCCAGCGGATCACCCGCGCGCTGCGGATGCTGCATCAGCGCGCGCAGGATGGTCGCGGCCGTGCAGCCGCCGAACGGGCCGACGAACGCCCAATAGTCCGGGCTGGTCCGTCCCTGCCAGCGGCTGTCGCCGGCGGTCACGGCGGTTGCTTCATCGAAAAGGTGCGGGGTCTTGGTGAGCATGCAGGTCTTTCAATATCGACTGGCGCTTCCGTATCGCCATACGCAATGACGAGCAATGACGTTCGTCATGCAATATCGCGAGCATTGCGCTGATTTCAATGACGTCGGGCGTAATCGATTTCCGCGTCCCGGGATTATCCCTTCGCCTCGCGCTGGTTGCCGAGCTGCGGCGAGGCACCCGGATGCATCGGCACGTGCCAGATGTCCTCGGCATATTCGCGGATGGTGCGGTCGGAGGAGAACCAGGCCATGCGCGCCACATTGAGGATCGAGGCGCGGGTCCATGCCGGCGCTACCATCCAGCGGGCGTCGATGCCGCGCTGCGCGTCGTAGTAGGAATCGAAATCGGCCGAGACCATGTAGTGGTCGAGGTAGCGCAGCGCGTGCCCGATCGAGGCGAAGCGTGCGGGATCGCCGGGCGAGAACTCGCCGCTCTCGATGGCGCGGATCGCGCGCTCCAGCCGTGGCGATTTGCGGATCGCGTCGCTGGCGTCCAATCCCTGCTTGCGGCGGACCATGACGTCGCCGGCCTCGAGGCCGAAGATCGCGATGTTCTCCTCGCCGACATTGTCGCGGATCTCGATATTGGCGCCGTCGAGCGTGCCGATCGTCAGTGCACCGTTCAGTGCGAGCTTCATGTTGCCGGTGCCGGACGCCTCCATGCCGGCGGTCGAGATCTGCTCGGAGAGATCGGCGGCCGGAATGATCACCTCGGCGAGGCTGACATTGTAGTCGGCGAGAAAGGCGACCTTCAGCCTGCCGCCGAGCGAAGCGTCGTTGTTGACGACCTCGGCGACGTCGTTGATCAGCTTGATGATCAGCTTGGCGTAGCGGTAGCTCGCCGCCGCCTTGCCGGCGAAGATTTTCACGCGCGGCACCCAGTCGCGCCGCGGATCGTCCTTCATCGCGTGATACAGCGCGATCGTCTCCAGGATGTTGAGCAGTTGCCGCTTGTATTCGTGGATGCGCTTGATCTGCACGTCGAACAGCGCCGACGGGTCGACCTTGATGTGGTTGCGCTCGCCGATCAGCCTTGCCAGCGCCAGCTTGTTGTGATGCTTGACGTCGCGGAAGCGCTTCTGGAACTCCAGGTCGCTCGAATGGGTCTCGAGCCGCTCGAGCAGCGAGAAGTCGTCGAGCACGGCCTCGCCGCAGGCTTCGCGCAGCAGCGCGGTCAGCCGCGGATTGGCCAGCATCAGCCAGCGGCGGAACGTGATGCCGTTGGTCTTGTTGGTGATGCGCGACGGATAGAGATGATGCAGGTCGTGGAACACGGTCTCCTTCATCAGGTCGGAATGCATCGCGGAGACGCCGTTGATGCGGTGCGAGCCGACGAAGGCGAGCTGGCCCATCCGCACGCGGCGGCCGCTGCGCTCGTCGATCAGCGAGACCGAGGCGCGATACTCGATGTCGCCGGGGAAACGCTCCTCGGCGAGCGCGAGATGGGCCACATTGATGCGGTAGATGATCTCGAGATGCCGCGGCAGCAGCCGCTCGAACAGTTCGACCGGCCAGGTCTCGAGCGCCTCGGGCAGCAGCGTGTGGTTGGTGTAGGACAGGGTCGCGACCGTAATCTTCCAGGCCTCGTCCCAGCGGAAATTGTGCAGGTCGACCAGGATGCGCATCAGCTCGGTGACCGCAAGGCTCGGATGGGTATCGTTGAGCTGCACGGCCGCCTTCTGCGCAAGATTGCGCAGGCCGCCGTCGGAGGCGAGATGCCGCTTGACGAGATCCTGCAATGAGGCCGAGACGAAGAAGTATTCCTGGCGCAGCCGGAGCTCGCGGCCCGCCGCGCTCTCGTCGTTCGGATAGAGGAATTTGCAGATCGCTTCCGCGCGCGCCTGCTCGGCGCTGGCCGAGACGTAGTCGCCGGTGTTGAAGACGTCGAGCTCGAGCGGATCGGGTGCATGCGCCGACCACAGGCGGAGCGCGTTGACGTGCTGGCCGCGCCAGCCGACGATCGGCGTGTCATAGGCCATGGCCTCGACGGTTTCCGCCGGATGCCAGGTGGCGCGGTCGCGGCCGCGCTCGTCGACATGCTCGACATTGCCGCCGAAGTGAACGTTGTAGACCACCTCCGGCCGCTGGAATTCCCAGGGATTGCCGAAGGCGAGCCACTCGTCGGGATATTCCTGCTGCCAGCCCTGGTTCATGATCTGGCGGAACAGGCCGAAATCGTAGCGGATGCCGTAGCCGGTCGCGGGGATCGCCAGCGTCGCCATGCTCTCCATGAAGCAGGCCGCGAGCCGGCCGAGGCCGCCATTGCCGAGCGCCGCATCCGGCTCGCATTTGCGCAGGTCCGAAAGATCGACGCCGAGGTCGCCGAGCGCCGCCTCGAACAGCGGCAGCAGTCCCATATTGTTCAGCGCGTCGGTGAACAGGCGGCCGATCAGGAACTCGAGCGAGAGATAATAGACGCGCTTGGCGCCGGCGTCGTAGCTCTGCTTCTCGGCCGTCAGCCAGTGGTGCACGATGCGGTCGCGCAGCGTCAGTGCCGCGGCCTTGTACCAGTCGCGTCTGGTCGCAACGGTGGCGTCCTTGCCGATCGCAAGCCGGAGCTTGGCTAGGATCGCGCTCTTGATCTCGGTCAGCGCCAGCTCGTCGATCGGCTGGTTCAATGCCGGGTAGTTTGTCTGTTCCTGCAACGCGCCCAATCCCTGCCGTTCAACCGGAACATGATGCGGTGATGCGCATCATGACCCCATCTCATTGGTGGAGCATGGTTCCCCGGAGATCCCGGTTCCGCGGCCTTCCGATTACGCTCCAGCGCAATGATACCCGCCTTGCAAGGCAATCGAAACCGTCAGGGACGATGCCATACACAGCGCTGCCGTGATTTTATGCAAGGACCGGGCCGCTTCGGGAACCTTCCTGACCAGCCGTCATGGGTGTTACGATGGCGCTGCAGAAGCCGGGATTTCGCGACAATTGACCGGAGGATGCGTGATGAGACTCTTGATCGAAATCGCGGCCGCGGCGTTGCTCGTGGTGTGCATCACGGCGACCAGCGCAGCCGATGCCGCGGGCAGACCGGGCCGCAGCGCCGACGGCCTGAATTGCGGCTTCAGCGTGGCGCAGAACGCATCGCCCGCCGCGCGCTGTGCCGCCATCAAGCGGCAATGCGGCGGCAAGTTCTACGCAAATGCCTGCGGCGACAAGCTGCTCTCGGCGATGAATTGAGCGGCCGCGCAACGCGCTTTCACGCTCAATCGGGACACCGTGGTGATACGGATTTCCAAGCCTTAACGGAGCCTTTACAAACACAGCTGTCGCTCGTGGGGCGGGCACATTTTTCAGCTCCGACGCATTTCATTCCGAAGCCATTTTCAACGGGCCGCTGACCTGGTCAGCGGCCCGAATTGCTTTTTGGGGCGGCATATGCGCGCGACGGGGCGATGATACTCACTCGCGCCTCAGCCGTCGTCCTGGCGAAAGCCAGGACCCATTACCCCAATAGTCAGATGAGGCCCGACAGGTCGTTCCAATCCGGATTTTCTGCTTCGATCAGCTTGATCTTCCAGTCGCGCTTCCAGAACTTCAGCTGCTTCTCGCGGGCGATCGCTTCCTGCGGCGTGGCGAATTCCTCGACATGGACGAGGCGGAAGACTTGGTATTTGTACACAAACTTGGAGCCTCGACCGGAGCGATGCAATTCAAGCCGCGCGCCGACATCGTTGGTGACCCCGATATAGATCGTGCCGTGATGCCGGCTTGCGAGGATGTAGACGTAGTAGCTGCTTGCTGCGCTCATCGTTTGGCCCAATCTCGCGAGATGTCGGCCTATTGGGCTAATGGGTCCTGGCTTTCGCCAGGACGACGTCCGGGAACGATCATTAAACCAATCAGAACGAATTAAGAACACTTTAGCAAGTCTTTGATATATCATTGTGATTCGGCGGCTGCGCCGACACAATATCTATGGTCTTTCAGTCTCTGCGAGGACTACATGTCCACCATCGCCTTCGATCAATTCGCCCTGACCCGGATTGCCGATTTCGCGCGGTCGCTGTCGCGGCTGCACCAGGCCTCGCGCCGCCAGCCGATCGACGACGACCAGCTCGATCGCGAGTTCAACGCGGTCTGCATGTCGATCTGGGGCTACACCACGGATGATTTCAGCGACGAACTGTTCTCGGACGAGGATCACGCCTGGCTCGACTCGCTCGATGAAGCGCATGCGCGGATCTTCGCCGGCGAGCAGGGTTATGATCTCGTCGACGACCACGGCATGCTGACGGACTGGTGGGGCTATTGCTGGATGATCCTCGCCGAGAAGCGCGGCATCCTCAATCCGGAGAACCGCGCGGCCGCGCGGGCCGCGATCGAGGAGAAATACATGGCCGCGCCGAACGTGATCGGCGTGATCGTGGCGCGCTGATAGTTGTCGCGATGTCATTCCGGGGCGATGCGAAGCATCGAACCCGGAATCTCGAGATTCCGGGTCTGGTGCTTACGCACCATCCCGGAATGACGGGCTGACGCCCGTCAGTTCGCTTCGGCGCGCCTTGCCGGCTTTGCAGCGTTGCCCTTCGGCGCAACAGACGACGGCGGCGACGGCGCGACATCGCTTCTGGTTTCCGGCAGCGGCGCGTCGCCGGCGATCTCGGCGCTGACCGGGGCGACCTTCATTTCGCCGAGCCGCGCGCGGACCGCCGAAGTCAGTCCGGGATAGGAGGCAACCGGCGTGAAGTCGAACGACTGCTCGTTGCCGACACGGATGCCGGTATAGGCGACGAGGCCGTCGGTGGTCGCGATCACGTCGCCGGCACGCAGCGAGGCATCGAGCGCGAGGTCGACCGGCGCGAGCCCCGCCGGGTCGCGGCCGTTGCAGGTGCAGTCGGCGCGCAACGCCTTGCGATAGGCGAAGGCGTTCTCGCTGTCGGCGTAGCGTTCGCCAGCGGTCGATGCGGCGCTGTCGATATGGCTGCCGTAATAGACCTTGGTCGCGCTCGCCGGACAGAACGCCTGGCAAAGCTGCGCCGGCGTGGCGTTGCCGCGCATCGTCAGCGGAAAATATTTGCCGTCGCAGCTGCGCACGCAATACGCCGGTCCGGAACCGGCCACGCGCGGCGCGGAGATGGGGGCGGACGGCTGCCGTTCAGCCTGCTGGTTGAGGCCGAACGGGTCGGCGAAGAAATTGGCTTGCGGCGGCGCCTGCCGGCTCTGCTGCTTCTGGGAACCGCCGAAGAAGAAGTCGAACAGCCCTTCGGCCGACACAGGCGCGGGCACCACCAGGATGGAACCCGCAAAGGCCGCGGCGGCAAGCATCACGCGGCGCCGCATGCGCCGATCACTCAACTCTGTACGCAACGCCAACTCCACCCGACGCGCCACGCCGCGGCGACAAGCTGCCCCGGCGGCTTCACCTTAAGGCGTGATGGTAAACGAGCGATTGATTGAGCGTGACTGCGTCACAGGAAAGCGAATCTCGCTTACCTCGCCCCGCTTGCGGGGAGAGGCATAGGCCGCCTTCGGCGGCCGTCCTCAAGAACGCCGAAGCAAGGCTTCGGCTATGTCGCATCGTAAGATGCGATCCGGGTGAGGGGGTACAGGTCTCTCGACAATTGCAAGCGCGGAGAGAGGCCCCTCACCCCAACCCTCTCCCCGCATCCGCCTTCGCCCGAAGGCGGGCTTCGGCGGACAAGAGAACGGGGCGAGGGAGAAGAGAGCCGTCAGTCCTTCTTGAACTCGCCGGCCTTGTACAGCGCGCGGAATTGGAGCCCGGCTTCGGCGAACGTCTCGGTGGCGCCTTCCTCGCGGTCGACCATGGTGAAGACCAGGGCGATCTCGCCGCCGGCCTCGCGCACGGCTTCCACCGCCTTCAGCGCCGAGCCGCCTGTCGTGGTGACGTCCTCGACGATCACGATCCGCTTGCCCGCAAGGCTTTCGCCCTTGGCCAGCCCTTCGACGGACAGCTTCGCGCCGTGCTCCTTCGGCTTCTTGCGCACGAAGAACGCCGCGATCGGGTGGCCCTTCAGCCAGGACAGTTGCGCGATGGCGCCGGCGAGCGGCACCGCGCCCATCTCGAGCCCGCCGACGAAATCGAGCTTGTCGTCCTTCAGCGCTTCATAGGTGAGCTCGGCGAGCAGCGCCGCGCCCTCGGGATCGAGCATCGTCGGCTTCAGGTTGAAATAGAAGTCGCTCTTGCGGCCCGACGCCAGCGTGATCTCGCCGCGGCCGAACGAGCGCTTGCGGATGATCTCGGCGAGGCGGGCGCGGGAGGCTGATTTGGACAAAGACTTTTTCCCTTGAGGGTTTGAGGCGGGCGGCAATCTATCCACGCTTACCGGCACATTCCAGCGTGGAAATCGGGCCGTCAACAGTGCCCAAGCCGCGATTTCCGCGGGCGTGCTTTCCGGAAAGCGCGGTTGTGCGGCCGTTCCGTTCCCCGTAAGCAGGCGCCAAACACTCGGCCGAACACTTGCCCAAACACTTGCACGGGAAGCGGAAATGACCATCGAGCTGCACACCTGGAACACCCCCAACGGCCGCAAGATCTCGGTGGCGCTGGAGGAAATGGGGTTGCCCTACAAGGTGATCCCGGTGAACATCAGCAAGGGCGAGCAGATGGCGCCCGCTTTCCTCGCGATCAGTCCGAACAACAAGATCCCCGCGATCGTCGATCCGGATGGGCCGGGCGACAAGCCGGTCAGCATTTTCGAGTCCGGCGCGATCCTGCTCTATCTCGGCGAGAAGACCGGCAAGTTCCTGCCGAAGCCGCTGGCGGAGCGGATCCCGGTCTATGAGTGGCTGATGTGGCAGATGGGCGGCTTCGGCCCGATGCCGGGCCAGGTGCACCATTTCATCGCGCTGGAGAACGAGCAGGACCGCGCCTATGGCCTGAAGCGCTACATGGCCGAGACGCGGCGGCTCTACGGCGTGCTCGACCGCCGGCTTCAGGAGCGCGAATTCGTCGCCGGCGATCTCTCGGTCGCCGATTTCGCCATCCTCGGCTGGGCCTGGCGCCATCCGCGCCACAAGGTCGAGCTATCAGACTTCCCCAACGTCAAGCGCTGGTACGAGACGCTGATGGCCCGCCCGGCGACGAAGCGGGGAATGGAGGCAAAGCTGGATTGATCTTCTCCCTCGCCCCGCCCTTGCGGGGAGAGGGGTGGGGTGAGGGGCTATCTCCCCGATAACGGTGGGAATTGAATTTGCGGATGCGCCCCTCACCCGGCGCTACGCGCCGACCTCTCCCGCAAGAGCGGGGCGAGGTGAAGAAAGCTAGGCCCGCCGCGCTTCGAGCGCCATCTTCATCGCCAGCCCTGCGAGCACCGTGCCCATCAGCCAGCGCTGCACCAGGAGCCAGGTCGGGCGAGTGCCGAGAAACACCGCGATCGAACCGGCGGCGAGCGCGATCATCGCGTTGACGCTGACGCTGATCACGATCTGGATCGAGCCGAGCGCGAGCGACTGCGTCAGCACGCTGCCGCCGGTGGGATCGATGAACTGCGGCAGCAGCGCCAGATAAAGCATCGCGATCTTCGGGTTGAGCAGATTGGTGACGAAGCCCATCGCGAACAGCTTGCGCGGGCCGTCGACCTTCAGCGCCTTGACCTGGAACGGCGAGCGGCCGCCGGGCCTCACGGCCTGCCATGCCAGCCACAGCAAATAGCCCGCGCCGGCAAAGCGCAGCGCGTCATAGGCGTAGGGAATCGCAAACAGCAATGCGGTGATGCCGAACGCCGCGCACAGCATGTAGAACACGAAGCCGAGCGCCACGCCGCCGAGCGAGACGATGCCGGCCGCGGGCCCCTGCGTGATCGAGCGCGAGATCAGGTAGATCATGTTCGGCCCCGGCGTCAGCACCATGCCAAGGCAGATGAGCGCAAAGCCGAGCAAAGCGGATGTGTGGGGCATGACGGGTCTCGCGAGGGATGCGCACGCTTCTAGCGTGCCGTCCGCCGCGCGGCCATCGCGGAATTGCTCTCGGAGCAATGTGGCGGGGCGGTGGTGCGCTCCCTCGCCCCGCTCTCTTGTCCGCCGAAGCCCGCCTTCGGGCGAAGGCGGATGCGGGGTCGAGACGAGCGAAGCTCGCTCTGAGAGGGTTGGGGGTGAGGGGTTCTCTCAACGTGCAAGGACCGAGGTGAGACCTGTACCCCCTCATCCGGATCGCAAGAGCGATCCGACCTCTCCCCGCAAGCGGGGAGAGGCGAAGGAGCGGCTAATGCGCCTCGTCCCAATTGTTCGCGGCGCGGGCGTCGACCTGCAGCGGCAGCGACAGGATCACCGCCGGGAACGGCGCGTCCTGCATCACCTTCTGCACCACCGGCAGCGTCGCCGCGACCTCGTCGTCGGGCACCTCGAAGATCAGTTCGTCATGCACCTGCAAAAGCATCTGCGCCGAGAGTTTTTTCTCGGTGAGCGCGTCCTCGACGCGGATCATGGCGCGGCGGATGATGTCAGCCGCGGTGCCCTGCAGCCGCGCATTGATGGCGGCGCGTTCGTTGAAGGCGCGCACCGAGGCGTTGGACGCCTTGATGTCGGGGTAGTAGCACTTGCGCCCGAACAACGTCGTCACATAGCCGTTGCGGCGGCAGAAGTCCTTGGTCTCGTCCATATAGGCGCGGATGCCCGGGAAGCGCTCGAAGTATTTCTTGATGTAGGCCGAGGCCTCCTCGCGGGCGATGCCGAGCTGGTTGGCGAGGCCGAACGCCGAGATGCCGTAGATGATGCCGAAGTTGATCGCCTTGGCGCGGCGGCGCACCTCGCTCGGCATGTCCTTGATCGGCACGCCGAACATTTCGGATGCGGTCATGGCGTGAATGTCGAGCCCGTCGCGGAAGGCCTGGCGCAGCACCGGCACGTCGGCGATCTCGGCGAGCAGCCGCAACTCGATCTGGGAATAGTCGGCCGACACCAGCTTGTGGCCCGGCGTCGCGATGAACGCGCGGCGGATCTTGCGGCCGTCCTCGGTACGAACAGGGATGTTCTGCAGGTTCGGCTCGTTCGACGACAGCCGGCCCGTGGTGGTCGCGGCCAGCGCGTAGGTGGTGTGGACGCGATGGGTCTGCGGATTGACATAGGTCGGCAGCGCGTCGGTGTAGGTCGATTTCAGCTTCGAGACCTGGCGCCACTCCAGGATCTTCTTCGGGAATTCGTGGCCTTGCTCGGCGAGCTCGTCGAGCACCTGCGCGGTGGTCGACCACGCGCCGGTCTTGGTCTTGCTGCCGCCGGGCAATCCCATCTTGCCGAAGATGATGTCGCCGATCTGCTTCGGGCTGCCGACATTGACCGGCTCGCCGGCGATCTCCTGGATCTCGGCCTCGACGCGCGCAGCGGTCTGGGCGAAATCGCCCGACAGCCGCGACAGCACCTGGCGATCGATCGAGATGCCGCGCCGTTCCATCCGCGCCAGCACCGAGACCAGCGGCCGCTCCAGCGTCTCATACACCGTCGTCATCCGCTCGGCGACGAGACGCGGCTTCAGCACCCGCCACAGCCGCAGGATCACGTCGGCACTTTCGGCCGCATATTCGCTGGCCTTGTCGATCGTGACCTGATCGAAGGTCAGCTTGCCCTTGCCGCTGCCGACGAGGCCGCCGTAATTGACGACGGCGTGGCCGAACCAGCGCTCGGCGAGCGCCTCCAGCGCATGCGAGCCGCGGCCGGCATCGAGCGCGTAGCTCATGAGCTGCGCATCGTCGATGTTGCGCAGGGTGATTCCGTGCTGCGCCAGCATCACCGAGGTGAACTTGACGTCAAAGCCGACCTTCTGGATTCCAACGGACTCCAGCAGCGGCCTCAGCGCCGCCAGCGCCTCGGCGGTCTTGATCTGGCCCGGTGCGAGGCCGGCATCGAACAGGCCCGCGCCACCGCCGGCCTGCCGGTGGCCGAGCGGGACGTAACACGCAACGTTTGGCGCCAGCGCCAGCGCAAGGCCGGCGAGCTCGCCCTGCATCGGGTCGATCGATTCCGACATCGCCTCGATCGCGACATAACCGGTGTCGGGCACGCGGGCGATGAAGGCGTTGAGCTGATCGAGACTGCCGATCGCCTGATACGCCTTGCGGTCGAAGCCAATTTTCCGGATCGCCTCGCCACGGGCCTCGGCCAGCGTCGCCGGCGTGCCCTTGCGGCTCGAATTCTTGTCGTCGCGCGCGCCGGTCGGCTTGGCTTTCGGCAGCGGCGCCGCGGCCGATGCCGGAGCGTCTCCGGGCGCCGGCGTCACATCCGACGGCGGCAACGGCGAGAACACGCTCGCGCCGCTCTTGTTGCCGGGATCGGCATCGACATTGGCCGGGTCGATCTGCGCGTAGTCGGCGACGCGGCGGGTGAGGGTGGTGAACTCCATCGCCTTGAGGAAGGCGATCAGCCGGCGCGAGTCGGGCTCGTTCACGGCGAGGTCGTCGAGCGGCACTTCGAGGTCGACCTTGTCGTCAAGCAGCACCAGCTGGCGCGAGATGCGCGCCTTCTCGGCGTTCTCGAGCAGCGCCTCGCGCCGCTTCGGCTGCTTGATTTCGCCGGCGCGGAACAGCAGCTGATCGAGATCGCCATATTCGATGATCAGCTGCGCGGCGGTCTTGATGCCGATGCCGGGCACGCCGGGCACGTTGTCGGTGGAATCGCCGGCCAGCGCCTGCACCTCGACCACCTTCTCCGGCGGCACGCCGAACTTCTCGATCACCTCGTCGCGGCCGATGCGGCGATCCTTCATCGTGTCGTACATCACGACCTTGTCGTTGACGAGCTGCATCAGATCCTTGTCCGATGACACGATCGTCGTGGTCGCGCCGCGCTCGCTGGCGAGCCGCGCATAGGTCGCGATCAGATCGTCGGCCTCGAAGCCGACCTGCTCGAGGCAGGGCAGTTCGAAGGCGCGCACCGCCTCGCGGATCAGCGCGAATTGCGGGATCAGATCGTCGGGCGCCGGCGGCCGGTGCGCCTTGTAGTCGGGATAGAGCTTGTTGCGGAACGTGATCTCCGACTTGTCGAACACGATCGCCAGATGCGTCGGCCGGTTGTCCTCGGGCATGTCGCGGAGCAGCTTCCACAGCATGTTGCAGAAGCCGAGCACGGCGTTGACCTGCAGCCCGTCGGATTTGCGGTTCAGCGGCGGCAGCGCGTGGTAGGCGCGGAAGATGTAGGACGAGCCGTCGATCAGGAAGACATGGTCGCCCTTCGCCGTGGCCTTGGCGGCAACGGGCTTGGGGGCGGTCTTCGATGCGGGCTTGGCGGGGGCTTTGGAGGCTGTTTTCGGCATGGCCGAAACTTAGGGATTTTTGCGCGGATTGACAGCCTTTGCTGTGTGGATTCTGGGTGTGTCGCACAGCCAAATCGATAAATTCGAGGATGATGCAGGGCGTAGTCCCGTCATCCTGAGGTGCGAGCGCAGCGAGCCTCGAAGGATCGACGGCCACCAGCCGGGGCCGTGCATCCTTCGAGACTCCGCTGCGCGGCTCCTCCAGCGACAAAGGCGAAGCCTTTGCGCGGGGATGACGGGGACGGCACCGGAATGACTACGCCTTGTCGCCGGTCGGCGAGAACAGGTAGCCGCCGCCGCGGATGGTGCGGATCACGGACGGCTTGGTCGGGTCGAATTCGATCTTGCGGCGGATGCGCATGATGCGCAGGTCGACGGCGCGGTCGAAGGCCTCCGCGTCGCGCGCATTGGCGAGTTCCAGCAGCCGCTCGCGCGACAGCACCCGCTTCGGGTTGGCCGCGAACACCTTCAGCAGGCCGAATTCGGAGGCCGTCAGCGGATGCTCGTTGCCCTCGTCGTCGCGTAGCGCCTGGGCCTCGAGATCGAGCCATTTGGTGCCGAACCGAACCAGCTGCTCCTTTTCGGCCTTCGCGTTCGCCGGTTCCGGCGCCGCCGCTTTCGCCGGCCCGCTCCGCCGCAGCACCGAGCGGATGCGTGCCATCAGCTCGCGCAATTCGCAGGGCTTGGCCACGTAGTCGTCGGCGCCGAGCTCCAGCCCGACCACCCGGTCGATCGGGCTGGCAGTAGCTGTCAGCATGATGACGGGGACGTTGATCTTGCTCTTGAGGTCGCGAATGATCGACAGCCCGTCCTCCTCGGGCATGTTGAGGTCCAGCACCACGAGATCGGGCGTGCAGCCCTCGATCTCCTTGCGCAGGCTCTTGCCGCCGTCGCACAGCGTCACGCCGAAGCCGTGCATCTTGAGGTAATCGCCGACCATTTCGCGGGCCGGCGCCTCATCGTCCACGATGAAGATATGCGGGTTCTGGCTCATGATGTCTCTGTTGCCGGCAGTGTAACCGTAAAGGTCGACCCCTGTCCGGGGCCCGGGCTCTGCGCGGTCACATGGCCGCCATGCATGTCGATGATGCGCTTGACGATGGAAAGGCCGAGCCCGGTCGAGCTTTCGCCCGCGGTCGGCTTGGCCGACAGCCGCTGGAACCGGCCGAACAGCCGGCCGAGATCCTCGGGGCTGAGGCCGGGTCCCTGGTCGGCGATCCGGATCACGGTGTCGTCGCCCTCATGGCTGACTGTGACCGTGATCTTGCCGCCGATCGGCGAGTACTTGATGGCGTTGCTGACGAGGTTGTCGATCGCCTCGCGGATCCGGTCGGCGTCGCACATCGTGACGAATTGCTGCGGCCCCGAGACCGAGATGCTCTGCTGCTTGTTGACCGCCGAGGGCAGATTGGCCTCGGTGACCTCGTTGACGAGGGCCGCGACGTCGACCGGCTCGCGGCGGATGGTGATGTCGAACGCATCGGCCATCGCGTCCGAGATCAGATGGTCGACCATCGAGGTCAGCCGCTTGGTCGCGTCCCTGATGTGCTCGACCTGCGACGTGACGTTTTCCTTCGGCGAGCCGGCGCCGATCAGTTCGGTCAGCATCTCGGTGCGTCCGAGGATCACGCCGAGTGGGTTCTTCAGATCGTGAGCGACGGTGCCGAGGATTTCGTTCTTGAAGCCGTTGGCGCGCTGCAGCCGCAGCCATTGCGCCGAGAGCCGCCGGTTGGCCTGCATCAGCGCGCGGGTGCGCTGCGCGACGCGGTCCTCGAGCTGGGTGTTGGCCTCGTGCAGCTGCTGGTAGAGGATCACATTGTCGAACGCGATCGACAGCCGGCTCGAGAATATCTCGACCAGCGCACGGTCGGTGTCGGAGAGCTGGCGCTCGGCCTGCAGCAGCACCACGACCTCGCGGCCGCTGCCGGTGCGCGAATAGAGCACGCTGCGGTGGTCGGCGAACTCGTTCTTGCGGCGCTGGAATGCTTCCTCCACCATGTGCCGCAGGTCCGGATCGAGCGCCTTCGACGAGGTGGTGCCGATGAAGCGGCTGTAGCAGCCCGAGCAGGCCAGCACCGAGAAATCGGCCGCCGCCGAATTGCCGTCGTCGCGCAGCACCAGAATGCCGGCGCAGTCGACGTTGAGCAGCGAGGCGAGCTGGGTCAGCACGCCCTCGGCCAGCCGCTGCATCGATTTGAAATCGTACAGCGTCGAGGCCGCGTCGATGATGATCTCGAGCCCGCGCCGCGTCTGCACCATGCGCTCGAGCTGCTGGTAGCTGCGCAGCGCGGCGGTCAGCGACGTGAACAGCTTGTCGGCGGTGAGCTCGGTCTTCGCCTTGTAGTCGTTGATGTCGTATTGCACGATGACGCGCCGCTCCGGCGCCTGGCCGGGCTGGCCGGTGCGCAGGATGATGCGCACGGTCTCGTTCTTGATCTCGTTGCGGATGAACTCGACGAGCTCGAGGCCGGCGACGTCGGTCTCCATGATGACGTCGAGCAGCACGGCCGCGATGTCGGGGTTGTCCCGCATCAGCGTGCGGCCTTCGGCCGCAGAGTAGGCCGAGAGGATCTCCAGCGTCGAACCGTTCAGGTTGTAATCGCTCAGCGCGAAACGGGTGCCTTCATGGACGGCGTGATCGTCGTCGATGACGGCGATCTTCCATTTGCGGGCCGACGAGTCCTCCGGGGGGCTCTCGGTATCGTCGATCAGTTGGAGGACATCGTCCTGTTCGGCCATTGACTGGTTCCGTCGGCTGCTGCGTCAGCGATCGTGGGCTCGCCCTTGGCAGCCCCCTTGGCGATCCTGGGCATGATAATGCGAAAAGTGGTGCCTTGTCCTACCCTTGACTCCAGCATCATGCGTCCACCGAGCTGCTGGGTGACGAGGTTATAGACGATGTGGAGGCCAAGGCCCGTACCACCTTCGTTGCGGCGCGTCGTAAAGAACGGGTCGAACGCCTGCCGCTGCACGTCCGGCGTCATGCCCGCCCCGTCGTCTGCGAAGATGATCTCCACATCGTCGGCGCCGCGCCCGCGCGCCGAGATGGTGATGGTGCCGGAGCGGCCATCGGCAAAGGCATGATTGACGGCGTTGAGGAAAAGATTGGTTAAGATCTGCCCATAGGCGCCGGGATAGCCGTCGATCAAGAGCCCCTCGGGCACATCGACCGACAGCGCGATCGCGGCCTTCTTCAGCACCGGCCGCAGGCTCGCCACGATCTGGTCGGTGGATTCGCTCAAGGCAAACTGGCGGCGCTCGGCATGCGATCGGTCGACGGCGACCTGCTTGAACGACTGGATCAGCTCGCCGGCGCGCGTCAGGTTCGAGACCAGTTGCTGCGATGCGTCACGCGAGGCGCGGACGAACTCGTCGAGCCTGGAGCGGCGCAGCGGCTCGGTCTTCAAATCGTTCTCGAACATCTCGCTGCGGCGGGCAAAGCTCGAGGCCACCGTCAGGCTGATGCCGATCGGGTTGTTGACCTCGTGGGCGACGCCGGCAACGAGGCCGCCGAGCGCGGCGAGACGTTCGGCATCGATCAGGTTCTGCTGCGCGGTGTTGAGCTCGAGCAGCGCGCTTTCGGCCTCCTCCTTGGCGGTGCGCAGCTCGTCCTCGGTCTTGCGCTTGGCGATCGCGTTTTCACGGAACACTTCGACCGCGCGCGCCATGGCGCCGACCTCGTCCTTGGCCGACGTGCCCTGCACCGGCCGGTCGAGGTCCCCCGAGGTGATGGTGCGCATCGCGGCCATGATCTGCGCCAGCGGCAGCCGGATCGACAGCGCGATCATGACGCCGGCCGACATGATGACGCCGAGGAAGATCACGGCAATCGACAGCACCCGGCGCGAGATCGAGGTCAGCGTCTTGTCGAACGTCTCCTGCGCCTTCTGCTCGCGCTGGCGCATCTTCACCGAGAGATCGTCGATCGCGCCGATCGCATCCGCCTGGCTGGCGTCGATCGAGTTGCGCAGCAGATCGGTGCGGTTGGTGAGCTGCTCGCTGAGCTTGCCGAGCCCGTCGCGCAGCTCGGCGGTCTTGACCTTGAGCCGCGCCAGCGCCATGCGCTGCAGATCGTTCTCGGCCAGATCGGTCATGACCGGAATCGTCCGCTCGATCGTATCGATGTTGCGGCGGGCTTCCTCGGCCGACGAGGAGGCAAGCGAGAGGTAGTAGGCGTTGGCGGCGACCAGCAGCGAGGTGAACGCCTCGCGCGACTTGCCGAGCGCGGGCCAGATCAGTGCATCGCGATGGCCGGTCGCGCCCTCGATGATCGAATAGAGCCCGGCCATGTCCTTGGTCGGCGACAGCACCTGCTCGTCATAGGTCTTGGCGATCCTGGTCTGCACGGTGCGCAGTTCGCCGAAGCCGTCGAGGAAACGGCTGGTGACGCGCTCCAGCTGCTCGACCGAGCCTGACAGCATCGGGTCGGTCGAGGCCCGGTTGGTCAGCGTGCCGAGCACGGCCTCGCGGAGCAGCAGGATTTCAGCGAACAGGTCCGGGCTCGGCTGATTGATGTAGCGATGGATCAGGTTCTGCAGACGGCTGGTCTCGCTTTCGAGCTTGGCCAGGATCTTGTCGGATTCCCGCACCTGGCGGACATCCTCCCAGGCCGAGCCGAGCACCTTCGAGCCGTTCCAGATCAGCACCGCCAGCACGATCACGACCGCGGAGTTGAGCAGGGCGATCGAAAGGATGCGCCAGCGGATCGGGACCGCACGCAGCAACTGGACGATGCGGAAACGGCCCTGCGGCCCGAAGGCCGCCCGCCGTCGCTTCGTCCCGTCCTGCTCTGGTGCGTCCAAGATCCGGTTACTCCATGTTGCGGATGCGTTCGATCAGCGCTGATATCGCAGGATCGCGCTCGGCCCTGGCGTAGATGCCGGCCATCGCGGCTTCGAACGGCTTGCGGTCGATGTCGGTCACGATCTTGACGCCGGCCAGCTCCGCCTGCTGGCGCGAGCGCTCCTCGAGGTCGCGCCATCTCTCGCGCATGTAGGCGCTGGAGCGTTGCGCGGCCTCGCGGAAGATCGCCTGCTCCTCCGCCGAGAGGCTGGCCCAGGCCTTTTGCGACATCAGCAGCACGTCCGGACTGAAAGTGTGCCGGGTCAGCGTGTAGTAGCCGGCATATTTGTAGTGGCCGGTGGTGACGAAGGACGCCCAGTTGTTCTCGGCGCCGTCGATCAGCCCGGTGGCGAATCCGGTCAGCACCTGGCCGTAGGGCATCTGGACCGGCTGGGCGCCGAGCGCGCGCACCATGTCCGACATCCGTTCGGATTGCTGCACGCGCACCCGCAGTCCCTTGAGGTCGTCGAGCGAACGCACCGGGCGCACGCTGTTATAGATCGAGCGGGCGCCGGAATCGTAGAAGGCCAGCCCGACGAAGCCGTGATCCCCGAGACTGTTCAGGATCTCGCTGCCGATCGGTCCATCCAGCACGGTTTGCAGGTGTTCGGGCGATCGAAACAGGAACGGCATTGCGAGCACGTTGACCGACGGCACCATTGTCCCGATCAGCGCGACATTGGTCCGGTTCAAATCGATGGCGCCGGCCCGCGTCTGCTCCAGCGTCTCCTTCTCCTCACCCAGCTGGCGGGAATGGAAGACCACGATGCGGTGCCGGCCGGCGGTGCGTTCGGCGATCAGACGGTCCATGTAATTCAGCGCCTGGACGGTCGGATAGTCCTCATTCTGGGTATCGGCGGTCCGGAATTCGCGCGCAAAAACGCTCGCCGGGACCGCTGCCCATGACAGCGCGACGGCAAGCATCGTTATCCGCGAAAGGCCGGCGCGGCGGTACACAGGCTACTATTCCCCTTGTGAATTGTGTCCAGGGCGGGAAGAAAAGGTTCAACGCATTTTTAGCAGAATGGCGCTGGTTCGCCATCGGCCAAACGTTAAATCCGCGGTGCAACCTGCGGTGTAGGTTGAATCTGCGGTTGTGGCGCCTTATGAGGGCGTGGTGGCATCCGGGAACGGCTCGTCGTGAAGTTCGCTTTGAAGCTCGCCTTGAAGCTTTTGTACCTCGTCGTCGCGGCTCTTCTGCTTGTGTCGCCGGCGCGGGCGGCCACCGAGATCATGTGGTGGCACGCGATGTCGGGCGAGCTCGGCAAGCAGCTCGAGAAGCTTGCCGCCGATTTCAACGCCTCGCAATCCGACTACCGGATCGTGCCCGCCTACAAGGGCAACTATACCGAGACCGTCACCGCGGCGATCTTCGCCTTCCGATCGCGCAGCCAGCCGGCGATCGTTCAGGTCAACGAGATCGCGACCGCAACCATGATGGCGGCCCGCGGCGCGATCTATCCGGTGTTCGAGCTGATGCGCGATCAGTCCGAGGCATTCGCGCCGTCGGCCTATCTGCCCGCGGTGGCCGGCTACTATGCCGATGTCGACGGCAACATGCTGTCGTTCCCCTTCAATGCCTCGACGCCGATCCTCTACTACAACAAGGATATGTTCCGGTCCGCCGGGCTCGATCCGAGTGTGCCGCCCAGGACCTGGCCGGAGCTCGGCGTCGTGGCCAAGCGGCTGCGCGCGGCGGGCGCGATGTGCGGCGTGACCACGTCGTGGCCGTCCTGGATCAATGTCGAGAACTTCTCCGCCTTCCAGAATCTGCCGATCGCGACCAAGGCCAACGGGTTTTCCGGGCTGGACGCCCAGCTGATCTTCAACAATCCGCTGGTGGTGCGCCACATCGCGCAGCTCGCGCAGTGGCAGGCCGACAAGACCTTCGACTATAGCGGCCGCGGACAGGCGGCCGAGCCGCGCTTCCAGAAAGGGGAGTGCGGCATCTTCATCGGCTCGTCGGGCACGCGCGCCGACATCAAGGCCAATTCCAAATTCGAGGTCGGCTACGGCATGATGCCGTACGAACCCGACGTGCAGGGCGCGCCGCAGAACTCGATCATCGGCGGCGCGACGCTGTGGGTGCTGCGCGACCGGCCGCGCGCCGAATACGCCGGCGTGGCGAAGTTCTTCGCCTATCTGTCGCGGCCGGAGGTGCAGGCCACCTGGCACCAGAACACGGGCTACCTGCCGATCACCCGCGCCGCATTCGATCTGACCCGCGCGCAGGGTTTCTACGATCGCAATCCCGGCGCCTCGATCTCGATCGAGGAGGTGACGCTGAAGCCGCCGACCGACCATTCGAAGGGCATCCGCCTCGGCTCGTTCGTCCTGATCCGCGACGTGATCGAGGAGGAGCTCGAGCAGGTGTTTGCCGGCAAGCGATCGGCGCAGGCCGCGATGGACAACGCCGTCGAGCGCGGCAACCGCCTCTTGCGCCAGTTCGAGCGCGCCAATCCGGATAGGTGATGAGGTTATGCGTTGCCTTAACCTCCCCTTGAAGAGGGGAGGTCGCTTTGCTCGCCAGAGCAAAGCGGGCGGGGATCTTCTCTCACCACTTGCAGCGTCGCTTGCAGCTGACCCCCATCCCGACCTTCCCCCTTTCAGGGGGAAGGAGAAGACGGCTGTGTAGCCCGGATGAAGCGAAGCGAAATCCGGGGCCGGTCTTTCAGGCGGCACAGAATCCCGGATTACGCTTCGCTTCATCCGGGCTTCTGTAACGGGCCTTGGTTAGTCAATCCCTTTTCGCGTCATCCACTCGCCGGGCACTTGCTTCTGTACGGGATCGGCGCGAAGGCCGTCGCCTGATGGGGTGCATTGAGGAGCCGGCCGGCCAATCTACGGATTGCGTGGTCGTGAGCCACTTCCCGGATGGCGGCCTGACCGGATCCATCGTCCCAGCGGAGGGACTTCGCTCGGGGAGAGCCTGGTGTCGTGGCCCGCCCGGAACCGATTGCTGCTCCTGGCTAGATGGCCTTGGTCATCGGGTTGAACGGTTTGGTGTCGGCGAGCATGCGATGCAGGATCACGGCGAGCTTGCGAGCCAGCGCTACCTTGGCCTTGCGCATGCCTGCGCGCCGGGCGATCCGCATCGCCCAGCTCTTCAATGCCGAGCAATTCTTGACCGGCTTGGTCAGCATGACGTGAGCTGCCTGGTAGAGTGCCTCGCGCACGGAGGCATCCCCGATCTTGCTGATGCGGCCGGTGTAGTCGGTCTCACCGGACTGGTACTTCTTCGGGGTGAGCCCAAAGTGGGCTCCCGTGGCCTTCGAGGAGCGGAAGCGCTTCGGGTCGTCGATCGCCGCGGCATAGGTGAGCGCCACGATCGGACCAACGGACGGCGTTGTCATCAGGAGCTTGGCGGATGGATGCGTCCTGGCGAGCTTCTGGGTGTGCTTGTCCAGGCTCTTGAACTCCCGCAGCAGCACCGCATGGGCTTGGAGCAGCGCCGCCGCGACCAACTCCAGTCCGGGATGGCCGGTCACGAGCTCGCGGATGCGTCCGGCGAACGTGCGCTCGGTGGTCGCACCGACCTTCAGGCCAAAACCGCGAAGTATGCCGCGCAGGCTGTTCTCGACATCGCGAAGCTTGGATTGCAGCAGCTTGCGCGCCGTCAGGATGGCGCGGGTCTCCTGCGCCGCGACCGACTTGCAGTGCACCGGCCGGAACCAGCCGAGCCGCATCAACTGCGCGATCCGGCGGGCATCGTTGCGGTCCGTCTTCACCGGCATCGACTTGAAGGCTTCGCGAACGTGCCGCGTTTCCAGCAGCTCGACCGCAAGCCCTGCGTCTCGCAGACCCGCATACAGCCATTGCGACAAGGGGCCTGCCTCCAGCCCGATCCGTTCCAGTACCAGACCCAGCGACCGGAACCAGGCGATCAGCGCCGCCGGCTCGCTCGCAACCTTCGTCTCGCGCAAAATCTTGCCTGTCCCATCGACAAGGCAAACGCTCGAGCATTCCAAAGACACGTCAATTCCTGCATAGTGGTACATGGTCGTCCCTTAATGATGCTTGGAGCGGGCTTGCCCGACTCCGTTGAACACCATCAGTTTGAGGGACGACCGCCTTCCAACCAACAGGCCGCTCGCGAGCGCGCTTCCAAATTGCGCCGTAGCGAGCGGGCGGCCGGCCCGTTACCCCATCTACGAAATAGCTTCCCGTCATTGCGAGGAGCGAAGCGACGAAGCAATCCATTCGCTGTACAAGCGGTGCCATGGATTGCTTCATCCGGCGGCGCTTCGCGCCGACCGGGTGGCTCGCAATGACGGTCCGAGAGATGATCGCTTCCCTTCCACTCCTCACCAACTACGACAGCTACCGCGCCTGGCGCAGCGACACGTCGCGCTGGTTGCCGGTCGCGCGCGATATTGCTGATGGCCACGGGCTGTCGTGCGTCGCGCCGCATGTGTTCTCGACCGGCACCAATCTGGTTGTCGGGCTGGACGATAACCTGATCCTCAAACTCTTCCCGCCGTTTCTGCGCCCGCAATTCGTGTCCGAGCGCGGCGCGCTTGCCGGGTTGCGCGGACGGCTCGGCATTCCGATTCCCGACCTTGTCGCGGAGGGCGAACGCGACGGCTGGCCGTATCTCGTCATCACTCGCCTGTCCGGCACCGTCGGCTCGGAGGTCTGGCCATCGCTGTCGGAAGCCGAGCGCGAGCGCGTGCTCGCCGAGATCGGGGCCGTGATTGCCGAGGTGCAGCGCGTGCCGCCCGGCAGCCTGCGCGCTATCGAGCCGCGCTGGGAGGCCTTCATGCGCGGGCAGATCGCGCAGTGCCGGGCGCGCCATGAGCGGCTCGGCCTGCCCAAAAAATTCCTCACCTCGCTCGACGATCTCCTGCGTGACGCCGCTGAGTTGATCCCAATGAACGCGCCGCCGGTGATCCTGACCGGCGAATACATCCCGGAGAACTTTCTGCTCGGACGCCGGGCCGACGGCTGGCACGTCGCCGGCCTGTTCGACTTCGGCGACGTCCGGGCCGGATGGGGCGAGTACGACCTGCTCGGTCCCAGCGCCTTCATGGCCGCCGGGCATCCGCGCCGGGTGCGCAGCCTGTTCGACGGCTTCGGCATCTCGCGCAGCGATGTGACGTTCACGCTGAAGCGGCGGCTGATGGCGCTCTTGATGCTGCACTCTGCCAGCGATCCGCTCCGGCACATCTGCATCGACGGCTGGCCGGACCGGGTCGACGACTTCGTGCAATTGCAGGAGCTGATTTGGCCGGATTAGCGCGCTTCAGCGCGCGGCCTCTATTGCCGGCCACAAAGCAAGCAGAAGCCGCTTCATGCTCATTTTTTGAGCATATAGCCTGGCTTTGTATGCAATTGGCGATCTAAGATTTTGCCCGACCGGGATACCGGCCGACGTTTTACCTCGCTCCGGCAAGGCATTAGCAGTACATAAGATTTCGTTAAGGGTTGGCACAATCCTTGCGATCTGAGTTCCAAGGCCGTTTCCCAAGGCGTTGGAGCATCACATGAAGCGTCGCGATTTCCTCAAATCGGTGTCCGGGCTGGCTGCGGGGGCGCTGGCGCCGACCGCGCCCGCGATCTGGTCGCCGGCCAAGGCCGACGCGCGCTCCGAGACGCTGCTCATCGTCTCCGAAGGCGGACCCAACAATCTCGATATCCACGGCGTCGGCACCAACGTGCCGGGCTACGAGGTGTCGTGGAATTGCTACGACCGCCTGATCAGCCACGAGATGAAGAGCGGTCCGGGCGGCGTGCCCTATTACGACCGCGACAAGTTCAAGCCTGAGCTCGCCGAGGACATCAACATCGGCGACATGTCGGTCACCTTCAAGCTGCGCAAGAACGCCAAATTCCATGACGGCACGCCTGTCACGGCGAAGGACGTCAAATGGTCGCTCGACCGTGCCGTCTCTGTCGGCGGCTTTCCGACCTTCCAGATGAGCGCGGGCTCGCTGACCAAGCCCGAGCAGTTCGTGATCGTCGATGACACCACGGTGCGCGTCGACTTCCTCAGGAAGGACAAGCTGACGATCCCCGACCTCGCTGTGATCGTGCCCTGCGTCGTCAACTCCGAACTCGTGAAGAAGAACGCCAGCGAGAAGGATCCGTGGGGCCTCGAATTCACCAAGCAGCAGACCGCGGGCTCCGGCGCCTACAAGGTGACCAAATGGACCGCCGGCACCGAAGTCGTCATGGAACGCAACGACGAGTGGGTCTGCGGTCCGCTGCCGAAGATCAAGCGCGTGATCTGGCGCATGGTGCCGCAGGCCGGCAACCGCCGAGCGCTGCTCGAGCGCGGCGATGCCGACATCTCCTATGAGCTGCCGTTCAAGGACTTCCAGGAGATGAAGGCGAGCGGCAAGCTCAACGTGGTCTCGCTGCCGTTCTCCAACGGCATCCAGTATATCGGCATGAACGTGACCAAGCCGCCGTTCGACAATCCCAAGGTACGGCAGGCGATGGCCTACGCGATGCCGTATCAGAAGATCATGGATGCGGTGCTGTTCGGTCTCGCCAACCCGATGTTCGGCGCGGCCAAGGACAGGCCGACCGAGGTCGCCTGGCCGCAGCCGACCAAATATTACACCGACATGGAGAAGGCCAAGGCGCTGCTCACTGAAGCCGGCTACGCCAACGGATTCGAGACCACGATCTCGTTCGACCTGAATTTCGCAGGGGTCAACGAGCCGCTCTGCGTGCTGGTGCAGGAGAGCCTGGCGCAGCTCGGCATCAAGACCACCATCAACAAGGTGCCCGGCGCCAATTGGCGCACCGAGCTCACCAAGAAGGAAATGCCGCTGTTCACCAACGTGTTCTCGGGCTGGCTCGATTACCCCGAGTACTTCTTCTACTGGTGCTACCACGGCAACAATTCGATCTTCAACACGATGAGCTACAAATCGCCCGAGATGGACAAGCTCATCGACGGCGCACGCATTGCCGCCGCGAATGGTGACACCGCGGCCTACGACGCCGACGTCAAGGGTTTCGTCGATCTCGCCTTCGCCGACATCCCGCGCATCCCGCTCTATCAGCCCTTCGTCAACGTCGCGATGCAGAAGAACGTGACGGGCTACCAATACTGGTTCCACCGCCGCCTCGATTATCGCGCGATGGCGAAGGGGTGAGGCGCTCATGCTTGCGATGATCGGCAAGCGGCTGCTGTTCGCGATCCCGTCGCTGATCGGGGTCGTGATCGTGACGTTCCTTTTGACGCGTGCGCTGCCGGGCGATCCCGCGGCGTATTTTGCTGGCCCCGCGGCCACCAAGGAGGCGGTCGACCAGATCCGGAAGAAGCTCGGCTTCGACAAGCCGCTGATCGAGCAGTTCGTCCGCTACACCAACGATCTCGCCCATGGCGATCTCGGCACATCGCTCACCACCGGCCAGCCGGTGGCGGCCGAGCTGCGCAACCGCCTGCCGGCGTCGGCCGAGCTCACTCTGCTCGGCCTCGTCGTCTCCATCGTGATCGCGATCCCGCTCGGCGTGCTGGCGGCGACGCGGCCGGGCTCCTGGATCGACCATCTCTGCCGCGTCACCACCACGGCCGGCGTGTCGCTGCCGGTGTTCTTCACCGGGCTCGTGCTGGTCTATCTGTTCTACTTCCGGCTCGGCTGGTCGCCGGCGCCGCTCGGCCGGCTCGACGTGTTCGCTAGCGCACCGCCGACCGTCACCGGCTTCTATCTCGTCGACACGCTGATCGCGCGGGACTTCGAGGCGTTTCGTTCCGCGCTCAGCCAATTGATCCTGCCGGCGGTGACGCTCGCGATCTTCTCGCTGGCGCCGATCGCGCGGATGACGCGGGCCTCGATGCTGGCGGTGCTGGCGTCCGACTTCGTCCGCACCGCGCGTGCCAGCGGCCTGTCGCCCGGCAAGGTGATCGTCACCTACGCCTTCCGCAACGCGATGCTGCCGGTCATCACCACGCTCAGCATGGTGTTCTCGTTCCTGTTGGGCGCCAATGTGCTGGTGGAAAAGGTGTTCGCCTGGCCCGGCATCGGCTCCTACGCGGTCGAGGCGCTGATCGCATCCGACTTCGCGCCGGTGCAGGGCTTCGTGCTGACCATGGCGGTCATGTACGTGCTGCTCAATCTGCTGATCGACATCCTCTACGGCGTGATCGATCCCCGCGTCAGGCTGGAGGGCTAGAGCATGAGCACCGTAGCTCCAACCGTCGAACCCGCAGGACCCGCCCGCACGTCGGGGCTTGCCGCGGCGTTGGAGCAGACCCGCTACGTCTTGAGCGAAAACAAGGTCACCGGCTTTGCCTTCGCGCTGCTGGTCCTGATCCTGTTTGCCGCGCTGTTCGGGCCCTACGTGGTGCCGTACGACCCGCTCGCCTCCGACACCGCGGCTGCATTGAAGCCGCCGTCCGCCGCGCACTGGTTCGGCACCGATCAGCTCGGCCGCGACATCTTCAGCCGCGTCATCGTCGCGACGCGGCTCGACACCTTCATCGCGGTCGCCTCCGTCGTGCTGGTGTTCCTGATGGGCGGGCTGGCCGGCATCGCCGCCGGCTATTTCGGCGGCTGGACCGACCGCATCGTCGGCCGCATCGCCGACACCATCATGGCGTTTCCGCTGTTCGTGCTGGCGATGGGCATCGTCGCGGCGCTCGGCAACACCGTGCAGAACATCATCATCGCGACCGCGATCGTGAACTTCCCGCTCTATGCCCGCGTCGCACGCGCAGAAGCAAACGTCCGCCGCAATGCCGGCTTCGTGCAGGCGGCGCGGCTGTCCGGCAACGGCGAGTACCGCATTCTGCTCGGGCACATCCTGCCCAACATCATGCCGATCATGATCGTGCAGATGTCGCTGACCATGGGCTATGCTATCCTCAACGCCGCGGGCCTGTCCTTCATCGGGCTCGGCGTCCGGCCACCGACCGCGGAGTGGGGCATCATGGTCGCCGAGGGCGCGGGCTTTATGGTGTCGGGCGAGTGGTGGATCGCGCTGTTCCCGGGCCTGGCGCTGATGATCGCGGTGTTCTGCTTCAACCTGCTCGGCGACGGCCTGCGCGACATCGTCGATCCGCAGCGGAGGACGTGATGATGTGGACCTGGCTAACGCATGCGCGCTTTCTTCGCCTCTCCCCGCGTGCGGGGAGAGGCCGGGCCGCGTTAGCGGACCGGGTGAGGGGGGCGCTCCGCGCACTCCTCAGCCAGTTGTACGTGCCGATAGATGCCCCTCACCCCAACCCTCTCCCCGCAAGAGCGGGGCGAGGGGGCGCACTGGACAGGCGGAGAACATGATGCCTGTCCCGGTCCGGTGCCGTGCTACCGCTCCGCTCCTTTGCATGGGGTTGATTTGCGGATTTTTGGATGACGCACCCCATGAGGGGAGGCGCGCATGACCGCCCAGCCGCTGCTCGACGTCAGCGACCTCACGGTCGAGTTCACCACCCGCCGCGGCATCGTCAAGGCGGTGCAGCACGTCAACATATCCGTCGGCAAGGGCGAGACCGTCGGCATCGTCGGCGAGTCCGGCTCCGGCAAGTCGGTGACTTCCTATGCCGTGATGCGCATCCTCGACCGCGCCGGCCGGATCGCCGAGGGCTCGGTGATGTTCTCCGGTATCGACGTCAAGTCGGCCTCGGAGAGCCAGATGCGCGATCTGCGCGGCCGCGAGGTCTCGATGATCTTCCAGAACCCGCGCGCCGCGCTCAATCCGATCCGCAAGGTCGGTCACCAGATCGAGGACGTGCTGCGCCAGCATGTGCAGCAGGCGCAGGTCACCGATCGCGGCGAGACGGCGATCGAGGCGCTGGAGCAGGTCAAGATCGCGCGCGCACGCGAGCGCTACCACGCCTATCCGTTCGAGCTGTCCGGCGGCATGTGCCAGCGCGTGGTCATCGCGCTCGCGCTGGCCTGCAATCCGCAGCTTCTGATCGCCGACGAGCCGACCACCGGGCTCGACGTCACCACCCAGAAGGCGGTGATGGACCTGATCGTCGAGCTGACCCGGCGCCGGGCGATGTCGACGATTCTGATCACGCATGACCTCGGCCTCGCCGCCGCCTATTGCGACCGCGTCGTGGTGATGGAGAAGGGCCGTGTGGTCGAGACCGCCAAGTCGGCGGACATCTTCGCCGCGCCCCGGCATGCCTACACCAGGAAGCTGATGCGCGCGACGCCGCGGCTCGGGGTGTCGCTCCGGGATCTGTTGCCGGAGGAGGATTCGCTTGCCTCTCCCCGCGTGCGGGGAGAGGCCGACACGCTCGGCAGCGCACTCGCGCGCCAGAGCGTGGCGGGTGAGGGGGACCCTCCACGGGCCGTGCCTGCGGATGCGGCCCCTCACCCCAACCCTCTCGCCGTAAAGAACGGGGAGAGGGGGCGGATGGAGCCTCTCCTGTCAGTCGAAAGGCTCGTCAAGGAATACCCGCGCCAGGGCGCGGGCGGGATGCTGGCAAAGTTGTTCGGGCGCAAGCCGCCGGTCGAGGAAGAGACCTTCCGTGCGGTCGACGGTATCAGCTTCTCGATCGATCATGGCGAGAGCGTCGGGCTGGTCGGCGAATCCGGCTGCGGCAAGTCGACGACGTCGATGATGGTGATGCGGCTGCTGGACCAGACCTCCGGCCGCATCATGTTCGACGGCGAGGACATCGGCGGCATCACGCCGCAGTCGTTCGCGCGGCTGCCGCGGCGCAGCCAGATCCAGATGGTGTTCCAGGATCCGACCGACAGCCTCAACCCGCGCTTCACCGCGGCGCGCGCCATCGCGGATCCGATCATGCAGCTCGGCGACATCCGCGGGCGCGACGCGCTCCGCACCCGCTGCGAGGAGCTCGCGCGGCTGGTCGGCCTGCCGGTCAATCTGCTGGATCGCTTCCCGCACCAGCTCTCCGGCGGCCAGAAGGCCCGCGTCGGCATCGCACGCGCCATCGCGCTGCACCCGAAGCTCGTCATCCTCGACGAGCCGACCGCGGCACTTGATGTCTCGGTGCAGGCGGTGGTGCTCAATTTGCTGCAGGACCTCAAGCAGTCGATGGGCATGAGCTATTTGTTCGTGTCGCACGACCTCAATGTCGTGCGCCTGCTGTGCGATCGCGTCATCGTGATGCGCGCCGGTCGCATCGTGGAGCAGGGCACATCCGAACACGTCTTGGGCAATCCGCAGGATGCCTATACAAGGGAGCTGCTGACGGCGATCCCGCATCCGCCGCTGCCGGTGTCTTGACGCATGATCCGGAAAAGTGGGGACCGGTTTTCCTCGCGACAAACGCGGAACGCGTTTGCGCGGAGATCATGCGCAAAATCGTTATTGGGAGCGAAATGACCGATCATCTCGACGACTATATGAACGCCGTCGCCCGCGCGATGGCGTTGCCGCTGGAGGACGCCTGGCGTCCGGCGGTGCGCGCCAATCTCGACGTCTCGCTGCGACTGGCGCGGCTGGTCGATGACTTCCCGCTGCCGGACGACGTCGTGTCGGCCGCCGTCTATTCGACCTGAGACCCCGATGTCCGAAACTCCCGTTCCCATGTCGGCCGCCGAGATCGCGCAGGCCGTCTCAAACCGCAAGATCACGGCTCTTGCCGCGACCGAGGCTGCGCTGGCGCGGATCGCCGCGCATGACAAGGTCCTCAATGCCTTCACCGACGTCACCGCCGATCGCGCGCGCGCCAGGGCCAGCGCGGTCGATGCCGCGATCGCCGCCGGTCAACCGGTCGGCCCGCTCGCCGGCGTGCCGTTCGCGGTCAAGAACCTGTTCGATGTGCAGGGCCTTCCGACCCGCGCCGGCTCGAAGATCAACCGCGACCTGCCGCCGTCGCCGCGCGATGCGACGCTGATCGAGCGGATGGAGGCGGCCGGTGCGGTGCTGGTCGGCGCGCTCAACATGGGCGAATACGCCTACGACTTCACCGGCGAGAATGTGCATGACGGCCCGTCGCGCAATCCGCATGATCCGGCGCGGATGACCGGCGGCTCCTCCGGCGGCTCGGGCAGCGCCGTCGGCGGCGCGCTGGTGCCGATCGCGCTCGGCTCCGATACCAACGGCTCGATCCGCGTGCCGTCGTCATTCTGCGGCACGTTCGGTTTGAAGCCGACCTACGGCCGGCTGTCGCGCGCGCGGTCCTATCCGTTCGTCGCCAGCCTCGATCATCTCGGCCCGCTAGCGCGCAGCGTGAAGGACCTCGCGCTCGCCTACGACGCCATGCAGGGGCCTGATGCCGATGATCCGGCCTGCATTGTGCAGTCGGTCGAGCCGACCGTGCCGTTGCTTGCCAATGATATTGGCGGGCTGCGGGTTGCGATCGCCGGCGGCTATTTCCAGCAGAATCTGTTTCCGGAGGCGGCAGAGGCGGTCGCGCGTGTCGCGAAGGCGCTCGGTGCCGCGCGGATCGTGGAGCTTCCCGAAGCTGCGCGCGCTCGCGCCGCGGCCTACATCATCACCACGACCGAGGGTGCCGCGCTGCATCTCGATCGCCTGCGCAAGCGTCCCAACGATTTCGATCCGGCGGTGCGCGACCGTCTCATTGCGGGCGCGATGATCCCGGCGGTCTATGTCGACAAGGCGCAGAAATTCCGCCGCTGGTATCGCGCGAAGGTGATGGAGCTGTTCCAGTCGGTCGACGTGATCCTGGCGCCGGCGACGCCGTGCACCGCGCCGAAGATCGGTCAGGCCAGTTTCACGCTCGACGGCGTCGAGCTTCCGGTGCGCGCCAATATCGGCATCCACACCCAGCCGATCTCCTTCATCGGTCTGCCGGTGGTCGCCGTGCCGGTGCCGCTTGAGCCGCTGCCGATCGGCGTGCAGATCATCGCGGCGCCCTGGCGCGAGGACGGCGCGCTACGGGTCGCCTATGCGCTGGAACAGATGGGCGTTGCGGCCGCGCCGGCGCCGAGAGGACTCTGATATGGAAATCGATATTCCCGACGTCGTCGCTGAGGTCACCGCGCAGTTCCAGCGATATGAGAAGGCGCTGGTCTCGAACGACGTCGCGGTGCTCGACGAGCTGTTCCGCGACGACCGCCGCACGCTGCGTTACGGTATCGGCGAGAACCTTTATGGCTATGCCGAGATCATGGCGTTTCGCGCCGGGCGCTCGCCGGTCGGGCTGATGCGCAAGCTCGAGCGGACCGTGATCACGACCTATGGCCGCGACACCGCGATCGCCTCGACGCTGTTCTACCGGGACAGCGCGCCGGGTAGAGTGGGGCGGCAGATGCAGACGTGGATTCGCTTCCCCGAGGGCTGGAGAATCGTCGCCGCCCATGTCAGCGTCATCGACGAACCCAAAGGTGCTTGAAGGGCGCTTGAGGATGAGCCTGGAAGATCTGCCGCAGGGCGCAGAATCCGAGATGACGGTGCGCCGCATCGATCGGCCGTCGTCGCTGGTCGACAAGGTCACCCGTGCCGAAGAGCTGCGGCTGCAACTCGCCGACGAGATCGTGCGTGGCACGCTGCCGCCGGGGGCCGGGCTCGATGAAACCGACCTTGCGCGGCGCTTCAACGTCTCGCGCACCCCGGTGCGCGAAGCGCTGCGGCAGCTTGCCGCCAGCGGCCTGATCGATGCCCGAGCGCATCGCGGCGCCGTGGTGGCGCGGCCCTCGCTTGAACGGCTCACCGGCATGTTCGAGGCGATGGCCGAGCTGGAGGCGATCTGTGCCGGCCTCGCCGCCGAGCGGATGACGGCGGCGGAGCGCCACGCACTGGAAGCGATCCACGAGGAGTTGCGGGTGCTGAGCTACACCGGCAATCCCGAGCGCTTCCATGAGGTCAATGAGCGCTTCCACAACGCGATCTATGCCGGGTCGCAGAACGCCTACATCGCCGAGATCACTTTGGCGACGCGGGTGCGCGTGCAGCCGTTCCGCCGCGCCCAGTTCCGCAACCTCGGCCGTCTGGCAAAATCCCACGCCGAGCACGACCGCGTCGTCGTCGCCATCATGCGCGGCGACAAGACAGGCGCCGCCGCGGCGATGCGCGCCCATATCGAGCAGGTGCGCGGGGAGTACGAGACCTACGCGGTGTCGGTGTAGCTTCTCCTTACCTCGCCCCGCTTGCGGGGCGAGGTCGGATTGCATCGCAGACGCAATCCGGGTGAGGGGGTACAGGTCTCTCGATAGTCCTCCGCGCGGAGAGATGCCCCTCACCCCCACCCTCTCCCCGCGAGAGCGGGGCGAGGGAGCGCACTTCCGCTGCGGCTAGGCTTTCGCCCTCTCCGCCATGAATGCGCGCCAGCCGCCATAGGCGGAAATGTCCTTCGCGCCCTGGATCGCGGCGGGCTCGACGATGAAGCCCTTGGCCTGCCGTCCGTCGGCGAGCCTGATCGTGCCGATCGACAGCGGCGGCGGGATCGCGGCGACGAACGTTCCGAATGCTGCCGGTGACATCGCCCACAGTTCGAGCTTGATCGCTGCGCCGGCACCGGCCTCGATGCGCAGCATGCCGGGCTTCGGCGGCGTGGTGTCGAGCGCGTAGAGCCTGTAGTCCGGTGCGGTGACCGCCTCTTCCAGCAGGCGCGCATCGAGCGTCGTCAGCTCGTGGTTCAGCGCCATGCCGGAGAGATGCGCACCGACCACCGCGATGGTGATGTCGTCGGAGCCGGCCTGCGTCGGCGCGGCGGTGAGCGGCGGCTGCGGAAGTGAATTGGCGCCGAGTGTAAGTCCGGTGTCGGCGTGAAACACGCGGCCGATGCCGGCAAGCTCGGCGTCGCGGCCGGCGCGCGCGAGCAGCGTGATGCCGAACGGCGCGCCGTCGGGCCGCATCGCTGCCGGCAGCGCCAGGCCGCACATATCGAGCAGGTTGACGAAATTGGTGTAGGTGCCGAGCCGCGAGTTCAGCTCGATCGGATTGGCGAGCACATCGGCGGTGGAATAGACGGTCGGGGCGGTCGGCAGCACGATCGCATCGAGTTGCGCAAGGCTGCGCTCGGCGACGCGGCGCAGCGCCTCGAGGCGGTACAGCGCAGAAAAAGTATCGGCGGCAGTTGGACGCGATCCGCCGACGGTGATCTCGCGCGTCACCGGATGGACCGCCTCGGGCGACGACGCCAGCAGGTCGCGGATCACGAGATAGCGTTCCGCCACCCACGGGCCCTCATAGAGCAGCCGCGCGGTCTCGTAGAACGGCGCGAGGTCGAACTCGACGAGGTTGGCGCCAAGCGCCTGCCAGCGCTTGCACGCCTCGCCATAGGCCTCCTCGGCCTCGCGATCGCCGAAGAATTTCAACTGGCCGGTTTGGGGAATGCCGAGCTTCAGCTTGGCCGGAAAGCTCGCCAGCGGGGCCAGCGCCCGGTCGCGCGAATACGGATCGGACTGATCGGGCCCGGACATGACGGCGAGCGCGGCCAGCGCGTCGTCGGCGGTGAGCGAGAAGATCGAGACGCAGTCGAGCGTGCGGCAGGCCGGCACGACGCCGGTGGTCGAGATCAGCCCGAGGCTCGGCTTGAGCCCGACGATGTTGTTGAGCATCGCCGGCACGCGGCCGCTGCCCGCGGTGTCGGTGCCGAGCGACAGCGGCACCAGGCCCGCGGAGACCGCGACCGCGGAGCCCGAACTCGACCCGCCCGGCACCAGATCGCCGCGCACCGGGTTCCTGGGAATGCCGTACGGCGAGCGCACGCCGACCAGGCCGGTGGCGAACTGGTCGAGATTGGTCTTGCCGATGATGACGGCGCCGGCCGCGCGCAGTTTCGCGACCACGGTGGAATCCTGCTCAGGCAGATAGGAGAACGCCGGGCAGGCGGCGGTGGTCGGCAGGCCCGCGACGTCGATATTGTCCTTCACCGCGACCGGCACGCCGTAAAGCGGCAACGTCGGATCGGCGAGCCGCTCGGCCTCGGCAAGCGCATCCTTCTCGTCGCGCAGGCTGATGAAGATGGCGGGATCGTTGTGCTCGCGGATGCGCTGGTAGCTGCGCGCCACGGTTTGGGCCGGCGTCATGGTCCCGGCGCGGTGCGCGGCGACGATCGCGGCGACAGTTTCAGTCACGTGCTTGGCCTCATCTCGTGAGCGGGAGGCGTCGGATGCCATCCGCAAGGGAATTGCAGCCTGGTCGAAGCAAGCAATGTGCCATTGTGTACAATTCGCCCGCGTCCGTCGCGCGGCGGATTATTGCACAATATCAGTTGCTTGAAATGCTCGTCGGGAACGGACGTAGGCCGGTATGAGAGAGTATCTGCCCAATTTAAAGGCAAATCCGGTCAAGCCGAAATCTCGGTCGAAAGGTCAGGTGAAGGAGGCGAGGATGCGCAACAAATGCTCGCGGTTTTCCTTGCCGATCTTCTCGGCCACATGCCGCTCATGCTCGGCGGCGAGCCGCTTGAACTGCGCCAGCGCGGTCTTGCCGCGCGCGGTCAGATGCAGCGCATGGGAGCGGCGGTCTGTCGCGGAGGGGACGCGGCTGACGAAGTCGCGGTCTTCCAGGCTGTCGAGCAGATGCACCAGCCGCGCGCGCTCGATCCCGAGCCGCTTTGCCACCGCCATCTGACTGAGGCCTGGATTGGCCCCGATCACGGTCATCACCGAATACTGGGTTGGGCGGATATCGACCGTCGCCAGCGTCTTGATGAAGTCCTGAAAGATCCAGAGCTGGAAGCGGCGCACCGCATTGCCGGCGTGACCGACCAGCGCGTCGAGGCCGATGTCGTCGCCGGCCTCGCCGTTGGGCGCCGCGCCATTTGCTCCGTGCGATCGGGGGCGGCGGATTGCCGCTGCCGTTCCTGCCGCCTTGCGCGATGTCTTTTGCTGGCTCGCCATGACCGCAAGGCTAGCGCGCCCAAGCTGGGATGGAAAGATTGTTGTTGACGACAACAATTGATGTCCGCAACATTATGACCAAAGAGCCCGGCCGGGACCGCGGCGCCGCACCATGTTGCGGCGCGATCCCGATAAGACACGGGTGACAAGACTTGGGCGAGGAGGAAACCATGACGATGGCCGCCGCCAGCGGAGACAATCCGAGCAGCCTGTTCGCGACGCCCGCGATCGTTGCGGATCGCCGCGACGACGGCAGCATCCTGGTCCGCTCCACCACGCCGCTGAAGCAAGGCGCCCGCTGCGTCGGCGACTGGCTGGAGCATTGGGCGCAGCAGGCGCCGGATCGCATCTTTCTCGGCGAGCGCGCCAATGCCGATGCGCCCTGGAGCACCGTCAGCTATCGCGACGCGCTCGGCATCGTGCGGCGGGCCGCATCGTGGGTGCTAGCGCAAGGGCTGAGCACGGAACGTCCGCTCGTCATCCTCTCCGACAACGGCATCGATCACGCGTTGTTCGCGCTCGCTGCGCAGCATGTCGGCGTGCCCTCGGCCGCGATCTCGCCGGCCTATTCCTTGATGTCGAAAGACTTCGACAAGCTGAAGAGCATGATCGAGCTGCTCGACCCCGGCGCGATCTACGTCGCAAGCACAAGGCCGTTCGCGGCGGCGCTTGCCGCAATCAAGCCGCTGCATCGCGCAACCATCGTCAGCGGCAATCCGGACGACGCCGACGCATTGTCGTTCCGTACCGTCGCTGCCACGCCGGAAGCGCCCGGGGTCGCCAAGGCGTTCGCGGCGGTGACGGCTGACACGATCGCAAAATTCCTGTTCACCTCGGGCTCGACGGGCACGCCGAAGGCCGTGATCAACACCCAGCGCATGCTGACCTCGAGCCAGCAAGCCAAGGCGCAGACCTGGACGTTCCTGGAGCAAGCGGGCGAGGAACTGGTGATCCTGGACTGGCTGCCGTGGAGCCACACCTTCGGCGCCAACCACAACTTCAACCTGGTGCTGCGCAACGGCGGCACGCTCTATATCGACGGCGGCAAGCCGGCGCCCGGGCTGTTCGCGACCTCGCTGGCCAACCTGCGCAGCGTGGTGCCGACGGTCTATTTCAACGTGCCGCGCGGCTTCGACATGCTGATCGCGGCGCTGCGCACCGACGACGAACTGCGCAGAAAATTCTTCGAGGGCACCAAATTCGCCTTCTATGCCGGCGCGGCGCTGCCGCAGAATCTGTGGGACGCGCTGGAGGACTTGTCGCTGCGGACGGTCGGTCGCCGGCTGCCGATGGTGTCGGCCTGGGGTTCGACCGAGACCTCGCCGCTGGCGACCGATTGCCACTTCCTGGCCAAACGCTCCGGCAATATCGGCGTGCCGATCCCCGGCACCGAGCTCAAGCTGGTGCCGTCGGGCGACAAGCTCGAGGTGCGCGTGCGCGGGCCCAACGTCACGCCGGGCTACTGGAAGGCGCCCGAGCTCACCGCTGAGGCCTTCGATGCCGAGGGTTTTTACAAGATCGGCGACGCCGTCACCTTCGCCGATCCCGCACGGCCCGATCTCGGCCTGTTCTTCGACGGCCGCGTGGCGGAGGATTTCAAGCTCAATTCCGGCACCTGGGTCAGCGTCGGCACCTTGCGCGTCGCCGGCATCGCGGCGCTGGCGCCGCTCGCGCAGGACATCGTCGTCACAGGCCATGGCCGCGACGAGGTGCGCTTCCTGGTGTTTCCGAACCTCGCCGCCTGCCGTTCGCTGGCAGGGCTGCCCGAGAGCGCCGATGCGCGGGAGGTGATCGGTCATCCGGCGGTCCGTGCTGCGGTTGGGCGGGGGCTGGCGACGCTGAAGGCGCAAGGCGGCCATTCCTCCGGCCATGCCACCCGCGCGCTGCTGCTGGCCGAGTCCGCCTCGGTCGACGGCGGGGAGATCACCGACAAGGGCTACATCAATCAGCGCGCCGTGCTGACGCGCCGCGCCGCAGCAGTGGCGGTATTGGAGGACGACGGGTCGGGTGAGGCGATCGCCTGCGCGGGCGTGTGAGGCGATTTGTGCATCTGACGCGCCAGCAGCGCGCCGCGTACACTGCCGTCGTCCCTGCGGAAGCAGGCACCCATACTCCGCGGCCGAAATTGTGAACAAAGTTCGTCGTTCCGCCGACATGCGATAATCAGCATTTTGTGGTTATGGGTCACGGCTCGGAGGCCGGGACGACACCGCGTTTGTGGCACGGATCATCCAAGTTTCAGCTGTCCAACCCGCCAAGTCCCCGCTGCTTCCACTTGCCGCGCTGCACGCGGTTGCCTTTTTAGTTGCCATAGCAACTAAGCTGTGCGAGTTTCCGAACCCATAGGGACAGGGCCGGTCAACGGCCACGCGTTTGGGAGGAGAATGTTGCGCAGCACGGCGCCAACGGCACGCATGGAAGATCGGGCGAAGACCGCGGGGGTGCCGGGCGCCGCCCATGGCCCGGCTGTGCCGTCAGGTCGTGCTTTGCCCGGTGACGGCGCCGAGATTCTCGTGCAGCCGGCGCAGCAGCTCGATCAGCACCTCGCGCTCGTCCTTCTTCAGGCACGCCAGCAGCCGCCGCTCGCGCTCCAGCGCCGCGACGATGACCTTGTCATGGACGGCGCGGCCGCGCGCGGTCAGCGTGATCGAATGGGTGCGGCCGTCGTCCGGAGCGGTGCGGATGGTCAGCAGGCCGCGCTTCTGCAATGCCGCGAGGTTGCGGCTGACCGGCCCCTTGTCGAAGCCGATCACTTGGCAGATCCGGGAAGCGGGAATCCCCGGCTCGATCGCCAGCTGCGAGATGATCCGCCACTCAGTGACGTTGACGCCGAAATTCTTCTGGTAAAACGCGGTGGCGCTGTTCGACAGCTTGTTGCCGATGAAGGTGATGAACGCCGGCACATAGCGATCAAGGTCCAGCAGCGGGCCGTCACTGGCGTCTGCGGGATCGGCCGGTCTCGGCCGGCGGGGCTTTCGGGGGAGGGGCTGGCTGCTCATCTCTCAAATCATCGCTGCGAAACTGTCCGGGAGCAATAGATATGCGGCCCGTGTTGACAAGATCAAACCTCGGGAGGTCCCGATGACTGCAACAGAAGCTGCGTCCGTCCCGCATCTCGACGTCGATCCGTTCGCGCTCGAGTTCTTCGCCGATCCATTCCCGACCCATGAGCGGCTGCGCGAGGCCGGGCCGGTGGTCTATCTCGACAAGTGGAATGTCTATGGCGTGGCGCGCTACGCCGAGGTCCATGCGGTGCTGAACGACCCCGCGACCTTCTGCTCCAGCCGCGGCGTCGGCCTCAGCGACTTTTCCAAGGAGAAGCCGTGGCGGCCGGCGAGCCTGATCCTGGAGGCCGACCCGCCCGCCCATACCCGGACCCGAGCCGTGCTGAGCACGGTGTTGTCGGCGACCGTGATGAAGCAGCTTCGCGGGCAATTTGCCGCCGCCGCGGAGGCCCGCCTCGATGCGCTGCTGGAGAAGCGCAGGTTCGACGCGATCGCGGACCTTGCGGAAGCCTATCCGTTGTCGATCTTCCCGGATGCACTCGGCCTGAGGCCGGAGGGCCGCGAGCATCTGCTGCCCTACGCCAGTCTGGTGTTCAATGCCTTCGGCCCGCCGAACGAGCTCCGCAAGGAGGCGATCGAGCGCTCGGCGCCGCATCAGGCCTATGTTGCCGAGCAATGCCAGCGCGACAATCTCACCCCGGGCGGCATCGGCGCCTGCATTCACGCCCATGTCGATAGCGGCGCCATTACCGCGACCGAGGCGCCGCTGCTGGTGCGCTCGTTGCTGTCGGCCGGTCTCGACACCACCGTCAACGGCATCGGCGCCGCCGTTTACTGCCTCGCCCGCTTCCCCGACCAGTTCCAGAAGCTGCGCGCCGATCCGACGCTGGCGCGCAACGCCTTCGAGGAAGCCGTGCGGTTCGAAAGTCCGGTCCAGACTTTCTTCCGCACCACGACGCGCGACGTCGAGCTCAGTGGAGCCAGCATTCCTGAAGGCGAGAAAGTGCTGATGTTCCTGGCAGCGGCCAATCGTGATCCGCGCCGCTGGGAAGCGCCCGATAGCTATGACATCACCCGTCGTACGTCGGGCCACGTCGGCTACGGTTCGGGCATCCATATGTGTGTCGGCCAGCTCGTCGCTCGCCTCGAAGGGGAGGTGATGCTGGCGGCGCTGGCGCGTCGTGTCGCCAGGATCGACATCACCGGCGAGCCGAAGCGCCTTTTCAACAACACGCTGCGCGGGCTCAGCAGCCTGCCGGTCGAGATCACGCCGGCCTGACGAGACGCTCAAGACCAGCAAAAGGTCGATTGAGGAAACATGGGAGGGAGACGATGAGGGGCTTCGGGGTTGGGCGATTTAGGATTGGACTTGCGCTGGCACTGGCCTGCGCCGCGGGCAGCGCACGCGCGGAGATTTCCGGCGACGTGGTCCGCGTCGGCGTGCTCAATGACATTTCGGGCATCTTCCAGGACACCAACGGCATGGGTTCGGTGGAAGCCGCGCGCATGGCCGCGGAAGATTTTGGCGGCGGCGGCAAGGGCATCAAGGTCGAGATCGTCTATGCCGATCACCAGAACAAGGCCGACGTGGGCTCTGCGATCGCGCGCAAATGGCTCGATGTCGAAGGCGTCGACGCCATCGTCGACGTGCCGAACTCGGCGGTCGGGCTCGCCATCAACACCATCCTGCGCGATAGCCGGATGACGTTCCTGGCGTCGTCGACCGCAAGCTCCGATCTCACCGGCAAGGCCTGCTCGCCGAACACCATTCAATGGGTCAACGACGCCTGGGCCACCGGCAACACCACCGCGGCCGCGATGATGCAGCGCGGCGGCAAGGACTGGTATTTCGTGACCGTCGATTATGCGCTCGGCAAAGGCATTGAGGCCGAGGCGACGAACTACATCGAGAAGCACGGCGGCAAGGTTTTGGGCTCGAGCAAGCATCCGCTCGGCACGTCGGACTTCGCGTCTTTCCTGCTGCAGGCGCAGAGCTCGAAAGCAAAAGTGATCGGGCTCGCCAATGCCGGCGGCGACACCATCAATGCGGTGAAGCAGGCGGCCGAGTTCGGCATCCAGCAGGGCGGCCAGACCATGGTGGCGTTCCTGCTGTTCGTGAACGACATCCACGGCATGGGCCTGAAGGTCGCGCAGGGCCTGCAGTTGCTGGAAGCCTTCTACTGGGACATGAACGACGACACCCGCGCGTTCGCAAAGCGCTTCGCCGCCCGTCCCGGCATGAACGGCAAGATGCCGAGCGGCAACCAAGCCGGCGTCTACGCCTCGACGCTCGCCTACCTCAACGCGGTTGCCGCCACCGGCAGCGACGACGCCAAGGCGGTGGTGCCGCAGATGAAGACCTTCAAGGGCAAGGACAAACTGTTCGGCGACACCACGATCCGCCAGGACGGCCGCGTCATCCACCCGATGTATCTGTTCGAGGTGAAGAAGCCCGAGGAGTCGAAGTACCCCTACGACTATTACAAGCTGATCGCGACCATCCCGGCCGACCAGGCGTTCCGCCCGCTGGCCGATGGCGGCTGCTCACTGGTGAAGTGAGCTCTTCGCCGCGAATGCTGCTGCGCTCCCTCTCCCCTTGTGGGAGAGGGCTGGGGTGAGGGGTATCTCTGCACACGGCGCACGGGCCGGAGAGACCGCAACCCCTCACCCGGATCGCATTGCGCTTCGCTTCATGCGATCCGGCCTCTCCCACAAGGGGAGAGGCAGACTAAGTTTGTGGCGCGCTGTTGGCGACTCACTACGCAGCCTTCGCCGCTCCGTCACCAGCCTTCACCCGCGCCAGCATCTCGGCCGCCGTCATCACATGTGCCGTTGAGAATGCGAGGATCGTCAGCGTGGCGCGGTGTACTTCGTCGGCGGACAGCGCGCCCTGGCCGACATCGGGATAGTCGAACGTGCCGGTCGCGTCCGACAGGAAGACGACCTTGTAATTGTGGAACATGGCGTCGCGCGCGGTGGCGTGGCAGCAGTTCTCGGTCGTGGTCCCCGAGATGATCACCGTGGTGATGCCCCATTCACGCAGGATGAGATCGAGATCGGTGGCGAAGAACGCGCTGTAGCGGTGCTTCTTGATGACGTGCTCGCCGGGGGCGGGGGCGAGGTCGTTGAAGATCTCGACGCCCTCGCTGCCGTCGACCAGCGACGACCGGTCGGCGATCGGCGAATAGAGATCGTCATAGAGCCCCATGTCGCTGCCGTCGCGGCGATGCACATGCGCGGTGTAGATGACGCGGATGCCCTTGTCCCGGCAGGCCTTCAGGGTCTGCGCCAGCCGCGGCACCATGGCGGCGGCCTGCGCCGAACGCAGCTTGGCGCCCTCGGCCACGAAATCGTTCTGCATGTCGACGACGATCATGACGGTTCGCGCCGGATCGATGGTTTCGCATTGGTAGCCCATGTGGTGTCTCCTCCTGGTGAGAGACAATTTCTACGCCGGTTCCCGCGATCGTTCTTGGCTGCGCCGGCCAGTCGCTGGTCTCTGCTTGCCAGAAGGGAGGGCTGGACGCAGAATGTCCCGCTGCCGGGTTGGGCGGGAGCAAGGTCCGATGCAGACCCCAGATCACACAGTCGTCGCGCAAACGCTTGTCGCGCCGGGTGACAGTTTCGACCGCTGGCATCACGTCACCTGCCGCGAATTCTCGCTGACCGAATGCCGCCGCGTCGCCGACGAGGCGTTCCAGGCATCGATCTCGATCCGCCATCTCGGCCCGCTGGCCATCAACGACATCTGGTCGTCGACGCCGGCCGCCGACCGCATCCGGGTGATGCGCAGTGCGAGCGACGTCCGCAGGGATCCGCGCGACTATTTCATGCTGTGGCTCACGCTGCGCGGCGAGGTCAGCTTTGCCCAGGGCGGCCGCGACGTGCGCATGCGCCGGGGCGATCTGATGCTGCATGACCAGGCGCAGCCGTTCACGCTCGAATTCGCCCCGAGCGCGCGCGCGATCATGGTGTCGATTCCGCGGCCGCTGCTGCTCGCACGCCTGCCGGATGCGCAGCGCCTGACGGCGCGGCGGGTCGGCAACGCGTCGAAAGTGGGAGCGCTGGCGGGATCGCTGATCCGCCGGCTGACGCGGCTCGACGACGCGGCCGGACCTGCGGCGACACGGCTTGGCGCGGCGGCGCTCGATATTTTCGCAACCACGCTGCAGACCGAGCTGACGGACGAAGGGCCGCAGCGCGGCGACGAAAGGCTGGCGCGGGTCAAGGCCTACATGCTGGCCAATCTCGACGATCCCGGGCTCGATCTCGATGCGATCGCCACCGCGCAGAACATGGCGCCGCGCACGCTCAATCGCCTGTTTGCGCGCGAAGGCACGACCCCGATCCGATGGCTGTGGCAGCAGCGCCTCGCCGCCGCCTATCAGGCGCTGGCGGAGCGGCGCTTCAGCCATGTCACCGATGTCGCGCTGAGCTTCGGCTTCAGCGACGTCTCGCATTTCAGCCGCGCCTTCAAGGCCGCGTTCGGCCGCTCGCCGCACCAGGTGATGGGGTGAGAATGCGTACAGCGCTGAGAGGCTAAGACAGATTGTTATCCGTCATCCTGAGGTGCGAGCCTTGCGGCGCAATTGCGGCGCTGGGCGAGCTTCGAAGGATGTACGGCCACTAGCGGGGCCGTCGATCGTTCGAGACGCGCGTGCCGCGCTCCTCCAGCGACAAAGGCGGAGCCTTTGCGCGGGGATGATGGATAACAGGATAGCGCAGTGCCGAGCCACCTACTGCGCGACCTTGCTGCTGCCTTGCGTGATCAGCCGCGCGGCGCGCTGGTCGCGGGTGTGGATCCAGAGCCAGTTCATCGCCACCGCAATCCGATGCCGCACGCCGATCAGGAAGTAGATGTGGGCGAGGCCCCAAATCCACCATGCCAGCGAGCCGCGCAGCTTGAGCCAGCCGAAATCGATCACCGCTTTCTTCTTGCCGATCTGGGCGAGGCTGCCGGCATGCTTGTAGCGGAACGGCGGCAGCGTCTTGCCGTCGAGCCGGGCCTTGATCTGCGCGGCGACATAGCGTCCCTCCTGCTTGGCGGCCGGCGCGATGCCGGGCACCGGATTGCCGTCGGGATCCTTGATCGTGACGGTGTCGCCGACGGCGAAGACATCGGGATGGCCGGGCACGGTGAGATCCGGCTCGACCTGCAGCCGATGGGCGCGATCGGCCGGCGCGTTCAGCCATTCGGCGGCGCGCGAGGCGCGCACGCCGGCGGCCCAGACGATGGTGCGCGCCTCCAGCCTCTTGCCGCCGAACACCACGCCGTCGGCCGAGCATTCGGTGACCGGCTCGCCCAGCATCACCTCGACGCCGAGTTTTTCCAGCGACGCCTGCGCGTAAGCCGAGAGATCGTCGGGGAAGCCGGCCAGCACGCGCGGGCCGGCCTCGATCAGCACCACGCGCGCCTTGCGCGTGTCGATGTGACGGAAGTCTTGCGGCAGCGTGTCCTTGGCGAGGTCGGCGATGGTGCCGGCCATCTCGACGCCGGTCGGGCCGGCGCCGATGATGACGAAGGTCAGCAGCGCCGCGCGCTTGTCCGGATCGGTCTCGCGCTCGGCGCGCTCGAAGGCGACCAGGATGCGCCGCCGCAGCGTCGTCGCGTCCTCCAGCGTCTTCAGGCCGGGCGCGAACGGCTCCCATTCGTCATGGCCGAAATAGGCGTGGCGGGCGCCGGTGGCGAGGACCAGCGTGTCGTAGGGAATGCTGCCGCCGTCGTCGAGCGCTACCCGCTTCGCCGCGGCGTCGATGCCGCAGACATTGGCGAACAGCGTCGTCACCTCGGGCCGGTCGCGCAAGAGATAGCGGATCGGCCAGGCGATCTCGCTGGTGGCAAGCGAAGCGGTCGCGACCTGATAGAGCAGCGGCTGGAACAAATGGTGGTTGCGACGGTCGATCAGCGTGATCTCGACCGGCGCCCCTCTGAGACCGAAAGCGGCTTCCAGGCCGCCGAAGCCGGCGCCGACGATCACCACGCGATGAGGTTTGGCCGGCGCTTGCGTCATCTGATGTCGCTCCCGGTTTCGAACGGCTTCGTCGTTTGATTATGTATTCATTCGCAGCCCCATTCCAACACGAAATGCCTGATCGCCCGATAGCAAAACCCAATCGCCGCAAGCTTCACGCGTCCTGCGGCGCGGCCGCGGCCACGGCCCGCCGCCGCATCGGCAGGAACAGTCCCGCGACCGCGCCGGCGAATGACAGCGTTGCGGCAAGGCTCATCGCCGACGCGAATCCGTTTGCGAAATGACCGGATGAATCGTCTGCGCCATTGGCGGAGAAGCTCGCCACCAACGCCGCGATACCGAACATGCCGCCGAGGAAGCGGCCCATGTTGAAGACGCCCGACGCCTTGCCCATCTCGCTGACGGCGACCGCACCCAGCACCGCGTTCTGCGCGGCCGGCATCGCCATCGACACGCCGACGCCGGCGAGCACCAGCGGCGCGACCAGCGCCGAATAATGCACTGTGGGGCTCACGATCTCGCTGATCCATCCGAGCCCGATCGCCTGCATCAGGAGGCCGGTGACGACCAGCGTGCGCTCGCCGAACCGGTTGACCGCGGCGCCGGCGATCGGCGCGGTGACGAACAGCGTCGCCGTCCACGGCAGCAAGCGCAGCCCGGCGCCGAAGGCGTCGAAGCCGAGCGCGATCTGCAGGAACTGCGGCAGCAGGAACAGCACGCCATACATCGCGGCGTAGAACAGCACGCTTGCGGCCATGCCTGACGCAAACGGCCGTGCCGCGAACAGCCGCATCGGCACCATCGGGCTTGTGGCACGCAGCTCCCACAGCACGAACAGCGCCGCCAGCGCGACGCCGGCGATCAGCGCGCCCGTCACTTCCGCGCTGGCCCAGCCGACGCCGTTGCCGCGCAGCAGGCCCCAGACCAGCGCCAGCGCCGCGAGCGCGACCAGCGTGAGGCCGGTGATGTCGAGCGGCGCCGTCGGCCCAAAACTTTCGCGCAGGCGCGTGATCACAAGGGCGATCGCGATCAGGCCGACCGGTAAGTTGATCCAGAAAATCCAGCGCCAGCCGAGATGCTCGGTGATGAAGCCGCCGATCGCGGGACCTATGATCAGCGCGCATCCGGTGATGCCGCTGAAAATGCCGAGCGCGCGGGCGCGCTCCTCCCGGCCGAACGCGCCGCTCAGGATCGCCATCGCCAGCGGCATCACCAGTGCCGCGCCCGCGCCCTGTAAGGCGCGGGCGGCGATCAGGGCCGCGGCGTTGCCGGCCAGCGCGCAGGCCGCGGACGCCACGACGAACAGGCCGATCCCGGCCGCGAACATCCTGCGCCGCCCGAAACGGTCGCCGAGCGCCGCGCCGGTCAGGAGCAGCACCGCGAAGGTCAGGTTGAAGGCATTGACGGTCCATTGCAGCGTCTCCACGGCGCTTCCGAAATCGGCGCGGATGGTGGCGAAGGCCGTGGTCATGATCATGGCGTCGAGCGCCATCATGAAGGATGCCAGCGCGGTGAGGCCGAGCACCCAGCGCTGTTCGGCGCGCTCTCGAGGGGTCTGCATGGTCGTTCTCCGTTGCTGCGCCGCGAGGTTGCGGCGCGCTTCGCCGGCAAGGACGAACCGGAACGGGCAAAGGATGCGGCGAAGAACTATTTTTGAATTTATTTTTGCCGGACCGCATCCTTTGGCGGTTCGCAAACGTCCTTGGGTCTGACGCGGCCGGTTCGGGCCGCAGAACCAGGCCAAGGAGGCCGCGATGAGACGGACCCTGATCAGGTACAAGGCGAAGCCGGAGATGGCGGAGAAGAATGCCGCGCTGGTGTCGGCCGTGTTCGCCGAGCTGAAGGCGGCGAGGCCCGACGGCGTGCGCTATCTGACCCTGCGGCTGGAGGACGATACCTTCATCCACATGGTCGAGACCACGGCCGAGGACGGTTCGAGCCCGATCCCGAAACTGGCCGCGTTCCAGGCGTTCCAGGACGGCATCCGCGATCGTTGCGCCGAGCCGCCGCTGGTTCGCTGTGCGGTGATTGTCGGGAATTATCGTATGCTGGATGAGCCGTGAACCGGCGGGCAGTGCACCGATCTGGCGGAGCCATCATGATGTCACCACACCAAGCGCCGGCCGCGACCGACGTCGACACGCTGTTGGCGGCGATGCGGCCGAGGCTGCATCGCTACTGCGCCCGCATGGTCGGATCCGTCATCGACGGCGAGGATGTGCTGCAGGACGCGCTGATCAAGGCGGTGGAAGCCTTCGGGTCCGCCGCGCCGATCCAGAATCCGCAAGCCTGGCTGTTCCGGATCGCGCACAACACCGCGCTCGATTTCCTCAGGCGGCGCAACCGCCAGGAAGCGCTCCACGCGCCGGAGGAGGTGGACATGATGGCCGGAGAGCTCGATGATTTGGGCCGCCGCGAGATCGCCGCGACCAGCCTGCGCACCTTCATGCGCTTGCCGGTGGCGCAGCGTTCCAGCGTGATCCTGATGGACGTGCTCGGCTGCTCGCTGCAGGAGATCTGCGGCATCATGGATTTCAGCCTGCCCGCGGTGAAGGCCGCGCTGCACCGTGGACGCACGCAGCTGCGCGAGTTTGCCAGCGAGCCGGACGACGCGCCGCGGCCCGGCCTGTCGCCGGCCGATCGCGTCAGGCTCAACGCCTATGTCAGCCATTTCAACGCCCGCGACTTCGACGCCATCCGCGCCATGATCGCCGATGACATCAGGCTCGAGCTCGTCAACCGCACGCGGCTGAACGGCAAGGCCGAGGTGTCGCGCTACTTCGGCAATTATTCGAAGATCGACGACTGGCACCTGGTGACCGGACAGGTCGAGGGACGCCCCGCGATCTTGGTGTTCGATCCGACCGCTCTGGACGCGCCGCCGCGATCGTTCATGCTGCTCGACTGGTCGGCCGACAAGGTTGCGACGATCAGGGATTTCCGCCACGCGTCCTATGCGATCGACGGCGCCGAATGGGCGGTGGACAAGGGGTGATCGGCTTTCGCCCCAGCCTTTGGCTCAGTGATCGCGCGGCAAACTCCGCGTCGTCCCGGACAAGCCAACGGGTCGGCGCGAAGCGCCGCCCGATGACAGGCTCCGCGCGATCCGGGACCCATAACCACCAATGGGAATCGTCTTGGATCGCTGAGGCCCCAACCCTCTTCAACAATCTAAGCCTGTGGTTATGGGTCCCTGCTCCCGTGCGCAATTGCGCACTAGGCAGGGACGACAATAGGGAGGGAGCCGCTACCGCGTCTTTCCGCCGAATTCGCCGTTGGCGATCCGCGCGACGCGGCTGCCGCCTGTGGCCGGCGTACTGCGTCTTTCGAACGGGCCATCGCCGCCGGTCTCGCGCGGCGATGGCGGGGCTTCTTCGTAATAGCCGCCGCTCCGCCAGACCAGCAGGACGATGTTCATTGCGCCATTGACGGCGGCGCCGACCACCGTTTCGGTGTGCTGATAGGTCAGCGCATATTCGGGAAATCGTCCGGCAATCGCCCTGTCGAGCACGAGGAGGGCGATCCATGCCGCCATCACGCAGACCGGATCCCAGCCCATGTCGCGCACCCGCATCGATTGCAGCATGAAGCAGATGACGAGCATGCCGTAGAAGGCAATGACCAGCACGGGGTTGCTCGATGCCTGTGCCAGCAGCACGTCCATACTGCCGCTCGCCGGTGCGTTGCCGGTGACGCCGTAGACCAGCATCATAAAGCCGAGGCCCACCACGAAGGTGCAGAAGAAGAAAGCCAGTCGGCCCATCCGGGCATTGAAGCCGAAGATGTAATTCAGCATGTGACGCACCCCTTTGCGGCAGCGTCGGCCAGGGATGCTTTCCGGACCATGAAGCCCGCAGGCGCTTGCCGGCCTGTGGTTTCCGGGTGCTTTACCGGATCGTTAAAGCCTGCTGCAGTGCGGGCGTGGGTCGTTGCGGAAGGCCGGTGCCTGCGACAATCGTTGCCCACGCAACCGGCATTATATTTCTTGCCATGGTCGATTTAGACGAATTATGATGCAAGGTGCTGGGGTATGCGCCGAAGGTTCTAAGTCAGCGCCGTCGGTTCATGCTTGCTGCAGACTTGCGATATCGCGCACAAAATACGTCACAGAACGACGCGCGCAAAGCGTGACCCCCCGGGCCCTCGTGATCGAGCCTGGTGGGATCTTTGGTTGAGGAGGGGAGTGAATATGAAAAAGGCATTTTGGCTGGCAGGCGCCATGGCTGTGGCGCTGGCGCAGCCCGCGATGGCGGCTGACAGCGTCAAGATCGGCTTCGTCTCGACCTTCAGCGGTCCGACCGCCGTGATCGGCAACGACATGCGCAATTCCTTCGAGCTCGCGCTCGACCATCTCGGCCGCAAGATCGACGGCAAGCCGGTCGAGGTGATCTACGAGGACGACCAGCAGAAGCCGGATGTCGGCAAGCAGAAGACCGAGAAGCTGGTGCAGTCCGACAAGGTCGACTTCATCGTCGGCTACATCTGGTCGAACGTGCTGCTGGCGTCGCTGAAGACCGCGGTCGATTCCAAGACCTTCCTGATCTCGGCCAATGCCGGTCCGTCGCAGCTCGCCGGCGAACTGTGCTCGCCTTACGTGTTCTCGACCTCCTGGCAGAACGACCAGACCCCGCAAGCGGTAGGCACCTACATGAACCAGAAGGGCGTCAAGTCGGTGTTCCTGATCGGCCCGAACTACGCCGCGGGCAAGGACATGCTGGCCGGCGTCAAGAGCACGTTCAAGGGCCAGGTCGTCGGCGAGGAATATACGGTGTGGCCGAGCCAGCTCGACTTCTCCGCCGAGCTCACCAAGGCGAAGAACTCCAAGGCCGAGTCGATCTTCGTGTTCTATCCGGGCGCGGCCGGCGTGCAGTTCCTGAACCAGTATGCGCAGGCCGGTATCAAGCAGCAGATTCCGCTCTACACCGCCTTCACCATCGACGAATTGTCGCTGCCGTTGCAGAAGGACAATGCGCTCGGCGTTCCCGGCGCGCAGCAATGGGTCAACGACCTGCCCAACGAGGAGAACAAGAAGTTCGTCGCCGACTACCGCAAGAAGTATCCCGGCCTGCGGCCGACCTTCTACGGCGCCCAGTCCTACGACGCTGCCAACCTCATCAACAGCGCCGTGGTCGCGGTGAAGGGCGACCTGACGAAGAAGGACGCGATGAAGGCCGAGATGGAGAAGGTGAACTTCAAATCGGTGCGCGGTCCGTTCAAGTACGGCAACAACCACATTCCGATCCAGAACTTCTATCTGCAGGACGTGGTCAAGGACGCCGAGGGCCAGCTCTCGCTGAAGACGGTCGCGACCATCGTCAAGGACGACCAGGACCGCTTCCACGACAAGTGTCCGATGAAGTGATTGTCGGGCGTCTTTTTGGCGCGCGGCTTGCTTCTCTTTACCTCGCCCCGCTCTTGCGGGGAGAGGTCAATCGCGAAGCGATTGGGTGAGGGGCTCTTTACCGGCATTCGGTTTGCGGAAAGAGCCCCTCACCCCAACCCCTCTCCCCGCAAGAGCGGGGCGAGGGAGAACCCGCAATGTGCAATGCGGCGGCGTGCTTGCGCTGCCGCTGTTTTGTTTCAGCCCGGTATGAAGGATCCATGTATCTCGTCGTCGAACAACTGCTGAACGGCCTGCAATTCGGCCTCCTGCTGTTCCTGCTGGCGGCCGGGCTGACGCTGGTGTTCGGCATCATGGACTTCGTCAATCTGGCGCACGGCTCGCTCTACATGATGGGCGCCTATTTCGCGGCGACCTTCGTGGCCTGGACCGGCAGCTTCGTGCTCGGCGCGCTGATGGCGCTGGGCGCCACGCTGCTGCTCGGCATCGTGCTGGAATATGTCGCGCTCAGGCATCTCTATGGCCGCGACCATCTCGACCAGGTGCTGGCGACGTTCGGTCTGATCCTGTTCTTCAACGACGCCGTCCGGCTGATCTGGGGCCCGGCGGGCCTCGCGCTGCCGCTGCCGGCCTGGCTCACCGTGCCGGTGCAGATCATCCCCGGCGTTTACTATCCGGCCTACCGCCTCATGATCATCGTGGTCGCGCTGGCGGTCGCAGCAATGCTCTATCTCGTCGTGATGCGTACCCGCATCGGCATGCTGATCCGCGCCGGGGCCTCCAACCGCGAGATGATCGGGGCGCTCGGCATCAACATCAAGCTGCTGTTCACGCTGGTGTTCGGCCTTGGCGCGGCGCTCGCCGGCCTCGCCGGGCTGATGCAGGCACCGATCCTCACCGTGCAGATCGGCATGGGCGAGAACATCCTGATCCTGGCCTTCGTCATCATCGTGATCGGCGGCATCGGCTCGATCCGCGGCGCGTTCATGGCCGCGATCTTCGTCGGCATCATCGACACGATGGGCCGCGCCTTCCTGCCGGACCTGCTGCGCAAGGTGCTGAGCGGGGCGGCGGCGTCCACCGCGGCGCCGGCGCTGTCCTCGATGCTGATCTACCTCCTGATGGCCATCATCCTTGTGCTGCGGCCCGAGGGGCTGTTCCCGGCGGCCAAACGATGATGCGAAAGCTCAACGTCTCCAATGCGGTCGCGGCGCTGATGTGCGCCGCCCTGATGCTGCTGCCGCTCTATTCGGCGGTCACGGGCAATATCTTCATCCTCACGCTGTTCACCCGGATCGTGATCTTCGCGCTCGCCGCCGCGAGCCTCAATCTGATCATGGGCTATGGCGGCATGATGAGCTTTGGCCACGCCGCCTATCTCGGCATCGGCGGCTATGCCGTCGGCATCCTCGCCGCCGAGGGCATCGGCTCCGGCTTCATCCAGTGGCCGGTGGCGCTCGCCGTCTCGGCGCTGTTTGCGCTGCTGATCGGCGCGCTCAGTTTGCGCACCCGCGGCGTCTACTTCATCATGATCACGCTGGCCTTTGCGCAGATGGCCTACTACATCGCCTCCGCGCTGTCGCGCTACGGCGGCGACGACGGGCTCACCGTCTACAAGCGCAGCGATTTCGCCGGCCTGATCAACCTGTCGGATCGCAACCAGTTCTATTACCTCTGCCTGGCCTGCCTGTTCGGCGGCCTCTACCTGATCTGGCGCATCGTCAATTCGCGCTTCGGCCTCGTGGTGCAGGGCGTCCGCTCCAACGAGCAGCGCATGCAGGCGATCGGCTTCCATGCCAATCGCTACCGCCTGGTCTGCTTCGTGATATCAGGCACGATCTGCGGCCTGGCCGGCGCGCTGCTTGCCAACAACACCGATTTCGTCAGCCCCGCCGTGATGTACTGGACCCGCTCCGGCGATCTCATGGTGATGGTGATCCTCGGCGGCATGGGCTCGCTGTTCGGTCCCGTCATCGGCGCGATCGTCTATCTCCTGCTCGAGGAGCTGCTGTCGCAGTTCACCGAATATTCGGGGCTGATCCTCGGTCCGGTGCTGCTCCTGATCGTGCTGTTCGCGCGCGGCGGCATCATGGGCCTGCTCGGGAGGATGCGCCGTGGCTGATTCCTTGCCTGATCCCTTGCTCCGCGTCGACAATCTGGTCCGCCGCTTCGGCGGCATCACCGCGACCGACAACCTCTCGATGGAGGTGGTGCCAGGCGAATTGCACGCCATCATCGGCCCCAACGGCGCCGGCAAGACCACGCTGATCAGCCAGCTCACCGGACAGGTGATGCCGAACTCCGGCACCATCCGCTTCGCCGGCCGCGACGTCACGAACCTGCCGTCCTACAAGCGCAGCCGCCTCGGGCTGGCGCGCTCGTTCCAGATCACCTCGCTGCTGAAGGATTTTTCCGCGATCGACAATGTCGCGCTGGCGGCGCAGGCGCATGACGGCCACTCGTTCCGCTTCTGGGGCAGTGCGCGCAAGGAACGGCATCTGCGCGAGGCCGCGCGCGCGGCGCTCGAGCGCGTCGGCCTCGGCACGCGCGCCGATATCGTGGTGTCGCAGTTGAGCCATGGCGAGCAGCGCGAGCTCGAGCTCGCGGTCGCGCTCGCCACCAGGCCGCAACTGTTGCTGCTGGACGAGCCGATGGCCGGGCTCGGCGTCACCGAATCGACGCGGATGGTTGCGCTGCTGAAGGAGCTGCGCAAGGAAGTCACCATCGTGCTGGTCGAGCACGACATGGAGGCGGTGTTCGCGCTGGCCGACCGCATCACGGTCTTGGTTTATGGCCGCGTCATCGCCTGCGACGTGCCGGACGCGATCCGCAAGCACGACGAGGTCAAGCGCGCCTATCTCGGCGAACAGCATGCGGTGACGCGCCATGGCTGAGACCAAAATGACTGAAACCTTGCTTGAAGTGGATGGCATCGAGACCTGCTACGGGCTGAGCCAGGTGCTGTTCGGCCTGTCGCTCAAGATCAAGTCGGGCGAGATGGTCGCGCTGATGGGCCGCAATGGCATGGGCAAGACCACGACGATCCGCTCGATCATGGGCCTGACGCCGGCGCGGTCAGGCGCCATCCGCTTCGCCGGCGAGGCGGTGCGCGGCCTGCCGTCCTACAAGATCGCAAAGCTCGGCATCGGCCTGGTGCCGGAAGGCCGCCAGATCTTCCCCAACCTCACGGTGCGCGAAAATCTCGTCGCCGCGTCGGGCAATCGCTTCAGTGCCTCCGATCCGTGGACCATCGACAAGATCCACGCGCTGTTTCCTCGGCTCGCCGAACGCACGAATAATATGGGCGTCACGCTGTCGGGCGGCGAGCAGCAGATGCTGGCGATCGGCCGCGCGCTGATGACCAATCCGAAATTGCTGATCCTCGACGAGGCGACCGAGGGTCTTGCGCCCCTGATCCGCGACGAGATCTGGAGCTGCCTGTCGATGCTGAAGGAGCGCGGGCAGTCGGTGCTGGTGATCGACAAGAACGTCGGAAACCTCGCCCGCATCGCCGACCGCCATTACATCATCGAGCGCGGCCGCACCGTGTGGAGCGGCACCAGCGAGGAGCTGATCGCCGAGCCGGATCTGCAGCACAAGTATCTGGGGATTTGAGCAGCAAGCATTGCCGTATCGCCGTCATCCTGAGGAGCCTGCGTTGCAGGCGTCTCGAAGGATCGATGGCCCGGCTGGTGGCCGTGCATCCTTCGAGACGCGCTACGCGCTCCTCAGGATGACGGATCAGAGAGGCGGGCTGCCGCGGCTTACCGTGAAGAGCCTCGCAGCAGTCGTTTCGCTGCGTCGGCCGCTGCTGCGGCATAGGCGCGATCGCCATGCACCAGCATCAGGGAGATCGCGCCCTCGGACAGCAGCCAGATCTCGCGCGCACGGCGGTGAGCGTCGCGGACACCGGCCCGCTTCAGCAGCGCGCCGAGATGGGTTTCGAGCAAGGCCTTGTGCCGGCGCGCAATTGCGCGTGCGGGATGGCCAGGGAGATCGGCCAACTCGATGACCAGCCTGGTGAATCCCGAGCCGGCCCATCGCGGCCTGTCCGCCCAGACCGCCAGGTCGCGGAACAGGCCGTCGATGATCGCCGCCGGCGAGCCGGACAGCTTGTCGCCGAACGTCGCGAACGCGGCCAAGGCCAGTTCGTTCTGGGCTTCGAGCACGAAGGCGAGCAGCTGATCCTTGCTTTGAAAATGGTTGTAGAGCGTGCGCTTCGTCACCCTCGTCGCCGATGCGATTTCGTCCATGCTCACGCGGCTGTATCCGCGCTGGCGAAAAAGGACGTATGCGGCAGCAAGGATGCGCCGCCGTGTCGGTTCTGCAGATCGCGCCATGCAGTCACCTCTTAAATATACCGAGTAGTGAATTTACATCGGTTGAAAAACCAATTGGAATGGCTTCCGGGATTTTTCGGCCCGCGCCAGTCAGCTTCCTCGCGCTGCGAAAGCCATTGCCATGCCCGATTCATTGACGCTCAGAGAGATCAAAGCTCGTCCGGTGGTGCTGAAGCTGAAGCGGCCCGTGGTCGCGCGCATTGTCACGATATCGGAGTGGCCGCTCGTCCTCATCGATCTGGTGACGGAGGAGGGCATTGTCGGGCGCGGCTATCTCGAGCCTTACATCGTGAAATCGCTGCGATATCTGGTTCCGGTGTTGCATGATCTCGGCGAATTGCTCAGAGGTCGGAGCGTGGCGCCTGTCGAGTTGTTCGAGGCGGCGCGCAAATCGCTTCACTTTGTCGGCTATGAGGGATTGTCGATGATCGCGGCGTCGGGCCTCGACATGGCCGCGTGGGACGCGTTGGCGAAAGCCGCAAACAAGCCGCTGTGCGTGCTGTTGGGGGCGACGGTCGGCGCCGTGAGATCCTACAATAGCAACGGCCTTTGGCTGAAGGAGCCGGCCGCCGTCGCGGCCGACGCTTTGGAATTGCGCGACGAAGGAGGGTTCTCAGCCCTGAAATTGCGCCTCGGCAGAAGCGATCCGCGCGAGGATCTGACGACCCTTGACGCCGTTCGAAAAGCAGTCGGGGATCGGATGCATTTGATGGTGGACTACAACCAGGGGCTAAATCTCGCCGAAGCCATCGAGCGGTGCCATACGATCGATGACTATGGCCTCGACTGGATCGAGGAGCCCGTCGTCTATGACAATCTTGACGGGCACGCCCGACTGGCGGCGGAGCTGAAGACGCCGATCCAGATCGGTGAGAACTTCTATGGTCCGAGGGAGATGCATAAGGCGATCGCGAGAAAGGCCTGCGACCTGGTGATGCCGGATTTCATGCGTATCGGCGGAGTGACGGGCTGGATGCGGGCGGCTGCGATCGCCGGCGCCGCGGGTATCCCCATCTCAACGCATCTTTATCCGGAAGTCGCCGCTCACGTCATGCGCGCAACCGAGACCGCTCACTGGTTGGAATGGCAGGACTGGGCCGATCCGATTCTCGAACGGCCGTATGAAATCAAGGATGGTCTTTTGCATATTCCCGACACGCCTGGTGTCGGTCTGGAATGGAACGAAGCGGCCGTCGCGGCTCACCTTGCAAGCGTCTAAAGCGCGATGAGATTGGGTTGAATCGTCATCGCGCTTTAGCTCTTTGTTTGAGCATGATCTTTGCGGAAAATCGCTTCACACTTTTCCGGATCATGCTCTAGAGCGGCGGAGCGCCTACGCCGACGCTTCCGTCAAAACATCTCGAAATATTCGCGGTGCTCCCAGTCCGACACCTCGGCCTGGAAGCGTTCGATCTCCGCGTTCTTGATGAAGACGTAATAGTCCACGAATTCCGGCCCGAGCGCCTGGCGGAAGAACGGATCGTCGTTGAGCGCGAACACGGCCTCGCGCAGCGACTTTGGCAACAGCGCGGCCTTGGCCTCGTAGGGCGTGTCGGCCGACGGGCCGGGGTCGAGCTTGCGGTCGACGCCGTCGAGGCCGGAGAGGATCTGGCTTGCCATGTAGAGATAGGGATTGGCGGCGGGTTCGCCGATCCGGTTCTCCAGCCGGGTCGCCGGATCGCCGGCGCCGCCGAGCACGCGGATCATCACGCCGCGGTTGTCGCGGCCCCAGATCGCGCGGTCCGGCGCCAGCGAATAGGAGCGGTAGCGCTTGTAGCCGTTGATGGTCGGCGTCGTGAACACGGTCGAGGCCCGGGCGTGCTCGATCAGGCCGGCGAGCCAGCCGCGGCCGAGCGCACTGAGCGGCTCGCCGGTCTCCTTGGCCATGAAGGCGTTCTCGCCATTGGCGCGCGACACCAGCGACTGGTGCAGGTGCCAGCCGCTCGCGAACACGTTCGGCAGTTTCGGCCGGCACATGAAGGTCGCGTGATAGCCGTGGCGGCGCGCGATCTGCTTCACTGCCGAACGAAACAGTACCATGGTGTCGGCCGGCGCAAGACCGACAGTCGGTGCGAAAGTGAATTCGCACTGGCTCGGACCGAATTCGACCTCGACCGAGCGCAACGGCAGGTCGAGCGCGATGATGTCGCGGCGGATGATCTCGAGCGCCGGCTCCATCAGGTCGTAGCGCTGCTCGGTGAGGTATTGATAGCCGTGCGATAGCAGGCTGACCGACGGCGGCCGTCCGGGCTGGCCGGCATCCTCCGGCGCCATGTGGGCGTCGTCGAGCTTGAACAGGTGGAATTCGACCTCGAGGCCGGCGACGAAATCGTAGCCGCGGCCGGCGAGCTGATCGAGCACCTTGCGATAGAGGTTGCGGGTCGCGAACGGCACCGGCCGGCCGTCGCTGAAATAGAGGTCGCAGAGCAGCCAGCCGGTGTTTTGCGCCCAAGGCAGCACGCGGAAGGTGGTGGGGTCGGCGACCATCAGCACGTCGGCCGCGCCTTCCATCTCCTTCATGCCGAAGCCGCCGCCTGATGTGAACACCGGAAACACCGTCTTGTGCGAGGTGTCCTTGGCGAGCATCGTCGTGGTGATGGAGCAGCCGCTTTCCAGCGAGCGCACCGCTTCGCCGGCGATCAGCGTCTTGCCGCGCAGGATGCCGTGCTGGTCGGGGAACGACAGGCGGATGACTTCGAGGTTCTTCTCCTCGACGATGCGGCGGAGGCGTTGTGCGGCCTCCTTCTGCTCATCCGACCACAGGCCGTGACGCTCGACGAAGCTCACCGCGTCACTCCTTCACTTCTCCCTCGCCCCGCTCTTCGCGGGGAGAGGGTCGGGGTGAGGGGCTCTCTCCGCCGACTCGATATGCCGATAGACCTGTACCCCCTCACCCGGATCGCTAACGCGATCCGACCTCTCCCCGCAAGCGGGGCGAGGTGAAGGATACAATGCGGAGCCATTGATACCATCTTCACTCCGCCGCCGTCAGATGATGCACCTTGCCGGCGATCTCGCGCGGCACGGGAGCTGCCCATGGTGCGCCGCGGCGGCGCTTGACGTCGACTTCCATCCAGTAGAGCTCCCAGCCCTGGGTCGGGCCGATGCCGTCCATCGTGGCCGGGCCCTGGATACTGCGCGCGGAGGCGTCGTCGAGGAACAGCATCGGCTTCTCGCCGCCGGAGACCTTCTCGATCTCCTGCCGCAGCAGGCGGCGGTACTGCACGATCGCCTTGTCGCTCTGGCCGAGATGCTCGTTGGTGCGGTCCTGAATCGCCCCCATCGACTCCACTGCCCACTGGTCGTGGACATTGATGTCGGTGCCCATGCCGGTATAGGTCTCGGTCGCCTGCTCGTGCGGATCGAAGCCGTAATCGTTGCTCTTGTTCTTGCGCGACTTGTAGTCCGGCAGCGTATAGAGCTCGAGCCGCTGGTCGCGCATCTTCTGCTTGTCGACCGGCGCCGCATAGCTGGTGAAGATCGCGTACCAGTAGCAGTTCTCGTCGTCGACCGGCACGTGCCACTGCGTGATCGTCATCTCGGTCGACATCGGGATGACGAAGCCGTGCGGGAACAGCTGGTTGGTGACGCGCACATGGGTGCGCTCCGCGTCGAGCTCGCGCAGCGCAATCAGGCGCAGGCCATATTCGGTGTGCTCGACATTGATGATCGGCCGGTCATATTCGCGCAGGATCTTGGTCATCGGCATGTCGCTGCCGGCCGAGGCGCCGCGGAACTGCTTGCCGTAAGCCGCCGAGGTGTCCTCGTCCTCGAAGAAGCGATGCAGAAAGGAGGCGTGCGCCGGATCGATGCCGACCTCGAGCGCCTGCAGCCAGTTGCAGTTCATGTGGCCCTTGAACGCAAACGTATGGCTTCCGGGCGCAACGAAGCAGTCGAGCTCCGGAAAGGCGGGCGGGGCGCCTTCGCCGAGCCAGGCCCACAGGATGCCGCTCTTCTCGACCACGGGATAGGAACGCTGCCTGATGCCCTTGCACAGCTGCGAACCGGCCGGCTCCGCCGGCGTCTCGATGCACTGGCCTGACGTGTCGAATAGCCAGCCGTGGAAGGCGCAGCGCAGCCCGCCATGCTCGAGCCGGCCGAAGGCGAGATCGGCGCCGCGATGCGCGCAGTGGCGATCGATCAGCCCGTAGCTTCCGTCCTCGCCGCGGAACAGCACCAGGTTCTCGCCGAGCAGCCGCACCGGTCGTACCGGGCGCGGCCCGTCCAATTCGTCCACCAGCGCCGCCGGCTGCCAGTAGCTCCGCATCAGCTTGCCGCACGGGTCCTTGCGCCCGGTGCGGGTGATCAGATCGTTCGCTTCCTGGCTCATCATGGCGGCGTCTCCCGGATTTGGATTTGTTCGCCTATTGAACGAATGTGCGAATTATGCCATGTCTGTTTTGGACAGCAAGCGCAATTTTTGAACCGTTCAAAGCCAAAGCCCAACCTGAAAACGCCATGCCCAAGCTGAAGCGGACCGACCAGGACGAGCGCGCCACCGACTTCGTCGAGGCGCTCGATCGCGGCCTGCGCCTGTTGCAGGTGTTCGGCACCGTGTCGGGTCCGGCGACGCTGAGCGACCTCGCGCGCGCCGCCGATCTGCCGCGCGCCACCGCGCGCCGCATCGTGTTCACGCTGGCGCATGGCGGCTTCGTTGCCACCGACGGCAAGCTGTTCACGCTGACGCCGCATGTGCTGACGCTCGCGGGCTCGTTCCTGCAATCCAACCAGGTGGTGACGGTGCTGCAGCCGGTGCTCGATCGCATCGCGAGCGCGGCACAGGAGATCGCCTCGCTCGCCTTGCTCGACGGCGACGACGTCGTGTTCGTGGCGCGCTCGAGCCCGACGCGCGTGTTCTCCGCCGGTCTCGACATCGGCTACCGGCTGCCAGCGTTCTGCACCTCGGTCGGCCGCACCATGCTCGGCCGCCTCACTGATGCCGAGCTCGCGACGCGGCTGAAGGCGATGCGCCGCGATCCGGTGACGCCGCAGACCACGACCGATCCGAAGAAGCTGCTCGCCACCATCGTCACCGACCGCGCGCAGGGCTATTCCCTCGTCGACCGCGAGGCCGAGCCGCATTTCCGCTCCATCTCGGTGCCGGTGCGCCGCTACGACGGCACCATCGTCGCCGCAATCAACATGGGCGCGCATGTCGATCGCGTACCGATGCAGGAATTGATTGACCGCTTCCTGCCGCTGCTGCGGGATGGTGCTGATGATGTGAAGAGCCGGCTGCTCTAAGGTAGTCCAACTTCGCTGACGATTTTCGTCATTGCGAGGAGCGATAGCGACGAAGCAATCCATGCATCCACGCGCGCGGAGAGATGGATTGCTTCGCTTCGCTCGCAATGACGGGGGTAGTGTTTCTTTTTGTGCTGTGAGATTACAGCGCCACGCTGCGCAGACCGAACGAGCGCGCCTCGTTCTGCAGTACCGGCCGCACGGAATCGATCAGCCGCGCGGCGGCGGCGTCGACCGAGAGGCCGGCGGTGTCGACCACCGCCGATGCGCGGGCGTAGAGCGGCTCGCGGCTGACCAGGATGTTGCGCAATTCCGCCATCGCCGAGCGGTCGTCGGCCATCGGGCGCAGATCGCCTTGGCGGCGCACGCGCGCCATGTGCTCCTCCGGCTCGGCCTTCAGCCAGATCGTGTAGAACGACGACAGGATCAAATCGAAGGTCAGCGCCTCGGAGACGATGCCGCCGCCGGTCGCCAGCACCATCAATTCCTTGCGCGCCAACAGCTGCGTCAGCGCGGCCTGCTCCATGCGGCGGAAGCCTTCCTGGCCGTACAGCGCGATGATCTCGGCGACCGAGAGGCCGTTCTGCGCCTCGATCTCCTTGTTGAGCTCGACAAAGCTCCAGCCGATCTTCTTCGCCAGCATCCGGCCGAGCGTGGTCTTGCCGGCGCCGCGCAGGCCGATCAGCGCAATGCCGGAGAACGAGGCGCGCCGCGGCGCCAACGGGCTGCTGCCGGCGAGCATGTCCTTGGCCTGCGCGATCTGGTTGGGCGACGCCTTGCGCAAGAGATCGCGGATCACGGCCCAGTCCGGCACGGGCTCGCTGGACGGGATCAGGTCCTCGAGATGCGCGCCCATTGCGCCTGCGACACGGCGCAGCAGCACGATCGAGACATTGCCTTTGCCGCTCTCGAGCTGGGCGATGTAGCGTTCGGAAATGCCGGAAACCTTGGCGAGCACCTTGCGCGACATGCCGCGCAGGGCGCGCATCGTGCGCACGCGCTGGCCGAGCTGTTCAAGGAAGTCGGTTTCCGGGTCGTTGGCTGCGGTCATGATCCCTGTGCGACGCGCGGTCCTGACTGAATCAGACCGAGGTTCTAGGAAACATAGTGCCGATAAGGATTGACAGCAAGCCAACGTGGTGGCTTTGTATGAATTATAATTCTTAAATTCACAGGAGAGGGAAGCGTGGCACGTCCGGGTCCGAGGAGCGGAGCATGACTTACAACGCGGTCTCCTGGCTGCTCGACCGCAACGTCGATGAAGGCCGCGGCGACAAGGTCGTGTTCGACGATACGGTGTCGCAAATCACCTATGGCCAGTTGCAGCAGCAGACCCGCCGCGTCGGCAACATGCTGCGCCAGCTCGGCGTCCGCCGCGAAGAGCGGGTCGCCATGATCATGCTGGACACGGTCGATTTCCCGATCGTGTTCCTCGGCGCGATCCGCGCCGGCGTGGTGCCGGTGCCGCTCAACACGCTGCTGACTGCGGAGCAATACGCCTACATCCTCGGTGATTGCCGCGCCCGCGTGCTGTTCGTGTCGGAAGCGCTGCTGCCGGTCGTGAAGGACATCATCGCGCGCATGCCCGACCTCGAGCATGTCGTGGTCTCCGGCAAGGATGCGCATGGCCATAAGAAGCTGTCCGATGAGATCGCGCGCGAGAGCGACGTGTTCGCCACCGCGCCGACCCATGCCGACGAGCCGGCATTCTGGCTCTATTCGTCGGGCTCCACCGGCATGCCGAAGGGCGTGCGCCATCTGCATTCCAATCTCGCGGCGACCGCGGAGACCTACGCCAAGCAGGTGCTCGGGATCCGCGAGGATGATGTCGGCCTGTCGGCGGCCAAGCTGTTCTTCGCCTACGGGCTCGGCAATGCGCTGACCTTCCCGATGTCGGTCGGCGCCACCACGGTGTTGAACTCCGAGCGGCCGACGCCGGCGGTGATGTTCGCGCTGATGAACAAATATCATCCCAGCATCTTCTTCGGCGTGCCGACCCTGTTCGCGGCGATGCTGAACGACGAGGCGACCAAGGCGCAGTCCGGCGGCAATCGCCTGCGCGTCTGCACCTCGGCCGGCGAGGCGCTGCCGGAGTCGGTCGGCAATGCCTGGAAGACGCGGTTCGGCGTCGACATCCTCGACGGCGTCGGCTCGACCGAGCTGTTGCACATCTTCCTGTCGAACGCGCCCGGCGACATCAAATACGGCTCGTCCGGCCGTCCGGTGCCCGGCTACAAGGTGAGGCTGGTCAATGAGGCCGGCGCCGACGTCGCGGACGGCGAGGTCGGCGAACTCTTGGTCGATGCGCCCTCGGCCGGCGAGAGCTACTGGAATCAACGGGCCAAGAGCCGCGCCACCTTCGAGGGCGCCTGGACCCGCACCGGCGACAAATACACGCGCGATGCCGACGGCCGCTACACCTTCTGCGGCCGCGCCGACGACATGTTCAAGGTCTCCGGCATCTGGGTGTCACCGTTCGAGGTCGAGAGCGCGCTGATCACCCATCCCGCGGTGCTGGAGGCGGCGGTCGTGCCGGAGGCCGATCCGGAAGGGCTGCTCAAGCCGAAGGCGTATGTCGTGCTGCGGCCCGACAGTTCAGTCGCCGGCCTGCACGAGGCGCTGAAGGAGCACGTCAAGCAGAAGATCGGCCCGTGGAAATATCCGCGCTGGATCGATGTGGTCGACAATCTGCCGAAGACGGCGACCGGAAAGATCCAGCGGTTCAAATTGCGGGAACACGAGCACTAGCTCCCCGCGTCGTCCCGGCCTAGTGCGCAATTGCGCACGGGAGCCGGGACCCATACGCCGCGGCCTTCGTTTCGAGAGACGCTGTTCAACAGCTTTGCGCAACAACTAACGCCTGTGGTTATGGGTCCCGGCTTTCGCCGGGACGACGATGAGGAAGGCCTACCATGACAAACTTGAAACCCTCCGGCTTCCTCAGCATCGACGGCGCCGAGCTCGAATACCGCATGATCGGTCCCTCGCCGGACGCGGCGCCGACCATCGTGATGCTCCATGAAGGCCTCGGCTCGGTCGGGCTGTGGGGCGACTTCCCCGAGAAGCTGCAGGCGGCGACCGGCGCCGGCGTGTTCGCCTATTCGCGCGCGGGTTATGGCGCCTCGTCGCCGGCGAAGCTGCCGCGTCCGGTCGACTACATGCACCGCGAGGCGCTCGACGTGCTGCCGAAGCTGCTCGATCGGATCGGGTTCCGCCGCGGCTTGCTGCTCGGTCATTCCGACGGCGCGTCGATTGCCGCGATCTATGCCGGCGCGCAACAGGATCATCGCCTGCACGGCCTGGCGCTGCTGGCGCCGCACTTCATCGTCGAGGACATTTCGGTGAAGTCGATCGCCGAGATCAAGACCGCATACGAGACCACCAATCTGAAGGAGAAGCTGGCGCGCTGGCACAAGGATGTCGACAACGCCTTTTATGGCTGGAACGGCGCCTGGCTCGATCCGGCATTCCGCGACTGGGATATCTCCGACTATCTCGCCTATATCCGCGTGCCCGTGCTGATCGTGCAGGGCGCGGCCGACCAGTACGGCACCATGCGCCAGGTCGAGATCGCCCAGGAGGAGTGCTACTGCCCGGTCGATGTCACGGCCATCGATGGTGCCGGCCATTCGCCGCATCGCGAGGCGCCCGCGGTGACGCTCGAGGCGGTCGCCGAATTCGCCAAAGCGGCGCTGCGCGACGACCCGGCACTGGCGGCCTGACCTTTGGTGCCGATGCCAGGTCATTGGCCGAGCGAGTGAATTTCGTGAACATGAAACAAAATGCATGTTTTTGCGTTTTGAACTAGACCAGATCAAAAACATGCATTATTGTGCATGAAGACCTCGACGACGAACCTTCAAACGAACAACAGCAAGACAACAGATAAGGGTGGCCCATGGCTGGTGACGAGCGCGTCCTTGCAGGCGGGGCGAAGTACATCGACTTCCAGACCGACCCGTCGCGCTACCGACACTGGAAGCTCGACGCTGCGGGCGACGTCGCGACGCTGACCATGGACGTCGACGAGAACGCCGGCCTGTTCGAAGGCTACCAGCTCAAGCTCAATTCCTATGACCTCGGCGTCGACATCGAGCTTGCCGACGCCGTGCAGCGGCTGCGCTTCGAGCATCCCGAGGTCAAGGTGGTGGTGATGCGCTCGGGCAAGAACCGGGTGTTCTGCGCCGGCGCCAACATCCGCATGCTGGCGGGCTCGACCCATGCCCACAAGGTCAACTTCTGCAAATTCACCAACGAGACCCGCAACGGCCTGGAAGACTCCAGCGAGAATTCCGGGCAGAGCTTCATCACCGTCGTCAACGGTACCGCGGCCGGCGGCGGCTATGAACTGGCGCTCGCGACCGACCACATCATGATGGCCGACGACGGCGCTGCCGCCGTCGCGCTGCCGGAAGTGCCGCTGCTCGCGGTGCTGCCGGGCACCGGCGGGCTCACGCGCGTCGTCGACAAGCGCAAGGTGCGCCGCGACCATGCCGATTTCTTCTGCACCATCGAGGAAGGCATCAAGGGCAAGCGCGCCGTTTCCTGGCGCCTGGTCGACGAGATCGCGCCGAACTCCAAGCTCGAGGGCAAGCTGGCCGAGCGCGTCAAGGAATTCGCCGCGAAGTCGAAGCGCAACGGCGCCGGCAAAGGCATCGCGCTGGCGCCGCTGACGCGCACCATCGACGACAGCGCCATCCGCTATGGCTTCGTCAGCGTCGACATCGATCGCGCGGCGCGCATCGCCACCATCTCGATCAAGGCGCCGGAAACCACGGCGCCCGCCGACATCGACGGCATGATCGCGCAGGGCGCTGCGTTCTGGCCGCTGCAGGTCGCCCGCGAGCTCGATGACGCGATCCTGCATCTGCGCATCAACGAGCTCGAGATCGCGATGCTGGTGTTCAAGAGCCATGGCGACCGCGCCAATGTCGTGTCCTATGATGCGTTCCTGGAGGCCAACAAGGCGCACTGGCTGGTCAACGAGGTCAGGCATTACTGGAAGCGCGTGCTCAAGCGCATCGACGTCACCTCGCGCACGCTGGTGACGCTGGTCGAGCCCGGCTCCTGCTTCGTCGGCACGCTGGCCGAGCTCGTGTTCGCCGCCGACCGCTCCTACATGCTGATCGGCCAGAAGCAGGGCGACAACCGTCCGCCGCCGGCGATCGAGCTGACGGCGATGAATTTCGGGCCCTATCCGATGAGCCACGGCCTGACCCGGCTGCAATCGCGCTTCCAGGCCGATCCGTCGGATCTGGAGCGCGCGCAAGGCTCGATCGGCAAGGCGCTCGACGCGGAGGAGGCCGAGGAGGTCGGTCTCGTCACCTTCGCGCTCGACGACATCGACTGGGACGACGAGGTCCGCGTGTTCTTCGAGGAGCGCACCTCGTTCTCGCCCGACGGTCTCACCGGCATGGAAGCCAATCTGCGCTTCGTCGGCCCGGAGACCATGGAATCGAAGATCTTCTCCCGCCTCACGGCGTGGCAGAACTGGATATTCCAGCGGCCGAACGCGGTCGGTGAGGACGGCGCACTGCGCCGCTACGGCACCGGCCAGAAGGCGCAATTCGACATGACGCGAGTTTAAGGGAGCACGGCCATGAACATCATGAACGTCGATTACTCGACCAAGATTCCGAACAATGTGAATCTCGCCGAGGACCGCCAGGTGCTCAAGGCGCTGGAAGGCTGGCACCCCGGCTACATGGACTGGTGGAGCGACATGGGTCCGGACGGCTTCCAGGAATCGCTGGTCTATCTGCGCACCGCCTATTCGGTCGATCCGCGCGGCTGGGCCAAGTTCGACTACGTGCGGATGCCCGAATATCGCTGGGGCATCTTGCTCGCGCCGCAGGAAGAGAACCGCGTCATTCCGTTCGGCGAGGACTATGGCAAGCCGGCCTGGCAGGAAGTCCCCGGTGAGCACCGCGCCATGCTGCGCCGCCTGATCGTGATCCAGGGCGACACCGAGCCGGCCTCGGTCGAGCAGCAGCGCCATCTCGGCAAGACCGCGCCCTCGCTCTACGACATGCGCAACCTGTTCCAGGTCAATGTCGAGGAAGGCCGCCATCTCTGGGCGATGGTTTATCTGCTGCAGAAGTATTTCGGCCGCGACGGCCGCGAGGAGGCCGATGATTTGTTGCGCCGCCGCTCGGGCGACGCGGATTCTCCGCGCATGCTAGGGGCCTTCAACGAGGCGACGCCGGACTGGCTGTCGTTCTTCATGTTCACCTACTTCACCGACCGCGACGGCAAGATGCAGCTGCACTCGCTGGCGCAGTCGGGCTTCGATCCGCTGTCGCGCACCTGCCGCTTCATGCTGACCGAGGAAGCCCACCACATGTTCGTCGGCGAGACCGGCATCACCCGCGTCGTGCAGCGCACCTGCGATGCGATGAAGGAAGCCGGCATCATCGATCCGAACGACATCGCCAAGATCCGCGCGCTTGGCGTGATCGACCTGCCGACCATCCAGAAGAAGCTGAACCTGCATTATTCGCTGTCGCTCGATTTGTTCGGCTCGGAAGTGTCGACCAACGCGGCCAATGCCTTCAACGCCGGCATCAAAGGCCGCTACAAGGAGACCACGATCGACGACGACCACCAGCTCAAGAGCTCGACCTATCCGGTCATGAAGATGGTGGACGGCCAGATTAAGATGGTCGACGAGCCGGCGCTGACCGCGCTCAACATGCGGCTGCGCGACGACTACACGCAGGATTGCGTCAAGGGCATGCTGCGCTGGAACAAGGTGATCTCGACCGCCGGCATCGACTACAAGCTCGCGGTGCCGAACACTGCCTTCCACCGCCAGATCGGCGAGTTCAAGGACGTCCATGCGACGCCCGATGGCCTCTTGATCGACGACGCCACCTGGGCCAAGCGCAAGAACGACTGGCTGCCGTCGACCGCGGACGGCGACTTCATCGCCTCGCTGATGAAACCGGTGACCGAACCCGGCCAGTTCGCCTCCTGGATCTCGCCGCCCAAGGTCGGCATCGACAACAAGCCGGGCGACTTCGAGTATGTGAGGATCGAGAGCTGATCGGCGCGAGCATGATCCGGAAAAGTGTGAAGCGGTTTTCCGAAGAGATCATGCTCAAACAACGGATAGGTCATGATGCGAAAATCGCATCGTGACCTAACAGTTTCTTTCCGCAGGGAGAGAACAGGAAGGGGGCGAGCCGAAAAGGTCCCGGGGCTCGTCCCTTTCTTTTTGGTCAGATGCCGGTACGGAGGCGCGGCCTCAATCGTCATTTGTAGGTTCGTCGGGCCACATCTGCGCACCGTGAAGCACGCGCAAGATGCGAACAGTCTCACCGTCAACAAGGTGCGCCGTGACATAAGGTGTGCGCGGGATGACCAACTCGCGCGTGCCGGCAACACGCCCGGGCCGGCCACAGGAAAGTCGAGCAGGCGCCGCGCAGCATCGGCAATCTGTTCGTCAACATGGACCGCCGCGCGAGGATTCTCGGCCTCGATGTAGCTGAAAATGTCGTCGCGATCGGATAACGCGAAGCGCGACCAGACGAGTTTCACCGCTTACGCCCTGTCGCTTTTCGAAGCGCGGCGGCGCGGCGTTGCGCGAAATGCGCTTCGACCTCGGAATCATCGAGACCGGGCCGGGCATCCGCCAACGCCTGGTGCACCTTCTCGCGAAACCAGCTGTCGTAAGCCTGGCTGTTGCTCACGAGTTCCAGTGGAAGCATTCCTTCATTGGCCGTGCGTGTCAGCAGAATCCGCACGGCGTCGGATACCGTGAGACCCATGTTCTCCAGAACCTCGGTGGCCTTTTCCTTTACGTCCGCATCGATGCGGGTTTGGACCAGGGCATTCGAAGCCATAGCGATCTCCTTCACTCGCATCCAATGTAATGCATTTGAATGACACGCGCCAGAGGCGTCACAGCCCTATGGAAGCGGTGAGCCAGCGACAAAAACGGCCCCGCCCTTCGGCGGAGCCGTTGCCGTAGGTCGGTCGCGCGGCCGCTTAGCCCGCGATCTCTAGCCCTGCCGTCGCATAGACCACGCCGCCATCAACCGCGACGGTGTTGCCCACGACATAGTCGCCGGCGCGCGAGGCGAGATAGATTGCGGTACCCGCCATATCCTCGTCGGTGCCGACGCGCTTCGCCGGCACGCGCTTGGCGACCTCGTCGGCGTGGTCGCGCGCGGCGCGGTTCATGTCCGACTTGAAGGCGCCGGGCGCGATCGCGGTGACGTTGATGTTGTCCTTGATCAGGCGGGTCGCCATGCGGCGCGTCAGATGGATCACCGCAGCCTTGCTGGCGGCATAGGAATAGGTCTCCATCGGGTTGACGAAGATGCCGTCGATCGAGGCGATGTTGATCACCTTGCCCGGCCTGTCGTGCGTCGCCGCCGCACGCAGCGGCTTGGCCAGGGCCTTGGTCAGGAAGAAGATCGACTTGACGTTGAGGTTCATCACCTTGTCCCAGCCGCTCTCCGGAAATTCGTCGAAGTCCGCGCCCCAGGCCGCGCCGGCATTGTTGACGAGGATGTCGAGCTTCGGCTCGCGCTTGATGATCTCGCCCGCGAGCTTGTCGCAGCCCTCGACGGTCGAGATGTCGATCGGCAGCGCGATGCATTCGCCGTCATAGGCGGCGGACAGCTCCTGCGCGGTCGCCTCGCAGGGACCTGCCTTGCGTGCGGTGATGTAGACCCTGGCGGCACCCTGCGCGAGGAAGCCGGCCGCGATCATCTTGCCGATGCCGCGCGATCCCCCGGTCACCAATGCGACGCGGCCCTTCAGCGAGAACAGATCCTTGAACATGCGCTCCTCCATTGCGTTGCCAGTGGTTCTGGGCGCGCCCGGGGAGCGAGTCAAGGAGAGGGAAGGGATCGGTAGCCCGGATGCAGCGGAGCGAAATCCGGCAAAATGCTATCCGCGGATGCGACTGTCCCGGATTGCGCTTCGCTGCATCCGGGCTACGAAGAGTAGCTTACGCCGCGTCGATGCGGCGAAAGCCGTTCCACACTGCGGTGGCGGCGCCTGATGTCAGCACCGGCAGCAGGCGCGCGTCCTGGTAATTGCCGTTCAGCGAGACCCGCTGCAACGCAGTCAGATGGTCGGCGCTTTCGGGAAACAGCATGCCGGGCCGCGTCGTCACCGCGGTCCGAAAGCCGATCGACCGGGCGAGGGCGAATTCACGCTGCCCGGCGGCGATCCGGTCGCCATAGGGATAGGCGAGATGCAATGCCGGCCGCTGCAGCGCATCCTCGATCCGCGCCCGGCTGGTCGCGAGCTCGAACGATGCGATGGTCTCGCTCTGCTTGGCGAGATTGCAATGGGTGATGGTGTGCGCGCCGATCGTCACCAGCGGATCCTCGGCGAAGCCGCGCAACTCGTCCCAGGACATGCAGAGCTCGCGCGCGATGCCGGTCTCGTCGACCCCGTGACGGGCGCACAGCGCGGATATCTCGGCCTGCATCGCCTGCTCGCCGGGCAGTGAACGCAGCCAGTCGTGGATGCGGCCGAAGGCAGTCCGCTTGGCCTGCGCTGTCGCGGTGTCGATCCGCGTCATGGTGCCGTCGATCGGCACCTCGATCGCGGACGCCGCCGCGATCACCCGCTCCAGCGCGATCCACCACAATCTGCCGCAGCCCTCGGCGAAATCGCTCGCGACATAGACCGTGAACGGGGCGCCGAACTCGCGCATCACAGGCAGCGCGAAATCGCGGTTGTCGCGATAGCCGTCGTCGAAGGTAAAGCAGGCGAAGCGCCGCGCGAAATTCCGTTCGGCGAGACGGCGATGCGCCTCGTCGATGCTGATTACGTCGACGTCGAGCGCGCGCAGATGCGTCAGCATCGCGCGCAGGAAGTCCGGCGTGACCTCGAGATGATGGTTCGGCTGGAACGCGTCGCCGCGCCGCGGGCGGACGTGGTGCAGCATGAAGATGGCGCCGACGCCGGCGAAGATCGGCCGCAGCAGGATATGCGCACCCGAGAAATACAACGCCTCCATGCCGGCACGGATCACGGTGTTGCGGAGTTGTTTCATGAGGGCGCGGGCCGGCCGATTTGCATTCCGCGGCAAACTTAGCGAAAGACCACTGAAGAAACTGTTATCCCGGTCCGACATGGCGCCCCCGCCATGGCGCGTCATTTGGGGTTTGACAGTCAGCCAAGGGTTTGTTTTCTCTCTGGTTCCCGACCCCGCAGGACGCTGAATGCACGGACTTTTCAAGTGGAGTAGCAAGTGGTGGCCTGGGGTGATTCCACTGGTCGTGCTTTGGGGTATCGCGGCCTGGACGAGCACCACAACGGTCGAAGCGGACCTTGCCGCGCGCTCTAATGCCGCACTGAAGGACACCGTCCTCGACAAGCGCCGCATCAGCGTCGAGGGCCGCGATGTGACGTTCGCGGCCAACGCCTTCTCTGAAGACGGCCGCCTCAGCGCGGTGGCGTCGGTCGAAGCCGTGCCCGGCGTGCGGCTGGTCAACGACGAGACCCGCCTTGTTCCCGAAGCCAAGCCCTTTGTCTGGTCCGCCGAACGCGACGTCGTGCGGGTCACGCTCGGCGGCAATGCGCCGCTGCCGTCGAGCAAGGGCAAGTTGACCGAAGCCGCGAAGGCCAGTCTCGGCGGCGTCGAGGTGGTGGATCAGATGGTGCTCGCCCGCGGCGCGCCGTTGCGGTTCGACGCGGCGGCGCTGCTGTTGCTCGACCAGATCGGCAAGCTGAAGGAAGGCAAGATCACGCTGACCGACAACAAGGTCAATCTCGCCGGCATGGCGCGCGAGCTCGGCGGACGCGAAGCGATCGCCGCGGCGCTGAAGAACCTGCCGGAAGGCTATTCGATCGCCGCCAACGACATCAAGGCGCCGCCCTACGTGTTCCAGGCCTACAAGGACCCGGTCGCGGTGACGCTGACGCTGACCGGCTACGTGCCCGACAACAACGTGCATGCCGCGCTGGTCGCTGCCGCCGGCCGCAAGTTCTTCAGCGAGAAAGTGGTCGACAATCTCAAGGCCAGCATCGGCGCGCCGTCGGGTTTCGCGGCCGCGGTGGGGCCCGCGCTCGGCGCGCTGTCGCGGCTGTCGACCGGAACGCTGGTGGTATCGGACCGCGAGGTGAAGCTGTCGGGCGATGCGCTCTACGATGCCGCCGCCGGCCAGATCCGCGACGGGCTCGGCAAGGATTTTCCGCAGGGCTGGCAGTACAAGGCCGAGGTCACGGTCAAGCCGGCGGCGGCCCCCGTCGATCCCACGGTGTGCCAGCAGCTGTTTTCCGAAATTCTCTCGAAGGGCAAGATCCGCTTCGAGTCCGGCAAGGCCGACATCGTGCCGGATTCCGCCGGCCTGCTCGACCGCCTGATCGAGACCGCGTTGCGCTGCCCCAATGCGACGATCGAGATCGCCGGCCATACCGACAGCGACGGCGAGGAGGCCGCCAACCAGGCACTGTCGGAACGCCGCGCGCAGGCCGTGGTGGATTACCTCGTGCGCGCCGGGCTGCCTGCCAGCCGTTTCACGCCGATCGGCTATGGCAGCACGCAGCCGCTGGCCGGCAACGAGAGTGAAGACGGCAAGGCGCAGAACCGCCGCATCGAATTCGTGGTGAAGTAGCGATGACCGTGCTCGCGACATTCTTCTGGGGTTGGCTGCTCGGCGCGGCGCTGCTCGGCTTTTGCATGGGCTGGATCGCGGTGGTGCATCGGGCGCGGGGCGTCTCGAAGGTCTGGATGCGCTGGCTGGCGCTGCTCGCCGCCGCGCTGGTGGCGGCGTCGTTCGCGCGGATCGTGCCCGGTCGATTCGGCTACTGGCTCGATCTCTTCCTGGTCATGTTCGCGCTCTATCTCGTCGGCTGCGCGATCGGCTCCTGGCTGCGCGACTGGGTGGTTTCGCGCAGCAAGCCCGCGAGCTGACCTCAATCCCCTGATCCGACAGGCCTGAGCGGCGTCGCCAAGCGCAGGGTGAACTGCATTCGTTTTAGCGCTTGACATCAATACGTACGTACGTATTAAATCCTGTCCATGCCAAAACCCTCTCTCCGCGATGCCATCCTCGACGCCGGCCTGACGGAAATGTTCCGGACCGGCTATCACGGCACCAGCGTGCGCGACGTCACCGCCGCCGCCGGCGCGCCGCAGGGCTCCTTCACCAACCATTTCCGCTCGAAGGAGCTGTTCGCATCCGAGGTGCTGGACCGCTACTTCGTCTATGTGCGCGGCCTCGTTGCCGAAGCGCTGGGCGACACGACGCTGACGCCGCGCGAAAGGCTGAGGAGCTATCTCGATCTGATCACCGGCAAGCTCGCGCATGACGGCTTCACCCGCGGCTGCCTGATCGGCGATTTCAGCCTCGAGGCGTCGGGCTCGAGCGAGATGCTGCGCGAGCAGCTCGACGACATCTTCCGGGAATGGCGCGCGCCGTTTGCGGCCTGCATCGCCGAGGCTCAGGCCACCGGCGAGATCGCCTCCGACTTCGATCCCGATCAGCTGGCCGATTTCCTGCTCGCATCCTGGCAGGGCGCGATGCTGCGCATGAAGGTCGAACGCAGCGAAGCGGCGCTGACGCGTTTCAAGACGATCGCATTCCAAACCGTGTTCAAGGAGTTGCCATGACCAGATCCCCCGATATCAGCCTGCATCATCGCGCCGTGCTTGGGTCTACGATGGCCTATCGCGAGACCGGCCGTAGCGACGCGCCGCACGTGCTGTTCCTGCACGGCAATCCGACGTCGTCCTACATCTGGCGCAACATCATGCCGCTGGTCGCCCCCGTCGGGCACTGCATCGCGCCCGACCTGATCGGCTACGGCCAGTCCGGCAAACCCGACATCGGCTATCGCTTCTTCGACCAGGCGGACTATCTCGATGCGCTGATCGACGAGCTGGGCATTGCCTCGGCCTATCTCGTCGCCCAGGATTGGGGCACGGCGCTCGCCTTCCACCTCGCGGCACGCCGTCCGCAACTGGTGCGCGGGCTCGCCTTCATGGAGTTCATCCGCCCGATGCGCGATTGGTCGGACTTCCACCAGCACGACGCCGCGCGGGAGACGTTCCGGAAATTCCGCACGCCGGGCGAGGGCGAAGCGATGATCCTCGACAACAATGCGTTCGTCGAACGCGTGCTGCCCGGCTCGATCCTGCGCACGCTCAGCGACGAGGAGATGGCTGCCTACCGCGCGCCGTTTGCGACGCGAGAGAGCCGCAAGCCGACCTTGATGCTGCCGCGCGAGCTGCCGATCGCCGGCGAGCCGGCCGATGTCGCCGAGGCGCTCACGGTGGCGCATGCGGCGCTCGCGGCATCGACCTATCCGAAGCTGCTGTTCGCGGCGACGCCCGGGGCGCTGGTGTCACCGGCCTTTGCCGCCGAATTCGCCAAGACGCTCAAGCATTGCGCGGTCATTCAACTCGGTGCGGGCGCGCACTATCTGCAGGAGGATCATCCGGAGGCGATCGGCCGTTCTGTGGCCGGCTGGATCGCCGGCGTCGAGGCCGCCTCCGCGCAGCGCCATGCCGCATGAGGGCACGGAGCGCGTGACATGAGGAATGTCTCCATCACCTATTGCCGGCCGTGCGGCTATGAGAAGCGTGCCAAAGAGGCCGCGGCGCTGTTGCGCGAGCGCCTCAGCGTCGATGCGACGCTGATCCCCGGCAAGGGCGGCATCTTCCAGGTCAAGCTCGGCGACGAGGTTGTCGCCAGGCGCACGAAGGGACATTTTCCCGATGCCGCCGAGATCGTCGCCGCGGTCACGGCCGCGCGGGATTGATGATCGGCGGAGCGCCTCCCGGCGGGTACGGAAGATCATTCTCTATTCGGCCGTGCCGGTACTTCACCGTAGTTTTCCGGATGGCCTTGCGGACCGTTCGGCGGGCTAACTGCCGCACGCGCATGTCAAGTCTTGTCGAAGGCGGCGGGAAACGCGCATATTTGTGCACCCGCTGTCATGAATCATCCGTAATATCTTGAAGATGCGCGTTTTATTGTCTTTTGACGAATTCCACTCCGGTTTAAAACGCGCTACACGGGCCAGGGCACAGCGAAGCGCCGGCGGAGATCGCCCGGGAGCCGTCGTCGCGGGATCGCAATTCGAGGTCTAGATGCTGGAAGCAATACGCAGGGCGATGGCGTTTCTGCGCCAGAAGCAAATCCTGCATCGGCTGGGTGTTGTCATCAGCATCGCCGTCATCGGCATCGCCTGCTACGTCCTTTATCACATGCTGCGCGGCATCGACACCAACGAGGTGCTCGAGGCCATCAAGAGCACCGAGCCGCGGCAGATTGCCCTGGCGGGACTGTTCGTCGCGGCGGGCTACTTCACGTTGACCTTCTACGATCTGTTCGCGGTGCGCGCGATCGGCCACGCCCATGTGCCCTATCGCATCAACGCGCTCGCGGCCTTCACCTCCTATTCGATCGGCCACAATGTCGGCGCCAGCGTCTTCACCGGCGGCGCGGTGCGCTACCGGATCTATTCGGCGTGGGGGTTGAATGCGATCGACGTCGCCAAGATCTGCTTTCTTGCCGGGCTCACCTTCTGGCTCGGCAATGCCGCGGTGCTCGGGCTCGGCATCGCCTACCACCCGGAGGCGGCCGCCAACATCGACCAGCTGCCGCCCTGGCTCAACCGGGCGCTGGCATTCGCGATCATCACCGCGCTGGTCGCCTATGTGGTCTGGGTCTGGACCCAGCCGCGGGTGGTCGGCCGCGGCCCCTGGACGGTGACCCTGCCGGGCGGCCCGCTGACGCTGCTGCAGATCGCGATCGGCATCCTCGACCTCGGCTTCTGCGCGCTGGCGATGTACGTGCTGGTGCCGGACGAGCCAAATCTCGGCTTCGTCGTGGTCGCCGTCATCTTCGTGTCGGCGACCCTGCTCGGCTTCGCCAGCCACTCCCCCGGCGGCCTCGGGGTGTTCGACGCCGCTATGCTGGTCGGCCTCTGGCAGATGGACCGCGAGGACCTGCTCGGCGGTATGCTGCTGTTCCGGCTGCTCTACTATATTGCGCCGTTCGTCATATCTGTAATCTTGCTGACGTTTCGGGAGGTTATTGTCGGCGCCCGACTCAAACGGCTGCCGCAGGCTGATTCGGGTCCCCGCGCCGAGCCGCACCATGAGGCGGTTCTGGTTCGCAAGCGCGGTGACTCCGGGGTCTGATGAAGCGGCCCGATGCCTCCCGAGGGAAGGTCGCTATGACCGCGCCTGGGCGAGACATGAACCGACGGGATGAAAGCCGCCGCGATGGCAATTGACGATTCGCATTCCTCCATCTTCTCGCCCTGGCCCGACCGGTTGCGCCACTCCGCGCTGATCCTGCTTGCCGCAGCGCTGGCCTTGAGCGTGGTGGTCGCGCTCGGCGAATTGTCGCTGGTGCGCGCCTGCGCCGTGTTCGTCTGCATCGCGGCCGCGGCGCTGGTGCCGTGGCGGCTGCATGATGCCGGAACCTCGCGCGAGGATGTCCGCGGCGTCAATCCGGTCGAGGCCGCCGCCGTCAGCGCGGTCGTCGCCGGCATGCCGGATCCGGCCGTATTGCTCGATCGCGCCGGCCGCGTCATCCATCTCAACGCCGCAGCGGCGCAGCTCGCGCCTGCGCTGCGCAAGAACGAACTGGCGCAATTTGCCCTGCGCTCGCCGGAGATCATCACCGCGCTGCGCGAGGCGATCGCGACCACCGAGCCACGCCGCGCCACCTACACCGACCACGTTCCGGTCGATCGCTGGATGGAACTGGTGATCACGCCGGTGCCGGTGCCGACCCAGTTCGGCGGCACCGAGAAGTGCATGCTGATGACCTTCCACGACCTGACGCCGCTGCGCCGGGTCGAGGAGATGCGAGCCGACTTCGTCGCCAATGCCAGCCACGAGCTGCGCACGCCGCTCGCCGCCTTGTCCGGCTTCATCGACACGCTGCAGGGGCCGGCGCGCGAGGACGCGCGGGCGCGGGAGCGCTTCCTCGGCATCATGCACACCCAGGCGACCCGCATGGCGCGGCTGATCGACGATTTGCTGTCGCTGTCGCGGGTCGAGTTGTCGGCCCATGTGCGGCCCGAGGCCTCGATCGACATCGTGCCGATCATCCGCCAGGTCGCCGACGGGCTCGAGGCACTGGCCAGCGAGCGCCAGGTCGAGATCGAGGTCGACCTGCCTCAGGCTCCGGTCATGATCGCCGGCGACCGCGAGGAACTGCTCCGCCTGTTCGAGAACCTGATCGAGAATGCCCTCAAATACGGCGCCTCAGGGGGGCGCGTCATAGTGTCGCTGAATCAGGCCGTTTCGGGTGCATCGGGCGAAGGGGCCCCCGAAATCCGTGTCATGGTACGGGATTTCGGCCCCGGCATCGCCCCCGAGCACCTGCCGCGGCTGACCGAGCGCTTCTACCGGGTCGACGTCGGCGACAGCCGCAACCAGGGCGGAACGGGCCTCGGATTATCGTTGGTGAAACATATTCTTAACCGTCATCGCGGGCGTCTTTTGATCGAGAGCGTGCCGAAGAACGGGGCCACTTTTACCGCCTGTTTTCCCCGGCCGAAGACCCCGTTACCAACTCAAAGCTAAGCGTTTTCAGAAGCTTAGTACTGTCATCCAACTGTCATCCAACCTTCGTAAAAGCAGCACCGACCGCTCCTAGATGGACCGGCGTGAGCGCGATCGGGCGCATTCGGCGCTTCGCTCACTGGATGGAGACCACCCATGAATTTCATCAAAGCAATCGTCGCAGCCGGCGTGATCGCCGCTTCGACGTCGGCCTTCGCTGCCGATATTACCGGCGCGGGCGCGACGTTTCCGTTCCCGATCTATTCGAAGTGGGCTGACGCCTACAAGAAGGAGACCGGCAACGGTCTGAACTACCAGTCGATCGGCTCCGGCGCCGGCATCAAGCAGATCCAGGCCAAGACCGTGACCTTCGGCGCCACCGACGCGCCGCTCAAGCACGAGCAACTCGAGAAGGACGGCCTCGTCCAGTGGCCGATGGTGATGGGCGCGATCGTCCCGGTCGTGAACCTCGAAGGCATCAAGCCGGGTGACCTGATCCTGTCGGGCGAAGTGCTCGGCGACATCTATCTCGGCAAGATCACCAAGTGGAATGACGCGGCGATCGCCAAGCTCAATCCGAAGCTGACCCTGCCGGGCGATGCCATCACCGTCGTGCGCCGTTCGGACGGTTCGGGCACCACCTTCAACTTCACCGACTATCTCTCCAAGTCGAACGCCGACTGGAAGTCCAAGGTCGGTTCCGGCACCGCGGTCGAATGGCCGGTCGGCGTCGGCGCCAAGGGCAACGAAGGCGTTGCCGGCAACATCAGCCAGACCAAGAACGCTATCGGCTATGTCGAGTATGCCTACGCCAAGCAGAACAAGCTGACCTACACCGGGCTGGTCAACAAGGCCGGCAAGACCGTGCAGCCGACCATGGCTGCCTTCCAGGCTGCCGCCTCGAATGCCGACTGGGCCAAGGCTCCCGGCTACTACGTGATCCTGACCGACCAGCCGGGCGAAGCCTCCTGGCCGATCACCGCGGCGACCTTCATCCTGATGCACAAGGACTCGACCGACAAGGCGGCCTCGCAGGAAGCGCTCAAGTTCTTCAAGTACGCCTTCGAGAAGGGCGACAAGGCGGCCGAAGAGCTCGACTACATCCCGATGCCGGACTCGGTCGTCAAGCTGATCGAGAAGACCTGGTCGTCGGACATCAAGAGCTAAGTCCGACGCTGCGACAGGGCCTGTGCCGACTCGATCGCGGCACAGGTCGAGCGACCAAGACCCGGTCTCCATCACTGCGGCAACAAGCGCGGGATCGAGGCCGGGGTTCGCGCCTCAAGGGGCGTGGCTGGAACGACGGCGCCCGGCCAAATGCGTCAGTGAAGATCGCTTCGGGGCGTAGCGGTTTGCGTGGCTTTTGCATACTAAAGAGGGGATTGGCGTGGCAGACATGGCTGTTCAGAGCGATGTGATGGAAGCCGCGGGACCTTACGATCGCGCCAAGGCCCTCAGCGCCTTCAAGCTCGGTGACCTCACCTTCTATTGGATCACCCGCATCTCGGCGATTTCGGTTCTGTTGATCCTCGGCGGCATCATCCTGTCGCTGATCGTCGGCGCCTGGCCGGCGATGAAGGAATACGGCATCGCCTTCCTCTGGACGCAGCGCTGGGCACCCTCGGCCGATCCGCCGGTGCTCGGCGCGCTCGGCCCGATCTACGGCACCCTGATCACCTCGGTCATCGCGATGCTGATCGCCATTCCGGTCGGCATCGGCATCGCCGTGTTCCTCACCGAGCTCTGCCCGCAAATGCTGCGCCGCCCGATCGGCATCGCGATCGAGCTGCTCGCCGGCATCCCCTCGATCATCTACGGCATGTGGGGCTTCTTCGTGCTCGGCCCGTTCCTGGCCAACACGTTCCAGCCCTTCATGATCCGGATCTTCGAGGGCGTCCCGGTGCTGGGCGCGGTGTTCGCAGGCCCGCCGTCCTATCTCAGCCTGTTCAACGCCGCGCTGATCCTTGCGATCATGGTGCTGCCCTTCATCACCGCGATCTCGGTCGACGTGTTCAAGACCGTGCCGCCGGTGCTGAAAGAGGCCGCCTACGGCATGGGCTGCACCACCTGGGAAGTCGTCCGCAGCGTCGTGATCCCCTACACCCGCGTCGGCGTGATCGGCGGCATCATGCTGGCGCTCGGCCGCGCCCTCGGCGAGACCATGGCGGTGACCTTCATCATCGGCAACTCGTTCCGGATCTCGTCGTCGATCTTCGCGCCGGGCACCACGATCTCGGCGGCGATCGCCAGCGAATTCGCCGAGAGCGACGGCCTGCACCAGTCCGGCCTGATCCTGCTCGGCCTGCTGTTGTTCGTGCTGACCTTCTTCGTGCTCGCCGGCGCGCGGCTGATGCTGATGCGGCTTGAAAAGAAGGCGGGGAAGTAACGCCATGAACCCGATCTACAAATCCCGCCGCCGCAGCGACATCGTCATCCGCGCACTCTGTGTCGGCGCGGCGCTGTTCGGCGTTACCTGGCTGGCGCTGATCCTGATCACGCTGCTCTATAACGGCCTTGCCGGCCTCAGCGTGCAGCTGTTCACCCAGAACACGCCGCCGCCCGGCTCGACCGAAGGCGGCTTGCTCAACGCCATCGTCGGCTCGGTCATCATGACCGTGATCGGCGTCGGCATCGGCGCGCCGCTTGGCCTGTTCGCCGGCACCTACCTCGCCGAATACGGCAAGCACGACAAGCTGACCTCGGTGATCCGCTTCATCAACGACATCCTGCTCAGCGCGCCCTCGATCATCATCGGCCTGTTCATCTATGGTGCGGTGGTGGTGCCGATGCGCGGCTTCTCGGCGATCGCAGGCAGCCTTGCGCTCGCGGTGATCGTGATCCCGGTCGTGCTGCGCACCACCGAGGACATGCTGCTCTTGGTGCCCAATCCGCTGCGCGAGGCCGCCTCCGCGCTCGGCCTGCCGCGTTCGCTGGTGATCAAGCGGATCGCTTATCGTGCCGCGCGATCGGGTCTGATCACCGGTGTGCTGCTGGCGACCGCCCGCGTCGCCGGCGAGACCGCGCCGCTGCTGTTCACCGCGCTGTCGAACCAGTTCTTCAGCCTGGATCTGACCAAGACGATGGCCAACCTGCCAGTGACCATCAACAACTTCGTGCAGAGCCCCTACGCCTACTGGAAAGAGCTGGCGTGGAGCGGCGCGCTGCTCATCACATTCACCGTGCTCGCGTTGAATATCGGCGCGCGTATCCTTGGTGCCGAAAGGGCCGCAAAATGACCGAGCTTTCCGTCTCCACGACTGCCGCAGGCCACATTCCCCAGGTTCCGCTGCCGGAAGCGCCGCCGAAAGTCACGGTGCGCAACCTCAACTTCTATTACGGCGAGCACCACGCGCTGAAGAACATCAACCTGGCGCTCGGCACCAACCGCGTCACGGCGTTCATCGGCCCGTCCGGCTGCGGCAAGTCGACCCTGCTGCGCATTTTCAACCGGATGTACGACCTGTATCCGGGTCAGCGCGCGGTCGGCCAGCTGATGCTGGACCAGACCAACATTCTCGACCCCAAGCTCGACCTCAACTTGCTGCGCGCGCGGGTCGGCATGGTGTTCCAGAAGCCGACGCCGTTCCCGATGACGATCTACGAGAACATCGCCTTCGGCATCCGCCTCTATGAGAAGATCTCGAAGTCCGAGATGGACGACCGGGTCGAGAAGGCGCTGCGCGGCGGCGCGCTGTGGAACGAGGTCAAGGACAAGCTGAACGCCTCCGGCCTGTCGCTCTCCGGCGGCCAGCAGCAGCGCCTGTGCATCGCGCGCACCGTGGCGGTGCGTCCCGAGGTGATCCTGTTCGACGAGCCGTGCTCGGCGCTCGACCCGATCTCGACCGCCAAGGTCGAGGAGCTGATCCAGGAGCTCTCCGAGGACTACACGATCGCGATCGTCACCCACAACATGCAGCAGGCGGCGCGCGTCTCCGATAAGACCGCCTTCATGTATCTCGGCGAGCTGATCGAGTTCGACGACACCAACAAGATATTCACCTCACCGAGCGATCGGCGCACCCAGGACTACATCACCGGCCGGTTCGGTTGACCGGCGCATGATCCGGAAAAGTGGAAACCGGTTTTCCGATCAGGTCATGCTAAAATTCAGGACACGAAACCATGATCCCCGGGATCATGGTTGAGGGAGACAAGCGATGGCTTCTGAACATACCGCCAAGGCATTCGACAGCGACCTGCAGGAGTTGACTCGCCTGGTCGCCGAGATGGGCGGCCTGGTCGAACGGATGATTACCGAGTCGGTCGACGCGCTGATCCGTCGCGACGTCGCGCTCGGCAAGCGCGTGGTCGCCGCCGACATCGAGATCGACAATCTGCAGCGCAACATCGAAGAGCGGGCGGTGCTGACGATCGCCCGCCGCCAGCCGATGGCGATCGATCTGCGTGAGATCGTCAGCGCGATGCGCGTCGCCACCGACCTCGAGCGGATCGGCGACCTCGCCAAGAACATGGGCAAGCGCGTCGCGGCGCTGGAGAGCGATTTCCAGCCGCTGAAGCTGATCCGCGGCCTCGAGCACATGACCGACCTCGTGCTGTCGCAGGTCAAGTCGGTGCTCGACGCCTATGCCGCGCACGACCTGCCGGCGGCGATGAACGTCTGGAAGGGCGACGAGGAGGTCGATGCGATCTGCACCTCGCTGTTCCGCGAACTGCTCACCTACATGATGGAAGATCCGCGCAACATCTCGTTCTGCATCCATCTGATGTTCTGCGCCAAGAACATCGAGCGGATCGGCGATCACGCCACCAATATCGCCGAGACCGTGTTCTACATGATCGAGGGCCAGCAGATCACCGACAAGCGCCCGAAGGGCGACATGACCACTTTTGCCACCACGGTGCCGGGCAACTGAGGCATGATCGGCAAGCACGGAACCGGCAAGAGCGAAACTGGATGATCCTCGCGACAAATCGTTTCCGCGGGGACTATGCTCAAGGAAGTAAGCGTTTCGGTTTGCGTCTGGGCAACGGATCACCACAGAGAAAGAACTTAAACCGATGAGCGCACGCATTCTGGTAGTCGAAGACGAGGAAGCGCTGACGACGCTGTTGCGCTACAATCTCGATGCGGAAGGCTACGATGTCGAGACGGTGGGGCGCGGCGACGATGCGGATACAAGGCTGAAGGAGCGCGTTCCCGACCTCGTGGTGCTGGACTGGATGCTGCCGGGCCTGTCCGGCATCGAACTGTGCCGCCGCCTGCGGGCGCGGCCCGAGACCAAGCAGCTTCCGATCATCATGCTGACCGCGCGCGGCGAGGAAAGCGAGCGCGTGCGCGGGCTTGCCACCGGCGCGGACGATTACATCGTCAAGCCGTTCTCGGTGCCGGAGCTGCTGGCGCGGGTGAAGGGCCTGTTGCGCCGCGCCAGCCCGGAGCGGCTTGCGACCGTGCTGACCTACGGCGACATCGAGCTCGACCGCGAGAAGCGCCGCGTGGCGCGCTCGGGCCGTCCGATCGATCTCGGGCCGACCGAGTATCGCCTGCTCGAATTCTTCCTTGAGCATCCCGGCCGCGTGTTCAGCCGCGAGCAATTGCTCGACAGCGTCTGGGGCCGCGACATCTACATCGATGAGCGCACCGTCGACGTGCATATCGGCCGCCTGCGCAAGCTGCTCAATCCGGGCCGCGAGCAGGATCCGATCCGCACTGTGCGCGGCGCCGGCTACGCGCTCGACGACCGCTTTGCCAAGGCCGAGCCGCAGCCGTAACGGCCATGCGGCATTCATAAACCGCAACACGGCGTCGTCCCGGCGAAACCCGGGACCCATACGCTGCGGCCAGCGCAATCGGCACGCGGCCAGACGGCTTTCTAACAACACCCATTCGTGGTTATGGGTCCCGGCCTGCGCCGGGACGACGCTGGTGATATAGCCGGGCTGGGTCACACAAAAAAATCCCCGCTTTCGCGGGGATTTGTCTTTGAGGTCTTCCGTCGTTTTCCCGAGTGCTCACTTGATCTGCGGTTTCGCCGACGGCCGGCGGCGATCGGCGGCGGGCTGGTAGGCGACGCGCGAGTGATGCGCGCAATAGGGCAGGCCGCCGAGCGCTTTGCCGCCGCAGAAGAAGAATTCCGGGCTCGAGGGATCGCCGACCGGCCAGTGACAGGTGGCCTCGTTGAGCTCGAGCAGCGACAGCCGCTGGCTCATCGGCACCACATTGTCGTAGGAGATCGGATCGGGCTCCATCTCGGCCTCGAAGGCGTGCGCCAGCGCGGTGTTGCCGCGCGAGACCGGGCGCGCCACCCGCATCATGTGCTGGGCGGGGCGGGCCTTGCGCTGCCGCGGCGCGGCCGTGGAGGGTGCCTTGGCGCGGCCGGAGAGGCCGAGCCGATGCACTTTGCCGATCACGGCGTTTCGCGTCACATTGCCAAGTTCCGCCGCGATCTGGCTGGCCGACAGGCCGGACTCCCAGAGCTTCTTCAGCTGCTCGACGCGATCGTCGGACCAGGTCAATACAGTCATCGCATTCTTCCCTTCGCGTAGCGCCGGCCAATCATTGGAGCGGCGCTGCGAGCCAATCTGGACAAATATCCCTGCGGCCAGAATCCCTTAGCCCTCGCCGGGCACGGTGTTGCGCCCGAACGTTTACGCGAGACACAAAGGCTACTTAGAGGGTCCAGTACCGCCGCACGAGATGTCGTACCCGACAGGCCAAACGCTACAATATGGCGTGACTCTGGCGCAAGAGTCCGCGGTCGTGCGTCCACATGTTCCCACACAGTTAAGCATCGCGATGAGGCTTTTCCACCGCACCGGAATGCTCCGGATTGCGCTCGTTTCGCATTGCAGGAAGGCCACTTCGTGGCGATTGACACTTACCGACCGCAGCATAGAATGCCCGCCACGTGCCGCCCGCAAAGGCGGCCGTTTTGTTTTCCGAAGCTGGCCGTTGCTGCGCTGGCGTCAAGGCGCGCGGCAATTGTCGGCTTAAAAACCGTCAGTGATCGTCATGACCAACGCTGCCACGTCGCATCTGCTCCCCGTCTTCGCCAGGGTCGATCTCGGTTTCGAGCGCGGTGAGGGCGCCTGGCTGATCGCAACCAACGGCGACCGCTATCTCGATTTCACCTCGGGCGTCGCGGTCAACGCGCTCGGGCACGCGCATCCGCATCTCGTCAAGGCGCTGCAGGAACAGGCGACCAAGCTCTGGCACATGTCGAACCTGTTCAAGAGCCCGGACGGCGAGGTGCTTGCCGCGCGGCTGTGCGAGCAGAGCTTTGCCGACTTCGTGTTCTTCTGCAATTCCGGCGCGGAAGCGATGGAGGGCGTGATCAAGCTGGTCCGCCACTATCACTTCTCCAAGGGCCATGGCGAGCGCTACCGCATCATCACCTTCGAGGGCGCCTTCCACGGCCGCACGCTGGGCACGCTGGCGGCGACCGGCTCGGCGAAATATCTCGAGGGCTTCGGCCCGCCGATGGACGGCTTCGACCAGGTGCCGCATGGCGACATCGACGCGGTGAAGAAGGCGATCGGTCCGCACACCGCCGGCATCCTGATCGAGCCGGTGCAGGGCGAGGGCGGCGTGCGCTCGGCGCCACAGGCGTTCTTCAAGGCACTGCGCGCGCTGTGCGACGAGCACGGCCTGCTGCTCGCCTTCGACGAGGTGCAGACCGGCATGGGCCGAACCGGCGAGCTGTTCGCCTACAAGCGCACCGGCGTCACGCCGGACGTGATGTCGCTGGCCAAGGCGCTCGGGGGCGGTTTCCCGATCGGCGCGGTGCTGGCGACCGCGCAAGCCGCGGCCGGCATGGCGCCCGGCTCGCACGGCTCGACCTTCGGCGGCAATCCGCTCGCGGTCGCCGCCGCCAATGCCGTGCTCGACGTCATGCTGAAACCCGGCTTCTTCGAGCATGTGCAGAAGATGTCGCTGCTGCTCAAGCAGAAGCTCGCCTCCGTCGTCGACCGCTATCCCGGCGTGCTGTCGGAGGTACGCGGCGAGGGGCTGTTGATCGGCGTCAAGGCCGTGGTGCCGTCGGGCGACCTGATCGCAGCGCTGCGCAGCGAGAAGCTGCTCACCGTCGGCGCAGGCGACAATGTGGTGCGGTTCCTGGCGCCGCTGATCGTGACCGAGTCCGAGATCGACCAGTCGATCACCGCGCTCGAGCGCGCCTGCGCGACATTGTCGGTGGCGCAGCCGAAGAAGGCGGCTGGATAATGAGCAAGCCGGTCCGTCACTTCCTCGATATCAACGAGCTGCCGCTCGGCGAACTGCGCAACATGCTGTCCGCCGGAGCCGCCATGAAGGCGAAGCTGAAGGCGCATGAGAAGGGCAGGAAGCCGCTCGAAGGCAAGACGCTGGCGATGATCTTCGAGCGCCCGTCGACCCGCACAAGGGTGTCGTTCGACGTGGGCATGCGCCAGCTCGGCGGTGAATCCATCATGCTGACCGGCGCCGAGATGCAGCTCGGCCGCGGCGAGACCATCGCCGACACCGCGCGCGTGCTGTCGCGCTATGTCGATGCGATCATGATCCGCATCCTCAACCATGACGCGCTGCTCGAGCTCGCGGCTCACGCCACCGTTCCCGTCATCAACGGCCTGACCCGGCGTTCGCATCCCTGCCAGGTGATGGCCGACCTCATGACCTATGAGGAAAACCGCGGCTCGATCGAGGGCAAGACCGTGGCCTGGACCGGCGACGACAACAACGTGCTGGCCTCCTGGGCGCATGCCGCCGAGCGGTTCAAGTTCCAGCTCAATGTTGCGACCCCGCCGGAGCTGTCGCCGAAGAAGCCGATGCGCGACTGGATCAAGGCGACCGGCGCGCCGATCATGCTCGGCACCGATCCGGAAGCCGCCGTGCGCGGCGCCGACTGCGTCGTCACCGACACCTGGGTGTCGATGGGCGACAAGGAGGGCGAGCACCGCCACAACGTGCTGCGGCCCTATCAGGTCAATGCCAAGCTGATGTCGCTCGCCAAGCCGGACGCACTGTTCATGCACTGCCTGCCCGCGCATCGCGGCGAGGAGGTCACCGACGAGGTGATCGACGGGCCGCAATCCGTGGTGTTCGACGAGGCGGAAAACCGCCTGCATGCGCAGAAGGGCATTCTGGCCTGGTGTTTCGACGCGGTCGCGTAGTCGGAGATCAGTAAGCGTTGTCGTCCCGGGCAAGCGAAGCGCGACCCCGGACCCATAACCATCGCTGTCAATCGTTGCGAAGGCTGGGGCACCAGCTTGATGCAAGCAACTCACATCGGTGGTTATGGGTCGCTGCTTTCGCATGCTTTCGCAGGGACGACGGAAACATCCGCGTTAGTGAACCCCTTTATTTCATGGTCCGAGACCCCAGATAGAGCGCCATGGTTTCACAATCCCCCGACATCAAAATCACGCCCGAGGCGCCGGTTCGCGCGCCCTCAGCGGTTCCGGTCGACGATGCCGTGCTGGCATTCGAGGTCGGCGCGCTGGACCTGCGCGGCCGGCTGACCCGGCTCGGCCCCGCGCTCGACGAGATCCTGCACAAGCACGATTATCCGCCCGCGGTCGGCAAGCTGCTCGGCGAGGCGATCGTGCTGACCACGCTGCTCGGCTCGTCGGTCAAGTTCGAGGGCCGCTTCATCCTGCAGACCCGGACCGAAGGTCCGGTCTCGCTCCTGATCGTGGATTTCCAGGCGCCCGACCGGCTGCGCGCCTATGCGCGCTACGACGCATCGCGCCTCAAGAATGGCCAGAGCTCGGGCGAGCTGCTCGGCAAGGGCCACCTTGCGATGACCATCGATCAGGGCTCCAACACCAGCCGCTACCAGGGACTGGTCGCGCTCGACGGCGGCGGCCTGGAAGAGGCGGCCCACGAATATTTCCTGCGCTCGGAGCAGATTCCGACGCGGGTGCGGCTTGCGGTCGGCGAGGAGATGCGCGGCGGCGAGGGCGGCAAGCTGCACTGGCGTGCCGGCGGCATCCTGCTGCAATTCCTGCCCAAGGCGCCCGAGCGCGCCAAGCAGGCCGATCTGCATCCCGGCGATGCGCCGGAAGGCACGGCCACGCATAGCGTGCCGGACGATGACGCCTGGGTCGAGGGCCAGTCGCTGATCTCGACCGTCGAGGACGTCGAGCTGATCGATCCCGATCTGTCCGGCGAGCGGCTGCTCTATCGCCTGTTCCACGAACGTGGCGTGCGTGTCTTCAACCCGCAAACGCTGCGCGCGCAGTGCTCCTGCTCGCGCGACGCGGTGTCGTCGATGCTGAAGAGCTTTGCGCCGAACGACCGCGCCGAGATGGTCAAGGACGGCAAGGTCGTCGTGACCTGCGAGTTCTGCTCGTCGGTGTATGAATTCACTCCGCAGGAAGCCGGCGTGGAGTAGACGCGTTCGTCATCGTAGCCCGGATGAAGCGCAGCGAAATCCGGGGCCGCTCCAACCGCGGATGCACCTGCCCCGGATTGCGCTTCGCTCCATCCGGGCTACGCAGGCGTCAGTTCAGCACCCTTTTGCCGCCCGGGCTCGGGCTGTCCAGCGAAAATGTCGGCACGTCGATGTCGAAGCGCTCGCCGGCTTCGGTGACCATCTGATAGCTGCCGGTCATGAATCCGGAGGCGGTCGGCAGCGGCACGCCGCTGGTGTATTCGAAGCGTTCGCCGGGCGCGAGCACCGGCTGCTCGCCGACCACGCCCTCGCCGCGCACCTCCTGGCGGCGGCCGGTGGCGTCGGTGATGATCCAGTGCCGCGTCCGCAGCTGCACCGTATCCGGGCCCGAATTGACGATCACGATCTTGTACGACCAGAAATATTCGCGCCGGTCGACCGACGAGCGCTCCGGCATGAAGTTCGGCTCGACGGTGACTTCGATCTGGCGGGTAACGGCGCGGTACATGCGGCTCAATCCGATGGTCCTGGCGCATGGTCCGCTTTCGACCGGATCATGCTCAAACAGGGCGCTATCATAGCCAATTGAACCGCCGGAACCAATCGCCTGCCAGGCCGCGAAAGGGCGGGCTTGGAAAGCCGGATTTGGGGCGGCCCGTTCATCGCGGTTTCAACATAGTTCCGCTCTAAAGCGCGGCCGCATGCCGCCGCACTCCGTGCTTTGTCGGCAACTCGCGGACCGATATTATCTTTTCAGCACGGCGTGCGGGGCGTCCGCGGCCGACACGGTGTTTGATGAGCTCGATTGCCGATCCCATAGCCGGTTCGCCGGTGGCTGACGTCAAGGCCGAAGTAAAGGCAGAGGCCGAGGCGAAGGTTGCTGCGCCCGCGATCACGCTGCCGGCGACCGGCGAGCGCGAGCTCCGCCTCGATCTGTTCCGCGGGCTCGCGCTGTGGCTGATCTTCATCGATCATCTGCCGACCAATCTTCTGACCTGGCTGACGATCCGCAATTACGGCTTCTCCGACGCCACCGAGATCTTCATCTTCATCTCCGGCTACACCGCGGCCTTCGTCTACGGCCGCGCGATGCTGGAGGGCGGCTTCGTGATCGCGACCGCGCGCATCCTGCGCCGGGTCTGGCAGATCTACGTCGCGCACGTCTTCCTGTTCACGATCTTCCTCGCCGAGATCTCCTATGTCGCGACCTCGTTCGAGAACCCGCTCTACAGCGAGGAAATGGGGATCATGGACTTCCTCAAGCAGCCCGACGTCACCATCGTCCAGGCGCTGCTGCTGCGCTTCCGTCCCGTCAACATGGACGTGCTGCCGCTCTATATCGTGCTGATGCTGTTCCTGCCGCTGATCCTGTGGCTGATGAAGTGGAAGCCCGACGTCACGCTCGGTCTCTCGGTCGTGCTCTACGCGCTGACCTGGCAGTTCGACCTTTATCTCTCGGCCTATCCGAACGGCTTCTGGGCGTTCAATCCGTTCGCCTGGCAATTGCTGTTCGTGTTCGGCGCCTGGTGCGCGCTCGGCGGGGCGCGGCGGATGTCGCGGATCCTGTCGTCGAACATCACGATGTGGATCTGCATCGTCTATCTGGTCGCGGCGTTCTTCGTGACCCTGACCTGGTACGTGCCGCAGCTCGGCCACATCATGCCGAAGGTGATCGAGCAGTGGATGTATCCGATCAACAAGACCGACCTGGACGTGTTGCGATTCGCGCACTTCCTGGCGCTCGCCGCGCTCACCGTGCGCTTCCTGCCCAAGGACTGGCCGGGCCTGAAATCGCCCTGGCTGCGACCTTTGATCCTGTGTGGCCAGCATTCGCTTGAGATATTCTGCCTCGGGGTCTTCCTCGCCTTCGCCGGTCACTTCGTGCTTGCCGAAGTATCTGGCGGTGCCGCACTGCACGCCTTGATCAGCGTCTGCGGCATCCTCATCATGTGCGGCATGGCGTGGATCATTTCGTGGTACAAGCACTCCGCCGACAAAGGCGCCTCGAAAAAAGGCGCCGCCGGCAACGCCGATCTGGCGGGAGGGGGAGCATGAAGTCCGCGCGGACGATGCTGGGCCTGACGCTGCTCGCAGCCTGCCTGACGGCCGGTTTGGCGGCGGCGCCCGCGTGCGCTGGCGACACCGCGGAGCCGCCCCCGCCGCCGCCCTGCGACGTGCCCGCCTATCTGCTTACGAGCGAGAGCTCGCTGCCCAAGGTCACCGACGCCATCAAGTCCAACCGGCCGCTCAACGTGCTGGTGGTCGGCAGCCGCTCCTCGACCATCCAGGGCAACGAGGCGAGCGCCTATCCGGCCACGCTGCAGGCGGCGCTGAAGGAAGCGTTGCCGTCGTCGACGATCGATCTATCCGTAGAATTACAGGGAAAGAGCACCGCCGAGGAGACCGCGGGAACTCTTGTTAAGCTTGTTGAAGCAAAAAAGCCTACTTTGGTTATCTGGCAGACCGGAACCGTCGATGCTATGCGAGCAATCGATCCCGACGATTTCCGTACCGCCATCAACGAAGGCGTTGTTGCGTTGCGGGACGCCGGGACCGACGTGGTGCTGGTCAATCTGCAATACAGCCCGCGTACGGAGACGATGATCTCTGCACCGCCCTATCTCGACAACATGAAGGTGGTGGCGCAGCAGCACGACGTTCCGCTGTTCGACCGGTTCGCGATTATGAAGCAGTGGAGCGACGCCGGATATTTTGACCTGTTCAGCACCTCGCATGGTGTCGATCTGGCCAAGAAGGTTCATGCCTGTCTCGGCCGCGCACTGGCGAAATTCGTGATCGATGCGGCCCATCTGGGCCCGGTGCAGCAGAATTAAGGAAGCAGAGTAAATGCGTTTTGCCTTCCCTTTTCGCGCTTCCGCAGGGCGAGGTCTCTGTGCCGTTGCGGTGCTGACGCTGCTCGCGGTCGCACCGTCGCGCGCGCAGACCGACCAGCATGCAGCGCTTTCGTCCGACGGCAAGACCGAGGCCGCAAAGCCTGATGCAACGCAGCCCGCTGCGACGGCTGACGCAACCAATCCGCCGCAACCCGGCGTCGCCGCGAAGGCGCTCGATAAGGTGAAGCAGGCCGCGAAATCCGCCAGCGACATCTTCCACCGCGTGCCCTGTCAGCAGCCCAAGGGCGTGCCGAACAGCACCGGTTCGCTGCCGCATGTCGCGGCCAAGCTCGCCGCCGGCAAGCCGGTCGTGATCATCGCATTCGGCTCGTCCTCGACCCAGGGCTATGGTTCGTCGGCGCCGGAATTCACCTATCCGAACCGGCTCGCCGGACAGTTGCGCCGGCAGTATCCGTCCGCCGACATCACCGTGCTCAATCGCGGCAAGGGCGGCGAGGACGCGCCCGAGATGATGAAGCGGCTGCAGACCGAAGTGATCGACGTCCATCCCGACATGGTGATCTGGCAGGTCGGCACCAACGCGGTGCTGCGCAACCTCGATCCGACCGAGACCGCCAGGCAGGTCGAGGACGGCGTGGCGCGCCTTCAGGCGTCCGGCGCCGACGTCGTGCTGGTCGATCCGCAATATTCGCCGCGCGTCACCGAGCGTCCCGAAAGCGCGCGCGGCATGGTGAAGCTGCTCGGCCGCATCGCCGCCCTGCGTCATGTCGGCATCTTCCCGCGCTTCGAGGTGATGCGCGACTGGCACGAGAAACAGGCGATCCCGATCACCGATTTCGTCATCGCCGACGGCCTGCACATGAACGACTGGGGCTATGCCTGCTTCGCCCAGCTGCTCGGCGACGACATCATCCGCTCGGTCGGCGCGATCAAGATCGGCGTCAACGTCCCCGCCGATGTGCGGACCTACCGGCCGATGTGATCGGGCTGCCCGGCCGCTCCAACCGTCATTGCGAACGAAGCGAAGCAATCCATTCGTCCGCTTGCGCTGATGGATGGATTGCTTCATCGCTTCGCTCCTCGCAATGACGGTTGAGGCGGTGCGCTCATTTCCATCACCGTCACCCTGAGGTGGCCGCTTCTTCAGCGGCCCTCGAAGGGTCGACGGCCCGACTTGGGGGGCCGTGCATCCTTCGAGGCTCGCTCCGCTCGCACCTCAGGATGACGGGACTGATACCCTCGCGGACTCTTGCCTCGACCATCTCGGCACTCACCACCAATCTTGACCTCGCCGCGGTAATCCGCTCCCTTGGCGCTTGCACCCAAGCCTTAAGGGAAACGCTCATGTCTTTCGTGCTGGCCATCGATCAGGGCACCACATCGTCGCGCGCCATGGTGTTTCGCGGCGACATCTCCATCGCCGCCGTCGCGCAGCAGGAGTTTCCGCAGCATTTCCCCGCCTCCGGCTGGGTCGAGCACGAGCCGGAGGACATCTGGACCTCGACCGTGATGGTGTGCCGCGAGGCGCTGGAGAAGGCCGGCCTCAAGGCGAAGGACATCGCCGCGATCGGCATCACCAACCAGCGCGAGACCACCGTGGTGTGGGACCGCGCCACCGGACAGGCCGTGCACCGCGCCATCGTCTGGCAGGACCGCCGCACCGCCGACATCTGCGCAAAACTCAAGGCCGAGGGCCATGAGTCGGTGATTTCGGCCAAGACCGGTCTGATCATCGATCCCTATTTCTCCGGCACCAAAGTCGCCTGGATCCTCGATCACGTGCCGGGCGCGCGCGAGCGCGCCGAGCGCGGCGAACTCTTGTTCGGCACCGTCGACTGCTATCTGCTGTGGCGGCTCACCGGCGGGAGAGTCCACGCCACCGACGCCACCAACGCCTCGCGCACGCTGCTGTTCAACATCCATACCGGCGCCTGGGACGATGACCTCATCAGGCTGCTGCGCGTACCGCGCTCGATGCTTCCCGAGGTGAAGGATTCCTCCGCCCGGTTCGGCGAGAGCACGGCGGACTTGTTCGGCGGCCCGATCGCGATCTCCGGGATTGCCGGCGACCAGCAGGCCGCGACCATCGGCCAAGCCTGCTTCGAGCCCGGCATGATGAAGTCGACCTACGGCACCGGCTGCTTCGCGCTGCTCAACACCGGCACCACGCCGGTGGCCTCGAAGAACAAGCTGCTCACCACCATCGCCTACCAGCTCGGCGGCCAGCGCACCTACGCGCTCGAGGGCTCGATCTTCGTCGCCGGCAGCGCGGTGCAGTGGCTGCGCGACGGGCTCGGCATCATCAAGCACGCCGCCGAGACCGGACCGCTTGCCGACAAATCGGACTCCATGCAGAGCGTCTACTTGGTGCCCGCCTTCGTCGGCATGGGCGCGCCGTACTGGAATCCGCGCGTGCGCGGCGCGCTGTTCGGGCTCACCCGCAACACCGGCCCGGCCGAGCTCGCGCATGCGACGCTGGAGAGCGTCTGCTACCAGACCTTCGATCTGTGGGCCGCGATGCGCACCGACTGGCCGGAGGCCAACGCCGCCAACACCGTGCTGCGCGTCGACGGCGGCATGACCGCCTCGGACTGGACCATGCAGCGGCTCGCCGATCTGCTCAACGCCCCGGTCGACCGCCCGATGATCCAGGAGACCACCGCACTCGGGGCTGCCTATCTCGCCGGCCTCGATGCCGGCGTCTATCCGGAGCCCGCCAAGTTCGCCGACAATTGGCGGCTCGAGCACCGCTTCCGGCCGGCGATGAGCCAGGCGACGCGCGAGCGCAAGCTCGCCGGCTGGGCCCGCGCCGTGAAGGGCGTGCTGGCGAGCGACGAGGGGGAATGATGAACTGATGCTGCGGCAAGCTCGCTGCACCTCTCCCGCTAGCGGGGTCAAGACGAGCGAAGCTCGCTCTTAGGTCGTAGTGCATCATCAGATGCGCTACGGGTGGGGTCTCTTTCCACACCAAGCAAGCGGCGACGCTACGGCTGCCGCTCAATCTCGCCAAGTGTGCGCAATAATCAATAACAACCATCGGAGAACAACATGAACACGGATCTCAACCGCGTCGCCAAGCTACTCACTGCCGCACTCTGCGCCGCAATACTTGTTGCACCCGCCACCGCGCGCGAGAAGCCGAGCCCGCTCGTCGCGGCGCGCGAGGTCAAGACCGACGTCGCCGGGCTGAAGGCGCCGGGGCAGATCCTGGTCGATGTCTGGGGCATCCCGCACATCTATGCCGGCAACGAGCACGACCTGTTCTTCCTGCAAGGCTTCAACGCCGCGCGCGATCGGCTCTGGCAGATCGATCTCTGGCGCAAGCGCGGGCTCGGCCTCTTGGCGAAGGATTTCGGCCCTGCCTATGCCGAGCAGGACAAGGCGCTGCGTCTGTTCCTCTATCGCGGCGACATGAATGCGGAATGGGCCGCCTATGGCCCGAAGGCGAAATCCTATGCGGAGGCGTTCGTCGCCGGCGTCAACGCCTATGTCGCCGACGTCCAGGCGGGCAAGCGCGCGCTACCGATCGAGTTCAGGATCGCAGGCACGATGCCGGATTTGTGGTCGGCAGAGGATGTCGTGCGCGTCCGCAGCCATGGCCTGACCCGCAACGTCGCCTCCGAGGTGAAGCGCTCGCGGGTCGCCTGCGCTGCCGGCCTCGATGCCGATCGTTTCCGCGTCAAGCTGGAGCCCACCTGGACCACCAGGATCCCCGATGGGCTCGATCCCTGCAGCGTGCCGAAGGCGGTGCTCGCCGCCTACGATCTTGCCACGCGGCCGGTGAAGTTCGCCGCGCCGAAGGACCAGAAGGCGGCGCTGGCGCATGATCCCGACACCTACCTCGCCGAGGCCGACCAGCAGCGCGACACCATCGGCTCCAACAACTGGGTGATCGCGGCATCGCGCACCGCGACCGGACGTCCGATCCTCGCCAACGATCCGCATCGCGAGCACTCGGTGCCGTCGCTGCGCTACATCGTCGGCCTCAACGCGCCCGGCATCTCCGTGATCGGCGCCGGCGAGCCGGCGCTGCCGGGCATCTCGATCGGCCACAACGACACCATCGCGTTCGGGCTGACCATCTTCAACGTCGATCAGGAAGACCTCTACGTCTACGAGCTCAACCCCGACAATCCGAACCAGTACCGCTACGGCAGCGGCTGGGAGGACATGCGGATCGTGCATGAGAAGGAAGCGGTGAAGGGCGAGGCCGACCGCGATCTCGAGCTGAAGTTCACCCGCCACGGCCCGGTGATCTTCGTCGACGCCGACAACAAGCATGCGTTCGCCGTGCGCTCGATCTGGTTCGAGCCGGGCACCTCGGCCTATTTCGGCTCGTCCGACTACATGACGGCGAAGAATTGGAACGGCTTCCTCGGCGCGATGCGGCGCTGGGGCGCGCCGTCGGAGAACCAGGTCTATGCCGACACGTCAGGCAATATCGGCTGGGTCGCCGCCGGCAAGACGCCGCGCCGCGCCAGTTTCGACGGCCTGATGCCGGTGCCCGGCGACGGCCGCTATGAGTGGCAGGGCTTTCTGTCGCTCGACGAGTTGCCGAAGCTGTATCAGCCGAAGCAGGGCTTTATCGCCACCGCCAACCAGATGAACCTGCCGGCGGATTATCCGGTGGGTGAGCGCAGGGTCGGATTCGAATGGGCCGACAGCGCGCGCTGGCAGCGCATCACCGAGGTGCTGCAGGCCAACAGCAAGGTGACGCTGGCGGACGCGATGGCGCTGCAGAACGACGACACCGGCATGCTCGCGCGGCGCCTCGTCGCGCTGCTGAAGCCGCTCACGTCGGATGATGCGAACGTCGGGAAGGGCCTCGATCTGCTCAAGGCGTGGGATGCGCGTGATGCGGCCGATAGCGCGGCCGCCGCGGTCTATGAGGTGTGGATCGCAAACCATCTCGGGCCGGTGCTGCTCAAGACCACCGCGCCGAAGGCAGCCGAGCTGATTGCGCCGGAGGCCTCCAGCATCTCCGCCATTGTCGGCTATCTCGAAAAGCCGGACGTGGCGCTCGGCAGCGATCCATCAGCCGAGCGCGACCGCTTGCTGCGCGACAGCCTCGGCGAGGCGGTCGCCGATGTTGCCGACAAGCTAGGTCCCGATGCGTCGACCTGGCGCTGGGGCCGGCTGCATGTTGCGCAATTCAATCACGCGCTGATGCCGCTCGCCGACAAGGCGACCGCGGCGCAGATGCAGGTCGGCCCGCTCGCCTTTGGCGGCGCCGCCAACGTGCCGCGCGCCGCCACCTATCGCCGCTCCGACTATCATCTGATCTCCGGCGCTTCATTCCGCATGGTGCTCGATGTCGGCAATTGGGATGCGAGCCGCGCCGTCAACACGCCGGGCCAATCCGGCGATCCCTTCAGCGGCCACTACCGCGACCTCGCGCCGCTATGGGCGACGGGCCAGTATGTGCCGCTGCTCTACAGCCGGCCGGCGGTGGAAGCCGCAACCGCGGAAGCGATCACGCTGACGCCGAGGTGAGGGGGCGGTCACCCAAAACTCCACTGTCGTCCCGGGCAAGCTCCGCGCGACCCGGGACCCATAACCACAAATGCCGATTGTCTTGCGATGTTGGGGCCGCAGCGTGCCTTATCAACTCAACCCTGTGGCAATGGGTCCCGGCCTTCGCCGGGACGACACCCGAGTGTTCGGCACTGCCGTAGCCGCAACCGCGGACGCGATCACGCTGACGCCGAGGTGCGGAGGCGAGTGCGTCTCATCGGCTGCGCCACAAACTCCGCCGTCGTCCCGGCGAAGGCCGGGACCCATAACCACGAATGCCAATTGTCCTGCGATGTTGGGGCCGCAGCAGCGTCGTTCAACAACGTAGTCCTGTGGTAATGGGTCCCGGCCTTCGCCGGGACGACGTCAAACGTGTGGCGAGCACCGCGCTCACTTTTCCTGCTTCTCCTGAAAGCGGAAGCGCGACCCTGGATTCATCCATGCGAATGCCGACGCGGACTGCGGCGGCCAGCCACTATTCACTTCGTGCCATCAACGCGGCGGCGCATCTGGATCACTACAAGTTGACGTTTGCGATTTGCGCACGGACTTCCCGCAACACTGTGCGCGGGCGTCCAAGAAGCGTTGGCTTCTGCCTGTTAGTCTGACCGATCGTGATCGCCGCCGGCCTGTGACGGTTCTCACATCCGGCGCGAGCACGCATTTTCTGGAAGCGATTGAAAGCTCAGCTGGTTACTTCACAGGAGCTGACCATGACGAAAACTATTCTTGTTTCGATCGCAGTTGTTTGTCTGTCCACGGCGGCACTCGCCGATGCACGCACGGCACAACACCGGACCCACCAGCGTCTCGTGATGGGTACCGCACTGAGTCCTGCCGTGCTCAATGCCAACGCCAGTCTCAATGGCGATGTCAGCGACCGCGCGATGCGCATACGGAGTCTTCGCGAGTCCGGCTACAACCCGAAGAACGATTTCGACGCCAACGGCAACGTATGGGTCGGCAACTAACCGGGTACGGGAGGGCCTGGGGAGCCCTCCCTCAAAGCGCGTTCAAACTGGTTTATCCCGCTCGTTGGACCTGGCCGCTCGAATGAGCAGCGGTGGATGCGCTTATTACCTCGTCTGCTTCTCCTGACCAGGCATTGCGCGCAGCGTTGCATTGCATCCGCGGCGACGTGCGGTTATGTCCCGCCGACAGCCTGCAAACAGAGGTCGCGATGCTGCTGCCCAACGGTTACTCCGACATCCCCCATGGCAAGATCGCTGCCGTCGTCACCCATCTGGAAATGACCGCGCTTCCGCCGCTGCGCGACGATCCGCCCGGCGCGTGGCGCCTGCGCAAGGTCGATCGGCCAGCGCTCGACTGGTATCGCGATATCTATCGCCGGGTCGGCGAGGAGTGGCTGTGGTTCACCCGCACCGGGCTCGATGATTCCGATCTCGCCTCGAGGATCCACGGCCCCGGCAACGAGCTCTACGGGCTGGCCGTCGACGGCCAGGATGAGGGCCTGCTCGAACTCGATTTCAGCGTGGCCGGCGAATGCCAGCTGCTCTATTTCGGCGTCACCGCAAAATTCATCGGCACCGGCGCCGCGCGCTTCCTGATGAACCGCGCGCTCGAGATTGCCTGGTCACGCGACGTCAGCCGCGTCTGGGTGCACACCTGCACCTTCGACCATCCCTCGGCCGTCGCATTCTACCAGCGCTCCGGCTTCCGTCCGTTCCTGCGGCAGATCGAGGTGGCGGATGATCCGAGGCTCGACGGCAAATTGCCGCGCGATGCGGCGAGGCACGTGCCGGTGATTGGGTAGCTCGCCTAACGGACCGGATCAGGATCCGGTTGCAATGCGGCGCGGCCCATCTACGATGGTGCAAAGTGCAACCTTTGTCCCCGGCATTCGCACACTTCGAAATCTCTGTTTTCGAGGCGGCTTGCTGCGGCATGACCGACGAGATGACAGATGTTTTTGATCGGCCAGTACGACTCGCCCTTTGTCCGTCGGACCGCGATCGCGCTGCGGCTCTATGGGTTGCCGTTCGAGCATAAGCCGTGGTCGACCTTCGGCGATGCGGAGAAGGTTGCGGCCTACAATCCGGTGCGGCGGGTGCCGACGCTGGTGCTCGATGACGGCGAGGCGCTGATCGAGAGTAGTGCGATCCTGGATTATCTCGACGAACTGGTCGGGCCGGACAAGGCGATGATCGCGCGCTCAGGCGCCGAGCGGCGCAAGCATCTGCGCATCACGGCGCTGGCGACCGGGCTTGCCGACAAGGCGGTGAGCCTTGTCTATGAGCGCGTGTTGCGCAAGGAGCAGTTGAAGCTCTGGGTCGAGCGCTGCGAGGCGCAGATCGCGGGCGTGCTCGCGGTGCTGGAGCAGGAGCGCGCGGCGGTGCCGACGCCGTACTGGCTGGGCAATCGCATCGGTCATGCCGACGTCGCGGTGGCCTGCGCGCTGCGCTTCACCGGCGAGGCGCATCCGCATCTGTTCGACGCGCGCTATCCGGCGCTCGAGGCCCACGCCACGTGCTGCGAGGCGCTGCCGCCGTTCCAGGAGATCGTGCAGCCGCTGGCGCCGCCGAGCGGTTAGTGGATGGCGCGACCCGCGCTGATTGGCGTGTACCCCTCGCGCGCGGATGTCGCGAGAACGCATGATTATGACTCACAAGCGGCACCACACATTTGCTGTCGTCCCTGCTTTCGCGTGCTTTCGCGGGGACGACGGTTGTGTTTGCGGCGCGCCCGCCAATCTCCCTCAGCAACGCCACGCACTCGCCCGCGACCCCGAGGCGCGCGCTTCGGGCTACCCATTGCTGGTCCGATCTTCTATGGTGAACCGTTCGGGTCGCATGGAGCGAACTCGATAATTCCATGATATCAAAGGCTTAAGGCTCGGATCGAAGCCTTTGGAGGGCGGTTTGACGCGGTATATTTCGACCAGGGGTGAGGCCCCGGTGCTCGGCTTCTGCGATGTGATGCTGACCGGGCTTGCCCGTGACGGCGGGCTCTACGTGCCCGAGACCTGGCCGCAACTGTCGCCCGAGACCATCGCCACCTTCTTCGGCCGTCCCTATTGGGAGGTCGCGGTCGAGATCATCCGTCCGTTTGTCGCCGGCGAGATTTCCGACGCCGAGCTCGGCCGCATGGCCAACGAGGCCTATGCCACCTTCCGCCATCCCGCGGTGGTGCCGCTCGCCCAGGCCGGGCCGAACCAGTTCCTGCTCGAGCTGTTCCATGGACCGACGCTGGCGTTCAAGGACGTCGCGATGCAGCTGATCTCGCGGCTGATGGATCACGTGCTGGCCAAGCGCGCACAGCGCACCACCATCGTGGTCGCGACCTCGGGCGATACCGGTGGCGCCGCGGTCGAGGCTTTTGCCAATCTCGACAATGTCGACCTCGTCGTGCTGTTCCCGAACGGCCGCATCTCCGAGGTGCAGCGCCGCATGATGACGACGACCGGCGCCGCCAACGTCCACGCGCTCGCGATCGAAGGCACCTTCGACGATTGCCAGGCGCTGGTGAAGGCGATGTTCAACAACCATCGCTTCCGCGACCAGGTGGCGCTGTCGGGCGTCAACTCGATCAACTGGGCGCGCATCGTCGCGCAAGTGGTCTATTACTTCACCTCGGCGGTCGCGCTCGGCTCGCCGCAGCGCACCGTCGATTTCACGGTGCCGACCGGCAATTTCGGCGACATCTTCGCGGGCTATGTCGCCAAGCGGATGGGGCTGCCGATCCGGAACTTGCGCATCGCCGCCAACGTCAACGACATCCTGGCGCGCACGCTGAAGACCGGCATCTACGAGGTGCGCGAGGTGCACGCCACGACGTCGCCGTCGATGGACATCCAGGTGTCGTCGAACTTCGAGCGGCTGCTGTTCGAGGCAAGCGGCCGCGACGCCGATCAGGTCCGTCGCCTGATGGCCTCGCTGAAGCAGTCCGGCCGCTTCGTGCTGCCGGATGCGACGCTGGCCGCCGTGCGCCGTGATTTCGACGCCGGCCGTGCCGACGAGACCGAGACGGCGGCCGCGATCCGCGCCGCCTGGCGCGAGGCGGGCGATCTGGTCGATCCCCACACCGCGGTGGCGCTCGCGGTCGCCGACCGCGACACCTCGGATTCCAGGATCCCGAACATCGTGCTGTCGACCGCGCACGCGGCCAAATTCCCCGACGCGGTGGAAGCCGCCTGCGGGGTGCGTCCGCAGCTGCCGGTCTGGCTCGGAGGCCTGATGAGCAAATCCGAACACATCACGGTCATGAAGAATGATTCTGCCGAGGTCGAGCGCTTCGTGCTGTCGGTCAGCCGTGCTGCCAAGCAGGGAGTTGCCTGATGGGCGTTGAAATCACCAAGCTGCCGAGCGGGCTGACAATCGTCACCGACACCATGCCGCATCTGGAAACCGCGGCGCTCGGGGTCTGGGCCGGCGTCGGCGGGCGTGACGAGAAGCCGAACGAGCACGGCATCTCGCATCTGCTCGAGCACATGGCATTCAAGGGCACGGCGCGGCGCTCCTCGCGCGAGATCGTCGAGGAGATCGAGGCGGTCGGCGGCGACCTCAATGCGGGGACCTCGACCGAGACCACGGCCTATTATGCGCGGGTGATGAAGGCCGACGTGCCGCTGGCGCTCGACGTGCTCTCCGACATCCTCGCCAACCCGTCCTTCGTGCCGGACGAGCTGGAGCGCGAGAAGAGCGTCATCGTGCAGGAGATCGGCGCGGCGCAGGATACGCCCGACGACGTCGTGTTCGAGCATCTCAACGAGCTCTGCTATCCGGAGCAGCCGATGGGGCGCTCGCTGCTCGGCACCGCCAAGACGCTGAAGGTCTTCGATCGCGACATGCTGCGCGGCTATCTCTCGACGCATTACCGCGCCCCCGACATGGTGGTCGCGGCCGCCGGCGCGGTCGATCACGCGCGGATCGTCGAGGACGTCACGCAGAAGTTTGCGAGCTTCGACGCCACCCCGGCGCCGAAGCCGCAGGTCGCGATGTTCGGCAAAGGCGGCTCGCGGGTGGTGCATCGCGATCTCGAGCAGGCGCATCTGACGCTGGCGCTCGAAGGCGTGCCGCAGACCGACCCGTCGCTGTTCTCGCTGCAGGTCTTCACCAACACGCTCGGCGGCGGGATGTCGTCGCGGCTGTTCCAGGAGGTGCGCGAAAAGCGCGGGCTGTGCTACTCGATCTATACCTTCCACGCGCCCTACACTGACACCGGCTTCTTCGGCCTCTACACCGGGACCGATCCGGCCGATGCGCCGGAAATGATGGAAGTCATCGTCGACGTCATCAACGACGCGGTCGAAACCCTGACCGAGGCCGAGGTCGCCCGCGCCAAGGCGCAGATGAAGGCCGGCCTGTTGATGGCGCTGGAAAGCTGTTCATCGCGGGCCGAACAATTGGCACGCCATGTGCTAGCCTATGGCCGGCCGCAGACGGTGGAAGAACTGGTGGCCCGGATCGACGCGGTCAGCGTCGAATCGAGCCGCAACGCCGCCCGTGCCCTGCTGGCGCGCAGCCGGCCCGCCGTTGTCGCGCTCGGCAGCGGCAGGGGTCTGGACACGGCGGTGGCTTTTGCGGAAGGATTGACGAATTCGAAGGCAAAGACGCTGTTGCATTGAGTATTCTGCTTACCTCGCCCCGCGCTTGCGGGGAGAGCATAGGCCGCCTACCGGCGGCCGTTGACGGACATACGCCGAGGCGGAACCTCAGCTATGGCCGAAGGCTTCGGGTGAGGGTAGAGCCGCAAGACCGAATCTGCGGTAAGACCCCTCACCCCGACCCTCTCCCCGCAAGGGCGGGGCGAGGGAGAAGTGGCGGGGAGTGTTGGGCCATGGCCCTGTTTCGTTTGCCGTCCAATGGACCCGCTGCACTGATGCCGCGCGGTCACGGGCTCTTGCTGCGCGCGCCGCAGATGTCGGATTTCCCGCAATGGGCGCAATTGCGCGAATTCAGCCGCGCCTATCTCACGCCATGGGAACCGATCTGGCCCTCCGACGACCTGACCCGCGCCGGCTTCCGCCGCAGGCTGCGCCGCTACACCGAGGACATCGCCGCCGACCGCTCCTATCCGTTCATCATCTTCCGCGAATCGGACGGGGTGATGATCGGCGGCATCACGCTCGCCAACGTCCGGCGCGGCATCGTGCAGGCCGGCACGATCGGCTACTGGGTCGGGCTGCCGCATGCCCATCGCGGCTACATGACGACGGCGCTGCGGGTGCTGCTGCCCTCGCTGTTCGGCGAGCTCAATCTGCACCGCATCGAGGCGGCCTGCATTCCCTCCAATGCCTCGTCGATCCGCGTGCTGGAGAAGTGCGGCTTCACCCGCGAGGGTCTGGCGCGGCGCTATCTCTGCATCAACGGGATCTGGCAGGACCACCTGCTGTTCGGCCTGCTGCACGAGGATTTCCGCGGCTGATCCGTAAGCCTTTTTACGGATGGCGGTGCCGCCTTCGATGCCTTGGGTTCGCCGCCATTGCCTTGCTATAACGGCCGCGAAACAGGGAACCCGGTTGGGAAATTTGAGGACATTGATGGGTGAAAGGGTGATCAGGTTCGCGCTCGCAGCGGCGGTATCGATCGGTCTCGGTGCCACTTTGTTGCCTTCGGCAGCTCTTGCGCAGTCGCTGAGCGACCGCTTCAAGAGCCTGTTCGGCGGCGGCTCGTCCGACCAGGACAAGCCGGCGACGCCCGCAGCGCCGCAGCAGCTCAACGATGCCGACGCCGAACTGACCTGCCCGCCGGTGCAGATCCGCTCCGGAGCCTCGACCTATTCGGTGGCCGCGAACGGCAAGGAAGCGGTCGGCAACGACGTCAAGTTCCTGGCCTCGATCACGCGCACGGCGCGGCAATGCAATCTGAACAGCGGCCAGATCACGGCCAAGATCGGTATTCAGGGGCGGATCATTGTCGGTCCCCAGGGCGCGCCACCGAGCATTCAGGTGCCGCTGCGCGTTGCCGTGGTGCAGGGCGGCGTCGGCGAGAAGACCATCATGACCAAGGCCTACACCACCACGGTGCAGATGGACGAAAGCGGCAGCGTGCCGTTCAGCCTGGTCGCCGAGGACGTCGTCTATCCGGCGCCGTCTCCGGCCGACAACGACAATTACATCTTCTATATCGGCTTCGACCCGCAGGCCCTGAAGCCGGAGCCCAAGGCCCGCGCGCCGCACAAGAAGAAGTAACAGCGCGTTTTCGAGCGAAGTGGACGCCGGTTCGCGTGACGAAAACGCGTCAAACGGACGAATTTGGACAAAACAAAAGGCCGGCGCGATGAGCTCGCGCCGGCCTTTTTTAAGGAGTTCAGATAGCGTCAGTTCAGCTTGGAGCGGACTTCGGCGATGCCCTTGCCGACGAGGTCGTCGGCAACCGAGCCCTTGACCGACTGCGACAGGATGGTCGAGGCGGCCGTCACCGCGGCGTTGGCCGCGGCGGCGCGGACATCGGCCACGGCCTGGGCCTCGGCCTGGGCGATCTTGCTCTCGGCGGTCTTGGTCCGCCGCGCGACAAAATCTTCCATCTTGGTCTTGGCTTCGGCCGCGATCCGTTCGGCTTCGACCTTGGCGTTGGAGATGATCTCCTCGGCCTCGCGCTCCGCGCTGGCGCGGCGCGCCTTGTACTCGCCGAGCAGCTTGTTGGCCTCGTCCTTCAGACGGCGGGCGTCTTCCAGCTCGGCCTTGATGCGCTCGGCGCGGTGGTCGAGCGCCGTCAGCAGGGTGCGATGAACGCCGAGATAGCCGAACACGACCAGCAGAAGGACGAAGGCGATCGCAACCCAGGTTTCCGGTTCGTAAAACATCGTCTATCCCTTCAGCGACGCGTCGACGGCGCTGTTGACCGCATTGGCGTCCGGCGTGACGCCGGCAAGTTGCTGGACGATGGCGCCGGCCGCATCCGCCGCGATGCCGCGGACGTTGCTCATGGCGTTGGTCCTCGTCGTTGCGATCTGCTTCTCGGCGTCGGCGAGCTTTGCCGCCAGCTTCTCTTCCAGCGCCTTGCGCTCGGCTTCCGAGGCCGCGTTCAGCTTTTCGCGGGTCTCGTTGCCGATCGCCTGCGCGTTGGCGCGCGCATTCGCCAGCTCGGTCTCGTAGGCCTTCAGCGCCGCGTCGGACTCGTCCTTCAGCTTCTGCGCCTCGGCCAGATCGCCCTCGATCTTGTTCTGACGTGCATCGATCGTCCCGCCGACGCGCGGCAGGGCGATACGCGACACGATCAGGTAGAGCGCGACAAATGCAATCGCCAGCGAGACCAGCTGCGAGGCGAAGTTGGACGAATCGAACGGCGGAAAGGCTCCGCCGTGATGTCCGCCGTCGGTCTCGGTGTGGGCGCCGGCTTTCTGGCCTTTTGCCTCGCCATGACTCTCAGCCATGGTGTTCTCCTGTTGCTGTCATGCGCGCCGCCCTTGGAACGAACCTTGGGCGGCGCGAAGGGGTTACCGCAAAGCGGAACCGGGTTACCGCAGAGCGGAACCGGCGTGCCGCTCAGAGCGGAACGAACAGCAGGAGCAGCGCGATCAGCAGCGAGAAGATGCCGAGCGCTTCGGTCACGGCGAAGCCGAAGATCAGGTTGCCGAACTGGCCCTGAGCGGCCGACGGGTTACGCACCGCAGCGGCGAGGTAGTTGCCGAAGATGATGCCCACGCCGACGCCCGCGCCGCCCATGCCGATGCACGCGATGCCCGCGCCGATAAGTTTTGCTGCTGCCGGTTCCATATGTAGCTCCTTGAGAAAGATAGACAGATTGGTGGGTGGAGATTCCCCGGACCGCTTAGTGTCCCGGATGAATGGCGTCGTTGAGGTAGATGCAGGTCAGGATCGCGAACACGTAGGCCTGCAGGAACGCGACCAGCAGTTCGAGGGCATACAGCGCAATCGTGAGCGCCAGCGGCAGCACGCCGCCGACCCAGCCGAGCGCGCCCAGCGAGAAGCCGAGCATCGCGACGAAGCCCGCGAACACCTTCAATGCGATGTGGCCGGCCAGCATGTTGGCGAACAGACGAACGCTGTGCGAGACCGGCCGCAGGAAGAACGACAGGATCTCGATGAACATGACCAGCGGCAGGATGTAGATCGGAACGCCGTGGGGGACGAAGATGCTGAAGAATTTCAGGCCGTTCTTGTAGACGCCGTAGATCAGGACGGTGAAGAACACCAAAAGCGCGAGCGCCGCGGTGACGATCAGGTGGCTCGCGATCGTGAAGGTGTAGGGGATGACGCCGACCAGGTTCGAGACGCAGAGGAACATGAAGAGCGAGAAGATCAGCGGGAAGAACTTCATGCCTTCCGCGCCAGCCGTGCTGCGAATCGTGGTGGCGACGAACTCGTAGGAGATCTCGGCGACCGACTGCAGCCGTCCCGGAACCAGTTCCCGGCCGCTCGCCAGCATCAGCAGCGCAATCAGCAGCACCGCGATGAGCATGAAGAGCGAGGAATTGGTGAAGGCGATCGTGTGATTGCCGATGTGGCCGAGCGTGAAGAGGGGCTCGATATTGAACTGGTGGATCGGGTCGATTTTCATCCGCGCGGCTCTTGGTCCACCGGCTATCGTGCCGGTAATCGAATTTCAAATGTCGTGACTTCCCGCCAGCGCTCAGCGCTTGCCCGAGGCCACGCCCGCGGACCTCACCACGTTGACCACCCCGGCGACGAAGCCGAGCAGCGTTAACACGATGAAGCCGAATGGCGACGTCGACAGCAAACGGTCGAACCCCCAGCCAATCGCCGCTCCGACGGCAACGCCCGCGATCAGCTCCGAGGAAAGACGAAAACCGAGCGCCATAGCCGAAGCTCTGGCCGCACTGTCCCCGCTTTCATTACCGGATTGATCAGTCTTGCTCCTGCGGCTGTCGCGAATTTCTGACAACCGATGATCGAGACTTCCGAGCCTTGCGGAAAGCGCAGCTTCGTCAGGAGGCGATTGATCGCGACTTCCATTTGCGCCGTCGTTGGTGTTCTCAGCCATGCTGGAAACACTAACCGATGCCGCGGATGATGGAAATTGCGCCCGTCCCCGTCAAAAGCCGCGCGGACCATACTTACCGCGTCTAATCAAGTCAAGATTGCGTCGTAACCAGTTATTGCTTTGATTCTGCTGGTTTTATTTGGAGATATTCAAGGTCAGAGTGACGCAGTGATCGCAGTGCAACAGCTTGCGTGGCATTGAGCGATATTGCGTGGCTATTCCCGCTCTGCTGGGATCGCCGAAAGTCCCGTCCTCTCACGCAGTCAGGTTCCGCATGTCGCGCCAGATCGATTACTACTTCTCGCTGCAATCCCCCTGGGCCTATATCGGCCACAAGCCCTTCGTTCGACTCGTAAGCACTTACGATCTCAAGGTAAATTACCAGCCTGTGCTGCTGGTCGATCTGTTCTCCGAGACCGGCGGACTGCCGCTCGCCAAGCGCCATCCGGTGCGGCAGCGCTATCGGATGATCGAGTTGCAGCGCTGGCGCGACAAGCGCGGACTGAATTTTCATTTGCAGCCGGCCAACTGGCCGTTCAACGGGCGCCTTGCCGATGGCGTGGTGATCGCGATGCTCGAGGCCGGCCTCGACCCCGAGCCGTTCTTGCAACGGGCCTATCCCGCGGTGTGGGAGCAGCAGCTTAATCTTGCTGATCCTGCGACGCTGGTGAAGCTCGCCGACGATGCCGGTTTGCCCGGCCGGCAGCTGGTCGAGCGCTCGAGCACTGAAGCGATCAGCGCGGCCTATGAGCAGAATCGCCAGAATGCATTGGACGCCGACGTGTTCGGCTCGCCCGGATATGTGCTCGATGGCGAGGTGTTCTGGGGCCAGGACCGGATCGAATTGCTTGAAGACGCGTTGAAGTCAGGCCGCAAGCCCTATAGCTCTGTGGTCTAGGGCAGGAATCAGGTTGAGGCGGAGCAAGCCATGCCCATCGCGATGTCACCGTCGAAATTGTCCATCGCAATTGCTGCCATCCTGATCGCAAGCGGCGGCGCGGCGATCGCGCAAACCGTGCCGGACACCGAGAATGGCCGCTACGCCTTATCACCCGCCGGCGATGGTTTCCTGCGGCTCGACACGCGCACCGGCGCGGTGTCGACCTGCACCAATTCCAGCGCCGGCTGGGCCTGTTACATGGTGCCGGACGAGCGGGCGGCGCTGGATGCCGAGATCGGGCGCCTGCAAGCCGACAATGACAAGCTCAAGGATGAGCTCGCCGCGCGCGCACCGTCGGCCAAGACCGACGAAGCGTTGCCGAAATCCGATCTGCTGAAGAAGCCGGAGCCCAAGACCGAGCCGAAGGTCGCCGAGGGCGAGCGCAAGATCGAGATCCCGCTGCCGAGCGACCGCGACATGGATCGCATGATGTCGTTCGTGGAGCGGGCCTGGCGGCGACTGATCGAAATGGCCAACCGCGTGCAGCGCGACGTCAATGGCGGCAAGATTTGATGTTGTGCTGGCGCTGTCTCTCCAGCGTCGTCCCGGCCTAGTGCGCAATTGCGCACGGGAGCCGGGACCCATAACCGCCGCTGGGAGTTGGGTGGCCAAGCTGGCAACTCCAAATCTTCGTAACTGAGGGGCCGCGGAGTATGGGTCCCGGCCTTCGCCGGGACGACATAGTGAGAGTTACAGATGAACTCATCGAGGACCATCACGCACTCGGCGCCATCCTCCGTCGCGGCAACCAGCATCGTGTCGTCGCGCCTGGCGGTCGAAACGTCGGGCGCCGGCTTTACCGACATCACGCGCGAGGTCGCCAAATTCCTGCGCGAGGCGCGTGCCGGCGAGGGTGTGGTCACGCTGTTCATCCGCCACACCTCGGCCTCGCTGACGATCCAGGAGAATGCCGATCCGACCGTGCTGGTCGATCTGAAGACGGCGCTCGACCGCGCAGCGCCCGAAGACGGCGGCTGGCGTCACGACACCGAAGGCCCTGACGACATGCCGGCGCACATCAAGACCATGCTGACGGCGACCTCGCTGCAGGTCCCCGTGCTCGACGGTCAGATGGCGCTCGGCACCTGGCAGGGCATCTATCTGATCGAGCATCGCGCCCGTCCGCACCGGCGCGAGATCGTGCTGCAATTCATCGGCGCCACGCGCTGACGCGCGCGACCTGTCTTTTAAGACGCGGCCTCCAAATGACATCGGCCACGGATCGCTCCGCGGCCGATGCATTCTGATCGCGATGTCGACGGTCAGGTCTTGGTGATGTCGACGTCCTTGGTTTCCGGAATGAACAGCGCGCCGACCACGACGGTGATTGCGGCGAAGATGACCGGATACCAGAGACCGGAGTAGATGTCGCCGGTCGAGGCGGTGATCGCGAACGCGGTCGCCGGGAGCAGGCCGCCGAACCAGCCGTTGCCGATATGATAGGGCAGCGACATCGAGGTGTAGCGGATGCGGGTCGGGAACAGTTCGACCAGCATGGCGGCGATCGGGCCGTAGACCATGGTGACGTAGAGCACCAGGATGAACAGCAGGCCGATGACCGCGGCCACCTGCGGACGGAAGACATCGAACGGGTGCGACATCTTCACGATGCCGGCGTCACCCGGCTTCGGATAGCCCGCCGCCTGCACCGCCGCGAGGATTGCGGGGTTCGACGTCTTGGCGTCCGTATACGGCACTTCCTTGTCGTTGATCAGGATCTTCACCGGCGAGCCGGCCGGGCCCGGCACCGTCGAATATTTCACCGACGATTGGGCTAGGAAGGCGCGGGCGGTGTCGCAAGGCGCGCTGAAGACGCGGGTGCCGACCGGATTGAACAGATCGCCGCAGCCGGCCGGATCCGCAACCACCTGCACCTTGACCGTCTCATAGGCCTTCTCCAGCGCCGGATTGGCGTTGGTCGTGATCATCTTGAAGATCGGGAACAGCGTGAGTGCGCCGATCAGGCAGCCCGCCAGGATGATCGGCTTGCGGCCGATCTTGTCCGACAGCGCGCCGAACACCAGGAAGAAGCCGGTGCCGAGCAACAGAGACCAGGCGATCAAGAGGTTGGCGGTGTAGCCGTCGACCTTCAGGATCGATTGCAGGAAGAACAGCGCGTAGAACTGGCCCGTGTACCAGATCACCGCCTGGCCCATGGTCAGGCCGAGCAGCGCGAGGATCACGATCTTGGCGTTGCTCCAGGTCGCGAAGGCCTCGGTCAGCGGCGCCTTGGAGGTCTTGCCCTCCTCCTTCATCCGCTGGAACACCGGCGATTCGTTCAGCCGCAGCCGGATCCAGACCGAGATGCCGAGCAGCAGCACCGACACCAGGAATGGAATGCGCCAGCCCCAGTCGGCGAAGTCCTTTTCGCCGGTGAGGGTTCGCGTGAACAGGATCACCAGCAGCGACAGAAACAGTCCAAGCGTTGCCGTGGTCTGGATGAACGAGGTGTAGTAGCCGCGCTTGCCGGGCGGGGCATGCTCAGCGACATAGGTCGCGGCACCGCCATATTCGCCGCCGAGCGCGAGGCCCTGCAGTAGGCGCAGCGAGATCAGGATGATCGGCGCCGCGATGCCGATGGTCTTGGCGTTGGGCAACAGGCCGACGATGAAGGTCGACAGACCCATGATCAGGATGGTGACGAGGAAGGTGTATTTGCGGCCGACGATGTCGCCGACCCGGCCGAACACGATCGCGCCGAACGGGCGCACCAGGAAGCCCGCGGCGAATGCCAGCAATGCGAAGATGTCGCGGGTCGCCGGCGGATAGTCCGAGAAGAACTGCGCGCCGATGATGCCGGCCAGCGAACCGTAGAGATAGAAGTCGTACCACTCGAACACGGTACCGAGCGACGACGCGAGGATGACGAAACGCTCATCCTTTGTCATGCCGGCGGGCCGCGCCGAAGTTGCAGTCATAGTGGACATCTGGATTGCTCCCCCCGAAATATTGCTGCCATGCTCGCCCCCGGCTGGCGGGTGAGGCCCGAATAGGCCCTCGGCTTGAGATGAAGGTAACATCGCAGTGAAACCCGCCCCAATAAGACTTTTGGCCTTTTCAGGATCGAACCTATCTTCTGAAGGAAGAGCAGGATGGAACGCCTCCGCAGGCGTCTATTGCGGCGCACAAGCTGCGCGGGTTAACCGCGTTGGCATCTGGTATTATCAAGCGCTTGCGTGATACTGCCGCGCGGGCGAAAACCGAGCGACGCGGGTTTGCCTAAAGCCCGCTTGTGGGACTGAGATGACTGCTGCTGCCAATACTCATCTTGTCATCGCCGACGACCATCCGCTGTTCCGCGATGCGTTGCGTCAGGCGGTGTCGAGCGTCGTGAGTTCGGCCACGATCAGCGAGGCCGGATCGTTCGAGGATCTGACCGCGCTGCTGGAACGGGACTCCGAGGTCGACCTGATCCTGCTGGACCTGAGCATGCCGGGGATCAGCGGTTTCTCCGGCCTGATCTATCTGCGGGCGCAGTATCCGGCGATTCCGGTGGTGATCGTATCCGCCAGTGACGATGCCGGGACCATCCGCCGCTCGCTCGACTTTGGCGCTTCCGGTTTCATCCCCAAGCGCTTCGGCGTCGAGACGCTGCGGGATGCCATCATGAAGGTGATGGAGGGCGACGTCTGGGTGCCGCCGGACACCGATCTGTCGGCGGCCGGCGATCCCGACATGACGCGGCTGCGCGACCGGCTGGTGACGCTGACCCCGCAGCAGGTGCGGGTGCTGATGATGCTGTCCGAGGGGCTGCTCAACAAGCAGATCGCCTACGAGCTCGGCGTTTCCGAAGCGACCATCAAGGCCCATGTCTCGGCGATCCTGCAGAAGCTCGGCGTCGAAAGCCGCACCCAAGCCGTGATCGCCGCCGCCAAGATCGCCGGCGGCCAATGGCGCCAGGGCACGCCGCCGACGTAGTCCCGAGCAACTCCAGCTGTGGTTGCCGGGCTCGGGCCACGGCATTGCGAGCCGGCGGGTGGCGCGAAAGCGCGCCCGATGGCACGCTTTCGCGAAGCCATCCAGATCCCATTCAAACTGCGCATCGGTCGAAAACCGAGTATCCTGTCCGGCACCGGCCCGTGAGAGGCCGCGTGCTTTTGGGGAGAACGCCATGATTTCCATCACTCGCGTCGCCGGACTATCTCTGGCTGCGGCAATCCTTCTCGGTATCAGCTCTTTCAATTGCGCTCAGGCCAAGCCCTTGATGATCGTCGGCCTGGACGAGAAGCTGTTGTGGGACGACGACGGCAAGCCGGTGCTGTCCCCGCCCGGCAAGGATCAAGTGCTGATCATCGATCTCGCCGATCCCGAGAACCCGAAGATTGCGGCCTCTCTCCCATTGAAGAACTCGGTAGTCGGCCCCCCGGTCAACGTCGCTATCGATCCGACCGGAACCGTGGCGCTGGTCGCGGATTCGGTCGACGTGGTGAAGGAAGGCGACGCTCTGAAGCAGGTGCCGGATAACAAGATCTATGTGATCGATCTCAAAGCGACCCCGCCCAAGCTGGCAGCGACCATTGCCGGCGGAAAGCAGCCATCAGGGTTGAGCTTCAGTCCCGATGGCAAGATGGCGTTGGTTGCCAACCGCGGGGACAATTCGATCAGCGTGCTTTCGGTCAACGGCACTGACGTCAAGATCACCGACACGATATCGATGCCAGACAGTGTCGCACATGTCGCGTTCGCGCCAGACGGCAAGCACGCGCTGGTCGCGCGTTTTCCCGGGCACAAGATATCGGTGCTCGATATCGCCGGCGACAAAGTCACCTACGCCAAGATAGACCTGCCGGCCGGCCAATGGCCTTACAACGTCGCAGTGACCCCGAACAGCAAGATCGCGTTGACGTCGGACAATGGCAACTCAGGCGCGTCGGACGGCAGCGTCGACACGGCCAGCGTCATCGATCTCGAAGCGAAGCCGCCGCGCATCATCGATCGCGTGGTGGTCGGCGATGGACCGGAGGGGCTTGGCGTCAGTCCGAAGGGGGATCTCGCAGTCTCGGTGATCCTGCGCGGCTCGAACATGAAGAATGCGTTCTTCCATGAGAAGAACGGCAGCGTCTCGGTCCTGAAGATCGACGGCAAGAAAGTGACCAAGACCGGAGATATCGAAGTCGGCGGACTGCCTGAGGCCGCGGTCTTCACGCCTGACGGAAAATACATCCTGGTCGGGAACTACCTCAGCCAGGATTTCTCGATCCTCAAGGTCGACGGAACCAACGTCACCGACACAGGCAAGCGCTTTCAGGTGCCAGGGCACCCGGCGTCGGCCGGAATGGGGCCGAACTAACCCGACGCTTGGCGATCTTGCTGGAGCATGTGATTTTCGGTTGAGCCGGCCACTGCGCAGGCTCGCTTCACCTCTCGCGCTTGCGGGAGGGAGCGCCGTGTCTTTGCCGTGCCTTCATGATGCGATTCGATCCAGTCGCATCATGATCCAATGCGAGATGCGCGCCCGGATTGCGCCGCGGCGCGCTACTCCGCCGCCACCATCTGCTGGGTGCGCCATTGTCCGAGTAGGGCGCGGAGCGAGGCGGGTTTCACCGGCTTGTTCAGCACCGCGATGTTTTCCTCGCGCGCGGCGGCGCGCACCGCAGGGCTGCGGTCGGCGGTGATCAGGATCGCCGGAATGCCGTCGCCGAAGCGGCGGCGGATCTCGCGGATCGCGGCGACGCCGTTGCCGCGGTCGAGATGGTAGTCGACCAGGACGCCGGTGACGCGGCCACCGGCGGCCTCGATCGCGCTGATCGCGCCGTCGGCGTCGAGCACCGCGATCACCTCGGCGTCCCACGCCGTCAGCAGCGTCTTCATGCCGTCGAGGATGGCGGGATCGTTCTCGATGCAGACAATCAGCGAGCCGCTCATCGGCGTCTTCGACAGCGGCGTCGCGGTGGTGACGGCCGCAGTATGGTTGACCGCGGTCGCGACCGGCACGGTGACCGAGAACGCCGAGCCGCCGCTGACATTGGCCGAGATCGCGATGCGGTGGTTGAGCACCCGCGCCAGCCGCTCGACGATCGACAGGCCGAGGCCGAGGCCGCGGGCGATCCGGGCGCCCTGCTCGAGGCGGTGGAACTCCTTGAAGATCTCGCCGCGCTTCTGCACGGGAATGCCGACGCCGGTGTCGAAGATGCTGATCTGGAGCGTGGTGCCGCGGCGGCGGCAGCCGATCAAGACGCGGCCGCGCGGGGTATATTTGATCGCGTTGGAGATGAAGTTCTGCAGCAGCCGGCGCAGCAGCGAGCGGTCGGATTCGACCGGCAGCGAGCACGGCACGAAGCGCAGGTCGAGGCCCTTGTCGCGGGCGATCGGCATGAACTCGATCTCCAGCGAGCGCATCAGGTCGGCCATCCGGAAGCTCGTGATCGCCGGCGTCATGGCGCCGGCATCGAGCCTGGAAATGTCGAGCAGCGCGCCCAGGATGTCCTCGATCGCCTCGAGTGAGTCGTCGATGTTCTCGACCAGGCGCGAATCCTCGCCGCCGTTCTGGCGCTCGACCAGGCTCGTGACGTAGAGGCGCGCCGCATTGAGCGGCTGCAGGATGTCGTGGCTGGCGGCCGCAAGGAAGCGTGTCTTCGAGGCGTTGGCGTCTTCCGCGATGCCCTTGGCGAGCGCGAGCTCCGAATTCAGCCGCGTCAGCTCCTCGGTGCGGTCGCGCACCCGCTTTTCCAGCGTCGCGTTGGCGCGCTCCAGCGCCTCCGCCGCCTCGAAGCTCGGCGTGACGTCGGAGAAGGTGATGACGAGCCCGCCGCCCGGCATGCGGTTGGCACGCACCTCGATCACCAGATGGCGGTCGGTGAAGCGTTCCAGATAAGGCTCGCCCTCGGTGGTGTAGGCGCGCAGGCGGGCCTGCAGCAGGCTGTCGCCGTCGCCGGACGCAGGCGGACTGATCGCGCCCATGAATTCGAGGATTTCGGACAGCGGGATGCCGAGCTGCACCAGATGCTGCGGCAGCCCCAGCAATTCGGAGAACTGGCGGTTGGAACAGATCAGCTGCAGATCGGCGTCGAACACCGCGATGCCCTGGCGCACGTGATTGAGCGCGGTCTGCAGGATCTCGCGGTTGAAGTGCAGGGCGGCGTGGGAGTCGTCGAGCAGTTTCAGCGCGGCCTTGGCCGACACCGTGCGCCGTTGCAGCAGCAGCGACATCACAAGGCGCGAGGACGCGGCCCCGATCGAGGAGGCGATCAACCGCTCGGCATGCTGCAGCAACTCGAAATCGGCCGGAGCCGACGCCAGCAGCACGATGTTGCGGTCGACGGCGAAGGAGGCGAAGGCCTCGCGGGTGCGGTCGGGGCCGAGATATTGCGTCACCGTGCTCTGGATATCCTCCACCGTCACCGTGGTGCGCCAGCGCCGGAAGCTGGGCGCGATCGGGGCCAGCGCGTTGGGCACGAACACGTCGGCCTGCAACAACTCGATCGAGGACGGCGCGCGCGCCAGCGAGAACAGCACATAGGTGAGGATGTTGAGCGCAAGGCTCCACAGCACGCCGTGCAGCAGCGGCGGCAGGTCGGCGCCGAACAGCGCCTGCGGCCGCAACGCCTCGATCCCGAACGGCCCGTGCTGCAGCAGCATCAGGCCGGTGGTCGAGGTTTCCAGGAAGCTCGGGATGAACAGCGTGTAGAGCCACGTCGCGAAGCCGACCAGCATGCCCGCCATGGCGCCGCGTGCGGTGGCTCTGCGCCAGAACAGGCCGCCGAAGAACGCCGGCGCCAGCTGGGTGATCGCGGCAAACGACAGCAGGCCGATCGCGACCAGCTGGGTGTTGCCGAGCGCGCGATAGTAGAAATACGCCAGCACCATGATGGCGAAGATCGAGAAGCGGCGCGCCTTCAGCAGGAAATCGCCAAAGTCCTTCTGGCCGGCGCTGGCGTCGTCGCTGCGCGGCAAGACCAGCGGCAGCACGATGTCGTTGGAGACCATGATCGACAGCGCGACGCATTCGACGATCACCATCGCGGTCGCCGCCGACAGCCCGCCGACGAACACGGCGAGGCTGAGCAATTGCGAATTGCCCTCGATCGGCAGCGCCAGCACGAACATGTCGGCATCGACCGCGCCGAACGGGAAGATGACGAGGCCGGCGATCGCGATCGGAATCACGAACAGGTTGATGGCGATGAGGTAGAGCGGGAACAGCCAGCGCGCCCGGGTGACTTCGGCGGGCGTCGAATTCTCCACCACGCTGACATGGAACTGGCGGGGCAGCAGCATGACCGCGCAGAACGACAGCAGCGTCATGATCAGGAAATTGCCGATCGACGGCACATATTCGATCGCGCGCACCGCCTCCGGCGTCTTCAGGGCGCGCTCGTAGAGCTCGACCGGCGAGAACATCCAGAAGGTGACGAATGCGCCGGCGGCGATGAAGGCGACCAGCTTGACGATGGACTCGGCCGCGATCGCCAGGATCAGGCCGTGCTGGTGCTCGGTCGCGTCGGTGTGGCGGGTGCCGAACAGCACCGCGAACACCGCCATCGCCAGCGTGACCATCAGCGCGATGTCGCCGATCACGGGGATTTTCGAGAACGCCTGGTCCTCGCTCAGGATGGTCTCCAGCGACGCCGCCACCGCCTTGAGCTGCAGCGCGATGTAGGGCACCGAGCCGATGATCGCGATCAGTGCCACGGTCGCCGCCACCGCCTGGCTCTTGCCGTAGCGCGCGGCGATGAAGTCGGCGATCGAGGTGATGTTCTGCGACTTGGCGAGCGCGATCACCCGGCGCAGCAGCGGCGTGCACAATCCGACCATCACGATCGGGCCGACATAGATCGCCAGGAAGTCGATGCTGGTGCGGGTGGCGAAGCCGACCGAGCCGAAGAAGGTCCAGGAGGTGCAGTAGATCGCCAGCGACAGCGGATAGATCCACTGGCTGGCGCGGCCGCGCTCGCCCGGCGAGCTGCGGTCGCCGCGGCTGGCAATGAAGAACAACAATCCGATGTAGGCGAACGCCGTGGCGATTACGCCCCAGTCGTGCAGCATCGCTGCTCATCTCCTGTCCCGGCCGCTGGGGAAGGGCCGGTTGTCAGGATTATAACGCAAAGGACCGGCCGCGCGATGCACGGCCGGCCCAAATTCGGGGTCGGAAGCGGATAGGGTTACTCGGCGGCCAGCGACTTCTGGTGCAGGGGCAGGCCGAGCCGGTCCCAGACCTGGAGCAGCGCCTCGGCCAGCGCGTCGATCAGGCCGTCGTCATGGTAGGGCGAGGGCGTGATGCGCAGCCGCTCGGTGCCCTTGGCGACCGTCGGATAGTTGATCGGCTGGATGTAGATGCCGTGGTCCTCGAGCAGCAGGTCGGAGGCCCGCTTGCACTTCTCGGGATCGCCGACGAACAGCGGCACGATATGGGTGTCGCTCGACATGACCGGCAGGCCGGCGGCGGTCAGGATCGCCTTGGTGCGGGCGGCACGGTCCTGGTGGCGCTCGCGCTCCCAGTTCGAGGTCTTCAGGTGCCGGATCGCAGCCGTCGCGGCCGAGCAGATCGCCGGCGGCAGTGCGGTGGTGAAGATGAAGCCCGGCGCATAGGAGCGCACCGCGTCGATGACCTCGGCGCGGCCCGCGATGTAGCCGCCGAGGCAGCCAAAGGCTTTTGCCAGCGTGCCCTCGACGATATCGATCCGGTGCATCGCGCCGTCGCGCTCGGCGATGCCGCCGCCACGCGGGCCGTACATGCCGACCGCATGCACTTCGTCGAGATAGGTCATGGCGCCGTATTGCTCGGCGAGATCGCAGATCTTGCCGAGCGGTGCGACGTCGCCGTCCATCGAATAAAGGCTCTCGCAGACGATCAGCTTCGGCCGGTCGGGACCGGCGGCGATCAAGAGCTCCTCGAGATGCGCGACGTCGTTGTGGCGGAATATCTGGCGTTCGCAGCCGGCCTGGCGCACGCCTTCGATCATCGAATTGTGGTTCAGCGCGTCCGACAGGATCAGGCAGTTCGGGATCAGCTTGGCGAGCGTCGAGATGCCGGTCTGGTTCGAGACATAGCCCGAGGTAAACAGCAGCGAGGCTTCCTTGCCGTGGAGGTCGGCGAGTTCCGCCTCGAGCTGCACCAGCGGATGATGGGTGCCCGCGATGTTGCGGGTGCCGCCGGCGCCGGTGCCGACCCGGGTCGCGGTCTCGACCATGGCACCGACCACCTTGGGATGCTGGCCCATGCCGAGATAGTCGTTGGAGCACCAGATCACGACGTTGCGGCTGCCCTTCGGCGAATGCCAGGTGGCGTGCGGGAAGCGGCCCGCGATCCGTTCGAGGTCGGCAAACACCCGGTAGCGCCGCTCGTCGTGCAGGCGGTTGAGGGCGGTATTGAAGAACTGGCTGTAATCCATCGGCAAACCCAGAAAGCGGAACCTGACCGGAACGACTGCTTCTTCTTAGAGCTTTTCCAGCTCTAATGTCCATGCATTGACCCACATCTGGGCATGCGTCGCAGTTGGGCAAATTGCCCTAGCCGGGGCCGTTCGGCTCGATTTCGGTCAAATCGCCGGGCGATGCCTTGCCGCCCGGCCGGGTTCAGGTGGTCTTGAAGCGCAGCATGCCGTCGGCGTGCATTTCGGCCGTCAGGCGGCCCTCGACCAGCATGTAATTGACATGGGCGACCAGCTCACCGGCGGCGAAGCCCATCTGGTGCTCGTCCAGCACGTGCTTGTGGAACACCACGGGCACCAGCTCCTTGGAGGTCTGCGGCACCTCGCGGCAGGCCTCGGCGATCAGCCGGCAGCGCTCCTCATGGTGATCGGCGAGCTGCTTGATCCGGGTCTTCAGCCCGTAGAACGGCACGCCGTGGCCCGGCAGCACCATCACGTCGTAGGGCAGGGTGGTGGTCAGGCTTGCCAGCGAGGCCAGATATTCGCCGAGCGAGTTCTGCTCCGGCTCGACCGCCCAGACGCTGACATTGGGCGAGATCTTGCTGAGCACCTGGTCGGCGGACAGGAACAGCTTGTCGGCCGCGCAATACAGCATCACCTGGTCGAGCGCGTGGCCGCCGCCGGTGATCACCTTGAAGCGCCGCGTGCCGATCACGACCTCGTCGCCATGGGTGAGGCGGTGATAGGACGGCGGCAGCACCGACACGCGCTTCAGATAGTCCTGGCCACGGCCGAGCAGCTTCTCGGTGAGGTCCTCGTCCATGCCGTGGCGGCGGAAGAACAGCCGCTGCGCGTTGCGCCGCTCCTCGGTGCCGCGGTTCTGGTGATAGACCGACTGCAGATATTCCACCTGCGACATGAACAGCGGGCAGCCGAAGCGCTCGGTGATCCAGCCGGCGAGACCGACATGGTCGGGATGCGAATGCGTCACGATCAGGCGGGTGACCTTGACGTGTTTCAGCGGCCCCTCGAACAGCGTGGTCCAGGCCGCGATCGATTCCTCATTGCCGAAGCCGGCATCCACCATGGTCCAGCCGTCGCCGTCGGCGAGCAGATAGATGTTCACATGGTTGAGGCGGAACGGCAGCTTCAGCCGCGCCCACAGCACGCCGGGAGCCACCTCCACGACCTGGTCGTGGCCGGGATGGTTCTCCCAAGGGTATCGCAGTGCCTCCGCCGAGGAGTGCACGGGGTCGGTCTTCGTATGCATGCTACCGGCTTAGCGGCACACGGGCCGCCGCGCCAGCCGAAAAATCAGATAGTCGTCCGGAGAATGGGACGAGAAATCGCCGGAATTCCGTAGATGGGGTAACGGGCCGGCCGCCCGCTCGCTACGGCGCAATTTGGAAGCGCGCTCGCGAGCGGCCTGTTGGTTGGAAGGCGGTCGTCCCTCAAACTGATGGTGTTCAACGGAGTCGGGCAAGCCCGCTCCAAGCATCATTAAGGGACGACCATGTACCACTATGCAGGAATTGACGTGTCTTTGGAATGCTCGAGCGTTTGCCTTGTCGATGGGACAGGCAAGATTTTGCGCGAGACGAAGGTTGCGAGCGAGCCGGCGGCGCTGATCGCCTGGTTCCGGTCGCTGGGTCTGGTACTGGAACGGATCGGGCTGGAGGCAGGCCCCTTGTCGCAATGGCTGTATGCGGGTCTGCGAGACGCAGGGCTTGCGGTCGAGCTGCTGGAAACGCGGCACGTTCGCGAAGCCTTCAAGTCGATGCCGGTGAAGACGGACCGCAACGATGCCCGCCGGATCGCGCAGTTGATGCGGCTCGGCTGGTTCCGGCCGGTGCACTGCAAGTCGGTCGCGGCGCAGGAGACCCGCGCCATCCTGACGGCGCGCAAGCTGCTGCAATCCAAGCTTCGCGATGTCGAGAACAGCCTGCGCGGCATACTTCGCGGTTTTGGCCTGAAGGTCGGTGCGACCACCGAGCGCACGTTCGCCGGACGCATCCGCGAGCTCGTGACCGGCCATCCCGGACTGGAGTTGGTCGCGGCGGCGCTGCTCCAAGCCCATGCGGTGCTGCTGCGGGAGTTCAAGAGCCTGGACAAGCACACCCAGAAGCTCGCCAGGACGCATCCATCCGCCAAGCTCCTGATGACAACGCCGTCCGTTGGTCCGATCGTGGCGCTCACCTATGCCGCGGCGATCGACGACCCGAAGCGCTTCCGCTCCTCGAAGGCCACGGGAGCCCACTTTGGGCTCACCCCGAAGAAGTACCAGTCCGGTGAGACCGACTACACCGGCCGCATCAGCAAGATCGGGGATGCCTCCGTGCGCGAGGCACTCTACCAGGCAGCTCACGTCATGCTGACCAAGCCGGTCAAGAATTGCTCGGCATTGAAGAGCTGGGCGATGCGGATCGCCCGGCGCGCAGGCATGCGCAAGGCCAAGGTAGCGCTGGCTCGCAAGCTCGCCGTGATCCTGCATCGCATGCTCGCCGACACCAAACCGTTCAACCCGATGACCAAGGCCATCTAGCCAGGAGCAGCAATCGGTTCCGGGCGGGCCACGACACCAGGCTCTCCCCGAGCGAAGTCCCTCCGCTGGGACGATGGATCCGGTCAGGCCGCCATCCGGGAAGTGGCTCACGACCACGCAATCCGTAGATTGGCCGGCCGGCTCCTCAATGCACCCCATCAGGCGACGGCCTTCGCGCCGATCCCGTACAGAAGCAAGTGCCCGGCGAGTGGATGACGCGAAAAGGGATTGACTAACCAAGGCCCGTTACAGAAGCCCGGATGAAGCGAACGGTCTTGCGAATACGTGCCCGTCATTCCGGGGCGCCTCGAAGAGGCGAACCCGGAATCTCGAGGTTCCGGGTTCTATGCTTCGCATAGCCCCGGAACGACGCTGTACCTACGCCGCGCGGATGTTCGACAGGAAGCCGTCGATCTCCGAGCGCAGCACGTCGGCCTCGCGGCGCAGTGCGTCGGAGGCGCTCAGCACCTCGCCGGCGGCGGTGCCCGCCTCGGCCGACGCGGTGGACACGCCGACGATGTTGCTCGACACCTCGCTGGTGCCGCCCGCCGCATGCTGGATGTTGCGGGCGATCTCGCGGGTCGCCGCGCCCTGCTGCTCGACCGCGGCGGCGATCGCGGTGGTGACGTCGTTGATCTCGCCGATCGTGCTCGAGATGTTGCGGATCGCGGAGACGGCCGTCGTCGTCACCTCCTGCATGCTGACGATCTGCTGGCGGATTTCCTCGGTCGCCTTCGCGGTCTGGCTCGCGAGGTTCTTCACCTCGGAGGCGACCACGGCAAAGCCGCGGCCGGCCTCGCCGGCGCGCGCCGCCTCGATGGTGGCGTTGAGCGCGAGCAGATTGGTTTGCGAGGCGATGGTCTGGATCAGGTCGACCACGACGCTGATGCGTGCGGCATTGTCGGCAAGCCCCTGCATCGTGCTGTCGGTGGCGCTGGCTTCCTCCACCGCCTTGCGGGCGATCTCCGCCGAGGTCACGACTTGGCGGCCGATCTCCTGGATCGAGGACGACAGCTCCTCGGTGCCGGCCGACACCGTCTGCACGTTGACCGAGGTTTCCTCGGCGGCCGACGCGACGGCGTTGACCAGCGCGCTCGACTGGTCCGCGGTCGCCGACATGCTCTGCGCAGTCGACTGCATCGAGTTCGCCGCGGTCTGCAGGCTGCCGAGCGCGCTGCGGACGTTGGATTCGAACGTGACGATCTGCGCTTCCATGCGCGAGGCGCGCTCCGCCTTGGCGCTGCGGTCCTTGTTCTGGTTTTCCGTGAGCTCGCGGCTCTCGACCATGCTCTCGCGGAACACCTGCAGCGCGTCGGCCATGACGGCGATCTCGTCGCGCTGGCGGCTCTGCGGGATCTCGGTGTCGAGGTCGCCGTCGGACAGCAGCTGCATCGAGCGCTGCAGGCCGCGGATGCGGCGCAGGATGTTGCGTCCGACATAGAGCCAGACGAACAGGAACGAGCCGACCAGCGTCAGGGCGCCGAGGCCGATCATCACCATGGTCGCGAGCGAGATCTGCTGCCGTGCCTGGAAGGTCGAGCTGTCGGTCTCCTTCTGCACCGCGTCGACCAGCTGCTGGACGCTGATGCCGAGCCCGACATTGAGCTTGCGCGTCTCTTCCAGGATGGTCTGGCCGTAGTCGATCGCGTCGAGCTCTTTCTGGCGGATCTTGAACACGCCGGTCTTGCCTTCGCCGAGCACGAGCAGCCTCGAGGCGGTGTCGCGCACCGCAACGATCGCGGGATTGTTCGGCAGGTCCTCGAGGTTGGACTTGACGCGTTCACGCGCGGCCTTGAACTCGGCCTCGATCGCATCGAGCGTTTCGCTGGAATTGGCCGACAGCGCCGCGGTCATGTCGGCGGCCATCAGATTGCCGGCGGCGAGCACGTTGCTGATCTGGCCGACGGTGCGGGCAGCTTCAGTGGCGTCGTCCGCGGAGACTTCGGCCGCGGCGAGGATGGCGTTGAGCCGGGTCTGCGCGTCGAGCATCGCGGGACTTGCGGCGGAGACGAACGCCGCCTGCGCCTTGCGCAGTGCGTTGTACTGCTTGTCGCGCAGCGCGCCGACCTCGAGCCGCTCGCGCGCCGCCGAGATCAGGCTCTTGGTGGCCTCGTCGGTGTTCTTGACGTTCTCCTGCAATGCGCTGACCACGGATTTGTCGGCGCCGAGCTCGATGATCTCGCCGAGCTTGGCGCTGGTGAGCCGCGCGACGTCCTGCACCTTCTTGGTGCGATCGTTCAGCGCGTCCTCGCTCTGCACGGCGAGCAGGCCGGGGCCTTGCGCCGCGAGCGAAGCGCTTTGCGCGGCAAGTTGCAGGCTCGCGGCAAGCCGCGGAATGTCGCGGCCGGAGAGATCGGTCATGGTGCCGCCGAGCTGATGCAGCACGATGCCGGCGCCTGCGCTGATCACCAGCGCCATGCCTGCGATCACAGCGAACGCCGCGAACAGGCTGCCCCTGACGCCCATCTGCGGCAGATGGATACGCTTGAGATTTGGTTTGCCGAGCTTGAACCGAAACGCCATTGCCCCTGTGCCCCCTGGCCCACTACGCTTGGCCACTATCCTTGGCCACTACTCTTGGATGTTTCCCCGGCGCGGGAGTATCGGTGCGGCCGGTTAACAAAATCGGGAAAATTGCGACGATCTGCGGGATTTTTCAGGGCTGCCGCGCAGTGGCGACGTCTCGGTTCGCTGTGCGGAATCGATGCACGCGATCGGATGCAAAAAGGCCGGCGTGAGCCGGCCTTTTCCACTGTTGGTTGTGGGCGTGCTCTCAGTAGCGGCCGTAAGCAGGGCCGCCGAGGTTGCCGAGATTGAAGCGGTAGTTGAGGCCCGCCTTCACCGTGTGCTCGTCATTGTGGAAGCTGCCGACCGGCACCAGCGCGCCCGGCGCGGTGAAGCGGCTGTCGCCGAAGTCATAGTACTGGTACTCGACCTTGGCCGACCAGTTCGGCGCGAACATGTATTCGGCGCCGCCGCCGATGGTCCAGCCGTTGCTGTGGTTGTCGCTGAGCGTGAATCCGACCGGCGCGCCGCCGAGCGTCACCGTTTCGTTGTTGTCGGAATAGGCATAACCGCCCTTCACATAGATCAGGCCCGGACCCCAGGTGTAGCCGACGCGGCCGGTGATCGAGCCGATGCCGCGCTGGTTGTTGTTGTAGACGTAGCCGCCCGGGAAGATCGCGTTGAGCTGATGGCCGCCGACCCAGGAATACTGGCCTTCGAGGCCGATCACCCACATCGGCGACAGCTGCCAGTCGTAACCGGCCTGCACGCCGCCCATGAAGCGGGCGTCGGAGTCGGACAGCGCGAGGCCGTTGAAATTGTTGTTCTGGGAGAAAACGCCGCCGAGATGGCCGCCGAGATAGAAGCCGGTCCAGTTGTAGAGCGGAGCGGCGTAAACAGGCGCGGGCGCCTTCTGATAATAGCCACGGTTGAAATCGGCGGCGTTGGCGGTCGCGCCAAAGGCAGCGACGGCCGCCGCGACGGCGGCGGTTGCGAGCAGGAACTTCTTCATGGGGGCAGTCTCCGGACAAGTCATGAGGCGCAGCGTGAATGGCGCCATCCACGGCGACGGGTTAGACCGCATTTGAATAAAATGCAGTCACCGGAACGCTGCGCGGAGCGTTAAGTCGCAGCCTTTGCGGCGAAACGTTTTGTTGTGCCTAACGAACGCTTAAGGTGGAATGAAGCAAGGCTTAACGCGGTGTGCGCGGCGCGCATTTCCTGTTAACCAAGCCGTCGGTTAGAGCATGATCCGGAAAAGTGCGAAGCGGTTTTCCCTCTCGACAAACGCGGAACGCGTTTGCGCGGAGATCATGCTCAAACAAGGAGCTAAAGCGCGATGATGATTCAACCTAATGTGATCGCGCTTTAGGCCAGTCGCTTGCACACATCGTCGCGCATCTGCTCGCGGAACGCCTGGCGGCGCGCGGCGCGATCCCTGACCGGGACGTCATGGCGATCGAACACGTCGAACTTCTCCAGGATCGGATAGTGCTCGCTCGCCATCGCCAGCACGCGCAGCACGGCGGCAACCTTCGGGGTCGGGCCGGTGACTTCCCATCTGCGCAGCTTCTCGGCACCGCCGGCGGCCGATAGCCCGCACAGCTTCGCCATATCCGCCGCCGTCAGCTTGCGGCCCAGCGCCTCGCTGAGATGTTCGCGCAGTTTCTTCAGTTCTGGGCCGGTCACGCTTGGTCCGCTCCGCGATGGCAAAATGTGAAGTGAGTCACATGAGGTGCTTGAGGCGCGGGTTATACGCCACGCAGGCGAGTTCTAAAGGAAACCATCATGCACGGCATCATCGAAAGCCTCAGCCCCGAACACGATCAGATCGATTGGAAATGGGTCGGCAGTGTGTTCGCCTTCTACGTCGTGCTGACGATCGGCGGGATGGGCGCGCTGCTGGCGCATTGATTCCAGCGCACGCGGGCGCACCGCGTGCCTGCGACTGCCATCGTTTTGCGAAGATCCTGGTGCTGCCAGACAGGATTGAACTAGCGCTTCTTGCTTTGATTTGATTGCGTTTTTTTCGGTCCAAGGATCTGAGCTCCGCTGTCTCGGCTTTTGCTTGGTCTGATTCGCGCATAAGTTGTTCCAACTTTTTTGGGCGTTGGGGGGCACATGCGGATTTTCGTAGTCGGTTTCTTATGTTTGTTTCTCGGAGCGTGCGCATACGGAGGAGGATCGTCTCAAGTTGCGCCCGGATCGCAGGTCGGCGGTGTGGGAAATATCCAGTACGATCATAAGCTACTAAATGCGAACACACACATGGTTACGGTTCATGTCGCGCCAGGAGTATTGGAGACGGAAAGCTCAATGAGTCAGCGGATGATTGTGTTCGCCAACGAATTCGCGGGGCAAACTTGTCCGAGGGGCTTCAATTTCATTGCTGACCCAAACCCTGACGTTCGAGTGAATCAACTCACTCAGCGTACCAAGGTCTACACTTTCCGCTGCACGTAGCCCCGAACGCGAAAGCGGGCTGCTTCTGTCAAAAAGCCTCTAAGCCTCGCAATGTAAGTCGGTGCGACCGGATTGAGTCATCTAAGACCAATAGCTGTTCCGTTGACCGCCCGGACCGGCGGGATAGCCTTTCACCGAATGACTAGGACCTAGAAATTATCGGGCAGGATTTTAGGCAAAGGCGGAAGCCCGGCTTAACCGCGCTGGAGTAAACCCAGTATCCCCATCGAAAGCTTTGGAGATGTCCCAAGGCGTGTAGACTTCCGGCAACTCAACCTTCTATCTATGGCTCATTGTCTTCAGCAACCAGAGGCCGCGAATGGCTATAGACCCTCAGACAGCGACGTTGCTTGCCAAATTTGCAGACAAGTTTGCCGGCCCTATTTTCGGGCTCGCGGGAAAGGCAGCCGCAAAGCTTGCTGAAACACTCACGCTAAACCTAGCGCCATACTACGAAACTACTGTCGCGCGTTGCTCAAACGTTCGAACACTAATCAGCCGGGATCAATCCATTCCCATCGATACGATATATGTCCCTACTCATCTGTCTTCCCGACACCTGATGATCGACGAAGCCGGTTTCATTGAGCGGATCCCGCGCGACAAGGCCATAATCATCTGCGGTAGTGGAGGTTCGGGCAAATCGATTTTCATGCGCCACCTGTTCTTGACTTTGGTGCACAGCCAAACCCCCGTGCTTCCCATTCTTGTTGAGCTACGTGGCATCAATGAGTTGGGTAGCTCGAAAATTCTTCCGTATGTTTATCATTCGCTAGTCTTGGGGCCAGGGGCAGTCATTTCGGAAAAGCAATTTGAGGCTGCTGTGAAATCGGGGGCGATCTATCTGATCTTGGACGGCTTTGACGAAGTGTCACCCGACCTCCGCTCATCGCTTGAAAAGGAGTTGATTGAACTTCAGCGTAACAATCCGAGCATGGTCCTAATCGTGACCAGCCGAGAGGATGAGCGCTTTTCATCATGGCAAAGCTTTACTCGATACTCAGTCTTGCCAATGGCGAAGAAGGAAGTCGTACAGTTGTTACGCAAGTTGCCGTATGAAAAAATCATACGAAACAAGTTCGCCGAGGCGGTGCGGACCTCGTTATACGACAAGCACGAAAGCTTTCTTTCGAACCCTCTTCTGGCGACTATGATGCTCATCACGTACGAGCAGTTCGCGCAGATACCGGACGAGATTCATATCTTCTACGAACAAGCATTCGAAACGCTCTTCTTTCGTCATGACACTCTAAAAGAAGCTGGCTTTGAACGTAAACGTTACGTGGACCTAGCAATCAATGAGTTCAAGAACTGCCTCTCGTCGCTCTGCATATCCACGTATGTCAAAGCCAAATTCCTGTTCACTGAAACAGAAATCCTGGATGCGATTGCGGTCGCCTGCCAATACGAAAAGCTTAATATCAAACCAGCCGACTTCCTTCGGGACCTTATTGAATCCGTTTGCATCATGCAGCGGGACGGCACATCGATAACGTTTACTCATCGCTCATTCCAAGAATACTTCAGTGCCTGCTTTATCGCTCGCAGTCCTCCGATTGATCTCGCCGACCTTCTCGACAAGCTATCGCTTCAGCCGACGGACAGCGTGATATCCATGGCGGTCGATATCAATCGTCCTCTGATCGAACGAGCTTGGGTTCTTCCCAGGCTTCGAGAGATGATGCCTGCGTTGAGAAAATTCGATGCAAAGCACCCGATTTCGTTCGCGACGGAGGTCATCGGGGATTTTGGTCTGTCGGTTATGGGCAACGAAAAGGGCAAAGAGCATACGGTGCTCAATCTGGGAGACAGCCGCATGCATAGCTTCCCACTCATGATGGAGCGGCTATACCCGGTCCAATTCAAGGGGGTATTCGACGCACTGGAGAATGAAGACTCCATTCCGGGCGAAGAAATTGGTCGACGGATCGAAGCTAGAGATCGTGAGGCCAATAATATCTCAAATCGCGAGGCCAAGAGGGCCTCTCGAGTCAGAGGATTGCCCCTCTCTCCCGAAGACGACGAATGGCTTGCGAGCACAAACGTGGGAAAGCACTTTGAGCTCTTCAGAAAGGCACTTTTAGCTGTCGCACGTCACGTAGAGAAATCGGTAAATGACGCCGAAAAGACCGGAAGAACCTTGGTGCTACTTAGGTGAAAATAGAGAAATAGCCCAGACCGACCGCTTTCGGTACCTTGTGCTTCAGCGCCGATTGTGGCCATTGCCCTCCAACGCTTGGATCTGCGCAAAATTGTTACTGTATGGTCAATGGGGGATCGGAGGCTAGCTAAGTCATTGAAAAGATGGTGCTGCCAGACAGGATTGAACTGTCGACCTCTCCATTACCAATGGAGTGCTCTACCACTGAGCTACGGCAGCATGCCCGGGAAAAATGAATCGGCCCCGAGGGCCCGTCCAAGCGGGCGGTTCTTGCCACAGGCCTCCCTTTGGCGCAAGCGAAACCGCGCCCCTGTCGCCCTTGAAATCGGCAGAAATCGACCGCCTCGCCGTTGATTCCGGCCAATCTGGCCGATTTCGGCCGGATTGGGTTCCCGATCGCGCCGAAACTATCCCGATCCGCGCTTGCCGCCGAATCATATCGCCGCAACTGGCCGACCGGGCAGGGTGCGCGGGCACCCGCCATTGGCTATGCTCGCCTCGCGCGCAGCGCGGCGGCGGTTCGAGAGTTTTGCAATGACAGGCGACCAGGACAGAGGCGGCGGGCAGGCCGGAGCCCGCGTGAAGGATTCACGACAGGATCGTCTCAAGCTCGCGCTGCGCGAAAACCTGAAGCGGCGGAAATCGCAGGCGCGCGGTCGTGACGATGCGGCCTCTTCCGAAGCCGCCCATGGTTCGCTAGATGGCGGCTCACCAGATGACGCCGGCGGAAACGAGCCGCGCCGTTAACCCGGTTCGTGCGCATTGTTATAAGGAAGCGGGTTGCCGAGATGGCTGTAGATGAGACGACGATCGATCGGCTGAGCGCAACCGCCTACGCCTTCCCGCGCCATGAGCAGACCTTTCCGACCCTGACCGCGCACGAGATCGAGCGGATGCGCCGCTTCGGCGAGCCGCGCTCATACCAGGACGGCGAGGCGCTGTTCGAGACCGGCAAGCCCGGGCCCGGCATGTTCGTGGTGCTGTCGGGCAATGTCTCGATCACCCAGCGCGACGGCCTCGGCCATGTCGCGCCGATCATCGACCAGGGACCGGGCCAGTTCCTCGCCGAGATCGGCCAGCTCTCCGGCCGCCCGGCGCTGGTCGACGGCCATGCCGATGGGGTGGTCGAGACGCTGCTGCTGCCGCCCGACCGGCTGCGCGCGCTCTTGGTTGCGGAGGCCGATCTCGGCGAACGCATCATGCGCGCGCTGATCCTGCGCCGCGTCAGCCTGATCCAGGGCGGCGCCGGCGGGCCGGTGCTGATCGGCCCCGCCTCGGTCGGCAACATGGCGTCGCTGCAGAATTTTTTGGCGCGCAACGGCCAGCCGCACCACCTCCTCGATCCCGAGACCGACAAGGATGCCGCCGACCTCGTCGCGCGCTATTCGCCGACGCGCGCCGAGCTGCCGCTGGTGGTCTGTCCCAACGGCACGGTGCTGCGCAATCCGTCCGAGACCGCGCTTGCGATGGCGCTCGGCATGATCGGCAACAGCGCGCATGAAAAACTCTACGATGTCGCCGTGGTCGGCAGCGGCCCGGCCGGGCTTGCCACCGCGGTCTATGCGGCGTCGGAAGGCCTGTCGGTTGCGGTGTTCGATTCCCGCGCCTTCGGCGGCCAGGCCGGCGCCAGCATGCGCATCGAAAACTATCTGGGCTTTCCGACCGGCATCTCCGGCCAGGCGCTGGCCGGGCGCGCCTTCAACCAGGCCCAGAAATTCGGCGCCGAGATGCTGATCCCGGTCTCGATCAAATCGCTCGACTGCACGAAAGCGTCCGGCGCATTCGTGCTCGACACCGCCTGCGGGCATACGCTGCGCGCGAAATCCGTGGTGGTCGCCAGCGGGGCGCGCTATCGCCGGCCCGAGATCGACAATCTCGATGCCTTTGAAGGCCGCGGCGTCTGGTACTGGGCCTCGCCGATCGAGGCGCGGCTCTGCGCCAACCAGGACGTCGTGCTGGTCGGCGGCGGCAACTCCGCGGGGCAGGCGGCGGTGTTCCTGTCGGCGCATGCCCGCAAGGTCAACATGATGATCCGCGGCGGCGGGCTCGGAGCCAGCATGTCGCGCTATTTGATCGAGCGCATCGAGGCGACGCCGAATATCGAATTGATGTTCAACACCGAGGTGATCGGGCTCGACGGCGCGGAGACGCTGCAGCGGGTGCGCTGGCGCAGCCGGCTCGCGCCCGACGAGTTCACCATGGATATCCGCAATCTCTTTTTGTTTGTCGGCGCCGATCCGGCGACCGGCTGGCTCGAGGGCTGCGGGGTGCAGGTCGACCGCGGCGGCTTCGTGATGACCGGCGTGCAGACCGGCGAAGGCGCGCGCGCCGTGCCGCTGCTCGAGACCACGGTGCCCGGCGTGTTCGCGGTCGGCGACGTCCGCTCCGGATCGGTCAAGCGCGTCGGCGGCGCGATCGGCGAGGGCGCTCAGGTGGTGGCCGCGCTGCACGGCTATCTCGCTGACGCGGGTGATCACACACTGTAGCAACGTCGATGCGACGCACGCAAACGTTTTCCCGTCATCCTGAGGAGCCGCGAAGCGGCGTCTCGAAGAATGAATCGGCCACAGTGTGTCCGTGCATCCTTCGAGGCTCGCAAGAGCTCGCACCTCAGGATGACGGATCAGATAGCTGCGACAGGTAAGGGCCGAAAAATGACGAAAGGCTGCACCCATATCGCCGGCATCCAGGATGTCACGCCGAGTGCGCTTGGCTGCGAGGAATGCTTGAAGAGCGGCAGCCGCTGGCTGCATTTGCGCATCTGCCGCACTTGCGGCCATGTCGGCTGCTGCGACGACTCGCCGAACCGGCATGCGACGGCGCATTTCCACGCCACCGGCCATCCCGTGATCGAGGGCTACGATCCGCCGGAAGGCTGGGGCTGGTGCTATGTCGACGAGGTGCTGTTCGACCTGTCGAAGCGCAAGACGCCGCATAACGGACCGATCCCGCGCTATTATTGATGAGGCTTCTCGCACGGCGCACGTGCCGCATCGTGTGACATATGTGCGAAAATTTTCAGCAATCGCCCGCGCCGGCAATTTTTGATGGGATGTCGGCCGTCCTGCCATCGAAGCATGTAGCAATTTTCCGTCACGCATCGTAACCTCGCACGCGGGTCTCAACGGGGAGTGCGCCACATGACGACATTGGTGCTCGTGCACGTCATTATCAGCCTGATTGCAATCGTCGCCGGCGTGCTCGTGATGTTCGGGCTGCTCGGCTCGCGCGCGATGCCGGGGCTGACCGCGATCTTCCTCGCGCTCACGATCCTGACCAGCGCCACCGGCTTCGTGATCCCGCCTTTGGTGACCGAGAAGCTGCTGCCGTCGCACATCATCGGCGGGCTTTCGCTGGTGCTGCTCGCGATCGCCTGCATTGCGCTCTATGCGATGCAGCTCAAGGGCGCCTGGCGTCCGATCTATATCGTGACCGCGATGGTCTCGCTCTATCTCAACGTCTTCGTGCTGGTCATCCAGAGCTTCCTCAAGGTGCCGGCGTTGCAGGCGCTGGCGCCAGCCGTGCCGCCGAACCCGCCATCCGGGCCGGTCTTTGCCGTGGTGCAGGGCATCGTGCTGGTGTTCTTCGTCCTGGTGACCATCGGTGCCTGGCGCCGGTTCAGGGCGGTCACGTTCGCCTGATCCGGGGCGGATGACCTCATTTCGTGGCGACACGCAGCATAGAAGACGAGATGCGGTGGCGTGTCCGCGATGCGCCGTCGCCCAAGGTTCGTTCACGCCTGGCGTGTCCGGAATGACGATCAGCTGAAGGAGTGCTTCCAATGCCCACCATCACCACCAAAGACGGCGTCGAGATTTTCTACAAGGATTGGGGCTCGGGCCAGCCGATCGTGTTCAGCCATGGCTGGCCGCTGTCGTCGGACGACTGGGACGCGCAGATGCTGTTCTTCGTGGGGCACGGCTTTCGCGTCGTCGCCCATGACCGCCGCGGCCACGGCCGCTCCGCCCAGGTCGCCGACGGTCATGACATGGATCACTATGCCGACGACCTCGCTTCCGTCACCGCGCATCTCGATCTGAAGAACGCCGTCCATGTCGGCCATTCCACCGGCGGCGGCGAGGTGGTGCACTACATCGCCCGCCACGGCGAGAGCCGGGTGGCGAAGGCGGCGATCCTGAGCGCGGTGCCGCCGTTGATGGTGCAGACGGCGAATAATCCCGGCGGCTTGCCGAAGTCGGTATTCGACGGCTTGCAGGCTCAACTCGCCGCCAATCGCTCGCAATTCTACCGCGACCTGCCGGCCGGGCCGTTCTACGGCTACAACCGGCCCGGCGCAAAACCGTCGGAAGCCGTGATCCAGAACTGGTGGCGGCAGGGCATGATGGGCGGCGCCAAGGCGCATTACGACGGCATCGTCGCGTTCTCGCAGACCGACTTCACCGAGGATCTGAAGAAGATCAACGTGCCGGTGCTGGTGATGCATGGCGACGACGACCAGATCGTGCCCTACGCCGACTCCGCCCCGCTCTCGGCCAAGCTTCTGAAGAACGGCACGCTGAAGACCTATAAGGGTTTTCCGCACGGCATGCCGACGACGGAGGCCGAGACGATCAACGCCGACCTGCTGGCGTTCATCAAGGGCTGAAGGTGAGAGAGGCTGTGCTCTGCGCCGCGCGTCTCAACATTGCGCAGCCTCAATCCACCTCGCCCGGTGGCTCACTCCTCTCCCCACAAGGGGCAGGGCAATCGCATACGGAATGAACCGATTCTTCCGCGCCGTCATGGCCGGGCTAAACACTTGTCCCGGCCATCCACGTCTTCTCTTCGCGTGGAAACGAAGACGTGGATGCCCGGGACAAGCTCGGGCATGACGAGTTTGTGGGAACTCCGATCGCCTCAAACGGCCATATGCGATTGCCCTACCACAAGGGGGAGGAGTCCGAAGCATGTGCTCGCCTTACGGAGACTATGTTTCGGAAGCGCCGTGATCGGCTGGCTCACTCGAAAATCGCGCGGATCGCGGCGAACAGGCGCTTGGCGACCAGGTCCGGCTTCTCGCGGGCGCCATCGTCGGCCCAGAGCTCGCTGCCGACGCGCATCGCGCCGGTCGTGATCATCGCGACCAGCCGGGCTTTCATCCGGTCATTCTTGTGGTTGGCGCGCTTGAGCAACGCGTTGGCGAGTTCGCGCTCAAGCCCTTCATATTTGGCCTGATCGCGCGCCTGCAGCGCTGGATTGTCGCGCTTCAGCCGCGCCAGCGCGACCGCCTCGCGCGGATCGATCTGCTTGACCATGTCGGCGATGGCGTTCTCGGCGGCCTGCAGCATGGATTCAGTGGCCGGGCGCGCCGCAACGGCTGCGATCAGTGCCGCGGTGCCGTCCTCCTGCCAGGCCAGCACCACGTCTTCCTTCGAGGCGAAATAGTGAAAGAAGGTGCGGCGCGAGACGTCGGCGGCGGCGACGATGTCGTCGAGCGTGGTCGCCTCGAAGCCGCGCTCGAGAAACAGCATCATCGCGGCCTTGGTCAGCCGCTCCCGGGTCTCCTGCCGCTTGCGCGCGCGCAGGCCCGCCGCCGGCGACGCCGGATTCGCTTTGGATTGCACCGACTTGACCGGTTTCTTGGCCGATTTCCTGGCCGGTTTGCGCGCGGGCGCCGGACGTTGCAATTTTTCACCCCTTGCAAAAATGCACTTAGTGCACATTTCGTCGGATGCGGCTGGACCCGCAGGAACCCGACGAGAAACCCGAATCGTGTTGCAAGGAGATATAAGCATGACCGGCTGGAGCACTGCAGACATTCCGCGGCAGGGCGGCAGGACCGCCGTGATCACGGGCGCTACCGGCGGACTCGGCTACGAGACCGCGCTGGAACTGGCGCGCGCCGGCGCCAATGTCGTGCTCACCGGCCGCAACGGCGCCAAGGGGCAGGACGCGCTGGCGCGGATCCGCGCGCAGCTTCCCGATGCCGCGGTGACCTATGAAACGCTCGACCTCGCGAACCTCGCATCGGTCGCCGATTTCGCCGGGCGCTTCGCCGCCACGCATACCGCGCTCGATCTTCTGATCAACAATGCCGCGGTGATGTCGCTGCCGAAGCGGCAGGTCACCGTTGACGAGTTCGAGATGCAGTTCGGCACCAACTATCTCGGCCACTATGCGTTGACCGCGCTGCTGTTGCCGCAGCTCCGCCGCGGCCACAACACCCGCGTCGTCAATCTTTCCAGCCTTGCGCATCGCTCCGGCGTCATCAATTTCGACGATCTGCAGGCCCGCCGTTCCTACGCGCCGTGGCGCGCCTACTGCCAGTCGAAGCTTGCGATGCTGATGTTCGCGCTCGAACTGCAGCGTCGCAGTGCGATCAACGGCTGGGGACTGATGAGCAATGCCGCGCATCCCGGCTACGCGCGCACCGAGCTGATCCCGAACGGTCCCGGCACCGACAGCCTGTCGTGGCGGTTCGGTCGATATTTGCAGCCGATCATGAGCCACTCCGCGGCGGTGGGCGCATTGCCGACGCTGTTCGCGGCGACCTCAGCCGCGGCCCAGCCGGGCGGCTATTACGGGCCCAACGGGTTCTACGAGTTGAAGGGCCCACCTGCGCCGGCGCGCATCATGCCGCACGCCAGGGACACCGCGGTAGCGCAGCGGCTATGGGATATCTCGGCGGCGCTGACCGGTGTATCGTTTGATCAGGTCGCAACCGCCGCCTGAACGGATCGGGCGGCAGCAGGGCAATCGAGATGAAGGTCATCCTGTTCGGCGCGACCGGCATGGTCGGGCAGGGCGTGCTGCGCGAATGCCTGCTCGATCCCGGTGTCGAGCGCGTGCTCGCGGTTGGGCGCAGCCCGACCGGGCAGCGCGATGCCAAGCTTGTCGAGTTGATCCACGACAATTTCGTCGATTACAGCGCGATCGAACCGCAGCTTGCCGGCTACGACGCCTGCTTCTTCTGCCTCGGCGTCTCCTCGATCGGCATGGACGAGGCACGCTACCGCCATCTCACCTACGACATCACACTGGCCGCGGCGACGGTGCTGGCGCGGCTCAATCCCGGCATGGTGTTTACCTATGTCACGGGGCGCAGCACCGATTCCACCGAGCGCGGCCCGTTGATGTGGGCGCGGGTGAAGGGCAAGACCGAGAACGATTTGCTCAAGCTGCCGTTCAAGGCCGCCTACATGTTCCGGCCCGCCGGGATCCAGCCGCTGCATGGCGTCCGCTCCAAGACCGGCTGGGTGCAGGCGATCTATCTCGCGACCTCGCCGCTGCTTTCCTTTCTGGTGCGGGTCGCCCCGAACTACATGACGACGTCGGAACGGCTCGGCCGCGCCATGCTGAAGGTCGCCCGCGACGGCTACCCCAGGCCGGTGCTGGAGAGCGAGGACATCAATCGCCTCTGAAGCGCGGTGGGCCGGTTCCCTCGAGCGGCGATTTCGCCAGGTCTCTTGGTACCTCCCGGGCCGCGAGGCGTTATAACCACCGTCATGTCCCCACCCGCGCCGCTGAAACTGATTGCTCTCGATGCCGATGACCTCGCGGTCATCTCGGCTCATGTGCAGGACGCCCACGTCCAGCCCTCCGACATCGTCTGGCGCCAGGACGAGAAGCGGCTCGTGGTCGGCCTAAACCGGCTGGACTGGGAGCAGACCCTGTCGGGCGGCGCCTGCTCGCGGCGGCTGATCGCCGCGCTCAGGTTCGACCGGGTGCTGGCATGCAAGTCGCGCAATATCGACCTGGAAGTCCCGGAAGCCACCCTGGAACTGCTCGGGATCGAGTTCTATGCCTCCGACCCGCCGGGCGGCAGCGCGCTCCTGATGTTCGGCCATGGTGGGGCGCTGCGGCTGGATGTCGAGTGCCTGGAGTGCGAATTGACCGATCTGGGCATCGACGATCTCGGCGTGGCGCCGGGGTGATTGGGCACGTCATTCCGGGGCGGTCCCAACGGGTCCGCGCAAGGCGCGGCCCGATGACAGGCTCCGGACCGAACCCGGAATCTCGAGATTCCGGGTCTGGTCCTTGGGACCATCCCGGAATGACATCCCCCAAGGGTTGACGGCCATTATCCGTCGCGCCATTGAGCAGGGACCCGAATTCCTCCTAAGAAAGCCGTCATGCCCGTTCGCCTGGACCGACAGAGCGCCGATTTCGAGCAGCGATTCCGCGATTTCCTGGCGGCCAAGCGCGAGGTGTCGGCCGACGTCGAGCGCGCCACCCGCACGATCGTCGACGACGTGGCGGCCCGCGGCGACGCGGCGCTGCTCGAGGCGACCAAAAAGTTCGACCGGCTCGATATCGACGCGGCCGGCCTGCGCATTACCGCAGCCGAGATCGACGCCGCGGTTGCGGCCTGCGACCCCAAGACCGTCGACGCCCTGAGGTTCGCGCGCGACCGGGTCGAGACCTTCCACCGCCGCCAGTTGCCGAAGGACGAGCACTTCACCGATGCCGCCGGCGTCGAGCTCGGCTGGCGCTGGAGCGCGGTCGATGCGGTCGGGCTCTATGTGCCCGGCGGCACCGCGGCCTATCCGTCCTCGGTGCTGATGAACGCGGTGCCGGCCAAGGTCGCCGGCGTGCCGCGGGTGGTGATGGTGGTTCCGGCGCCGGACGGCAAGCTCAACCCGCTGGTGCTCGCCGCCGCCCATCTCGGCGGCGTCTCGGAAATCTACCGCGTCGGCGGCGCCCAGGCGGTGGCGGCACTGGCCTATGGCACCGCGACAATCGCGCCGGTCGCCAAAATCGTCGGCCCCGGCAACGCCTATGTCGCCGCGGCAAAACGGCTGGTGTTCGGCAAGGTCGGCATCGACATGATCGCCGGCCCCTCCGAGGTGCTGGTCATCGCCGACGACACCGGTAATGCCGACTGGATCGCGGCCGATCTCCTGGCCCAGGCCGAGCATGACGTCAGCGCGCAGTCGATCCTGATCACCGACAGTGCACGGCTCGCCGCCGACGTCGAGCGCGCGGTCGAGACGCAGCTAGCGACCTTGCCGCGCGGCGAGATCGCCCACACCTCGTGGAACGACTTCGGTGCCGTGATCAAGGTGGCAAAACTCGACGACGCGGTCGAGCTCGCCAATGCGATCGCGGCCGAGCATCTTGAGATCATGACCGCGGATGCCGAGGGCCTGTCGAACAAGGTCCGCAACGCCGGGGCGATCTTCCTCGGGGCCCATACCCCGGAGGCGATCGGCGACTATGTCGGCGGCTCCAACCATGTGCTGCCGACCGCGCGCTCGGCGCGGTTCTCCTCGGGCCTCGGGGTGCTTGACTTCATGAAGCGAACCTCGATCCTGCGGTGCGGGCCGGATCAGCTGCGTGCGCTCGGGCCCGCCGCGATGACGCTCGGCCAGGCCGAGGGTCTCGATGCCCATTCACGTTCCGTCGGATTGCGCCTCAACCTCTCATGAACAAGCCACCAGACGACGAGGATTCCAACAATCGCATCGTCGCGGTGACGCTCGACGAGGAATCGATCGGCCGTTCCGGGCCCGATATCGAGCATGAGCGGGCGATCGCGATCTACGATTTGATCGAGCAGAACCTATTCGCGCCCGAGGGCGCCGCCGGGCCGGGGCCTTACACCCTGCATATCGCGATCACCGGCAACCGGCTGATGTTCGATATCCGCAAGGAGGACGGCGCGCCGGTGGTCGCGCATCTGTTGTCGCTGACCCCGTTCCGCCGCGTCGTGAAGGACTACTTCATGATTTGCGACAGCTACTATCAGGCGATCCGGACCGCGACGCCGGACAAGATCGAGGCGATCGACATGGGCCGCCGCGGCATCCATGACGAGGGCTCGCGCACGCTGCAGGAGCGGCTCAAGGGCAAGGTGCGCGTCGATTTCGAGACCGCGCGGCGGCTGTTCACGCTGATCACTGTGCTGCACTGGAAGGGTGAAGGCGCATGATCGGTGAAGCGGTGATTGACGGGGGCGTACCCCGATCGAAAAAAGCCTGATCGCATGGAAGCGCCGCGCGCGCGCAATCCCCAGGCCGTGCTGTTCGCATGCGGCCTGAACAGCGTGCGGTCGCCGATGGCCGAAAGCCTGCTGCAGCAGATGTTTCCGCAAGGCCTCTATGTTCGCTCGGCCGGCGTCAAGAAGGGCGAACTCGACCCGTTCGCCGTCTCGGTGATGGCCGAACTCGGCCAGGACATTTCCAGCCACAAGCCGCAAACCTTCGAGGAGCTCGAGGACTGGGAGGGGCTGAACTTCGATCTCATCATCACGCTGTCGCCGGAGGCGCACCACAGGGCGCTGGATCTCACCCGCACGCTCGCCGCCGATGTCGAATACTGGCCGACGCAGGATCCGACCGGCACCAGCGGCAACCGCGAGCAGAAGCTCGCCGCCTACCGCGAGGTCTGCGACGGCCTGTTGCTGCGCATCCGCCGCCGCTTTGCCAAGGCCGGCGCGGCAAACCTGTGAGGCTCGGCCAGGCGAGGGGACCAGCGTGTTCCGATTCGCAGAACCGCCGCTTGTCGCCAGACTGACAAACAGCTGTGCTTATGGGGCCTGGTCTCAGGCGGGGGCGCGATTCGCGGCCGGTTCCAAGGTTGTGCATCCATGCCCCATCCGATAGGTTCCGCCCGCGTCCGTCCCCCCGATTCAGCCCAAAAGCCCGCATGATAGGCCGTCCCAAATTCGTTCTTGCTTCCGGTTCGCCGCGGCGGCTGGCCCTGCTCAACCAGGCCGGCATCGAGCCCGATGCGCTGCGCCCGGCCGATGTCGACGAGACTCCGCGGCGGGGCGAGTTGCCGCGCGCCTGCGCCAACCGCCTGGCGCGTGCCAAGGCCGACGCGGCGCTGAAATCGGTGCATCTCGACGACGACCTGCGCGGCTCCTTCATCATTGCCGCCGACACCGTGGTCGCGGTCGGCCGCCGCATCCTGCCCAAGGCCAATCTGGTCGACGAGGCCGCGCAGTGTCTGCGGCTGCTGTCGGGCCGCAATCACCGCGTCTACACCGCGATCTGCGTGGTGACGCCGCGCGAGGCATTCCGTCAGCGCCTGGTCGAAACGCGCGTGCGCTTCAAGCGGCTCAGCGAGGACGACATCCAGGCCTATATCGGCTCCGGCGAATGGCGCGGCAAAGCCGGCGGCTACGCGGTGCAGGGCATTGCCGGATCGTTCGTGGTCAAGATGGTCGGGTCCTACACCAACGTGGTCGGCCTGCCGCTCTACGAGACCGTGACCTTGCTCGGCGGCGAGGGCTTTCCGATCCGCCACGGCTGGCTCAACTCCGTCGCGGTGTGAGGTATCCACTGAGGTCGTATCGCATCGAAGATGCGATACGGATGGGGCTCTTTCCTCCTGAACGACCCGCGATGAGACCCCACCTCAACTGCTCCACATCGTCATGGCCGGGCTATGCAACGAGGCCGATAGCCGGACGCGATAGCCTGCCGCAGGGGCGCGCTGCCAAAATATCGAAAACAACCCCATGCAAAGGAGCCGACAGCTAGCGTGTTCGACACGGCAACTGTCCGTAGCGGGTGAAGATGTCGTGTTTTTGTAGCTCGTGATCTGTCGCCTTCGTTTCTGATTTGCAGGGGAGCCGGAAGGCGGGGACGGCTTTCCCTGATTGATCATGCCACGGCTGTTGTGGCGGTTTTAGCCCTGTGGGTGAGTTTCTTTGTTCGACTTGAAGCCCGTTTCTCCGTCCCGACCCGCGCTTTCTCGACGGCGGTGCGCGCAGGAGCGGTCAAGGACGCGCGCTTGCGCGCCCGCCAGGGCTTGTCCTTGACGGCTCCGAGCACGCCGCCAGGCTGGGGCGCGTCGGGGCTGATCTGCTGTCCGTTGGCGCTAAACATCGCCAACCGATGCGGTCCGAGGAACACGCTGACGGTGCCATCGGGATACTCATGGAGGCGCACCACAGCCTTGACGAAGTGAGGCCTGAGCCGGCTCTCCGGCAACTGCAGCCGCCGACCGTTCCATGCAACGGTATTGTCGTTGGCGACGGTTCGCTCCTCGATCACGCACAGCGCCTCGCGCCAGGCCTCATGCCGGTCGGCCACGAATGCCGTGCCTTCCTGTTCGGGCTTGATCGCAAACGCGGCGTTGTGCCCGGGGATGTAATGCGCCTTCAGCCACGCGTTGGCAGCCTCAACCGTCGTGATCCCGGCAAGCCGCAGCTCCTTCGGCAGCCGGTCCTGCAAGGTGCCGAACACCCGCTCGGAGCGCCCGCGCGCCTGCGGCGAATAGGCTGCGATATGCTCGATCCCAAGATGCGACAAAGCCCGTCCCACCTGGGTTTGTTGCGTCTTCGAGATCTTCTCGCCAGCTTTTGGGGTCAGGAAATAATGGCTGCCGCGGTCGGTGTAGAGCGCGCAGAACAGGCCATGCTCGCCAATCACTTCGCGCAAGGCCTGGAAGGTCGAGGCCGTTCCTTCTTCCTCGACCAGCACCATCGAGTAGATCTCGCTGGTCGCATCGTCCATCGTGACGATCAGGTCCCTCGCGGGCAGGCCTTCGATCCAAACGTGGCGCGATCCGTCCTGGTGCAGCAGCATGCCCCGAAGCGGCCGCCGCGGCCGCTTCTTGCGGTGCGCCGAACGCTTCGGAGCCTTCCGCACCAGCCCTGCCGCGTGCAGCGCCAGCTTCGTCACCGTATAGCCCAGCACATAGTCGTGCCGCTTTTGCATCTGCTCGTGGAAGTGCTTCACCGTGAAGTCCGCGTACTTGTCCCGGTACAGCGCAAGCATCCGTTCCAGCTCCTCCTCCGGCGCCCGCCGTGGCGAACGACGCCCCAGCCGGCGGTCGACAAGCCCGTCGTCGCCCTCCGCCTCATAGCGCTCCGCCCAGCGTTGAAACGTCCGAACACTGATCCCAAGAACCTCCGATGCTGCCTCCTGCGTCAGTTCCTTCGCCTCCGTCCGATCCAGCAAATCTGAAAACCGCATCCGTCGTACACCCTCGTGAATGGATGCCGTGCCCATCGTGCCCCCCTTGTTCCGGAGCACCGAAAACACGACACTTCACGAGCTACAAACAGGCGACAGATCACGAGCTCAGCGTTCGACACGACAACTTGACTCGTCGGGCAAATCGGCGGCATTCTTCCATTATCCAGAAATCGCGGAGACGCCCTTCGCTCCGAGGCTATCGCCCTGCGCTTGCGGGCGAGGCCGCCGTCTCGAGCCACTCGGCCAAGCACCTGCGCGGCCGGCGAAGACGCATATGCGATTGCCCTACCCGCAAGCAGGGAGGGAACGCAGCGGAACATGCGGCAGATGATGTAAACTCCGGCCCAGCCATGACCGACCAAGCCCGAACGCCCAAGGCCATACCCTCTGCCACCCCGCGTGCCTGCGCGATCTGCGGCAAGCCCGTCGAGCAGGCCTTCCGCCCGTTCTGCTCGGCGCGCTGCCGCGACGTCGATCTCAACCGCTGGCTGACCGGCCGCTATGTCGTCCCAGGCCGCGAGGACGACGCGGAGGACCCGGAATAGCCAAGATTTCCCAACAAGTTGGGGAAAGAGTGCCGGTCGGGCTCGCCGCGCCGAAGCCTTTGGCGAAGGCGGGTGGACACGGCGCTCCGACCTCTCTATAAACCGCCCGCTCGCTCTGGCCTTTCGGCCCCGCGGGTATGCCCAGGTAGCTCAGTTGGTAGAGCATGCGACTGAAAATCGCAGTGTCGGTGGTTCGATCCCGCCCCTGGGCACCATAAAATCAATGACTTAGCTGAACGTCTCCTAGCCAGTTAGACATTTCTGGCTGCGAGTTAGACACCTATGTACGCGATTTGCTCCCGAGTGGGTCGAACTTCGCGACCACCTCGCGCATCCGCTGCGAAATATCCGCGGTCTCGGTGTAGTACGCTGCCATCGCGAAGGTCCCTTGGCCGAGCCAACGACGAACTGTGTCGATGTCGTAACCGGCCTCGACAAGCAATTTGCCGACGGTGTGGCGCAACCCATGGAAGGTCAGGCCATCACCGATTTTGCCTTCCTGCCTCAATCTGGCCAACGCCTTGATGAAGCTCGAATTGAAGCCGCATTCCGTCCAAGGAGTGCCATTCGTCGTAGCCGCTAGGGTGATGGCGTCGTGCTGCGAGTAGCCGCAACCGTAAAAGCTCTACTAGCTGCGCAGCTTCGAGCAGTCCGCAGGCCGAGAGGTCGCTCGCTGTAGGTCCTGCCAGGCATGACTCCCATGACGATCCATGTAGCTGCGTGCTGCATGATCGCTGATGCCCTGCAGTGAAAATGCTTCCAATAGGTGCTCGAATAGCTGCGGAGTATCTTGATTTAGGATCGCGTCTCGCAGCCGATTAGATTTTGCGCCGATCAGATTTTCTACGCCAGCAAGGTGACAAACCGAATCTAGCAGTAATGCAGCGCGATCCAGGGCTAGGCGATTGGCACGTTACGAGGTCGGGGGGCCTTCTAGACTTGCCAGGCCGCTTGTAATTGGTCCGGCTTGCTCCCATCGCCCTAGGCTATGGCGTTTTTGGTTGTCCGTGGCGTTTGAGCGACTCGCCATCGAACTTCGGGCTGAGCGGTTAGGCCAAGCGTGAGCGAGGCCATGAAAGAGGCTGTCGCCTGCGGCCTCACGCTGGTGAGGCCCGATTAAATAAATCTGCGGCATCTCTGCATCCGACGTTGACCGGCCATGTTGCATCTAGAGTAGGACCATCGGATGGCGCGAAGAACTTGGCAAAAGGCTACACCACTAGAACACAAACCAAGCAACGCAGACCAGATCGCAGGAATCTCAGGACGGGGTGTGTACGGAGGTCTTGCATATGGGACATCTTGTCGCGGTTGCAAGTAGCTTTCGGATTGACAACTGGTTGTGTCGTAATGATCATAATCGACGCTCTACTTTAAGTTTAAGCGGTGGATGTGGAGGATAGGCCAATTATGAAAGGCGTATTCTTTATTTTGATTTTAGCCGCATCGTTGTCCTCGTCGCGAGCGGCAGAGCCCGTCAGATCGGCGGCGTTGATGTATTCCAAGCCTGAGGCTTTTAGCCCGCTCGTAAGGATTACAGAAATCTCTTGCACCTGCGGAACTACTACTAAGAAGTTCAATATCACGTGTACGCCGCCAAAGAATCCAACTTGCGTCTGCAGTATGCCTGGCAACAATCCCTCGGCAAAATGCATGTAGACGGATTGCGCGCTAGCACGTGACCGCTTTCGGAGTAACGGTCTCAGCGGGAGCTAAGCGTTCGAGCGACCCAAGGCTTTGCAACGTGCTCACTCCAGCCAGGGGCTCCCTCTGCGGGCAAGCAAAATCGATCTATGCCGAGCTTCTGTGATTCCTGAAAGTACTGCGGCATCACAGAGCCGCCACTGCTGAGCGCAAAGACAAGGTGAGGAAGATTTGGCTCGTTATTTTAGCGGCCTGTTGCTGCGAGCTCTGCTATGTGACGCAACAGAATGATCACAGAGGCACCACATACACTATTCTACTGCCGTGAGCAGTAGGACTGTTCGACGTAAAAGGCACGAAAGCAATTGATGGGAGAAGCGTACGAACAGATCTGCCGAGTGGTTTCGAATGTCCAGGAGCATCATCAGATTTCGCATTTATCATTAGACAGGGGCGGTTCATGAAAAAGATGCTTATGTCTCTAATCATTTGCTGTGCGACGTCAGTGACGGCGCACGGGCAAACTGCGGGTATGAGCGATATAACCGTACTTTCTGTTGACGTTGGGCGGTTTGAGTGGGGAAACAAGATTATCCATGTCTATGAAAACACCAGAAATCAATCGGTAGCGGCGACTGCAATCGAGAAGTGGCAGTTCGTCATAGAGCCATTGCTCAGTACGAGAAAGACGGCAAACGGAGAAATTGAATATCAAAAATTTCTCATGGATCCGTTAGTTGTTAAACACGGCAAGCATGAACATCTAAAGCGCCGAAATCGTGTTTTGGTGCCGCTTGACTTGATAACTAATGACGCGCGTGATCGCGCTCTTGATGCGATAACGTTTGTATACCCCAACTCAGTCAAGCCCCCGAAAGATTGCAGGCTAGGTCGCTCCAACGTAGATATTCTTCCACTTGTCGAAATCACGATATCCAGTAGTGATATCGAACGACCTGATGGCATGATGGCTCGCAACGTCGCGATTGCCGAAAAAACTCAATCGTTTCTTACAGCGCCGAAGCAGCTATTTCTCAAATTTGATGTGTGGGAGAAGGACAATAGTGGGGAGGAAGAGGTCTTGGACCGGTTTCTAAAATTCCTTCCATTCATGCAATTGGACGCAACGGTTTCGTTCAGTGTAAAGAGCACAAAGTTCAACATCGCGGCTATAGATATTGAGAAGCTAAAGAATACGAAACTTTGGATAGATTTGAACGGCTCTGGCGGGGTCGGGACGGTATCTCGTCATGACTTGAGAACGCTAGCTCAAGAGGCTGCCGTCAGTGTGCGAGGAACCTTTACAGTTGAGGATCCAGCAAGTTTCGATCAGTCTTTCATTCAAGGGCTGTTAAGTTCCGCTCGTGATGTTACCGCGGATGAGCGCTTCTTTCAGAGCGAGCAAGGAAAGAGTACCTATAACGCTGATGACTTGAAGCCTGACACCATCACCAAAGAATTGAACAAGGTTTGGACCAAAGATCAGGGAAAAGATGAGTGGACGCTCAACACGAGTTCCTCTGCTAACGCGAGCTTCTTGGACATTATTTCTGCTGGAGCCTCAGGGTCTCTTTCGACAAGCAAGCTAAAGGAGTGGCTCAAAGAACACAGCATTGAGAGTGATATCCAAGGAAACAAGATCATTGCGAAAAGCATCGCGCTCAAGCAGGTGAATCTTTCAGATTTCGCTTCACGGTTTAATTACGGAACAGAATATCGAAACGTTTCGGGTGCTAAGGCAAACCTCAGGACTGTAATTTTTGGACAGCCCCCGGCGCCAAATGCGAATCCTACTAGATTCCCTAGTTTGGCTGAACAGTGCGACAACAAGGATGGACTGAAATCTATGAGTTCCTTTTTCGCTCAATGAGAGCTCGGTCTGTTCCTGCTTAACAACGCGTCTCAATCGCTTGATGTTTGGTGCAGCGCATTGGCGAAAGGAAGATTGCAATGTACAGATTGATCACCTCCTTTTCCGTCGTATCTCTTCTCTTGGTGTCGATCCCCGTTCGGGCTCATGATGGCTGCGGCGTCAACAAGTGTTGCTGCAAATACGTCGGTACAGGGGGGCGCACTGAATACACGTGCACGACGGAATCGACGAATGACTGCTCTAATATCTACGGTGGTACATGTGGTAATATGGGAAAATGTTCCGCAGTACTTCGCAGGCCAAAACCGCAGACGAAGTAGATGCCGCGAGTGCAATGTAAGGCGATCTCCGTGATTCTCCACCGCCGTCAGTTCTAGAAATTCTTTGTGTGCTGCCAGGAAGGCAGTTCTCATAAGAACTGGCGATAAGCTAAGATCGCCAAGAGAACCTGTACACTCGGGTGTCTAAGTCTAAACCTTGAAACGCAGTCAGGTTGAAGGTGGCGAGTACATCCTATTTAAAAGTGGCCAGGCACCTTCGTGTTGAATGTGAATGTTCATCCAAGTTCGTTCAACTTTGAAGGTGTCGGATGTCGCGACCCAATGAAAGACCACCGCGCCCAAGCTTAGTCTCTCCAGTTTTTTCGGGATTATCTAGGTGCTGATCCACCGTCGCCGAAGGTTGTCAGTTAGGCCGACGTATAACATAGCAGCCCGGCGTATCCGGGACGAGCGTGGTGGGTTGAGGAGATAGGGCAATATTCATAGTTCAATCTGAGCAGCTGTGTTCGTAGAGACCTTGTGCAGGGCTTTCGACATTTCTTGCGACACAACGTTGATTGCACCTGCGTTTAAGAAGCTCGCTTGCTGCCCTTTGACCACCAATCAGGATGGCCCACGCCTACATAGTCGCCTTCGACGTTCTCAAAGCAGTCCCCAAGCAGCTTCTCGATGGTTGGGACCGTATAGCTGCCCCGATCAAAAAGCTTCATGAAAAACGGAATCGAAAACTTGCAGAAGAGCTCGACGCCATTGTACTTGTACAGGACAGAGGCATTACCATTATCCAGCTGCTACCGTAGTCAGCAATCGCTCCACGCAGGCGCTCGTCCCGGCGTAGCCCGGAGGGCGAAGCCGGTTGGTTCGATCCCGCCCCTGGGCACCACTCCTGAACAGATTTATGAAACCAAGGTTTGGGTTGACCCTTTCGGCCGAAAACGGACCGGATGCTGTCATTTGAGCCGACGGTCCTCCGACGCGATGATCGCGTCGACCACGCTTGCGGGATAGGCCTTCCGAGCAGCGACGTCGCCCGACACGAGTTGCTGACGCATCAGGCGGGTGAACCGATCGATAGCGATCGGGTCAATCTGGATGGGGGGTGCACTCGACTTCTTCGCATAATGGAGAGCCACAACGGCCCTACCCCGGCTTGCCATCAACGCGGCGATCCGGTTCTTGAGGGATCCGGATCCATCGGTACCATCGATAGCGCCGCTCTCAATGGCCGCATAAAGGCGCTCCAGCCGTTCCTCGGCCTCGGAAGCTTGGCGTGCTAGCTAGGCCTATCGCGCGAAAGGATCTTCATAAAGAGTCCGTCCAGCTGTCTCCGGCATGAAGCGCAGCGCGATCAGCCCAACAACGCATGTAGCCATCATGTAATAGGCCGGCATCAGCTCGTTCCCGGTAACAGAGATAAGGCCGCTGTTGATTGCCGGCGCCGTGCCGCCAAAAATGGATGTCGAAATGTTGTAAGCGCCGGCGAAGCCGGCGAAACGCACATGGGTGGGAAACATGGCCGGGAAGGTCGCCGAAATGGTCGCGAGTTGCGGTACGTAGAGCAGCCCGAGCAGAATGAAGCCGACACAGGCGCCGACGAGGCCCGTGCCCATGAGCATGTAGAGAGGGGCCACCAGCAGAAACAACCCGATCAGGGAGAAGCTCCACATCGGACGGCGCCCGATTCGGTCCGAGAGCCGGCCAGCAAATGGCAGGAACAGCATCATGAACAGCATGCCGAGGAGCGGCACCGCAAGCGCCTCATCCGGCGACAGGCCGATGCGGCTCTGAAGATAGGTTGGCATGTAGCTGAGCAGCGTATAATTGACGACATTGAGCGCAACCACCAGGCCGCCGACGACGAGCATAGGACGCCGGTGACGTGCCAGAAGGGCGATCAGGCCTGGTGAGGATCGTGCCTGGCTTGCGGTTTCGTGGGCACGGAAGACCGGCGTATCTTCCATTCTCGCGCGCAGATACGCGCCGACGAGGCCCATTGGCGCGGCGACCAGAAACGGAACGCGCCATCCCCAGTCGTGCATCGCCTGATCACCCAGAAAGAGCGAGAAGGATAACATCAGGAATGCGCCCAGCGAGAAGCCGGCCAGCGTTCCGAACTCCAGGAAACTCCCATAAAAGCCGCGTCGGTCATCGGGAGCGTACTCGGCCATGAACGTCGCGGCGCCGCCGTATTCGCCACCGGTCGAAAAGCCCTGTACGATGCGGAGAAGAACGAGCGACAGTGGCGCCCAGAAGCCGACGCTGTTGTAGGGGGGAATAAGCCCGACGCACAGCGTCGCGCCCGACATCAGCAGTATCGTTAGCGCCAACACGGATTTTCGGCCCACCCGGTCTCCCAGCGATCCCCAGAATATCCCGCCTAGCGGCCGTATGAGGAAGGAGATCGCGAACGTGGCCAACGCAAAAAGCACCGCTTCCCCGACGTCGCCGGGAAACAGTGCCGCGGAAATGTACGTCACGCCATACGCATAAATGCCGTAGTCGAACCATTCCGTCGCATTGCCGACGGCAGAGGCGGCAATCGCACGGCGCAACGTGGCGCGATCAGCAGTTGGATCAGGTGCGGAAACGGGGGCATTCACGATTGCTGTTCTCCGATCACCGCTGCGTCGGGCGTATTGGGGTCAAGCAGCGATGCAATCGGCGTCGTGCGTGGAAGAATCTGAAAGTCCTGCTGCTCGGGTGCAGGAACAGGCGGGGTTGCCGTCTGCCGCCACATGCCGAACGCGGCCGCGCCGCCGGCGCAAAGGGCGATGAAAAGGAAAAGCCCGCCGCTGCTCCAGCCTGTCATGAATATCGCTCCACCGATCGGCCCGAGCGCGGCGCCGACGGAATACAGCAGCACCAGCCGTCCACTTGCGGCGATACGTTGTGCGGCGTGCAGACGGTCGTTGCAATGGGCCACGCAGAGTGGATAGAGCGCAAAGCTGAGGCCACCAAACATTGTTCCGAGAATCAGCAGCCACGGGCCGACCGACGAGAGAAAGGAGATGACCAAGCTGATACACAGGGTTGCCGCGAAACTGAGCACGATGACCTGGCGACGATCATAGCGGTCGGAAATGCGTCCGAGCGGCCATTGCAGGATCACGCCGCCAAGAATCACGATCATCATGAAGTGGGCTGTCTGCGATAAATCGAACCCTAGGCGTCGAACCTGCACTGCGGCCAATCCGTAAAATGCCCCTAACATCAAGCCGGTCGTCATTACTCCGACAGCACCGAGGGGAGATGCGGCAAAGAGTGTTCGGGTTCCGAACGCCGCGGCTTCGGCAGGCGGCGGCGCCGAGTTGCGTGTGAGACAAAGTGGAATGATCGCGAGCGAGATTAGCATTGAGGCTAGTTGAAACGGAACAGCAGGCAAATCACCGCTGGCTCCTAGCAGCAACTGTCCCACCGCCTGTCCGCAATATAGTGCAACCATGTAGGCCGCTAGAATGCTGCCGCGCGAGGCCGCGTCAGCGCGTTCGTTTAGCCAGCTCTCGAGACAGACGAAGACGCCGGCGACGCAGAAGCCGTCGATCAGCCGCAGTCCCGACCAGAGCAGAGGGTGGATGATTTGCGCGTAGCCGAGCGTGCTCGCGGAGAGAAGCGCAACGAACGCCGCAAAGGCGCGGATATGTCCCACGCGCCGGACGATACGTCCCGAGCGCAGGGCTCCGACGACCAGCCCGGCAAAATAGGCGGTCGCCACCGCGCCGATCACGATCGTGCCCTGTCCCGCCCGCTCGAGCCGCAAACTCAGGAGCGTCGCCATAAACCCGCTTCCCGCCATGAGCATAAAGATGGCGAGCAGCAGGCTACGAACCGGGGAGATTGCCGCAAGCATGACGATTGCGACGCGCGCCGTCAGGCCGCGCGCCGGCCTTCCGCTTCCCCGTCGGCCTCCACCGGGACACGATGCAGAACCCTAGCGCTAGCATCGAAGTGGCAAACGGTCACGACGAACTGAACGTCAGCATTGCGAATCTGATGCCGCGTCGCAATCACGTCGATTCGTGCGTTATCGAGGGCTCGCAGCGCATCGAACACCAAGCCTGGCCAAGCGATGTCGCTGTCGGCCATCGCTTGACGCCATCCGTCCGCGCCGTCATCGGCAACAAAGCGTGCATAGATACCAGGCTCGTAGGTCTTCTTGTGCTCCAGCAGCAGGTCAGTCATCCCGGCATAGGCGGAGACGACAAAGGCGCGATTGTAAAGGTCCTCGCCCTTGCGCTCCGCGATCGGAACGTCGTCGAATAGCGTGCCAGTCGCGGCCATCGATGTGCCGCCGATCTTCTCGACACTATGAAAACCGCTCATGCGAGAGCATCCTCCATCAACGGGCCGTGCTGAGGCACGAGAGCTTTCGGGTCGCTGCGCGCGGCAACGAAGCTCGGCCGCGGTTTTTTGACGCCGAATGGCGCCTGCAGCCGGTTGCTCACGGCGTTATAGACGAAGAACGCGTTAGCGCGTGGAAATGGCGTGATGTTGCCGTTCGATCCGTGCATCGTGTTGCAATCGAAGATCACCACCGTGCCCGCCTTACCGGTCGGCGCCACGATGCCGTGGCGGTGCGCCAACTCGGTCAGACTTTGCCGGTCGGGCACGCCATACTCCTGCTTCTTCAGTGACGTGCGATAGTGGTCTTCCGGCGTCGCCCCAATACAGGTCAGGAAGACGCGGTGCGATCCGGGCATCAGCATCAGGGGGCCATTGTCCGGCGTATTTTCCGCCAGCAGGACTGACATGGAGAGTGCTCGCATGCGCGGCATGCCGTCTTCCACGTGCCAAGTCTCGAAGTCGGAGTGCCAGTAGAACTCCTTGCCTTCGAAGCCGGGCTTGTAGTTCAGGCGTGACTGATGGATGTAGACCTTGTCGTTCAGCAGGAACTGAGCGATGCCTGACAAGCGTGCGTCGGCGGCGAGGCGCCCGATCACTCTACTCTGAGAGTGGATCTCGAAGACCGAACGGATTTCTTGGCTGTCCGGCTCGGCGATGATCGTTTCCGGATTGAGGCCGTTAGGGCTCGATAGCAGTTTCTTTGCCTGCGTCTGCAGGTGGTCGACTTCCTCGGGAGAGAGGACATCCTTGAGCACGAGGAAGCCATCGCGATCGAACTGCTCGGCCTGCTGCCGCGTTAGCGGTGCGCTCTCGCTCCAGTCGCTATGAATAACGGGATCGAGACGCGGAAGCATCTGGGCCTCCGAGGTGAGACGGGATGGGTAAATGTCTGTCAATGCCTTTCCCTCTTTCAGTTGTTTCAGGAGTTAACGGCCGCCTCGCGCGGCGCTTCGACATCAGTCGGATAGGCACCAGTCTCATCGTGCACTTCCTGGCCGGTGACCGGCGGGTTGAACACGCAGGCCGTCAGGAGGTCAGTGTCCGGGCGAACGATATGCTGGTCGTTCTTGTTGAGTGCGTACATGATGCCCGGTGCGAGCTTGTGCGTTTCGCCGGTCCCGAGGTCTTCGATGGTCCCGGTTCCCTTCAGTATGAAAACCGCCTCGAGATGGTTCTGGTAGTGCATCTTGAGTTCTTCGCCCGCGTACATCGTCGTAATGTGGAAAGAGAAGCCCATGCCGTCGCTCTTGAGCAGAAGGCGGGCACTGTCCCAGCCCTTCGATTTGACGAGACGATCGGTCTTTTGAATGTCGCGGAGTTGACGAACGATCATTGTTCTTTCCTTTCGTTATTCGGCTGCAATGCCGTAGCTGCCGGTCCGCACCGCGCGGACCGACTCCTCGATGATGTCGAGGCCGGCCGAGAGAGCGGCGTCGTCGATAATGAGAGGTGCAAGCACCTTGACGATTTCGTCGTGTGCGCCGCTCGTTTCGATGATGAGTCCGGCGGCAAAACAGGCGCTGGTGATGGCATCGGCAGTTTCACCGGACCCGACGTCGATGCCGCGCATCATGCCGCGGCCGCGTGTCGAAAGGCCGAATCCAGAAGCGATGGCATCCAGGCGTCGTGCGAGCAATCGTCCCTTGCGCTGGACGTCCTGCTCGAACTCGTCATCCTTCCAGAAGTTCCGCAGAGACGCGGTGGCCGTGATGAAGGCGTGATTGTTGCCCCGGAACGTGCCGTTGTGTTCGCCGGGCAACCATTGATCCAACTCGGGTCGGAACAGTGTCAGCGCGAAGGGAAGCCCCATGCCGGACAGCGATTTTGCCATGGTGACGATGTCGGGCGTAAAACCCATGCCTTCAAAGCTGAAAAACGGACCGGTGCGTCCGCATCCGGCTTGAATATCGTCGACGATAAGGAGTGCGCCGTGGCGTTTTGCGATATCGGCGATTGCACGCAGCCAATCCGGCGATGCGGTGTTGAGACCGCCTTCGCCCTGAACCGTCTCGACTAGAATCGCGGCCGGCGCATCGAGCCCGCTGGAAGGGTCGGACAGCCGCCGTTCCAGCAGCGCGGCGGTGTCGAGATCCGGGCCGTGATAGCCATCGTAAGGCTCGTGGCTGACATGGCTGAGTGGTACGCCCGCGCCGGTGCGCTTGGCGGCATTGCCGGTGCAGGCCAGCGCACCGAGGGTCATGCCGTGGAAACCGTTCGTGAAAGCGATCACCAGTCCACGGCCGGTCACCTTGCGGGCCAGTTTGATGGCGGCCTCGACCGCGTTAGTGCCGGTCGGTCCGGTGAACATCACGCGGTAGTCCAGCCCGCGTGACTTCAGAATCAGCGACTCGAATGTTTCGAGGAACTCCGCCTTGGCGTCGGTATGCAGGTCAAGCCCGTGCGTGATGCCGTCAGTCGAGATGTAGTCGATCAGCGCTTGCTTCAGCGCGGGATGATTGTGTCCGTAATTAAGCGTCGAGCATCCCGACAGGAAGTCCAGATAGCGTCCGCCCTGATTATCATACATCCAGACATTGTCAGCTCGGCTGAACTGGCGCGGCATGGTGCGCGCATAGCTCCGCACGACCGACTCCCGGCGTTCGTAAATGGATCGGTCCGGGATATGGCTGGTCGGCTTGGGTCGTGTATGGCGAGCAAGTGTGGTTGTTGTGGTCATGTCGTCAGTTCTCCTGATCTCTGGCTCCGGGCTGTCGGTTTGGCAGGGGGCCAATGCGGGCCAACCACTCTGTGGCGTGCTTACCGGCGAAATGCGCGTCGCACTCGAACATCACACTGCGGATCAGCGGAGCGCCCCACGCGCGGGCCAGTCCGTTGAACAATGCCCAGGATGGAGCGTTGTCGTCGGTCACTGTGGTGAGGAGATACTTGGCACTTTCGGCGGAAGGGCGATCCAGCAGCGCGTTGATCATGCGCTGAGCAAGGCCTTTGCCGCGCGCCGCCTTCGCGACCGCGACCTGCCAGACGAAGAAGCTGTTCGGTTCCGAAGGCGGGCGATAACCTGAAACCCATCCTAGAATTTGCGCGTGACGTTCCGCAACGAGGCAGGAGTCCGTGAAGTGCGTGCACTGGAGGAGGTTGCAATAGGCGGAATTGGAGTCCAGTGGCGCGCAGGCTGCGACCAGGCGGGTAACCGCGGGGCCGTCAGCGGGCGACGGCTTTCTCAACTGGAACGCTTCGTTGACATCCGGAGCAGCGTCGAAAGCCACTGGCGAGGATCCACCGAAAGCGTCGACCCGAGGGCCGGCTATTGCTTCAGATTTCGAATTAATCGCTTCATTCTCCGAAATATATAGCGCTTTACCTTATAGGAAAATAAGTGGCGAAATCTTGAAAATTGGCTTGAGATCTCACATCAAAAGCTTCGTAGATATTTCGTTATCCGAATAAAATTTGAAGGGGTGACTTGGAACCGGTTACGATTCGCCTCGGCGCGGCCGTAGCTATAAGAAAAGCCACATGAAATCAGAGATCGCCTCACTGACGCTGCGCGCCCTGCGAAGAGTGCTGCGGGCAACTGAGATCGGTAGTCGCCAGCTGGCCATTGCGACCGGCCTTACGACATCGCAATGGCTCGTGTTGCGAGAGATCGACGCGCGCGAGAAAACCACACCGGGGGTCATTGCGCAGGCGCTTCAGTTCGGTCAGGCAACGATCACGACGATCGTCGATCGGCTTGTGGCGCTCGATCTAGTGCAGCGCCAGCGTAACGCAAACGACAAGCGCCAGTTCCTTCTGACGGCGACGCCGGCAGGCAGGGACATCGTGGCCAACGCACCCGACTTGCTTCACCTGACGTTTACAGATCGCTTCGTCCAGTTGCCGCAATGGGAGCAGGCCATGATCCTTGCTGCAGTAGAGCGGCTGGCCATGCTGATGGACGCGCACAACATCGATGCCGCGCCATTGCTGGACAGCGGGGCCATCGATCGATCCCAACCCAGATAGGTCGATTGCCTCGACTGCGTGGACGGCTCGACAGAGCCGGATCTTCCCGCGCAGGTTAGTGGCCGACATATCATCAGAAGCCGACGTCGGATCGGATGATTGCGGAGTCGGACGAGCAGCTCGGGCCGCATCGAAACCTGCACTGAATGTCGGTATCGGTGGGCTGCGCATCCAGCAATCGCTCCGCCGCAGGCGCTCGTTCCGGCGCAGCGTGGAGGGCGAAGCCGGATATTGTCGTCGATCCGACTAGGCAGCTCGGGCGCATACGATCCTTCAGCCGCGCAGGCGCTGTCGACGCGACCGGCAGGACTGGAGCAGGCGGCCCATGCAGGCCGCCTGTAGATTAGTCTGAGAGCAGAAGAGCCCTATTGGCAGGGGTGCTGGAGTCCGTCGGATCCCTTGAAAAAGGTGCCGGGCCTGCAGACGATGCCGTTGTGCGACGCGTAACTGTTCCAGTCGCCGTTCCACGCATAGTAGTCGCCATACGCGGCGGGCCGATCGTAGGTGCCGTATGCGGCGTAGGAATTGCGCCAGCCGTCGAAGGGAGCGGTCGCGATCGCCGCGGCGGTTCCGACGGCAGCGCCGGCCACGCCGGCAGCGGCCCCCACCGGCCCCACGGGTTCGCGATAGGCGGCTCGCCGCTGATAATAGCCTCTCCTGCTGTCGTACGGGCTCCCGGCTCCTCGGTTGAGGCAGTTGGCGCTGGCGAATTGAGATGAACAGGCGGCCGGGTTGGAGAAGACCGCTTGCGCCGATGCGGGGCTCGAAACTGCCGACGCCACTATCACAGCCGCGCCAAGAACTCTTAGACTCATCATGGCTTGCTCCCTGGATTTGGTTTGCTGCGACACTTACGAAGCTTGGCATGACTGAATGCCAAGTCCGCAAGTTCCCGTTTTCTCGCACCTAACCAAATGCAACCTCCGGAAGTGGTTCCTGTGCATCTCGTGCGCGGCATCAAATCGACGTGACTTGCCAATCGATCTGGAATGCGACTTCAGCAGAAGCGGCATGGATGCGGCAGGGAGTCGCGGCGTAGCAAGGATGCTGCGATCAATGCCCAAACGATGGGACGGCAATTCCATTCGTCCGACGAATCCGGACAGAGGCGAGAATGCAAATTGATGAAAGGTTGCGTGATCGCGGAACTGCCCGATGACCGCGTCAAGTTGCGTCGGACGTGCGCGAGAGAGCACGACGGTTGGCACGAACTGCACAAGTTGTGTGATGCGAAAGCATCAACTGCCAACAAACGGCAGCACGCGTTTCGGATCGCCACATTCGAGTTGATCTTCGTCCTGATAGTCGGATGATGATTTGCGATCTTGAATTGTAGCCGCTCCTGCATTTTGCACCGCGACCAAGCAACCCGTCCTTTTCAATTTGACGTTGTTGAGAACGACAGGTTTGGAAGGCGGCGCAAATGAAGTGCTTTACCGGCTCGACTCTCCTTGGATCTTGCGCGCGCAATCGCATGGAACAGGCGTCGACGCGCGCCGCCCTGCAATCATTGGTCCAGTTCTTCAGGAATAAGCCGAGACCAGTCGCGGCCTGTCGGAGCCGGTTCCGGCTCGCCGCGCTTGCCTTGATTGCGTCGGCCGCTCTGGTTGATGCGGCCTCGGCTCAGTCCTGCACGGTCGCACCGGATTCGACTGTCTCCGCAACGAGTGGAAGCTGCGCGATCGACGCGAATACGACGTTGACCGGAACGCCTGCCGTTCACGCAAGTTCGAGCGCTCAGATCACGACCAACAACGTCAACATCAATCCCTTCAATGGCGGCAGTATCGGTGGTTTGGCGGATGCTGCAGGTACGATCATCTTCAGTTCCGGGGCGAGCATCAACGGCAACTGGAGCACTGCCGCGTCGGCGCAAAGCGGCGGCCAGATCATCTTTCAGTCGGGTTCGATCATCAATCCGGCCTTCGGCGGCGGAGGAACTGCGCTGAGCGCTGATGGAACGGGCAGTCAGATCAGCGCGACAGGACTCACCATCGGTCTCAACGGCGCCGGCAACAACGTCGCTGCGAAGGCGGCCAACGCGGCGACGGTCAGTCTGCTCAACAGCTCAATCGCCTATGCGGTCGGCGGTGGCGGCAACACCGGCCTGTGGGCAACGGGCGCCGGCAGCCAGATTAGCTCGACGGGTACAACCATTTCGATGCCCGGCGGCGGCGGCAACGACGTTGGCGCGCGCGCGGACTCCGGTGGGTCGGTCACGCTGACCGGCGGCACTGTCAGCGTTGAGGGGAACGGCGGCGGCGAAACCGGCCTGTTGGCGCAATCGTCCGGAAGCACTGTCACGGCAAACGGCGTTGCGGTCACGGTTTCCGGCGGCGGTGGCGATGTCGGTGCCAAGGCACTCGACGGCGGCGCGATCACCTTGAGGGGAGGCAGCGTCGCCGCGACGGGCAGCGGCGGGGGCGAGATCGGCCTGCAGGCCAGCGGCACCGGCAGCACGCTCACGGCGAGCGGCGTGACGGTAACGGTTCCGAACAGCAGCGGAGGCCGCGGAGTGCAGGCTGACAATTCGGGCAGCGTCACGCTCGACGGCAGCTCGACGGTCACCACATCAGGCGCAGGCACCCATGTGGCCGGCGTGACAAGCAGCGGTACGCTGAGCATGACCGGTGGCTCACTCACGGCCAATGGAGCCGATGCCAACGCGCTCAACATAAGTGGCGGTGCAGCGACGCTCTCCGGAGTCACCATGACCAGTCCGAACGGTGCGTCGATCGCCGCCCCGGGCGGCATCAGCAGCGTAAGCCTGACCGGCGTGACTGCGGTCGCGAACAACAATCAATGGCTGAACGTCAGCGGCGGCTCCACGCTCAACCTCGTCGCGGACAGTTCGACCCTGCAGGGCGTTGCGCTCACCGACTCCGGCAGCACCTCCAGCGTCGCGCTGAAAAACAATTCGCTCTGGACCATGACCGGCAACTCGAACGTCACCAATTTGATCAACGCTTCGAGCATCATCCAGTTCACGTCCCCTGTCGGCGATCCGACGCAGCTGTCGAGCTACAAGACGCTGACGGCGGTGAACTATGTCGGCCAGGGCGGTACCATCGGGCTCAATACATATCTTGGCAGGGACGGTTCGCCGTCGGACAGGCTCGTCATCAATGGCGGCACGGCAGGCGGCAATACGTTCCTGAAGATCAGCAACACCACGGGCGGCGGCGCGCTCACCACCGGCAACGGCATCCTCGTCGTCGACGCGATCAATGGTGCGACGACGACGCCTGGTGCCTTCAGCCTGTCTCACCCCGTCTTGGCCGGCCCTTACCAATATTCGCTGTTCCGTTCGAGCGTCGACTCCAGCAACCCGCAAGCCTGGTATTTGCGCGACACCCTCGACTGTGTCGCGCATCCCAATCTTCGTGCCTGCGGCGGTGGCGGTCTCATCAACTGCTCCAATCTGCCCAACGTGCCTAGGTGCGGAGGTGGAGGCGGTGGAGGAGGCGGTGGCGGCGGAGGCGGCGGTGGCGGTGGAGGCGGCGGTGGAGGCGGAGCCGACGGCGGCGGCGGCGATATCCCCGACTACCGCGAGGAGACTTCGCTCTACGCGGCAATTCCGGCGATGACGCTGTTGTACGGACGCAGCCTGCTCGACACGCTGCATGAACGCGTGGGCGAGGAGGAGGACGAACGCTTCCGCGCCAATCCCGAGAACGCCAGGGTCGGATGGGGTCGCGTGCTTGGGGTCAACGGCGTGCATCAGGGCGACAGCTTTGGCGTGTTGGGTGGCGAAGCCGGACCGCACTTCAGCTATGATTTCCTGGCGCTGCAGGCGGGCATGGATGTCTATCGACACGACGGTCCCGACGGTTCGCGCGACCAGGCGGGGGCGTATTTCGCGATCGGCGGCGCGCGCGGGCGGGTCACCCATTTCGATGGCAGCCAGGGTGACAACACCTTCTCCGCCTACACGCTCGGTGGCTACTGGACGCATTTCGGGCCGACCGGCTGGTACATCGACTCGATCCTGCAAGGCACGTTCTACGACATCACGAGCAGCGCAAATCGCGGCATTCCGGCGCTCAAGACCGGTGCTCAGGGTGGGGCTGCGTCGGTGGAGGGCGGATATCCCTTCAAGTTCGCCGGCGGCTTCTTCATCGAGCCGCAGGCGCAACTGGTGTATCAGAACATCCACATCAACGACGCCAGCGACATCGCGGCGCAAATCCGCTTTGCGGATGTGGATTCGCTCGCAACCCGGATCGGTGCCCGATTTGGCCGAACATGGGCGGTCGATGACAGTCCGCGTACGCTGACGGCCTGGATCCGTCCGAGCCTGTGGAACGAATTCCTCGGCAACCCGAAAACGCTGTTCTCGTCGGACACCGGCTTCGTTCCATTCCAGGCGAGCCTCGGCGGCCTGTGGGGCGAGATCAATGCCGGCATCAGCGGACAGGTCACGTCGACCACGTCGCTTTATGCCAACGCTTCCTATCAGAGCCGGTTCGACGGTGGCGGCTTCTCCTACGGCGGGAAAGCCGGACTGCGCGTTAACTGGTAGCGCGCGAAGGCGTGACGTCGGCCCAGACAGGGTCGGCGAAACGCACTCGCGCAGGCATAGCGGACGAGGAAGTGCCTAACAGACCCTCACGCTTTGCTGAACATACGCGTAACCGTTCCACACGTTTCGCGTCTGATAGCAGGAGTTGTAGGCCGTCGCGGCTCCGATGGCTGCGCCAGTCGCCAAACCGGCTGCGGCAGCTCCGGCGCCCCAACCGCCTCGATAGTAACCGCCACCGCGGTAATAGCCGCCGCCGGCCCAACGTGCGCGGCCGCCGTGCCAGCCGCCGGCATGCCATCGCGTGCCGCCGCCGTGCCAACCAGGCCGCATTCCTCCGCCGTGGAAGTGAGCCGATCGAGCGCCGGCTCCTCTGGGCCGGGCCTGGGCGTCATAAGGGAGTATCATTGCTGCAGATGCGATGAAGCTGAGAACCAGCAAAGCCTTCGTTGGTCGCATATCCGGACTCCTTGCAAGGGTGTCCCAACCAATCCCGCTGAACGTGCTTCGTTCCGTTGGTTCAACTGCGTGCCACGCTGGCACAAGATGCATGCTCAATACGGCGCGTCGTGGCTTCGGGGCGCAAGCGACCCCCGCGGGCATGGTGAAGCTCGATCCTTCGGACCCCGGCGGCGCGAGGCAGGTACGAACGTGTTCGTACCTTGAAGACCTCCCTGTGTGAAACAATGCTGACGCTTACTGCCGACGCGGCAAATTGGCGAACTGATACGGCAGCTGGTCCACTACAGGGAACAGGGAGACGACTATGTGGAAGATATGTGTGCTTAGTACGTTGGTCTTGCTGGTTGCGGTTCCGGCAAATGCGGCTCCGAAGAATAGTGGCAAGAATGTCGATGCAATTCGTGCTGAATGCTTCAGGCAGGCGAATGAAGCCGCTGCCGCCGGCGGTGCGAACATGACAAGCGGGGCGACTGCCGCCCGAAACTCGGCGGGCTATTCCGCCTATCGGGATTGCGCGCGAAAGAACGGCATTCGCCCGTAAGCCGCTTTGGTTTCCGCTAACCCATGGAAGGCCGCCTTCGGGCGGTCTATTCCATGCGCAGTGAAAAACGGCGACGGCGGCATGGCCGTCGAAAGCCGAAGATGGCGGCTGAACGGCGCCGAAACGGCAGGGAAGGTCAGCTTGCGACGAGAGCCTGGGCCTTGCGCAATCCGGCCACGAGAGTGTCGACAACCTGATCCGCCGCTCCGTTGCGGCGCAAGAAGCCGGCCGGATCATCGGCCAACGCTTTGTACCGCGACATTCCTTTCAAGGCCGTTTGGGTCGCATCGCGGCGCCCCAGCTCTGTATTCGCTATCGCAATCAACAGTTGGCTGAATCCGGAATCGCGCAACGATGCCGTCTCGGCCACGTCGAGCATCTGCTTGTATTCACCCTTCAAGTAAAGGTCGACCGCGATGAAATGAAGATACCAGGCTGGCGGATGCAACGTGCGCTCGATCGCGCGCTTGAGCATCGGCACGCCTTCCGAGAAGTTCCCGCGGATGGCGAGACGCCAGCCGAATTGGGCAAGAATGTCGGGATCGTTGGGGTTGAGGTCGATCGCCAGATGGCTGATGCGATCACTATCGGCGTAACGTCCCGTGAAATGGTAGGCCGCAGCCAGGGCCTTCAGCGCCAGGGGACTGTTCGGCTGCAGGGCGATGGCGCGCGACGTTGCCTCAAGGGCCTTGTCATACTCCGTTTGCGGATTGCCGTCGGCTGAATAGCCCAACCGTCCGGCGTCGAGATGCAGCCATCCAAGCATGGCCCATGAATCGCTATACTGCGGATCCCGCTGAACGGTTTGCTGAAGACACTGCATGGCCGGATCGAAGTCGACGCGCCGGAAAGTGCTGCGATAGGCCTGAGCGCGCAGGACGCAGAGATAGCTTTCCATATTCCTCGGTGGATCCGCGCGAATGTCGTTTCTAACCACGCCGTAGGATTGGCCGACGACGGTTGCGATCTCGCTTGCGAGCTCGCGCTGGACATTCATGAGCGACTGAGGATCGAACGGTCGAGCATATGTCCGCATCCATACGATCTCGTCGTTCTCGGCGTTGAAGACAGTCGTTGTGACTTGCACCTCTTCGGCGCTCGTTTGAACGCTTCCACGGACGACATAGGAAGCACCGAGAGGACGACCAGGTTGGGGCGCCTCGTCGCCTTTTGCGGAGAGCGCATTCGACGGCGACGTGTAGAGCCGGAATCCTCCGAAGCGAAACAGGTTGCTGGTCAGTTCCTGTCCCATGCCGATGGCGAAGAGCCGCGTGTTCTCCCCGGGAGTCAGTGGCGTGAATGACATCACGAGGACCGCGGGTTCGCGTGGCGTCATTGGGGACGGAGGCGGTCTTGCTGCAAGCCATATCCAAGCCACCACGCCGGCTGCCAGCGCGGCAGCGACGGGCCCATAGCGCCTGATGCCAGGCTTGGTCGTCCAATTCGCACGTGTAGCAGCAGCAGTTGTCGAATCATCGTGCAGTTCAAGAGCAGGCTCGCGAGATGGAGCGTCGGCAGTATGCATTTTGTGCCACTCAAAATGGGGCACATAGGAGCCTTTTGGAATTGTGATGCGTACCGGATCATCGCGGCCCGAATCCACGTAGTAGCTATCGAGGTCGCGGCGCAATCGTCGAGCTTCAAGACGGACGACAGGGTCAGCCTGGGGATCGAAAGAGTCGTCGCGCCGAAACACGGCCAAGGCAATTGTGTAGCCCTTCAGGCTATCAGCGCGGCCTGCAAGCGTCTCGTCGACAATGAAACGAAGGAAAGCTTGCCGCCGTTCGCTCGCCTGGAAATGCGGACTCGAGAGGATGCGGTCCAGCTCTTTCGCTACATGCGCCGGCGGCACCGCGGAATCATCACAACGCGGGATATCGGATGAGCCGCTGACGGCATCGTGAGCGAAGGGTACATCAGGCATCAACCGGCAACCCCAATCGTCGGTTGACGGTAGGCTTTCTCAGTACATGTTGCAACTCGTAAGCGAAGCAAGCAGCCGGCGCTGACGCGACAGCTTTCAATCGTCGGAACAACGAGTTCCCGACTGCAGCGACAGCTGGTCGCATCGGCCTTGAAGCCGTCGCGCCTGAGACGGCGCGCTCAACGAGCGTCGCGCCGTGTACGAACATGTTCGTACCTTGAAGCCTCGATGAACCAGCAGCAAAGGTCACGTTGGCCACAAGCGAGTTCATCATGGAGGAGTTCCGCGCGATTGTGACCCGCTTTCCGCTGCGCGAACTTGACATTCGGCGCTGCTTCAATCGCGACGCGCAGTTTAGAGCGATTTGCGCAGATTATGACGAAGCTGTGAAAGCGCTTCGTCGTTGGCAACAAGCGGCAAAGCAAGGAGACCGCGAAGGAAGTCGGAAGGCCGCGGATTACGAACGGCTCGTTGCCGAACTGGAAGCCGAGGCTCTGGTTCATCTGAACCGGCCGTGATCGAGGGGGCGTTCGCATAACTGGAGCAGTGCGTGAAAAATACGATTCTCGTCAACCTTTCGATATCAAGCGTGCTTGCCGCGGGCATGCTGCGTGCTGCGATCGGTCAGTCACACAGAACCTGCGCAGCGAGGCCGCCGAACCGACCAAGCACGCAATCGGCCGCAACGAGTAACTGGAGGCAACCTTCTTGAATATTGCCGAGAGACCGATCGCGAACGTGGACGAAACCGGCGCGTCAGACAGCGTCTTCATTCCCGGCGGCACGTTTCGCATGGGATCGGATCGGCATTATCCGGAAGAAGCGCCGTCCCACATGGTGAGCGTCGACGGGTTCTGGATGGACCGCACTCCAGTGACGAACCGGCAATTCAAGCAGTTCGTGCGTGCCACCGGCCACGTCACCTTCGCCGAGGTCGCTCCGGACCCCAAGGACTATCCGGATGCGCTGCCGCATTTGATCTTCGCCGGCTCGCTCGTCTTCACGCCCCCGGATTATCCGGTCGATCTGCGCGACTACAGCCAATGGTGGACGCTGCTCAAGGGCGCGAATTGGCGCCATCCCTATGGCCCGAAAAGCAACATCAAGTCGCTGGACGACCATCCCGTGGTGCATGTCACCCATGCTGACGCACTCGCCTATGCGCGATGGGCCGGCAAGGATTTGCCGACGGAAGCGGAATGGGAGTTTGCTGCGCGCGGCGGCCTCGATGGCGCCGAGTATGCCTGGGGCGATGAATTCGTGCCGGGCGGCGTGCATCAAGCCAATACGTGGCAAGGTCACTTTCCGTTCGAGAACCGGTGCGAGGACGGCCATGCGCGCACCTCGCCGGTGATGACCTATCCGCCGAACGGCTATGGCGTGTTCGACATGATCGGCAATGTCTGGGAGTGGACCAGCGACTGGTGGGCTCCGAAACACCGCGCCGATGCAAAGAAGGCCTGCTGCATTCCCCAGAACCCGCGGGGCGGCTGCGAGCATGACAGCCACGATCCGTCGCTGCCGCTTAGCAGGATACCGCGCAAGGTGATCAAGGGCGGCTCGCATCTCTGCGCGCCGAACTATTGCCGGCGCTATCGACCGGCGGCGCGCCATGCCGAGCCGATCGATACGTCGACCAGCCATCTCGGATTTCGCTGCATTACACGTTCAGGGAGAAAGTGATGACTGAGAAGACAACGACAGACACCTTCAGCCGCCGCAACCTGCTCGCGGCCTCGAGTTCGCTCGCCACCATCGCCGCCTTCTCGGCGATGGCGCCCATCGAGACCGCCCAGGCGCAAGGGACCACGCAACCCTCGAGCGCGGCCGGCGGCGCAAAGCCGAACATCATCCTGATCCTGTCGGATGATTTCGGTTATGGTGACTCCGGGCCCTATGGCGGCGGCGAAAATCGCGGCATGCCAACCCCGAACATCGATCGTCTCGCGAATGAAGGACTGCAATTCATGTCCTTCTATGCGCAGCCGAGCTGCACGCCTGGACGTGCCGCGGTGCAAACCGGCCGAATTCCAAATCGCAGCGGCATGACGACCGTCGCGTTCCAGGGCCAGGGCGGCGGCATGCCGGCGGCGGAATGGACGCTTGCCTCGGTTTTGAAGACCGGCGGTTACAAAACGTTCTTCACGGGCAAATGGCACCTTGGCGAGGCCGACTATGCGTTGCCGAGCGCGCAAGGCTACGACGAGATGAAGTATGCCGGCCTTTATCATCTCAATGCGTACACCTACGCCGATCCGACCTGGTTTCCCGACATGGACCCCGAATTGAGGGCGATGTTCGAGAAGGTCACCAAAGGCGCACTTTCCGGAAATGCCGGGCAGCCGGCGAAGGAAGATTTCAAGATCAACGGCCAGTACGTCAACACGCCGGACAAGGGCGTGGTCGGCATTCCCTTCTTCGACGACTACGTCGAGAAGGCCTCGCTCGAGTATCTGGACCGCAACAAGTCATCGGGCCCGTTCTTCATGAGCATCAACTTCATGAAGGTGCACCAGCCCAACATGCCGGCGCCCGAATTCCAGGGCAAGTCGATGTCCAAGAGCAAGTATGCCGACTCCGTGGTCGAGAACGACACGCGTATCGGCCGTATCATGGACAAGGTGCGGTCCCTCGGCCTCGACAAGAACACCTATGTGTTCTGGACGACGGACAACGGCGCCTGGCAGGACGTCTATCCGGACGCCGGCTACACACCGTTCCGCGGCACCAAGGGCACGGTTCGCGAGGGCGGCAACCGCGTCCCGTCCCTTGCATGGGGCCCAGGCATCAAGGCCGGCACGAAGAATTCCGACATCGTCGGCGGCCTCGATTACATGGCAACCTTCGCAAAGCTCGCCGGCGTGAAGCTGCCGGAGAACGATCGCGAGGGTAAGCCGATCATCTTCGACAGCATCGACATGTCGCCGATCCTGTTCGGAACCGGCAAGTCCGAGCGCAAGAACTGGTTCTATTTCACGGAATCCGAGCTCTCGCCTGGCGCAGCCCGTGTCGGCAACTACAAAGCGGTGTTCAATCTGCGCGGCGACAATGGCGCAAAGACCGGCGGCCTCGCGGTAGACAGCAACCTCGGTTGGAAGGGACCGGAGTCCTACGTGGCGACCGTTCCGCAGGTCTTCGATCTCTGGCAGGACCCGCAGGAGCGCTACGACATCTTCATGAACAACTACACGGAGCACACCTGGTCCTTGGTTTCGATCAATGCCGCGATCAAGGATCTGATGCAGACCTATGTGAAGTATCCGCCACGGAAGATTCAGAGCGAGACCTACGCGGGACCGATCACCATCCAGCAGTATGAGCGCTTCGCGTTCTTCAGGGATCAACTCGCCAAGGACGGCTTCCAGATTGGCTTGCCCACAGGCAACTGATCGATGCAAATGGAGCGGCCCCCACTCTCGGGGGTCGTTCCTCTCTGAACGGCTGAAGTGGAGGACGGAGATTCGTGAACGGAAGCTTGGTTGACCGCCGTACGATCCTGGCCGGTCTGCTGGTGTCGGCGGCCACGCTGTCGGTCTCCGGCCGTATCGCACGCGCGCAGAGTGATCCTCTTCCTTCCTGGAATGACGGCCGGGCGAAGCAGTCGATCCTGGACTTCGTCGCCGCGGTGACCAAGGAAGGAGCGCCGGATTTCGTGCCGGCGCCGGAACGCATCGCGACATTCGACAATGACGGCACGCTGTGGTGCGAGCAGCCGATGTATGTGCAGCTTGCGTTTGCGCTCGACCGGGTGAAGGCCCTCGCCCCCAAACATCCGGAGTGGAAGCAGAAGCAGCCGTTCAGGGCGGTTCTCGACAACGACATCGCAGCGCTGGCCAAGGCCGGCGAGAAGGGCCTGGTCGAACTGGTCATGGCGACCCATGCCGGCATGACAACGGCCGAGTTCGCGCAGATCGCCGGCGACTGGATCAAGTCGGCGCGTCACCCGAAGTTCAACCGGCCTTATACCGATCTCGTCTACCAGCCGATGCTGGAACTGCTCGCCTGTCTGCGGGCCAATGGCTTCAAGACCTTCATTGTCTCGGGCGGCGGCATCGAGTTCATGCGGCCATGGAGCGAGCGGGCCTATGGCATCCCGCCGGAGCAGGTCGTCGGATCGAGCATCAAGACGAAGTTCGAGATCGACAAGGGGAAACCGACACTGATCCGGCTGCCGGCGATCGATCTCGTCGACGACGGACCCGGCAAGCCGGTCGGCATCAACTCGCATATCGGCCGCCGGCCGATCGCGGCCTTCGGCAATTCGGACGGCGACTTCCAGATGCTGCAATGGGCGACGCAATCATCGGGGAAACGCTTCGGCCTGATCGTGCATCACACCGATGCCGAACGGGAATATGCATACGATCGGAAGTCCTCATTCGGCAAACTCGACAAGGCGCTCGACGCAGCGAACTCCAATGGCTGGATCGTGGTCAGCATGAAGGACGACTGGAAACGCATGTTCCGCTTTGAATAGAGGCCGAACGATTGCGTAGGCATCGCTGACGCCCGGCGCCGCGGAGCACGCCGGCGCCGCCGGTGATGCAAGCGAGACGAAGAACGAGGAGGCATCATGACACGACTTCTTCCAGGATTGCGCCGGCTCACCATTGCGAACGCGGCGCTGGCGGTTGGCTTGATGCTCGGAGGCCCGGCATACGCGCAGACACCCGCGGACCAGAAGCCGGCCCAGGACCAGGCTGCCGCGCCGGCGCCGGCCCCGACAGCCACCAAGCTTCCGAACGGACAGATCGAGCAACTGGTCGCGCCGATCGCGCTCTACCCGGACGCGCTGCTGTCGCAGATCCTGATGGCATCGACCTATCCGTTGGAAGTCGTCGAGGCGGCGCGCTGGTCGCAAGACAACAAGACCGTCACCGGCAAGGCGCTCGAAGACGCCATGCAGAAGCAGTCGTGGGATCCGAGCGTCAAGGCCCTCGCGGCGGTGCCGCAGGTTCTTCAGATGATGAACGACAAGCTCGACTGGACCCAGCAGCTTGGCGATGCCTTCCTCGCGCAGGAGCAGGACGTGATGAGCGCCGTGCAGACCTTGCGCCAGCGCGCGGAGGCCGCGGGCAATCTCAAGTCGACGCCGCAGCAAAAGGTGATAAAGAGCGCGCCTCCTGCCGGTGTGACCGCGCCCTCCGGCATGCAGCAGGCGATCTCGATCGAGCCGGTCGATCCCGACCAGTATTACGTCCCGGTCTACGATCCCGGTGTCGTCTACGGGGCCTGGGATTATCCCGACTACCAGCCGTTCTATTGGTCTCCGCCAGGCTATGTCGCCGCGGGCGTGATCGGCTTCACCGCCAGCGTGGCCGTCGGCGCTGCGATCTGGGGCGGCTGCAACTGGTGGGGCCGCAACGTCTACGTCAACGTCAACCGATATAACCAGTTCAACCGCACCAACATCAGAAACACCAATTGGGCCCACAATCCGGCGCATCGCGGCGGTGTCGCCTATCGCGATGCCGGCGTGGCGAGGCGGTTCGGCAGTGGCAATACCCCCGCCGCGCGCGAGGCGCTGCGCAATCGCACCGGTGGTCCCGGCGGCAGGATCTCGAATGCGGGTGCCGGCCGGGCCAGGACCGCGGTCTCGCAACGCGCCGGCAATCGCGGTGCAAGCGTATCCCGCCGGGCCAGCAGCCGTAACGTCACCCGCGCCCATACGCGCGCGGGTAATCGCGCTGCGGTCTCGCACAGGAGCGTCACGCGCTCGCGCGTCAGCGGACGTGTTCACGCAGGCGGCCGGCCGGCCGCGATCCGCGGCGGCATGCGGGCCGGCGGCTTCCACGGAGGCGGCCGCGTGGGCGGTTTCCGCGGAGGTGGTGGCTTCCGGGGAGGGGGCGGTTTCCATGGCGGTGGCCGGCGGCGCTGATCAGCGCGCCTGGGCTCGCGCGTCGACATCTGCTAGCCCAGGTTGCGGCAAAATTACAATACAGCTTCCACGAAGAAAGGTAACGTCCAGGCAGATTTCAGCGGCACGTTTCAAATGATTGGGTTGGATCATGAATTTTTCATCGACCTGCGCAAGTTCCAGGATGTTCGCCATGGCCTTCGCAACCGCCGCCGCCGTCGTCGTGGCAGAAAAATCCGCCAGGGCCGATCCACAGGTTCTGGCGCTGCCGTCCCTGAAGGTCTGGGAGGGCGACTTCGATGGCATGCTGAAGCGCAAACTCGTGCGCATCCTCGTGCCGACCGACAGGACATCGTTCTTCATCGACAAGGGCGAGACACTCGGCTTCGAAGCCGAGCTCGGCGCCGAGTTCGAGGGCTGGCTGAACAAGCGGTACGGCAAGAAGAAGCAGAGGATCTATGTCGGCTTCGTCCCCACCAGGCGCGACAGACTGCTGGGTGACTTGATCGCCGGAAAGGGCGATATCGCCGCCGGCCTGCTCACGGTCACGCCGGATCGGAGCAAGTTGGTTGACTTCGCTGATCCTTGGGCATCCGGCGTTCGCGAAGTGCTCGTGACGGGATCTGCGGCGCCGAGCATCGGCTCGCTGAACGAGCTCGGTGGAAAGACGATTTTCGTCCGGGAAGCCAGCAGCTATTTCGAGCACCTGAACGCGCTCAATGCGGACCGGGCAGCCAAGGGGCTGGAACGCATCGTCGTCAGGCCAGCCGACAAGACCCTCGAGGACGAGGACTTGCTGGAGATGGTGAGCACCGGCCTGTTGCCCTGGGCCGTCGTCGACCGCTTCAAGGCGCAGGCGTGGGCGGGCCTCCTGAACGGGCTGACGGTGCGCGACGATATTGCGATCAACGAAGGCGGCGACATCGCCTGGGCGATCCGCAAGGACAGTCCAGCGCTCAGGAAGGAGCTCGCTGAATTCGTCAGTACTCACAAAATCGGAACTGAATTCGGCAACGACCTGCGTGCACGCTATTTCAAGACGGCGAAGCCGCTGAAGAACGCCCTCGCGCACGCCGAGGCGGAGAAGTTCAAGGCGCTGCGCGGATCTTTCGAAAAGTACGGGGTGCAATACTCCATCGACCCCGTCCTGCTCGCTGCACAGGGCTATCAGGAGTCAGAGCTCGACCAGGCCTGCCACAATGCCTCCGGCGCCACCGGCATCATGCAGATCAAGCCCAGTACCGCGAAGGGGAAGCCGATCGAGATCACCGGCGTCGCGGCCAGTGCCGACACCAATATCCACGCCGGCTCCAAATACCTGCGCTACCTGGCGGATACCTATGTCGACGCTTCGGTCACCGATCCGCGCGAGCGCGTGTTCATGGCCCTGGCGGCGTATAATGCAGGCCCGGGAAACCTGAAGCGTTTCCGGGACTATGCGAGCAAGCACGGCTTCGACTCGACCGTCTGGTTCGACAATGTCGAGAACGGCGCGGCTGCGATCGTCGGGCAGGAGACGGTTCAGTACGTCGGCAAGATCTACAAGTACTACATCTCCTATGAGTCGCTTCGTTCCCCCGCTCCGGCGAGCGCAACGGCCGACCCATCGCAGAAATGATCGGTTTGTTCAAAGTGTTCGCTGGCTTGGGTGGTGGACCAAAATCAAGAGGAGACTAGATCGTGAAACGCAAATCCATCGTGAACCAGATTGGGCTCAGCCTTGGCGCGCTCGTCATCTCGATTGCTTCTGTTCATGCCCAGGTCCCGCTCTCGACCTACATGGACTCGAAAGGGTTCATTGATGTTCAGGCTTTGACCTGCGCGCAACTCGCCAACACTTATCAGGAGGACGCCGACTTTCTCGCGATTTGGTACAGTGGCTGGTACAACGGCCTCGCGAAGAAGCATTTTGCCCATATTACGCGGACCAAATCCGGCGAGCACGAAGTCATTGTGTATTGCAAGGCCCACCCGGAACTCAAGGTGATCCAGGCCATCGACGTTCTCTTCAAGAACGAAAAATGATCGGCGGCTCCCCGAGGCAACCGGTGTGGCGAGACCGGGATGTCTCGCTGCACTGCCCGTTCACTCGCCAAGCATCGCAATGATCCGCATCGGGACGCGATGGTTGTGGCGACGTGGGCGGTCTGTTGACGCCCGGTGGCCATGGCCGTTCTTGTAGATCCGGGCGAGTTCTTTCGGCTGTTGGCGAAAGGCCCGGTTTCAAACGGCGTGTGCAAATGGAGAGGCCGTGGCAATGAAGGAGTTTTTGAAAACGACTTTAATCGGAGGCGCACTGTTTCTCCTGCCCGTCGCTCTTGTACTGGCGATTCTCAGCCACGCGATGCGTCTGGCGGTGAAGGCCGCGCTTCCGGTGTCTCATGCCCTTCATTTCGACCAGATCGGAAAGGTCGCAGGCATTGGAATTGTTACAGTCGTGGCAGTGGCTTTATTGATCCTGGTGTCGTTCCTCGCCGGCATCGTCGCGCGAACCAAAGCCGGCTCTCGGATTAGCGCGTGGGTCGAAAAATCATTTCTTGGCAGCCTTCCGCAGTACCAGATGGTGAAGAGTATGGCTCAAGGCCTTGCTCAGGCCGAAGGCGCCAGCGATGAGTTCAAGCCAGTGCTGGTGAACGTCGAGGGTGGCTGGCAGCTCGGATATCTCCTCGAGACACTCGAGAACGACTGGGTGGCTGTCTTCGTCCCGCAGGCGCCGACGCCGTTGGTCGGCATTGTCAGATATTGCTCGGTCGATCGCATTCGTCCTCTGAGCATGTCGATGTTGCAGGCGAGGGCAATCGTGACCAATGTCGGCATTGGATCTGCGGCGGCCCTCAAAGGAGAAGATCTGAGCAGGGCAGCAACTTGATTCCGCGGATCCACGTAAGTGACGAGGGAATCTGACCGAGCTTTCTGTCAGGCTTGCGCGTTGAGCCATATAACTTGTAACTTGCTGCATCCGTTGCCGGTATCGCTTCGTCGATCAATCCCGCTATCGAATTCCGGACGGCGGCGGCAAGCTTCCGGGATGCCGCAACCAGACCATCAATTTGCGCTTGAACCCGCAACGCGAGGCAGGAACTTGGCCGGCTGTGAGCTCGTTTGCTCCGGCGGGCTTTTTTAGTCCCGTGCCGTCGATTGGCGGCGTATCGTACGATCAATTTCGCGTCTGAAGGAGCCTGCAACGATGGCCAGGAAATTCAAGGTCGGCGATCACGTCAGCTGGAATTCCGAGGCCGGCCGCGTCTCGGGCACCATCATCGCGGTCCACATCAGCGATTTCGACTACAAGGGGCACACCCACCGCGCCTCGGAGGCCGATCCGCAGTACGAGATCAAGAGCGACAAGACCGATCATGTCGCGGCCCACAAGGGCAGCGCGCTGCATCATGCCTAGCAAAGACGTGGCGCTTCCGTTCTTCACGATCGGTCATTCCACCCGCAGCCTCGAGGATTTCATCGCTCTCCTCGGCGCGGCCACGATCGAGCGTATCGTCGACATCCGAACGGTGCCGCGGTCGCGAACCAATCCGCAGTTCAACAAGGATACGCTGCCCAAGCCGCTTAAGGCCGCGGGCATCTCGTATGAGCATCTGGCCGATCTCGGCGGGCTCCGCGGCAAGGCGCGAAGCGTGGCGCCGTCCGTCAACGGGTTCTGGAGCAACGAGAGTTTTCACAACTACGCCGACTATGCGCTGTCGCCGCAGTTTCATGCGGCGCTCCAGCATCTGCGCGACGAGGGGCGCCGGCAACGCTGTGCGATGATGTGCTCGGAAGCCGTGTGGTGGCGCTGCCACCGCCGCATCGTCGCCGACTACCTCATCGCGTCCGGCGAGACCGTCCTCCACATCATGGGGGAGGGGCGCCTCGAGCCCGCCCGTCTTACCGAAGGCGCCGTCGTCCAGGGCGACGGCACGGTGGTCTATCCGGCTACGGGTGAACTGGATTTATGAAAGGAGTGAGGCTTGCGGCTGCACCGTCGCGCCGCGCCCACTCACTCCACACTGCGTTTCCAATAGCCGGTGCCGAGCTTGCCGGTGATCACGGCAATGGCGTCGCGGATCTCGTAGGAGCCGCCGTCGCTGTAGTTCCTCAGTCCTCTCAGCGCATGCAGCGTCCAGCGGCCGTAGGCGAAGCTGACGGCGCCTTCGTGCGGACGCGCGGCGCGGGAGGGCTCGGCGTGGAATTGATAGGTGCCGTCGGCCATGATCTTCCAGATCCAGCGCGACTGGCCGCGGCCACCCGGCACCATGATCTCCCAGGTGCCGACCAGCGCGGGATCGATCGCGCCGGCTGCTGTCGCCGATGGCGCTGACAATGCGGCGGCTGCCGGCGCAGCGTTCGCCTGTTTCGTGGCGGCGGCGTCGGCCGGCGGCGCGGCCGCGAGATAGATCGCCTTGCGTGACAGCGAGCCGTACACAAACGGCTGCTGCGCGTTGCGCGTCGCCTCCATCACATCGTCCCGGACGTTGCGGAACATGAAGGTGACCTCGACGCCCGGCGTCTCGATGTTGTGGAGCAGCGCCGCGGCGAACGGGCTGTTGCGGCCGTCGCCGTCGAGCGCAATGGTGCCGTCGCGTGCGGCATAGGCGACCAGCATATTGCCGACCGGCTCGATGCGGCCGAGTCCGCTGCCAGCGGCGGCGCGGGTGGCGAGCGAGCGGCTCATCTTCGCCGCGAACGGATTGTTGCGGCAAGCATCGAGGATGACGAGGCCGAGGCTTGCGGTGTTGGCGACCTGCAGCATCACTCTTTGCAGGCTGATCGCTTCATTGGCGGCGTCGGTATCGCGCTTCAGCTCGGCATCGACCGGGATCAGCCAGTTGTCGCCGTTGATCTCCATGCCATGGCCGGCGAAGTACACCGCCGCCATGTCGGCGCTGGCGGCATTGCGACCGAAGGCGATCAGTCCGCGCCGCATCTCGTCGAAGCCGGCATTGGTGATGAGCGTTACGGCAAAGCCGAGGCGCTGCAGCGCGGCTGCGATATCGCCGGCATCATTCGGCGGATTGGACAGCGCCGGCACGCTCTTGTAGGCGCCGTTGCCGATCACCAGCGCCACCCGCCTGCCGTCGGCCGCAGCCGGCGCGGCGAAGCCTGCAAGCGCAGCGGCAACGGCCAGTCCCGAGACAAACGCGCGGCGATTCATGCTGGTCCCGATCGGAGGTGACGGGTGCATGGTAGCGTAGCGGGCGCGACGCGGCCACGGAAATGGCGCGCGATCAGGCCGCCTGCTTCAGCGTCCAGACGCCGGCCGGCACCGGTTCAGCCGGCAACAAGCTGGCGCCGGCGGCGCCCGCGATCGACATCGTGATTTCGTGGATGTCCTGCACCGACCGCTGCATCGAGAAGCGCGGATAAAGCTCGCGCAAGGTGGTCGCGGCCGCCGCCTGCGCTGCTGAGGGATCGGCCAGCACGGCCTCGACGGCGGCGGCGATGCTGGTCGTGTCCTGGCCGAAGCTGAAGCGGGCGAGATGCGGCATCTCCGCGGCCGAGAAGCGGTTGGCGTCGAACACCGGCACGGTGCCGGCGCCGAGCGCGAAGAACACCCGGTCATGCACCGACAGGTCGATATTGGGATTGAGCGAGACCGCGGCGAGGTAACTCCCGAGGCCTTCGCGCATCGCATCGAAGGTCATCGCGCCGAGCACGCGGGCCGGACGCCCGCTGACGTCGAGATCGCTCCAGCCGCCGCCGATGAAGTCGACCGGATAGTCGGCGAGCACCGCACCCACCTCGCGGGTGCGCACGCCTCGTGTGTAGTTGTCGAGCCGGGTCAGGATCACGTTGAACAGGTCGCCGCCGGGCTTCAGATAAACCAGGTGCTGCTCGGCGACGTCGACGATGATCTTCGGAAATGCGCCGCAGGTCTTGCCGCGCGCCTCGGCGATCACGTCGAACAGCAGCGCGAACAGCTTTGGCGGCATCATCTTGCGCCAGCCGCGCTCGAGCGCCAGCGGATTCCAGCCGGACTTGGCGAAGATCAGCCGGCCGTTGCGCTGCTCGGGCGGCAGGCCGCCGAAGAAGCCGGGATCGGGAATGCCCATATGAGTCGCGAACACGGCGCCGTTGGCCCCCAGATGATCGCGGTTGAATGCGGCATGGTCCGGAAACACGTAGCCATGCGCGGTGTAGCGGCTCTCGAGCCCGTGACGCATGGCGAAATAGCAGGGATGATCGCAGAACCAGGTGAAGACGGGAATCTGGGCGGCGTCCCAGAACAGCCTGCCGTCCTTGGTATGGATATCGAGCCCAATGCCGGAGAAGCCGAGCGCCATGGTCTCGGCACGCCGCGGCAGCAGGGCGTTGAGCCGGGCCGAGAAATCCGGCGCCAGCAGATCGAGCATCCTGACCTCGTGCCCGAGCCGGTCGAACTCGGCGGCGGCCATCGCCAGGATGCCGCGCAGCGAATCATAGGTGGTGTTGCTGGAGTACAGGACGCAGATCACGGACATGGGACCTCCGCGCTTGATGGTGTTGCTGCTCGCGCGGGCATTTCCGTCGCCTTGCTTGCTGTCAGTTGAACGGCCGAGCCGGCCGTTCCGGGCTCGGAATTATCCTGATGGGCGGATTTATTTCGCCGGAAACGGCCGTGTCGTCACGTTGAAGCTGCGTCGGGCGCCGTCGCGATCCGACATGAGGGCGAGAGCGCATGCAGCTTGATGGCTTCGACGTCGTCGTGGTGGGGGCGGGCTTCTTCGGCGCTGTGATCGCCGAGCAGGTGGCGAGCAGGCTCGGCCGCTCCGTCTGCGTGCTCGACCGCCGTCCGCATATCGGCGGCAACGCCTATTCGGAGCTCGACCCCGACAGCGGCGTCGAGGTGCATCGCTACGGCACGCATATCTTCCACACCAATTCCGAGACCGTCTGGCGCTATCTGCACCGCTTCACCGAGTTCACCGGCTACCGTCACCGCGTCTTCACGGTGGCGAAGGGCCGCGTCTATTCGATGCCGATCAACCTTGCGACCGTGTGCGCGGCGTTCGGGCGCGCCATGACGCCGGACGAGGCCCGCGTCGTGATCGCGGCGGAGGCGGCCGCGCACGGCGCCGCGGGGATCGGCAATCTCGAGGACAAGGCAATCGCCTCGGTCGGCCGCACGCTCTACGATCTCTTGATCCGCGGCTATACGCAGAAGCAGTGGCAGACCGATCCGCGTGAGCTTCCGGCCGACATCATCGGCCGCCTGCCGGTCCGCTTCACGTTCGACGATCGCTACTTCGCCGATCGCTATGAGGGCATGCCGGCAGACGGCTACACCGCGATCTTTCGCCGGATGCTCGATCATCCCAGGATCGCGGGCCACCTCGGCGTCGACTATTTCGACGTCGCCGACCGCATCAATCCGCGGCAGCTCGTGGTCTATACCGGTCCGATCGACCGCTTCTTCGGCTATGCCTGCGGCCATCTCGGCTGGCGCACCGTCGACTTCGCGCGCGAGGTGCACGACGTCGCCGACTACCAGGGCGCCGCGGTCATCAACTATGCCGACGCCGAGGTGCCGTACACCCGCGTCCACGAGTTCAGGCATCTGCATCCGGAGCGCGCGCATGCGCAAGGCCGGACGACGATCTACCGCGAATATTCCCGCTTCGCGGGCCGGAGCGACGAGCCGTATTATCCGATCAAGACCGCCGCCGACCGCGCCATGCTCGCCTCCTATCACGCCATGACGGCGTCGCGGCCGAATGTCATTTTCGGCGGCCGGCTCGGCTCCTACAAATATCTCGACATGCACCAGGCGATCGGCGCGGCACTGAAGACGTTCGAGCTCGAGGTCGAGCCGTTCTTCGCGCAGCAAGGCATGCACCGGCGTGACGCGGCCGCGCGCCGCGAAGTCTTGTCGCCCTTGCCGGCGTGATCTAATCCTGCGAGCTGCGGGCAACGAACGCCATAACAAATCGCCCGCGGTCCCCGGTGAGGAAACAATGAGAAAAACCGTTATTGCCGCGGCTGCCGCCGCCACTAGCCTTGCTGTCAGCATCGCCCACGCCGCGCCGCTTCCGGAAACGTCGGCGCACCAGGCCGGTTTCTCGGAGCGGGGGCTGGTGCGGCTCGACGACTTCTTCGCGCGCGAGATCGCGGCCAAGCGCGTGCCCGGCGCCGTGGTGGCGATCGCGCGCGACGGCAAGCTCGTGCATTACAAGGCGTATGGCCAGCTCGATCCGGTGAGGGGCACGCCGATGCCGATCGATGCGGTGTTCGCGCTGGCGTCGATGACCAAGCCGATGGCGGCGGTTGCAGGACTGACGCTGATGGAGCAGGGCAAGCTGCCGCTGCAGGCCAAAGTCGCCGAGTTCTATCCGGCGTTCGCCGACATGAAGGTCGGCGTGCAGCAGGCCGACGGCTCGCTGAAGATGGAGCCGCAGGCGCAGCCGATCTTCATCCACGATCTCTATCGCCACACCTCCGGCCTGATGTATGGCGGCCGGCCCGACAGCTCGAGCGCACTGGCGCGGCTCTATCCCGACGGCACCGCGCCGGCGGTCGAGGGCGATACCCAGGCCTTCATCGACCGCATCACCCAGCTGCCTCTGGTGCATCAGCCCGGCACCGAGTTCGAGTACGGCTTCTCGATCGACGTGCTCGGCGCCGTGGTCGAGAAGGTCTCAGGCCAGCGGCTTGGCGAATATCTCGCGGCCAATGTTTGGAAGCCGCTCGGCATGAAGGATGCGACGTTCCACCCGGCCGAGGCGCAGCGCGCGCGGCTGGCGCGTCCGTTCCCCAACGATCCGCTCACGGGCAAGCCGCAAGCCATCAAGCTGCTCGATACGCCGACCAGGTTCGATTGCGGCGGCGGCTGCTCGTTCGCGACCGTCGGCGACTATCTGCGCTTCGGGCAGATGCTGCTCAATGGCGGCGAGCTCGACGGCATGCGCATCCTCAGCCCCAAGACGGTGCATCACGTGACGTCGAACCATCTCGGGCCCGAGATCAAGAACAACGTCGCGGCGGTCGAACCGCATCGCGGCGGATTCGGTTTCGGGCTGTCGGTCGCGGTGCGGACCAGCGAGGGGCTGTCGTCGGTGCCGGGCAATCCCGGCGAGTTCACCTGGAACGGCGCTTATGGCACCCAGTTCTTCTGCGATCCGAAGGAGCGCCTTGTCGTCGTTGTGGGAACCGCAGCGCCGGGCGAGCTGCGCAAATATTATCGCGAGAATGTGCAGGACATCGTCTACGGCGCGATGGTGAAGTAACACCTCAGCAGGAAAGTCGAACCTCACGTTCCCACGTTTTGCATACGTGGAACGTGGAACAGCAAAAAGGTCCGTCGCTCAAGTGAGCGACGGACCTTAAATCTTGCGTGGCTACCAGCGCCTGTAGACGCCGGTCAGCGTACCGTTGTTGTTCCCTTCAGGACCCACGTCACCCTGGGTCGAGCTCGGCGTCGGGTGGTTGGTGCCGTTGAACGAACCGTACCAGCCCGGCTCCGCTGGAGAGTACATCACGTCAGGCTGCACGGCCTGATAGCGGGGGCCGCCGTAATATCTCGGACCAGGGTTCCCATAAGGATAGTAGCCTTGTGCGAACGCGCCTGCCGTTGTTGCGATCAGGGACGCCGCGGCGAGGGACAATATCTTGGTCTTTCGTTGCATTCACACTCTCCTTGCTGGTGTCCCGACCAACGACCGCCATGGAGCGGCGTTCCTGATCTGCCATGCATCTCGCAAGGGCAAATCTGCGCGAGCGTGGGGTCAGGTTCTTGTGAAGGGGCTTGTGTTCCGGGAGGGCACTGCCGGGCTCTGCCCGGCAGGATGCATCCGTCGCCGGCCCGTTATGCTTCCATGGCTATAACGGCGGATGCGCGAGCGGCGCCTCGAAAAGCCGGGGCGGTTCGTAAAAGGAAGCCCGCCACTGCGGCGGGCAAGGTCTCAGGGAGGAAAGCGCCCTGACAAGGGAGCGTGCAGCCAGTCTCCCCGATTCGTGCGCGGCTGCGAAGATCGTATAACTACTGTCATCAGGGGCGGCATTATGCGAATGCACTAGAGGCCGCGGCCGGCCGGCAAGGGAATGACAAGGCGCGCTAACACTGCGCAATTACAGGGGAAGTTTCATGAGCACGTCTGGAGTTTTTGCCCGCGTCGTCGCGGCGATCGGGGCCGGCGCCCTGGCGTGGCGGCGGATGCAGGGCGCGCAGCCCGCGCCCGCCTGGGGTAGCGCGCCAGAGATCCCGCAGGCCAAACCGCAGGGCGCGATCCCGACCCTCAAGATGCCGACGGCGCGGGGCTGGGACAACGACCAGAAGCCGGTCGCCGCGCCCGGGCTCAAGGTCAACGCGTTTGCGGCCGGCCTCGATCATCCGCGCTGGATCAACGTGCTGCCCAACGGCGACGTGCTGATCGCGGAGGCGACGCAGATTGCAGGAAAGCCGCGCAGCGTCTTCCACTACGCGATGCAGGCGACGATGCGGCGCGCCGCGGCGCTCGGCGTCAGCGCCAATCGCATCACGCTGCTGCGCGACCGTGACGGCGACGGCGTCGCCGAAAGTCGCGGCGCCTTCATGGTGGGGTTGAGCCAGCCGCTCGGCATGGCGCTGGTCGGCGACACCTTCTATGTCGGCAACACCGACGGCGTCGTGGCGTTTCCCTACACTGCGGGCGCCGATCGCATCACCGCGCCGGGACGCAAGCTCGTCAGCTTCAAGCCCGACGGGCACTGGACGCGCAGCCTGCTGCCGAGCGCCGACGGCAAGAAGCTTTATGCCGGCGTCGGTTCGCTCAGCAACATCGCCGAGAACGGTTTTGCGGTCGAGGAAGGCCGCGCCGCGATCTACGAGCTCGATCTCGCAGGTGGCACCAGCCGCATCTTCGCCGGCGGCCTGCGCAATCCGGTGGGCATCGCGTGGGAGCCGAGCACCAATGTGCTGTGGACCGTCGTCAATGAGCGCGACGGCCTCGGTGACGAGACGCCGCCGGACTATCTGACCTCGGTACGCGACGGCGGCTTCTACGGCTGGCCTTATTGCTACTGGGGCAAGACGGTCGACGATCGCGTGCCACAGGATCCGGCGATGGTCGCCAAGGCGATCCAGCCGGACTACGCGCTCGGCGGCCACACCGCCTCGCTCGGCCTGTGCTGGATGCCGCAGGGCACGCTGCCGGGTTTTCCCGACGGCATGGTGATCGGCCAGCACGGCTCGTGGAATCGCTCGACGCTGTCAGGCTACAAGGTGGTGTTCGTGCCGTTCGCGGACGGCCATCCCGCGGGGCCGCCGCGCGACATCCTTTCGGGCTTCCTCGCGCCCGACGAGAAGGTGTCGTACGGCCGCCCGGTGGGCGTCGCGCTCGGCCCCGACGGCTCGCTGCTGGTGGCCGACGACGTCGGCAACGTGATCTGGCGCGTGACGGCGGCGTAAGCGCCTGCACTTGCGGCAAGACGATTTGAACGGCGCGGCTTCGATCGGAGCCGCGCCGTTTCATTTGGAACAGAGCGTTAGCCTTGACTTACCGTAAGTGTAGACTTACGTTAAATCCAACAACGGACGACACGATTATGATCAGCGCCGAACGCGCGCTCGACGCGCTGGGAGACCCGACCCGCCGCCTGGTGTTCAAGCGGCTGCGTGAGGGCAATCGATCGGTGCAGGAGATCGCCGACGGCCTCAAGGTGAGCCGTCCGGCAGTGTCGCAGCATCTTCGGGTGCTGAAGGACGCCGGCCTTGCCGTGGTGCGGATCGAAGGCACGCGGCGGCTCTATGCCATCGACACCCGCGGGTTGGAGAGCCTGCGCGGCTGGCTCGACGGATTCTGGGACAAGACACTGACCGCCTTCAAGCAAGCGGCCGAACGCGAAGCCGCCAAAGAGAGGAGATCCCGATGACGATGCAAGCGACCTCCGACAATTACGATCCCTACAGCGTCCGCAAGGTGATGAATGTCGAGGCGCCGCCGGCGGTGGCCTGGCGGGTCTTCACCGAGCAGATGGGCACGTGGTGGCCGCTCGCGCATTACAAAATCGGCAAGACCAATGCGGTCGATGCAATCATGGAGCCGCGCGTCGGCGGCCGCTGGTACGAACGCGGCGACGACGGCAGTACCTGCGACTGGGGCAGCGTGCTGCTCTGGGAGCCCCCGTCGCGCCTCGTGCTGTCGTGGGATATCACCGCGGACTGGCAATACGATCCGAACCTGAAGACCGAGATCGAGGTGCGCTTCATTGCCGACGGCAAGGACGCCACCCGCGTCGAGCTCGAGCACCGCAAGCTCGACCGTTACGGCGCCCGCGCCGCCGAGATGCGCCGCATCTTTGATACCGAAGGCGATTGGGGCCGGCTGCTCGCGATGTTCGCGGCACGCGCCGCGCAGGGGCCGAAAGCATGACCGCGCGCGGATCGGCAATAGCGCGGCGATGTCAGACAGTCCTGATCTCGCCGCCATCGATGCGCAGCACGGTGCCGGTCATCCAGCGCGCCGGCGGCGACACGGCATAGGCGACGAGGTCGGCGATCTCCTCCGGCGTGCCGAACCGCCTGATGCCGGCCTGCCTGAGGAAGCCGGCCTTGGCCGCGTCGACATCGAGCTGCCTTGCCGCTGCGATCTTCTCCAGCATCGCGAGGCGTCGGCCGGTCATCACGGCGCCCGGGGACACGCAGTTCACCTGCACGCCGTCGTCGATGCCGCGCTCGGCGAAGGCTTTTGCAAGTGCCTCGATCGCGGCGTTGATCGTGCCCACCGCGGCGGCGCCGGCGCGGGGTAGCACGGCGGCATTGCCTGACGTGAAGATGACAGCGCCTTGCGACGCTTTCAGCGCGTCCCAGGCGCGGATCGTCAGCCGCCTCGCGCCGTGAAACTTGAGCGCGAGGCCGGCGTCCCATTGCTGGTCGGTCAGCTCGAACAGATCGAGCCCGGGCACTGAGCCTGCGACATTGACCAGCGCGTCGATGCGGCCGAAGCGATCCAGCGTGGCCTTGACGATTTCATCAGCGGCATCAGGCGCGGCGAGATCGAGCTCGAGCGCCAGCGGCGTGCTGCCGCGTCTTTCGATCTCCTGAGCGGCCTCGCGCAGCCTCTCGCCGCTGCGCGCGACGAGGACGATGGCGGAAAAATCCCGCGCGAGCCGCAGCGCGGCGGCGCGTCCGATGCCGGAGCTGGCGCCGGTCACGATGGCGACGGATGTAGTCATGTGTACTTCCTTGCAGTGGTCGGCGCGACTGAGTGGATGTGAGCCCGTCATTGCGAGGAGCGACAGCGACGAAGCAATCCATCCTTCCGTTGTGCGGAGCTATGGATTGCTTCGCTTCGCTCGCAAAGACGCGGATAGAGTTGTGGGTGCCGACATCCTTGAGTCAGCGGTTCAGGAACTCGCGGATAGCCTGCGCGATCTCGGCGGCGTGCGTTTCCAGCGCAAAGTGGCCGGTGTCGAAAAATTTGACGACCGCCTTCGGATTGTCGCGCTTGAACGCCTCGGCGCCCGGCGGCAGGAAGAACGGATCGTTCTTGCCCCACACCGCGAGGAACGGCGGCTGGTGGGTGCGGAAGTAAGTCTGGAAGGTGGGGTAGAGCGCGACGTTGCTCTTGTAGTCGCCGAACAGATCGAGCTGCACGTCGTGCGCGCCGGGCCGCGCCATGTAGTAGTTGTCGAGGTTCTGGCCGTCCGGCGACACCGTTTGCGGATCTGATGTGCCGTGGGTGTACTGCCAGCGCGTGGTCTCCGGCGTCAGGAACGCACGCAAGGCGTCGCGGTTCGCCGGCGAGGGATCCTGCCAATAGGCCTTGATCGGCGTCCAGCCGTCGCTGAGGCCTTCCTCATAGGAGTTGCCGTTCTGCGAGATGATCGCCGTGATCCGCTCCGGGTGCTTGACCGCCAGGCGGAAGCCGGTCGGCGCGCCATAATCGAACACATAGACCGCGAAGCGATCGAAGCCGATCACCTCGGTAAAGCGATCGATGACGCCGGCGATGCTGTCGAAAGTGTAGTTGAACTTGTCGCGCGGCGGCATGTCCGTCTGGCCGAAGCCGGGCAAATCCGGCGCCACGATGTGGAATTTGTCCGCGAGCTGCGGGATCAGATCGCGGAACATGTGGCCGGCGCTCGGGAAGCCGTGCAGCAGCAGCAGCTTTGGCGCGCCGGGCGAACCGGCTTCGCGATAGAAGATGTTAAAGCCGTCGACATCGGCAATGCGGTATTTGACCTGGGACATCTGTCACTCCTTGTGATCGTGCCTTGGTGAGTTCCGGGACTTAGGATTTGATTTGCTTCGCGAGCCCGCTGATCGCTTCGGGACGCAGATAGAGCAGCAGGGCGCAGCACACGGTGGCAAAGCCCAGCAGCGGCATGAACGGGGCGATGGCGGTGCCGGCCGCGAACACCAGCACGGCGAGCAAGGTGCGGCGCTGCGTCCATGTCCGCACGCGCTCGGAGATCAGGCTCTGGTCTGCCTGCGTCAGCACCGTGCGCTCGAAGGCGAGATAGGCGAGATCGATCAGCAGGAAGATGACTGCATAGACCACCACCGGCGCGGCGGCCATGTGCGATCGCGCGGCCCATGCGGTGGCAAACGGCAGCAGTGAAACCGCGAACAGATGCACGAAGTTCAGCCAGATCAACCGCGGCGTCGGCTGCCGCACCAGATGCAGCAGATGGTGATGATTGACCCAGATCACCGCGATGAACAGATAGCTCGCGGCGTAGCTGATCGCGGTCGGCCACAGCGGCAGCAGGTCGGCGAACCGCGAGCCCTCCGGCGCCTTCAGCTCCAGCACCATCACCGTGATGATGACGGCGATCACTGCATCGGAAAACGCGCCGAGCCGGTCGGCCGAGAGACGTTTCTCCTGCATGGCAGCTCTCCTGTCCGAAATCGTGGGAAGAGGTCAGCGCTCTGTAACGTTCTCGACCGCTTCCCGGATGATGTCGGTGACGAGCTTCGACGCGGTCATGATCGGGGTGTGATCGACCGGGTGTGAGCGCACGCTCGCCTGCATCCGCGCCGCCATGCTGCGCTGGGTCTCGGGCGCGATCATCCGGTCGTCCTCGGCAACCAGGAACCAGCTCGGGACGTCCTTCCAGAGCGGGCGGCCGACCGGCACGGTGATGCAGGCCGGCGAGATCGGCCGCTGCACCGCGGCGAGTACCGCAAGGTCCTCGGACCGCGCGCCCTGCGCAAAGGCCGCTGCGAAAGCGGACTCCGGCAGCCAGATCAGGCCATTGGCGTCGGGCGCGAGCTTCGGCGCGAACGGATGCGGCGGCAGCCGGTAGAATACGTCGGCGACCGTCTCGCTTTCATCCGGCGCCAGCGCCGCGACATAGACCAGCGCCTTGACGCGCGGCGAGCGGGTCTCGGCAATCACGGCGCCGGCATAGGCATGGCCAACCAGCACCACCGGGCCCGCGACGCGGTCGAGAGTGCGGTTCAGCGCGGCGACGTCGTCGGCGAGCGAGGTGAGGGGCAGCGGCGCCGCCACCGCTGTAATGCCCTCGGCGTCGAGCGCCGTGATCACCCGCGCCCAGCTCGAGCCGTCGGCCCACGCGCCATGCGCAAGCACCACGCTGACATCCTTGTTCGACATTGTCCGCTCCCTCGTTTCAGGCCCGTTTTGGCCGTAACCTCGAAAATGCTGTTTGATAGGTTATCCCGCTTGTGGTCCAGGACGCGTAACTTGTCAAATGAATTTTATCAGGTTACTATTTCCGTGACTGAGGAAGCCGTCAGAAAGCCGCCAGGAGGGCGTCACCGTGCAATCCCATCCGCCCGCGATGTTCATCGCAGACAGCCTGGGCATCGATTTCATCAATTCGATTGCGACCCCGGTCGATACGCCGGTCGACTGGATCGGCGATGGCGACGGCCTGCTGCGCTGGCTCGCGCAGGCGCAGCTGGTGCCGCCCGATGTGCTCGACGAGCTCAAGGCGCGCGCGACGCCGGGCGAGCTCGACGACGTCGCCGGTCAGGCCCGCGATTTGCGCGAGTGGTTCCGCGGCTTCGTGCGCAAGCATATGGGCCGGCCGCTGGCGTCGCGTGCGCTCAAGGAGATCGAGCCGCTGAACCGGCTGCTGGAAAGCGATCAGGCGTTCAGCCGGATCGTGGCGCATCGCCGCAAGGACGGCGATGGCGGCCATGACGGTTTCGCGCTGGAGCGGACGCGGCGCTGGCGTTCGGCCGAAACATTGCTGCTGCCGATCGGGGAAGCGATGGCCAGGGTCGTCTGCGAGGAAAGCTTCTCCGACATCAAGGCGTGCGAGGGCCCGGCCTGCACGCTGATGTTCGCCGACCACACGCGGGCGCGTGCGCGCCGATGGTGCAGCATGGCGATCTGCGGCAACCGCGCCAAGCAGGCCGCGCACCGCAGCCGGATGAAGGACAGGGGCTGAGACCACCAAAGCATGACCCGGAAAAGTGCGTAGCGGTTTTCCGAAAAGATCATGCTCAAAACAAAGACCAACAGGAGCCCAACAAAATGGCGGCACTTCCCCTGATCGTGTTCGACGTCAACGAAACCCTGCTCGACCTCGAGACCATGGAGCCGGTGTTCGCGCGCATCTTCAACGACAGGAGCGCGATGCGGCTGTGGTTCGCCAACTTCATCATGTACTCGGCCTCGCTCACCGTCGCGGGGTGTTACGTGCCGTTCACCGATATCGGCGCCGCGGTCATGAAGATGCTGGCCGACACCCGCGGCATCAGGATCGACGATGCCGACAAGCAGGAGCTGACCGAGAAATTCTCCACCATGCCGCCGCACGGCGAAGTGCCCGGCGCGCTGCGCAGGCTGCGCGCGGCGGGTTTCCGCCTGTTCACGCTGACCGACAATCTGCTCGAGGTGCAGACCCGGCAGCTGACCCATGGCGGCATCGTCGATCTGTTCGAGCGGCGCTTCTCCGCCGACGGCGTCAAGCATCACAAGCCGTCGCGGCAGGCCTATGGCTATGTCGAGAAGGAGCTCGGGGCAAAGCCCTCGGAGTTCTGCCTGATCGCCTGCCACACCTGGGACACGCTGGGCGCGGTCGCGGCCGGCTGGGAGGCCGCGCTGATCAAGCGTCCCGGCAACGATGTCCTCGGCGTCGGCCCGCAGCCGCAGGTCGTCGGCAATGATCTCGACGATGTCGCCGGTCAGCTGATCCGCCGCTACGGCGCCAAAGGGTAACGACGCCTGACGGATTCCCGCGCAGAGAAGAGGGCAAAACGCCCCTCCAGGCCCGATCGCTCGGAAGCGCATAAAACCGGAATGAAATCCATAGCGGTTCTCAACCATGCCCCTTGAGCTTTCCTCAACTTCCGCGGCCGATGCTGCATCCGCCGCAGGGATCGAAGGAGCTCACAGCATGCCGGCCAAGGGACGAGCGACCGCCACCAACGCCACCGCGCAAGGGCGCGAGGACATCCTCAACGCGCGCGCCATCAGCACGCTGGGCGCCGGCGTCGTCAGCGCGATGAGCGCGGTCGGCGCCGCCGTCATCAAGAAGAACAAGCCGGCACTCGGCAAGAACGCGGACTGGTTCTGGCACATGTTCGCGAAATGCGAGGCCAGGGCCGCGCGCATCGCCGAGCAGGCCGCGCGCGATCCGAAGGCCTGCGGCGATGCCACCTTCATCGAGGTCTATGCCGCGCAATTGCCGAAGCTGATGACAGCGGCGCTCGAGAGCCACGAGAAGGCGCTCAAGGCGAAATGATGCCGCATCCAGAGAGTCCCGCAACGGTGCTTGCCCCGTTCTCGTTCCTTTTGACCTCTCAAATGCGCCAAGGCGGCAAAGTAGCGGCGGCTGTCGCCGACCGGACGGTCTTGCAGGTTAGGCGAAGCCGTCACCCGCCATCGCGCTGACCAGCCCTACGGCCCGGATCGGGCAGGCCGCCTGATCCGGGCGCCAGCTTTTCTGCGACGGGGGCATGGCGATTTGGCGCTTCTTGGCGTAAAGCAGCCCAAATCGTCATGCGGCTGTGCCGCCTGCCGGGTACGCAGCTCCAGGTCGTCCCGCTCGACGTTCTGCGCCCGGACCAATCAAGGTTTTCCCATCTCGTGCCCTTTCCGACCACAAGTTCGCCGCTCGCCCGCGCCTTGGCTGAGCGCAACTACGATCAACCGACCCCGGTCCAACTCGCCGTGCTCGCCGCCGACGCGGTCGACCGTGATCTCCTGGTTTCGGCCCAGACCGGCTCGGGCAAGACCGTTGCCTATGGCCTAGCCATGGCAAAGGACTTGCTCGACGGCGCCGAGCGGTTCGAGCCGGCCGCCGCCCCGCTGGCCCTGATCGTCGCGCCGACGCGCGAGCTCGCCTTGCAGGTCCAGCGCGAGCTTGCTTGGCTTTATGAACACGCCGACGGCCGCGTCGTCTCCTGCGTCGGCGGCATGGACCCGCGCCGCGAGCAGCGCGAGCTTGCCGAGGGCGCCCACATCGTGGTCGGGACGCCCGGCCGGTTGTGCGACCATTTGCGGCGCGGCCGTCTCGACATTTCGGAACTCAAGGTCGTCGTGCTCGACGAGGCCGATGAAATGCTCAATCTCGGTTTCCGCGAGGATATGGAATTCATCCTCGAGACCACGCCGGACACCCGCCGCACCTTGCTGTTCTCGGCGACGTTTCCGCGCGGCATCGTCGCGCTTGCCAAGCAGTATCAGGAGCAGGCGTTCCGGATCGAGGTCGCGGGTGACGAAGGCGGCCATGCCGATATCGAGTACCGCGCCATCCGGGTGGCCGCCGACGATGTCGAGCACGCCGTCGTCAACGTGCTGCGTTTCCATGAGGCGCCGAGCGCGCTGGTGTTTTGCAACACGCGTGAGGCCGTCAGGCATTTGCAGGCGGCGCTGCTCGAGCGCGGGTTCTCCGTCGCCGCGCTGTCGGGCGAAATGACCCAGAACGAGCGGACCCAGGCGCTGCAGGCGTTGCGCGACGGACGGTCGCGGGTTTGCGTCGCGACCGACGTCGCGGCGCGCGGCATCGACCTGCCGAGCCTCGATCTCGTCATTCACGCGGATCTGCCGAAAGATCCGGAGGTCATGCAGCATCGCTCGGGCCGCACCGGCCGCGCCGGCCGCAAGGGTGTCAGCATCCTGCTGGTGCCGCCGGCACGGCGGCGGCGCGCCGAATTGCTGCTCGATCTCGCCGGCATCGATGTGGTCTGGGGCTCCGCGCCGCAGGCGGAGGAGATCCGCAAGCTCGACCATGATCGCCTGCTGCAGGATGCAGTGTTCTCCGAAGAGGCGACGTCAGATGATCTGGCGCTGGCGCAGGCCTTGCTCGCCGAACGCGCGCCCGAGGCGATTGCCGCAGCGCTCGCCCGGCTTTACCGTGCGCGGCTGCCTGCGCCCGAAGACATTCTCGATCCCGGCGAGGGACGCGGTCGGGACCGCGACGATCGCCGCGGCGAGCGCGCCTCGCGCCGCGATGATCGTGCCGCCGGGCCGCGATCGAAGACCGGCAAGTCCTCCGCGCGTCACGGCATGGAGGAGGCGACCGTCTGGTTCCGCGCCGCGATCGGACGCCGGAAGAGCGCCGAAGCCCGCTGGCTGCTGCCGATGATCTGCCGCCGTGGCGGCATCGACAAGCGCGACATCGGCGCGATCAAGATCATGGATACGAGCACCGAATTCGAGATCGCCGCGCGGGTCGCGGATTCCTTCGCGGTCAAGATCAAGCGTCCGGACAAGGAAGACAGCATCCGCATCGAGCCGCTGGCGAGCGCGCCGCAGGGAGAGGTGCGCGAGAAGCCGGCGCGCAAGCCCTGGCGCGACGATGGCGACGGCGGATACAGCGCGCCGCGCGCCGGGGGGCCGCGCGACGAGGGGGCGGGAAAGCGGCGCGGCAAACCGGACCGCGAGGCCAGAGCGTTTTCGAGCGAAGGCGCGAGCGGTTCGCGTCAGGAATACGCGTCAAAGAAGGAATCCAGGGACTCGTTCCGATCAGATCGGGACGGAAAAGGCTTCAGGCCGAAATCCGGCGACGAGCCCCGGTTCGGAAAGAAAAAGAAGCATCCGGGCAAGTCCAGCCACGCCGGACCCACGCAGTGGCCGGACGTGTCGGCGAAGCCGAAGTTCGGCAAGAAGCCGAAGAAGAAGCGGCGGGGCTGAGTTGGCGTGCGGATGTGTGAGTCACAAGCCGTGCCACATCCTCACCGTCGTCCCGGCGAAGGCCGGGACCCATTACCCCGAATGCTCATTGTTGCCTAACGCTGGAGCCGCAGCTCGCTTCGACGACGAACGCCTGTGGTTATGGGTCCCGGCCTTCGCCGGGACGACGATGCGGAGAGGGCTTCGCGTCTAACTGATTGCTTGTGACGCCCGGTATTTTGCAGCCGCTTGGCCCCTCACGCCACCAGCGCGATCTTCGGCACGGTCGCGAGCACCGACTGGTTGCGGCCGTTGGCCTTGGCGGCGTAGAGCGCCTTGTCGGCGGCCTCGATCAGATCGGACCATTGCTGGCCCGCGGTCGGCCGCATGCTGGCGACGCCGATGCTGACTGTCGTGATCAGTTCGCCCGCGCACCATTGCTGGACCTTGCGGCGGATGGTCTCGGCCAGGTTGAAGGCCTCGAGCGCGGTCATGTTGGGCAGCAGCACGGCGAACTCCTCGCCGCCGAAACGAGCCGGGCAATCGCCGGCGCGGCGCACCGCGTCCGAAATGCAGATCGCGATCCCGACCAGCACCTGGTCGCCGGCCTGATGCCCATAGGTGTCGTTGTAGGCCTTGAAATGATCGGCATCGATCATCAAGAGCGCGACCGGCTGGCCGTAGCGGCCGGCACGGCGCCATTCGCGCTCGATCTCGCCGTCGAACTTGCGCCGGTTCTTCAGGCCGGTGAGGGCGTCGGTAGTCGCCATCTCCTCAAGCTTGTCCTCGGCGTCGGCGCGGCGAACGATCTCGCGGGCGAGCACCAGCGTTCCGCTGAGCACGAACAGGATCAGAAACGCCATGATCGCGCCGATGCGAATGGCCTCCGTGCGCCAGAGGTTGAAGACGGCTTCGAGCGGCTTGCCAACCACCACGTAAAGCGGCCCGGAGCTGCTGCGCCTGACATAGAGCCGCGGTATGTCGTCGACCGGGCCCTTGCCGGAGAAGGCGCCGCCGACCTTCAGGTTCTCGGCCTTCCAGTCCAGCTGCTCCGCGAGGTTCTTGCCGATCACGTCGAGATCGAACGGCGTCCGCATGATGATGGTGCGGTCGTTGCGCAGCACGGTGATGGTGTCGCCCGGCATGAGGTTCAGCCGCCCGAACAGATCGTGGAAATAGCTGAAGCGGATCGAGCCGACCACGACGCCGAGGAAGCGGCCCTCGTCGTCGACGATGCGCCGGCTCAGCACGATGGCGTAGGCGCCGCGATGCAGCATCGGCCGGCTGATGTAAAGGCCGACATCGGGATTGTCGCGCTGGACCGTGAAATACTCCTCGTCGCTGCGGATCTCCGGCCGTGGATCGAGGCTCGCCGCGTCGATGGTCAAATTGCCCTTGGTGTCGAACACCTGGATCGCGCCGAAATGTTTTGCGGTCGCGGCGTGATCGAACAGGATCAGCTGGCGCAGTTCCTTGCTGATATTGCGGATCTCCGGCATCTCGAGATTGCTGGCGACCGCGCGCAGCGACAGGTCGTAGAGCTCGATGTTGCGGCTGATGTCGGCCTCGATGCCCGACGCCAGGTTCTCCAGGGTGCGGCGGGCCAGTTGCTCCTCGCCGCGGCGCATGTCGAACATCACGCCGGCGCAGACCGCGGAGAAGCCGAGGACGGTCGCAACCGACGCCGCGATCAGCAGCTTTGCCGATAGCCGCCAGCGCCGCCTTGCGTCGTTTCCCCGTCGAAATGACATGTCCCGCTCCAATGCGCCGTCATGCAACGGGAAATCTTGTTGTCGCCTTAAATGGCGACAGCAGCCGCCGAATGGGTTAACGGGTGGTTGCCGGACTTTTGTCATCGAGGACGTTGTGAACGACTACGACGCATTGCGGGATTATCTGAAGAAGCAGCATCTGCCGGAATTCGTGCTGACCTTCGAGGAGATCGAGGCGATCATCGATGCGGCGCTGCCGCGCGCCGCGCACCGGGCCTCGTGGTGGGAGACGTTGCGCAGCCCGCAGGAGAAGATGCCGCAGCGCGAGGCCTGCCTCGAGGCCGGCTACATCGCCACCCGCCAGGCCGACGGCAAGAGCGTCAGGTTCAAGCGCATGCCTAACCGTCGTCCCGGCGACCGCCGGGACCCATAACCACAGGGCGTTGTTGTTACGAAGGCAACCGGCCCCAGCGCGTCATGGATGGGCCGCGGCGTATGGGTCCCGGCTCCCGTGCGCAATTGCGCACGAGGCCGGGACGACAAGAGTTAGCTCGCGGCTTCCAGCCGTTCCTCGGTGAGCAGCCGGGTCGCCGCATCGGCGTCCATCGGCTCGCCGAAGGCAAAGCCCTGGGCGTATTCGCAGCCGAGCTGGTAGAGCTCGACGGCATCCGAATCCGTCTCGGCGCCTTCCGCCACCACCTCCATCCCGAGATCGTGCGCCAGCGCGATGATCGATTTCAGGATCACCGGGCGGGTTCCGCGGCTGGTGGTGCGGACGAAGGACTGGTCGATCTTGATGGTGTCGAACGGGAAGCGCTGCAGATAGGACAGCGAGGAGTGGCCGGTGCCGAAATCGTCGAGTGACAGCCCGGTGCCGAGCTCGCGGATCCGCGCCAGCATCTGGGCGGCGTGCTCCGGATTCTCCATGACCAGCGATTCCGTCAGCTCCAGCTTCAGCGTGCCGCGCGCCACCGAGGAGCGCGACAGCACGGTGCGGATATCGTGGATCAGATCGTGGCGCAGCAGCTGCCGCGACGACACGTTGACCGAGGCGAAGATCGGCTCGCGGGCGCGCATCGCGCGCTGCCACACCGCGAGCTGCCGCGCGGTCTGGTCCATCACGAACATGCCGAGATCGACGATCAGGCCGGTCTCCTCGGCGACGTTGATGAACTCCGACGGCGACATCCGGCCGAGCTTGGGATGATCCCAGCGCGCCAGCGCCTCGAAGCCGGCGATCGCGCGATCCTCCAGCCGCACGATCGGCTGGTACAGGATCGTGATCTCCTGCCGCTCGATGGCGCGGCGCAGGTCGCTCTCCAGCGTCAGGCGGTCGGTCTTGCGCGCCCGCATCGCCGGCTTGTAGACGTCGATGCGGTCGCCGCCGATCCGCTTGGAATGATACATCGCAAGCTCGGCGTCCTTGATGATCTCGTCGGTCAGCGGCGCCGCCGGGTCGGACAGCGCAAGGCCGATCGATGCGGTCAGGAAGATCTCGCGGTCGTTGAACGCGATCGGGGCGCGGATGGTCTTGCGGATGGTCTCGGCGAAATTGGTGATCCGCGCCGGGTCCTGCTCCGACAGCAGGATCAGGCCGAACTGGTCGCCGGCCATGCGGGCCAGCGTGTCCTGCGGCTTGAGGATGCGGGTCAGCCGCCGCGCCAGCGTCAGCAAAATGGAATCGCCGACCGCGATCCCGACGGAATCGTTGACCTGCTTGAAGCGGTCGAGGTCGATCACCATCAAGGTCGGCCGCAGGTTCGGCATGGTCTTGGCGAGATTCGCTACTGCGCCGAGGCGGTCCAAGAACAGCCGGCGGTTCGGCAGGCCGGTCAGGTTGTCATGGACGGAGTCATGAAGCATCCGCTCTTCGGAGTTCTTGAACTCGGTGACGTCGGTGAGGGTGCCGACCACGCGCGAGACCTCGCCGTCGGAGCCGACCACCGGCCGCGCCTTGAGCGCGAACCACATGAAGTGGCCGTCGGGCGTGCGCAGCCGGAAATCCTGCACCAGGCGGCCGCGGCGCTGGTCGAGCACGCTGTCGAGCGCGGCGCGGAAGCGGTCCTGGTCGAGCGGGTGCAGCACCTCGAGCCATTTCGCCGCCGGGCCTTCCAGCGTGCCGCGCTTGAGGCCGAGCAGGGCCTCGGTCTCGGGACTGGTGAACACCTTGTCGGCTGACACGTCCCAATCCCAGATCAGGTCGCCGGAGCCGGTCAGCGCCAGCGCGCGGCGCTCGACATCGGAGACGACGCCGGTGGTGGCGCCGCCGCCGGCGAAGGCATGCTGCATCACCGTGAATCCGATCAGCATCACGATCAGCACCAGGCCGCCGAGCAGCGCCGGGCCGACGATGTCGTTGGTGACGGAGCCGGCGACCGTCATGCCGGCCGCGACCACCCAGACCACCAGCAGGAACCAGGTCGGGATCAACAGCACCGCGCGGTCGAAGCCGTGGGTCGAGAGATAGACGATCAGCGCGAAACCGGCGAAGGCGATCATCACCAGCGACATGCGCGCGATGCCGGAAGCGACCGCGGGATCGAACAGCGCCAGCGCGACCAGCGAGCCGAGGAAGACCAGCCAGCCGATCGTGATGTGCGAGTAGCGGACGTGCCATCTGCTCAAATTCAGATAGGCGAACAGGAACACCAGCAGTGTCGCGGCGAGGATCGCCTCGCCCGCCGCGCGCCAGACGCGCTCGGCGTTGTTCGACATGTCGAGCACCTTGCCCCAGAAGCCGAAGTCGACGCCGATATAGACCAGCACCGCCCAGGCCAGCGCCGCGGCGGCCGGGAACATGATGCTGCCCTTGACCACAAACAAGATCGTGAGCACGAGCGCGAGCAGGCCCGAGATGCCGATCACGATGCCCTGGTACAGCGTGAACGAGTTGACCTTGTCCTTGTAGGCGTCGGGTTCCCACAGATAGAGCTGCGGCAGCTTGTCGGTGCGCAGTTCCGCGACATAGGTGACGACGGCGCCGGGATCGAGCGTGATGCGGAACACGTCGGCGGTCGGGCTCTCCTGCCGCTCGGGACGATCGCCGACCGACGGCGTGATGGTGGCGATGCGCGACAGGCCGAGGTCGGGCCACAGCAGGCCGGACGACACGATGCGGTAGTGCGGCGCAACGATCAGGCGGTCGAGCTGGTCGTCGGTGTTGTTGGCGAGCGCGAACACCACCCAGTTCTGGCCGCCTTCGCGGGCGCGAACCTCGATGCGGCGCACGATGCCGTCGGTTCCGGGGGCGGTGGAGACCTGGATGCGGTCGGCTTCACTGCGCTGATGGTCGAGAACCGCCGTCAGATCGATCGCGGGCGCATCGCTGCGCACGCTGACCGCGTCGATCGCATACGCGGCAGGCGCGGCGGCAAACATCATGAGGCCCAGCGCGAGCAGCGCAAGGCACCTGATCAGACGCAATGTCAGTACTCCGCGATCGACAAACTGACCGGACCCGGCGACCGGCCCGGCGGTGGCGCGATAAATGACACGAAAGCGAAGGGAATCAAAGGGTTTCCGCCCCTGCTTCCGTCGCGAGGGTTAAACCGCCAACACAATTTTGCCAATATGTTCGCTGGTCTCCATGCGCCGGTGCGCGTCGGCGGCCTTTTCCAGCGGGAATGTGCTGTCCATCAGCGGTTTGACGCGGCCTTCGCGCAGCAAGGGCAGCACCTTCGCCTCGATCGCCGCGACCATCGCCGCCTTGTCCGCATTACTACGGGGGCGCAGGGTCGAGCCGGTGTGGTGCAGCCGCTTGACCATCAGCTTGGCGAAATTGGCCGTGGCCTTCGGTGTTCCCGACAGGAACGCGATCTGGACGATGCGGCCCTCGACCGCGGCGGCGTCATAGTTCCGGTCGATATAATCGCCGCCCACCATGTCGAGGATGACATTGGCGCCGTTGCCGCCGGTGGCCTTCTTCACCGCCTCGACGAAATCCTCGGTCTTGTAATTGACCGCGTGATCGGCGCCGAGCTTGAGGCAGGCATCGGCCTTGTCCTGCGAGCCGACGGTGACGATCACCTTGGCGCCGAACGCCTTGGCAAGCTGGATCGCCATCGTGCCGATGCCCGACGAGCCGCCGTGGATCAGCAGCGTCTCCCCGGCCTGCAGCGCGCCGCGCTCGAACACATTGTGCCACACCGTCATCAGCGTTTCCGGAATCGCGCCGGCTTCCTGCATCGACAGCGAGGGCGGCACGGTCATCGCCTGCGCGTCCTGCGCGATGCAATATTGCGCGTAGCCGCCGCCGGCGACCAGCGACATCACCTTGTCGCCGATCTTGTGCTTTGCGCCTTCGCCGAGCGCGACCACTTCGCCCGCGATTTCGAGGCCGGGCAGGTCGCTGGCGCCGGGCGGCGGCGGATAGGAGCCGGAGCGCTGCGCGACGTCGGGACGATTGACGCCGGCGGCCGCGACCTTGACCAAAATCTCGCCGGCCTTCGGCACCGGCACCGCGCGGGTCTCCGGCACCAGCACCTCAGGGCCACCCGGCTTGCTGATGGCAACGACGGTCATTTGCGCGGGCAGATTTGGCATGGCTGGTCCCTGGTCAGTGGAGAGGATCGGCGGATGGCATACCGCCTTTTCCATCGAAGCGAAACGCCATTAAACCCCGAACCGCGCCGTGAGCTGGCTGGCTCGCTCAGGCGTGATCTTCTCGACCAGCGGGCCGAGCCTTGCGACCGGCGTGCCCGCGCCACGATCGAGCAGCGGAACGAGTGGGCCAGTGGGCCAGCGCGGTACGGCATCGCTCTGACCGAGCGCGCCGAGCACGCGCGCCGCGAGGTGAGGCACGATGCTCCACGCCAGCGTGGCGCTGAGCGCGACAAGATTGAGCCCGGTGCGGGTGATGACTGCCGCGCGTGCCGGATCGGACTTGATCGCCGTCCAGGGTGCCGCGTGTTGCAGATAAGCGTTCGCGGTGTCCCAGATCGCGCGGGTCGTGGCCGCCGCCGCGCGAAATTCCAGCGCCGTGTGATGGCGGTGCAGCGCTGCGATGCGCTGCTCCAGTTCAAGCGCGAGTTGTCGCTCGGCATCGCCGGGAGCGCCACCATCCGGGATGCGGCCGTCGAAGGCGCGATGCGCGAAGCTGATGATGCGGTTGGCGAGATTGCCGAAGATATCGGCGAGATCCTTGTTCACGTCGGCGACGAATCTGGCGACGCCAAAATCGGTGTCGACGCTCTCCGGCGCGTTGGCGATCAGCCACCAGCGCCAGAGGTCGGCAGGCAATTCCGCCAGCGCCGCATCGGTGAAGATGCCGCGCTTCCTGCTGGTTGAGAACTTGCCGCCCTCGTAATTCAGCCAGTGGAATCCCTTGATCACATCGGCGGTCTTCCAAGGTTCGCCGGAGCCGATCAGCGTCGCCGGAAAGCTCACGGTGTGGAACGGGATGTTGTCCTTGCCGAGAAATTGGATGTAGCTGACGTCATCGGCCTGCCACCACCACTGCCGCCAGTCGCGGCCAGGCGCGGCGTCGGCCCATTCCTGCGTCGCCGCGATGTAGCCGATCGGCGCGTCGAACCAGACATAGAACACCTTGCCGTCGAAGCCGTCGCGCGGCACCGCGATGCCCCAGGCGAGATCGCGCGTGATGCAGCGGTCGCGCAGCTCCGCATTGAGCCAGCCCTTCGCGGTCGACACCACGAAGGGCGGCCACCCGGTGCGGCTGTCGATCCATGCGCCGATTTTTTCGACCAGCTGCGACTGGCGCAGATACAGATGACGGCTGTCGCGGATCTCGAGCGCGCGGTCGCCCGACAGCGCCGAGCGGGGATCGATGAGGTCCGGCGGGTCGAGCAGCGTGCCGCAATGGTCGCATTGATCGCCGCGCGCGCCGGCGTCGCCGCAATGCGGACAGGTGCCGAGCACGTAGCGGTCTGGCAGGAAGCGCCGGTCGGCCGGCGAGAACACCTGTCGGGAGGTGCGTGCTTCGATCAGCCCGGCGTCATCGAGCCGGCGATAGAAGTGCTGAGTCAGCGCATGGTTGTGCGGCGAGCTGGTGCGGCCGAAATGATCGAACGACAGACCGAAGCGCCGATAGATGTCGGCCTGGACGGCGTGCTGTGCGTCGCAGAACGCCCGGACATCCTGTCCGGCCTCGATGGCGCCGAGCTCGGCCGGTGTGCCGTGCTCGTCGGTCGCGCAGATGAAGAGCACGTCGCAGCCGGTCTGCCGGCGGAAGCGGGCGTGGACGTCGGCGGGCAGCAGCGAGCCGACGAGATTGCCGAGATGCTTGACGCCGTTGACGTAGGGCAGCGCGCTGGTGATGAGAATCTTGGTCATGGATTAAGGTCTTTCGCGTTCGGTGATGCCGACCCCGCAAGAATCAAAGCGGAAAATCAAAAAGCCCTCCCGCGTGACCGGAAGGGCTTGGGGTCGGCTCATGCCTCGCGCGCAGGCGCGCAACTATCCCGTCCGGTCAGATTCCTTGCGGTCGGGCCGGGGCATTCGCGTCAGATGTTGCGCGCACACGAAAGTCACTGCAAAATTCTCCTCTGGACGGATATCTATCATCGCTGGACGCAGGACGCCAGATCAGCATCGCGGGGAAGACACATGCCGATTGAGGATGAGGACCGGCCGCGGAAGAAAATCAGCCATGAGATCGGCCAGGATCTCTCGCTGCTGTCGGTCGAGGAGTTGACGGAGCGCATCGCGCTGCTCAACGCCGAAGTCGATCGCCTGAAAGAGGCGATGACGAAGAAGCGCGCGTCGAAGGACGCCGCCAACGCGTTCTTCAAGTCGTAGCGCTGCGCCATCATTTCTGTCGTAGCCCGGATGAAGCGAAGCGCAATCCGGGAGCCGCGCTATCCGCGGATGGACCGTTCCCGGATTTCGCTGCGCTCCATCCGGGCTACGCGGCTCCACCTCCCCTTGAAAAGGGGAGGTCGCTTTGCTCGCCAGAGCAAAGCGGGTGGGGATCAGCTCTCTTCACATACGCCGTCGCCTGCGGTTGACCCCATCCCGACCTTCCCCTCTCAAGGGGAAGGAGAAGAGGCCTGTCCCAAACTAGGTCAATGGCCGACATGGCAAACAAAGTGTCAAGAAATCCGTTCATTTACGATCGGTTAAGCTTTCTCGATTATGACTGCATTGTCCTCGTTTGGACACCGAGTGGCTCCTGTCCACTCTGTTTGACGCCTCCCTGTTATCAACTTCAAAGCCGCCGGAAACGGCGGCTCTTTTTTGTGCGTCCTAGCGGCTGGAAACCATAAATCCGGTTGCGGCTGGACTCTTCGGCGCGCCCGCGCAATGATTTGTTCATCATAAGCTGGCGCGTCAGATGCCAGCGGGCGTTACGGTGGTGTGAGGGCGTTAACCATGGCCGATCGTTCCCAGAGCGAAGCCGGGCTTGTACTGTTCAGTGAACGGCTGACCAATTCTGCGGCATTCGGCGTGCTGTTCCGGGAAGGCATGGACCTGGTCGAGCAGACCGCCGCCTATCTCGACGGCGACGGACGTGCCGAGGCCAAGGCGCTCGAACGGTCCGTGAGCCTGACCTATGCCACCGAAAGCATGCGCCTGACCACGCGGCTGATGCAGCTCGCCTCCTGGCTGCTGCTGCATCGCGCGGTCAAGGAAGGCGAGATGACGCTGACCCAGGCCAATCGCGAAAAGACCAAGGTGAAGCTGTCGGCCGCCGATCCCGGCCCGGCCGACATGGTGACCAAGCTGCCCGAGCAATTGCAGCAGCTGATCGCCCGTTCGATGGATCTGCAGGCGCGCGTCCGCCGCCTCGACACCACGATCCACGCGCCGGCGCCGGACCGCTTGACGATCGGCAACCCGCTGGTGCCGCAGCTCAACCGCCTCAAGGCGGCGTTCGAGCAGTAATCCGGACAGCAAATCAGTGTGACGCGTCCGCGCGGCGTGGCTTGGTCCGCCGCGGCGACGTGTGCTGATCCATCACGCGCCGCAGCCGTAGCGTCGCCGCCTCCAACTCTTCCGGTTCGAAACCGCCGAAGCCGAGCATCAGGCCGGGGCGTGGTGCGGCCTTGTACATCGGCGAAATCGGCCGCACGACGATGCCGGCGGCAAGCGCTGATTTTGCCAATTGCACATCGTCGAAGCGCTCTGGCAGCCACAACAGCAGATGCATGCCCTGGTCGCTCGGCTGCAGCGTGACGTCACCAGGCATGTGACGCGTCAGCGCCGCGATCAGCGTCGCACGCCGTGCGGCGTAGACACCGCGAATGCGCCTGATATGCGCCTCGAACAGCCCCTCGCGCATGTAGGCTGCCAGCACATGCTGGTCGGCGGTCGGCGAATGCCGGTCGAGCAGCGCCCGCGCGCCGGCGAAAGCGTCGATCAGCGGCGAAGGCGCCACGACATAGCCGAGCCGCAGCGAGGGAAACAGCACCTTGCTCAGCGTGCCCAAATAGATCACCCGCGATGGGGCGAGGCCTTGCATCGACGGGAAGGGATGCCCGGCGTAGCGCAGCTCGCTGTCGTAATCGTCCTCGACGATCCACGCATTGCTTCGTTGCGCCCACGCCACCAGCGCATTGCGGCGGGCCATGCTCATCGGCATGCCCAGCGGATATTGATGCGACGGCGTCACGAACGCCGCGCGTGCGTGCGGGCACGCGGCGGTGGCGGCATCGACGTCGATGCCCTGCGCATCGACGCCAACGCGCGTGGTGACGAGATCGAGATCGTCGAGCACGGCGGTCATGCCGGGATAGGCGGGATCCTCGGCCCAGACAGGATCGCCTGACGACAGCAGCACGCGGCCGGCGAGATAGAGGCCTTGCTGGGTGCCGGCCGTGATCACGACCTGCTCGGGCTCGCAATGCACCGCGCGGGATTTGCGCACATAGTCGGCGATCGCCTGCCGCAGCTCGATCAGGCCGCGCGGATCGCCATAGCTCGCAGGCGCCGCGGCGCGCGATGCGCGCACGCGGTTGCCGAGGCGGCGCCAATGGTCGTCGGGCGCGACCGCGCCGCCGGGGACCGCGATCGCAAACGGGACCTCCGGCATCGGCCTGAAGGCCGCCGCCACTTTGGCAAGCCGCGCCGCGCGCGGCGGCAACCGGATCGGCACTGATTTGTTAGGCTTGCGATTGACCACGACGGGCCGTGCCTGCTCGGCAAGCGTCGGCGCGACGCGGGTGCCGGCACCGACCTGCGATTCCAGATAGCCCTCGGCCAGCAACTGCTCGAAGGCCTCCGTCACCGTGCCGCGCGCGACGCCGAGCGAGGCCGACAGCGCGCGCGTCGACGGCAGAAAATCCCCGGCCTTCAGCTCGCCGCTCGCAATCGCGGCGCGCAGGGCCTGCGCGATCTGCCGCCCGACCTGTCCGGCGGCGCGGTCGATCGTGGCGAGCGAGGGGATGCTGATCGTGGCGCGCAGGCGGGACATAGTGGACCAATTAGTTTGATCGAAAGTGGCCCTTATCATAGGCCACTTCGGCGCTATGGTGCGAGCAGCAATTGATGAGGTCTGTCAAGAGGTCCGCGATGTACCTGCCGCCGCATTTCAGGATGGATGAGCTCGGTCCGGTCCACGCCGCGATGCGGGCCTCGAAGCTCGCGACGCTGGTCACCGCAACCGCCGACGGCCTGATCGGCACGCCGCTGCCGCTGATCCTCAATGAGAACGAGGGCGACTACGGCACGCTGTACGGTCACGTCGCGCGGCCCAATCCGCAGTGGAAGCTGCCCGCGGTCGGCGAGGCGATGGCGATCTTCATGGGGCCCGACGCCTATGTGACGCCGTCCTGGTATGCGACCAAGGCCGAGCACGGCAAAGTGGTGCCGACCTGGAATTACGTCGCCGTCCACGCCTATGGCGCGGCCGAGTTCTTCGAGAATGCCGATCGTCTGCTAGACGTCGTGACCCGGTTGACCGAGCTGCACGAGACTTCGCGCCCGGAAGCCTGGCAGGTCAGTGACGCGCCTGGTGATTTCATCAAGGCGCAGCTGCGCGGGATCGTCGGCTTCCGGATGCCAATCACGCGGATCGATGCCAAGAAGAAGATGAGCCAGAACCGCAAGCTCGAGGATCGCGCCGGCGTGATCGCGGGGCTTGAGGCCAGCGACAATCCGACTGATCGCGAGGTCGCGGCAATGATTCCGGCGAGCTGAGACGCCTTGAACAAATTCCAGACCGTCATTGCGAGGAGCGATAGCGACGAAGCAATCCATCTATCGGCATATGCGGGCAGATGGATTGCTTCGCTTCGCTCGCAATGACGGCGGAGGAAGTTGCGCCCGCTCGACCCCTGCGGAGATTGACGCCCACACATGGAATTGTACCTCGCCTTCGCGATCACGACCGCGACCTTCGCGCTGATCCCGGGTCCCGCCATGCTGTATGCCGCGGCCCGCACGCTGGCAGGCGGCCGGCGCGCGGGGCTGATGGCCTCGCTCGGGCTGCATCTCGGCGGCTATGTCCATGTCGTCGCCGCGGCGGCCGGCCTCGCGCTGCTGTTTCATGCGGTGCCGCCGTTGTTCATGGCGATGAAGCTTGCCGGTGCGGCCTATCTGGTCTGGCTCGGGCTGTCGCTGTTCCGCGACCGCGACAATGCAAAGCGCCCCACACTTGCGCCGCTCTCCGCGGAGCGCGCCTTCGCGCAAAGCATCGTCGTCGAGGTGCTCAATCCGAAGACGGCGATCTTTTTCCTGGCGTTCCTGCCGCAATTCGTCGATGCGTCGGCCAGCCTGCCGGTCTGGGCCCAGCTGTTTCTGCTCGGCACAGCGGTCAATCTGACCTTCTCGGCGGTCGATATCGTCTGCGTGTTCTTCGCCAGCGCCGTGATGTCGAAGCTGCAGCGCTCGAAGAGGTCGCGGCGCATCATGCAGCGGATCGGCGGCAGCATCCTGGTCGCGCTCGGTGCGCGGCTGGCCTTCCAGGATCGCTAGAAGCAGTCATGTCCATCAGCGGCGATGGTGCGGATCAACGCTTCGCCAAGCTGCGCGACGAGCTGCTTCTGCAATGGCGCGACCGGTCAATTTCTGCCCGAGGCTTCAGTCGTGTTCGACGTCATGGGCGCGCCGGATGATCGCGGTGGTCGCGGCGGCGCAAGATCGTGGATAAAATCTCTCAGTGCGTCGGTATCGAACGGCTTGCGGAGTATTTTTAGACTTGGCGGAGCTGCTTTTGCGGCATCGCTGTAGCCGGTTGTAAGGGCGATCGGCAAACCGGGGTATCGCGACCGGACTTCTCTCGCGAGCCCGACGCCATCGATTGTCCCGGGCATGACGATATCGCTGAAGACGAGATCGATCTTTGTACCGGCGTCGAGCAATTTCAGCGCCGCTTCGGCCGAATCTCGATAGATCGTGTCATAACCCAGATGCTCGAACAGCGAGGAAGTCACATCCGCCACTTCGGGGCTGTCGTCGACAACGAGAACCGTCTGCCGCTGCGGCTGCCTTGCTCTTGTTCTGGCAGCGGCCAGTTCTTTACTGGTGATCTGCTCGTCTGCGCAGGACGGCAAGTAGATTGTAATCGTTGTTCCCTGTCCAACCTTGCTGTCCGCCGTCACCGTTCCGCCGGCCTGGTGCGCGAAACCATAGACTTGGGACAAGCCGAGCCCGGTACCCTTGCCGACCTCTTTGGTCGTGAAGAACGGATCGAACATCTTGGACAGCAGGTTTGGCGGAATGCCGGTGCCGGTATCGCCAAGCGCGATCGCAAAGAAAGCCTTTGCGCGGCGATCGCCGCCGGTTTCCTGGTTCGCAGTCACCGCATGGACGGATAAGGTGAACGTGCCGCCGCTTGGCATTGCATCGCGCGCATTGACGGCGATGTTGACGATCGCAAGTTCCAGCTCGGCGAGGTCCACCTTGACCGATGCTACGCCCTCGCCGACGTTCTCATTGTACACGATGTTCCCGCGCAGCGAGCTCTCGATCATGGTCCGCATGTTCTTGATGGACGCATTCAGATCGACGACCGTCGGGCTGAGATGCTGATGACGAGAGAATGTCAACAATTGGCGTGTGAGGCTTTCGCCGCGTTTGGCCGCGGTCTGTATGGCTTCAATTGCCTTGGGCAGTTTTGGATCAAGCAGGCGTGTGAAGATCTGGGCGCTGCCTCCGATGATCATCAATAGATTGTTGAAGTCGTGTGCAATCCCGCCGGTCAGCTTGCCGATTGCCTCCATTTTCTGCGACATCGCGAGCTGTTCGCGTGCCTGAACCAGCTTCTCTTCCGCGTCGCGTCGCTCGGTTGCGTCCCGCAGAATACTGATGAAGCCGATCAGATTTCCTGAGTCATCATGGCTCGACGAGACCGAGCCCGTGATGAAGAACGGCGTACCATTCTTTCTGATGCGCCAACCCTCTACGTCGTACTTGCCTCTTTCGATTGCCGTCTCCAGCGCGTGTGTCGGCGAACCCGCGCGGCGTTCATCCGGCCGATAGAATATTCCAAAATGCTTGCCGATGATTTCTTCCGAGGTGTAGCCGATGATCTTTTGAGCGGTGCTATTCCAACTCGTAACGTGTCCTTCTCTATCAAGCGCAAAAATCGCATAATCGACGACGCCTTCGATAAGGGTTTGGAAGTGCCGTCTGATGCTGTCGAGCGCCGAAGCGTTCCGTTCAAGTTGACCGTTCAACTGGTCCTGCACGGAAAGCAGATGGGCTTCCGCGGTGTGACGCGTGGCGATTGCCGCTGCCAGGGCAAGAGAGGGGGCCGATACGGTGATCGAAAGCACGAGCAGTGACAACAATGCTCCGTTCGGATCCGTTTTCGGAAACGGATCATTACCGAACGCGAAACCCCAGACTGCGATTCCGGTGAAAATGAGCGCAGCCGTAGCCGCGGTGCATCGATTGCCGCGCAGACCGGTCCAGATCAACGGGAGCAAAGCCAGAAAACCCAGCAGGCTGCGATGCGGCAACGCCACGTTGAGATCGTCGCTGACGAGGTCACTGCCGATGAGCGGGCTGTAGGCTACGATCCCAATGAGACCAGCGAGAGCGATAACTGCGATCGATTCCAACAGATCCCATCTGGAGGAAATCCGTAAGGGCATCATCGCCCAGAGCACGATGACCGGAGCAATCACCAGGATCGCGGCTGCGTCGGCAAGCCACCAGGTCAGCCCGGCGGCGACGGAATCGGGAAAGCTCGGTTCGTTGACGAAGATGGATCCGGCCAAGGCGGAGAATGAACTGATCATCGCGGTCGGCACAAAGGAGACACCTGCAAACTTTGCGACACCGGATGGCGTGGCAAACGTCTGGCAACCGTTCGACCAGCGTCCGATCAGCCATGTCCCGGCCAGTGCAGCAAGGAGGGTGCCGATCCCGGCGGCGACAAATTCCAGGAGCGATCGGTCGGTTATCAGGTAAGGCGCGACGGCGCCCACCAGGATCGCGGGCCAGATCCGGTAGCCACGCAGCAGCATAAGCGCGAGCGCAAACCCGGTTGGCGGCCACAGCGGCGTCGCGGTCGGATTGATAGCGGGAAGGAAATGTGCGGAGGCCGCAAGGCTCCCGTAGATCGCGGTGACGATAAAAAGTTCGATCGAGTAGGTCACAGCGCTCCGAGCATCGCCAAAAGCGAAAATCCCGGCCTTATCGAACCTTGCCCGTTCCATCACAAGCCTTTGCGGTGGGCACCTCAAGAATGCGGTAGGGAACGACCTGGCACCCGGTTCCATGTCACCCGAAGGAGGGCGATCGTATTTTCGCCAAGTCGATGACCCCTGCCAAACACTCAACGCAGTTTTGACCAAAGCATGGCCGCTGGATCCAGAGTAGGGGGCGCCAGCAACTTCTGAACAAGAGACCATGGGGCAGAACCGCTGACCTAACGGCGTGGGCCTGCAAAATCGACCCGATCCCGCCGCGTGTCGGCGTCGTTCAAGTAACCGCTCCGGGTCAAAGGCGAATATCGGCAAGAGCCGTTCGAGCTCAGCCTTGGGCTAGACGCCGGAACGGTGCGAGCGGTGGGCGTTCTCTCGCCGCCATGTCGACGTCGATCGTGAGACACCGGGAGATTTATCCTCAACCCTAGGTAGCCAAACTCGGGCTGTATGGTACCGTGCCCTCGTCGGGACGGCATTTCCGTCCCGGATTTGGGAGGGCTATGTCATGAGATTGCCGTCGAGCCTTGTCGCGCCTTCAGCCGTCGCCGTGTTGTCAACTGTCTGGCTGTGCGGCCCGGCAGCGTCGCAAACAGACCCAGCCAAGCCGCTTCCCTCCATCACGGTCGAGGCGCCGAAGCCGGTGGCAAGGCCAAATCGTCCGACACAGGTGGTGACCACGGGGGTATCTCACCGGAGATCGAGAACCACCCAGACGTCGTCGTCAACCGCTCGAGCGCCGTCGCCGGCGCCGGATTCAGTGCTGGGCAGGATTGCCGCGCTGGAGAAAGTCGCCAGCAATTGCAACGGTGGCTGCGAATCGAGCCTCCCGCATGGCAAGGACCCTTGGGTCGGGTGCAGCGAGTCGACGGGCGGACAAACCCACGGACCGTTCTCGTCGACGTGCCGAGACAACCTCACCTACAAGTCCTACGTCGATTGCGTCGAGACCAAATGGTTCCTGGGCGAGTACCGAAACAGGGCCTGGTGGCTTTGCAGCAGCCTGCAGGCCGCGGGGAAGTTTAAGGTCGCCGAACTCAAGCGACCGAAACGTCCGCGCTAGGTTCGCCGTCGGAATCCGCGCGACGGCGCGAGCTACCGTTTCATGTTCGTGATTGAGTCGTCGTTGCGGGTCCCGGAAGCAGGCCATCCGCGGCAATTCCCGCAAGGCGACTACGCCTTTGTTTCTTCCGGCCTCGGTAGAGGGGAGACGCGCTTGGCAAACTCGCGTCCCGGATAGTGCTGGCCGCAATAGGCGACGAGGTCGTCGATAAAGGATTTGGCATAAGGAGCCAGAAAGCGCTGCGGATCCCAAGCCACCGCAGTCCATCGCCCGATCGAGGCGCCCCTGTGAATCAGCGGAAAGGCGCGGACGCCTGCGGACGGGATCTGGACATTCGACGGCACGATGGCGACATCGTTGCCGCCTTTTGCCAGCGCGAGCAAGGTGTGAGGCGCTGCGCTTTCGAGGATCACGCGTGGCCTGATGTGTGCGACGTTGCAGGCGGCATCGAACCAGCCGCGAGATGCGAAGTCCCGCCGCAGGAGCAGCAATGACTCTTCGGCAAGTTCGGCAATCTCCAGCTTCCGCCTGCTTGCGAAGCCATGCCGCGGCGAAACCGCAGCAAGCATATGGACGGGAGCCAGCAACCGGCGGTGATAGCCGTCGTCGGCGGCCGGAATGATCGCGAGATGAACGTCGCCCCGCTGCAGACGATCCGGAACGCGGGCACCACCATCCTCGATCAAATCGATGGCCACGGAGGGGTGCCTGCGCCGGAACAGGGGGAGGAAATTGGCGAGCACCGTTTCCATATGTTGGGTGCTGCAGCCGACGCGCAGCGCGCCGGCCTTGCCGGTTCTCAGCGCGCGGGCACGCTCGCCGAACGATTCGGCATCCTGCAGGAGACGGCGGCCGCGCCGTAGCAGATCCTCGCCTTCTGAAGTCAGTTTGATCCCGCGGCCGACGCGATCGAACAACGGAATCCCGAGTTCGTCCTCGAGCGCCTGGATCTGGCGAGAGGCCGCCGGCTGGCTCAGACGCAGCTGTTGTTGAGCGGCGGCAAAGCCGCCTGCCGCGGCAACGACGACGAAGGTGCGCAGCTGGCGAAGGTCCATTTTCAATGCACCAAATGCATGAATAGATGGATAATAAATGCATTGGACACATTGAGCAAGCCGCGACATCCTTACGTCGCTCAGCCGAGATTTGTCCAAAAGGGAATCGCGATGTTTGACACCGAGCGTTTCGTTGCCGATTGCCGCGCAGCGTTCGCGGCGGACCCGTCTCACCGAGCCATTCATGAGGTCGTTGCCCGCGCGATGTCTGAACCGGCTGCGGTATTCAAGGGACTCGGCGAGCCGCAGCGTCCCGAAAGCCGCGCGCTCTTCCATTCCGAGACGCTGACCATCCTCAACGTGGTGTGACCCCCCGGCTATATCGTGCCACCTCACGACCATCACATGTGGGCCGTGATCGGCGTTTATGGGGGCCGTGAGGACAACGTCTTCTGGCGGCGCATTCCGAGCGAGCCGAACAGGATCGAGGCTGCCGGCGCCAGGGCCTTGTGCGTGCGCGATACCGTGCCGCTCGGCACCGACATCATCCATTCGGTGATCAAGCCAATCGACCGGCTGAGCGGCGCAATCCACGTCTATGGCGGCGATTTTTTCGCCACGGAACGGAGCAAATGGGATTCGTTGACGCTTGAAGAGGGCCGCTCCGACCGCGAAGAAGCGCGCCGCAACTTCGAACGGGCGAGCGCGCGTTACGAAGCAAGTCTGCGCGAGGCCGCCGGCTGACTGCAGCGCGCTTAAAGAAGTAGCCCATCCATGCTTGCTTGCAGATGTATGACCCAAAAGTCGAGCCACACATTCAGTGTCGTCCCGGGCTTGACCCGGGACCCATAACCACAAATGACAGTAGTTGCGCGACGCTGGGGCCGCAGCCCTCTTCAACAACACAGCCCTGTGGTTGTGGGTCCCTGCTCCCGTGCGCAATTGCGCACTAGGCAGGGGCGACGATTGTGGATGGAGGCCGTGCCACACATTCGCTGTCGTCCTGGCCTTTGCCAGGACGACGCATCGGGAGGATCGCGGGCCCGTTCAGCCCGCCGGTCCGGAGCGGCCCCCAAAAACAAAAACGCCCCCGAGACGGGGGCGTTTTGCGTGTGGTCGCCGGGGCGATCCCGAAGCGGACTTTAGTCCTTCTTGAGGAAGCCCGAAAACTTCTTCTGGAAGCGCGAGACGCGGCCGCCGCGATCCATCAGCTGCTGGGTACCGCCGGTCCAGGCCGGGTGCGACTTGGGGTCGATGTCAAGGTTCAGCGTGTCGCCTTCCTTGCCCCAGGTCGAGCGGGTCAGGTACTCGGTGCCGTCGGTCATGACGACCTTAATCGTATGATAATTCGGATGAATATCGGCTTTCATGACAGTTCCTTCGGCGCGCCGGCGCCCGTCTCAAGATGTCTGGAATACGGGATTTGCGCGGGTCTATAACCCATGGAGCCCGCCAAAACAAGCCAAGAAAGGGCCTAAGCCCATCACCGGATTGGGACTTTACCGGATTTGCCAGCCGGGGGTCGGCGGGCCTATGTGGGGGGTGATAGAACCGGTCTAGATTGATGAGCGTAGCCGAACAGCTTGAGACCCCGCGCGGCGCCCCGCAGCCTCCGCGCGACGCGTTGCTCGATGAGGAAGCCTTCATCGAGAGCCAGATCACGGAGCCGGCGAAGAGCCGTGCCCGGTTGCGGCCGTTGCTTGCGCTCGCGCCCTATGTGGCGCGCTACAAGGGCCGGGCGATCCTCGCGCTGATCTCGCTGACGATCGCCGCGATCACCACGCTGATCGTGCCGGTCGCGGTGCGGCGGATGATCGACATGGGCTTCACGCCCGAAGGCATCGCGATGATCAACAGCTATTTCAGCGTGATGATCGCGGTCGTCGCGGTGCTCGCCTGCGCCAGCGCATCGCGCTATTACCTCGTGATGACGATCGGCGAACGCATCGTCGCCGATCTCCGGCGCGACGTGTTCGCGCATCTGATCTCGCTGTCGCCCTCGTTCTTCGATTCCGCGCGATCAGGCGAATTGGTGTCGCGGCTCACCGCCGACACCACTCAGATCAAGTCCGCGGTCGGCGCGTCGGTGTCGATTGCGCTGCGCAATCTGATGCTGTTCTTCGGCGCCGCCGCGATGATGGTGATCACCAGCCCGCGGCTGTCCGGCTTCGTGCTGCTCGCGATCCCGATCATCGTGATTCCGCTGGTGGCGTTCGGCCGCTGGGTGCGGCGGCTGTCGCGCACCGCCCAAGATACGCTGGCCGATGCCAGCGCCTATGCCTCCGAACTGGCCAACGCGATCCGCACCGTGCAGGCCTATACCGGCGAACGGCTCGCCAGGACGCGCTTTGCCGGCGAGGTCGAGCAGGCCTATCAAGCCGCGCGCAGCTCGACCAAAGCGCGCGCGGTGCTGACGCTGATCGTCATCTTCATCGTGTTCGCCAGCGTCGTCGTGATCCTCTGGGTCGGCTCGCACGATGTGCTGGTCGGAACCATCAGTCCGGGCCGGCTCGGCCAGTTCATTCTCTATACGGCGTTCGCCGCGAGCGGCCTCGGCCAGCTCAGCGAGGTCTGGGGCGAGGTCTCGGCCGCATCGGGCGCCGCCGAGCGGCTGTTCGAGATCTTGCGCGTCAGGCCGCAGATCGCGGCGCCCGCGTCGCCGCGCGCGCTGCCGCAGCCGGCGCGCGGCGATGTCGGTTTCGACAATGTCAGCTTCGCCTATCCGACCCGGCCCAACGCGCTTGCGGTCGATGAAGTGTCGCTCTCGGTCCGGTCAGGTGAGAAGGTCGCGATCGTCGGCCCGTCCGGCGCCGGCAAGAGCACGCTGTTCCATCTGCTGCTGCGCTTCTACGATCCGAAATCGGGCACTATCTCGCTCGACGGCGTGCCGATCCGGCAGGCCGATCCGGCCGAGGTGCGCGCGCGCATCGCGCTGGTGCCGCAGGATTCCGTGGTGTTCGCCGCAAGCGCCCGCGAGAACATCCGGTTCGGCCGGCCCGATGCCAGCGACGCCGAGGTGGAGCGTGCCGCCGATCTCGCCCATGCCACCGAGTTCCTGCGCCGCCTGCCCGAAGGCTTCGACGCCCAGCTCGGCGAGCGCGGCGTGACGCTGTCCGGCGGCCAGCGCCAGCGCATCGCGATCGCGCGCGCGATCCTGCGCGACGCGCCGCTGCTGCTGCTCGACGAGGCGACCTCGGCGCTCGACGCCGAGAGCGAGACGCTGGTGCAGACCGCGCTGGAGGAGTTGATGCGCCACCGCACCACGCTGGTGATCGCGCATCGGCTGGCGACCGTCTTGTCCTGCGACCGCATCTTGGTGATGGACCAGGGCAGGATCGTCGAGCAGGGCACCCACGCCGAACTGGTCGCCGCGGGCGGACTTTACGCCCGGCTGGCCCGGCTGCAATTCGAGGGGATCTGAAAGAATTGGGGCTCGGCGCGCTCCGCCTATGCGATTCCTATGCAATCGGGCGCGCGCTCCCCTCGAAAACCTATTCCTGCGCAAGGATAGTCGCGCCGCGCCCGACCTCCATCGACAGCCGAAGGACGTCCGGCGCGCGGGGTGTTCGACTGATGCGCGAGAATGCGACCGAACCGGAGAGCAAGCTGCTCCGTGCCTGGCAGCTTGCCGTGCTGCGCTTCGCAGTGACGCTGGGCGACGACGATCGGATGCACGCGCTCGGTGTGGCCGGCGAGGTCGACCGGCTGGGTGGCGCGGCCGATGACGCCTTCCACTTCTTCCGCAGGACGACCGCGGAGCTGTGCGCGGCGATCTCCGGTCAGGGCGCGGATCAGGAGGCCGTCATCCGGCGATTCCTGGCGCAGATCGACAATGTCAGGCTCAAGCGTGCGGTCGAGGCGGCGATCGCCAGGGACCGCACGCCGCCGAAACTCGTGACGAGCCGCGTGAAGCCCGGCCCCGATCTCTGGCGCGGGCTGCCGTCCCGGCGTGCAACCGGAACGTAGGAAGGGCCTCACTCTGCAATCGCCATCACGGCGCAGCGGATATTCCGTCACAGCATGTCGCCACAACCCTGGCCGGCTTGCTGCGATCAGTGCGATGCGCTTCTCTGTGCTCGACAGGAGACCGGTCGGTTTCGGAATGCGGGGAGTGGCGAGATGGGTGGCTTGGTGATCAGCGGCGGCCGGGTGGTGGATCCGGCCAGCGGGATGGACGCGATCGGCGATGTCGCCGTGGTCGACGGCAAGATCGCCGCGGTCGGCACCGGCCTCGGCGGTTCCGAACGGCAGATCGACGCGACCGGGCTCGTGGTGGCGCCGGGCTTCATCGACCTGCACGCGCATGGCCAGACCATACCGGCCGACCGCATGCAGGCGTTCGACGGGGTGACGACCTCGCTCGACCTCGAGGCCGGCGTGCTGCCGGTCGCGTCCTGGTACAAGCGCCAGGCCGAGAAGGGCAGGGTGCTGAACTACGGCGCCGCCGCCAACTGGGCCTTCGCGCGCATCGGCGCGATGACCGGTTCGAATTCGGAAAGCTCGCTGGAATCGTTTGGCGCCGCGATGCGCGATCGCCGCTGGATCGAAAACGTGGCGACCGAAGGCGAGGTCGGCGGCATCCTGGAGCGCCTCGCCAACGGACTGAACGAGGGCGGCATCGGCATCGGCATTCTCAACGCCTATGCGCCGGGCGCCGGCGTGCAGGAATTGACCGCGGTGTGCCAGCTCGCGGCGGATCATGCGGTGCCGACCTTCACCCACGTCGCCTACATGTCGCGGATCGATCCTGAGAGCGCGGCGGAAGCCTATATCCGCCTGATCGGCTATGCCGGCGCCACCGGCGCGCATATGCACATCTGCCACTCAACTCGTCGAGCAAGACGGATATCGAGCGCTGTGTCGCGCTGATCGCGAAAGCGCAGGCGCAGGGCCTGCCGATCACGGTGGAGGCCTATCCCTACGGCACCGGCTCGACCGTGCTGGCGGCGACCTTCTTCAGCGATCCGAAATTCGAGGAGCGCAACGGCCTCGGTTACGATTCGGTGCAGCGCGTGACCGACGGTCACCGTTTCGGCAGCCGCGAGGAGCTGCTGGCGGCACAGGCCGAAGAGCCCTCGACCTTGGTGCTGTGGCATGTGCTCGACATCGAGAACAACGCGCATCATCGCGATCTGCTCGATATGGCGGTGCTGTATCCGGGCGGCGCGATCGCCTCCGACGCGATGCCGTGGACGCTGTCGGACGGCCGTCCCTACAGCGGCGACGCGTGGCCGCTGCCCGACGATGCCACCTCGCATCCGCGCTCGGCCGGCTGCTTCACCCGCTTCATCCGTGAATGGGTGCGCGAGCGCAAGAAAGTGTCGCTGCTCGAAGGCATCCGCAAATGCGCGCTGATCCCGGCCGAGATCCTGTCGGCGAGCACGCCGGCGATGCGGGCCAAGGGCCGGCTGCAGGTCGGCGCCGACGCCGATGTTGTGGTGTTCGACTACGAGACGCTGAGCGATCGCGCGACCTTCTCGGCGATGAATCGTCCGGCGGAGGGCGTGCGGCATCTCGTGGTCAGCGGCCAGCCGCTGATCAGCGATGGTGTGCTCGATGTCGCGGCGCGTCCCGGCCGGCCGGTGCGCCGGCCTATCACGGGGGGCTGAGGTGCCGGTCCCGATCCTGCTGGTCGCGGGCTTCCTCGGGGCGGGCAAGACCACGGTCGTCAACCATCTGCTGGCGCATGCGCAAGGGCGGCGCATCGCCGCCGTGGTCAACGATTTCGGCGCCGTTAATATCGATGCGGAACTGATCGCCGGCGCCGGCGACGGCGTGGTCAGCCTGAGCAATGGCTGCATCTGCTGCACACTCGAGGGCGACCTGCTGCGCACGCTCGCAACCTTGCTGCGGCGTGATCCGCGTCCCGAATTCATCGTGATCGAGACCAGCGGGATCGCCGATCCCGCCGACATCATCCGCAACCTGATGGATCCCGTGATCTGGAAGGAGGCGCCGCTGGAGACCGTGCTGTGCGTGGTCGACGCGACGCAGCCTGCGGCGATGCTGAACGATGCGCTGCTGCGCTCGCAGCTCCGGGCGGCGGATGTGGTGGCGCTGAGCAAGGTCGATCTGACTGACGCCGCTGCGTGCGCCGCGATCCGCGACGCCGTGCGCGCGGTGCGTCCGGCGGCCGTGGTGGTGGATGCCTTGCATGGCGAGGTGCCGGCCGCGCTGCTGTTCCCGGCGGACCTCGATCATGTGCCGGCTCCGCGCGAGACCGCGCCGCGACGGCCGGCGTCCGATCGCTTCGAGACGCTGAGCTGGACCTCGGAGTGGCCCGTCGTGCTGCCGCGCTTGCAGCAGGCGATCGGCAGACTGGCGCCGAAGCTGGCGCGGGCGAAGGGATTGTTCGAGACGGTGGAGCAGCCCGGGCGGCTGACCGTGTTTCAACTCGCCGGCGGCCGCGCGACCTTGGCTGCGGGCGGCGTGCCGTCGCCCGGCGTGCCGCGCACGCGCATCGTGTTCATCGCCGAGATGGGTGCGCTGTCGCGCGCGGAGATTGATGAGGTGATGCAGGGATGCGTCGAGGCTCAGTGACGCGAACCTACGTTTCCCGTCATACTGAGGTGCGAGGGAAGCAGCGTCTCGAAGGATGAATCGGCCACCAGCCGGGCCGTGCATCCTTCGAGACGCGCGTGCCGCGCTCCTCAGAGCCTGACTGAAAAATGGGTGAGTGATCTCAGTGGGGTGTGATTCCATCGGATTTGCAAAGATTCGAGGGAGAGCACGATGCCCTGGACCAAGATCACTCGGGAGCAATATCGGCGGGACGATCTGCGTTATGCAAGCGATATGACCGATGCGGAGTGGGCGGTGATCAGACGCCTGTTGCCGCGAGCGAACCGGCGCGGCCGGCCGCGTAAGACGGAGCTGCGTCGTGTGATCGAAGCGATCCTCTATATCGTTTCGACCGGCTGCCAGTGGCGGGCGTTGCCGCAGGAGTTCCCGCCCTATTCGACGGTGCAGGGCTATTTTTATAGATGGCGGGATACAGGCCGGTGGCAGAGGATTGTCAGCGTGCTTGTCCGCCGGGCGCGAAAAAAGCTTGGACGGACACCGAAGCCGACGGCAGCCGTGATCGACAGTCAAAGTGCGCCAACCACGCAAGCTGGCGGACCGCGCGGCTACGATGCAGGCAAGCGCATCTACGGCCGCAAGCGGCATATCGTGACGGATACCAATGGCCTCCTCCTTGGGTTCATGTTCATCCGGCCAACGTTCAGGACTGCCATGGCGCCGTACCGCTGCTGAAGAACGTGCGGATGAACTTCCCCCGGCTGCGCCACGTCTTTGCCGACCGGATCTACCGCGGAAATCAACTCCTCGACGCGCTCTCAGACTGCGGTCCATGGACTGTCGAGATCGTCGAGCGGCCTCAAGGCGTCAAAGGCTTCCAGCTTCTGCCGAGGCGGTGGGTGGTTGAACGCACATTCGCTTGGTTCGGCAGATGCCGCCGCCTCGCCAAGGACTTCGAGGCGACGGTGGCAACCGAAGCTGCCTGGCTGCTGATTGCACACATCAGGCTCCTGACCCGCAGACTCGCGGCTGCAGCTAAGGTTGGGTGATTTATGAGTCAGACTCTCAGGATGACGGGTTGCCTTTCGGCGTCAGCCCTCGACGTCGCTGTGTCATCGCCGCAGCAGCATCTCGCAAAGCATGTGTGCGACAATCGCATCGAATTGACAGCCTTGCCGGCACCACCTATCGTTTTTGCCGACGGTTCCCTTCGGGGATCAAAAGGGAATGCGGTGCGAGGGTAACCCCAATGCCGCAGCTGTCCCCGCAACTGTAAACGGCGAGCCTTTCGTCAATTTTGCCACTGGGCCATCGGCCCGGGAAGGCGTCGACAGGCGATGACCCGTGAGCCAGGAGACCTGCCGTCAGTCGTGGTCACACGCGAGCACATCGGGCGGGGGCGTCCTGGTGGGATCGGAGCACTGCCTTTTTTGGCAATGCGCCAGTCCACGTTCGCGGTGACGTGCCACGTTACCGCGAGTCCTTTTCATGTCTCCGTCCTCTCCCGTTGCGCGCAAATGGCGCCTCGGTCTTCTCTGCTCCCTGTCATCATTGTTGTTGCCGGTCGAAGGCTCGGCACAAACGCCGCCACCAACCAGACTCGATCCGATTGAGGTCGCGCCTTCCGCTGCGGCAAAGCCGAAGCCTGCGGCGCGCAGCCGTGACATGACCGCTGCGGCGCGGCCACGGCCGAGGCCTGCAACAGCCGGCAACGCCCCGCGCGTCGCGGCGTCGGGCGTACCGGGATCGGCATCGCCGACGCTCAATGCCACCACGCAGGGCGGCACCGGCAGTCGTCTCAACCTGACCCCGCTGCAGACGCCGGCCAGCGTCGAGATCATCACGGCGCAGACCATCGCTGAACGCGGCCAGCATAATGTGCTCGATGCCGTCACCCAGGACGCGGCCGGGTTCGTCGCAACGCCGGCGCCAGGCAATGGCGGCCTGTCGTTCAGCACCCGCGGCTTTGCCGGCAGCAACTCGGTGATGACGCTGTATGACGGCACGCGCTTTTATATCGGCTCCGGCACGCAGACGTTCCCCTATGACACCTGGTCGACGCAGCGCATCGAAGTGCTGCGCGGCCCGGCCTCGGTGCTGTACGGCGAAGGCGCGATCGGCGGCGTCATCAACGTGATTCCGAAGAAGCCGCAGAGCACGCCCTATAACGAGGCCGAGGTTTCGCTCGACAGCAACATGACGCGGCGGCTCTCGGTGGACAGCACCGGTCCGATCAATCCCAATGTGTCGTACCGCATCAACGCCACCGGCAACATGTCGGACAGCTGGGTCGATCGCGACAAGACCTCGAACGCGGTGGTCTCCGCTGCCGTGCGGGTGCAGGCGTCGGACAATCTCGCCTTCACGCTCTCGGAAGATTACGGCGATCGCAGCCCGTCGCGCTATTTCGGCACGCCGCTGATCAACGGCGCGATCCAGGACGCGCTGCGCTTCAAGAACTACAATGCAGCGGACAGCGCGATCCGCTATCAGGACAGCTGGACCCGGTTCAAGACCGAGTGGGACGTCGCCGACGGCATCAAGGTCAACAACACGCTGTATTACCTGACCAGCGAGCGGCACTGGCGCGACATCGAGAACTACACCTGGAATCCGAAGACCCAGCTGATCGATCGCACGAGCTATATCGAGATCTTCCACGACCAGAAGCAGCTCGGCAACCGGATGGATACGACCTTCAGCGGCCACGTGTTCGGCCTTGCGAACCAGGTCGTCGCCGGGTTCGACGTCAACCGGATCGACTTCACCCATACCAACAACTCGCCCTATGGCGGCGCGTCGTCGGTCAATCCTTATGTGTTCGATCCCGGATCGTTCTTCGCCACGACGACGGCGACCACGCCGGGCTTCAACGCGATCGTCAATCAATACGCGCTGTTCGCCGAGGATCGGCTCTCGCTGACCGATCAGTTGTCGCTGGTGACCGGGGTCAGGTATGATCGCCCCGGAGTGGACCGCACCGACTACAAGACGCCGGCAAACAGTTTTGAGACGACGCTATCGGGCACTAGCTGGCGCGCGGGCCTCGTTTACGAGCCGATCAAGAATCTCGCGTTCTATGGCCAGTACGCGGTCGGCGTCGATCCGGTCAGCAATCTGATCTCACTGTCGACCACGCAGAAGACATTCCAGCTTGCGACCGGCAAGCAGACCGAGATCGGGGTCAAGCAGTCGTTCTGGGGCGGCCGCGGCGAGTGGACGCTGGCCGCCTACGAGATCGTCAAGACCGGGCTCACGATTCCCGATCCCGGCAACCCTACCGGCGGCGTGGCATTGCAGATCGGCCAGCAATCATCCCGCGGGGTCGAAGGATCGATCGGGCTCGCGCTGAACGACGGCTGGCGCGTCGACGCCAATCTTGCGCTGTTGCGCGCCAGATACGACAACAACAGCCAGGTGGTCGGCGGCAAGATCGTCAGCTTCAACGGCAATGTCCCGGTCAACGTGCCGCAGCAGGTCTCGAATGTCTGGCTGACCTGGGATTTCGCGCCCAACTGGTCGGTCTATGGCGGCGTGCAGATCGTCGGTGCGATGTACTCCGATCTTGCCAACACCCAGCTGCGTCCGGGCTACAATGTGGTCAATGGCGGCGTCAGGTGGAAGCCGGATGACCGCACCACGGTCGCGTTCCGCGTCTACAACCTGTTCGACAAGGCTTACGCGGCGACCTCGAACGGCACCGGGCAGTGGCTGCTAGGCATGCCGCGTACCGCCGAATTGTCCGTCAACGTGAAGTTCTGACCATGCGCAACGCTCTGATCCGGCGCGGGCGGCGGTGGCTCTATATCGTCCATCGCTGGATCGGCATTGCGACGTGTCTCCTGTTCGCGATGTGGTTCATCTCCGGCCTTGTCATGATGTACGTGGCCTTTCCGCGCCTTACCGACAGCGAGCGCCTCGCCGCGCTTCCTGTCATTCCCTGGAGCAAGGTGCGGGTCACGCCTGATCGCGCGATGGCGATCGCAGGTGTCGAGCGTTATCCGCGTGACCTGCGGCTTTCGATGATGGACGACACGCCCGTCTATCGGGTGACCGCCTGGAAGGCAGGGACGATCACCATTTCGGCGACCGACGGCAGCGTGATCGACCGGATCACGCCCGACCAGGCGCTGGCCATTGCCGCTCATCATCCGCATGCCGTGCAGCCTCGCTTGATCGAAACGATCACGCGCGACCAATGGTCGGTGACCGCGCGCTTCGATCCGTTGCGGCCGCTCTATCGGATCGGCCTCGGGGACGCCGATGGCACCGAACTCTACGTTTCCTCGCGCACCGGCGAGATCGCGCTCGACACCACGCGGCGCGAGCGCGTCTGGAATTGGCTCGGCTCGATCCCGCACTGGATCTATCCGACCGTGTTGCGCAAGGACGGCCCGCTGTGGCGGGATGTGGTGCTGTGGATCTCGGGTGTCTGTCTTGTCGTCGCGGTCACCGGCTTCTGGATCGGCGTCCTCCGCCTGCGGCTGATGCGCCGCTACGCTGATGGCGCCGTCTCGCCCTATCGCGGCTGGATGGCCTGGCATCACATCGCCGGCCTGGTCGGCGGCATCTGCGTCTTGACCTGGATGTTTAGCGGCTGGCTGTCGCTCAATCCCGGTGGCGCGTTCTCCGGCCGCGGCGTCACCCGCGAGATCGCGATCGGCTATAGTGGCCATGACACGGCCGACATCGTCGCCGGCTTCCAGTCGTCGCCATCGATGCCTGCGGTGGAGGCCCGCTTCGTCTGGATCGGCGGACACCGGTTAATGTTGCTCGACGACGGCAACGGCGGCCGCAGCATCGCCGATCCTGTGACCGGTGCGCGGATGACCCTCTCGCGCGACGAGGTCATCGCTGCCGCCCGACACGCAATGCCCGGCGCTGCGATGACATCAGCGCGGCAGCTCGATGAACCCGACGCCTATTGGTACACGCTGCACCAGGCGCGCGAGCTTCCGGTATTGCGGATCGGGTTCGACGATCCCGCCCGCACCTGGCTGCACATCTCCCCCGTCACCGGCGAGATCCTCGAGCGCAGCGACGACAGCCGCCGGTCCTACCGCTGGCTGTTCAACGCGCTGCACAGCCTCGATGTCCCGCTGCTGCTGCGCATCTGGCCGGCGCGCGACGTCGTGGTGTGGCTGCTATCGGCGGCTGGTACGATTATCTCGATCAGCGGGATCGTGATCGGGTGGCGCCGGTTGCGGCGGCGGAAGGTACGAGGCAGGCGCGTGTCGGCGGGCCTCGTGCGCACACCCCCGTAAGGCGCGATTACTTGGCGGTCAGGTGCACGTCCGGCGCCGGCCGATCGGGGGCCCATTCCAGTGCAAACCGCTGACCGGCGATGATCTCATAGGTCGAGAGCTTGGATGCGACCGCATCGCGGAAACGGAGATAGGCATCGCGCTGCCGCCCGTTCGAGCGGGCCGCGGCCAGATTGAGCCATTTGTAGGCCAGCACGAAATCCGTCGGAACGCCGTGACCCTTGTCGTACATCAGGCCGAGCTGGGCCTGCGCGAACGGGTCGCCCTGCACGGCGCCGCGATAGTAGCAGTCGGCGGCGGCTGCGTAGGCCTGCGGCACGCCGAAGCCGTGCTCATACAAGAAGCCGAGCATGCCGAGAGCGCGCGGATTGCCGCGCTCGGCGGCCGGCGCGAGCTCCCGAGCCGCCCGGACATAGTCGCCGCGATGGAAGGCGGCCGATCCGCGCGCGACGCTGTCGGCGCTCGCGACAGAGGCGGTCATCGCCCAAAGCGCGATCGCAAGCGAAGCCGAGAGGCCCGTCCGTTGTGCGAGAACGCGGCGCATCCTGCTGCCCGGCTCAGTGATAGCTGGTGGTGATCGGCGCATTGGTCGATGTCGTGGCGATGCTGCCGCGCAATTTCGATCGAAGCTCCTCGGCCACAGTCTGGGCGTCGGAGCCGTTGCGGATGATCTGCGGGCGGATGAAGATGATCAGCTCGGTACGCTGGGTGCCGTTGCTCTGATGTCCGAAGGCGTCACCGAGGCCCGGAATCTGGTCGAGCACCGGAAGCGCGTTGCGGGCGCCGCTCTGCTGTTCGCTGATCAGGCCGGCCAGCAGCACGGTCTGACCGTTGGCCACCGAGATCTGGCTCTTGACCCGTCGCTCCGAAACGGTCGGCGTCAGGTTGACCGTGCTGCCGCTGCTTTGGGGAACGTTGCTGATCTCCTGCTCGACATCGAGCCGCACGGTGCCGTTCACGCTGACGCGTGGCGAGACCTTCAGGATGATGCCGGTGTTGCGATAGTCGATGGTGTTGACGACGGTGTTGCTCGTGGTCAGCACCGTCGCGCTGCCGGTCGAGACCGGGACGACGTCGCCGACCTGCAGGGTCGCGACCTGGTTGTTGATCACCACCAGCGAGGGATTGGACAGCACCTTGACGCTGGTGACGGCGTGCAGCGCATCCAGGATCAGGCTCGGCTGCGTTGCATTTCCGATCAGGAAGTTGAAGCCCGGGAAGCTCTGGTTGATGAAGGCATTGGTGAGCGACCCCGCGACCGAGACCGCGCCGGTGGTCGCGTCGGTGGTGGTCGCGGGAGCGGAAGTGGCCTGGGTGCCGAGGATCGAGCCGGTGTTCGGCTTCAGGCCGAGGTTCTGGCTGGTGAGATAGGTCTGCACGCCATAGGACAAGGTGTTGTTGAGCGTGACCTCGGCGATCGTCGCGTCGATCGCGACCTGGAGCTGCGGCTCGTCGATCTGCAGCAGGGTCGACTCGATAATGCGGTAGTTGGCCTGGTCGGCATAGATCAGGAGATTGTTGTTCACGACATCGGGCGTGATCCGGACGTCCTGCATGACGGGCTGCCCGTTGCCGCCGCCGGCACCGCGTCCGGCATCCAGCGCGGCATTGTTGCCCTGGCCCGGATTGTTGGGATTGTTCGCTTGCCCGCCGGCGCCGAATCCCTGGCCAAGGCCCTGGCCTGTTGCGCCTGTCCCCGACGTGCCGCGGGATGCGAAGCCGCTCATGCCTGAATTCGCGCCGTTGTTGTTGTTGAGCGACAGACGGTCGGCGACGCTCGAGGTCGACGAGGTGCCGGAGCCGGGCGCGAGCTGGCTGTCGGCACTGTCGAGCAGGTTGCCAGACGATCCGCCAAGGAACATGTCGGTCAGGACCCGCGCGATCTGGCGCGCATCGCCGTATTTGACGCGGTAGACATGGACCGAGGTGCGCGCCGTGTCGTTGCGGTCGAGGCGCTTGATCCAGGTCGCGGCCGTGTGCAGCATGTCGGGCTTCTTGGTCACCACCAAAATCGCGTTCAGGCGCGCGATCGGCATGAACTTGATGACATTCTGGCTGAGGCCGTTCTCGCCGGAATCGACGATCTTCTCCAGCTCGGCAATGACAGGCGCGGGCGAGCCGCTCGAGATCGGGAAGATGCCGACGGATTGGCCGCGCATCCAGTCGACGTCGAAACTGAGCACGGTATCGACCGCGGTGCGGCGCTCGGCGCCGGTGCCCTGGATCAGCAGCAGGTTGCGTGTCGTGTCGGCGCGGATCGCGCCCGCCCTGGTGGCGAAGCTGTCGGTCAGCTTCATGAGGGTCTGCGCCGACACATATTGCAGGGGGACCACCGAGATGCCGAATCCGGGTTCGGGATTGGCCGCCGCAGCATCGACGCGGCCGCCGCCGACGGCGTCGCCGAGCGGCGTCAGGCGATAGCCTGCCGTATCCTTGAGCAGCACAACGCCGCTCAGGCGGAGTGCGTTTTCAAGCACGAACACCATGTCGGACTTCGGCACCGGGCGGACCGAGACCAGGCTGACCGTGCCCTGCACCCGCGGGTCGATGGTGTAGCCGACATGCAGGATGTCGCCGAGCACCACCTTGGCGACGGTCGCCACCGGCGTGCTCTCGAAATTCAGATCGAAGCCATTGCCGTTCGACGCCGGCTGAGGCCGCGCGTCCGCGACCGCCGTCACTTCGCTTCCGTCATACATCGCCGCGCGGACGCTGCCGCTCTGGCTGCCGCCCGTCGCCGCCAGTGCGTTCGCCGGTTGCGGCTGGCGCTGCGCCAGGTCCAGCGAGCGCACCTTGTCGGTGACGTCGAGTTGGGATGCGTCCACGCTCTCGCCGACCGTCGCAGAATTGCAGGACGCCAACAGCCCCAATGACGTCAAGGCAAAAATGGCTGCGAGGCCGCCACGGATCGTCGGGCAGCGGCCCACTGTGCCTACGCGTTGCATGAAGGCCCTTCGCTTTGACTAACTGAAATTTCGATTGCTTGCGACGATCGGTCCTGCCCCGGAGGGACTCTTAGCGATCGAACATGACAGAAATAAATTGGTTACATGATTGTCGTTCGCGACCTGCCCATCGCATCGCACCTAAACTGTGCAGCCGGCGCGCTGCTTGTGTCCGCGATGCCACCCTCAAAGTTTCTTGAGCGCGACGAATGATGTGACTTCGCACAGCTGTCACACTTCGGATCGATAACCGCACAATTGCCGGGAGCCGAACGCGACGGCACGCAGCGGCACTTGGCACGAACTGATCCGGGATAGTGTGGCGGGATATCGAGAATGGCCAACGACCTGTCCGTTCGGTTCGTGGATTATCTGCGTCAGAACAATCACCTGGCGCCGAGCGATGGAACGGCCGAGCGGACCGGGCAGGGCGCCGACGCAAGGCAATCGAAGCTGTGGGAGGTCACCAGCCTCTCGCCGACCGACTTCGCCGACGAAGCCGCGCGCTTCTTTGCGCTCGGCCGGTTGACGCTCCAGGAGATGACGTCGGCCGAGCCGCTGGTCGGGGCGTTCTCGCCGCGCTTCCTGCGCGAGACCATGGTCTATCCGTGCCGGGCGGTCGACGGGACCACGGTGCTCGCCGTCGTCGACCCGACCGATCAGGCGACGCTGCGCGCGGCACAGATCGTGCTTGGCGCTGATATCAATGTGAAAGTGGCATCGTCAGAAGACGTCGCCATCGCGCTGAACAACTCTTCCAGCACTGAAGAGGCCGAGGCCGCCGATAGCGCGGCGGCGCTGCCCCGCGAAGACGACATCGAGAGCCTGCGCGATCTCGCCAGCGGCGCGCCGGTGGTGCGCGCGGTCAACGATCTGATCGAAAAGGCGGTCGAGCTTCGCGCCAGCGACATCCATATCGAGCCGTTCTCCGGCGGGCTGATGGTGCGCTTACGGATCGATGGTCTGCTCCGGCCGGTCGCCGCGCTGTCGGGCGTGCTGCCCCAGGCGGTGGTCTCCCGCATCAAGATCATCGCCAACCTCAATATCGCCGAGCGCCGCCTGCCGCAGGACGGCGCGGCGCGGCTGCGGGCCGGTCGCACCGACATCGATATCCGCGTCGCGATCATGCCGACGCAGCACGGCGAATCCTGTGTCATCCGCATCCTGCCCAAGGATCGCGGCTTGCTGGTGGTCGAAAAGCTCGGATTCTCCGAGCCTGACGAAGCCAAGCTGCGGCGGCTCTTGAAGCTGCCGCACGGCATGGTCGTGATCACGGGGCCGACCGGCAGCGGCAAGACCACGACGCTGGCGACGATCCTGTCGATCCTCAATGAGCCGAGCCGCAAGATCCTGACCATCGAGGATCCGGTCGAATACGAGCTTCCCGGCGTCAACCAGTCCCAGATCAAGCCCGCGATCGGCCTGACCTTCGCCACCGCCCTGCGGTCCTTCGTTCGCCAGGACCCTGACGTGATCATGGTCGGTGAAGTCAGAGATTCCGAGACCGCGCATGTCGCGGTGCATGCGGCGCTGACCGGGCATCTGGTGCTGACGACGCTGCACACCGAGACCGCGGCTGCCGCGGTGCCGCGTCTGCTCGACCTCGGGGTCGAAGGCTATCTGTTGCGTTCGGTGCTGCGCGGCGTGATCGCGCAGCGTCTGGTCCGGCAACTCTGCGAGCGCTGCAAGACGGCGCGGCCGCTTGCAACAGCCGATTTCGCCGAGGACCCCCGGCTCGCCGCGCTCGGCTTCAAGGCCGACGAGATCATTCACGAGCCATGCGGCTGCGAGCGCTGCGGCGGGACCGGCTATCGCGGCCGCCTCGGCGTGTTCGAACTGCTCGAACTGTCCAATGAACTGCGCGAACTGATCGGGGAGCGAACCGACGGGCTGAAGATCGATACGATGGCGATCCGCTCGGGCATGACCACGATGCTCGACGATGGGGTCGCCAAATGCCGCGCCGGATTGACCTCGCCCGCCGAGATCCTCCGCGTCGCAACGGTGCGGTGACGCCGTGCCGAATTATCGCTATCGCGCTCTGACCCAGGCCGGCGAGATCGTGAACGGCACGATCTCCGCCCCGACGGCGGCCGAGGTGGCGCGGCGGATCGAATATCTCAAGCTGCTGCCGATCGAAACCACCGAGGACAAGCGCGCATCCGGCGCCGTCGGCGCCCGCAGCCTGTTCGGCGGGCCGAGCGCGGCCGAGGTCACTACGTTCACGCGTGATCTCGCACTGCTGCTCAAGGCCGGTGCGCGTCTCGACGATGCCTTGGAGCTGCTGTCGGGCGACGCGGACGTGGGCCGGATGCGTCCGGTGGTGGCGAAAATTCGCGCCGCCCTGCTCACCGGCGAGAGCTTCGCCGACGCGGTCGCCGATCATCCAACCCTGTTCCAGCCGATGTACATCGCCCTGGTCCGGGTGGGAGAAATCTCCGGCACGCTCGATTCCGTGCTGGAGATGCTGGGCACCGAGCGCGCGCGTTCCGAGCAGATGCGGCGCAAGCTGACCGACGCCATGCAATATCCGGCCTTCGTGCTGGTCGCGGCGTCCGGCGTGATGCTGTTCTTCCTGCTGTTCGTGCTGCCGCAATTCTCGACCGTGCTCGGCGATTTCGGCGGCAAGTCGGACACGGCGCTCGCCAGCTTCATCGCGGTGTCGGATTTCCTGCGCGCCAATGCCACCGCGGCAAGCCTGATCAGCGCGGCGACGATTGCGCTCGCATGGTGGCTGTTGCGGCAGTCGCGCGTCCGCGCCGCGCTGGTCAACGCCATCTCGCGGGTGCCGGGCATCAGCAGCGCCTTCCAGTTCTATCGCGCCAGCCTGTTCTGCCGCAATCTCGGCGTCCTGCTCGGCAGCGGCGTCAACCTCACCGCCGCGTTGCGCATCCTGGTCGACATCATGTCAGTGACCGGAAGCGAGGCGAACTGGACCGCCGCCGCCGACCGCGTCCGCCATGGCGGCAAATTGTCGGAAGCACTCGCCGTGGCGGACAGTCTGCCGCCGATGGCGGTCCGCATGCTGCGGCTCGGTGAAGAGACCGGGCAGCTGCCGGTGCTGGCCGGGCGGGTCGCGGAATTCTACGAAGCAAAATTGCAGCGCAGCCTGGACCGGGTCGTCGGCATCGTCGGTCCGCTGGCGATCATCACGATCAGCACCGTCGTCGGCGGACTGATCGTGTCGGTCATGACGGCGCTGCTCTCGGTCACGCAGCTAGTCGGTTAGAGCAGGGGTCATCGGCCATGATATCGCGCAACACCATCATAAAGGCATTCGCCACGCGAGTGGAACGCGCTCGCGCGCCGTCGCAAAGCCAGAGGCGTTCGGGGCAGGAGGGCTTCACGCTGGTCGAGATGCTGGTGGTGATCGCGATCATCGGCCTGATCATGGGGCTGATCGGCCCGCGCGTGCTCAACTATCTCAGCGAATCCAAGGTCAAGACCGCGCGCATTCAGTTGCAGAGCTTCTCCAGCGCGCTCGACCTGTTCTATCTCGACGCCGGGCGCTTCCCGTCCACGGCTGAGGGGCTTGCCGCGCTGGTGCGGCGCACGCCGGGGGTCGCGGCCTGGAACGGCCCGTATCTGAAGGGCGGCAACGTGCCAAACGATCCCTGGAACCACCCCTATCTCTATCGCTCGCCCGGCGAGCACGGACCCTATGACATCGTCTCCTACGGCTCCGATGGTCAGGAGGGCGGCAGCGGCACCTCGGCCGATATCTCGCTCGAGAAGACCACCGCCGCCAACAACAACGACCAGTAAGGATGCATCGCAAGCATGAGTGACGCGACGCAGCGCGGTTTCACCCTGCTCGAGATGGTGTGCGTGCTCGCCATCATCGCGCTGCTGGCGGCCGTGCTGCTTCCGTTCATTCCGCACCAGACCTCGCGATCGCGCCTGCAGGCCTATGCATTGCAGACCGCGACGCTGCTGAAGGCCGATCGGAATGCCGCCATCGAGCGCAGCACCAGTGTTGCGACGCTGGTCGATGCGCCGAGCCGGGTGATCCACTCCGGCGCGTCGCGCATGACGGTGCGGATCCCCGAAGACGTGCGGTTCGATGCCGTGCTGCCGCAGAGCTGTCAGCGCCGCGCCGCACTGTCGACGATCCGCTTCTTCGCCAATGGCGGTTCCTGCGGCGGCTCCATCGCGCTGACGCGGCTCGATGCGGGATATGAGGTCCGCGTCAACTGGCTTACCGGAAGGGTTGAAATCGTTGCTCGCGACGTCGCCGCCAACTAACCGCACTGATGCGGGGTTCACCATCATCGAGGTGCTGGTGGCGCTGGCGCTGGTGGCCGTCTCGATCGTTGCGATCGGCGCCGTCATGGGCGTCAAGACGCGCGGCGTGCGGGCGCTGGAGCAGCACGTGGCGCTGATGCAGGCGGTGCGCACCTTGATGACGGTCGGCATCCCGCCCCGCGCGGAATTGCAGTCGGGCACCTCGACGGGGCAGGCGGAGGGCTACCGCTGGACGATTGATGTCAGTCCGCTCGGTGGCGACTGGAAAGTGCCCGAGGGCAATGTGCCCTGGGCTCCGGAGCTGGTACGGATTCGCGTCAAATCTCCGGGCGGTGCGCTGTCCGACATTCGCACCGTGCGCCTGATGCCGAGGTCGTCGGAATGACCCGGGCATGGGCAGACCAGCGAACGGGCGAGCGCGGCTTCACGCTGATCGAGACCATCGTCGCGCTGGCGCTGATGGGGCTGTTGCTGTCGGCGCTCGCCAGCATCACGGCGCAGTGGCTGCCGAGCTGGAACAGGGGCCTCGACCGGATCCAGCGCAGCGAATTGATCGGGATCGCGCTGGAGCGGATCGGCGCCGATCTTGCGGCCGCGGAGTTCGTTGCCGCCAACCGCGACAGCCACAAGCCGCTGTTCGACGGATCGGAGTTGTCCGTGATGTTTGTGCGCACGTCGGTGGGGCCGAATGCCGGGCCGGGGCTCGACGTGGTGCGCCTTGGCGAGACGCGCGATCGCGGCGAGTTCGTCACGGTTCGCACGCAGACGCGGTTCACGCCGCTGGCTGAAGGGGTGTCGCTGTCGGAACAGGTCCATCTCGCCAGCCCGGTGGTGCTGCTGCGCGCGCCCTATCGGCTGTCGTTCGCCTATGCCGGTGCTGACCGGGCCTGGAAGAGCGCGTGGAAGGACGCGGACAGACTGCCGGCGATGATCCGGCTGACCGTGCGCGACGCGGCGAGCCAGCGCGTCCTGTCGGTTTCGACCATCGCGCCGGTCCATGTCCAGATTCCGAGCGACTGCACCAAGCCGGACGGCAATTGCGGCGACAAGCAGAGTTCCGGCAGTGCCACCGATCAGGGGAAGACGTGATGGGCGCGTCCGGCAAGATCGGCCGATCGCCGGCCAATCGCGGTTTCGTCATCGTTGCGGTGCTCTGGATCCTGCTGGCGCTGTCGTCGCTGGCGATCATCTTCTCGGCCTATCTGGCCGCGTCGGCGCGCGCGCTGGCGGCCAGCGATCTGTCGTTGCAGACCGAGGCGCTGGTGTCGGCCGGGGTTGAGCTCACCGCCTATCAGCTGACGCTGACGGACGAGAAGACGAGGCCGCAGCAGGGGACGTTTCATTTCGGTCTCGACGATGCCAGCGTCGATGTCACCTTCACGTCGGAGGCCGGCCGCCTTGATCTGAATTATGCATCGAAGGAGATGCTGATCGGCCTGTTCGTCGTGCTCGGTGCCCGCAAGGACGCCGCCGCCGAATATGCCGACCGGATCGTCGGCTGGCGAACCCGGCCCGCGCCGGGCAGCGAGAACGTGGAGGCGGCGCGCTACAACGCGCTTGGCTATTCGCCGCGGCAGGGGCTGTTCACCCATGTCAACGAGCTGGCGCTGGTCGCCGGCATCCCCGAAGCGTTTGTCGATCGCGTGTTGCCATTCGTGACGGTGTTTAACGGCGGTCCGGACGTTGATCCGACCATTGCCGCGCCGGAAGTCGCTCTCGCCGTCGATAAGGCACCGGGGAAGGACCAGGACGGCTTCGGGGCGCGCCCGGCTTCGCCGAGCGGAATCGCTGCCGGAACGCAGGCCCCAAGCCAGCAAAGCGCGGCATCGACGGCGCAGAGCCCGTGCTACCGGATCGCAATCTCGATCCGCTTCCGCAACGGTCACCGGACCACATCCGAGGCGGTGATCGCACTCGGTGACAAGGTCGAGCCCTATCGGGTGTTGTCCTGGCAAAACGACGTCGAGGCGCGAATTACGGCTCTGCCGCGCAGGAGAGGTTGATGGCAATGCTTGCCGAGGCACGGCAATGGTTCGAGCAATGGATCGCCGCGGTCGCGACGGCCGTCGACGGCGTCGCCGGCATGTTCATGCGCCGGCGCAGCATCGAGCTCGACGAGAATGGCGATGGTACGTTCACCGCCCGCCTCGTGGTCTCGAAGGATGGCTCGCCTTCGATGCCGGTTTCGTTCCGGCTCGATCACGATGCGCCGCAGCCTCCGCTGCCGGCGGAGTGGAAGACCGCGTTCGACGGCAGCCGCATCGAGGTGCGTTTGCGATCGGATCAAATCGTCAGCCGCGTGCTCGATTTCCCGAGCCAGGCAAGCGACTTCCTCGACGGCATGATCCGCGCACAGGTCGACCGGCTGACTCCATGGAGCGCTGCCGATGCCGTGTTTGGCTGGAGTTCGCCGCAACCGATCGCCAATGACCGCATCGAAGTCGCGTTCGGCGCGACCGCGGCGGCGAAGGTCGATCCGTTGATCCGGATGGCGAGGATGCTCGGCGCCGCCTCCGTCGCGGTCTTCGCGCCGGCGGTTGGCGGCGACGGCGCCGCGCAGCAGGTGACGCTGCTCGACAAGTCGCTGCGCGGCCTTGCCGGGCCTTCGGTTCCGCGCCTGTTGCGCGTCGGCCTGGTCTCGACAGCGGCCGCGGCCGCGGGCTCGCTGCTGCTGAACATCTATCTCGGCGGGCGGCTGCAATCCGAGCAGGACGATCTGCAACACCGGATCGCGCAGCGCCGCGCCGCGCTGCGTCTCGATGCCAATGGCGACTCGTCAGGGCTCGGCCTGCTGGCCAAGCGCAAGCAGACGACGCCGTCGAGCGTCATGGTCCTGGAAGCGGTCTCGCGCGTGCTGCCCGACACGACCTATGTGACGGAGCTTCGCATCGAGGGCAACAAGGTGCAGGTGGTGGGACTGACCCAGGATGCGCCATCCCTGATCCGGTTGCTGGAGCAGTCGCCGCAATTCACCCGCGCGACGTTCTTCGCGCCGACGACGCGTGCGGCAAATGAATCGGCCGAGCGGTTCCACGTCGAGGCCAACATCACTGCTTATTTTGGGTCCGGCTCATGAGCGCAGCATCCCGATCGCTGACCGCTGTCAGCACCTCGCCAATGGTCGCGACCGCGAGCTATCTCGGCCTGTTCGTGCTGCTGCTCTTTGTCGTCATCTCGTCGTTCTCGGACATCATCGGCCTGCGCAGCGATGTCGCGGCAGCGGCCGGAATGCTCGAGCAACTGGAGGGGAGATCCAGGGCGAATACCGCGCCCGGTCAGCCGCCGATGCCGACCGGCTCGGCCTATCTCGAGGGGGCGACCGTCACGGTGGCCGGCGCCACCTTGCTGCAACGGGTGTCGGGTGCGGTGATCAAGGCCGGCGGCAACGTGCTGTCGACGCAGCTCGACGTTCCGAACGCGCCGGCCAAGGCCGGCTTCATCAGCATGGTCGCGAGCAGCGAGATCGAGCAAGCGCAATTGCAGCAGGTGCTCTACGATCTGGAAGCCGGCATGCCGTTTTTGTTCATCGACCAACTGGTCGTGCAACCCGTCGCCGACGAGGCCGCCAAGGGCGCCGATCCCGGCAAGCTGCGCGTGCTGCTCGGCGTCTCCGGACAATGGCGAGGAGCCAAATGATGCGACGCTTCGCTGCGACCATCGTGCTGTTGGCGGTGTCGGCCTATTCGGCGCCGGCTGCGGTGCCTGCCTCGTCCGGCGATGCATTGGACGCCGGGATGCTCGACGATACACGCCTCGGTGGACCGGTGCTGAGTTCACCGCCGCCGTCCGAACCGGTGACGTCGGTCCGGGTGGCCCCGTCGCCGGCACCGACACCCCGGCCGCTCAGCGCCAATCCGTTGTGGGGCATCCCGCTCAAGACACTGTCCAACACGCGCGACCGGCCGGTGTTCTCGCCGTCGCGGCGACCGCCACCTGCCGTCGTTGCGGAACCGGAGGTCAGCAAGCCAGCGCCGCCGCCGCCGCGCAAGGTCGCGATCGAGCCACCGCCGCTGTCGCTGGTCGGCACGATTGCGGGAGATGACGAAAGCTTCGGGATCTTTCTCGATCAGTCGAACAAGACGGCGCTGCGCCTGAAGATCGGCGATGACTTCCAGGGATGGAAGCTGCGGTCCATCAACGGCCGCGAAGTCACGATGCAGAAGGACGATCAGGGGGCCGTGCTCACATTGCCCCAGCCCGGCGGCGACGAGAGCGGCGATGTCCGCCTGGTTCCGGTCAGCACGGAAAGGAAGCCCTTGGCCGCGCGGCGCCAGATGTGACCGCGCGTCGGACCGAGATGCTAGTTCAACGCGAGCCAGCTCTGAAGGGCCGGCGTCACGAGAAACCCGAGCGCCAGAAACGGGCCGAACGGGATCGAGGTCTGGCGCTTCATCTCGTGACCTGCGAGTTGCAGGCCGCCGGCAACACCGAGCGCCGCGAGTGCCGCGATCAGCAGCAAGGTCGGAACGCCTGTCGCGCCGACCCAGATCGCCGCGGCGGCAAGAAACTTGACGTCGCCAAGTCCCAATCCGTCGACATGCCGCAAGGCGAAGTAAAGACGCTGCAGTAGAAGGAACACGATGCCGACCAGGACCGCAATCGCCATGGCGGTGAAGGCGGCCATCGTGCCTTCGGTGACGACGACGTTGGCGAGACCGAGCGCCGCGATCGCAAGGTTCAGCCAATTCGGGATGATGCCGTGGCGAAGATCGATCAGCGCGACCGCGCAGCAAAGCATGCAAAGCGCGCCGTAAGATCCGATAAAATAGAGAGCTTCGCGATCAATCTGCATGACGACGGACAAGTGTGACGGGTGCGAACGTTGTGTTGCAACAACTCACGCGCGTTGAACAGTCCAATTTCAATCCGTCTGCAGCAGCGCCAACGAGTTTGCGAGATTGTGATCGTCATCGACGATCGCGAAGCAGAAAAGATGCGACAAAAAGTCTGCGCTGTCACAAATCCGCATAGGATACCGACAATAGTTCGCCCCGCTACATGCCGCGATCCCTTCGTGGCAGACGAGTGGGTTGACTATGCACAAGATGCAAGTGGCGGCGTGCCTTGCTTTGCTGGCAGCGTTCGCAGGCGTGCGCGCCGCGAATGCCGGCGCTCTCGAGGAGGGCGCCGAGCGCTACCGGCCATATTTGATCGAGGGCGTCGCCAGTGCGCTGACAGGCGCGCGTGCACTGCGCGAGCGCGCCGCAGCGGCGGATTTGCCCGGAGCGAAGAAGGCCTGGCTGTCGGCGCGCGCCGGCTGGGAGCGCTCGGAGGTGTTCACCGCGGGCTTCGTGCCTGAGCTCGATGCGCAGATCGACGCCTGGCCCAACGCGGACAGCGGGTTCCACGCCATCGAGGCGAAACTGTTCGGAGCTGCCAGCACCGACGTTGCAACGGATGCGACCGGCCTTGTCGAGCATCTGAACGATCTCCACGGCAAGCTCAAGGATATCAAGCTGACGCCGCAGGGCCTTCTGGATGGCACGGTGCGGCTTGCCTACGAGGTCGGAGAGAGCAAGGCCGATGGCGGCGAGTCGCGCATTAGCGGCACCTCGCTGGACGACATGCGCAACAACATCGCCGGCATCGACTTCGCCTACCACACGATCTTCTCGGCCGCGCTCAACACGGTCGACGGCAAGCTCGACGAGATGGTGACCAACCGGATCGAGCAGCTCGAAGCGATCGTCGCTACGCCCGACCTGCCGCATGTCAACATTGCCGATCTGCGCCAGACCAGCGAGGAACTGGTGGTTGCGTTGCAGAGCGCCTCGGCAAAGCTCGGGCTGCAGCGGCCGACCCTAGAGGCCCAGGCGCGATGACATCGCTTCACCTGCGTCTGGCCACGCTGCTCTCCGGTGTCATCGCCCTGGCACTGTTCGGGCGTGCGGTGGCGTTTCCGGTTGACGGTGACAAGACCGTGCTGCCTGTCGCGACCGAACTGAACGAGGATGCGCTCGACAAGCCGCGCGAGGTGTTCCAGTCCGAGCGGACCGGAGCCAAGTCGTATCTGGTGAATCTCGGCGATCTCGCGTTCAATTCGCCCGGGCTGCTCGGTGACGTGGCGCGGCAGGCCGGCGTGAGCTGCGGCACCTGCCACGTCAATGGCGCGAATAACGCCAAATTCTTCATGCCGAAGATGTCGAGCCGGCCCGGCACGTTCGACACCACCGGTCCGCTGTTCAATCCGAAGGCCAACAATCTGGCGTTCGATCCAGTGCGGATCCCGAGCCTGCGCGGCGCCCGTTATCTAGCGCCCTACGGCGCAGACGGCCGATTCGCCTCGCTGCGCGACTTCGTCCACAACGTCATCACCAACGAGTTCGCAGGTCCCGAGCCGTCGCCGGCAACGCTCGATGCGATCGTGGCGTATATTCACGACATCGACTTCCTGCCCAATCCGATCCTTGGTCCCGCCGGACGGCTGGCCGGCAAGATCAGCGACGCGGAGCGCCGCGGCGAAGCGCTGTTCGCAAAGCCGTTCCCGCACGATCCATCATTGAGCTGCGCGGGATGCCACGTTCCGTCGTCCGGCTTTGTCGATCACCAGCAGCACGACGTAGGTTCGGGCGGCCTGTTCAAGACGCCGACGCTGCGCAACGCCGACTTCAACGCGCCGTACTTTCACGACGGCCGCTTCGACAATTACAACCAGGTTGTCGACTATTTCGATCGGACTTTTCAGCTCGACCTCTCGGCGCAGGACAAGGACGACCTCGTCGCCTATCTCACGGCGGTCGGCGATGGCGTTCAGCCCTATGAGCGCGACGGTGCCGGTGCAACGTTGAAAGAGATCAACGATTTCTCGATGGTGCTCGCGACTGCGATTCCGTCCGGTGACAAGGACATCGTCGCGCTGGCGGTCGATACGATCGGCCGCGAACTGCGCGAGTTGACCGAGCAGTATCCCGACCGCAAGAACACCAGCGTCTCGGGCGGGGAGCAGCAGCGCGTACTTGCGCGCAACGGCCTCAAGGAGCTCGTGCTCACGCTGCGGCGAATCGAGATGGCGGTTGCGGCAGGGCGCAACGCGGATGCCGCAACCGAGTTCAGGAATTATCGCAATCTGATGGCTGCTGCAGTGCCTGCGCTGCTGGCCAGCGCCGAGCCGTGGTCGCTATTCAATCAAGGCGTGCATGACCAACATTATGCTGCGCTTCGCCAGGTGATGCGCTCCAGGCACCTTTCGCATTGATTGCGTTGTATTGAAGTGATTTTGCGATCTGCGCTGCGGCGCGGATGCTCGATCAATTTTCGATCATTGGTTGCATGATTGAATCGTGGAGATGCACCGCGCGGCGGCAGATGTCTCCTCAGAAAATATTTGAACGTTTCGAAATTTCTTGCGCGCTTTCATGTAAGCGAAAACCATGCGTCATATTGTCGCACTAAGCAGTGTGCGTTGCTAACCGCAAACACCCTGAGGTCGACAATGAGTTTGAATTACAAAAAGCACTGGCGAACCAGCACCGCGCTCTGCATCGCGTCAACGGTGCTCGTCGCAACGGCCGCATATGCCACTCACTATCCGGGCGGCCGCAGTGATTGGGACAAGCGTCCGCATCACAATCACCAGGCGCACGAAGAGGGCGATCGTGCGAATCATGAGAACCATGGCCATCATGGTGACGGCGATCACGGCGTGAAGACCGCGTCGCCGATCAAGCACGTCATCATCCTGATCGGTGAGAACCGCGGCCTCGATCACACCTTCGGTATCTACAAGCCGAAGGGCAAGGGGCAGACCATCTCCAACCTGTTGTCGAAGGGCATCGTCAACGAGGATGGAACGCCGGGACCGAACTTTGCGCAGGCGCAGCAGTCCTCCGTCGCGGGCCAGCCCTTGTACTATATCGGCGCACCGACCATCGCGAAGTCGCCCTACAACGCGACCAACCCGATGCCGCAGCCGAACACGGCCGGCACGCCGACCGCGCAGAGCGACACCGCGCCCCCGTTCAAGACGATCGCCGAAGCCAGCGTCGAGAAGGACATGGACCCGGCCGATCTCGATATCCTCACCACCGGCTTCAGCGGCCTGCCGACCGGTGTGCTGGATACCCGCATTCCCGGCGCCGGCGGTCTGAACGGACCGTTCCAGTTGCAGGGTGAGCAGATCAGCGACGACGACTATACCGGCGACTCGACGCATCGCTTCTACCAGGATTGGCAGCAGGAAGACTGCAGCGCCGCCAACGCCACCAAGAAGAACAATTCGGGCTGCCTGAACGACCTGTTCCCGTTCGTGATGGCGACCTATTCGGCGTCCAACAAGAGCATGGCCAACTCGATGGGCTACTACAACGCCCAGCAGGGTCAGGCTCCGGTCCTGAAGATGCTGGCCGACCGCTTCACCCTGAGCGACAACTTCCACCAGTCGTTCCATGGCGGCACCGGCGCGAACCACTTCATGCTCGGTACCGGTGACGCGGCCTTCTGGAGCGACGGCAAGGGCAATCCGGTGACGCCGCCGGCCAACCTGATCGCCAATCCGAATCCGGTCGCGGGTTCGGTCAACCGCTACACCGTCGATGGCAATTGGAGCAATTGCTCTGATGTCTTCCAGCCCGGCGTCAAGCCGATCGTCACCTACCTCAACAATCTGCCGTATGCGGCGGAGCCGAACTGCAAGCCCAACCACTACTACATGCTCAACAACGTCAACCCGGGCTATCTGCCGAACGGCGCGCTGTCGGGCGGCAACAACGTGCCGCCGTCGTCGGTTCGCACGATCGGCGATGCGCTCATGGAGAAGAACGTCTCCTGGGCGTTCTATGGTGGCGCGTTCAACGACGCCGTGGCGCTTTCCAACGCCGCGGTTGCCGCCAATCCGTCGAACCCCAACCTCAGCGCCGCTGCGGTCGCCGATCCGGCGCACGCGCTCGGTGTTGCCTACTGCCAGATCTGCAATCCGTTCCAGTATGCGACCTCGATCATGGCCAACCCGGCCGTGCGTCAGGCTCACATGAAGGACACTGCCGATCTGATCACGGCGATCCAGAACAACACGCTGCCTGCGGTGTCGTTCGGCAAGCCGGACGGCCTGCTCGACGGTCATCCGCAGAGCTCGAAGGTTGATCTGTTCGAGGCCTATGTCCTAAACGTGCTCAACTCGCTGGACAACAATCCGGAGCTGAAGGCTGAAACCGCGGTCTTCATCACCTGGGACGAGGCCGGCGGCTATTGGGACTCCGGCTACCAGCAGTCCATCGACTTCTTCGGCGACGGACCGCGCATTCCGACCCTGATCCTTTCGCCCTATTCGACGGGCGGCAAGGTCAACCACAACTACGCCGACCACGTTTCGCTGCTGAAGTTCATCGAGCGCAACTGGGCTCTCCAGCCGCTCACGAACCGCAGCCGCGACAACCTGCCGAACCCGACCTACTCGAAGAACAACGAGTATGTTCCGACCAACAGCCCGGCATTGTCTGATATGTTCGACGCGTTCGACTTCAGCAAGCCGGTCATGTTGTCCTACACCGAGTGATCAAGCTCTCGCCCACGGCTCTTGACTGCATCCAAGGGCGGCGCCGATCGAACCAATGGTTCGGTCGGCGCCGTCATGTTGTGTCCCTGCCACCTGATCGACCGGAGACATGCGATGAAACGCAATAAGAAGACGTGCGCGATCAGCAGCAGCGTCGCGGCTAGCCTGCTTGCCGTCGCCATCCCGGCCGGCGCGGCGATCCCGGCCATGGCGCAGCAGTTTTCCGCCGACCTCGTCGCGAACAAGGACGACACGGCAACCGCCATGGGAGCCTTGCGGGTCTCGGGCGGAAAAGCACGGATCGAGACAAGCGCGCTGCCCGACGGGTTCTTCCTGATCGATACGGGCAAGCCCGCGGCCTATTTCGTCCGTCCGGCGGCACGGGCTTACATGGACGCGCGGCAATCGAGCCCGCTCACCCGGATGTTCATTCCGGTTGATCCGGATGATCCCTGCCGGCAATGGCTGGCGATGGCGCAGCTGTCCGCGCCGATCGACCTCGCGACGTGGCACTGCCAGCGCGATGGAACGGAAACCATCGCGGGGCACGACACAGACGTCTTTCGAATCGCCGCGCCGTCCGGTTTGAGCTTTGTCGGCTGGATCGACCGCGCGCGCAGATTTCCGGTACGGATCAAGACCGCGGATGGGACGGTGATCGCTGCCGATCACATCCGCGACGAGCCGCAGCCGGCGCAGACGTTTGAAATCCCCGCAGGCTTGCGCAAGTTCGACCCGCAAGCGCTGATCCGTCGGATCCAGCAGAGTGACGTATGGGTTGAGCCGCCGGCTTCGGAGTGAGCACGCCGTCCGTTAGTGCGACTGCTGGCTTGTTACCGGCAGGATCCGGCCGAGCGCGGTGTAGTGCGACTGATGCACGTTGCTGTTGAACAGCGACCAGGGTTCGGCCTTTTTCAGAGCGACGGGTACGTCGAAGTGCGCCAGCTGCGCAAAGTTGCGATATTCAGCCATCGCGTCGTCGATACGGCCGGCGGCGACGTCGAGATCGATGCGGCGCAGGGTGAGAACGAGGTCCTTCAGGATCGCGCGCGCCGCCAGCCGCTCGTCCTTGCCACCGATCGCGGTGTTCCTGATGTCCGGGATGCGCTCGGTCAGTTCGCGCAGCTCGGCTCCGACCCCGGTCACGGCCAGCGACACCACCGCGGTGTCGGCAGCCGGGATCGCGACCTCGAGGACGCTCGAGAGCTCGAGCACCTCTTTCATCCGGAGCATGACGCCGTCCTTGTCGAACGGGCGTTCGCCGTCGCCGACCGCATTCAGATAGGCCACGAGGTCCTGGGTGTCCTGGGTTGACAGTTCGAGGTCGAACACACGATCGAAATGATCGACCACCTGTTCATAGCTGTCGTAGCGGCCATCGTGGAAATACGGGGCGTTGAAGTTGGCGTTCAGCAAAGTCGGGGTCTTGACCAGTCCACCGGATCCGACGTCGTGGCGCATCTGGTCGTTGAAGGTTCCACCCGGAACATGACAACCGGCGCAGCTCAGCTCGGCCTGCTTCGGGAACGGCTTGAAGAACAGCTCTTCGCCGCGGCGCTCGGCCAGGCTCGCCTGCGCGGCAAGCCTGCCGCCGGGCGCAATCTTCGGATTGGGGAGGAAATCGATATCGTTGATATAGGCGACCAGGCCGTCGAGAACCTCGTCACGCGGCTTCGGACCGGAAAATTCATTGACGATGACATTGTAGACGAAGTCGCGCAGCGAGGTGATGCGTCCGTCATGTCCGTAGGGGGCGAGGAAGCGGGCGCCGCGCAGGCTCGGAATCCTCACCGGATCGAGGATGCTGTTGAACGTCTTCGCGTTGAAGGCAAGGCTGGTCGTATCGAAGGTGCCGGGGCGGGAGGATGCGCCCGGAACGAACAGTTTCGGGTTCGATGCGCCGTTGACGTGACAGGTGCCGCAGCTCATCTCGGCCTGACGCGCCTTGCCCCCCAGGATGGAAGGCGAGTTGAACGCAAGCTCGCCGAGATTGACCAAATAGGACTTTCGCCCGCCGACGGCTTCGGAATGAAAGAGTTCGCGCGGCCGCGCCAGCGCTTCCTCGGAAAATTCGGTGCCGGTCGGCAGCACGGTCTGGTCGCCGCCGAGCGGGAACGCCGTCGCGCGCAACGGGAGCAGGGCAACGACGAGCGCCAGCCACGCGACCCGTGCCGGTCTGACGCCGCGATCGGCGGCTGTCGCACGATGTTTTCCGGAGCCGGACGCCAGAATATCCCAAGCCATCGCGCGAAAACGCCCCTGTCACAAATGCATATGCGCTGCCGTGCGTCGGAAGATGTCACGGAGGTGACAGTTTCCTGTCGGCAGGATCAATGACCATCTGACTGGATAGACGAATTTTGATTGCGGTTTGATGACGCTCGATCAGCGAAACGCAACGCAGTCTGCGTTTGACACGATGAAAGTCTGTTGGTGCGCGAGCATCTTTCCGCGCGTTTGCGCGCGCGTCGAAAAACAGTCATCCCAGCGAAATGTGTTTTGCATAGCGTGTAGCTCCATTTCTATTTCTTTCTAAATCAGGAGAGCACTATGCGGCCTTGGGGAGCCATTCCGGCGCTCGCGGTTGTTGCTGGCGCCGTTGCCATCTCGCCGGTAGCAAACGCAGAGAATTTGGTCGAAAAGATCGTTGATGAGTTCAAGCACGAGATCAAGGACGAGCTGCGCGACCTGCGGGATCGTGGCCATGAAGGCGTGCACCAGTACAAGCACATCGTCGTCATCTATCAGGAGAACCACAGCTTCGATAACCTCTACGGTCACTGGGGCGACGTCGGCCGCGACCGGATCAACGGCACATCCTACGCCGATCAGGCGCACACCCTGCAGGTTCGGCAGGACAACCAGACCGTCTATGCTTGTCTGCTGCAGAACGACGTCAACCTGACTTCTCCGTCGCCGCAACCGACGAGCTGCACCGACAATACGGGCACGGTCGCGATCCTGAGCGCCTTCAAGAACAAGCCGTTCGAGATCAATGAATTCATTCCGACCTCGGCCACCACCTGCCCGAAGCCGCTCGGCGCTTTCGCGGCTCACGGTTTCCTCAACGGCACCGGCGCGCCCGGCGGCTGCACCGCGGACATCGTGCACCGCTTCTACAGCGAGCAGTACCAGCTGAACGGCGGCCGGCAAAACCGCTACATGACCGGCAGTGATGCGGCCGGTCTGGTGATGGGCTATTACGACACCAAGAAGCTACCCATCTACACCTATCTCCACGGCCACGGCGCGCCGAACTACATCATTGCCGACAGCTTCTTCCAGGGTGCTTTCGGCGGTTCGTTCCTCAACCACCAGTTCCTGGTCGCCGCCGCGGCGCCCCAATTCGTCGGTGCCCTGAATGACGGCAGCGCCAACGACTTCCACTCGATCGTCGATGCCAACGGCATGCCGACCAGCACGCCGCTCTACACGCCGCTCTCGACCGTGAAGGATGCGCAGCTGACGGCGAAGTGCAATCAGGCCGGCCTGCCGGCGGGCCTCGCCTGCGGCGACTACGCGGTCAACACCACGCAGCCGTTCTATCAGCCCTATTCCCCGGGCACCGCCGACATCAAGCGTCTGCCGCCGCTGCACACGCCGAACATCGGCGATCGGCTGTCGGCAAAGCACGTCGATTGGGCCTGGTATTCGGGCGGCTGGTCGAACGCCAACGGCGACGTCGGCGCTTCGGGCTGGACCAACGGCAACGGTACGACCTGCACCGACCCGAACCATGTCTCCACGGCGGTGTTCCCGAACTGCCCGGACGTGGATTTCCAGTACCACCATCAGGCGTTCAACTACTTCGCCAACTACGCGCCCGGAACGCAGGCCCGCAAAGATCGCCTGAAGGACGAGGCGGAGTTCATCCAGGCGGCGAAGACCGGCCGGCTGAAGCAGGTCAGCTTCATCAAGCCGATCGGCGAGGAAAACGAGCATCCGGGCTACACCAGCGAGTCCGAAGGCAGCCAGCATCTCGTCGATCTCGTCAAGGCGATCGTCGAGGGGCCGGATGGCAAGGACACGCTGATCGTCATCACCTATGACGAGTTCGGCGGGCAGTGGGATCACGTTCCCCCGCCTCCGTTCAACCGCCATGGTGCCGAAGCCAAGGCTGCGGACCAGTGGGGCCCGGGCACCCGCATTCCGGCGCTCCTGATCGCCAAGCGCTTCAACAAGTCAGGCGTCGCGCACGAGGACTTCGACACCACGTCGATCCTCAAGATGCTTGAAAAGCGCTTCGACCTCGACCCGCTGGTGACGCGCCCGGTGCGCAGCCTCTCGGCGGCGCTGAAGGCCGGCGAGGGCTGGCACTGACACGAGAAACGCTGCCGGCCGCCCGCGTCAACGTCCGACGCGGGCCGGAGTGCCGGCCACGCGCCCAAGGGATCGCTAGACGAAGGGATCGCTACATGATCAGATCGTGTAGCGGATGGGTCACGACGGCGTCCGGCGTATGGTCCGGGAAGAAATCTGTTTGGTGCTCCGGGACAGCCGGCCCCATTGCCGGCGTTCCACCAGTTGCAACTCCTTGCGCCAGCTGAAATCCGGCGGAATCGTCGTGGCGGCCGAACCATGCGAGGCTTTGATCAAACTGTGGAGGGGACGAAGCTCCCTGCTGTTCAAGGCTCGAAGGCTCCGCGAAATGAAAGGACTGCTCGGTCGTTCCCGACGTTCCGCCGTCTACAAAGGGCAAGATTGCCTGAGACAACGCCGCGTCCTCGTGGCTACTCGTTGACATCGGACTAACATCGGGTGCGGGAGCGCTGGCGCCGACCGGCGGCGCGGGGCTGTCCTGGCTGGCGGCGAATATGAAGGTGTCCATCCCCGCCGTGTGGCACTGAATATCGACCTGAAGGCTGCTCGTCGCCGAATCGCCGTCCGCATCGACCGCCGTCACATCGAACAGCAGATCCGCATTGATGCTCGTCTTTTCGGTATAGCTGATGTTGTTGATCGCGAAGGTGGGACACCCGGCTTCCACCCGATCGTAGTCGACCTGGACTTGATCGAACGACCTGTCAACGTAAAGCGTATACGTCGTCGTCGTGGCATCAAAGGTGTAGGTGTCGATCAGCGAAGCATCCGATGTCTCCTGCACCACGAAGCCGGCACTGCCGCAGAGCGGCCTGGGAACATCGATGCAGAAGTCGTGAACGTCGGCGCTGCCATCAAGAACCTTGAGGATCACGCCGGCGGTGCCGTAGCCCTGCCATTCCGTGAGATTGAAGCCGACCTGCGATTGCTTCTCGGTGAACGCGAGATTCAACTGCTCGGCCGGGTCCATCTGCAGTCCACTGTCGCCGACCGCAATACCGCAGTCCGATGCCTTGACATCGAGCGGCTGGCCGGCGCAGTCCGACCCGGTAATAACCAGTTGTCCGTCCGGAGCCGTCAATGACGGCGTGCCGCAGATCGGGGCATCAAAATCGGAGCCATGGACGGTGACGTCCTTCGACGGCCCGGCGTGCTCAAGATCAAAGCAGAATGTTCCATCCGGATTGATCAGCAACTTGAAATAAGGATCGTCCAACCTACCGCCGCAATCGGTAAGATACGCGTCGAGCTCGACGCCGCCGCCCACCTCATGGGTCGTATAGTAGAAGTTGTAATCATCGCCATGTCCGGTGACGTGCACCGCGGTGATGCCGTTGCCCAGGCATGATGTGGCCAGATCATATCCCGAGCAGCCGACCGGACCGTTGTGGACGGCAACGAACATCGCGGCATCGCCATCCGCGCCGAAATTGATATCGTAGGTACCTGTCGCAGTCTGATGATCCTGAGCGGCGACGAAGGTCTCCGGGAAGCCGCAAATGGTCGGGTGATCGTCCGTGATCGTCAGTTGCTTGCCGAGGTCGATGCACGCGCTCTGGAAGTCGCCGTCCTTGTCCGTGATGGTGGCAACCAGGCTTACGACGCCGGCGGTCAGCGACACGGCTTCGCCGCTGTCAGGGCCGGCGCAGGCCGGATGCGTCACCGCGCGATATTCGGTGAAGGTGACGCATCCCGTGGCCGGATCAACCGCGATGGTGAATGCCAGCGCGCCACTTGCTGTGCCAACATGGCCTTCGATGGTGTTGCCGTTCAGAACCAGCACGTCGGAGCAGCCGGTATGCGAATCGATCAGACCGGATGGGGTGCAGTCACCTCCGTTGATCGACAGTGCATAGTGAGTCGTCGCGCCGTCGGCGCCCTGGAGCGAGCTGAACGCCGTCGAGAATTCGGCGGAAATTTTCGTCAGCGCCGCGTCCGGTGCCGAGCCCGCGACATGGTCGTCCAGTGCCGTTGCCGTCAGGTGCGTCTCGCTCAGCGTCAGCGACGGAGCGGTGCAATTGGCCCGGATGCAGGGGCCATCGTCGCTGATGGTCAGCCTGCTGCCGAGGTCGAGGCCGGCGCTCTGGAAGTCGCCGTCCTTGTCCGTGATCGTGGCAGTCAGGCCCACGATGCCCGCGGCCAGCGATACGGCTTCGCCGCTGTCCGGGCTGGTGCCGAGCGGCTGCTCCACCGGCCGGTAGTCGGTGAAGGTCACGCGTCCCGTGGCCGGATCGAGCGTGATGGTGAAGGCCAGCGTGCCGTTGGTCGCACCGACGCGGCCTTCGATCGTGTTGCCGTTCAGAACCAGCAGGTCAGCGAGGCCGGTATGCGAGTCGATCAGCCCCGATGCCGTGCCGTTGCCGCCGGTGATCGTCAGCGCGTAGCGGATGGTCGCGCCATCGGCGCCTTGCACCGAAGTGAACGCGGTCGAGAAATCGGCGGAAGTCGTCGTCAGAGCCGCGTCCGGTGCCGAGCCGGCGATGTGGTCGTCCAGCGCCGTTGCCGTCAGATGCGTCTCACTCAGCGTCAGCGATGGGGCTGTGCCCGCCGCCTCGATGCGCGGGCCGTCGTCCGTGATTGTCAGCTGCTTGCCGAGATCGATGCTTAGATCCTGGTACTGGCCGTCGCTCTCCGTGACCGTCGCGATCAGGTTGACGAGGCCGGTCCCCAGCGCGATCCCTTCGCCGCTGTCAGGGCTGGTGCCCGACGATTGTTCGACCGCGCGGTGCTCGACGAAGGTCACGCGGCCCGTGGCCGGGTCAACCGTGATGGTGAACGCGAGCGCCCCGCTTGCCGTGCCGACATGGCCTTCGATGGTGTTGCCGTTCAGAACCAGCATGTCAGCGAGGCCGGTATGCGAATCGATCAGCCCTGACGCCGTACCGTTGCCGCCGGTGATCGTCAGTGCGTAGCTGACCGTCAGACCCGGTTCGGTGACGAATGCCGCCGAGAACTCGCCCGATGTCGTCGTCAGCGCGGCGTCCGGTGCCGAGCCGGCGATATTGTCGTCCAGCGTCGTCGCTGTCAGATGGGTCTCGCTCAACGTCAGCGATGGCGCGGTCCCAACCTCGATCAGCGGGCCGTGGATGGTGAGTGTCACCGTCTGCGGGGTTCCGCCGATCGTGGTCACCGTGAAGCTGTCGGTCAGCGTGTTGCCGACATGGAGGGCTTGCACGGAGCTGTTGGCGTTGTCGAGCGTATAGGTCCACACGCCGGCCGTTGTGAGCGTGAATGAGCCGTAGCCACCTGCGCTTGTCGTCGGCGCGTTCACGGCGGTGAAGGTATTGGCGGGATCGTCGACATCGGTGTCGGTGAGCGTGCCGTTTGCGATGAGCAGGCCGGGCGAGGCATGACTGACGCCGACCGCACCCACCACCGAGCCGGCCATGGTGCCGGAGATGATGGAGGCGTCGTCGGCGCCCAGGATGCTGATGTCGAAGCTCTCGCTGGCCGAAAGCGCGCCGTCCGAGACCGTGATCACGAAGCTCTGGGTCGTGTTGGCCTTCAGCGCGTTGATTGCGGTATTGTTCGGAACGAAGGTGTAATTTCCGGTCGCACTGTTGAGATAAAGCGTGCCAAATGTACCGACGCTAGACACGTCGTATGTCGCCTGTCCCAGCACCGTATCGCCTGTGGCGCCTCCGCTGATGCCGAATTTCAGTGCGCCGCCCTTGATGCTGATCGCGGAAAAGGTCCCGCTCGCCGCATTGAAGTCGTCAAATATCACCGTATCGATTTCAGTCGGCCCCGCTCCGAGGTTCAGCTTCGGCGGAGCCGGCGGCAGCTTGAAGAGATCATTTTTGGCGAAGGTCGCCACCGGTAGCGGCCCGAGCGTATCTTGCACCGGCGACAGCGGGGACTGCTGAATAAAATTGATCGGCAGCAGCAATTGGCCGCCTTCGAGAGCAGGCATGCCGGACCCTTTCGATGCCGGTCCTTTCTCGAAATAGGCAAGGGTCTCCTGTTGAGCCTCCCGTAGTTCCTCCATGTGCGCAGGGGAATTCGTGGCTTGGTTCACCCCGACGGAGGAGCCTTTTCTGCTCAGAATGATCGTCTCTTCGGGATCCTCGACGATGATGTGACGGGGGATCGCCTCCTTGGTGACGAGTTCGAACACGCCGTGGTGGAGGTCCTTGTATTTGATGTTGTCGTCGTCCAGGAGCGTGACGTTCGGCTCCGCGGCTCGGGCGTCCTCCAGCAGCGAGAAGGTCAGGGCGGCCAGCGACAGCATGCCGAGGCCGCTGGCGCGGATGGTGCCAACCGGTGTGTCCGCCGTCAGGACGCCAGACCCTGCGAGCCGGCTGCCGATGAGGCGGAAGAGGCTTCTGGTTTTCGCGAACAGGCCCGGCCGCAAGCCCCCGGTGGGGTCCTGCGCGAAGTCCAACTCCAGCCGGGTGCCGGCCGGCAAATTGAGCACCCTGCCATCGACCAGGCGGATTTCGATCCGCCCGCCGGCTCCGACCTCGATGACGTCACCCTGGCGAACGGAATCGCCAGCCACGATTTGAATCGGTATGCCCCGGGCACCCGCGATCGTGCCGCAGCCGATCGCCGTCCGAACAGTGCCAACTAAGCGGGGCGGCTGGCCGAAAACGGCCATGCACGCGTCCCCGAACTCTACGCCGGACGCAACTGACATTGGCTTTTTGCCTGTTAGGCAGTTCGAGCGGAAAGTGGCGCCGCAGTCTTTTTATTTTGGCTTGGTTCGGCCACGCGGCGAAAAACCCCGCGCCGTCAGCCATAGGCTTGTCCGCTGAAACGTCCTGATTGAAACCAAATTCGGCAGTAAAAATGGAATTCCAATACTGCGGGGGAGCCTTACGAAAAGGACAGAACAGCTGTCCTTTATCGCGCGTGCAGCCCCGCAAAATTAATAGTATGATTACCATGCAAATTGTCCACTTATTAATTTTTAGTCGAACTGCGTCAGGCATTTAGGCCTGTCTGCGACAACTCGTTTGGCACTCAAGGTCCTGCGGTCTCGGCCCGGTGGTCCCGATCACCATCGAGCCACGACACGACAAGATCTTCTCGTGGAGGGGATCGTGCGCATCCATTTGATTGTTCAATTGCTTGCAAGCTTCGTCCTGGCGCTCGCAACGCTCACGTCCGGCCAGGTCCAGGCGCAAACCGAACCGGACAATATCCAATTGAAATTCATCGGAAGGGTCGTAGCTGCCACTGGTTCGGTCACGATCGAGCATCCGAATGCAGTCGTCGTTCAGGCAGGGCTGCCCGGCAAACTGCCTCAGGCGCAGGTTGGCGACCCCGTTTATCTGGGCGACGTGGTGCAAACTGGAGCTGACGGACGCGTCGGGATCAATTTCTCCGACGGCACTTCGTTCAATCTGTCGAGCAACGCCAAGATGGCGATGACCGAGTTCGTGTACGACCCGAACGGCAAGTCGAACTCGACCTTGCTCAAACTGACCAACGGGACCTTCACCTTCGTTGCCGGCAACATCGCGAAGACCGGCGACATGAAGATCGACACCCCCGTCGCAACGATGGGCATTCGAGGCACCACGCCACGCATCGAGATATCGGACGATGGAACGGTGAGGTTCGCCACGCTCGTTGAAGAGGGCAAGAGCAAGGTCAGGAAGGTCGGGACACGAACGCCGCAGCAACCTGAGCAAAACACCCTCCACAAGTTCAATCCCAACATCTGTCGAGGTTGCTAGGCCAGGCGCAGCCCGTTTCGTGCAAGCAAGGCCCGATATGAAATTTCGTGCAAGCGCCGGCGCAATTGTCAGCCTGATATCGCTTCTCGTTGCGACGCTCCCCGTGTTGCCGGCGGTCGCGCAGAACCCGAAGAAGGATAGCTATCTCCGCACTATCGGATTGTGCAGCGGCCTCGATCGCACACCGGCCGAGGCGCGCATTGCTGCCTGCACGGCGCTGATCGATGCGGGGCAGGACATGACCCAGGCTGGCCTCGCGATCGCCTATAACAACCGTGGTAACGCCTACGCCGCCAAGGGAGACTATGACGGCGCCATCCGGGATTTCGATCGATCGATCGAACTCAATCCGACCTACACCAAGCCGTTCAACAACCGCGGCGTGGCCTATCTCAGGAAGCGCGAATATGATCGCGCGACCGACGCCTTCGATCAGGCGATCAAGCTCAACCCGAACTACGGCGAGGCCTTCGCCAACCGCGCCGGCGCCTATTTGAAGAAGAACGATTATGCACGCGCGGCGCAGGACTACGATGAGGCAATTCGCCTCGAGCCGAAGCTCGACGGGGTGTGGAACGGACGCTGCTGGAGCCGGGCCATCCTCGGCGAATTGCAGGCGGCGCTGGAAGATTGCAACAAGGCCCTTCAATTGGCGTCAACCAACGCCGCGACGTATGACTCGCGTGCCCTTATCTATCTGAAGACCGGCGAGCTGGGCGCGGCGATCGCCGACTACAGCTCCGCACTTCGCATCGATCCCAAGCTCGCAAGCGCTCTTTATGGCCGCGGCCTGGCGAAGTTGAAGCAGGGTGACAAGGCCGGCGGCAATACCGACATGGCGGCGGCCAAGGCGATCCAGGGCAGCATCGGCGACGATTTCACACGCTACGGCGTGCGATAGGCCGAGTGGTCGACGAGACGCAGTAAGGTGCACCGGCTCGATGCTGTCGCCGCGGATGCGCCCGGCCAGCCGGCTAGTCCATGATCTCGACCGTCGCCGAACGGCCGGCGACCAGCGCGATGCGATCCGGCAGGTGGTCCAGCGCGATGCGCACGGGGATGCGCTGTGCGAGCCGAACCCAGCTGAAGGTCGGGTTGACGTTTGCGAGCAGGCTCGCGCCTGCCGCGCGGTCGCGATCCTCGATGCCGGCTGCAATGCTCTCGACATGTCCGGTGAGCCGCACCGGCTCGCCCATCAGCCGGATCTGCGCCTTGTCGCCGACGCGAATGCGCGCGAGCTTGGTCTCCTCGAAATAGCCCTCCACATGCAGCGTGTCGGTGTCGACCAGCGCCATCACGCCCTTGCCTGCGGTGACGTAAGCGCCCGGCCGCAGGTCCATATTGGTGATGGTGCCGTTCACCGAAGCGTGCACCTCGCTGCGATCCAGATTGAGCTGCGCGACGGCGCGGTCGGCGACCGCCTGGTCATAGGCCGCCTTGGCCTGCAGCTGCGTCGCCAGAACCTGCTCCTGCTTCTGCTGCGACACCGCATCGGTGGTCAGCGAGCTGTAGCGTTTGAGGTCGGCGTCGGCCTGATCCAGCGTCGCGCGATGGCCGGCGACCGCTGCATCGGCCTGCTTCAGTGCCAGGGCAAAGCGTGCGCGATCGATCCGGAACAGGATGTCGCCACGATGCACCGGCTGATTGTCCCTGACCAGCACGTCGGTGACGAAGCCGGAGACGTCGGGAGCCACCTGGATCACGTCGGCGCGGACCCTGCCGTCGCGGGTCCACGGCGATTCCATATAGTAGACCCAGAGCGCGCGAGCGACAGCGAGTGCAGCGATGACGGCGACCGCGGTCAGCGCAACCCGGCCGAGCCAGGCGAAATTCCCTTTCATGGCAGAAACTCCGAAAGATAAACCACGACGCCGAGCAGGCATACATACAGGGCGAAATTGAACAACGCGCGATGCCACACCAGCCGGTAGAACCCGAAGCGCTGCATGATCCGGCTCGCCACTGCGCTCAATGCATAGGCAACGATCAGCCACAGCAGCAGCGCCGGAACGAGCACGCCGTAAATGTCGAGCTCATATCTCATGCGGCAAAGCTCTCCTCGGGCCGCGATCGATACGCGGGTGCATCCGGAAACAGGCCGCGGCGGATGCCGACGAGGCCGAGCAACGCATCGTCCCGCGCGCGCTCATTGGGGTCCTTGACGACCGCGGTCAGCGCCGCATCGATGCATGACAACAGTTCGGCCGGCATTGCCTGGTCCGCACGGGCGCGAAACGCCGCCGCGAGGTCGTCCAGCATGTCGTCGATGGCACGCACGGTCACTGCGGCGAGGCCGTAGCGGGCCCGCCGGAGGTCGATGATGTTGAGCCCGATGCGGAGCTGGACCAGGCTGTCGGCATCACGGCGGTCGCTCTCGGAGATGAAGGCGATGCGCTGGACCAATAGTCCGAGCCGATGCAGCATCAGGCCGGCAAACTGCGCGCGATCGCCGTGGCCGCGCCGCTCGGCCGCGACCGCGAGCGCCTGCCAACTCGACGTCATCAGCCGCTTGGCGATCCATTCGGCGCCGACGCCGCGTGCGATCCGCGTTACGATCTCCGCGATCACAACACCGAGGAAGAAGGCGACCGACGTGTTGGCGAAACTGGCGAAATCCGCGCTGTAGGTCGATTGCAGCGCGAGCAGCGTCGCGGTGTTGGCGGCGAGCGCCATGCCGATCGGCGCGGTCTTGGGTCGTGCGATCAAAAAGCCGTACAGGAGGAAGGTCGGCGCCAGTGCCGCGATCAGGACCTCGACATGGGAGATGCCGGGCACCAGCGCGAACTGATAGATTGCGACGATGACGATCGCGACCAGTGAAAACAGGCCGAAGGCCCGGATGCTGCGCGCAGGCTCGTCCTGTGCGGCGAAGAAGGAGCAGGCGACCGCCGCCATCATCGGCGCCGAGGCGCCATCGGCCCAGCCGGTCGCAATCCACAGGCCGCAGCAGATCAGGATGGCGACCGCCGCGCCCGCGGCCGACCACAGCGCCATGCCGTGGTCGCGATGACGGACCGGTGCGGCCCCCGACTCCGGGTGGAACGCCAGCTGGACGCTGGAGATATCCCGGCCCGCGGTGATCGCATCGCCCAGCGCGCGGCAGTCGGCCGAAATGTCGGCAAGCTCGCGCAGCCGGAGCAGCAGGCTGATCGTGATGATGCGTTCCCGCGGCGCGATGCCGTCGAGCGCAGATTGCCGCTCGGCGATTGCGGTGCGGATCTGCTCGCCGGATTGCCGCTGGCGGTCCTCGCCCACGATCCATGCGGCGAGATCGCCGATCAGGCGTTGCAGCTCCGGTTGCCGTTGCAGCGCCGCTTCGCCAAGTGCGGTAAGCCGGTCTTCGATCGACGTGATGATCGGCAACAGCATCAGCATGCGCAGCCGGACCTCGCCGAGGCCACGCACGGTGCCGGCGTCGGCCAGCCGGTCATAGGCGACATGGGTCGCCAGCGTATCGATCTCGACAATGTCGGTCGCAAGACGGAGGCGTTGGGCCCGGCGCGTCTCGCCGGTCCCGCGGTCAAGCAGCACGTCGCGGGACAGACGGCGCGCATCCGACAGCCAACTCCTGATGCGGCCGCCGACCGCCGGCGCGACGCTGCGGGGAAACACCACCGTCGACACCAGGCTCGCACAGATGATGCCGAGCGAGATCTCCTCGACTCGTGCCAGCGCTACATCGAAGATGCTGCCCGGTTCGGCCACCGACGGAAAGCCGATCAGCGCGACGGTATATCCGCCCAGCATGAAGACATAGCTGCGCGGCGTGCCGTCGAGCAGCGATAAATAGAGACAGAGCCCGACCCAGAGCGCGATCGCGAGGCACAGTAGCTCCGGTGCATTGACCAGGTTCGGCACCAGGGCGACCGTGACGCTCGCGCCGACCAGCGTACCGATCACGCGGAAGAACGCCTTCGAGCTGGTCGCGCCGGCCAGCGGCTGCGAGGTGATGTAGACCGTCGCCATCGCCCAATAGGGACGCGGCAGATCGATCGCCAGGGCGATGACAAGCGCCAGCATCGACGCCGCGAACGTCTTCAACGCGAAGATGAGATCCGCGTGGCGGACCAGGAACGGCTCTTCCGCGCGCATGACTATTTCGCCTCTGGAGCAGTCCTGGCTGGCGCAGTCCTGGCGTCCTGCAGGCGGCTCGCCCGCTGCTCGATGAGCTGCAGCGTCTCGAAGGTTACCGCAAGTTCCGCGCTGCCGATATCCTTCAGCAGGCTGGCCCGTACGCGACGCAGCACCCGATTGATCTCCTCTACCTTGGCTCCGCCGGCCGCGGTGAGATGCAGCGTCTTGGCGCGCCGGTCGGTCGGGTCCTCGCGACGCTCGACCAGGCCTTCAGACTGCAGCAGATCGATCAGCCGCACCAGTGAAGGCCCCTCGATTCCCAATTCATCCGCAAGCACGCCTTGCCGGACGTTTTCCCCCTGGCGGGACAACACCAGTAGCGGAATCGCCGTCGCGTAGGACAGTCCGTGGTCGGACAAGGCCTGATCCGACTCGCGGCGCCAGATCCGGGCCAGTCTGGTCACCAGGCGGCCGATCTCGGCGTGGATATGGGACTGTGAAGGCATGTAAACTAGATAGGATACGAACTATTAGGATACAACGATATAGTACGAACATCGCGGATGATCACGCGAATGCGATCCTGCGTGAGGGAGTGTCAGTACTGCTGCGGGATCGACCTCGATGCGCTGGTTATGCTCGGTTGCGGGCGGACCTTGAGCGCGGCGGGTTAGGAACACATCGGGATACAGATGCTTCTGTTCTTGAGGAGATTGTCATGAACAGAAAGCCGGTAACGCAGGATTCCGGACGCTCGAGCGACTGGGGTTCGCACGCGCAAACCGACAAGCCGTGGAAGGGAAACCCGGAGAAGGAGCAGCGCTCCGGAGATGCGAGGCGCTCAGGAGACGCGAAGGCCTCCGGAGACGAGAAGCCGGACCTGGAAAAGTGGCATGAATCGAACACGCATTGATGCGCGGAGATAGCCAATGTCCGCCTTTCATTTCGCGATCGTGAATGATGAGCGTGTGATCGATGCAACCGGTCAGCCGGTTGCCGACCGCGATGAAGCCATTGCGGTGGCCAAGCGGCTCGCCATCGACCTTGCGGAGACCCGACAGGAATATCTGGGCCGCGGCTACTACATCTCGGTGATCGGCAGCGACGCCCGCGAAATTCACCGCGAAAGCATCGACAGTGCCGCGAAGAGCGGATGAACGATGCCGCCCCGGCGGGCGGCAAGAGAGCAAGGCTTCGAGAACAAGGCTTTGAGAACAAGGCCTGGAGAGACCAAATGGATATGGGCCTTGAGATCATCTACGGCATCGGAGCGCTCGTGCTGCTGACCGCTTTGATCTTCGGCGTGCTTCAACACCATTTTCGCAGCAGGCGCACGGTGCAGGCCGGCGAGGAGGTCGTCCGCGACAGATACAAGCGGAATGAGACCTGACGCAGCGCCGCTGGCGCAAGGAGGAGACGATGGGATTGGCTCAATATGCGGTGATTGCAGCCGGCGAGGAATGGGGCGTCCTGCACGACGGCAATCTCAACGGCGGATACGCCACCAAGGAAGCTGCATTCGAATCCGCGGCGGCCGCCGCGGCTCTGGCGATCAGGATGGGGCACGAGGTCCACGTCAGCGTTCCCGGGCGCGAGGAGGGTGAAGCGGCCCTCACCAAGCGACCCGCCTGATCCAAATCACAGCAGTACGGCTTGCATTCGATGTGACGACGATGCGCGCCAGCGCGCTCTACGGATCGAGCTCAGTATCCCAGTAGAGATAATCGAGCCAGCTCTCGTGCAGATAGTTCGGCGGAAACAGCCGGCCGTTGCGATGCAGCTGATGCACGGTCGGGGCGTAGGGCGTCTGCTTCGGAAACATCTTGGCCTGCTGCGGCGTCAGATTGCCTTTGCGCAAATTGCAGGGCGAGCAGGCGGCGACGACGTTCTCCCAGGTGGTCTGGCCACCCTTGCTGCGCGGAATGATGTGATCGAAGGTGAGATCGTCGCCCGACAGGCAATACTGGCAGCTGAATCGGTCGCGCAGGAAAACGTTGAACCGGGTGAAGGCGGGGTGGGTGGTCGGCTTGACGAAGGACTTGAGGGATACGACGCTCGGCAGCTGGATTTCGAAGGAAGGACTTCGTACCGCCCGGTCGTAATATTCGACGATGTTGACACGATCGAGGAACACCGCCTTGATCGCGTCCTGCCAGGACCAGAGCGACAGCGGGTAATAACTCAGCGGCCGGAAGTCCGCATTCAAGACCAGCACCGGCCAACCGCCTTGCGAGACATGTGCGTTCAAATAACGCTCCTGACTCCCACTAGCTGCGAAGCAGCATGCACTCACATACTACAGGCAGCGTGACGGGATTGTGAAGAGCAATGAGCGGCTTATCCGCCGCGCCCTGCCATGTTCCTGCCCCGATTGCCTCCCGCCCGCGAGGCCCGTAAAGGGAGCCGCAAGGCCCTGTCGGCCAGTGACGGACCCTGCCGATGACCACGACCTCAAGCTATCTCGAGGCGCCGCGCCGGTTGCGCGCGTTCGTGCGCGCGCACGAGACGAGCCTTGTGGTGCTGGCGGTGCTGATCGGCGCCATTGGCGGCCTCGTGGTGGCGGTCATGAGCGGCCTCGTCACGGTGCTGCATTCGGTACTGTTCAATCTGCCGCTCGGCGACCGGTTGTCGAGCCAGCCCAGCATCGATCCCGTGCGCGCGCTCGTGGTTCCCACGATCGGCGGCCTGCTGCTGGGATTTGCATTCCTTCTGTTGCTCCGGGTGCGGCCGGCCCGCGAAATCGACCCGATCGAGGCCAACGCGCTTTATGGCGGGCGGATGTCGTTCCGCGGCAGCGTGATCGTGGCGCTGCAGACGATCTGGTCAAGCGGCGTCGGCGGCTCGGTCGGGCTCGAGGCCGGCTACACCCAGCTCTCCAGCGGCCTCGCCGCCTCGCTCGGGCGCGGCTTTCACCTCCGCCGCAACGACCAGCGAATCATGGTGGGCTGCGGTGCGGCGGCGGCGATCGCCGGCGCCTTCAGCGCGCCGCTTGCGGGTGCGTTCTACGCTTTCGAGCTTGTGATCGGCGGCTATACGCCGGCCAGCCTGACCCCGGTCGGCGTGGCGGCGGTGACCGGCTACTTCGTTGCCCATGCCTTCGAACCGCTGCCGCTCGGCGTCGGCGTCGGAACCGTCGGCGATGTGCTCGGACGGGATCTTGCGATTGCAGCGCTGCTCGGCATGGTCGCGGCCCTGACCGGCATTGCGATCATGCGCGGGGTGACGCTGTGCGAGGCGCTGCTGACCAAGAGCCGGCTGTGGCCGCCGCTGCGGCCGGCGCTCGGCGGGCTTGCGGTCGGCGCGATGGCGCTATTGACGCCGCAGGTGATGTCGTCGGGCCATGGCGCGCTGCGCTTCGCCGGCATCGTGGCGATGCCGCTTGCCTTCATCGCCGGCGTGTTCGCGCTGAAGGCGGTGGCCTCGATCATCTCGCTCGGCTCGGGCTTTCGTGGCGGATTGTTCTTCGCCACGCTGTTCATGGGCGCGCTCGGCGGCCGGCTGTTCGCCGCCGGCGTCGACATCGTGTGGCCGGGGCTGAACCTCGACCCCAACGCCTATGCGGTGATCGGCATGAGCGCGCTGTCGGCCTCGGTGATCGGCGGTCCACTGACGATGTCGTTCATCGCGCTGGAATCCACCGGCAACCTCTGGCTTACCACCGCGGTGCTGGTCGCGGTCATCATCTCGACCACGATCACGCGCGAGCTATTCGGCTATTCGTTCGCGACCTGGCGATTGCATCTGCGCGGCGAGACTATCCGCAGCGCCGCCGATATCGGCTGGATCCGCGATCTCACGGTCGGCAAGATGATGCGGCAGGACATGACGACGGTGAACGCCGCGATGCCGATCGAGGCGTTCCGCGAGGAATTCCCCCCGGGCTCGAAGACCCAGGTCGTCGCGGTCGACGGCGAGGGGCATTACGCCGGGCTTGCGCTGGTCGCCGAAGCGCATGCGCCCGATATCGAGGCCGACAAGGGGCTTGCCGCGATTCTGCGCTATGCCGATGTGGTGCTGCATCCCGGCATGAACGTGCAGGAGGCGATCGCGGTGTTCGACGCGGCCGAAGCGGAATCGCTCGCCGTGGTCGAAGGTGACCGCCGGCCGATCGGCCTGCTCACCGAAGCGCACGCCATGCGGCGCTACGCGGAAGAATCCGAGCAGCGCCGCCGCGAGGTGATCGGCGAGATTTGATTGCGCGGGAACGCTTTTCGACCCGTCATCCTGAGGAGCCGCGAAGCGGCGTCTCGAAGGATGCACGGCCACCAGCCGGGGGCCGTCGACCCTTCGAGACGCGCGCGATGCGCGCTCCTCAGGGTGACGGTGATGGAGTGACGGTGGGAGACTGAATCTAAACCTTCTCCAGCTTCTGCAGGCACCGCGTCACGCGCACCGCGGCCGGCATCTCGGTGTCCGGAAAGCTGGTCTTCCAGTCGGTGACGCCGACTTCGCCGACATAGATGTCGCCGCGGGAATCCAGCGCGATGCCGTGCGGCGCCAGGAATTTGCCGGTCTCGACGCCGGGGCCTTGCTCGCCGCCGAGGCGCGCGATGCGCTTGCCGGTGTGATCCACGATCGACAGTCTCGGGCCGAGATTGGGCACCTTGCGATTCACCGCCATGCCAGGGCCGAGTTCGCCGATCACGAAGTTCGGCTGCTTGCCACCGCCGCAGCAGCACAGCGCACAGGGCCGGTGCAGGTTGTTCCACTGCGTCTCGTATTTACCGTTGCCGTCGAACACCTGGACGCGGTGGTTCTCGCGGTCGGCGACATAGACCCAGCCATCGGCGTCGGTCGCGATGTTGTGCACGATGTTGAACTGGCCGGGGTCGGTGCCGGGCTCGCCCCAGGTTTTGATCAGCTTGCCATCCGGCGTGTATTTGTGGACGCAGGCATTGCCGTAGCCATCGGAGACATAGATCTCGCCCTTCGGCGACAGCGCGGTATGGGTGCAGCGGTGGAACGGCTCGCCGCTCATGAACGGCGCCGGCTTGTTCGGGATGCCGATCGTCAGCAGCACCTTGCCGTCGGTCGAGCATTTGCGCACGGTGTGGTCGCCGTCATCGGTGCAATAGAGATTGTCGTCGGCGTCGATATGCAGGCCGTGGGCACGCGAGAACACGCCTTCGCCCCAGCTCTTGATGAAATTCCCTGCGCGGTCGAGCACCACCATCGGATGGTCGCCGCGGTTGAAGACATAGACACGGTCCTTGCTGTCGACTGCGACGGACGCGACATCGGTCAGGCTCCAGCCGTCGGGCAGTTTTGCGAAGTTCTCCACCACGCGATAGCGGTGTTCGCCGGTGCCGAGGGTGATTGGCATGTTGTCTCTCCTCTGAGCCGTCATTCCGGGGCGATGCGCAGCATCGAACCCGGAAGCTCGAGATTCCGGGTCTGGTCCTTCGGACCAGCCCGGAATGACGATGGTGGGGTTAGGAAAAATCCGCCCGTGGCCCGACGTCGCGCGGCAACAGGCCTTCCTCGATCGCCTTGATCTGCAATGCGAGATAGCGCGAATTGATGCGGCATTGCGCGAGGCTGCCGGCGATGAACCACAGGCCGGGCTGCGGCGTGCGGGTGTACATGTTGCGCAGCTCCTGGCCGTCGCCGAAGCCCCAGATCGGGCCGACGCGCGCGGCCATCGCCTCGCCGAACAGCTTCTTCACCAGCTCTTCCTGCGGCCGGTAGCCGGTCGCGAGCACGATCAGGTCGGCGGCAATGATCTCGCCGTCTTTCAGCCGCGCGCCCTCGCTGACGAAGGTGTCGATGTCGGTGAATTGCTGCAGGGCGACCGCGCCGCTCGCGACGAGATCGGAGCAGCCGACGTTGAAGTAATAGCCGCCGCCGCGGGTCAGGTACTTGAACTGCCAGCCGGTGCCGCCATCGCCGAAATCAAGCTTGAAGCCCTTGCGCGTGAGGCCGTCGAGCAGCGGCTTGTCGAGCTCTTTCGACTGCTCGGTCATCAGCACATGGCTGCGCTTGGCGAGCACGAGCGGCATCGAGGTCGCGATCAGATCATTGTCCTCGAGCGTACCTTCATTGTAGGCGGCATAGGCCAGCTGCGCCGACGGCTCGATATTGGTGATCAGCGTCGAGGAGCGCTGTACCAGCGTGACCTCGGCGCCCGAGGAATGCAGGTCCTGCGCGATGTCGTGGCCGCTGTTGCCGGTGCCGATCACGAGCGCGCGCTTGCCGGTCCAGTTCTCGCCGTCCTCGTAGCGGCTGGAATGCATCACCTTGCCGCCAAAATCTTTCAAACCGGGGATGTCGGGCAGATTGGGAATGCCGCTGACGCCGGTCGCCATCACGACATGGCGCGGCTGCATTGTCCGTGTCGTGCCGTCGGCGCGGCGCAGCTCGACGGTCCAACGCCCATCCGCATCGTCATAGCTGCCGCCGACAAATTCGGTGCCGGTCCAGAAGTTCAGCTCCATGGCGTCGACATAGGATTCGAACCAGTTGGCGAGCTTGTCCTTCGGGATGTAGGTCGGCCAGTTCGGCGGGAATGGCATGTAGGGCAAATGATTGACCTGTACCTGGTTGTGCAGGGTCAGCGCGTGATAGCGCTTGCGCCAATTGTCGCCGACGCGCGCCTCGCGGTCGACGATCAGCGCGTCGATCTTGAGCTGCTGCAGCCGCGCGGCGATCGCAAGCCCGGCCTGTCCGCCGCCGACCACCAGCACATCAGGGTTGCGGTCGGCATATTCGGCGGATGCCTTGCGCAGGTCGAGCCAGTTGGGGCCGCGGAAGTCGCGCGAATAGGACTGCCCGCGCGGCCTGGTGTGGCCCTGCTGCTCCTCAAAACCCTTCAGCTCCTCGAGCGCCGTCAGCAAGGTCCAGGCCTTCAGGCGATCGTCGTCGGCGGCATCGGGGATCAGCCGCACGATGCCGTGGCCGCGGCCAACCGCCGTCTCGAATTTGAAGATCGCCTCGATCGCATGGGTACCAGCGCGCGTCACCCGTCGGGGCGGGGCGCGATCGGCATCGATGCGGAAGTCATGCGGCGCGCTGTGACGCGCATGCGCCGGCAGCTCCTCGATGATTGCGAAGGCCCGGTTGACGGTCTGGATGTTCCAGCTCAGCGCCAGCACGTCGCGCCAGTAGCTGTCGGGATGGAACAGTGGCTTCAGCAGCACATCGTCCGGGCTCGCCAGCGCATCTTCGAACTGCACAAGCCAATTGTCGGCGGCGACCGAAATATCGTCCGTCTTGTCGAGCATTGAGCGTTTCTCGCCATCGGCCGCCTTGCTGATATTTTCTTGGCGGCGTTCCCTTTCCGCGAAGCCTATACCCATTCGAAGGCGTGCAGAAAGGGCGCGACGAGATAGCGCCTATTCGGCCAGCGACAGGATCAGGCCTTGATCCGGTGGAACGCGGCCTTGCAGGGTATCGAGATAGGCCTCGCGCACCGCGGCCGGGCCCCGCCGCTCGACCACGTCAAGCCAATTCGGCAGATGCGGCACGAGCTCCGCCCATGCGGCGCCAAAACGCTGGTCGATGCCGCCGGGACCCCATTCCTTGGCGCGCTTGCGGATCTGGTCCGGGGCGAAGAACCAGACCGGCTTGGCGCCTGGCAGCGTCGGCTCCTCCGCCTCGCTCGCACGGTGCGTCAGCCCGACCCGGCCGGAATAGACCATCTGCGCGCCGAAGTGCCGGTGCAGACTTTCGCGCAGCGCACTGTTGCCGGCCATGTCGACATAGGCTGTCGGCTCGGCCGCCGGGATCGCGGCGACCTGGTCATAGGTGACGACCTCGTCATAGCAACCGAGCGAGCTGACGAAATCGACATTGCCCTTGGAGGTCAGCCCGATCACGGGGATACCCCGCTTGTGCACGAGATGGGCGAGGCCGAACGCGGTCTTGCTCGAGGCCGACGACAGGATGACGCGGCGTGCGCCGTAGAACGCATTCTCGGCGAGGGCGTCGTCGACCAGGAACGACAGCATGAACAAGGGCAGCAGCAGTGCGCGGAAATCGCCCTGCTGACCGGCATAGGTCGGATCGCCGGAGACGCGGGCATAGGCGTTGTAGACCGGCGAGACCTCCTGCCGGTGTGCCGCGCCATCGCGCAGGCCGCGCTTGTTGACGTCGGCCGCCTCGATCACCAGATGGGCCGCCATCGGGAGATAGCCGAACAGCGTTTCGCCGACGGCGATCATCGGATGTTTCGAGATCAGCACCTCGCCAAAGCCCCACACCGGGATGATGCCGTAGCCCTCGGGCGCCGGGAACAGATGCCAGTATTTCAGCTGCTCGCCGATCACGGCGTAGGTGATGTTGTTGGCGGTGAAGGCGAAGCGGGTCACCTTCACCAGCAGCGCATCGGCCGGCAGCGCCGCGGCATCGGGCAACTGCGTCTCGATCACCTTGCACTGTTGCAGGTCGTTGCGGATGACGATGAAGTCGGTCGAGTTCATGGCGATGATCCCAGCTTCCGATGCGCCGGCATCGTTGCGTCGATTGCCGGCCTTTTGCAACAGCAACTAAGTTTCAAACGCCGTTCGCTTCGCCGTCACATCGTTCAGCGAAGCTGTCCTTCGCGGTAGAGGTCGCGCAGCTTGCGCTTGAAGATCTTGCCGGTGGCTTCCCGCGGCAGCGCGTCCATGAAGCGGATATCCTTGGGCACCTTAAAGTTGGCGAGCTTGCCGCGGAGAAAATCCTGGATCGCGCTGATCGACAGGGTCGCGCCGGCTTCCGGCTCGACGCAGGCGAACAGCCGCTCGCCGTATTCGTCGTCGGGAACGCCGAACACCGCGCAGTCGCGGACGCCTGCCATGCCGATAAGGGCATTCTCGATCTCGGCGGGATAGATGTTGACGCCGCCCGAGATCACCATGTCGCGCTTGCGGTCGCACAGGAACAGATAGCCGTCCGCGTCGAGATAGCCGACATCGCCGACGCTGATCAGTCCGTCGTGATCGGCCTCGGCGCGCGCCTTGGCGTTGCCGTGATAGTCGAAGTCCGAGATCAACGTCTGACGCATGAAGATCTCGCCGGGCTCGCCGACGTCGCATTGCGTCCCGTCGGGCCGGAAGATCTTGACGATGCCGCCTTCGATCGCGCGGCCGACGGTGCCGGGCTTGGCCAGCGCTTCGGCTGACGAATGCCAGACCGGGATGCCGGTCTCGGTCGAGCCGAGATATTCGTTGATGACCGGTCCCCACCACTCGATCATCGCGCGCTTGACGTCGACAGGGCAGGGCGCCGCGCCGTGGACGATGAAGCGCAGCGACGACAGGTCGTGGCGGCGCCGCGTCTCCTCGGGCAGGCGCAGCAGCCGCACGAACATGGTCGGCACCATATGCATGTGGGTGACATGGTGGCGCTCGATCAGTTGCAGCAGATCTTCCGGATCGAAGCGCGGCTCAAGCACGATCTTGCAGCCGTTGCGGAACGCGAGCATTCCGTAGGAGTGCGGCGCCGAATGATACATCGGGCCGTTCATCAGGATCACCTGATCCTCGTTCGGCTTGACGCCGTAGGTGATGGCGCCGACGCGCGCGGCCGCCGCCTGCTGCTCGGGCCGCATCGGCTTGCGCTTGACGCCCTTCGGCAGCCCTGTTGTGCCCGAGGTGTAGAACATCGGCGCCGCGCCGATCGGCGCGTCGGTCAGCGGTTGATGCGTCTCGCGCCAGACGTCCCAGTCGGTCATGCCGTCGGGCACGGGGGTGATCGCCGGCGCCACGCCGTAGGCCGCGGCGATTTCCGGCGGCGTCGTCACCACGAGCAGCTTGATTGCCGGCGGCAGCCCGTCGCGGATCTGCGGCAGCAGATCGGCGTGGCAGACCAGCGTGTCGGCGCCGCTGTCGGACAGGATGTAGGCGACCTCGTCGGCCTTCAGATGCCAGTTGATCGGCACCACCGGGCTGCCGAGCGCGGCCGAAGCCGCGACCACCTCGAACAGCGCGAAATCGTTGCGCAGCATCATGCCGACCGGCTTGCCGCCCTGCACGCCGAGCGCCCGGAAGCCGCTGGCCGCCCGCGCGATGCGGGCGTGAATGTCGCCGTAGCTGATCTGTCTTTCGCCGCTGATGACCATGTCGCGCCTCGTCTTCTAGCGATCGTCCAGGATCTCGCCGAAGCTGATCCAGCTCTTGCCGTTGAACCGGCGCAGCCGCAACTGCTGGAACGGCAGGTAGTCGTCCGGCCCGGTCGATACCGTCATGCCCGGCAACAATAGCGGCAGCGGAACGTCGCGCAATGACGCCGCCTGGCGCATGATGTTTTCGCGGCTGAAATCGTTCTTGCAGGCCTTCAGCACGGCCATCAGCAGTGTCGCATAATGATAGCCCGCCGAGTAGTTCGAGTTGCTGAGGTCCGCATTGGGCAGGTACTGCTTCATGAAGGCAAGATAGTCCTTCACGGCGGGATCATCGGCCCATTGCGCATCCATCGTGTCCTTCTGGTTGCTGGACGAGATCAGGCCGACCGCGTTCTCGAGCCCGGCGGGCTCCAGGAACGAGATCGACGACGCGGAGGTCGGCACGAAGAACAGGTCCGGCTTCCAGCCGATCTCGGCCACGCCCTTGATCATCTGCGGCGTGAACTTGCCGAGCACGACACCGAACAGCACATCGGCACCGGACGCCTTCAGGGTCGCGAGCTGCGAGCTGATGGTGGGCGCTGAGGTCTCGTAGCTCGCTTCCGCGACGATCATGCTCGCGGCCTTGCCGCCGAGCGCACGCTTGAAGCCGGCGACATAGTCGCGGCCGAAATCGTCGTTCTGCGCAAGGATCGCGACCTTTGCGTCGGGCTTGGCCTGCAGCACATATTTGGCATAGACCACGCCCTCAGATTCGTAGGACGCCATGCCTGGCATGGTCCACGGATAGGTCTTCGGGTCGGCCCATTTGGTCGCGCCGCTCAGCACGAACAATTGCGGGATCTTCTTGCTGTTGAGATAGCGGTGCACGGCGTTGTTGGTGGCGGTTCCGAGCGAGCCGAACATCATCAGCACCTCCTCCTGCTCCACCAGCTTGCGGGTCTGCTCGACGGTCTTCGGCGGCGAATAGGCGTCGTCCAGCGTGATGAATTTCACCTGCCGGCCGTTGATGCCGCCCTCCGCGTTGACCCTCGCGAAAAACGCTTCTTGGGCGCGGCCGATGGTGCCGAAGCCGGAGACCGGTCCGCTATAGGGCAGCGTCTGGCCGATCCGGATCGCTTCGTTGCCGTTGTCGGCGGCGGCCGTGCTGGCTATCGCGCAGACCGCAAGCGCGGCTGCCAGCGCGTGTTGCGCTCGTTTCATGGTTCGCTCCCGGACTTTGTGAAACAGCGTCAGGCGCTGGCGCGCAGGAAGTCGCCGCGCGCCGCGGCGAACTCGGACTTGAGCCGCGCCACCAGTTCGGCGACCGGCGGGGCGTCGGTGATCTGGCCGATGCCCTGGCCCGAGCCCCAGATGTCGCGCCAGGCCTTGGCCTTCATGTTGCCGCCGGAGCCGAAGTTCATGCTGGATTTGTCGGCGGCCGGCAGATTGCCCGGATCGAGGCCTGCCGCCGCGATCGACGGTCCGAGATAGTTGCCGTGCACGCCGGTGAACAGGTTCGAATAGATGATGTCGTGCGCGGCGTATTCGGTCAGCGCCTGCTTGTACCTGATATCGGCGTTGGCTTCCTCGGTCGCGATGAAGCGGGTGCCGATATAGGCGAGGTCGGCGCCGAGCGCGAGCGCGGATGCGATGCTCCAGCCGTCGGAGATCGCGCCTGACAGCAGGATCGTGCCGTTGAACCATTGCTTGACCTCGCGCACCAGTGCGAACGGCGACAGCGTGCCGGCATGGCCGCCGGCGCCGGCGCAGACCAGGATCAGGCCGTCGACGCCCTGCTCGGCGGCCTTGCGCGCGTGCTTCACGTTGATGACGTCGTGGAACACCACGCCGCCATAGGAGTGCGCGGCCTCGACGATCTCGGACGGCGGGCGCAGCGAGGTGATGATCACGGGTACCTTGTGCTTCACGCAGGTTTCCATGTCGCGCATCAGCCGGTCGTTGGAGGCGTGGCAGATCTGGTTGACGGCGTAGGGTGCGACCTTCTTTTCCGGATGCAGCGCCTGGTACTCGCCGAGCTCGTTCTCGATCTGGGTCAGCCATTCGTCGAGCTTTTCGGCCGGGCGGGCGTTCAGCGCCGGGAACGAGCCGACGATGCCGGCCTTGCACTGCGCGATCACGAGTTCGGGCCCCGAGACGATGAACAGCGGGGAGCCGACGACCGGCAGTTCAAGCCTGTTGGCGAGCGAAACGGGCAGCGTCATTTTCGGATCCTCCATGCGCGTCGCCCGGCCGGCAGCCGGGGCGGATCGCGATTTATTGTGATGGCTGGAGCGGTGGCGCTCTTGGCGCGGCAATATAAGGCTGGACGGCTCGGTCATGACGTTCAATATTGAACATCGGATCGACCAGAAATGAACGATGTCGCAAGAAGGGGAGCGGCATGGACTGGGAGCTTTGCAAGACATTCGTCGCGGTGGCGGAGACACGCAGCCTTGCCGGGGCGGCACGGCGGCTGCGCATCAGCCATCCCACCGTCGGCCGCAACGTCGCGGCGCTCGAGCAGCAACTCGGCACCCGCCTGTTCGCGCGTTCCAATGACGGCCTGTCGCTGACGTCGCATGGCCGCAAATTCCGCGAGCACGCCGAAGCGATGGCCGCGGCGGCCTTGCGCGCGGAGGCGGCCGCGTCCGCCACCGGTGGGCAGGCGCGCGGTGTCGTGAAGCTGTCGATCGGCGCGACGCTGGCCGCGCACTGGCTGATGCCGCGCCTCGGCCCGTTCCTGCGCGATCACGCCAACATCCAGCTCGAGATCATCACCCATCCGTTCCCGGCCAGCGTGCGCCGCCGCGAGGCCGACGTGGTGCTACGGCCGGTCGATGCGGGCGAGGAGAACCTGATCGGGCGCAAGATCGGGCGGCTCGGCACCGGCTTCTACGCTTCCCGCGACTATGCGGCAGGCCGCAAGCTGCCGGAGCGGCGGGACGAGTGGCGGGGCCACCATGTGATCGGCTTTGCCGACCAAGCCTCGAACGCGCATCTGGCGCGCTGGAGCGATGTCATCACCCGGCAGGGCACGCTGGTGATGCGCTGTTCCTCGCAAGGCGACATGCTGGCAGCGGCGCGGGCTGGGCTCGGGATTTGCGCGCTGTCCTGCCTGGTCGGGGCCGACTACCCCGATCTGGTGCGGGTCGCGCCGCAAAAGCTCTCGAGCCTCTCCGATCTCTGGCTGCTCGCCCATCCCGATCTGGTCGAGCTTCCCGCGGTGCGCGCCGTCATCGGCTTCGTCACCGACTGCGCGCGCGAGGATCGCGTCAGGCTGCGCGGCTAGAGCGTTTTCGAGCGAAGTGGATACCGGTTCGCGTGAAGAAAACGCGTCAAAACAAGAATCTAGAGCGCCGTTCCGATTCCATCGGAACGGGAAACGCTCTAGGTCGCGTTGTCAAGCACGCGCCCGCAACAGCGTCACCGCGAGCAGGACAAAGGCCGCGCAGGTCCACAGCGACTGCCAGTTCTCCGCCCCTTCGTTGAATCCTGTGTAGATCGCCGTTGCAATGAAAATGCCGGCAAAGATCGACTCCGCCAGTGGGCGGATTCCCTTCGTGGGAGGATTGAGCAGCGTCACGGCCGCAAAGGGCACCGCCGCCATGGTGAGAGGCGCGAAAGGGAAATCAATGAAGCGCGGGTCGAACACGAGACCGATTGCGGTCGCCGTGCCGATCACGACGGTGATCATCAAGGCCAGTCCGTGCAGGGTTGCCAGCACCGATTCAGTGTGGTGACCCTTCGGACCCAACACTTCGAAAAAGCTGGGCGGTGCGCGGCCCGACATCAGGGCGTTGGCGCTCAACACCGGCGAAGCCGTGGCCGCCACCAGCAGCGAGCCCCACACAAGCCAGCCTCCCGTTCCGTAGCTTTCATAGACCAATCTTTGCTCGGCGACGCCAAACAGGATTCCAGCCGTGGTCGCCGATAGCGCGACCGCAAGCCATGACGCGAATGCGGGCTTTCTCGGCTTGCGGCGCAAGGTCAGCCATGCCGCGCCGAAGACGAGGATCGCCAGGCCCATTCCGCTGACCATTTGCAGCTTCCAGAGCGGAAAATTGCTGACCGGTTGGCCCGGCGGATATTTCGGCATGCGCTGCTCGGAATCGAACAGGCCCCAGGAGCCGCCGACCGTGCCCTCGATCTCCCGCTTCCAGCCTTCATCATAGGCCTCGAACAGGTTGACGCGGAAATGCTGGCGCCGGGCAAGGTCGAGGACCTCCGAAACCACTCGCGCCTGATTGATGCGGGACGGCAGCGCGGACTCGCGCATGCGCCCCTCGCTGGGCCAGCCGATTTCTCCGATAAAGATTTCCTTGCCTGGAAAAGCCGCGGCGATCTGCCGGCGCATCTCGTCGGCGTGAGCGGCGGCATCTTCCGCCCGGATTGGAACATTTTCCCAATAGGGCAGGATGTGAACCGTGACGAAGTCGACGGCGTCGGAAAGCTCGCGATTGCTCAGCCAGAATTCCCAGACGTCGGCATAGGTGACGGGCACGGAGACCTGCGCCTTGATCGAGCGGATCGTGGCGGCAAGGTCGGAAGCCGACATTTCCTTGCGTAGCAAGACTTCGTTGCCGACCACGAGCGCGATGATGGTTTCCGGATATTCCTGGGCGAGGCGGATCGCGGTGGCGACCTGCGTTGCATTCTTCTTGCGGTCTCGATCGAGGAAGATGCCCTGGATGACCTTCAGCCCCGCCTTGGCCGCGAGTGCGGGAATCTGATCGAGACCAAGATCGGTCGCATAGGTGCGGATGCAGTCGGATATCTTCGCGAGTTGCGCGAGGTCTTCCGCGATCTGTTCCGGCGAGACCTGCGTCGCCGGCGAAAGCGATGTCTGATTGTTACGGAACGGCGCGTACGAGATGCATTGCACCTTGTCGTTCGGATCGATCGGCGCGCGCGGCAGGTCGACCGGGATGCCGAGCCACCACCACGCCGCGGCGATCGCGCCCAGGGATAACGAGAGAAGCGTCAGCGGGATACGGAAAGAAATCAGGTCCGTCTCCTTGCAATAAGGACGTGCTGCGCGTGCAAAATGGGCGAGGCCGGCAAATTGAAAAACTATATGTCTGCTGATTCTATATCACGCGATCACGCAGTTGGTGTGTTTTTCTCCACGACTACTTTGCACCGGCGATCACGCCCTCGCGATTTCTGAGCACGCGATAATATGCCCACCACAGATGCGCTGCGGCGCCGCGCAGCGGACGCCACGGCTCCGCAAGCGGCGCCATCTGCTTCGGCGTCGGCCGATCCTTCAAGCCGAGCCCGACCTTGACCGCTTCCTGCACGGCGAGGTCGCCCGCGGGCCAGGCATCGCCATGGCCGAGGCAGAACAGCAGATAGACATCGGCGGTCCACGGGCCGATCCCGGGCAGCGCCGTCAGCGTGTTGTGCGCCGCATCGGCCTCCTCATTGGCAAGGACGTCGAGGTTCAGCCGCTCCTCGGCGAGCTCGCGCGCGATGTGCTTCAGCGTCTTGATCTTGGCCGCCGACAGCCCGAGCCGGCCGAGCCGGTCGGCCCGCGCCTTGCGGATCGCGTCATGGTGGAACGGGTCGAACGCCGTGCTGACGCGCCCCCAGATCGCCGCCGCACTCGCGGTCGAGAGCTGCTGGCCGCAGATGATCGCGGCAAGCCCGGCAAATCCGGGCTCGCGCTGCCGGATCGCCGGCATGCCGGTCAGCTCCAGGATCGGGCGCAGGCGGCGGTCCTGCTCGACAAGTTTATGGATCGCGTCGTCGAGGTCGGCCTGGGTTTCGAGATGAATCAGCATTTGCGGGGTCTGCATCGGCTTGTCAGGCGCGGGCTTGACCCGCGCATCGATCTCCTATCGTAACAGAGTCTTGTCCGGGCGCATGAACCAGAGTCGCCGGGGCAAGCCCGGCAATGACGCGTGACCGATGACCATGCCACCCGCTTTCCGCTTCGCGCCGAGTCCGAACGGCTACCTGCATCTCGGCCACGCCTATTCGGCGCTGCTCAACCACGACCTCGCGCGGCAGTCGGGCGGACGCTTGCTGCTGCGGATCGAGGACATCGACGCGACGCGCTGCCGGCCGGAATTCGAGCAGGCGATTTATGAGGATCTGGCCTGGCTCGGCATCGCCTGGGAGACCCCGGTGCGGCGGCAGTCCGAGCATTTCGGCGCCTATGGCGCGGCGCTCGACCGCCTGTCGGCCCAGCGGCTGGTCTATCCGAGCTTCGAAAGCCGGGCCGAGATCGCGCGGCTGGTCGCGGAGCGCGAGGCCGGCGGCGCGTGGCCGCGCGATCCGGACGGCGTGCCGCTTTATCCGGGGCTGGCCAAATCGCTGTCGGCCGCGGCGCGCGACCGGCTGATCGGGCAGGGTGTGCCGTTCGCGTTGCGGCTCGACATGGCCTCAGCCCGCGCGCGCGCCGGCGACCTGCGTTGGCTGGAAGCGGGCGAGGGGCCGGCTGGCGAGAGCGGAGACGTCGTGGCCCGGCCTGAGGCCTGGGGCGACGTGATCCTGGCGCGCAAGGAGACCCCAACCAGCTACCATCTCTCGGTCGTGATCGATGACGCCCTGCAGGGCGTTACCGATGTCGTCAGGGGCGTTGACCTGTTCTGGTCGACCAGCGTGCATCGGCTGTTGCAGGAACTGCTCGGCCTGCCCGCGCCAAACTACCGGCACCACCGGCTGATCCGAGACGCGGCCGGCCAAAAGCTGTCGAAATCGACCCAGGCGACCGGACTGCGCGAATTGCGGGCGGCTGGGGCGAGCCCGGCCGATATCCGCCGCCTGGTCGGTTTGCAGTAGATTTTGGCCATTTGATCGCATCATGGCGTTTTGCGCAGGCGCGCCGTAAACGTCGCCGTGACTCCGGCCCGCCTGGCATGCCATGTTGTTGACCGGGGCGGGGATCACGGAGACCATGGCGTCAAAATCGCGCGCACGGCGCAGCAAGCGGCCATCCAAAAGGACGCCGCCGAAGGCGCGCGCCGCCAAACCGCGTGCTGCCAAGACACGAACTGCCAAAACACGAACTGCCAAGACACGAACGGCCAAGGCCCGCGCCGCCAAGGTGGCCGCCAGGCCGCGCCGCAAGCGGCCCGTGCCCAAGCCGGCCCCGAAGGCCGGTCCCGGCATGGTCGATGCCGCGCTTGCCGCCTTTGCCCATGAGGTGCGGACGCCGCTCACCGGAATCCTTGCGATCAGCAATCTGCTCGCGACATCCGATCTCGGCGAGCGCGAGCGGCGCTGGGTCGACACCATCAAGGCCGGCGCCGAACATCTGGCGAGCCTTGCGACCCTGTTCGTCGACGCCGCCCGGAGCGAGGGGCCGGGGCTCGAGATCCGGCAGGATTTCTTCGACTTGCGCACGCTGGCGCGTCACGCAGCGGATTCGTTGGCCGGCCGCGCGGCGGCCAAGGGGCTGCAGGCTTCCGTCGAGGTCTCCGACCAGTTGCCTGCCTTCGCGGTCGGCGATCCCGTCCGCCTGCGCGCGGCGCTGGAAAATCTGATCGACAACGCGGTGAAGTTCACCGAGCAGGGCAGCATTGAGCTGCGTATCGTGCCGGTGGGCGCGGTGAAGGGAAGGTCCGGCGACAAGATCGGCGTCGCGTTCGCGATCTCCGACAGCGGGATCGGCCTGACGCTATCGGAGGTCAAGCGCCTGTTCCGGCCGTTCTCGCAGGCCAACGTCTCGATCGCCGCGCGGTTCGGCGGTGCCGGGCTCGGCCTGTCGTCCGTCAGGCAGCTCGCGCGCGCCATGGGCGGCGACATCGTCGCGGACCGGCGCGCCGGCGGGGGCACCACCTTCACGCTCAAGGTGGAACTGGCGCCCGCCGAAGGGCCAGCCGGCACCGCCTCCGGCGAGAGCGCGGCGGCGCTGCTATCGCAAGGGCTGCGGCTGCTCAGTGTCGAGGACAATCCGTTCGGCCGCGTCGTGCTCAACACGATCCTGACCGAGCTCGGCCACCACGCCGAATTCGTCGGTCAGGGCGAGGCCGCGCCCGACCGGCTCGTGCAGGGCGCCTTCGACGCCGTGCTGATGGACATGGTGCTGCCCGGCATCGGCGGCATCGAGGCGATCAAGCGCATCCGCGCGCTGCCGCCACCGCACGGTCGCATCATGATTGTCGGGATTTCCGGCCGGGCCGAGGACGAAGCCACGGCGCGCGCTGCAGGTGCAGACGGCTTCCTGGTCAAGCCTGTGTCCCCGCGGGCGCTCGCGACTGCGCTGCATGAAGCGACACGCCGTGCGGCAACCGCGACTTGATGATCGCCGCATTCAACTCGCCGCCGAACACGAAAATCGCGGCGATGAAATACAGGAACACCAGTGCGATCACCACCGAGGCCAGCCCCGCATACATCGTGACGTAGTTGTTGGCGAAGCGTGCCAGGTACATGCCGAAGCCGATGCCCGAGAGCAGCGAGGCCACCATGGTGAAGATGATGCCGGGCAGGATTTGCGTGAAGCTGCGACGGCCCGCCGGCAGCCAGGCGTGCAGGATGAAGAGCGCGACGACCAGCGCCAGGATCGTGACGCCGTAGCGGGCGGTGTTGAGCAGGCTCTCGTTTGATTCGACGAAGAACGGGATATAGCGCCGCGCCGCCTCGATGATCAGCGGTCCGAGCACGATCAGGAAAGCCATCGCGAGCGAGGTGAACGCCGCGACCAGCGTGTAGCCGATCGACTCCAGCCGCAGCCAGTACCAGCGCCGCGGCTCGATCACGGCGTAGGCGCGGTTCAGCGCCACCCGCAGCGCCTCGACGCCGTTGGAGGCGAAGTAGACCGCGAGCACCGCGCCGATGGTCAGGATATCGCCGCGGGTGTTGGTCAGCACGTCGTGGATCTGGCCGGACAGCGCCTCGGCGACCTGCTGCGGCCAGACCTGCAGCATCAGCCCGACCGCCTGGTCGGCGAGTTGCTTGGAGCCGAAGAAGCCGGCCACCGAGGTCAGCACGATCAGGAACGGAAACAGCGCCATCAGCGTCGACAGCGCGATGTGGCTCGCGATCGCCCAGCCGTCGTCGGCGAGGAACGTGTAAAAGGCATCCATCACGACGTGGGTGACGTAACGAAGCTGCTTCACATTCCACCCGGCATTGTCGAAAACCGCTCGGCCCGAGAACCGACCCAGCATCTGATATTACGCGCTGAAAAGCCAGTTGGTTGCATGGCCGGGCTGTGTGGAAGTCCGCGTCCTGCGGTGTTATGTACCGCAAATGACATCTCTCCTCAGCACGATCATTCTTCCCATCGCCGTCGGCGCCGTCGCGCTGGTGCTCCTGCTCGGCCTCATCAACATGATGAAGGGGGGCTCGCCGAACACGTCGCAGAAGCTGATGCGGCTGCGCGTGCTGCTGCAGTTCGTCGCCATCGTCATCGCAATGCTCGCGGTCTGGGCGATGGGGCGTTAGGTGAGGTAGATTTGTCGGGCTATTCTCCACCTCTCCCGATCGGAGTGGTGGACTCGAACATCGAACACCGGAGCCTGCCATGGTCGTTCTCAATCGGATCTACACGCGCACCGGCGATGACGGCACCACCGCGCTCGGCTCCGGCGAGCGGCGGCCGAAATACGATCTGCGCATTGCCGCCTATGGCACGGTCGACGAGACCAATGCCGCGATCGGCGTGGTGCGGCTGCATCTTGCCGGCAGCCCCGCGGTCGATGCGATGCTCGGCCGGATCCAGAACGATCTGTTCGATCTCGGCGCCGACCTCGCGGTGCCCGAACGCGAGGGCAAGGCCGAACGTCTGCGGATGCTGGCAAGCCAGGTCGAGCGGCTCGAGCGCGATATCGACAGCCTGAACGACCAGCTCGCGCCGCTGACCTCGTTCGTGCTGCCCGGCGGCACGCCTGCCTCTGCCTATCTGCATCTCGCCCGGACGATATGTCGCCGCGCGGAACGGATGATGGTGGAACTCGCCGCCCAACCCGACGAGCCGGTCAATCGGGCTGGCATCCAGTATATGAACCGGCTGTCGGATTTCCTGTTCGTTGCCAGCCGCTTCCAGAACAGTAAGGGAGCGGGAGACGTGTTGTGGGTGCCGGGCCAGAACCGCTAAACTGGTTCAAAACCGGGGGACGGTTTTTTGGCTTTGGCGCGTTGACCGGGAGAAACGGGACCTTTAGGTTCCGCGCCAGCCAACCGAAACCCATAAAATCAAAGCGAAAGAGGATCGATGAAGGTTCTTGTGCCGGTAAAGCGGGTCGTCGACTACAACGTCAAGGTCCGCGTCAAGAGTGACGGGACGGGCGTGGAGCTCGCCAACGTCAAGATGTCGATGAACCCGTTCGACGAAATCGCCGTCGAGGAAGCGCTGCGGCTGAAGGAAGCCGGCAAGGCGACCGAAGTGGTGGTGGTGTCGATCGGACCCGCGCAGGCCTCCGAGACCATTCGCACCGGACTTGCGATGGGTGCCGACCGCGGCATCCTGGTCAAGGCCGAAGGCAATGTCGAACCGCTCGCTGTTGCCAAGATCCTGAAGGCGGTGGTCGAGGCGGAGCAGCCCGGCCTCGTCATTCTCGGCAAGCAGGCGATCGACGACGACTCGAACCAGACCGGCCAGATGCTGGCCGCGCTGCTCGGCTGGTCGCAGGCGACCTTCGCCTCCAAGCTCGAGGTCGAAGGATCCGACTTCAAGGTCACCCGCGAAGTCGACGGCGGCCTGCAGACCATCAAGCTCAAGGGCCCGGCGATCGTCACCACCGACCTGCGCCTGAACGAGCCGCGCTATGCGTCGCTGCCCAACATCATGAAGGCGAAGAAGAAGCCGATCGACGACAAGAGCGTCGCTGACTACGGCGTCGATGTGACGCCGCGTCTGGAAGTGCTGAAGACCGCGGAACCGGCAGGCCGCAAGGCGGGCGTCAAGGTCAAGGACGTCGCCGAACTCGTGAACAAGCTCAAGACCGAAGCCGGGGTTCTCTGATGACGACGCTGTTGATTGCTGAACACGACCACGAGACGCTGAAGGACGCGACCAACAAGGCGCTGACCGCGGCGAGCCAGCTCGGCGGCGATGTCCATGTGCTGGTTGCCGGTGGCGGCCAGGGCACCAAGGCGGCGGCGGAAGCAGCCGCCAAGCTTGCCGGCGTCACCAAGGTGCTGGTGGCCGAAGGCCCGGCCTATGAACACGACCTTGCCGAGCCGCTGGCCGCGCTGATCGTCGCGCTGGCTCCTGGCTATGACGCGTTCGTCGCGCCCGCGACCTCGCGCTTCAAGAATGTGATGCCGCGCGTCGCGGCCTTGCTCGACGTCATGCAGGTCTCCGAGATCATCAAGGTCGTCGCCCCCGACACCTTCGAGCGGCCGATCTATGCCGGCAACGCGATCCAGACCGTGAAGTCGAAGGACGCCAAGAAGGTGATTACGGTGCGCACCTCGACCTTCGCCGCCGCCGGCGAAGGCGGCAGCGCTGCGATCGATAACGCCGCTGCGGCCGCCGATCCCGGCCTGTCGACGTTCGTCGGCGAGGAAGTCGCCAAGAGCGACCGTCCCGAGCTGACCTCGGCCAAGATCATCGTCTCGGGCGGCCGCGCCATGCAGAGCCGCGAGAACTTCGCCAAGTACATCGAGCCGCTCGCCGACAAGCTCGGCGCCGGCGTCGGCGCCTCGCGCGCCGCGGTCGATGCCGGCTATGCGCCGAACGACTGGCAGGTCGGCCAGACCGGCAAGGTGGTGGCTCCGGAACTTTATGTCGCGGTCGGCATCTCCGGCGCGATCCAGCATCTGGCCGGCATGAAGGACTCCAAGGTGATCGTCGCCATCAACAAGGATGAGGACGCGCCGATCTTCCAGGTCGCCGATTACGGCCTGGTCGCCGACCTCTACCAGGCGGTTCCGGAGCTCACCGAAGCGCTCGGCAAGCTCGGAAAGTAAGCGACAAGACACCGGCCGGGTGGGTAAGCTCCGGCCGGTGTTATTATTTTCGAGGCAATGATCCGGAAACGTTTTTCCGAAAGGATCATGATCGACGGGGGAAAATGGGACCCGGGTATGATGACCTGTCATCACATCATGGTCCCGGGAAACGTTTTCCGGCGGATTGGGCAACCCGGAAGGCTTTACTTCGGGTATCGTTGGAATTGGGCAGGCGCGATGTGCGCGCCGTTCCGGTGGATGACAAGATGACGGTGGCAATCAAAAAGGTCGGCGTGATCGGTTCGGGCCAGATGGGCAATGGCATTGCCCATGTGGCGGCGCTGGCCGGCTTCGACGTGGTGCTCAATGACGTGTCCGGCGACCGGCTGAAGTCGGCGCTGGCGACCATCAACGGCAATCTGACCCGGCAGGTCGCGAAGAAGGCGATCAGCGAGAGCGACCGCAAGCAGGCGCTCGACCGCATCGCCTCCGCCGAGTCGCTCGACGCGCTCGCCGATTGCGATCTCGTGATCGAGACCGCGATCGAGAAGGAAGAGACCAAGCGCAAGATCTTCCACGAGGTCTGTGCGGTACTGAAGCCGGAGGCGATCGTCGCGACCAACTCGTCGTCGATCTCGATCACAAGGCTCGCCGCCTCGACCGACCGCCCGGAGAAGTTCATCGGCATTCATTTCATGAATCCGGTGCCGGCGATGGAACTGGTCGAGTTGATCCGCGGCATCGCCACCGACGACATGACCTTCGACACCGCCAAGGCGTTCGTCGCCAAGCTCGGCAAGCAGGTCGCGGTGTCGGAGGATTTCCCCGCCTTCATCGTCAACCGCATCCTGTTGCCGATGATCAACGAGGCGATCTACACGCTGTATGAAGGCGTCGGTAACGTCGAGGCGATCGATGCCGCGATGAAGCTCGGCGCGCACCATCCGATGGGCCCGCTCGAGCTCGCCGATTTCATCGGCCTCGACACCTGCCTGTCGATCATGCAGGTGCTGCACGAGGGGCTGGCCGACTCCAAGTACCGGCCGTGTCCGCTGCTGGTGAAGTATGTCGAGGCCGGCTGGCTCGGACGCAAGAGCCAGCGCGGCTTCTACGACTATCGCGGCGACAAGCCGATCCCGACGCGGTAATCGTCGCGTCTTCAGGTCAGTGCCCGCAGCAGCGCCAGCGCCGCGGGCACCAGGCCGATAATCATCGTCACACCTGTTCCAAGTCCGAGCAGATGCGCCGCCAGTGCGAGGCGCTGGCTCTGTGCGTGAGACGTCATTGCAGCGCCGCGCAGGCGCGCTTCAGCCGCCTTGCGGCCTCCTCGATGGTCGATGACGGGTTGGCGAAGCTGAGGCGGATATAGGGCGACAGCCCGAGATCCTCGCCGGGAAACACCACCACATCGGCCGCCTCGAGGAGATAGGCCGAGAAATCACGGTCGGTCCGGATCACTCTGCCGTCGGGCGCGCGCTTTCCGATCACGCCGGCGCAGCTGACCAGCAGATAGAACGTGCCCTCAGGCGGCGTGCAGGACAGCCCGGCGCATTCGTTCAGCAGGTCGGCAAAGCGGTCACGCTTGGCGCGCAGGATGGCGGCGCGCGCAAGCAGCACATCCTGCGCGCCGTCGAGCGCGGCAATTGCCGCGGCCTGGCTGATCGACGATGCGCCGGACGTGGTCTGCGACTGGATCGTGATCATCGCGCGGATCAACGCCGATGGTCCGGCGGCATAGCCGATGCGCCATCCCATCATGGCGTAGCTCTTGGCGAGGCCGCTGACGGTCAGCGCCCGCGGCTTCAGGCGCGGCTCGATTTCCGCAAGCGTCGGCGCGGGCGCGCCGTTGAACACGATGTGCTCGTAGAGTCCGTCGGCCAGCACCCAGATGTCGGGATGCCGCAGCAGGACCGCGGCGATCTCGGACAGATCCTCACGCGAATACAGCGCGCCGGATGGGTTGACCGGATTGTTGACGATGATCCAGCGGGTTCGCGCCGAGATCGCCGCCTGCAGATCCTCCGCGCGCAGCTTGAAGCCGTCGTTCTGCGCGCACGGCACCACCACCGGCGCCGCACCGGCGAGCCGTACCTGATCGAGATAGGGCGCCCAATAGGGCGCGGGGATGATGACCTCGTCGTCGGGCGCCAGGGTCGCCAGCAGCGCGTTGAACAGCGCCTGCGTCGAGCCGTTGGTGATGACGATCTCGTCCGGGCCGTAGTCGAGATGATGGTCGCGCAGCAGCGCGGCCTGCACCGCCCGCTTCAGTTCCGGTGTGCCGTCGACATCGGTGTAACGGGTTTCGCCGCGCAATGCGGCTGCATGCGCCGCTGCGATCACATGGTCCGGTGTCGGGAAGTCCAGATTGCCCGACGACAGCTCGATGATGTCGCGCCCGGCAGCTCGCAGTTCGCGGGCGCGGCGGCGCAGCACCGATGCGGGCGATGCCGTGATGCCGCTCATGCGCGGTGAGAGAAGCGGTGCAGCGGTCATCGGACGTATTGCGCCTCACCGTTGCCGAACGACCAGTTCTCGGGGAGCACCTCGACAAGGTTGATGAAGATGTCCTCGGCGCGCAGGCCGGGGCTTTCGGTCAGCCGTTCCGCGATCCGTCGATAGAGCTTCTGCTTCTGCGCCACCGGGCGGGTATTGCTGACAGTAATCTGGATGATGATCAGATCATCGCGGCGCCTGATGCCGAGATAGTCGGCACCATAGAGGAAATCATCGTCATCGTGCTCGGAGATTGTCATGAAGCGATCGCCTTCCGGCACGTCGAAGGTCTCGCGCATGGCGCGATAAAGGCTTTCGAGAACGGCCTTGCGGTAGGCGGCGGGCTTGCCCCGTCGCAATGAAACGCGGGTCAGCGGCATGATGGTGGCTCTCCTGGTGGCGTGACGTGCCGCCGATCCTAGAGGCTCCTTGTTCATTGAAAAACGGTATGATAAAGCATTTCAATGATTTCATATTTAAATGAATGACCATGAAGGCGCTCGACCTCGAGGCGGTCCAGGCGTTCGTCCTGGTGGCCGATCTCAGCAGCTTCACGCGCGCGGCGCAGGCGATGGAGACCACGCAGTCCGCGGTCAGCCTGAAGATCAGGCGTCTGGAAGACGGCCTCGGCCGACGGTTGCTGGAGCGAACGCCGCGGCTGGTTCGGCTGTCAGCTGAAGGTGCCGCCTTCCTCGGCGCCGCGCGCAATCTGGTGGCCGCGCATCAATCGGCGATCAACTCGTTTGCCGTCGAGCATCGGCGGCTGGTCGTCGGCATCAGCCACCACATCGTCGGCTCGGAGCTCGCCTCGCTGCTGAAGCGGATGAACAGCACCGATCCCGGGCTGGTGATCCAGCTGCACGTCGACACGTCGCGTTCGGTGCTTAGCGCATTCGACGACGGCAGGCTCGATGCTGCGATCGTGCTCCGCCACGACGCCAAGCGCCGCGATGGCGACGTGCTGTTCGAAGAGCCGTTCGGCTGGATGGCCGCACCCGATTTTCACCATCGACCGGGCGAGCCGTTGCGCCTCGCGACGCAAGCCGAGCCGTGCAGCGTGCGTGCCATGGCGGTCGAAGCGCTCGACGCCGCCGGCATCGCCTGGACCGAGGCATTCGTCGGCGGCGGGTTGTCGACGATCGGAGCTGCGATCTCCGCAGGCCTTGCGGTCGCGGCGCTGGCGCGCCGGGTGGCGCCGGCGGACACCGTCGATCTCGGGCCGCGGCTTGGCCTGCCGCCATTGCCGTCCCGCGACGTCATGCTTCACTCAAAACTGTCCGATGCGCGGACACGGCAGGCGCTGCGCACCCTCGGCGCCGCCTTCGCGGCGAACGCGGCCTGAGACGCGGATCATCGCGCTAGCGGGAATTTCGAGGCCGATGCGTCAGCCTGACGCGGCCATCGATTACCCAAGCATTAACTTTCGCGCGTTACCTCAAACCCCAGTTTTGGGAGTGCCGCGTATGGACATGATGAGCATGGTCACCAGCATCCTGTCGATGCAGCAGGGTAGTCTGCAGGGTGAGATCGCAACCCGCGTGACCAAGCAGAACCTCGACGCCGAGAAGTTCGCGGTTCAGACCCTGCTCGGCACGCCTTCCACCGCGAATTTGTCGCCCGGCATCGGCGACAACCTCGACACCGTCGCCTGATCAGAACCCGGCTGCGGCTGGCTGCAGCGCGGCCTTCACCAGCTTGATCGCGTCGTCGCTCGCCCATTCGGCGGGACCGGCGATATTGGCGATTTCGCAGCCCTTGCCGTCGACCAGCACCGAGGTCGGCATGCCCAGCGCCTTGCCTATGTTCTTAAGATCCTGAAAAACCTTGGCTTTCTGATCCGAAAAATAGCCGAGACTGGTCAGATTGGCCTCTTTCAGGAAGTTTTTCGGCTTGTCCGGGTCGCGGGTGTCGATGTTGATCGCGACCACCTCGAAATCCTTGCCGCCGAGCTTGGTCTGCAGGCTGTCGAGCGCCGGCATTTCCTTGCGGCAGGGCACGCACCAGGTCGCCCACAAATTGACCAGCACGGTCTTGCCGCGCCAGTCCGAGAGCTTCTTCGGCTGGCCGTTGGCGTCCTCGAAGGTGAGGTCGGGCAGCATCAAGGGGGTGGTCGCCATGGTCAGCGCCGCGACCTCGCCGTGGGCAAGCGGGGCGATCTTCTTCGCAAGAGCCACCGCGCTGTTGCAGGCGATATCGCCGCCCGCGGGATGCTTGAGGCTGGAGACCCCCGCATAGCCGATCACAGCCCCGGCCAGCACGGCGCCGATCACCAGCGGGATGCGCCACTTGGCGGTCGGCCTGGCGGTCGGGTTGGGTTGGGTCGTCTCGGGCATATCGTTTGTCATCCTGGGTCGATGTGGCTAAGCAGTGCCGGGAATACGACCGGAACTGCGGTGCTGTTTCGCCGCCTCCGGCCATGAAACCGCAGGGCTGAAATACGAATTCGTGAGCGAGATGTCATGAGCAACAAGATGTGGGGCGGCCGCTTCTCGGAACGTCCCGACGCGATCATGGAGGAAATCAACGTCTCCATCGACGTCGATCGTCACCTTTATGCCCAGGACATTGCCGCGTCCAAGGCCCACGCCGCGATGCTCGCTGCGCAGGGCATCATCACGTCCGCTGATGCGAAAAATATCGGCAAAGGTCTAGACACGATTTTGTCAGAGATCGGCAAGGGCGATTTCGATTTCAAGCGCGCGCTCGAGGACATTCATATGAATGTCGAGTCGCGGTTGTCCGAATTGATCGGGCCCGCGGCGGGCCGGCTGCACACCGCGCGCTCCCGCAACGACCAGGTCGCGACCGATTTCCGGCTTTATGTCCGCGACACCATCGATGAGACCAATGCGGCGCTGGCCGCGTTCCAGCAGGCGCTGGTCGCCCGCGCGCTGGAGCATGCCGGCACGGTGATGCCGGGCTTCACCCATCTGCAGACCGCGCAGCCCGTGACCTTCGGTCATCATCTCCTAGCCTATGTCGAGATGGCCAGCCGCGACCGCGGCCGCTTCGCCGACGCGCGCAAGCGGTTGAACGAATCGCCGCTGGGCGCGGCCGCGCTCGCCGGGACCTCGTTTCCGATCGACCGCGCCACGACCGCAAAGGCGCTCGGCTTCGACCGTCCGATGGCCAATTCGCTCGACGCGGTATCCGACCGCGATTTCGTGCTGGAGACGCTGTCGGCGGCCGCGATCTGCGCAGTGCATATGTCGCGCTTCGCCGAGGAGATCGTGATCTGGACCTCCCCCTTGGTCGGCCTCCTCAAGCTCAGCGACAAGTTCACCACCGGCTCGTCGATCATGCCGCAGAAGCGCAATCCGGACGCGGCCGAGCTGGTCCGTGCCAAGACCGGCCGCGTGATCGGCGCGCTCACCGCGCTGCTGATCGTGATGAAGGGCCTGCCGCTCGCCTATCAAAAGGACATGCAGGAGGACAAGCAGGGCGCGATGGAGGCTTTCGAGGCGCTGTCACTGGCAATTCGCGCCATGACAGGCATGGTCGAGGACCTGGTGCCGGACGAAGCCAGGATGAAGGCCGCCGCCGGCGAGGGCTACGCCACCGCCACCGATCTTGCCGACTGGCTGGTGCGCACCCTGAAAATGCCGTTCCGTGACGCCCACCACGTTACCGGGCGCATCGTCGGCCTGGCATCGAAGCAGGGTGTGGCGCTGCACGAGCTGCCGCTCAAGGCCATGCAGGAGGTTGAGCCGAAGATCACGGCCGACGCGCTGAGGGTGCTCAGCGTCGAATCCTCTGTGCAGAGCCGGACCTCGTTTGGCGGCACGGCGCCGAAGAATGTGATGGCGCAGGCCAAGGCCTGGGCCAAGCGGCTGGAAAAAGAGCGAAAATTGGGCTGAACCGGAAAATTTGGCCGTGATTTCATGGCGCTCCGCCTCTCGCCAGAGCACGCCAATGTTTGTATGGTGCCGCCCGAATTGGGGAATTCGTCGTGATTAGCAAGAACCGCCTGACCCCCTCGGGATGGGCCATCATTGTGCTGGGCGTATCCGCGCTGGCGCTCGGCGGCTGCGGCCGCAAGGGACCGCTCGACCTGCCGCCGACCGCGAACGTCGCGCCGGGCGCGGCACCGAGCGACACCGAGAGCGAGCGGGCGGCGCAGCCCAGCGTGTTCAATCCGACCTATGGCTCGGAGGCCGCGCCGGCCGCGCCGCGAGGCAATAAACGGCCCTTCCTCCTCGACCCGCTGCTCGGCAATTAGTATCTGGAGCATGATCCGGAAAAGTGGAAACCGGTTTTCCGAAAAGATCATGCTCAAACAATCTAGCGTGTCATGAACCATTTCGACTATCGCAACGGCGTGCTGCATGCCGAGGCGGTCAATCTCATTGAGCTGGCGGAGGCCGTCGGCACGCCGTTCTATTGCTATTCGACCGCGACGCTGGAGCGTCACTACCGCGTCTTCACCGAAGCCTTCGCCGGCGAGAAGGCGCTGGTCTGCTACGCCATGAAGGCGAACTCCAATCAGTCGGTGCTGCGCACGCTGGCCAAGCTCGGCGCTGGCGCCGACGTGGTATCCGGCGGCGAGTTGAAGCGGGCTCTGGCGGCCGGCATTCCGCCCTCGAAGATCGTGTTCTCCGGGGTCGGCAAGACCGAAGGCGAGCTGCGCGCCGCGCTCGCAACTGACATCCTCTGCATCAATATCGAGTCCGAGCCGGAGCTCGAGATGCTGTCGCGTCTCGCGGTCGAGATGAAGAAGACGGCCCGCATCTCGGTGCGGGTCAATCCCGATGTCGATGCCGGCACCCATGCCAAGATCTCGACCGGCAAGTCCGAGAACAAGTTCGGCATTCCGATCGCCCGCGCCCGCGAGGTCTATGCCCGCGCGGCAAAGCTGCCGGGCATCAAGGTCACCGGTACCGATGTGCATATCGGCAGCCAGATCACCGATCTCGGCCCGCTGGAGGTCGCTTTCCGGCTGCTCGCCGAATTCGTGCAGACGCTGCGCGCCGACGGCCACGACATCTCGCATATCGATTTCGGCGGCGGCCTCGGCATCCCCTACTACATGGATCGCGCCGCGCCGCCGGCGCCGGACGCCTATGCGGCGATGGTCAAGCGCGTCACGCACAATCTCGGCTGCACGCTGATGTTCGAGCCGGGACGCATGATCGTCGGCAATGCCGGCATCCTCGTCACCCGCGTGATCCATGTGAAGCCGGGCGATGCCAAGAACTTCGTCATCATCGACGCGGCGATGAACGACCTGATCCGGCCGACGCTGTACGAAGCGCATCACGACATTCTGCCGGTGCGCCAGCCCGCGCCCGGCACCCCGACCATGGTCGCGGATGTAGTCGGCCCGGTCTGCGAGACCGGCGATTACCTCGCGCTCGATCGCGCGCTGCCGCAGCCGAAGGCCGGCGATCTGCTGGCGATCATGACCGCCGGCGCCTACGGCGCGGTGCAGTCCGGCACCTACAACACGCGGCCTCTGGTGCCCGAAGTGCTGGTCAAAGACGACCAGTGCGCCGTGGTCCGCCCGCGCATCGACGTCGACGCCCTGATCGCGATGGACAAGCCGGCGCCGTGGCTGTGATGGCCGGTGTCGCGCTTCACTAACGATGTCGTCCCTGCCTAGTGCGCAATTGCGCACGGGAGCAGGGACCCATAACCACCGCTCCTGATTGTTGTCCTGAGCTGGGGCCGCAGCTCAGCTAAACCACGAAGTCCTGTGGTGATGGGTCCCGGGTCGCGCGGAGCCTGTCATCGGGCGGCGCTTCGCGCCGACCCGTTGGCTTGCCCGGGACGACAGCGTTTATTTCGGCGAGAGCGTTACTTCGCGGCGTGCGCGCCGCCTTTACCGCCGCCGACGATCACGCCCGCGGCTTTCTCGATCGGCTTGATCGCCGCGGTGAAGTCCGACTCCGGTCCCTCGTCGCGGATGATGACTTCCCAGAGCCGGCCGACCGCCTCGGCGACTTCCATCGACAGCCCGAGCGCGCGCATTTCTTCGACCGCAAGCCGCACGTCCTTCACCATCAAGCCGGTGGCGAAGCCGAAGTCGAAGCTGCGCGGCAAGACCGAGCGCGGAAACTTGTCGCGGCTCGCGGTGTTCAGCCCGGAGCCGGCATTGATGACGTCGATCATCACGGCCGGATCGAGCCCGGACTTGACGCCCATCACAACAGCCTCCGAGGTCGCCACCATCGCGGTCGCCGACAGGAAGTTGTTGGCGAGCTTCATGGTCTGGCCGGAGCCCGGCTTGGTGCCGATGAAGAACACCTTGCCGATGACGTCGAGCGCGCCCTTCACCAGTTCGAAATCGGCGCGCGGGCCCGACACCATCACTGCCAGCGTGCCCTTCTCGGCGCCGGCGACGCCGCCGGAGACCGGGCTGTCGATCTGCACGATGTTCTTCTTGGCCAACAGCTCGTGGATCTTCACCGCCATCCGCGAGCCGACGGTGGAGAGGTCGATGAAGCGTTTGACGCGCGTGCCCTCGATCACGCCGCCCGCGCCGGTCGCCACCTCGAGTGAGGCCTGCAGCGAGGGCAGGCTCGCCATCACGGTCTCGACGCGGTCGGCGATGTCCTTGGGCGAGGTTGCGGCCACCGCGCCGAGTGCGACCAGCCTGTCGAGCGCGTCCTTGCCGGTGTCGAACACGGTGAGCTTGTGGCCGGCCTCGATCAGCCGGCGCGCCATCGGGAAGCCCATCTTCCCGAGGCCGATGAATCCGATTTCCATGAGTCGTTTCCTCTATGTCGTTATGTGCGATATGCGCGCCTCCCACACGATGTCGTCTCTGCGAAAGCAGGGACCCATAACCCCAGGACTAAGTTGTTTGGTGCAGTCGGGGCGACAGCCGTCGTAACCACGACGAGCTGTGGTTATGGGTCCCGGCTCGGCTTCGCTTGGCCGGGACGACAACGAGTGGAGCTCGCTCACGCCTTGTTGTCGAGTTCGGCGAACACTTCGCGCGCGATGCGGAAGCTGTCGACGCCGGCGGGGATGCCGGCATAGATCGAGACCTGCATGAAGATCTCGCGGATTTCGTCGCGGGATACGCCGTTGGTCAGCGCGCCCTTGATGTGGGCCTTCAATTCGTGCGGCCGGTTCAGGATCGAGATCATGGCGAGGTTGAGCATGCTGCGGGTCTGGCGCGGCAGTTCCTCGCGGCCCCAGACTGCGCCCCAACAATATTCGGTGACGAGTTCCTGGAATGGCTTGTTGAAGCTGTCCGAATTCTTCAGCGCATTGTTGACATAGGCTTCGCCCAGCACCGCCTTGCGGATTTCGAGCCCCTTGTCGTGCGTTTTTTGGTCCATATCGCGTTCCTCATGCGTTAATGCGATGGTTCGGCCGGGACGTTACGGGGTCGAACCGCCGCAGTCACGCCTTCGTGTTATGCGTATTTCCCGGTGTGGGTTACTGCCTGGAACGGGTGCCTCAAAGCCGCCGCCGTGCTAGGCTGACCTGCCGGCTACCCCGGAGATTTTATTGAGCGGAGCCAACATCGACCCCTCTGACCCGTCACGCGCCGTCCGCGACAGCGATGCGATCGCGCGGCTGAAACTGACAGAGGCTCTGCAGCGGGCAAGGTTCGCGATTGGGTGGGAACGGGCCTGGCCGCATCTGGCCCGGTTCCTGACGGTCGCAGGATTGTTCCTGGTCGCGTCCTGGGCCGGGTTGTGGCTGGTGCTGCCGTTTGTCGCACGCGTGGCCGGTGCCGGCCTGTTCGCGATTGCCGCGCTCGCGGCGCTGTCGCCGCTGGTGCGCTTCCGCTGGCCGAGCCGCGAGGAGGGCCTGAGCCGGCTCGACCGCGGCGCCGGCATTCGCCATCGTCCGGCGACCACGCTCTCCGACACGCTCACCAACAAGGACCCGTTTGCGCTGGCGCTGTGGCAGGCGCAGCGCGAGCGCACGCTGGCCTCGATCAAGCGCATCCGCGCCGGGCTGCCGCGGCCGCGCGTGTCGCTGCACGACCCCTGGGCGCTGCGCGCGCTGGTCATCGTGATGCTGGTCGCGAGCTATGTCGCCGCCGGCGACGAGCGCGGCCTGCGGGTCGCCTCCGCATTCGACTGGAACGGCATCATGGCGCCGGCCAATGTCCGGGTCGATGCCTGGGTGACGCCGCCCAACTACACCGGCAAGCCGCCGATCATTCTGTCCAACGCCAACAAGGACGCCAACGCGGCGGACACCACCCCGCTCGCGGTTCCGGCCGGCAGCACGCTCCTGGTGCGCTCCAGCGGCGGCAGCATCGACGTCGTCGTCGGTGGCGGTGTTACCGAGGTCGCGCCGGACGGGCAGGCGCCCAAGGGCACCAACGAGCGGCATTTCAAGATCACCGGCGACGGCACCGCGCATGTCCGTGCGCCGGCCGGCCAGCCGCAGTGGAAATTCACCGCGACGCCGGACCGCCCGCCGTCGATTGCGCTCGCCAAGGATCCGGAGCGGCAGGCGCGCGGCGCGCTGCAGATGTCCTACCGGCTCGAGGACGATTACGGCGTCAGCGAAGCGCGCGCGCAATTCGCGGTGCGGCCGACCGATGCGCCGAAGGAGGCTGACGGCAAGAAGGATGCCGACGGCAAGGCGGCGCAACCACGGCCGTTGTTCGAGCCGCCGCAATTCGCGCTGGTGCTGCCGAATGCGCGCACCCGCAACGGCGTCGGCCAGACCGTGAAGGACCTCAGTGAGGATCCCTATGCCGGCGCCGACGTGACCTTGACGCTGACGGCCAAGGACGAGGCCGGCAATGAGGGCAAGAGCGAGCCGTTCAACATGCGGCTGCCGGAGCGCCTGTTCACCAAGCCGCTGGCGCGCGCGCTGATCGAGCAGCGCCGTATCCTGGCGCTCGACGCCAACCAGAACGGCCAGGTGTTCGCCGCGCTCGAGGCGCTGATGATCGCGCCCGAAATGTTCATGCCGGAGACCGGCTATTACCTTGGCCTGCACACCGTGAGCCGGCAGCTCGAGGCGGCGCGCACCGACGACCAATTGCGCGAGGTGGTCGCCAGCCTGTGGTCGCTCGCCGTCACCATCGAGGACGGCAATATCTCGGACGTCGACAAGGCGCTGCGCGCGGCGCAGGACGCGCTCAAGCAGGCGCTCGAGCGCGGCGCGACCGACGAGGAGATCAAGAAGCTCACCGACAATCTGCGCGCCGCGCTGGACAATTTCCTCCGCCAGATGGTCGAGCAGTTCCGCAACAATCCGCAGCAGCTCGCCCGGCCGCTCGATCCCAATGCCAAGGTGCTGAGCCAGCAGGATCTCAAGAACATGCTCGATCGCATGGAGCGGCTGTCACGCTCCGGCGACAAGGATGCGGCGCGGCAGCTGCTCGAGCAGATGCAGCAGATGCTGGAAAACCTGCAAATGGCGCAGCCCAATCAGGGCGACGACGACATGCAGCAGTCGCTCAACGAGCTCGGCGACATGATCCGCAAGCAGCAGCAATTGCGCGACAAGACCTTCAAGCAGGGCCAGGATTCCCGCCGCGACCGCATGCGCGGCAAGCAGGGCGAGCAGTCGATGGGCGACCTGCAGCAGGACCAGCAGGCGCTGCGCGACCGCTTGAAGAAGCTGCAGGAAGAACTCGCCAAGCGCGGCATGGGACCGGACCAGCGCGGCCAGAAGGGCCAGAAAGGCCAGGGTCAGAAGGGCGACCAGGCGCAGCCGGGCGATCAAGGCGGCGACCAGGGCGATGACGGCGATGACGGGCTCGACCAGGCCGATTCCGCGATGGGCGATGCCTCCGGGCGGCTCGGCGAGGGCAATGCCGACGGCGCGGTGGATTCGCAGGGCCGTGCGCTGGATGCGCTGCGCAAGGGCGCCCAGAGCCTCGCCGACGCGATGCAGCAGGGCGATGGCGACCAGCCGGGCGACAGCCCCGGCAACCGCGCCGGCCGCCAGCAGAGCGGCGGCAACCAGACCGATCCGCTCGGCCGCCCGTTGCATGGCCGGGAATTCGGCGACGACTACACGGTGAAGATCCCCGGCGAGATCGACGTGCAGCGCGTCCGCCGCATCCTCGAAGAGCTGCGCCGCCGCCTCGCCGATCCGTCGCGGCCGCAGATCGAGCTCGACTACATCGAGCGGCTGCTGAAGGATTATTGAGCGCCTCGTCCTTCGACTGTCGTCATCCGTGAAAGCTCGTGCCTACTCACGAGACATCGGCGCTTTGAATCGAACGGCCACGGCGACCTGTATGCCGCGCTTCCACTGGAATGACGCGGAATCTGCACGACGGTCGTAAGCCTGCGGACGTCAGCTTCTGCGGGCTACGCGCCCCGTATTCCAATCGGTGCGATCGGGACCGGGTGTCGTCCGCCCGTTGCGCACAATTTTCCTAAAATTGTCGGGTTCCCATTGGTGCGCATTTAAGTCGCTTGCGTCACCTTACTTCGGAAAATTGGCAAGCGTCTCAGGAGAGCACATGAGGCACAGCCGTTTATTCATTGCATCGTCATACCGGCCATTGGGTATTACTCGCCGGCACCAACATCAGACCAGCTTGGTTCGACAATTCGTTCGAGACCAGTCGGGCAGCTATGTGATCATTTCAGCGCTGCTCATGCCGGTCCTGGTCGGCACGGCAGGGCTGGGTACCGAAGTGGGATGGTGGTACTACAAACATAAGAACATGCAGAGTGCCGCCGACTCCGGCGCGGTGAGCGCCGCAACGGCGGCAAGTGCAGGCGCCGACCTTTTGTCCGAAGCCAATGCGGTCACGGCAAACTACGGTTACGCGAACGGGGCGAACAACGTCACGGTCAGGGTGAATCAACCGCCGAAGACCGGCAGTCAGACGTCGAACCTGCAGGCGGTCGAAGTCATCGTGAGCCAACCGCAACAGCGGTTGCTGTCAGCCTTGTTCGGCTCGGCCCCGGTGCCGGTCACCGCGCGCGCGGTCGCGCTGCCGAATTCCGGGACGGGCTGCGTGCTTGCGCTCAACGCCAGCGCCAGTCCCGCGGTCAACGTGAGCGGCGGCAACCAGCTCAACCTGATCAAGTGCAACCTTTACAGCAACTCGGGTGCAAGCCCATCGCTCAACGTGGCCGGCAGCGCGACGGTCGCCGCCAATCAGGTCGGCGTCGTCGGCGACGTCTCCGGCACCAGCAACATCACGGCCACCAACGGCGTCAAGACGCATGTGAAGCCAATGGCTGACCCGTATGCGAACGTCTCTCCGCCGTCGAAGCCGAGCTGCACGAACGCCAAGATTACGGTCAATTCCAACGGAAAGACGAACTCCCTCAGCCCCGGCTGCTACTCGGGCAGTATTACGGTGAACGCCGGCGCAACGCTGAACCTCGATCCAGGCATCTATTACCTGGACGGCTCGAACTTGAGCGTCGCGGGCAACGCCACCATCACGGGCAGCGGCGTGACCCTGGTCTTTACGGGCTCGGGAAGCAAGTGGGGCACGGCTTCGATCGGCAGCAACGCGATCGTCGATCTGACGGCGCCGACCTCCGGCTCCACGAAGGGCATCGTCATGTATGGCGACCGCAACATGCCGGCCGGGACTACCTTTAATCTCACGGGTGGTGCCACCCAGAACTTCGGCGGCGCCATCTACCTGCCGAAGGCCGACCTCAGCTTCGGCGGTGGCAACGGCACAAGCACATCATGCACCAAGATCATCGCGGACACGCTGACGTTCAGCGGCACGTCGAACCTTCAGGTCAATTGTTCGGCGCTCGGCACCGCGACGATAGGCACGCAAACCGCGCAACTCATCGAGTGAGGTTGGCCCCGATGCAAATCCAGAGATCCTCATCCAACAGCCGTGGTCGATTGGTTTTCTCTCTGACGCGGCTTGTGCGCACCGCCGTTCACGACAGGGGCGGCGTCGCGGCCATCGAATTCGGGATCATGATCCCGTTGCTGTCCCTGATGGTCGTCTCGGTAACCGACATCGGACTCGCGCTCTATCGCAAGATGCAGGTCGAGAATGCCGCGCAGGCGGGAGCGCAATACGCCATCGTGCGCGGCTTTGACGAGACTGGCGTCACCAGCGCCGTAACAGCCGCCACGAATTCCACAGCCATCAATGCTTCGCCCAAGCCGTACCAGTTTTGCGGGTGCCCGACCAGTTCGGGGGTCAGCACCGTCAGTTGCGGTGCGGTCTGCCCCAGCGGCGCGCAGGCCGGAACATATGCCATGGTTTCGGCGCAAGGGACCTACTACACGCTGATCAATTATCAGATTGTGGCGGCCACCTACACCTATAGCGCCCAGTCCACTGCGAGGCTGCAGTGAAACTCACACCGCTATGGCGGGACAATCGAGGGGCCTCCGCGCTGGAATTCGCCCTGACCGCTCCCGTGTTCTTCCTGTTCATATTTGGCATCATCGAATTCGGACTGCTGTTCTGGACTCAGCTCGGGCTGCAGCACGGCTCCGAAATGGCGGCGCGTTGCGCGACCGTCAACAGCACGCTCTGTCCAAGCGGCAGCGCCATCACGAATTACGCCGCGCAGCAGGCGTTCGGCCTCACGCTCCCGGCGCAGACATTCACCTATTCCACGTCAGCCTGCGGCAACGTGGTCAGCGCGAGTTATGCATTTCAATTTGCGCAATTTCTCAATCTGTCCCCGGTGACGCTGACCGCCCGGGCATGCTTTCCGAGTTGAGCTCGTAACCCTAGTGTCCCGAATCCGAAGTTCGCATCATTTGCCGCACCTTCGGAGCGAACTTCGGATTCGATAAAGACACTAGCAAATTTATGATTCTAGTGTGCTTTATGAATGCGAAGTTCGTGAAAGTGGCTGCCGCGAAATCGCACGAACTTCGCATTCAGCACACTAGCCGGCCTTCCGCGCCGCCAGCGCGTCCGCGACTGCGGTGCGGATATCGGCCACCGAGAACGGTTTCGTCACCACGTCATGCACGATCGCCTCGAGGCCGGAGGCGCGTTCGCGCTGATGGGCGAAGCCGGTCATCAGCAGGATCTTCAGCGCAGGGAAGTCGCGCGCCGCGGTCAGCGCCAGCGCGATGCCATCCATCACGGGCATCTGGATGTCGGTGAGCAGAAGGTCGAACGCGCCTTCGTCGCGCGTCAGCACCTCCAGCGCCTCGGCGCCGTCCTGCGCGGTCACGGTTTCGTGGCCGTCCATGGCGATGGCGCGCGCCACCAGCGAGCGCATTGAGTCTTCGTCGTCGGCGATCAGAACACGCGTCATGGTGATTGGTCGGTTCCCGATGGAGTTGGCCGGCGGCTCACGCGCGGCCGCCGGTGAGATCACGCTTGTTGAAGAAGCGTACGTCGATATTGCGGCCTTCGGGCGGCGGCGAGGCGAGGCGCGACTTGAAGAAGGCCCGCTCGCCGGGATTGAGCACCGGCTGCTCCAGCACGGCGTTCCAGGCATAGATTTCGGCGCCCTGGGCGTCGCGGACCGAGAAGCGCAGCCGCGGCAATTCGACCGGCTTCCTGGTCTGGCCGACGATCATGCCCTCGATCACCAGCACCGGCTTGCCGTCCACGGTCTCGTTGGTGATCTTGAGATCCTTGAAGGCGAGCCCGCGCAGATTCACGTCGAGCCCGGCCATCTTGTAGAACAGCGCGGTCTGCGGCAGCAGCCGCACCACGTCGTTGCGCCAGACGAACAGCGCGATGATCAGCGCGGCCATGGCGCCGCAGGTGGTCGGCAGGGCGCCGATCACCGGCATGAACGGAATTCGGGGCAGGGCGGGCAGCCGGAACAGGCGGGGAAGCCGGGGCAGGCGGAAGCGGCCCCTGGTTCCCGCGTCCCCGGCATGGGCCACTGCATCCGCCTCGGCCAGCGCCGGCCATTCCGTGTCGGCGTCGCTGCCCTCGGTGGGCAAATCGGCCGAAATCGAGGGGCTCTCGACCATCGGGGTCGCGTCAGCCTCCTCCCGGCCCACGGCCTCCCATTCGGCGGCGAGGTCGGATCCGGCGGACTGATAGGCCAGAGTGGGCGCGGTCGCCCCGATGGCGTCCTCCGGCCGGGCCAGCCAGACCTCCCGGCAGCGGGAACAACGGACGGTACGTCCGGCCTCGCCAAGGGTGGCCGGATTGATGGCGTAGGATGTTGTACAATGCGGGCAGACAATATGCATGGAGGCCGAATCTCCACCGTGTGGATGCCCGGATGCTACTTAGCGACCGTTAACGAATCGGAAACCATAACCGAAGCACAAGCTTTCTGTGCGGTTCGCGGGCGCTCGGCCGGGGTTCGGGCCGTCTTCGCCGTCGGTGTAGGGTATTGGGCCATCGGCCCTCTCGAACGGAGCTAGCGCATTGGTTCGGTTCGAAAATGTCGGTCTGCGCTACGGGCTCGGCCCGGAGATTTTGCGCGACCTCTCGTTCATGATCCCGGCGCACTCGTTCCAGTTCCTGACCGGGCCGTCGGGCGCGGGCAAGACCTCGCTGCTGCGGCTGTTGTTCCTGTCGTTGCGGCCGACCCGCGGGCTGGTCAATCTGTTCGGCAAGGACGTCTCGCTGCTGAGCAAGGATCAGGTCGCCGACCTGCGCAAGCGGATCGGCATCGTGCTGCAGGATTTTCGCCTGCTCGATCACATGACCACCTATGAGAACGTCGCGCTGCCGTTCCGCGTGATGGGCCGCGAGGAATCGAGCTATCGCCGCGAGGTGATCGATCTCTTGAAATGGGTTGGCCTCGGCGAGCGCATGGACGCGCTGCCGCCGATCCTGTCGGGCGGCGAGAAGCAGCGCGCCGCGATCGCGCGCGCGGTGATCTCGCGGCCGCAACTGCTGTTGGCGGACGAGCCGACCGGCAGCGTCGATCCGACGCTCGGGCGCCGCCTGCTGCGGCTGTTCATCGAGCTCAACAAATCCGGCACCGCGGTCATCATCGCGACCCACGACATCACGCTGATGGATCAATACGAAGCGAGGCGGCTGGTGCTGCATCAGGGACGGCTGCACATCTATGAATAGGAGCGGCGACGAGAAAGTGTCGTTGGTCGATCTCGGGCGCGAACGCCCGCAGGTCCCGGCCACTGCGCGCAACATGTCGCCGATCGTGCCGCGGGCGTCGATTTCGGGCCGTGCACTGGTCGCGGTCGTCGCGATCATGACCTTCCTCGCCTCGCTGACGACAGGCACCGTGCTGCTGGTCAGCGCGTCAGCCGCCGAATGGCAGTCGGAAGTATCGAGCGAGATCACCATCCAGGTGCGCCCCTCGCCGGGCCGTGACCTCGATCGCGACGCGCAGGCCGCGGTGGACGCTATGCGGGCGCAGCCCGGCATTCTCGAGGTCCGTCCGTTCAGCAGGGAGGAATCCGCCAAGCTGCTGGAGCCGTGGCTCGGCAGCGGGCTCTCGATCGACGAACTGCCGGTGCCGCGCGTCATCGTGGCGCGGGTGCAGCCCGGCACCACGCTCGATCTCGCCGGCTTACGCGCGCGGGTGACGCAGGCGGCGCCGACCGCAAGCGTCGACGATCACCGCGCCTGGATCGAGCGCATGCGCTCGATGACCGGCGCCACGACGTTCGCCGGCGTCGGCATCCTCATCCTCGTGATCATCGCAACCATCATCTCGGTGTCGTTCGCGACCCGCGGCGCGATGGCCGCCAACCGCCCGATCGTCGAGGTGCTGCATTTTGTCGGCGCCGGCGACAGCTTCATCGCCAACCGCTTCCTGCGGCATTTCCTTCGGCTCGGCCTCGAAGGCGGGCTGATCGGTGGCGGTGCGGCGATGCTGGCGTTCGGCTTCTCCGAGTCGATCGCCAACTGGTTCTCCGGCACGCCGGTCGGCGACCAGTTCGCGGCCCTGCTCGGCACGTTCTCGCTGCGTCCGTCGGGCTATCTGGTGCTGGCGATGCAGGCGGTGCTGATCGCGGCGATCACCGCGTGGGCATCGCGGCGCACCCTGTTTGCCACGCTCGACGACATCGACTGACGGCGCTGCGAAACTCGAAATCATGGCGCCGCCTCGTGATCGCATTTCGTCGCCCAGGTGTGATTTCGCGCGCGTGCACGCGGCACTGGTCCCGGGGAAAACCGGTTTCCACTTTTCCGGATCATGCTTTAAAATCGCCCGGGGGGAAGGATAACCGCATCACATGAGTTTGCAGTCCGACGATACGTCGCCGAATGGCTTTGCCGCGCGCCCGCGCGGCTGGCTGCGCGCCGTTATCGTCGCGCCGCTGGCGCTTGCCTTCGTCGCCGCGGCGGTCGGCTTTGTCGGCTTCCTCTCGCAATTGCGCGGCGTCGAGACCGACCCGCCGCAAAATGCCGACGGCATCGTGGTGCTGACCGGCGGCTCGTCGCGGGTGTCCGACGCCATGGAACTGTTGGCCGCCGGCTACGGCAAGCGTTTGCTGATCTCGGGCGTACATCCGACCAACGACGCCAGCGACATTTCTCGCTCGGTGCCGGACAGCAAGGGGCTGATGAGCTGCTGCGTCGATCTCGACCGCTCGGCGCTGAACACCCGCAGCAACGCGGCGGAGACGCGGCGCTGGGCGCGCGAGCGCGGCTTCAAGTCGCTGATCGTGGTGACCTCGAACTACCACATGCCGCGGGCGATCGTGGAACTGTCACATGCGATGCCCGACGTCACGCTGATCCCGTTCGCGGTGGTCGGCGACAAATGGCGCGACGAGCCGTGGTGGACGAGCGGCGCGACGTTCCGTCTCTTGCTATCGGAATACGCCAAATATGTCGCCGCCGAGATGCGGGTGCGGCTGGCCGGTCTCGGCCTCGACCTGACCTCCGATCTCGCCGAGCCGGCTGCCGCGCCGCGCCGCCCGGCGACGGCGCAGGCGAATTGATGTATCAGGCACCGTCATTCCGGGGCGATGCGCGGCATCGAACCCCAATTCGTAATTGCGAATTGTGGAATCTCGAGATTCCGGGTCTGGTGCTGACGCACCATCCCGGAATGACGGTGTAAAGGATAGTGTTGAGAGAATGACTTCAATCTTCCTGCGCTCGCTGATCTTCAACGTGCTGTTCTATCTCGTGCTGGTGGTGCTCTGCATCATCGCGCTGCCGGCGCTGCTGTTGCCGCGGGGGGCGTTGATGGCGCTCGAAGTCGCGTGGGCCAACACCAGCCTGTTCCTGATGCGCGTGATCTGCAACATCAGGATCGAGTTTCGCGGGATCGAGAAGATACCGAGCGGGCCGCTGGTCGTCGCCTCGAAGCACCAGTCGTTCTGGGAGACGTTCGCGCTGGTGCGCTTCTTCGAGCATCCGCTGTTCATCCTGAAGCGCGAGCTGATGATGATCCCGGTGTTCGGCTGGTACCTCAAGAAGGTCGGCATGATCTCGGTCGAGCGCGGCGGCGGCCCGCGCTCGCTGATCAAGACGCTGAAGCGCGCGGCGGCCGAGGTGAAGCTCGGCCGGCAGCTTGTGATCTTTCCCGAGGGCACCCGTACCGCACCAGGGGCGCCGCCGAACTACAAGGCCGGCGTCGCGCAGATCTATGCCGAGAGCGGCGTGCCGTGCCTGCCGATCGCGCTCAATTCCGGGCTGTTCTGGCCGCGCCGCACCTTCATGCGCTATCCGGGGACGCTGGTGGTCGAATTCCTCGATCCGCTGCCGCCGGGATTGCCGCGCGATGAGTTCATGGCTCGCTTGCGCGACCAGATCGAAACCGCCACCACCCGCATCGTCGAGGCCGGCCGCGCCGAGCAGGCGAAATTGTTCGGCGGTGTGCCGAACGCGGCGAAAGGGTAGGGCGCAGCACAAGCCCTGGTGCGGTTGCTGCCGGGAATTTCGTGCCCGCGGTTTCGTCGGTCCCTTCAGAAATCGTCATGCCCGGGCTTGTCCCGGGCATCCACGTTTTTGGTTCGGCCTGAAGCAAGACGGTGGATGGCCGGGCACAGGCAAGCCGAAGCGATGCCGTCCTTCGGGCGGCTGCCCGGCCCATGACGATGCGGAGAGTTACCGTATCGCGAAAGGCGTCGCCATCACTGACCGGCCGCCGCGTCGGTGTTGAAGGTCTCGCCTTGCGGCACCCAACTCTTGCCGTCGAACGTCGCGATCTGCATCTGCGTGAACGGCGCATAGCGGTCCGGCCGCGTCGAGATAGCGATGCCGGGCAGCAGCAACGGCGCAACCACCTTGTTGAGGTTGGTTGCCTGCTTCAGCAAATTCTCGCGCGTCAGATCATCGCCGCACATCTCGATGACCTTCACCGTCATATAGGCCGAGATGTAGCCGGTGACGTTGCTGCCGTCGGCGATGTCGCCTTGCGGATACCACTTCGCCAGGAATTCCTTGAACTCCTTCACGTCGGCGGCGTTCTCCCAGGTGGGATCGGTCGGCGTCTTGAACGCCAGCGCGGTCAATAATCCCTTCGAAGCTTCGATGCCGGCCGGCTCCATGACGCCCTTGATCGATGAGGAGACGCTGACCACGTAGTTCAGCGGTTTCCATCCGAGCTCGTAGACCTTGCGTATCGCCTGCGCGCCGAACTTGGGCGTCGCCATCGTGAACAGCGTGTCGGCGCCGGAGGCTTTCAGGGAGACGATCTGCGAATCGACCGTCGGATCGGAAACCTCGTAGGTCACTTCCTTCACGATCATCGTCTTCGCCTTGTCGCCGAGGCCATCCTTCAGCCCCTTGACGTAATCCTTTCCGGCATCATCGTTCTGGGAGAACACGCCGAGCTTCGCGTCGGGCTTGTTCTTCAACAGATATTTGGCGAAGATCATGCCCTCCATCTGGTAGGGCGGATAAAGCTGGGTGGTCCACGGGAAGTTCTTCGGGTCGTCCCATTTTGCCGCGCCCGTCGAAATGAAGATCTGCGGGACCTTCTTCTGGTTCAGATACTTCTGGATCGCTGAATTGGTCGGCGTGCCGATGGTGCCTATGATCGCCAGCACCTCGTCCTGTTCGACGAGGCGTCGCGTCTGCTCCACGGTCTTCGGCGGCGAATAGGCGTCGTCCAGTGAAATCAGCTTGATCTTTCGGCCGTTCACGCCGCCCTTCGCGTTGATCATCGCGTAGTAGGCCTCTTCGAGACGCCCCTGGGTGCCGTAGGCGGACGCCGGGCCGCTATAGGGCATGGTCTGGCCGATCTTCACCTCGGTATCGGTGACACCGGGGCCGTATTTCTTGTCGGCGAGGGCAGGTTGGGCGGTGGCGAGCATCAGCGCGCAGAACACTGCGCGTGAGTAACGAAACGTCATGGCGAATCTCCCCAAGTATCGGCCACGCTCTTCGGCGTGTGCCGTGGGGCTGATGATCGCTGCTCCACCCTGCACGTCAAGTGCGACAGCTCGGCGCGCGGGTGCCGTCGTACCGCTGTGCGTCCGGGAGCGGTGAAGCAAGCGATGTCAGTGCGGAAAACTCACCGCATCACGAACGGATTGGCCGGCACGTCCGTCGCGGTCGAGATCCAGACGCTCTTGGTCTCCTGATATTCGCGGACCGCGTCGATGCCGCTTTCGCGGCCGACGCCGGAGTGCTTCGTGCCGCCGAACGGCATCATGTAGCTGATGGCCCGGTAGGTGTTCACCCACACGGTGCCCGCGCGCAGTTGCTTCGGCACGCGGATGGCGCGCGCGAGATCCTTGGTCCAGATGCCGGCGGCGAGGCCGTAGATCGTGTCGTTGGCGATCCGGATGGCGTCCTCCTCGGTGTCGAAAGAGATGATCGACAGCACCGGTCCGAACACCTCCTCGCGCGCGATCCGCATGGTGTTGTCGACGTCGGTGAAGATGGTCGGTTCGACGAACTGGCCGCCCTTGATGCCGTCGCCGGTGGCCGGCTTGCCGCCGAGCAGGCAGCGCGCGCCCTCGGCCTTGGCGATGTCGATATAGTCGAGCACCTTCTTGTACTGCGCCGGCGTCGTGATCGGGCCGACATTGGTGTCGGACTGCATGGGATCGCCGATCTTGGCGGACTTTGCCAGCTCCAGCACCCGCGCGACGAATTTTTCCTTGATCGAGCTCTGCACCAGAAGGCGCGATCCCGCGATGCAGGTCTGCCCCGTGGCAGCGAAGATGCCGGAGATCGCGCCGGCCGCGGCGGCGGTGAGGTCGGCGTCCTCGAACACGATGTTGGGCGACTTGCCGCCGAGCTCGAGCGAGACGCGCTTCAGGCTCTTGGCTGCGGTCTCGTAGACCTTTGCGCCGGTCGTATCGGATCCCGTGAAGGTGATCTTGGCGACGCCGGGATGGGCGATCAGCGCGGAGCCCGCCTCGGGACCGAAGCCGGTCACCACGTTGAAGATGCCGTCGGGAATTCCGGCTTCCTTGGTCAGCGCGGCGAATTCCAGCGTGCTGGCCGAGGTGAATTCCGACGGTTTGACGACCACGGCGCAACCAGCGGCGAGCGCGGCGGCGCACTTCCAGGCGACGAACAGCAGCGGCGAATTCCAGGCGGTCAGCGCCGCGACCACCCCGACCGGCTCATGGGTCGTGTAGGCAAAGGTCTCCGCCTTGTCGATCGGCACCAGGCCGCCCTCGAGCTTGTCGACGAGCCCGCCGAAATACCACCACCACTCCGGATGGTAGCGCAACTGGCCGAGCATCTCGGCCATCAGCTTGCCGTTGTCGCGCACCTCGATCTCGGCAAGGCGCTCGGCATTGGCCGCGACGAGGTCGCCGAGCTTGCGCATCACCTTGCCGCGTGCGGAGGCCGTCATCTTCGCCCAGGGGCCGCGCCACATCGCCTCATTGGCTGATTTCACCGCCTTGTCGGCGTCGGCGGCCGTGCCGCGCGGAATCTTCGCCCAGGCCTCGCCGCGATAGGGATCGATGCTGTCGAACCATTCGCCATTGGCGGGGTCGACATACTGGCCGTTGATGTAGAGCTGATAGGTTTTCATGACATCCTCCCGCAAGGCGATGGTTCTGGTTGGCGGAACGCTATCACGCATTGCGCGACGCCGTCATAACGCAGTCGCGTGAGCCGGGTTGCAGCCGAGGCGGGCCGCTATCGGCCATGCGGCGCGGCAAGCTCGGCCGCGATGATCGCGCCGAGCGCCATGTCGCTCTGTTGTCCGAAGCCATGATGCACGACGTTGCCGTCGCGGCCGATGAGGATGCTGGTCGGCGTTCCCTGCATGCCGTAGCGCTGCATGGTGACCGGGATCGGCGTGCCTTCGCCGGCCTCGTCGACGCCGATCGGGAAGGTCAGCCGGTACTCGTGGATGAAGGCTTCCAGCGACACCTCCGTCATCGCCGCGTGGTGCTCGAATACGGTGTGCAGCCCGATCACCTGCAGGTCCGAATGCTTGAACAGCTCGAACGCGCGCTGGGTCTGCGGCGTGCCGTGCGCGACGCAGCCGGGGCACAGCATCTGGAACGCGTGCAGCAGCACCGGCCGGCCGCGCAGCCCAGCCAGGGTCAGCGGCTCGCTGGTGTTGAACCAGCGCGACGCGGCGATATCAGGTGCGAGAGTCACAGATCGGTTCCTTGCGTCCGCTCACGGCGCAAGGTTGGCAACATCGATACCGGTCTGTCAACGACCGGCGGCGCTTGATGCCGCGGCCCGGCGTGCGCGGCGCGCGGCGCGGCGGCGCTGGGTCCAGAGCCTGGCACGGTCGAGATAGAGATAGACCACCGGCGTCGTGTAGAGCGTCAGGATCTGGCTCAGGATCAGGCCGCCGAAGATCGCGATGCCGAGCGGCTGACGCAGTTCGCTGCCTTCGCCGAGGCCGATCATCAGCGGCACCGCGCCGAACAAGGCAGCCAGCGTCGTCATCATGATCGGCCGGAAGCGCATCAGGCAGGCCTCGTAGATCGCATCGCGCGACGACAGCCCGCGCTGGCGCTCGGCATCGAGAGCGAAGTCGATCATCATGATGGCGTTCTTCTTCACGATGCCGACCAAGAGGATCACCCCGATCATGCCGATGATGTCGAAATCGGTGTGCGACAGCATCAAGGCCGCCACCGCGCCGACGCCTGCCGAGGGCAAAGTGGAGAGGATGGTCAGCGGGTGGATGTAGCTCTCGTAGAGCATGCCGAGCGAGATGTAGATCGTCGCCAGCGCGGCGAGGATCAGGAACAGCTCGTTCGCCAGCGCCTGCTGGAAGATTTTCGCGGAGCCCGCAAACCCGCCGGAAATGCCCGCGGGCATGCCGAGCGCGTGCATCGCGTTCTCGATCGTGGTGGTCGCTGTGCTCAGCGAGACGCCCGGCGGCAGGTTGAACGAGATGGTACTCGAGACCAGGAGATCCTGGTGGTTGACGGAAAGCGGCGTCTCGCCGTGCTCGAAGCTTGCGACGCTCGACAGCGGGATCATGGTCTCCGCGCTGGTGGAGACCGCGGTACCGGTCGATGCGACGCCCTTTCCGGTGGCGCCGATCGAATTGGTGGCCTGGTTGCGCACCACATTGGCGGCGACCGCGCTGACCGAGCTTTTTTGCGAGGACGAGGCCACCGTGCCGGCCACGGCATTGGTGCTCTGCGTGCCGCTCGCCGAGCCGCCCGAGGTCGAGATATAGACCTCCTTGAGGGTCTGCGGGTCCTGCGAGAAACGCGGCGCGACCTCCATGATGACATGATACTGGTTGCGCGCGACGAAAATGGTCGAGACTTGGCGCTGCCCGAACGCGTCATAGAGCGTGTTGTCGAGCTGGCTGACGGTGATCCCGAGCCGGGAGGCGGCGTCGCGATCGATGATCAGATTGGCTTGCAGCGCCTTGTTCTGCTGGTCGCTGTTGACGTCGGCGAGCGTCGGCTCCTTCTGCAATGCCGCGACGAGCTTCGGCGTCCACTCGTTCAGCTCCTCGAAGGTCGAGCCCTTCAGCGTGTACTGATACGCCGCATTGCCCGAGCGTCCGCCGGCGCCGAGGTCGCCGATCGATTGCAGGAACAGCGTGGCGCCCGCGACGCTTGCCAACGGCTCGCGCAGCCGCTCGATCACCTTGTCGGCGCGCAGCCGGCGCTCGTCCATCGGCTTCAGCGAGGCGAACACGGTGCCGGTGTTGGTGCCGCCGGGACCCACGCCGCCGCCGCCGGTGAAGCCGACCGCGGTGTCGACCGCCGGATCCGACTTCACGATGTCGATGAACTGGGTCAGCTTCTGCTGCATCAGCTGGAACGAGGTGCTCTGGTCGGCCTGGATCGAGCCGACCAGCAATCCGGTGTCCTGCTGCGGCACGAAGCCCTTGGGCACCACCTTGTAGAGATGGAAGTTCAAATAGAGCGTCGAGCAGAGGATCAGCATCACCAGGAGCGGATGGCGCAGCGCGAGGCCGAGCGTCGCGCGGTAGCCGTTCAGCATCAGCTCGAAGATGCGTTCGCTGATCCGGTAGATCCGGCCGTGCGGCCGGCCCTCCTCCTTGCGCAGCAGTACCGCGCACATCATCGGCGTCGTGGTCAGCGAGACCACCAGCGAGATCACGATCGCGATCGTGATGGTCATGGCGAATTCGCGGAACAGGCGGCCAACTAGGCCGCCCATCAGCAGGATCGGCACGAACACCGCGATCAGCGACACGCTCATCGACAGCACCGTGAAGCCGACCTCGCGGGTGCCGACCAGCGTGGCCTCGAGCCGCGACAGCCCGGCGTCCATGTGCCGGGTGATGTTCTCCAGCACCACGATGGCGTCGTCGACCACGAAGCCGGTCGCCACCGTCAGCGCCATCAGCGAGAAGATGTCGAGCGTGTAGCCGAGTAGATACATCACGGCGAACGTCGCGATCAATGACACGCCGACCGCCACCACCGGGACCAGCGTCGCCCGCGCATTGCGCAGGAAGGCGAACACCACCAGGATCACCAGGGCCACCGCGATCAACAGCGTGATCTCGACGTCGTGCAGCGAGGCCCGGATTGTCTTCGAGCGGTCCATCGCGAGGGTGATGTCAACCGCAGGCGAGACCGAGGCCTTCAGCTGCGGCATCAGCCCTTTCACGGTGTCGACCATCTTGATGATGTTGGCGCCCGGCTGCCGGTACACGATCATCACGACGGCCGGCTTGCCGTTGGAAAGGCCGAGCGTGCGCACATTCTCGACGGAATCGATCACGTCGCCGACATCGGTCAGGCGCACCGCCGCGCCGTTGCGGTAGGCGACGACCAGCGGCCTGTAGTCGGCCGCCTTGCGGGCCTGGTCGTTGGCGTAGATCTGGTAGCGCTGGTTGCCGACGTCGATGCCGCCCTTCGGGCTGTGCGCATTGGCGCTCGAGAGCGCGGCGCGGACGTCCTCGAGCCCGATGCCGTATTTGTACAGCGCCGGCGGGATCAGCTCGACGCGCACCGCCGGCAGCGAGCCGCCGCCGACCGAGACTTCGCCGACGCCCTCGACCTGCGACAGCTTCTGCGCCAGCACGGTCGAGGCGGCGTCATAGAGCTCGGCCGGCGTCAGCGTGTCCGAGGTCAAGGTGTAGATCAGGATCGGCGCCGAGGCCGGGTTGAACTTGCGGTAGGTCGGATTGGCGCGCAGGTTGGTCGGCAGGTCGGCGCGCGCCGCGTTGATCGCCGCCTGCACGTCGCGTGCGGCGCCGTTGATGTCGCGGTCGATGTCGAACTGCAGCGTGATGCGGGCGGAGCCGAGCGAGGACACCGACGTCATTTCGGTGACGCTGGCGATCTGGCCGAGATGGCGCTCGAGCGGGCTTGCCACCGTGGAGGCGACGTCGGCAGGGCTCGCGCCGGGCAGGGTCGCCTGCACCATGATGGTCGGGATGTCGACGTCGGGCAGCGGCGACACCGGCAGCTTGAAGAACGCAATGATGCCCGCCACCACCAGTCCAAGCGACAGCAGCGTGGTGCCGACCGGCCGTCGGACAAAGGGGGCGGAGAGGTTCATCGAATTTGCGAGCGCTGTTTGCGGATCAGCTTCTATCCGTCCGCGCCGGGATGCAAAAGCCTAAATGTCACAGGGCGGCGCCATACCGCCGCCGCGATTTGCCGGATGCACCGCGGCGCACGCCGAAAAACGAGGATCTGGCAAAACCCGTTTACAAAGGCTGATCGATGATGGTGGCGAAGCGCAGTCGCAAGCACTGCGCAAAGGCCAAATGAAGAAGCTCAAGGCATTCCGCAAGTCGCCGGATAGTCCGCTCGGCGAGGTCGTTAAACGACGGTTGGCCAAGCGAACTAAGTAGAGCCTCGCGACGCAGCCTTACGCATCCCGGGCATCCTGCAGCGGGTGACGCGCCGCGTGGGCATCATGCAGCATCGTCGCTAGCTGGTGCAGCTGCGTGTCGCGAAAGCCCTGCTTCTCGATCGAGGCCACTGTCGAGAGCACATAGTCGCGGTTGTTGCCGGAGCGGCCATGGCCCTGCAGCACCAGGCGCTGCTGCTCGGCGAGCGACAGCCGCCCGGCATATTGCACATGACCGCGATCGACCACATAGGCCAGCGCGCTGACGCGCTCGCGCGCCGCATTCTCCAGCCACACCGAGCGCATCACCTCGCGATAGACGTTGGTGGTCTGCTCGCGTCCGCGCAAATAGGCGATGGTGTCGTGGCGCAGGCGGGCGGCGACGCGGAATGCGATGCCGCGGCAGGCGCCACCGCGGTCGAGCCCGAGCACCAGGCCCGGCTTCTCCGGCGTGCCGCGGTGGTCGAACGAATAGACGCAGAGCGCGCGATGCTCGCCGATCAGCCGCGCCGGCACCTGTTCCAGGAACTCGAAGCCCGGCTTCCACATCAGTGAGCCATAGCCGAACACCCAGAGGTCGCCGTCGGTTTCGGAATGGGGAGGATTTGCTGACATGGCGCTGATGGGCTAGCAGAACGGGCCGTCGAAGCGAAGCGGATTCCGTGAAGTTTCCAAGGCTTGCTGAAGGCTCGCTCAAGGGTTGCTCGGGGCTTGTTCAAGGCCCGCGGCCGCTTAGATTTTGACAAATTCGCCCGCCAAAGGACCTGCATGTCGGATCAGACCTCCGCCCGCCGCCGCCGCTCGCGCTTCGGCCTTTATGCCGTCCCGGTCGCGGTCCTGATCGCCGCGGTGCTGTGGAGTGCCTTCTGGTTCTTCGCCGCCTCGCAGGTCGGCGTGCAGGCCGATGCCTGGCGCGCGCAGGAGGCGAAGGCCGGCCGGGTCTATGATTGCGGGGGCCGTTCGGTGGCGGGCTACCCGTTCCGGTTCGAGGTCCGCTGCACCGATCCGAGCGTGATGCTGGTCTCGCAGACCGCCGCGCCGCAGATGGCGTTCGTGGCGCGGCTCGCCGAGATCCTGGTCGTGGCGCAGGTCTACGATCCCAAGCTCGTGATCGCCGAATTCAAGGGACCGGCCACGATCGCCGAGCGCGGCGCGCAGCCGACGCTGTCGGTGAGCTGGAGCAAGGCACGCAGCAGCGTGGTCGGCCTGCCGGCGCCGCCGCAGCGCGCCTCGCTGGTGTTCGACGATCTCGCCATCGACCGCACCGGCGGCGCGGCGCCGGTGCCGCTGGCGCGGGTCAATCACATCGAGCTGCACGGCAGGCAGGTCGACGGCTCGGCGCCGGACAGTCCGGCGATCGAGGCCGTGCTGCAGATTGCCGGCGGCACCTTGCAGGAGGTGCATCCGCTGCTCGCCCAGCCGTTCAACGCCGACATCCATGCGCGGCTCAATGGCCTGAAGGATTTCTCGCCGAAACCCTGGCCCGATCGCTTCCGCGAGATCCAGGCCGCCGGCGGCAGCGTCGAGATCCAGCAGTCGCGGATCGAGCAGGGCGATGTGCTGTCGGTCGCGGCCGGCATGCTGCGCCTCAACGCGCAAGGGCGCATCGAGGGCGAATTGCAGATGACGGTCGCCGGCCTCGAGCGCGTCATCCCCGCGCTCGGCATCGACAAGATGCTGGAGGAGGGCGTGCCGCAGGCAACGCTTGATCGCGTCGCGCCCGGCGTGAAGAGCCAGGACCTCAGCAATCTCTTCGGCGCGCTGGATCGCGCCATCCCCGGCCTCGGCAAGGTGATCAAGCAGAACGCCAATGCCGGCATTTCCGCCGGCGTCAATTCGCTCGGCACCGAGGCTATCCTCGAAGGCAAGAAGGCGCGCAGCTTCCCGCTGCGCTTCGCCGACGGCGCGGTGTTCTTGGGGCCGCTGAAAGTCGCGCAGATTCCGCCGCTGTTCTGAGCGGATGGACGCTGCGGAAACATCCGTCATTGCGAGGAGCGATAGCGACGAAGCAATCCATGGCTCCGCATATGCCGCGCGATGGATTGCTTCGCTTCGCTCGCAATGAGCATACCGGTAAGGCCACTCACTATCTCCTCGCGCGCTATCGTCGATTACCGCGATCTATTCCCGCCGCCGCGATGAGAAAAACGTGACCGGAATAATGCGCCCCGGCGCGAATATCACTCCCCGAGTACCGCTCTCTTTCGCCTGAGGAAGCAACCTCGTGTGGAGGAGAAGCGATGCGAATTCTCGGGGGAATTCTGCTCGGCAGCATGCTGCTGTCGGCAGGCTCGGCGTTGGCGGAGGACGATGCGTCCGAGCTGCGTGCGCTGAAGGCACGGCTCAAGCAGCTCGAGCAGAAAATGGAGACGCAGGCGCGCAAGGAGGAGGCGCTGGCCGCAAGACAGAACGCAATTCAGAACGCGCAGATGACGGCGAAGGCGCCGGTGCCGTTCGATCCCTGCGCATCGGGCAAGCTCTGCTACAAGGGCGTCACCTTCACCTTCGGCGGCTGGGTCGATCTCACCGGCATCTATCGCAGCCGCAACCTCGCCTCCGATTCGGGCTCGGTCTACAACTTCATCCCGTTCCCGCAGAGCAAGAACTACAACACCGGCGAGTCGCGCTTCACCGCGCGCCAGACCCGCTTCTCGGTGCTCGCCGAAGCCAACGCCACGGAGAACATCCACGTCGCCGGCTATGGCGAGCTCGATTTCGAGGGCGCGGCGCAGACCGCCAATTCGGTCGCGACCAATTCGTTCAATCCGCGGCTGCGGCAGGCCAGCATCGAGATCGACCGCAGCGATCTCGGCCTGCATGTCCTCGCCGGCCAATCATGGTCGCTGAACACGCCGAGCAAGGCCGGCATCGATCCGCGAGGCGCCGATACGCCGGGCGTGATCGATTTCGAGCTGGTGCCGGGCTTTCTCGGCGCGCGCCAACCCGGCGTCCGGGTCTGGCAGGATATCGGGCCGGAGTTCAAGCTCGCGGTCTCGGCGGAGAATCCGCAGACATCCTTTTTCGGCGGCAACAACCCGCTGGTCGGCACGCCGGCGGTTGGCCCGCAGGGCGTGCTCAATCCGAATCTGCTGGTCAATCTCACCGGTCCGGGCGGCAGCTTCTTCAACAGCCTGAACAATGTCAGCCTCAACCACGTTCCGGATTTCACCGTGAAGGGCGCGTGGGATCCGCGGCTCGGGCCCTACAAGCTGCATGTCGAGGCGTGGGCGCTCTACCGCGACTTCTATGATCGCTTCAACTTCGCCAATCACGACGTCAACACGGTCAGCTTCGGCGGCCACCTCTCGGCCGAGATCGTGCCGAAGCTGCTCGAGGTGCAGGCCTCCGCCTCCTACGGTGCGCTGGGCCGCTTCACCGCAACGCCATTCCCGGATGCAACCGTGCGCCAGGACGGCTCGATCCAGCCGCTGCCGATCACGGCTTTCCTGGTCGGCTCGGTCTGGCACACGACGCCGTCGCTCGATCTCTACGCCTATGCCGGGCTCGAAAAGACCAAGGCGGCCTTCTCCAATGTCGGCACGGTGCCGTTCGGCTACGGCAATCCGCTCTACAACAAACTCGGCTGCAACATCGAGAACTCGCCGGCCGCGACCTGCAACGGCAACACTTCGGAGGTGAGGCAGTACACCGCGGGCTTCTACGACACGATCTTCAAGGGCTCCTACGGCACCATCAAGGCCGGCGCGCAATATTCCTACACCCAGCGCTTCGCCTTCCAGGGTGTCGGCGGCGCGCCGAAGACCGACGACCACATCGTCATGACCCAGATCCGCTACTACCCGTTCTAGGGCGTGACGATGTCATTTCGAGCCGAGCTACGAACTCTGGTTACCTCGCCCCGCGCGCGGGGAGATGTCGGCGCGCATCGTTAGATGCGCCCCGGGTGAGGGGGAGCCTCCGCAAACGTTGCTATCACCATCCATGCGGAGACGGCCCCTCACCCCAACCCTCCAAGAGCACGCTTCGCTTGTCTCGACCCCGTAAGAACGGGGAGAGGGAGTGCACCACCGGCAAAGGAACACCGCACATGAGGATCGTGACCAGACCGAAGCAGAGGGCCGTGATCGCGCGCGAACTGATGATGGTCAGCCGCGCCGCGCATGTGCTGCAGCGAACTGGCCTCGCGATGGCCGGTGCCATGGCCGGCACCTTCGTCGCCGCCCAACTCGCCAAGGGCCATGTCGCTGTCTTCGGCACGCTCGGCTTCATCGCGACGACGATCGTGATCGGTGCAGTCGGCTTCTATCTCGGCATCGATGTTCCCAAGCCGGTGATGCGCGGCACGGGTCGCATCGATGCCGTCGAGCTGATGAGCGCGGGCGGCGTCTTCCTTGCCGCGCTGGCTGCGCTGGTGTCGGTCTACGGCATCATCTTCGACGAGATTCCGCCGCGCGCCTGGGAGTTCGTGATCGGCTCCTGGTGGTTCGGCGGCGGCGTCATGCTGGCGACCGCCGGCCTCGTCGGCCGTCAGCGGCCGGCGCAGAAGGCCGCCGCGCTGTCGACGGGGCCGATCCGGGATCAACGGCTGCGGCGGTGAGTACGGTCGCAGACCTGCGGCCCCGCTGCGCCAATCTGTCCCGTAGCTGCGATCGGCCGATGCGATACCCTCATCAAAAAATCGGGGAGGGACTTCATGCCAGCGAAATTCAGCCGCCGTCACGTCATCGCTGCCGGAACCGCGGCTGCCGCGATGCCCTTCCTGTCACGCGGCGCCTCGGCGCAAGCCGCCTGGCCCTCGCGGCAAAGCCGCATGATCTGCAGCTACCCCGCCGGCGGGCAGACCGATCTCCTGGCACGCGCCTTCGGCGAATTCATCGCAAGGCAAGTCGGGCAAACCGTCGTCATCGAGAACAAGGCGGGCGCCTCGGGCTCGATCGGCGCCGCCGAGGTGGCGCGCGCCGCGCCTGACGGTCACACCATCCTGTGCTCGATCTCGACCACTTACGTGATGAACCGCGCGATGATGAAGAACCCCGGCTACGACATGGACAAGGATCTGACGCTGGTCAGCGTGATCCCGGGCGCCGGGCTGCTGCTGGTCGCGAGCCCGAAATTGGGCGTCAAGACACTGGCGGAATTCGTCGCCTATGCGCGCAGCAGCGGCAAGGTGAATTTCGGCACCTATAGCGCGGGCTCCGCGCCGCACATGACGATCAACGAGCTCAACAAGCAGTATGGCTCACCATCGAGCCGATCCACTATCGCGGCGAAGCACCGATGTGGACCGGGCTCGCGGAAGGTACGCTCGATGTCGCGATGGGCAGCTACACCGCCGCGCAAACCGTCCTGCAAAGCGGTCGCGGCGTCGTTTTTGGGGTGCATTCGAAGAAGGTCGACGCGATCCCCGAGATCAGGACGCTGCTCGAGCAGGGCGCGACGTCGAAGTTCTTCACCGTGAGCGGCTTCTCGGGCTGGGCACTGCCGAAGGCGACGCCGCAGCCGATCGTCGATCGGCTGTCGGAGATTTGCGTCGCCGCCAATAACGATCCGAAGGTGAAGGAGGTGCTCGCGACCTTCGTGCTGGAGCCCGCGATCGGCTTCAAGGACAGCAATGCGCTGTATCAGCGCGAATTGCCGGTCTGGATGGAGGCCGCGCAGTCACTCGGCCTGCCGCCGGCTTGAAGCGATCCGGAACTGAAGGATGGCTGCATCGACGGTCACCATTCGTCGTAGAACCACTCCCTCGGGATACGAGGCCGCGCTCTTGCGTATGGCGGGATAGACGTCCGCTCGGGCTTGCGCGCGGCCGGCGCCGGCTGCGTCGGAGCCGGTGACGCCTTCGGCTCGGAAACCTTCGCGAGCGCTCGTTTCATTTCTTCCTGGCTCGCCTTGAGTTCCTCAATGGCTTTGGAGCTCTCGCGGGCCATCTGTTGCTGGTTCGCCTTTAGTTGCTCGATATTTCGCTGAACATTTGCGAGGTCGCGTGCGATCGTTTGCAGCAGCTGCGTCTGATCGGGAAGGGCTGTGTTGGCCGTCGGCGCGGCGTCCTGCGGTGGTGCGGTCTGAGGCAACGGCGTCGCTTGGGGCGGAGCGGCGTCTGCCGCGGCGACCTGAACGGCAGGTGGAGCGGGCTGCGCCGGAGGCTGCGGATCATCCGGCGGCAATGCTGGAGTTGAAACGAGCTGCGGCGCCCAACGGGCGACAAGCAGCTTGGCTTCCCCGCCATATGACGACTGCAAAGCCAGGGCAGCGACCACGATACATGCTGCCACCGACAAGGCGGTGAGGGCGCGGAATACCGGTCTTCCGGGCCGCGATTGCGAGGCAAGTCCGGAAGAAGCAGGGCTGGGCCCGGAAGAAACGGGGTTGGGTCCGACCGAGGGCGGGTTTGGCTTTGCCGACGGGTGGGACGCGGCATCGCGCTCCATTCTTGCGAGCTGTTCACTCAAGCGCGTGAGTTCTTCATCGGCGCGCGCAATCTGCTTTTGGGCTTCCGCGAGTCGTTCGTCGGCGCGCGCGCTCGGGCTATCGTTCGATCCAACTGGGTTCGGAGTGGGCGTGGAGTTCATTGACGTTTCCCTTTCCGTCCAATGTCACCCAAGAGTGCCGACTCGGCTATCCGTCAGGGGCGATCAGCCTCCAGCACTCCCTTCAGTCTTGTCTAAAGAATGGCCGGATGATAGCGCGCCCGAGGTCTCGTGATAATGGGGCGGGATATTGGCCCGGGCTAGCCGAAGATCGGGTCCGCTCGGGTCAAAAGCCGACATCATTCCGCGCCGCTTGGGGCAATGCAAACGGCCCTGGCCAGCGTAGTCTCAGGCGTCCCGCTGGACCAACTCGAAGGTGATGCCCTCTGGGCCCTCGAACAGCCGGAGCTTCCGGCTGATGTAGTCCATCTCCTCGCTCAGCATGGTGACACCGTTGGCCACTAGGTGCGCGGTGGCCGCCTCGATGTCGTCGACGCGGAAGGCGAGGTGATTGAAGCCCAGCTTTCGCAGATTGGTCGGGTGCACCCCCGGATCGGTCCCCGGGAGCGGGTCGAACTGAAGCAGCTGGATTTCGAAATCCGCTCCTTCGAGTGCGAGGGTGATGTGCTGCGCTCTCATGGCCGGCATGCCCATGTACCGGGCGGGAACGCCGCCGTCGATGGTCGCGACGTGAGTCTTCTTGAAGCCGAGCAGTGCGAAGAATTCGATCGCCGGGCCGGCATCTGCCACTGCGATAGTCACATGATCCGGACTGAGTATCATCTGATCGCTCCCTGTCATCAGCGACGCGCCGGCTTTCCTGCTGGAGGCTATCAGCTCGCTCCGTCCGCCGGTAGGTGGGTCGGCCCTGCGGCGACACAATCCGACGGGCAACTCCAATTGTAGGATGGGTAGAGCGAAGCGAAACCCATCGATTTAAGCCCGCGGCGCCAATGATGGGTTTCGCTGCATCGTTGCGCGAAGCTGAAACGACGAGTCCCGTCAACCACACCCGCCGCGGAGTATGGGTCCCCTGAGTTCACAAACGAAGTGCAACACTTCCTTGAGGAGGTGTTGCCATGGGGCGGACTTACAAGCAGCTCTCTCTGGACGACCGATGCGAGATTGCCTGCCGATCGGCCAATGGCAGCTCGGTCCGGCAAATCGCGGCAGCTCTGGATCGCTCGCCATCAACGATCTCTCGGGAACTGAGGCGCAATCGGGGGAGCCAGGTCGGCTACAAGCCGAGCTATGCCCAGCACCAGATGCGAGCGCGGCGCTGGACGGGCGGACGCCTCGAACGGGAGCCCGGCCTGCGCCGCGCGGTGTTGCAACGCCTTCGCCGCGGCTGGTCGCCCGAGCAGGTCGCTGGCCGGCTGGCCCGCGAGCACGGGCGCAAGGTGATCTCCCACGAGACCATCTACCGCTTCATCTATCGCCAACTCAGGCGCACCACGGACTTCAACTGGCGGCGCTATCTGCCGCGCGCCAAGAGCAAGCGCGGCTGCCGCGGCAAGCGGGGCGGCAGCCCCGCAAGCTTCATCGAAGGCCGTGTATCCCTGGCAAATCGGCCGCTCGAAGCGGCCGACCGCAGCGTGCCCGGACACTGGGAGGCCGACCTGATGATGTTCTCGAAATACGGTCAGGCCGTGCTGACCGTGCATGAGCGCACCTCGCGGCTGCTGCTCGGCATCCGCCTTGCCAGCAAGGTCGCGCGCGGTGTCGCCCGCCATCTCGTGGGCTTCTTCGCGCCCCTTCCACAAGAGCTGCGCCAGAGCGTTACCTTCGACAACGGCACCGAGTTCGCCGATCACCTGGCGCTGCACCGCCTCTCGATCGCGACCTTCTTCTGCGATCCCCATGCCCCCTGGCAGAAGGGTGGCATCGAGAACGCCATCGGCAGGATGCGCCGCTTTATTCCCCGCAAGACGGATCTCGTAACCCTCTCGACCGCCAGATTCCGCCAGTTCATCGCCGCCTACAACAACACCCCGCGCAAATGCCTTGACTACCGCACGCCTGCCGAGTCCTTTGCTCAAGTGTTGCACTTCGAATGTGAATCCACCTCCCGGCCTGCGCCGGGACGACGAATGGAAAGAGTTGTCCCGGCTACTTCTCCAAATTCGCATGCGGCCGGCCGAAGTCGGGTGCGGCGGAGTCCTGGCCGGTCTCGACGATGCCGCGGCGGATGGCGCGGGTGCGGGTGAAGTGGTCGAACAGCGCTTCGCCGTCGCCGCGCCGGATCGCGCGGGTCAGCTTCGACAGATCCTCGTTGAAGGTGCCGAGCATCTCGAGCACGGCGTCCTTGTTGGCGAGGAATACGTCGCGCCACATCGTCGGGTCCGAGGCCGCGATGCGGGTGAAGTCGCGGAAGCCGCCGGCGGAGAATTTGATGACCTCGGATTCCGTCACCTGCGCCAGCTCGTCGGCGGTGCCGACGATGGTGTAGGCGATCAGATGCGGCAAATGGCTGGTGATCGCGAGCACGAGGTCATGATGGTCGGGCGTCATGATCTCGACCTTGGCGCCGAGCGCGGCCCAGAACGTTCGCAATCGGTCGGTCGCCGCGGGATCGGTGCCTTCGGGCGGGGTGAGGATGCACCAGCGGTTGATGAACAGCTCGGCGAAGCCGGAATCCGGCCCCGAATGCTCGGTGCCGGCCACCGGATGCGCCGGGACGAAGTGGACGCCGTCAGGCAGATGCGGCGCCATGTCCTTGACGACGGCGCCCTTCACCGAGCCGACGTCGGAGATGATCGCGCCGGGCTTCAGATGCGGCGCGATCTCAGCGGCGACCGGGCCGCAGGCGCCGACCGGGATGCAGAGGATGACGAGGTCGGCATCCTTCACCGCCTCGATGTTGGTCTCGACGACGCGATCGACGATGCCGAGTTCGGCGACGCGCGCACGCGTCTTCTCCGAGCGCGCGGTGGTCACGATCTCGCCGACCAGCCCTTGCGCGCGCGCGCCGCGCGCGATCGAGCCGCCGATCAGGCCGAAGCCGATCAGCGCGATGCGTTGGAAGAGCGGGGCGGTGGTCACGATGTCACTTTCCGGCCAGGAAGTCGCGCAGCCCCTCGACCACGAGGCGGTTGGCCTCCTCGGTGCCAATGGTCATGCGCAGCGCATGCGGCAGCTTGTAATTGTTGAGTGCGCGCAGCACGAGGCCGCGCCGCGTGAGATAGGCGTCGGCTTCCGCCGCGGTCTTGCCCGTGTCGGTCGGGAAATGGATCAGCACGAAATTGGCGACGCTCGGCGTCACCTTCAGCCCGAGCTTGCCGATCTGCTCGGTCAGCCAGTTGCGCCATTGTTCGGTGTGGGTTCGCGACATCTGCACATGCGCCGAGTCCTCGATCGCCGCCACCGCCGCCAGCATCGCCGGCGTCGTGACGTTGAACGGACCGCGGATACGGTTGCAGGCATCGACGATATGCGCCGGCCCGAACATCCAGCCGATCCGCAGCGCCGCAAGGCCGTGGATCTTCGAGAAGGTGTGCGTCACCACCGTGTTGTCCGTGGTCGCGACCAGCTCGATGCCGAGCTCGTAGTCGTTGCGCGAGACGTAGTCGGCATAGGCGGCGTCGAGCACCAGCAGCACATGCGACGGCAGCGCGGCGCGCAGCCGTTTGACCTCGTCGAACGGGATGTAGGTGCCGGTCGGATTGTTCGGGTTGGCGAGCCAGACCAGTTTCGTGCGCGGCGTCACCACCTTGAGTATGGCGTCGACGTCGGCCGTGAAATTGGTCTCGGCCGCGATCACGTTCCTGGCGCCGTTCGCCATGGTGGCGATCGGGTAAACCAGGAAGCCGTGGGTGGTCGAGATCGCCTCGTCGCCGGGCGCGAGATAGGTGTGCGCCAGCAGGTTGAGGATTTCGTCGGAGCCGGCGCCGCAGATGATGCGGTCGGGATCGAGCCCGTAGGCGCGGCCGATCGCCTCGCGCAGCACGCGTGAGGTCCCCTCCGGATAGTCCTCGAGATGGTCAGCCGCCGCCTTGTAGGCCGCGATCGCCTTCGGAGACGGCCCGAACGGCGTCTCGTTGGCGGACAGCTTGAACACTTTGCGGCCCGGTTCCGGCACCGGGCTCTTGCCGGGCGTGTAGGGCGCAATATCGAGGATGCCGGGGTTCGGCACGGGGCGGGACATCATCAACTCCGAACAGAGCGTTTTCGAGCGAAGTGGATACCGGTTCGCGTGAAGAAAACGCGTCAAAACAAAAGCCTGGACGGGCGGCTGGCTCTTACTTCAGGTCCTGGCCGATCCGTTAGAGGGCACCGTATAGCGCGTTGCGTGGCTGCCGACGAGGGCCGACGAGCGGACCGAGGCGCCGGCCTTGATCAGGGCGAGCTTGATGGCCTCGAAACCCTTGTTCTTAAGGTCTTGTCCGGTGACCGAGACCAGGAGCGCCGCGCCGTCGAAAGCGGTGTCGGGGACCGCGACGATCTCGGCGAGCGGCGCAAGCGCCCGGGCGACATCGGCGTTCCAGCCGGAGACGCGCACGCTCCAGGTCTGCACTTCGGTGACCATGGCGTCGTCGGCGACCCGCGAGATCACGAACACCGGCAGCGCGGCGGGATGGTCGGCGCGTTCGAGGAACGGCAGCCGCGCGATGATCTTCGGCGCGCCACTGGCCTCGAGCGCATTCCACCACGGCGTACGGCTTGCGATCGCGGAGACCAGCGCGAGGTCGCCCTTCGACTTCGCCACCGCCTCGACCGCGGCCTGTGCGCTGAAATGCGACACGTAAGGCACCACGAAGCCGAAGTGAAACCGCGCCGAGTCGCGCATGGCCGACTCGCCGACCGAAACATCGGCATGCACCGCGAACGGCGCCTGCACATAGGTGAAGGTCGAGATGATGACGCGCCAGATGCTCTCGATGGTGTCGAGCGGCAGGATGCCGCGATGACGCCGCACCAGCTCGCGCATCATGCTGGCCTCGCGTGCCGGGCGGAATGCCGAGCCGACCTCCTGGGTCTTCTTGACCTGGATCAGGCGGTCGATGATGTCGCCGCGCGCCATCAACAGGCGGTGTACCTGCTCGTCGATCGCATCGATCTCCTTGCGCAGATCCTGCAGCGAGGGCGGCGACGGGGGTGGGTTGGACATGCTCTCAAACCTTGTCGTCGGGGCGGCCCGGTGCCGCGTCGGACAGGGTCCCTGATTAGGAAAGACGGGCAGCGAAAGCAAAGAGAAACGTCGCAGGCGTGCCTTGCGCATTCGGTTAACCAATTGGCCGTGGGCAGGGCTGTCTTGACGGCGGGGGGCGTGGGGACTACGTTCCCTGCGTCCCGTGGTCATTTGAGCCGGCCGGCTTGCAGCCACGTTAAACAACTCGCTAAACAGGCCGGGGACCTTATCAGCTCCCGGCCGAACCTTTGTTCAGGCCGGGTTTTTTATTGGCCTGAGGTCCGTCGAGCCCTCCCGCGCGGAGGCAGGGTCGCCTAGATGAGCAACGTGCGTCCGATACCGAGCCCACAAACCCCGAGCGATGATCGCGCCCATGAGGCCGACCATCCGTCGTCATTGGTGGCGAAGTTCGGGATGGACCAGCCGCTCAAGCTCGATTGCGGCGTCGATCTCGCACCATTCCAGATCGCCTACCAGACCTATGGCGAGCTCAATGCCGACCGCTCCAACGCGATCTTGGTCTGCCACGCGCTGACCGGCGATCAGCATGTCAACAACATCCATCCCGTCACTGGCAAGCCCGGCTGGTGGGAGACCATGGTCGGCATCGGCCGGCCGATCGATCCCGACAAGTACTTCATCATCTGCTCCAATGTGATCGGCGGCTGCATGGGCTCGACCGGCCCTGCGTCGTTGAACCCCGCGACCGGCAAGGTGTGGGGACTCGATTTCCCGATCATCACCATCCCCGACATGGTGCGTGCGCAGGCGATGCTGATCGATCGTCTCGGCATCACGACGCTGTTCTGCGTGGTCGGCGGCTCGATGGGCGGCATGCAGGTCCTGCAATGGACCGCGGCCTATCCGGAGCGCGTGTTCTCGACGCTCGCGATCGCCTGCTCGACGCGCCACTCGGCGCAGAACATCGCGTTCCACGAGCTCGGCCGCCAGGCCGTGATGGCCGATCCGGACTGGCGCGGCGGCCGCTATGTCGACGAGGACACCCATCCGCACCGCGGATTGGCGGTGGCGCGGATGGCCGCGCACATCACCTATCTCTCGGACGCCGCGCTGCACCGCAAGTTCGGACGGCGGATGCAGGACCGCGAGCTGCCGACCTTCTCGTTCGATGCGGATTTCCAGGTCGAGAGCTATCTGCGCTACCAGGGCTCGTCCTTTGTCGAGCGCTTCGATGCCAACTCCTATCTCTATCTGACCCGCGCGATGGACTATTTCGACATCGCCGCCGACCACAACGGCGTGCTGGCGAAGGCGTTCACCGGCATCCAGACCCGGTTCTGCGTGGTGTCGTTCACCAGCGACTGGCTGTTTCCGACCTCGGAATCGCGCGCGCTGGTGCATGCGCTGAACGCGTCGAGCGCGCGGGTGTCGTTCGCCGAGATCGAGACCGACAAGGGGCACGACGCCTTCCTGCTCGACGTGCCCGAATTCCTCGAGATCTCCCGTGCCTTCCTGCTGGCCGCAGCCAAGGCGCGCGGACTGAAGGACGGCGGCCGGTCATGAGCATGCAGCAGACATTGCCCTTGCCGGGTATCGCGCCGGAGCGGACCGGCGGCTATCGCACCGATCATCTGTTGGTCGCCGACATGGTGCGGCCGGGCTCGCGCGTGCTCGATGTCGGCTGCGGCGACGGCGAATTGCTGCAACTGCTGGAAAGCCGCGGCATCGACGGCCGCGGCATCGAGCTGTCGCGCGAGGGTGTCAATGGCTGCGTCGCCAAGGGGCTCGCGGTGGTGCAGGGCGATGCCGACACCGACCTCGTCAATTATCCGGATGATGCGTTCGACTACGTGATCCTGTCGCAGACCTTGCAGGCGACGCGGCAGCCCAAGGTGGTGCTGGAAAATCTGCTGCGCATCGGCCAGCGCGCCATCGTCTCGTTCCCGAATTTCGGGTTCTGGAAGATGCGGCTGCAGCTGTTGATCGGGGGCCACATGCCGCGCACCGAGAATTTGCCGGCGAGCTGGTACGACACCTCGAACATCCACTTCTGCACCATCAAGGATTTCGTGCAGCTCTGCGAGGAGATCAACGTCAAGATGGAGCGCGCGGTGGCGCTCGATCTCTACGGCCGTCCGGTGCCGCTCAACCTGCCGTGGTGGGTGTGGAACATGTTCGGCGAGCAGGGCGTGTTCCTGCTCAGCCGGGGTGGGCAGGGGAAGTGACGTCATGGCGTCATTCCGGGGCACGCGAAGTGTGAACCCGGAATCTCGAGATTCCGGGTTCGATGCTGCGCATCGCCCCGGAATGACAGGACTACACCGGCGCCGCCACCAGCGACCGCGGATCGCGTACCGGCCAACGGCCGGCCTCGACCAGCGCGATGAAGCGCTCGACCATCTCGTTGAACAGCGCCGGCTCCTCGAGGTTGAGCACGTGGCCCGACTTCGGGAAGAACGAGAGGCCGGCGGCCGGCAGATGCTGCTTCAGGAACATGCTGGGCGCGATGCAATTGTCGTCCTCGTCGCCGCACAGGATCAGCGCCGGCGTCGCGGCGCGCTTGATGGCGTCGGTCATGGTGTAGATCGAGGGCCTGCCGCCCTGGAAGCTGCGCATCGTGTTGGCTGAGCCTCTGGCGTCGTGGCGGGCGAGCGCGGCGTAGAAATCGGCGTGGCCGCGCGGATCCTTGACCAGGAACGGAATCCGGCTCGGCGCTTCGCGCGTCACCTTGGCGACCTCGACCGCGCCGATGCTCTCGTATTGCTCGGCATTGGCACGGCACTGCGCGCGGAAGGCATCGAGATGCTCGAGGCTTGAGCCGGAGCCGACCGCGGCCAGCGTCATCGACAGCGCGCGCTCCGGCGCGTTGAGGGCGATCTGCAGCGACGAATAGGAGCCCATCGAGAGCCCGACGAAATGCGCCTTGGCGATGCCGAGATGGTCGAGCACGGCGAGCGCGTCGGTATAGAAGTGCTGGTAGGTGTAAACGTCGGCACTCGCAGGCACGTCGGACGGCGTGTAGCCGCGCGCCGAATAGGCGATGCAGCGGTGGCCGCGCGCGAAGTAGCGCATCTGCGGCTCCCAATTGGTGTGATCAGCGGCGAACTCGTGCAGGAAGATGATCGGGGTTCCGCTGCCGGCCTCTTCGAAGTGGAGGCGGACATGATCTTTCGTCGTGGCGTAGGGCATTGAAATTCTCCTCTCGTTGGCCGCCTCCAGATTTGCAGTTAATTTTCGAGGCCGCAATGCGGCAGTTCCGGTTCCTTTCTCGTCATCGAATCATCGCGGAATGACCAAGAAATTGGTCCCGCAGTGCCGCATGAAATCTTCCTCGCGCCATCCCGATTTTCAAAACCACCGCCGTGTTCCCCCGGGAACGCGACGGGGAATTGGGGGGCGTTACAGAGGATCTAGTGAAGTATGGTTCAGTTGCTTGCGTGTCGCCGGTCACTTCGTGTTTTGGCGCTGGCTCTGTGTTCGCTCACTCTCGCCGTGATCTCCGCCGCACCGGCATCCGCCCGTCCGCATCATTCCCGTCACGCGCATTCGGCCCATGCCGGCCATCACGCGCGTCATTATGCCCGTCATCACTATCGGCCCGCAGCGCGGCTGTCGCGCGCCGAGCGCCGCGCACTCGCGCAGCCGGGCGGGATCATCGAAACCAACGCAGCGCCGTTGCCCGGCAGCGCTGACCCCGTGCCCAACACGGGCGGCGTGATTGCGGCAAGCGGCTTCGGCTCGTCCGGCATCGTGGCCGAGGCGCGCCGCTATCTCGGCGGCAATCCGACCGGCCGCTCCAGCCTGTGGTGCGCCCGCTTCATGAACATGGTGCTGCAGCACACCGGCCATCGCGGCACCGGCTCCGACATGGCGAGCTCGTTCGCCAAATACGGCACGCGCGTTTCGGGACCGCAGGTCGGCGCCATCGCCGTGATGAGCCGCCGCGGCGGCGGCCATGTCGGCATCATCACCGGCGTCGATGCCAAGGGCAATCCGATCATGATCTCGGGCAACAGCGGCCACCGCGTCCGCGAGACGCGGGTCTCGCGCGGCCGCATCTACGCCTATGTGATGCCGACCAACTGATCGCTCGAAAGCGGGCGGGGCGCGCACGCGCCTTGCCCGGCCTACGACGCTACAGGTCCCTCAGCGGCAATCGTGTCGCCGACGGCGGCGCCGCCATCGCTGATGATCTCGGCATAGATGCCGCACTCATTGTTGCCGAAACGCTGCATCAGCGTGTTCGGCACCGAGAGGTCGCGCGCGCCGGTGTCGGGATCGACATTGACCGCGGCGCAGCGGGTGATGCGCTTCACCACCCTGGCCCGGGCGCTGCCGATCGCGATGGTCTGGTCGAGCAGGCTGGCTTCATGCCAGGCCGGCCAGCCTTCGACATAGAGGTTGGCGCGGAAGCGCAGCGGATGGACCGGCGCCTGCACCATCTCCTCGATCGCCCGCAGGCTGGCCAGATTGATGATCGAGACCACCTTGCGCGGCACATCGGAGAAACTGTGCCCGGGGCTGACCAGCACCTTGGGCGGGCCCTTGATCTGGCCGGTATGACGATTGGCGAAATAGCGTTCGATCGCCGCGCGGCCTTCCGCGGTCTCGAGGTCGCCCTGGGCCACCATCGCGCCATCCCGGCGCAGCGTCAGCACATGGCTGTCATCGTCGAAATGGGCGCGCAGCGGCGCCAGCCACTCGTCCCGCTGCAGCATCAGGAAATGCGGCTTCGGCAGCCATTTCGGCACCGAGGGATCGAAACCGCTCGGGCCGTTCTCGATCGCATAGCGGCGATCGGAGCGGAGCGTCTCGCCGGCCTTGAGCTCTGCGTGCGGCAGCGGCTCGGGCGTGAGACCCTTGACGGGGTAGCGATAGATGCCGGTGATCCGGGCAGAGGAAGCGTGCGTGTTGTCCATTCGCCCGCTCTAGCCTGTTTGGCGTGCGAGGAGAACTGCCGCCCGCGGGAAGGTACTAGTCGGCGCGCGCCGCTCCAGGAGCGTCCAGCAGGCGTTGCATGAACACGAGATCGAGCCAGCGGCCGAATTTGCGTCCGACCTCCGGCATCCGGGCGACCTCGACAAAGCCGGCCCGCGCGTGCAGCCGCAGCGAGGCGAGATTGCCGCCGTCGATGCCGGCGATCATGACGTGCTTGCCGAGCGCGGTGGCCGCGGCGATCAGCTCGTCGACGATGATCCGGCCGAGGCCGCGGCCGCGATGATCGGCATGGATATAGACGCTGTGCTCGACGCTGTAGCGGTAGCCCGGGAAGGCCCGGAAGTCGCCGAATGTGCCGTAGCCGAGCACCGTCGTCCCCTCGACGGCCACCAGCACGGGATAGCCCAGAGCCAGCCGCGCCGTCATCCAGGCCAGCCGCTCGGCCTCGGAATCCTGCTTCTCCGTCCAGATCGCATTCGAGTTGGCGACCGCCTCGTTGAAGATCGCGGTAATCGCAGGGATGTCCTGCTCTGTGGCGGGGCGGATAATCATCGGTGGTTCCTTGACGGGCCTCTTGAACGGATCCCCATCGTCTATTATATAAGACGATATGTCAATTATAGAGGACAAGGCCGATGAGGCTCTCGGGCGGCGGGTTCGCGCCGAACGGGAGGGCCGCGGCTGGTCGCTGGCGGACCTCGCCGGGCGGGCGGGCGTGTCCAAGGCCATGCTCAGCAAGATCGAGCGGGCGGAGGCAAGCCCGACGGCGGCGACGCTGTCGCGGATCGCCACGGCCTATGGCCTGACCATGGCCGCGCTGTTCGAGGTTGCCTCACGAAATTCCCGCCTGCAGCGGGCCAAGGATCAGCCGGTGTGGCGAGATCCGAAGGCGGCCTATCTGCGGCGGCAAGTGTTCCTGCATCCGGCCAATCCGCTGGAGCTGGTGGAGATCGAACTGCCTGCGAGGCAGGAAGCCGGCTTCCCCGCCAGCGCCTATCACTTGGTCCGCCAGGTGGTCTGGGTGATCAGCGGCCGCCTCACCTTGATGGAAGGAGCGGAGCGCCACGAGCTCGCTGCGGGCGACCGCGTCGAGCTCGGTCCGCCGTCGGACATCGTCTTCCGTAACGAAACCGCTCAGCCTTGCCGCTACCTTGTCGCCATCGTGCGGCGCTGAGCTTCACCGGGCGAAATCGCAGGCTGTGGCTCTTCCGTTTTGGAACCAAGTGCCCACATCTGCGGCAAGCCTGAAAAATGATGGCGACGACCAGAGGCTGGTTGAGGAACGTCAACGCGGCCCGCGGAAACCCAATGAAGATGCCGGAACCATGCCTGAATGGGTGGTGACGGCAGGCCGAGGGAAAACGAATGAACATTGAGAAGTACACCGAGCGCGCGCGCGGATTCATCCAGTCTGCCCAGTCGCTCGCAATGCGCGACGGTCACCAGCAGTTCTCGCCGCTGCATCTGTTGAAGGTGCTGCTGGACGACAATGAGGGGCTCGCCGGCGGTCTGATCGACCGTGCCGGCGGCAATTCCGGAGCGATCCTGAAAGCGACCGAAGAGGCGCTGAACAAGCTGCCGAAGGTCTCGGGCAATGGCGCCGGACAGGTCTACCTGTCGCCGGAGCTGGCGCGTGCCTTCGATGCGGCGGAACAGGCCGCCGACAAGGCCGGCGACAGTTTTGTCACCGTCGAGCGGCTGCTGCTCGGGCTCACGCTCGAGAAGGGCAGCGAGGCGGCCTCGATCCTGAGCAAGGGCGGCGTCACGGCGCAGAACCTGAACGCGGCCATCGAAGCGCTGCGCAAGGGCCGCACCGCCGACAGTGCGACCGCCGAGAACGCTTACGACGCGCTGAAGAAATATGCCCGCGACCTGACCCAGGCTGCGCGCGACGGCAAGCTCGACCCGGTGATCGGCCGCGACGAGGAGATCCGCCGCACGATTCAAGTTCTGTCGCGGCGGACCAAGAACAATCCCGTCCTGATCGGTGAACCCGGCGTCGGCAAGACCGCCATTGTCGAGGGCCTGGCGCTGCGCATCCTCAATGGCGACGTGCCGGAGAGCTTGAAGGACAAGAAGCTGCTGTCGCTCGACATGGGCGCCTTGATCGCCGGCGCGAAATATCGCGGCGAGTTCGAGGAGCGGCTGAAATCCGTGCTGCAGGAGGTCTCGTCGGCCGAGGGCGGCATCATCCTGTTCATCGACGAGATGCACACCCTGATCGGCGCCGGCAAGACCGACGGCGCAATGGACGCGTCCAACCTCCTGAAGCCTGCGCTCGCGCGTGGTGAGTTGCACTGTATCGGTGCGACCACGCTCGACGAGTACCGCAAGCATGTCGAGAAGGATGCGGCGCTGGCTCGCCGGTTCCAGCCGATCTATGTCAGCGAGCCGACGGTCGAGGACACCATCTCGATCCTGCGCGGCCTCAAGGACAAATACGAGCAGCATCACGGCGTGCGCATCACCGACTCCGCGCTGGTGGCCGCGACCACGCTGTCGAACCGCTACATCACCGACCGCTTCCTGCCGGACAAGGCCATCGACCTGATGGACGAGGCGGCGGCGCGGCTGAAGATGCAGGTTGATTCGAAGCCGGAAGAGCTCGATTCGCTCGATCGCGACATCATCCGGCTGAAGATCGAGCAGGAGGCGCTGAAGAAGGAGAACGATGCCGGCTCCAAGAGCCGCTTGCAGACCCTGGAGAAGGAACTCGCAGGGCTCGAGGAGCGATCGACGGCGCTGACGGCGCGCTGGAGCGCGGAGAAGAACAAGCTCTCCAATGCCCAGAAGCTGAAGAGCGAACTCGACGCGCTCCGCGTTGAGCTGGCCAATGCGCAGCGTCGCGGCGAATTCCAGAAGGCGGGCGAACTGGCCTATGGCCGGATTCCCGAGCTGGAAAAGAAGCTCGCCGACATCGAGGCGCAAGCGAACAGCAAGCCGAGCGGCGGCGAGATGATGGAGGAGGCGGTCACCGCCAACCACATCGCGCAGGTCGTCTCGCGCTGGACCGGCGTGCCGGTCGACAAGATGCTCGAGGGCGAAAAGGACAAGCTCCTGAAAATGGAGGACAGTCTCGCCAAGCGCGTCGTCGGCCAGGCTGAAGCCGTGCGTGCGGTGGCAACCGCCGTGCGCCGTGCCCGCGCGGGCCTGCAGGATCCGAACCGGCCGACCGGCTCGTTCATGTTCTTAGGCCCCACCGGCGTCGGCAAGACCGAGCTGACCAAGGCGCTCGCCGCTGACCTCTTCAACGACGAGACCGCGATGGTCCGCCTCGACATGTCCGAGTACATGGAGAAGCACTCGGTCTCGCGGCTGATCGGCGCGCCTCCCGGCTATGTCGGCTACGACGAGGGCGGTGCCCTGACTGAAGCCGTGCGCCGGCGGCCCTACCAGGTCGTGCTGTTCGACGAGATCGAGAAGGCGCATCCCGACGTCTTCAACGTGCTGTTGCAGGTGCTCGACGACGGCCGCCTGACCGATGGTCAGGGCCGCACCGTCGACTTCCGCAACACGCTGATCATCATGACTTCGAATCTCGGTTCGGAGTTCCTGGTGAATCAGCCGGAGGGCGAGGACACCGCGGCGGTCCGCGATCAGGTGATGGGCGTCGTGCGGGCGCATTTCAGGCCGGAATTCCTGAACCGCATCGACGAGATCATCCTGTTCCACCGCCTGCAGAAGAGCGAGATGGGCCGTATCGTCGAGATCCAGTTCGCGCGGCTGACCAAGCTGCTCGAGGATCGCAAGATCGAGCTCACGCTGGACCCCAAGGCGCGGGACTGGCTCGCGGAGAAGGGCTGGGATCCGGCTTACGGCGCCCGCCCGCTGAAGCGGGTGATCCAGCGCAGCGTGCAGGATCCGCTGGCCGAGATGATCCTCGCCGGCGAGGTCAAGGACGGCGATCATGTCGTGATCTCGGAGAAGGGCAACGTGCTGACCTTCAACGGTCAGGTGCCCAAAACCGCCGAGATCGTGCAGTTCGAGGCCCCGGTCTCGAAGCGCAAGCTGAACTGAGCGTTTCGATAGCGAAACCGGATGCGGCCTGGCGACAGGCCGCATCCATCGCCATGACATCGGCGGGCCGCATGCGACGGAGTTCCTGTTCGGCGGCCGGTTTTGTGAGCCCGAATTAATGAAACCGCCTCGGGACGGCGTTCGTTTTCATCCTGATGATCGGCTGGCGTGGCAAACGTCCCGCGCAGCTGCAAAGGGAAGTATTCGGTCCGAATCGCATCGCTGATTCGCGCGCCGCCTTGCATCATCCTGCAAAGCCACACCTCCGGTCGCCCTCAGCAGCAGGCGAATTGCATGAGCAGAGACCTCATTGCCCATAACCGGCCCGTCTATGACGATCTTCATCCCCGCGTCTACGGCGTAGCCGCCGGTGGTTCGCGGTGGCGGCATGGATATTGTTCGACCGTCAGGACGACGTCGAGCTGTCGCTGATGTTCGTCAGCGTATCGCTGTTCGTCGCGGTGCTGTTGCCGTGGGTGCTTTCGCTGATCCGGCAGAAATACGACGATCGGCACAACCTGCATCAGCGGTCGATTCCGTTCCGGGAGTGGCGGACCGGCGAATTCGCGGTCTGGGGCAGCACGATCAACAGCACCCATGCCACCATCGACATGCTGCTCCCGCTCGCATCCGTGGCGTTCGGGCTGACCGCGATCGGGATCGTGTTCCTGATCTGCGCCAGCCTCGCGCCGTAAATCTTGCCGGACCCGTCATTCCGGCGGGGCGATGGGCGGTGACGGCTCGTCGTCCTCGCCGGGCTCGAGTTCGGACAGGATATCGACCAGCTCGCGGGCGCGGCCGGTGGCCAGCGGCTTGCCGGCATTGATCAGCGGCTCGTCATTGGCGAGCCAGGCTTGCGCCTCGGCAAGCTCGGTGATCGTCGCCCCCGACGCGATAATCCTCGCGATCGTGACGTCGTCGGCGGAGCCGACGGCCTTCAGCACATCGTCGCGGGTGAGGCTTGCCATGCGCGCCTCCTCTGCAAGGTTTACCTAAGCGGACAAAGCCTGACGGGCGCGGATGGTTCCGGATGGAACGGCTTCCTGAGCGAGGTTTCCGCCGTCAGCGGTTGGTGGTGGAGCGCGTCTGCGACGTGGAACTGGTGGCGTCCGAGACGATTCGCGAGCTGCCGCGGCTGGACATCTGGGCCTCGATCCGGTCGCGCTCCTTCTCGAAGTTCGCCAGCATCGGGCCTTCGAGCGAACGGCCGCGCGGCAGCTTCACGCGCATCGGGTCGACGAATCGGCCGTTGACCAGGATTTCGTAGTGGACGTGCGGGCCGGTCGACTGGCCGGTCGAGCCGACGAAGCCGATCACCTGGCCCTGCCGCACCTTCTTGCCGATCTCCATGCCCTTGGCGAAGGCCGACATGTGGCCGTAGGCGGTCTCGTAGCCATTGGCATGCTTCATGCGGATATATTTGCCGTAACCGCCCTCGTATCCGACCTTCTCGAGCACGCCATTGCCGGACGCGAAGATCGGCGTGCCGTAGGCGGTGGCCCAGTCGACGCCGGTGTGCATCTTCACATAGCCGAGGATCGGGTGGCGGCGGCCGCCGAAGCCCGAACGCATGATCGCGTTGTTGACCGGCTTGCGTACCAGGAACTTCTTCGCGCTCTTGCCGGTCTCGTCATAGTAGTCGACGAGGCCGTCGTCGGAGCTCTGGAATCGGTAGTATTTCTTGGTTTCGCCGCCCACGGTCAGCGCGGCGTAGAGCACTTCGGTCTTTTCGGTGCTGGTGACGCCCTCGTCCTCGCCGGCAAAGAACACGTCGAACGAGTCGCCGGGCTGGACCTTGCGCTGGAAATCGACGTCGTAGGAGTAGATCTTGACCATGTCTTCGATGACGGTCGGCGGCACCTTGTTGCGCAGCGCGGTCTCGTAAATGCTCTGATAGAGCCGCACGCCGCTGCCATCATCCTCGTCATCGTCGCTGGAATTGTCGGCGGTCTCGGTGACGGTGTTCATGCTCTGCACGTCGACGGCAACGTATTTGCCGAGATCGGACAGCGCAGCGACGGCCTCGATGACGGATTCGTTGGCGACGATCACGCGATAGGGCTGCAGCCTGACATTCGGTCCGGGCGCGGCCGGCGCCATCAGGATCCGTACCTTCTGGCCTTCCTTCAGGCCGCCCTCGCGGCCACGCGGGCCGAGCGTTGCGGCGATCGCCTTCGCCTCGTCGGGCGTTGCGCCCTGATCGCGCAGGATCGAGGTGATGCTGTCGCCCTTCCTGACGAGGTGAACCCGCTCGCCGACCGGATTGCCGCCGGTGACCTGCTCTTTGGTCTTCGGCAGCAGGGTGACGTTTTCCGGCACCACGCGGGTCTCGAAGCCGGCATAGGGATCGGAGGTGTTGCCCTCGGTGGCGTAGGCCATCCTCATGTCGGGGCCGGCGCCGCTCGCGTCAGCCGCGGCATTGGCGAGTGAAGCGTAGCGCACCGAGCCGCCGGAGCCGCGCCAGTTGGCGGCGTCGCGGACCCGCATCAGCACGTCGTCGAGCGCGACGACCGCGGCGAGCTTGGCTTTCGGCAGCACGGAGCCGAGATCCTTGGTGACGAACGAGACCTCGGCGTCGGGCTCGGCCGCCGCATTCGGATCCTCGGCCGCCGCCGGCGTGTCGGAGCCGACATCGGTCAAGAGACGCTGCGCGTTGAACGCAGGGATTTTTGCCGACAGGTCGCTCGTGGTCATCGAGAGATTGCCGGAAATTCGGATGAAGGGCCGCACCCGCATCACGTCGCGATTGCCGACGCGGGTCACGGTCGACACGCGCACCAGGCTGCGGGAGGCGGAGGATTCGCTGGGCGGCGGCAGGCGGTCACCCTTGTGCAGGCTGACGACGCGATCGTTGCCGGTGAACGCGCCGCGGAGCGCGCCTTCGACACGCTCCGGCACCTTGGCGAAGGTCATCTCGCCGTCGAGCGACGCAAAAACGGCGCCGCCGATCAGGGCCGCGCCACATAGTCCAGTCAGAATGGTGCCGCTAAACCATTGGACGGAGACACGGCGACGGTCGATCACCGCGGCCTCGGTGCCGTCGACTGAAAGCGGCGGCTCGTGACCGAGATCGATCATCCCGGTCTCGCGCCCAATTCCGCTTCCGCGTGACGCCCGTTGGCTCAACCCGATATCCCCCCAAATTCCAGCAACTGCGATCGACCTCAGCTCGTCCTCGTCCCCACCTTGATCCCCCGAAGAGGAATCGCGGCAGTGTGGCGAGCTACACGCATCGAATTCGAGAAGCCGATGGCCATTAGCTAGCCGCGATCTCGAACGTCAATGGTGTGCAGATCTCTCGATGTTGCTCGGCCGCGAAGGGAAGAGGCGACGGATTTTTGGAGAAAATCGCCTGGTCCCCCAGAAAAACCGCCCCAGCCCCCACAGGTTACGAGCGGTTCAATGCATTCGTTATAGCCAGAACGTCGCAGGATTGTGGCTCAAGTGCGGCATTTGAGGTGGAAAAGCTTCCCTGAAAGCAGGTCGATGCGCGCCGCCCGGCCCCGGGGCGGTCGGAACCCGTTTTGGAGGGCCTCACGGGCCGCCCGGCGACGAACTTTTTTTAAAGTTTTTTGCCGCGAGGGCTGGCTGGCGAATTTTTACCTCCGACCTAAGCCACGGAAAGCACGAGAATTTCTTCGCACTGCACAAGCGATTTGGGCGTGCGACGATTTGTTGACAATGGCCGTTGACAATCCCGAGGGGTGCGGACTATAAACCAACCACTGAGCGCGGCGCCGCCGGGTCACTGACCAAGGCGAGCGAACGCGCCACTGATGCTCCTCACTTCGATGAGTGACACAACAGCCGACATAAATCGGTTGAAGTTCACCGTCGGCCGGTGAAGGGTAGAACCACCCTCCAAGGGTGTGGGGTCATCGGATCCCGGGCTGTTTGACAAGTGAAGATGAAGAAAGAGAAACGTGGACGGCGGAGTCCTTGCGTCTCTCGGAATACTTGAAAGCTTCGGCTTTTGACTTCTGAGAGTGGACGAAAGACTTCGGCGGTACACGTTTTAAAGGTTACACCATCGCTGCCAACGATGTGAATCGCAGGCGGCTCGTTGACTTCGGTCGACGAAGAATGGTGGGACCTCGTCAAACGTTGTGATCAGCCGGTTCAAGGTTTCAAGTCCAACTTGAGAGTTTGATCCTGGCTCAGAGCGAACGCTGGCGGCAGGCTTAACACATGCAAGTCGAGCGGGCATAGCAATATGTCAGCGGCAGACGGGTGAGTAACGCGTGGGAACGTACCTTTTGGTTCGGAACAACTGAGGGAAACTTCAGCTAATACCGGATAAGCCCTTACGGGGAAAGATTTATCGCCGAAAGATCGGCCCGCGTCTGATTAGCTAGTTGGTGAGGTAATGGCTCACCAAGGCGACGATCAGTAGCTGGTCTGAGAGGATGATCAGCCACATTGGGACTGAGACACGGCCCAAACTCCTACGGGAGGCAGCAGTGGGGAATATTGGACAATGGGCGCAAGCCTGATCCAGCCATGCCGCGTGAGTGATGAAGGCCCTAGGGTTGTAAAGCTCTTTTGTGCGGGAAGATAATGACGGTACCGCAAGAATAAGCCCCGGCTAACTTCGTGCCAGCAGCCGCGGTAATACGAAGGGGGCTAGCGTTGCTCGGAATCACTGGGCGTAAAGGGTGCGTAGGCGGGTCTTTAAGTCAGGGGTGAAATCCTGGAGCTCAACTCCAGAACTGCCTTTGATACTGAAGATCTTGAGTTCGGGAGAGGTGAGTGGAACTGCGAGTGTAGAGGTGAAATTCGTAGATATTCGCAAGAACACCAGTGGCGAAGGCGGCTCACTGGCCCGATACTGACGCTGAGGCACGAAAGCGTGGGGAGCAAACAGGATTAGATACCCTGGTAGTCCACGCCGTAAACGATGAATGCCAGCCGTTAGTGGGTTTACTCACTAGTGGCGCAGCTAACGCTTTAAGCATTCCGCCTGGGGAGTACGGTCGCAAGATTAAAACTCAAAGGAATTGACGGGGGCCCGCACAAGCGGTGGAGCATGTGGTTTAATTCGACGCAACGCGCAGAACCTTACCAGCCCTTGACATCCCGGTCGCGGACTCCAGAGACGGAGTTCTTCAGTTCGGCTGGACCGGAGACAGGTGCTGCATGGCTGTCGTCAGCTCGTGTCGTGAGATGTTGGGTTAAGTCCCGCAACGAGCGCAACCCCCGTCCTTAGTTGCTACCATTTAGTTGAGCACTCTAAGGAGACTGCCGGTGATAAGCCGCGAGGAAGGTGGGGATGACGTCAAGTCCTCATGGCCCTTACGGGCTGGGCTACACACGTGCTACAATGGCGGTGACAATGGGATGCTAAGGGGCGACCCTTCGCAAATCTCAAAAAGCCGTCTCAGTTCGGATTGGGCTCTGCAACTCGAGCCCATGAAGTTGGAATCGCTAGTAATCGTGGATCAGCACGCCACGGTGAATACGTTCCCGGGCCTTGTACACACCGCCCGTCACACCATGGGAGTTGGTTTTACCTGAAGACGGTGCGCTAACCGAAAGGGGGCAGCCGGCCACGGTAGGGTCAGCGACTGGGGTGAAGTCGTAACAAGGTAGCCGTAGGGGAACCTGCGGCTGGATCACCTCCTTTCTAAGGATGATCCTTCAGATCAGCTCACGCTATCTATCGGATCGTTTTAGAAACATTCAGGGGCCAACAGTTTCAGGATTGTTGAGCTCCATTGGCGGGATTTCGCCGTCTTCGTTTCTCTTTCTTCGCGGACGAACACGCGCCAGGGGCTGAGCGCTGTGCGATGTACCGACTTCAGGTTGAGTGCGCGCCGGCATGTCTCTCGTGTTAGGGGCTTGTAGCTCAGTTGGTTAGAGCGCGCGCTTGATAAGCGTGAGGTCGGAAGTTCAAGTCTTCCCAGGCCCACCATTTTGATCGAGTGCGGAGCATTCGTCTTCTGGTACGGGGCCATAGCTCAGCTGGGAGAGCGCGTGCTTTGCAAGCATGAGGTCGTCGGTTCGATCCCGTCTGGCTCCACCAGATGGAATTGAAGCTCGATAGCGCCTCGTTCATTTCGTCCGCGAAACATCACTTCGCACTCATTGGTCCGGATGGACGGTGACGTGCGTGTTTTCTGACATCGTAAAGAGGAGATCGATCCGAGTTTGGATCAAGCGAAGCAATTCGCCTGAGCCATTCATTATCTCCGGGATCATTTCGGCGCTCGCTTC